>NZ_CP152390.1:0-3080000 GCF_042604605.1 Pseudoalteromonas sp. M58
GTGTATCTGTCGGTTTGGCAAAGTTGTTTATATGTATTGCAAGATGAATTGCCTTCGCAGCAATTCAGTATGTGGGTCAGACCACTTCAAGCAGAAAGTACCGAAGATACCTTGACGATTTATGCGCCTAATCGTTTCGTACTTGATTGGGTGAGAGAGAAGTACTTAAATAGAATAAATGAATTATTGGTAGAAATTTGTGGTGTAGAAGCACCCGAGTTACGCTTTGATGTAGGTAGCAAGCCGCTATTAAATGCACAAGCTGCACCAGTGGTTGAAACACAATCAGCGCCAAGCACGCAATCAACGGCAAAACAACCGCCTCGAGAACAAAAACCGGTTGTAGAGCCAGCTCCTAAATCTGGTTATAAATCAAACATTAAAGAAAACTATACCTTTGATAGTTTTGTTGAGGGTAAATCTAACCAATTAGCAAAAGCGGCTGCCACTCAGGTAGCAGATAATCCTGGCTCTGCATTTAATCCTGTTTTTATTTACGGTGGTACGGGCTTAGGTAAAACGCATTTATTACATGCGGTAGGCAACGGTATTATGGCCAATAAGCCAGATGCTAAAATTGTCTACATGCATTCAGAACGCTTTGTGCAAGACATGGTTAAAGCACTGCAAAATAATGCGATCGAAGAGTTTAAGCGTTATTACCGCAGTGTTGATGCACTCATGATTGATGACATACAATTTTTTGCTAATAAAGAACGTTCACAAGAAGAGTTCTTTCATACCTTTAATGCATTATTAGAAGGTAACCAGCAAATTATTTTAACCTCTGACCGTTATCCTAAAGAGATAGAAGGGGTTGAAGACCGCCTTAAATCTCGTTTTGGTTGGGGATTAACTATCGCGATTGAGCCGCCAGAGCTTGAAACACGCGTTGCCATTTTGATGAAAAAAGCCCAGCAAAGTAAAATTAATTTACCGCATGAAGTGGCATTTTTTATCGCTAAAAAATTACGTTCAAACGTACGTGAACTTGAAGGGGCTTTAAACCGTGTAATTGCTAATGCAAACTTTACCGGCCGCCCAATTTCTATCGACTTTGTAAAAGAAGCACTGCGTGATTTACTCGCACTGCAAGATAAACTAGTCACCATAGACAATATTCAACGTACGGTAGCAGAATACTATAGAATACGTGTGTCTGATTTACTGTCTAAGCGCCGCAGTCGCTCTATAGCAAGGCCGCGCCAAGTTGCCATGGCATTATCTAAAGAACTCACTAATCACAGCTTACCTGAGATTGGGGATGCCTTTGGTGGGCGTGACCATACAACAGTACTGCACGCGTGTCGCAAAGTTAAATCATTACGTGACGAAAGCCACGAGATTAAAGAAGATTACCAAAATTTAATAAGAACATTGTCATCTTAGGGCTGACTTTATTATGCAAATAACAATATCAAGAGAACAATTTTTAAAACCATTGGTGCAAGTATCGGGTGCCATAGAGCGTAAGCATACGTTACCTATTTTATCTAACGTATTACTCGTGGTAGAAAATGGCCAGCTTTCAATGACAGGGACCGACCTTGAAATTGAATTAGTGGCGAGCGTGTTTGTAGGTGATGATGTTGCCGATACCAAGCTCACATTACCGGCTAAAAAATTACTCGATATTTGTAAAAGTTTACCGGATGGTTCTGATCTTACATTAAGCTTACAAGATCATCAGTTACTTTTAACCAGTGGTAAAAGTCGTTTTTCATTGACCACATTAGCGGCTGAAGATTTTCCTAATTTAGAGCAGTGGGATGGTGAAGTTGAATTTCAACTAACGCGTTTAGAGTTACGTAAATTACTTGAAAGCACGCACTTTTCAATGGCAAACCAAGATGTGCGTTATTACTTAAACGGCATGTCGTTTGAAGTTGATAACAGAGATATAAAAACAGTCGCCACTGATGGGCACCGTTTAGCGATTGCACAAAAGCAACTAGGTCAGTCATTAAATACACAGCGCCAATTAATTATACCGCGCAAAGGCGTGCAAGAAATTATGCGCCTAATGGTTGCCGACCAAGAGTTAGTCACTATTCAGTTTGGTGCTAACCACATCCGTATTATTGATATTGAGTTTACTTTTACGAGTAAATTAGTTGATGGCCGTTTCCCTGATTACCGCCGTGTTTTACCACGCGGTGGCGATAAAGTTATTACAGCAAACAGAGAATGGTTACGTAATGCATTTCAACGCGTATCGATTTTATCGAACGAAAAGTTTCGTGGTGTACGTTTAAATTTATCAAACGGTTTATTAAAAATTACGGCTAACAACCCAGAGCAAGAACAAGCGGAAGAAGTAGTTGAAGTAATGTACGAGGGCGATGACCTAGAAATAGGGTTTAATGTGTCTTACGTGCTTGATGTATTAAATACATTAAAAACTGAAGATGTGTTATTTACACTTGCCGATTCAAATAGCAGTGCACTAATAGAAGGTGCAGGCGATGAAGAAGCGATGTACGTCGTTATGCCTATGCGTTTATAAGATTATAAATACATAATGAGCTTAAGTCATTTGAGCCTCAAATATTTTCGTAATATTGAGGCGCTGACGCTAGAACCAGTTAATGGCGTTAATATAATTTATGGTGAAAACGGCAGCGGAAAAACCAGCCTTTTAGAGGCTATATATTACCTTTCTCACGGCAAATCTTTTCGAACTTCTAAACATAAAAGTATTATTGCACACCAGCAAGATCAGTTTGTTATTCATGGCCGCAAAGCGTTATACGATTTATCTATCCCTATTGGTATTAGTAAAACCCAAGCGGGTGAAACCAATTTAAAAATCCAGGGTAAGGCGAGTCGAAAAGTATCTGAACTTGCCCAGTTAATGCCGGTCCAAATAATAACACCAGAAAGCTACTCACTATTTTTTGGCGGTCCTAAGGAGCGCAGAAAATTTTTAGACTTAGGTTTGTTCCACGTGGAACATGAGTTTTTTTTCTTATGGCAATCGTTTAATAAAGTGCTTAAACAACGCAACGCCTTATTAAAATCTAAGCCTAAGAATTATTTTGACCAAATCAAGTTTTGGGACAAAGAATTTGTTAGACTGGCTGAACAAATAAATAAATTAAGAATCGCGTATATAACTAGGTTTAAGCAGCAATTTTTTGATAAAATGTGTGCAGAATTAACGCTAATACGCGATTTAGAAATTAGCTTCAATGCGGGCTGGAAAGAGAGTGAATCTCTTTGTGATGCGTTAGAGCAAAGTTTTGAGCGAGATGCTCGCCAAGGCTTTACAAGTAAAGGCCCTCATAAGGCTGATTTTAGTTTTAGTGTCGCTGGCAGCAGTGTTGAGAATGTATTCTCACGCGGGCAATTAAAGTTATTGTTGTATGCGTTAAAAGTAACGCAAAATAGCTTAATTGAGTCAGAGACAGATAAGCAATCTATATTGCTAATAGATGATCTACCTTCAG
The DNA here is from genome assembly GCF_042604605.1 of Pseudoalteromonas sp. M58. NCBI lineage: Bacteria > Pseudomonadati > Pseudomonadota > Gammaproteobacteria > Alteromonadales > Pseudoalteromonadaceae > Pseudoalteromonas > Pseudoalteromonas sp. M58. The sequence continues at coordinate 3,450 of NZ_CP152390.1, forward strand.
AACTAAGCGAAGATACAAAAGAGAAAGTGGGCCAGTTATTGACTCACTGTAGTTCTCAAATATTTATTTCTTCAATTTTATCTGAAAGTATTTCTGCTGTGGTGGAACCCATGCAACGAGAACTAAAAATGTTCCACGTGAAACATGGCAACCTAATAACAAGATAAGTGGGATTAACCATGTCTGAGAATTATGATTCGTCGAGTATTAAAGTACTTAAAGGATTAGATGCAGTAAGAAAGCGTCCTGGTATGTATATAGGGGACACCGATGATGGTACGGGCTTACATCACATGGTGTTTGAGGTCGTTGATAACTCTATCGATGAGGCCTTAGCGGGTCACTGTGATGATATTTATGTCACTATTCACTTAGACGGTTCGGTATCTGTAAGAGATAACGGCCGTGGTATTCCTACTTCTATACATGAAGAAGAAGGTGTATCTGCAGCTGAAGTAATTATGACGGTGCTACACGCCGGTGGTAAGTTTGATGATAACTCTTATAAAGTATCAGGTGGCTTACACGGTGTTGGTGTATCGGTAGTAAATGCATTATCAGAAAAATTAAAACTAACCATTCGTCGTGAAGGTAAACTTCATGAGCAGTTTTACACTATGGGTGTACCTGATGCACCACTAGCTGTAATTGGTGATTCTGAAACAAATGGTACTGAAATTCGTTTTTGGCCAAGTGGCGAAACGTTCACTAACCTTGATTTTCATTACGATATTTTAGCAAAGCGTTTACGCGAGCTGTCGTTTTTGAATTCAGGTGTAAGTATCATATTAAGCGATGAGCGCGAAGAAAATAAAAGCGACCACTTTAAGTACGAAGGCGGTATCAGAGCATTCGTTGAATACCTAAACCGCAATAAAACACCAGTGCATAAAGGGGTATTCCATTTTACTCACGAACGTGAAGAAGATGGTATTAGTGTAGAAGTATCAATGCAGTGGAATGATGCATTCCAAGAAAACATTTACTGTTTCACAAATAATATTCCTCAACGTGATGGTGGTACTCACTTAGCTGGTTTTAGATCGGCGCTAACGCGTACGCTCAATAACTACATGGAAAAAGAAGGCTTTAACAAAAAAGCTAAAACAACCAGTAATGCAACGGGCGATGATGCGCGTGAAGGCTTAACTGCAGTTGTGAGTGTTAAAGTACCTGATCCAAAGTTCTCATCACAAACAAAAGACAAGCTAGTTTCTAGCGAAGTTAAGTCGGCAGTTGAGCAAGCAATGGCTGAAAAATTCACTGAGTTTTTATTGGAAAACCCATTGGATGCAAAAATTGTTGTTGGCAAAATTATTGATGCAGCACGCGCCCGTGAAGCAGCGCGTAAAGCGCGTGAAATGACACGTCGTAAAGGCGCTATGGACTTAGCTGGTTTACCAGGTAAATTAGCTGATTGCCAAGAAAAAGATCCAGCCCAATCTGAACTATACATAGTGGAGGGTGACTCAGCTGGCGGTTCAGCCAAGCAGGGTCGTAACCGTAAGAATCAAGCGATTCTTCCGCTTAAAGGTAAAATCTTAAACGTAGAAAAAGCACGTTTTGATAAAATGCTTTCTTCACAAGAAGTGGCAACGCTAATTACTGCATTAGGTTGTGGTATTGGCCGTGACGAATATAACCCAGAAAAACTACGTTACCACCGTATCATCATCATGACCGATGCCGACGTGGATGGCTCTCACATTCGTACCTTGCTACTAACGTTCTTCTACCGTCAAATGCCGGAAATTGTTGAACGTGGTTACATTTATATTGCTCAGCCACCTCTTTATAAAGTGAAAAAAGGTAAGCAAGAGCGCTATATTAAAGATGACCCTGCATTAGTTGATTACCTTACATCTTTAGCGCTAAGTAATGCTGCTCTTTACACGAGTGATAGTGCAGAAGCGGTTGATGGTGAAGCGTTAGAAGCAATCGTTCATGATTACCAAAACACGGTTAAAGTTATCGAGCGCTTAAAGCGTAAGTATCCAAACACAGTGATGAACCGTTTGATTTACCAAAGCGAGCTGAAAAAAGAAGACCTTTCAGACGAGGCTAAGGTAATTGCTTGGACTAAAGAGCTTGTTGATGACTTAGTTGCGCGTGATGAAGATGCAACTATTTTCCACGCAGGTACTGAGCACGATACAGAGCGTAATTTATATTACCCTGTTGTGAATATTCGTCAGCATGGTGTGGATAAAGCGCATGTACTTCATTATGACTTTATTACTTCAAGAGATTACCAACGTATTGCTGTAACAGGTAAAAATATTGCTAATATCATCACTGAGGGTGCTTACATCCAACGCGGTGAAAAAACAAAACCTGTTGATAACTTTGTGGATGCATTGGAATGGTTGATCGCAGAATCTAAGCGTGGGATCTATATTCAACGCTATAAAGGACTAGGTGAAATGAACCCAAATCAACTTTGGGAAACCACCATGGATCCAAGCGCACGCCGTATGTTGCAAGTGACGATTGAAGATGCTGTTGCAGCGGATCAATTATTTGCCACGTTAATGGGCGATCAAGTTGAGCCTCGTCGTGAGTTCATAGAAACGAATGCACTGCGTGTGGTTAACTTAGACGTATAATTAAATTATGCTAATCACAAAAAAGGAGCCTTAGGCTCCTTTTTTATTTTCTCAATTGCACAAACTGCTTAAAACCTGAGTGTGCACAAGGTATACTGAGGGTAATTTTCACGCTACTTCTCAGATAGTAAAAAGCCAAAATATGCAAAAATATGACGTTAAAACCTTTCAAGGTTTGATCCTGGCTTTACAGGATTATTGGGCACAGCAAGGCTGTGTCATTATTCAACCACTTGACATGGAAGTGGGCGCAGGGACATTTCACCCGCAAACATTTTTAAAATCAATTGGCCCAGAGCCTATGTCGAGCGCTTACGTTCAACCGTGTCGTCGACCTACCGATGGTCGTTACGGTGAAAACCCAAACCGCTTACAACATTACTACCAATTCCAAGTTGTGTTAAAGCCATCTCCAGATAATATCCAAGAGCTTTATTTAGGCTCTTTAGCGGCGATGGGTATTGATACCCTCACTCACGAAGTGCGCTTTGTAGAAGATAACTGGGAATCACCAACGCTGGGTGCATGGGGACTGGGCTGGGAAATTTGGTTAAATGGCATGGAGGTAACCCAGTTTACCTACTTCCAGCAGGTGGGCGGCTTAGAATGCTCACCGGTCACAGGTGAAATTACCTACGGCCTAGAGCGTTTAGCAATGTATATTCAAGGCGTAGATAGCATTTACGACTTAGTATGGGCAGACGGTCCATTAGGGCGCGTAACCTACGGTGATGTATTCCATCAAAACGAAGTAGAGCAGTCTACTTATAATTTTGAACATGCAAACGTAGAAGACTTATTTGCACAGTTTGATAAGTGCGAAGCAGAAAGCCAAAAGTTAATTGAAGCAAACTTACCATTACCTGCCTACGAGCAAGTAATGAAAGCATCGCACGCATTTAACTTATTAGACGCACGTCATGCTATTTCGGTGACCGAGCGTCAACGTTACATTTTACGCGTTCGTGCATTATCAAAAGCGTGTGCACAAAGTTATTACGATGCACGTGAAGCGCTTGGTTTCCCGCTGTGTAAGGATAAGTAAGCATGTCAGCAGAAAATTTATTAGTAGAAATTGGCACCGAAGAATTGCCACCAAAATCACTTCGTAAATTAGCCGAAGCCTTTGCTGCAAACTTAACAGCAGAACTTGAAAGCTTAGAACTTGCTCACCAAGGTGTGAGCTGGTATGCATCACCTCGTCGTTTAGGTTTACAAGTAAAAGCGCTAGACGCTAAACAACAAGACAAAGAAGTTGAAAAACGCGGCCCTGCAACTAAAGCGGCATTTGACGCTGAGGGCAACCCAACCAAAGCAGCCATGGGTTGGGCTCGTGGTTGTGGAATTGAAGTAAAAGATGCGCAAACACTCGAAACCGATAAAGGCGCATGGTTATTACATATTGCTAAAGTAGCAGGGCAAGAAACCAAATTACTAATGGCTGATGCAATTAGTAAAGCGCTTGCTAAATTACCTATTCCTAAACCAATGCGTTGGGGCGCGAATAAAACACAATTTATTCGCCCTGTGCATACAGTCACTATTCTACTGGGTAGTGAACTAATAGAAGGTGAGATACTGGGTAAGCAAGTGAGCAATCAACTGCAAGGCCATCGTTTTCATCATCCAGAAAAAATTAGCATTAACCATGCTGATGATGTGTTTGACGTACTTAAATCAGCTTACGTGATAGCTGACTACGAACAGCGTAAAGCACAAATTCGTGCGCAAATAGAAGACGCCGCAAAAGCAGTTAATGCCGTAGTTGCTATGGATGAAGATTTACTTGAAGAAGTCACTTCATTGGTTGAATGGCCAGTAACGCTAACAGCTACATTTGAAGAAGCATTTTTAGATGTGCCAGCCGAAGCGCTTATTTACACCATGAAAGACGATCAAAAATACTTCCCGTTATTAGATCAAAACGGCAAACTTTTAAATAAGTTTTTGTTTGTTTCTAACATCGAAAGTAAAGATCCAAGTGTGGTTATTTCTGGTAACGAAAAAGTAGTGCGCCCGCGTTTAGCTGATGCGCAGTTCTTCTTTGAAACAGATAAAAAGAAAACACTTGAAAGCCGACTTGAGTCGCTAGACAGCGTTTTATTCCAAAAGCAGTTGGGCACACTTAAAGATAAGTCACAGCGTATCAGTGAACTTGCCGGTTACATTGCAGAGCAACTAGGTGCAGATAAAGCACTAGCAGCGCGTGCTGGCTTATTAAGTAAAACCGATTTAATGACCGAAATGGTGATGGAATTTACCGACGTACAAGGTGTAATGGGAATGCATTACGCACGTCATGACGGTGAAGCTGAAGATGTCGCTGTTGCGCAAAACGAGCAGTACATGCCACGCTTTGCTGGCGATAACTTACCAACGAGTTTGATCAGCTGTGCAGTGGCTATTGCTGATAAGTTTGACACGCTGGTGGGTATTTTTGGTATAGGCCAAGCACCAAAAGGTGATAAAGACCCATTTGCACTTCGTCGTGCGGCCATTGGTGCATTACGTATCATGGTAGAAAAGCAGCTACCACTTGATATTTTAGACCTGGTTGCTAAATCACAAACCTTGTTTGGTGAAAAGCTGACTAACCTAAATGTATCAACCGATGTATTCGAATTTATGCTAGGGCGTTTCCGTGCTTGGTATCAAGATGAAGGCATTGAGGTAGATGTAATTCAAGCGGTACTTGCGCGCCGTCCAACGAAGCCTGTTGATTTTGACCGTCGAGTTAAAGCCGTGAGCCATTTCCGTACGTTAGACGCCGCAGAATCGCTTGCAGCCGCTAATAAGCGTGTAAGTAATATTCTGGCTAAAAACAACATTACAACGCAAGGTGATGTTGATCAGAGCTTACTAAGTGACGACGCAGAAAAAGTATTGGCTACGCAAGTTGCAAAATTTGCCACTGATTTAGCACCACTGTACAGCGATGGAAACTACCAAGAGGCATTAAGCCAATTAGCAGGCATTCGTGACAGTGTTGATAACTTTTTTGACAATGTCATGGTAATGGCCGACGATGAAGCGGTTAAGCAAAACCGCCTTGCGCTTTTAAGTCAGTTAAGTGGGTTATTTTTAGAAATTGCAGATATTTCTGTATTACAAAAATAACAGCTAACAGCTATTAAAAAAGCCAGCATAATGCTGGCTTTTTAGTGTTTTATTTATATTAGTTAATAGAGGATTCACCATGAAGCTCCCAATGAAACGCATTTTCACGTTAGCCTTAGTGGGCTTATTGAGTGCTTGTACCAGCCAAATTTCAATTAACGACGTGTTGCCGCAGCAAGAATTGGATCGCAGTATTTATTTAAGAGGGGACTTCACATTATGGGATGCCGAACCTCAATATCAATTTAAACAAGTTGGGCCTGCGCTTTACCAAGCCCAAGTTAGGTTTTCGACCCCAGGCAAAGTGTACGAATTTAAAATAGCGGATGCAGATTTTAGTGAAGGTTTTAACTGTGGCTACAGCGATTCACAGCCATCAGGGCAAAGCCTAACACTCGGCCAATCAACACGCGCCGACTGTAATACCATTTATAATTACTTTAGCTACACACCCGCAATCAAAGGGTCGTATATAGTCAGCATTGATTTTAGTGACTACGATGAGCCGCAAGTGACGATAACGAAGAAGTAAAAGCTGTCAGTCGTTAGTTTAAAGATAAAATAAAAAACCGTGCTTGATTTAACAAACACGGTTTTTTATTTTGAGCTGATAGCTGATAGCTGATAGCTGATAGCTGATAGCTGATAGCTGATAGCTTTACAACCCTTTCTTCACCACATATCTATACGGTGATTCTTCAACTTCTTTAGCCACTAGCGTGTGATCCATGAACGTACAAAAGCTGGGTATATCACGGGTAGTTGAGGGGTCGTCGGCAATAATAAGCAGTGTTTCGCCGTCGCTCATTTTGCGAATTGCAGCGCGTACCATCATCACAGGTTCTGGGCAGCGTAGGCCGATAGCATCTAATTGGTGATCGGGGTTATCAAAGCTCATAAAAATTACCTGTAAAAATAGTCGTGGCTTGGTTAGGTCGGGTAGTTTAGCGCAAATAAAGCTGTTGGTTAACTATTTTACGTATAACAAAACAGCTCAACTTATTAATAGATAATCTGAAATAAATTTAATGCACCCGATCACATTATTCATTTTAAACCTGCAAAAGCGGGTGGCATAAAAAAGGCGAACTAACTTGCGCTAGTTCGCCTTTTAATCACCAAGCTGGTTTTACATGTTAAAAACTAATTAGTCTTGAACACGTTCAAATACAGTAGCAATACCTTGGCCTAAACCAATACACATAGTCGCTAAACCGTATTTTGCGTTTTTGTCTTCCATTAAGTGAATAAGTGAGGTGCTAATACGCGAACCCGAACAACCCAGCGGGTGACCCAGTGCGATAGCGCCGCCATTTAAATTCACTTTTTCGTCAACCACATCCGCTAAACCTAAGTCTTTAAGTACGGGTAATGATTGTGCTGCGAATGCTTCGTTAAGTTCAGCAACATCGATGTCATCAATAGTAATACCAGCTTGTGCTAATGCTTTTTTACTTGCTGGTACTGGGCCGTAACCCATGATTGATGGATCGCAACCGGCAACGGCCATCGCTCGAATATATGCACGAATTGGTAAGCCAAGTTCTTTTGCTTTTTCTTCGCTCATCACTAACATAGCTGATGCGCCATCAGAAAGTGCTGAAGACGTACCCGCTGTAACAGAACCCGTAGCAGGGTTGAACACTGGGCGAAGTTGCGATAAGCCTTCAACGGTTGTTTCAGGGCGAATTACTTCATCATCTTCAACAAGGATAAGTGAACCGTCAGCATCGTGACCTTCCATTGCTAAAATTTCGCGGCGGAAACGGCCTTCAACTGTTGCAGCATGTGCACGTTGATGCGAGCGGTAAGCAAACTCATCTTGTTGCTCACGGCTAATACCGTGAATAGTAGCAAGGTACTCAGCAGTTAAACCCATAGAGCCAGAAGCTTGTGCAATTGATGTTGCTAAGCCAGGGTGAAAGTCGTTACCGTGAGTCATAGGTACGTGGCCCATGTGTTCAACACCACCAATTAGGTAAGTATCGCCAGCGCCAGTCATAATAGCGCGAGCAGCGTCATGCAATGCTTGCATTGATGAGCCACATAAACGGTTAACTGTGGTTGCTGGCACTGAATGTGGAATGCCTGCAAGTAGAGATGCGTTACGAGCAACGTTAAAACCTTGCTCTAAAGTTTGCTGTACACAACCCCAATAAATATCGTCAATTGACGCAGGGTCAACTGCTGGATTACGTTCTAATAAGCCTTTCATTAAATGAGCGCTTAAGTCTTCCGCACGTTTGTTTTTAAATACGCCGCCTTTTGAGCGACCCATTGGTGTGCGGATACAATCTACAATTACTGGATTATTCATGATATTAACCTTCCACCTTATAGAAAATACGGCCTTCTTCAGCCCACTTGCGAGTTTGCTCTGATACTTGGTAAATCGCACCTAGGTGAGCGTATTTGTCTGCTGCTGCAACAAAATTAGCTAAACCTGTTTGATCTAAGTAACGGAACGCGCCGCCTCTAAATGGAGGGAAACCAACACCGTATACAAGTGCCATATCAGCTTCTTGAGGAGAAGCAACAATGCCTTCTTGTAAACAAAGTAGCACTTCGTTGATCATTGGGATCATACAACGGTCAATGATTTCTTGTTTATCAAATTCTTTTGGTGCGTCTGTAATTGGTGCAAGTAGTTCAATCGCTGTTTGGTCATGCGATTTTTTAAGACGACCGCGACGGTCTGTTTCATACTTGTAAAAACCTGCTTTGTTCTTTTGACCAAAACGTTTTTCGTTAGCAAAAACAGTCACTGGATCTTTCTCTGCACGTGCCATACGTTCAGGGAAGCCGTCAGCCATTACGCCAGTACAATGGAAAGCAGTATCAATACCGACTACATCAAGTAGGTAAGCCGGACCCATAGGCCAGCCAAATACGTTTTCCATGACTTTATCTACTTTTGCAAAGTTAGCGCCTTCAACCACTAATTTGCTAAAGCCTGCAAAGTAAGGGAATAAAACACGGTTTACAAAAAAGCCTGGGCAATCGTTAACAACAATCGGCGATTTACCTAGTTTAAGTGCGTAATCAACTACGGCATTAATGGTTTTATCTGAGGTTTTTGCACCACGGATAATTTCTACTAATGGCATTTTTGGTACTGGGTTGAAAAAGTGCATACCACAGAAGTTTTCTGGTTTTTCAAGTGCTTCTGCAAGTAGGTCAATACAAATAGTCGATGTATTTGACGTGAGCACAGTGCCTTCTGGCATATTCTTTTCAAGATCAGCAAGTACGGCTTGCTTCACTTTAGGGTTCTCTACTACCGCTTCAACAATAATATTGGCGTTTTGTAGGTCTGCATCGTTAAGCGTTGGTTTGATTTTGCTAAGCGTTGCTAGCATTTTTTCCATCGGCATGTGGCCGCGCTTAACTTTTGCACCTAATAGCTTAGACGCTTCACCCATACCTAAATCAAGTGCATCCTGTTGGATGTCTTTCATTATGATTGGTGTACCTTTATAAGCAGATTGGTATGCAATACCGCCGCCCATAATACCTGCGCCTAATACAGCAGCTTGTTTAATTTCTACATCGCTGTGCTTAGCAAATTTACGTGCTTTACCTTTAATGTATTGATCCGCTAAAAAGATACCTGTTTGCGCGGCTGCTTCGTTGGTACGAGCAAGCTTTGCAAAGTTGGCATTTTCAATTGCCATTGCTTCGGCGCGTGAGCAGTTTGCTGCTGCTTTAATAGTGCGAACGGCCATAACTGGAGCAGGATAGTGGCCTTTGGTTTTACCCATTACCATACCTTCTGCCATTGCAAAGCTCATGCCTTGCTCAACACGGTTTAATTTAAGCGGTTGTAATTTTACAGCGCGTTTTGCTTGCCAATCTAGCTTGCCAGCAATCGCTAATTCTAATGTTGCTATGCTTGACTCTTGTAGTTTGTTGGCACTAACTACTGCGTCAAACGCACCTACTTTAAGGGCATCAGCTGCGCGATTTTCGTTACCTGTGGTGATCCACATCATCGCGTTATCGGCACCAATAATGCGCGGAAGGCGCACTGTACCGCCAAATCCAGGCATTATGCCTAATTTAACTTCTGGTAAACCCATTTTTGCTGAGTCACTTGCAACACGATAATCGGTAGCAAGTGCCCACTCACAGCCACCGCCAAGCGCCAAGCCGTTTATAACACTTAGTGTTGGGAATGGTAAATCTTCAATTGCATCAAAAACGTCAGTTGCATTTTTGATCCACGTTACTAATTCTGCTTCAGGTTTAGTAAAAGTAGGTAAAAATTCGAAGATATCTGCACCAATGATAAAGTGGTCTTTATCACTGGTAAAAATCATGCCTTTAATATCAGCGTTAGCGGCTAATTCTTTTAATGCTGCCGCGCAATCTGAAAGAGTTTGTTGAGATAATGTGTTTACAGAACCTGTAGCACAAAACTTAAACTCGGCGATGTTTTCCTTCACGAAGCTAACTTCAAAGGAATCGCTTTTATATAACATTATTATTCTCCCTAGTTGATGAACTAAGACTGGTACGATGAGTTCATATTCAGACCAGTGTGCTTGCTTTAAATTAAAAATGCAACGAAAAATTTATCTTGGTTACAAACGTCTGGTTAAAATATAGCTGGTTTGGTGCTAAGGTGGGTTTGAAAGTTTTCTTTATTCATTTTATTGCGCTGTCTTGGTGTTCATAGCTTGGGTTTTATTAGAATAAATAGTACAGCTGTGTATGTGCTGTTGTTTACTTACTCTTCGCCACACTTCGTCAGCCTTGAAGGTTACTATGCCCTAAAGGACATTATGAAAAAATACTTATTAAGCGTAGCGGCAGCGACTCTATTTATTTCTTTTACCTCTGCCAACGCGAAAACTGATATTGATGCATTTTTAGACGCTGAAAAACAGGCGCGCTATGGCAATTATCAAAATTTTAAAGAAGCGGTGGATTCATTGTCTCATCCGCTTAAACCGTATGTTGAAAAAGCCTATTGGGAACGTTACCCCAGCTTAGCCCACCAAACAGAGATAGAAAATTTTCTCACTGTTTATGAACATACGCCATTAGAGTGGCCAGTGCGTAAAGCATGGTTAAACTATTTAAAACGCAGAAATCAAAAAGCAGCGTTTATTAAAAACTACCGTGAAACCTCTGACAGTGAGCTTACTTGTACCCACCTTACTTTTCAGCTTGATCTTGGTGCGCCTAAAAAAGCAATACTCAATCAGGTAACCGACTTATGGACAGTGGGTGAGTCGCAGCCAAGTGAATGCGATGGCCTTTTTAAACGCTGGCGTCAAAATGGTTATTTAACGCCCGATGTTGTTTGGCAACGTGTCACTTTAGCGGCACAAGGTGGGTCTTATCGTTTACTGCCTTATTTAAAAACATTGTTGCCAGCCAATGAGCGCTACTTAGCCGATTTATACTCAAAAGTAAGACGTGACCCAAGTGCAGCGGCGGGGTTATACCGTTATAAGCGCAAAACAGTGAAAGAGGGTGAAATAGCGCTTTACGGTATTAAGCGTTTAATTTGGCGTGATAAAGAGTTGGCATTAAAGGCATGGCAAAAAATTGAGGGGTTATTTGATTACACTGATGATGAAAAAGCGGATGTATATTATACCTTTGCGCTTTCATTGGCGTCGAGCGGCCATAGCCAAGCGAGCTTCTATTTAAATAAAGTACCCAAAGAGCGCCAAGATCGTAAATTAATGCAATGGCAGTTAGCTAATCTACTCAAAACCCAAGATTGGGAGGGAATTGCGGCATTTTTTACAGGTAAAGAAAATCTTAGCTTAGGGCAACAGTATTGGCTTGCTTATAGTTATGACAAACGCGCAGATCATGAAAAAGCCAAGGCAATTTGGACTAAAGTGGCCGCTAATCGTGATTATTACGGCTTTTTAGCCGCTGCACGTTTGGGCATACCGGTTGATTTAAATGAGTTGCCCGTTAATGTAAATCAAGCTTTAGTAACAAGAGTGAGTAATGCACCGGGCTTTAAGCGTGCCAAAGCTTTGTATGAGTTAGAGCGCTTTACTGCTGCTCGACGCGAGTGGAATTATTTAACTGATACCTCAGCTGATGATGAAAAATTAGCTGCGTCGGTACTTGCAGCCGAGCTGGATTGGTTTGATAGTACTATATTCACCCTAGCAAAAATAAAAGCATGGGATTATGTGGATTTGCGTTTCCCTTTTGCATTTCAAGAAATGTTTGAGCGTTACAGCAAGCGAAGCAAAATTGACCTAACTTGGAGTATTGCTATAGCACGTCGCGAAAGCTCATTTGCACCTGATGCGCGCTCCCATGCAAATGCACGCGGGTTAATGCAGCTATTACCGAGTACGGCAAAGTATATTAATAAAGGCACGGTTTCTAATCGTCGTTTGTATCAACCAAAAACCAACATTCGTCTTGGGACTCGTTATTTACAGTATTTAAAAAAGAAAAACCACGGCAATGAGGTGTTAGCTACAGCATCTTATAACGCTGGGTATCATCGTATTAAGCGTTGGTTACCAGAAGAAGCAATGCCGGCTGAGCTATGGGTTGAACTTATTCCTTACAGAGAAACCCGAGATTATGTAAAAAATGTATTTGCTTATCGGCAGGTTTATCATACTCGCCTTGGTCGGGAGGGAAACCTTCTAGCCCCCATATTAGAAATGACGATGGGCGGATAGTAAAAATAAATCTACAACCACAGAGGGATATTTACACAGTAAGTATCCCTCTTTTTTGAGCGCTTTGTGTATAAGTGGTAGACTCAAAGCAAGTTAAATTTAACAGATGGGTTTATTATGGAAAAATTAGCCGTTTTATACGCCGAACATATTGCAACATTGCAGCAGCGTACACGTACTATTTGTGAGCAAGAAGGGTTAGAAGGATTAGTCATTCATTCAGGCCAAGCTAAGCGCCAATTTTTAGATGATATGTATTACCCGTTTAAAGTTAACCCTCATTTTAAAGCGTGGCTACCGGTTATTGATAATCCACATTGCTGGATTGTGGTAAATGGTAGCGATAAGCCAAAACTTATTTTTTATCGCCCAATTGATTTTTGGCATAAAGTACCTGATGAGCCAAGAGATTTTTGGGCAGAATACTTCGATATTGAATTGTTATTACAACCCGATCAGGTTGAAAAGCTACTACCTTACGATAAAGCTAAATTTGCCTACATTGGTGAATACCTCGAAGTAGCACAAGCACTTGGCTTTAGTATTATGAACCCTGAGCCAGTACTTAACTATATTCATTACCACCGTGCTTATAAAACGCAATATGAACTTGAATGTTTACGTAATGCGAATCGTATTGCGGTTGATGGCCATAAAGCAGCGCGTGATGCGTTTTTTAATGGTGGTAGCGAGTTTGATATTCAGCAAGCTTACTTAATGGCAACGCGCCAAAGTGAAAACGAAATGCCATATGGCAATATTGTGGCACTTAACGAAAACTGCGCTATTTTGCACTACACCCATTTTGAGCCAAAAGCACCACAAACGCATAATTCATTTTTAATTGATGCGGGCGCTAATTTTAATGGTTACGCTGCGGATATTACCCGTACCTACGACTTTAAAAAGCAGGGTGAGTTTGCTGACTTAGTTAACGCTATGACAGCGCATCAAATTGAGTTAGGAAAAAGCTTAAAGCCAGGTTTACTGTATGGCGATCTGCATATTGATTGTCATAACCGTATTGCTCAGCTATTAAGTGATTTTGATATTGTTAAACTACCTGCAGCCGAAATTGTTGAGCGTCAAATTACCTCAACTTTCTTCCCGCATGGCTTAGGGCATCATTTAGGTGCACAGGTTCACGATGTGGGTGGTTTTATGCGTGATGAAACAGGGGCACATCAAGCGCCACCAGAGGGTCATCCATTCTTGCGCTGTACTCGCTTAATTGAGAAAAACCAAGTATTTACTATTGAGCCAGGTTTGTACTTTATTGACTCTTTATTAGGTGATTTAGCACAAACAGACAATAAGCAGTTTATTAACTGGGAAAAGGTCGAGGCGTTTAAACCTTTTGGCGGTATTCGTATCGAGGACAATATTATTGTTCACGAAGATAGCCTAGAAAATATGACGCGTAATTTATTACTCGACTAAATCCTTATAAAGACGAGTTAGCCAATACGCGCTAAAATAAACGGATACAAAGGGGCCTTTTGGCCCCATTTTTTTAATTAAAGCCTAAGTAAGTGCTATGTCTGAATATAAATACCCAGCCGAAGCTGTATTTCATCAAGAAGAAATTAAAAAAAGTACCTTTATCGTTCATATAGGTCACACGCCCGATCTAAATGCTGCGAAAGCCTTTATTAAAAATATTGAAGAAAAATATAGTGATGCACGTCACAATTGTTGGGCACATGTTGCAGGTAACCCAGGGGGCAGCCATGTTTATGGTTTTTCTGATGACGGGGAGCCCAATGGCACCGCCGGTAAACCCATGCTCAATGTGCTAGTGGGCTCAGGCTTAGGTGAAGTGACCGCTGTGGTAACACGTTACTTTGGAGGTATAAAGCTCGGTACGGGTGGGCTGGTGCGTGCTTATGGTGGTTCACTCAATAATGCCTTAGCAAAACTACAAACCGTGGTGAAAGTGCCGAGCGCTGAGCTGGTGGGCTTTAGTGAATACAGTATGCAAGGGGCGATAGAGCAACATTTAAAAACGAACTTTCAGGTACTTAATATTGAAAAACAGTTTACTGCAAATATTGAGTGGACTATTACCATTGATAGTCGCCAAGCGCAGCAAGCCATCAAAGATATTTTTGATTTAAGCCACGGCGCAGTTGAGTTAACAATCAAAGAGTAATAGTCTTACATTCATCCCATTTAATGATTAAACATTAAATTTCGAGTCATACAGTAGTTATTTTAATTTACTAATAAAAAAGCGATACGCTCAATGCAATTTCGTACCATCATAAAAATTCTTGGCCAATTGGTTGCGCTATTCAGTATTACTATGGTGCCACCAGCGCTAGTGTCTTTAATTTATAAAGATGGTGGAGGGGTGCCGTTTGTTTTAGCCTTTATATTCAGTGTTGTTATTGGCTTAATGGCTTATTACCCAAATAGGCATGAGCATGGCGATTTAAAAGCCCGCGAAGGCTTTTTAATCGTGGTTTTGTTTTGGCTAGTACTAGGCGCGTTTGCCTCCTTACCGCTGGTATTTTTACAAGAACCCAACCTCTCTTTAGCCGATGCCGTGTTTGAAGCTTTTTCTGGCTTAACCACAACAGGGGCTACCGTGCTGACCGGTATAGAGTATCTGCCTAAATCGGTCTTGTTTTATCGCCAACAATTACAGTGGTTTGGTGGTATGGGGATCATTGTATTAGCGGTAGCAATCCTGCCAATGCTTGGCGTAGGTGGTATGCAGTTGTATCGGGCTGAGATTCCAGGCCCCGTTAAAGATTCCAAAATGACCCCGCGTATAGCCGACACCGCTAAACACCTTTGGTATATTTATGTGTCTATTACCCTTGCATGTACTTTGGCGTATTGGAGCGCTGGCATGAATTGGTTTGATGCAATTTGCCATGCTTTTTCTACGGTGGCTATTGGTGGTTTTTCTACTTATGACGCTTCAATGGGGCATTTTGATAGCCCAGTAATTAACTTTATTTGTGTGTTCTTTTTAATTATCGCAGCCATTAACTTTTCTCTGCATTATGCTGCTGTAGCGAGTCGTAATATTAGTGTCTACATTCGTGACCCTGAATTCAAAGTGTTTCTATGTATTCAGCTCGCGCTGGTGGTGATTTGTTTCACGGTACTTTCATCTCACGATGTTTATGCCAATGGCGATGAAACCCTCGATCAGGCATTGTTTCAAGCTGTATCTATAAGCAGCACCGCAGGATTTGCCACAGATAACTTTTCTGCTTGGCCTTTGTTTTTACCTATTTTATTAATATTCTCTAGTTTTATTGGTGGCTGTGCTGGTTCAACTGGTGGCGGTATGAAAGTAGTGCGCGTGTTTTTACTTTATCTACAAGGGGTGCGAGAGCTAAACCGCTTAGTGCATCCTCGAGCTATATACTCTATAAAGTTAGGACGAAAGGCGCTACCAGATAAAGTAGTTGAAGCGGTATGGGGTTTTTTCTCGGCTTATGCACTAGTCTTTATTATTATTATGTTAGCGTTAATGGGCACCGGGTTAGACAATATAACGGCATTCTCAGCAACGGCAGCGTGTTTAAATAACCTTGGGCCTGGTTTAGGTGATGTTGCTTCTCATTATGGCGCTATTACCGATACTGCAAAATGGATATTAACCGTGGCAATGGTATTTGGTCGTTTAGAGATATTTACCTTACTTGTGCTATTTACCCCAACATTTTGGCGTGGATAACGTTATAAATATCAGGAAGGAAATATGCGAAAAACCAATTTGGAAAAGTTAAACCAAATCGTCACGGGTGGCATAGTTGATTTAGAAATCCTCACCCCCACGAGTAGCCGACGCGTAAAAACAGAGTTTATAGGCTTATTAGAAAATAAGTTTATTATTTTAAATTACCCCAATGCAAAACGGCTCCCCATGGCAAGTGATTATTTACGCGATGGTGTGATGGTGGTGGTAAGAGCGCTTATAGAGGGCAGTGGTGGGCATGTTTTAGCGTTTCGTCAGCAGCTTATGTCTGTAGCATCTCACCCGGCGAAGTTATTGTTTATCGACTATCCTTCACAAGTACAGCTATTTGAACTGCGCTCGCAAGCGCGTATACCGACGCTGTTTCCAGCCAAGTTAAAATTATCGGATGATCGCCCTTCCTTTGAAGGCGTTATAAAAGATATTTCGTTAACGGGTGTTATGTTTGATATTAAAACAACCCAAGAAATCGACGACATTAAAGATATGCGTTGCATCGTAGTGTTTGATGAAGATACAAAGCACGAAGGGCAAATATGCAGTGTGAAAAAACATGCTAAGGGCATATATTGCGGAATTCGATTATTTGCCAGTGAAGAGCAAATGAAAGCCCTGATGGGGGATCACTTCATTGACCCTAATGCACTTGAAGTTGAAATTGTATAAGACCTGTTATCTTTCGACGCTGAACATTTTACAATTCTAAAATATCAACAAGCTCTAACATTTTCGCTCTTTTGCAACAAATAGCCATGTTTTGTTGTTATTTTTAAAAGCCATTTCAAATTTATTTTATAAATTCATTAAAAACAATTAGTTAAACATGTTTTTTTATTCTAATTTTTTTGTTTATAACAAAATTAAACTCAACTCACCTTCCTTTTTGTTTATTTAATCCTCTTTTTTAGCGATTGCTCATCGACTGTGTGGGGTTTTCCTTAAAGTCAACTCTTTGATTTTTATTGTTTTAATTTTATTGCCTTATCTACTGTTGCTAAAAAGCAACAAAATAACGAGTTAAATAGCGCCATTTTCAGCTAGTTGCTGGTTAATTTATTGAAAATTATGGTTTTTATATTTTTGGCATCGAAGTTGTAATAGTCAGGCTGTATTGAACGAAACGTGATTTAAAGTAAAACACTTAATCGCATAAAACATAAACTTTGAAGGAAGATAGATTATGAAAAGCATTAATAAAACTTTAGCACTTATCGCATTAGCTTCATCATCAGCCGCTTTTGCAGCAAGCGACTTTGACACGCTAGACGTTGACGGCAACGGCGCAATCAGTCAAAGCGAAGCATCGGTTGATGCAAAATTAATGAGCATGTTTTCAGAGCTTGATACTGACCAAAACGGTGAGTTATCAAAACAAGAGTTCTCTAAAGCATAACCCTAAGCTATTAAAGTTTTGGGAGTTAAAAGCTCCCCGATTATTTAAACGATTTTAAGGAATACTCATTATGAAAACATTACACAAAACATTTGCACTTATCGCTCTTGCTTCTTCATCAGCTGCCTTTGCAGCGAGCGACTTTGACACACTAGATACCGACGGTAACGGCGCTATTAGCCAAAGCGAAGCATCGGTTGATGCAAAATTAATGAGCATGTTCTCAGAGCTTGATACTGACCAAAACGGTGAGCTATCAAAAGAAGAATTTTCGAAAGCATAAGACAAGGCTAAGTATATTCTGAGTTGCCAAAGACAACCTAAATAGGCAAGGAAGCCTATGAAAGAGAATAACAAGGACCGTGATAGCCAGACACAATTTTTTGATAGACCATTGCATTACATTTTGAAGGATTAAATTATGAAAACATTACATAAAACATTCGCACTTATCGCTCTTGCTTCTTCATCAGCTGCTTTTGCAGCAAGCGACTTTGACATGCTTGATACTGATGGTAACGGTGCTATTAGTCAAAGCGAAGCCGCTGTAAACGCTGATTTAACGGCCGCATTTACTGAGCTTGATACCGACGGTAATGGTGAGCTTTCTAAAGCTGAGTTTGCAAACTTTTAATTTTTGACTTTTTTCATTGCACAGGGATCTCAGAGAAGGATTTCCCTCTTATAGGAGACTTATTATGAAAGCATTAAACACAACACTTGCGATTTTAGTATTAGCGTCATCATCAGCAGCTTATGCAGCGGTAGATTTTGCCTCTTTTGATAGTAATGGCGATGGTGTAATTAGCCAGCAGGAAGCCGCCGCTAATAAACAACTAATGAACATTTTTGATGATTTAGATACCGACGGAAATGGTGAACTTTCTAAAGAAGAGTTTGCAAGAGTACAATAAGTATTAACTCATCATACTCCACTAAAGCCGCTTAATAGTCAGCGGCTTTTTTGTGTTTGTTGATTACTTAACTCAAGCAGTTTAATTATAGAAAAATAGCGCTAACTTGGAATAACTTTTCAACCACGTTAATGTGCTTTTTATCAATTAAGAACATGATTACATGATCGCCTGACAAAATAATTGTATCGTCATGAGCAATCAGTACATCGTCATTTCGCACAATTGCACCTATTGTGGTACCTGCAGGCAATTTAATATCGGCAATTGCGCGACCTACCACTTTAGAGGTATTTTCATCACCATGGGCAACGGCTTCTATGGCTTCTGCAGCCCCTTTACGCAACGAGTACACGTTTACAATGTCGCCACGGCGCACGTGAGTCAGCAACGCAGAAATAGTCGCTTGTTGTGGTGAAATCGCAATATCAATTTCGCCGCCCTGTACTAAATCAACGTAAGCACCTCGTTGAATAAGCACCATGGTTTTTTGTGCCCCCATGCGTTTTGCGAGCATAGCCGACATTATATTTACTTCATCGTCGTTGGTAACGGCAATAAACACATCAACCTGTTCAATGTGTTCTTCAGAGAGCAGCTCCTGATCGGATGCATCACCACAAAATACCACGGTGTTGTCGAGCATTTCAGAAAGCTGTTCGGCACGCTCTTTACTTCGCTCTAGTAACTTAACGCTGTGGTTTCTTTCCAGTGAACGGGCTAGGCCTGCACCAATATTACCGCCACCGGCAATCATGATTTTTTTATACGAGCGTTCCAGCTTTTGTAGCTCGTTCATTACCGCACGAATGTGTTTGGTTGCGGCAATAAAAAATACTTCATCGTCGGCTTCTATTACGGTGGTGCCTAACGGTTTTATCGCTTTACCTTGGCGGTAAATAGCGGCTACCCGAGTTTCAACATTAGGAATATGCTGCTTAAGTGTAGATAGGGCATAGCCTACCAATAAGCCGCCATAGTAGGCTTTTACAGCCACTAAAGAGAGCATGCCATCGGCAAATTGCAGTACTTGTAATGCGCCAGGGTAGTCTATTAGGCGGCGAATATACTTAGTAACGAGTGCTTCTGGGGCTATGTAATGATCGACAGGTAAGTCATCATTATGAAAGAGTTTTTCGCGGTATTTTAAATACTGCTCAGAGCGAATACGGGCTATTTTGGTCGGTGTATTAAAAATACTGTAGGCAACTTGGCATGCCACCATGTTAACTTCATCTGAGCTGGTCACCGCAATAATCATATCGGCATCTTCAGCCCCTGCGCGACTTAACACGTCAGGGTGGGCGCCGTGGCCTGCAACACCTTGTAAATCGTATTTATCTTGCAGCTCGCGCAAGCGGTTACCGTCGATATCAACTACGGTTATTTCGTTTTGTTCACCCACTAGGTTTTCTGCGAGTGTGCCGCCAACTTGCCCAGCACCGAGTATGATTATTTTCATTATGTACCCGTATTATTAATACTAATTACATCAAAGTATTAGCTACCTCTAAATTGAAGTAGCTAAATGTGTTGCCTAGGCTTTTTTAACTAATTTAGCGTAGTAAAAACCGTCACTTTCGCCTGGTAATAACTGCAAGCCTGGTGTGGTTTTAGTGTCTTCGCTGTGCAAAGGAATATGCTCTGCGTCTTCATTATTAGCTAAAAACTTAGCAACTTGTTGTTGGTTTTCTTGTGGAAGCACCGAACAAGTTGCATACACCAATGTACCGCCTGGCTTTAACAATGGCCAAATGCTGTCGAGTATATCGCCTTGGAGGGTCGATAAATCGTTAATGTCGGATGCGCGACGTAACCATTTAATATCTGGGTGACGACGAATTACGCCAGTTGCAGAGCAGGGTACATCTAACAAAATACGATCAAACTGTTCTTCATCCCACCAAGTGTGAGGTTGCGATGCATCACCACATTGTAAGTCGGCGCCCAAACCTATGCGTTCTAGGTTTTGTTTAACACGTTCTAGGCGTGTGGCATCGCTATCAAGCGCAAGCACATCTGCGTCGGCAAGCTCTAAAATATGGCAGGTTTTACCACCAGGCGCTGCGCAGGCATCGAGTATTGAATCACCATTTTGTGGGTCTAGATAGCGTGCAGCAAGCTGCGCTGCCGCATCTTGTACTGAACAGGCACCGGTATCAAACTCAGGAAGTGAAAACACATCGCGTGGTTTGCTTAGTTTAATGCCATCAATAAAATCAGGATTTAGAGTATGTTCAATATCGTTAGCGGTTAGCATTTCGCTATATTCTTGGGTGCTAAACTGCGATTGATTCACTCGAAGCCACATTGGCGCTTGTTGCTGATTAGCTTCTAGAATGTCTTCCCAGCTATCTGGGTAGGCTTCTTTTACTTGCTTTATAAACCAGTTTGGATGGTTGTATAAACACACCGGAATTTGTTTGGCTTTTTCTTCAAGCTCAGCTTGTTGGCGCTGAAAGCTTCGTAAAATGGCGTTAATAAGCCCTTTTAAGCCAAGAGCGCGTAATTGTTGTAACGCATTAACGGTTTCGCTAATTGCTGCATGCGGCGGTACACGCATGTGTTGTAGTTGGTAAATGCCTACATACAACAAAAACTGGAAAATACGGCGTTTGCCTTTAAGCGGTTGTTCTACTAAATGCTGACAATAATTTTCTAGGCTAGGTAAGTAACGTAATACTCCATAGCAAATTTGCTGCAGTAAGGCTTTATCTTTAGGAGATAGGCCTTGGCTAGCGAAAGGGAGTTCTTGATTAAGCGATGCGCCTTTATCAACCACGTTATATAAAGTTTCAGCGGCTAGCGCTCTGACATTGCTTACATTACTCATTATTTTCGCCTAATACGGTGCCGGGTGTGACCCAGTCGCTACGACCGTTTAAAAAATCATTAATTGCCATTGGCTTTTTGCCTTGTGGTTGTAATTCGCCAATAGATAAAGCGTGTTTACCACAAGCCACAACGATACCGTTTTTATCACTTGCTAATACAGTGCCAGCTGCGCCTGATTGTTCAACTACATTTGCTTGGTATATTTTTACCGTATTACCACGCATTTGGGTAAAGCATACTGGCCATGGGTTAAATGCACGAATGTTACGCTCGATTTGCTCGGCATCCATAGACCAATCAATGTTGGCTTCGTCTTTTGAGAGCTTTTTAGCGTAATTGGCATCAGCATCGTTTTGTGGCTCAGGCGTTATGTCCCCGTTGGCTAAACGATTTATGGTGTCGATTAATGCATCAGGTCCCAGTTCAGCAAGCTTAGTGTATAAGCTTGCACTGGTTTCAGTACTATCAATAGGGCAGCGGCTAATATGCAGCATATCGCCGGTATCTAGCCCTTCATCCATTTGCATTATGGTTACACCGGTTTGCTGATCCCCTGCCCAAATAGCGCGTTGAATAGGTGCGGCGCCACGCCAGCGCGGTAAAATAGAACCATGTACATTTAAACACCCTAAACGTGGGGCATCTAAAATGGCTTTAGGTAAAATTAAACCGTAGGCAACGACAATCATGATATCGGCATTGAGGCTGCTTAGCTCTTCAAGTGCGTCGTCTGTTTTGAGTGATTGCGGTTGAAAAACGGGTAGGTCATGTTCTAATGCAAGCGCTTTTACTTCACTGGCTTTTAGTTTTTTTCCGCGACCCGCTGGACGATCTGGTTGACTGTAAACGCCCACTATTTGGTGTTCACTATTTATGAGTGCTTGCAGATGGCGTGCAGCAAAGTCCGGCGTACCGGCAAATATAATGCGT
Source organism: Pseudoalteromonas sp. M58 (assembly GCF_042604605.1). Classification (NCBI taxonomy): domain Bacteria; kingdom Pseudomonadati; phylum Pseudomonadota; class Gammaproteobacteria; order Alteromonadales; family Pseudoalteromonadaceae; genus Pseudoalteromonas; species Pseudoalteromonas sp. M58. The sequence goes on from NZ_CP152390.1 coordinate 25,634, forward strand.
AATGGTTGTGTCACTGAGTTTCCTAATTATTTACTAAGGTGCTTATTACTGCGCTGCAAACTTCGCTTCTTTTTCAAGCTTTTTACGAATGCGTTGGCGCTTTAATGGAGATAAATAATCAATAAATAATTTACCTTGAAGGTGATCAAGTTCATGCTGAATACAAATCGCTAATAATTCGTCAGCATCAAGAATAAATTCTTTACCTTCTTCGTTCAGTGCAGCTACGGTAACGGTTTCTGCACGGTCAACTTTTGCATACGAATGAGGAACTGATAAACAGCCTTCTTCGCTCACGGTTGAGCCATCTTTTTTGATAATTTGCGGATTGATAAGCACGAGTGGTTCATTGCGCTCTTCTGATACGTCGATCACCACAATACGCTGGTGAATATCAACCTGTGTAGCAGCAAGCCCAATACCATTTTCATCGTACATAGTTTCTAGCATACCTTTGACAATTTCACGCACTTGATCGTCAACAACAGTTACTTCTTTTGCGATTGTACGTAAACGTTCATCTGGAAATCTTAAAACTTCTAACCTAGCCATAGTTACCTTTTACACTTATGCTTAAATTTAGGGTATTGTATGTTCTTATTTTAGCCATTCACGTTCCCCTTTAACAGGTTTTGGTTAATAATAATGAAAAAACACTATGAGGAAGCTCAATGAAATCTCCATTAATTGCAATTATACTTGCATTAGGTGCAACTTTTCCTGTGCTGGCAGATGTACTAACTATAAAAAAAGATGCGCCTAAACAGTATGTTGTGAAAAAAGGTGACACGCTTTGGGATATCTCAGCTATATATCTAAACGAACCTTGGTTATGGCCTGAACTATGGCAAATGAATCCACAAATAGACAACCCTCACCTTATTTATCCGGGAGATGCGTTAGCATTAATTTACGATACAGACGGTAATCCGCGTTTAGTGATTAATAAAGCGTATCGAAAGCTATCACCTATGGGACGTATTACGCCAAAAGGGAAAGATGCGATAACAACTTTACCTCTTGCGTTGATTAAACCGTATTTGTCGTTTGAGCAAGCTATTAACAGCGATTCGATAAAAGAAAAGCCCTATATTTTGGGCGCCAACGAAAATACCAAAACCCAAACTATTGACCATATTTTATATGTAAAAGGTAACTTAAAACGTCATCAGGCATATGCTATTTATCATAAAGGTGCGCCTTATACTGACCCTAATACCGGTGAAGAGTTAGCGAGTAGAGCATCTTATGTGGGTATGGCTCGTGCATTTAGAACAGGTGATGCGGCCAATGGCGAACCTGCCTCAGTAAGAGTTGAATCAGTAAAACGTGAGATCAAACAGGGTGACTTTTTATTACCTGCAATGGAAGGGCAGATGCTGCCAGTATATTTTGAGATGCATCGTCCTGAACAGCCAATGCAGGGTCAAGTGATTGCCTCTCCGCGCGAGGTGAGAGAATTTAGCACGATGGATGTAGTGGTGCTAAACTTAGGTTCAGAGCAACAAGTTAAAGTAGGTCATGTACTGGATATTGAACGTCAGTCACCTAAGGTGATTGATAGTGCCAGAGGCCCGCGTTATACCGAAGATTCAAGTCGTTTAGAAAAATTGGTATCGGCTACTAGCGAATTATTTGGCTCAGAAACCGATGAAGATAGCGTTACTTGGAAAATGCCAGCAGAGAAAGTTGGTGAAATGATTATCTTTAAAGTGTATGACAAAGTTAGTTATGCGCTGATCACTAAAAATCAGCACCCAATTCGCATTGGAGATTTGGCAGTAATTCATTAAGTAGCGAGTCGGTGTTCTAGGAGGGAACATGGAGCAATCGTTTGGCAAGCTAAGCCATTGGCTTGCCTTTTACTTATGCAAAGGGCTTGGAATAAAAACGCTATTAGCCCTCTCTAAGCAGCACAGTTTAGAGTCGCTGTTTTCCTTATCGCATTCCCAGCTGGTTATGTTGGGCTTAACAGCGAGTCAAGCAAGCAATTTACTTAATACAAATTGGCAGCAAGTTGCGCATTATGAACAGCTTATTAGCCAGCAACATATTACTGTTATTAGTATTTTTGATACCACCTACCCAGAACACCTAAAACAAATAGCCAGTGCACCATTATTACTTTTTTGTAAAGGCGATATCAGCTTACTGTCTTCTCCACAAATTGCGATTGTTGGCAGTCGAAATGCAACCACTACAGGACTTGAAATTGCTGCAGAATTTGCACATCAGCTAACGCTTGCTGGCATAACAGTAACCTCTGGTATGGCGCGTGGCATTGATGGTGCTGCCCATAAAGGAGCGCTGGCAGGAAATGGTAAAACCATTGCCGTACTGGGGACTGGTGTTGATGTTTATTACCCTAAACGCCATAAGTTACTTACAGAGCAAGTATTAACACAGGGTTTATTGGTAAGTGAGTTTTTACCGGGCACTGCGGCCAACGCGCATAACTTTCCACGGCGTAATCGTATTATTTCAGGACTCTCTTTAGGCGTTTTAATTGTTGAAGCCGAAATTAAAAGTGGCTCACTGATCACCGTACGTTATGCGCTTGAACAAAATAAAGACGTTTTTGCGGTGCCAGGCTCAATTAAAAACCCGCTGGCACAAGCAAGCCATTTTTTAATTAAGCAAGGTGCTAAGCTGGTAGAAAACGTCGCCGATATTCTTGATGAGATGAACTTTTCATACCCTTCTGATCTAAACTATAAAGAGTTAACTGATGCTGTAACCTCAGATTGCGAGGTGCTTAACAGTATTGGTTTTGAGGTGACCAGTGTGGACGATATTATGCGTCGAGTACAGTGGCCAATTGATAAAGTACAAGCGCGATTGCTTGATTTAGAGTTAGACGATCAAATTGAACGTGTATTAGACGGCTATATTAAATTAAGCGCTGGAGGATAATATGTTTGATATTCTCATGTATTTATTTGAAAACTATGTTCACAGCGAAAGTGATGTATTTGTTGAGCAAAGCACACTTACCGATGAGTTACTTCGCGCTGGGTTTAACAAACCCGAAATTAACAAAGCCATTGACTGGTTAGATCAACTTGCCGCATTACAATACAGCAATGAATCGCCTTATTTATTAGCCACTCCACAACATGCAGTGCGTATTTTTACCGACAGTGAGTGCCAAGTTCTCGACACCGAGTGTCGCGGCTTTTTAATGTTTGTTGAACAAACGGGCGTTATTAATAGCACCACTCGTGAAATGGTGATGGACCGTTTAGCGGCGCTTGATAATTCAGCTATTACTTTGGAAGATTTAAAATGGTTAATTCTTATGGTGTTATTTAACGCACCTGATTCTCAGCAGGCGTATGAGCAAATGGAAGATCTTATTTTTGATGAGCCCAGTGAAGTGTTACATTAATCATTATTGCGTGTTTTATTATTTTCAGCGTTAACAAACCGACTGCCATAGCTTGTATCTTTAAGGGTTTTGGGTATATTAGGCGAAAATTCACCAACCACTAGGATTTACATGAGTAAAATCGATCATTCACTTTTCTCGGCTAATAAACACGCCTTAGAAAAAGAATATGAGATATGCCCGCAATGTGGTTCAGAACTCGTCATTCGTAATAGTAAATCTGGGCCTTTTTTAGGCTGCGCTAGTTACCCTAAGTGCGATTTTATTCGCCCGCTTGCACATCATGATAGCAATGAAATCAAAGTACTTGAGGACAGCGAGTGTCCAGAGTGTAGCAAGCCGCTGGTGGTGAAAAATGGCCGCTACGGTATGTTTATTGGCTGTACCGGTTACCCTGAATGTCATTATATTGCCAGTGAGCATAACAATACGCCAAGTGAAGAGCCTGTGATTAGTTGCCCTAAATGTAAAAAAGGCCACTTGGTTTCACGCAGCAATAAATTTGGGAAAGTGTTTTATTCTTGCGACTGTTACCCAAGCTGTAAATATACGCTTAATCATAAACCTGTAGCTCAAGCGTGTCCTGTATGTGACTGGCCAGTTGTTACTGAGAAAAAAACCGCGAGTGGTGTTGTGTTACAATGCCCACAAAAAAGCTGTATGCATAAGTTTGCTGCCACTGAATAACGTAAATATCTCTGGAGACAATTTTGTCTGACCTTTCTTCTTTATCTGCTGCAATAACTAGCTTAGAACAAGGCGATGTTATTTTATACCCAACCGAAGCTGTTTATGGCCTTGGTTGCGATCCTGACAATCAACAGGCGGTGGAACGTTTACTTGATATTAAACAACGCTCCGTTGAAAAAGGGCTTATTTTAATTGCTGACAATTACGGGCAATTATTAAAATACGTCGATGACGCTAAGCTGCCTATGGATAAACGTGCCGATATTTTTTCAAGTTGGCCAGGCGCACTCACTTGGGTGATGCCTGCAGCTAAGTCTACCCCAAAGTGGTTAACAGGGCAGTTTGATACTATTGCAGTAAGAGTAACTAACCACCCTACAGTTAAACGTTTATGCCAACAGTTTGGTAAACCACTGGTATCAACAAGTGCAAATTTAACCGGCCAAGCAACGGTAACAAGTATTGTTGAAGCTCAGCAGCAGTTTGGCGAGCAGGTTAGTTTTTATGTTGATGAACCATTAGGTGGTAATACGCAACCAAGTACCATTAAAGATGCCATGACAGGCAATGTATTCAGAGGTTAACGATGCAAAGCGAATTATTAAAACAAGTAAAAGCGTACTTTATGGCTTTGCAAGATACCATTTGCCAAGGCTTAGAAGCAGCAGACGGGAAAGCACAGTTTGTTGAAGACAGCTGGCAGCGAGAAGAGGGCGGCGGTGGTCGTACTCGCGTTATCACCAATGGTAATGTGATAGAGCAAGGGGGAGTTAATTACTCTCATGTATTTGGTGCCTCTATGCCGGGCTCTGCCACTGCACATAGACCTGAGCTTGCCGGGCGCAGTTTTCATGCGTGTGGTGTATCGTTAGTGATCCACCCTAAAAACCCACATATACCAACAAGCCATGCCAATGTGCGCTTTTTTATTGCCGAGAAAGAAGGTGAAGAACCGATTTGGTGGTTTGGTGGTGGTTTTGATTTAACCCCGTTTTACCCTGTACTTGAAGATGTAGTGCATTGGCACCAAGTTGCGCACGATGTGTGTCAGCCGTTTGGTGATGATGTATATCCAAAATATAAAAAATGGTGTGACGAATACTTTTATTTAAAACATCGTGATGAAACCCGCGGCGTAGGCGGCTTATTTTTTGACGATTTGAATGAGTTAGGTTTTGAGCAAAGCTTTGCATTTATGCAATCGGTGGGTAATGGCTTTTTAGATGCTTACGTTCCTATTATTGAGCGTCGCAAAAACGATAAGTACACCGAACAACAACGCGACTTTCAATTATATCGCCGTGGTCGTTATGTTGAGTTTAATTTAGTCTGGGACCGCGGCACATTATTTGGCTTACAAAGCGGTGGCCGAACTGAATCTATTTTAATGTCGATGCCACCTTTAGCCCGTTGGGAATATAACTTTACCCCAGCCGAAGATAGTGCAGAGGCATTGCTATATAAAGACTTCTTAAAGCCACGTGATTGGTTAGCTCTGGGCTAAGAATGATATGCCAGTCAATAAACTACTTATTGACTGGCTTTTAAAATTATTGTTTTAGTTTAAAGCTTCGTACCTGCTCATCTAACGAGCGAGCTAAATTGAGTAACTCTTCACTGACTTTTTGATTTTCATCCGCATCCACTAACGATTGCTCTGCATTATCACTGATACCAACAACGCTTCTGTTTATTTCTTCGGCGGCTAGATTTTGCTGCTCTGTTGCATCGGCTATTTGTATATTTAGCTCATTTATTTCATTCATTTGGCTAGAAATATCTTTTAAAGCCTGTGCAACTTGTTGTACTTGTTGCGCTCTTTCGTCTGCCTCCGCACAGGACTCACCCATGGTTTTAACTGTTTGCGCTGCTTCTGATTGCAACTTATCTATAGTACGGCGTATTTCATCGGTAGAGGCATGAGTTCGGGTTGCTAAAGTTCGTACTTCATCAGCAACAACGGCAAATCCTCTTCCTGCTTCACCTGCACGGGCAGCTTCAATGGCTGCATTAAGTGCTAATAAATTTGTTTGCTCGGCGATACTGCTGATCACCTCAAGCACTTTACCCACTTCAAGCGTTTGCTCTTGCAGTTGTCTCACTTGATCTGCCGCTTGGCGTACATCTTCAGCTAGTTGATTTATACTGAGTTCGGTTTGCTCTGCAACCTGCATGCTTTGCTGTGCTAGCTCATTACTGTTCTCAGATTTTTCTTGAGCAAAATGAGTGGTGTTTCTTACTTCATTGGATGAGCTTTCTAGCTCATTAATTGCTGCGGCTACCGAGTCGGTACTTTTCTTTTGTTCTAAAATAGCGCGCTCAGTAGTATCGGCAGAAGTATAAATTTTCTCTGCTGAATGAATAAGCACTTTTGAAGAGTGAGATACCTGAGCAATGTTATCTTTAAACGTAGCAATCATTTGGTTAAAACTAGTGGCAAGCCAGCCGAGTTCATCTTCGGCGTTATCTTCAATGCGTAAGGTTAAATCTTTATTAGTAGTGGCTAGGTGCATTGCATGGCCGAGCTTTTTAAGGCGCACTATAAATATTTTTCTAAACACTATACCTAGCAGCACAAAGGCAATAATAAAAATAGTAGACAGTAGGCTGGTGGTTATTAAGGTGTTGTAAGTTACCTCGCTATCAATATCGGCTAAGGAATAGCTAATTTTTACCACACCCAGTACATCGCCTTCTTGTGCTTGATGGCAGCCTAAACAGTTTGTACCTCTATAATCAGAGCTCGCATACATCGGGCGTAGGTAGGTCATACTGCGGCTATCAGTGTTTTGCTCTATAAATAAGCTTTCTTTACCCTGCAGTGCTTCGCGTTCACTATTATTACTCGCTGTTTGGTTTTTATTGCCTGGTCCATACAGCTTATTGACTATGTCAGAGCGAATAATATGAGCGTCTTCAATATTAGGATGTTTACGAAGCTTTTGGCTCAATAATTCTCGATTAGCCATAGTGCCCGTTAGCATCATGGTGTTTATTGAGTCGAAGTAATTGTCGGCAAGTAGCTTGATGTTTTCTGCCACCGTATCTTGTGCGAGTGTGCGCTGTTGGCTCGCACTACTAAAAATACTGGCTATGAGTACAATAATGCCGGTTAACGCTAACAAAGCATAAATTTTATGTTGGATTGATTTCACACGCGCCACGCTTTTCTAACTATTTAATAGGGTATTATCTCTATTTTAGAAAAGCGGGTTTTGACTTAGCGCAAATAATCCCCAATTAAAGAACGGGGTAAATTAATGCTGATTAATCATATGACTGGCAAGCTGTGCCAGTGATTGGCGTAAACCTTCGCGTAAAACGGGGTTATCAATTTCTATGTCTAAGGTTTTATTCATGCAATACATCCACTGATCACGTAAATCTTGATCAATAGGAAATGGCATATGGCGTTTGCGCAGCATTGGATGGCCATGTTTTTCTACAAATAAGTCTGGGCCACCAAGCCAACCCGATAAAAACTCAAAAAATACTTGGCGAATTCTATCTAATGGTTGAGGATGCATATCATATAACGGTTTAGCGTATTCATCGCTGGCCATTATGTCGTAGAATCTATTGGCAATTGCACGCGTGGGCGCTTCTCCGCCGATGATTTCATACGGGGTTTTCTCTGGCGTAGGCGCTTGAGTGGTTGTAGACGGCTTTGATCTTGAAAAGAGTCTTTTAATCATAGTTTTATCATCGTTAATAGGCAGTACTAAAACTGCAAAGAGGTTGTTTAAAATGGATAAATATGCGGTTTTTGGAAATCCAATCAAACATTCAAAATCTCCCAGCATACATCAGCAGTTTGCTAAGTCATTGGGAGAGCAAATCGACTATCGCGCAATATTAGCACCTATCGATGGATTTGAAAAAACAGTCGCGACTTTTTTTGAGCAAGGGGGCAAAGGCGCAAATGTCACTGTTCCTTTTAAAGAGCAGGCCTTTGCTTTAGCCGATGAACTAACCCCAGTTGCTAAACTTGCAGGCGCAGTAAATACCCTTAAAAAGCGCGATGATGGTACCTTACTCGGTGATAACACCGACGGCATAGGCTTTGTGAACGATTTACTAGCGAATAAAATAATAATAACAGGTAAACGCCTGCTGATCATTGGTGCAGGTGGCGCTGCCCGTGGTGTTATTTTACCTTTACTTGAGCAGCAGCCTAAAGAAATCATTATCGTTAATCGCACGGCACACAAAGCCGAAACATTGGCAAAACTCTTTACTGGGCACGGCAATGTTTCGGGGTATGGTTTTGACGACCTTCCTTCTGCCGATTATCATTTAGTTATTAACTCAACCTCAAGTAGCATGAATAATGAGTTACCTGCGTTAAGCGAAAAGCACTTAAGCGCATGTGAAATGGCTTACGATATGTTTTATGCGACGCAAAATACGCTATTTATGAATTGGGTGAGCGAACACAATAAAGCGGCTAAGCTATTAGATGGCAGTGGCATGTTAGTAGGGCAAGCTGCACAAGCTTATTATGTATGGCGAAATAAAATGCCGGACATTGTTCCCGTTGTTATTGCATTAAAGCAGGGAGTACTTAAATGAATCAAGCAATACAGTTTATAGACCGACTCGAATTTAGAGAGCCAACTCATCAATTAGTTTTTTTTGCACAAGTAAGCGGAATGCTAGTTGAGTGTGTGATTGCTGTAAGTAGTTTAAATTTAGCCGATGAGAGTCATGCAACGCGTTATTTTGAACAATATCGATTTGATTATGAAGAGCGTGCCGAGCAGCTAATCGAAGACGAAAGCTATAACTCGGCAGGGCAAATAGAAGTGAGTTTACTTAATTAAGCAAAAAGTTGTGGTTATTTCGCGTCTTCAGCTAAGTATTCATCTTTAAGCTGCACGTAATTATCGGCAGACACTTTTAAAAAGCTCAGCTCTTGATCTGTTAAAGGGCGGGCTTGTTTCGCTGGGCTACCTACATACAAATAGCCAGACTCTAAACGCTTATTAGGAGGTACTAAAGCACCACCACCAATAATCACCTCGTCTTCTACAATTACGTTATCCATAATAATAGCGCCCATGCCCACGAGTATGCGGTTACCTAGAACGCAGCCATGCAGCATTACCTTATGACCCACGGTAACATCATCACCAATAATAAGTGGGTAACCCTCAGGATTGCTTTTAGTCGCTCTTGATAAATGTAAAACACTGCCATCTTGTATATTAGTACGCTTACCGATACGAATATGATTAACATCACCACGGGCAGCAACTAGTGGCCATACACTACTATCATCACCTAGGGTGATATCACCGACTAATACAGACGACTCGTCTATATAAACAGAATCATTAAACGCAGGAGTTATTCCTTTATAAGAACGTATTGCCATATATGCACCTTTAAATTAAACAATATGAATAGTATCAGTGTAACAGTAGCGCTTATTTAAGTACCAGCAAAGCCTGATTTGATTATAAAACTAGCTGTTTCATCTGTTTTAGCTCAGATACTGACCGAACAGTGTGTTTTTTTAGTTTTTCTTTAAAAAAGTACTTGCGTAAAAATCTGTTCTCCCTATAATGCGACCCCACTGAGACGGGGAACGCCAACGCATAGCGAGGCATGAGCTACTCAAAGAGTTAAGTAAAACTTAAGTTTAAATCATCGCAAGAAAGTTTAAAATTAAGTGTTGACTCGAAAAATAAAGGATGTATTATACGCATCCCTAGCGACAATGTCGCAACGTTCTTTAACAATATAAAGCAATCATCTGTGTGGGCACTCGTACAGATTGAGTTCTAACAGCCAAGCTACTTCGTTCTTTATTGAGCAAGTAACGAGGCAAACAAATTTAGAGTCTCAATTGAACTGAGTGACCAACAGAATAGTTACTTCGGTAATTATTCAGCACAGTCAATTCAATATCGAAAGATATTAAATAAATTCAGAATTCATTGAGCTGTCGAAAGACATAAAACTTTTTAATTGAAGAGTTTGATCATGGCTCAGATTGAACGCTGGCGGCAGGCCTAACACATGCAAGTCGAGCGGTAACAGAAAGTAGCTTGCTACTTTGCTGACGAGCGGCGGACGGGTGAGTAATGCTTGGGAACATGCCTTGAGGTGGGGGACAACAGTTGGAAACGACTGCTAATACCGCATAATGTCTACGGACCAAAGGGGGCTTCGGCTCTCGCCTTTAGATTGGCCCAAGTGGGATTAGCTAGTTGGTGAGGTAATGGCTCACCAAGGCGACGATCCCTAGCTGGTTTGAGAGGATGATCAGCCACACTGGGACTGAGACACGGCCCAGACTCCTACGGGAGGCAGCAGTGGGGAATATTGCACAATGGGCGCAAGCCTGATGCAGCCATGCCGCGTGTGTGAAGAAGGCCTTCGGGTTGTAAAGCACTTTCAGTCAGGAGGAAAGGTTAGTAGTTAATACCTGCTAGCTGTGACGTTACTGACAGAAGAAGCACCGGCTAACTCCGTGCCAGCAGCCGCGGTAATACGGAGGGTGCGAGCGTTAATCGGAATTACTGGGCGTAAAGCGTACGCAGGCGGTTTGTTAAGCGAGATGTGAAAGCCCCGGGCTCAACCTGGGAACTGCATTTCGAACTGGCAAACTAGAGTGTGATAGAGGGTGGTAGAATTTCAGGTGTAGCGGTGAAATGCGTAGAGATCTGAAGGAATACCGATGGCGAAGGCAGCCACCTGGGTCAACACTGACGCTCATGTACGAAAGCGTGGGGAGCAAACAGGATTAGATACCCTGGTAGTCCACGCCGTAAACGATGTCTACTAGAAGCTCGGAACCTCGGTTCTGTTTTTCAAAGCTAACGCATTAAGTAGACCGCCTGGGGAGTACGGCCGCAAGGTTAAAACTCAAATGAATTGACGGGGGCCCGCACAAGCGGTGGAGCATGTGGTTTAATTCGATGCAACGCGAAGAACCTTACCTACACTTGACATACAGAGAACTTACTAGAGATAGTTTGGTGCCTTCGGGAGCTCTGATACAGGTGCTGCATGGCTGTCGTCAGCTCGTGTTGTGAGATGTTGGGGTTAAGTCCCGCAACGAGCGCAACCCCTATCCTTAGTTGCTAGCAGGTAATGCTGAGAACTCTAAGGAGACTGCCGGTGATAAACCGGAGGAAGGTGGGGACGACGTCAAGTCATCATGGCCCTTACGTGTAGGGCTACACACGTGCTACAATGGCGCATACAGAGTGCTGCGAACTCGCGAGAGTAAGCGAATCACTTAAAGTGCGTCGTAGTCCGGATTGGAGTCTGCAACTCGACTCCATGAAGTCGGAATCGCTAGTAATCGCGTATCAGAATGACGCGGTGAATACGTTCCCGGGCCTTGTACACACCGCCCGTCACACCATGGGAGTGGGTTGCTCCAGAAGTAGATAGTCTAACCCTCGGGAGGACGTTTACCACGGAGTGATTCATGACTGGGGTGAAGTCGTAACAAGGTAGCCCTAGGGGAACCTGGGGCTGGATCACCTCCTTATACGATTTAGAACTTATTTGTTCGTAGTGTCCACACAGATGATTGTTAATTGTAAAGAGAACAACACTTATTGTTTGGGTCTGTAGCTCAGCTGGTTAGAGCGCACCCCTGATAAGGGTGAGGTCGGTAGTTCAAATCTACTCAGACCCACCACTTCTTCTTAATGCTTCGTTGTAAGCTTCGTTGTTTAGTAAACTAAACGGCCTCAACTTACGCCTTGTCTTAAAAAGAAGTCGGTATACAAACAGTAAGACCAGCATATGTGGGGCTATAGCTCAGCTGGGAGAGCGCCTGCCTTGCACGCAGGAGGTCAGCAGTTCGATCCTGCTTAGCTCCACCACTTTACTTCTTAAAAATAAATATTCTTTTATCGGGTAGCACAATCACCTGAGAATAGAGTGTGTTTAATTTTGAGAAGTTTTTGATTCTCTGCTCTTTAAAAATTTGGAAAAGCTGATAATAAAATTCGTATGAATAACATTGTTATTTGTACAGAGTTTTCAAAAGTAAAAAAGAATGATAGCAGTATCATTCAGTGCCAATTTAATCTTCGGATTAATTGGTATCTACTTTAGTATTCAATATTAACTTCTGGCGAAGTTAAACTGTCACAAAACAAAGACCCGTTTGGGTTGTATGGTTAAGTGACTAAGCGTACACGGTGGATGCCTTGGCAGTTGGAGGCGATGAAGGACGTATTAACTTGCGATAAGCCTAGTCAAGCTAGTAAAAAGCACTTGAGACTAGGATTTCCGAATGGGGAAACCCACCTGCTTGCAGGTATCGTTAACTGAATACATAGGTTAACGAGGCGAACGCGGAGAACTGAAACATCTAAGTACCCGTAGGAAAAGAAATCAACCGAGATTCCGATAGTAGCGGCGAGCGAAATCGGAACAGCCCTTAAGCTTATTATGTGTTAATGGAAGGCTCTGGAAAGTGCCACGATACAGGGTGATAGTCCCGTACATGAAAACGCATTTTAAGTGAAATCGAGTAGGTCGGAGCACGTGAAACTTTGACTGAATATAGGTGGACCATCATCTAAGGCTAAATACTCCCAACTGACCGATAGTGAACCAGTACCGTGAGGGAAAGGCGAAAAGAACCCCTGTGAGGGGAGTGAAATAGAACCTGAAACCGTGTACGTACAAGCAGTAGGAGCCCACTTGTTGGGTGACTGCGTACCTTTTGTATAATGGGTCAGCGACTTATATTTTGTAGCGAGGTTAACCGATTAGGGTAGCCGTAGGGAAACCGAGTCTTAACTGGGCGAATAGTTGCAAGGTATAGACCCGAAACCCGGTGATCTAGCCATGGGCAGGTTGAAGGTTGAGTAACATCAACTGGAGGACCGAACCCACTAACGTTGAAAAGTTAGGGGATGACCTGTGGTTAGGAGTGAAAGGCTAATCAAACCGGGAGATAGCTGGTTCTCCCCGAAATCTATTTAGGTAGAGCCTCGGACGAATACTTACGGGGGTAGAGCACTGTTAAGGCTAGGGGGTCATCCCGACTTACCAACCCTTTGCAAACTCCGAATACCGTACCGTAAAGTAATATCCGGGAGACACACGGCGGGTGCTAACGTCCGTCGTGAAGAGGGAAACAACCCAGACCGCCAGCTAAGGTCCCAAAGTCATAGTTAAGTGGGAAACGATGTGGAAAGGCCCAGACAGCCAGGAGGTTGGCTTAGAAGCAGCCATCCTTTAAAGAAAGCGTAATAGCTCACTGGTCGAGTCGGTCTGCGCGGAAGATGTAACGGGGCTAAACTATGCACCGAAGCTGCGGATTCAAAATTTATTTTGAGTGGTAGGGGAGCGTTCTGTAAGCGGTTGAAGGTGTACCGGGAGGTATGCTGGACGTATCAGAAGTGCGAATGCTGACATGAGTAACGATAATGCGGGTGAAAAACCCGCACGCCGGAAGACCAAGGGTTCCTATCCCATGTTAATCAGGGTAGGGTAAGTCGACCCCTAAGGCGAGGCCGAAAGGCGTAGTCGATGGGAAACGGATTAATATTTCCGTACTTGGTATAATTGCGATGGATGGGGGGGACGGAGCAGGCTAAGCAAGCATGGCGATGGTAGTCCATGTGAAAGTGTGTAGGCTAGCGACTTAGGTAAATCCGGGTTGCTGTTAGGCTGAGACACGAGACGAGTCACCAAGGTGATGAAGTTGCTGATGCCATACTTCCAGGAAAAGCCTCTAAGCTTCAGATTATACCGAATCGTACCCCAAACCGACACAGGTGGTCAGGTAGAGAATACTAAGGCGCTTGAGAGAACTCGGGTGAAGGAACTAGGCAAAATCGTACCGTAACTTCGGGAGAAGGTACGCTCCGATTGGTGATGGGACTTGCTCCCTAAGCTGATTGGAGCCGCAGTGACCAGGTGGCTGGGACTGTTTATTAAAAACACAGCACTGTGCAAAATCGCAAGATGACGTATACGGTGTGACACCTGCCCGGTGCCGGAAGGTTAATTGATGGGGTTATCTTCGGAGAAGCTCTTGATCGAAGCCCCGGTAAACGGCGGCCGTAACTATAACGGTCCTAAGGTAGCGAAATTCCTTGTCGGGTAAGTTCCGACCTGCACGAATGGTGTAACCATGGCCACGCTGTCTCCACCCGAGACTCAGTGAAATTGAAATCGCAGTGAAGATGCTGTGTACCCGCGGCTAGACGGAAAGACCCCGTGAACCTTTACTACAGCTTGGCACTGAACATTGAACCTACATGTGTAGGATAGGTGGGAGACTTAGAAGCAGAGACGCTAGTTTTTGTGGAGTCGTCCTTGAAATACCACCCTTGTAGTTTTGATGTTCTAACGTTGGCCCCTGAATCGGGGTTACGGACAGTGCCTGGTGGGTAGTTTGACTGGGGCGGTCTCCTCCCAAAGAGTAACGGAGGAGCACGAAGGTTGGCTAAGTACGGTCGGACATCGTACGGTTAGTGTAATGGTAGAAGCCAGCTTAACTGCGAGACAGACACGTCGAGCAGGTACGAAAGTAGGTCATAGTGATCCGGTGGTTCTGAATGGAAGGGCCATCGCTCAACGGATAAAAGGTACTCCGGGGATAACAGGCTGATACCGCCCAAGAGTTCATATCGACGGCGGTGTTTGGCACCTCGATGTCGGCTCATCACATCCTGGGGCTGAAGTCGGTCCCAAGGGTATGGCTGTTCGCCATTTAAAGTGGTACGCGAGCTGGGTTTAGAACGTCGTGAGACAGTTCGGTCCCTATCTGCCGTGGGCGTTTGAGAATTGAGAGGGGTTGCTCCTAGTACGAGAGGACCGGAGTGAACGAACCGCTGGTGTTCGGGTTGTCATGCCAATGGCATTGCCCGGTAGCTACGTTCGGAACTGATAAGCGCTGAAAGCATCTAAGCGCGAAGCAGGCCTCGAGATGAGTTCTCACTAGACTTTTAAAGTCTCTGAAGGGCCGTTGAAGACTACAACGTTGATAGGCAAGATGTGGAAGTGGTGTGAGCCATTAAGCTAACTTGTACTAATTACCCGTGAGGCTTAACCATACAACGCCAAACGCGTTTTATGTGATAGTTTAAGCAAGAAGTTAATAGACTAAAGTAGATACTTGAAGACTTTTATTATCAGAAATTCCAAATTTTAGTAAGCTCGATTAAATCGACCTTACACCAAATTTGCTTGGTGACAATAGCGTTTTGGACCCACCTGACCCCATGCCGAACTCAGTAGTGAAACGAAACAGCGCCGATGATAGTGTAGCATTTGCTATGTGAAAGTAGGACATTACCAGGCTCCAAATTAAAGAAAGCCCGACTAGAAATAGTCGGGCTTTTTTACGTCTGCAGGAAAGTGTAAATGCAGGTTCGAGGTGAAAGGCACCAGTTAAAAGGAAGAAACAATACCAATTTGCTTAATTAAGCGGTCTATTTTGAGGTAGGAAAAACGGGTTGATAGCTAGGCAAAAAATTCGCTATTTAGTTGTTCTAAATGAGAGTTTTTTAACACAGATAGCGACACGTTTAGCCCCGCAAAATGATTGAGTATTATTGCGGATTGGTATAATAGCCAAAAGCCACCTTCATGCCTTCATTATGACTCTCCACGCCGTTCTGCCACGACATGCTACTGCGCTGTCGCTAAGAAGTAGGACCGTTACTCTAAAGACAAGTCAGTGTTAAGCCCTCAGTTATAAGTTTTGAAGTATTACCATCAGCATTCTCCCTTTACTGATCTCAGTTATTCTCCTTGCACCTTTAAACTAGTCCCTAAATTATCATCTTGTTGCAATTTCATTGTTGGTTTAATAACTGTCCTGTGTAAAACTATCTAGGATAATTTAGTAAATCAGGTGACATGAATGTCGAATATAAAAGCTTGGAAACTTCTCAGCCTGTTTTGTTTGTTTACAGCACTGATTGGTTGTCAATCTAAAGAAGAGCAGCTACAACAAACAATTCAAGAGTCCATTAAAAAGGCCGATGTCGAGCTTACTCAGCTTGGTAAAGCACTTGATAATGGTAGTATACGTAATGCGATTATTCTTAAAGAATACAGTCGTATCCTTAAACAACAGCAACCTGAACTCAGTAAGGTTGTTGATGTAGTTAGCCTTGATGCCACACGCCAGGGAGCCCTTTATAGTGGCTTAACCCAACGCCTTGATGATATTAAGGGTAATTACTTAATTCCTCCTTACGAAGACACTTTATACAATATTGATTTATTGCGTGAAGCCGCCAAGCCAACGTTATTTTCTGATGCCTTAACCGATCCTATTAATATGCTTGCGGATATGTCGAATGGTTCTTTGGCACGAGTCGGTGCTATAAGCCAAAAAGCTGAAGGCCAAGGTGTTGGTAACCAAATGGTAGGTAACCCTAACTATGGTAATTGGCAAACGAATAGTAGTGGTATTAGCTTTTGGCAGTGGTACGGCATGTACCGTATTTTGGGTGATGTATTTGACCGAGTTGAATACGGAAGTTGGAGTAAACGCCGTAAGTATAGTTACTACAATGACTATGGTCGTACTCGTTACTCAAGCCCTAAACAAATAAAAACCCAAAGTGCATTAGAAACACGTACACGACAATCTTACCAACGCCAAGGCAAGCAGTTCACTAGTCCTTATGCGAGTAAAAAAACAGGTGCATCAGGTTTGAGTCGCAGCAGTTATACGCCGCCTAAAAGTCGCAGCAGTTACTCAAGAGCGAGTAGTTATAGCAATAATTCAGGATCGGTTCGTAATAGCAGTAGCAGAACCTCGCGCGGCGTAAGTCGTGGTAAGTAAAGAATAACGTTGGAGTTAGAATAATATGTATGAATTTAATGGAATAACTATGTGGTCTTTGCAAGCACTGTCTGTGGACTTTGCAATTATCATCTTACTGTTTGTGAGCTTAAAGTATATTAAAGGTTGGGTATCTAATTTACATGCCAATGATGAAATTACCGAGCGCGATAACTTTGCATTTGGAATAAGCTTTGCCGCTGGTTTGGTAGCACTTGCGATTGTGTTAACGGGCGTGAGTAGTGGTGCCTTTGCTGCTACGTTACAAAAAGAAGCACTGTTAATGCTTGGCTATGGCGCATTAGCAATTTTGCTTATAAAGCTGGGTCACTTTTTTCAAGATAAAGTGGCGCTGCGTAAAGTGAGCTTACATAACGAAATAGTCAAAGGTAACGTTACTGCGTCAATTATTGATTTTGGCCATGTAGTAAGTGTTGCCGTGGTTATCCGCTCAGCCCTATTGTGGGTTGCTACTGAAGGTTGGCATGGCATTCCTATTGTTATTGCTGCGTTTGTAATTGGTAGTGTGGTATTGCTGTTAGTAAGCCAATATCGCGTGCAGTTATTTAAGCGCACCAATAAAAGTGGCGACTGCCTACAACAGGCTATTATTGATGGTAATTTAGCAGTAGGTGTTCGTTATGCAGGCTTTTTAATTGGTAGTGCATTAGCCATTACTGCTGCAACAGGCATTGCTCCTTATGCTGCTGACAATATTAATGCGAGTTTACTTTACTGGGCGCTAAGCGCCGTTGTTTGTTTGGTTGCTTTCATTTTACTGCACTTACTGACGATTAAAATCATTCTTGCTGGCTGTAATATTTCAGATGAAGTGAATCGTCAAAAGAATGTGGGTGTTGCCGCTATTTCTGCAGCTGTGTCATTTGCTGTCGGGATCACTATGGCCACACTACTGGGTGCATAATCACGTGTCATCAACTCAAGCTTCCCCAAGTAAATTTAATTTACTTGGGCATGATATTTTACTGATCACTGTTATGGCCGTACTCGCTGGGTGCGGCCTTATTTATGAATACTTACTTTCTCATTATGCTGGCCGAGTACTCGGCTCAGTTGAGAGTGCAATTTACGCCATGATAGGCACTATGATTGTAGCTATGGGGATGGGTGCATTTTTAGCGCGTTGGTTTAAAGATGCCTTCACCGCATTTGCTTGGCTAGAAAGCATTATTGCGCTGATAGGTATGGGCTGTATATTAGCCATTGCCAGCATTATTGCCGTGAGTTATTCACTCCCTCATTTATTCTCAAGTATTTTTAATATTCCACCTGACGTTATTCTTAATGGTTACGTGTTTCAAAAGCTGCAAGAGTGGTCTCGCTTTTTACCTTATGTATTTGGCTTAATATTAGGGCTATTTATTGGTATGGAAATACCGCTTATTGCGCGCATTCGCCAGCATGTTTATGGACGTTTTTTAGAAAATAACGCCGGCACTATATATGGGGCTGACTATATTGGCGCTGGTATTGGCGCGGCAATTTGGGTGAGTATTATGCTCGCAATGCCAATAATGCAAGCCGCCGCTTGGACAGCGCTATTTAACATTATTGCCGGACTTGCCTTTTTATGGCGTTATCATAGCTATGTACGCTTTGCTAAGTTGCTATTGGTTTGCCATATATTACTGCTGGTGTTATTCGCTTTTATTTTGCAGTTTGGTAGTAGCTGGATGGATAACCTAAGTAACGTACTATACAAAGATAAAGTTATTTACTCTCAGGCGACTAAGTATCAACATGTGGTGCTAACAGAGCGTTTAAGTAAAAATCAGCCTCAGCCAATTACTGATCTATATTTAAATGGTCGTTTGCAGTTCTCTAGTGTAGATGAGCAAATATATCACTCAATGCTTGTTTATCCTGCAATGCTCGCATCTAATCGTCATGACCGTGTTTTGATTATTGGTGGCGGTGACGGATTAGCCATGCGTGATGTATTAAAGTGGCCAGTCAAAGAAGTCACACTAATTGATTTAGATGGCCAGCTACTGAATTTATTTGGCCATGAAGACGATAAATTCACACCGCCAGAAGAGATTAAACAGCGGTTGGTAGCACTCAATAATGAATCGATGCATGACCCGCGAGCAAATATTATTGTGGGCGATGCATTTTTAGAAGTTGAAAAGCTACTGGATCAGTCAAAGCAGTTCGATACTATTTTAATTGATTTGCCAGACCCTAATCACCCTGATCTTAATAAGATGTACAGCGATTACTTTTATAATCATGTACGCCAATTATTAGCGCCTGATGGTGCTATGGCGGTACAGTCAACATCGCCTTATCATGCGAAAAAGGCATTTTTAAGTATTGCTAAAACGGTGAAAGCCGCAGGTTTTGATTATGTAGAGCAATATCAGCAAAACATTCCTTCGTTTGGTCAATGGGGATGGACTATTGCGACTAAAATGGGGCAATCACCTAGTGCCCGTATTAGCAATATAACTGATATGCCAGTGCCATCTCGGTGGATTAGTAAAAAATATTTATTAGCCAGTTTTGCATTTCCTAATAACTATTTTGAACAAGTGAACGATATTGAAGTCAATAGGTTAGGTTCTGGTCGCTTGTATGATTACTACCGAGCAGCTTGGCAAATAGAAAGTGAATTGTATAAAAATTAATAAAACATGGTTGACATAATATGTCGGCCGTGCGAATCTTAACTCAGACATAATATGTCAAACGACGAAAAGGCAGAGACATGGAATTAAATGAACTTTCAATAAAATTAGCGTCTTTTGAAACCGAGGGTGCTAACTTTGAGTCTTTCTTGATTGCCAATCCAGGTGAGCAAGATGTTTTACAAGTCATTGTTGATGGAAATGACGAGCTTCCAATTTTTGTTACTCAAACACAAGAGCAATTACTATGTATTAGCTACTTGTTTGACGAAGATGAAGTAAAAAGTGAATTACGCAACGAGTTAAACGAAACACTACTGCGTTTAAACGTGCCAATTCCACTGAGTGCATTTGCTAAGATCGATAATAAATACGCGATTTTTGGTGCACTGTCGGTAAATTCATCTCTAGATGATGTTACCCACGAACTAGTGACATTAGCTGATAACGCTATAGATGCACTAGAAGCCGTGACCTTATATTTAAACGATTAGTAGCTAGTTAGTGGAGTTAAGATTATGAGTATTTTAAAAAAATTATTTACAGCAGTACGTGGCGGCGCACGTGAAGCAGGCGAAGCAATTGTTGATGCCAATGGTATTCGTATTTTTGAGCAAGAAATTGCTGATGCACAAAATGCGTTACACCGTGCTAAAAAAAGCCTAACAGAAGTGATGGCTAAAGAAATGCAAACTAAGCGTAAAATTAGCGCAGTAGATGCATCAATTGCTGAGCATGAAGCTTATGCAGGTCAAGCCCTTGAAAAAGGGAATGAAGCATTAGCATTAGAAATTGCAGAAAAAATTGGTGACTTTGAAGCTGAGAAAGCTGAGCACGAGCAAGTGTTAGCGGGCTTTAGTAATCACATAGTGACTTTGAAGCAGCAAGTAAAAGATGCTGAAAAATCAATTAAGGAAAATCAGCGTCAGCTTACTATGGTTAAAACCACAGAAAGCGTTCAGCAAGCGACAATGGCTGTAAACAGCACGCTTAATACTAATAATTCATCAATGACATCGGCGCGTCAGTCGCTTGAGCGTATTAAGCAACGCCAACAAGACCGTACTGATCAATTAGGTGCTGCAAAGTCTCTAGAAGCAGATGTTAATGGCGACGATTTAAAAGCTAAAATGGCTGAAGCAGGTATTGGTGATACGAATCCAAAAAGTGCTGATATTTTAGCGCGCATTAAAGCGAAGCAAAATAGCTAACATTTAGAACCATATCAAAAAGGTAACCGAGTTTCGCTCCGTTACCTTTTTTGCTTACAGAGGCACCTTATATGTTTAATTTTTTCAAATCTAAAAAAAAGCCAGAACGTCAGCTTAATCATGCGAGTGACCTTAAAAAAGGCGACATGTTTACTGTCATTGATTCGTTTGCTTATCCTTCATGGCTTAAAGGTCAAACGTTGCGCGTTATTGATGTGCAAACGTATCAGTACCAACACAGCAGTGATACTGAATTTGTACTTGAAACTAACACTGGCCAAGTGGTGTTTTTACAAATAGAGCAAAATGATGGTGAACAGTGGGCAAACTTCTCTATAAAAATTCAGCGTGATGAAGTTGAAGAGATCTTTGGTCTTGATGAATTTGCGCGTATTTTTGATGAAGAGTCATTAACACATATCACGGTACAAAATACCCCTGAGCGTTTTATGCAATTTTTAGCTAAAAGCTATCAACAAAGTGAATCGCCTTATGTATGTTATTTTCATAATAAAGACTTTCGTGGCCAAACGCTGCCTCGCTATGAGCAAGACGGTGGTGAACCCTGTGAAATGATTTGCTTAGCCTCTCCTGATGAAGGGCATAGCGTTAATATAGAGATTTGGGAGGGAGGTGAAACAGAAGTCTCACTGACGTTAACTCGCCCAATTAGCGATATTGTTGATTTGTTTCCTGGAGATGCCCAGTGAGTGATGCTAAAGACAAGTGGTTGCGCCAAGAGCAAGCTGTGCGCGCCACGCAAATGGCATTTGATTTGAGTAGTGAGGTACAAAAGTCGATAAAAAAACAAGCTATCGATCAAGAGCTCACTCCCTCAGATATGATCCGTAAAATTTTAGGTCTTGATGTAAAGTCTAAAAAAACACGGCAACGACTATCGTTTAATTTAAATGATGACGAAATAGCCCAATTGGCTAGCCGGTTTGAAGTGGCAGTAGATGATAAAAGAGCGGTAAAGCAACAGGTAGCAGAGTTACTCATTGAGCATACAAAAAAGACTAAGTAACCCTTTTGCCTTCTTTATGTAAAATACTTACACTGGGGCTATTATTTTCTAAAAAAGTGCCGCTGTGAATATCTTATTGATTGCCTACTTACTCATGTTTGCTTTATTTGGCACGGCGGCAAGTTACTTCGTGCGTTTTATATATGCCTACTGGGTACAGAAAAAAATGCCACTGGAATACATTTTTAAGGCAGGTGTGTGTATTTTCATGGTGGTGGTTGTTTCGGTGTTAATACCACTATTAGATTAACACCGAAACGAACTGCTACTGGTAGTTAACTGTTTTACATTGATTATCAATACATAAAGAGTGGACTTCTAGCACTGGTGAACAGTCTTTGAACTCAAGCATTGCATTATCTAGTTGTTCTTGCTCAGTGATTTTTTGCGCTAATTGCTCTGCTTGTTCTTGAGAGTGATTTAATGTTGAGTACACAACATACTTACTCGGCCCCCCACAGACACGCGAGCCAACACCTAACACCTTACATTGATAGCTGGCTGTGCAGCTTTTATTACTTGTAAGCTCATTAAGTTGAGTATTTAAAACAGATTCACTCGCGTTTTGAGCTTTGCTTGATGTTAGTGCACTACTGCAACCGCTAAGCAGCATAGTCATAACAACACAGGTAGCTGATAGCTTAATTACAGATGACAAACAACTCATAATCTAATCCTTAAAATACACTTACCGCAGAGCCTTCAAGTTTAACACATTTATTTTCAACACACTGAGTGCTTGGCGCAGTTAAATGTTGGCAAATACTCATCATGCCTTTTTGCGCATTATAGGTACTTTCCAATTGAGTGATAGTATCGCTTAGGGCTGAAACCTGCTCTTGGGGTGCGCTTTGTGTAGAGTACACAATGTAATCACTTGGTCCACCACAGGCACGGCTACCAACAGCACTGACTTTACACTGTGAACTAGTTGAACATTGTTTATCTGCTATGAGGTTATTTAATTTATTTTTTGCTGTTTTAATATCATCAAGCGACACTTCTTTTGCAGCATCAACCGGTAGTTGCTGTGCTATTTTATTTTGCTTATTTTCTTGTGGTAGTTTTTGTTGTGGTATCGGCGTAGACGTGTTTTCTACCGCATTGGTTTTAGTTTGCTCAGTTTCATTTGAGGTGGTTTCTAAGCAAGCTGTTAAGCAAAGCGGTAGCAGTAGAGCGAGTAATGGAGTACGCATAATCGTTCCTGATAGTGATGAATTATTCATCACTATCATACACGGTGCATCCATTACGGCAATAAAAACTCTACTATCAATATATTAAAGCGCCATTAATGGCGCTTTTACATTAACCCACCTTGGGTTAATTTAGCTGGATTGAGTAATGCCTCTAATTCTGAGCGAGATAGGTCAGTCTCTTGCTCGGCGATATCAATAATTGGCTTTGCTTGCTGGTAAGCTTGTTTGGCAATTTTTGCTGCTTTTTCATAGCCAATAACTGGGTTGAGTGCAGTAACTAAAATAGGATTTTTAGTCAGCGCTTTATCAATCTGTGCTTGATTAACTTTAAAGCTAGCAATGGCTTTATCCGCTAGTGCTTGCGCACTGTTAGCAAGTATCTCTGTACTTTGCAGGATATTATAAGCAATCACGGGTAGCATTACGTTAAGCTCAAAGTTGCCAGCTTGGCCTGCTACGGTAATTGTGGCGTCGTTACCGATTACTTGCGCACTAGCCATTGCAGCGGCTTCTGGGATCACCGGGTTCACTTTGCCAGGCATAATGGATGAACCAGGCTGCAATGCTTCAAGCTCTATTTCACCAAGTCCCGCAAGCGGCCCTGAATTCATCCAACGTAGATCGTTGGCTATTTTCATTTGCGCAACGGCATAGACTTTCAGCTGCCCTGATAAAGCCACAATGGCATCTTGCGAGCCAATATTATAAAAAAAGTTATCACTGGGGATAAAGTTAATCCCTACTTTTTCACTTAGCTGTTTAGCAAATAGCGTAGCAAATTGTGGATCGGCATTAATACCGGTGCCGACCGCTGTTCCCCCCTGAGCCAGCTCACAAACACGTATTAGTGCATGCTCAATACCGCTGGCTGCGTGCTTTACCTGCGATTGCCATGCGCTGAGTGTTTGCTCAAAGGTCACTGGCATTGCATCCATTAAATGAGTGCGCCCAGTTTTAACTATATGACCGATGTCTGCTTTTTTCTGCTCTAAGGCGTCGGCTAAGTTTGCTAGTGCTGGCAGTAATTTTTTATCAACACTGATAGCACTGCTTAAGGCGATTGCAGTGGGAATAACATCATTCGAGCTTTGTCCCATATTCACATCGTCGTTAGGGTGAATAGGTTGATTAGCATGTTTTGAAGCCAAACTTGCAATAACTTCGTTGGCATTCATATTTGAGCTGGTACCTGATCCCGTTTGAAAAATATCAACAGGGAAATGCTCATAATGTTTACCATCAATAATTTCTTGGCAGGCATGCTCGATTGCATTTGCTTTTGTTTTATCTAAATGGCCCAGCTTTAAATTGGTTAATGCTGCGGCTTGTTTTATATACGCTAAAGCAATAATAAATTGCTGTGGCATGGTGAGGTTGCTAATCGTAAAGTTATTAATGGCGCGTTGGGTTTGTGCTTTATAAAGTGCGTCAGCGGGCACGTCGAGTGTCCCCATGCTATCTGATTCTGTTCTAAAGTTACTCATTAGTACTCCTAAAAAAGAGAATATATGACATTAAACTACGCTATATAAAAAGATATGGTGCTGTTATTGCTATTTACAACGGTATAGCTAAAAAGTAGGGGGCGTCAAGGCAAGTTAACAAGTGGGGTTAAAACTAAAAAGTCGACTTAAACGGATTTTAAGTCGACTTAAATAATGTATTTATATAAACAGCCAGTTATAAGGCTAAACAGAATTTTAATTGTAGCCAAGAATAAATATTTGGTCTGTTTCATGTTTGTTTTGTGCCTTTTGAGTGTGTTTTACATGAGAAAGTAAGTCGATAACCGTTGCTCTACAATCTGTTTCATGACTCGTTTTATCTAGGCTTTTATCGGTAATTGCCATTACAGCGTCTACGGCGGTATAGGGTGAAATATACATAATGTTATCCTTTTGTCGTTTAGTACTCATTAAGTGAGTAATTTAATAAAAGCATATAGCGTACCAGCTCGGTAAATATAATTTAACGTATTGAAATTAAAGTTATTTTATTATTTTGGTTAATTTACTCACGACAAAATAGCTGAAATTTGTTTTACTATTGTGCATTCATTTGCAATTTAGGTGCATCAGTATGACCAAACCGTTTTCACAAGCCTGCGAAAATAATAAAAATCATATACTTAAGGCTTTGCAGCCTGCATTGCAAAATGCAGGGTCGGTACTTGAGATAGGCTCGGGGACGGGTCAGCATAGCGTTTTCTTTGCCAAAAAATTGCCACATTTACAATGGTATACCAGTGATCGAGAGGTTAATCATCAAGGAATAAAGTTATGGCATGATGAGGTGCAACTGGCAAACTTGCATCCGCCTTTATTACTTGACCTAAACGATCCTTGGCCAGTAAATAAAGTGGATGCGATATATACTGCTAACACTTTTCACATAGTGAGCTGGGAGTTAATTACGCGTTTTTTTGCTGGAGTAAATCAGCACTTAAACCAGCAAGGGGTGGTGTGTGTATATGGCCCTTTCAAATATAAAGGGGAGTTTACCAGCCCCAGTAATGATGAATTTAATAGTTTATTGCAAAGTCGCGACCCGCTTAGTGGTATTCGTGATTTCGAAGCGGTTGAGCAACTTGCAGTGCAATCTGGGCTTAAGTTACTTAGCGATACTGCGATGCCTGCAAATAATCAGTTACTCATTTTTAAACGGCAATAAAGTGCTGCATTGTTGTTTATAAATATCGATATGCTGGCGTTCGCGTTTTAAGTAATCTGCAATAGCATGATTAAAATCGGGGTGAATAATATGATGAGCAGAATAAGTAGTGATGGGCTGAAAGCCGCGTGCTATTTTATGCTCACCCTGAGCACCGGCATTAAAACAGTGAATATTATGCTTAATCGCATATTCAATGCCTTGGTAGTAACACAGCTCAAAGTGAAGAGAATCAACCTCTTCGCTTGCTCCCCAATAACGCCCATAAAGGGTATTGTCACCAATTAAACTTAATGTGGCGGCAATCACTTTATGGTCTTTTTTGGCTAGCATAATGAGCAATTTTTCAGCCATTAAGGCGTGTAGCAAGCTAAAAAAATCGCTGTTTAAGTAGCCTAAATGGCCTGAACGTTTTAAATAAGTACGTTGATAAAACTCACAAAAAAGCTGCATCACTGTTGTGGTGATTTGCTCACCTTGCAGCCATTCAATGGTGATATTTTGTTGTGTTATTTTAGCGCGTTCTTTTTTTACTGCTTTGCGCTTACGGGCATTAAAGGTTTTTAAAAAATCGTCAAAATCTTTAAAGCTATTATTAAACCACTGAAACTGTACCCCGGTTCTTTGCATAGCACCTGCATCATTTAGCTGTGAGGCTTGTGCTTTATCGCAAAAGTTTACATGCCAGCCTGACCATGCCTGTTCTGCGCAGTGGCTATTAAGTTGCTCTGTTATGTACTTATACACTAGCTTTGGATTGCTATGCATAATACCTATTCTTTGTCCCTCAATCGGGCTAAAAGGAATACCGCACAGCCATTTAGGGTAATAATCTAAGCCATTTTTTTCATAAGCTTCAGCCCATGCCCAGTCAAATACATATTCACCGTAGGAGTGCGCTTTTAAGTAGCCAGGGGCAAGGGCAACTAGTTTATCGCCTTCATAAACGGCTAAGTGATGGGGCTGCCAACCTGTTTTTGCGCTTACACATTGGCTTTGCTCAAGTGCATATAAAAAAGCGTGTTGAGTAAAAGGGTCACTACCAAAAAAATAATGCCATTGTGTTGCGTCAATTTGGTTGATGCTATTAAACCATTGATGTGAAAAGTGGCTCATAATGCTTTGCCTATTATTTTTTAAGTGGGTTGCTGATTAATTTTGGTAATAGTGCGACAGCCATATTTGGTTTTCTGTTTTCGATAAATCTTTATGGTTTATCTGGCGCAATATATTGAGATAGGCACTGTATAAGCTTATCGAGTTCGAGAGGTTTTGCAAGATGTTCGTTAAAACCAATTGCTAAGGCATTGGCTTTATCTTCAGGCATTACATCAGCAGTTAAGGCAATAATTGGTAATTGCTCAGTACTTTTAATTTGACGTATCAAGGCGGTGGCTTGGTAACCGTCCATAATCGGCATTTGGCAATCCATTAATACTAAATCGAAGTCATTTATTTTAACTTGTTCTACTGCTAATTCGCCATTTTCAACCAGTGTTGGTGTAATCCCTAAAGAGCTAAGCATTGCTTTTATGACTAATTGATTGACGCTGTTATCTTCTGCAACCAGTATTTTTAGTTTACTTAAATTAACATGCTGGTGTATGTGCTTTGCCGTTACTTGTTGCGCTGCACATGTATTTAACTCGACAGACAGAGTAAAAGTAGAGCCCTTACCTGGCTCGCTTTGTACGCTGATATCTCCAGACATTAATAAGCTAAGTTCTTTTGCGATTGCTAAACCAAGCCCTGTGCCACCAAATTTACGTGATGTTGAGCTATCGGCTTGGGTGAACGCATCAAATAACTTACTTTGCTCTGATGGCGCAATACCGATGCCCGAGTCCTTAATAGTCAAGGTAATTTGAAAACGTCTACCGGTGATCTCTTTGCTGTATGCGCTAACACTTACTTCACCTTCATAGGTAAACTTAATGGCGTTACTACATAGGTTTAATAAAATTTGCTCAATTCGCATAACATCACCTTCAAACCAAATATCGGTTGGTAATTGGTTATCAACTTTCCAGTGAATGCCTTTTTGTTCTGCGCTTTGCTCGAACATACTACTGATCCGAGCAAGAAGCGCATTCAAATCAAAAGGAGCGACTTCTAAGGTGAGCTTTTGTGATTCAATTTTAGAGATATCGAGTACATCATTGATTAAACTTAACAATGATTTAGACGCTAAATTAATTTTATTTAAATAATCAGAAAGAATTTCAGGACTATCTTCATTTTTAGCTAGAGTTGAAAAGCCAATCACAGCGTTAAGTGGGGTGCGAATTTCATGGCTCATATTTGCTAAAAATCGGCTTTTAGCCTGATTTGCTAAATCAGATTGCTGTTTAGCTTTAACGAGCGAGCGAGTACGCTCTGCTACCAAGCGTGAGAGTGCAAGGTGCTGGTTATTAAATAACAGTAATATCAGTAAAATGAGTGAGCTTACAATGACCTGTAAAATAAGTAAAAAGAGGGTCATATGATTGTTTTGATGCGGTAGGAATTCATCATTAATTGTTAAATCAACCAGCCATGTTTGCCCTGCAAAATTAATCGTGATGGTTGTCAGTTTATTGCTTTTGGTCGGTATATTTTCGGCGTTTGAATAAAATGGATTGGTAGTATTAGCTTCATAAATAGCGATATTAAACATCTTATTTTGTGCTTGGGTAATCGACTGAGCAAGTATGTTTTTTACTAAAAATACAC
Source organism: Pseudoalteromonas sp. M58 (assembly GCF_042604605.1). NCBI lineage: Bacteria > Pseudomonadati > Pseudomonadota > Gammaproteobacteria > Alteromonadales > Pseudoalteromonadaceae > Pseudoalteromonas > Pseudoalteromonas sp. M58. The sequence goes on from NZ_CP152390.1 coordinate 53,969, forward strand.
CTGTTGCGTAGCCTTTAATTGAGGCAACTTCGTTATTTTGTTGATACACAGGAGCAAATAATAAATACGCAGGTTCAGGTTGTTTTGCTTGAACTAACTGAATTATTTTAGTGCCCACAGGGCGATTTTTAATGCGTGGGTCGAGTAAAGTCTCACGGCGATCTTTACGAGAATTGAGATTAAAACCTATGGCAGATTGGTTTTCTGCAAAAGGAGCAATATAGGTAATAACCACCAATGGATCGTTGTTTGATAATGGCGCCCCTTTAATGCTCGGATCAAAGCTGTATGCAGTATAAACTTCATTGAGCTGTTTGTTAAAGTCACTGACCTGAGCCTGGTTAATTTTGCGGTTCCATGAAAATGCTTTAATAAATGAATGCTCAGCCAATAGTTGAGCACTGTAGCTATCAAACTCTTGCTTGTTTAAAGTCGGTGTTGATTGTATTTGGCTTGCAAGGCTTTGTACGGTTATTTGGCTGAGGTTTAAATTGCTCAGCAAACTGTTTTCAATAATAGATGTTTCGCGCTTAGCTATTTGTATCGCATTTGAATACGTCTCTTGGTTGTATAGCTTAGTGGTTAAAGCTACAGAGATAAATAACACCGAGCACACTGCAATAGTAGGTAATGGGGTAACATCATGGCGTTTAAATTTTGGTTGTAATAACGCCAATAAAAAGGGAGTTGCGATCAGTACGCCAAGAGAGTCACCAAGCCACCAAAAAGTAACGTTGTTCCAATGATTATCAATGCTGTAAGCAGGGTTAAACTGACTTAAAGCATAGACGCCAATATTGGCCGATATTAGGCTGACGACAATACCGACGACAAAAATAAAATAAATAATAGATTGGCGTTGTTTTAAATACAACGGATGGCCTAGCCAGTACTTTAAAAGAGCAGCGCCAATCATGCCTTGTAGCACGGCGCCTAAACCGATTAGCAGTACTTGTTGTAGTGTATTACCAATTAAAACCTGATCAGTGATTGGGTTATCACCGGTACTTAAATTAAAGGCGACAGAGGCAATAAATAATGCTGGGATAAAACGCCACCACCAGATAAAACAGCCAACTAGGGCAATACCTGCAGGGAGCCAGATAGGGATGACTTGTGATTGAAAGGCAAAATTAGTCAATAACTTACCAGTTGCAAAATACGCAACCGCAAATGATATGTAAAAAACAAAAGAACTGGATGTTGAACGAAAAATATTCACATGCATCCTTGTTAAATATTATTTTTATAGTGATATTTCAGTATAGCGAATCGGCACTAAATAGTATTATTTTTTAAAGTGGTAGCTGCTTTTTACTAAATGATTGTTTGAGTACTACCGTTGACTCTATATTGGCGATGCAGCTTAAGCTCCCCAGCTGGTGCTTTACAAACTGCTCATAGCTTTCTAAATCCTGAGAAATAATTTTCAGTAAATAATCGTGGCTACCTGAGATCACAGAGCACTCAAGTACATGGGCTAGCTTTTCTACATGCTGCTCAAATTGCTGTGCCGCACTCACCGAGTTTTGACTTAGTCGCACAAAGGCATAAACCAGCACATTAAGGTTGAGCGACTTAGGGTTAATGGCAGCGTGATAGCCCGTAATTACATGTTCCTGCTCAAGCTTTTTGATACGCCTAAGAGTTGGGGTGTCTGATAGGTTAATGGTATTGGCTAATTCAGAAACCGACATGCGGGCATGCGATTGTAAGGCAACCAGTAACTGCTGATCTTTTTTATCTAACATGACTATGGGATCTTATTAATTATTTTAATGTTGTTAGTGATTATTGCTAACTAAAGGTGTTTTTACTATTTTTTTTGGCGTTTTACTCTCAGGGGTTTTTGTTAGCATTAAAACATAATAATAACAGGGTGTAGTTATGAGTTCTTTTACTGCTAAGTTTGACCGTTGGATAAGATCAGAGTTTGTAAGCTTAAACTCGCAATTAGAACAGCTTTATTGGCAGCAAACCGATAAGGCTAATGTTGAGGGGATTGGTGATAGCTTAAAGCTGGCACTAAAGGAGCAAGGCAATGCGCTGATCAGCGATTTATTGGCCGAAGGCAATACCGACGAAGGATTTGATAGCGCATTCGACTTGCTTGGTAATGTTGGTTTGTTTATGGCTGCTTGTCGCAGGCATGAGATCACAGAGCCGAGCAGAGAAACAACCTCACCATTAGTTGAAGCATCGGCGCTTGCTATGCATATTGGTGCCTCTATAGGTGTAACGCCTCGTTTTGCTACCGCGCATCTAACCACGCATAATAAAGCCATTAATGGCACCTATAAGCGTTTTACAAATCTTGATGATGAAGCCCTTTTTTTAGATTACAACACCCAAGGTATTTTAGCGTATAAGCGCGCAAGCGATGCTTTACTAAAAACATTACCTTTGGGTATTTCTCACCCCGTTACAGCCGAACTACTTGAGGTGGTTAAAACGGCATTAATGGATGTAATAGCGTCGAATAACGCCTTATACACTCAGCTAGACACCGAACGTTTTTTTAATTGTGTACGTCCATATTACAAGCCTTACAGGGTAGGTAAAGAGGTTTACCGTGGTGCAAATGCGGGAGACTTTGCCGGTATTAATGTTATTGATATGCTGCTAGGGCTTTGCAGTGCCAATGAGCCGAGTTACTCGCAAATGCTGGTGGATAAATTTTTATATATGATGCCAGAGGATCAACAAATACTTCGTGAAGCCATGCGTATGCAAAGCCTAATGGATGATTTTTTAGAGGCCGAACAATATAAAAATACAGACTGGTTTCAAAAGCACGGCAAACTATTTATTCAAGTGTGTAAATTACATGGCGACACCGCTATCGGTCATCATAATCAGCTGGTGGAAAAGTTTATTGCTCAGCCATCACAGCACATGCAACAACAGCATATGAGTAAAGTAACCGCCAGTGGACCTCCTCTACCGGTACTGCTCGATTCATTAGCTAAGTTAAGAGATAGGCGTGCCGCGGCAAAGCGTGACGACATAAATACGCGCTTTGATGATTTAAACACGCTAAAACAGTGGATTAATTAATATGGCTAAAAATGATTTTTGTATGCCACAGGGTTGTTATTTATTAAGCCACTCTGTTGGCCGCCCATTAAAAACGAGCTTAGAAAATGCCACTGAACATTTTTTTACTCCTTGGCATGAAAGTGTAAAAGAGCCATGGCAACAGTGGTTACCCGCTATTGAAAGATTTACTGAGGCATTAGGGCAGCTGTTTAATGCGCCTTGTGAGCAATTTTGTCCTCAGGTTAATTTATCCAGTGGTTTAACTAAATTGGTTATGTCACACCCCGTATTTAATAAACCACAGTGTACGGTATTAATGGCGCAGGCTGACTTTCCCAGTATGGGGTTTGTAATGCAAAAAGCACTGCCTGAATGTGCAAAAATACGCTACATCCCTGAGCATGAAGACTTGAGTGATAGACAGGTATGGCAGCGATATTTAACTTCAGAGATTGATGGGGTCTTTGTTAGCCATGTTTATTCTAATACGGGTGTGCAAGCTCCCATAAACGATATTGTGGCGCTGAGTAAAGTCACGAATACACTCTCAATAATTGATGTGGCGCAATCGGCAGGGGTTATCCCTGTCGATCTAACGGCGTTAAATGCTGACTTTATGATTGGTTCAAGTGTGAAGTGGCTATGCGGAGGGCCTGGTGCGGCCTATTTATGGGTAAATCCAAAGCAAATAACACAATGTGAGCCAAAAGATGTTGGCTGGTTTTCACATCAAAACCCATTCGAGTTTGATATTTCGCATTTTCAATATAACGCTAAAACACTTAGATTTTGGGGCGGTACGCCCTCGGTACTTCCTTTTATCATTGCCGCTCATAGTATTGAATATATTGTTGAATTTGGCGTTGAACAAGTGAGATCGCACAACTTGATGTTACTTGAGTTAATTCAGCAGCAATTGGGCGCTTTTTTAATGTCACCTAGCGCTAAAGAGCAATGTAGTGGCACCGCTATTTTGCAGTTTTCTGAGCATCAGCAAAGTGTATTAACAGCATTAGAGACTGCAAAAATAAGTGTTGATGTGCGTAAACTCGGCATCCGTGTTTCACCTCACATATATAATACAAAGTCAGAGATACAAACATTTATTGATGTTGTGAAGCACATACTTAAGGTTGCTGACTAAGCTGCTGTTTTTTTTGAGTGAGTGCTTCTATTTGTTGTTGTGCTTGCTTGATTTGTGGGTCAAATCGCTGCTTAAGTGCCGCCGTTTCAGTGGTAATGGCATTCGCAATTGAGCTGGCCCCTAAGCGATTTGCTTTATCTTGGGTCATGTAATCGATTTGCTGTTTTTTTTGTGCGTATTCTTGTTGGTATTGTTTAATCTTAAGCTCAAGCTGCACAATATCACGCTCTATTTGTTGCACCGCTAGATAATCGTCAACAGAAGTATCGGCAACAGGCGTGTTTTCAGATTGTGGCGTATTTGTTTGCATGATGTTGACGTTTCTAAGCGTGATCACTTGAGCGTCTTCAGCGCAAGGAGTTTGACTAAAAGTAGGCACTCCTTTAATGGTACATTTATAAACCGTCACTTCATTTGCCATGCTAGCAGCACAGGCACCCAAACAACACAGTAGTAATATTAGCTTTGCCATGGTTAAACCTAAGCTGGTTTAAAGTACCATTTATAATGCACTAAGTTGTGACACCATACAATTTGTTTAATTTATTAGCATACGCTCGCGACTGCGTAATACAAAGTGCAAATTAATAGAGGCTATTAAAATTTAGGCACAAAAAAACTACAATTAAGTGGCTTGTAATCAGTAATGGTGGAGAGAGAGGGATAGACTTACTTACATCCCTGTAATTAATCGCTGCGCGACGCTTGCAGCGGCCTAAAATGTTCCAGACATTTTATCGAACCCTGTCGAGAGTGCTCACCCTCCCTATTTCTTAACGGAGTTAAAATTTAGGCATAAAAAAACCACAATTAAGTGGCTTGTAATCAGTAATGGTGGAGAGGGAGGGATAGACTTACTTACATCCCTGTAATTAATCGCTGCGCGACGCTTGCAGCGGCCTAAAATGTTCCAGACATTTTATCGAACCCTGTCGAGGGTGCTCACCCTCCCTATTTCTTAAAGGAGTTAAAATTTAGGCACAAAAAAACCACAATTAAGTGGCTTGTAATCAGTAATGGTGGAGAGGGAGGGATTCGAACCCTCGATAGAGCTACAAACTCTATACTCCCTTAGCAGGGGAGCTCCTTCGGCCACTCGGACACCTCTCCGACGCATTATTCAGCGTGTTATCAATCGGAAAAAACCAATTAATACAAATAAGTGGTGGAGAGATAGGGATTTGAACCCTAGAGGGGCTATAAACCCCTGCCGGTTTTCAAGACCGGTGCATTCGACCACTCTGCCATCTCTCCACGTCGTGATGCAGGATAATACTTAGGTGAGTTGCCTGTGTAAATAGCAAAAAGATCGTTTGATTAAAAAGTGAGCGTAAATGCGGTTTTTTTTGTAAATTATGAAAATTAAAGATGATTTTTAGCTATGAGGAGGGAGCTGGCAGCAAACAGATGGAGCTAAAGAAGAAACTTCATTTAGTGGTTGGGTGTTTGCTGCAACAATACAAAAATCATGGTTGGGTGATTATTTGTATTGAATTGCACCGCCAAGTGCTAATTTTTTTCCGTAACGGTTAAGTTTAGCTAACATTCTCGCTTTGCGATTAGTTGGTTTAACTGCAACGTGAGTTGTGGCTGTTTGGTTTAATGTATTAATTGGGTTCATTGTATTCGCTCCAAGGTTGTGTCTGTTGAAAACGTGTGCATTTTGCCCGTAGGTTGGTTAAAAATAAAGCGATAAAAATTGCTGGTGAAGTATTAGTTTTTTTAATCCGAAATCGCTTTATTAATTTGTCGTTCAACTACTGGTTTATTATTTTTTGTATAATTATTCATGTGGGCTCATTGCTATGTCGCTTTTATATGGGGTCTTTTCGGTTTTTTTTGAGTTTAAACTGTTTATAAAAAGAGTTTTTTGAATATTTATTCAGATTAAATTATTTTGTATTGGTTGGGCTTAACTTTACTTTGTTCAAAGATTTAACATGTTATTTATAGGTGGTTAATTATTTATCAGATAAGAGCAGTAAATAAACGATAAAAATAGTGTTGCGAGGTTTTTAAATTATAAAAAAAGTGCCTAGGTTACTAGGCACTTTGGAGTTAGTTGCGTTTTAAAACGCTTCTAACTGGGGAACGTACCATCTCATGAATATAAATCTAAAAAGATGGGTTTAATTATGTTTGCAATTTGGGCTTACAATCATCAGCTCGGACGGCATTCTAAGTGATCTAGAGCGAAGTGAAGATTATACTTTGGTTTGTATTTTACTATGAAGCCACAAAATGCCTCTGCACAGCAAGAGCAGATCCGCTCAACAGTCTATTATTTGAGTTAAATGGGACTGGTGGGGGTAAAAAACGCAAAATGCGGCATAGCTTAAAAGCAAATGCCGCAAAGGGAGATTAATTAAAATGCTGAGCAGTTAGTGCTGTTTTATAGTAAATAACTCATAGCCTTTTAATGCAGGCACTTGCGCAGCAAGTTGAGTTTCTTGTTGTGCGATTTCAACAAAGTCACCACACAGTGTATTTGCACGCTGTTCAAGTTTTTTTGCATGGAGCTCTACTTTTTCTTCTATTTGTGCGCCCATATTTTCCATGCGCTCTTCAAAGGCTTGCATGTCGCCACCTGAACCCATTAGCTCAGAGCCTAATGCTACTAAAATACTGCCCATTGATTGCATTACGGCCGACTCAACGGCAGTTTCTATTTGTTGTTCAAACTGCTGTTCAAAGTTTTCACCAAACTGAGTGAAGCTTTGCTGGCCCATGACAAATGTACCTTGTTGGTAAAAGGTACCCTCTACTTCTTGTTGAATATCGTCCATTAAGGTAGCAATGTTATCGAGGCCATCAATATTAAATGCATTGGCGACTTCTTCTAATGCAACGCCCGCAATTTTAACGCCATCAAGTGCAATGTTGGCTACTTCAGGTAATTGCGCACGTAAATTATCTGTGTAGTTGGTCAGTGCTTGGCGCTGAGCGCTATTTAATGCTACTTGCTCGCCATTGATCGACAACTCACCTTGAGTGGTAAAAGTCATACGTTGATTGTTGGCTTTAAAAATTTCTAATTCACTTGGCTTTATACGTACATCGTTTTTAAACTCAACTTTACATTCGTCGTTACTAAATGTAATTGAAGAGCTGTTATCGTTATGAGCCATGGCGACGGGGGCGCACATAATTGCGCTAACTAATATTAATTCTTTCATGTTTATTCTCTGTTTTTTGCTGATGATAATTAACTTATAACAAGTTTGGTGCCAATAGTTTTTAGTGTTTAAAAACAGTGGCTTGTGATTTTTAAGGTGCTTTGAAGTTGAAAGTAAAGTCATTGAAAAAGCTAAAATTTGGTCAAAATAACCAATAATCAAATGCTAATAAATAAAATTTATCGATACGATAAAAAACTCTCACTTTCCACAATTCAAATTTAGCGCTATTTATTCACAATACTGACACAGAGACTATTTAGGATAGCGATGTGGCTTTATTTTGACGTAAATTTGTACAATGAATTTGCGTTGAACATTTTAATTTCACCAATTATCGCGATACAAGAATCCGTAATTGGTCTCAAACACTTTATGGAGTGGGTTGTGGGTAAGACATTTAGTTACGATGCGCTAGATGATGATTTTGTTGAAGACGAATACGAAATGGTCGGGCGTAATCAACACGACAAGAAAAAGCAAAAGGTGAAAAGAAAGTTAGAGGATTACCTTGAGCAAAAACGCTTGCGTAAAAACCTAGGTGAAGATGACTTAAACGATTATATTGATTAGGTTGTCGCTAGTACAAATCAGTGCCGACATATTAGCTTTTAACTGCTACTTAGGTAGTATTTAAAGCTCTGTGGGTTGGTAATAAAGAGGCTTTATGCCTCTTTATAATTTTTAAGCCTCAAACTTTAGCTGCGAGCAATGCTTTTTCAATTACTTTTTCTAGTTTTTCAGGTTTAGTAAAGGGCGCGTAGCGCTTAATCGGTGAGCCATCTGCATTAATCAAAAACTTTGTGAAGTTCCACTTAATTTTTCGTGTCAAAAACCCCGGCAATACAGATTTTAAATAGCGAAAAACCGAATGTGTATGCTGACCATTAACGTTCACTTTTTCTGCGATTAAAAAACTAACTCCGTAATTGATTAAACAACCTTGCGCTATTTGATTCGCGTCTCCAGGTTCTTGCTGGCCAAATTGGTTACACGGGAAACCTATAATGACTAAACCTTGGCTGGCATACTTTTCGTGTAATGCTTGCAATGACTCGTATTGATAGGTGAATCCACACTCACTTGCGGTATTTACTATTAACACAACTTTACCTACAAACTCTTTAAAATCGATAGGTTGGCCTTGCAGGCTAGTAGCACTTAGTTGATGAAATGGGTGCATATTATTAAGCTATTATTTGTTTATTTGGCATAGTCTAACCTTTGCTTGGTGATTAACAAAGTCGAAATAGTGAACACTGCTATGGCGTTACTGTTAATTTAAAATCAAAAATAACCCCATACCAGCAAGTGTGGTTAGGTAAATATTATGTGTTTTGTAAGCAACTATAATGGCTACAATCGCTGCGCTTAAATAAGGGTTTTGCCAATTTAGATTAATGCCACCATCATTTATAAATACAATCGGCACCCAAATCGCTGTTAGAACCGCAGGTGCACTGAAGCTCAAAAACTGCTGCATTTTAGGCCCTACTTTAAATGGTAGCGCGCGGTGTAAGAATAAATAACGGGTAAAAAAGGTAATACATGCCATAAGTAAAATAGTCGTCATCATGATTTAGCGTCCTTATTTTTTACTATTCTAGTTACAGCGTAACCTGCACTCATTGCTAATAGTGCTGAGCATACTAACCACAGCTCAAAGCCTGTGCTTTTTAATAAAGTAGCACAGATCCCTGCAACAATGACCGTGACAAGAGTGGCTAAATTTTTAACTCCTGGGATAACCAAAGCAATAAAGGTTGCAGCAATCGCAAAGTCGAGTCCTAAATTGGTTAGATCAGGGAGCATAGTGCCGGCTACAATACCGATAAGTGTCCAAATATTCCAAGCAATGTAAAAGCTAAAGCCTGCGCTGAGCGCGTAAATTAGGCGCGTTTGAGTCTGGTAGGCGCGAGGGTGATGCGAAAAAGCAAATAGTTCATCAGTTAAGACAAAGCTGACTGGAAGGCGCCAACGCATGGGTTGCTCAATCACTTTGTGACGAACCGCCAAGCCATATAAAAAATGGCGAGAGCTAATAATAAACGTGGTAAATAAAATGGTTAATAGAGGGGTATTACCAGCAATGAGCTCAATTGCAACCAGCTGCGCCGAGCCTGCAAATACCAGTAGCGACATGGCTTGAGTTTCAAAAGGGGTAAAGCCATTTTGTATTGCCAACGAGCCACATAAAATCCCCCAAGGAATAACGGCTAAACATAATGGCAGCATATCTAAAAAGCCTTTTAGTATCGGTTTTTTAATGGACTGCATGTGTTTTACTCTGCGCACTGGTAGAAAGACTCATTAGGATACCTTAATATTAAGATGCTAAAATAGTTAGCGTTTTAGATGATACTGTTTTTTAGGGAAGGTGCAATGTTCAAGGTAAAAGTGTGGGATGGCTTTTTAAGAAGCTTTCATTGGTTATTAGTATTGAGTATTGCTGCGCTTTATTTTAGTGCTGAAGAGGGCATGATAGAGCTACATTTTGTGGTTGGCTTTTTTACTTTAGCGCTTATCTCAACGCGGATTATATGGGGTCTTATAGGCAGTAAAACGGCAAGAATATCGGCATTACTGCATTCTCCTAAGTCGGTGCTTGCTTCTTTTAGTGGCAAAAAAATAAATGATGTGGGCCATTCTGCACCAGGTAGTTATATGGTGTTATTATTTTTTATACTGATTATTACGCAACTGGTTAGTGGTTTAATGAGCAGTGATGGCATTTTAACTGATGGCCCGTTAGCGCAGTATGTATCGAGTGATACGATTGATTTTGCCAACTGGCTGCACCATATCAATTTTGATATTTTATTTTATGCGATTATTTTGCATGTTGTGGCTATTATTGCTTACAAAATTAAAGGCAAGCCTTTAGTAAAAGCAATGATCACCGGCAATAAAGCACTGCCAACACAAAGCTCAGAGCCTGAGACAAAGTCACCATGGATTGCATGGTTTTTATTGTTACTATTACTGATTTTATTAATGAGTACTTGGGGAAGTGAGCCTTTAAGTTATCTGCTTAGTTAAAAAAATGGCGCTAATACAGCGCCATTTTTATTGTTTAATACACAGAATTTATTAGTCTTTGAATTGCTTATGGCAATCTTTACAGCCTTTAGCCCATGCACCAAATGCTTTACCAATGACCGCTTTGTCACCTGTTTGAGCTGCTACAGCAAGTTCATCAGCATATTGCTGAAACGCTGTCGCTTTTTTCATAAAAGTATCGTTTTCAGACCATACCGCAGGAAGTGCTGATGTATCGCCTTTTTCAGTGCCTGCGTAAAAGGCCTCCCAAGGCATTTTAGATAATGCCGCCGCGTTATTTGCACGCTGTTTGAATTGCTCTGCATCAAAAGGAATTTTACCCTTAAGCATGGCACCCATATCGCCTATTTGAACTGAAATCATAGAAAATGCAGCTTGGCGATACTCAATTGCATCACTCGGCTCTTTAAATGCAGAATTTGCAGATACACTAAGTGCGCATGTAGATAGTAATGCCCCGATAAATACTTGCTTCAATTTCACTTTACTCTACTCCTTTGAGGGTTCTTTAATTATCTTTGTATATTAGCTTAGGCTTTAGTTCAAGGGAAAGCATAGATTATTACTTTGATATTATTAACGGGATTTTAATCGGGCTGATATTATTTTACGGTTTATTGTGAATGTTTGTAAATGCAGTGTTGCTGCTTGTTGTTTGATTGTGTACATTCAGGTGTCATAAAAATAACCAATGAAGAGCATTTATGAAAAATAATATTTTTAAGCTGTCAGCGTTGTCTGCAGCGATAGTAATTTCGCTATCAGGGTGTGGTGGAAGCGATAATGATAATAACAATACAGTTCCAGTTGTTACTGATGTAGCACCAAAAGCGAGTGATGTTGTCGTTACTGATTTAAAACAATGGGTTCCAGTTACTGCAGACTTTAAAGCAAGTGATAATGATGGTGACGCACTTACTTTTAGTTTTACTGAAAATGGCGAGGCAATTACCGCGCAAGATGGTGTCTTTAAGTTTAGCCATGGTATGTTAACAGTAGAGGGTACTTCGTTTACATATGTGCCTGTTTCTGGTGAAGATGCGGTTATTGATTACACAGTAACTGCAAACGGTAAAACGGCCTCTGCGAAAATTAATATCTCAGGAATTATTGGAGATCCTCTTGCAAATCAGCAGTGGCACCTAAACAATACAGGTCAGAAAGCTTACTCGCTTAGTGATGAGATGAAACAAGGCTTAATTGATTTGTACGTTAGTTTATTTGGCGATACAGAAGAAGAAGCACAAGCCGATGTCAACGCTAGCTTTGCTCAATCAGAAGCGACAGAGCTTGTAGCTGGTGAAGATATGAATGTTGTTGATGCTTATGCTCAAGGTGTTACTGGGGCAGGTGCAACGGCAGTTGTGATCGATTCGGGTATGGAAATCCGCCATGAAGATTTAATCGATAATGTATTACCAAACCGCTCTTTAAACCTAAATGCTGATGCGACTGACCGTACAGATCCTACTAGTATGTCAAACAGTGGTGATCATGGTACAAGTGTTGCTGGTTTGATTGCTGCAAAAGGTTGGAATGGTAAAGGTGGCCGTGGCGTTGCTCCTGATGCTGGTTTAATTGGTATGAATTATCTTGGTGGTGCTAAAATCCCACAAACTGAGTTAATGGTGCATGGTTTCCCTGGAAGCGGCATTAGCACAACAGAAAATATTTCTGCGTTTAACCGTAGTTATGGCATAACTTTCCCAACATTTATTGCATATTCAGAATTAGATGAAGCTATTGAGTCATACCCAAACCTAAACCTGCGAGATGGTAAGGGGGCACTTAATATGAAATCGAGTGGTAACTCTTTTGTTGATGGCGGTGATGAAGGCTCACTATGTGAAGATAATGGAGCTAATGACTTAGGTTTAACGTGTTATAACGGTGCGTTTGAGCCAAGCCAAGGCCATCCTTACTATCTAAGTGTTGCTGCTGTAAATGCAAATGGTAAGCACACTAGCTACTCAACAGCAGGTGCTAACTTAATGGTTTCAGCGCCAGCTGGTGAATATGGTCGTTGGGCACCTGCAATGGTAACAACGGATCAGATGACATGTATCAACGGTTACTCAGGCTTTAATAGTGGTGCTGTTGCAAGCTTTACTCAGAGATATGGAGAAGAGTTTGCCATAAGCCAGTTCCCATTTAACTATCCTGGTAATGAAGATAACGCAAGTTGTAACTATACATCTACATTTAACGGTACATCGTCTGCTGCGCCAAATGCATCAGGTGTAGTATCACTTATTCTTTCGGCTAATCCTGAACTAACTTGGCGTGATGTGCGTCATATATTAGCGTCAACAAGTACATTAATTGACGCTGAAAATGCCCCTGTAAAATTAACTACCGCAGATGGTGAGTTTGTTGCACATGATGGTTGGGTTGAAAATGCCGCTGGTTATAGCTTTAATAACTTATATGGCTTTGGGCGTGTAGATGCAGGTGCAGCGGTTGCAATGGCTAAGTCTTATGACGCTTCATTAGGTGAGCAAGTAATCACGGATTGGAATGGTGTTGGTTCAGCCGTTTCTGAGAGTGCACTAGCATTAGAAATTCCTGATAACAGTGCTACAGGTTTAACGCAAGAAATTGTAGTTACAGAAGAATTAAACATTGAGGCAATGCAATTTAAATTTGATGTAAGCAACCCTGAAATGGGCTTCGGCCTAGCTGATGGTACTCAAACATCTGCTGGTAATGATTTAGCTATTGAGGTTACTTCGCCAGCGGGTACTCGAAGTGTATTACTTTCATCTAAACAAGCTTTGTTTTACCCTGCATATAGCTTCACGAATAGCTGGAGTGTAGGTTATGTACTTAAAGACGCTGTGATGCTTTCAAATGCTTTCTACGGAGAGTCTACGAAAGGTACTTGGACTGTTCGTTTGTTAGATACAAGCGCAGATAGCTTTGCATTTAGTCGAGGCTCAAATAATTCTCTAGGTGTTACTGGTATTAGTAATAATAACTCAGCAAGTGTACTTGAAGGTGTATCTCTTCGTGCATTTGGTCACGCAGGTCAAGAGTAAGGATTATAAAGATGAAAATTAAACAATTAATCGTATTGGGTGCTGCTGCGTGTATTTCGTTTGGGGCAACAGCAAACACTAGCTCAGATAAAGAGCTTCAGCTTCCTAAGAAACAAGTAGCTAAATTAAAGTTTGATAAAGCGGATTTTGGTTCTTACAAAATTGAAAAGAACTTACGTTTAGTGCCTTCGAGTGTTGCTTCAGAAGAGCATGTCGTTATGCAAAAAGGTGAGATGACAGTAGTAAGCGTAGATAAATCGTCTGATGTGGTCACAAAAGGAACATTAGTTCGTAATATTTTTACTAATAACCTAACGTCACTATCAGGTAATATTACTATTCTTTTAAAAGATGGTATGAGTGCAAGCGATGTTGCTTCGGCTGCAGGTTTGAAGGTCGTATCTTTATTCCCAGGCACTAAAATTGCTGTTTTAGCTGTAAATGATGGTCAAGATATTTTAGTTGCATCAAAGCAGCTAAAAGAATCTGGTTTGATTAAAGAAGCTAAAATAGAAGTGTTAGAAACTATTTACACTGCACAGTAATCTGTTTTAAATAAGTAAAACCCCGAGTAGCACGATTGACTCGGGGTTTTTTATTATTCGTTTATATCTATATCTGCGAAAATCATCCCTCGACGCATACTGCGCGTTGCCAAAAACACCTCACCGAGTAATGACATAAATGCACATATCAGTAATGCCATTGCACCAACAAAACAGCTGCCAATAGTGACACCTAAATTAATTGACTGTATGTGAGATAAAAATAACAGCATAACCACGGCGCAAACTAATAGTGCACTTAATACACTTAAACTAAATGCAATGTGTATGCAGCGAGAGCGCTTAAGGAGTGCTCTAAGCTCTGTAGTCAGAGACAAGTTAAATTCTTCATCGGTGCTAACTTTTAATTTTCGCTCTAACTGTCTGGCTCTGTCTGTAATTCGCGCCAAGCGATTAGATAAAACCCCGAGCGTTGCTGCAATACCAGTAATTAAAAAAACGGGTGCAACCGCTGTTTGAATGACTTTAGCCATTGTTAAAATGTTAATTACGTCGTTGTTCATTTTTATCCTTATTAATTAGCAGCATGAAGAGGCTATATAATGCTACTTCGTTATTGTTAGGATAACTGAAGTCATAAACATATAAAAAGAATTTCTAGGCTCTCTTTTTACATAGCTTCACAAACTAAATCTCCGTGCTATTAAATATTAGGTATATTTAATAAAAATAAAAACTACAGAGATTCCAATCAATGAAACACACCCCATTTGTTCTTACTTTTATATCCTTAGCTATTTTAGGGGGATGTAATAAAGCCCCTGATGTTGAGCAATCAGCAAAGGTTGAAAATGTAGCTGCTCAAACCGAAGTCATGCCGCCGATTGCGAAGAAAGTGCCATATGAAATGACAATCCATGGCGACACTCGCATCGATGATTATTACTGGATGCGTGATGATGAGCGAAAAGATCCTGAGGTACTTAGTTACCTTGAGGCTGAAAATGCTTATACAGATGCAATGCTTGCGCATACAAAAACGTTACAAACTAGGTTATTTGAAGAGCTAAAAGGGCGAATTCAAAAAGACGATGATTCAGTGCCAGTTAAAAACGGTGACTATTATTATTCATCACAAACTCGCGGTGATAACGAATACGCAACTTATGTACGTAGTAGTGATTTTGCAGGCACTGACCAGCAGGTTATTTTAGATGTAAACGAGCTAGCTAAGGAACATGATTATTATGCCGTAAGTGGTTTAGATGTAAGTCCAAACGGCAATTTAATGGCATATGGTGAAGATACCGTAAGTCGTCGTATTTATAATATAAAAATAAAAGACTTAAGCACTGGTAAATTACTCGAAGATACGCTTAAAGGTACGAATGGCAGTGTTGTTTGGGCAAACGACAACAAAACGCTTTATTACATAAAAAAAGATTTACAAACTTTACTAGGTTACCAAGTTTATCGTCATACGCTCGGTACCCCACAGGCTGAAGATGAACTCGTTTATGAAGAAACAGATACCAGTTATTACATGGGTATTAGCAAAAGCAAAGACGATTCAGAAATTTATATCTGGCACAGCAGTACAACTGCGTCAGGTGTATCGGTTTTAAGTGCTGATGATGTTAAAGCTATGCCAAAACGCTTGATTGAACGTGAAGCGGATCTGGAGTATGGAATTTCTAAGCTGGGTAATACTTACTACATTGTCACTAATTTAAACGCAGTCAACTTTCAGTTAATGAAAGTAGATATTGATAAAGCTGGCGATAAAGCTAATTGGCAAACGGTGATCCCCGCTCGCGATAATATAAAATTAGAAGGCATCGACTTATTTAACGATTACTTAGTGTATCAGCAGCGTGAAATGGGTCAGTCGACTATTATTGCTCGTAACTTAACCACGGGTAAAGAGATACCGCTTAGCTTTAACGACAGTGCTTATACAATTAGCACCTACGGTAACAATGATTTAAATAGCGATACATTACGTGTGTATTATACCAGTATGACAACACCCGCTTCATCGTATGATGTTAATTTAGCTACTGGCAATAAAACATTACTTAAACAACAAAAAGTACTCGGTGATTTTAGTGCAGATAACTACGCATCAGAGCGAATTTTTGTCACTGCACGAGATGGTATTAAAGTACCGGTAAGCCTAGTCTATCGCAAAGACATGTTTAAAAAAGAGGGAACTAATCCGCTGCTACAATATGGTTATGGCTCGTATGGCGCGACCATGGATCCTACCTTTTCTAGCGCTCGCTTAAGTTTGCTCGATCGGGGTTTTGTATTTGCCATTGCGCATATTCGCGGTTCACAAATGCTAGGTCGCCCTTGGTATGAGGACGGTAAACTACTGACTAAAAAGAACACCTTTAACGACTTTGTAGATGTTACCAAGGCATTGGTTGAGCAAAAGTATGGTGCAAAAGATAAAATATTTGCTCAAGGTGGCAGTGCGGGTGGCTTGTTAATGGGCGCAGTGGCAAACCAAGCTCCTGAGTTGTATAAAGGTATGGTGGCTGCGGTTCCATTTGTTGATGTAGTGACCACGATGCTTGATGCAAGTATTCCACTTACAACCAACGAATACGGTGAGTGGGGTAACCCTAACGAGAAAGAATACTATGAGTATATGTTATCGTATTCACCTTATGATCAGGTCAGTAAGCAAGATTACCCAAATATGTTAGTTACTACTGGCTTACATGATTCACAGGTACAATATTTTGAGCCTGCAAAGTGGGTGGCTAAGCTGCGAGATTACAAAACAGATGATAACAAGCTACTGTTTAAAATCGATATGGAAGCAGGGCACGGAGGTGCATCAGGTCGCTTCAAACGCTTAGAAGATACTGCATTAAATTATGCTTTTATGCTTGATTTAGCGGGTGTGAATAAGTAACTGGTCTGGCAATATCAATAAGCGCAGCTATTTGCTGCGCTTTTTTATTTTTAAATATACACAAATGCTTTGCATTGGATAAATAAGCATTTACATTAAGGTGGCTAATAGGTGTGAATATTATTTTAGCGCAAAATAAAAACGAGAAGGGAGAGTGTAATGGAACAAAATCAAGAGATTAAAGTCGTCAATAAAGATGACCGCACATGGGCAATGCTATGTCATTTAAGTGCATTAGCGGGGTTTATTGTGCCATTTGGGTCGGTACTCGGCCCTCTTATTATCTGGTTAATTAAAAAAGATGAAATGCCAATTGTTGATATACATGGAAAAAAAGCCCTTAATTTTCAAATTACTATGGCAATAGCTTATTTTGTTTGTTTTTTACTAATTTTTGCAGCGGTTGGTTTACTACTGTTACCTATGGTGGCTATTTTTTCATTTGTGATGGTGGTTATCGCAAGCGTGAAAGCCAACGATGGCAAAGAGTTTAATTATCCCCTTAGCTTAAATTTGATAAAATAACTGTTTTTATTATTCGGTGAATTGGTTTTAAGTTAAAAAATCGTTCAAACCCAGCTAATTGCTGGGTTTAGTTTTTAGCCATTAGGGAAAAATGCTCTATATAACATTATTTTTTACAGCATTTATATCTGCCACGTTATTACCTAGCTCGTCTGAAGTATTGATGGGTGGCATGATCATGCAAGGCAATACTAACTTATGGCTGATTTGGTTTGCAGCAACCTTGGGTAATGTACTTGGCAGTTGTGTTAACTATTGGTTAGGGACGCAGGCATTGCGTTTTAAAGATAAAAAATGGTTTCCAGTATCTGAAAAAGGGCTTAAAAAAGCACAACAGCAGTTTAATAAATATGGTGTTTATAGCCTGTTGTTTGCTTGGCTGCCCATCGTTGGCGATCCACTAACCGTTATTGGCGGCGTGTTTAAAGTTCGCTTTACTACATTTTTAGTGCTGGTAATGCTCGGCAAGGGGTTGCGTTATTTAGCGGTAATAGCCCTTGCCGTTGGATTATTTGTGCCAGTCGAGGGTTAAAGAAACCGAATCGGCAAAGCGCAACGCATGAGGTTTATCTACTCGAGCCTTAGCATAATTAACACTTGGGTGTGAGTGGCAAACAGCAAGAATTTCAGCAACTAGTTTTTCTAACAATAAAAAGTGTCCTTGCTCCACTAAGCTAATTACCTCTTTAGTAATCACTTTGTAGTTAAGTGCTTGGTCTACTTCATCTGTTTCACAAGCTTGATCAGCAGGGTAGTGAATTTCAAGGTTAATGACCACATCTTGTTTTTTTTCACGCTCATCAGGATTAAAACCAATAAATGTGCGTAGCCGTAAGTTAGTTACATTAATAATTGCGTTTGCCATACATTATCCTTTGATCAGCTGTAAAAACTCATTACGTGTTTTCGGATCGGCTCTAAAGTTTCCTAGCATTACCGAGGTACGCATGCTTGAGTTCTGCTTTTCTACACCACGCATCATCATACACATGTGTTTTGCTTCAACAATTACACCCACACCTTTTGCACCGGTTACTTCCTCAACCGCTTTTGCAATTTGATGGGTAAGCTGTTCTTGAATTTGAAAACGACGCGAAAACATATCAACAATACGCGCAAACTTAGATAAGCCTAATACTTTGCCATCAGGAATATAAGCAATATGACAGCGGCCAATAAAAGGGAGTAAATGATGTTCACACATAGAGTAAAGCTCGATGTCTTGTATCAATACCATGTCGTCAGCGTCAGAGGTGAATACCGCATTGTTAGTGATTTCGTTAAGCGTTTGACGATATCCTTGAGTAAGGTACTCCATCGCTTTTGCAGCGCGTTTTGGGGTATCAAGTAACCCTTCACGTTCAGCGTCTTCACCTACAGCAGTTATAATTTTTTGATAGCTTTCTTTTAATTCGTTATGCATAAGTTTCTCAGTTTTATTAGGACTTACTTAAGATGGCGACCACCATCAACAGGTAAAGCACGCCCTGTGATGTAATGGCTGTTCAGTAGTAGGTCTATACTATTGATAATTTCTTGGCATCCAGGTTCGATACCCATTAATGATTTTTTTAAAGTTTTAGCGCGATACTGCTCATCATCATGTTGGTTAAAAATAATTAATGATGGTGCGACTGAATTCACTTTTATGTTAGGTGCATATTTAGCACTAAATGATTTAGTTAAGTTATCCAGTGCGGCTTTACTGGCCGCATAAGCAAGATGTTTTGGGCTGCCTGTTTCCACTACATAATCAGTCAAATGAATAATGTCAGCGGGTTTAGCATGCGACGCCTGATAATTTAATAGTAAATCTGCGCAATGTAAGTTTACCAAGTACGGTGTTTTTGCATGAATGCGCATCATATTGTCAAACAGCTGCTCAAAGTGAGGGTTGTTAGCTTCACAGTCCCAGCTTGATGCATTATGAATAACCGCCCTGAGTGAGTCAGTGTGTGATTTAAGCAACGTAATAAAAGTATTAATGCCCTCATCAGTACTAAAGTCAGCATAAAGACAGGTAACCCCTTGTTGTTCCAACGAATCAACAGCCTCATGACGGGTCCGATAAGTAATAATGACCGCTTGCCCTTGGGCTATAAAGTGCTTTGCCAGCGCAAGCCCTATACGTTGTGCTGCACCAGTAATCAAAATAGGGGGTGTCATAAAATATAAAACTCTCTGTTGGCAAGCGTTAAGGTTAACTTTTAAAAATTTAAGCCACTTATTTTCACGTCATGTTTACGTAAAATACAAGCGGCTCGATCAGTTAAATCACGCTTATAATATTGATTTAAAAAGCATCGTATATTGTTGGAATAGGCTGGCGCTTATGTTGCGTGCGCTGGTAAATTGCAATTAGCGTTTCTTCTACATGACTTGAAACTGCTTTACCTTCTAAAAAGTCATCAATTTCTTCATAACTTAAGCCAAGTGCTTCTTCGTCTGTTAGTCCTGGTCTATCACTTTCTAAATCCGCTGTTGGTGCTTTCTCAACTAAAAGCGCAGGCGCACCCAATGTGGTTGCTAATGCGCGAACTTGGCGTTTTGATAGGCCAAATAAAGGAGCCAAATCGCATGCACCATCACCAAATTTAGTGTAAAAACCAGTAATATTTTCAGCACTATGATCGGTACCGACCACTAAGCCTTGGCAAAAGCCGGCTATTTCATATTGCGCAATCATGCGTTGACGTGCTTTGACATTACCTTTAATAAAATCGATTTTATCTTGCGAAGGGAGTGTTTGTTCGGTACCCGCGAGAGTTGCCATTGTCTGCTCATGCAGAGCATCGGTTGCGGGTTTAATGTTTACTGTCATGCGGGTGCTCGGCTTAATGAAATCAACCGCCATTTGCGCTTCACTTTCATCAGCTTGAACGCCATAAGGTAGGCGTACAGCAATAAATTGATAATGAGTGTCAGGGTGTTCTTGGTTTAGCTCATCAATAGCAAGTTGACACAAACGGCCACAGGTCGATGAATCTACACCACCACTGATCCCTAGTACAAGAGAGGTTGAATATGCCGCTTTTAAACGTGCTTTAATAAAATCCACTCGGCGTTTAATTTCAGCGTTTACATCAATCGAAGGCTGAACTTTCATTTCAGCCATAATCTCGGCGCGCATGGCCCGCTCCTTTAGTTAAATAATTTTTACGCTCTACATAGAGCAACTATTATGTGATTTCATATTTATGAATTAAAGCCCTAAGTGAGCTTTTATTTGTTTAAGCTGGACTTTTAGCTCATCAATTTCTGCAAGTAAGTCATTTAGCTCAGTGTTTTTTATATCATCAGTGTGTGTTTGTGCCTCAAGTGAAGCCTCGTTCACAGATGATTGATCTGCAAATAAATGAATATATCGACAATCCCGTTTACCTGATTCGCGCGGCAGCTTTTTAACATGATTGCTTCGAATTAGTTGTTCAAGTGACTTTTCAACATCATCAATACGAGCAAAGTCGGCAAGGCGGCTACTGCGTGTTTTTAATTCGCCAGGTGTTTGTGCGCCTCGCAATAATAATAAACAAATAATCGCCCTTTGCTGTTGATCAAATTGCAGGTGACTAAACTCAGTATTACAAAAACGATGATCGTATTTATTAACTCGCCCAGACAGCCCTTCATTTACAGTGACTAATCGCAGACTGATTAATTCATCAACGGTTGTTTGAACTTGCTCTTCTGTATAATTAACAACTGGCGCGCGATTCGATTTTTGATTACAGGCATTTGTTAATGCATTTAACGATAAAGGGTAGTGCTCAGGTGTTGTGCTTTGTTTTTCTAATAAACAACCAATAACGCGTTGTTGCTCCATTGATAATTGCAATTGCATACCTTATTTCACCTAATAAATTCTATTTTTAGCTTACACTGTTATTTGCTTGTAAGCCATTGCTGGAGCTTAGAATGAAGAGTTGTGGCATTGAGGGGTTTAGTTAAATAGTCATCCATACCAGTGGCCAAACATTTGTCTTTATCACCCTGCATTGCATTTGCGGTAAGCGCTATTATTGTTATGTTTTTATTTACCTTGCCTGCTTTGCCTTCTCTGATGGCAATAGTTGCTTGGTAGCCATCCATCGTAGGCATTTGGCAATCCATTAATATTAATTGATAAGTGTTAGCTGGGTTTTGATTCAACTTTTCAACTGCCTCAGCACCATTTTCAGCAATCTCAAATGTCACGTTCAACTGTTTTAAAAAAGCAGCGGTAACAACTTGGTTAATTTTATTATCTTCTACTAATAAAACATGCGCCGCCAGTGTATCTGTCATAACCTCAGTGGCAGCAAGCGACTTTAGTTGTGTATCAACGTGTGTTTGCTCGATAGTGCTTTTTGCAGTCAGCGCATTTTGTAAATCAAAAGGGGTGAGTGGTTTAAATACGAGGGTTTCTTCGGTTAATGGTAAGGTCGCGTTTTTATTTGTATAACTCATGGGAGCCATAATAATTAAATGGCTGTTACTTTTTATTAAAAACTGCTTAAGTGCGAGTGCTTGAGCTTCGTATAATGGTTCAAATAAAGCACTGTCAACGAGCACAATGTTTGGTGGGGTATCTTCATGGCTATTAATGTAGTCACTGATAGACAGGTAATCGCAAATCGTGCTGACCTTGCCCCCCCAGCGAGTTAATTGTTTTTTGGCAATAGTGGTATTGAGTAAGCAATCATCAATAACCCAAATACGCTTATTTTTAATTGCTTGATATGCTTCGTGCTGTTGAACTAATTGAGGGATTATCTTTATAAAAAAGGAAAATGTACTGCCTTTATTTGGTGTACTGCTCACATTCACTTCGCCACCCATGAGCTCACAAAGCTGCTTTACAATAGCAAGACCCAGGCCTGTGCCACCATATTGGCGTGTGGTTGATGTGTCTGCTTGAGTAAATGAGTCAAATAAATGGGGCTGTTTCTCTGCGCTGATTCCTATACCTGAGTCAGCGATTGCACATTCTAAAACTGTGGCGTCAAGTGTGTGGGCTATTTTAGCGGTTACCAATATTTCACCGTTTTGGGTGAATTTAACGGCATTACCAATTAAGTTACTTAAAATTTGACGTAATCTATTCGGATCGCTAATAAATTCGCTGCTAGTGATATGTGTTGCATCCAAAATTAACGTGGTGTTATTTTGTTCGGCTTTTAATGCAAATGACTCAACCACTTCACCCAGTAAGCGAGGTAAATTAAATTGAATATTTTCAATGTCTAACTTGCCAGCCTCTATTTTAGAAAAGTCTAAAATATCATTAATAATTCCTAATAATGACTCTGCAGATGATTGCGCAAGTTTAATATGATGCTTTTGTTGTTGATCTAATTGGGTTGCTTTAACAATATTAAGCATTCCCAACACCCCATTCATGGGTGTGCGAATTTCATGGCTCATACTGGCTAAAAACTCACTTTTTGCAATCACAGCTTGTTCTGCGGCTTCTTTTGCCTTGACTAGTTGTGCCTCTGTTTCTATACGTTGTTGGCTAGAGTAAAGGCTGCCAATTAAAGCCCCTACAGCAATTAAAAAGCTTTCTTCATTATGGCTCCATGTTCTAACTATATCTTGCTCAGCACAAACTATTCCAATAGAGCCACTGCTTGCAGGAATAAGAACACACAGCATCGCCTTGACTGAAAACGGTTGAAGGTAGCTTTCTTTGATAGGGGCTAAGTAGGGATGTTGTTGAGCATCATCAACACAAAATATCGCTTTTCGTTCTATTGCGGTAAAAAAGTCAGGAATAGTTTCTTGCAGCCACGGAATATTATTTTCGCTACCTGAACGATTAAAACTCGCAAATTGAATTAGCTGGGTTCTTTGTTGATTAAACAATTTTATACTGGCGCAGTTTACCTCAAGGGCTTGGCAAATAGACTGCGTGATTAATTCTTTAGATTGGCTTAGTTTGCCATTTAATATTTCATCACTCACCGTTAAGGAGGCCAAGGTTTCGTTAAAACGAGCAATTTTGCGATTTTCTAATTCTACTTTTTTACGGGCATCAATATTTTGTAATGAACCAAATATTCTTACACAACGGCCATTTTTATGTTCAGCTTCACCGTGAACAAGTGCCCATACAGGCTGACCATTTGCATTGATCACTTCAAGCTCAGTTTCGTAACTTTCACCATGCTTAATTGCTCTTTCAACCAGTTTAGCGATTTTTTCTCTACTTTCACCTTCTTTAAAATAGTTTAAATTTTCTGACCATTTTGGTTGCTCATCTAATGGGTATTCAAATATTTTTTTAGTCATATCTGACCAAAACACGTGTTTTTTTTCTAAGTTAAACGACCATGCACCGACTTGTGCTAAATTACTCATCACCTCAAGCATTCTTTCGCTTTCTTGTTCACGGTTGAGTATTTTTAGATAAAACAAAAAGGCAGAAATGAGCAAGCCTAACACGGTTAAAATAATGAACCGTAAAGGCCAGATCGAAGAACTCACTGGTTGCCAGCCTTGCTTGGGTATAACATAAAGCTGCCAAACACCTCCTTGAAAGTTTAAAGTAAATTCTAGAGGGTCTTGATCAGTAATAGAGGGGCCACCGAAAAAAACTCACCTTGCTTACCTAATCCATTACGTCCTTGTATTGCTATATTATAATTTTGCTGTAGTTCAATAATCCCCGAGTTTTCATAAACTTTTTCTATATCGAGTACCACTGAGAGCAATCCCCAAAAGGCGTTATTTTCTGGCAAGTATACTGGTACGCGCGCAATCAAGGCTTCGCTGCCTTGGATAAGCTGAAGTGGACCTGCCATCACGATCGTATTCGTGTCTCTTGCTTTAATGGCATCTTCGCGCTGTGCTTTATTTTCCAAAAAATTAAGACCTATCGCTTTTTCGTTACCTTTAAGCGGATGGGTCATTTTTA
The DNA here is from genome assembly GCF_042604605.1 of Pseudoalteromonas sp. M58. Classification (NCBI taxonomy): domain Bacteria; kingdom Pseudomonadati; phylum Pseudomonadota; class Gammaproteobacteria; order Alteromonadales; family Pseudoalteromonadaceae; genus Pseudoalteromonas; species Pseudoalteromonas sp. M58. The sequence continues at coordinate 78,278 of NZ_CP152390.1, forward strand.
TTACCATGCCTGGCGCCGCGCCAATGTTACGTAGCTCATTTGAGGTTTCAAAAAGTGGGGCTGCAATTTGTTCAAAGCGAGTTTGATCTAAGTTTGGCTCAGCGGCAACAGCAATAGCTAAGCCACGAATGAGTTGAATATTAGACACTAATACAGCTTCAAGTTGTGCTCTATAGGTACTTACCTGCGACAGAGTGCGTAATCGATAAGCATCTTTCTCACGGTGATAATTGACGTGATCAAGCACCAAGCTGATAGTGATTATCAACACCAGCGATAATAAAAAAGTCAGCTTAGCGTTATTAATTCGGGTGCGTTTGTTTTTGCGCTGCGGGGACATAGAATGTAATTAAGTTGTTAATCAAGACAGGCTAACTATAGTCAATTTATCGAAGAAATAAAAATGGCGCAGTTAAAAATGCGCCATTTTATTTTTATAATTAGTAGTTTAGGTGTGGTTATGAGTCGCTAACTTCGCGCGCCCAATGCTGTTGCTTTGCAACGTGTAATTTGCGGTAACCATCAAGAAGTGCTGCATGCTTTTTAAAACCCTCAAGCGATAAGCCTGGGAAAGTTAAGCCGTTAAATAATTTACGACCTTCAGCAATTTCAATAGCAAGCGTGACATTGTCGCTACCAAACATTAAACCTAATGCATCTTGATAACTTGCATATTCGCGCTCGTCATCATATTTAATTTCAAGGATTGCTTTTAAGCAACGAAAGTGACGCATCGCTTCGTCGTTTACTTGGCCGGTATGCAAAATCCAATCAACCCAGTCAATAGCTTCTTCATTACCCGCCGCTAAGCATAAATGTGCTTTAAGCTCACCAATGCGTAGTGTGTGCCAAGGTGTATCGGCGTCGGTTGCTAAGCCAATGAATTCAGCTGCGCGAATAATATCGCTGTGGCCTGCTTCTTCGAGGTTGTCGTAAATTTCCATCCATTGTTCGCTATCGTACTGATCAAGCGATAAGAAGTCTTCACGGAATTTAGCGCCTTCATTATTGTTGCGCCAAATTAACTCATCTACTGGATAAATGTCTGACATACCAGGAACTAAAATACGACATGCATACACGTTTAAGTGGGTGTAATCCATAATATAGATATCGTGACCCATGCTATGAATTAAATCAGTACAGAAGTTGTATTCTTGCTCAGTTGAACCACTAAAGTCCCAATGTACAAATTCAAAATCTGCTTCAGAGCGGAAAAAGTCATGTGAAATTAAACCGCTTGAATCAATAAAGTGCAGTTCAATGTTCTCAGGAGTAGCGACTTCGTCGTTATCAAATGTAGCAGGTTGGAATACGTCTAGTTGATCTAGGCGACGACCTTGCAGTAATTCAGTAACGGTACGCTCTAGCGCTACTTCAAATGAAGGGTGGGCACCAAAAGAAGCAAATACTGACCCATCAACAGGGTTTATAAGCGTGACACTCATTACTGGGTATTTACCGCCTAGTGATGCATCCGCAATGCGTAAATGGAAGCCATGGCTACGCAGCTCTTCACAAGCTTCATGAATTTTAGGGTATTGTTTTACCACCTCTTCAGGCACGATTGGCAAGCTGATACCTTCGGCAATAATGCGGTTTTTAATAGCGCGCTCAAATACTTCAGATAATCCCTGAACACGGGCTTCAAATTTAGTATTACCGGCACTCATACCATTAGAAACAAAAATATTACCAATCACATTCACCGGAATGTAAATGTCTTGGTTGTCGCGCTGACGAGTGTACGGTACAGAACAAATACCACGTTCGAAATTGCCAGAGTTAAAGTCATAAAGGTGTGATGCGGTTAATTCACGCTCTGGGTCAAAATAATCCCATAAGCTCTCATCCATAATACCCTGTGGTATTTCATCGTTTTCAACTTTAAACCATTTCTCGTTTGGATAATGAGTAAAGTCATCATTGGCAAATTCTTCGCCTAAGTAAAAATCAGCAAAAAAGTAGTTACAGCTTAAACGCTCAAAATATTCACCTAGCGCAGAGGCAATAGAGGCTTTATCAGTGGCACCTTTACCATTAGTAAACATCACACCGCAGTCGCTATCTTTTATATGAACTGAATAACAGTTTGCTACAGGGTTAAGCCACAGCGCTTCTTCAATATTAATATTTAGCGCTTTTAGCTTGTTTTGCATGGTAGAGATAGACGATTCTAAATCGCGGTCTTTACCTTTAATAAATGTTTTTTCAGTCATTTTTATCTCAACTAGGTCTGCACAATACATGAACTGTGTATTATCGTGGATTTTGATGTTTATTTCACCCTTTACCCGCTTTTCGTAGCGTTTTTAATAGAACGATTATGAATATATGCTAATAATAGTTTATTGAAATAGTTAAAGGGTATGTTTATGTTTAAAGTAATCAAACGGTTGCTATTGGTTGTTGTGGTTTTAGCACTCGCCAGTACTGCAATTGTTTACGGCGTTTTGACCTTAAGTTTGCCAGCCCTTGATGGTAAAGGCCGAAGCGATGCGGTAACACAGCCCGTTAAAGTCGCTCGTGATACGCTTGGCCAAGCCGTTATTACTGCAACTACTCGTCATGACGCTGCCTATGGCTTAGGGTATGCGCATGGGCAAGACCGCTTTTTTCAAATGGATTTATTACGTCGTAATGCGGCCGGTGAGCTAAGCGAACTATTTGGTGAAGCCGCGCTTGGGCTTGATAAAAAAATGCGTTTTCACCAATTACGTAAACGCAGCCAAGCTATTTTAAAAACCCTCCCGAAGGCCGACAAACAGCTGCTACGCAGTTATGCCCAAGGTGTAAATGAAGGCCTTGCACAAGTAGGGTACCCAAGTTTTGAATATTTAATCACAGGGGCCGAGCAAAAGCCTTGGCAAAGTGAAGACAGTTTATTAGTTATTTTTAGCATGTACCTTGATTTACAGTCATCTACATTTGAGCGCGACCAAGCTTTAATTCAAATAGAGCAGCAGTACGGTGCTGAAATGGTAAGTTTTTTAACTCAGCCTAGCCAATATCAAGCCGCATTGGATGGCAGTCAGCTCGCTCTTTTGAATAACCCAATCCCCGAGCTTTTATCGCAACCAATCACCGCGATTAAACCCATTACCGCTAACTTAGAAGTGGGTAGTAATAATTGGGCGGTCACCTCAAATTTAACCAACACTCAGGCTGCGATGCTCTCTGATGATATGCATTTATCAATGGCTGTGCCGGTTATTTGGTATCGAGCCCAATTAAACTATTCATTAAATAATAAACCCATGCAGGTAACGGGTGTCTCGCTTCCGGGAGCGCCGGCGATTGTAGTAGGCACAAATAACAACGTTGCATGGGGGTTTACCAACGGGTATTTAGATACCGCCGATTGGATTGCGCTTAATAGCGATAGCAAAATGTGGCAAGTAGATGAGCCTATTGCATTACCCAGTGGCAAAGTAGAAAGTTACTCTCTTACGCTCAGTGAATACGGTCCGGTAAAATACATTAATGAAAAGCCTTATGCACTGAGCTGGGCTGCACATCAACCATACGCCGTTAATATGCAGCTATTACAGCTTGAGCAAGCACAGAGTGTTGATGATGCGCTTGATATTGCAAGTGACGTAGGCATTCCTGTGCAAAACCTGCTGGTGGTCGATGACCAAGGAAATGCAGCATGGAAAAATATGGGCGGCATACCTGCGCGAACAACACCCAGTGAATTAGCCGTAAAAGAAGAAGATTACTCCGCGCTTTGGCAGCAAAACGAAATCGATCGACCTTTTATTAAAAATCCTGAAAACGGGCGATTATGGACAGGTAATTCTCGAGTGGTATCTGCTGATGATAACGTCCGTTTTGGTAATGGCGGCTATGCGCTTGGAGCCCGTGCAACGCAAATTCGCGATAGGTTATTTGAAAAACAACGCTTTAATGAAAGTGATTTTTATCAGTTGCAGTTAGATAACCAAGCACGGTTTTTAATGCCTTGGCATGCCTTACTGCTTGAGCAGTTAAAAAAGCAGCCCGCGCGCTATAAAGATCATATAAATGCCCTCGAAAACTGGCAGCAATGCGCTTGCCCGCAATCAATAGGGTATACCTTAGTAAAGACGTATCGTGATGAACTGATAAATATTTTATTTAGCAGTATTGAGACAACACTCAACCAGCGAGATGGCACATTAAAATATGTGAAACGTGATTTAGAGCCTGCTGTTTGGCAGTTAATAAAGGCTCAGCCAACAAGTTGGGTTAATCCGCAGTTTACTAATTGGGAGCAGCAATTACAGGGTGCCTTTGAGCAAACACTCACGCAGTTAACATCAAGGTTTGGTAATAACATACAAAACTGGCAGTGGGGAAAAGTAAACGAATTAGCGATTGAGCACCCGTTTGCTAAACAAATGCCCATACTAAGTAAGTTACTTAACATGCCAACAGCGCCCGGGTTTGGTGACAGTTATATGCCAGCGGTGCAAAAACGTAGTTTTGGCGCATCACAGCGTTTTATTGTTCAGCCTGGGCACTTAAAAAATGCTATTTTAACGATTCCGGGTGGGCAATCAGGGCACCCACTTTCTGAGTTTTATCGAGCTGGCTTTGATGAATATGTAAAAGGTAAGCACACGCCATTATTACCGCAAGCATTAATGCATCAAATTGAAATTGCACCAATGAACGACTAGCCTTGGATGCAAAGTGAGCTAAATAAGTAGTAATAACGTTTTATAACCCAGATAAAGCAATTATAGGAAAACAAAAATGAAAAAATTACTACCGGCATTAATCACCAGTTTACTGTTAAGCAATCATGCATTTGCGGATGAAAACCCTGTTACGGCTACACAATTAAGTGAACATGTTTACGTGTTATTTGGTCAAGGCGGTAACATTGCCGCAAGCGTGGGGGATGATGGCATTTATATTATTGACGATCAGTTTGCCAAGCTTTCCGACGATATAAAAAAAACCATTAGCGACTTAAAGCCAGGCAGTGCCGAGTTTGTAATTAATACCCATCATCATGGTGACCATACTGGGGGTAACGAAAACTTTGCCAAAGCGGGCGCACATGTGATTGCTCACGACAATGTGCACAAACGCTTAAAAGAAAAACATGGTGAGGGTTCTGATTACTTACCGCGTATTAGTTTTGGCCATGATTTAAAACTGCACTTTAACAATGAGCATGCGCATGTTGTGCACTACTCAAATGCACACACAGATGGCGACTCGGTTATCTTTTTTAGTAACGACAACATAGTGCACATGGGCGATATATATTTTAACTTTGGAAGCTTACCTTTTGTTGATGTAGATAGTGGCGGTAGTGTTGATGGTGTTTTAGCGGCGGTTGATGATGTGATCAAACAAATTGATGAAAAAACAACCGTTATTCCAGGGCATGGCCCGATAAGCGACCGTTCAGGGCTAATGACGTATCGTAAGCTGGTACAAAAAGCGAAAGATGTTATGCTTAATGCTATGCAAAACGATGCCAGTTTAGAGCAAGTCCTCAAAGCCGATCCATTATCAGAACTTGGCCTTGAATATGCAAACTGGTTACCAAAAGAGCGTGTAACCACCCTTTTTTATCGCAGTTTAAAGTAGCGCCTAGCGCGAACCATAACGCATAAACCTAATTAAGCTGAGCATTTGTTCAGCTTTTTTGATTTTTACGTGCCTAAAGGAGTTGTATATGTCGGCAGAAAAAACCCATCTTGAAATTTGTAATTTAAGCAGAGAACAATACCCACAAATTAAAACCTTGATGGACGAAGCGTACCCTGATTTAGGCGGCGCATGGCCAAGCCATACAATTTTTAGACTTATAGATCAGTTCCCTGAAGGGCAAATTGGTATTGTTGATGATGGCGTGCTGGTGGGTTTAGCGCTGAGTGTACAAGTGGATTATGCACGTTTTTCAAACCCGCACACCTATGAAGATATTGCTGATGGCCATGACCGTGTATTTAGTGATACTACAGGTGACGCGCTATATGGTTTAGATGTTGCTATTAGTGAGCAGTACCGAGGCATGCGTTTAGGGCGTCGTCTTTATGATGCCCGTAAAGAATTATGTCGCCAATATAACTTACGCGCTATTTTAGCGGGTGGCCGCATTCCGCGTTATTACAATCACAGCGACGATATGACGCCAATGGAATACATTGCCAAGGTGGATCAAAAAGAGATATACGATCCAATATTGAGCTTTCAATTAGCTAACGATTTTCAGGTAAAGCGTTTACTTAAAAAGTACCTTCCAGAGGATCAAGAATCAGTAGGTTATGCCACGTTACTTGAGTGGAATAACATTATGTTTGAGCCAACCGATACCGTTATTGAGTCGACTAAATCAATTGTACGTGTTGGGGCTGTGCAGTGGCAAATGCGCTGTGTTGAGTCGGTTGAAGAAATGCTTAAGCAAGTTGAATACTTTGTTGATACGGTGTCTGATTATAAAAGCGACTTTATTTTATTTCCGGAGTTCTTTAACGCGCCACTGATGGGGTTAACTGAGCAAAGTAATCAAACCGAAGCCATTCGTTATTTAGCTGAATACACTGAGACTTTTAAAAACGCGATGTCGCGCATGGCAATTGAGTACAACGCGAATATTATCACCGGCTCTATGCCGCTTGCCGAGGGTGATAAAATTTATAACGTGAGTTACCTGTGCCACCGCAGTGGCAAAATAGATGAGCAACGTAAAATTCATATCACCCCGCATGAACATAATGATTGGGTGATTCAAGGCGGTGATAAAATAGCGGTATTTGAAACCGATGCCGGTCGCGTAGGGATTCAAATTTGTTACGATGTTGAGTTTCCAGAGTTGTCGCGTATTTTAGCAACCCAAGGGCTTGATATTTTATTTGTGCCATTTTGGACCGACACCAAAAATAGTTATTTACGTGTTCGCCACTGTGCACAAGCGCGCGCTATTGAAAACGAGTGTTATGTGGTTATCGCAGGTTCGGTGGGTAATTTACCCGAAGTAGAAAGTTTAGATGTACAGTACTCGCAATCTGCTGTTCTTACACCGTCTGACTTTTCATTTCCACACGATGCCACACTAAATGAGGCCACCACCAATACCGAAATGCTATTATTTAGCGACTTAGATATGGACAAGTTAAAAATACTTCACAGTGAAGGTACCGTGCGTAACTTAAAAGACCGCCGCAGTGATTTATATGAAGTGATATTGAAAAAGAGAGATGTTTAATGGCGTGGATGTACTTAATAATTGCAGGGTTACTTGAAATTGGTTGGCCAATAGGCCTAAAAATTTCACAAAACCCAGATACCCGTTGGCAAGGCATTGCAATTGCAATCGCGTTTATGGTCGCAAGTGGCTTTATGCTTTGGTTAGCGCAAAAGCAAATCTCTATGGGGACTTCTTATGCGGTATGGACGGGGATTGGCGCAGCAGGTACGTTTTTAGTTGGCATATTATTTTATGGTGATGCAGCCACTTTTGGCCGTATTGCTGGTGTATTAATGATTATTTGTGGTGTCATCACCTTAAAAATTAGTCATTAATTGTTAGATTAAACAAGCGCAGGTTTATACCTGCGCTTGTTTTAACTACTTGGCAGCATAACCAATATGGCAGCCACTGCAATCAGCACTAGCCCCGCACTATCTTGGCGCTTTAGCGGCTGCTTTAGCCATAAAATAGAGATTAACATGGTAAAAAATACTTCTATTTGACCGAGCGTTTTTACATAGGCGACATGTTGTAAGCTCATGGCACTAAACCAGCCTACGGAACCTAAGCAGCTAAATACACTCACTGCACTTGTCATTTTCTTATATTGATACATCATTTTAAAGGTATGGCGCTCTTTTAAAGCAATGTATATACATAACATCAGTGTTTGCAAGCTAATAATCAGTAACAAAACCCACGCGGGTGCATAAGGAAAAGCTATACCCGAGCTTAAACTTGCTTCGCGGATCCATGACGATGACAACGCAAACGAAGTACCGCAAGCAAGCCCTGTTAAGGCGGTTTTTAAGCTAAAATGTTTCACATTCGCAATGCCGCTTAATAGCAATACAGCGAGTGCGCCAATAAATACACCAATCCAACCTAAAAATGAAAGCGCCGAACCAAAAAATAGTAATCCTAATATCGCCGCCATTAGCGCTTCGCTTTTAGCAAGGCCCGCGCCTACTGCAAAATTGTTCATTTTAAACAACTTCACCATGAGCCCTGTGGCAATAATTTGCACTATGCTGGCTCCAATAATATAGCTAATAAATAAAGGATTAAATGAAGGGAGAGGCGCATCTTGGTAATAATAAAGCGCATATAAATACAGCCCTGCAATAGGGCTTGCGACAATAAAGCGGGCTAGAGTAACGCCAGCAACGCTGACATGAGCGCTTAATTTGCTTTGCAGCGCATTACGCCATGACTGCATAAATGCGGCAAAAATAGTGAGTAAAATCCAAATCATCTTAAACAACATACAAAAAAGTGGAGAGCTAATTTAGCAGTACTCTGGCATTAAAGCGACCATCAAAAAGGCATAATGAATATTCATCACCTGCGACAATTTGCCACAGTGACGCACTGCTTAAATCGGCTATAGTGTGAGGGATGTTACTGCTAGCCGCCAGAGCTCAGGTTATTTATATTTGGCGGCTTTTTTCTATTTGCTGTGTTATTTTGGGTCATAAATAATAACTTGAGAATTATAATGACGATTTTATTGGTTTGCGCCTTAATTGCAGTGATCATGCCTTATGTTGCGAGAGTCCCAGCTATTATAGAAATGAATAAGCTCGGTGGTTACGATAATAAACATCCACGGCAACAACAAACACAACTTACAGGACTCGGAGCACGGGCGCTGGCTGCTCATCAAAACTGTTTTGAATCGTTAGCGGTTTTTGCCGTTGCTTTGGCTGCTGTATTAGGCACAAACAATGTTAATGCCGTAACCGAAACTTTAGCGATGACGCACATTGTAGCGCGTATTTTATTTTGTACTTTTTATTATTTAAACCTCGATATTATTCGCTCGATCACTTGGCTGGTGGGAATAGGCACCGCTATTGGCATGATCGCCGTCAGTTTATAACGAGAATAAGCAAAAACCACAAAGCAAGCAGCCTAAAAGGGTGCTTGCTTTATAGTCTTAAACACTTATTCCCATTAATGCGATATGTTAACTCGCTCTATTAAATCACTTTTTGTAACTGTACTGTTGAGTGCAAAATCAAGTTGTATTAGTACGTTTTGTTGTCCCATTGATGAAGGTGTATATTGCCATTGCATCAGTGCTCTTTTTGCTTCTTTGTTAAAGACTGCTTCTGGTTCAGCTTTTACAACAGTAATGTTAGCTGTTTTGCCTGCTGGGGTTATGTCGTATTTTAATACCACTGAACCGCTAATGCCTTGTTCCGCCGCTTGTTTTGGGTAAAGCGGTTCGATTCGCATTACGGGAGCAATAGATGTTTCTTTTTTAGCTGATGCTTCAGGTTGCTTTGCTACAGCTAAGCCACTGAGCAAGCTCGCAGCGATAAGTAACACGCTTCCTTTTGCTAGGCGCGAATGTGCGCCGTTATGTTTGATATTAGTAAGTCGTTGTAACATGGTTTTTTTATCTCCGTAGTGTGAATAAGCCATCAGACCCGCTGGCGCATTGGCAGCGCAGTTTATTAAGGCTTTGCTGTATAAAATTTGTTGCTGTGTGGTTTTATTGCTTAGTACCCGTTCATCACAAGTTAGCTCCTGCAAACGTCTACAGCTTGCGTAAGCCATCCAAGCCAGAGGGTTAAACCACAATAAAATTGTAGCCAGTAATAGCAGCACATTTATAAGGTTGTCTTTGCGCTTTATATGCACGTTTTCGTGCTCTAGAATAAGCGCCAGAGTAGTATTATCAAACTGAGTATTATAATTGTGCGGCAATACCAGTTTGCTATTAAAAACACCAATGACCATGGGCGTAGCCACCTGAGCACTGGTATAAGTTTTTACTCCGGTTATTACCTGCTTAAAGTTCGCTAATTCAGTGAGCTGTAGGCCTTTAACAAATCGGGTATGGGTAACAACAGCGGCAATTAATAAGACCGTGGTAATAATGACATACAGTAGCGCTAAACTAACACTCAAGCTGTTTGTAAGTACCTGATTAGGTGTAATTAAATAGTAACTAATGCCGCTATTTTGCAGTGGCTTAATTGCACTAGGTAAATTAGCCAACAGAACTGATACAGGTATTAACCAAGCTAATTTATACACAAAGCGTGAACCAAGGGTTTTTAAGCCAAAGCGCTCAAGTAAAACAAACCCTGCAAACAACAGACTTAATAATAGCTGCTGCTCAATGAGCCAATTAAATCCTATTTGAATCGCCATGCTAACTCCTTACTTTTGATTCTTTTCCCAGTCATCAATGACTTTTTTAAGCTCGTTTATATCTTGCTGAGAGAGTTGCTCCGATTTAGCGAAGCCACTTACCAAAGGGGCAATACGACCACTAAAAAAGCGCTCTATGAAGTTCTTACTCTCTTTTAAAGTATAATCAGCACGGGCAATACATGGCGTATAAATATATTGGCGGCCGTCTTTTTCAAAGCTAAGCGCGCCTTTTTTTACTAAACGACCCAATAAGGTTTTAATGGTTTTTTCGTGCCATTGTTTATCGTCACTTAAACGCTCAATAATTTGGCTGGCTGTGGCGGGGTAGTTAATCCAGAGTGCATCCAGCACTTCAAATTCTGCTTTTGATAATTCGATCATTTTATTGCCTACAAGTGTAATCTTTCATTTAAGACTACGCTTGTAATCTATTTTTGCAAGTTTATTTTTTGTTTTTAATCACGCTAAAGGGAGGGGATTAGTGTGAGCTTATTGGCTTAAAATATCGTTTTTGTTAATTTTTATAAAGTGGTTTTCTGGGAGGTTTAAATTATCTAATAGTAATTCACTGATCTGTACGCGGTATAAATCAATGACTGTGTAGCCACAGTAATGCGCCATTTTACGTATTTGCCTGTTGAGCCCTTGTTTTAAAACAATACTAAATTGATTATTCGTTATTTTAACTACTTCACAAGGTCGTGTTATTTGCTTATCAACGGGGACGCCTGCTGCCATTTTTTCACAAAAATGCGCGTCTAATGGTTTATTCACAGTGACTAAGTAGCGTTTGGGTTGATGAAAGTCTGGATGAATCAGTTGATTACAAAAGTCTCCGTCGTTGGTCAAGATAATTAAACCACGAGAATCTTTATCAAGGCGGCCAATAGGGTAAACACGGGTAAGTTGAGGCAGGTGATGAATAAGGCTGCTGGGGTCGTGATGATTGAGTTTACAGTCAATCCCTACCGGTTTGTGATAGGCAAAGTACACTAAATCGGCTGGGCCTTTAATGGCGTGACCATTAACGATAACACGGTCGTTTTCGTCCACATGATCAATATGATTAGCGGGGCGATTATTAACGATGACAACGCCTTCATCAATCAAGCGCGACGCTTGTTTTCGTGAGCAAATACCGGCATGAGCAATGTATTTAGCAAGTCTAATTTTTGTATCCATAATGCCTTGTAATTAAAAAATATTGATCGCGATTATAGCAAAGCTGCGTATTGATTACTTGGACAGTTAATTTAACAGTAGGTAGGTTACTATGGGTATTCAATTTTCAGAACTAAAAAAGCATCAGCCATTACAAAAAGTGGTTGTTCATTCACTGGAAATGGCCTTGTACCAAGTGTCTGTTGTCATTAATAATGTTGAATACTATGTACAAGAAAGTAATGGTGAATTCGTGAAGGCACTAAGCCCATTACATATTCAAAAACGCTTTGAAGATATCGCCTATGCACAAATGATGCTAAGGCACACCAGTGCTTATGATGAAATGTGTGGTCAACCGGAAAAAATTTCCAGTAATATGCTCGAAGTGCCCTTTGGGCAAAACAACCTGTTTTAATATCAGGTATTTGCTAATATAGGTTTATTTGGAATCATCCAATGTACCTATTACATCCCGATAATTCTGAGCAATTAAATCAAGCACTGCGCGCGCACATGCTTGAGTTTAATGCTCAGCACTTCGACGCACAGCGTCAACCTCTTGGCTTTAAATATCTCGATAAACAAGGTGAGTTAGTTGCAGGCATAAGCGGTCATGTGTTTGGTAACTGGTTGCTAATAAGCTGGTTATGGTGCGATGAATCTGCACGAGGCAATGGCTTGGCTGATTCGTTATTAACATCACTTGAAAATGCAGCAATTGAAATGGGTGCCGTTCAGGCTCAGCTTGACACCTTAGACTTTCAAGCCAAGCCTTTTTATGAAAAACGGGGTTACCAAGTTAAATATCAACTTGATAATTACCCACTTAATGGCACTCGTTACTTTATGGAAAAACCGCTAATAGTGGCTAAATAACGCTGATTGGAGCGTTATTTTTTTGCTGTTAATGGCGTACCATCAAAGGTAATACCTAAAAATGGGGTGGCTTCAGGCGCTAACATAAAGGTGCGAATATTCATATGGTCGTCTGCATCTGGGTTGTTTAGTACGTCTTCGCGATAAAATGCCCCAAAACAATCTAATGTATTTTGCTTACTAAGACCATTGAGCTTAGCAAACGCAAAAATTTTGCATGAACCGTTATTTTCACTCGCAGAGCTCAATAACCCATGGTTACTAAAACTGCACGCTGTAAAAGTATAATGCTCATCAATAACGGCCATAGTATCAGCAAAACCAATGCTTTTAGGCTCATTCGCGAGCGTTGTTAAGTAGTTTGTGAGCGTCATACGCTGTCCTTGTTATTATAAGATATTGTTAAGTAATTACCCCTAACCTATCTTATGATTGATTTATATTCAATTGAGCCAATAAAACAAGCATAGTTTATTTACCAATTAAGTGGGTTAACGCATGAATGTTGGTTATTTCAATATCAGCAAGTCCTTTGTAGGCATAGGCTTGTGCTTGATTATTTAACCACACAGACTGGCAGCCAGCGTTATTAGCACCTTGCACATCGCTATCAAGGCTGTCACCTATGTGTAAAATTTCACTGTTGTTAATACGCAAATGTGTTGCAGCTTGATCAAATAAGGTCGTATGTGGTTTAGCTTTACCGTGCAAGCCAGCTTGTAGCACCAGTTCAAACTTATCTTTTAAATTAAAACGCTCAACCTCTACATTACCGTTAGTAATGGCAATTAATTTGTAGTGCTGGCTTAGTTTATCGAGCAATGTTAGTACGTCTTCGCTCACTTCAATATTACTGCGCGCATCAGCAAATGCTTGATAAGCACTGTGTGCATGATGCTCTACTTCATCGTTTTTAAAACCAAGCTCAGACAAAACTAAGCGTAGGGTATGTTTACGCCACTGAGTGACGTTATCAATGAGTTCAGGTTGGTGTTGAACAACTCGCTCACGGCATTGTTGCCAAAACTGTGGCCCCTGTTTTTTATAGCCTGGCAGCGCATTTAAATAATCAATTTGCGCCTGAACGGCTGCGGTTATGATTGGGCGGTTGTCGTATAAGGTGTCGTCTAAGTCAAAGCTTAGTACAGAAAAAGGAGAAATTGCGCGATTAAATCGGATCATGGTTATTACCCTAATCGGTTCGTTTTTTAGCACGTGGATGGGTGTTGTCGTACACCTTAGCCAAGTGCTGAAAATCTAAATGAGTATAAACTTGGGTTGCAGATAAACTACTGTGGCCTAATAGCTCCTGTACTGCTCGTAAATCGCCAGACGATTCTAAAATATGCGACGCAAATGAGTGGCGTAATTTATGCGGATGCACTTGTGAGCTTATACCTTGTTTAATGCCCCATTCTTGCATTCGCAAACGGACTTGGCGCACAGAGATACGGTTTTTTTTACTACTTAAAAATACCGCGTGTTCGTCTGCGCCCATAAATAGCGGCCGAACCGCGAGCCATTTCTTTAATGCCTCAAGGGCCTTAGAGCCAACCGGTATTAGCCGTTCTTTTGCACCTTTACCACGTACCAGTATTTCACCATTACGGGCGTTTATATCCTGCATGTTAGCACCAACTAACTCGCTAATGCGCAGACCTGATGAATACATGAGTTCCATCATGGCTTTATCTCGAATGGCAAGTGGATCGTCATCGGGTATTTCGAGTAAACGTGCCATTTGGTCAACATCAAGATTTTTAGGTAAAGGCTTGGCAAATTTAGGGCCTTTTATCCCTTGCGCGGGGTTATGGTAATGCGGTTGCTCAGTAATATTTTTTGCTTTTAAAAACTTATATAAACTTCGAATGCAGCTTAGCTTTAAGCTGATTGTTCTGCCGCTCAGTTGCTTAGCGCGCAGCGCCATGCTGTAACGGCGAATGTGCTCACTTTGTACGGCAAACCAATTGTCGCATAGCTTATTAAAATACAAGGCGGCAAAACCTAATTGGCTAACATATTGATTGACGGTGTGCGCTGAATACTGGCGTTCAAATTTTAAGTAATCACTAAATAATGTAATGGGTGTACGCCAGCTATCGCTTAAGTCGCTAATATTTGGCGTGTCGTCGCTCATGCCAGTTCCAGTAACCGTATTTGTAATGAGCGTACAAAATCTAACACAAATAAGTTATCTTGTGAGGGCTCAAAGTGGTTCTCATCGTGGCTGCCAAAAGCCAAAATTGCGTAGGGGTTACTCGGTTCACCAATTAAATACAGGGCGGTCGATTGGGTATCCTCGTTAAAGAGTAAGTCGCGCTCTTGCTGATTTACCCGCCCTAAATAATGATTACTATCTGACAATCTGTGCTTTACTAAGCCCTCAAACGCGCTGTCGTATCTTACGAGTTTGCACTCATTAATAGTCGGGCTCATGCAAATAATGTTGCGTAAGTTACTTGCCAAAGTATTAAAGTCATAATTGCTCCAAAGCTGACGATGGCATTGACTGAACAAGCGGTACACGAGTTCATTTTGCGTGGCATGCTTGGTCATCGTCTCGATTTGATGTTTTAACTGAGTATTATGTTCACGTAGTTGACGTTGCTGAATATGTACTAACGAAGTCGCACCCTGAACTTGCTGTTGTAACTCAAGTTGCGCTAATAGCGCAGGTTGATTTATTAAAAAATTAGGGTGCTGTTGTAAGTAATCTATTACTTGCTGTTTAGTTAATTCACTCATAGTGCAACTTGTCCATCAAATACATGTTCAGCGGGGCCTGTCATACGCACTGGGTGGCCTTCGCCACTCCAGCGAACTTGTAAGCTACCGCCTGGTAAATCAACTTGCACTGTGCTGGTGAGCTTGTTTTGAATAAAGCCAATCACCATAGCGGCACACGCACCGGTACCACAAGCAAGTGTTTCGCTTACACCACGTTCCCACACTCTGAGTTTAATGTGTTCTTGAGAAATAACCTGCATAAAGCCAATATTTGCGCGCTGTGGAAAACGTTCATGATTTTCAAGCAACGGGCCAAGGGTACTCACTTGTGCCGTTTCAATGTCGTCTACTTCCATGACGCAATGCGGGTTACCCATAGAAACAGCACCACTAAAAACGGTATGTTCTTCTGCGCGAATAATGTAAGTTAGCTCACGTTTGGTTGCTTTGAGCGGGATTTTACTCGGCTCAAAATTAGGGTGTCCCATGTTAACCGTTACTTGGCCGTCTTTTTCAATATACAGGGTGAGGTTACCCGATTTAGTTGAAACGCTAATTTTATGTTTATTGGTTAAGCCTTTCATGCGCACAAAGCGGGCAAAGCAGCGGGCGCCGTTACCACATTGTTCTACTTCGTGGCCGTCGGCATTAAAAATCCGATAGTGAAAATCGAGATCGGGTGAGTAAGGGGCTTCAACCATCAGTAATTGGTCAAACCCAATGCCGAAATGGCGATCGGCCAGCTTTTTGATTTGATCACGGGATAAAAAAACGTTTTGTGTAATATTATCAATCACAACAAAGTCGTTACCTAAGCCGTGCATTTTGGAAAAATTAACTAACATAGCGCTCTAATTCGGTTTTGCTCTGCGCTAATCATGCCACAGAGCAGCTAGGTAACAAAAACGTTTATGGTAAAATTTTCTCACCTTGGTACAGGCTCTCGATGGTTTCGCGTTCGCGAATAAGATGATGTTGCTCACCATCTACCATTATTTCGGCAACCCGTGGGCGTGAGTTATAATTTGAACTCATTGTAAAGCCGTATGCTCCAGCGCTTCGCTGCACTAATAAGTCACCTTGTTTGAGTGCTAGAGGGCGGTCTTTACCTAAAAAGTCACCGGTTTCACACACCGGCCCAACCACATCATAGTTGTGGGTAGGTGTTTCGTCATCACGCACCGAGACAGGAATAATTTTTTGCCACGCTTGATAAAGTGATGGGCGCAACATGTCATTCATACCCGCATCAACAATCGCAAAGTACTTGTCTTGATTTTGCTTAATAAACTCAACCTGAGTCACTAAAATCCCAGCGTTGGCGGCAATAGCTCGCCCTGGTTCAAAAATCAGTTCAAGGTGGCGATAATTAGTAAGGCGCTGTGTTACTTGTGCTGCATACTCACTCGGGTGGGGAGGCTGTTCGTCGTCGTAGGTTACTCCAAGGCCTCCACCAATATCTAAATGGCTTAACTCAATACCTGCATTTTTTAACTCATCAATTAATGCCAGTAGTTTATCAAGCGCCTCTAAAAACGGTTTGGTTTGTGTCAGCTGTGAGCCAATGTGACAATCAACCCCAACTATATTTAAGCTAGGTAACGACGCAGCATGTTGGTACACACTTAACGCGGTTTCGATACCAATGCCAAATTTGTTTTCTTTTAGGCCAGTAGAAATATACGGGTGTGTTTTAGCATCAATATCAGGATTAACACGAATAGAAATTGGCGCGTCTAGATTAAGCTCACACGCTACTTCTGAAATGCGCTCAAGCTCTGAGATTGATTCAACGTTAAAACATTTAATACCTAATTCTAACGCATAAGCAATTTCGTCAGCGGTTTTAGCAACCCCAGAAAACACCACTTTATTGGCTGCGCCTCCCGCTTTGATGACCCGCGCGAGCTCGCCTTTTGAAACAATGTCAAAACCCGCACCAAGTCGCGCCAGTATATTTAATACTGCAATATTTGAATTTGCTTTAACGGCGTAGCACACTAGGCTTTTATGATCTTGAGCTGCATTGGCAAACGCTAAATAATGGCGTTCAAACGTCGCTCTTGAATACACATAACACGGTGTACCATAGTGCTGTGCAATCGTTGCTACGCTGACATCTTCAGCAAATAGTTGGTTGTTTTTATAATTAAAAAAATCCATTTACTGCTCCTGTTTTTGCTCAATAGGTGTTTGCTTGTTGGGGGTGTCTGTTGGCTGATTTTGTTCAGTAGGCTGCTCTGGTAAGTACAGCGGGCCGCTTTGACCACAGCCAGCTAACGCACACAACAAAACGGTGCTGATTAATAGTTGTTTTAATTGTAAGGTATATGTCGCTTTCATTAGATTAATACGGTTGCTGGCTTTATAATCGCAGAGTAACAGAATATCTAAAAAATGCAGCTATTCGCGGATGATTTTATTCCTGTTACACTAGCTGTACAAACATGCACCCATTATTTAGGCGTCTTGCCTGCAAAGGAAATTAACGATGACTGATCACGAATATCACCAGTTAGCAGAAGCTCTTATGTTCACAATTGAAGAACAAGTTGATGATTGTGAAGCAGATTTAGATTATGAATCGGCTCAAGGTATTTTAGAAATTATTTTTCCAGATCGCAGTAAAATTGTGATTAATAAGCAAGCACCGTTGCATCAAGTGTGGGTGGCAACAAAATTTAACGGTCACCATTTTGAAATGCGTGATGGTCAATGGATTGATAACCGCTCAGGCGCAGAGTTTTGGAGTTTCATCAATGAAGCGTCAACACGTCAAGCGGGTCAAGAAATTAAGTGGCAATCATCGCTATGAGTTTAGAGTTTGTTCAATACCCAGCTCAGGGAACGCATAAAGCCACGGTTATTTGGCTACATGGTTTGGGTGATTCTGGTGACGGTTTTGCCCCAGTAGCGCCACAGCTCGATTTACCCAGTGAACTAGGTGTGCGTTTTATCTTTCCGCATGCGCCTATGCAGGCTGTTACTATTAACGGCGGTATGCAGATGCGCTCATGGTATGACATTAAATCGATGGATTTAGACAAACGTGCAGATGAACAGGGGGTTAGGGAATCTGCAGCAAAAGTTGAGCAATTAATAACGCAAGAAATTGCTAACGGCATACCGGCGAACAAAATTATTTTAGCGGGATTTTCACAAGGTGGCGTCATATCGCTACATTTAGCCCCGCGTTTAGAGCAAAAGCTTGCTGGCGTTATGGCACTATCAACCTATATGTGTGTGCCACATAAATTGGCTGATGAAGCAAAGCAAACACAGCTAAATATATTTATGGCTCATGGGAGCCAAGATGACGTTGTACCGCATAGCGCGGGTAGAAGTGCGTTTGAAGTATTATCAACGCATAACATGGATGTGAGTTGGCAAGAATACCCTATGGGGCATCAGGTTTGTACACAAGAGTTACAAGCTGTGCGCCAATGGTTAATTTCTCGCTTAAGTTAGTTTAGGAGCCGCTGAGGGTCAAAATGAGTCAAAAAATAGTAATAACAGCAAATGTAAAACGTGAACCACAGGTTAGCGAACCCAGCGTGAGCTATGAGTGGCATTGGCGTCGGATTGTGAGTATTTCTATGTTGGTGATCATGACCTCTGCAGCGGTTATTTACGGCCTGTCTAGCGCTGTGAATGCTGATCAAGGGGCGCCGCATCCTAATGAGCAGCTCGATTTTACTGAGCAACAAACAGCAATTGTGTCGCTAAGCAATGATACTGCAGCATCAGCAGAGAGTGAAAACGCAACAGATGCTGATGAGGAGCCGCTGAGCAGTGTCGCAATTGCAGCACCTAAAATCCTTTCCCCAGATGAGCAAAAACCAGCTCCTATAACCGAAAAAGTAACATCAGAGCCTAAAGTTCAACAAAGTATTATTGAGCAAGAAGTAGAGCCAACGCTCACTGCTGAGCCTGAAGAAGCAGACATGGCTGCAACAGATAACCAAACGCCTGAAACCGAAACGGCCAGTGAAAAACCGGCTGAGCAAAAAGTATTTGCTGAATCAGCACAAGTTGCGAGTGTGGCCATTGGTGCCAAAATAGATACCGCTACTATTAGCCGCGCCGTATTGACGCGCAGTGTGAGTAATCGTGAACCAACCAATGTATTTGCCGCCGATGTGCGTTTAAGCCAATTTGAAGAATCATTGTCATTTTTTAGTGAGCTTAAAAACTTACAAGGTCAGCAGGTAAAGCATATTTGGTTATTTGAAGGCGAAGTGATGGCGGAAGTGTCGCTCAAAGTTACTTCTCCGCGCTACCGAACTTACTCAACTAAAAATATTATGGATTCCCAGTTAGGGAATTGGCGCGTTGATGTGGTTGATGAGCGAGGTTTACTCATTGCGCAAAAAGAATTTAGAATTTTAGCTGATTAAATCGCCCTCAGATAGAACAGGTTTTAATCCTGGAAGGTCAACAGACCCCAGTAATTATTAATGGATATTTTATGACTGAAAAAACAAAGTTAGTTCGCATTGCTACTCGTAAAAGTGCATTGGCACTGTGGCAGGCTGAATTTGTAAAAGCGCAGCTAGAGCATTTTCACGATGACGTGCGTGTAGAGCTGGTGCCTATGTCGACTCAAGGTGACATTATTTTAGATACACCACTGGCTAAAATTGGTGGTAAAGGCTTATTTGTAAAAGAACTAGAACAAGCCATGCTTGATGGGCGAGCAGACATTGCAGTGCATTCAATGAAAGACGTGCCAGTCGAATTTCCAGATGATTTAGAGTTACACGTTATTTGTGAGCGTGAAGACCCGCGTGACGCGTTTGTCTCAAATAATTTTGCCAATATTGATGCGTTACCGCAAGGCGCCATTGTTGGCACCTCAAGTTTACGTCGCCAATGCCAAATCAGAGCGTTGCGTCCAGATTTAGAAATTCGTGACTTACGTGGCAATGTAAATACACGTTTAGCAAAGCTTGATAGTGGTCAATACGATGCGATTATACTCGCAGCGGCTGGGCTAATTCGTTTAGAAATGGGTGAACGTATTCGTGACTTTATTGAGCCAGAAGTGTCGTTACCTGCTAATGGTCAAGGTGCTGTCGGTATTGAATGCCGTATAAATGATGAAGTTACTAAAGCCTTATTAGCTCCGCTGGAGCACAGTGAAACTCGTATTCGTGTTAATGCCGAGCGCGCAATGAACCGCCACTTAGAAGGGGGCTGCCAAGTTCCGATTGGTGCTTATGCATTGGTTGATGGTGAGCAAGTGCATTTACGTGGTTTAGTTGGGGCGATTGATGGCAGCGAAATTTTACGCGATGAAATTAGTGGGCATGTTGATGATGCGGAAAAATTAGGAGTTGAGCTGGCTAAAAAACTCTTAGCACAAGGCGCAGATAAAATCCTTGCTGACGTATATCGAGACGCATAATGAAACACATCTTGATAACTCGGCCCGAAGGAAAAGGCGCAGCCCTTGCACAGCAACTTGAGCAAGCGGGTTATCAAGCGTCTTTATGTCCTGTTCTAAAAATAACGTATTTAACCCCAACCAGCGTTGAGCTAAGCCCGTTGGTTAATGCCGACAAAATTATTTTTGTTTCGCAAGATGCAGTACATGCACTGAGTGCGCTTAAGCCTGCAATTAACACCAAAGCGCAGTTTTATGGTGTTGGCCAACAAACAGCCGACACCATTTATGAAGTATTTGGTGTACGTGCTGCTTTGCCAAAACAACATGATTCTGAGGGGTTGCTGGCGCTTAAGTCATTGGCTGAGGTTGATGGCAGTAATATCGTGTTGGTTAAAGGTATTGGTGGGCGGCCTGAGATAGCAAAAACCTTAAAACAACGCGGTGCTTTTTTAAATAATTGTGTGGTGTATCAGCGTGAGCCGGTAGCGCAACAACCCGCTGACTGGATAGACCACTGGCAAAGCCAGAATGTACACGGTATAGTCATTACTAGTAATGCCGCCGTTGATGCCATTTTTAATACCCTTACCGCGGCGCAACTAACATGGTTACAACAGTGCGAATTTTATGTTGCCAGTGAGCGTATTGGCGATTATTTACAACAGCAAAAAATAAATTCGACACATATACATACTGCGGCAGGGGCTAGCGACCACGCTATGTTTGCCTGCATTAATCAGCAAGGTAGCAAAATGAGTGAACAGTCAGCGACGTCAAAAGTAGAAAAAGCAGCAGCGCAACCAATAGCCAATAACACGTCTAATACCGCTAAAAACGACACTGCAAAAGCCAATAATCAAACGCAAAATAATACCCATAAAGTGAGTAAGGTGGGCAGTTTAGCGTTGGTGATTTCGTTACTTGTTGCCAGTGGCGTGGGTTATGAGTTTTATCAAAAGCTCAATGCCGGTAAAGTGCAAAATTTAGCGGTTAATGCATTAACAGAGCAAAATAAGATATTGCAGCAAGAGCTGCAAGCGCTTAAGTCTGAGCAACTCAGTCTACAGCAAGCGTTACAAAAGAGCGAAGAGCAAATTGCTATGGCGCTCAATGAAAACTCTGTAAAAAATCAGCAAGCATTAAAAGCAGCACTGCAAAAAGTGCAGCAAAGTGGTAACACATTAAACCCACAAGAAGTGACTAGCTTACAACGCATGGCTGAATTTAAATTGTGGGCTGAACAAGATTACCAAGGCACAAGTGCAGTGCTTAAACGTTTAGATTCACTTTTAAGCGACCACCCAGGCACGCTTGAGTTGCGCCAAGCAATTATACAAGACATACAAGCGCTCGATAGCATTAAACCCGTTGCGACAGAGGCGATTTACTTACAGTTAAATAGTGTAAGAGATCGTATCGATAACTTGGTATTTAATGCGGTTAATTTGCCAGAAGAAGCGTCAGTAACTGATGAAAACGCGCTCTCTGAAAATATGAGTGATTGGCAACAAAACATCCGAAATAGCTGGAATAAAATAGTTGATAGCTTTATTACAATTCGCCATCACGAAGGGGTATTAATAGAGCCGCTATTAACTGATAGAGAGCGCCACCTGATTAATCAGCGCATAAAGCTCAATATTACTCAGGCGCAAGATGCACTAATGAGCAAGCAAGCCAGCATCTATTTTAGCGCCTTAAACGACACAAAACGTTTAGTTACTGAATACTTTAAGCAAGATGATAATGCCACAAAAGTGGTACTAAAAACTTTAGTAAACCTTGAAAAAGAGCCGCTTAACTTTAACCCTGAGGTGACATTGCAAAGTACTCAGCAAGTTAAGGAGTGGACACAATGATAGGGTTGATCATTTTTATTGTCGCTATTGTATTGGTATTAGCGATCACTCCTTTCGTGTTAGATGAAAAAGGCTATGTACTGATTTCATTTAATAACACCACCATAGAAGGTACGATTGTTTCGTTTTGTATTATGGCGGCACTGAGCGCAGCAGCTTTGTATTTAACTTACAAACTCGTACGCTACTGTTTATCTATTTACAGAAATACCAAACATGGATTTTTTGCTCGCAGCCAAGAGCGCAAGCATGCAGCTATAGAGCAAGCACTGTGGAGCTTGATTAATGACGATTACGCGCAAGTGGAAAGCGCGTTATCAAGTAACAGTGTGCCAGCTAAATTTTTAGACATACGTTTGGCGTTACTAGCAAAAGCTGCACTGGCAAATAATCAACCCGATAAAGCGCTGGAATACTTGTTTGAAATAAGCCCTGAGCAGCAACTAAAAGTGGCTAAACTATGGTTAGCCAGTGGCGACAGCAGTGTTATTGAACCGCAAATACGGATGGCGGCTGAATCTAAAAAAGCCACGGTACTTGAGCTTAAACTGTACACTGAAGTGTTGGTGCAACAGCAGCACTTTAAAATATTAGAAGACTTTTTACCGCGCTTATTACGTAAAGATGCATTGAGCGATAAGCAGTGGCAGCAGGTGTTTTTAGCTTATTTTGCTGCTCAAGCGAGTGATGAGCTAACCAGTAAGTACCAGCAATTAGGTAAGAAATTGCAAGCACATGCGCACACTGCGTACTTAACTCAAATGGCAAAAACAGGGCAGTTGGCGAGTATTGAAAACGAGTTAATTAAAATGCTCAAACACGCTAAGCACCACTCTGAACTTGCCGACATTTTACGTGAAGCTGCGCCAAGTAATGCTTACAAGCTGCAATCAAGCATTCAAGAACGGTTGAAAAAAGATGAGCACAATAACGCGTTATTATTAGCATTGGCGTGTTTAGCGAATGCCCAAGGTGATTATGATTTAGCTGCACGAGTATTCGACAAAGCGCTTAATAGTGATAACAAATCACAGTATCGACAACAAGCTATACTAAGCTATAAACACAGCGCACAATTAGATAAGGCGCTTGTGCTCTATCAATAATGGATTATATTTTATAAATCAATAATTAAAAGCGCAGGAGCGAAGGCTATGAAAAATGTGTTTACACTCTCTTTTAGTCTTGCATGCGCTTATTTTTTTACCGGTTATCTTAGTAATTTATTACTCGCAGTAGACGGTTATGCCGTGGCTTCTTGGCCACCTGCAGGCATTGCACTAGCCAGTTTTTTATTATGGCGCCATCGCGCTTACTTAGGCATTATTGCTGGTTCTTTACTGATTAATTTAATTCATTTAGACCATGTTACAGATATTTTAAACTGGCAAATTTTGTTACATGCAGTGGGCCTCAGCGGCGCTGCTTTTTTGCAAGCATGGCTCGGCGCGCAAATAATTAAAAAAGTAATAAAAGCCCCTCTAGACCTTTCATCGTTAAAATTAAGTATTCAAAGCTTAGTAATTGCAGGTCCTGTCTGCTGTGTTATAGGCGCTATTGCTGGCACGAGTTTATTAGTATTTAACCAGATCATTCCTGCTGCGAATGCGCTGGATAATTTTATTACTTGGTGGATAGGTGACAGCATTGGCGTATTAATTTTTACCCCATTGCTATTAGCTGTATTTCACTATTCTGAAATGCGCCATCGACTACAAGTTATTGTTCCTGCATTACTTATTTATGCGATTATTAGTATTAGTTTTTATGGTGCAGCGAGTGTAAAAAAACAAAAAGACACTCAAAAGCAAGAAACGAAAGTGCTTGCGACTCAAAGCGCTATAAATCAAAAGTTAGATGAGATCATTGCGCATCTATCTTTATTAAGTGGTTTTTTAGCAAATAGTGAAGACGTTAGTTTTAGTGAGTTTACGCAGTTTACAGCTAAACAATTAAGCTACAGTGAAGAAATACTTGCTTTTAAATGGGTTCCTGCGGTTACTGATGATTCTCGTGCCGAGTATCAATCATGGATTGAGCAAGTTGATAGCGAAAACCCGTTTATCAAACAAAAATCAGCGAATGGGCAATGGCAAAAAGCCCCCTATCGAGAGCTCTATTACCCCGTAAAATATATAAACCCACTTAGGGGAATGAAAGATATTGTTGGGTTTGATTTAGGTTCAAACGAGCAAGTACGCACAGCACTCACTAAATCTAAAGTACTTAATGAATTGGTGATCAGTGAACCGACAGCACTGATACCGAATAACGAAGAATTAAGTGTATTTTTTATGTATCCCGTTTTTGGAAATGTGGTAACAGAAGGCGATTTTAAAGGATTTGTTGTTGCCGTAGTTAGCTTAGCTAAACTTTCTAAGTCGCTGTCGTTTGACTCTAATGAGCGTATTGCGATTAGTTTTTTTGATATTAATAATGCTGAAAAACAGCAGGCACTTTATATTGCAGAGCATCATTCTATGGTGTTACTAAAAAAATATCAGTTGTTAATTGGTCAGCGAATGTGGCGCGTTGAGCTGCATCAACCCGTTTTAAAATCATCGTGGTTCATATACTGGCTAGCGCAAATAGTGGGTATGTTATTTGTGTGGTTGTTGATTATATTTTTGATCTCTGTGACGGCTACCAATATTCGGATTCGCGAACAAGTGGCAAAGCAAACACTCACGCTACGCCAAGAAAAACAAAAGGCCGATGAAGCCAGTGCTATAAAAAGTCAGTTTTTAGCCAACATGAGTCATGAAATACGCACGCCAATAAATGGCATAAAGGGTATGCACTATCTAGCGCTACAACAACAGGATTGGCAGCAAGCAAAAGGCTATATAGAGCAAGCTGATGGTGCTCTAAGTGTATTATTAAGAGTGTTAAACGATGTACTCGACTTTTCTAAAATGGAAGCCGGTAAACTTGAGTTAATGCAAGAGCCTGTGAACCTCAAGCAATTAGCCGAGGACATCGTCGGTTTAATGCAATTTGAGGTGGAGAGTAAATCGCTTTCTTTAAAATTAGAGTATGACAGCGATGCGCATTTAATTCTCAATACCGATCCTATTCGTTTAAAGCAAATTCTGCTTAATTTATTAAATAATGCAGTAAAATTTACCGCAAAGGGCTGTATTACGTTAAAGATTTGGCAATCATCAAAAATGACATATTTTAGTGTTAACGATACCGGGATTGGCATTAGCTCTGCAGCTCAAAAACAGCTTTTTAAACCCTTTTCTCAAGCAGATAGCTCAACGTCACGTCAGTACGGTGGTACTGGTTTAGGTTTGAGTATTTGTAAAAAATTGGTCGAATTGATGGGAGGGGCTATTGATTTAAAAAGCAGTGAGGGGCATGGATCTACGTTTACTTTTAGCTTACCAGTTCATTCATCGCTGCCAAAAGCCAAATACAGTGCTGATGCTTTATCAAAAATTGATGTGAGTAATATTTCTTTAGAAAAATATCAATTACTTATAGTGGAAGACAACCCATTAAACCAACATGTTGTAAGTGCTATTTTAGAAACTAAACACGGTATTGCTGATATCGCAAATGATGGCTTAGAAGCGATTGCGATGCTTAGCGAAAAAAACTACGATCTAGTATTAATGGATATTCAAATGCCGAATATGGATGGCTTACAAGCAACAAAAGTGATTCGTAATGAGTTAGGTTTTTTTGATTTACCTATTATTGGTTTATCCGCCAACGCTCACGAACAAGACGCTCAAAAAGCGATTGCCTCTGGAATGGATAGCTACATGACCAAGCCTATTGAAGCTGATGAGCTATTTAAAACGCTTTGGTATTATTTATCTCGCTTAGATAAGTAACACGTATTTTTGTACAAAAGGCAGACATAAGACCTCCAAGCGCCATTTTAAATATTCTACACTTGAAATATTACTGTACCTGCGTATCATTCGCGCAATTTTAATTCAACCGAGTAGCTACTATGATTAATAGAAAAATACCTTTGCTAGATATTCACCGTCACTTAGATGGGAATGTACGCGCGCAAACCATACTAGAACTTGGTCGTCAGTTTAATATAGCTTTACCAGCAGATAATGTTGAGGCACTTATTCCTCATGTTCAAGTTATTGATCCTGAGCCAAACCTAATGGCATTTTTACAAAAGCTTGATTGGGGGGTCACGGTACTGGGTGATTATGATGCTTGTAGACGAATTGCGATAGAAAACATTGAAGATGCACAAGCGCAAGGCCTTGATTACGTAGAGCTACGTTTTAGCCCTTACTACATGGCACAAAGCCAAGGTTTACATCCTCAGGGCGTTGTTGAAGCCGTGATTGATGGTATTAAAAGTGCAACAAAAGATGCTGATATTAAAGCAAACTTAATTGGTATTTTATCTCGTACTTACGGTGTTAAAACCTGTCAACACGAGCTGGATGCTTTACTTGCTTTTAAAAATGATTTGGTCGCGGTTGATTTAGCGGGTGACGAAATTGGTTACCCTGGCGAGCTGTTTGTTGATCACTTTAAACAAGTACGCGATGCATATTTAGCGGTTACCGTGCATGCTGGCGAAGCATTGGGTGCTGCCAGTATTTGGCAAGCATTAAACGAGCTTGGCGCAAGCAGAATAGGGCATGGCGTTAAAGCGATTGAAGACTCAACGCTAATGGATTATTTACGTGATAACCGTATTGGTATTGAATCGTGCTTAACCAGTAATATTCAAACCAGCACAGTGAATGATTTAACTAAGCATCCGCTTAAA
This sequence comes from Pseudoalteromonas sp. M58, assembly GCF_042604605.1. Taxonomy (NCBI): domain Bacteria; kingdom Pseudomonadati; phylum Pseudomonadota; class Gammaproteobacteria; order Alteromonadales; family Pseudoalteromonadaceae; genus Pseudoalteromonas; species Pseudoalteromonas sp. M58. Next base: position 105,415 of record NZ_CP152390.1, read on the forward strand.
CAGTTTTTAGATCATGGCATTTTGGCCAGCATTAATACCGATGATCCGGCTGTTGAAGGGATTGAAATTGAGTACGAATACACAACTGCAGCGCCACAAGCTGGTTTATCGCAAGCTGATATGGAAAAAGCGCAAGCCAATGCACTTGAGATTGCGTATTTAAGTGATGCAGCTAAACAGGCACTCAAAACCAAAGTCGCACAGCGTTAATCACCTGTACTATAAAAAAATGCCACTGTTTACAGTGGCATTTTTGTTTATATGTGAGTTTGACAGCTAACGTAATTATCATAAAGTGCTTTTAAAATATCGGCACGGCTGATCATGCCAACTACAACGTCACCATCAACCACAGGGTAATTCTTTGGCTTACCGGGTTGCATTTGTTCTGCTAATTCCATGATATTGGTATCACCGCTGACCGTCACAACTTCTGTTTGCATCAACTGCGATACTTTTACCATACCGTCACAAAAATAACTGCTTTGCATTAGGGGTTTAAGAAGCTCTTGCTCAGAAATAAAACCTACTAGCAACTTGTTATCGTCAAATACTGGGGCACCAAGCAATTTAAATTTTTGTAGTTCTGCAATGGCGGTCGTCATTTCTGTATTAGGGGTGATATGAGGCAACTTGTGTTGCATAAAATCTTTTACTTTTGTATTTAGCATTTAGGTTTCTCCCGCTGAATGTTCTATACAAAGTATGGTTTATAGATTGGATTTTAGGAAATTGTTTATGTTGATGAGTTTAATAGGTAATAACAATCATCGCAGCGGTAATGGCGGGCAATAAAAACAATTAAGGCACCCTAAGGTGCCTTAAAAATGATGCATTTTCTGTTATTTTATAAAAGCAAATGCATCCGCGTACATGTTTTCGCGAATGGCACCGTGGCTAATAAAGTCATCGCGCACTATGCCTATCATGTCAAAACGACCTGCCATGTAAATATCGTAAGGTTCAAGCGAGATGATATCGTCCATTACCGCTTTATGCACATAACCAGTATGGCCAGTCCAGCTGTCAGTAGGATTTTCTACCACAGGAATAAATTCGAAGTGCTTATGACTATCTGCCCAAGCTTTCATTTCGCTGTGTGCATACAGCGCAGACTCTTCTTTAACACCCCAATAAAATAGCACTGGGCGCTGACAATTTATTTCAGCAAGGTGATCGGCCATTGATTTTGCGTAAGAGAAGCCTGTGCCGCCAGCAAGTAAAATAATGGGGCGCTCGCACTGCAAACGTAGTTGAGAAACACCTAAGCCCGCTTCAATAGTCACTGTTTGATTATTATTGTGGGCACTACGAAGGTGCTCTAGCGATTGCATAGCATATGAGTCAGCAACTGAAGCACCAATATGTAATTCTAAAGCATCCGTTTGTGAAGGACGGCTTGCAATTGAAAACGCACGTTTATCTTTTTCACCTAAAACCAATTGTAAATATTGGCCAGCTTCAAATGTGACGGGTTGCTGCGGCTTTAAAATAACTTTATGAACAAATTCTGTTAGTGGACTGATAGAAACAACGTCAGCGTGTAATGTTTGCATGTTTTACCTTAAATTAGCGGATACGCACTTTATTTGAGCAATAGTAGCATATCCGCAGGGTGAGTTTATAGCCTAGACCAAAGTCGTTAAAGAATACCTAGGCTATCCCAAAGTTCATCAACGCGATCTTTAGTGGCTTGATCCATAACAATAGGTTCGCCCCACTCACGGGTTGTTTCGCCAGGCCATTTGTTGGTTGCATCCATGCCCATTTTTGAACCAAGGCCAGAGACAGGCGATGCAAAGTCTAAATAGTCTATTGGCGTGTTTTCAATTAACGTGGTGTCGCGTGCAGGATCCATACGGGTGGTAATAGCCCATATTACATCGTTCCAATCTCGGGCGTTAATGTCATCATCGCAGACAATAACAAATTTAGTGTACATAAACTGTCTTAGGAATGACCAAACCCCCATCATTACGCGCTTGGCGTGCCCGGGGTATTGTTTTTTCATCGTAACCACGGCCATACGGTACGAGCAGCCCTCTGGCGGTAAATAAAAATCAACGATTTCTGGAAACTGTTTTTGTAAAATTGGCACAAATACTTCGTTTAAAGCCACCCCTAAAATAGCTGGCTCATCAGGCGGACGACCCGTAAAGGTACTGTGATAAATAGGGTCTTTACGATGAGTAATATGAGTGACTGTCATAACGGGAAAGTCATCGACTTCATTATAGTAACCCGTATGGTCGCCATAAGGGCCTTCAGGTGCCATTTCACCTGGCATAATATGCCCTTCAAGCACGATTTCTGCGCTGGCCGGTACTTGTAAATCATTCGAAATAGACTTAACCACTTCCGTTTTACTGCCACGCAATAAACCGGCAAAAGCATATTCGCTTAATGTATCGGGGACCGGAGTAACCGCCCCTAAAATTGTGGCAGGATCAGCCCCTAATGCCACTGATACCGGATACGGCTCACCAGGGTGTTCTTTGCACCACTCTTGAAAATCAAGCGCGCCACCACGATGAGATAACCAACGCATAATAATTTTATTTTTGCCAAGTAACTGCTGACGATAAATCCCTAAATTTTGACGCTTTTTATAAGGCCCTTTGGTAACGGTTAAACCCCAAGTAATTAAAGGCGCAGCATCACCAGGCCAGCAATGCTGAATAGGAAGCTTGGTTAAATCAACATCGTCACCTTGTAAAATAACTTGTTGGCAAGGCGCTTTTTTTACTTCTTTGGCTGGCATATTAAGGACTTGCTTAAATACCGGAATTTGTCCAAGGGCTTCTTTAATGCCTTTTGGTGGCTCTGGCTCTTTTAAAAATGCCAATAACTTACCAACTTCACGTAATTCACTGACATCTTCTTGGCCCATGCCCATTGCTACACGCTTAGGTGTACCAAATAAGTTAGCTAGAACAGGCATGTCATACCCTTTCGGGTTTTCAAATAATAAAGCGGGGCCTTTAGCACGCAGTGTGCGATCGGCAATTTCGGTCATCTCAAGATACGGGTCGATTTCTTGGCTGATGCGTTTTAATTCGCCTCGTTTTTCAAGTAAATCGATAAAATCGCGTAGATCTTTGTATTTCATTGTGGGCCGTTACTTAGCAAAAAGTTAAAAGTATTATACCCAGTTCATGCAAGCCAAGTCATTACTTGCACTTAAAACTTAAAGCGCTCTACCGCACCTTTTAAAGAGTGTGCAAGTTGGTTAACATCTTCACTTTCGCTTGCTAGGGTCGTCGCATTGTCGGCATTTAAGGTGGCATGATCGGTTACCTTAGCCATTATTTGTTGGATATCAGTGCTGTTTGCAAGTTGTTCATGCGATGCATGGGCAATGTCTTTGCTCATTGCATTGACCGATACTAACGTGCTTTTGATACGCTCAACGGCTGCATTTAGTTCAGTACTGTTTTCAACACAATGTTTGGCTTGTTGTTGACCATCATTTATTTCAGCTTGGGTAGACTGAGTATGTTGTTGTAGTGTGTTGATCATGGTGGTTATTTCGCTAGTGGAGCTTTGTGTTCGTGCTGCGAGCGAACGCACTTCATCGGCCACTACGGCAAATCCTCGACCATGTTCACCGGCTCTTGCTGCTTCAATGGCCGCATTAAGCGCTAGCAAATTGGTTTGCTCTGCAATACTGCTAATCGTATCAACAATAGCGCCAATCAGTTTGGTGTATTGTGCAAGCTCTTCGGTGCTGCTAACTGCTTTATCTAGGCGGCTTAAAAGAGATTCAATACTTTGGCTATTGTTGTTTGCAATGTCATTGACATCATTTGCAAACTGCGAGGCATTCGTTATTTCATTTGAGGTACTCTGCGCTTGTTCGTAAACGGCTTGTGAGCTTTGTAGCATACGTTGCGCTAATGAGGTTGCTTGTGCGCTGCGTTCCAGCTGTTGCTTAGCAACGATGGTCATTTGTTGCCCTTTTTCACTGGTTTGAATGGCTGAATTATCGAGTTCGTAGGCGTCGTTACTGATCCCTTTTATTAGGTGAGTTAAATCATCACAAAGCTTATTGGTATTATGCAGTAGGGTACCAAATTCGTCTTTACTTAGAGGATTACTACGCTGTGAAAAGTCACCTGAGGCTATACGTGCGAGTTCTTTATTCACCTTTTTAAGTGGTTTTAGCATGGCGTTAGTAGTAAACACTGAAATAATAACCAGCAAAACAATTAAAACAAAAGCAATAATAATAGCTAAGCTAGAGCCGGTATTGATTGCTGACTTAGCGCTCTCTTGCAGGGAGTCAAAGCGCGTGTCTGCAAGTTTATTAAGCTCAATTAGCTGATTTTCTATAATGATAAAGGCATGTTGAAAACTTTCAAACCGCTGATCAACCTTGTCTTTGCTATTGAGTACAGTGTTCTGCAATGCATACAGCCCATCAGGATTATTTAATAGGCTGCTTAAATCGTTAAACGCCGCTATTAACTCATTGGCGTTGAGCTTATTTGCAATAGGAGAGGCTTGTTGCTCTAAATAACTAAGATTAGATTGAATATTATCGAGTAAAAAAGAAGTGTCCTGTTGGTGGGCATTGATATCTTCAGAGGTGGTTACTTGCCCAATGCCTTTGACATTATTGTTTAGAGTAAATAATAAATCATCAATTCGAGTCGCTGTGCCAAAAACTGCATTTAAAAGCGATTGCTGGTTGCCCGCTACGTTTATAAGCTCTATATCAAGTAATTGGTTACTCAGATCGCGAAGCTGTTCATTAAAGGTAACTGTCAGTGCTGCGGCGGTACTTTGCGCCTTAAAGCGTTGCTCTTTTGCTGCAAGCATGTCGTTGCTTATAGTGTTTAGTTTAGTGAAGTCATTATGAATAGTAACAAGTAATGTTTGCATACTTTGTTGCTTTGCAACTTGTGCTTTTAGCGTCTCTAATTTATTAAAAAACTGTGTTTGCTCTGCGTGTGCTTGCTTTTTATTTTGCAGTAGTAAATCAAGTTTAGTTTGGCTGTAAGCAATGGCGTTAAATTTAGTAATTGAAAGTAGCGATAAACGCAGGTCTTTACTCGCTTGCTGTACCGGAACCGCTAACGTTTCTATGCGCGAGTTAGTGGTACTGATTTGATGGAGTGACCAGTAAAAAAATATGCAGCTGGTGAGCATTAACAGGCCAATAGCTGAAAAGGCTAAAATTATTTTATGTTTTATAGCGATAGAATGCATAACTTTATCAACAGTATTAAGACTTTTGTTAGTGTAGCAAGTTTTTTAATATGTTGTTAGTTAGTGGTTAATTGCTTGTGCATTGATATTTTTTACCGTTAATTATTAGCATAGCTTGCTCGCCCTTACTCCAAAACAGTACCTTGGTATTAATATATTTGCTACCAGAGGCACTCACCTCATGAGTTAATAAATAATCATGCTTATTAAAGCGGAGCGTCGCCTGTTTGTTGCTAATAATATCTAGCTGTGCAGCGGTGTTATCGCACATGTAGTTTGTTGTAATGGGTTGCTCATTGCATGCAACCAGGGCTATTAAAGCAATAGTAATGGCGTAGTGTTTCATTAGGCTGTGTTTTACTTATTTAGTCGCTTGGTTAATTAAGAGCTTAGCAAAGCTAAATTAACCGTTGGTGAAAATAAGGCTTTACGTTATGTTTAAGCTCTTATTTTTAGCTAGGGAATATCATGGCTGGCACTAACCTCTTAACATTACTTGATGATATAACGACCTTACTTGATGATATTGCGACCATGAGTAAAGTTGCGACTAAAAAAACGGCAGGCGTACTAGGAGATGACTTGGCGCTCAATGCGCAGCAAGTTACAGGGGTCACTGCCGATAGAGAGCTGCCGGTAGTATGGGCGGTGGCAAAAGGGTCGTTTTTAAATAAAGCGATATTAGTCCCTGCTGCGTTATTAATTAGTGTGTGGTTGCCTTGGCTAATTACGCCACTTTTGATGATGGGTGGTTTATTTTTATGTTTTGAAGGCGCTGAAAAAGTATTTGCTCGCTTTTTACCTCACCATGAGGAAACGATAGATGATGATGAAAAGTTAGATTTAGTTGAATATGAAAGGCAAAAAGTAAAAGGTGCTATTCGTACTGACTTTATTCTGTCTGCTGAAATTATTGTAATTACCTTAGGGACTGTGGCTGGGGCTACGTTAATGAATCAAGCACTGGTGCTAAGTGTTATTGCCATCATCATGACAATTGGTGTTTATGGGCTGGTAGCTGGAATTGTAAAACTTGATGATGCAGGATTGTATTTACTTAACCAATCAAAACTCTCTGCGAATAAATTTAAAGAATTACTGGGTAAAGGCCTACTTGCAGCAGCTCCCCGACTTATGCAGTTTTTAGCCTTTGCAGGTACAATCGCCATGTTTTTAGTGGGGGGTGGAATTTTAGTGCATGGTGTTGAGTTACTGCATCATACTCAGATTGATATCACACATTACGCCCAGTCAACTTTAGGTGGGGTAGGTGAGATGCTAGCCCCTTTAGTATTTGATGGCTTACTTGGTGTGGTTGCGGGTTTGGTTATTGTTATTATGCATGTAACCTATACTAAGCTCTTTAAAACCCATAATAGCGCGGCGTAATCGCGCTACTTTACATTATTCACATTGTGCACTTTTACATAATTGCTCAAGCTCGTGTTTAGCTTTGCTATTACCTTGAGCAATGGCTTTTTTGTACCAATAAATAGCTTGTGGGGCGTTTTTCTCTGTGCCTTGCCCGTCGCGATACATTTGCGCCAGATTTAGTTGCCCCCATTGAGAACCTGTTTGCGCTGCAAGAGTAAAGCTTTCTAGCGCTTCATCGTATTGCCCATCTTTGTGGTACATAATTCCTTGTTGATTATTTTTATCGAGCTTTACTCCTTTATATAAAGGTTTTGGCTGTGGCGGAAACATCACAAACCCCCCATATAAACTATTTGCATAGGGGCGCAGCACGTCGAATATGATGTCATCCTTGTATAAGCGTTTTATTTCATTACGAGGTAGGGTGATGGTTTTAGACGAAAAGTAATCTCTTTGCACTAATAAACTGGCACGCATTGCTGTGGTTATAGCGCTGCTGCGCTTATAGCTGTAATTACTCACCTGAAACGTTATAAATTGCTGATCAAAGCTCAGCACTTGCGCTACTTTTAAATTAGTCAGTGTCCACGGTTCATGAGTGAATTTATCGGCCTTTACTAAATAGGTGTCGTAGGCTTTGGGGTTGGTTAAATAACTTTGTTTTAGCGCCTCAGCATTAAGGTGTTTTTGGTAAAAAAATAACAATACCCACAGCAATAAAACTAACCCAATACAGTATTTGGGTAGGCTTAGCTTTTCGAACAGGGGTAACTTTTTAATGCTTGTAGGCTCACAATGTCCACATTGATAGCACTCGCGTTTATAGCTCAACTTTATCGGAACTATAGGAAGAATAGTAAAGCGCAAAAAGCGGCTTTGGTTAACTAAGTGATAGCTGTTGCTTTTGCAATTAGGGCAGCACTGTACTTGTGTAAAATGAGGAAAAGACTGACTGGTATTGAAAAGCAGCATGAAAATACGCTCCCTGTTTTAATTCTCTTTAAGTTAAAACAATGAGCGTATTAGTTAAAGCAGCAAACTGTAAGTAATTATGTCAGTTACTCTTTAGTGCGTGCTTTTGGTTTAATGGTCGTTTTAGCGTCGGCGGCCATTAACGCAAATACAGCATAAGCAGCGGTGTTTTGACGAAGTTTAGCGGGTGTCACTTTATCAAGGGTGTCATCCGCTGTATGGTGGTAATCAAAGTAGTCAGTACCATCTTGTGCCAGTTCAAAAATAGGTGCAGAAACTGCATTTTTAAATGGGATGAGATCGGGGCCGCCTTTAGCTTCATTTTGGCCAATGTATTCAATATTTAATGGCGCAAGCTCTTTGGCAATCGCGCGCACTACTGGCAGTGAAGCTGCGTTTACATTTGATTCAAAGCCATAAACTACATCAGCACCAAAGTCAGACTCTGCAGCAGCCACAATGTTATTAAGCTCATTTTTATGCTTTGCAAAATACGCTTTTGCGCCCCAAAGGCCGAGTTCTTCAGCTGCAAAAAGCACAACGCGAATACTGCGCTTAGGACGTTTTACATCACTAATATGCTTTGCTGCTGCCATGGTTAAGGCAACGCCAGCGCCATCATCCAGAGCGCCAGTACCTAAATCCCACGAATCTAAGTGTCCACCAATAAGTACATATTGCTCAGGGTTTTCAGTACCATTAAATTGGCCAATGACGTTATAACCAGTGCCCTCGCCTAGGTTTTCGGTTTGTACATTAATATTAACCGACACGTCTTTGTTTAATTCGACTAATCGTGCTATTTGGTCAGCATCAGGATTGGCAATAGTCACGTTAGGTATTTTAATTACCCCTTCTTTATAATAGCTACCGCCGGTATGTGCAAAGCGATGGTGGCCAGTGCTAACTGAGCGCATCATATAGGCAACGGCGCCTTTTTTAGCTGCTTCAATTGCTCCGGTAGCACGGGCTTTTACCGCGGGGCCATAACCATTGCCGTCAATATCACGGTTCATACGGTAATTAATATAAGCAATTTTACCTTTTAAGCTATTCGCCGGTGCAGCTTTTAATTCGTCAAGGGTTTCGAATAAGACGACAGGTGCACTGATCCCCTCTTTGGGTGTACTAATGCTGTTACCCAGTGCTGTTAAATGCAGAGGTTGCTCGCTTGGAGTGAGTATTTTTCCGCTTTCGCTATAGCGACGCCATTCAGAGAAGGTTGCTTCTTCTAACCAGACTTTATCAAAGCCCAATTCATCAAACTTTGCTTTTGCCCAAGCAACGGCTTTCTTATCGTTTTCGGTGCCTGGTAGGCGCGGGCCTATTTCAGTGGTGAGTGATTCTAGTAATTGATAGCTTAAATCACTTTTAAGGGCGGTGGTGCGCACCTCATCTACTTGTTGTAGCTGTTTTGTAGTGAATTCACTGTTGTTGGCGCTTACCGTCATGCTGGTGGTAAATAGGAGTGCTGTGAGCAATTGTTTCATATTCAGAGAGCCTTTGTAATGATTAACACCATTAAAGCATGTAACAAACAGGATAAAAAATAGATGAGATGAGTAGGCTATTCAGTGGGTTCAAAAGTCAGTTCAAAAAAAAGCCCACCTCAAATTGAGGTGGGCTATGGGTTTTTAAAGTTTGTATTTAAAAGCTAAATTGCGCTGCTAAACGCACGTTTGTGCCTTCACCTACCGTCACGTTATTTAATCCACCACCGGCTAGGTAGTTTTTATCGAATAAGTTTTCAATGTTTAAACGCAGGTTAATATCTGTATTACTTACCTTAAGTGCGTATGTTGCGCCAACATCAACACGGGTATATCCCTGTTTTGTTACTGTATTGGCATTATCGGCAAAACGTTCACCTTCATAAAAAGCGCCGGCATTAAAAGCAATGGCGTCGTTGAGTTCATAACGGGTCCAAAGTGAGGCTGACCACTTTGGCGCATCGGTTGGGCGCTTACCTTCTAATTCTTCATCTCGTTCATAGTTAGCATCTAAATACATGGTTGATGCCATAACAAATAAACGATCGGTAGCAGCACCTTGTGCAGAAAGTTCAAAGCCTTTATGGCGTTGTTCACCTGCTTGCGTGGTTATACTGGTTATATCACCAATAGGGTTAATCAGATTTTCGCTCACTAAGGTGCCTGTTTTACTAATATCAAATAGGGCGCCGCTAAGCATTAATCGATCATCAAACAGTTGCCATTTAACCCCAACTTCTCGTTGCTCAGAGGTAATGGCATCGAGTTTCATGCCATTATTAACATCATTTTCATTTTCTAATGTTTCGTTTTGCGGCTCAAATCCTTCCGAGTAACTTGCGTATACGGTTGCTGATGCATTTGGATGGTAAAGTACGCCGACCTTAGGTACGAACGATTCGTTATTGCTGTTTTCTTTACTTTGTTTATCGTAACGACCACCCAGTGATAGTTGCCATTTAGGCGAGAACGAAATCAAATCTTGAATATAAATCCCGTAGTAATCGTAGGCAGATGAGCTAATAGTATCATCTGATTTGTAACTTATATTAGGGCGATTAGGCTCATTTTGACCGGCAGAAAAATTAATTGCATCAGCAGATGTGCGTAATTGGCCGTAGTAATAATCCAGTGAATTAGCGCCTATTAATAATTGATGATGCACACCCACGGTTTCAAATTCGCCAATAAAGTCGATAAAAGCAGTTTTAAACTGCCAATCATCAAAGCGATCGTAAGGGCGTGACTGATAACTATCGCCTTCGATAAAGTCACTTGGCTTACGTGGTGCTGACTCAAAGCGTTGGCGTTCAAATGTTTGCTCGTTGTAGCCTAAATTTACATGCCAGTTGTCGGTTAAAAACACCATAAAATCAATGCCCATGTTTTCAACGGTGATGTCGGTAAAGGCCCAAGACATGTCACGAATTGTTTTATCGTTACCAATGATATTGGCATCATTATCGATCCAAGCACCCGTATCTAGACCTGCTTCGTCATCGGTACGGTCATAGTGAACACGTACTAAGGCGTTATCGCTAATATCGTAATCAACCACTAATGCACCTAAAAAACGATCGCGTTCGCGGTTATCACCGTTTTGATACTCACGCCAGTATTCAACGTTTTGTTTTACTAATACGCCACGGGCACGTAAATCTTCAGCTTCAGTCAATGCGCCGCCAGCATCAAGCATAAAGCGAGTTGAGCCATGTTGATCGACATCGGCACTGGCATTAAATAACGTTTGTGCGGTTGGCTTTTTGGTCACCATATTTACTAAGCCGCCAGGGCCCGATTGGCCGTACAAAATACTCGATGGTCCTTTAATTACTTCAACTTGCTCTAAAATTTCAATGGGTTGTTGATAGTGCGACCAATGCTGGTGGCCATCACGCAGGTAGCCGGTTGATGAACTTAACTCAAAACCACGTAAGTTAAATACTTCACGATTACGTTGCTTAGATCCTGGCGTTAAACTCGCATCGTTACTTAGTACTTCACCTAAGGTGGTTGCTAGTTGCTCATTTACAATTGTATCTGTAATAACAGTGACTGATTGTGCGGTATCGAGTAATGAGGTTGAGGTTCTCATTGCCCCACTGGCATTATCTACTTTGTAGTCGTTGAAGTAACTGCCTTTTACTTCAATGCGCTCTATATTTGCGGTGTTAGCGAATACATTTGCAGAGGTACTGGCTAAAAGTGCGATAAAAAGTGGGTTAAGTTTCATTAGTAGCTTCCGGCTTAGAGTTATTAGAATAGTAAAACGCCGCAGATCTTAATGAAAATAACTATCATTTGCAATATCTTTATTTGCACTTTTTATCGTGCGTTGTTAATGGTTGCTAATTGTTAAATCTGCTATTATTAGCCGCATATTTATTGAGACTTTTCTCAAGTTATTTTTTTGCTATGGAATTTACTGTGACTGCAACTGCTTTTTCATCGTTGGCCTTACCTTCTGGGTTAGTTGATAATTTATCAACACTCGGCTACACCCAAATGACTCCTGTACAGGCACAAAGCCTGCCTCCTGTTTTAAGTGGTAAAGATATTATTGCCCAAGCGAAAACAGGCTCAGGTAAAACAGCGGCATTTAGTCTAGGCGTTTTAGCCAAGCTGAATGTTAAACGCTTTCGTATCCAGTCGTTAGTGCTGTGCCCAACCCGTGAGCTTGCAGAGCAGGTAGCGGTTGAAATGCGCAAATTAGCACGCGGTATTCATAATATTAAAATTTTAACTTTGTGTGGCGGGGTATCAATTGGTCCTCAAATTGGCTCGCTTGAACATGGTGCGCATATTATTGTAGGTACACCAGGGCGAGTTGACGACCATATTCGTAAAGGTACATTGCGCTTAGATGATGTTGAAACGCTGGTACTTGATGAAGCCGACCAAATGCTTGATATGGGTTTTCAAGACACCCTCGATGCCATAATTGAGTGTATTCCAACAAATCGTCAAACATTGTTATTTAGCGCGACTTTTCCAAAATCAATCGAAGCCATTGCAAAGCGTGTTCTGAGCAACCCTGAAATGATTAAAGTAGAAGAGCAGCTAGAAAAAAGCACTATCAAGCAATACTTCTATAAAATGGATAATAATAAGCAACGTTATCCAACCCTTAAATTACTATTACTTAAATTTACCCCACAAAGTTGTGTGGTGTTTTGTAATACCAAGGTAGAAACACAGCAAGTATGTGATGATTTAGCCGATGAAGGCTTCAGCGCCGTTGCATTGCATGGCGATTTAGAGCAGCGTGACCGTGAGCGAACACTGATTCATTTTGCCAATAAGAGTGCGTCTATTTTAGTGGCTACCGATGTAGCAGCACGCGGCTTAGATATTGATGACATGGACATGGTGATTAACTATCACTTAGCTCACGATCCACAAACTCATGTACATCGTGTTGGCCGTACAGGACGAGCAGGTAAAAAAGGGATTGCGTGTTCTATTTATGGTGAGGCAGAGCAATTTAAAGTAGCGCAAATTGGCGACCATTACGAGCGTGACTTTACTCCTGAGCCAATGCCATCTTATAACCTATTAGATAAGCCGCCATACAAACCTGAAATGGTGACGCTGATGATAGATGCAGGCAAAAAGCAAAAAGTGCGCGCGGGTGATATTTTAGGCGCATTAACCGGAAAAGACGGTGTTGCTGGGCGCCAAGTGGGTAAAATTAATGTACTTGATAACGTGGCTTTTGTCGCGGTAGAGCGTAACTCATCTAAACCCGCGTTACGTAAATTAACCGAAGGCAATATTAAAGGGCGTAAAATCCGTGCTCGTCGCCTGACGCGCTAGTTTTACATTTTAAGATGAGCAGCTCGCCTTGAGTTGCTCATATTCCATTTTTAATTGTTTAAACACTTCATTATCACCCCCTTGTTTGTCTGGATGATGCTGAACGGCTAGTTGTCGCCAACGCTTTTGTAATGTTTTTAAGGTAATTGGTTGTACTAATTGCCAGCGAGCGATTAATTGCTGATGTTGCTTAGCACTTAAAGGCGCTTCATGTTGTTTAGGCTTACTGAAACGTTGCCAAAAGCTATCTAATAATGCGTTAATTTCTGCTGTTGATGTTTCAAAATTTTGCCAGTTTAAGTAGTAGTCACGCAGCGGATCGTTTGGGTGAAGTTGGTTTTGGCGAGGGTCGCTTACCAGCTCAATATGTAAACTTTTAATCAGTAGCTGCTGTTTTGGCATAACTTGCTGCTGTAACTGATAAAGTGCATTCATAATTAAAAAATTACGTTTAAATAAATCACGCCCAGGATCAGCGGCTAAGGTATCAAGTAACCCACGTTCTTTTAGTTCCGATGCTAAAGTATGAACCATCCACACTTTATTATTGATTAATAGTTCAAAAATCTCATCTATCAGTGGGTTAAGCATTGTTTACAATCTATTAATTGGTGTATCTTGAACAAATTATCATACACCTAAGTAACATTAAACCCCAAGGAGTGGGCGTGAATGCCTGTTTTATATTGGTCTAAATTAGATGTTTACATATTATTTGGGTGTCATTTTATTATGGCTAGCAAGGATTAAAGGATATTTTTATGCTGACTCGGTTAAAGCGCATCTGCTTTATTGGTCTTTTGGTTGTACTGAGTGGTGCATCAAACGACGCTTTATCCAATGAGCAGACAAGTTTGTTTGAGCAGTTCGATCTTGAGCAAACATGGACTAAAAAGCACCGCCTTGCAACAGACATATTAGCTAACCCTGATCTTCCAAATTTACAACGCGTGACCATTTACAGTGACTTAGCGGAGCTGGCGTTTACACAGAGTGATTTAGCTAATGCACTAAAGTATTTTAAATTACTAGAGGCGAATAGCACCCTCAAAGAACAGCCAAAACTTTATTTTCGTGCAATTAAAATGCAAGGCGTGGTGCTTTATTATCAAGGGTTAGTGCAACAAGCGGTCGTTGATTATAATCGCGCGTTAAACATTGCCATTACCCTTAAAAGCCCGATTAAACAGGCTAACTTACTCAGTAATATTGGGCTCGCTTACTTTGATATGTATAACATGGAGCTAGCCCTCGATTATTATCAGCAAGCCAAAGTCATTTATGAAAAAGAGGGGAGCGCACAAGATAAAGCCGATATATTACATAATATCGCCGGTATTTATATTCGTCTCTCTCGGTATGAGTCCGCGCTTGAGATGTATCGTGAGGTTTTAAAAGTTTTTCAAGAGCTTGGTGATGACGATGGCGTTGCACAGGTATACGGTAACATGGGTGTGGCGTACACTGAATCGAGGCAGTACCAGTTAGCGTTGCATTACAACCAATTAGCTTTGCGCTACTATCAAAGTGTTAATAACGCCTTTCAGCTTTCGACTAAGCACACCAATTTAGCCACAATTAATCTTAAATTAAATAAATTTGATGTCGCGTTATATCATGCTAATGCAGGGCAACAGTTTGCACTTGAGGCTGATAATAAGTCGTTACTAGCGGCTGCCTTACACGTGTTATCGACTGTTCAATTTGTGCAAGGCGATACAGAAAATGCCAAAGAAACCTCAGAGCGTTCAATTACGCTTGCCAAAGAGTATAATAATGGCATGCGCATAAAAGACGGTTTGGGGGTTGAAGCGCTGATCCATGCTAGCTTAGGGGATTATGAAAAAGCGTTAAATTTGCATCAACAGTATGTTGATTATCAGCGCAGTGTTAATACCGAAGAAGCCTCAAAAGCGGTCAGTCAATTTCAAATTCAGTTTGAATCAAATCAGCTAAACCAAGAAATTAAACAATTAAAACAGCAACAATACTTACAAGAATTACAAATAGCTAAACGTTCACAGTTAACGTTTTTGTTGGTGATTGTTGCCATATTAATTTTAATTACGGTAATTGCTGTTTATAAGCGCCGAACAGAAAAGCAAGCTAAGTTAAAGTTAAGCGAACAAGTTGAACAGCGTACCAAAGAGCTGCAAAGTGTGGCGCAAGAACTGCGTGAAGCTAACGAGGTTAAAAGCCAGTTTTTAGCGAATATAAGCCATGAAATTAGAACGCCATTAACCGCTATTTTGGCGCAAACTGACGATCTTATTAGTGGTCAGTACAAGGCTGAGCAATTACAAGATGAGCTTAGGGTAATACAACGACAAAGTGAGCATTTAAGAAGCCTGATTAATGATGTGCTTGATTTAAGTAAAATCGAAGCAAACAGGCTAGAACTTAACATTAGCTGTTTTGATATGGTGCGATTGATCAACGATGTTCATGCTATGTTTTCTCCACAAACTAAAGCGAAAGGCTTGTCACTGATATTAGAGAGTCAGTTAGGTGATACCTATTTTACGCGGCTAGATTTAACTCGAGTAAAACAAATACTTATTAATTTATGCGCCAATGCCATTAAGTTTACTCATAAGGGGCACGTAACAATTGCTGTTAGCAAAACGGATCAAGGGCTGCTCTTTTGTATTCAAGATACCGGAATTGGTATGAGCTCCTCACAGCTTAAGCTTATTTTTGAATGCTTTAGCCAAGCAGATAACAGCATTAGCCGACGTTTTGGCGGTACCGGTTTGGGCTTGAGTTTGTCGCAGCAGTTAGCAGCTATGATGGGTGGCTATATTAGCGTGCAGAGTGAGTTTAAAAAGGGCAGTGAGTTTTCGTTCTATTTGCCTTGTATACAAGTTGAAGAGCAAGTTTGCCACGATGATATGCAGGCTAAATCGGCTGCAGGGCATAGGTTGTTATCCGGTAAGGTGGTGCTTGCTGAGGATCACAGTGATAACCGCAAACTGATCAGTCGTTATTTACACTCCCTAGGACTTGAAGTGATTGCCGTTGAAAATGGTGAGCAAGCCGTAGAGCAAAGTTTAAAACTGTATCCGGATTTGGTGCTTTTAGATATTCAAATGCCCGTTATGGATGGTATTTCTGCGTTTGAACTACTCAAACAATGTGGCTATGAGCAGCCTATTTTAGCGTTAACGGCCAATGCCATGAGCCACGAGATTGACCACTACTTATCACTTGGTTTTAGCGATTATTTAGCAAAACCAATAGATAAAGAATCTTTTTACACTGTTTTAGCTAAATACTTAAGCTCAGCAAATGAGGATTCATCGACAGAAAGTATTCATGTAGATATGAGTGATTTAGTAGCGAGTTTTAAACAAAGCCTGATTACAGAAAGTGAGCTAATTGAACAGCATTTTAAAGTTGGAGATTATAAATCGCTGCAAAAAGATAGCCACCGAGTTTTAGGTGCGGCACAAATGTTTGAGTTTAAAGAAATAGCATTAGTGGCAAAAGCACTAGATGACGAATTACTTCAGTCACAAATTAACACTCAAAAGTTAACAACATTAGTAAATGACTTGCTGGTACTGCTTAAGCAATACGGATAAGCTGATTTACTCTAAAAATAAAAAGACACCATCTGGTGTCTTTTTTATTTAAAAACGTTTATTTAACCAGCGTTCAGATTACTGACGTTTCATCGAATCAAAAAACTCATCGTTGGTTTTACTCATTGATAGTTTATCGATTAAAAATTCCATGGCATCAATTTCTGACATGTCATGGACTATCTTACGTAAAATCCACAGCTTTTGGAGCTCATCAGGCTTAGTAAGTAATTCTTCACGACGCGTACCAGAACGGTTAAAGTCGATAGCTGGGAATACACGTTTTTCCGCAATTTTACGGTTAAGGTGTAGTTCCATGTTGCCCGTACCCTTAAACTCTTCGTAGATAACTTCATCCATTTTAGAGCCGGTATCAATAAGCGCAGTCGCAATAATTGTTAAGCTACCGCCTTCTTCAACGTTACGTGCAGCACCAAAGAAACGTTTAGGCTTATGTAATGCATTAGCATCTACACCACCGGTCAATACTTTACCTGATGATGGAATAACGGTGTTGTAAGCACGTGCTAAACGTGTGATTGAATCAAGTAAAATCACCACGTCTTTTTTGTGCTCAACTAAGCGCTTTGCTTTTTCAATAACCATTTCAGCAACCTGTACATGGCGAGATGCTGGTTCATCGAATGTTGATGCAATAACTTCACCTTTTACTAGGCGTTGCATCTCAGTCACTTCTTCCGGACGTTCATCAATAAGTAAAACCATTAATGTAACATCAGGGTGGTTATGTGTGATTGATTGCGCAATATTTTGTAGCAACATGGTTTTACCCGCTTTTGGCGGTGCTACTAATAAACCACGTTGGCCGCGGCCAATGGGTGACGCTAAATCAAGAACTCGTGCGGTAATATCTTCTTTACTGCCGTTACCACGTTCCATACGAAAACGTTCGTTTGCATGTAGTG
Source organism: Pseudoalteromonas sp. M58 (assembly GCF_042604605.1). NCBI lineage: Bacteria > Pseudomonadati > Pseudomonadota > Gammaproteobacteria > Alteromonadales > Pseudoalteromonadaceae > Pseudoalteromonas > Pseudoalteromonas sp. M58. Next base: position 122,788 of record NZ_CP152390.1, read on the forward strand.
GTGTCAGGTTTTCAAAAAGGATTTTAGTGCGAGAGTTTTCAGGTTTATCAAAATTAACTTCGTTTACTTTAAGTAAAGCAAAGTAACGCTCACCATCTTTTGGCGGACGAATAAGACCTGAAATAGAGTCGCCAGTACGCATACTAAAACGGCGAATTTGGCTTGGAGATACATAAATATCATCTGGGCCAGCTAAGTAAGAAGCTTCTGATGATCTTAAAAAGCCAAAACCATCTTGCAAAATTTCTAATACACCACCGCCGAAGATATTCTCTCCGCCTTTGGCATGGGATTTAAGAATAGCAAAAATAATGTCTTGCTTTCTTAAGCGGGCTACGTTTTCGAGCCCCATGGACTCAGCTAAGTTTACAAGCTCTTTTATAGACTTGTCTTTTAATTCGCGTAAATGCATATTGGTGGGTTCTTTATTACAGTTGTCATACTCAAAATCGCTTTATTAGATCGTTGAGTGAGGTTTGTTGAATATAACTAAGGATTAGTTGGCTTTATAAACTAGCAGGTCATTACTGCAGCGTCCAGTACTTCTGTAAAATAAATAATAAAAAAAGGGCTGAGCGCCCTTTTTTTATAAATTTGCACTTACTTAGATGTTGTTTTCTAAAAACTCAACTAATTGTGTTTTTGATAGTGCGCCTACTTTAGTTGCAGCCACTTGACCATCTTTGAAAAGTAGTAGTGTAGGAATACCACGAATACCAAATTTAGGTGGAGTACCTGCGTTTTGGTCAATGTTTAATTTAGTAATCGTTACACGGCCATCAAATTCCTCAGCAACTTCGCTTAGGATTGGGGCGATCATTTTACACGGTCCGCACCATTCAGCCCAAAAGTCTACTAGTACAGGTTTGTCTGATTGTAATACGTCAGCTTCAAAGCTATCGTCGGTAATTTGGATTATTTTCTCGCTCATTGCGCTCTCCGGTTTAGTTAGGCGAAATATTTAGTGCGTATTTAAACACTCTTGTTTCTTATTGCAAGTTTAAACGTTATGCTTAAACGCTATGACTAAGACACATTTGACCGATAAAAAGTTTTCAGACTTTGCTATTGCACCGGAAGTGGTTGCCGGGTTAACCGAAAGTGGGTTTGAATATTGCACACCCATTCAAGCTAAATGCCTACCGTTTATTTGTGAAGGGCGCGATATTGCGGGCCAAGCACAAACAGGTACAGGCAAAACGTTGGCGTTTTTAACCGCCACATGCCATCGGTTATTACAATCTAGCAAAGCACCTAGTAAACATCCAAGAGCCCTGATCATGGCCCCAACTCGGGAGCTTGCGATTCAGATACACAAAGATGCAAAAATTTTAGCGCCGCACTGTAATCTTAACTTAGGTTTAGTATATGGTGGCGAAGATTACGAAAAACAACGTGCACAACTAGAAAAAGGCGTTGATATTTTAATTGGTACTACAGGTCGCCTAATAGATCTGTACAAGCAAGGCTGTTACACCCTTAATGAAATTGAGGTAGTCGTGCTAGATGAAGCCGATCGTATGTTCGATTTAGGCTTTATTAAAGATATCCGTTATATGTTCCGTCGTATGCCGGATACATCAGAGCGTTTAAACTTATTATTCTCTGCCACACTGTCGTATCGTGTACAAGAGCTTGCATTTGAACACATGACAAACCCAGAGCATGTGCAAATAGAACCCGATGTAAAAACGGGTAAACGTATTCAAGAAGAGCTATTTCATCCTTCACAAGAAGATAAAATTAAGCTGTTGTTAACCTTGATTGAAGAAGAATGGCCTGAGAAAGCCATTGTTTTTGCAAATACCAAACACAGCTGTGAAACTGTGTATGCATGGTTAAAAGCAGATGGACATCGAGTGGGTATGCTCACCGGTGATGTAAACCAAAAGAAACGTCAATCAATACTCGCGCAATTTAGTAAAGGCGAGCTAGACTTTTTAGTGGCTACCGATGTTGCTGCGCGTGGTTTACATATTCCAGAAGTAAGTCATGTATTTAACTTTGACTTACCTGATGATTGCGAAGATTACGTTCACCGTATTGGTCGTACAGCTCGTGCAGGCGCTTCGGGTCATGCAATTAGCTTTGCGTGTGAGCAGTATGCTTATAACCTTCATGAAATTGAAGAGTACATCGAGCACAGCATTCCTTTATCGCATTACGATAAAAGTGCATTGCTAGATGATTTGACCAAGCCGACTATTCACAGAAAACGTAATTTTTCTACCGGTCCACGTAATCGTAGTAATAACAACGGACGTCGCCCAAATAATGGTTACCAAAAAGGACGGTCTTAACCGACCGTTAGTTTGATAGTATTCGTAACTAGAGGTTTTTGAACGGTGGGGCAACTTAAACCGCAAAAAAATGTATATGCAGTCATTGATTTGGGCTCAAATAGCTTTCATATGCTTATTGCCAAATCAGTGGCGGGTGGCTTGCAAACAATAGGTCGCGTCAAACGCAAAGTAAGACTCGCCGCTGGGCTTGATGATAATAATCTATTGAGCTTAGAGGCTATGCAACGAGGCTGGGAGTGTTTGGCCTTGTTTGCGGAACGTTTGCAAGATATTCCCAAGAAAAACATCACCATTGTTGCCACTGCAACACTTCGTTTAGCAACCAACGCCGACGACTTTAAATTACGTGCTGAAAAAATATTAGGCCATAAAGTTAATGTTATTAGTGGTGAGCTAGAAGCGCGAACTATTTACAAAGGAGTTGCGCACACTTCTTCATGTGCGGGCAAACAGCTAGTTATTGATATTGGTGGTGCGAGTACTGAAGTGGTAATTGGTCAAGGCTTTGAAGCACGTCACTATAAAAGTCTTAATATAGGGTGTGTAACTTACCTTGAACGCTACTTTAAAGATTGCCAGTTAAATGAAGCGAACTTTAATACTGCTATTGAAGCCGCGCGTACTGTTATTGATGAAATAGCGCCTGAGTATAAAACGGCTGGTTGGCAACTTGCCTCTGGTGCGTCAGGGACCGTACAAGCTATTCAAGAAATCATGGTGGCACAAAATTTAAATGAAATGCTCACCCTTGAAAAGCTATACACCATTAAACAACAATCTATTGCTTATGAGACTATAGCTGAACTCGACTTGCCAGGGTTAAGTGAAGAGCGACGTTTAGTGTTTGTATCTGGGCTGGCTATCTTAATTGCACTGTTTGAGTCACTAGAAATAGAACAAATGGGATTGGCTGGTGGCGCGCTTCGTGAAGGTGTTTTATATAGCATGCTACCGGAACTGCATAATAACGACATTCGTAAACGTACTATTGATGGTTTTATGAATCGTTATCATGTGGATCAAAAGCAAGCATCGCGAGTATCCGGCTTAGCTTTACAATTAGCTAGCGAGGTTAATCACTATTGGCCGATAGAAGCATTAAGTGGATTACCGCTTTTAAATGCGGTGGCGCAACTTCATGAGATTGGTTTATTAATAGAGTACAAGCAATACCACAAACATACCGCTTACATTTTAGAAAATACCGATATGCCAGGTTTTTCGCAATCAGAACACAAAGTGATCGTTGCGATTGCCAACAGCCATCGTTCAGACCTTCAAAAAGGATGTTTAGATCATTTAGGTGCGCACAGTAACGTTGCAACGTATATCGTTCGACTATTACGTGTTGCCGTTATTTTATCTATGCGCCGCCAAGATGATGTCTTGCCTAACTTTAAGATAACAGCTGAAAATGAAGAGTTAGCTATTCAATTTGAAAACGATTGGTTAAAAAATCACCCATTAATGGCAAGTGAGCTAAATCAAGAGATTAAGTATCAGAAAAAATGTGGTTGGAAACTTAAAGTAAACTAGTTAAACCGCTCTTTACCACAGTTTTTAGTGGTTAAAATGAGCGTTTAGTTGTAATTTTGTTCGAACAGTCATTTATTTCAAGTTTTCTTCAAAAAAGGGTTGATCTGTTTTCGGATCTCCCTATAATGCGACCCCACTGAGACGGGGAAGGCCAACGCATAGCGAGGCACGAGCTACTTAGTGAGTCGAGTAAAACTTAGTTTCGAAAACTTTCAAGTTTAAAAAAATTAAGTGTTGACAAAAAAATAGGAAAGCGTAGTATGCGCAGCCCTAGCGAGATAAAGTTAAACACTTTAATCGCAACGTTCTTTAACAATATAAAGCAATCATCTGTGTGGGCACTCGTACAGATTGAGTTCTAACAGCCAAGCTATTTAGGTAGTGAGGCAAACAAATTTAGAGTCTCAATTGAAACTGAGTGACCAACAGAATAGTTACTTAGGTAATTATTCAGCACAGTCAATTCAATATCGAAAGATATTAAATAAATTCAGAATTCATTGAGCTGTCGAAAGACATAAAACTTTTTAATTGAAGAGTTTGATCATGGCTCAGATTGAACGCTGGCGGCAGGCCTAACACATGCAAGTCGAGCGGTAACAGAAAGTAGCTTGCTACTTTGCTGACGAGCGGCGGACGGGTGAGTAATGCTTGGGAACATGCCTTGAGGTGGGGGACAACAGTTGGAAACGACTGCTAATACCGCATAATGTCTACGGACCAAAGGGGGCTTCGGCTCTCGCCTTTAGATTGGCCCAAGTGGGATTAGCTAGTTGGTGAGGTAATGGCTCACCAAGGCGACGATCCCTAGCTGGTTTGAGAGGATGATCAGCCACACTGGGACTGAGACACGGCCCAGACTCCTACGGGAGGCAGCAGTGGGGAATATTGCACAATGGGCGCAAGCCTGATGCAGCCATGCCGCGTGTGTGAAGAAGGCCTTCGGGTTGTAAAGCACTTTCAGTCAGGAGGAAAGGTTAGTAGTTAATACCTGCTAGCTGTGACGTTACTGACAGAAGAAGCACCGGCTAACTCCGTGCCAGCAGCCGCGGTAATACGGAGGGTGCGAGCGTTAATCGGAATTACTGGGCGTAAAGCGTACGCAGGCGGTTTGTTAAGCGAGATGTGAAAGCCCCGGGCTCAACCTGGGAACTGCATTTCGAACTGGCAAACTAGAGTGTGATAGAGGGTGGTAGAATTTCAGGTGTAGCGGTGAAATGCGTAGAGATCTGAAGGAATACCGATGGCGAAGGCAGCCACCTGGGTCAACACTGACGCTCATGTACGAAAGCGTGGGGAGCAAACAGGATTAGATACCCTGGTAGTCCACGCCGTAAACGATGTCTACTAGAAGCTCGGAACCTCGGTTCTGTTTTTCAAAGCTAACGCATTAAGTAGACCGCCTGGGGAGTACGGCCGCAAGGTTAAAACTCAAATGAATTGACGGGGGCCCGCACAAGCGGTGGAGCATGTGGTTTAATTCGATGCAACGCGAAGAACCTTACCTACACTTGACATACAGAGAACTTACTAGAGATAGTTTGGTGCCTTCGGGAGCTCTGATACAGGTGCTGCATGGCTGTCGTCAGCTCGTGTTGTGAGATGTTGGGTTAAGTCCCGCAACGAGCGCAACCCCTATCCTTAGTTGCTAGCAGGTAATGCTGAGAACTCTAAGGAGACTGCCGGTGATAAACCGGAGGAAGGTGGGGACGACGTCAAGTCATCATGGCCCTTACGTGTAGGGCTACACACGTGCTACAATGGCGCATACAGAGTGCTGCGAACTCGCGAGAGTAAGCGAATCACTTAAAGTGCGTCGTAGTCCGGATTGGAGTCTGCAACTCGACTCCATGAAGTCGGAATCGCTAGTAATCGCGTATCAGAATGACGCGGTGAATACGTTCCCGGGCCTTGTACACACCGCCCGTCACACCATGGGAGTGGGTTGCTCCAGAAGTAGATAGTCTAACCCTCGGGAGGACGTTTACCACGGAGTGATTCATGACTGGGGTGAAGTCGTAACAAGGTAGCCCTAGGGGAACCTGGGGCTGGATCACCTCCTTATACGATTTAGAACTTATTTGTTCGTAGTGTCCACACAGATGATTGTTAGTTAGTTTGCTCTTTGAGTTTGCTAATTAATATGCTCTTTAAAAATTTGGAAAAGCTGATAATAAAATTCGTATGAATACATTGTATTTGTACAGAGTTTTCAAAAGTAAAAAAGAATGATAGCAGTATCATTCAGTGCCATTTAATGAACGTTTAACGTTTGTTGATTGGTATCTACTTTAGTATTCAATATTAACTTCTGGCGAAGTTAAACTGTCACAAAACAAAGACCCGTTTGGGTTGTATGGTTAAGTGACTAAGCGTACACGGTGGATGCCTTGGCAGTTGGAGGCGATGAAGGACGTATTAACTTGCGATAAGCCTAGTCAAGCTAGTAAAAAGCACTTGAGACTAGGATTTCCGAATGGGGAAACCCACCTGCTTGCAGGTATCGTTAACTGAATACATAGGTTAACGAGGCGAACGCGGAGAACTGAAACATCTAAGTACCCGTAGGAAAAGAAATCAACCGAGATTCCGATAGTAGCGGCGAGCGAAATCGGAACAGCCCTTAAGCTTATTATGTGTTAATGGAAGGCTCTGGAAAGTGCCACGATACAGGGTGATAGTCCCGTACATGAAAACGCATTTTAAGTGAAATCGAGTAGGTCGGAGCACGTGAAACTTTGACTGAATATAGGTGGACCATCATCTAAGGCTAAATACTCCCAACTGACCGATAGTGAACCAGTACCGTGAGGGAAAGGCGAAAAGAACCCCTGTGAGGGGAGTGAAATAGAACCTGAAACCGTGTACGTACAAGCAGTAGGAGCCCACTTGTTGGGTGACTGCGTACCTTTTGTATAATGGGTCAGCGACTTATATTTTGTAGCGAGGTTAACCGATTAGGGTAGCCGTAGGGAAACCGAGTCTTAACTGGGCGAATAGTTGCAAGGTATAGACCCGAAACCCGGTGATCTAGCCATGGGCAGGTTGAAGGTTGAGTAACATCAACTCAACTGGAGGACCGAACCCACTAACGTTGAAAAGTTAGGGGATGACCTGTGGTTAGGAGTGAAAGGCTAATCAAACCGGGAGATAGCTGGTTCTCCCCGAAATCTATTTAGGTAGAGCCTCGGACGAATACTTACGGGGGTAGAGCACTGTTAAGGCTAGGGGGTCATCCCGACTTACCAACCCTTTGCAAACTCCGAATACCGTAAAGTAATATCCGGGAGACACACGGCGGGTGCTAACGTCCGTCGTGAAGAGGGAAACAACCCAGACCGCCAGCTAAGGTCCCAAAGTCATAGTTAAGTGGGAAACGATGTGGAAAGGCCCAGACAGCCAGGAGGTTGGCTTAGAAGCAGCCATCCTTTAAAGAAAGCGTAATAGCTCACTGGTCGAGTCGGTCTGCGCGGAAGATGTAACGGGGACTATGCACCGAAGCTGCGGATTCAAAATTTATTTTGAGTGGTAGGGGAGCGTTCTGTAAGCGGTTGAAGGTGTACCGGGAGGTATGCTGGACGTATCAGAAGTGCGAATGCTGACATGAGTAACGATAATGCGGGTGAAAAACCCGCACGCCGGAAGACCAAGGGTTCCTATCCCATGTTAATCAGGGTAGGGTAAGTCGACCCCTAAGGCGAGGCCGAAAGGCGTAGTCGATGGGAAACGGATTAATATTTCCGTACTTGGTATAATTGCGATGGGGGGACGGAGCAGGCTAAGCAAGCATGGCGATGGTAGTCCATGTGAAAGTGTGTAGGCTAGTGACTTAGGTAAATCCGGGTTGCTGTTAGGCTGAGACACGAGACGAGTCACCAAGGTGATGAAGTTGCTGATGCCATACTTCCAGGAAAAGCCTCTAAGCTTCAGATTATACCGAATCGTACCCCAAACCGACACAGGTGGTCAGGTAGAGAATACTAAGGCGCTTGAGAGAACTCGGGTGAAGGAACTAGGCAAAATCGTACCGTAACTTCGGGAGAAGGTACGCTCCGATTGGTGATGAGACTTGCTCTCTAAGCTGATTGGAGCCGCAGTGACCAGGTGGCTGGGACTGTTTATTAAAAACACAGCACTGTGCAAAATCGCAAGATGACGTATACGGTGTGACACCTGCCCGGTGCCGGAAGGTTAATTGATGGGGTTATCTTCGGAGAAGCTCTTGATCGAAGCCCCGGTAAACGGCGGCCGTAACTATAACGGTCCTAAGGTAGCGAAATTCCTTGTCGGGTAAGTTCCGACCTGCACGAATGGTGTAACCATGGCCACGCTGTCTCCACCCGAGACTCAGTGAAATTGAAATCGCAGTGAAGATGCTGTGTACCCGCGGCTAGACGGAAAGACCCCGTGAACCTTTACTACAGCTTGGCACTGAACATTGAACCTACATGTGTAGGATAGGTGGGAGACTTAGAAGCAGAGACGCTAGTTTTTGTGGAGTCGTCCTTGAAATACCACCCTTGTAGTTTTGATGTTCTAACGTTGGCCCCTGAATCGGGGTTACGGACAGTGCCTGGTGGGTAGTTTGACTGGGGCGGTCTCCTCCCAAAGAGTAACGGAGGAGCACGAAGGTTGGCTAAGTACGGTCGGACATCGTACGGTTAGTGTAATGGTAGAAGCCAGCTTAACTGCGAGACAGACACGTCGAGCAGGTACGAAAGTAGGTCATAGTGATCCGGTGGTTCTGAATGGAAGGGCCATCGCTCAACGGATAAAAGGTACTCCGGGGATAACAGGCTGATACCGCCCAAGAGTTCATATCGACGGCGGTGTTTGGCACCTCGATGTCGGCTCATCACATCCTGGGGCTGAAGTCGGTCCCAAGGGTATGGCTGTTCGCCATTTAAAGTGGTACGCGAGCTGGGTTTAGAACGTCGTGAGACAGTTCGGTCCCTATCTGCCGTGGGCGTTTGAGAATTGAGAGGGTTGCTCCTAGTACGAGAGGACCGGAGTGAACGAACCGCTGGTGTTCGGGTTGTCATGCCAATGGCATTGCCCGGTAGCTACGTTCGGAACTGATAAGCGCTGAAAGCATCTAAGCGCGAAGCAGGCCTCGAGATGAGTTCTCACTAGACTTTTAAAGTCTCTGAAGGGCCGTTGAAGACTACAACGTTGATAGGCAAGATGTGGAAGTGGTGTGAGCCATTAAGCTAACTTGTACTAATTACCCGTGAGGCTTAACCATACAACGCCAAACGCGTTTTATGTGATAGTTTAAGCGAAGAAGTTAATATAACTAAAGTAGATACTTGAAGACTTTATTATCAGAATTCCAAATTTTAGTAAGCTCGATTAAATCGACCTTACACCAAATTTGCTTGGTGACAATAGCGTTTTGGACCCACCTGACCCCATGCCGAACTCAGTAGTGAAACGAAACAGCGCCGATGATAGTGTAGCATTTGCTATGTGAAAGTAGGACATTACCAGGCTCCAAATAAGAGAAACCCGTTACAGCGATGTGACGGGTTTTTTGTTGTCTGCAGGAAAGTAAAAATATTAGCTATCAGCCGTCAGCTATCAGTTGCACAGTGTCAACCTGTACTTCGTAGCATGGGTTGAGTATTACGAAACTCATGGGTAAAAGAACGCACCGACTACCTCAGAGTCCAATTCATCCCATTAAAAAACATAAGTGTACCTTGTAGTGTGGCTCTCTACCGCGGTGGGCACTACGACATTACCAGGCTCCAAATAAGAGAAACCCGTTACAGCAATGTGACGGGTTTTTTTACGTCTGCAGGAAAGTGAAAATGCAGGTTCGAGGTGAAAGGTATTAGGTAAAAGTAAAAGAATCAGCGCCTAAAGCCTACCAACCGAACTTTTGTTAATAAGTGTTGTTTATAACAAATAATTAGCTTAGAACAGTCCATAGGCTTCGGTTTCATGCTCTTGTGTGTTGTTAGAAGCTTGAAGTTCTTTGGGTTTAAATATAGCGCTTGGATCAATAAGTACGCTGTGTTTATCGGCTAGCTTAATTAATCCATGCATCATATTTCTTGTTTGTGGATCAATATCAAAGCCTATTTCAGTCAACTTATCGAGAGGTTTTATATCTTCTTGTCTATATTCAATATTATCTTCTACTTTATCAACTAATAAGCCAACATGCGGGGTCATTCCATCTTTTGTTGTAAAAACAATAATCGGTTTATAGTCTAAGGTTATTTGCTCTTTGGCTGATTCAAATAAGCGCTCTAATTGAATCAGCTCATGGCGCTTTACAATTTCAAGCTGTATGAGGACTTGTTTACTATTTTTTTGTTTATGTACTTTAATAGCGTCTTCTACTTTTTGTAAAAGTGATTTAAACGGCTCATTAAAGCGTGACATCGTACTTTTTAATTCGTCGTTATCGGTTTTAAATTCCATATAAAATTGTTCAAAGTCAGCAAGCTCACATTGACTCGTATTTAACGAATTTTGCGAACTTAGTAACGCTTGTTCTAATTGATTAAACCACGTATTGAGTTGTTTTTGCCAAGATTTAAGTTGCTTTAACGCATCTCGGTTACTGTGCTCTGTAGACACGCCATTTAAAATTATTCCTAAGTCAAATACTGGGGTTGGGATCCCCATATAATCTTTAACGCCTAGGAAGCTCTTGTTATCGTTAGGCAGCACCGTGAGGTTATTATGAAATTGTTCCGTTAATAAGATATCAAGAATCTTAAGTGAAATGGTTTTATAACCCACTTTAAAATTAATTAAGTCCATGGCTTCCTCACATACTAAGTTTGTATACTAAGGATAGAACAATATTTGCAAGGTATTTATTTATTCACATAATAAGAGCGATAAACATTACGTTTATTGTTGTTTTCAGTATTTATGAATAACTTTTGGATAAGTGTATCGGTTACTAATAAAGAATTAAGCTCATTCATCAGGCAGGATTGCTGAAGGGGGAATTGACAGTTTTTCGCTGCTTTGCTAAATGCCATAGCGTTAATATAACCCTCAAAATGAAGACGACTCGGTTTTTTAATGTTGCTCGCTTGCATATCGGCTAAAAACTCAGTACAAAAATTATCGTTACAATTTAGTGGGTTTGGAACAATCTCCGTTACCATAATATGTGAGGGTGAGTTTACTTCATCAAATAAGTCAAAGCTGGGTACAAACGAAACGCTAGTATATTCAGGATTAAACCCTTGCTTTTGGGCGCTATTAATAAACTCAGAGAGTGGTTCATAAGTGCCGACTAAACAGATTGCCGTAACTCCGCTTAATTTTAAGGTATTAAGTGCCGACTCCACATCTTGGCTATTGCGTTTGTAGCGAGCAACTATTACCGGTGTAAGGTTATATTTAGCGAGTGCTTCTCTTAGTCCTGATTCTACATATAAGCCAAATTCGTCAGCCTGTATAAACAGCCCTATTTTAGTATGTTTATGCTCTTCAACGAGGTATTTGATTTGTTCTTGTGCTTCGTCGTTATAGCTTGCTCTTAAGTTAAATGCTTTAACTGACGGTTTTTCACGTAGAAAGCTCGCCCCGCTAAAAGGCATTAAGAACGGAATTTTTGATTGTTCTAGTAAAGGTATAATTGCATGGCTGGTTGGGGTACCCATGGCACCAAACAGGGCATCAACTTTATTTGTGTAAATAAACTCACGAGTATTATTAACTGTTTGTTTGGGTTCATAGTGATCGTCAGCCACTAAAAGTAGCACCTTAGCGCCATTAATGCCGCCAGCGTTATTAACTTTGTCAAAATAAACGCTGCTACCTTTATGTAACTGTTGGCCAATATTTTTAGCAGGGCCAGTCAGTGCAGTAGACATGCCCAGCTTAATTACTTTGTTGTTGGTTTGCTCGGCATGCGCGAAAGTTTGCCCAAGCACTAATGCTATAAGGACAATGTTAAGGTTTGCTATTATGTGAAATGCGCTCATACCAATTATTTACAGCCTTTTTAAATAATGTATTAAATGACTTTGTGCCATTCAAACCTAACTGACTTTGGATATTTTTCGGTGTCCAATTTTGTAATACTAGCCTAATAAAAACATATTGGAAATTATCGTCATCGGTTGGCAAGCTATACGGCAATGCCCAAAAACGTCGCCAGAGCAATGGTTTTATATTAAAAAGCTGGTAGTCACTTGTTAACATAGACTTTAATCTTAATTGCTCAGTGATACTGCCAGTATGAGTATTAAAATGAGAGACAATTTTCGCGACCAGTTGATAATCAAGCTGACTATAGTGATCGAGTAGTTGCAAAGGGAAATCGGCTTCAAACTGTGCTACTAATTGCTCTACTAGTTGGTCACTTTTAGTTAAGCTTTTAACAACTAATGCACTGTGCTCGCCCGTTGCCTTATCTTTTTGAAAACCGAGTTTAACTAAATCAAAGCCATTACTTTGCCAAAAACTGAGTAATTGCGCATTGCCACCAAAGCTGGCACCAAACCAATGACACTCGCTCTGCAATTGCTGTTCACAGTATTTAAGTAACTGTGTGCCTATTTTTTTGTTGTGATGCTGTGGATCAATGGCAATACGCACCACGCGGGCGCAGTGTTGTTTTAAAACATCAGCATTAAAACTCAATTGTGCTAACGTTTGTGCCATTAAGTGACCTTGAGGCCTGCGCTTTCCTTGTGCTATTTCATTGCTCATGGCGGCATTAAACCCACCTTCAATCGCAATTAAACAGACACCGAGAATATTATCACCTTGTTGGCAAACAAATACATGTTGTTTAGTGGCGTCTAGTAAGTGGCGTAAATCATTCACACTGGTTTGATAATGTGCCAGCGTTAGCAACCCAATCACTTGATAAAGTAGTGACTCGTTACTAGCAAGTTGATGTGCCTGTAATTGCTTAAATTGCAAAGGGGTAGAGTGTAAGGTGACGCTGTGATGTTCAGCATCTAAGGCTAATAACGTGCGAATGTGCAGCTCTAATGGATCCTGCTTTGCAAAGCGAATAGGCTGCTCAAGAGTCATACTGCGCATATTTTTAAAATGCGTTTTAATGTAGCGAGTAAACTTTAGAATATAGCCGCGACCATTGCCTTCATAGCCAACCATGGTGCTTGAAAATACCACGCGAGGATAAAGGTGGAGTAGTTTTATGAGCATTGGAACAGGGATTGCTGCTGCTTCATCAATTAATAGCAAGTCACACTCAGGCTGTTCGTTAAGTAGTTGATCAGGTGCAATATATTGCATGTTTGCAATGCATTTATTGCCTGCTTGATACTCCAAATTAAGTGCGTTTGCTAAATGTTTAAAGCTGCTGTGCAATGCGCGAAATTGCATAGAGCTGATGAGGATTTTTTTATCGCTGAGCTCGCTTGCGGCAATCCCTAATGCCGCTGATTTTCCCCGTCCTCGATCAGCATTAATCAATAATGGTCTATTTGCCCGTCCGTGCGCGGTTTTTTTTATTAATTCAACACATTGTTGTTGCTCGGTAAAATCTATTGTACCTGCTGATGAATCAATGTCGGCAAGAGTAACCCAGCCATCTTGTTGATTAAAATGTAATAAGGAGGCGTTGCTCAGTAAGTGCTTTAAGCGTTGATTAAAAAAGCTGTATTGATGCGCTTGTCCAAATGATTGAAATAATGGCAGCGCAGGATCGCACCAATGTTCAAGTGATTCGAGCGGTGGAAGTAATACAATTAAAAAGCCACCCGCTTGAACTACGCCAGCTAAGGCTGCTAGTTTATCTGGCACCAGTCCACTGTAGCCATCATAAACAGCATGGGCGCACTCTTGCCCTAAAATTTGATGGGTATGCTCTGGCCAATGTGCATTAACTAAATTTGTGTTTTTAGAAAGAACAAAAGAGGGTTGCTGTAATTGAGCAAGCAGCTGAGTGCATTGCTCATAACACCAATTTTTATCGCCTGTAAGCAACAGTAACTGACGATGTTTAGCATTCGTTAGCTGCTGTTGCAGATGCTCTATAACGCGGTTAAACGGCTTGTAGTCTTGCATAAGCTGTTACTAACCACTTACTACCTAAGTCGTCAAAGTTAACTTGTACTCGCGATTGTGCGCCACTGCCTTCGTAATTAAGCACCGTACCAATGCCAAATTTTGCATGTAGCACCCGTTGACCTAAATTAAACCCGCTTTCTTCAAAGGCGGCATGGCTAACCGATGCACTAAAGCGACCAGCTGCTGGCGGGCGAGAAACCTGGGTTTTAATGCGAATTTCTTCTACGCAGTCTTCGGGTATTTCACGTAAAAAACGCGATGGGCTGTGGTATTTTTCTTGACCATATAAACGGCGGCTTTCTGCGTGGCTTATATACAGTTTATCCATAGCACGGGTCATACCTACATAACAAAGGCGGCGTTCTTCTTCTAAACGGCCCGTTTCTTCATTACTTTGTTGTGATGGGAACATGCCCTCTTCAACACCGACCATAAATACCAGCGGAAACTCTAAGCCTTTAGCTGAGTGAAGCGTCATCATTTGTACCGCATCTTCATGTTCATCAGCTTGCCCTTCACCTGATTCAAGCGAGGTGTAGGCTAAAAAGCCTTGTAGTGGTGAACTGAATTCTTCCTCTTCAGGGAGTTCATATTGATCGCAGGCGCTAATTAATTCTTCTAAGTTTTCAACCCGAGCACGGCCTTTTTCACCTTTTTCAGCCTGATACATTGCCATTAACCCTGAGGTTTGAATGGCATATTTAGCCTGCTCGTGCAGCGTTAAGTCACTAATCTTATCTTCAATATGTTCAATTAACTCAACAAACTTGGCAACAGCTCCAGAAGCGCGACCCGATAAATGCTGTTGCTCTACAATGGCTTTAGCAGCATACCAAAGCGGCAAAGATTCAGCGCGAGCGCAGTCACGTATATGGCTTAATGTTTTATCGCCAATGCCGCGGGCGGGCGTATTAATAACTCGCTCAAATGCCGCATCATCTTGGCGGTTACCCACTAAGCGTAAGTATGAAAGAGCATCTTTAATTTCTTGCCGTTCGAAGAATCGCATACCGCCATAAATTCGGTATTTTAAACCTTCTTGTAGCATTGCTTCTTCAAGTACCCGCGATTGCGCATTACTACGATATAAAATAGCCGCATCTTGAAGTGCATTACCCGCATTAAGCCAGCTACGTAATTTGCTACTCACAAAGCGCGCTTCATCTAGCTCATTAAAAGCAGCATAAATAGAAATAGGTTCACCGTCGTTACCATCGGTCCATAAACTTTTACCCATTCGCTCGGAGTTATTTTGAATTAACGCGTTTGAGGCTTTAAGAATAGTGGCAGTCGAGCGATAGTTTTGCTCAAGGCGAATCGTCTCTGCATCAAAATCGGTTAAAAAGCGTTTAATGTTTTCTATTTTTGCGCCGCGCCAACCATAAATACTTTGGTCATCATCGCCTACAATCATGATGCTGCTGGTATCGCCCGCAAGTAGTTTTAACCACGCATACTGAATAGTATTGGTATCTTGAAACTCGTCTACAAGCATGTGCGCAAAGCGCTGCTGATAATGACGCAGCAAGGTTGGGTTATTTTTAAGAACCTCATAGCTACGTAGTAATATTTCTGCAAAATCAACTAGGCCCGCTCTATCACAAGCTTCTTGATAGGCCGCGTAAACACGCAGCATCATTTGCTCGTTAATATCGTATGCCTGAATATCTTTAGGGCGCAGAGCTTCATCTTTTTTAGCGCTTATGTACCAACCAAACTGCTTTGCCGGCCATTTTTTATCATCAATATTCATCGATTTTAATAAGCGCTTGATCATACGAAGCTGATCGTCAGAGTCTAAAATTTGAAAGGCTTCTGGTAAGTTTGCTTCACGGTGATGTGCACGCAAAATTCGGTGCGATAAACCATGGAAAGTACCAATCCACATGCCGCCTACAGGGGCTTTTAATGTTTCTTCAACCCGTGAGCGCATTTCTTTAGCGGCTTTATTAGTAAAGGTTACCGCAAAAATACTATAGGCAGAGGCTTGCTCTACTTGCATTAACCAGGCAATACGATGAACCAATACTCGAGTTTTACCTGAACCTGCTCCTGCTAATACCAGCATGTTTTGTAATGGCGCTGCAACGGCATCGCGTTGTTTATCATTTAAGCCATCGAGTAATTCTGAAACGTCCATCGTTACGCCTTTTTAATCAATAATGAGAGCAGTATAACAGGTGTTTTTGTTAGGCTAAATAAAATACTGTTTTTATAAACAGCTATTTATAAAATACGTATTTAAGTTGTTGAATAGTTAACAGTATAAACTGAGCAAGTAACTAAAATAGCTATTCAAAATTGCTAATTTGACTTATTTTTGGCAAAAAATACTAAACTGATAAATTCGTAATAATTTAACTGTATGATTTGTAAGCCTTAATAAATTGGCATAAAGTGTGTAAGTATAAATAATAAGTACAAATACAAAATTAATTAAACTACAGAGGTTAGTATGTCTCAACAAGGTTCTGGCGGAAATGTAATCGCCGCTCTATGTAATATTTTTTTCCCAGGTTTAGGGCAGTTGGTTCAGGGTCGTATTTTAGCGGCGCTGGTGTTTGCCATTTTGGTTTTTGGCGGCTACGCGTTATGGTTTTTAGTTGTTCCAGCCATTGTTGGAGCCGTATTCCATTTATGGGCAATTATTGATGCTGCCCGCTATCGCTCAGGCGGTTAGCTATAGTTAGCTATAGTGAGCATACTTTAATAGCGCCTTATGGCGCTATTTTTGTATCTGGCTTTCATTATTCATAGCTGATTAGGTTATAATCTGTTGTATTAGCAGTACTGGAATAAAGTTATGGAATACCAATTCATTCGCGATCCTATTAGTGGGTTAAGAATTAAAATTAGCAGCGAGCACGCGATTATAGGCCGCTGGTTAAATGAAGAAATAGGCAAAGATAAAGTGGCGATGGTGCAGGCACTTATTAGCTCGGTGAGTTCAAGCTTTGAGCCGGTAACACTTAAAGGCCAAGAAATTGACCTAATTCTTTCTAAAGATGAAGCGTTATTTGAAGCACATGCGCTGCATCAAGATAACGAAGATATATTAGCCTACCAAGATGACGAACTCATGCTGGAAGAGAATGATTTAAGCAGTGGTTGTGGTTTTGAAGACTTTGTTGATCTGATCAACTCGTGGCATGAGTTTTCGGCTGGTCGTTAAGTTATATTATCTGTATTATTACCCTAATTATAAATCCAACAGTGGAACCAATATGTCTGCGAATTTAAACAAACTAGTTGTTATGCTAGAAATGCAAAATGCCATGAATACCAAAGTACATGAGCAATGGTTTAGTCAAGGCTTTGAATGGTATAGAGCTATTTGGGTTGAATGTGCAGAAATGCTGGATCATTACGGTTGGAAATGGTGGAAAAAACAAACGCCAGATACTGAACAAGTAATTTTAGAGCTGGTTGATATTTTTCATTTTGGTTTATCGCTACGTATCGACGGTGAGACCAGCTACGAGCAAATAGCAACACAGCTACAAACTCAAATGAGCGCCCCACAGCAAGGTGATGATTTTAAACAAACGCTTGAATTATTAGCAGCCAGTGCGGTTGCCAATAAAACCTTTAACGCGGCTGCTTTTGCCGGTTGTATGGCACAAATCGGTATGGATATTGATGATTTATATCGTGGCTATGTGGGTAAAAATACGCTGAACTTCTTCCGTCAGGATCATGGTTACAAAGAGGGTAGCTACATTAAAGTGTGGCATGGCAAAGAAGATAACGAACACTTAGTTGAAGTAGTTAAAAGCCTTGATACTGAGCATGTAGATTTTGCAAAACAGGTATATCAAGGCTTAGTAGCGCGTTACCCTCAGGGCGAATAAGCCAGGGTCTGTTGACCTTTGCGGATTACAATTTGTTCAAATTAGGGGCGGTTTAATCGCGACGCGAGGTTTGTAACCTAGTGGGCTAAGTAAAAACCGAGCAACAAAGAGTAAATCGCCCCTAGGCAGAACCCTTCGGGCAGCGCCTGTTTGGCATTGATGCTGCGTTATCGCCTATTTATGGGGAATAACCACACCACATAGGCTCTGCCTTGCCTAAATACCAAACAGACTGCTGCAAATTTAACCTTGAAAGATCAACAGACCCTAAATAAGCTTACGGTAATCGGTGACACTTAAGTAATCGGTTATATCGTTATGTGGTTGCTGGCTATTCGGGTTAGCAACCGCAAGTAAATGCTCAATGCCGTATTCTCGTGCGGCATTTAATACCGGTAAGCTGTCATCTACAAATAATGTGCGGCGTTTATCAAACCCTAAATCCCCTTGAACCTTGTGCCATAAACTTTGTTGCTCTTTACTTACCCCATATTCATGCGTTGACACCACCCCGTCTAAGTAGTTATCAATGGCGGTATGTTCAAATTTAAGCATTACGCATTCTGGATGAGCATTGGTAAGTAAAATGAGTTCTTTACCTGCACGTCGAAGTTCAGTTAAAAAATGCGGAACGTCTTCACGAATTTTGATTAAGTGAGCAGACTGGCGCTTTAGTTCGAGAATAGGTAAGTTTAGCTGTGCTTCCCAATAGTCAGAGCAGTACCACTGAATTTTGCCACTCACAGCCTGATAGCGTTTTAAGATATCTGCGCGGGCTGCCTCAAAACTGATATTTTGAGCCAGAGCATGTTGTTGTGGAACAACATTGAGCCAAAAGTCAGTGTCGTAATGTAAATCAAGTAAAGTCCCGTCCATGTCGAGTAATACAGTATCGATTTTTGACCAATTGAGCATGATATATCCTTGTGGAAATTGAGGCGTTAAATGACTACGTTGCGATGAAATGCTTGCAAGCGAAATATAATGGGCTCTGTTAATTGAACTTTAAAAACATATACCCAATGATGAAATATTAAGGGCGAATTCAATAACGCCAGATAAATATTTAACCTTAACTACGGGTAAGATATTTTATGATTAATTCTGCATTTAAATTGCTTTTAATTCAAACTGAAACTCGCATCTTATACTCATTTGGGTATATGATTAGTATAACTGCAATGATAGCAAATTGATGCCCATGACACAGAAAAAGCACCCAACACCACCACAAATTCTCAGTAATAATGTTGTCGCTAAAAGTCGCTTATTTACTGTGGAGTCTTTAGAACTAAAATTTTCAAATGACGAAGAGCGTCAGTATGAACGAATTCGCGGCGGTGGCCGTGGAGCCGTTATGATTGTACCCATCACAGCTGAAAACGAACTACTACTCGTTCGAGAGTATTGCGCCGGCACCAATGATTATCAGTTAGGTTTCCCTAAAGGATTAATTGACCCCGGTGAAACACCTGAGCAAGCGGCAAACCGAGAGCTCAAAGAAGAAATTGGCTTTGGTGCTGAATACTTTGAAGCACTTAAAACGGTCACTATGGCGCCTAGTTATTTCAATGCCACTATGCATATTCTCTTTGCTAAAGATTTATACCCTGAAACCCTATTAGGTGATGAGCCAGAGCCATTAGTGCTTGTTAAATGGCCACTTGCGCAGTGGCAGTCGCTATTAGAACAACCTGACTTTACTGAAGCACGTAGTGTTGCCGCTCTGCTATTATTAGATAAGTACTTAGCCTCAGGAGCGACTAATGGATAAATTACTTGAACCATGCATAACACTTGCCCAAAGTGCAGGTGATGCAATTATGGCTATTTATAAAAAAGATGATATTGGTCAACAAGAAAAATCAGACAATACGCCAGTTACTAAAGCAGATTTAGCCGCAAACGATGTACTTGTTGCTGGCTTAAAAGCGCTAGCTCCCGATATTCCTATTATGTCCGAAGAGACGCCGATCCCAGCATTGGAAGACAGGCAGCACTGGCAACGCTATTGGCTGCTTGATCCGATGGATGGCACCGGTGAATTTATATTAGAAAGCGGCGACTTTGCCGTTAATATTGCGCTGATAGAAAATAATCATCCTGTATTGGGAGTGATTCATTGGCCAGCAAAAGGCGTGACCTATTTTGCTACCGCTAATAATGGGGCGTTTAAGCGTAAAGGCGAGCATGATAAACAAATATTTGTAGCGCCTCCCGAAAGTTTAACTTTGGCTGTAAGTCGCCGCCAAAAAATAGAAGCCGTGAGTCAGTATTTAAATGCGCAATTTGCAACGGTGGCTTTAGGCTCATGTTCGCTTAAAGCTTGTATTGTTGCTGAAGGTAAAGCTGACTGCTTTTTAAGAATTGGTCCCACTGGTGAATGGGACACTGGCGCATCACAAGTAATAGTTGAAGAGGCGGGGGGGTGTATTACCGATGCTGAGTTTAACCCTCTGACCTATAACCAAAGGGAAAGCACAGAAAACCCAGACTTTATTGTTATGGGTCATCCCGATTGGGAGTGGCAAAAAATGATAAACCCACATCAGCGATTAGTGTAATAATAGCCGTTTGATGGGTTTTTGTTCACTTAAACGTTTTTAATTAGTAAAACCTTGCATTATAGGTTTATTCCTATATTATAGCGCTCTCTTCGAAACAGGCTTGTGAATAACACGATACTGTTACAAAGAAATTACAGGCGCGGGATGGAGCAGCCTGGTAGCTCGTCGGGCTCATAACCCGAAGGTCGTCGGTTCAAATCCGGCTCCCGCAACCAATTTCCTTTAGAGGTTTTAGGTTACTGTAAACTCTAACTTAAGAGATTAAATTAAGTAGTCGATAGACTTAAAATATACAGGCGCGGGATGGAGCAGCCTGGTAGCTCGTCGGGCTCATAACCCGAAGGTCGTCGGTTCAAATCCGGCTCCCGCAACCAATTTTTCATTGGAAGCCAAGTTGTAATGTAAGCAACTATAAATAAATCTGCAATTTCAGGCGCGGGATGGAGCAGTCTGGTAGCTCGTCGGGCTCATAACCCGAAGGTCGTTGGTTCAAATCCGGCTCCCGCAACCACTGAAATAACATGTTTTATTAAATCGACACGCCTAAAGCGTGTTTTTTTATGCCTAAAATTCAGTGCGTCTAAAAGCGCGTCGGACTCAGCTCTCCATTAGCCAGCAAAGGTCGTTGGTTCAAATCCGGCTCCCGCAACCACTGAAATAACATGTTTTATTAAATCGACACGCCTAAAGCGTGTTTTTTTATGCCTAAAATTCAGTGCGTCTAAAAGCGCGTCGGACTCAGCTCTCCATTAGCCAGCAAAGGTCGTTGGTTCAAATCCGGCTCCCGCAACCACTGAAATAACATGTTTTATTAAATCGACACGCTAAAGCGTGTTTTTTTATGCCTAAAATTCAGTGCGTCTAAAAGCGCGTCGGACTCAGCTCTCCATTAGCCAGCAAAGGTTGTTGGTTCAAATCCGGCTCCCGCAACCACTGAAATAACATGTTTTTATTAAATCGACACGCTAAAGCGTGTTTTTTTATGCTTAAAATTCAGTGAAATGGGTAGCTCGTCGGTCTCAGCTCTTCATTAGCCAGCAAAGGTCGTCGGTTCAAATCCGGCTCCCGCAACCACTGAAATAAACAGTTATAGTAAAGCAACACGCCTAAAGCGTGTTTTTTTATGCCTAAAATTCATATTCCCTCACGCTATTTTTAACATGTATTTCTGCTGTTCTTTTCTAATTTTACTTTTTGAAAGTGTTATTGCTGAATATTTAGTATGCTATGCGTTAAACTCTTTAAAACTTTTTGTAATCAAAATTATGACTGAACTCTATCACTGGTTTGATTTAATTGGCGTAGCGGTATTTGCTATATCGGGCACCTTGGTTGCCTATGAAAAGAAAATGGATGGCTTTGGTGTGGTTGTGCTTGCAACCGTTACGGCTATTGGTGGCGGTACTGTTCGCGATGTGATACTCGATCAACCCGTATTTTGGTTACACGATCAAAGCTACTTCTATGCTATTTTAGCCGCAGTGCTTGTTACAACACGACTGATCAATAAACAAAAATCGATTCCTTATTATGTTTTACAAACAGCCGATGCATTTGGTTTAGCCTTTTTTGCGGTAATGGGAGCACAAAAAGCGCAATTGGCCGGTATGCCTGATATGACGGTTATTATTATGGCGGTGATCACCCCCTGTTTTGGTGGATTGATTCGCGATGTGCTTGCTCGCGATATTCCTATGCTCCTCAAAGGTGAGCTCTATGCTATTACCTGTATTGCTGGTGGTATTGTGTATACCTTAGCTATAAACCTATCTTTAACGGTGGAAGTGGCGATGATCTTGAGTATGTTAATGACCTTATTGCTGCGCTTTTCGGCCATTAAATGGAAGATTATATTACATGTTTTTAAATATCCTGACTAAACTGGTTTAATACAGCAGTTAACTAGGATAAGGAATGTCGTTAGCCCGTATATTTTCTCGCGCACAAGTAGGAATTAATGCCCCCGAGGTTATGGTTGAAGTGCATTTAGGGAATGGTTTACCTGCATTTCATATTGTCGGCTTACCCGAAGCATCGGTTAAAGAGGCCAAGGATAGAGTACGCAGCGCCCTTGAAAACTCTCAATTTGGATTTCCCGATCAACGTATCACCGTTAATTTAGCACCTGCCGATTTACCAAAAGACGGCGGGCGGTTTGACCTTGCGATTGCGGTAGGCATTTTGGTCGCATCGGGGCAAATAGTCTGCCCTGATATTCATAAGTATGAGTTTTATGGTGAGCTTGCACTTAATGGTGAAATACGTGCAGTGAATGCTATTTTACCCTCAGTGCTCGGGGCTAAAGAGCAAAACCGTTGCTGTTTTCTTCCTCTTGAAAACGATAGTTTGGCCAGCCTTGTCAGCGGTGTAAAACGAAAAGCGGTAAGCTCTATACAAGAGGTGTGGGGAGACTTACTCAACCAACAACCTTTACCATTGAATATTACCTACCCTGACTGTACCCAAGCGCCAGACTTTTTACTCGATTTAAGTGATGTAAAAGGCCAACCCGGTGCTAAACGAGTACTAGAAATTGCTGCCGCAGGTGGACATAACCTACTATTTTTAGGGCCACCAGGAACCGGCAAATCAATGCTTGCGCAACGAATGTCTACAATAATGCCAACTATGTCAGATGATGAAGCCATTGATACCGCTGCTTTGTATTCCATTATTGGCCACTCAATCGATTTAACCAACTGGCGTCAGCGACCATTTCGAAATCCTCATCACACTTGCTCTGCAGTTGCGCTGGTAGGCGGTTCGTCTAACCCTAAACCCGGTGAAATATCGTTAGCGCACAATGGCGTATTATTTTTAGATGAGCTGCCTGAATTTGAGCGCAAAGTACTGGACTCGTTACGAGAACCAATGGAAACCGGAACCGTGACGATTTCGCGTGCGGCAAGACAAATGGAATTTCCGGCACAGTTTCAGCTTATTGCAGCACTTAATCCCAGCCCGACAGGGTGCCATCATGATAAACGGGCGACCCCTGATCAAGTGATGCGTTATTTATCGCGGGTATCGGGACCGTTTATCGATAGAATTGATTTGCAAATTGAGCTCCCTAGACTAAGCAGCGTGGAGCTACAAAGTACGACTGCAGAAGAAACCAGTGCTGAAGTGAGAGCGCGAGTAGAAGCGGCTTATGCAATACAATTAAAACGCCAAGGTAAAGTGAATGCGCGGCTAAATAACAAAGAAATGAGCTTATACTGCGAGTTACCCGCTGCGGAGCTACAGTTTTTAGCTAGAGCCAGTGAAAAGCTGGCGTTATCGCCGCGCTCTTATCATAGAGTGATAAAAGTAGCGCGTACCATTAGTGATTTAAAAGGCGCGCCACAAATTAGTTTAAATGAGCTTAAAGAAGCGCTTAATTATCGGGCATTTGAGCGTTTATTATCGCAGTTAACCCAATACTAAATAGATAGCATATAGCCTTTACCACGCACGGTGACGATGCGTTTTTGATCTTTCTCATCGTTAAGCTTTTTACGTAAACGACCCACTAACACGTCTACGGTACGATCGTTGGGGCTCCAATCAGGCTGGCCAATTTCTTCTGATATTTTTTCACGTGAAGTGGCTTTACCGGCATTGCCGATTAAACAAATAAGCACTTTATGCTCTGCTTCGGTGAGCCGTGATTCAATCCCACTGGCTGTAATGAGTGTGCGGTTATCTGGATGGAGTTTAAAATCAGCGTATTCGATAAACTCTTCACTGTCATCGTCGTGTTGATTGTTTGCAATACGTTTGTATAAAGCGCGCATTCTCAACTCAAGCTCGAGTAAATCGACAGGCTTGCAAATATAGTCATCGGCACCTTGAGCAAGACCAGCAATACGATCAGCTTGTGAGTCACGGCTCGATAACAAAATAACACCAATATCGGTGAGCGTATTTAACTCTTTGGCAAGTTGTAAACCATTGCGCTTTGGCAGCACAATATCAATAATTGCCAAGGAAATAGCACTGCGCAGATTTACACGGCTTTTGACCATGCTTAAAGCATCGGCACCCGTTGCGTCAACGTCAATAGAGAACTCGGTATTTATAAAATGATTTTGGATGCGCTTTACTAGCAGCTCGTCATCTTCAACCAATAAAACATTAATTGCCATAGTCTGTTATTTTTTTAATAGTAGCCTTGCATGTTAGCATTATTCGTTACATGCATAACACAGAGTTTAATTTTTTTCGGTAACTTTATATTACAAAAAAGAATAATGAAATTACCTTTGTATTGCGCACTTTTTATAAATTATTTTAAGTGCGCATTTAAATGACTACTGGCCGTACATTGAATCCCACCATTGTGGTTCATTTTTTAACTTTTTATCAAAGTAAGCCAACATAGTGTTCCACCAATTAAAGCGCTTATCGCGAGCAAATACTTGATGATCGGCTCCTTTGTACTCAATCATTTCAACATCTTTATTTAGCAGTTTTAGCGCGGTGTACATAGTTAAGCTTTCACCTACTGGCACATTCGTATCGCTGTCACCATGAATAAGCAGTAATGGCGTGGTCACTTTATCGGCATGAAACACTGGGCTATGTTGGCTATAAAGTTCAGAGTTATTCCACGGGAAACTATTTTTAGAGGCTTCGCCTGAGTATAAATATCCCCACCATCCTTCACCCCAGTAAGAAGTTAAGTTTGAAATTCCCGCATGAGCAATAGACGCGCTGAACATATCGGTTTTAGTAGCAAGCAGCATCGTCATAAACCCACCGTAAGATGCCCCTAAATTACCGACTTTACTTCTGTCTACAAAATCATATTTAGCTAAAAATGCCTCTGTGCCTTGCATAATGTCATCGGCGGTATAATCGCCCCACGCATTGACATGTTGCGCTGAAAAAGTTTGTCCAAAGCCCGTTGCACCAGTTGGCTGTACCACATAAACCACATAGCCGTTTGCTGCCCATAAATTAAAAGGGTAACGCCCTGTAAATCCACGAGTCACAGGTGAGGTGCCACCATAGTAATAAACCAGAGCTGGGTGCTTTTTAGTTTTATCAATATTACTTGGCAGATAAACACGACCAGATATTTCTACGCCACGCTTATTGGTAAAGCTAAATTCTTCAAGCTTAGGAATCGTGGTATTGGCATATGCAATCGGGTTTGAATCCCAGATTAACTCCACCTTATTTTTGCTTACGTCAAAGCGCTTGAGTTGTTGGGCGCTTGAAGCATTACTGCCAGAGAGCAGTAGCTGGGTATTGCGAGTATTTGAAAAACTAAACTGTTCTACAATATCAAACCCTGTATCTAACTTTTTAAAGCGTTGTTTACTCAGATCATATAAATACAGTGGTTGGGTGTCTTTTTCTGTCACTTTGATTAACGCATCGCCATTGCTTAGTACTTCCAATGTGCCAATCGCAGGGTCAAATTGTTTACTTAACGCCGTTACTTTTTTAGCGTTATCGGTTAGTAAATACAGCTGGCCATCATAATTATTCGCCAGCATGGTTTGCGGTAGTACTCTGCCTGCGCCATTTTTAAAATCAGGGCCTGCAACAACATAAATATTGTTTGCGGTATATTTCGCTTGATTAAAGGTTTTAAACTTACCTAACGATTTTATGCTGTTGGATTTTAATGTAAGTTCAACCAGCTCAGTCTCTGGATGGGTTGAGGCTTGCATGGCCATTACTGGACGACTTATTAATAGTTTTCCACGGTTGCTATTAGCATCTTCAAGTTGATGGCTTAATACGCCTTCGGTCAGGGCTTTGGTTAAACCACTGTGGGTATCGAGTAAATATAATTGGCTAACCGTACGGGCGTAAGACCAACGGTCTTGCAAGCCTTTATGATGTTTAGTGAGGCTATTGGTTTCTTCAGGTGATTTGGACCAGCTAAAAAGAATACTATTATCGTTGTAATAGCTAAAGTTGCTTGCCCCCTCAAGGCCTGAGGCTAAGGTTTTTATAGCGAAAGTTTTACGGTTTAACTGCTTTAATTCGCCGTTGAGTAAATAGACTAAAAATTGATTATCAGGACTCCAAGTGAATTGGCTAGGCTGCGCTTCTTCAAATCGGTATACCGTTTGGTTATTAGTATTTTTAAGCTCGGTTGTGGTAATGGCGTCGTTGCCTGTTTTATCGCTGTAACGCTTTGTTGTACTTAAGTAATGCTTAGCATCAGGTGACAAAGACAAGCCGCTAATAGTTGGGGCGTCAAACAATTGCTTAGCCGATAAGCGCTTGGTCTTATTTGTCGTTAGGGTCACGGCGTCAGTTTCTGCTTTTGGCACAAACTCTAAGGTGACATCATTCCAATTAGCAACCTGTTGAGCAATGACAATAACGGTGTGTGAGCCGTTATTTAAAGCAAGCTGATAGCGTTGGTTTTCACCACTTTGTTTCTCACCGTTAATAAAAACCTGGCCTTGCTCTATTCCTTTAATGTTTAAGGAGCCTTGAGTAAATCGGTTAGTTTCAATATTAAATTTAAGTGCTTGTAAACCGCCTAAAGTAAGCGCGTTAATTTTATCAAGTGGTTGCCACTTGTGCTTTTTACCAAACACAACAAAGCTTTCTTTATTTGATTCAAGTTGTGCAAGCAGATTATTGATAATCACGTCGCCATGCGGTGTTTGAAATGGCTTTGCTTGCATGTCTTCTGCAAGAGGCCCGATAAACTGAATTTTTGATTGATCGAGTGGGGCAGCTAATGCCGTTAAACTCAAACTACTTAATGTGAGTAGGGCTGCCAAGTGAGTAAAACGTTTTGCGTAACGATGCCAAGGTGCGCTTAAATTCATTACTATGCCTATTATTATTGGAGATTTGGCCAAATATAGCATGTATTGTTATGATGCTCATATATCCAATTTAGAGGAAAAAAAGTGACACTATTAATCGTTTACATGGTTACAGCGATTGTGATTTCGTTTCTATGTTCTGTCATGGAAGCGGTGCTATTGAGCATTTCACCTAGTTATGTTGCGCTGCTTCGTAAAGAGCGGCCAGTACTGGCTAAGCAACTAGAGAAGCTAAAAAGTAATATCGATCAGCCATTAGCGGCTATTTTAACACTTAATACTGTTGCACATACTGCTGGTGCTGCGGGCGTGGGCGCACAGGCTGCCGTGGTGTTTTCAGATGCGGCTGTGGGGATTGCGTCTGCGATTATGACTTTATTGGTACTGGTGTTATCTGAAATTATTCCTAAAACGCTGGGGGCTAATTATTGGCGTGCTTTAACGCCTAGTGTGACTTATGGTTTACGTATTTTGGTACTAGTCCTTAAGCCTTTTGTTTGGGCAGCACAAAAGCTAACTAATTTGATGGGTCAAAAGCATAATGAGGCCTATTATATTCGCCAAGAAATAGAAGCAATGGCCGACATTGGTAGTGAGTCTGGGGCGCTTCATGCTGATGAATCAGAAATCATTCGTAACTTGCTGCACTTTAGGCATGCAAAACTAACCGATTTAATGACACCGCGCACGGTCATTTTTAAAATCCATAAAGACCTTACCGTTAATCAATACTTGAGTGAACACGGTTCGTCGTCATTCTCTCGAGTGCTAATTTATGACAAAGACGCTGACGATATCATAGGCTTTGTACATAAAAACGATATTATGTTGGCATACCACCGCTTAGGTACAGACTACAAAATTAGTAAGCTGGTTAAGCCTATTTATACGGTACCGAGTACGCAAAACGTGTCGTCGTTATTACAAACATTACTCACCCAACGTACCCACATTTGCTTAGTGATTGACGAATACGGTGATGTACAAGGAATTGTAACGCTCGAGGATATGATAGAAGCGTTAATGGGCTTAGAAATTGTGGATGAGCGAGATCAATCAACCAATATGCGCGCCGTAGCAAAGCAGCGTTGGCACCAGCGTTTAGCTGATAGTGAGCATATCGTCAGCGCCGACGATAATGAATCTCGTTAGCTGTTTTTTGTTTTAGCAGCTGTTTTTATCCAGTGTTGGGCCCACGAGATAAATTCAGCTTTTGCTTTTGGGCAACTAAATAAAAAGCCCTGTATAGCTAAATTTGTTTGATAATGCTTGAGGTAGGCCAGCTCTTCGGGGCGCTCAACCCCTTCGGCCACTAATTCAAGTTGCTCTTGGGTTGTCATATTAATTAGTGAGCTGACTACCACTTGAGAAAACTTATCGGTTTCTATGTGGCTAATAAAAGAGCGATCTATTTTTACTTCTGTAAATGGCAGCTGTTTCAGTTGGTTAATATTAGTAAAACCAGTGCCAAAGTCATCGAGTGAAATACCAAAGCCGAATATTCTTAATCTATTTAAGGTTTCGAGTTGAGTGTAGCTTGAAAGGGCATGCTGCTCGGTTATTTCAAGCACCACATCACTAGGTAAAACATCATGTTTTTGTAGAAGCTGTAATAACTTATTGGGGCTGTTTAAATCATCTAACTGACACGGCGATAAGTTAAATGACAATTTCAAGTTTGTACCTAGCTGCTCTTTTAGCTGCTTGATGTCACCACAGGCTTTTTCAAATAGCGTAAACGTAATGTCATTGATTAAATCGCATTGCTCAGCCAGGCTGATAAAACGGCTTGGTAAAATAACTCGTTCGTCTTTACTTGATACAATGCGAGCCAGCACTTCAACACTTTGTATTTGATTGGTGTTTATATTTATTTTAGGTTGATAGTAAGGTGTTATTTCATTATTTTTTAATGCGTTAATTAGTTTTTCTTTAGTGATTGGGCGCTCTTTTACAAGTGTGTGGCTGTTTAACTGAGCGATTTTGGTAAGTAACGTATTTACCTGATTGAGTTGCACAGGCTTAGATAGGTTGCCAATTAAATGCACATTGTGCTGTTTAGCGAGGTCAGCGGCTAGGCTGATTATTTTCGGGCCCATTTCAGAAATAATAACAATTGCACCACAATAGCCTATTTCACCTAAGTTACGGATCAGCTCCATGCCATCCATTTCTGGCATATTTAGATCGGTAAATATGGCATCAAAATAGTTTATATCAGCTTTTACTTTTTCAAGTGCTTTAACAGGGTTTAAACAGGTGGTTGTGGATTGCGACATTTCGAGTTCATTAAAAATAGCTTTCATGACAATCAAAATGGCTTTTGAGTCATCGACAACGAGTATGTTTGGTAATTTTGTGTGCATTGTTGTCCTTAACTTAACGGTCGTAATTTATATCCTTCTGTTTTAAAAATAGTCGCTTGAATTGTTTTTGTCAGTATTTATTGCTGTTTTAAATTTTAAATATCAGCAAAATCCAATCGACAAATTATTCTATCTTGCTCGTGTTTTTTAGATGGGTAGATATACTAGCGCCATAATTTATAATGGTTATAATACCAAGCCGCAATAATACTTAATCATTTTGAGGGGGCAAATCAGACGCGAGCTGCGTTAAAAAATTCTCCATTAGAGCAACTAAATAACGAAGTTTTTGCCTTGCTATCGACAGGATTTTTCTGCCTCAAAATAGTACCCCTAATTAAGCGAACTGATATAACAATGATAAAAATCGATCTGAATCTAGCCGAACAACCGTTTACGCTTATGCTAGATAAGCAACAAATTGTAAAAATATTTCATGATCAGCAAGCGATTGCATTTGAAAATCCACGTGAAAACTATGTTGAGTTTATGCTTGATGAGCAGCTAATTGGTATTGATAGCAGTGACGTTAACCAACAGAGTATTGCGCTATTTGTAGATAATCAGTTTGCCACTCAGTTAGCTTTGCCTGTGGCGGCGCAAGGCGAATCTAAAAAAGGCTTTTTGGGGCTTGCGGCGCTAGGTTTTAAGTTATTTAAAAGTGCTAAGGTGGTTAAAGTGGCCCTAGCGAGCGCATCGGTGGCCGGTTATGCTTGGCTGTTTACCATTGAATTTGCGTTAATGCTGATTGCTTGCCTGGTGGTACACGAATATGGCCACGTACGAGCTATGAAGTATTTTGGGATAAAAACCAAAGGCATTTATTTAATTCCTTTTGTAGGCGGGTTAGCCGTTAGCGACGATAAAATAACTACGCGCTGGCAAGATGTGGTGATCTCACTAATGGGCCCTGCCTTTGGTTTGTTTACCTCAGTGCTAGGCGTGGTGCTTTTTTACGCCACAGAAATGGAAATATTTGCAGGCGTTGCGGTACTTAGTGCACTGCTTAACTTATTCAATTTACTGCCTATTTTACCACTTGATGGCGGACATGTTTTAAAGAGTATTAGCTTTTCAATGCGATCGTGGGTGGGGCTGAGTGTATGTTTATTGGGAGTGTTATTTGGCTTATGGCTAAGTTACACCTTTGGTTTAATGTTATTAGTGTTCTTTTTGTTTGTTGGGGCGCTGGAAATTGTGTTTGAATGGCGCGGCCGTCATTATTCGCATTTATTGCCATTAGATAAATATGGCCAAGGCTTTTCAGCGGTCATGTATGCGCTGGTGGTTGCAGGCCATGTAGCAGTGATGATGCATTTTGCTGACTCTGACAATCCAATACTGAGTTTGCCAATGAAAATTTTATCGAGCTAACGACAAAAAACAGCATGGAAAGTTTAAAAAATGTGCACTGTGCTGTTTTTTTTGTTCGGTTGTTGCTGTTTTTAAAGGTTTTTGTATGTTTGTTGTTGTTTTTTTGTAACTGAAGATGTAGTGTTCCGATATCAGGGTTGTTCAGGGATTGTTCAGGGATGTTATTTAGAAAGGAAGCTATCGCTCAGCAAAGTGAGCGTTTAACGGGGGCGATTACCCTCATACAACCTCTATCAATAAAATTAACTGTGCTTATTTTGGCCTGTGTGGCTGTCACAGTTATTACCTTTTTATTCACTGCAGAATACTCACGCAAAGAAACCGTGCGCGGTTTTTTAATGCCTAATAAAGGGGTTATCCAAAGCTTTGCTAATCAAGGTGGTATGATTGAGCAGCTATTTGTACAAGAGGGTGATGCCGTTAATAAAGGTCAGCCGTTGGCGACCATCATTGTGCAGCAAAATAACAGCCAAGGCATAGCCTTGAGTACCCAGCTAGTTGAACAGCTAAGTATGCAAATACAACTACTTAATGACGAAATTACACAAAACCACACCCTACAAAAGCAAGAGTCACTTAACTTGCAGGCACAAAAACGTGCACTAACTAATGAGCAAGCTGCATTACAAAGCCAACTTAAACTTACTGATGAAAAACTAGCGCTACTTAACCGCCAACAAAGTAACCTTAACCAGCTTAATAAAAATGGCTTTTTATCAAATATTGAGCGTGAGCAACAACAGCAAGCCCTGTTGGATGCTAAGCAAGAAAAACAAAACCTAGCACGCTTGCTGATGCAGCAAGAAAACCAGTTAAGCCAACTAAGCTTTAATATTGCCAACGTGCCCCAGCAATACACGTTGCGTATAAATAGTCTTAAACGCCAACAAGCGGATGTTCAAAACCAACTTACGCAAATTAAAAGTAACTATCAATACACCGTCACCGCAAGTAATAGCGGTACAGTCACGGGTATTCAAGTGGTGGAAGGTGAAACACTCACCCAAGCCAAACCGCTACTGCATATTATTCCCGAAGGTTCAGAATTAGTGGCTGAATTACTATTACCTACACGTTCAGCAGGTTTTATTGCGCTTGGTAACGATACGCGTTTGCGATTTGATGCCTTTCCTTATCAACGCTTTGGTTTTATTAACAGCAAAATTAGCCGGATTGATAAGGCGCTCATTACCCCAAACGAAATACGCTTGCCTATCGCACTGCAAGAGCCAGTATACCGCTTGCGAGCAACACTTAGCCAGCAACAAATGCAGGCTTATGGTAAAGCATTTGAGCTAAAAAGCGGCATGTTGTTTGAGGCAGATATTATGCTAGAGCAGCGCACATTAATTGAATGGTTACTCGAGCCGCTGTATAGCCTAAAAGGACGAGTAAGTTAATTGTAGCAATAAAGGAAAATTTAAAAGTTTTGGTGGTTTGCTAAATGCAAACAACCGAAAAAGACGGCCAGCTTTAGTTAACTTTAGCGAGCAGCTAAAGCCAGCCTATTAACCGCTCACCTAATTGTAAGGTTGAGCATATTAACAACCCGATGACTTAACTAAAAAGCATCGGATTTATGGAGTATAACAAAATGCGTGAATTAAACGTAAAAGAAATTCAAGAAGTAAATGGTGGAGGAAGATCTCTAGGTGCAACAGGTTTGATTGGTGGAGCTGGAGCTTGGGGGGCCGCTTTTGTTACGACTAGCGCATTAGCTGGTGCTATGTTTATGACCGGCGGGTTGGTTCTAGTTGCAGCTGGTGCTGCATATTATGCGAGTCAGAAATAATGAAAGAATTAAACGAATTAGAATGTAAAGTCGTTACAGGTGGGGCATTAAATGCAGATAATACGATTGGCTTAGGGCTTGGTATTGTTGGCGTTGCGGGCTCGATCGCTGGCGCCGCGGCAGGAGCATTTTTCTTTCCTGTAATCGCTGCTGCTGCAGGTGGTTGGTATATTGGCTCTTCACTTTATTCAATGGCGACAGAGTAAGTAATTAAGGTCCAATCTTTGGTTGGGCCTTAAATCAATAAGGGGTAGGAATGAAATCAATTGCATTAATAACATTTGTTTTGAGTGTGTTCTTCATTTTCATTAAAAATTCAAGTGATAACTATCTGATATTTATATTTACTTGTATATTCTTAGCATTAGAAAAGCAGATTGAAAAGAATAAAAGTATTAGTACTATTGTTTTTATTATCTTATGTGTGTTTTTAGCTAATTTAATGTATCAAATAGTGAAGTTGTTTCTATTATAGCTTAGCTGCTCAATTCGTGATTTAACTTAGGATAGTGTTTTGGATTTAAACTTTAGCCTGAAAAATAGCATACCCCTTATCCTTCAATCCGAAATAGCTGAATGCGGCCTAGCTTCTGTGGCAATGGTGGCAAGCTATCACGGTCATAGGCTGGATATGCCGGCTATGCGTAAGCGCTTTTCGGCGAATCTAAAGGGTATGAACTTACAGCAGCTGATTGAGCTGGGTGATAATTTAGGGCTAGCCAGTCGTGCGCTGCAATGCCCAATCGAAGAAGTCCATAAACTGCAAACACCGTGTATATTGCACTGGGATATGAATCACTTTGTGGTGCTGACCAAAGTCTCTGGTAAAGGGCCTTCAGCTAAATTTGCTATTAACGACCCTGCTGTGGGTAAGCGTAGTTTAAGCTCGGAAGAGTTTAGTAAACACTTTACCGGCATTTGTTTAGAGCTCACGCCAACCAGCAAGTTTGAAGCTAAACAAGAACAAGCAAGAATGAAGTTTACCCAGCTTTGGAGCACCATGAAGGGCTTAAAAGCAGGGTTGCTAAAACTGATTGCATTGTCATTAGTATTACAACTATTCGCCTTAATGACCCCGTATTATATGCAGTGGGTTGTGGATGAAGTACTAATTAGTTTTGACGAATCGTTATTAACGGTACTGGCTATGGGCTTTGCGCTGATAGCGATTATTTCAGTGGTGACTAATGCGGTGCGGAGTTGGCTGATTTTGCGGCTTTCGAGTTTGCTCAATATGCAAATGGGGGTGAACTTGCTCAGGCACTTATTGCGACTACCAATGAATTATTTTGAGTCGCGCCATGTTGGCGATATTGTCTCGCGCTTTGGCTCATTAGCACAAATACGAGAACGCATTACTACTGGGTTTGTCGAAACACTGGTCGATGGCGTGATGGCTATTACCGTCCTTATTATGATGCTTATCTATTCGCTAAAACTCACTGCGGTAGTTGTTGGCGCAATTGTGCTTTATACCTTAGTGCGTTTAGCGCTTTACAGGCCACTGCACCAAGCCACCGAAGAAATGATTCAACATTCTGCCAAAGAGCAATCGAACTTTTTAGAAAATATTCGCGGTATGCAAACTATAAAGCTGTTTGGCAATGAATCGCAGCGCCAAGGCATTTGGCAAAACCGCTATGCCGAAGTAATAAACAGCGAAATTCGTTTAGGGCGATTAAATATTAGCTTTGATTCATTCAATAAACTGTTATTTGGCCTTGAGAATGTATTGGTGATTTACTTTGCTGCACTAATGGTAATGAGTAATAGCTTGTCAGTGGGTATGGTACTGGCGTTTATTGCCTACAAAAACCAGCTAACTAGCCGTTTTGCTAATTTAATTGAGCAAATTATTCAATTTAAAATGATGCGCTTACACTTAGACCGTATTGCTGATATAGCCCTGACCAAGCAAGAGGCTAATCGTGACGGTGAAATGGCCTATACAGGTGATGACGAAGGTAAAGTAACAGGCCAGCTGACGCTTGACAATATTTGCTTTAGTTACAGTGAAGAGCAAGCGCCTATTCTAAATAATGTTAACTTAACGCTCAATGCCGGCGACTCGATTGCGATTACAGGCCCATCAGGTGCGGGTAAAACCACTTTGATGAAAATTATGCTCGGGTTACTACAACCTACCTCAGGCAAAGTGTTGCTTGATGGTAAAGATATTACCCAGCTAGGCCTAAAAAACTACCGTAAACAAATAGCCGCGGTGATGCAAGATGACACACTATTAGCTGGCTCAATCGCCGATAACATCAGCTTTTTTGACCCACAACCTAATTATTTAAAAATAGAGCAATGTGCCCGAAATGCCGCTATTCATGATGATATTACTCGCATGACCATGGGTTACAATTCGTTAGTAGGTGATATGGGCTCAAACTTATCGGGTGGGCAGGTACAGCGGTTATTACTTGCCCGTGCGTTATATCAGTCGCCCTGCGTGTTGTTTATGGACGAAGCAACAAGCCATTTAGATAAAGATAACGAGGCTAAAATAAGCGAGCAAATTCAGCACTTACCCATTACACGCATTATGATTGCCCACCGCCAAGAAACTATTAATATGGCAGATAAAGTATTTGAACTTAAAGGTGGAGAGCTGGTGAATATGCAACAGCAAACAGTAAGTGCGTAATGTTGGGCAGTAAAAATAACTTTAAAAATTTTGGTGGTTTGCCAAATGCAAACAACAAAAAACGGCCAGCTTTAGTTAACTTTAGCGAGCAGCTAAAGCCAGCCTATTAACCGCTCACCTAATTGAAGGGGAGCATATTAACAACCCGATGACTTAGCTAAAAAGCATCGGATATATGGAGTATAACAAAGTGCGTGAATTAAACGTGAATGAATTTCAAGAAGTGAATGGTGGATGTGCAGAAAATTGTTGGGGAGATTTTTCTTCAAAATATTTATCTTCGGCAATGTCTGCTGGTGGTATGTTGGGCGTTAAAGGGGCACTTGTTGCTGGTGCTGTATACATAGCTGCAGTAGCTTGGTTTGATTTGAAGTAATGAGATGTAAAGTACTTTTAATTCAGGTAATTGCAACTTTTTTTATATGGTCTTCTCTTAACTTATTATATGAAAATTATATTCACTTTACAGATGAAGTATATAAATTTGCTTATTATATGCTCATAGTCTTAGTTGTTATTTACTTCAATAGAAAGTTGCGAGCATATCTTTTGAAAGATAAAAAGTAGTAGCTTTAATATGACTATTGGGTTTAATTTAGCAATAATGTTAAAAAAGAGGAAGCAGAGCCGCTGCGAACGTTGCTGTTTATTACATGATAATTCATTGTGCACATGTCCTCACTGCTCTTCCTTGATGGGTGATCAGCTTTTAGATTATAAGCTTAAGAATCAAAAGAAAGTTCATAATATGGGTAAGTTTTTCATTGTATTATCACTTTTTTTATTTTTTTGCTTACTAATAAGTTTTTTTCTCTACGGATAAAAGCTCAATACCAACGAAATAAATACCCCAGTAATAATTAGTTGTAACACGCAAAAGCCCATAATATCTTTAGCTTTTAACCCTGCAATGGCTAATACCGGTAATGCCCAAAAGGGTTGAATTAAATTAGTCCACGCATCTCCCCACGCCACAGCCATAGCAACCCGCGCCATATCTGCACCAAGCTCTTGTGCTGCAGGGATAACAATAGGCGCTTGTACCGCCCATTGTCCGCCACCTGAGGGCACAAACATATTAACGAGTCCTGCACTAATAAAGCTGTAAAATGGCAAGCTATCGGCATCCGCTATGGCTATAAAGCCCTGTGATATTTGTTGCGCCAGTCCAGTATCTACCATGACCGCCATAATGCCAGCATAAAAAGGGAACTGAATTACAATTCCTGCGCCACTCGGAATCGCTTGTTGCAAGCTATTAAGCACATTATGGGGTGTTTGATGCAGAGTGATTGCCATAAACAAAAACAGGGCAATTACACTATTGAGGTTTAAGCCGCCACCTGCGATGAAAAAGTAATAACCTAAGTAGGCAAGTCCGATTAAACCAATGCCCATACCTAGCAGTTTGCTTTGCTCTAAATGTTGAGCAGGGCGTGTTATTGCGACTTTATCAGTTAGGGTATTTTCAAGCAGTGAAGGATCAATATAAACACTGTCTTTTTCACTCGGTAGCATGTAGCGGTTAACCAGCGGCATAATAATAAATAAGCCAATCAGAATCGCAATGTTAAAGCCTGCGAATAAGGTTTGCTGTGTGCCAATAATACCCATAGTCGCCTGTGAAAAATGCCCTTCGCTGGCAATGGTTAGTGGTACGGAGCCTGCCAATCCGCCGTGCCATACTACAAAGCCTGAATAGGCACTTGCCACTAATAGCCGATAATCCACTCGAGTCTGTTTAGCAATGGCTTTAGCAAATAAAGCACCAATCACTAAGCCAAACCCCCAATTAAGCCAGCTTGCTAAAAGCGAAATAAATGTCACTAAAATAATGGCTTTTGGGGCCGTATTAGCAAGCGTTGCTAATTTTGTTAGTAACTTACTTATTAAAGAGGTACTGGCAAGCATATAGCCTGTTACTAATACCAACAGCATTTGCATGGCAAAGCTTAGTAAGTTCCAAAACCCGCTCCCCCATGATGTTATTACCTCAAGTGTGGTTGCAGGGGTCGCTAAATTCGCAATGACTAAAGTAATAATGGTGAGCAAAATAACAAATATAAATGGGTCGGGTAAGTAGCGCTCGACGAGCTTGGTAAATGGACTGGCAACTTTATTAAGCATAATTAATAACGAGTTAGTGAAAACTTATTTGTTAATTAATCATGAAATCTTAGGATTAGCAAACACCGCTTTGAATAAATGCTCAGCAAGGCAGACTTTTTAAAGGTTGTTGATGAGGGGGTGTCGCTAGCAAATACTTACCTTGGTCGGTATTTGCTAGTTATGCTCAATTAAGAATCACCAAGCACTTGCTTTAAGCGATTTTGTACTTCTTGAACGAGTAAGTCGGGCTGAAATTTTGATAAAAATGCATTACAGCCTACTTTTTCCACCATGGCTTGGTTGAAGCTACCACTCAGGGACGTGTTAAGCACCACATGTAAGTTTTTTAAACGGTTGTCGTTACGTATTTCATAGGTTAAGCGATAGCCATCCATCGAAGGCATTTCGGCATCGGTAATCACCATTAGCAGCTCTTTTTCAACATCGCGTCCTTCATCAGCCCAGCTTTTGAGCATTTGTAGGGCTTCTAGACCGTTACTGGCAGGAATAATTTCGATACCAAGCTGCGATAACGTATCGCTAACTTGTTTACGTGCTGTTGGCGAATCATCGGCGTGCAATATTTTGCGTCCTGCAAATTCGTTTACGATGGTTTCATCCAACACCCCATCAGTAATATTGACCTCGTACTCAACTATTTCAGCGAGTACTTTTTCTACATCAATAATTTCAACTAATTGCTCTTGGCCATCACGCTGTACTTTAGTTAGTGCCGTAATATAATGATTTTTACCCACAGAGCTGGGGGGCGGCATAATGTCAGACCAGGTCATATTCATGATTTGATCAACCTTGCCAATTAAAAAACCTTGTGTGGTACGGTTATATTCAGTTATGACCAGATTACAATCTTCACCATATTCTTTTTTAGCCATAGAAATGGCTTGGCGAAGGTCAATCACTGGGATAGATTCACCGCGTATATTGGCTACACCGGTTACCTTAGGGTGAGAGTGCGGTATTTTGCTTAAACGGGGAAGCTTTACCACTTCTTTTATTTTAAATACATTGAGTGCAAATAAATGGCGGCTATGCAAATAAAAAAGTAGCAACTCTAAACGATTTTCGCCTACAAGCTGAGTACGCTGATCAACTGACGCTAAAACACCTGACATAATAGACCCATATTTTTCCTCATAACTTAATAACTATAGTTTACTCTTATTTTTCTTCATAACGAACCGTGAATATTTCGATTACAGTAAAACGTTGCTTAAGTGTTATCATGTGCAGTATCGTGTTACTAAATGATTTAAATAATCAATCGATTAACAAAAAATTATGCATCATATTTTTAAACGTATTGTTGTGCTGTTGCGCAGCCATATTGATCAGGTAAGTTGGCAGTCTGTTGTAATAGCAACATCCTTACATATGCTGCTTACTTGGTGCTTATTGTTAGTGGCAAATGAGCAGGCACTGCTTTCACCGGGTACTTTTTTTTACTACTACACGGTAACCACTTCAACGGTAGGGTATGGGGATTTAAGTCCATCAACTGACTTAGGTCGATGGATTGTCGCATTAATACAAATACCTTTTGGTTTGGCTTTATTTGGTGTCTTGTTGGGTAAAACAGGACAAACAGTAACTTACTTAATTAGGCGCGCTATGACTGGTGATAAAAACTTTGCTCACAGTAGCAATCATATTATTATTTTTGGTTGGCATAATGCTCGTACCAAAAAAATGATCGACTACATTTTGGCTGATACTAAGCGGACAGATCGCCGTATCTTATTAGCGGTTACTGAACAAATAGAGCATCCGTTTTTAAGTAATGAGAATGTTGATTTTGCTCGCCTAACCAGTTTCACCGATTTGGATGAATTAGAACGCGTTGCCATTCGCCACGCCGATAAAGTGATTATTGATGGCCAAGATGACGACCAAACATTTACCACCGCACTGCGTATTAGCCGTTTAGTCAAAGAAGATTGTCACATAAGTGCGCACTTTTTTGATGAAACGAAAGTGGAAATGTTATTAGAGCATTGCCACAACGTAGAGTGTAGCAGTACTAAATCGGCAGAGATTTTAGTGCGCTCAATGCAAGACCCAGGCTCAAGTCGTGTACAAGAGGAACTATTATCAACCTTGCATGGTGATACGCAGTTTAGTTTACAAATCCCTAGTAATGTAAAAACCATGGAGTTTGGCAAATTATTTCATCACTTTAAGTACGATCATGATGCAATATTGTTAGGTGTGGCTCATAATTTAAGTGCAAAAAATATGGATTTAAATCCGCCTTTAGATTATGCAGTAAACGCCGGAGATATTTTGCATTACATTGCGCAAGAGCGAGTATTGAGTAATGAAGTTGACTGGCCTAGCTTGGAAAAATAATGACTGAAATTGCGTTTTTAATTATCGTTTTATGTGCTTACATTTTCCCTATTATGATAATTCTTAACAGTAAGCGTAGCCAAGGCCATGAAAAAAATGGCTGGCTAGTCGGCGCTATCTTCTTTTCGTGGATAGCGCTGATTCTTTACTTTTCGATTGTGCCCAAGCAAGGGCACGCCAAGAAAAAGTAATGAATGAGTACCTTTTGTTACTTATTCTAATTGTCTCAGCTTATGCTCAACCAGCGGGTCGTCTGGCGCTAGCTGTTGAGCCACTTCTAATAGTTTAATGGCATCATTTGGATTTTCATCTTGATGCTTAATGGCTACGTCTATTAAAGGTTGAATA
This sequence comes from Pseudoalteromonas sp. M58, assembly GCF_042604605.1. Lineage (NCBI taxonomy): Bacteria > Pseudomonadati > Pseudomonadota > Gammaproteobacteria > Alteromonadales > Pseudoalteromonadaceae > Pseudoalteromonas > Pseudoalteromonas sp. M58. Next base: position 162,859 of record NZ_CP152390.1, read on the forward strand.
TCAATTTTTTCTTGGTGTTCTTGCACGTGCGCTGCTTTTTCGTCGATTAAAATAGTGTGAGCGGTACTTAATAACGCTTGACGATGCGGCGAATTAGCATTGACTTTATTAAGTTTTTTATAATAATCCTCTTTTAAACGCAGTGTTTTTGTTTGTAGCCTAAATTGTGCAATGTCGATTTGTTGATTAGCAATAAAATCAACAGCCACTTGTTTATAAAAGCCAAACTTATTTAAATAAGTGGCATGAGTGCCGTGCCCCATCCCAAATACGCGTAAGTGAGTGAGCTGCTGGTAGCGTTTAGCGTGTTGGCGGTCAATGCGGTTGGTTGGGTCGTAAATAATGTAGCCCTCTGCATCCCCTAAATCTAAATCATGGTAGTCACCTTGCCAGTCATATTGTTGGGCAATGTCGGTACTTGAGCGGTCATCCCAAGGGGCGATAAGTTTGTTTTTAGTGCTAACAGGATGGAAAAGCAGTACTTTGTCGAGTTTGAGTAATTTAGCAAATGCACCCACAGCAAAGCCGCCACGACTAAGTCCATAACCTAGCTTGGTTTCAAAAGGAGAGAGTAGGGTTGATAGTTGCTCAATAAAAAAGATTAAATTGCGGTTACGAAACCAATTACTTTTACCCAAATGCTGAAACGCAATAATATTAACGTTTTGCTTTTGTGCTAAATGATAGCCCCAAGGTGCAAAGTCTTCGTTCAAATCACGCTCTTGTACATCAGTACCGGCAGGTGAAAAAGTAAAAAGTAAGGGTTTATTGAGATCAACAAAGTGATATTTTACATACACATCACCGAGTAAATCCCCACCAGAGGTAGGTAGTTTTGCTTGCTTCTCATTATCGCTGAGAGTTAACCATTCATCTAACCAGTATAGTAATTTCATTTTTCCTCCAGTGCGCACAAGCCGCAGATCATAGCAAATCTGAGGGCATAAGAGAAATTGAGCCAAGCTATACTGCGCTGGTGGACTGGCTTTTTAATGGCAAAATGTATGTTACCTTTGCGACTATTAAGCCATGTTCAAAATTTCATTCCAGTCATTTTCGGTCACTGGCATGACCGATAAACGTCCCCCTTTTTTAAGTGCAATGTCTGTCACTGACTCATTTGCCTTAATTGCTTGCAAGCTCACTATGCTACTGAGATGAGAATGGTAGGTTACTTCCACCACAAACCAACGGGGGGTCTCAACGGTTGCTTTGGCATCATAATAATCGCTACTTAAGTCAAACTGAGTCGGATCAGGGTAAGCGGCTTTAGTGACAATTCCTATTCCCGCAACGCCAACCTGTTTACAGCTAGAATGATAAATCATCACTAAATCACCTTGTTTAACATCATCGCGGATAAAGTTACGCGCTTGGTAGTTTCGCACGCCTTCCCATAACGTGGTTTGTTCAGGGGCATACTTTAAGTCATCAATTGAAAAGGCGTCGGGTTCGGTTTTAAATAGCCAAAAAGCCATATTAGTTTTCCTCACTCAGTGTGTTGGTATTTTTCCAGTATTGTATAGTATCATTTAGAAATTAGGGGATTGAGGAAGAAATAATGAGCCAAGTATTAGATGATTTATTGTCGTTGTTATCACTTGAAGAAATTGAACAAGGTTTATACCGAGGACAAAGCCAAGACTTAGGTTTTAGAGCGGTGTTTGGCGGTCAAGTTATGGGGCAAGCGCTTTCAGCAGCCAAAGAAACACTGCCAGCGGGGCGAATTGTTCACTCATTACATTCTTACTTTTTACGCCCAGGCGATGCTGCAAAGCCGATAGTGTATGACGTTGAAACGATTCGCGATGGTAAAAGTTTTAGTACGCGTCGTGTTAGCGCGATTCAGTACGGTAAGCCTATTTTTTACATGACGGCGTCGTTTCAAGGTGATGAACAAGGGTTATCGCATCAAGCGACCATGCCAGATGTTCCTGCCCCTGAAGAGCTACGTTCTTCATTAGAGTTTTATCAAGAAAATGCACAGCATATTCCAGAAGCTATCCGTAATAAATTTATTCGTGAAATGCCGATTGAAATGCGCCCAGTGAATTTTCATAACCCCTTTAAACCAGAAGCCATCGAACCAGTAAAACATATTTGGTTTAAAGCCAATGGCGATATGCCTGACGATCAACGTATTCATAACTATTTATTAGCGTATGCGTCCGACTTTGAATTTTTACCAACCGCATTACAACCACATGGCGTGTCGTTTATGCAGCCGAATATGCAAGTGGCGACGATTGACCATGCTATGTGGTTTCATCGTCCGTTTAGAATGGATGATTGGATTTTATATACTATTGATAGCCCAAGCGCGAGCTCAGGAAGAGGGCTGGTACGTGGGCAGTTTTTTGACCGCCAAGGAAACTTGGTAGCCTCTACTATTCAAGAAGGGGTAATGCGCCAGCGCTAATCCTAATACCCACTATATTGAATATCTTCAATATAGTGGGTATGGCTTTATTTTACTTGCATTGAGCGTGCACAATATCTGTTATTGACTGCCAAATACGTGCCGGTAATAGCGTTTGTAGTTGTTTGTAAGTCTCGCACAACGCTGGACTGCCTTGTAAGCCATTATCTGACTCACTAATTAGCTTTTGTTCGCGTAGGTTTGAAATAAAGCTACTGAGTACCTTTTTGTCAAAAAACTCCGGCGTTTTAATGCCATGTAACGTACCCAAGCGCTGCGCCAGCACATAGCTTTCACGTTCAAGCTCTGCTTTTTCAATCCCTTGGCTGGTTTGAATAAAGCCAATCACAATCGCATAACGTTGCAAAGTAAAGCTCAATGCACGACCGAGCATTTCGAGTTTGGCAAAGCTATCGTTATTTTGAGTCACTTTAATGTTATCACCATCAAGCGCAATTAAGCCTTGATCACTAAAGTTAGTTAAAATACGAGTAACGTAGCTCTCATCTAACTCTTGCAAGTACCACTCTTTAGCAAACAATGGATAAAAAGATTTCACCAGCTGATGGCACTGAGTTACGGTGCTTTGATGTTGCTTAAATAAATGCAGCGCCACTAAACTAGGCACCGCAAAAATATGTAAAATGTTATTACGGTAGTAGTTGAATAAGGTTTTTTCTTTATCGCTTATCGCAATTATTTCGCCAAACTCATCACTGATCACATCAAACTTATTAAGCTTTAAGGCATGTTCAAGTAGCTGCTCTGGTGTTTCATCGGGTGCGGTTATTTTACTGCTATAGCTGGCTTCACGTTGCAATCGTAAGTAAAACTCAAGCTGAGCTAACAGCTTTGGCTTACTCAATGCCTGCTTATCGTTTACCAGCAGTATCATCGCCAGTAAGTTAACTGAGTTAAGTGCGGCGGCATTGTTAATTTTAACCATAACCTGATCAGCAAGGTTAGCCACCTGCGGCCCTAACCATTGTGGTTTTTGCACATCGGTTGCATGAATTGATTCACGCCAGTCAGGCTGGTTATCATTTAAATACTGATTGATAGAAATAGGGTCGCCAAAGTTTAAATAACCACGACCATAGTTTTTTAAATTCTTAATCGCTTTAAAAATACCTAATATCGACTCGCCTTTTTTATCATTACCCGCAAGTTCTTTTAAGTAGGTATTGATTTCCATGACGTGCTCGTAACCAATATATACCGGCACAATAGATATAGGTCTGTCTATACCGCGCAACATGGCTTGCATTGTCATTGCGAGCATGCCGGTTTTAGGGGGTAGTAAACGTCCCGTTCTGCTGCGCCCACCCTCGGTATAAAACTTTACCGAGTAACCTTTGATAAATAACTGGCTTAAGTATTCTTTAAATACCGCTGAGTAAAGTTTGTTACCAGCAAACGAGCGGCGAATAAAAAACGCGCCACTGCGGCGGAATATGCCACCGGCTGGGAAAAAGTTTAAGTTAATACCCGCTGCAATATGCGGTGGAACAAGCCCTTGATGGTAAATAGAGTAGGTCAGTAGCAAGTAATCCATATGGCTACGATGACACGGCATGTAGATTATTTCATGGCCCTTGTTGGTTAGGTCATGGATTTGCTCGGTGTACTTTATATCAATCCCATTATACAGCTTGTTCCAAAGCCAGGTTAATATGCGATCGGCAACGCGAATGGTGGCGTCGCTGTAATTAGCAGCAATTTCATCAAGAAGCTTTAATGCGTTTTGTCGCGCTTGGGCTTGGCTAATATTTTTTTCAGACGCTTCAGTTTGAATCGCTTTTTTTATCGTTGGGGATGCCAGTAGTGAGCTAAATAACTGATCACGAGATGGGATTTTAGGCCCTGTGGCAGCCAGCTTCTGGCGCTTAAAGTGTACTCTAGCTACGCGAAGTAGTTTATGAGGAAGTTCATTTACATCGGCTTTTTCGTTCACCAGTAGTGATAAATCAAGTGGTTGGCTAAAACGAATAAAGTTGTCTCTACCTGAAAAAAGTACAACAAATATTTTTCTAAACCAGCTGGGCGTAAGTGAGTGCGAAAGTAAAGTACTCAGTCCTGGCTTCTCTTTACCCGGCGCTCTGCCCCATAAAATAGTCACAGGCACAACCTGCACATTTTTTTGGCCACTATTTAATAAGTGTTCAATGATTTGCTTGCCCTGATCTAATGCGTTGGTAGGCTTTTCTTTATTACCAAATAACGGTGGTGGGTTTTTAATGCCAATAAAACGATCTAACGCTTGGTCACCTAACACTTGCTGCTCGGTAGGGTCGGGCAAGCCATTTCGTTTACATACGCGCGCGAGTGCCGCTAAATCAAAGCGTGAATTTAAACGCACTATATAAAAGGTCGGGTTTTTAGGGTTTAACTCAAATTGCTCTAACGGCTTCTCAGGCAGTACTTTGCTTTTAACAAACAAGCGGCTAATACCACCAGAGATAAGATTTAAACCATAATTTAAAATACGCATTGACTCACCATAAGAGAGTAGTTACCCAAATCAATATGGGTATATAACAGCAAAATTAGCGCATAGGATAACATATTATCTAAAAAATCCTCTGCAGATTAATCGACAAGCTATGACATTATAGTGACATCATCACTTCCATTACGTTCACTATTAATAAACTTAGCTATTTTTTAAACGACAATTGCAAAGCAATTATGTCTAAATAGTTGTTGCATTTATCACCAGCATCATTATAATACGCAGGCTTTCAAAATTCCCTCGGGAACAAGAAAGAATAAATTAAGCTTGGATTTCAAGCTAATAAACAGGAGTTCCGATTTGGAACTCAACGTAGATATAATCTAACAACCGGCATCTTAATTATTAAGATTGTTTCGGTCGTTTTTTTATGCTCTTTAAATGCTCTTTATATTGAGGTTTAAGAATGTCAAATCAACGCATTCGTATTCGCCTAAAAGCTTTTGACCACCGTTTGATTGACCAATCAACGGCGGAAATCGTGGAAACTGCGAAACGCACTGGCGCACAAGTACGTGGTCCAATTCCACTACCTACACGCTTTGAACGTTTTACTGTACTTACATCACCGCACGTTAATAAAGACGCGCGTGATCAGTACGAGATCCGCACCCATAAACGTCTGATCGACATCGTAGAACCAACTGACAAGACTGTAGACGCACTTATGCGTTTAGACCTTGCTGCTGGTGTTGATGTTCAAATCAGCCTGGGTTAATCGGAAGATTAGAGAGGTTTTAGGAAAATGGCATTAGGTCTAGTCGGTCGTAAAGTGGGTATGACACGTATCTTCACTGAAGATGGTGTATCTATCCCTGTGACAGTTATTGAAGCGACTCCTAACCGCATTGCTCAGATCAAATCTGACGCAACAGACGGTTATAACGCGCTTCAAGTAACCGCAGGCACTAAAAAAGCAAGCCGTGTAAACAAAGCAACAGCGGGTCACTTCGCTAAAGCTGGTGTTGAAGCGGGTCGCGGTCTGTGGGAATTCCGCCTAAATGGTGGTGAAGGCGATTTTGAAGTAGGCGCAGAGCTTACGGTTGAATTATTCAACGAAATCAACAAAGTTGACGTAACCGGTACTTCTAAAGGTAAAGGTTTCCAAGGTGGTGTTAAGCGCTGGAATTTCAGCATGCAAGACGCTACACATGGTAACTCTCTATCTCACCGTGCTCCTGGTTCAATCGGTCAAAACCAATCACCTGGTAAGGTGTTTAAAGGTAAGAAAATGGCCGGTCAAATGGGTAATGAGCAAGTAACAACTCAGAACCTTGAACTAGTTCGCGTTGACGCTGAGCGTAACCTGCTTTTAGTTAAAGGTGCAGTACCTGGCGCTATCGGCGGTGACGTTATCGTTAAACCAGCTGTTAAAGCATAAGTCCTGGAGATTTAGTGATGGAATTAGCAATTAAAGACGCTTCTGGCGCTCTTGAAGTTTCTGAAGCTACTTTTGGACGTGAGTTTAACGAAGCATTAGTACACCAAGTAGTTGTTGCATACGCAGCAGGTGCTCGTCAAGGTACTCGTGCTCAGAAGACACGTTCTGAAGTAAGCGGTGGTGGTAAAAAACCATGGGCTCAAAAAGGTACTGGCCGTGCACGTGCTGGTACAATCCGTAGTCCAATTTGGCGTTCAGGTGGCGTTAGCTTCGCAGCTAAACCACAAGACCACAGCCAAAAAGTAAACCGTAAAATGTACCGCGGTGCGATCAAAAGCATCTTATCTGAATTAGTTCGTCAAGAGCGTTTAATCGTTGTTGAGAGTTTTGGTCTTGAAGCACCAAAAACTAAAGAACTAGTTGCTAAGCTTAAAGAACTTGAGCTTAAAGATGTTCTTATCGTGACTGAAGAAGTAGATGAAAATCTTTTCTTATCGGCACGTAACCTGTACAAGGTTGACACACGTGATGTAGCTGGTATCGATCCTGTAAGCTTAATTGCTTTCGACAAGGTACTAATTACAGCTGCTGCTGTTAAGCAACTTGAGGAGGCGCTAGCATGATCCGTGAAGAACGTCTTTTAAAAGTGATCCTTGCTCCACACATCTCTGAAAAAAGCACAATCGCTGCTGAAGAAAACAACACGATTGTTTTCAAAGTAGCAAATGACGCAACTAAAGCTGAAGTTAAAGCGGCAGTTGAGAAGCTTTTTGAAGTAGAAGTAACTGGTGTTCGCACACTTAACGTTAAGGGTAAAACAAAACGTACTGGCATGCGTTTCGGTCGTCGTAGCGACTGGAAGAAAGCTTACGTTACTCTTAAAGAAGGTAGCGAGCTGGACTTTGTCGGCGGCGCCGAGTAATAAGGGGAGTTAGAATTATGGCACTTCAAAAGTGTAAGCCAACTTCTGCGGGTCGTCGTCACCTAGTTAAAGTGGTTAACCCAGATTTACATAAGGGTAAACCTTACGCACCACTATTAGAGAAAAACTCTAAATCAGGTGGTCGTAATAACAATGGTCGTATTACGGTTCGTCATATCGGTGGTGGTCATAAGCAGCATTACCGTTTAATCGATTTTAAACGTACTAAAGATGGCATTCCAGCCACTGTTGAGCGTTTAGAATATGATCCAAATCGTAGCGCAAACATCGCTCTTGTATTATATGCAGACGGTGAGCGTCGTTACATTATCGCACCAAAAGGCTTAAAAGCTGGCGATGCAATCCAGTCTGGTGTTGATGCACCAATCAAACCTGGTAATGCATTACCAATGCGTAATATGCCTGTAGGTTCGACTGTTCACAACGTAGAACTTAAACCAGGTAAAGGTGCTCAAATTGCACGTTCTGCTGGTGCATACGTTCAAATCCTTGCACGTGATGGTCAATATGTAACATTACGTCTTCGTTCAGGCGAAGTTCGTAAAGTTGAATCTGATTGTCGTGCGACACTAGGTGAAGTAGGCAATGCTGAGCATATGCTTCGTTCACTTGGTAAAGCAGGTGCAAATCGCTGGCGTGGTATTCGTCCGACAGTTCGTGGTGTTGCCATGAACCCGGTTGATCACCCACACGGTGGTGGTGAAGGTCGTACATCTGGTGGTCGTCATCCTGTGTCTCCATGGGGTAAGCCGACTAAAGGTGCTAAGACGCGTAAGAACAAGCGTACGGATAAATTTATAGTACGTCGTCGTACTAAGTAATATTGAGGAATAGCCATGCCACGCTCTCTCAAGAAGGGTCCTTTTATAGACCTACACTTGCTGAAGAAGGTAGAGAAAGCTTTGGAAAGCGGTGAAAAGAAGCCAATTAAAACTTGGAGCCGTCGTTCAATGATCATACCTAACATGATCGGATTGACCATTGCTGTCCATAATGGTCGCCAGCATGTACCAGTTTTCGTTTCTGACGAAATGATCGGTCACAAACTAGGTGAATTTGCACCAACTCGCACTTACCGTGGCCATGCTGCGGATAAGAAAGCGAAGAAACGTTAAGAGGGGAAGATAAATGCAAGCATTAGCTAAACATAAATTCGCCTCTGGTTCGGCGCAAAAAGCACGTCTAGTTGCAGATCAGATCCGCGGGTTACCTGTCGATCGCGCACTAGAAATCCTGGCGTACAGCCCGAAAAAAGCGGCTGTATTAGTTAAGAAAGTACTTGAGTCTGCTATTGCTAACGCAGAGCATAACGAAGGTGCTGACATTGATGAGCTACGTGTAACAACGATTTTTGTGGACGATGGTCCAACAATGAAACGTATTATGCCACGTGCTAAAGGACGCGCAGACCGCATCCTTAAGCGTACAAGCCACATCACTGTTGTGGTTTCAGATAGCTAGGAGATATAAGTAATGGGACAAAAAGTTCATCCTACTGGTATTCGCCTAGGTATATCTAAACCTTGGGTTTCTACCTGGTACGCGAATTCAAAAGATTTCTCTGCACAGCTTTTTGGCGATCACAAAGTACGTACATTCCTTACTAAGGAATTAAAAGCGGCTTCTGTGTCTAAAATCGTTATTGAGCGTCCAGCAAAATCTATCCGAGTAACTATTCACACGGCTCGTCCGGGTGTTGTTATCGGTAAAAAAGGCGAAGACGTAGAAAAATTACGTCAAGCGGTAACTAAAATCGCTGGTGTACCTGCTCAGATTAATATTTCTGAAGTACGTAAACCAGAACTAGATGCACAACTAGTAGCAGACGGCATTGCCTCTCAGCTAGAGCGTCGTGTTATGTTCCGTCGCGCTATGAAGCGTTCGGTACAAAATGCAATGCGCATCGGTTCTAAAGGGATTAAAGTTGAAGTTAGCGGTCGTCTTGGCGGCGCAGAAATCGCACGTTCAGAATGGTATCGTGAAGGTCGTGTACCTCTACATACTCTTCGTGCTGATATCGACTACGCAACTTCTGAAGCCTTAACCACTTACGGTATCATTGGTGTTAAAGTTTGGATCTTCAAAGGCGAAGTTATTGGTGGTTTACCACTAGTACAAGAGCAAGAGAAGCCAGCTAAACGCGCACCAAAGAAAGCCAAAAAAAGTGCTAAGTAGAGGTAGCGAGTAATGTTACAGCCAAAACGTACAAAATTCCGTAAAATGCATAAAGGCCGCAACCGTGGTCTAGCGCAAAACGGTAACAAAGTAAGCTTCGGTACTTTCGGTTTGAAAGCTACTGGTCGTGGCCGCATGACTGCTCGTCAAATCGAAGCAGCTCGTCGTGCTATGACGCGTCACGTGAAACGTCAAGGTAAAATCTGGATCCGTGTCTTCCCTGACAAGCCGATCACAGAAAAACCTCTTGAAGTTCGTATGGGTAAAGGTAAAGGTTCTGTTGAATATTGGGTTGCTGAAATTCAGCCTGGTAAAGTACTTTACGAAATGGAAGGTGTTTCAGAAGAGCTTGCTCGTGAAGCGTTTAACCTTGCTGCTCGTAAACTGCCATTCAAAACAACTTTCGTAACTCGGACGGTAATGTGATGAAAGCAAGCGAACTAAAAGATAAAAGCGTAGAAGAGCTAAATGCTGAACTTCTAGGTCTTCTTCGTGAGCAGTTTAACCTGCGCATGCAAGCAAGCACTGGTCAGTTAGCTCAGACACACACGCTAAGAACAGTACGTCGCGATATCGCGCGTGTAAAAACAATTATTAACCAGAAGGCAGGTCAATAATGAGCGATAAAATTCGTACTCTTCAAGGCCGTGTAATCAGCGACAAGATGGAAAAATCTTTCACTGTTGCTATCGCACGTTACGTGAAGCACCCAATCTATGGGAAATTCATCAAACGTACGACTAAGTTACACGTACATGACGAAAATAACACTGCAAAAGCGGGTGACGTAGTTACTATCCGTGAATGCGCTCCAATCTCTAAGAACAAATCTTGGACTTTGGTAGATGTTGTTGAACGTCCAAAACAAGCTTAATTTTTAATTAAGTCTGTTTTATGAAAAGCCCCGGCATTAGCTGGGGCTTTTTACGTTTAGAGCAGTTTTTAGCGGTAAGCTTTCAGCCTTTAGCTGGCAGAAGTAAATTATAGCGCCGTAGTTTGGGTTGAGTGTTACGAACCTAAGTGCAATAAAATATTATTATAAAATAGGCGTAAGAAAAGCCTTTGCAAGTGCAAAGGCATATGCTTTTCTGCGAAGCCCGAAGCCCGAAGCCCGAAGCCCGAAGCCCGAAGCCCGAAGCCCGAAGCCCGAAGCCCGAAGCCCGGAGCCCTTTTACCAAATCATTTCTACAAATTCAGGGTGGTCGATATACGGGTTACGATTTCCCTGAAATTCAAACGCTGCTTGATTGCGGTCTAATTCCATTTGGCTAACGGGGTCGTTGTTATGCCATTTTAATAACATAGCCACGACCCAATTTTCAAATACTTGGTTACTAGAGCCGTTAAGTACGGCATTACTAGCCGTGGTGTTATTTTGCCAAGAGCCGATTACGTTTTGGTAGCGTGTAGCCATGTAAAAATAAGCACGAGCAAAGTCACCTTTAAATTCATCAATAGGCTCAAATACAGTACCAGTGTAATTAATCGCACTACTTGCAGAACCTAATTGACTGCCATTGGTTGAAGTAAACGTAGCGCTGGCCACTTCACCGAACGGGAAGTTGCTACGCTTTGAATTTACATAGCCGTCAGTGGCGTAAATATGATGAACATCAGAGTTCATTGGTTCTATGGTGCCGCCAAACCAGCTTTTAGGAAATGAATGTTCACGGTTATAACAATCGGCTTCGCTATTGTAGGTACCGCACTGATCGCTTACAGCAGTATAAGTGTAGCTATCAACTCCATTTGGCTTTTCACTGTACATATCTAAAATACTATTATCATTTTCAAAGTATTTATCGCGTGCTGATGCGTCGTAAAAACTCCAAATAGCAGAATACCCTTGAGCGTTATGGTTATTAATAATGTTATAAAGCTCAGTTTTTAGCGTGTAGCCAGTTAAGCCTTGAGTTGTAACATAGTAGCCTGTTGGCGTCGGTGTTGGCTGGGTAGCACCTAATGAGAATGCGGTAGACTCACTTGCTTGAAAGCTTGATCCACTGGCAAGCAAATTGGCTTCATTATTCAAGGCGTAGCTGCCACTGCCAAATGAGCAACAAATACCATCGCCGTAGCTGTCGTTAATAGTAAATGTATAGTCGCCATTGGTTAAACATAATTGTTCGGTGTATTGAGTATTTGCGGCATAACCACTGCCGCTTGCAACCATACCAGCTTGGTTGTGTGTTATTTGCCAACTGGTTTCTTCGCCGTAGTTATCTGTAGTTAGGTTAAAAGTAAGGCTGTTATCTGCGCAGCTTGGAGAATCACTGCTGTCATTATTAGGTAAGAAGTTATCAACATAAACTAACTCACTACCATCAAAGCCGCTTGTATCGTAAAAGCGTAAACCGACATCAATCGTTTTACTACTATCAGCGGTATAGCTGTAAGTTATGGTTTGCCATTGATTGGTTTGTGCTGGATTTGAATAGCCTTTATAACCATCTATGAACAAACGGGCCTTAAGATGACCTTCGGTATGATACACATCCACTGAAAATTCATAAGTTTCACCCATTTCCACCGCGACTTGCTGTAAAAAGTCAGTGTTACTTTGTGTGCCAGTATTTACGCTAATCGCTGCTGCTTGTAAGCCTGTACTCACGACTGCGCTGTTGGCAGATACGTTAATACCGCTATCAATCACCGTCCATGCTTGTGGGGTGTTGCCTGTCCATTGTTCAAAGTTGCCATTAACCACATTAGCCATCGCAGGCAAAGAGCTCAATAACAACGCGCTCAAAAGTAATTTGTTTTTATATATGCCGTGTAACATAGGTGTTCCTATTTTATAGTTTTAAGCAATATACATTAGATCATAAAGGTTACAAAATTGTTAAATTAGAATTTCATAAAAGGCAATAAAAACCCTTTAGGTTAATTTCACTGGTTTTTAACTAGATTAATAACTAAATGGAATATCAAAGCAGATTCTATTCTTTTTTTATCTATGCTTAGACGGCTATCCTGCATACTCAATTAACCTCAACAGAACCTTCTGAATGAGGTGGCACTCATTTTAAACAATGTGAACAAGCATTGTGTTTAACGTTCAGGGTTATGAGGAAAAATTCATGTTGTTAGGTCAACTCAATGCGCTAGCAAGTCCGCTTTCGCAAGAGCAAGTACAAAAGCTACAAGGTTTAGTGGCTGAGCTTAATCCAATTCAGCAAGCGTGGGTTAGCGGCTATTTGGCTGCTAATGCTAATTCAGCAGCGCTAGGTGCGCCAATTGCAGGTACACCAGCAACCTCTGAGGCAGCAGTACTTACTATTTTGTATGGTTCACAAACAGGTAACGCTAAAGCGGTGGCGACTAAGCTTAAAGAGCAAGCTGAATCTCGTGGGTTAGCTGCAAAGCTGGTTAGCATGTCAGATTACAAGCCAACCGCATTGAAAAAAGAAAAGTTTTTAACCGTTGTTGTATCAACTTATGGTGAAGGTGAGCCACCTGAAGATGCCGAAACACTGTACGAATTTTTAATTACCAAAAAAGCGCCAAAGCTTGATGGCGTTAAAGTCGCGGTATTAGGTTTAGGTGATTCTAGCTATGAATTTTTCTGTCAAACCGCTAAAGACTTTGAAGAGCGTTTAACTAAACTCGGTGCAGAGGTTATTTATCAACGTGCCGACCTAGACGTTGATTACGATGATGAAGCCGCCACTTGGATTGAGGGCGCGTTAAATGCGTTTGAACCAGATTTAAAAGCTCAGCAAGATGCCACAGGCGGCCAAGTTGTATCAATGCCATTTGGCACGCCCACGACAGCGGCTAGCCAATACACTAAGCAAAACCCGTTTGCGGCAGAGCTAAGCTTAGTGCAAAAAATTACCGGTCGTGACTCAACCAAAGATGTACGCCATGTTGAAATTTCACTTGAAGGCTCTGACATTACCTATACGCCGGGTGACTCGTTAGGCATTTACTTTTTAAATGATGAAGCCCGTGTAGATGAGCTACTAGCGCAAACGCAAATTGATCCAACTAGCCGCGTTAAACTTGGCGATGAAGAACTTAGCGTGCGTGATGCCTTAATTGAAAAACTAGAGCTGACACAATCGTACCCTGGTTTTGTCGAAAAATATGCCACGGCTACAGGCACGCCTGAACTTCTTAAGCTTGTGGAAGATAAAGCCGCAATGCGTGAATATATTGAGCCTCGCCAAATTTTTGATGTGGTTGCACAAAACCCAGCTAAATTAGAAGCACAAACACTGGTTGATTGCCTACGTAAATTGCAAGCGCGTTTATATTCAATTGCTTCTAGCCAAAGCGAGGTTGAGGACGAAGTGCATTTAACTATTGCATTGGTTGAGTTTGAAGTGTTTGGCACAGAGCATTTAGGTGGCTGTTCAGGCTATTTAGCACGCCGTGCGCAAGAAGGCTGTAAAGTAAAAGTATTTACTGAACATAACGACAACTTCCGCTTACCAGTAAATGATGACACACCGATCATCATGGTAGGGCCAGGTACAGGTATTGCACCGTTCCGTGCCTTTTTACAAGAGCGTGATGCGCGAGAGGCTACGGGTAAAAACTGGTTATTCTTTGGTAACCCACACTTTACCCAAGACTTTTTATACCAAGTAGAAATTCAAGGTTACTTAAAATCAGGCTTATTGAGTAAAGTAGATGTGGCGTTTAGCCGTGACCAAGCAGAAAAAGTTTACGTGCAAGACAAGTTACGTAAAAACTCAAAAGAAGTGTTTGACTGGCTAGAAGCGGGTGCTCATTTTTATGTGTGTGGCGATGCAAACCGTATGGCCAAAGATGTACACAATGCCTTAATTGATATCATCACAGAAAATACCGGCAAAAGTAATGAAGAGGCCGATCAATACTTAAAAGATTTGCGTAGCGCAAATCGCTATCAGAAAGACGTGTATTAAGTGCACGTTGTTTATTTTATTAAAAGCTAACAGCCGTCACTGTAACAAATTTAGGATTTAAAATGAGCGAACAAGATAAAACCGTAAAGCTTTCTGATAACGAACGTTTAAAAAGAGAAAGTAACTTTTTACGCGGCACTATAGCGCAAGATTTAAAAGATGAAATTACCGGTGGTTTTACTGCCGATAATTTCCAGTTAATTCGTTTTCATGGCATGTACCAGCAAGATGACCGCGATATTCGTCCCGAGCGTGCTAAGCAAAAGCTAGAACCACTACATAATGTCATGCTGCGTGCACGTATGCCTGGCGGTATTATTAAGCCCGAGCAATGGTTAGCAATTGATAAGTTTGCTGGGGAGAAAACCAGCTATGGCAGTATTCGTTTAACTACGCGCCAAACATTTCAGTTCCATGGTGTATTAAAACCTGAAATTAAAGGTATGCACCAGCTACTTAATAGCGTGGGTATTGATTCTATTGCAACCGCCGGTGATGTTAACCGTAATGTGTTATGTACTACCAATCCGGTTGAGTCTGAGTTACATCAAGAGGCCTACGAGTGGGCAGCAAAAATTTCTGAACACTTATTACCTAAAACGAAGGCATACGCTGAAATTTGGCTCAATGGTGAAAAATCTGAAACTACAGAAGAGCCAATTTTAGGCTCAACTTATTTACCGCGTAAGTTTAAAACCACAGTGACGATACCACCTAATAATGAGGTGGACGTACATGCTAACGATTTAAACTTTGTGGCGATTGCTGATAACGGTAAATTAGTTGGTTTTAACGTGCTAGTAGGGGGTGGCCTTGCCATGACCCATGGCGATACAGCAACCTACCCGCGTAAAGCGGACGACTTTGGCTTTATTAGCCTAGAAGATACGTTAAAAATTGCTGAGCACGTGGTATCTGTTCAGCGTGATTGGGGTAACCGCTCAAATCGTAAAAATGCAAAAACTAAATACACACTTGACCGTGTTGGGTCTGATGTATTTAAAGCAGAAGTTGAAAAACGTGCAGGCGTGAGCTTTGCACCAAGCCGCCCTTATGAGTTTACTCATCGAGGGGATCGTATTGGTTGGGTTGAAGGCATTGACGGTAAACATCACTTAACGCTCTTTATCCAAAGTGGTCGTATTTTAGATTACCCCAATAAGCCACTGAAAACAGGGTGTCGTAAGATTGCAGAAATTCATCAAGGTGATTTTCGCATGACCGCCAATCAAAACTTAATTATTGCCGGTGTACCTGCAGGTCAAAAAGCAATCATTGAAAAAATAGCGCGTGAACACGGTTTGATTGATGACAAAGACACTGAGCAACGTAAAAACTCAATGGCGTGTGTATCACTGCCGACTTGTCCTTTAGCGATGGCCGAAGCCGAGCGTTACTTACCGAGTTTAATTGAAAAAATAGAAGGCTTATTGGCCAAGCATGGAGTACCTAATGACAGCATTATTATGCGTGTGGTTGGTTGCCCTAACGGCTGTGGTCGTGCCATGCTAGCTGAAGCTGGATTAGTAGGTAAAGGCCCAGGTAAGTACAACGTTTACCTTGGCGGGAATACGGAGGGTACGCGTATCCCTAAGCTTTATCTTGAAAATGTGGGCGAAGAAGTTTACCTAGAGGCATTTGATAAGCTGATTGGGCAATGGGTTAGTGAGCGCAATGAAGGCGAATGCTTTGGTGATTTTGTTATTCGCAAGGGTATTGTTGCAGAAGTAAAAGTATCTGTTACCGATTTTTACGCATAATTTAAAAGCAGCGCACCGCGCTGGTGAGGTTTAAAATTGACCATGAGTGAATTTAAAAACATATTACAGCTAGATAAGCAAAGCCAACAGGCTATGTTAGCTGATGCGAACGGTTTGCTGGCTAACATGAGTGCTGAGCAGCGCGTTGCATGGGCGCTAGAGCACTTGCCTGACACCGCGTTTTTATCATCGAGTTTTGGTATTCAAGCAGCGGTAATGTTGCATTTAATGACATCACAGCGCCCCGATATACCAGTTGTACTAACAGACACGGGTTATCTATTTCCAGAGACCTATCAGTTTATCGATCAGATGAGCGAGCGTTTATCACTTAATTTAAAAGTGTATAAAGCGCAGTTGAGCCCTGCTTGGCAAGAGGCTAAATTTGGAAAACTATGGGAGCTTGGTGAAGAAGGTATTAAGCAATACAACCAGCTCAATAAAGTAGAGCCAATGACGCGTGCTTTAAAAGAGCTTAACGCGAGCACTTGGTTTAGTGGCTTGCGTCGAGATCAATCGTCGAGCCGTGCTGAAAAACAAGTTTTAGAAATAAGCCGGGGTACAGTAAAAGTGTACCCTATTATTGAGTGGAATAATCGTGATGTGTACCAATACCTCACTAAACATGATCTGCCATACCACCCATTATGGGAGCAAGGTTATGTGTCTATGGGTGATGTACACACTACGCGTAAATTAGAGCCAGGAATGAGCGAAGAAGAAACCCGCTTTTTTGGGCTGAACCGTGAGTGTGGCTTGCATATTGATGGTGATGGAATTTAATTACCTTATTATTCAAAGCTATAAATTTAAAAACGCAGCTAAAGCTGCGTTTTTATTTTGTGGAAAATAATTGCCTGACTGCTGTTTTTTTATTATATTAATGATAATAAAGGATTAAATTTACAGCAGGAACGCTATGAAATACTTTACCTACTTAGCAATATCAGTAATGGTCATTGCTCTTATCTCTTTGTTTTATCTTAAAAAGCCAAATGGGCAACCTTGGCTAACCAGCTCATTGATTAAAAATGAATCTTTTTCTATTAAAGATAAAGTGGTAGCGCTTTCATCTAATACATTCGAACAGCTCACACTTGAGCTTAAAAAAGTAGGAGATAAAATCACATCGTCACCGTTAGCATCTGACTCTCAAAGTAAAATTTATAAGTGGCAAGATGAGCAAGGGCAGTGGCATTTCTCCGATGTGCCAAATAAAAATGGCAAGAGTATTGAAGTGCACCTTGACCCTGCAGATATTAATGTTGTGGTAGCCGAAGATACAGCTATATTAAGTGGCAGTGCTAAATCTGCTGCAAAACCTTTTCCTCAGCGAGCGCCTGAAATATACAACAGTGAGTCAATTAATAAGTTGTTTGAAGATGCTGAAAAAGCCAAAAAGAGAATTGAGCAACGCAGTAAAGAAGTCGAAAGTTTCAGCGGCTTTTAGCCCTAGGTGGTTACTGCGATTTCAAGTAGCGCTTTTCTGCTTCCATTAATAATATGGTTAAATAAATTTTAGTTGGCAGTGATAAAAACACACCAATTGCAATGCACGCTGCTGCAGTAATAATGCCTTTAATACCGTACTGGCTGGTAAAGTAGCTCGATACAATTAATACATGGCCTGTCACAATCAGGCATAACCCAAGCAAAATAGATGTTTTAAGTAGTCTTATCATTACTATTGAAGACATGGCGACCTCTGCGCAGCGTGTCTTCTTAGTGTATGGTATCTTGATAGAGCAACATTGATTTAGCGCAAGGGTGTATCAATATTTACTTCTATAGCGAATGTAAAAAAGCCCAGCTCATTGCTGAGCTAGGCTTTTAAGCTACCTTGTTTAATGGCTAGTTAGTCGAGCATATTGCGTAATACGTACTGCAAAATCCCGCCATGTTTGTAGTAATCCCACTCTTTAGGGGTATCAATACGCACATCGGCACTAAAACTAACTTGTTTACCTTCACTGTTAGTGGCAATGACACTGACTTCGTCGGTTTTGTCGTATAAACCTTGAATATCAAATTGTTCTTGCCCCGTTAAGCCCAATGATTCATGGCTTTCACCCTCTTTAAATTGTAAAGGTAATACGCCCATACCAATCAGGTTCGAGCGGTGAATACGCTCATAGCTTTGTGCTATCACAGCTTTAATACCGAGTAGTAATGAACCTTTTGCAGCCCAATCTCGTGAGGAGCCGGTACCATATTCTTTACCTGCTAGAACCACTAATGGTGTTCCACTCTCTTGATATGCCATTGCCGCATCATAAATACTCTCTAGCTTATCGTCAGGTTGAGTGCGGGTTACACCGCCCTCAGTACCAGGGGCGAGTAAGTTTTTAAGGCGCACATTAGCAAACGTACCACGCATCATTACTTCGTGATTACCACGGCGAGAACCATAAGAATTAAACTGTGCTTTTTCTACCCCATTTTCTTGTAGATAAAGTCCTGCGGGTGCCTCCGCTTTAATCGCACCTGCTGGTGAAATATGATCGGTAGTCACTGAATCTCCTAGTTTAGCTAGACAGCGCGCACCTTCTATTTTTGGGATCCCCGGTGGTTCAACACTCATACCATCAAAGAATGGCGCTTTTTTGATATAAGTCGAGGCAGCATCCCAATCGTAAAGCTTACCATCAGGTATTTGAATTTTTTGCCAGCGACTGTCGCCATCGTAAACATTGGCGTAGCTTTTTTCGAACATTTCTTTAGTTACCGTATTTTTTACAAGCTCACTCACTTCTTTAACGCTTGGCCAAATATTTTTAAGGTATATATCGTTACCATGCTTATTTTGCGCAAGTGGTTCGTTGTATACATCAATATCGGTTCTACCTGCTATAGCATAAGCTACTACAAGTGGTGGCGACGCGAGGAAGTTCATTTTAACGTCTTGGTGAATACGCCCTTCAAAGTTACGGTTACCCGACAAAATAGAGCTTACAATTAGTTTATGTTTTTGAATAGCTTCTGAAATTTCATCCGCTAATGGGCCTGAGTTACCGATACAGGTGGTACAGCCATAACCAACTAAGTTAAAACCAAGCGCATCAAGATCATTCATTAACCCTGCTTTTTCAAGGTAATCGGTAACCACCTGCGAACCTGGTGCTAAAGACGTTTTAACCCAAGGTTTTACATTAATACCTAATTGACGTGCTTTTTGAGCCACTAATCCTGCCGCTAAAATTACGCTTGGATTAGAGGTATTAGTACAGCTTGTGATTGCAGCAATGACGCAGGCGCCATCGTTTAATTCAAACTCTTGGCCATTAAAGTTAACTTTTGCTGCGCCCATAAACTGCGCTTCATCAGTGGGTTCGTCAGGATTGGTAGTAGGGCCTTCACTTTCAATACGCGCTTGCTCTTCATCGCTTTTATCTCGACGTGCCATACGTTCGTCTTGGAAGTCTTTTAAGTGTTGACCAATAACATCACCGGCTTTATCCAGTGTGATTCTGTCTTGTGGACGTTTCGGGCCAGCAAGACTTGGTACTACATCATCTAAAGTTAGTTCTAGCTTATCGGTATAATGTGCTTCATCGCCATCATTACGCCATAAACCTTGATGTTTTGCGTAATCTTCAATCAGTTTAAGCTGCTTTTCATCACGATTAGTTAATCGTAAGTAATTAATCGTTTCATCATCAATAGGGAAAATACCACAGGTTGCGCCATATTCCGGTGCCATGTTGGCAATAGTCGCTCTGTCGGCCAGTGGTAAGTCGGCAAGCCCGTCACCATAAAACTCAACAAACTTACCTACCACACCGTGGTTACGCAGCATTTCAGTAACAGTAAGTACTAAATCGGTTGCTGTAGTGCCCTCAGGTAAGCGACCATTTAATTTAACACCCACAACCTGTGGGATAAGCAAGCTAATAGGTTGGCCAAGCATGGCGGCTTCGGCTTCAATACCGCCTACACCCCAACCGAGTACGCCTAGGCCGTTGATCATGGTTGTGTGAGAATCAGTACCAACCAGTGTATCTGGATAGGCTAACGATTTACCGTTTTTTGTATCATTAAATACTACACGTGCTAAGTATTCTAAATTTACTTGATGGACAATACCTGTGGCTGGTGGCACCACTTTTAAATTATCAAATGCGGTTTGACCCCAACGTAAAAACTCGTAGCGCTCTTTATTACGTTCATATTCTAGTTTTGAATTTAAGTCGAATGAGCCATCTTTACCGTAACCATCCACTTGTACTGAGTGATCGATCACCAGTTCAGCCGGAGAAAGCGGATTTATTTTTGCAGGATCGCCACCAAGCTTTTCCATCGCATCACGCATGGCGGCTAAGTCAACAATAGCAGGGACACCGGTAAAATCTTGCATTACTACGCGGGCAGGGGTGAAGGCTACTTCGGCCGAGGGCTTAGCCTTTGGATCCCAATCCAGTAGTGCCTGAATATCTTGCTCTTTAATATTCACACCATCTTCATTACGCAATAAATTTTCTAGTAATATTTTTAACGAAAAAGGCAGGCGTTTGGCTTTATCGCCAAGTCCCATGAGCGAGTTAATATGGTATTGCTCGCCATTGATAGTAAGCTGTTGTTGGGTGTCGAAACTATTTTTCATTATTTGTCCCTTCAATAAATTAGATTGATATTCTTGAAAAAGTGAGCTCTGTAGTAGTTTGCAAACTGTGTACCATGATAAAAAAATACCATGCAGTGTAATTTTTTTGACTGTTATATAAATAGAGATGAAGGCCAAAAGTTAAAATTCAAGGGATGCTCTGAGTAATAATTGGCCACAAAACTAAACTCAAAAAAGTGTTATTTAAAGTAGTCCTGTTGTTTTAAGTGGAAACTTAAATACACCAATGCAATCGCAATTAAGGTCACTGCAATAGGCATAAAAATAGCGCTAACGCCAAACAAGCTGATGCTATTAATAATCATAAAATTATAGTATTGCTGAGCTAAAACCGCTGCCAAAGAGATTATTAATGTTAATGCGGCTAGTGATTTTTTGAATAATAAAAGTACGCACCCTAATGCGCCGCCAAATACTGCAATAGCAAACGCTAAAGTAGCCCATAGAGGTTGGTTGTTATAAGCAAGCTGTTGTTCTTGTGGGAGTTTACTTACCATTTCGGGTGTTAATGATAGCTGCATGATAAATGCAAAAACACCTAATATATTCCATAACAGGGCGGTGATGAGTACGGGTTTTATCCAGCGGTTTGCAGTGTTTTCTGACATGTAAGCATCGATTTTTTATTATTGATATTCTATTAAAGAATAAAAAAGCCAGTGATGCAAACTGGCTTTTAATAACACATATGACGTAAGCGAATGTTAGCCAAACGAAATAGGACGACGACCCGTTTTTTCATCCACTTTAGGTTTTTTAGTACGTTTGCGCTTATTTTTAGCCGGCTCTGTTGTTGCTACGGGCGCGGCTTTTTCTGCTGTAACTGTTTCATCAATAACAGGACGCTCTGCAGGAGTTGCATCTTCACTTAGCGTCAGTTGGAACAACTCGCCATCAAATGTAAGAACATCGCCACTGTATAATTTTTTCCGTTTAATTGTACAAATTTCATGGTTAACACCCACATAGCCACCGCTAATTAGATTTTTTGCTTGGCCACCACCTTCAACTAGATCTAATACTTTTAATAATTTACAAAGCTCTATAGGCTCTTCTTCTAATTCAATTTCTATATATTCTTCGTTCATCATGTTTCTCTGTGGGGGGTGGTATTAGCTGTAGTATAAAGGCTAGCTGGTTATTTTGCATCAAAGTGCGTTTGTTAGATGCGATGATTGTGCATTTTTTATGAAACTTTTTACCTCTTTCATTTGTCTTTAAAAAAACTGAAGTAATTCAAGGCTACACTTCGCGTGAAAAAAATTACACATTGGCGCGCTTATTGCCAATATCTGTCGTAAAAAGAGATTGAATATAAACAGTGGAGTAAAACATGGGCATAAGATTAGCGATGAAAAAAGAGCTAATGGGCTTAGACAATTCAGATATGTTAACTGCTGATGATGTTAGAAAGCATTTGGCTCAGCAGGTACAAGAAGACACTGAACGTGGTTTTTCAGTTATCTCCAAGTTTAATGACACCCATAGTCAGTTAGTCAGCGGGCTTAAAACCAAACAAAGCGAGCTGGTATTTGAACGACATCGTTTATTTAATGAAGTACTTTATAATCGCCAGAGTGTTGATGCATGGTTAAATAACCAAATAAATTAAATTGCCATTTTAAATCCCCCCTTATAGACTACGCTTGTAATCATTTGGGGGTGATAATGAAAAATGGAATTTTAATATGTATATTGGTGTTTTTATTAGCTGCGTGCCAGCGACCTACTGTTTATGTTTTTATTGAAAACTTGCAAGGTGAACAGCGCAACCAGCTAGATG
Source organism: Pseudoalteromonas sp. M58 (assembly GCF_042604605.1). Lineage (NCBI taxonomy): Bacteria > Pseudomonadati > Pseudomonadota > Gammaproteobacteria > Alteromonadales > Pseudoalteromonadaceae > Pseudoalteromonas > Pseudoalteromonas sp. M58. The sequence goes on from NZ_CP152390.1 coordinate 185,348, forward strand.
CTGCACTAAATGCACAAACTCTTCCCTATGAATATGTAGAACTAGCAATCCCATCAGATTTTGGTGAGGCCACATTACTACTCTCAAGCGATAAAATTTACCCCAAAGAGACGGAGCAACTTGCAGCTATAATGCAAGAGTTAGGGTACGCGCCACAAGTTAATTATACAAGTCGTTCAAATCATTTTTATGGTGATGGCAATATAGGCTTTTATTTAAAAAATGCTGATGCCAATAGAAATTTTGTTATGCCTAAACAGCTGAGAACAACTCATTGCAGCGAAGATAAATACAATGATTTAGCAGTCAAATTTGCAAATGAAGCTGTTGAGTTTACATTACCAAGTGGCGCAATCGTGAGGTTAAGTTGGGAATATTTATATGGTTATGTTGTTGTTTATTATAAAGACTATTCGCAAACATACAGTCATTCGCAGCCGCTTGTAAATACCCCCTTTGGCGCCAAGCCGTCAGATACCTACACATTTACCGCAAGTGTTAACACCCCCGGTTGGCTTGATTGCTCACTACAAATTGTTTATATGGACTGATTTAACCGTGGGTTTCTATATGTTCGCTTAGTTTAGCTATGCGCAGGCTCATTCCTTCAATAATACGGTCTTTAATTTTTTCGCGTATAACATTAGGCAGGCGGGTAAGGGCGTCGGCAGTAATAGCCAGTACGATGGCATTTTCTTTGGCGCGTGCATTAATGCTGCGCTCTCGGTTATTAATAAACGCGCCTTCACCAATAAATTCACCAGGTTCTATACTACCCAGTTCCAGTAGGTGACTATGCTTAAACACCATCAAAGAGCCACTGAGGACAATAAAAAGTCGCTTGTCATTATCAAACTCTTTAAATAAAAACTGATTTTTACTTACTAAGTATAATAATCCAAACGACTCTAAAAGAATTTGACGTTCATTAAGCGTGAACTCTTTAAAGAATTCTAAGCGATTTATAATTTCCATTTGCTTAAACAAAGGGATGTTTTCAATTAACTTCATCAATAACCTAGGGCGCTAGCCTTATAAAATATCAGCTAATATTGCGCTCTTTTAATTTACGGGTCAACGTATTGCGACCCCAACCAATTTTTACCGCGGCTTCTTGCTTATGGCCTGAACAATTAGCGAGTGCTGTTTTTATTAAGCGGGTTTCCAGCTGGGCTTGAATATCCGGCCAAATATTTTCTTTACCTTGTTTAAACTCTTGATTAAGCCATTGCTGAAATGAATCTAGCCAATCGCCTTCTTGAGTTGCGGCGGCATTATCAATAATTTCAGGGGGTAAATCTTGCTCACCAATCAGCTCCCCAGGTGCCATTACGGTTAACCATCGACAGGTGTTTTCAAGCTGGCGAACATTTCCTGGCCAATTAAATAAACACAGTTGTTTAATCGCTTTAGGGCTAAGTACTTTACTATCTACTTGCAGGTCTTTTGCACTTTTATGTAAAAAGTGTAGCGCTAAGCGTTCTATGTCTTCGGGGCGCTCGCGTAGAGCCGGCAAGCGTAAGCGAACCACGTTTAAACGATGAAATAAGTCATCTCTAAACTTACCTTGTTTTACCAGCTCTTCTAAATTTTGGTGAGTGGCAGCAATAATGCGCACATCCACCTTTATACTTTGATGGCCGCCAACGCGGTAAAACTCGCCATCGGCTAATACGCGTAACAAGCGGGTTTGTACATCAAGTGGCATATCACCTATTTCATCCAAAAATAAGGTACCGCCATTGGCTTGTTCAAAGCGCCCTTTACGCACGCTATCGGCCCCCGTAAAAGCGCCTTTTTCATGGCCAAATAATTCAGACTCAACTAACTCTTTAGGAATAGCGGCCATATTAAGAGCAATAAATTGATTTTCTTTACGCGGGCTATGATTGTGCAAGGCGCTGGCAACCAACTCTTTACCGGTACCTGATTCACCATTGATGAGTACGCTCATACTGGATGCTGACAGCTTACCTATAGCACGAAACACTTCCTGCATAGCAGGGGCTTCGCCAATAATATGAGCGCTTTTGGGTGGCGCGCTTTTTCGTTTGGTTTTTTTGGTCGAATTAGCACGATAGGCGCTTTCCACTAGCGCAACGGCTTCATTTAAATCAAACGGTTTAGCTAAGTACTCAAACGCACCTTTTTGAAAAGCATTAACCGCTGAGTCTAAATCAGAGTGTGCGGTCATAATAATAACGGGTAGGCCAGGGGTTTGCTCAGCTATCAGCTCAAGTAACGCCATCCCGTCCATCCCCGGCATTCTTACATCTGAAATTAACACACTGGGTTGACTAAATTTTAGTGCATTAAGAACGTTTTGCGCATCTGCAAAGCTTTCTACTTCAAACCCTGCGCGAGTCAGTGCTTTTTCTAGTACAAAGCGAATTGAGGCATCATCATCTACAAGCCAAGCTGTTTTCATGCAAACTCCAAAGTATTAATCTGTAAATGGCAGATAAATATTAAATTCAGTATGTCCTGGCCAACTATCGCATTCGATATAGCCATCATGTTGATCAATCAAGGTTTGCGCTATAGATAATCCAAGTCCCGAGCCACCTTCTTTATTAGTGGTCATAGGGTAAAATAAGGTGTCGCGTAAATTAGCATCAATACCTGGGCCGTTATCCATTACTTGAATAAGTAATGCCTTTTTAGGGGCTTTTCCCGGACGACGATGCTGATAATTAATCCGTGTTTTTATTTTTATTTCGCCACCATCTACCAATGCCTGTTGTGCATTACGCACAATGTTTAGCACCACTTGTTGAACCTTGCTCTGATCAATATAAACATCAGGAATACTCGGGTCGTAGTCTTTAACTAACCGAATATTGCGGTTGTTATCTAACGTACTGAGTTTAACAACCGACTCTAATGTTTGATGTATATTGCCATACGATTTTTGCGGTAGTTGGTTAGGCCCAAGGAGTTTATCAACTAATTCACGCAACCGATCGGCTTGTTCAATTATCAGTTCTGCACATTGATCTCTTTCTTGTTGATCACCCTCGTACTGCAATAATTGCGCCGCCCCGCGAATTCCACCCAGCGGGTTTTTAATTTCATGAGCTAAACCGCGAATTAAGTTACGCGCAGCTTGGTATTGATGCATTTGATTTGAGACTTGGTCATGCTTTATTTCGTCATCGGTTTGTCGACATTCAAATAAAATATAATAGGTGTCGTTATGTTTTATTCGCCGAGTACTCACCGCTAATTTTGCATGGCGAGAATCGATAAACACCACGTCAGCTCTGTGCTGGTGGCAGTCTACACCATCAACTAACGAGTACTGTGCAATGCGTTTTAAGTCGATAGAATGGTAGTTAAATAAATCGTCGAATGCTTGTCCTAGCAAACGTTTTTCGCCTAAGCCAAGTAATTCACTGGCACTGGTGTTAGCGTAAATAAGCTTAAAGCTTTCATCAAGTAACATCAGGGCGGTGGTTTGGTTTTGCCAAATTATATTCAGTAGCTCTGGGCTAAAATGTGTTTTATTAATCATCATTGCACCATTTTAGTGCGCCTGGGAAGGTAGGCAAGGTTTTTAGAAAATATACGCTAAACACGCGTACTTAATTGTAATTATCGACCTATGTTAAGGCCTTTACGGTGCATAAAAAATACACTTTCAGGACTGGTTGCAATTACCTGATTTTGTTTATTATAAAGTTTAACTTGCAGTGTGTGTTGGCCTCGCTCCACATCTCTTAACGCCAGTGTAGTGGTGTCACTAGGTTCACCAATGGCAACGCCATCTAAAAATAAACCAATAGTAAATCCAGCTTCAAATCGAGGGGCAATACGGGTAGAGACATACACAGAGCCGGTGTTTTCCCTGATAGTTTGGTTTGGTTCAGGCGATGAAATACTAATACTAAACTTTACTGCTGTTTTAGTAGGAGCAGTATCAAGAATATCGGTGTTTGTAGCGGGCATGCTGAGATGTTGGCTCGTGAGTTTAACCTCTTTAGCGCCAGGCTGAGGAGTATCTGAAAAAACCAGCACCCCATTTTTGTCTTTCCATGCGTAAATTTTTTTATCGCTCGCATGGCTATTAAGGCTTAACATTAAAGCTATTAATAGCAACAAAATCTTACCTACCATCCAGCTATCCTGCATTGTTTAAACTAACTTCACTTTAGTGTAGAACCGTTAAATTTACCATAAAAAAAGCCCGCAAAGCGGGCTTAAAACACACATTATTTATCGGTTAATAAATTAACAGCTGTAGTACATTTCAAACTCAACTGGGTGAGTTGTCATGTTAAGTTTTTCAACTTCTTTTGACTTAAGTGCGATGTAAGCATCGATTAGGTCATTGGTGAATACACCACCTTGGTTTAAGAATTCACGGTCTGAATCAAGCGCAGCTAATGCTTCATCTAATGAAGAAGCAACTGTTGGAATTTCTGCCGCTTCTTCAGCTGGTAAGTCGTATAAGTCCTTGTCCATAGCATCGCCAGGGTGGATCTTGTTTTTAATTCCGTCAAGGCCAGCCATAAGCATTGCAGAGAAAGCAAGGTATGGGTTAGCTGTTGGATCTGGGAAGCGTACTTCGATACGACGACCTTTTGCAGATGGAACCACTGGAATACGGATTGACGCAGAACGGTTACGAGCCGAGTATGCAAGCATTACCGGTGCTTCAAAACCAGGTACTAAACGTTTGTACGAGTTAGTTGACGCGTTAGCAAAAGCGTTGATCGCTTTAGCATGTTTGATAATACCGCCAATGTAGTAAAGTGCATCTTCAGAAAGTCCGCCGTATTTATCACCTGCGAATAAGTTTACGCCATCTTTTGCTAAAGACTGGTGACAGTGCATACCAGAACCGTTATCACCAACAACCGGCTTAGGCATAAACGTTGCCGTTTTACCGTAAAGGTGAGCCATGTTGTGGATAACATATTTCATTTCTTGGATTTCATCGGCTTTTAACACCATAGTGTTAAAGCGCGTTGCAATTTCGTTTTGACCGGCAGTCGCCACTTCGTGGTGATGCGCTTCAACAACTTGACCCATTTCTTCTAAAACTAGGCACGTTGCAGAACGCCAATCTTGGAAATCATCAACAGGTGCAACTGGGAAGTAACCGCCTTTAACACCTGGGCGATGGCCTGTGTTGCCATCTGCATATTCTTTATCTGAGTTCCAAGCTGCTTGCTTAGAATCAATTTTGTACATTGAACCAGACATGTCAGATTTGTATTTAACGTCGTCAAATACGAAAAACTCTGGTTCTGGGCCAAATAAAACAGTGTCAGCAATACCCGTAGAGCGCATGTACTCTTCAGCGCGCTTAGCAACTGAGCGAGGGTCGCGTTCGTAACCTTGTAATGTAGAAGGTTCAACCACGTCACAACGAACGATTAGTGTTGTTTCTTCTGTGAAAGGGTCAAGTTTAATTGAATCTGCATCTGGTAGTAACACCATGTCTGATTCGTTGATGCCTTTCCAGCCAGCAATTGAAGAACCGTCAAACATCTTTCCATCTTCAAAAAAGTCTTCATCAACTTGATGATGAGGAATAGAAACATGTTGCTCTTTACCTTTTGTGTCAGTAAAGCGTAAATCAATGAACTTAACGTCATTTTCTTTAATAAAATCTAAAACCGATTGTGACATGTGTCCTCCAACTATTGGGTTTTATTATTGCTGCTTAGATACGTTGAATATCTACAAGCTGATTTTGTGCCACTATTATAATTATTTGTTTTTTATGTAAAAAAATATAAATAAAATAAAGGTGATATAGATTGAGCACCATCTTAGTGCGTAATTTTTCCAAAATGGTGCAATATTTACAAAGCAATAATTGCTTGTAAATTAATCACCTTAGACTAGCACAAAGAAAATGCAAAATACGCAGTAAAGTCGCTTTAAATTAACCCAAAACCATCTTTTTATATAAATATCTAAAAATTAATTATCATAATTAATTATTTTAAAACAATGGGTTAATTATTTTATTGAGAAAGTTTGAAATTTTATTTTGGATAAACTTTCATCCATTCCATTTATAGGGGATAATATGCGCCCTTTTAAATCCTATGCTGGGACATCTCGTGAAAGCGCAGGTGAGAACGTATAGCCCCTGCAGGATCAATGAGATTCAATTTCTCTGAGTGAATATATGAGCATCGAAAAGTTAAGAAATATAGCAATTATCGCCCACGTTGACCACGGTAAAACAACACTGGTTGATAAACTACTTGAGCAATCAGGTACATTAGAAACACGCGGCGGTAATGAAGAGCGCGTGATGGATTCAAACGACATTGAAAAAGAACGTGGTATTACCATTTTAGCGAAAAACACCGCTATCTCATGGAATGATTACCATATCAATATCGTAGATACTCCTGGACACGCCGACTTCGGTGGTGAAGTTGAACGCGTACTTTCGATGGCTGACTCAGTATTACTACTTGTTGATGCTCAGGAAGGTCCAATGCCACAAACGCGTTTCGTAACGCAAAAGGCATTCGCGCAAGGCTTAAAGCCAATCGTTGTTATCAATAAAATTGATAAGCCAGGTGCTCGCCCTGATTGGGTTATGGATCAAATCTTTGATTTATTCGACAACCTAGGCGCAACTGATGAACAGTTAGACTTTAAAGTAATCTACGCATCAGCAATCAATGGTTGGGCTACATTAGATTTAGACGAAGCATCTGATAACATGGAACCTATGTTCAAGATGATCGTTGACGAAGTATCACCACCGGATGCAGATCCTGAAGGTGACTTCCAAATGCAGATCTCACAGCTTGATTACAACTCTTATAAAGGTGTAATTGGCATTGGTCGTATCAAACGCGGTTCAGTTGTACCTAACCAACAAGTTACGGTTATTAGCGCTGACGGGTCTAAACGTAACGGTAAAATTGGTTCAGTACAAAGCTACTTAGGTCTTGAGCGTATTGACACTGACAAAGCTTACGCTGGTAACATCGTAACGGTAACGGGTCTTGGCGAGCTTAAGATTTCAGATACGCTTTGTTGTCCTAACAACGTTGAAGCATTACCTCCACTAAGTGTTGATGAGCCAACAGTAACGATGACGTTCTCTGTAAATAACTCACCTTTCTGTGGTAAAGAAGGTAAGTTTGTAACATCACGTAATATCCGTGAGCGTTTAGACAAAGAATTAGTACACAACGTTGCACTTCGCGTTGCAGACACTGATAACCCAGATAGCTTCCGTGTATCGGGTCGTGGTGAATTACACTTAGGTATCTTAATCGAGAACATGCGTCGTGAAGGTTACGAGTTAGCTGTATCTCGTCCAGAAGTTATCTTACGTACTGTTGATGGTGTGTTAGAAGAACCGTATGAAACACTAACAATTGACTGTCAAGAAGAGCACCAGGGTTCTATCATGGAACAAATTGGTCTTCGTAAGGGTGAGCTTACTGATATGGCCCCAGATGGTAAAGGCCGTATGCGTTTGGACTTTATGATCCCAAGCCGTGGTTTAATCGGTTTCCAAACTGAGTTCATGACGTTAACATCGGGTTCTGGTTTACTTTACCATACGTTCGATCACTACGGTCCGCACAAAGGTGGCGAGCTAGGTGTTCGTAAGAACGGTGTAATGATTGCAAATGCAACAGGTAAAGCACTAACTAACGCATTATTTAACTTACAAGAGCGCGGCCGTTTATTCATCGGTCACGGTGTTGAAGTATACGAAGGTATGGTTATCGGTATTCATAGCCGTGATAACGACCTTACAGTTAATGCGCTTAAAGGTAAGCAACTTACTAACGTTCGTGCATCTGGTACCGATGAAGCACAAACACTAACACCAGCTCTTAACTATTCACTTGAGCAAGCGCTTGAGTTTATTGCTGATGATGAGTTAGTAGAAGTTACACCTGAGAACATTCGTATTCGTAAACGTCATTTAACTGAAAATGAGCGTAAACGTGCGGGTCGTGCGCCAAAGTCATAATCTATTAATTTAGAATCATGATGTTAAAAGCCGCTGTATTGCAAAATACAGCGGCTTTTTTGTGGATAATAGTTAGCCAGAGAAGAGCGTAAGTCCACAGGTTAAAGCATCGCAGTTGGTTCGATACTGTTAAACAGTTTTTAATATTGAACCTAAAAGAGGTATTAAGTTATTATCAAAGCTATATTTACTATGTGCGTGTGAGCTAGTGTGAATACCGAAAATGAAATTATGGCAAAACTAGAGATAGAACATATTGCTGAACTGCAAAAATATAAAGATGAATTTGAAACGTTAGGAAAAAATGATTGGGGCTTGAAAGATCTCATATCAATTTTTTTACCCTTTATTTTGTTATCAATTGCTAATAGCTTCTATGATATTGAAACTGAAATATTTCAAATAATATGTTTTATTTTCCTTGCTTCAGCTGTGGTGCAGGGAATGATTAGGGAGCAGACCAAAAAAACAAATCGCAGAATTGATTTGCTTCTTAAAATTATTAATCATGAGCAAAAGGGTGGCTGAAATTAGCTTTATTAGGGCGCAGCGCTCTTTATATAAGGAAAAACGTGCTTGAGAATTAAATAATCTATATTGCAAAGTCTCTGTTTTTGTTAATAGGGTATTTTTGTTGGGTTTCGCTTAGCTCAACCCAACCTTCGTTATCAATTATTTAGTTAGTGATTACTTACTTTTCGGTAGCAAAGTGATTTTCCCAAATACATCTGCATCTATAAATCCACGGTTTCTGTCACCGTTCACTGGCTGTACTTCGTGTGAGCCCATAAAGTGCTCACGAACTTTACTGCCGTCGTTATCGCAATATGCGAGCATAAAGCCAATAACGTGTTTTTCAGTTAATTTAAGCGGCGTATTTTTTGCGCCTTGTTGATAATCATTCGGGTAGAGTTTTATCGCCACTTCCCACGTGATGTTATAGGGCGCAGTGGTATTACGCTTCCAGTTACTAACTAAGTGGTCGGTATATAAATGCGCTTTTTTATCAGGGCCATAATCGGCTGCTTGGTTATCAAGACCAATGTGATAAGCAAACGCGGTATGATTAAACTGATGATTCCCACCCGATGCGTCACTATCTATAAACACTTCTAAGGCATCATCATCCCAGTATTTATCAGTTGGATTTGGGTGAGTATCAATCAGCACATCGTCACTAATATCTGCTTGTAAATACAAGTAGTTTTCATCCCATAGAAGACGGTATCGGCCTTTAAAATCGGCCTCTGATGAGGGAAGTGCGCCATCCATTAGGTGCGGCATAGGATGCCATGTGGCGCTATCCCATGTACTTTCAGAGACACCATCAATAATAATAGCTGTTGATGTATGACTAACTTCAATAGCCATAAGTGGTTGGGTGAAAAGTAAACTAAAAGCGAGTAGTGTTTTTTTCATTAATAAGCTCATCAATTAAAGATGATTTAGCTTGGCTTAAATAGCAATTAAAAACAATCTCATAGTTGTATTTATTATATTAACTTATTGCCCCAGTTATGCTTGTTTTTAATGCCAACATTAATAAATGCGCGCTTTCACCCGACATTTTAAAAGGGTTAAAGTCAATGTTACCCGAGTATTTTAGATTAAGTAATTCGGTTAGCTGTGATTGCGGCACATAGCCCATTGACCATGTTTCAAACTCTCTTTCGGGAATTTGGGTATAGTTGAGCATAATTACATTGTGGTGGCGTTTGTCATTTAATATTTGTTGATAGGTATTATTAACAGCGGTTCTGGAGCCTTCAAGGCATTGTAAAAAGTACTCATTACTAAAACATAACATGCCGGTGACATTTGTTTTTACATTGTAGGTTCGCGCACTTTGTAAAATATTTTCTATATCTTCAGGCCCAAAACCACTACTTATTTTACTGGCGTAAATGAGTCGCACAAGAAACATAAAACCCCCTGACTGTTTAGTTAATTAAAGATAGTTCAGTGAGGGGGTTATTACTAATTATGTAAACGCATTTTGTGTAAATGACTAGGGTCTGTTGACCTTTGCGGATTAATATTTGTTCAAACTAAGTGCGATTTAATCGCGGCGCGAGGTTTGTAACCTAGTGGGCTAAGTAAAAACCAAGCAAAGCTTCCGCGTCCTGCTCACGCCCCTTACCTACATCCATGTAGGCAACAAAGAGTAAATCGCCCCTAGGCAGAACCCTTCGGGCAGCGCCTGTTTGGCATTGATGCTAAGTTATCGCTTATTTATGGGGAATAACCACACTACATAGGCTCTGCCTTGCCTAAATACCAAACAGACTGCTGCAAATTTAACCTTGAAAGGTCAACAGCCCCTAATTAAAGCTGGATGCTTTCACCTTCATTTAAAATATACAGAGGGATCTTCGAATCCATTTTTTTATGCATATGCAATAAGCGCAGTAGCGCTGAATGGCTGCTGTGATCGCCCATCTTCCAACTTGAGTTACCATAGCCCCACGGTATCATTACTTTACAGTTAAGCGCTTGTGCTGCGGTTAAGGCATCCTCAGGAGTGGTATGAACATAACGGTACCAGTTGCCGTTCTCTTTATGGTAATAAGAGGCAATAGGCATTAAGCACACATCGATATCGCCATATTTTTGCTGTATATCGTTAAAGTGTTTTGAATAACCAGTGTCGCCTGCAAAAAATAAAGTGCTGCCACTTTGCTCAAGTAACCAGCCATTCCATAGGTCTTTATTGTTATCTTCATAAATAAAAGGCACTAACACACGACTACTAAAATGATGCGCAGGTAGCGCATGAATGGTTAAATCATCAATTTTAGTTTTTGCATACCATGCCATTTCACTAATGTTAAAGCCACCTGTTGGAAAGTTATCAGCCATGCCAAGGGGGGTTAGGTAGCGAGGCTGATTACCAATTTCTTCAATATCGGCTTTATTGAAATGATCGTAGTGAATGTGAGAATACATAACGGCGACTAAGTTTTTCAATTCATTGTCAGTGAGCCAGTCGCCAGGCTTGCGATAAAATCCTGAAGTAAGGCGAAAAGCTAAATCAATAGGCGAGTCAAATTGCTCTTTTACGGGATCAAACACAACTTGTTGGCCATTCGGGGTTTTGATCACAAAGCCTGCGTGTCCGAGCCAACGAATAGTAAAGCCCGCATTAACCTGCGGATTTTTTTGCTGACCTTGATATTGGCAGTTTTCAGCCTCTGTTTCACAAACTAAGTTATTGTTTTTTGGGTAGCAATCAGTTTCACAGCTAACAGGATAACTTTTTTTGCCTGGGTAGAGGTTGTGGTAGCGCCCAGCTTGCTCACCTTGTTGATGAAGTGGAATAACGGTATCAGGGCCTGCAATAACCTCAATATTATTCGCAGTGCTGCATGCAACGAGCACACTGGAGGCGATGATTAAGCTAAGTGTATGTATTTTCATAATTCATTTTTAGTTGTTATTTTTATCTTACTGAAAGTGTAACAAAAGCAGTTTGCTAAAAAAGGACAAAAAAGTAACAAAAAGTGTGTATAAAAAAGCCCGCTATTTTTAGCGGGCTCAGTTTAATAGGTTAAATATTTAGGATTTATTCATTTGCTCAATAAATTTATTTGAGTTTTCAATCGATTTGTTCATATCATTCATTAATAACTGAATATCGCGCTTTAAGTTAGTAAATTCACCTTTGATAGCCGCTACCGCTTGCGCATTTAAGTTATGCTTTAAGTACAATACGTTGTCTTTTAAAGATGATAATACCGGCTCCATTTTACTCTCGGCGCTGCGCATTGAGCGAAGTAACTGGTCGAATTGACGTTGTGTTGCTGCTAACTTTTTGCTGCTTTCACGCTTAAGTGAGGCACTTTTGTATTGCTCTAACTCATCATTCCACTCATCAAATAAAGCTTCTGCTACGTCTTCAACTTTATTAATATTACTTGATACTTCGTTTGCCGCTTGAAGGCTTGACTCGTAATCGTCATTAAGTTGATTGTAAGCATCTTGCAACTCACCGCCATCAAAATTAATGAGTGTAGTTAAACGCTCAAGTGCTGATTGAAATTCTTGTTGAGACTCTTGTTGTGAGTCTTTTGTTTCTTCAACGCGGTCAATCAAAATATCACGCTTATGAACACCTACTTTTTCCATTGCCGAATAATAAGCAGACTGACAACCAGAGAGCATCAGCATTAACGCAAGTATGGTTGTCCCTAAAAATGTTTGTTTTTTCATCTGAATTCCTATTTACGAGTGTTAATGCTGTAAATTATGGCCTTGATTGTTATTATAATCAAAAGCTCACCAACAAAGTTAATTGTATGAATGATAAGCTCTCCCATTATAAACAGCAAGTTAAGGCGTTTTTAAAACTGCAACCAGGCTGGTGGATGCAATATTTTAATCGCTGTATTGACGATCAAATAACCATTAATGCAGGGTATTTAGCGTACGTTACTTTACTTTCGTTAGTCCCACTTATTGCTGTAGGTGTGGCAATATTTTCTGCTTTTCCAGGATTTGAGTCGACCCGTTTAGCCATTGAGAGCTTTTTGTTTACTAACTTTGTGCCGACCTCTTCTGGTGTTATTAAAGAGCATATTAGCTCGTTTGCTAGTAATGCCAATCAAATGACGGCAGTAGGTATTGGCTTTTTAGCAGCCATTGCCTTGCTACTTATTCGTAATGTAGATGCCACGCTAAACCGTATTTGGCGAGTAAAGAAAAAACGCCCGATGATGATATCGTTTGCCGTATATTGGATGGTACTCAGCTTAGGGCCCGTGTTACTGGGCGCCAGTATCGGTGTAACCTCATATATTGTGTCGTTGGTATCGTTTGCAGATCAAGGGATCCCAGGGTTTAGTGGTTTCTTGTTAAAGCTACTACCGTACGCTATCTCTATGGCCGGTTTTATTATGCTTTACACCTTAGTGCCCAATACTCGTGTTTCGTTTAAGGCGGCCGTTCCCGGTGCGCTATTTGCTGCCATGTTATTTGAGCTAACCAAAAAAGGCTTTGCTTTGTACATTAGCCATTTTCCATCTTATGAAGTGATTTATGGTGCGGTAGCAACCATTCCCATTTTGTTTGTATGGGTTTACTTGTCGTGGGTCGTGGTGCTACTAGGCGCTGAATTCACTGTGTGTATTAACATGCAGCATTACAATAAAAAAGATCAACAAGCAGAGGATACAGAGTAAATGCAGGGATTAATTCAACGAGTAACACATGCTAATGTGGTGATAGACCAACAGCTTGTCGGTGAAATTAAACAAGGCATTGTATTATTGCTGGGGGTGGAAAAAGAAGATGATGAAAGCAGCGCTGATAAACTATTACACAAAGTCACCAATTACCGTATTTTTAATGACGAAAACGATAAAATGAATCTCAGCCTTAAAGACATACAAGGCGAACTGTTAGTCGTATCGCAATTTACGCTCGCAGCCAATACAAAAAAAGGCATGCGGCCTAGTTTTTCATCGGCAGCTACACCAGACCAAGCGCAAGCGCTATATAATTACTTTGTAGAGCAGGCTAAATTACTCGGTATTAAGGTCGCGACCGGTGAATTTGCAGCCGATATGCAGGTGAGTTTATGTAACGATGGGCCGGTTACCTTTAATTTAACCGCTTAACGTGCTTTTTCTACAATCACAATATGATTAACAAAGCCGGTAATTTTTTGAATACTAATAGCCTTCCCAAATACAGTCAGTAGTACATGTTGTAACTGAGTGAGTTGTGATGAGTGCTGCGATAAAAAGTTAATAAATAAGATGCCCTGTTGATCAAGTGCATCATAAATTGTTTGATAAAAGCATGAATCAAATAAAAATCGCGGGGCGTCTAATTCACTAAATAAATCTAAAATGACCCAGTCCATCTGCTCTGCTGATTTTAAAATTGTTTGCGCATCCTCGCAATGAATCTGTTGTTGTTCACTGGGGGCAAAAAATTGTTGATAACAGTCAATAATATGGGGGTTTTTCTCTACTGAAGTAACCTGCACTTGAGGATACTGTTCTAATAAGTAATTACGAATGGCACCGCCACCTAACCCCAGTTCGAGTACTTTTTTAGGCGCAGGTAGCTGTTGCCAAGCCGTTGCTAAATAAGCAAGGTGTGGAAACAGTAATGCATGTGGTTTTGCTTTTAAAATAACAGACTGCAACGTGTTATTAATGAGTAGCCAGCGAAGTTGTTGATACTCTCTTACTTGTATGTGCTCACCATGTTGATTATGCCAATAAAGTAACTGGCCTAGCGATGAGCTATGCTCAATAAAATGTTGGCTGATCAGGCCACTACTGCAATGGATATATTTATTCATGCTATTGAGCATAAACCAGCGGAGGTAAATCGCAACGGCTTTTGTCATTAATTTTTTACAGCTGTTTTCTCAGCACCAAAGTCTTATTTGCAGTTTTATCCAGATCGAGTATGGTGTTTTTCACAAAATGCACAGCGTAATATTTTACATTTTTAATTTATGGAGTATGTATGTTTCAAGTGAGCACCCCACAAAGTAGTGAAGACTGGCAAGCCTATTACCAATTACGCTGGCAGGTTTTACGTGCCCCATGGGGCGAACCTCGGGGCTCTGAGCAAGACGATTTAGAGCAAGAGGCTGAGCATCGCTTCATTAAAAATAAAGCGGGTGAAGTATTGGGTGTGGCTCGTTTGCACTTTAATAATCAGCAACAAGCTCAAGTACGTTATATGGCGGTTGCAGAGGGTAACCGTAATCAACATATTGGTAGCCGCTTGCTACATGAACTCGAAAAAATAGCGTGGAATCAAGATGCTGATGAATTAGTGTTGTTTGCTCGCGAGCGAGCACTGGAATTTTATCAGCGCCATGGCTATGAAAATAAAGAAAAAGCACATTTGGCTTATGGTGATGTACAGCATTATAAAATGGTTAAGCTCAAACCGAGTGAACCAGGTTGGTTTCGCCACCCAAATTGGACTCAAGTACTGCAAAACACATGGCGTGAATCAATCCCCATTAGTGATGCAATGGGAATAAAAGTTGAAAGTTACACAGATTGGCAATTTACTACTCGTGCAGATTTAAATGCTAACTTAAATTTACACAACACTATGTTTGCGGGCTCTATTTATAGCCTAGCTACATTAACGGGTTGGGGTGCAACGTATTTAGCATTAAAAGAAGCCGGGCTTGAAGGGAATATCGTGTTAGCAGATGCCAACATTAAGTATTTAAAGCCACTGAATACTGACCCTAAGGGCTGTGTGAATATTCAAACCTGTAAAGGGAACTTAAATGAGTTACAAGATGCGGGTAAAGCAAGTTACCTAGTGCCGGTAACCATTTTTGATGGTGACGAGGTGGTTGCTCAGTTTGAAGGGCAATTTGTGGTTAAAAAATAATAAGAATAAACGAAAAAGCCAAGGGAGTTGCTTGGCTTTTTTTTATAAGCATTTTTTACAGTAAATCTGTCAGTAATATACCCACACCAAAGCGTTCAATATCGGTGTTATAGTCTATCAAGCTTTCGCCATAGCCATTAAAATATTGTGCGTAGCCGCGAACTCTTCCCCATAATGGGAATGACCAATCAAGCTGAATTGCCCCGCGGTTATCTGAATTTAAATTATTGCGAGTCATAAAACTAAATTCATGATCGTTAAAGCGATACGCGCCACCAAATTCAAAGTAACCCATGTATTTATAGATATCTGGGTTATCGTCACCTCGTGCATCTAACGGCGCAGGCTTTTTGTTTTCAGGAATGCGATACCAAGGTTTAAAGCTAAATACAAAGCCGTCTTTTTCCCAAATGAAATCGGCATAAATGCGATTCCAAGAACGCGAGTTTGGCTGACTACGACCATTAGATTGGTGCGAAATACCAATGGCTATTGCCATTTCATCGCCCCATAAAACGTTTTCAGGGTCTAAGTAATTAATCCAAAATACTTCTGGCTCGTAGTTGGTTTCACGAAAAGGGGAAGAAATATCGTCGTTATATACTTGCCAGTATGACTGCAAAGTAAAGCCAAAAAATATCGCTTGGTCTGAATCGGCAAACTCATCATACAAAGGCACTTTAATTGATAGCTGATATTTAGCTTCTAGGTTATCAAGTGGGTCGCCATCTTTTTTATCGGTTAACTCTGCAAATCCATCAAACGGGCGAGTGTTTGGGTTCGACATATAAGAAACAGGTAAAATATAATTACGTTTATGCGGGGTAATTACATTACGATTTTTTTTACCAACCGCTTCACGGGCTTGGCGTTTGTCGATAGCCGTTAGCTGCTTGCTTTCTTCAACGGCAGAACACTTTTTACGTAATTGATCGAGCGTTTGTTTACCGTCTCCACCGATCACTTCATTTAAAATACATTGTTTAACCAGCTCAAGTTCATTGTTTTGCTCGTTATTTGCTGTTTCTTCAGCAACAACGGTTGTGCTGAGTAATGTAGAAAGTAGTATCCAATGGCGCCAACTCATTATAATTCCTTTGTAAGTGAGGGAAGTCAGTATTTTGCTAATTATAGCGCCTTTTTAACACATAAATGGTGAATTTGTCCTGAACTTTAATACTTTAAAAAGAAAAGCGACCTAAGTCGCTTTTACTGTGTAACTAGTTATTTACTAGCTAACTCTCACGCAATGAGAAGGGGTGAGCTAAAGCTCAAAGACGTTGGTAAAAAATTTATACAGCTCGGTACCTTGATTCACACTCGCTGAGGCAAAATGCAATATCGCAATTGCATCGAGATCAAAGCTTAGAGTTTGCAGCGGTTGTTCGCTTAAATAGCGCTCCATTCGCAGTATTTTAGCAATGGGTTCTCCAGCTTTAACATGCCCGCCAAGAGGTGCGAGGTATTCAACCATGCCACCCATAGGCGCGTAATAAGCGATATAATCATTTAGTTGGCAGCCATATCTTGTCATCAATTTTGGCTTGTAGGGGGCATCAACAAATACTTGCTTATGATTTAAATAACTTAAAATACTATTGGCATCGTCTAGAGCCGCGCTTAAATCGATTTTTTCTTGGCTGCCAAGCTCTACCGTAAAGGCTTCAACTTGCACGTTAAATTCACGCCCTTGCTGAGCAAGTTGCTCACTAAGCTGCCACCATGGACAAAAGCTTGCTTCATCCATTGCGCCATCAAAGGCATTAGGAATAACCAGCACATGGGGAATATTAAAGTAACGCGCGCTATCGGTCGCATACTCAGGGCAATATAAGTGCTGACTAGAAATAGGGCCGGTGTGTAAATCTAAAACTATATCTGCTTGATGCGCCAATTTTTGTAAGTTTAGCGCAATCCGTTTCCCCGTTGTTAAACGATAATCAGGGCCGTTGAGTTGTTGCTCAACGTCATTAATTAACGCGGCTTTAAAGGCTGTTTTCAGAATCTTATCATCGGCATCGCTGAACTGCTGTGCAAACTGGGTCGCCAGTTTATTATTGCAGTGATACATGCGATTCCAATTAGTCCCCGTAATGGGATCGAACCGGCCAAGGGTAAATTCCCCCGACTTTTGATTACAGCCAATGGGGTTAGCGTAAGGAACTAAGGTAATATCACCTTTTAAATTAAGTGTTTTTAGTTGCTCAAGTAATTGGTAAATTACCGCGTTGCCTTGCACTTCTGCGCCATGCATATTTGCTTGTACATACACACTTGGGCCGGTGCCATCGCCTTTTAAACGATACACAGGAATAGTCAGTGGTAGTCCGTTTGCGACTTCGCCAACTACAATATTTTCTTGGCTAATAGCTGTGGTGTTATTCATCTTTTTTACCTCAAGTAGTGGCTTGCATCTTCTGCTTGTCGCACGCAACTCAATACGCCATTGTCTATTACATATTCACCGGCCAGTTCATGACATAAAAAGTACGGCATACTTTCGGTAAAACCATAGGCACCGCATTGACTAAATACTAGCCAGTCTTGCTCATTTAAATCACTGGGTAATTGGTGCTCTCCTAAGCAATCAAGTGCAGTACATAAGGGGCCGTATAGGCTCATTGCTTGATTTTCTGCATTTGAATCTCGTAATAAACGCGCAGGGAAATCTTGACTGGTGACCGCAGGGCGCAATAAATGATTAATGCCGCCGCTCATAATCACCTGTTGTTGGCCGTAATTTAGTTTGCGCTCAACAACAGGTGTGGCGTAGTGGCCGCATTCGCCTACAGCGTAGCGACCTAGTTCCATCCATAGCTCAGTAACCCCCGCATCGCATTTAATTTTTGCAAGCGCCTCTATGAGTGCATCCCAACTTAGAGTGGGCGTATCAAGCGTATAGGGAATACCTAAACCACCACCTAAATCCAGCACCTTGAGGTTAATATTTAAATCCTCAGCAAGTTGCCTTAACGGCGTAATCATTTGTGTCCACAGCTCAGCGAGTTTGTCGCTGCTAAGCATGTTGCCCCACTGAAAAATATGCAGACCGTCAAAATTAAGTGCACAGTAGTCACTGGTATTTAGCGCCTGCCACTCGTCGCACCCTAAGCCAAATGGAGTAAGACTATCGCCCCCTAAAGGATTTTTATCACCCTCAGGCCAGCGTAATTGTACCCTTAATAAAACCTGCAACTGGCACTGCTGAGCAATCGCTTGTTCGTTGAGCCAACGTACCTGATTGAGACTTTCGGCCACAAAGGTACGCACGCCACGCGCAATAAAGTGCTTAATTTGTTTAGGGCTTTTTGCAGGCCCCGTGTTGAGCACGCGTTCACTGTTAATTCCTTGAGCAAGGACTTGCTCAAGCTCGCCTTTACTGGCGACATCAAAGTTAAAACCAGCGTTATTTAAGCGTTGGATCACGCTAGATAACGGGTTCGCTTTAACTGCATACCAGAGTTTTACCTCGGTTTGTGCCACTAAACGCGTTAAATGTGTGTTTAGTGAATCAAGATCATAAACAAAAAAGGGCGTATCAAGCTCAGTTGCTAGCTTATCAATAGCGGTTTTAACGGGCGTGCTCAAAAAGGTCATTAACGTAAAACCTCTTCAAGCAATAATGACGCATCACTTTGCTCGTCACGGTATTTAACAATTAACGCACACGACATGCTTAAGCCTTGCTCGCGCGCCCAATCGTTTGACGCAGGGCGAGATCCAGGGATCACAATCGCGTATTCAGGGATTGCTTCGCCTTTATCAAGCTGGCGCTCATTTACGCAGTCATAAACAGGGATGGTTGCAGATAAGCGAACACCTGGGGCAAGTACCGCGCCTTTTTTAACTACCACGCCTTCAACAATCACACAGCCTGCACCAATGAATGCATCGTCTTCTATGACCACAGGGTTGGCACCAATGGGCTCAAGTACTCCGCCTAATTGTACCGCTGCGCTTAAATGCACATTTTTACCTACTTGAGCACACGACCCTACGAGCGCGTGGCTATCTACCATAGTGCCCTCGTCAATAAATGCACCAATATTTACGTACGCAGGTGGCATAATAATAGTGCCTTTGGCAACATGTGCACCACGGCGCACACTTGAACCACCGGGTACCATGCGAACGCCTGCTGTGGCTTCAAAGCTTTGCGGCGCTAAGTTATGTTTATCAACAAAACCGCCAGCAAACTCGGTGTTTTGACCGTTTTTAAAGGCTTCTAAAATGCCTTGCTTTACTTCTACGTTAGCGTGCCATTGGCCGTTTTCGTCTTGTGTTGCTGCGCGAACCGCGCCCGTTTCTAAATTATTTAATAGTTCTAACCAGTTCATTATAAAAACCTGTATTTAATGCCAAGATAAAATGGTGTTGTTTGCCGATGAAATGTCATCTGTGTGTGTCAGCTCAAGGTGTGTTAAAGGTGGGCGTAAATACGGACTGCCAATACGCCCTTGTAAATGCATTAACACTTTGACTGGGATAGGGTTGGCTACTGAAAATAAGCTATTGATAGCACTAGACCACTGGACAAAAAGATTAGGGTGTTGGCCGCTTAAACTGCGCTTTACAAACTCATGGGTTTGCACTGGCCATGCATTGGCTGCAACCGACACTAAACCTTTTGCACCTGCTTGGGCAAAATAAGGCATGAGGGCATCGTCACCACTAAAAATGGCTAGTTCAGGCGCTGCTTGTCGATAGGCTTCAAATTGAGAGATAGAGCCACTGGCTTCTTTCAGTGCCCATAAATTTTTATGTTGTTTGAGGTTTTCAATGGTTGCAATGGGAATGCTAACCGCACTACGTCCTGGTACGTTATAAAGCATACAAGGATGAGAACTGGC
This sequence comes from Pseudoalteromonas sp. M58, assembly GCF_042604605.1. Taxonomy (NCBI): domain Bacteria; kingdom Pseudomonadati; phylum Pseudomonadota; class Gammaproteobacteria; order Alteromonadales; family Pseudoalteromonadaceae; genus Pseudoalteromonas; species Pseudoalteromonas sp. M58. The sequence goes on from NZ_CP152390.1 coordinate 205,541, forward strand.
ATTGAGTAAGCTTTCAAACCAATGCGTTTGCCCCACTGCACCGGGTTTGGCATACAAAGGCGAGCCGAGTAAAAAACCATGGATAGGCAGCTGGTTGCAGTAATTAACCCATTCAAGCTGTTGCTTTAAGTTACTACCGCCTACCGCAACCATAAGGGGGACGCTCGGCTGTAATTGGCAGACATGCTCTACGATGGCTTGCTGTTCTTTGAGGGTCAGGGCTAACCCTTCGCCGGTGCTACCTAGCAGTAAAATGCCATTGTTAGCGGCTTCTTGTTCGGCCACCAAGGTGTCTAAGGTTGCGTAATCAACTAGGCCATTTTGATCAAATGGGGTGATCAGCGCAGTCCATAAATGGAAATTGTTAATATTGAAGTTGTTGATCATCTCTCACGAACTTATAGGGCATTCGTCGAGTTTTTGGCGGGTATTTAGGATGCCTGACTCTTTGAATGTGTTTATAATTCGAAGAGCGAATGGGCTTAAATAATAGGGCGCACGGCCTTATTATACTAAGACCAGAAGCTCTCCACCAAATATGTTATTGGTGACAGTCGCTAGGATTCAGCCTAGTCGCCCGAAGCAACCTTTCACAAAAAAGTGTTACCTCTCGGCGTTAATTCCCCTCACGTATGCTCAATGGAGTTTGCGCTCCTAACATACGCTACCTGAATAACGCACCTCTTCCAGCCCTTTGCACTTGCTATTGAAAAATCAATCAGCAAATACAATGTAATAGGGTAAGTGTGGCGATTAAACCACTTTAGCCGTCTAGGTGTCAAGTGACTAAATATAGATAGATTCATCCTGATTGACAGTTATTACGTATTAGCTGCTTTTCTCGTACACTAGTACTATTGTCGAAGTAAGGTATTAAGCAGATGGAAAAATTTAGTGATATTTATAAGCGAGCGGTAGAGCGAAAGGGCTCTGAAAAAATGCTTAAGTTGTTACTCGCAAAACCTTTATCAACAAAGCAACTCGTCACATTAAGTGATGATGATTGGCTAGAAGAATTTACTCGGAAAGTTTTTCAAAGTGGTTTTTATTGGTCGGTGATCAACAGTAAGTGGGCCGGATTTAGAGAGGTTTTCTGGGATTTCAATGTTGAAAAACTATTGATGATGCCACCGGATATGCTTGAGCAAAAAGCCAGTGATGAGCGGATTGTACGCAACTATAAAAAAGTAAAAACTATTACTGAAAATGCGTATATGATCCACGAAGTTGCAGAGCAATACGGCAGCTTTAGTGAGTTTATTGCTAACTGGCCAAGTGAAGATATTATTGGCTTGTGGGCGTATTTAAAAAAGCATGGTGCAAGGCTTGGTGGTAATACCGGCCCTTATGCGCTGCGCGCCTTAGGAAAAGATACTTTTTTACTTTCAAGAGACGTAGAAAGCTATTTGCGTGCCCATAAAATTATAGATGGCGGATTACAAACTAAAAAGTCACTAAGTGCGGCGCAGGCATTCTTTAATGAACTGCAGCAGCAAAGCGGCTTAAGCATGCAAGAGCTAAGCTTAATTGTCGCTTATGGTGTAGGCGACAATCGCGTAGGTATCAGCCAAAAACAATAGGATTAATTATGAAATTAGTGCCAAGGTATACCGACATTGGTGAGGGGTTTGCAATTAGCGATCATCCAGCCAAGGTGACAGCGCCACAGTTATTGTTATGGAATGAGCCCCTAGCTAAGCAATTTAATATACAAGTGGATGCAGATTCCCGAGCAAATATATTTAGCGGTAATGAACCCCAAGCGATTTCTCCGGTGGCACTGGGATATTCTGGTCATCAGTTTGGTCACTTTTCACCGCGACTAGGGGATGGTAGGGCGCATTTGCTCGGTGCGATTAGCGATGATAAAAATCAGCTTTGGGATCTGCAATTAAAAGGCGCTGGTGCTACGCCATTTTCGCGCGGAGGCGATGGCCGCTGTGCATTAGGTCCAGCTATTCGTGAGTACGTAATGAGCGAAGCTATGCACGCGCTTGGCATTCCAACAACGCGTTGTTTAGCCGTGGTTGGCAGTGGCGAAACCGTCTATCGCAACCCACCTCAACCAGGTGCTATTGTAACCCGACTCGCCAGCAGTCATATTCGGGTGGGCTCGTTTCAATATTTAGCCACTCAAGGTGACGTTACTAGCCTAAAAAACTTAGCCGACTTAGCCATTCAAAGACACTATCCCGAGATTAACAGCACTGGCGCTCAGCGTTATTTAGATTTTTTAGCTGCAGTGATCGCCAACCAAGTCAAATTAGTCGTAAGTTGGATGAGGGTGGGGTTTATTCATGGTGTTATGAACACCGATAACACCTTAATTAGTGGTGAAACCATAGATTACGGCCCATGTGCCATGATGAACCAGTTTGATTTTGATACCGTGTTTAGCTCTATTGATAAACAAGGGCGTTATGCGTTTGGTAATCAGCCAAACATGGCAAGTTGGAACTGTGCCCGCTTAGCAGAGAGTCTAATAGCGCTGATCAGTGACGATGACGAGCAAGCGGTGGCAATGATGACGCCTTTAATTGAGGGCTTTTCAACGCAATTTAACCAACAATTTAGCGCGATGTGGGCGCAAAAGTTAGGGTTAACAGTCGCGGATGATAAAGATAATGAGTTGGTGGGGGAGTTACTAGGGTTATTAAAACAACACCAGCTTGATTATACCAATACTTTTAATGCACTCACTGAGTCGTTAAATGGGCAAGCTGAAATACCATCAGCACTTACCTCTTGGGCACAGCAATGGCAAACACGAACTAATGAGCACAGCTATCAAGTGATGCGACAAGCCAATCCGAGCGTGATCCCACGTAACCATATTATTGAAGATATTATTACTCAGTACACTACGCATGGGGATAGTGAGCTACTCAGTCGTTTTAGCCAAGTGATGGCGAGCCCTTACACAAACCATGTGCAGGCCACAGAGTTTCAAACGCCGCCCGAAGATGATAAGAATTATCGTACTTTTTGTGGTACTTAAGTATGGTTTTTTGCATTTTAAAATGAATATAAAAGGTCATTTTTTACCCCAGCGACGTTCATTCATAGAGCAAACTATGAACGGGTGATACCATAACTCCACAAAAGCCAGTGATCGTGTGGGGTTTAAAGCGATTGTTTGCTTTTTGAGCTAGCCTGTGTTCATCGACATTTTTTATGAGCTAGTTTTATTATCCTAGATATTGAAAAAATATATTTGCGTTAAGTATTGATTAACAAAGACTCAGTTACTGTATAGGTAAGTTAGAAGAGCTAGCAATGCTTAGCTACATTTTTAGTTGTTAAAATGGGAAGAAAACAATGAAATTAAAATCACTTACAATGGCTATTGCGTTAGCTGCAACTAGCGCATCTACTTTCGCAGCCGAGCAAGAAGGCTTTTACATCGGTGCATTCGGCGATTATTACGATGCTTCGTGGAAAAACATGCGTGAGCAAGCTGGCCTTGACGTTAATGAGTCAACAGGCTGGGGTGCTGAATTAGGCTACCGCTTTAATGATTACTGGAGTGCGCGTTTAGAGTACGCAGACCTAGACTTTAATGCTCACGACAAAGTATTGAACAACCGCAACGATATTGACGGCGAACGTTACGGTATCGATGCACTTTACCACTTTGGTGGCGGTCCTTTCTACGGTTTATTTGGTCTGAAAGATATTGATGTTGTTGATGACAACACGTTTGTAAACGCAGGTGTAGGTTACCGACACTTTGTTACAGACAACTTTTTTGTTAATGCTGAAACTAGTGTTTACCAAGGTTTAGACAAAGGCTACACAGATGTTGGCGCTAAATTAGGTATAAACTACTTCTTTGGTCAAAAATCGGCGCCAGTAGCACCGGTTGAGCCTGCACCACAGCCAGAGCCAGAAATTGTTCCTGTGCCGGTAGCACTTGCTGATACAGATAAAGACAGCATTCCTGATGTAGATGATAAATGTGCCAATACACCTATGACAGATGCTGTTGGTAGCGATGGTTGTACACTTTATGAAGATACTGAAGTAACAGTAAGCTTGTTAGTAACATTCCCTAACAATGACTCGTCAGTTTCACAGCAGTACTTAAATGATATTGATGAAGTAGCGACTTTCTTAAAAGAGTACCCAGATACAACAGTGCTTCTTGAAGGTCATACTTCTGCAGTAGGTAAAGCGTCTTACAATAAATGGTTATCTAAAAAACGTGCTGATGCAGTAGCTAAAAAGCTAATTGCTGATGGTATTGCAGAAGATCGCATTACAACGGCAGGTTTAGGTGAAGAACGCCTTAAAAATGAAGCGAATACGGCAAAAGCGCATGCTGAAAACCGCCGCGTTGAAGCACACGTAAAATCTATTAAACGTGTAAAAGTATTACGTTAATAGCCTCATTATTGAGTAAAAACCCAGCTTAAGCTGGGTTTTTTTATGGTTGCTTAATAGGTATTCATGGGAGTTGGTTTTACTTTGTTCACTATTCATATTATTAATAATCGGTATAACTAGTTGCCTAACTGGATGGATTTTAATCTATGCACAAAAGCTTTATAATCGGCAGATAGAATACTATAAGTATTGGGTTATGGTGTGTTTAGTAAACACCACCGAATACTTTAACGTCACCAAGAGGGCAATACTGTGCTACAAGAATATCGTAAACACGTAGAAGAACGTGCCGCGTTAGGTATCGTACCAGCGCCATTAGATGCTCAGCAGACGGCTGATCTTATTGAGCTAATTAAAACGCCACCGGCAGGTGAAGAAGAGTTCATCCTAGAACTACTGATCAACCGCGTACCACCAGGTGTTGATGATGCAGCCTACATTAAAGCAGGATTTTTAGCGGCTGTTGCTAAAGGTGAAGCTGTTTCTCCGTTGATTTCTAAAGAAAAAGCAGCTGAGTTACTAGGTACTATGCTCGGTGGCTACAATATTGCGCCAATGGTTGAACTACTTGATGACGAAGCGTTAGCGCCAATTGTAGTAAAAGGCCTTTCGAACACATTATTAATGTTTGATGCGTTCTACGATGTAGAAGAAAAAGCAAAAGCAGGTAATGCATACGCCAAGCAAATTATAGAGTCTTGGGCTGCTGCAGAATGGTTTATCAATAAGCCAGCCGTTGCTGAAAAAATCTCTGTTACGGTATTTAAAGTCACTGGCGAGACAAACACCGATGATTTATCACCAGCACCAGATGCATGGTCACGTCCTGATATTCCGCTTCATGCATTAGCCATGCTTAAAAATGAGCGTGATGGTATTAACCCTGACAAAGACGGTGAAGTAGGTCCAATCACTCAGCTTGAAGAATTAAAAACTAAAGGGTTACCACTTGCTTACGTAGGTGACGTTGTTGGTACAGGCTCTTCGCGTAAGTCTGCAACAAACTCTGTGCTTTGGTTTATGGGGGATGATATCCCATTCGTACCAAACAAGCGCGTGGGTGGTGTATGTTTAGGTAACAAGATTGCGCCTATTTTTTTCAATACAATGGAAGACTCGGGTGCGTTACCAATCGAATTAAATGTTGATGAATTCAACATGGGTGACCAAATCGACATCTACCCTTATGAAGGTGTTGTGAAACGTCATGGTACTGATGATGTGATCTCTACATTTGAACTTAAATCAGAGGTAATTTTAGACGAAGTTCGTGCTGGTGGTCGTATTCCATTGATCATTGGTCGTGGTCTTACAGACAAAGCACGTACATCATTAGGTTTAGGCGCAACTGACGTATTTAAAGTACCAGCAGTGACTGAAGTATCAGACAAAGGCTTTACGCTTGCGCAAAAAATGGTTGGTAAAGCATGTAACGTTGCCGGTATTCGCCCAGGCCAATACTGTGAACCTAAAATGACCACGGTTGGCTCGCAAGATACAACAGGTCCTATGACGCGTGATGAGCTTAAAGACTTAGCCTGTTTAGGTTTCTCTGCAGATTTAACAATGCAGTCTTTTTGTCATACATCCGCTTACCCTAAGCCAATCGATGTAAACACGCACCATACGCTTCCTGATTTTATTATGAATCGTGGCGGTGTATCGCTTCGCCCTGGTGACGGTGTAATTCACTCATGGTTAAACCGTATGTTATTACCAGATACCGTAGGTACGGGTGGTGATTCACATACACGTTTCCCATTAGGTATTTCATTCCCAGCAGGTTCGGGGGCGGTAGCGTTCGCAGCTGCAACGGGTGTAATGCCACTAGATATGCCTGAATCAATTTTGGTTCGTTTTAAAGGTGAAATGCAACCGGGTATCACTTTACGTGACCTTGTACATGCTATCCCTTATTTTGGTATCAAAGAAGGCCTATTAACGGTTGAGAAGAAAGGTAAAATCAACGAATTCTCTGGTCGCATACTAGAAATTGAAGGGGTTGAGCACTTAACGGTTGAGCAAGCGTTTGAGCTATCCGATGCATCTGCAGAGCGTTCAGCTGCTGGCTGTACTGTTAAGCTTTCTAAAGAGTCTATCAGCGAATACCTTGAGTCTAATATTGTTATGCTTAAGTGGATGATTTCTGAAGGTTACGGCGATGTACGTACGATTGAACGTCGTGTTACTGCAATGCAAGACTGGTTAGCAAACCCAGAGCTAATGGAAGCTGATAAAGACGCAGAGTACAAACACGTACTTGAAATCGACCTTGCTGAGATTAAAGAGCCAGTACTGTGTGCGCCAAATGATCCTGATGATGCACGCCTACTTTCTGATGTGACAGGCGAGAAAATCGATGAAGTATTTATCGGTTCTTGTATGACTAATATTGGTCACTTCCGTGCTGCAGGTAAATTACTCGATGGCTTTAAAGGGCGTATCCCAACACAGCTTTGGGTTGCTCCACCAACGAAAATGGATAAAGACCAACTTACAGACGAAGGTTACTACGGTATTTTTGGTCGTGTTGGTGCACGTATTGAAACGCCAGGGTGTTCACTGTGTATGGGTAACCAAGCACGTGTTGCGGACAAAGCAACGGTTGTGTCTACTTCTACACGTAACTTCCCTAACCGTTTAGGTACAGGGGCAAACGTATTCTTAGCATCAGCAGAGCTGGCAGCAGTAGCAGCAATTTTAGGCAAATTACCTACACCTACTGAGTACCAAGAATACGCAGCGAAGATCAATGCAACGGCAGCAGATACCTACCGTTACTTGAACTTTCACCGTATGCCTCAGTACACTAAAAAGGCAGACAACGTAATTATTCAGCAAGCTGTATAATTTATAGAGTGTGTTTAAAAAACCCGCTTTGGCGGGTTTTTTATTGTCCAAATAAAATATTAGATAGTTAATGCTTAATTCGTTGCATGATTGTATTAACTTTCGTTAAATGTCGTCATTGATATGGTTAATAAAGCAAAAAATCCTCTCTATATGCATTAAAATCCTCGACAATATTATCATTATTATAAGCAGGATTTTATGACCGCATTAAACAACCAGAATTTACTGCAACTTCGTTTTATTAACCAAGCCAATATTGATTTGGTTAAGCCTTCTTTTGATAACTTACCTGCAAATCCTTATGCAGATGGTGCGTTTCGTAAACGCCGTTATTCAGTGGTTAAATTACAAAATGGTGAGCTTAATCTTCAAGCGACCAAAGCGTTTGTGCAAGACGATTCAATTAATACCTTTCAAGGTAATGTTGAGCGTACTTACGAAAACTTAGAGCAAAGCTTGCTTGAGTCTGAGGGTATGAAAAGCATTGTTAGCGAATTTGCAGCGATCACCGGCATTGACGCAGAGCGTGATATTGAAATTCACCAATTTAGAATGCTTGCCATTGATAGCGATACGCCAGCAGCTCCAGAAGGTGTGCATCAAGATGGGTTTGACCATGTGTGTGTATGTGGTGTTTCTCATGAAAATTTAGAAGGTGGTGAGCTATTGGTTTATGAAAACCAACAAGCTGAACCGTGTTTTAAAATGGAAATAAAAGACGGCATGTTTGCACTAATTAATGACCGTCAGGTATGGCATAACGCCACGCCAATGAACAAAATTGATGCTAACAAACCAGGTTACCTGGATTGCTTTGTACTAACTGCTTAAGAGAAATAAAATGAATTTAATGCAATTGCGCGCGCAATTTCCTGCTTTAATGCAAACTGTTGATGGCAAGTCACCGGTGTTTTTAGATGGGCCAGGTGGCTCACAAGTACCCCAGTCGGTACTCAGTGCCATGACCGCTTATTTAGGGCATTACAATTCAAACTTGGGCGGTGCGTTTTTCTCAAGTGACAAAACGGTTGAGCTGATGGCGAATGCGCGTCAAGCGGCGGCTGATTTGTTAAATGCGCCCAGTGCACAAAATATTGTGTTTGGCCCTAATATGACTAGCCTAACATTTAGCTTTAGCCGAGCAATTTCACGCAATTGGCAAGCAGGTGATGAAATTATAGTGACCAATGCTGATCATTTTTCAAATGTATCGTCTTGGCAGCAAGCCGCTGAAGATAAAGGCGCAGTGGTTAACACAGCGCTAATTAACGAAGCCGATTGTAGTTTAGATATGGCGCATTTTGAAAGCTTATTAAACGCTAACACTAAATTGGTTGCGGTTACGTATGCATCAAATACCACTGGCTCTATTAACGATATTAAACGTATTATAGAGCTTGCTCATAATGTGGGTGCGTTGGTGTATGTTGATGCGGTGCATTATGCGCCACATGAACTGATTGATGTACAAGCGTTAGATTGCGACTTTTTAGCTTGTTCTGCATATAAGTTTTTTGGCCCGCACTTAGGCATGGTTTATGGTAAAACTGAGCACTTAGAAGGGTTTACACCTTATAAAGTAGAGCCAGCAAAAGATGTTGCACCAGGTCGCTGGGAAACCGGCACACAAAGTTTTGAGGCACTTGCAGGCTTTATTGCGGCGGTTGATTACATAGCGGCGATTAGCGAACTTGATGACAGTCACTCACGCCGAGAAAAATTACGTGTTGCGTTTGCTAAAACAAAACAACATGAAATGGCATTGAGTGAATACTTTTTAACGCGTCTAGTTAACTACCCAAAAATTAAGTTGTTTGGTATAGACGATTTAGAGCGTTTGAGTGAGCGTACCCCTACGTTCGCACTGACCTTTGAAGGGTTAGAGCCTCGCCAAATGTCTGAACTTTTGGGTAAACACCATGTATGTGTATGGGATGGTAATTTTTACGCCCAAGGTTTATGCAAACAACTGGGTGTGCTTGATAAGGGCGGCGTAGTACGCATTGGTTGTATGCACTACAACACCATTGAAGAGATGGACACTTTGTTTGACTTGTTTGATGAGCTGATTTGAAGCTGTCAGCTATAAGCCGTCAGCTTTCAGTTTAATGCAAATACTTGACAGTAGTCAGCAGTTAGTTAATTTCTGACCGCTGACCGCTGACCGCTGACCGCTGACCGCTGACCGCTGACCGCTGACCGCTGACCGCTTTAGCTTTGTGGCGTTCCATAAATTTGCTCTGCTCGATTAAACAAAACCCATGAGGTTAAAATATACTTATCGTTTGATACTGGCTTATTGCCTCTATGTGTATGGGTAAAGTAGCCTGGGGCAACCACCATACTGCCTTTTTTAGGGGCTATTTTACGATTTTGATAATAAAACTCGGTTTCTCCGCCTTCTTCAACATCATTTAAATAAAACATAAATAACAACACCCGATGCAGTGCTTCATTATGCTGTAGCTGCGGATACACCTCACTGTGCCAATACGGATAACCGCCTTTATTTACTTCGTATTTTTGCGCTTGAATATTACCGAGTCTAAAAATTTGCTGTACCAATAAGGGGAGTTGTGGTTTACCTACCTCGTCATAGTTGGCGTGAGTTAAATCAACCGGTTGTCCTGTTTTTGGGTGATATACCTTTAAACCAAATGCCCCAATCATCATAAAAATATGTTCTTCAATGTAGTTGAAAACATACTGTGCAGTGGTTTGTTGAATATGTTTTAATTGTTCTGCGTATTCAGGATGATTGTTTAAGTATAAGTCGTGGCTATCTTTTTTATTAAGATCAACACCGCCCGATGTCATCCCTTGTTTAATATGCGGGCTTTGAGAAAAGGTAGTGATAAAGTTATCGCAAAATTCATTACTGAGCGCGTTGTCATACACGCGGATAAAGTCCGTCATGAGTTACCTGTTTAATTATTATTGGATTATTATGTTTACTGAAAAAGTGATGCCGCGTTTTAGCGAAACGGATGCACTCGGACACATCAACAATACCGTACTCCCCGTATGGTTTGAAGCGGCCCGAGTACCTATTTTTAAATTTTTTACGCCAGATCTAAATCCACACAACTGGAAGTTAATCATTGCTAAAGTTGAAGTGTCGTTTGTTGGCGAACTATTTTATGCCCATGAGGTGACAATTAACACCAGCATAGAGCAAATTGGCAATAGTTCATTTGTGATCCGCCAAGAAGCATGGCAGCAAGATAAGTGCTGCGCCATTGGTAAAACGGTGATGGTACGTTATGACTTTGTTAGTAAAACAAAGCAACCACTTTCGACTGATGAAAAAGCCGCATTAACACAGCACCTTGTAGCAGTTAGTTAATCGCAGCTTAACTATGACAAGCAGGATGTTTAGTTAAATATTGCCCCAAGGCAATGACTTGTTTTTCAGTAAAGCGCAGCCCAAGCTTTGTTCGTCGCCAAAGTATATCTGCGCTGGTTCTTGCCCATTCATGGTTTACTAAGTAATCAACTTCTTGCGCATACAAACCATGACCAAAGTGATAACCTAAATCGCCGATTGCTTGGCTGTTCCCCAGTAATTGATAACTAAGCGTGCCATAGCTGCGAACCATACGTTTTAATGTGTCGATTGCCAGCCAAGGGTAGCTGCTTTCTAACTGTGCGCTAAGGTATGCTTGGTTACTAAAGTCACCGCCTGGTAAAGGGGCATCTTTCGTCCATGAGCCACTCATTTGTGGGTAAAAAGGCGCTAACTTATTAACGGCATTTTCTGCAAGCTTTCGATAGGTAGTAATTTTACCACCAAACACACTTAATAATGGGGCATGATCGGTGTCGTTGCTTAATATCAGCTTGTAATCACGGGTCACCGCTTGAGCATCTGTTGATTTGTCATCTAATAGTGGCCGCACCCCACTAAAGCTGTGCACAATATCGGCCGCGCTTATTGTGTTTTTAAAGTAATGGTTAGTGATACTGATGAGATACTGTATTTCTTGCTCACTAATTTTTACATCAGCAATATCGCCGGTGTACTCTTCATCAGTGGTGCCAATCAGTGAGTAATCTTGCTCATAAGGAATGACAAATACAATGCGGTTATCTTCATTTTGTAAAATATAGGCAACTGGCTCATTGTGGAGTCGGGGCACTACAATATGACTGCCTTTCACAAGGCGAATAGTGTGCGGTGTGGGCTGGGTAAATACATCTTCAAATAATGACGCGACCCATGGGCCTGCGGCATTTACAACACTTTTTGCCTTTATATTTAGGTGCTGCTTGCTGGCTTGTTGCTCTAAAATCACATCCCAATAATCTGCGTTACGCGTTGCTTTAATGCAGCGCGTGCGTGTTGCAATGGTAGCGCCTAAATTATGCGCCGCTTGGGCGTTTAAAATCACTAAACGTGCGTCATCAACCCAGCCGTCTGCGTATTCAAAGCCTTGGGTAATGCTGCTGTTAAGAACGCTATCGCTGTTAAACTCAATCGCCTTTGAAGCGGGTAAAGTATTACGCTTGGCTAGGTGGTCGTAAATAAATAACCCCACACGAATCATCCATGGCGAACGCAAATGTGCTTGGTGCGGCAGTCGAAAAGACAGTGGCCACATAATATGCGGCGCTTTTTTTAATAGCACTTCACGTTCACGTAATGCCTCTCTTACCAATCTAAATTGATAATTCTCTAAATAGCGTAGCCCGCCATGAATAAGCTTGCTGCTATTAGAGGAGGTGGCTGAGGCTAAATCGTTTTGCTCACACAATAATACTTTTAAACCGCGACCACTGGCATCGGCAGCAATGCCAGCGCCGTTAATACCGCCGCCAATAATGAGTAAGTCATATTCGTTGTCGTGTGCGCTCATAGATTTTACTCACTCTCGCCGTCATTGCTATTAGAAAGTCTAACTTGTGCAATGCAATGTAGCCACTTTGCGTATAAATCGTTGCGCTCTTCACTGCTCATGGTTGGTTCAAAGCGACGATCGCTTTTCCACATGCTGGCAAGCTGCGCAGTTGATTCATACACCCCAGTTTGCAAACCGGCTAAGTAAGCAACCCCTAACGAAGTGGTTTCGGTTAGAGTGGGGCGCTCAACGCTTGCGCCTAAAATATTGGCTAAAAACGCCATTGCCCAATTATTGTTTGCCATGCCGCCATCAACTCTTAGAATACTAGGGCGGAGTCCGTCACCTTCCATAGCTTTTTGTAAATCTTTGGTTTGATAACCCACCGACTGCAAGGCAGCTGCAACAATAGTGCTAATGCCTGAGTCTCGGGTTAGGCCCAAAATTGCGCCTCGGGCATTTGCATCCCAATAGGGCGCACCTAAGCCTGTAAACGAGGGAACCAAGAATACCCCATGATCCAAGGGAACATCTTTGACGAGGGCTTCACTTTCTCCCGCGTTTTCTAATAACTTTAAGCCTTCTACTATCCACTGCATGGTGGCACCAGCCATAAAAATACTGCCTTCAATCGCATAGGTGGGTTTGCCGTTGAGCCGATACGCAAGAGTGGTTAATAAACGATTATTTGATTTTAGTGCTTTATCACCAGTGTTAAGCATTAAAAAGCAGCCCGTTCCGTAAGTACTTTTTGCCATTCCTTCTTCAAAACAAGCTTGACCAATTAAGGCGGCTTGTTGATCGCCTGCTATACCGCAAATTGAAATTTCACCACCAAATAGCTCGCTTGCAGTCACCCCAAAGTCAGCCGCTGAGTCCATTACCTCAGGTAGCATCGACGCTGGAATATTAAATAAAGCCAGTAACTCTTCATCCCAGCATTGCTGATGAATGTTAAACAGTAATGTACGAGAGGCATTGGTAGCATCGGTTTTGTGAGCTTTACCGTTAGTGAGTTGCCATAGCAAGTAGGTATCTATCGTACCAAATGCTAGTTCACCTGCGTGTGCTTGCTCTTTAGCGCCTTTGACGTTATCTAAAATCCAACGAATTTTGGTTGCAGAAAAGTAAGGATCGAGCACTAAACCGGTTTTATCATTCACCATTTGTGTATGCCCAGCATGACGTAAATTATCGCAATATTCACTGGTACGTCGGTCTTGCCACACAATCGCATTGTAGATAGGTTGCCCGGTTTTTTTATTCCACACTAAGGTGGTTTCTCGTTGGTTAGCAATGCCAATGGCAATAATGTCGGCGGCAGTGACTTGTTGCTGCGATAATACGTTTTTAACGCTGCTTAATACGGTTTGCCAAATATCTACAGGGTCATGTTCAACCCAACCATTTTTCACAAAGTGTTGAGGGAAGGTTTGTTGAGCCGTGTCAAAAACCTCGGCATCTTTAGTGTATAAAATAGCTCGAGAGCTTGTCGTTCCTTGGTCAATCGAGAGTATGTATTTAGACATAAAAAATAGTGTTGTTTAATTTAGATAAAGACAGCTTGTCTTTAAGCTAAACGAATAGCAATGCTTTTGCACCATAATGGTTAAAATTATAGATGAGCGAAAGGTAGGAGAGGGAGGTGAACACTCAATTCTGGCGCCTACAATTTAATAGGCGCCAAATAACAACAATTAATTAGCATCCGTTAATTGTTGATGTAGCCAATCTTTTAATACCATTCGGTCGTGTTTTAACTGCTGCATGGCTTCGTCATCTATGGGTGAGTCTTGTAGCTCAAGCACTCGAATTTCTTTATCGATTTCATTATATTGCTTTGCTTTGGTTGCAAAGTTTTCATCGTTTGCATTAAGTTTTGCAATAGTTTGCGTGTAATCAGGAAAATCTTTCGTTAATGAATGGTCTTCGCCTAACATAGGTTACTCCTTAAATGGCTGTTGCATAATGCACGTCACGTTATATAAAAATGATCAGTGACTTGGGGTGTCCCCATACAACAGAGCTTGGGCTGATCTAAAATAAATCAACCGTTGTTGGTTGTTAGTGTGTCTATTTATGTTTGCTGGGCTGCAAAACACTGACACCTGCAAAGGCTTCAGTTAGAATATGCCTGCGACAGGCCCTAATTACTTTGAGTACTTTATTACATGCTTTTAATGATCGATAACTACGACTCGTTCACCTATAACTTGGTACAGTATTTTCAGCGCTTAGATCAAGACGTGTTGGTAAAACGTAACGACCAAATAACGCTGAGTGAGATCAAACAGTTAAACCCAGATCATATTGTGATTTCTCCAGGGCCTAAAAACCCGACTGAAGCGGGAGTGTCGTTATCTGTGGTAGAGCAGTTTAAAGGAGTTTATCCTATATTAGGTATTTGTTTGGGGCACCAAACCATTGCTCAAGTGCTAGGTGGTAAAGTAGTGCGAGCTAAACAGGTTATGCATGGAAAAACATCGCCTATTTATCATCAGCACCAAGGCATGTTTAAGGGCCTACCTAATCCACTTACGGTGTGCCGCTACCATTCATTAATTGTTGAAGCGCACTCATTGCCAAAGGAGTTAGAAGTAACAGCATGGACTCAAAGCATCGCTGGGCAGCGTGATGAAATTATGGGATTATTACATAACGAGCTCGCACTTGAAGGTGTGCAATTTCACCCTGAAGCGATTTTGACCGAGCAGGGCTTAGCTTTACTTGATAACTTTTTAACGCGCTTCTAGGCTTATACCTGCAAGCTATTTACTTTTTGCCCTAAGATAGAGCTTATGACTGACATATTGCAGCAACAGCGTATTGTTAATGTGCTAAACCAACGAGCGCATGATTTGCTACTGGGTCATAGTTTTGCCAATCAGCAAATTGGTTTTATTCATACCTTAGATCTTAATGACGGCAAACCCGTTAAAAAACGCACCTTATTAGAAGTAGAAGTAGCTGCGCAGCAAAAGCGCCAACAAAAAAGCTCTTCACATCAAAAGTTACAGGCTAAAACCAGTCAAAAACTCCATACCGTTATTGAAAGCGTGATTGCTAAACGTCTTGAAGACATCGATTTTGTGATTAAAGACACCATTGGCATAGAAGATAACGTGTGCGCCATACTCGATATACTGGCTACTCGCGCCGCCTCGGTTGGCCGTTTAGAGCCGCTAATTAACGATTTAAGTTGGTTGGGGCGAGAGCTGGTTACCTTAGTTAATTTACCCTTTTATCGTAAGCAGCGCAGTAAAACCACCTCAGTAAAAGTAGACTCGCCTGCATTAGCATTGCGTTATGTAGGGTTAGATAATTTACAGCTGGTAGTGCCTACCTTTGCTGTGCGTCATTGGATGCCACATAGCACAGAACCATTCACGTTATTAAAGCGCAGGTTAAAAGACAACACCATGTCGTGTGCCATTGCAGCGCAAACGCTTGCCCAGCTTAACGGGGTAAACCCAATGCATGCGTTTACATTGGGCATGTTACTGAATGTAGGGCAAATTGCTTTAGTGCGCTTATACCTAAAAGTGTTTGATCAGGTATGGCAGCGCAAAGTACTGCGTGCTCGTGAAGAAGGTGATAAAAACCTACACACCGCGCTATTAGAGTTAAAACCAGATCCGTTATTTTTAACAACACTGCTACACGAAAAATCACTGCTTGTCAGCGCCAAGGTCATAGAAACCATGTCGTTCAAATATTTGCCCTTTAACAGTGTTATGCAGCAGTTAGTGAATGGGGTTGAAAAGGGCGATAGTTTATTGCCATTATCGCAAGTGATTTTAAAGGCTCGCTGTTATTCTCAATATTTAAATTTAAAAGAGCACCAGCTGATTGAAGACGATGAATTACAAAGCTGGTTTAGCTATTATCAGTTTACTAAAAAAGAGTTAGATACCCTAAAAACAGGTAATTTTACTAATTTGGCACTTCAAATTGATTAAATCTGTTAATTTTTTTGCGACTATTCATTCACTTTAATTCTACTTATTCATATGCAGTTGATTTATAAGCGCCATGCTTTTTTCGTTGTAGAGGCGCTCACTAAGGTAAATGCACATCATAATTAGCTCTCAAATAGTTATTCACTATCTATGAAATAATATCTTAAGCCCTTTATTTTAAAGGGGTACATGAAAGTTTTTGAAGAGACATCCCCCTAAATTTCTGAAATAATGAGCGCCTGAAAATTGAACCACAACGTAGTTTCAGGCAAATATACAGTTATTAATTTTTGCCGGCACATTTGGTTATTAACAATAATCACACCCCTATTCTACTGCTTTGTGATGCACACAATTAAGAGGAAATAAAATGACAGTCAATCGCGAATTATTTGATCACGTAATGGTTCCTAACTACGCACCTTCAAGCGTAATTCCTGTTCGAGGCGAAGGCTCTCGTGTATGGGATCAACAAGGACGAGAGTTTATCGACTTTGCTGGTGGTATTGCCGTTAACTGTCTTGGCCATTGCCATCCTGCATTAGTGGGCGCATTAAAAGAGCAAGGCGAAAAAATTTGGCATTTATCAAATGTAATGACCAACGAGCCGGCACTTCGCCTAGCTAAAAAAATGGTTGATGCGACCTTTGCTGAAAAAGTTTACTTTGCAAACTCAGGCGCAGAAGCAAACGAAGCGGCACTTAAGTTAGCGCGTCGTTTTGCGCTTGATAAATTTGGCGCAGAAAAATCGCAAATCATCGCCTTTAATAAAGGTTTCCATGGCCGTACATTCTTCACCGTTACTGTAGGCGGTCAAGCAGCCTATTCAGATGGGTTTGGTCCTAAGCCAGGCGACATTGTTCATTGTGATTACAATGACCTTGCCGCATTTGAAGCACTGATCAGCGATAACACCTGTGCGGTAATGATGGAGCCAATTCAAGGTGAAGGCGGTATCATTTCGCCAACTGACGAATTTGCACAGGGCGTTCGCGATTTATGTACTAAACACAACGCACTGCTTATTTTTGATGAAGTACAATCAGGTGTTGGCCGTACAGGTGAGCTATACGCATACCAAGGTTTAAACGTAGTGCCTGATATTTTAACCTCAGCAAAAGCTCTCGGTGGCGGTTTCCCAATTGGCGCTATGCTAACAACCACTGAGATTGCACAGCATCTTAAAGTGGGTACACATGGTTCTACTTACGGTGGTAACCCATTAGCGTGTGCAGTTGCAGAAGCCGCATTTGATACTGTAAATAACCCAGAAGTTTTAGCGGGCGTTAAAGCAAAGTCGGCGTTATTTACTGAGCTATTAAATGCCATTAACGACAAGTACAACGTATTTAGTGAAATTCGTGGCCAAGGTTTATTAATTGGTGCTGTGGTAAACGAGCAATACAAAGGCCGTGCAAAAGAGTTTTTAGTTGCCGGAACTGAGCATGGCTTAATGTCATTGGTTGCTGGTGCTGATGTGGTTCGTTTCACACCTTCTTTAGTAATACCAGAAGCGGATATTCGCGAAGGTATGGCACGCTTTGAAAAAGCAGTAGCCCACGTTGTAAATGCGTAATTGCTAATTCAACTTCTTTAGGGGCAAACGTAGTTTGCCTTGCAGTTCCTATTTACCGTTATATATAAGGGAGTAAGCGGATTCATGATGATCCTTCGCCCAATCCAAAAAAGTGATTATGCAGCTTTAGTAACCATCGCCGACGAGTCGGGACATGGCTTTACTTCTTTGCCTAATAATGAAGAGTTATTACAAAAGAAGATAGTGCATTCAGTTAACTCATTTACAAAAACGACATCACAACCAGGTGATGAGGGTTACTTATTTGTTCTTGAAGATACTGAAACTGGTGAAGTAGTCGGTACTTCAGGTATTGAAGCCGCAGTTGGCTTAGATGACGCATTTTATCATTATCATTTGAGTAAAGTGATTCACTCTTCGCGCACGCTAGATGTGTATAAAGCGGTAGATATTCTCACCCTTTGTAATGACTACACTGGGGCGACAGAGCTGTGCACACTGTTTTTAAAAAACGGCTATCGTAAAAATTGTAACGGTAAGCTGCTTTCAAAAGCACGTTTTATGTTTATAAAACAGCATCAACAACGCTTTGCACAAACCGTTATTGCAGAAATGCGCGGTGTATCTGACGAAAACGGTAGTAGCCCATTTTGGCAGTGGCTTGAAGAGCACTTTTTCTCTATGGACTTCCCAACGGCAGATTATCTGACGGGAATAGGGCAAAAAGTATTTATTGCTGAGCTTATGCCTAAATACCCAATTTACGTCAACTTATTGAGTAAAGACGCGCAAGCGGTTATAGGTCAAGTGCATGACAATACGCGCCCTGCAATTCAACTATTAAAAAGTGAAGGTTTTACTTTTAATGGTTACGTTGACATTTTTGATGCGGGCCCAACCGTTGAAGCAAAAGTAGATAACATTGCGACAATTCGCAATGCACAAAACTTTAGCGTTGAAATTGGCGAAATGACAGGCGATACCATGGTGTTGTTAGCCAATGACAAACTTGAAGACTTTAGAGCAACAGTAGCGCCAATGGCATTTGACGAGCGATCAAACAGCCTAGTACTTACGCAAGAACTTGCTGATGCATTACATTTGAAATCGGGCGATTTTGTTACGGCTACCCCAGTTTAATTTAGGAGAAAGTATATGACTCATCCTGCACAATTTATTAATGGTCAATGGTCACCAGGCCAAGGCACAGAATTTAACTCAGTTAACCCTGCAAATAACGATGTTATTTGGCAGGCATCAGCTGCTAGCGCTGAGCAAGTAGATAGCGCCGTAGCCTCTGCGCGTGAAGCATTTTATAGCTGGGCTGATAAAAGCTTTGCGCAGCGCTTAGAAATTGTAAAAACCTTTGCTGCAACGTTAAAAGAGCATAGCGAAGAGTTGGCTGTGGCAATAGCTCAAGAAACAGGTAAGCCACTTTGGGAAACGCGTACTGAAGCGGGTGCCATGGTCGGAAAAATTGCCATTGCTGAAAAAGCATTTTTAGAGCGTACCGGCGACGTTGAAAACGCGATGCCGCAAGGCCGTGCGATGATCCGCCATAAGCCACACGGTGTTGTTGCTGTATTTGGTCCTTATAACTTCCCTGGGCATTTACCAAATGGCCACATTGTACCTGCACTTTTAGCTGGTAATACCGTGGTATTTAAACCCTCTGAACTAACACCTATGGTGGCTGAGCTAACCCTTAAACTATGGGAAAAAGCCGGTTTACCAGCAGGGGTTATTAACCTTGTACAAGGTGAGGTTGAAACAGGTAAAGCATTGGCGTCACACAAAGGCATTGATGGTTTATTCTTTACAGGTTCTTCTCGTACGGGTCATATTTTACATGAACAGTTCGCAGGTCAACCAGGTAAGATTTTAGCGCTTGAAATGGGTGGTAATAATCCGCTAATCGTTAAAGATGCAGAAGATACGCTTGCTGTTGTGCACGATATTGTGCAATCTGCGTTTATCTCAAGCGGCCAACGCTGTACGTGTGCTCGTAAATTGTTTTTACCAACAGGTGCTAAAGGCGATGAAATTTTAGCGCGCCTAATTACAGCCACTAAAGCAATCAAAGTTGGTAATTACGACGATGCTGACCAACCATTTATGGGCTCTATGATTTCAACGGCCGCTGCCGCTGGAATGGTTAAAGCACAAGATGAGTTAAAGGCCATGGGTGGCGAAGTGCTGGTTGAACTTGAGCACACAGCAAACACTGGTTTTGTTACACCGGGTATTATTGAGTGTACAAATATCAATGATTTCCCAGATGAAGAGCATTTTGGTCCGCTTCTAAAAGTATTCCGTTTTGATGACTTTGACCAAGCAATTGATAAAGCAAACGACACGAGCTTTGGTTTATCAGCAGGCCTACTAAGTGATAACCAAGCCGATTACGATCATTTCTTACGTCGTATCCGTGCGGGGATTGTTAACTGGAACCGTCCTATTACCGGTGCATCAAGTGCAGCGCCGTTTGGCGGTATTGGTGCCTCAGGTAACCACAGAGCAAGCGCTTATTATGCCGCTGACTACTGTGCATACCCTGTTGCGTCTGTGGAACTTGAAAAAGTAACCATGCCAGCAACACTAAGCCCAGGTTTAAAAATCGATTAACTGATTTTTAAACTAGTAATAAATCACTAAAAAAGCAGCTTCGGCTGCTTTTTTTATACTGCAATCTCACAAAGCTAGCAATTATCAGTGCTTTCTGCTTAAATTAAGCAACCAGTATTTTTGAGGTAAGTAGACAATGGTTTTAAACAGGCAAGGGTACGATGACTTAATAATGTACCTAACTCAGAACTTAGCGTTGTTTGAAAAACCAGGTGAAATAAAGCCAGGTGCACCAACGGTTATTGAGTTAATTGAAGATGTAATTGCCGAAAATGTCATACGCATTTGTCAACAACACCCCGATCTATCTACAGAGCAGCGTAGTCAAATTGTACGCGAAGTTGATGGCATTGTTTACGACTTACAAGAAGTACTCAGCAGTGTGACTTCTCACACCGTCACAGTCGAACAGCATGCTTTTATTGATGAGTTTGCTGGGCTAGTCAAAAACTTATTTGATAACGCTATTAGTTAATATTTCCCCCTTTAAAACCACGCTTTATTCGCTATTTAATTTTAAATGCGCGTGAGTGTCTGCGTGTAATGAATATAAATTATTGAGATAAAACAATGCAAGCAAATGTAAAATGGGTTGAAGGTAATACTTACATCGGTCGCTCTAACAGCAATCATAATGTCGTGTTTGATGCGGGCAGTGACGGAGCAGCACCTAGCCCAATGGAAATGGTATTGATGTCGGTTGGTGGTTGTTCATCGGTTGATGTGGTGAGTATTTTAAAAAAAACTAAGCAAGAGTTCTCATCAGTAGATGTGCAGTTAACCGCTGAACGAGCAGAAACAGCCCCGCGCGTGTTCACCAAAATTAATTTACACTTTGTTGTAACTGGTAATAATGTGTCTGAAAAGCACCTAGAAAGAGCGGTTTCGCTTTCGGCAGAAAAGTATTGTTCAGTTGCATTAATGCTTGATAAAACAGTAGAAATTACCCACAGCCATGAAGTTGTTCAAGATCAGGGAAAATAACGCTTTTTCCGTGAGTAAAATTCGTATAAAATCCGCGAACTTTTCATTCTGCAGGTGCAGATTTCACTAATTTATAGGTTGGTTTATATGAACAAACCCTTCGATAAACTTAAACTTCATGGCTTTAATAATTTAACTAAAAGCCTAAGCTTTAGTATTTACGATATTTGCTATGCAAAAACAGAGCAACAACGTAAAGAATATATAGAATATATCGATGAGCAGTATAGTGCAGATAGACTAACCGACATTTTAGGTGATGTGGTTGATATTATTGGTGCCAATATTTTAAATATTGCACGTCAAGATTACGAGCCACAAGGTGCCAGCGTAACTATTTTGGTTTCAGAAGAGCCGGTAGAAGAGCAGCAAAATTATGATGCTGACGAAGCACCAGGGCCGTTACCTGACTCAGTGGTTGCACACCTTGATAAAAGCCACATTTGTGTTCACACGTACCCTGAAGCACACCCTGATGATGGTATTTGTACTTTCCGTGCTGATATTGAAGTATCAACCTGTGGCATTATTTCGCCACTTAAAGCGTTAAACTTCTTAATCCATAGCCTTGAGTCTGATGTGGTTACAATTGACTACCGTGTACGTGGCTTTACCCGTGATATTAACGGCGTTAAACATTACATTGACCATGCAATTAACTCGATTCAAAACTTCATGACAGAAGATACTAAAGAAGCGTACCAAATGATGGACGTGAACGTGTATCAAGAAAACCTGTTTCATACCAAAATGATGTTAAAAGAAACCGATTTAAATACGTATTTATTTGGTTTATCTACTGATGATTTGTCAGATGACGAAGAAGAAGAGATTCGCTCAAAACTAACACGTGAAATGCAAGAAATATTCTATGGTCGTAATCTGCCAGATACAGAATAATAGCAACGCATTAAATAAAAAATGGCGCTCACTGAGCGCCATTTTTGTATGTGTTGTTTAATGCTACTTAACGAGTAACAACTCGGTTTGTCGGCCATTTAGATACCACACACCGGTTTTATCAAACAGGGCGTCTTCTTCTAGCATTATTCTTATTTCTTTATTCCACGGCTTTATAAACACCGCATTGTTAAGCTCAATAGAATAAGCGGTATTTAAATGCAGTGGGTAATCGCCATCACCCGGCACACCTTGCTGTGAATCCCACATGCCTAATGTCGTGCCAGCTGCATGGCCATGATAGCCAAGCGGGTGCGTATAAATAGTGGGTTTTAAACCTTGTGCAATGGCTTTTTCGCGGGCGGCTTTTAATACCTGATTACCCGTTTTACCAGCTGTAAATTCAGCCGTAAAAATGTCCTGTAGCTTATTACCCTTTTTTAACGCATCAACAAGGTAATCTGGGGCTTTTGTCTCGCCTGGTTTTAAAACATACGCATGTTGTTGAGTGTCGGTATTTAGGCGTAAATACGTAATACCAAAATCAACATGCAGTAAATCGCCAGCTTGAATAACATTGTCGGCATAGCCATTGGTAAAACTGTCTTCGTGGTCGAACGATTTACTGTCGGCGCGTTGTATTGCAATACTTGGGTGAAACCACGTTTGCAGTTTAAGCTCCCTTACGCGCTCTCTAAACCACCATACTAAGTCGTCGCTGGTTGTTTTGCCCACCGTAATTACTTTATTTGAAAAGCCCTCAGCAATAATAGAATGAGCAATAGCAACAATGTGTTTGTACATGTCCACTTCTTCTGGAATGCGTTGCTCTAACCATGCAACAGCCAGCGGCTCGGCTGAGGTTATTTTATTTTTATATGTCGCAGGTAAGTTGGCCATTAAAGTGGTGTAATCGCCATGCACTAAGCCATCAGCGTGTGCCCAGTCTGTAGATGTATTGAGAGCAATATTTCGCGGTTGGTATTGCTCAATAAGCTCATTAAGAGCAAGCCACTGATTGGGCTGGGCTTTCTTGTCCCATGCCTTTTTAAACACATTCCCTATTTTATAAGACGCAATAGCAAAAGCATCTACAGCCCCTGAGGCATTGCGTGCTAGCACTAAAATGGTGGTGCGTCTTGCCGACAACCACGTTGCTGGCAGCATGGTTTTTAATATCGGATCTTCATTATATTCGCGGCTTATCATTAGCCACATATCTATATTGTGTTGCTGCATTAATGTGGGTAATAACGTATTGATGCGTTTTTCGGTAATGCTATCGATAAACGCGGCCCTGTCTTTCATTGATAAAATAGTCGGGGACTCAGCGGCTTTAATTACAGGGCTAAGAAGTATGAGTATAAAGGCTAATAAAAAAACGCATTTATTGTTTTGCATAGTTGGCTTATTTTTAGGCGAATATATAAGCTAACATCTCACAAGCAATACGATAAAAAAATCATTTGCGATAAACCGCAGGCACAAAAAAGCCCAGCAAAATACTGGGCTTTTTAGAGTCAAAACGTTTAGCTAAGCATGCTGTACAGTAACGCACAAACGGCTAACGAACCGACCGCCAGTACAAATAAGGTACTTAAACGGTTACGGTATTTTTGTAAGCTAGGTACTTTGTAAACCGCAATCATTGGCATAATGAATAAAATCATCGCAATGATTGGGCCCGATAACTGATCCATCATATCTAGTATGCTTGGGTTTTTAACCGCGCAGAACCAAATAGCAAAAAACATCAGTACCGCACCCACTTTGTCAGCCACTTTAGGGCTCATGCTTGAGTGTTTAGTTACTAATCCGGTAAAGCTTTCGCGCGCCCCTAAAAAGTGACCTAAAAACGACGACATAATAGCAATAAAGGCAACCAAAGGTCCCAGCGTTGCAATGAATGAGTTTTCTGTAATATTAGCTAAGTAAGACAAAACAGAAACGTTTGCCGCTTTGGCTTCTGCCATTTGTTCACCGGTAAGTGATAGCACACATGAGAACACAAATAACAAAACAAAGGTGATTAATAATAAGCTAGTACGTTTTAGAATCGCTTCTGACTTAGACGTTGCTAGTTCACCGTAGTGGCTGCGTTGTTTATTAACAAAGCTTGAAATAGCCGCTGCATGGCTAAACGAAAATACAATAATAGGAATTGATAACCAAAGTGTTTTACTAAAGCTGCCTAGCTCAGGCAAACTTGTATCCGGCATTTGCCAGCTTGGGATTAAATACAGCGATAAAAAGAATAATATACCCACTAACGGATACACTAAAATAGCAAAGGCGCGCAGCATTAAGCGCTCACCGCCCATCATTAAGCCAATCATCAGCGCAACTAAGATACCCGATAACGCAACGCGTGACGGCGACTCCATCCCTAGCTGATTGACCATAAAGCTGTCTACCGTATTGGTTAAACCCACACCGTAAATAAGCAAAATAGGAAAAATTGATAAAAAGTATAACAAGGAGATCAGTCGACCCGCATTTACGCCAAAGTGCTCTTCTACCACATCGGTAAAATCAGCCTCTTTATTTTTTGACGATAATACAAAACGCGCCAAGCCACGGTGGGCTAAAAAGGTCATCGGAAAGGCTAAACACGCCATAATAATCAGCGGCCAAAAACCACCAATACCAATATTAATCGGTAAAAATAAAATACCAGCACCTACTGCGGTGCCAAAAAGACTAAGTGTCCACTGCGTATCATGCAGATTCCATTTTGATTTAGACGTGTGTGCGTCTTGTGCTGGTGCATTTGAAAGCGTTGCACCTTGAGATGTTGTCATGTGTGTGTATCCATTATTTATCATAATAATTGCGCCGAAGAATATAGTTTTTAGGCACTCATTTCATGTGTTTTTATGTCTTGGATATAAATTTGTTGTAGCGTATTAGTTACTGACTGTCACGAATATGAAACAGTGTTTAAAAGGCAAGCAATTAGCGCGGGAATATGCCGCGAAATGCGTGAATAATAATCATGGTTGGTGTGAAAGGCGGGACATACTCATAAATGCTTTTTACTCGTTTCAGCACCGTGTTTATTATTTCCTCCTATAGAGTGTTTGCTTTTGGGTGTTTACTGTACACTAATGAGTGTTACTTTATTGATAAGGATATTAAATTGTCGCAGTCTCTTCTTATTCCATTCCAGCGTTGGCTATCTCTTTTATTGTGTGCAATAACGGCTACCACTCTCGTTATATTTTTAAGCAAAGTCGCTTTTGTGCAAACAACCTATACCAATTTGAGTAGTATTTTATATACCAACCCTGCACTGCATTATAGTTTTGCATTTTTAGCCGGTATTGGCATAAAGCTACTGCTGGATAAGTTCTACATTTCTCACCCAAAACGAAGTATTGGTTTCAATTGGCGATATCCGCCCGTGACAATGAGTGTATTGTTTGGATTATTTTTCATTGTTGGTTATGTGTATGTAACTAACAATAAAATAGAAGAACAACTGACAGCTTATGCATTTGTAAGTTTCAAGTTTCTGTCACTGAGTTTTTTAGCTGCTGCAGCGACTATTATCTATCAAACTAAACTGTATACAGAAAAACCGATATTTTCAGTTGCACTGTGCGTGGTATCAGCATTTTATTTATTTTCTGCAATATGCTTAGTTGAAACAGAGCAAGCATTCTGGGTGTTCTTTTGTATAGCAGTTGCTTATTTGGCTATGTCGGTATATTTATTATGTGAGCAGTTAAAAGCATTTAGCGCAGAGTCGAAAGTCGAATCAAAACAAGAAGCTGAATTAACACTTGAGAGCTTAAAAGGTTTTCGAGAATGGTTTAAAGACGATTCCACTATTAAAAACATAGAACAATTAGAGCCTGACTTGCAGGTTTATGCCGCACGCATTACTGAGCGGCTGCGAGCAGGCGGCGATAAAGAAGGATATGAGAAAAGGGGAGCACAACACATTGCATTATGTGGGCCATTTGGATGCGGAAAAAGTAGTATAGTTGACAGTATTGCAAGTGAGCTAGCAAACAGCCCTAAGCAAGGTGGTGACTGGATACACAGTGATATTTCAACCTGGGGTGCAGCAAGTGGCAGTGTTGCACATGTTGTACTTAGCCATATTATCGACGATATCAGCCAGCACTTAGACATGTGCGCCTTTCGTGCGCTACCTAAGCATTATACCGAAGCGCTAAAGTCAGGAGGCGGTCTATTTCAATTTGCCTCCACACTACTCGCGGGCCCAATTGATATTGAGCAAAGCTTTCAAAAGCTTAATGATGTTCTTGAAGTTACCAACCACAAATTACTGATCACCGTACAAGATGTCGATCGTGGTACGGGTGATGAAAACGAAAAGCGCCTAAATGATATAGCTGCGTTGCTTGATAGATTGAAAAATCGAAATTTGAGTCATATCAATTTCATCGTCGCTATGGGGAATGAGAATGAAGTTGCTGCTGAAGTGATATCAAAAGCGACTGATTATAGAGAGGATATTCTCCTAGCCGACTTGTCAGCGGTAATAAATTCCTTTATTCAAGAAAGTCTTAAAGAGGCATTGCATCATAATAAAGTTATTATTTTATCTAATACCATGCCTGAAGTGGCGCTGAACCCTAGTAGAATAGAAGATAGCTTTTCATCTCATGTTTTTCGCAGTCGTTCGGAGTTTATAGAGGCTTTGAAAAAGAGAAATACCTTATTTATTAAGGAAGTTAATGCTCTACAAGCAGTAATAGTTTCAATTAGGCAGCTTAAAAAAATATTACGGCGAGTTGATCAAGCTTGGAATTCTGAACGCTTAATGGGTGAAGTTAGCTTACTCTCTTTATTGATGGCCTGTGCTTTAAGGGAAGTTAGGCCCGCATCTTTTTCTTCACTTGAAAGGCACTATGACTCTTTGATCAAAGATGGTTCGAAGAATGTAGCCCGTATTATTCATGATTTAGTAGACGAGCAAGATAAAATATATTTTGATTTTTATAAAGTTCTTCTAGGCCTTATCGAGCAAGAAAAAAGCGAACCAAATAAAATTGAAAAGTCACCGCAGAATAATGATGATCAAAAAGTGGAAGCGCTAAACAGGATCGCTGATAACTTTGATAAGAAAGCGGCTACAACAAAGCCTGAGTTGATTTTTAATAAGTATTACAGAGCTACTCAATTATTAAGTTGTAATGATCCGAACATTTGTTATCTGAAGCGGATTGTAAAAGAAGATATCTTAGATGGAGAGCTTCGAGAACAAGAAGTATTTAGGCGTTTCATAGTGCCAGATGATTTGTATAAGTTAGTAGATGACTTATGCCATGACTTAAAGTTTCAGCAGATAGTATGGCGATTTGAGTATATTATTTTTACGGTGAAGAATCCTATTTGTCGTGAAGCTACATCCGAAAGGCTGTTTGAACTGATCATAAAAGTTCTCAGGGAAGAATATTTTACTCATGGGTACTTATTTGAAAGTATCTTCAGTCGGCTAACCTTACAGATTATTAAAAAAGAGAATTTTGAAGATGTTGCTACTAAAATTGCAAATTTATCAGATCCCGACCTTTCACTTAGATTTTTGAATTCACTGATTAGTAATTGTAACTCGCTTGAAAATATTTTAATTGGCGCTGACTTCAATCACTTGGGTGGTGTGTTGTTAGATGGAGAAATCTTTGATGAACACCTACTCATCCTGTCAGCATTGAACTCCTACAGCATTAAAAATGCTGGCGATAAAACTAATTATGATTTTATTCTAAGATTGTTTTTAGAGCGAACAGATGAAAAATCACTATGTTTATTGGTCGATATATTGAAACATGATAATCATAAACCAAAGTTCGGTATTGAAACTGATATTAAAAAGATTAGCCTTAGAGAAAGAGAAGTCATTATTAAACGCTTAGAGCAATTAGTTTGTAATAATAGTGAAAAGCAACAGAATTTAAATAGCGTATTACAACTTCTGAAATCTGAATAATCATGTCACTTGTCAGGTATTAGTATAGAACAGCCTAATAAACATCATTCCTAAAAAAGGCTTCCACTCAACTAAACCTGCGGTGTTTAAATTGTCATCGAGCTGTCCGCTGTCCGCGACTCTAAGCCCGTAGCCCGTAATTTAAGATGCTTGTTGGATTTTGCTTCGCTCAACCCAACTTTCGCTAAACCAGCTTTTATTCTTCTAAAGCCGATACCACAAAAAATGGATTCAAATACTCATCTTTGGTGTTATAAATAAGCGGGCTGCCATCGAGCATAGTTACTTTTGCACCGGCTATTTCAGCGATGGCGTGGCCTGCGCCGGTATCCCATTCACAAGTTGGGCCTAAGCGCGGGTATATGTCGGCGCTGCCTTCGGCGACTAAACACAGTTTCAGTGAGCTGCCTTTTGACACCATTTCAACCTCATCAAAGCGTTTTACAAATTCAGCTAAATCAGGGGAAGGGTGCGAGCGGCTACCTACAACACGAATAAGGCCTTTGTTAGGCTTGGTGGTCACTTTAAGCTCGATGCGCTCATCGCCTTTATCTTTAAAAGCACCAATGGCTTCGGCGGCTAAATAAGATACACCCAGTGCAGGGGCATCAACCACGGCTAAAACCGGTTTGCCATTTTCGATTAGGGCAATATTAACAGTAAACTCGCCGTTCTTTTTTATAAATTCTTTGGTGCCATCGATTGGGTCAACCAGCCAGTAGCTTTTCCATGTTTGGCGTACATCCCAACCAATATCGGCACTTTCTTCACTAAGCACAGGAATATCGGGGGTGAGCTCTTTTAGTCCTGCACTAATGATCTTATGAGCTGCTAAGTCGGCGTCGGTTACAGGGCTTTCATCGGCTTTGTATTCAACATTAAAGTCTTTATTGTAAATACCCATAATCGCGCTTCCCGCTTTGCGGGCGAGAATAAGGGTTTCTTCTAGCAGTTCAGTTTGGTTCATTACATGGGCCTATAGTATATGCTGATGTTTTAGATACGTTATCAGTTGAGCTACCGATTGGTCTAGGGTGTTTTTACTGGTATCTAAAATTATTTCAGGATTAACCGGCGGCTGGTAAGTTGAATCAATCCCAGTAAAGTGTTTAATTTCACCGGCGCGCGCCTTTTTATATAAGCCTTTTGGATCGCGGCTTTCGCACACCTCAAGAGGGGTGTCGATAAATACTTCGATAAATTCACCCTCATCTACTAATTCACGAACCATGTCGCGCTCAGCTTTAAAAGGAGATATAAACGCAGTAAGGACTAACAAACCAGCGTCAACCATTAGCTTGGCGGTTTCGCCTACGCGGCGGATATTTTCAATGCGGTCTGCATCGCTAAAGCCTAAATCTTTACATAAACCATGGCGTACATTGTCGCCATCAAGTAGGTACGTGTGCGCGCCTTGCTGATTGAGTGCCGCTTCTAAAGCATTCGCAACGGTGCTTTTACCTGAGCCAGAAAAACCAGTAAACCATATAATAGCGCTCTTATGCTTTTTTTGTTCGCTGCGCTGTACTTTAGTGGTGGCGTAATTATGCCAAACAATATTGTTATCCATTTGCTGTGTCTCTTTATGCTATAAGCGCGGGCATTAAAACGGAAATACCAGCGGGATCAAAGTTAGTACGGTAATTGAATAAATAATAGAAAGGGGTAGCCCCATCATTACATAGTCTTTTAGTCGGTAGTTACCCGCGCTATAAACCATTAAGTTAGTTTGATAACCAAAAGGTGAAATAAAGCTGGCTGAGGCACCAAATGCAACCGCCATAATAAACGGCAAAGGTTCTACGTTAAAGCCAATAGCCAATGAGTAGGCAACCGGAAACGACAGTGCCGCTGCGGCGTTATTAGTGATCAATTCGGTAAATAACACCGTCATTAAAAAGATTGCGATAAACGCGCCATAAGGGCCAAAGTCGCCAAGCACTACAAACATGGCGTCTGATATTTGCCCAGCAAGGCCGGTGCCTATCATTAGCTTAGCTAAACCTATGGCACTGCCTACTACGGCAAGTAACTCAATAGGAAAGCGGCGTTTTATTTCGCTCAGCTTAATCGTGCCACACAGCATCAGCCCAATAAGTAACACTAATAAGCCTTTAACCAGCGGTACTGCACCTAAAATACTTAACCCCAGCACACCTGCAAAACTTAACAATACAATGTTTGATTGTTTTGCACCGAGGTGGGTTTGTAAATCAAGCCCTGAAATATACACAAATTCGCGCTTTAAGTTAGTTAAGTCATAAAAGCTTTTACCAGGGGCGAGGATTAATGAGTCACCCGCTTGTAAGCGCACTTGCCCAAGCCCGCCTTGTAAGCGGTCATGACCACGGCGAATAGCAATAACGGCCGCATGAAATTGCTCTCTAAAGCGGGCTTCTTTTACCGTTTTGCCAATTAATTTAGACGACTGACTAACGACAACTTCAACGAGGTGTTCTATGTCTTTTTCGTGTTTGTCGTGCACCACTTTTAAGCCGTCAAAGCGAGTGAGCAAAGGTACCGACTTTATATCGCCTACAAACAGCAGTATGTCGTCTTGTTGAATAATATGTTGGGGGGTCACGGCGCAAATGCGATTGCCATCGCGAATAATTTCAGCCAAAAACAAGTCTTTTAAATCGCGTAAACCGTTTTCTTCTACGGTGCGGTTTATTAGTTTAGAGCCGGTTTGTACTTTCCCTTCTAAATAAAAAGGCACCACCTCTTGGCTATTTTTGCCGTTGTCGGGCAGGCATTTTAGCATCACTAAAATAGTGATTAAGCCCACACTGAGTGCGCCTAAACCCACTAAGGTAAAATCAAAAAAGCCTAATGGCGCCATCCCCGCATCTACTGCAAAGCCATTTACGATTAAGTTAGTAGAGGTACCGATGAGTGTAATAGTACCGCCTAAAATTGCGGTGTACGACAAGGGTAGCAACAGCTTTGAAGGGGAGTGGTTTGGGTTATCTTTTATGGCGGTAATTAAGGAGGCAACCACCGCAGTATTGTTAGTAAAGGAAGACAAAAACGCTGTAGAAAGCCCAAGCTTGGTCACTGATTTAACTAAACTGCCACTGGATAACGATTTAGCTAAGCGTTGAATAAGCGTGGTTTTTTCTATCGCTATCGACACTAAAATTAATAACACTAAGGTAATTAATGATGGGTTAGTATAATTAACCAGCATGTTTTCTAAGTCAATGAGCCCAGTTAGGTAGCTGGTGCCTATGGCACTGACAAATAACCACGCAGGGTTAATACGGGTGCCAAATAGGCACCCGACTAAAAGCAACATAATGCCTGTTAAAATGAGCTGTTCTACCATGCTTTAAATGTTCCTAACAGGCGTTCATTAAACGTTATAGCTTTGAAATATCAAGCGCTTGCCAATGTGGGAAGTGCTTGCGTACGAGGGCGTTAAATTCAACTTCAAAGTCGCTAAATTTACCCGCATTTTCTTCACTTTGCAGTACCTGTTCTATCATTCCTGCTGCAACCGTTAAGTTTGATAAACGGTCAATAAGAATAAACGAACCAGTTTCATGATTGTGATTGTACTGATCCGCTAAAATAGTCTCGGTGAGCTCGAGTGTCACAATCGCAATTTCGTTTAACTGTAATGAATCTGCGCTGCCATGCTCTAGGGTGTTTACATCAATAGTGTGGTCTATTTTAGTGACCATAGCCGAGGTGTTTTTGCTGCCTAGTTTTAGGTTATAGCTTTTACCTAGTACTAATGGCGATTCGTGCATCCACACAATTTTAGCCTGTAATTGGTTGGTTACTTGCGCTTGCGAATTCGCAGGCACAATAACGTCCCCTCGGCTAATATCTATTTCAGTATTAAGAGTAACCGTGATTGCTTGGCCTGCTTCGGCGGTGTCGAGGTTGCCATCAAAAGTCACAATCTCTTTAATGTTAGATGTTTTACCTGAAGGCAGTACTTTTATCTCATCGCCAACGCGTAATTTACCTGAGGTCAGCGTGCCTTGAAAACCACGGAAGTTTAAATTAGGGCGAACCACATACTGCACCGGAAGGCGCGCTTCAAAACCAGTGTCGATTTCAGCTGCCGGAGAGTCTTCTAACAGCTCAAGCAATGGTTTGTCGGTGTAATAAGGAGTGTGTGCAGAGCGAGTTACTACATTATCGCCTTTAAGCGCCGACATAGGCACAAACTTAATGTTGGATACGTTAAGTTGCTCGGCAAATTTTAAATAATCGGCTTTAATTTTTTCATAAACGGTTTCGTCAAAATCAACAATATCCATTTTGTTAACCGCAACCACAAACTGTTTGATGCCTAATGAGTCACAAATAAAGCTATGGCGCTTAGTTTGTACCTGCACGCCATAACGTGCATCCACTAAAATAATGGCAACATCACTGGTTGATGCACCGGTAACCATGTTACGGGTGTACTGCTCATGCCCAGGGGTGTCGGCAATAATAAACTTACGCTTAGCGGTTGAGAAATAACGGTACGCTACGTCAATTGTTATGCCTTGCTCACGCTCAGCTTGTAGGCCATCAACTAACAATGCTAAATCAAGTTCTTCACCGGCATTACCTACTTTTTCGTTATCTTTATGAAGTGCAGCTAGCTGATCTTCATAAATTTGGTGACTATCGTGCAGTAGGCGTCCAATTAGGGTTGATTTACCGTCATCCACACTGCCACACGTTAGCATACGTAATAAGCTTTTATCTTGTTGACGTGCTAGGTAAGCGTCTATACCAATTTCTTTTACTTCGTTAAATGTATCGTTATTTAGGTTAGACATTAGAAATACCCCTCACGTTTTTTCTTCTCCATAGAGCCTGCTGAATCATGATCAATCACCCGACCTTCACGTTCAGATGACGACGATAGCAACATTTCTTCAATAATTTCTGTTAGGCTGCTTGCCGTTGATTCAACCGCGCCAGTGAGTGGATAACAGCCTAAGGTTCTAAAGCGAACCGACTTCATTTGTGGTACTTCACCTTCATTAAGCGGCATGCGATCGTCATCTACCATGATTAAGGTACCGTCGCGTTCTACTACAGGGCGCTCTTTAGCAAGGTACAGTGGCACCATTTCGATATTTTCTTGATAAATGTATTGCCAAATATCTAGCTCAGTCCAGTTAGATAGTGGGAATACTCGAATACTCTCACCTGGATTCACTTGGCTGTTATAGGTATTCCAAAGCTCAGGACGTTGGTTTTTAGGATCCCAGCGATGGTGTTTATCACGAAATGAATACACGCGCTCTTTAGCCCGTGATTTTTCCTCATCACGGCGTGCGCCACCAAATGCTGCATCAAAACCGTACTTGTTGAGCGCTTGCTTTAATCCTTGGGTTTTCATGATATCGGTATGTTTACCCGAACCATGGGTGAATGGGCCTACACCCATTTCGATGCCTTCAGGGTTTTTGTGTACGATTAAATCAAAGCCATACTCTTTGGCTAAACGGTCGCGAAACTCAATCATTTCACGAAACTTCCAGTTGGTGTCTACGTGTAATAACGGAAACGGAATTTTTGCAGGGTAAAATGCTTTACGAGCTAAGTGCAAAAGTACCGATGAGTCTTTACCGATTGAGTAAAGCATAACTGGGTTCTCAAACTCAGCGGCGACTTCGCGCATGATTTTGATACTTTCAGCTTCAAGTTGCTGAAGGTGAGTTAAAGCCATTGTTGGTCGTCCTACTAAAATGATTAAATTAAAATCTGTTAAACTACGCTACGTCTGTCAGCGGCTGAGCAAAGCTACTGATCTGTGCTTTTTCGCCAAACCAGTGTAATTCTTGATGCAGCGAAGCTACTTCACCAATAATCAGTAAAGCGGGTGAAATAATTTGATGCTGCTCAATGAGCTGCGCTAATTGGTCTAACTGTCCTGTGACAACACGTTGATTTTTGCGTGTGCCGTTTTCAATTATGGCCACTGGTGTTGTTGCTGCTCGCCCATGTTTTAATAGCTCGGCTTGAATATGCGGCGATTTAATTACCCCCATATAAATAGCCAGTGTTTGGTTTTTTTGTGCAAGCGACTGCCAATTAAGTTCTTGTCCTTCTTTTTTGCAGTGTCCGGTAACAAACTGAATAGCCTGAGCATGGTCGCGATGCGTTAAAGGAATACCTGCGTAGGCACTACATCCCGCGGCTGCCGTTATACCTGGCACTATTTGGTAATTTACGTTATTGGCTGCCAGTACTTGGACTTCTTCGCCACCACGGCCATAAATAAATGGGTCGCCCCCTTTAATTCGGCACACTTTTTTACCTTGTTGTGCTAAATCAACCAACATCTTATTTGTATCTTCTTGAGCTACGCTGTGATCGCCTAAGCGCTTACCCACACAGATTAAATCGGCATCGCGACGCACTAATTCCATGATCTCATCGGATACCAAGTAATCATATACCACCACATCGGCTTGTTGCATTAGTTGCAGCGCTTTTAGTGTGAGTAGCTCTGGATCGCCTGGGCCTGCACCGACTACGTATACTTCGCCTTCTGGTTCAACTTTGGCATCTAGCATTTGCTCTAGTTGTTGCTCAGCGCCATGGGTATCACCGGTTTGGACTTTGCTTACTACTGATGAATCAAACACGCCTTCCCAAAATTGGCGACGATCAGCAAAATGTTTAAAGCGTTGCTTTACTTTATGGCGAAAGCCACCGACCAAGTTAGCGAGTGGGCCGATATGCTGGGGAATAAGTGTTTCGAGCTTTTCACGTAAACGTCTTGCTAAAACCGGCGCGGTACCTGCACTTGAAATCGCAATGGTAATTGGGTTGCGATCAACAATAGAGGGGAAAATAAAGGTACATTTAGGTTGATCATCCACCACGTTCACAAACACATTACGCGCATTGGCGAGTTCAAATACGGTGTTGTTTACTTCATCGTTGTCGGTGGCGGCAATAATCAAAATTTTGCCATCAAGATGCGACTCTTCAAAATAGGCATCTATTAATGTTACTTCATTATTATGCGCATGTTCTTTTAACTCTTCGCAAAACCAAGGGGCAACTAGCGTTACATCGGCGCGTGCTTTTAAAAACGCACGGCATTTTCGCAAGGCAACCTCTCCACCGCCAACAACCAATACGGGTTTGTTGTCGAGTTTGGTAAAGATAGGTAAATATTGCACTGAATAACGCCCCTAAAAATAATAAAGTGTTTAACTGAGAAGCAGAATATAGTGGCTATTGATAAGTAAAAAATAATTAAATCTTAGTTGATATTCTTAAAAGTTATATCAATCATGTTTTTTAGGTCTAAATCGTATTTAGTAAGGGGTAGAGTGACATTTAGTATAAAAAACGCGCTTATAGTGTTTGGTTATGAGCTATAGCAAGTTTAAGCTATGATGCTCTTATATAGTTTAAGGTCACACAATTTCATAGGCATAAAATGACAAACAATACTCAAAACGCCACGCTAGCCGTTAGCTTAATGGACTTAACCAGTTTAAACACTGATGATAGTCAAGCCAGTATTAACGCATTAGTAAACAGTATAAACCCTAAGCTAGGCACGCCTGCTGCGCTTTGTGTGTTTAGTGAATTTGTTGATGACGCTAAAATAGCACTTGCTAATCGCTTATTGAGCCATGTAAAAGTGGCCACCGTAACTAACTTTCCCTCTGGTGATGCGCCACTCAATGAAGTACTCAATGAAACCCTGATAGCCATAGAGCGGGGGGCCGATGAAATTGACCTAGTTATTCCTTATAAAGCGCTTTTAAAAGGTGAAGCCGATACCGTGCTTGAATACGTTAGTGAAAGTAAAAAGGTATGTGGCAGCCGTGCTAAGCTCAAAGTGATCATTGAAACTGGCGAGCTAAAAACAGCAGCATTTATTACTCAAGCAACCGAGCTTGCCATTCAAGGCGGAGCTGATTTTGTAAAAACCAGTACAGGAAAAGTAGCGGTGAATGCCACGCTTGAAGCGACTGAAATAATGCTTAAAGCCATCAAAAAGTCATCAAAGCGAGTTGGTTTTAAGGCGGCTGGTGGAGTCAAGACTGCAGTAGATGCAAATGCTTATTTGCAACTAGCAACCGAGATTATGGGGCATGATTATTTAGCACCAGATACATTTAGGTTTGGCGCTTCATCGCTGTTAAATGACGTTTATAAGGTGTTGAATGAAGCGCAGCAGTGATGCCGAAAAACAACAGTTAGAGCACGATGCGGCCAAGTTGTTTTTGCGATGTTATGAGCAGCAAACGGGAATTCACATGCGCCATATTTGGCACAATGAACCGAACAGACCCGATGTAAGCTGTTATCAAGAAAATCAGCAGCTCGATATAGAAGTGGCGCATTTATACGCCAGTGAAACGGAAGCCATGGCCGTGTTAGGCCGGCCACTGTCGATACAAATGCAGCGTGATTTAGCCGACATGGCGCAACAACCAAGCGAACACCGGTTGCAATCAGCGTTGGAGCGCTTATTAAAACAAAAAGCGACTAAGCGTTATTATTCAAAGCGTACGTGGTTGTTAATTCGTAACGCTAGTACTATTTGGCATAAGAGCGACTTTGAAGCGGCAGTCAAAAAAGTATGTTTTCCAAATACCCATCAATTTGAACAAATATGGTTACTGTGTGATTTTTATCGCGGTGAGTTATTACGAGTGGATTAAAAGCGGCTATAAAGTAGCCGCTTTTTTATTGTTTGATTAAAATTCAAAGGTGCTGATTAGTTAAACTTAAACATGTTGCCTAAGCTTTCTAGCCCTGACTGTTGAGTTTTTGCTAAACATTTTGAGTCATCTAAAGATTTCTTTGTTGTTTCATCGGCAAGGCCCGTTACTTTCAAGCTCTTTTCTTGTTGATATTCGCGCAGTGCTAATACAGTTTGACGGTCGTATTTTACGTCTTCAGTCTCAAATTCTTCATAATCAGGTTGGTTTTTTAAATAGCCTAAGCAAACCAAGTTCATACGAGACATAGCCAAATCCATTTTTTCATAATGTGGCATTCTATGATTCGGCACATCGACAGCGACAGCGACAGCAGCAGGTGCTGCTTTTTTACTAGCTACCTTTGGCGGTGGTGGTGCTGTATAGCCTGCTGCAAGCGTGTTGTTTTGGTTATAACGATAGTAGGTATCTGGAATTTTAGTTTCTAAAAATTCAACGGCTTTAATTATTACTTCTCGTAGTGCCTTTTCTTTTGGAGTGTCTGACCAACCACTAAGGCTTCCTCCAACGAGTGCGCCACCAAAATTAGTCGCTGCGCTGGTAAAATCAAAATCTTTGCTACCACCCTCAACGCTAGTAGCGGCCAGAATACGTGAAGTGCGCGTATCAATTAAGCGTAAATCAATAGCCATGTGCGATCCAGAAAAGCCAGCTGAAACAGAACTAAACACATCACCAATAAAGCCGCCTGAACCAACACTTGCCCCTGAACTGTCATCATCAAATTCAGTAACCGCTGCAACGACGACAATCTCAGCGCCTTCAATTTCGCCATACGCAGCACCCGATTGTGCACTCACTCTGCCTGATACAGCTAAATCTTGCTCTGAAAGTACAGCGTCTAGTGCTTGGCGCTCCAATACAATAAAGCGATTAGTGCCAACAAGTGCGGTGGTAAGTTGATCTGCCATACCTTCACCAATTTCTTTTCGCCACCATCTAGAGTTATTCGACTTATCAGTGAAACGCGCCACGGCGATACGTGCTTTAGGGCCATTGTATTGCTGTTTGCTTACTTCATTAATGTCAGGCGAGTTTTGATTTGAAGTAACGTTTGTTGAGGTGCTTTGGCATGCGCTTAAGCTGGTTATTAATGCTGTAGCTAGTAGCGTTTTTTGTATTGATGAGAGCATAGTATTTTCCTTAATTTATCTGCTTAATTACATTTGTAGTTATTTTTTTAGCAATGGCTAATTAAGGTTAATTTAAATAAATCAGTATCTTAAAAATAGTACTCAGGCGAAAGCTTTGAGTACACACGCGAAGCTAATTACTTTTACATGTTTGTGCTTCTCTGTATTGTTTTGGTGTAAGTGAATATTTGGCTTTGAAGCAACGGGCAAAGTAACTTTGAGAACTAAAGCCGGTGTTATCTGCAACTAAACCTATGGTTAAGTCGCTATCAGTTAATAATTTTGCTGCATATTCTAAGCGGGTATTGCGAATGTAATCGCTGGGTGTAATGTCAAAAAGTGCTTTCATTTTTAATTGCAGTGCACGAGGGCTCAAACACATTGCACTGGCAAACTCTTCCACGCTAAACAGTTCATTTTGGTAATTTTCACGCAAGATTGTTTTTAAGCGTTCTGTAAACGTGTAATCTTTATTCTGCTCTATTTGTGCATCTAAGGTCACAGCATGTGCTTGGGCTGATAACTGTTTTATTAGGTGCTTATTTAACGCATCACGAATGCCTAATAAGCCATGAACCCGACTTTTTAATAATGATGCTTCAAAGGGTTTACACAGGTAGTCATCGGCCAGCAAATCAAGCCCCTTTATTCGGCTGCGACTGTCTGCTTTGGCAGAGAGTAATAAAACAGGGATATGATTAATAGAGATATCTGAGCGAATGGCACTGAGAAGTTGATATCCATCCATCGTTGGCATCATCACGTCACTGAGCACTATATCGGGCATTTGAGTTTGGCACAGCACTAGCCCTTCTTCTCCATTATTAGCGGTGAGGCAGGTGTAGTTATCACTAAATAATGAAACCAGTAACTCACGCATTTCCTCGTTATCTTCAACAATGAGTAGTTTTTTGTTGTTTTCTACCAGCATAGTTTGAGAGAACGCTAGTTGTTTATCCGTTAATAAGTTATCTGATTCACACAATGGCAACGTGACTGTAAAACAACTTCCTTTGTTTATTTTACTAACTAATGAAATTTGCCCGTCGTATTGATCTACAAGCTGCTTAACCAGAGCGAGACCTATACCACTGCCTGTTTGGTTGTGTGTTGCAATACGAGTAAAGCGTTCAAAAATAAGCGCTTGCTGGTGCTCTTCAATACCAATACCAGTATCAGATACCGTTATAACAACATTATTGTTTGTGTTAGAAAGCGTTAGATTAACGGTTCCATCTGATGGGGTGTATTTAAGTGCATTGGTCAATAAATTATCAATAATAGATAAAGTATGTTTAGTTTCTAAATTTATGTAACTAGGCTGTTGCGTCGTGTCTTTAAAGGAAAAATTAATATTTTTTTGGGCAAACAAAATAGCAAAGTCGTCTACTATTTGCGCTACAAAAGGGCTTAAAGAATAAGCGGATACATACTCTGTAGCCGAACTTGGACGCTGACTTAACTGTAATAACTCATTGATTAAATTAAGAAGGCGGTGCCCGTTGCGCTTAATTATAGAAACTTGTTGTTGTGCTTGAGCACCAAGTTGTTGCTGTTGTAAGTTTTCTACTGGCGCTAAAATTAAGCTCAATGGCGTTTTAAGTTCATGACTAATGTTATCTAAAAATTGGGTCTTTAGTTGATTGAGCTTTCTTTCTTGTTGAATGAGTTGCTCTGCGGTTTTAGCTCGATAGCGTGACGCTAAAATTAACCATGTAATAATCAAAACTATTATAAAATAAGCCGCAAAGGCTAATTGCGTTTGCCACCAAGGAGGCGTTACTGTCAGCTTTAGCATAGTGTGAACTTTGCTCCATTGCCCGTATTGATCTTTTACTTTTAATTGTAATTGATAGTTACCTGCACTTAGCTGTGAATAGTTAACTTGTCGTTGGCTTGCATCGGTATAGATAAATTGCTTATCTAAACCATTTAGCTTGTAAGCATACTGGTATTGATTAGCCGATGAAGCGTTATTAATGGCGGCATATTTAAAGCCAATGACCCCTTGGCTGGTTGGAAAAGAGAGTTTTTTAGTATGGTTTATTAGTTTTGCGGGCTGTTTTTTATCTGTTAGATAGTTTTTTGTTTCACTTGCTTGGTTGTAAATTAATAGCTCAGTTAATACTGGGGTTGGTGCTGAAGTACTCAGTTGCAGTTTACTAGGGTAAAACTGATTAAAGCCATTGATTCCGCCAAAAAATAGCTCGCCATCAGCTGCTTGAAAAGCGGCACCTAAAATAAACGAATTATGCTGCACGCCGTCACGAGGTAAAAAATGCTGCATAGCTTGATTCGTAGGATTATAGCGAGTTAGTCCTTGGTTACTGCTTAGCCATAAGTAGCCTTTACTATCATCTTTAATGGCAAAAATATTATCGTTTAGTAAT
The DNA here is from genome assembly GCF_042604605.1 of Pseudoalteromonas sp. M58. Lineage (NCBI taxonomy): Bacteria > Pseudomonadati > Pseudomonadota > Gammaproteobacteria > Alteromonadales > Pseudoalteromonadaceae > Pseudoalteromonas > Pseudoalteromonas sp. M58. The sequence continues at coordinate 245,822 of NZ_CP152390.1, forward strand.
CCATCATGTTCGGTAATGTAAGAGATTTTTTGTGTTTTTTTATCAAGGCGGTTTAAACCACCAAAGGTACCCACCCATAAAGTATCGTTATTTTGTAGGTGCAAAGAAGTAACCATATTATGGCTTAAACCAGTTTGCGATGCCTGATTGGCGGGGTAATGAGTAAATGATTCATCTTCTATGCTTAGATAATCTAAACCTGCACGCGTCCCGACCCATAATCCGTTTGTATTTTGATCAAAAAGCAGAGTAAATACGGTATTGTTAGCAAGACTATTAGTCGAGTCGTCGTGCTTGTAATGTTGAACCTCTAAGGTGTCGGGATTAAAGCGTGTTAAACCTTGATTGCTACCTAGCCATAAATTTCCTTTAGGATCGCTCGTTATCGCATAAACACGATCGCTGCTAAGCTGATGGCTTTGCATTGTATAGGCAATAAAATTATCTTCAGTTGGATTGTATTGCAGTAATCCGCCGCCATAAGTGCCAATCCAAAGTCGCTGCTTGTTATCTTCATGCAGGCTAAAGACATTATTATTGGTTAGGCCGCTTTGTAATTTTGAGTTAACTTTATAGTGCTTAAAACCTGTGTCGGTTTGTTTGTTTAAACCGTCACGAGTACCAACCCATAATTGGCCTTGTGTATCTTTGAGTAGAGCGCGAACAAAATTATGACTAATGGTATTGTCATCATCGCTCAAGTGCTGTTGATGCGAAAATTGATTTTGCTTTTTATCATAACGTTGTAACCCATAGCCATCTGTACCAATCCAAATGATACCGAACCGATCTTGATAAAGTGACAATAGGTAATCATTAGCAAGCCCATTTAGTTGCTGCTTATTGTGCGGTATGTGCTGAAAATTATTTTTAGATGTACTTTGCTCTGTTTTGTAAAATAAACCTTTACCATAACTTGTTAGCCACAAGGTATCGGTGTCGTCAACTAAGATATCGGTGATCCATACACCTGCAAACTGAGCAAACTCCCCAAAAGCCTCTGTTTTAGGGTTAAATAGGCTAAGCCCTTGTTTGCTTGCTATTAATAGCTGCCCTTGTGCATTTAATTGCAGCCGCCATAAATTTTTATGACTTCCTGCAATGTGATTAAAGGTTTTATGCTTTGGGTTAAACTTAATTAATCCTTCGTTGGTTGCTAACCAGACATTTTGTTGTGTATCTATAACAATATCTTGTATGACTGTATTAGCTTGCTCGGGGCTAGTATAGCTAAATGACTCTACTTCATTCTTAACTATATTTAGACGCGTTAACTTTCCATGCTCATGGCCTAACCAAATATTATTTAGGCTATCTGAAGCCAATGACCAAATGCGGTTATCAGTTATAGCCAACTCCGTTTGCGTATTAAAAACCTTAAATTGGCCGGTTTGAGTATCAAGTAAATTTAAACCATTACTGGCGGTAGAAAACCAAATAGCATGTTGATCGGCAGCCAGACAATCGGTGACCCAGTTTCCTGAAATGCTAGCCTCAGTAGGGTGAGACTTAAAGCGCTTAAACTCATAACCATCAAAACGATTAAGACCGCCTTGTGTCGAAAACCAGTGAAACCCTTGCTTGTCAGTGATACTGCAAGTAATCGAATTTTGCGATAACCCCTGTTCACTAGAATATGTATCTAAGTGAATAGGGCGCGCGACGAGTGCACTGTGAAATAAGCATAAAACGCTTAGAATCACGATTTTGTAAAGTGTATGAAGTAAATGCACCCGCTTCCTTGTGCTATTAATATTCCTAAAAGTGAAATAATCATAAACTGCTTTTTTATTAATGTTAAGTTTGATTTTGAGTGTGGCCAATGAGATTTTAAGTTATGGGTATCTTTTTACTCTTGTGTTAATGAATTGCGTAAGTATAATAGGCATCCACTTTGCAGGGGCGTAGTTCCAATTGGTAGAACAGCGGTCTCCAAAACCGACGGTTGGGAGTTCGAATCTCTCCGCCCCTGCCAATTTTTACAAAGTGAATAAAGTCTAGAACTAAAAATCGGTTTGAGTAAGCTTGTTTTTAAGTTTAGATTTTAATGGATTAACCCTGTCGACGTGCAGGGTTGTTGTGTCTGTAGTTAAGGTAATAATATTATGAGCACGAATATAGAAACACCATCAAGTGGGATGGAGTCAGTAAAGTGGTTAGTAGCAATTGCGCTACTTGCAGGCGCAGTCGTTGGTAATCATATGTTTGCAGATCAGTCTGTATTACTACGTGCTATTGGCGTTGTGGTTGCAATAGCGGCGGGTTTAGCTATTGCTTCGCAAACTTTTAAGGGACGTACCTTCCTTGCTTTTGCTAAAGAAGCGCGTATTGAAGTACGCAAAGTAATTTGGCCAACGCGTCAAGAAACAACGCACACGACATTAATCGTAATGGTTGCAACAGTGATTATGGCACTTATCCTTTGGGGATTAGATGGCATTTTATTCCGCGCTGTAGGCTTTTTAACTGGATTGGAGATCTGATCCCATGTCGGATGAGAATAACGAAAAGAAACTACGTTGGTACGTAGTACAAGCTTTCTCAGGTTATGAGAAGCGTGTTGCTCAAACATTATTAGAGCACATTAAAATCAAAGGCCTAGAAGATAGCTTTGGTGAAGTATTAGTTCCTACTGAAGAAGTAGTTGAGATGCGTGCTGGTCAAAAGCGTAAGTCTGAGCGTAAATTCTTCCCAGGTTACGTATTAGTACAAATGGATATGAACGATGCAAGCTGGCACTTAGTAAATAGCACTGAACGTGTTATGGGCTTTATTGGTGGCACATCAGACCGTCCTGCACCAATTAGTTCTAAAGAAGCTGATCGCATTCTTAATCGCCTACAAGAAAACGCTGAAGCGCCTAAACCAGCAACATTATTTGAACCAGGTGAAGTGGTTCGTGTTACTGATGGTCCATTTGCTGACTTTAGTGGTGTGGTTGAAGAAGTTGACTACGAAAAGAGTCGTGTAAAAGTATCGGTACTTATTTTTGGTCGTTCTACGCCAGTTGAACTTGAGTTTGGTCAAGTTGAACAAGATAAGTAATTGATTTAAAGCGTTGTGTTAAAAGTTTCTTAATTTTTGGCACGAAGCTTGAAAAAGGCCGCTGATTAACTTATAATCAGCGGCCTTTTTGTATTCAGGGAAAACGTTTGTTTAACTGTTTACTAAAAAGTGAGAAACCAATTTTTAAACTGGGAAGCCGCTAGAGTACGCGTCCTCGCGCGCACAAGGCTAAGACCCACCTAATGAGGTATTTATAATGGCTAAGAAAGTTGAAGCTCTAATCAAGCTACAAGTTGCTGCTGGTATGGCTAACCCTAGTCCTCCAGTAGGTCCAGCACTAGGTCAACACGGTGTAAACATCATGGAATTCTGTAAAGCGTTCAACGCACGTACAGAATCTATCGAAAAAGGCGCTCCAGTTCCTGTAGTGATCTCTGTTTACGGCGACCGTTCATTTACGTTCGACATGAAAACGCCACCGGCTGCTTACTTACTTAAGAAAGCTGCAGGTATCAAATCTGGTTCAGGCCGTCCTAACACTGAAAAAGTAGGCACAGTAACTCGTGCTCAACTTGAAGAAATCGTTGAGACAAAGAAACCAGACCTTACAGCTTCTGATTTAGAAGCTGCGGTTCGCACTATCGCAGGTTCTGCGCGTGCGATGGGCTTGAACGTAGAGGACTAAGATAATGGCTAAATTAACTAAACGTATGCGTACTATCCGCGAAAAAGTGGAAGTAACTAAAGATTACGAAATTAACGAAGCAGTTGCTCTTTTAAAAGAATTAGCGACAGCTAAATTCGTAGAAAGTGTTGACGTTGCTGTTAACCTTGGTATCGATGCTCGTAAATCTGATCAAAACGTTCGTGGTGCGACTGTACTACCTAACGGTACTGGTCGTGACGTTCGTGTTGCTGTATTCACTCAAGGCGCTAATGCAGAAGCTGCAAAAGAAGCCGGTGCTGAATTAGTAGGCATGGAAGATCTTGCTGAACTAGTTAAGAAAGGCGAGATGAATTTTGACGTTGTTGTTGCATCACCAGACGCTATGCGTGTTGTTGGTCAACTAGGTCAAATCTTAGGCCCACGTGGTCTAATGCCAAACCCTAAAACTGGTACTGTAACACCTAACGTTGCAGAAGCAGTTAAAAATGCGAAAGCAGGTCAAGTGCGTTACCGCAATGACAAAAATGGTATCATCCATACTACGATTGGTAAGGTTGATTTCACTGCTGAGCAGTTACAACAAAACCTTGAAGCTCTAATTGTTGCGCTTAAGAAGGCTAAACCTTCTCAAGCTAAAGGTGTTTACTTGAAGAAAGTAACTATCTCTACAACAATGGGCGCAGGTGTTTCTGTTGACCAAAGCACTTTAAGCACAGTTGTTGCTTAATTGAGTGTTTACATGGCGTGAAATTTGTACTATAATTTTGCGCCATTTTGTTGATTAATTTAGTTAATCGCAAAGTAAAGAATTCGGGTTGAAGTCCATAATTTCGAAGCGCCTTTGGGCAACGCGATAAATTGGGCTTCCGTCCAAGACCGTAGGCGGCTTCGGCCTTAATATTACCTACGTAGACGGTGTGAATCCCCAGATAGATTTTTCCTAATCTTCTGGCTCTCGCCGTAAAAAGCATCTCCATCTTTATTGATGGGGAAGAGTAAAACAGGGAAGCCGATAAACGGTAACCCATTAAACCAGGAGTAACACCCATGGCTTTAAATCTTCAAGGCAAAAAAGCAATTGTTGCTGAAGTCAACGAAGCAGCCAATGGTGCTCTTTCTGCAGTTGTTGCAGATTCTCGTGGTGTAACAGTTGGTGCAATCACTGCCCTTCGTAAAGAAGCTCGTGCAAATGGTGTTTGGATGAAAGTTGTCCGTAACACTTTAGCAAAACGTGCTTTTGAAGGTACAGAGTTTGAGTGCCTTTCTGACTCATTAGTTGGTCCAAGCTTAATCGCTTTCTCATCAGAGCACCCAGGTGCTGCTGCGCGTATCTTCTCAGATTTCGCGAAAAAGAATGAGCATTTCGAACTTAAGATGGCCGCTTTTGAAGGTAATGTAGTAGACGCAGCTATGCTTGCAACTCTACCTACATACGACGAAGCTGTTGCACGCTTAATGAGCGCTATGAAAGAAGCGTCTGCTGGCAAATTGTGTAAAACAATTGAAGCAGTACGTGTACAGAAAGAAGAGCAAGCTGCTTAATTTTAAGTTGTTTAATCCCTTTCGGTGTAAATTTATTTGGACCTTAGAGTCCGTTAATTATTAGGAAATTTGTAATGTCTGTAACTAAAGACCAAATCCTTGACGCAATTGCTGAAATGTCAGTAATGGACGTTGTTGCTCTAGTTGAAGCAATGGAAGAAAAATTCGGCGTAACTGCTGCAGCTGCTATGGTAGCAGGTCCTGCTGCTGAAGCTGCTGAAGAGAAAACAGAATTTGACGTAATCCTTACTGGCGCTGGCGCTAATAAAGTTGCGGCAATCAAAGCTGTTCGTGGCGCAACTGGTCTTGGCTTAAAAGAAGCTAAAGCACTTGTTGAAGCTGCTCCAACTCCAGTTAAAGAAGGTATTTCTAAGGAAGAAGCTGAAGCTCTTGCTAAAGAACTTACTGAAGCTGGTGCTGAAGTTGAGGTTAAGTAATCTAGCTTTTGCTAGGTTCGCTGCCTGAGAAATCAGGCAAGGGCTGGTGATTATTTAATCACCGGCCTTTTTGCGCTATAGAGCGACTATTCTTATAGCGCAAATAAAATCTGATTTATTCTTTAATTTCAACGCTTTATAGTTTGCTAGTGTTGAGGTGGGATTAAGTTGGAACAACAGTTAAATGTTGTACATCTTGGCATAGATGCCAGTTAAGTCTGTTCTTACAAGAACAGGTCGGGTCAAAGATCAGCAAGCTGAGGAACCCCATGGCTTACTCTTATTCTGAAAAGAAACGTATCCGTAAGGATTTTGGTAAACGTCCACAAGTTTTGGATATACCTTTCTTACTGTCGACGCAGTTAGAATCGTTTAAAAAATTCTTAGTCCCGGACGCTGATGGCGATCATGGTTTGGAAGCTGCCTTCCGTTCTGTGTTCCCAATTAAAAGCTACTCGGGAAATTCTGAGCTTCAATACGTAAGTTATCGTATTGGTGAGCCAGTATTCGATGTAAAAGAATGTCAAATTCGCGGTGTGACTTATTCTGCTCCACTTCGCGTGAAACTGCGTCTTGTAGTAATGGACAAAGAAGCTCCAGGCACAGTTAAAGACATTAAAGAGCAAGAAGTTTACATGGGCGAAATTCCGCTCATGACCGATACCGGTACTTTTGTAATCAATGGTACAGAGCGTGTTATCGTTTCTCAGCTACACCGTAGCCCTGGTGTATTCTTTGATAACGACCGCGGTAAAACTCACTCGTCAGGTAAAGTGCTTTATAACGCACGCGTAATTCCTTACCGTGGTTCATGGTTAGACTTCGAATTTGATGCAAAAGATAACTTATATGTACGTATTGACCGTCGTCGTAAATTACCGGCGTCTATCATCTTACGTGCACTTGAGTACACGAGTGAAGAAATCCTAGATATCTTCTTCGATACTACTGCGTTTGAAATTGCTGACGGTAAAGTTCTTATGGAACTTGTACCTTCACGTTTACGTGGTGAAACTGCCGCTTTTGATATCAAGAGCGAAGACGGTGAAGTCCTTGTTGAAAGCGGTCGTCGTGTTACGGCTCGCCACATCAAGAGCATCGAGAAAAAAGGCATTAATCAATTAGAAGTACCACATGAGTACATCATTGGCCGTGTATTAGCGAAGAACTATGTTGATGAGTCAACAGGTGAAATCATCGCGACTGCAAATGACGAGCTAACGCTTGAAATGATGGCTGAATTGGTTAAAGCAGGTCACACTACTATTGATACATTATATATCAATGAAGTGGACAGCGGCGCTTACATGTCAAATACATTAAACATTGACTCGTCAAGCAACCGTTTAGAAGCACTAGTAGAAATTTATCGCATGATGCGCCCAGGCGAGCCACCGACGAAAGACGCGGCTGAAGCCTTATTTGAGAACTTATTCTTCTCAGAAGAACGCTATGACTTATCAACAGTAGGTCGTATGAAGTTCAATAGCCGTGTTGGTTACGATTCGGACACAGGCCCTGGCACATTAAGCAAAGAAGACATCGTAGCGGTTATGAAAGTATTGATTGCTATTCGTAACGGTGTTGGCGATGTTGATGATATAGACCACTTAGGCAACCGTCGTATACGTAGTGTTGGCGAAATGGCTGAGAACCAATTCCGTGTAGGTTTAGTACGTGTAGAACGTGCTGTACGTGAGCGTTTAAGCTTAGGTGACCTAGACGCGATCATGCCACAAGATCTTATTAATGCTAAGCCTATTTCGGCAGCAGTTAAAGAGTTCTTCGGCTCGTCTCAGTTATCACAGTTTATGGACCAAAATAACCCGCTATCAGAAGTAACGCACAAGCGTCGTATTTCTGCATTAGGTCCGGGCGGTCTAACTCGTGAGCGTGCTGGCTTTGAAGTACGTGACGTTCACGTAACTCACTACGGTCGTGTATGTCCAATCGAGACTCCTGAGGGTCCAAACATCGGTCTAATTAACTCATTGTCTACGTATGCACGTACCAATGACTACGGTTTCTTAGAAACACCTTACCGCAAAGTGGTAGACGGTGTAGTAACTGATGAAGTTGATTACCTATCAGCCATTGAAGAAGGTCAGTTTGTTATCGCACAGGCGAACTCAAACTTAACTGAAACCAATGAGTTTGTAGATGAACTTATTCCATGTCGTCACAAAGGTGAATCAACCTTTATGGGTCGCATGGACCAACAATATATGGATGTATCACCACAACAGGTGATCTCTGTAGCGGCCGCACTTATCCCGTTCCTAGAACACGATGATGCTAACCGTGCATTGATGGGTTCAAACATGCAACGTCAAGCAGTACCAACATTGAAAGCGGACAAACCGTTAGTAGGTACTGGTATTGAGTTAACACTAGCGAAAGACTCTGGTGTAACGATTGTTGCAAAACGTGGTGGTGAAGTAATGTATGCCGACGCAAGTCGCATCGTTGTTAATGTACATGAAGAAGAACGCATTCCTGGTGAAGCGGGCATCGACATCTACAACTTAACCAAGTACACACGTTCTAACCAAAATACATGTATTAACCAAAAACCAACATGCATGGTTGGTGAACCGGTTACTCGTGGCGATGTGTTAGCAGATGGTCCTTCGACTGACTTAGGTGACTTAGCCCTTGGTCAAAACCTTCGCGTGGCATTCATGCCATGGAACGGTTACAACTTCGAGGATTCAATCTTACTATCAGAGCGCGTAGTTGAAGAAGATCGTCTAACGACTATTCATATTCAAGAACTACAGTGTATTGCCCGTGATACTAAATTAGGCTCAGAAGAGATCACAGCAGATATCCCGAACGTGGGTGAATCTGCACTAGGCAAGCTTGATGAATCAGGTGTTGTATATATTGGTGCTGAAGTTAAAGGCGGCGATATCCTAGTAGGTAAAGTGACTCCGAAAGGCGAAACGCAATTAACACCAGAAGAAAAGCTACTACGTGCTATCTTCGGTGAAAAAGCGTCTGATGTTAAAGACAGCTCTTTACGTGTACCAAACTCTGTAACTGGTACTGTAATCGACGTACAAGTTTTCACCCGTGATGGTGTTGAAAAAGATAAACGTGCGTTAGAAGTTGAAGACATGCAGCTTCGCGAAGCGAAAAAAGACTTCAACGAAGAGTTCCGTATTCTAGAAGCCGGTGTTTTAGACCGTGCACGCAAGTTACTTGTGGCAGCTGGTTTCGATGAAGACAACTTAGCGTCACTGAATGCTGAAAAGTTACTAACTCAAAGCCTTGCTGAAGAAGACAAGCAAGCTGAACTTGAGCAACTAGCTGCACAGTACGATGAGCTTAAAGCTGAATACGATAAGAAGTTTGAAAACAAACGTCGTAAAATTACCCAAGGTGATGACTTAGCACCAGGCGTACTTAAGATTGTTAAAGTATACCTAGCTGTTAAACGTCGTATCCAACCGGGTGATAAAATGGCGGGTCGTCACGGTAACAAAGGTGTTATCTCGACTATCGTACCAGTAGAAGATATGCCATACGATGACAAAGGTCGTACGGTAGATATCGTACTAAATCCACTAGGTGTACCATCACGTATGAACATCGGTCAGATCCTTGAAACACATATGGGTCTAGCTGCACGTGGTATTGGTGAGCGCTTAGAAGAAATGATGAAAGAGCAACGCGAGCTTCATGAGCTACGCGAATTCATTAAACAAGCTTATGAGATCGGTGAGTCTCGTCAGGTTGTGGATATTGCTAGTTTCTCTGATGACGAAATTCGTCGTTTAGCTGAAAACTTGAAAGGTGGTTTACCGATTGCTACTCCTGCATTTGATGGCGCGAAAGAAAGCGAAATCAAAGACATGCTAGAGCTAGGCGGCTACCCTAGAAGTGGTCAGGTTACACTTTATGATGGCCGTACTGGCGATCAGTTTGAACGTCAAGTAACTGTAGGTTACATGTACATGCTTAAACTTAACCACTTGGTTGACGATAAGATGCACGCACGTTCTACTGGTTCTTACAGCCTTGTTACTCAGCAGCCGCTGGGTGGTAAAGCACAGTTCGGTGGCCAGCGTTTTGGTGAGATGGAAGTATGGGCACTTGAAGCTTACGGTGCTGCTTACACGCTACAAGAAATGCTAACAGTGAAATCGGATGACGTGAACGGTCGTACTAAGATGTATAAAAACATCGTTGATGGTAACCATAAAATGGAACCAGGTATGCCAGAATCGTTCAACGTATTGTTGAAAGAAATCCGCTCACTGGGTATCAACATCGAGTTGGAAGAAAATTAAGCCAATTAGATGCTGCAGTTAGCGCTGCAGCATCTGTTATGGCTGAATAGAATGTAGGGACGAGAACATCCGTCCTCAAGATTAACTCCGACAGGAGAGCTAAGGTGAAAGACTTACTTAAGTTTCTGAAGCAACAAAATAAGACCGAAGAATTCGATGCAATTCGCATTGGTCTTGCTTCACCAGACATGGTTCGTTCATGGTCATACGGTGAAGTAAAGAAACCTGAGACTATTAACTACCGTACTTTCAAGCCTGAGCGCGATGGCTTATTCTGTGCCCGTATTTTCGGCCCAGTGAAAGATTATGAGTGTTTATGTGGTAAATATAAACGCCTTAAACACCGTGGTGTGATCTGTGAAAAGTGTGGCGTTGAAGTAACACTCACTAAAGTGCGTCGTGACCGTATGGGTCATATAGAACTGGCAAGTCCAGTTGCGCATATATGGTTTTTAAAATCATTACCGTCACGTATCGGCTTAATGCTTGATATGACGCTTCGTGATATTGAACGTGTTCTTTACTTCGAATCATTCGTAGTAACTGAGCCTGGCATGACAACGCTTGAGCGTGGTCAGCTATTAGGTGAAGAAGAATACCTAGATGCACTTGAAGAGCACGGTGATGAATTTGAAGCGAAGATGGGTGCTGAAGCAGTATTAGACTTACTGCGTGAACTCGATCTTGCTCAATTAATTGCAGAAATGCGTGAAGAGTTACCAACAATTAACTCTGAAACTAAGCGTAAAAAGATCACTAAACGTCTTAAGTTAATGGAATCGTTCCACCAATCAGGTAATAACCCTGAGTGGATGATCATGACAGTACTTCCAGTATTGCCACCTGACTTACGTCCATTAGTACCACTAGACGGTGGTCGTTTTGCGACATCTGATCTAAATGACCTTTACCGTCGTGTTATTAACCGTAATAACCGTCTTAAGCGTCTACTAGATTTAGCTGCACCAGATATTATCGTACGCAACGAAAAACGTATGTTACAAGAAGCGGTCGATGCGCTACTTGATAACGGTCGTCGTGGTCGTGCAATTACAGGTTCTAACAAACGTCCTCTTAAATCGCTTGCTGATATGATCAAAGGTAAGCAAGGTCGTTTCCGTCAGAACTTACTTGGTAAGCGTGTAGATTACTCTGGCCGTTCTGTAATCACGGTTGGTCCTACACTTAAGCTTCATCAGTGTGGTCTTCCTAAGAAGATGGCATTAGAGCTTTTCAAACCATTCATCTATGGCAAATTAGAGCGTCGTGGCATGGCTACGACAATCAAAGCTGCTAAAAAGATGGTTGAGCGTGAAGTAGCGGAAGTATGGGATGTACTAGACGAAGTAATTCGTGAACATCCAGTATTACTTAACCGTGCACCAACACTTCACCGTTTGGGTATCCAAGCGTTTGAACCTGTGCTTATCGAAGGTAAAGCGATTCATTTGCACCCATTAGTATGTGCGGCGTACAACGCCGATTTCGATGGTGACCAAATGGCGGTACACGTACCGCTAACAATTGAAGCGCAACTTGAAGCTCGCGCTTTAATGATGTCTACAAACAACATCTTATCGCCTGCTAATGGTGAGCCAATCATCGTTCCTTCACAGGACGTTGTATTAGGTCTTTATTACATGACGCGTGATCGTATTAACGCGAAAGGCGAAGGCGCCGTATTTAAAGATCCTAAAGAAGCAGAAAAAGCATACCGTAGTGGTAATGCCGACCTTCACGCTATCGTGAAAGTACGTATTAGCCAATCAGTTAAAAACGAAGAAGGTGTTGTTGAAGACACTGTAACCGTAATTGATACTACTGTTGGTCGTGCGATTCTGTCTTTAATTTTACCAAAAGGCATGCCGTATGAGTCAATCAACCAAGCCCTAGGTAAAAAGCAGATTTCTGGCTTAATTAATGAGTGTTACCGTCGTCTTGGTCTAAAAGACACAGTTATGTTTGCTGACCAAATCATGTACACCGGTTTCCACTATGCAATGAAGTCTGGTGTTTCAATTGGTATCGATGACTTAGTTATCCCACCAGTTAAAGCAGCAATCATTGAATCAGCTGAAGCTGAAGTAACTGAAATCAACCAACAATTCCAATCAGGTCTTGTAACGGCTGGTGAAAAGTACAACAAAGTTATCGATATCTGGTCACGTGTAAATGAAAACTTATCACGTGAAATGATGGCCAACTTGTCAAAAGACACGGTTATCAATGCAAAAGGTGAAGAAGTAGAGCAACCGTCATTTAACTCAGTGTTTATGATGGCCGACTCAGGTGCTCGTGGTAGTGCCGCTCAGATCCGTCAGCTAGCAGGTATGCGTGGCCTAATGGCACGTCCAGATGGTTCAATCATCGAGACGCCAATCACGGCTAACTTCCGTGAAGGTCTAAACGTACTTCAGTACTTCATCTCAACGCACGGTGCGCGTAAAGGTCTTGCCGATACAGCACTGAAAACAGCGAACTCGGGTTACCTAACGCGTCGTCTAGTAGACGTTGCACAAGATTTGGTAATCAACGAAGACGATTGTGGCACAGAAGATGGCTTAACAATGAAACCGCTAATTGAAGGTGGTGACGTTGTAGAAGCACTTCGCGAACGTGTACTAGGTCGTGTTGTCGCTGAAGACGTTGTGATCCCAGGTACTAATACAGTACTTGTTGAACGTAACATCATGCTTGACGAAAAACTGTGTGACCTTTTAGAAGAGCACTCAGTTGATGAAGTTCGCGTACGTTCAGTTATCACTTGTGATAACGACTTTGGTGTATGTGCTAAGTGTTATGGTCGTGACCTTGCACGTGGTCATATCATCAACGCGGGTGAATCAGTAGGTGTTATCGCAGCTCAATCAATCGGTGAGCCGGGTACACAGCTTACGATGCGTACCTTCCACATCGGTGGTGCGGCATCAAGAGCGTCTGCTGAAAATAATGTACAAGTTAAAACAAACGGTACATTAAAACTTCACAACGCTAAATATGTATTAAATACAGACGGTAAGATTGTTATTACCTCTCGTTCTACCGAGATCACTATCATTGATAGCTATGGTCGTGAGAAAGAGCGTTATAAAGTACCTTACGGTGCGGTATTAACAGTGCAAGACAATGCAGAAGTTCAAGGTAACGACATCGTTGCTACTTGGGACCCGCATAGTCACCCAATCGTTCTTGAGCATAAATCAAAAGTATCGTTCAGCGATATCGATGATTCAAACACTGAAGCACAGACTGACGAACTAACGGGTTTAACTCGTGTAGTTGTTAAAGATCTTGCTAAAGCGAATGCGAAAGAGCCAAAGCTTATCATTGAAAGTGATGAGCGTGGCTTGCAAGAAACGCGTCTTCCTTCATTCACTACGATTGAAGTAACAGACGGCGCGACTGCAAACCCAGGTGACGTGTTAGCACGTATTCCGCAAGAAGGTTCGAAAACTCGTGATATCACGGGTGGTCTACCACGCGTAGCCGACTTATTTGAAGCACGTAAGCCGAAAGATCCAGCTATCTTAGCTGAAATCACCGGTACGATTAGCTTCGGTAAAGAGACTAAAGGTAAGAAACGTTTAGTTATTACACCAGCTGAAGGCGATCATTACGAAGAAATGATTCCTAAGTGGCGTCAACTTAACGTGTTTGAAGGTGAACAAGTGTCTAAAGGTGAAGTTATCGCCGATGGTCCAGAATCACCGCATGACATCTTACGCCTACGTGGTGTGACTCATGTTGCTAATTACATTGTTAACGAAGTGCAAGAGGTTTACCGTTTGCAGGGCGTTAAGATCAATGATAAGCACATTGAAACTATTATTCGTCAAATGCTACGTAAATGTATCATTCTAGACGGTGGTGATACTGAGTTCTTAGCCGGTGAGCAAATTGAAGTGGCACGCGTTAATATCGCAAACCGCGACCTTGAAGCTCAAGGTAAGATCCCAGCTAAGTTTGAAATCCAGTTAATGGGTATCACAAAAGCATCACTAGCGACAGAATCTTTCATCTCAGCAGCCTCGTTCCAGGAGACAACTCGTGTCCTAACAGAAGCCGCTGTAAATGGTAAGAGCGATGAACTACGCGGTCTGAAAGAAAACGTAATTGTGGGTCGATTGATCCCAGCCGGTACCGGTTTTGCGTATCATCAAGAGCGTATGGCTCGTCGTAAGCAAAAAGACGTTGTTGAAGAGCAAACGGTAAGTGCGGAAGAGGCAACTCAAGCACTCACTGATGCTTTAAACGCGGATTTATCTGGAAATCAATAAACCGAATCTAATCAATAGATTAGAGTTTCACAAGGCAGTTATCTACTGCCTTGTGAGCGGTTTAGGTTGACAGGTCAATCTTTGCTCATTAAAATTCCGCCACCCATTTACTTGCACGTTTAAAACATGCTGGTAAAACAAGGGCGGATTTTTTATTTTTTTCAGTAGTAATTTTAATTTCAGGAGCTATTTAAATGGCAACTATTAACCAGCTAGTGCGTAAGCCACGTCGTAGCAAGGTTACTAAAAGTAACTCAGCTGCGCTTAAAGCGTGTCCGCAAAAGCGTGGTGTATGTACTCGCGTATATACAACTACACCTAAGAAACCAAACTCGGCGTTACGTAAAGTAGCTCGTGTACGTTTAACTAACGGTTTCGAAGTAACTTCATACATCGGTGGTGAAGGTCATAACCTTCAAGAGCACAGTGTAATCCTAATCCGTGGTGGTCGTGTTAAAGATTTACCAGGTGTGCGTTTTCACACTGTACGTGGTGCACTTGACTGTGCAGGCGTTAGCGACCGTCGTCAAGCTCGTTCTAAATACGGTGCAAAACGCCCTAAAGGCTAATTGTTTTCCGTTAGTAAGGCCAAGCACTAAATATTATTAATTATTGTTTTGGGTGATTGACTCGAAAGAGCAAACCTGAATAAACCGGAGATACAAAATGCCTAGAAGACGCGTAATAGGTCAACGTAAAATTCTTCCAGATCCTAAGTTCGGATCGGAACTTCTTGCTAAGTTCGTTAACATCGTAATGTTAGACGGCAAGAAATCTACTGCTGAAAAAATCGTTTATGGTGCGCTAGACGTGGCTGCTGAGAAATCAGGCAAGTCGCACCTAGAAATCTTTGAAACTGCACTTGATAACATCCGTCCACAGGTAGAGGTTAAATCTCGCCGTGTTGGTGGTTCAACTTATCAAGTACCAGTTGAAGTACGTCCAGTACGTCGCAACGCATTAGGTATGCGTTGGTTAGTAGACGCTGCACGTAAGCGTGGCGAAAAATCTATGGGCTTACGTTTAGCTCAAGAAATCGTTGACGCTGCTGACAACAAAGGCACTGCGGTTAAGAAACGTGAAGACGTTCACCGTATGGCTGAAGCGAATAAAGCATTCGCTCATTACCGTTGGTAATCTGTCCTTAACCTTTAAGAGGATTTTATGGCACGTACAACTCCACTTGAGCGTTACCGCAATATCGGTATTTGTGCTCACGTAGATGCAGGCAAAACCACCACAACAGAACGTGTTCTGTTCTACACAGGTCTTTCTCATAAGATCGGTGAAGTACATGATGGCGCCGCAACTATGGATTGGATGGAGCAGGAACAAGAGCGTGGTATCACAATCACTTCTGCTGCAACAACGTGTTTCTGGAAAGGGATGGACGCGCAATTTGACGACCATCGCATCAATATCATTGATACCCCAGGACACGTAGATTTCACTATCGAAGTAGAGCGTTCTTTACGTGTACTAGATGGTGCGGTAGTTGTTCTTTGTGCTTCATCTGGTGTACAGCCGCAAACTGAGACAGTTTGGCGTCAAGCGAACAAATACGAAGTTCCGAGAATGATCTTCGTAAATAAAATGGATCGCACAGGCGCTGACTTCTTAACGGTTGTCGGCCAGGTGAAATCTCGTCTTGGAGCAACGCCTGTTCCAGTCCAGTTGCCAATTGGCGCTGAAGACGACTTTAAAGGTGTTATTGACCTTATTAAAATGAAAGCTATTAACTGGAATGATGAAGACCAGGGTATGACTTTCTCTTATGAGGCAATACCGGCAGAACTTCAGGATTTAGCTGAAGAATGGCGCTCTCATTTAGTTGAAAGCGCTGCTGAAGCCTCTGAAGAACTAATGGATAAATACTTAGAAGGTGAAGAGTTAAGCGAAGCAGAAATTAAAAATGCTTTGCGTCAACGCACATTAGCGAACGAAATTGTTCCCATGACCTGTGGTAGTGCATTTAAAAACAAAGGCGTTCAAGCTGTGCTTGATTGCGTTGTTGAATACATGCCATCACCCACACAAGTGAAACAAATCCAAGGTATCCTCGAAGATGGTACCGAGGAAGAGCGTCCTGCTGATGATAAAGCGCCGTTTGCTGCACTTGCTTTTAAGATTGCAACAGACCCGTTTGTTGGCACCTTGACCTTTTTCCGTGTTTACTCTGGTACTGTTAAACAGGGTGACGCGGTATATAACCCAGTAAAAAGTAAGCGTGAGCGTCTTGGTCGTATCGTTCAGATGCATTCAAACTCACGTGAAGAGATCAAAGAAGTCTACGCAGGCGACATCGCGGCGGCTATTGGTCTCAAAGACGTAACAACAGGCGAGACACTGTGTGATCCGAATTCTATTATTACGCTAGAGCGTATGGAATTCCCAGAACCAGTTATCTCTGTTGCGGTTGAGCCTCGCACAATCGCTGACCAGGATAAAATGGGTATCGCGCTAGGTAAACTAGCGGCAGAAGATCCATCTTTCCGCGTACAAACTGACGAAGAATCAGGCCAGACGATTATCTCTGGCATGGGTGAACTTCACCTTGATATCATTGTCGACCGTATGAAACGTGAATTCAGTGTTGAATGTAACGTTGGTAAGCCGCAGGTTGCATACCGAGAAGCTATTCGTTCAACTGTTGAAGTTGAAGGGAAGTTCATACGTCAATCAGGTGGTCGTGGTCAATATGGTCACGTCTGGCTTAAACTTGAACCGATGGATATTTCGGATGATGAAGCCCCAATTTACGAGTTCGTTAACGAAACCGTAGGTGGGTCAGTTCCGAAAGAATACATCCCTGCGGTAGACAAAGGTATCCAAGAGCAAATGGCTCAAGGTGTACTGGCAGGCTACCCATTACTTGGCGTGAAAGCGACTTTATATGATGGTTCATTCCATGATGTAGATTCGAATGAAATGGCATTTAAAATAGCAGGTTCACTCGCTATGAAGCAAGGTGCGCTAGATGCAAACCCTGCTTTATTAGAGCCAGTAATGAAGGTTGAAGTACTCACTCCTGAAGCAAACATGGGTGATGTAGTTGGCGACCTAAACCGTCGTCGCGGCATGATCGAAGGCATGGAAGATGCACTTGGTGGACTTAAGCAAATTAATGCTCAGGTTCCGTTATCTGAAATGTTTGGTTATGCAACTGCTTTACGATCTGCAACACAGGGCCGTGCCTCATACTCTATGGAGTTTTTGAAGTACGCTGAAGCCTCTAAACAGGTTGCAGATACAATAATTTCAGCTCGCGCTGTTATATGATTTTAGCTTGTCTGGCTCAATACTGAGTCAGGCTTTAATTTCTTTATTAGGAATTTTTTAAGATGGCAAAAGAAAAGTTTGAACGCGTAAAACCGCACGTAAACGTTGGTACAATCGGCCACGTTGACCACGGTAAAACTACACTAACTGCAGCAATCACTAACGTACTTGCAAAAGTATACGGCGGTGTTGCTAAAGATTTCGCATCAATCGATAACGCTCCAGAAGAGCGCGAGCGTGGTATCACAATCTCAACTTCACACGTTGAGTACGATACTCCTACTCGTCACTACGCACACGTAGATTGTCCTGGTCACGCCGATTATGTTAAAAACATGATCACTGGTGCTGCTCAAATGGATGGCGCTATCTTAGTAGTAGCTGCGACTGATGGCCCTATGCCACAAACTCGTGAGCACATCCTACTTTCTCGCCAAGTTGGTGTTCCTTACATCGTTGTGTTCATGAACAAATGTGACATGGTTGATGATGAAGAGCTACTTGAGCTAGTAGAAATGGAAGTTCGTGAACTTCTTTCTGAATACGACTTCCCAGGTGATGACTTACCACTAATTCAAGGTTCTGCACTTAAAGCACTTGAAGGCGAAGAGCAATGGGAAGCTAAAATCGTAGAGCTTGCAGAAGCACTAGATACTTACATTCCAGAGCCAGAGCGTGACATCGATAAGCCATTCATCATGCCTATCGAAGACGTTTTCTCAATCCAAGGTCGTGGTACTGTTGTAACTGGCCGTGTTGAAGCTGGTATCATCAACGTGAACGACGAAGTTGAAATCGTTGGTATCAAAGAGACGACTAAGTCTACTTGTACTGGTGTTGAGATGTTCCGTAAGCTTCTTGACGAAGGTCGTGCTGGTGAGAACATTGGTGCACTTTTACGTGGTACTAAGCGTGAAGACGTTGAACGTGGTCAAGTACTAGCTAAGCCTGGTTCAATCAAGCCACACACTACATTCACTTCAGAAGTATACGTACTTTCGAAAGATGAAGGTGGTCGTCATACTCCATTCTTCAAAGGTTACCGTCCACAGTTCTACTTCCGTACAACTGACGTAACAGGTGACGTACAGTTACCAGAAGGCGTAGAAATGGTAATGCCTGGTGATAACGTTAAGATGACAGTAACGCTAATCGCGCCAATCGCGATGGACGAAGGTCTTCGTTTCGCTATCCGTGAAGGTGGCCGTACTGTAGGTGCTGGTGTTGTAGCAACTATCGTAGAGTAATAATTAACGTTTAAGTTAATTGTTAGAAAAAGGTCACTTAGGTGGCCTTTTTTAATGGCTGCGATTTACATCATGTGAAGGTGGCGCAGTTACCTTAGGCGTAGGTGCTTTGTAGCAACTATCGTAGAGTAATAATTAGCCTAGCTAATTAATACGAAAAAACCCGAGCTTAGCCTCGGGTTTTTTAATGCCTGCAATAAAATAAAGGTTTCAGGTGCAAGGTTTAAGGTTTTAGGTAATACCAATTCGCTTAATTAAGCGGTCTATTTTGAGGCAGGAAAAACGGGGTGATAGTTAGGCAAAAAATTCGCTATTTAGTTGTTCTAAATGAGAATTTTTTAACACAGGTAGCGGCACGTTTAGCCCCGCAAAATGATTGAGTATTATTGCGGATTGGTATAAAGCAGCTCGGTGTAAATTTAACACTGTCACTTGGGTTGAGTTTTATCGCACTTAGAGGGTAAAGCATGAAGGTTCTACACTTACCTTATGCATTGGTGCTTAGTAGCAACGATCGTTGAGTTCTCAATTACTGTAATGCTGCAGGTTTCAGGTTTTAATTAGTGAAGTTAGGCGTTCCTGTTGTCGTAACGAAGTTTAAAGCAGCATTGATACCGCTGCTTAAAAATTAACGAGGCTATTTTATGGCTTGTTTATCGTTATTTAAGTTGGAACGTTGTTATAATAGGTAATAATTAAATAGTCAGTAGCGCAGAGAGTCCAATGGAACTTGAACAAGATAGCAATTTAACACTTCCTTTATTTATTCTAGATGAAACACTAAGTACCCGTGACTTAGCGCAGCCTGACTTGGAAATTTCAGTTATCTTAAGTGATGAGCTGCTTACTCAACTATGCCAGAACCCCAGTGCTGACAGTAGTATAGGCATTAGCATTGCAGACTATGAGTTGAATATCATCAATTCAAGCTTTGCTACCATAGCGCATAGCGGGCATGACGCTCAATTAACCATAACACAGGGCCCTCTATTAAGCGCTGTGGTGACTACTGTTGAAAACCTAACATTCGTATCACCACAAATCGATATGATGCCTACGTTCGATTTAGGTGATGAGACTGAATAATGAAAAAAAATATTATAGGTACTTTTGTACTGATTATCTTAAGTGGTTGTGCTTACTTAGGTAATGCACATTACAATGAGTTATTCGGTCCTGAGCAAACACAAGATCGTATGGTTGCTCATAATAGCGGTGCTGGGGCTGAGTTTTTACAGCAAGTAAAGCCTGTACTCGATAACCGCTGCGTGGTTTGTCATGGCTGTTATGATGCGCCTTGCCAATTAAAACTCTCTTCTCCTGAAGGTATCGACAGAGGCCTCAGTAAAGAGTTGGTTTACGATGGTACTCGGTTGTTAGCCTCAACGCCGAGCCGATTATTATTTGATGCAACCACGACTGAGCAATGGCGTGATAAAGAATTTAGCCCGGTATTAAACGAGCGAGCACAAACTGAAGAAGCCAATTTAGCGGGTAGTGTGTTATTTAATATGCTGGTATTAAAGCAAAGTTCACCCTTGCCAGAAGATGAAGTATTAGATGAACGTTTTGATTTTTCGCTTAGCCGCAACCAAAGTTGTGCGGCGATGGGTGAGTTTGACCAATTAGCGGATGAGCAACCGCATGCGGGTATGCCTTATGGCTTGCCTGGAGTGACTGCTGCTGAATTTCAGCACTTACAAAACTGGATTAAAAAAGGCGGGAAAATGGCGCACATCAAGCCGCCATCAGCCAGTGAGCTTGCGCAAGTAAAAAACTGGGAAGCATTTTTAAATCAAGATAGTTTGAAGTACCAATTATCAGCGCGCTATATTTATGAGCATTGGTTTTTAGCTCACATCTATTTTAGTGATGCACAATCACCTAACTTTTTTAAGTTGGTACGCTCAAGTACTCCCCCTGGTGAAGACATTAAATTAATAAGTTCTCGTCGCCCTTACGATAATCCAAACGTTGAGCGTGTTTATTATCGACTGCTTCACGACCGTTCTACTATTTTATCAAAAACGCATTTACCGCTTAAACTTAATGATGAAAAGTTGGCACGTATTTACCAGCAATTTATTGCGCCAAATTACACTGTATCTAGTTTACCAAGCTACGAGCCTACCCTTGCATCAAACCCGTTTAAAACGTTTGAAGCACTGCCTATAGATGCAAAATATCAATTTATGCTAGATGAAGCTGAGCTAATTATTATGGGCTTTATTAAAGGCCCTGTTTGTCGTGGTCAAATAGCACTCAATGTGATTAATGATCATTTTTGGGTGGCGTTTGCTGATCCTAAAAAGGTAGCGACTCCGGCGGTAGGTAAAATGCTGGTACAACATGAGGATGCATTAGAGTTGCCCGCAGCAGAGGAAAGTAATGCGTTACCGATTTCTAATTGGGTCAAATACTCGGTTCGCGAAAAACGTTACTTAAAAGCCAAGGTAGAGCTTGCTAATAATCTGTTCAAAAACGGCGAGCATTTAACCACCGACTTATTGTGGAAAGGGGATGGGCACAATCAAAATGCGGCACTGACTATTTTTCGACACTTTGATAGTGCAACTGTAGTTAAAGGCTTTATTGGCCAACAACCTAAAACTATGTGGGTGCTTGATTACGCGCTGTTTGAGCGTATTCATTACTTGTTAGTTGCGGGCTTTGATGTGTATGGCAATATTGGCCATCAATTAATAACGCGCTTATACATGGACTTTTTACGTTTAGAGGGTGAGCACAACTTTTTAGCTTTGTTACCTGAAGCTCAGCGAGAGACAATTAAACAGAGTTGGTATCGAAAATCACCACCTAGTTTGTCGACCTTTTTTGAAAACAATCGTGAGTTTAGTCAACCCAGCGGTATTAACTATCAAACAGATGAACCGCAATCAGAGCTATATGGCTTAATTAAAGAGGCATTAGAGCCCGTTTTAAGTCCTCGTTATGACTATAAAAAAGTACCCGCACCATTAAGTGCGATTAATACCATGCCTGCTAAAGCAGTTAACTTACTGCCACAGCTATCGTATGTGCTAGTGAAAGAGCAGGATGGCCACACAGGCTATACGATTATTCACCATAACGCGCACTATAATATTTCGAGTCTACTAAACGAAGATGGACAGCGCGCCTATGAAGAAGATACGGTGACAATTGTTCCGGGCTTTATTGGTGATTACCCTTCTGCAATTTGGTATTTAAATAACGCCCAACAGGTTTCGGCCTTTGCCGAACAGTTACCGCTAATGCAAGTGGAAGCTGATTATCGCGCTTTAAAGTCTAAGTTTGCGATTCGTCGAACTCACCCGCAATTTTGGCAATACAGCGATATTTTACATCAGGTTGCCCGCCAGTACCGAGGTGTTGAATTTGGCATGTTTGATTATAATCGACTAGAAAATCGTTAGGTACACGCTAAACGGTTACAAGAGCCCAGCTTAACTAGCTGGGTTTTTTATATTTAATAATTTAGTAATTAGTTTGCTAAGCTTAGGCTACAGTTAAAACAAAAAAAGTAACCTAGTGTATGTTCAACATTGTTAAGAGTATTCGCAAACGTTACCGTTGGGCTTTAGTTGCTATTGCCTTGTTGGTCAGCGTATCTGCATTACTGATGCAATACTTCTTTTCAGTGCAAAAATACGATGCAAAAATTATCAATATAGCTGGCAAGCAACGTATGCTTTCGCAAAAAATAGCTTGGCATAGCAATGCATTAATTAATCAAACGGATAACCACGCACAACATCTTCAATCGTTAAAACACTCCCTTGAGTTATTTGAACAAGCCCATGAATATTTACTCACTAAGGATGAACAAGGTGACGCAGTTTGTCTAAATACACCTTTATTTGATTTATATTATGCCCCCCCAAGCAACTTAGATGCAGAAGTGTTGGCCTTTATAACGCAAGCTAAAAATTTGGTTTCTCGAAAGGAGCCTATTAATTTGGCTTCGTTTTCTGTGAGCGAAGTTGAAGCATTACTCAAAAAATTAGACACTGCGGTGAGCTTATTTGAGCAACAAGCGGTAAAAAAGGTTGATTGGATCTCTAGTATTGAACTGCTTTGTTGGTTTTTTACTCTGGCATTATTGTTTTTAGAACTTAGATTTGTGTTTATGCCGATGGAAAAACGAGTTCTGCAGACCTTACAAAAGTATCAACAACAAAAAGAATTTGCAGAGCAGGTAAGTAATAACAAAGAGCACTTTATTGCACGAGCCAGTCATGAATTTAGAACCCCATTACAGGGGTTAATTACCTCGATCGATGAGCTAAGAATTCCCACTTCACAGCAGGATATACAGCGCCAAGCTCGGTATTGCTCGGCGAGGTTGTTGGCGATGTTAGATGAATTACAAGATTTACAAGCGCTGAGTTTAAATCGTTGGTCGTTAAACCCGACCTCTGACAACTTACTAACCACCATAAATAAAGTGTTAGTTGTGTATGAATATGGTTGTACTGAAAAAGGGTTAAAGTTAATCAGAGAGTTAGCAGCGAGCTTAGACTGCGCGGTGATTGTAGATCATGCACGCTTACAACAAATAGTTAATGAGCTACTTAGTAATGCATTAAAGTTTACAGAGCAAGGAGAGGTAAAAGTCATCGCTACGCTCAACAATAACCAACTATCGCTGAGCGTCGAGGACACCGGCTGTGGCTTTGATCACCTTATCGAGCAATTAGAATTAGACAGCACTGAGCAAAGTAACCATTTTCAAGGACTCAGAACAGGCCTTGCCCGTGTACAATATATTGTTGATGCCTTTAAGGGCGAGATTCGTTTTGAAAATAATCGTCAGCAAGGGGCATCTGTATTTTTAACATTACCATTAGAGATGGATACTACTTTAAGCAAGTCATCGTCAATGCCTGATAACTTACATTGTTTAGTCGTTGAAGATAACCCACTTAATATGCTGGTACTCACTAAGCTATTAACTGCATTGAACATACACGCTGAATGCGCTGAGAATGGCAAAATAGCGTGTGAAATGGTCGCCAAAAAATCTTATGACGTCATCTTTATGGATTTAAATATGCCGGTTATGGATGGGTTTGAAGCCACTAAAATCTTGCATGATAACGATAAAACACTGCCGATTATTGTGGTTACCGCAAACACCTCTGATAGTGATCTTGCTCGCGCTAAAGCTTGTGGAGCAATAGGTCATATTCATAAACCCATAGATCAGCAAAGTATAATCGCGGCGCTAAACGATGCTTTTCTACCTGAGGTTGATTAAATCTCACTTGCTTAATTATTCCTTATTACGTTAGTTTGAGTTTTTAAGCTCTGTTTTGGGATCTAACGTGCGCTCAATTTTACTACAGCAATTTAGTGGTTATTTATCTACCGATGACAGTGAACGGTATTATATCGACGATTTAACTTGGCAAGTAAAGCAGGGTGAACATTGGGTCTTACTCGGGGGTAATGGTGCTGGAAAATCAGCACTCGCAGCAGCGTTAATTGGTGAAGCAAAACAACAAAGCGGGCAACGTCATAGTACCTTTAACAAGCTACAATTAGTGTCAAGTGATCTACAAAAGCAGTTACTTAATACGCATCGTAAAAGTGAAAAGCCACAAAAAGTAACAGACATGCTCTTTGCTGAGCCTCAAATAAATAGCGATTTATGCCAACTGTTAATCACCGCTTTTAATTTTGATGCCTTACTTAATCGTGATTTTACTGATTTATCTACTGGCGAAACGCGTAAATTATTATTAATTAAAGCGCTATCTGCTAACAGTGATTTAGTTGTGCTTGATGAACCATTTGATGGCTTAGACTCTGAATCGGTTGGGCAGCTCAACCGCCTATTACAGCAGTTGAGCGCACAAACCTGCTTTGTGTTTGTGCTAAACCGTGTTGACGAAATTCCAGCGTTTGTTGATCACTTTGCTTATGTGAATAATGGTCGTTTACAACATAGCTTGGCAAAACCGTGTGCAGCAAAACAAGCGGATTTATTCAAATTACTTCATTTAGAGCATACATCATTAAGTATTCCCGGTGCGCCTGAGCGCTGTTTTAAATCAGCGACAAACATGCCACTTGTTAAGCTCACTAATGCTCATGTGCGTTACAGCGAACAAACAATTTTTGAAAATTTAAACTGGACGATTAACCAATATCAGCACTGGCAACTCACCGGGAAAAATGGCTCAGGTAAAACTTGTTTATTAAATTTAATTACAGGTGATAACCCTCAGTGCTATAACAATGAGATTGAAGTGTTTGGTTTTAAGCGTGGCACAGGGGAGAGTATTTGGGATATAAAACAGCACATTGGTTATATTTCAAATACGCTACATTTGCAGTATCGAGTGAGTATTTCGGCGCTTAATACTATTATTTCAGGGTTTTTCGATAGTATAGGTTTATATCAACAAGCCAGTGAGTTACAAACGCGTTTAGCTAAAGAGTGGTTGGCACTAATAGGTTTAAGTGACAAAACAAATAGCGCTTTTACCCAGCTATCGTATGGCGATCAGCGACTATTACTGATTGTGCGCGCAATGGTTAAACATCCTGCTTTGCTTATTTTAGATGAGCCATGTTTAGGGCTTGATGAGGCAAATCGTCAACGCGTTTTACTGCTGATTGAAAAGGTGTGTGCTGCAAAAACGAGTACCGTTATTTATGTAAACCATCATGCAGCAGATACCATTAAAGGGATTGAACACACCTTAAAAATGGAAGATTTTAAACCGGCTCACTATGGGCAACAAGCTGCTCATAGTGAGACGCTTATATAAGCTTGTTTATAACTGAGTAACCTTAAACCCTTGGTCGCGAAGTTGTTTAATTAAACCATGCTGCTCAACTAAGTGCAGAGCACCTACCGCAATAAACACCTTACCTTGTTCAAGTTTAGGCGTGAGCTGAGTGACCCAATTATTATTGCGCTCAATCAGCATCACTTGCTCGCTTTGTTGACCGTATTGGCTGTCATCAAAACTGGTGTGGTAATAGCTGGTTAGGGTTTGCATATCGCCCTTTTTCCATGCATCCACTAGGGTGATAAAGTAGGTATTAATATCGCTTAGTTGCTCAAAAGTTTCTGCCATCATGGCATTGCTTAATGACTCTAAGCCATTAAACATCTGTAGTTGTTGCTCTATGGTTTCAAGCTCCGCAATGTTAATACTGTGCTTTTGCGCGTACTCGAGTATTTGCTTATCGATGCCGTTTTTATCAGAATAGCCCGCGTTTTGAAACTCAATTTGCATCATGGTCAACATGACAGCCCAAGGTTTAAAACTGTTGAACATGGCAATATCAATCGATTTTTTAGCAAAGTAGTCTTTGAGGAGTTGATAATTTTTTTCTGAAAGCTCGCTCTGTAGCGTACGCCCGTTAGTAAGCAGCATAAACGGCATAGAACGTTGTTGCATTTGTAATGGTGATAGTTTACTTATATCCACTTCAACAACAACTTGATTACTGTCATCCAGTGCGTGAGTCACTTTTTGTGGTAGCCCTTTCATGCTGGCATCACCCACATGCACGGTGCCAAATAAATACGAGCTAGCGCCTTGTTTTTCTATTTTGAATAGAGCCGGTGCTGCATAGCCATTGACGCTAAAGGCTAAAAGTAATAACACCATAAATAAATGACTAATACGTAATGACACGTTCATAAAATCCTATCCAAGTTTAAGTCGTTTTATAAATACTAACTTAGTTTACTTTATAGGTAACGTAAAAATGCCTGATTAATCAATCAGGCATTTTTCGGTGTTATTGATACCAATTATTGCTGTAGGCCATGTTGCCATAATTAGCCAGCGCACGAGCTTGCTTGATGAGTGCGCTATCGTTATGTTTGGGGTGTAATTGCTTATTTTTATAAATATAGGTGGTTGCCGGTTTATCTGGCTGCAAAATAACAACGTTATCATTTTGCATGTAAGCAAAGTTTTTATCGTACTGCATCATTGCACGCTGCTTATTTTTGGCCACAGGGCGAGTGAGATCGTGACCAATCATTGGGTGTTCACCGCTGGCGCCAATAAGCGACAGTAAGGTGGTAGGAATATCCAACTGACTGGCTAATTGATGATCGCGTTTGGGCTTAATACCGTTTCCAAAAATAACCGCAGGAATTCTAAAGTGATCAATAGGTACAAGGCTGGAACCAGACACGCGTGAGTCGTGATCAGCAATCACTATAAACACAGTATCGTCCCAGTAAGATGACTTTTTCGCCTTTTCAATGAATGTGCCTAGGGCATAATCTGCATATTTAGCTGCGTTATTACGGCTTTGCTTTGGTTGCTCAAACAGGGCTATTTTACCGTCCGGAAATTCATAAGGGCTATGATTAGAACTACTAAAAATCAGACTAAAAAATGGCTTTTGCTGTTGTTGTAATTTATTCAGCTCTTTATCTGCTTGAGTAAATAAATCTTCGTCAGATGCGCCCCATGAACCATTAAAGTTAATGTTATCGAAGCTTTCACTATCAACAATATCACTAAAGCCGTTACCCAAAAAGAAGCTACGCATGTTGTCAAAGTGACTTTCTCCACCATAAATAAACTGAGTATGGTAGTCCTGCTTTGCTAAAAAACTAGCCAAGGTAAAAAAGTCACGTTGTGATTTATCGAGTTTTACAACCGCGCGTGAGGGAGTCGGTGTAAAACCGGTTATAACTGCTTCAATACCGCGTACAGAGCGAGTGCCGGTAGCGTATAAGTTATCAAATCCCCAGCCCTGTTGATAAAGTGCATCTATATTAGGCGTTAAGGGTAAGCCACCTAAGGTACCTACATAACGAGCGCCCAAGCTTTCTTGCAGAATAATAACCAGGTTTTTCTTTTTACCTTGGTAGCTTGCCTGATGAAAAGTGCGGGTAGGGGCATTTGGATTATTAAATATTGCTTGAGGATTTTGCATGGTACTGCGTACTGTGGCGAGTAACTCCTCTTGAGGGACCTTGCCATAATATGCCTGACTTGATTGCTCATTGGAGAGCTGTTTTAACGCAAATGCTACGCTATATGATGAATTAAGCGTGAGGTCATTCAGCAAGTGGTCGGTCGAAAATGCCACCATAGCGGGGTTTAATGGACGATGGCCTAATGAATTTCGAGCGCCTAACAGTGTTAGGCTACATATAATAACAGCTAATAGTGATAGTTTTATTGCCCCTAGGGACGAGCGGTTTTGCCATTGCTGAGTAAGAATTTTGTTAGCAAATTTAATGGTGAAAACGAGCGCTAAAACAGCGAAGAGGACTTCGAGTTTGTAACCTGAAAAAATCATTTTAGAGACTTCTTTAGGATAAATAAGGTATTCAATAAATAGGCGATTAGGGCGTAAGTCGTATTCGTTAATAAACGTGGGTGTAATAACCTCAAAAAACACTAACATTGCAGCCATTATTACTAAATACCACTTTACGACTCCTCGAATATAAGCAGTTAATTTGAGAGCATGTGCTGCAAGTGTTAGTAACAAAGCGGGGGTTATGATGTAGCATAATGTTGCTATATCAACACGTAAACCGCCTACAAAAACAAAGTGCCAGGCGCCTTCGGTAAATACACGGCCACTTTGCCACAAACTTAAACCTAATCGCGCAAAAGTTAGCAAGCATAGGAGTGCGAAAAAAAATACCGCTAAAACCCACAATGGCCCCAGTACTTTTTTAGTGCTACTGATTAAGTCCATAGCACAGACCACCAAACTAAAATAGCAATAAGCATGGCGATAAAGACACTGGCGGATGCAATATCTTTAGCTAGGCCTGATAGTTCATGATATTCGCTACCGATGCGATCAACCACCACTTCGACTGCGGTATTGACCAACTCAGCAAATAACACAAACAATAAGCTGGCAATCAAGATTAATTTGCTACTTAAAGTAATTTCTTGCAAGCAGGCAAATACGCCTAGCAAACTAAATAAAACCAACTCTTGCTGAAAAGCAGCCTCAAATCGGCTCATCCATTTTAGGCCGTTAAATGTATGGCTTAAGGTAAAAATTAGGCGCATTAGGCCTTGGCGTTTTATAACGGTTTTATTATTCATATTTTAGTTTCGCTATGGTTAATCGTTTGACATGACGCGAGTAAATCTTCAGAGGTTTGGTAGGTTTTACTCGCAACACCGGTTAAGCTTAAAAGGGTATGAAAAATAGCATCGTGTGATTGCGCTAAAGTGCTATTTAAGTTGTTTAGACACTTGGCTGTAATGCGCTGATTATGCTCATCAGCCCAGATGTAAAGAGGCACATGGGTTTGAGCTGTTGGTGCAAATGCATAGGGAAAGCCATGTAAGTATGCGCCATTTTCACCGAGCGACTCGCCATGGTCTGACACATACAGTAACTGCTTATCAATATTAGCTGGCAGTGCCTTTAACTGTTCAATAACTTGAGCGTTGATAAAATCACTATAAGCAATTGTATTATCGTAGGTGTTAACCAGTTCTTCAGCGCTACAGTTTTGAATATCGCTGCGGTCGCAGGTTGGACTAAACTGTTTAAATTTTTCAGGGTAGCGCTTAAAGTAAGTAGGGCCATGTGAACCCATCATATGCAGCACTATAACCGTATTAGCCTGACTCAAATTGGCAAGCTTGTACTTTAAAGGGGCTAGTAACGCTTCATCAAAACAGTATTTACCATCACATAGTTCAGATGCTTTGGTATCAATATTAATGGTAGGTACGCGCGTGCAGACGTTTTTACAGCCACTGTTATTATCAACCCACAAGACATCTGCGCCTGCTTGTTGTATCAAATCAATTACGTTTTGCTGGTTATCACTGTCTAAACGAGAAAAATTGGCATGAGTTTGCAGTGAAAACATACATGGTACTGACACTGCTGTGGCCGTGCCACACGACGATACGTTATCGAAATAAGTGACATTATGTTTTTGCGTGTATTGGTTGGTATTACGCTCATAGCCTTGGTAGGAAAAATTTTCAGCTCGAGCGGTTTCACCTACCACGATAACAGTAACTCGTGTTGTGCTTGGCGATGCTAAAGTTGGCGTGGTATCAATATTTTTAAATTCAATATCGCTATAAAGTAACTGGTCACGGGCGTATTTGTAGCCACTAGAGAGATATTGAAATGGAATAATTTCTTTTTTAAGAATACGGTTATTACGACCCGTTGCCGCGTAATCGGCGTAAAAGTTAACGACCACTAATGCAATCAGTGCAAAGCTTGCTAAAAGCAGTTTAAGACGGCTAATAACTTCTTTGTATGGGCGAGCGCAGTTTATTTTTATTCTACTCAAAATAAAGACAGGTAATGCGGCAAAAAGCAGTAAAAAGCCAACAAGTTGCAGGTTTAAATAGCTTAACGCTTCACTAGAGTCAGTTTCGACGGTGTTTTGTATCATGGAATAATCAAACACCACACCATAGTTCAATGAGCCATATAACGCCGCACTCGAGAGCACTAGCAGCAAGTAGTTAATGGGTTTTAGTATTCCCCGAATAGAAACCACTGAAAAGAATATGATTAGCAAACAAATCAGTAGTAACGGCACAGAAAACAAAAATAGCCATGAAAATGTGTGCAACGAGGTAATAGCGCTAAACGCACCATGCATAAATGGAATATTAATAACTAAGCCGTAATAACAAGCCATAAAAATAATGAATGCATTAGCACTGCAATTAAAATAAAAGCGTTTTTTAGTATTTTCTTGCGGTTGCTTACTGAGTTTGAAAGTTGGGTTCATAACACGCCTCTTTTTCGTGAACGTTGTTATGCTAGGCTGCCAGACTTAAGAAACTCTTAAGAAATCGATTTATTTTAATTTTGTTAGATAAAAATGAGGTGGCTTACTAAAAATTAATCAAACCAGAATTCAGTGTTATAAGAATAGTGAATTTCCTGAGTTGAAATGAAGGGATAAAAAATCTATTTAACCTGGTTTAATTGAATTTTAAAACCTGAGTAAGCGTGTTTTTATAATTATTTTGAATTGAATTTGGTGTTGACTTACCGCCCTGAGCGCGGTACTAATATAAAAAGACAGCGAAACAAGATGTTCGCAATGACTAAATCTTAAATGGTACTGAATTTTATGCTTAAAAATGCACTTAACCTAGTCCTGATTATTATCGTGGTGATTATTCCTGCGAGGGCTTCGTAGTGCTTTAAAAAACTAAGCATTGAAAAGCCCTCCGCACTTAACCGTCCGGGGGGCTTTTTAGTTTTAGAGTTAAATTTTTAATGGGTTGTCACACAGGAATGAGGATTTACTAATGACAGGCGCAGAACTAACAATCGATTTACTCGCCAAACACGGCGTAGATGAAGTATTTGGCTACCCAGGTGGTGCTATTATGCCCATTTACGATGCCTTGTATGGTGCGCCTGTAAAACATTATCTTACTCGTCATGAGCAAGGTGCAGGGTTTGCCGCCGTGGGCTATGCACGCAGTACTGGACGTTTAGGTGTGTGCTTGGCAACATCAGGCCCTGGAGCTACTAATTTAATTACCGCATTGGCAGATGCCATGATGGACTCAGTGCCTTTACTTGCTATTACAGGGCAAGTACCAACCGCCGCTATTGGCTCTGATGCTTTTCAGGAAATTGACGTGCTTGGCATGTCGCTTTCGTGTACTAAACACAGTTACATGGTTGAGCGAGCAGAAGATTTAGCCGAAATATTACAAGAAGCGATGCATTTAGCACAAAGCGGCCGTCCAGGCCCCGTTTTAGTTGATATCCCCAAAGACATTCAAATGGCGCAGGTGCCTTTTAAACCTTGGTTAGCGGCAGATGAATACTTACCGCAACTTAATTTAAACCAAGTTGCTATCGCCAATCAATTACTCAGTGAAGCCAAGCAACCCGTAGCGTATGTTGGTGGGGGCGTTCATGCCGCTGATGCGCAAAATGAATTAATGCAATTTTTAAATAAAACGCAGATGCCTGCGGTTTCAACCCTTAAAGCATTGGGCAGTGTATTACCTGATTACGAATATGATTTAGGCATGCTAGGTATGCATGGTGGTCAAGCCGCTAATTTAGCGGTGCAAGAATGTGATGTATTAGTGTGTATTGGTGCTCGCTTTGATGACCGTGTAACAGGCAACTTAGCTAAGTTTGCTGCAAAAGCAAACGTGATTCATTTAGACATAGATGCAGCCGAGGTCGGTAAACGTAAACCCGCAAAGGCTTCTTTAATTGCTGATTTAAAAACCTCACTTCCCGCCCTTGAGTGCGTCGTTACGCCAAAAGCGTGGTGCGATCATAATAAACAAATGATGGTTAAGCATGCATGGCGCTACGACTATCCTGGTGAAAAAGTATTTGCCCCTTATTTACTTAATCAACTAAGCCAGCGTATGCCAAGCACCAGTGTT
The DNA here is from genome assembly GCF_042604605.1 of Pseudoalteromonas sp. M58. Lineage (NCBI taxonomy): Bacteria > Pseudomonadati > Pseudomonadota > Gammaproteobacteria > Alteromonadales > Pseudoalteromonadaceae > Pseudoalteromonas > Pseudoalteromonas sp. M58. The sequence continues at coordinate 277,942 of NZ_CP152390.1, forward strand.
GTTTGCTGCGATGTGGGTCAGCATCAAATGTGGGTTGCGCAGCATATGAAATTTAACCATCCATGCAACCACTTAAGCAGTGGCGGTGCAGGCACCATGGGATTTGGTTTACCTGCGGCAATCGGCGCACAAATAGCGAGAAAAGATGACTTTGTGATCACCGTATCAGGTGATGGCTCAATCATGATGAATATCCAAGAGCTTGCCACTATTCGTCGTAATAATTTACCAGTAAAAATACTGATACTTGATAACCAGCGTTTAGGCATGGTACGCCAATGGCAGGAGTTATTTTTTGAAGGGCGCTATAGCGAAACTAACTTGTCAGATAACCCTGACTTTGTGCAGCTAGCGGCTGTTTTTGGTATTGCGGGGCAAACGATTACTCATGCCAACCAAGTGGATGATGCAATTACAGCCTTATTAAATAGTGATGGGCCTTACATTGTTCATGCTTGTATTGATGATAAAGAAAACGTATGGCCACTTGTTCCACCTGGGGCTGCTAACGATGAAATGATGACGGAGAAAGCACAATGAAACATAGTTTAACTATTGCCTTAAAAAGCCAAAGTGTCGCAATCGAGCGCTTTTTACGTGTCGTGCGTCATCGTGGTTTTGATTTAACTCACTTGCAGCTCAATATGGACGATGGCCAATATAATATGGCCATGACGGTTGATAGCGATAAACCAATTTATTTGCTTACCAGTCAACTAAATAAATTGGTTGATGTGAAACATGTCAAGCTGCAAAGCTTACAGCAACAAGCTGTATAACAAAAAATTTAACAGATTTTACGAGTAACTGTTCACGTGGTTACTCATCAATTTTAAGAATGAGGAATGCCCGCATTTATTGCGGCAAATACTGAGGTAACTATGGCTAAATTAAGAAGTGCAACGACTACTGAAGGACGTAAACGCGCAGGCGCAAGAGCATTATGGCGTGCAACAGGCATGACCGACACCGACTTTGGTAAACCAATTATTGCTGTGGTTAACTCATTTACACAATTTGTGCCGGGGCATGTGCATCTTAATCAGCTCAGTGAACTAATGGCTGAAACCATCACCCAAGCGGGCGGTGTTCCAAAAGAATTTAATACCATCGCCATAGATGACGGTATTGCCATGGGGCACGGCGGTATGCTTTATTCACTGCCATCGCGCGATTTAATAGCCGACTCGGTAGAGTACATGGTCAATGGCCATTGTGCTGATGCGATGATTTGTATCTCAAACTGCGACAAAATCACCCCTGGGATGATGTTAGCGGCGCTGCGTTTAAATATACCGGTTATTTTTGTATCGGGTGGCCCTATGGAAGCGGGTAAAACTAAATTAGCCAATATCGATATTAAACTCGATTTAGTAGATGCCATGGTTAAAGGTGCCGATGAATCGGTAAGTGATGCCGACTCAGAGCAAGTTGAACGCTCTGCATGCCCTACCTGTGGGTCGTGTTCAGGGATGTTTACTGCCAACTCAATGAACTGTTTATTAGAAGCAATAGGCCTTGCGCTGCCGGGTAACGGTACCACGCTTGCGACCCACAAAGACCGTAAACAATTGTATGTTGAAGCAGGTGCTCGCATCGTTGATTTATGCCGCGAGTATTACCAAAAAGATAACCAAGACGTACTGCCTCGTGCCATCGCTAATAAAACCGCATTTATGAACTCTATGGTGGTTGATATTGCCATGGGCGGCTCATCAAATACGGTATTACATTTACTCGCAGCGGCACAAGAAGCTGGCGTTGATTTTGATATGTCACACATTGATGAACTTTCACGTAAAACCCCGTTTTTATGTAAAGTTGCCCCAGCTACCGCGCAATACCATATTGAAGACGTACACCGCGCTGGTGGCATGATGGCCATAGTACGCGAGCTTGGTAAAGCCGGCTTGGTTGATTTATCGGTTAATCATGTTGCCGGCATGACCATGGGTGAGCTGGTAAAAAAATGGGATGCAACGGATCCTAATAACGAAGTGGCGCGAAAGTTTTACCGCGCGGGTCCCGCTGGTATTCGTACTACTAAAGCCATGAGCCAAGATTGCCGTTGGGACGAAGGGGATAATGACCGTGAACATGGTTGTATTCGCAGTGTTGAACATGCATTTCGTCAAGATGGCGGTCTGGCGGTACTTTCAGGTAACTTAGCGGTTGATGGCTGTATTGTTAAAAGTGCCGGCGTTGTCGATGAAATGCTGCACTTTGAAGGCACAGCTGTTGTTTATGAGTCTCAAGATGACTCTGTAGAAGGGATTTTAAATAGCGAAGTAAAAGCCGGCGATGTAGTTGTAATTCGTTACGAAGGCCCTAAAGGCGGCCCAGGCATGCAAGAAATGCTATACCCAACCAGCTACTTAAAATCAAAAGGTTTGGCAGAGCAATGTGCATTAATTACTGATGGGCGTTTTTCAGGTGGTACGTCAGGTTTATCGATTGGCCATGTGTCTCCCGAGGCAGCCAGCGGTGGCGCGATAGCTTATGTTGAAAATGGCGATAAAATTATCATCGATATCGCTACTCGAGAAATCACTTTAGCATTAAGCGATGAGGAACTCGAAGCTCGCAGGCAAAAACAATTGGCTCGTGGTAAACAAGCTTATAAGCCGCTTAACCGCGATCGTTATGTGTCATCTGCGCTTAAAGCGTATGCGCTACTAGCAACCAGTGCCGATAAAGGTGCGGTGCGTGATTTAGCCAAACTGGAGGAGCTTAGTTAGGTATGGTTTCTCAAGAACTCGATTATTTTCGCGCTATTATCCAAGCCAATATGGAGCCTTTAGCTAAGGTGACTGAGGTGAGTGAAATGGCCGAATTGAGTGCACGATTAGGTAATCATGTTTGGTTAAAGCGTGAAGATCAGCAACCGGTGTACTCGTTTAAATTACGCGGTGCTTTTAATAAATTAAATAAGCTGCCAAAGGGCTCGGTTGTGATCACCGCATCGGCAGGTAACCATGCTCAAGGGGTGGCGCTGAGTGCTTCACACCTAGGGCATAAAGCCACTATTGTCATGCCCGTAACCACGCCTGAAATTAAGGTTAATGCGGTAAGAGCATTGGGCGGGGAAGTCGTGTTACATGGTCATCAGTTTGATGCCGCAAAGGCTTATGCGCTTGAATTAACTGAGCAGCGAAACGGCGTATTTGTCCCTCCATTTGATGACCCCGATGTCATTGTTGGTCAAGGCACAGTTGCCCGTGAACTAATGCAACAGCTGAACGACTTAGACGTGGTATTTATTCCTGTTGGCGGCGGCGGATTGCTGGCGGGTATGGCGGTATACATTAAATCGCTGCGCCCAGATATCAAAGTGATTGGGGTCGAGGCTAATGAAAGCGCTTGTTTAAAAGCTGCCATGGAAGCGGGAGAGCCTGTAGAGCTAGAAAGAGTAGGAAGCTTTGCCGATGGTGTTGCCGTAAAAATAATTGGTAGCGAAACATTTAGACTGGCGCAAAAGTTTTGCGATGAAGTGGTGACCGTGTCAGATGATGAAATATGTGCTGCCATGCAAGATATTTTTGTATCAACCCGTGCTATTGCCGAACCTTCAGGCGCACTTGCAACTGCAGGGCTTAAAAAATGGTCTCAGCAGTCGGGTTTAAAGGGGTTAAACTTAGCGGCTATTTTGTCTGGTGCTAATTTAAATTTTGATCGCTTACGCTATGTAGCTGAACGTACTGCATTGGGTGAGAAGAACGAAGCATTATTAGCGGTAACAATTGATGAAAAACGCGGTAGCTTTAAACAGTTTTGTGCCTCTTTAGGTGGGCGCGCTATTACCGAATTTAACTACCGATATGCGGGGCCTGGCGAGGCGCAAATTTTTGTTGGTATTGCACTGCGCCAAGGATTAGCAGAACTTGAGGAGCTTAAACAAAGCCTAACCGATAATGGCTATTCGTTTTGCGACTTGTCAGATAACGAATTAGCAAAACTTCATGTACGGTATATGGTTGGTGGTAAAGCGCCAGAGCAGCTACATGAACGCTTACTGCGGTTTGAGTTTCCAGAGTACCCAGGTGCATTAGCGCGCTTTTTAGATACACTGGGTAGTAATTGGAATATCACTTTATTTCACTACCGTAATCATGGCGGTTCAACGGGTAATGTATTGGCAGGTTTTGCTATTGAGCCAAGTCAATATGAGATGTTTAATGAGCACTTAAAACGCCTAGGTTACAGTGTTCAAGACGAAACCCATAACCCGTGTTTCACCCAGTTTTTAACCACACAACCTCAAGCAGAAAAGCTTGAAAAGCTCGCCTTAGCATAATCCTATTTTAAGCAGGCATCTTCTGTGGATGCTTGCTTTATCAGCTGCTTTACATATAGTTACGTTAATCACTACGTTTTTTGGAAACTCTCTTTGTTACTTAAAGGAATGATAATTAGCGCCTGCCTTTTTTGTAGCCAGTTAATGGCGCAGGAATCAGTCACACTACAATTAAAGTGGACACATCAATTTCAATTTGCGGGTTATTATATGGCTCAGCAAAAAGGGTATTATGATGAGGCCGGTTTAGACGTTACTATTGTGCCTGCAGATCAAAAACGACCCAATAGTTTTGGCGCGGTAGAGCGTGGTGAAGCCCAGTTTGGGGTTGCGCATTCTGGTATTTTACAGCAGCGTATTGCAGGTAAACCCTTTGTCGCCATGGCTGCCATATTACAGTTTTCTCCTTATTGCTGGATGGTCAAAGAAAGCTCTGATATTTTTCATGCCCGTGATTTTGTCAATAAACGTGTAAGTGAAGTGAGTAAAGAGAGCAATTCTGAGTTGTTAACTATGCTCAAGCGCAGCGGTATAAATATCGAAAAGTTGGCTATATACAAAGGCGATAAATTACAAAAAGCATGGATGGAAAATAAAATAGATGCCATCGAAGTCTATGTTACCGACTTACCTTATTATATGGATCAGCAAGGTATTGCTCATCGACTTATATGTCCACAACGTTATGGTATGGACGTATACGCAGATATTTTATTTACCAGTGATAACATGATTAAGTACCACCCCGATACGGTAGAAAAGTTTTACCAAGCGAGTTTAAAAGGGTGGCGTTATGCGGTAATGAATATGGATGAAGCCATCGCCATTACTCAGCAGTTTTATGCCCCTGAGCGTAGTTTTCATCAATTAGCTTATGAGGCCGAAGTGCTAAAAGACTATATTGCGCCGCCAAGCACCAATGTGGGTAATATGTCGATGGCCAAATGGCGTTTAATTGCTGATTTATATGAGATTGACCAAACAAAGTTTGACGAAGTAAAAGCCGATTTTATTTATAAATATAAAAAACAAGAAACGTTGCAGCTTTCTTGGATGCTGATTGCGGCCATTATTATTAGTATTATTTCTATTCCCCTTTATTTACGGTTAATGTTCAAAGCACGCTAATGGCTAATTTAACCAATAGAAAAGGTGGGAAAGTTAAGTAATCCCCTTGCTCTGCGAGGTTAAAAAAATAACCGCTTAATTAGGCGCGAGTGTACTGGTATAATTTATTGCCTTTTTAATATTTTAAGCTGTTATGACCTTAACTGAGCAATTTACTGCCCTCGATTCGTTACTGATGAATACGCGCTCGTATTGGCAATGTACTGCGTTTGATTTTGACTGTTTACCGTGGCCTGAATTACACGACCCCCTAACTGCTTTAACTGATCAGGACGTTGCTGAGTTAGATACTGATCAAGCGCAACTTTATCAGTTTTTTTCACCTTACATACCCGGTATTGAGCAATTAAGCCAATTAGCTTCACTCCCTGTCATAACAAGCAGTCGAACGGATTATCCGTTTTGGATTAGTAACGGTATTAAAGGACGAAAGTTTACACAGCTACAAGACTTTGTTGGTGCGCTACCTGCCAATGATCAGCCTATTTTAGAGTGGTGTGCAGGCAAAGGCCATTTAGGACGAATGTTAGCTTTTAATGGTGCGCCGAGCGTGCACAGTATTGAGCTACAATCTCACTTATGTGAGCAAGGACAAAAAAGTGCGCAGCAACAGGGGCTTGCTATGCAATTTAGCCAAGCTGATGTACTCACAGATAACACTCAGGGTTTTTTTAACCCACAAACCCATGCCGTTGCTTTACATGCCTGCGGTGCGTTACATCAAACTTTTATGCATCAAGCCAGTGCGGCCAAAGTAACACAAATTAGTTTTTCACCTTGTTGCTATCACTTGTTTACCGAGAATAATTATCAAGCAATGAGCGAACAGGCGAAGCGAAGCGCGCTTAATTTAACTCATCGAGATTTAAAACTCGCCTTGCAAGAAACCGTCACGGCTCCATCGCGAGTGGGCAAAGTACGAAAAACAGAAGTTGAGTGGCGACTCGGGTTTGATGCTTTAAGAAAGTCACTCACCGGTGAGTCGGCGTATGTTAGTGTGCCCTCAGTGAATAAAGCAATATTTTCAGATTCGTTTGAATCATTTTGTAAGTGGGCGGCAGATAAAAAAGCCTTAAAACTGCCAAAAGATATTGATTACAATAAATTTTTATTGATTGGGCAGGCGCGAAAAAAGATAACCGAGCGAGTTGAACTGGTTCGACATGTGTTTAGAAGAGCAATAGAAGTTTGGCTTGTGCTCGATCGTGCTTTATATTTGCAACAGCAAGGCTATAACGTCAGTGTTAGTACATTTTGTGAGAAGCAATTAACACCCCGTAATATTTTAATTTTAGCCAGTTTAACGCCCTCGACCTAAAAGAGATGTAATGAGAAATTTAAATAACCTACTAGAAAATAATAAACGCTGGGCATCTAGAACGAGCGAAGCTAATCCCGAATTTTTTAAAATTTTATCGATGCAACAAAATCCAGAATATTTATGGATTGGTTGTTCTGACTCACGAGTTCCTGCTAATCAAATTGTTGATTTATTACCAGGTGAATTGTTTGTGCATCGTAATGTTGCCAACGTGGTAGTGCACACAGATCATAATTGCTTATCGGTTATGCAGTATGCGGTTGAAGTATTAAAAGTTAAACATATTATGGTTGTTGGCCACTACGGTTGTGGTGGTGTACAAGCGGTATTAAACGAAGATCGCTTTGGCTTTATTGATAACTGGCTACGCCATGTTGGTGATGTAAAAGAAAAGCATTTAGAGCAACTTAATGCTCTACCAGAAAAACAGCGTCTTGATCGTTTAATTGAGCTTAATGTGATTGAGCAAGTGCGTAACGTATCGCGCACTAGCATTGTTCAAGATGCTTGGTTACGAGGTCAAGAGCTCACTGTGCATGGCTGGGTATATGGATTAGAAAACGGTCACTTGCATGATTTAGAGTCGGTAGTTAGCTGCGCTGAAGAAGAATGCACTAGCTATAAAAAAGCAGTACACCATGTACTGAGCAAGTCAGCGGGTAGTCACGCTTAATATGGCTAAAACGGCGTTAATAATCGGCAGTACCGGCTTAGTGGGCAGCCAGTTATTACAACAGCTGTTAGCATCTCCTTGCTATACGAAAGTAGTGAGCTTATCGCGCCGCCAATTAGACTTTTCTCATCCTAAATTAACTAGCCATGTTATTGATTTTGAGAACCTGACACATTACGTTGAGTTATTCAAAGGTGACGTGTTTTTTTCCTGCTTAGGCACCACGTTAAAGCAAGCTGGAAGCGCAGCAGCACAGCGTAAAGTTGATTTTGAATACCAATTTATTTGTGCGCAAATGGCGGCCAATAACGGTGTTCCTCATTATTGTTTGGTGTCATCAAGTGGCGCAAATGCGCATAGCATGAGCCGTTACCTAAAAATCAAAGGGGAACTTGAGCAGCAGGTAAAGCAGCTTGGTTTTTCGCGCTTGAGTATATTGCAACCGTCTTTGTTAGTCGGCGAGCGATCAGAGCTTAGAATTGCAGAAAAGTTAGGTGAGGTGGTACTGCCACTGTTAACGCGTTTTGGCATCTTCAAACGGTATAGACCAATAACCGGTGAGCAAGTAGCTAATAAATTGCTAAGGGTGAGCATAGAGCAGCAACAAGCAACGGGTTACTATGTGCTCGACGAGCTATTTGAATAACTGAGTGATTAGCGCCATAAAGCAGGTTCGTCTATGGCGTTATATTTATTATTCTGCGTCTGTTTTTGCCGATAATTGCTGTTCAAGTATCGCTACTTTTGCTTCTAATTCAGTTAGCTTTTCACGGGTGCGGATCAGCACTTGGCTTTGAATATCAAACTCTTCACGGCTTACAAAGTCCATTTCGGCAAGCTTATTTTGTAACACTTGCTTGGTTTTACCTTCAAGTGTATCAGCCAGGTTTTTTACACCTTGTGGCATGTTATTAGTGATCTGTTTCGCAATTTCTTCAAGTTTTGCTGGGTTAATCATAGTCGTCCCTTGCCTGTTGCCTAAAATGATAATAACTAATATTACCTTATTGGCTAGGCGTATTGTAGTGATTACGTTAAAATTGCCCGTCTTTTTGCAATCAGCTAGTCGTTATGAAACTCAATCCTAAACAAGATGAAGCGGTAAAGTACATTAGTGGTCCTTGCTTAGTATTAGCCGGCGCAGGCTCGGGTAAAACACGAGTTATCACCAACAAAATTGCTTACTTAGTACAGAAGTGTGAGTATCAAGCGCGTAATATTGCGGCGGTTACCTTTACCAATAAAGCGGCTAAAGAAATGCGCGAGCGGGTTTTGCAAACCTTAGGAAAGCAAGAGTCAAAAGGTTTATGGGTCTCTACATTTCATACACTCGGGCTTGAAATCATCAAAAAAGAGTTAAAAATACTCGGGTTCAAACCTGGTTTTTCGTTGTTTGACGACCAAGATACGAATCAATTACTTGCTGATTTAACCGAAGATGAGCTTAAAAAAGACAAAGACTTACTTAATCTACTTAAAATGCAAATTGGTAGCTGGAAGAATGAACTCATTTTACCAGAGCAAGCTATTCGCGAAGCCAGAGAGCCACAAAAAGCCTTGTTTGCTCAGTTATATGCGCGTTATCAAAATCAGCTTCGCGCTTATAATGCACTCGACTTTGATGATTTAATTATGATCCCCACGCTGCTTTTAAGCAGTAATGCCACATCACGTGAGCGTTGGCAGCAGCGTTTTCGGTATTTACTGGTGGATGAATACCAAGATACTAATACCAGCCAATACCAATTAGTAAAATTGCTGGTTGGTGAACGTGCACGCTTTACTGTGGTAGGAGATGACGATCAGTCAATTTACTCTTGGCGTGGTGCTCGCCCACAAAATTTGGTGTTATTAAGTAAAGACTATCCAGGATTAAGATTAATAAAACTAGAGCAAAATTACCGTAGTGCAGGGCGCATTCTTAAAGCGGCTAATATATTAATTGCAAATAACCCCCATGAGTTTGAAAAAAAGCTCTTTAGTGAACTTGGCTATGGTGAGCAAATTAAAGTCATTGGTTGTCGCGATGAAGAGCATGAGTCTGAGCGTGTGGTTGCAGAGATTATTTCTCATAAGTTTATGAAGCGCACCAGCTATAAAGATTACGCGATTTTGTACCGGGGTAATCACCAAGCGCGTGGTTTTGAAAAGTCGTTAATGAGTAACCGTATACCTTATAAAATTAGCGGCGGGATGTCGTTTTTTTCACGTTCTGAAATTAAAGATATCATGGCTTACTTACGTCTTTTAGTGAACCAAGATGATGACAATGCCTTTTTAAGAATCGTGAACACGCCACGGCGTGAAATAGGCACGGTGACGCTTGAAAAACTAGGCACCTTAGCCAATGAAAAACATCAAAGCTTGTTTGCCACCTGTTTTGATAACGACTTAGGATACAGACTAAAAGGACGTGGTTTTAATGCGTTAGCTGGGTTTGCCCGTTGGGTGGTTGAGCTGTCGGATAACGCAGTACGCAGCGATACCTTAGAAGCGGTCAAAGATTTAGTGCGAAATATTAATTATGAAGCCTATTTATATGAATCATCACCGAGTGCCAAAGCCGCCGAAATGCGGATGAAAAATGTCTCGGAGCTGTACCGTTGGATCACCGATATGCTGACTGGCGATGCCGATAATCCGCCAATGACGTTAGCTGAAGTGGTTAGTAAATTGACCCTGCGCGATATGCTAGAGCGTAACGAGGAAGAAGATGAAGCAGATGCAGTACAATTACTTACGCTGCATGCTTCAAAGGGACTCGAGTACCCTTATGTATTTATGGTAGGCATGGAAGAGGGGCTATTACCACACCAAGTAAGCATTGATGAGGATAATGTAGATGAAGAGCGCCGCCTTGCCTATGTAGGTATTACCCGCGCGCAGCAAGAGCTAACCTTAACGTATGCTAAAATTCGTCGTCAATTTGGTGAAACATCGCAAACGGAGCTCAGCCGGTTTGTGCAAGAGCTACCACAAGATGACTTAGCCTTTGAAAACAAAAAAGCGCCTAATACTCAAGCTGAACGCATGGAAAAAGGCCAAGCTCGGGTTGCAAATTTAAGGGCAATGCTAAAAAAACCACAATAGCATGTGTTTAGCGTTATTTTGATTCTGAGCTTATAAGTGTTGAACGTATCGCGCTTTTAAGTGGGTGCTGTTTGGCAACAAACAAGTTCAAGCCATGCTTATCTAAAAGGGCTCTGAAGTTTAATATTGACGGGCCTTTAGCAATCACTTTAATGTGTTTAAGTTTAGTGATAGCCAGCAAACCTTGTAGCTGCAAGTCATAGCATTCCTGCTGCAATATTCGTTTACTGAAAGTGGAGCTTAATAGTAAGTAATCAAATTCTATCTCGGTCACTAAATTAAGCTCGCATTTATCCTTTGCGAAATTATTTAGACCAATAGAGTAGCCCAGCGCTTTAAGCTGTTTTAAGTTTTCTAGTTGCAGCGCACTGGCGTAACGTAATTCTTGATCATCAAACAACAAACAAAGTGGATCAATGTTTAATGGCTGCTTTAGTGCAGCAGTTAATAAAGAGAACTCATGCTTTTCTAAAAGCAGACTTGAGCAAGGCAGAAGAGCAACGCTTATTTCAGAGTCTTTCGCTTGTTGATACGCTTGTAAAATCAGTTGGAGTTCTACTTTTATATGCTGTTCTTTATCACTTGCAAATTTCTTTAAAATATCAAAACTAGTAAAGCCAAGTACAGGGTGTTCACCAAACGCTTCAAATAATGAGGCATATTGATAATGCTCATCCATAGAAATAATATCTGAGCTACGAAACGTCATAGGTAATACATCAAGATGGTGCAATGTTTGTGACTCATGTTGCAGCATTGGCTCTGTGAGTAACGGGTGAAATAATTCGAAGCGATTTTTACCAGAGTTTTTAGCGTAATACATTGCGGCATCAGCATCTCTAATAATTTCATCTGTATGTTTATAGCTTTGTTTTGAATAAGTGATACCAATACTCGCGCCGCTTTGCACACAAATACCTTTTGTACAAAAAGGTTTTCGCATGATGTTGATGATTCGATTTGCAACATCTTCAGCTTGGTTTGGCTCGGTTAAATGAGTGAGTAAAATTACAAATTCATCTCCCCCTAAGCGTGCTAATAAATCATGCTCACGGATACATTGAGAGAACAACTGACCCACGCTAATTAAAAATTCGTCTCCGGCATGGTGCCCAAGCTGGTCGTTTATATCTTTAAATTTATCAAGATCAATAAACAGTACCGCAAAGTGCTCATCAGGGTGACGTTGGTAAAACTGTAGCGTTTTTTCTAGCTGCGTTAAAAATAAATTACGATTAGGCAAGCTTGTTAATGAGTCATGGTGCGCATCGTGATACAGCTGCTGCTCTATTTTTTTACGCTCATCAATTTGCATCTGTAAATGCAAATTTGCTTGGCTTAGCTCTTTGGTTTTTTCGTTTACTCGAGAAGCGAGCTCTTGGTGGCTCTTTTTCAGCGCCTGTGAGGCTAATTTTGTTTGTAATACCGTGGCAATTTGATGCGATACAAAGGTTATGAGTTCTGCATCATCTTGTGTGAAAAGGTGTTCATTATTATAAGCTTGGCAAACAATTAAACCTATAACTCCTTGCGATGTTTTTAGCGGAGCGCCAAGCCAGCTGGTGGCTCTTCTAGATTCATCAATTGGTTTTTCACGCTCTACAATGCCACTATCTAATAACTCTTGTGCTCTTTGCGGGTGAATTATTTGTGTTTCTTCGGTGCTGATCACCAGCTCACTGTACCCTTTTGCAAAGCGCCTTGGTTGGGTGCTGCCTTGAAATTCGTCAACACTGTAAGGAAAACTAATCCAGCCCGTTTCTTTATCATACAAGGCAATATAAAGATTTTTTGCGTAAGTGATGGTTTTTATTATTTCGTGTATTTGAAAATAAGCATCATCTAGGTTTTTAGCTTGAGTTGTCAGCTCTGAAATTTTAAATAATATTTGCTGGCGTTGCAGGGCGCTTTTTCGCTGTTGTATTTCAACATTTAAAGCATCATTGCTTTGCGTTAATGCACGGGTTCTTAGTTTTACTTCTGATTCGAGCAACTCTCGTTTCTTAACGCGTTCAATAGCTGTCGCTAAATAAAGTGACATTGCTTCAAGTAGGTTTATTTGTTGCGAACTATAACCTTGCTCAGTGTCGTAACTTTGCGCTGCTAATACGCCAATAATATTTTTTTCTTGATAAACTGGAACGCCTACCCAGTGTTCTGCAGGTGTACCTAATGCTTTGAATAAGCCTTGCTGTGCAGCATCATGCATTTGTTGCTTAGTGAAATAAGTGGTCTTTCCTTGCTTAAACACATAACCCGTTGCGCCTTCTTCAAAATTATTCTCCCGATTAAGTGGTACAGAAATTCCATCTTTTTCATCAGAAAAATAAGACAGTTCCAACTGTTGTGATTGCGGCTCAACAAGCACCACATAAAAGCTTTTACTCGGGACATACTTTTGTAAAATGTCATGAATAGCTGGGTAAAGTAAGGTTAATTCGGCAACAGTACTTGCTTGCTCTGATAGCTGTATCAGGGCATTGTGGAGGTGGTAGGCATGTTTGTACTTTTTCAATAGTGCTTTTAGTCGTTTATTTTGGCGCACTACGCTACTCGGTACAATGAGTTTATCTTCCAATGATGTTTAACCAGTTATAATTTTTTGTATAGTTATTAATCATTATAGTTCCACTTTTAACATTTTGCGTCAAGTAGATATTTATCTTAATTATGCTGCGAAAAATCGATAATTAGAAACAAAAAAGGCTTACTGTGAGTAAGCCTTTCATTTATAGTTTTAGCCTGACTGATTTTATTTAGCAGTCATAAAGTCGATTGCTGCGCTTATTTCATCATCAGAACAATCCATACATGTACCACGTGGCGGCATTGCATTGAAGCCGTTGATTGCATGATCTAATAAGGTATCTTTTCCTTTAGCAATACGAGGAGCCCAATCGTCAGCTGATTTAGGAGCGCCTAAAGCACCTGTACCATGACAAGCAAAACAGGCCGCTTGATATACTTGCTCGCCTGAACGAGGCCCTGTTGGTGCAGCAACCTCTACTTTTTCACCTTCAAGGTAAACAGCACCGATAGGCGCTAAACGTTTTTTAATTGCATCTTCAGTCATAGAGTTATCATATGGCTGTGCGTATGCGGTGGTTGCTAGCACAAGTAATGCTGCAGCTGATAGTTTTTTCATTTTGCCTTGCCCACTTCAATTTGAACGTGATCAATCACGATTTTAAATGACGGAATTTAAACCAATTATAACTCCACTAAGTCATTTATAAAATGCTCAGAGTCGATTTTATTTAGAAATACGACTAATGATTGTCTTAACTCAATAAAATTACATGGTTTAGCGCATAGTTAAATTATAAAACGGGATCATCACGCCTTTAATGCGATCAAAGCCCTTACGACTAACTCATAGCTAATACGTTACGCACTAACTTATCGATTCCTGCATCTGCATCCATAATAGACTGTGCCAACATATAGGCCGGTGTCGTAACGAGTTTATTGCTTTTATCAATAACAATATCATCCACTTTACACTCTACGTGTTCAGCGCCTAATGTGCTAAGAGCCTCGGCTGTGTCGCTATCATTACCAATAGTAAGCTGAGGTTTATGATAAATAAAAGGCAATAGAGCCGGTGCAATACACATGTAACCCGTGGCTTTTTTTGCATCCGCAAACGCTTTACAAGCGCTAAGTACTGCCTCGTTTACTTTAGCGTTAGTGCCATTAATAGCAAAGTCAGATAGATTTTTAGCTACCCCGAAGCCCCCAGGGATAATGAGTGCATCAAATTGTGTAACGTCTAATTCAGCGAGTGACTTTATATTGCCACGGGTGATGCGAGCTGATTCAACTAATACATTTCGCGGCTGTGCTATTTCTTCACCAGTGATGTGATTAATGGTGTGGTACTGCTCTATATCAGGTGCAAAGCACTGATACTGAGCATTATTTTTTTCAATGTGTAATAAAGTCAGTACCACCTCATTAATTTCACTACCATCAAACACACCACAACCTGCTAAAATTACAGCTATATTTTTCATATCATTTCGCTCCATTAAAGTCTCTTAAATAAAGTTTAACACGATGAATCAGCCGATTTAAAAATTTATTTGCTCGTTTTTTAGGCGCAAAGCACGTTGTTATGCGCTATATGCCATTTAGTGATTAGTAGCCATGAAAAAAATTATAAAGGATCGCTATGATCTTTGATCCATTATGCTAGAATGCTCATCCAGTTATTTAAATGGACGTAAATAATTAAGGTGGGTTATAAAACCAGTGACGGTATAAATGCTTTTTCCACATTAATAAAAAAATAATAAAAAAGAACCTCGAATTATCTTTTTTTAAACAAAACAATAAATTACAAATTATCTAGGCATTTCAAGATGCTTCGGATGAATTGCCTGTGGGTGTTATCTACATAGTTATCCACAACTTACTAAAAATGTAGCGCGATTACTCACATTAATTCACAGTCGTTTTATTTACTGCCTTATGGCATGCTTACACTCATATTACTTTTTTGTATTTAGGATCCAATTTTACCATGGCTCAGATCCCCGAAAACCCGCTTATTTTAGTTGATGGCTCTTCATATTTGTTTCGTGCTTATCATTCACCACCACATCTAACGAACTCTAAGGGTGAGGCCACCGGTGCCATTTATGGCGTGGTAAACATGCTTAAAAGTTTGATCAAACAATATGATCCCTCACATATGGTGGTGGTATTTGACGCCAAAGGTAAAACCTTCAGAAATGATATGTACAGTGAGTATAAAGCGAACCGTCCGCCAATGCCTGATGAACTGCGTACTCAAATAGCGCCGCTGCACAGTATTATCAAAGCAATGGGTTTTCCGTTAATTAGTATTGAGGGCGTGGAAGCCGATGACGTAATCGGTACTTTTGCACGGATTGCCTCTGAGCAACAACGTCATGTACTGGTATCGACTGGTGATAAAGATATGGCGCAGTTGGTCAATGAGCATGTAACCTTGATTAATACCATGACCGACAGTATTTCAGATCCCGAAACTGTGGTTGAAAAGTTTGGTGTTGGACCTGAACTTATTATCGATTATTTAGCTTTAATGGGCGACAAAGTAGATAATATTCCTGGCGTTGAGGGTTGTGGACCTAAAACAGCAGTTAAATGGTTACAAAAGTACGGATCGCTTCAGGGCGTAATTGATAATGCTTCTGATATAAAAGGTAAAATAGGCGAGAAACTGGCAAAAGCGATTGATCATTTACCGTTAAGCTATGAGCTTGCCACTATTAAATGTGATGTTGAGGTTGAATCTGATCTTGATACTTTTAAATTACAAACACCGAATAAAGACGAATTAATTGCCTTATACGGTGAATGTGAGTTTCGTCGTTGGCTAGCTGAATTGCTAGACAACCCAAAAGATGCCGACACACATTTAGCAGTACCAACGCAAGAGAATGAGCTGCCAAAAGTTGAAGATGCGCACTATGAAACTATTTTAACTGAGGCCCAATTTGAGACATTAATAGAACAGCTTAATGAAGCTGAGCTATTTGCTTTTGATACAGAAACAACCAGTTTAGAGTATATGAAAGCGCAATTGGTCGGTATGAGCTTTGCGGTTAAAGCAGGGGAAGCGGCTTATTTACCAATAGCACACGATTACCCCGATGCGCCCGATCAGTTAAGCCTTGAATTTGTGATGCAAAAGTTGGGGCCAATATTAGCAGACGAAAATAAAGCTAAAGTAGGTCAAAATCTAAAATACGATAAAAGCGTGCTTGCCAATGCAGGCTACGAATTAAATGGTATTAAGTTCGACACTATGCTGGAGTCTTATGTATTTAATAGCGTAGGCACCCGTCATGATATGGACTCGTTGGCGCTTAAATACTTAGGCCACAAAAATATTAGCTTTGAAGATATTGCTGGTAAAGGTAAAAAGCAGCTTACATTTAATCAAATAGAACTTGAAAAAGCAGCGCCTTATGCCGCTGAAGATGCCGATATTACTTTGCGTTTGCACCAAGTGTTATGGCCGAAACTTGAAGCGGATGAAAAACTAAAATCGGTGTTTGAAGATATAGAAATGCCACTAGTAAGTGTTATTTCTGATATTGAACGCACCGGTGTTGCTATCGACAGCAACATGTTGGCCACGCATAGCCAACGTTTAGGTGAGCGATTACTTGAGCTTGAAAAAGAAGCGTTTGAAATCGCGGGCGAACCGTTTAACTTAAGCTCGCCAAAGCAATTACAGGTGCTGTTATTTGAAAAGCTCGAATTGCCCGTTATCAAAAAAACACCCAAAGGCGCGCCTTCTACAGCAGAAGAAGTACTGCAAGAGTTAGCACACGATTACCCGCTGCCTAAAGTGATTATTGAGCATCGTGGTTTATCTAAGCTCAAATCAACCTACACCGATAAGTTACCCTTGATAGTCAATGAACGCACGCAGCGAGTGCATACTTCTTATCACCAAGCGGTAACAGCAACGGGTCGATTAAGCTCAAGCGATCCTAATTTACAAAATATTCCTATTCGTTCAGAGGAAGGACGTCGTATTCGTGAAGCGTTTATTGCCGCAGATGGATATAAAATTGTGGCTGCCGATTACAGCCAAATAGAACTGCGTATTATGGCGCATCTCTCGCAAGATAAGGGATTACTAAGCGCATTTGCTAATGGCTTAGATGTTCACAGTGCCACGGCTGCTGAAGTATTTGGGGTTGAGCTTGAAGATGTAACATCAGATATGCGCCGTAAAGCTAAAGCGGTAAACTTTGGCTTAATTTATGGCATGTCGGCATTTGGCTTAGCACGTCAACTTGATGTACCACGCCATGAAGCGCAGCATTATATCGATAAATATTTTGAGCGTTTTCCAGGTGTTTTAGAGTACATGGAAACAACGCGTGAAAAAGCGGCCGAAAATGGCTATGTAGAAACAATTTTTGGCCGTCGCTTACATTTACCAGAAATAAATGCGCGTAATGGTGCTCGTCGCAAAGGCGCTGAGCGCGCAGCAATTAATGCGCCGATGCAAGGCACTGCGGCTGATATTATTAAAAAAGCGATGTTAAGCGTGCATACTTGGGTTAATCAGCAAGCACCTAATACAGTTAAGCTGCTCATGCAGGTACACGATGAATTGGTATTTGAGATTAAAACAGAATGTACTGAGCAATATACCAAACAGATTTGTGAGCTGATGTCACAAGCGGCGCAGTTAGATGTACCACTTATTGTTGAAGCTGACGAAGGTGATAACTGGGAACAAGCACACTAATTTAGCGCTACTGTACTGGTTTTAATATAGGCCAAATACAGAGTCCAAAAAGAGAATCATAAAGCGCCGCTAGGCGCTTTTTCTTTATCTTGCAGGTTAAAAAAAAGTTAAATTAAACAGCAGTTTGTATTAAATCGTTAGAGGTTCGTCAATTCGCTACGATTATCAATAATATGCTTGTATTTTTACACTTGCTTTTGGTAAAGTGCCGCCCGTCCTCATCCTGTAGGACATCCTGTTGATGATGCATCGTAAGATGCAACGTATTAATAGCTTCTCCCCAGTTTGCTATATCGGCCTATCATATATTTGATGGGCCGTTTTTTTATTGCCTTGCATCCAAGCGTTAAATTTATTCTCTAATTGCACTTAGCGTTTCAAGTGATACCATCAGTCTACTTAGCATTTTCGATTTACCACACAGTAACTAATGATTTTCAGCTGGGCTGATCAAAGTATTATTTTTACCGGTATAAGTCTTTTTATTTTAGGAGTGCATTATGTTTAAAACGTTAGCTATCGCAGGTTTATCTTTATCATGTTTACTAGTTTCAGGTGCTGCATCGGCAAACTGGCAACTATTGAACGATAAAAGCCAATTAAGTTTTGTATCAATTAAAAAAAATAGCATTGCTGAAGCAAGTCACTTTACTCAGTTAGCTGGGCAGCTGAGCGATCAGGGTCAATTTAGCGTAAACGTTGATTTAACCTCAGCCGAAACCTTTATCCCTATCCGTAACGAACGTTTAAGTAAGATATTGTTTGAGTCTGACACGTTTGCAAACGCAGTATTAACCGCTGACTTATCTGATAAGTTGTCACTTATTAAGCAACCAGGGCAGTACGTATTAAAAGGTATTAGCGCTGAGCTAGACTTTCATGGTCATAAAAAGCCACTTGCTGTTGATGTACTCGTAAGCAGTGCGGCCAATGGAGATTTAAGTGTGGCATCATTCACTCCTATCATTATCAACAGTGATGACTTTAAGATCACCGAAGGGGTAATGCAGTTACAAAAATTAGCCGGATTACCTTCAATTGCTACTGCCGTGCCAGTTACTTTTGCACTGACATTTAAAAAACAGTGATTTCACTTAACGAGCTTAGCAAGCAACTCAGCGAGCCAAGCAAACCTTTTGAACAATGGCAGCCCGCTCACTGCGGGCAGTTACCATTATTGATTGATGAGCAAGGTAAATGGTTTTACGCAGGTAGTGAAATTACCCGTCAATCAATGGTGAAACTTTTTGCCAGTGTATTATGCAACGAAGATGGGCAGTTTTACTTAAAAACACCCGTAGAAAAAATCGCGATTGAGGTGAAGGATGCGCCTTTTATTATTGTAAATTGGCATAGTGAAAAGACATCAGAGGGAAGTGTTATTTGTTGTATTGATAACTTAAACCGCACATGGCTATTAAGTCGTTCTGAGTCACTTTATATCAATGACTACAAAGGTGCGGCTGTGCCTTATATGCAGTTACCCTACGGCTGCTTTGCGCGAGTTGCGCGAAATGTGTTTTATCAGTGGGCTGAAATAGCCGAAACAGATGAGCTCGGCTATTTTATTACCTCCGCACAGCAGAAATTTTACTTACAGTAATTATTCGCTATCTGGCGCTACTAAATCAGCAGGTGGAACGGCCACGATTGGGCCTAAATACCACTCATCTAGCTTTTTAGCGACTTCTGGTAAGCCGGTGCCTTTAAGTGATGAAAATGCATGAACCGTAATATCGCCATCTAATTCACTTAACTCACGACGTACGCTAAGAACTTGTGATTTACGCGGACCTTGCTTTAGCTTATCGGCTTTAGTTAATAGTGCCAATACCGGAATTTCACTGCCTACAGCCCAATTAATTAAGTCGCGGTCTAAATCTTTTAATGGATGACGAATATCCATTAATACCACAATACCTTTTAAACTTTGACGTTTTTGCAGGTATTCGCCTAGCGATTTTTGCCATTTCTTTTTCATTTCAATCGGCACTTTTGCAAACCCATAGCCAGGTAGGTCAATTAGGCGCATATTATCTACATCGGCAAGTTCAAAGGTGTTGATCAGCTGAGTACGGCCGGGTGTTTTACTGGTTCGTGCTAACTTTTGATCGGTTAGGGCATTTAGCGCACTTGATTTACCTGCATTAGAGCGACCGGCAAACGCGACTTCAATTCCCGTATCAGCAGGTAATTTAGTGATGTCTGGCGCGCTTGTAACAAAAGACGCAGTGTTATACTTGATACGAGATTTGAGCACAGGCTCTCCTAAAACTTAAAAAAATAACATTGGGTAAACCAAATTCACCCGTGGCGCGTATTTTATACTATAAAGTAGCTATTAAAAAGTGTATTTGAGCATGTAAGATCATTGCTGACAGTACATTTTAACTGGCTTAGCGTTTAATTTTACTCAAAACCCTATAATTTATAGGTTTAATGTGTGTAGAAAACGTGCCAGAGAATTTAATATCGTGTAGAATATAAAAATCACAACATCCATATTGTAGATGATACAGGGTCGGAAACAGAGAATTCACCATGAAAAAAATAGCACTATCTTTAACTATATTGCTTGGTGCGTTGTCAGCAAGCAACGCAACAGCATTTGATGGCGATGTAAACGCAGGTAAAGAAAAATCAGCAACGTGTGCGGCTTGTCACGGCCCAGACGGTAATGCGCCGGTTAACATCTACCCAAAAATTGCAGGCCAACACGCAGATTACATATACAAGCAACTTACTGAATTTAAATTAGGTATGACTTCGGGCGGTAAAGAAGGTCGTATGAATCCAGTAATGAGCGGTATGGCAATGCCATTAAGTGATCAAGATATGAAAGACTTGGCTGCTTACTTTGCTTCTTTGAACATGTCTGAAGGTGCTACACCGAAAGATGTTCAAGAAACAGGCGCAATGTTATATAAAGCAGGTGATGCTGAGCGCGGTATCCCATCATGTGCGGCTTGTCATGGTCCACGTGGTAATGGCTCTTCACTTGCTAAATTCCCAAAGATTTCTTTCCAACATCCAGAATACATCAAGTCACAACTTGAACAGTTCAGAGATGGTGTTCGTAATAACGACCTAAATGGTGTTATGCAGGACATTGCAAAGAAACTAACAGATAAAGACATTGAAACACTCTCTAAATACCTTGGTGGTCTACACTAAAGTCGTATTTATTTAGATGTTGTTAACATAATATAATGTTAATTAGTGAAAAAGGCAGCTTTAGCTGCTTTTTTTGTGCCTGCCGTGACCGATAAAGCTCCTTCTCTTGTAAGACATTGACCATACTTTGGTGTAAGAAAAATCTCATTTTATTTTTATTTTTTAATGTAACTTATTGTAATTTATATTTTTTAGTGTTTTTTGTCATATGTAGTACAAGAAAAAAGATATAAATTAGTTGTAACAAAATTATTAACGAGTAAATTAACCCCTGTCGCAAAAACAATAACAAATAGGAAAACGTTATAAGGATAGTAGCGCGGCACGACTGAATAGCACATAGAGTGTGCTACCAAAGGAAATATCAAAAAAGTGTTAGGAAGACCGAAAATAATAAAATACTCATGGAAGTTTAATAATAAAAACAAAATGGAATGCTACACGGAAGATAAATAATAAAAATACGGATAGAAAATAATAATAAAAACAATAAAGACTAAAAAGTCGAAGGGAGAAGTGTCCATATAATGGCGCTCAGATTAGTAGGCGGTAGAGATGTTTTCTCTACCGCCTTTTTATTTGTCCTGTTACAATACCCCCCGTTTAAAAAAAGCACCTTAACTGTGCTTTGGCGCGCAAAACGCCCAAACTGAATTCTCCTGGCTAGGCCAGCACCGCGATGCCCATTGAGTTGCGCCTCGCTCAAAACCTCTTAAGTGAGACGATCAAGATATGAGTAGAAAGAAAAAGTCACGTAAAATTCCATCAAATGGTCCCGTTCGTTTAAGTCAAGATAAGCTTAAAGAAATGCGCGCATTGAAAGAGCAACGTGTTAAAAAAACTAAGGGCGCTAAGCCTGGTTCACGTAATGCACCGGATGCATTGAGTAATGACACTCAAAAAGCAGGTTCGGCTGCTAAAGATAAACGCGTTGGTAGTAAAAAAGCAGTGCCATTGGTTGCACCTGCTGCTGAACCAAAAATCGAAATGAAACGTAACCTTAAACCTGTAGCAGAGCTTAAAAAGGCTGTTGAACCAGAATTAACGCCTGAACAAGAGTTAGAAGCCCTTGAAAATGATGAGCGCTTACTTAAATTAGTTGAGCGTCATGAGCAAGGTGAAATGCTAACGGGTAAAGATGCAAAATACTTTAATAGCCGCATAGCGCGTCACCAAGTGCTTTGTAAATTATTAGGCATTGAAGATGAAGAAGAGTTTGAAGATGACTTCAGCGATGAAGACAGTAATTCAGACTTTGATCAATACCTATCAAACGATCTAGCGAATGAATGGCTAGATGACGACGAAGATAAGTAATAAGGACACGCAATGAGTACAGCAGTGATCTTAGCCTTAGTTGTAGGTGCTGCTATTATAGCGGGCTTGGCATTTTATGCGGGTCAGTTGCTCTATAAGCTAAATGTGCAAAAAAAGCTAATTAGCAAAAAACAGACAGAGCAACAGCAAAAGCTAAAACAGTCGCGTTTAAAGCGTAATGCGAAGTTAGCCGATAGTATTCATTTAATTGCACGTGCTATGAATGAAAAGCAATGTGATTACTCTGAGGGGTGCTTACGTATTTGGGTGCTTATGTCGCAATATAGTTTTGATACTGAGCGCGACCTAACGAGTGCATACCCGGGTATTTATAAAATGTACGACGTGGTAAAAGAAATGCCAACCCATGATTCGCGCAAAAAGTACGCTAAAAAAGAAATTTTTAAGCAAGACACGGCGCGCTGGCGCGCAGAAGAATCACTGAGTGATGAAATTGAAGCTGACTGTAAAAAAATTATTGTTGAGTTTAAAGCAGCCCAAGGCAGCGAAAACGTGGTTTTTAACTAGCGCTTAGATTTTACGGCATATATAAAAAAAGCAGACCTTGGTCTGCTTTTTTTTATGCGTGCTAGTTTTAAATTATATAACGCGTGAGAAGCGAGTGGCATTTATCTGTTTTTGTAAATGCGCATCAAAGCACATACAAATAATACGAATAAATAAATTCCCTTTTGGTGTTACGCTAATTAGGTTGTTTTCTATTGTTACCATTTCATCGGCAATTAATGGTGCGAGTGCCTCTAAAGCATCTTGAAAGTAGTCATTAAAGCTGATTTTATGTCTGTTAGCGAATACGCTCATATCAAGCTCAAACTGGCAAATAAGCTGCTTAATCGCATCGGCGCGAATAAGATCATCTTGGGTTAAATGCATGCCTTTATTAATGGCACTGCCTGCTTGCTCATCAACTGCTTGATAATAATGTTTTAACTCTTTTTTATTTTGTAATATCGCTGTGCCTATTTGTGAAATAGACGAGACACCTAAGCCCAATAAGTCGCACTCGCCATGAGTGGTGTAGCCTTGAAAATTACGATGCAGCTGATTCGTATTTTGTGCAATGGCTAGCTCATTATCAACTTTTGCAAAGTGATCCATACCTATAAATTGATAGCCCGCCTGCGTCATTTGCTCTAGGGTATTTTTAAACATGGTGAGCTTATTATGCGCACTAGGTAAATCGGCGTCTTTAATTTTACGTTGGGCGGCAAAACGTTCTGGTAAATGAGCGTAGTTAAATACTGAAACGCGGTCAGGGTTTAAGGCAATAAGTTGCTCAATCGTTTGTGTAAAGCTCTCAGGTGTTTGTAGTGGCAGGCCATAAATCATATCAGCATTAATTGATTTAAAGCCCAACTGTTTTGCTTGGGTAATTAATTGCTTTACCTCATCAACATGCTGAGGGCGATTAACAGCCAGCTGAACCTGATCATTAAAATCTTGAATACCAAATGACACACGATTAAACCCCAACTCGCTTAAATCAACCAGCATATTGTCAGCCAGTGAGCGAGGGTCGATTTCGATACCGCGCTCGCAGGTATCGCTAAAGTTAAAGTGTTGCTCTAGTAGCGTTACTAAGCGCGTCATTTGCGCTGCGGTTAAAAAAGTTGGTGTGCCGCCCCCCAAATGTAATTGCTCAACCCGATAATCTTGAAACAGCGGCGCTTGTGCTGCAATTTCTTTAGCTAAAAAGTCTAGGTAGGTATCGGCTTTAGATTGGTGGCGAGTAATGACTTTATTACAGCCACAGTAATAACAAAGCTGACTACAAAAAGGAATATGAATATATAAAGACAACGAACGGGTTTGCGATGATTCAATAGCGCTAATCAAATCTTGTTGCTGATAACCATCAGCTAACGAAAGTGCGGTCGGGTAAGACGTATAACGCGGGCCCGATACATTGTATTTGTTTATTAAAGTTTGATCCCATTGAGGAAGTTTAATCATCACGCGCACCTTATCTTTTAAGTTGCTGCGTATTGTAAAAAAGCAAAGAGGAGGAGGTTTTGATCTACAACAAAAAAAGGTGCCGCAGCACCTTTTTAATATATAACGCGGCTGCGTTACATTATGGCGTCTTTTAAGTACTGAAATAACTCTTTGTAGCTTCTCGCTGGTTTTTCGGCTTTTACTTCTTTGGCAGCATTACGCACCATTTGGCGCATTTTTTGGCGCTCAAGAGCTGGATATTGTTCAATTGTTTCGTTGATTAAGTCATCGCCTTGTTCAATTAAATCACTGCGCAGTTGCTCAATTTTTTTGATCATAACCTCAGCTTGGTTATTTTTATTAAGCATGACATCAATGATCGCTTTAATTTCTTCAATATTTTCTACTGTACGAAGGGTTTTTGCGATGTAATTTAAATGTCGGCGGTAAGCATCACTTTTATTACTTATTTTATCAGCAACCACCATTGCTTCTTTTAAGTCATCATTGAGCGGCAGGCGTTCACGCTGCTTTTTACCCATTTTGGCAATTTCAGATCCTAACTGATGAAACTCTTGCGCTTCGCGCTTAAGTTCACTTTTTGATACATATATAATTTCTTCTTCAATTTCAGCAGGCTTGCCTTTTTTCTTCGCCATGGGGTGCTCTTAAATAAAAATAACTTCATCTATTATACGCGATTCTTTTAGTGATTAATATTAGCTGATGTGGTGCAGTGAGTGTGTTAGCATTTAAATATAAAAAATGTGTGCAATATGGCCTTCAGGGCTCAGGACAGAATTTATGAAAAGCCAACACCAAGATCCAATTTATTCGCAAATCTCTCAAGTAAAAGACGCTGTATCAGAAGTACTTGAACATGCTAAAAAACTAGGTGCTACCGCTGCAGAAGCTGCTATGTCTAGCACTTCGGGGCTGTCGGTAAGTACGCGCATGGGGGAGGTAGAAACCATTGAGTTTAATCAAGACGGTGGTTTAGGTATTAGCGTGTATGTTGGCAATAACAAAGGCTCGGCATCAACGGCTGATTTAAATCCTAAAACATTACGTGCTGTGGTCGAAAAAGCCATCGATATTGCTAAATTCACTTCAGACGATCCATGTAATGGCATTGCTGATAAAGAACTGCTTGAGTTTGCCCCTAAAGATCTAGACTTGTTTCATCCTTGGGATGTAAGCCCAGAGCAAGGGATTGATTTATGTCATGCCGCAGAGCAAGCCGCATTAAACGCCGATGAGCGAATTGTGAATTCAGATGGCGCTAGCTTTTCATCGCATCAAGGTTTGCGAGTATATGGTAACAGCCATGGTTTAATTGCCGGCTTTCCACGTACTCGCCACAGCATAAGCACTATGGTGATAGGTAAAGAGGGCGAGCATATGCAGCGCGACTCAGCCTACACGATTTCTCGCGATCAAGCGGGGTTAAAAGATGCTGCAAGTGTTGGACTTGAAGCTGCAGCAGAAACCCTAGCAAAACTAAACAGCCAAAAACTAGGCACCATGAAAGTGCCGGTTATTTTTAGAGCCGATATTGCTAATTCATTGTTTGGCCATTTGGTATCAGCAATTGGTGGTGGCGCACTGTATCGTAAATCCAGCTTTTTATTGGATAGCTTAGGCACGCAGGTATTTAGCAAAACCGTTAATATTTCAGAGCGTCCGCACTTACTTAAAGGCTTAGCATCATCGCCATTTGATAGCGAAGGGGTTAAAACTCTCGACAGAGAAATAATTCACGGTGGCGAGTTACAAACGTATTTATTAGCAAGCTATGCTGCACGTAAAATGAATATGACCCCAACAGGGCACGCTGGCGGTATTCATAATTGGTTAGTAGAACAGACGCATCAAGATTTAACTGCATTATTAAAAACCATGGGTACGGGCTTATTAGTTACAGAATTGATGGGGCAGGGCGTGAATACCGTAACCGGTGACTACTCTCGCGGTGCGGCTGGTTTTTGGGTTGAAAATGGGGAAATACAATACCCAGTAAGCGAAATTACGATTGCTGGTAATTTAAAAGATATGTTCAAAGGTATTTCCGCTATAGGTGGCGATATAGAGCGTCGCGGCGGGATTCAGACTGGTTCAGTACTGATTGAACAAATGCAAGTAGCAGGTGCTTAATACCCATCCGCAATAATATTTATTTCAGTGAATTGGTATAAACCCACTTTGCTTGCTTAAATTAAGCTTAATTTAAGCTTAATTTAAGCAAGCTTTCTTTTGATGTTTCTAAGGTGTGATATGGCTAAAGATAGATATGCGCCAAAACCGTTAACCGATATTATGGCTGGGCTGAACAACCGCTTAGCAGCCTATGCGGGAAAAAGCCAAGCACTGGATACACAGCAACAATTGTTGCGCGATTTCTTAGGCCCTAAGTTAGGTGAAAAGTGCCGAGTAAGTAATTACCGTGACGGCACCTTAATGATAGAAGCCGTTTCTGCACCTATTGCCCTTAGGCTTAATTATTTAAAAATGGACATGCAATCGCATTTTAGAGCCGCGGGTATGGCCGAGCTTGGGCAAATAAAAATTACTGCCAATCCACAGGCAACTCAACGGTTAAGCACTCGACTTAAAGTGGCTGATGGCAAACCAACGAACTCCCTTAAAATGAGTGAACAAACGGCTGATTATTTAAATGCGATCGCCGATTCTGCTCCACCGTCATTAAAAGAAAAGCTTCAACGCTTAGCTTTACATGGTAAAAATAAACCTTAATTAAATACCATTTAACACCTTGCTCGGTTTGTTTTGCTGGCTTTAAAATACTTTGTTACATATTCGATTTTATTGTTATTTAAATCAGGTTTATGATGCCTAGTTAGTACTTCCTAAATTAGGTTGTAGCTGATGCGTATTTCATTAAGCAGATAATAGACTGCATCCTATTGTTGTTTTTTTGAGTTATCAAATCTTAATGAAATGCGTATTTATTCTAATTAATATACGGAATTCTTATGAAAAAAATAACAATGACTGCCGCCAGTATTGCATTGGCGTTAGGTTTGGTTGGTTGCGGCGAAAAGCCACAAGAAATGCAAGCAGAAGCAACAACAGTAACCGCACCGGTAGCAACCCCTGGTGCCTTAGGTGTTGATTTACAAAATATCGATAAAAGTGTTCGTGCACAGGATGATTTTTACTACCACGTAAACGGTAAATGGTTAGAAAAAACTGAAATCCCTGGCGATAAGTCAAACTATGGGTCGTTCTCACAGTTATATGATGAATCGCAAAAAGCAATGAAAACAGTACTAGAAAATGCCAGTACCAATAGCAGCGCAAAGCCAGGTTCAGATGAATATAAGATCGGCGCATTTTATACTAGCTACATGGCTGAAAATGCTCGTGAAGAGTTAGGGATGTTACCACTTGAGCCAGCTATTAAAAGCATTGATACAGTAAAAGATAAAGCCGCGTTGGTCACACTGATGGCACAGCTACAAGTTAAAGGCGGAGATCTTCCTTTTGGCTGGTATGTTAATAATGACGCTAAAAACTCAAGTGAAAATGCGCTTTATGCCTATCAAGCGGGACTTGGTTTACCTGACCGTGATTATTATTTAAAAGATGATGAAAAATTCACAAAAATTCGCGCGGCATATCAAACCTATATTACCGATATTTTAGCTAAAGCTGGCGTTAATAATGCCGCTGATGCAGCCAAAGCGATACTTGCCCTTGAAACGACACTTGCTGATGCACAGTGGAGTCGGGTACAAAGTCGTGATGCAACAAAATCATATAATAAAATGTCAGTAGCTGAAGCTAACACGTTAATGGGAGATTTTGATTTAAGTGCTTACTTTGAAGCCGTTGGTGTTGATGCCCAAGAGTTGATTGTGCGCCAACCAAGTTACTTTGAAAAATTTGCAGACATTTTCAAAAATACAGACTTATCGGTTTGGCAAAACTACTTAAAATTCCATTTCGTTAGTAATTACGCGCAGTTGCTAAATAAAGACTTAGTGGATTTGAAATTTAATTTTTACAGCACCACATTGCGCGGTGTTGAAGAGCAAGCGCCACTTTGGAAGCAAGCCGTTGATGCATCAAACAGTGTACTGGGTGAAATTTTAGGTAAAGTCTACGTTAAAGAGAACTTCCCGCCAGAAGCGAAAGCGCGCATGGAAGAATTAGTTGATAACGTGATTAAAGGCTATTCAGTGGCAATTGAAAACCTTGAGTGGATGAGCCCTGAAACAAAAGTTGCGGCGCAAGAAAAGCTGGATAAGTTTACGCCTAAAATTGGTTACCCAGATAAATGGAAAGATTATTCAGATTTAGTAATTAATCCTGATGAACTAGTAGGTAACTATATTCGCTACAGTGAGTGGGCTTATGCAGATATGATTGCTAAATTAGGTAAGCCAGTTGATCGCTCTGAGTGGCATATGACGCCACAAACAGTGAATGCTTACTACAACCCAGTGAATAACGAAATAGTATTCCCTGCGGCGATTTTGCAGCCTCCATTCTTTAATTTAGAAGCAGATGATGCGGTTAACTATGGTGCTATTGGTGCGGTTATTGGCCATGAGTTAGGCCATGGCTTTGATGACCAAGGTGCAAAATACGACGGTGATGGCAATTTACGTAATTGGTGGAGCGAGTCAGACCTTAAGCAGTTTGAAGAGCGAAGTGCTGCCTTAGTTGCGCAGTATAATCAATATAAACCGTTTGAAGATGCCAGCGTTAATGGTGAGCTGACACTGGGTGAAAACATTGGTGATTTAGGCGGCTTAACCGTCGCTTATAAAGCGTATCAATTATCGCTGGGTGATTCTAAAGCGCCCATTATTGAAGGCTATACGGGCGACCAACGCTTCTTTATGGGCTGGTCGCAAATTTGGCGTCGTAAATACCGTGATGAAGCATTGCGCAATCGTTTAATGACCGATTCACATTCACCGAGTCATTATCGCGTGATTGGTATTTTGTCGAACATGCCGGAATTTTACCAAGCGTTTGATGTTAAAGAGGGCGATAAAATGTATATCAAGCCTGAAGATCGCGTAAAAATTTGGTAATTTAAGCTGAAATTAGCTTAAGCGGTTAGCCCCACTAATCGCAAAATAAAAAGCCAGTGAGCATGATGCCCACTGGCTTTTTAGTTACTTTTATACCTGATGATAAAACTAGCTATATTTCGTTTTTATGGCGCTGATAATCTCGACATTGGCTGCAGGAAAATCATAGTTATCAAGTTCGTCTATACTTACCCATTCGCTTGGTTGCCCTTCTGCGCCATGAGCTTGACCATTAAAGTTACTGACCACGTGTACATTAAGTCGTACGCATTTATCGCCATAGTCGTGCTCTATAGTGACAAGTTCGCTTGAGCTATGAATAGTCAGTCCTACTTCTTCAAATAATTCACGCTTCAGTGCTTGAAAAACACTTTCTCCGGCTTCAACTTTTCCGCCTGGAAATTCCCATAAGCCACCTTGGTGCTGTTCATCTGCACGTTTACAAATAAACACATTGTTATTTTTTTTAATTACACCCACAGCAACATTGATGATTACTTTAGTCATTACCTCTCCCTTAAATAGCATAAAAAAAGCGACGCAAGCGTCGCTTTTTATCTAACGTAACAAAGTGGTGTTATTTTAATTTACCACAACATTGTTTGTATTTTTGACCTGAATCACATGGACATGGATCGTTACGACCCACTTTTGGCTCGCTACGCGCCATAACCTGAGCGCTTTGTGGTGCTTCACCACCTACATGCTCTGCTTCTTCATGTTGATATTCGCGAGGGGCATTTTCACTTTTACGGTGTTGCTCTTCTACTTTTTCAACATCTTCTTCGGCGCGAACTTGCACTTTACTTAAAATACCGACGACATCGACTTTTAAGTTTTCTAGCATTTCAGAGAACAATTCAAACGACTCACGTTTGTACTCTTGCTTAGGATTCTTTTGTGCATAACCACGTAAGTGAATACCTTGGCGTAAGTGATCCATTGCAGCAAGATGGTCTTTCCAATGTTGGTCAAGACTTTGAAGCATAATGGCTTTTTCAAACTGGCGCAGTACAGAATCGCCGACCATTTCTTCTTTTTGCTTGTAAGCTTGTTCAACCGCTTCTTCAATACGCTCACGCAGTTTTTCTTCGTACAGTTTATTGTCATCAGCTAACCACTGCGAAAGTGGTAACTCAATCAAGAAGTCTTGTTTTAAGCGTTCTTCAAGCCCTGGGATATCCCACATTTCAGCCAAGCTTTGTGGGGCAATGTATTGATCAATCACACCCGCGAGCACATCACCACGGATAGCGGTAATCGTTTCTGAAATATCACCTTCTTCAAGCAATTCGTTACGTTGAGAATAAACAACACGACGTTGATCGTTTGCTACATCATCGTACTCAAGTAGCTGTTTACGCACATCAAAGTTACGTGCTTCTACTTTACGCTGGGCGTTTTCGATTGCGCGGTTTACCCATGGATGTTCAATGGCTTCACCACGTTGCATACCTAGTTTACGCATCATGTTAGTCATGCGCTCACCGGCAAAAATACGCATTAACGCATCATCCATCGATAGGTAGAAACGGCTTGAACCGGCATCACCTTGACGGCCAGAACGACCACGTAACTGGTTATCAATACGACGTGATTCATGACGCTCAGTACCAATAATGTGTAAGCCGCCAGCATCAATTACCGCATCATGGCGAATTTTCCATGCTGCTTTTATTTCAGCAATTTGTTCGTCAGTTGGGTTCTCAAGTTTTTCAACTTCGCTGTTCCAATTACCACCAAGTACAATATCGGTACCACGACCGGCCATGTTGGTGGCAATGGTGACTGTGCCTGGTAAGCCCGCATCAGAAACAATGTCTGCTTCTTGTGCGTGGAATTTAGCATTAAGTACGTTGTGCTTAATTTTTTCTTTGCGTAAAAACTGCGATAAGTACTCAGAGCTTTCAATTGAGATAGTACCTACAAGTACCGGCTGACCACGTTCTTGACAGTCTTTAATGTCTGCTAAAATCGCTTCGTACTTTTCTTCTTGAGTTAAGTAAACTAAATCAGCGCGATCATCGCGGATCATTGGTTTATTGGTTGGCATAACCACAGTGTCTAAACCGTAGATAGACTGAAACTCAAACGCTTCTGTGTCGGCTGTGCCTGTCATACCTGCTAGCGTTTCGTACAAGCGGAAGTAATTTTGGAACGTAATAGAGGCTAATGTTTGGTTCTCGTTTTGAATTTTCACACCTTCTTTTGCCTCTACAGCTTGGTGTAAACCTTCTGACCAACGACGTCCTTCCATAGAGCGACCTGTGTGCTCATCAATAATGATGACTTCGTTTTCTTTAATAACGTAGTCAACATCTTTTTGATAAAGCTTGTGCGCACGAAGAGCTGCATAAACATGGCTAAGTAGGGTAATGCTCGCTGCTGAATATAGTGAGTCACCTTCTTCAATTAGGCCGCGCTCGGTAAGTAACTCTTCAACTTTTATTTGCCCACGCTCAGTAAGATGAACTTGCTTAGATTTTTCATCGATGGTGAAATCGCCATCACCTTCAATTCCTTCCTCGTCTTCTTTTTCTTGTAATTCAAGTAGAGGAACGATGGTATTTATTTCAGTGTATAGCTCAGAGCTATCTTCAGCGGGACCAGAAATAATCAGTGGCGTACGTGCTTCATCAATAAGGATTGAATCCACTTCATCCACTACAGCATAAAATAATGGGCGTTGTACGCGCTCATCAATACTAAATGCCATGTTGTCACGCAGGTAATCAAAACCAAATTCGTTATTGGTACCGTAAGTGATGTCAGCTGCATAAGCTTGTTTTTTCTGTTGTGGCATCATGCCCGGAACATTACAGCCTACGGTTAACCCTAAAAATTCAAATAATGGGCGATTGGTTTCAGCATCACGTTTGGCCAAGTAGTCATTCACGGTAATGACATGAACACCTTTACCTGTTAGACCATTTAAATAAGCCGGCAGTGTCGCTGTGAGTGTTTTACCTTCACCGGTACGCATTTCTGCGATACGACCTTGGTGTAAAACCATACCACCTAATAACTGCACGTCGAAATGACGCATACCGTTTACACGTTTTGATGCTTCACGTACCACTGCAAATGCTTCTGGTAGAATATCGCCTAAGCTTTGTCCGTTATCGTAACGCTCTCTAAACTCGGCTGTTTTAGCTTTTAAATCTTCATCTGAAAGCGCTTCTAGCTGCGTTTCAAGTGCATTGATCAGTGCGACCGTCTTTCTTAGGTTTTTAATAGTGCGGTCATTGCGACTACCAAAAATCTTGGTAAATAAATTAGATATCATGATAAAACCGTTACAATGTGTTTTTTTGCTAGCCGTGCATCGGCTAACCCATTTTTTACAATTGATAATTAATGTATTCTTTAAATTAACCTTTAGGACACATTAATTAGCAATTTTGTATTAAGCTGCTTAAAAAGCACTGTTTATTACCTGCGCTACTATACCAGACTCTGCTAAACATCAAACTACCTCAATAAAAAGATCTTCATTTAAAACAGAAAAATGAGATCTCGCTCATAAAAATAGCGTTATGTAACGAAACTTGATTAAAACTGCAGATAAACAGACCCTAAAGATATGGTGCTGAATAAATTAAAAACAAGAGCAAAGCGCTTAAATTTCACCCTTAAACACCTTGTTAGCAGCCATCGTTTTTTAAAGCTTAAATTGAGCAATCGTTTTATATATTACTCTCGATAAGTCACTTAAGTCATACGCTTTATCTGCAGGTATGTAATGAATGGTTGCGGTATCATTAAAGAGATTACTAATTGCAAAAAAAGCGTGTGTTAATATCTTCTGCAACCAGCGTTTGCTAATATTATTTTTAGTCGCATAAAGTTAATTATATTTTTTATCGCTATAAAACGCGTTGATTGAGTTTTAATAAGGGTAAATAAAGTGCAAACCAACAAAGATAATTTAGTCGTTCTTGGCGCTGGCTGGCTTGGCCAAGCCTTATGTATTGATGCACAAAAACAAGGTTGGCAAGTGCAAGGAACTCATCGTAGTGACACTCATCAATTTGATTTTGAACGTCAGTTTGTTTTACAAAACGGTGAGTTGCAGCACCAAGTAGATTTACAAAATGCGTATTGGGTCTGTGCAATCCCGCCTCGCAGTCGAGATAGCGAAAGTGATTATCCGCAAGTGCTTGAGCAGGCGTTAAAGCTGGCAACTGAGCTTAATTGCAAAGGCTTTTTATTGTGCTCATCGACTGGGGTGTATGATCAAGAACCTGGCGTTTATAGTGAAAGCAGCGATATATCAGGCACTAACGAGCGACAAATAAAGCTGTATGACGCTGAAGAGCAAGTGCTTGAACAGCAAGGTAAAGTGCTTCGCTTAGCCGGATTGTTGGGGCCAAATAGAGAGCCTGGTCGTTTTGTGGCGGGTAAAGAACTCAATACCTCTAGTCAGCAAGTGGTGAATATGGTGCATCAACAAGATGTGATCAATGCTATTTATGCGGTCCTTAATAACTGGTCGCAAGGACAGAGCATTTATAACGTGGTGAACCCAGCGCACCCGACCAAAGCAGATTATTATGCACAAAAGTGTGAGCTGTATGGCACACAAATGCCGAGCTTTAGTAGTAATGAGGTCGCTGAGCGCAAAGTTATTGGCTCAGCGATAGAAGCACTGGGTTTTAGTTATCAGTATGGTATTTAATAAGAAGGTAAGGGGGAGTGGCTTATGAAGTCACACAACTTACCTTCACTTAGTAGCGTGTTGGCCGCTTCAATATCGGGAGCAAAATACCGGTCTTTGTCGTAATAGCTAACATGTTGGCGTAGCAGTGCTTTGGCACTTTCTACTTTATCACACGCGCGTAGTGGTGCTCTAAACTCAAGCCCTTGGGCAGCACTGAGCCATTCTATGGCCAGTACGCCTTGCGTATTATTAGCCATATCAACTAGTCGTCGTGCTGCAAACGTTGCCATAGAAACATGGTCTTCCTGATTTGCTGAAGTCGGTAAGCTATCTACCGAAGCAGGGTGTGCTAAGGATTTGTTTTCAGAGGCCAGTGCAGCTGCGGTGACTTGAGCAATCATAAATCCTGAATTTACCCCACCGTTTTTTACTAAAAATGGCGGTAATTTAGATAAATTAGAGTCAATCAATAGAGCAATACGTCGCTCAGCTAAGGCGCCAATTTCAGCAATAGCAATCGCCAGGTTATCAGCGGCCATAGCAACGGGCTCAGCATGAAAGTTTCCGCCTGAAATAATATCCCCTACATCGGCAAATACGAGAGGGTTATCGGTTACTCCGTTTGATTCACACAGTAGTACTTCGGCGGCTTGACGTATTTGGGTTAAACATGCACCAAGAACTTGCGGCTGGCAGCGCAGGCAATATGGGTCTTGTACTTTTTCACAATTAATATGTGAGTCACTAATTTGTGAGTGGCTATCGAGTAATTCTCTAAATACGTGAGCCGTATCTATTTGCCCTTGCTGACCACGAATGTCATGAATACGCGCATCAAATGGCGCGCGACTGCCCATGGCCGCTTCTATACTGATAGAGCCAATAACACAGCTTTGTGCGTACAAGTCTTCGGCTCTAAATAAGCCTTGTAGTGCAAATGCAGTGGATGCTTGGGTGCCATTCAATAAGGCTAACCCTTCTTTTGCAGCTAATGTTAGTGGCTCAAGACCTGCAATTTTTAGCCCTTGTGTAGCGCTTATCAGCTCACCTTGATAACGCATTTTACCCTCACCTAATAAAGGCAAACACATATGCGCAAGCGGTGCTAAATCGCCCGATGCACCCACTGAGCCCTTTTTAGGCACGCAAGGGTAAACTTCACTTTTAAGCAGCTGCATAAAAAACTCAAGCACAGCTAAGCGAATACCAGAATAACCGCGCGATAAAGAGTTTATTTTTAGTGTGATCATCAATCTAACGGTGCTGTCATCCATTAACTCACCAATACCTGCGGCGTGTGAAAGCACAATACTGCGTTGTAATAGTTCGAGTTCATCGTCAGCGATTTTAGTATTGGCCAATAACCCAAAGCCAGTATTAATACCATATACAGTGCGATGTTCGTTTATCACGTTTTGGACTGTTTGAGCACTGGCAGCTATTTGCGCCTGTGCATTATTGGCCAGAGTTAAGTGTATGGCTGATTTGTTAATTTTTCTTAGCGTGTTTAAGTCAAGCTGACCCGGTTTGAGTGTATATGAAATCATGACTTGTCCTCATTAAGCATTGGTAGGTCTAGCTGCTGCTGTTGCGCACAGTTTTTTGCAATTTCATAACCCGCATCAGCATGGCGCATTACACCGGTGGCGGGATCGTTCCATAATACTCGAGCTAGACGCTGCTCTGCTTCATCGGTACCATCGGCAACAATCACTACGCCTGAGTGCTGGCTAAAACCCATACCTACACCGCCGCCATGGTGAAGCGATACCCAAGTAGCACCGCCTGCGGTATTAAGCAGAGCATTTAATAGTGGCCAATCGGAGACCGCGTCGGAGCCATCTTTCATACTTTCAGTTTCACGGTTAGGGCTGGCAACTGAACCTGAGTCGAGATGATCTCGTCCAATAACTACCGGCGCTTTAAGCTCACCGCTTTTAACCATATCGTTAAAGGCAACAGCAAGGCGCGCTCTATCTTTTAAACCGACCCAACAAATACGTGCAGGCAAGCCTTGAAATTGAATTCGCTCACGCGCCATATCAAGCCAATTATGCAGGTGTTTATCATCTGGAATGAGCTCTTTTACTTTTGCATCGGTTTTATAAATATCTTCAGGATCGCCAGATAGCGCTACCCACCTAAATGGACCAATACCTTCACAAAATAATGGACGAATATACGCAGGCACAAACCCAGGGAAATCAAATGCATTACTCACGCCTTCTTCTAGGGCCATTTGACGAATATTATTGCCATAGTCGGTTGTTGCTGCGCCCGCTTTTTGTAGTGCCAGCATCGCCTTTACTTGGACTGCCATTGACTGTTTAGCCGCTTTTACAACTGCTTGTGGGTTATCGATTCGCATTTTAGCTGCGTATTCCATACTCCAATCTTGTGGCAGGTAACCGTTAAGTGGATCATGAGCTGAGGTTTGATCGGTAACTATATCGGGGGTCACCCCACTTTTTACCAAGGTACTAAACACATCGGCGGCGTTACCTAGTAACCCCACAGAAAGCGCTTCTCCTTTTATGCAAGCATCTGTTATTAATTTTAGTGCATGCTCAAGAACTGTGGCTTTTACATCGACATATCCTGTTTTTATCCGAAAATCGATACGGCTTTCATCACATTCCACCACCAAGGCACTAAAGCCTGCCATAGTAGCCGCTAATGGTTGCGCGCCCCCCATACCTCC
This sequence comes from Pseudoalteromonas sp. M58, assembly GCF_042604605.1. NCBI lineage: Bacteria > Pseudomonadati > Pseudomonadota > Gammaproteobacteria > Alteromonadales > Pseudoalteromonadaceae > Pseudoalteromonas > Pseudoalteromonas sp. M58. The sequence continues at coordinate 314,583 of NZ_CP152390.1, forward strand.
AAGGCCACCCGTTAATACCCACTTACCTTTAGCATTACCAGCAAAATGCTGTTTTGCCATAGCCACAAACGTTTCGTAAGTGCCTTGCACTATGCCTTGAGAGCCAATGTAAATCCAAGACCCTGCGGTCATTTGGCCATACATCATCAAGCCTTTTTTATCTAGCTCGTTAAAGTGCTCCCAATTTGCCCAGTGCGGTACTAGGTTTGAATTTGCAATTAATACCCGTGGTGCATTGCTATGAGTTTTAAATACACCCACAGGTTTGCCTGATTGCACTAATAAGGTTTCGTCATTTTCAAGGCGTTCAAGTGTAGCAATTATTTTGTCATAACTTGGCCAATCACGTGCAGCACGGCCAATACCACCATAAACCACCAGAGCTTGAGGGTGCTCTGCAACATCAGGGTCTAAATTATTCATTAGCATGCGTTTAGCCGCTTCGGTTTGCCAGCTTTTGGTGGTTATTTTATTGCCATGTTGCGCGCGTATTTCGCGTTGTGTGTCCAGTCGATGATTCATTGTTCACTCCTGTTAAATAGTATTAAGCGTTATGCGCTTTATTATTATTTTTAAATGTTAATTGCCCGCCCAAGCGGTACTTACTACCCGGCGATATAAGTCTTGCAAAGCTTACAATTCCGTTTATCGACCAAGTGCGGCGTATTACTTGTAAGCATGGCTCTTCGTTATATAGGTTAAGCCATTGGCACATTTCACTGCTTGGTGTAATAGCCTCTACCGTGTGCCTTGCTTGTGTTAAAGGGGCAACCGTTGATAGGTATTCGTGTGGGGTGAGAGCGGTAAAATTTTGTTGTAAATAATCCTTGGCAAGTAACGGGTTTACAAAGCGTTCTTCAACTTGCAAGGGACTGTCATTTTCGTTATGAATAATGACACTTCTATACACCACACTATCTACCTCAACACCTAAAGCAATAGCAATTGGCGCCACGGCATTGATTGATTCCAGCACCTGTACTGTGCAGCTGTAGTTTCCGTTTCGCTCTTTGACTTCATGTGCAATGTTTTTTATTTCGAGTAATGATGACTGCGACTTAAAGCTTGCGACAAAAGTACCTAGCCCTTGGCTACGGGTTAAAATGCCTGTATCAGTTAGCTCACTTAACGCTCGACGTGCGGTCATTCTGCTTACCGCAAACTGCTTTGCCAGTTCATTTTCTGAGGGCACGCGTTGGTTTTCAAGCCAAAGCCCACTGCGTATTTTGTCCACAATAAACTGTTTTATTTGTGTAAATTTAGGTGTTGGCATAAACGCTTTTGGTGTATTAAAAATAAACAATACTTAATAAGATGGCATAATTACCTTGTATATACAAGATGTGTTGTTAAACTCGTTTGAACATTATCGCGGAGAAACTTATGCAAGCCACAGAATCTACAGAACAGTTAAATGATATCGATTTATTGCTCACAGATGCCAACATTGCGACCATGGATAGCAATATTGATGCGCCTTATGGGGCGATAGAAAATGCGGCGCTAGCTATTAAAAATGGCAAAATAGTGTGGCTAGGTAAACAAGCTGATTTACCTAATTTTGATGTGTTAGCCACCCCGATATTAAGTGTAAAAGGACAATGGTTAACCCCAGGCTTAATTGATTGCCATACACATTTAGTGTTTTCCGGTTCTCGTGCGCAAGAGTTTGAGCAGCGTTTGCAGGGCGTGAGCTATCAGCAAATAGCAGCGCAGGGAGGGGGAATAGCAAGTACAGTTAAAGCAACCCGAGAGGCTGACCACGAACAGTTATTTGTAGCAGCAAAAGAGCGTTTAAATGCATTGTTAGCTGAAGGGGTGACGACGGTTGAAATTAAGTCAGGGTATGGGCTTGATATAGACAATGAGAAAAAAATATTGGAGGTGGCTAGGCTGTTAAATCAACATCACCCCATTGAAGTAGTTAACACCTTTTTAGGGGCACATGCGCTACCTTTGGAGTTTAAAAACCGCAGTGATGATTACATAGATTTGGTATGCAATGAAATGCTAAGCACGCTTGTTGAAAATGACCTAGTAGATGCAGTTGACGTATTTTGTGAAGACATTGGCTTTAGCTACGCACAAACTCAACGGGTATTTGATGCAGCTAAAAAACAGGGTTTGGCAATCAAGTGTCATGCCGAGCAATTATCAAATCAACACGGTGCAGGGCTGGTAGCACAATACAATGGCCTGTCGGCTGATCATTTAGAATACCTTGATGAAGCAGGCGTTAAAGCTATGGCAAACGCAGGCACTGTGGCGGTATTACTGCCTGGGGCTTTTTATTTTTTAAAAGAAACGAAATACCCACCAATTGAGCTGTTAAATAAATACAAAGTACCCATAGCGATCGCCAGTGACTTTAATCCCGGCACATCACCCTTGTGTTCGTTGCAATTAATGATGAATATGGCCTGCACCTTATTTAATTTCACCCCAGAGCAGGCATTAACTGGCGTAACAGCACATGCGGCTCGTGCTTTAGGTTTTACTGATAGAGGGGTATTAAAAGTTGGCGCTCGCGCAGATATCGCTCATTGGCAAATTGACCATCCTGCACAATTAAGTTATCAGTTTGGGGTAAATAAACTGTTAAATCTATGGATATTGGGTAAACTTAGTTAGTTTGTATAAAATTAACTCTTAAACCTATGTTTTATTTAATGTCAGTGAGTACGTCAGCTATGGATGGAACGTTATTGAGCTACAGCAATTTAGCTATTTTTTTAAGTGGTGCACTTTTAATGGCAATGGTTGCCACGCTATTAACCGTTAAAAGTAACGTAATGAGACTCAGCTTTTTATGTACTGGGCTCATTGGCTTAGCTATGGTGAGTAGCGCAATACCTTGGCTCGCTATTTTACTAGCGCTAGGTTTTGGTTTTAATTTATATCAAGCGAAGTTACAAAAGCAAAAAAAACCATTTCTTATCAGTGCCTGTGCAAGCGCATTACTTGCTTTATTGTTAATAGGGTATCTCTTTTTTACGCTGCATTTAGCGTGGTTGCTCATGGCTATTTTACTGCTCTCAGTCAGTGGTTTTTTAGCTGATAATGAGCCTAAAGCTACTACGCCTTTAAAGCCACAAACCGAGCCTGAGGTGTATGTTGAAAACTCACCCTTAGCCAGCTTCCCCGATAAACAACAGTTACGTCAAAAGTATAATGAGCTTACCAATGAAGGTTCATTCAGAGCCGCACTTATTGTATTAAGGCTAGAGGGGTTTGCGCAGGTAAATCAGCATATTGGACGAGATTTTGGTGACTTATTGTTGTCGCAGTCGGCAAATCGAATAAAAGACTTACTAGACAGTGATGAAGTGTTGTTCCTTGCTCCGCATGCTAAATTAGCGCATTTAGGCGGGTTAAATTTTGCGTTTATTTGTGATCTACAAAGCCATAATCATTTACATCAACAGCTTATCAAGCAAATTATTGGCGCTACATTAAAGCCCTTTAACGTGGCAAATTGCACTATTGAAGTAAAGGTAAGAGCCAGTTATGTTCATTGCGATCAACAAAGTACGAACTTTGATGATTTAATTAGTCATGCTTACTTGGCACTTGATAGTCAGCCAAGTAAACAAATAGTGGCTTATCATCAACAAATGACGGTTGAGCATTTAGAGCAACAAGCGCGATTAACAGAGCTTGCGAATATCAGCTTTGCTGATGAGTTTGAGCTGTTTTTTCAACCCGTTATTCGCAACGGCGATGGCCAAATTGAATTTTTAGAATTGTTATTACGTTGGCAACACCCCACGCAAGGCACCTTATCGGCAAGCCGATTTATAAATGATATTAGAATTGCAGGGCTTGGTTATTCACTGGCTACCTTTGTTATAGAGCGTGCTGGCGAATTAGCCATGGCACTTCGTATGGAAGGGATATCGGTACCTTTGAGTGTTAATTTATTTGGCCCAGAAATGCTCAATGAAGAGTTTGTTGATTTTGTTTACGGAGTCATTGGTGAGCATCAACTAAGGCCAGGCGATTTAATTATTGAATGTCCGCTTCATGTTTTTACCAGCCTAGATGATAAAGGCAGAGCCATGATCGCAAGGCTTAACAGTTTAGGTTTAAAAGTATGCGTTGATGGCTTGGGAGATAACCCCGTATTACTGTCTAAATTACCAAGTTTAGCGGTGGAGTATATTAAGGTATCTCCTGCCTTAACTGCTGACTTTAGTAATCAAAATAATATACGCAGCTTAGTAAGCGGTATGGTAGAAATGCATAATCAGCAACAAACAAAAGTGATTTTTGAAGGTGTTGAAACACTGGACCAACTTAAATTTGTGAAAAGTTTGAAAGCTTATGCCTCACAAGGCTACTACTTCGGACACCCTTTAAGTAGCTTAGGGTTAATGAGTTGGTTTAAACAGTGGTTACAGGCACAAGAAGACTAGGGAAGATTAGATTTTTTGCTTTGTTTGTAGGTAGGTATTTACTAAGGCGCTGATAACTTGACCACATTGTAATTTACCTGCAGCAAGAGAGTGAGGATGTTGTGACGGTGCTGCTTCGCATAAATGTAAATAAGCACTGTGATGATTACTTGCAGCTAAATAAACATAATGCTCGCCATCGCTAACATCAAAACCGCAATAATTAAATGCGCTTGCAGGCATGTTGGTTAGGCTATCTAAATCAACTTCTATTCCTAACGGTGCGTTATCAAATGCGTTTAGTGCATTGTTAGTTGCTTCCGTTAAACTTATTTCTCGCCTAACATTAATCGCTTGATAGCTGGTGAAACTAAATTTTGCACTTTGCATCGCATTAAAAATTTGTTGATTATTTTTAAGCTCATGTAAGCCAATTACATGGTAACTGTTAAGGTGCTGCTCTTGATAGGCGTAGTGAAAACCATTGCCACTGTGTCTGCCTTCACACTCTCTAAAGTCGGCATGGGGGTCTAAATTAATGGCGTTAATTGCGCTGTTTTTATATTTTGCAAGCGAGCGAATAATACCTAAGCAGTTGTTATGTCCGCCACCAATAATGATGGGTTCAAGACCGGCTTTAAAAATCATGCTTAAAATTGCTTCAACCCGCACATCAATCTCAGCGCACAACTGACGTAATTGGTCTAAATCGAGAGGATTTTGGTTATCAAGCGGGTGTGCTTGTTCCATTAAATCATCGAGGTTTACTTCGCCAAGCAGTAACACTTTTTGCATGGCAATAGCATGATTGTGAGGTTGGTTTAAAAAGTGTTGTAAAAAAGCGGGCCAAGCATGTTGTGCTCCGCCTTTACCTAAATTGGCTCTAGGTCCAATGTCTTCGCAAACGCCCAGTAAAACAAAGCGCATACCAAATTGTGCAGCATCAGTAAGCGCTTGTTGTATATTAACGTTTGCGTCAAGTAATGCCATTGACTGCCACGCTTTTTGTTCACCTGCACGGTTAGAACAAATGCGCTTTAGCGTGCTTTCGTTATATACTTTAAGGTGTGCTGTCACGCTACAGTTCTATTATTTCTAGCTCTAATTCTTCAGCAGAAAGTACAATACCTGTACTGTCGGCATAAACAAAATCATCATCGAAAAATGATACACCCGCAAAGTTAACGCCTATGCCGCTTTCACCCGCGCCTTCACTGTCAGCTGCAACCGGAATTGATCCAATGGCTTGAATTCCTAAATCCAGTTCTTCAAGTTCATCAACATGGCGCAGTGCACCATATACAATAATACCTTGCCAATTGTTTTCAAGTGCCAGCTCAGCCAGTTCAATATCAATTAAGGCTCTACGAGTGGAGCCTCCACCATCAATAAGTAAAATCTGATCTGTACCATCTTGAGAAAGCAATTGGCGGATCAGTTCATTATTTTCAAAACATTTTACCGTTTTAATGCGGCCACCAAAACTGTGTCGACCACCAAAGTTGATGAACATAGGTTCAAGCACGTCAACCACATCAGCGAAATGGTCACATAAATCAGAAGTGCTGTAATCCATTATTTTATCCTCAAAAGATACATAAGTTAGTAACTTAGTATACCCTCCTTATATTCAATAACAACGACTTAATTGCAGTAAATTTAGCCAGAAATAGAACTAAATCAATAACACGACTCATAATTTTTTAATAAAATTGTCATCTTTATAAATAAATATTTTAAAGCTATGGACTGAGCGCTTATAAGAGCGAGAGATTTAAGTTCTGATTGGCGAGACTGTAAAAATTAAACAATACTGTGATTAGGCCGATGATTATATTGTCCATTTGTATAAAGGGAGTTTGTTAATGGTTAAATTTTACTGGTAGCCCTTTTTTATGGTTTTTAATGATAGGCATTATTGTTTATTTCATGTAACAAAATTATGTTAATACAAGAAAGCATCACGTTATACTGAACTGGCAAATTTAATATAGGTATTTACAATGAACTTTTTACAGAATCTAACGATTAAACGTCGTTTACAATTTAACGCATTAATCGTTGGCTTAGCCATGATTGTTATGCTGTGCATCATCATTTATGAAGCACGTATTATGCTTAAATTAAATGAAACTATTCAGTACGCTGAAGAGCTAGAAGTGCATGAGCTTTCGATGCGTAAATACGAAAAAGACTTTTTGTTTTACAAAGATGAGTCTAGTTTAGAGCTATTTGCACAAGAATATAAAAAACTACAATTTAAACTAGAAAAGCTATCTGTTTTATCTGCAGATTTAAATATTGCTACGGCTCAGGTCAATCAATTTTCTACGTTAGCCCAACAGTACTATGACGACTTTCAAAATGTTGTAAAACTACAGCGTAAAATCGGGTTGCACCCAAAAGACGCTTTATATGGCGAGCTGCGAGAAGCAGTTCATAAAATAGAAACATTGCTTAGTGAGCATAATAATTACCAATTACTCACCACTATGCTACAGCTACGCCGAGCTGAAAAAGATTTTATGTTACGTTTAGATACCAAGTATTTAGATCGATTTAATAAATTAGCAAGCGAGTTAAAACAACAAGTAAATGCTGCAGAGCTACCTAATAATTTACGCAATCAATTGGTCTCGTTAATGACCAACTACCAAAATAAATTTACTGCATTGGTAGAGGCGCAGGTGGAACTAGGCGTCGATTTAAATTCGGGTGCCCTAGGGAAAATGAGAATAAGTGTTAAGAAAAGTGATGAAGTGGTCACTTTGATCACTAATGCGACTAAAGAGCAAGTAACTGAAACGGCGCAGCAGGCGCAATTATTAGCAATAGTCATTTTTATAATTGCAAGTATCATCGTTATGCTACTTGTGTACTTAACCAGTCGTTCAATTATCCAACCTATAGAAAAAGTTTATCAAGCAATAGGTAAGATCAGACAAAGCAATGACTTAAGCTTGTTTATAGAGCATAAAGGGAAAGATGAAGTAACGAGGATGACCATAGACTTTAATAGTTTAATTAGTGACTTTAAAGATCTCATCTATGAAGTAAATACGGCTCTAACAACGCTTAATATAGCAACAGGGAATCTATCTGAAACAACCTCAGCGACTAGCTCTGGTATGCAAGAGCAATTACATGAAGCGGATATGGTAGCAACCGCTGCTACAGAAATGCAGGCAACGATTCAAGATATTTCACACAATACTGAAGCTGCGGCTAAAAAAGCTGAATCGACCAATGTAAGCGCCCAGCAAGGTCAGGTTGAAGTAGAGTCAACCATTAAGCATATTAATGCCTTATCTGATTCACTTGGTAAAGCTTCCAGCGTGGTGTCTCAGCTAGAAAAAGATGGTGAAACCATAGGTTCTGTACTTGATGTAATTCGTGCGATTGCAGAGCAAACTAATTTACTTGCTTTAAATGCTGCCATTGAAGCGGCGAGAGCGGGTGAACAAGGTCGTGGCTTTGCGGTTGTTGCAGATGAAGTGCGCTCACTTGCACAGCGTACGCAGGAGTCAACCAGCGAAATAGAAGGCATTATTAACACCCTACAACAGCGTACTCAAGAAGTTGTGAGTATCATGCACCAATGTCGTACTCAAGGTGGCGAAAGTGCTACACAAGCAACAAAAGCGGGTGAATTGCTAGGAGCAATCACTGTTGATGTGCAAACGATTATGGAAATGAGTACACATATAGCCACTGCTATTGATGAACAGAGTCAGGTAGCATCAGAGGTTAATAAAAATGTAGTCCGTATTCGAGATATTGCTGAAGGAGCTGCCGCTCACTCACAAACTAATGCGCAAACCAGTGAAGAGGTATCTGAGCAAGCAAGGGTGCTTCATCAAGCAATCTCAAAATATAAAGTATAACTTTCCATAGAAAAAAGTGGCTTAATTGCCGCTTTTTTCTCATTCACAGAGTATAAGTTCAGACTAAATACTAGGGGACAAACTTTATGGGTACGCTGTCTTTGTTGTTTTCATGTTGTTTAACACGCTCTAAATACGTATCCCATAAGCTTGTTTGTTCAGCTTGTAATTTAGCAAAATATTGCCAGCTGAACAGCCCGCTGTTATGGCCATCGTCAAACTCTAAACGTAACGCGTAATGCCCTACCGGCGTAATGGTTTTAATGCCCACTGCTTGTTTATTTAGTACTAACTTCATAGGCTCAGATCCATGGCCTTGAACCTCTGCTGAGGGAGAGTGTACCCGTAAAAACTCAGCGCTAAATATAACTTCAGAGTTATCATCAAAATAAACATCTAAATTTTTACTCACACTATGATAGTGCACTTTTGTAACTTGTTTCATCGTCATCTCGCTTACAAAAAAGCCTCCATATTGGAGGCTTTTAGTATAACTGTTTGTGTTTTCAATTAAAGAATAAAACGACTTAAGTCTTCATCTTCAACTAGCGCACCTAAGTGTTTTTCAACGTAGGCGGCATCGATAACAAGGCTTGAACCCGCTTTTTCAGAAGCGTCATATGAAATCTCTTCCATTAGCCTTTCCATAACTGTATGAAGGCGACGCGCACCGATATTTTCGGTTTTTTCGTTTACTTGCCATGCTGCCTTAGCAATACGCTCAATTGCGTCGTCGCTAAATTCAATAGCGACTTGCTCTGTTTTGAGTAGCTCGCGTTGTTGCTCAGTAAGTGACGCGTGTGGCTCAGTTAATATACGTTTAAAGTCATCGGCTGTGAGTGCTTCAAGTTCAACACGAATAGGTAAACGGCCTTGTAACTCAGGGATCATGTCTGATGGTTTAGACATTTGGAATGCGCCTGAGGCAATAAACAACATGTGGTCAGTTTTTACCATGCCGTGCTTAGTATTAACGGTAGAGCCTTCAATAAGCGGAAGTAAATCACGTTGTACACCTTCACGACTTACATCTGGGCCTGAGGCTTCACCACGTTTACAAATTTTGTCTATTTCATCAATAAACACAATGCCGTTTTGCTCTACTGCAAAAATGGCCTGTTCTTTTAATTCTTCAGGATTAACCAGTTTACCGGCTTCTTCTTCAGTAAGTAACTTAAACGCTTCTTTAATTTTAAGCTTACGCTTAGTGCGTTTATCACCACCCATGTTTTGAAACATTCCCTGTAACTGGTTGGTCATTTCTTCCATACCAGGAGGAGCCATAATTTCAATATTAGGTTGAGCTTGGGCTAAATCAATATCAATTTCTTTGTCATCTAATTGGCCTTCGCGTAACTTTTTACGAAACGATTGGCGTGTCGATGAATTTTCATCGCGCTGAACTTCACCGTATTGATCTTTCGCTGGAGGCAGTAATACATCTAATATACGTTCTTCAGCCGCTTCTTCAGCGCGATGTTTGAACTTTTTAGTTTGTTGCTCTCGTGTCATTTTAATTGAAACATCAACTAAATCACGGATGATAGTTTCAACTTCTTTACCGACATAACCTACTTCTGTAAATTTAGTGGCTTCAACTTTAATAAAAGGTGCGTTGGCAAGCTTTGCTAAACGACGAGCAATCTCAGTTTTACCTACACCCGTAGGGCCAATCATTAAGATATTTTTTGGCGTTACTTCTGCGCGTAAGTCTTCGTTTAACTGCATACGGCGCCAGCGATTACGAAGGGCAATAGCAACCGCTTTTTTCGCTTTAGCTTGGCCAATAATATGTTGGTCTAGCTCATGAACAATTTCTCTTGGGGTCATATCAGACATAGCGAGTTCCTATTACAATTCTTCGATAGTTTGGAAGTTATTCGTAAATACACAGATGTTGCCAGCAATTGTTAGACTTTTCTCTACAATTTCACGAGCACTTAAGTCGGTATTTTCTAATAAGGCGGTTGCAGCTGATTGCGCAAAGTTACCGCCGCTGCCAATTGCGATTAGGTCGTTTTCTGGTTGCACCACGTCACCGTTGCCGGTGATAATTAGCGAAGCTGTTTCATCAGCAACAGCAAGTAAAGCTTCAAGTTTACGCAGGGCACGATCGCTACGCCAATCTTTAGCCATTTCTACAGCAGCTTTAGTGAGGTTACCTTGGTGCATTTCTAGTTTGCTTTCAAAACGTTCGAAAAGAGTAAAGGCATCAGCAGTGCCGCCAGCAAACCCAGCGATAACTTTGCCATTATAAAGGCGTCGAACTTTTCGGGCATTGCCCTTCATTACTGTGTTACCAAGAGATACTTGGCCGTCACCACCAATAACAACTTTGTCATCACGGCGTACACTTACGATTGTAGTCATGTTATTCCTCATCATCGCGCTGCAAGAGGCAGCGCGTAAAAAACGATTATGAAGAGGTTATATGGGTGAATGGTTTAAATTCAAGTCCAGCCCCAAATTCCGCAGCCGACAATATTAATTCGTTTAAGTTTGTTCTTGTCACTTTCTGCATGACGCTTGGTTTCATAAGGCCCTAAACGCACTTTGTACCAAATACCATTGCTGCCTGTGGTTTTTTTGATTTCTGAAATTAATCCGGCAAAGGCTATTTTAGCTTTTAAGGTTTCAGCTTGCTGATGGGTTCTAAATGAACCACATTGCATGACATAAGGGCCTTTTTGTTCAAGTTCTTTTACTTCAACCTGAATCTCATGCTCTTTAATTTCTTTAATAAATTTAGGTGGCCGCGGTTTAGCTATTTCTACTTGTTTTTCGGGTGTTGGATTTGCTTGCTTTTCAACAAGCTCTGGATCGGCATTGTTTTTAACAAACCAGAGTCCGTATGCAAAACCACCGATTAGTAACAAGGCAATAATGATTAACAAAAACGGGAAGGGTTTTTTAGCCGGCTCTTGTTTAGTGTTTTTTCTATTTTTTGGTTTTTTATTAATATAATCGTGCTGTGCCATGGTGTTATATGTGGCCTTACCTAAATCATGTCTGTAGGGTCTACGTCTAAACTCCAGCGAACTTTTTGTGCAAGTTTGCTAGTGCTGAGATAATCAACCATTTGCGCGAGATACTGATGTAGTATGCGTCGATCTTGCGCTTGAATATGTAATTGAAAACGATACATTCCCGCAATTTTTTCTAAAGGCGCGGGGATCGGTCCGAGCAATTGTATACCAGATACCCCATTGACAGGAACCAAATCCGTGAGAAAGTCGACGACTTGCTTTATGTTATGCCCTTGTGCGCGAACAATTGCCATACTCGTAATAGGTGGTAACTGTGCATCACTTCGCTCAGTGAGTGCAAAGCGGGCAAAATCTTGATAGCCATTATTAACTAAGTCTTGTAATAACGGGTGCTCAGGAAAGTGCGTTTGTAATAATACTTCACCGGGTTCGCCAGAACGTCCCGCGCGTCCTGCAACTTGTGTTACTAATTGTGCTAAATGCTCAGTAGCCCTAAAGTCACACGAATACAAACCACTATCGACATCTAAAATAAGTACTAAGCTAACATCAGCAAAATGGTGACCTTTTGCCAGCATTTGCGTACCAACTAAAATACGTGCGCCGCCTTGGTTTATTTCATCCAGTGCTTTTTCAAGGCTACCTTTACGCCGAGTTGAATCACGGTCGATACGGCTGATCGGGGTGTCTGCAAATTCACTACTCAAAAACTCTTCTATTTGCTCGGTGCCCTTGCCGTTAGGAAATATTTGCGTACTACCACAGTCAGGGCATTGATGTGGTACATGATATTGATCGCCACAATGGTGGCAAATCATTTGGCCTATTGCCTTATGAAAAGTCGCACTGGTGCTGCAGCGGTTACATTCACTCAACCAACCACATTCATGACAAATCAAAGTAGGAGAAAACCCACGGCGATTTAAAAATACCATCACCTGCTTTCCTCTATTCAGGTGCTGGCGCATTATTGCAAGACTGGCATGCGCAATACCGGCTCGATCAGGCTGACCTTTCATGTCGAGCAGCTTAAACTGATTATCGGTGGCGGTTTGTGCGCGCTCACTTAATGTGAGTAACTGGTATTTGTTATTAATTGCTTTATGCAGTGTTTCTAATGCCGGCGTGGCGCTACCCAAAATAAGTGGAATTTGATGCTGATAGGCACGATACGCAGCTAAATCACGGGCATGGTAGCGTAAAGTGTCTTGTTGTTTAAATGAGGCATCATGCTCCTCATCAACCACAATCATCCCAAGCTTTAAAAATGGCAGAAAAATACTCGAACGGGTGCCTATAACAATGGCACAACTGCCTTTTTCGCAAAAACGCCATGTTTGTAGACGTTCGTTATCGGTTAATGCCGAGTGCCATAACATAATAGGAGTGTCAGGAAAGCGACGTCTAAAACGATTGACCGTTTGAGGCGTTAGCCCGATTTCAGGAACGAGCACTAACGCCTGTTCGCCACGTTTTAATACTTCTTCTAGGCATTGCAGGTAAACTTCGGTTTTTCCGCTGCCAGTGACACCTTCTAGCAAAAAGCTATTAAACCCCGTACTTTGATTAATTGCAGTGCAGGCAATGGCTTGCTCTTTATTTAAACGAGGCTTGCTGCCAACCGTTGGCGAGGTATGTTGCCATTGATTGTCGTGCTCAATGGTTTGAACTATTAGCTCTTTATCTAAAAGGGTATCAATGGTTTTTTTATTAAACCCGAGGGCTTTGAGTTCGGTTAATGATGATTTACCGGATGCTGATAATTGCTTAAGCAAATTAAGCTGTGTTTTAGCTTTTAAAGACGGTAAAAGTGCCCCCTTTTCGCTTAATGTCACCATGTTTATACTGGTTTTATCAGGGCACTCACCTTGGCGCAGTGCACTGGGCAATGCAATATGAATAGTTTCACCGAGTGGATAGCAATAATAACGCGCTGTAAATTTCAGTAGCTCTAAATGCTGCGCAGATAACACCGGTGAGTCGTCAATAACTTCAATAATAGATTTTATTTTGCCTTCGGGGACTGCTGTTTCCGCTTTTAAGCTAAGAATAACCGCTACTTTACGTTGATTACCAAAAGGGACTAACACGCGCATACCAGGCTGTAATTGAGTCAGCGGTACTAATTGCTCATCCACTTTATAATCAAAGGTGCGAGGCAAGGGGACTTTTATTGCAACTTCAGCAAAACGCATAACAACTCAACCAATTAACGTAATGGTTTAATGTACTAAAAATAGCATTAAAAGCCTACCGACAAATCAGTAATGGATAGGTGTTTGCCGACTTTTTAGCAAAAAGGGTAATTAAAGCTTGTGTGCGTGCGGGTTGTTGGATAAAATTCGCGACCAATAAATTTGTTTTAACGACGTATGGTGCCAGACTTCGGGTTTGGAGAGCGATGCGGCCTTAACTAGAGGTTCCTATGAAAGAAGGTATTCACCCTAAGTACGAAGTAATTTCTGCAACTTGTTCATGCGGAAACAAATTCGAAACTCGTTCTACTCTGTGTAAAGACATTCACTTAGACGTATGTTCTGCGTGTCACCCGTTTTACACTGGTAAGCAAAAGATTTTAGACACTGGCGGCCGTGTTGATCGCTTCAACAAGCGCTTCGGTGCACTTAGCAGCAAAAAATAATTTTTTGTTTCTATGTAAAAAAAAGCACCTTAGGGTGCTTTTTTTGTGGCCAAGATTTACTTTCCTACCTGCTTTCTTAGCAATTTTGTATTTATTTTTTTTGCATAACTATTTCCTGTTCTTATTCTGAGTATGCATAAACATTTGCAGACAAAACAGCCAATATTCTCTATATTTTTATTTGTTAAACTTTAAAGATGGTACTCAAATGCAGGTAACGTGAGGTTATTTGTGTTTAAAGTTAAATAAAATTCGGTATTTCACTATTTTAATTTAAGACTAAAAAATACGCTTTATAAAAATAGAACAAGGGCAAAAAGTACCTGTGTTTTTCATTTTTATGACGAATTTATATTTTAAAAATGTCAGGATAATCTAGGGAAGTTGCTGATAAATCACTTAAAATTAACAGTTCTAGCATATAACAGGATAGACCTGATATTGCTTGGAATTTAAAAATAATAAAGGTATCGTAGATTAAAACTACCTCTCACTTTAACTTAAATTGCAGGATATAATCGCGTTATGTCAGATTTTCGTGAACAAGCACTACATTACCATGCCCATCCCGTTCCAGGTAAAATCAGTATTGAGCTGACCAAGCCCGCTGAGACGGTTAAAGACCTCGCGCTCGCATACAGCCCCGGTGTCGCAGAACCTGTTCGTGAAATTGCCGCTGATCCAGCAAATGCCTACAAATATACTGGTAAAGGAAATATGGTTGCGGTTATTACTAACGGCACCGCAATTTTAGGCTTAGGTAATTTAGGTCCACTGGCTTCAAAACCCGTTATGGAAGGTAAAGCGCTACTATTTAAGCGTTTTGCAGGGTTAGACTCTATAGATATTGAAGTTAAGCACCGTACTACCGAAGACTTTATTAACACGGTGGCTAATATTGCCGACACTTTTGGTGGAATTAATTTAGAAGATATTAAAGCGCCCGAGTGTTTTGAAATAGAAAAAGCGCTTATAGAGCGTTGTAGCATTCCTGTTTTTCATGATGATCAGCATGGTACGGCTATTGTAACGGCTGCGGGTATGCTAAACGCGCTGGAAGTACAGGGCAAAGCAATTGAAGATGCAATTATTGTATGTTTAGGTGCCGGCGCTGCAGCTGTTGCCTGTATGGAGCTTTTAATTAAATGTGGCGCGTTGCGTGAACATATTTATATGTTAGATCGCAAAGGAGTTATTCATACGCGTCGTGATGACTTGAATGAATATAAGCAATTATTTGCAAACAATACCGATAAACGTACTTTACAAGATGTAATTGAAGATGCCGATGTGTTTGTGGGTGTATCGGGCCCTAATTTATTAGCCCCTGAAGATTTAAAATTAATGGCTGATAGACCCGTGGTATTTGCTTGTTCAAACCCCGATCCTGAAATCGATCCGCAATTAGCACACGCTGCACGTAACGATTTAATTATGGCTACAGGTCGCTCTGATTATCCGAATCAAGTTAATAACGTATTGTGTTTTCCGTTTATTTTCCGTGGTGCGTTAGATGTACGTGCCAGTGAAATAAACGACGAGATGAAAATTGCTGCTGTAGAAGCAATTCGTAGTATTGCTAAAGAGCCCGTACCGACTGAAGTGCTTACTGCCGCAGGTATCGACAAATTAGAGTTTGGTGCTAAATATATTATACCAAAACCAATGGATCCACGTTTGTTACCACGTATAGCTAAAGCGGTTGCGCAGGCGGCGGTAGACTCTGGCGTTGCACAAATTGATATGCCAGAAAACTACATGGCGTAATTGTTAAGTATAAATTAGCGCAAAAAAAACCTCAGCATTTGCTGAGGTTTTTTTGTATAAAGACCCTTCTAGTCTTCATTTAAAATAGGCACTTCTAGTCCCATTTCTTGCATTATTTTCTTCACTTCTTCAGGTACTTTTTCTGCGTTATCTTTACGCAAATCATCATCATTAGGCAGCGGTTGCCCGGTAAACGCATGCAAAAACGCTTCGCATAAAAGCTCGCTATTTGTTGCATGACGTAAGTTGTTTATTTGACGACGAGTACGTTCATCAGTTAATACTTTTAATACATTTAGCGGGATCGAAACGGTGATCTTCTTTACTTGTTCGGATTTTTTCCCGTGTTCTGCGTATGGGTGAATATATTCACCATTCCATTTAGCCATAAGATGTATCGTTGCCTCAGATTATAAATTGCTCACACAGCATCAAAGCGTGTAAATATGCGTGAAATTCTATCGGTTTAAAAAAGATAGTCAAATACTAGTTATTTAGCTATCTAGACATTTAAATGTTTTGACATCTTAAATTGCATGCGCTACCTTTTAGACGTCTAAACATCCAAATTAGTAAAGGTAGCGAAAATGAGTGAAAAAAATAAGGCAACAATTGCTGTTCGTAGTGGAATAGAAGCCGACAAACAGCATGGTGCGGTTGTTCCACCGCTTTATTTATCAACAACTTACTCATTTGCTGACTTTGATACAAAGCGTCAATATGATTATGGCCGCAGTGGTAACCCTAATCGTGACATTTTGGCTGAGGCGCTCACGGAGCTTGAAGGTGGCGCTAAAGGCATTATTACCGCAACAGGCATGGCAGCCGTTCACCTAACAACACAATTACTTAATAGTGACGATACGTTAGTGATCCCTCATGACTGTTATGGTGGCAGCTATCGCTTATTTACTTCGCTAGAAAAGCGCGGCTTATTAAAACTAGAAGTGGTCGATTTTACCAAAAGCGACAGTTTGACACGCATCCTTGCTATTAAACCTAAGCTGATTTGGATTGAAACACCTAGCAATCCTATTTTACGCTTAACAGATATTAAAGCGGTAACTGATACAGCTAAACAGTGTGGTGCACTGGTTGCCGCCGACAACACATTTTTATCGCCAGCATTACAAAACCCGATTAAGTTTGGCGCTGATATTGTGGTGCACTCAACCACAAAATATATCAATGGCCATTCAGACGTTGTTGGTGGCGCGGTTATCGCAGCGACTGCTGAGTTAGGTGAAGAGTTAGCGTGGTGGGCAAATAACATTGGCATCACCGGCGCGCCATTTGATAGCTATTTAACGCTCAGAGGCTTACGTACTTTAAACGTGCGTTTAAGGCAACACCAAGAAAGTGCACTCGCCATTGCACAGTATTTAGAACGCTCCCAGTTTGTTGCCCAAGTTTACTACCCAGGTCTTGAATCACACCCTCAACATGCGCTAGCTAAGGCGCAGCAGCTTGGCTTTGGTGCTATGGTTAGCTTTGATATAAAAGGCGATATAAACGATGCTGCAGCGTTTTTAACGCGCTTAAATGAATTTAGCTTAGCGGAATCATTAGGTGGAGTAGAAAGTTTGATTTGTCACCCTGCGACTATGACCCACGCCGGCATGGACGCAACCGCGCGTGCAGAAGCCGGAGTAGGCGACACGCTTATTCGTATTTCGGTGGGTATTGAAGATGTAAATGATTTACTCGCTGACTTAGACAGGGTATTTAATTTGGTGCGCCCAGGACAAGCCGATCCCGGCCTATCGGCAAAAAGTGGTGCTAGTGAATCATTTGGTTCAGCAAAGTTAAACGCGGCGCATCCGGCGTTATGGTAGTGCATACCAATCTTCAAAATACAAAACATAAATGCGAGTCGGTATTAATATGGTAAATCAGGTTCATAAATTTGGTGGTTCGAGTTTAAGCTCAGCGGATCGCTTTAAAAGTGTCGCAAATATTATTTTAACTCATGCTCAAGCTGGGGATTGTGTGGTGGTATCGGCTGCCGGTAAAACCACCGATACCTTAGTTAAACTGTGGCAAAGCTATCAACAGCAAGACACTCAAGCTATTGCTGATATTGTATTGCTATTGAGTAACCATCAAATAGCTCTGATTGAGCAATTATTAATAGCTAACGCTAAGCACCATGCGCTTGATTTACTTGAAACTGAGCTCAGTATTATTACCAAGCAGGCTAAGCAAGGAACATTAGCTGAAGCTGCGTTATTAGCACATGGTGAATTGTGGTCTGCAAGGTTACTAAGCGCTTACTTAGAACAGCTTAACGTTAGCGCTTGTGCCCATGACGCTAGGCAGTTATTTACGTTAGATGCCGGACAGCTGCAGCATGCTAATAATCAGCAGCAGTGCTTAAAAGCCATACAGACGAGTAAAATTAATGTAGTTACGGGGTTTATTGCGGCTGATTTACATGGTGAAACAGTGACCTTAGGGCGAAATGGCAGTGATTACAGTGCCACTTTATTAGCGCGGTATTGCAATGCTAAAAAAGTCTCTATTTGGACTGACACTCAAGGTGTTTTTAGTACTGATCCGCGTAAGGTTGCTAATGCGGTTAAGTATGCGCGAGTGTGCCGTGATCAAGCTAATTTATTAGCGAGGTTAGGTAATCCAGTATTACACGCTAAAACATTATCGCCATTAAAAGATACCGATATAGAATTAGTTGTTCGCAGTAGTTACGATCCTCAAGGCAGTCATACCGAAATAGTTAAACTAGGAATGAGTAAACAAAAACGCTTTTTAACCACAGTAAATAATGTGGATTTACTCATTGTTGATGATCTGAGTGAAGGCGAAGTAGCACATGTTAGCCAACTTATTCAGCATAGTTTGCATCACTTTGAACACGAAGGCGAAATCTACTTACTAGTCCCTGCGTCAGCGACACATCAGGTGGCTAATTATTTTGCTGGCCGCGCCAATATTAGTGAGTCAAACTTAAATGGGGTGGCGATTATTGCACCTGATCAAGAGGTAGCGCCGCTTGGTAAGCAAAGTGAAGCCTTATTACAAACACAATCTATCCAGCCTCGGTTTACCCATTACGGTGAGGGATATACGTTACTATTAACCGATCAAGTACTTGAAAGTGATGTGCTGAGCCTGTTACATGACAAGCTCATTAATAAAGCACAAGAAATAGCTTTAATTATTGCAGGACTTGGTAATGTAGGTGCTGAGTTTATGCGCCAATTACCTGCTCAACTAGCACGCTTATCAACTGATTTTAACGTCAAGTTAGTAGCGCTTTTACGCTCAGAGCAGATGCTGGTGAATGCTAATGGATTAGACTGTGAAAGCTGGCAACTTCAATGGGAAAACCATGCAAGCTCCTATAGACAAGCCGATTTATTGTCATACATAGATACTCTTGAGTATGAACATAAAATAGTGATCGACATTACCGCCAGTGAACATTTTAGTCAGCTTTATAGTAAGTTAGCTGAATTAAACTGCCATCTAATTAGTGCTAATAAATACGCGGGAACCGCGTCGCTTTCGTGGTATCAAACACTACGTGAAAGCCTTGCTCAACGTGGCTTACATTGGCGTTATAATGCAAGTGTAGGGGCCGGACTACCGATTAATTTTGCCTTGGCTGATTTACAAAATAGTGGCGATAAAATAACGCGAATAGAAGGCGTGTTTTCAGGCACGCTGTCATGGTTATGCAGTATGTATGATGGCAGTAAAGCGTTTTCAGATTTAGTTCTAGAAGCGCAAGCTTTGGGGTTCACCGAACCTGATCCGCGAGAAGACTTATCTGGACGAGATATGCAACGTAAGTTGCTTATTTTAGCGCGTGAATTAGGTATTGAATTGGAACTTGATGGCATTTCTTTATCCGCTTTGATGCCTGATGAGTTAAATGCAGGCAGCTGGAATGACTTTATTGATAATAAGGCTCGTTTAGATGCATTTATTGAGCAGCATACGCAAGCGGCTCAGCAACAAAATGCTGCACTGTGCTACACTGGGTTATTAGAGTTTGAAAACAACACGCTAAACGCTAAGGTAGGGATTACCTATGTACCAAAAAGCGAAGCGGTTGCGAATTTGACCCCTGGCGATAATATTTTTGTGATTAATACCCAGTGGTATAACCAAAACGCATTAGTGATACAAGGCCCCGGTGCGGGTAAAGAAGTGACTGCTGCTGGCGTTCACTCTGACTTATACTGGTTGGTACAAAATATTAGTTAGATCATCAAAAAGGCCGCTAATTTGCGGCCTTTTTACTGTTCGCTATATTTAAAATAGCTCTTCTTCAGTTTTAGTGTTTTCTTCAAATATATCATTTGGTTGTGATAACACATATTTGGTAGGAGCGGTGCCTTTTTCAAAGTATTCAAAACGGCTGGTGTAATCGTTTTTATGACTTAATAATCCGGTTTCTAAATCAATACGAATAGAAACTAAGCCTTCAGGTGGTTCGATGGGCGCAGCAGGTTTACCATCCAGTGCGGCGCGCATAAAATCAACCCATGCAGGCTGAGCTGTTTTTGCGCCTGACTCAGCACCTGATATTTGACCACTTCCTAAGTTGTTATTGTAGGTTGAGCGTCCCAGTGTATTACCTGGGTTATCAAAGCCAACCCAAACTGATGTCATCACATCGCGGTTAAAGCCACTAAACCAAGTATCTACAGAATCATTTGTCGTGCCTGTTTTACCAGAAAGATCGCGACGTTTTAGCGCTTGTGCACGCCAGCCTGTTCCACTCCAACCGGTTTTATGTGACCAGCTACCGCCACCCCAAATAGCACTATTCATTGCGCTGGCAATTAAAAATGCATTTTGTTTAGAGATGATCTGCGGCGCACAATTTGGTGCTACTTGCTCACCTAGCATTAGCGAGCTAGGTGTTGTCGTTTCATCATCACAAATAATGGTGGGATTGGTTTTAAATAACGTATTACCCATTGCATCTTGGATTTGTGAAATAAAGTACGGCTCAATTAGGTGACCGCCATTAGCAAAAGCACTCATCCCACGAGCTAATTCAAGCGGCGTAATGGATGCACTGCCTAATGCCAGTGACTCACTACGATTTATATCTTTATCGTCAAAACCAAATTTTAATAAATGATCGGCTGTTCTTTGCAGTCCAACGCCCCTTAATAAGCGTACGGAAATTACATTCTTAGATTGGGCTAAAGCACGACGAATGCGAATTGGACCATTATAAATAGCTGGGCTGTTTTTTGGTCGCCATGCAACGCCTTGGCTCTTATCCCATTGATTTATAGGAGCATCATTTAAAATTGACGCTAGTGTGTAGCCTTTTTCAAGCGCAGCTGAATATATAAACGGCTTAATATTTGAGCCTACTTGGCGTTTAGCTTGTACAGCTCGGTTATATTGGCTTTGTTCAAAACTATATCCACCAACAATGGCTTTTATGCGCCCGTCTTGTGGGTCTAAAGAAACAATGGCGCTCGCCGCTTCAGGTATTTGACTTAAAATATAGCTGTTGTCATCATTTTTGCGCAGCCATATTTGCATGCCTGGCGTTAGTATATCGCTTGCTGTTTCAGGCGCAAAGCTTTGGCGATAGCGTGTAATAAACTTACGTGCCCATTTTAGGTTATCCCAAGTAAGGGTTGTGCGCTCGCCGCTTTTAAGTATAACTTCCGCGCTTTTGTCGGATACATTTAAAACTGCAGCGGCTTTTAGAGGGCCTAGTTCATTGGCCTCTTTTAAAGTGTTTAATAACTCAGAATCAGAAGGTGTGGGCTCTGTTTGTGGATCCCATAAAATGGCTTCAGGGCCTCTAAAACCATGGCGCATATCGTAGGCATGCAGGTTATTAACTAGAGCTGTTTGTGCTGCTTTTTGAACATCTGATTCAACAGAAGTGTACACTTTAAACCCTGAGTTATAGGCTTTATCTATACCGTAGCGTGACACCATTTCTGCTCGTACCATTTCTGAAATGTACGGCGCGTATAAGTCAATTTCAGCTCCATGAAAATACGCGGTAATTGGTTGGTTAGTGGCTTCGTTATACTGCGCTCTTGAAATATACTTCTCTTCAAGCATTCTTCCTAACACCACATTTCTTCTTGCTTTAGCACGTTCTGGATTACGAATAGGATTAAGTGCCGAAGGGGCTTTTGGTAAACCAGCAATCATTGCCATTTGCGCAAGAGTTAACTCTTTTAGTTCTTTACCATAATAAACTTGCGCCGCAGCACCAATACCAAAGGCACGATTTCCTAATTCTATTTTATTCAGGTAAAGCTCAAATATTTCATCTTTTGAGAGGAGGTTTTCGATATGAATGGCAATAAATATTTCTTTTACTTTACGAATGTAGGCTTTTTCTCGTGTTAAAAAGAAGTTACGAGCTAATTGCATGGTAATAGTACTGGCACCTTGCTTTTTCTCACCAGTAGAAATAAGTACTAGCGCTGAGCGCACAATACCAATTGGATCAATACCGATATGATCGTAAAAGCGGTTATCTTCAGTTGCCAAAAAAGCCTGCAATAAAGGCTGGGGAATTTGGTCTATAGTTACAGGGATCCGTCTTTTTTCACCAAATTGGTTGATTAAAAGCCCATCTTTAGTAAATACTTGCATAGGCGTTTGTAATTGCACGTTTTTTAAAACTTGCACGCTGGGAATATCGGATTTAACGTAGTAATAAAGGCTGAGCAATGTAATTAGTGCAAGTAATGCACAAATGATCAAAAATTGTAAAGTTCTTTTTAATAAAATCACTGATATTTCCCTAAACGGACTCCCAATTACAGGTTGAGACTGCTAGTATATATTGATTAAAAATTGAATAATATTTTTTAAGATATAAATTATAACTTGTTTATTATTAAAACAAAGGCAAAGTTGCAAACATGCTAAGTCAACTAATAAAAAAACCATCACCAATGATGGTAGGTATTGATATTGGATCGCACTCTATCAAGGCCGTACTTTTAAGTGAAACGGAAACTGGGCTTCGACTAGAAGCACTTGCAATTGAACCTATGCCAAAAGGCGCTATGAGCGAGCGTAATATTCAAGATATTGAAGCAATTGGTAATGTGATAATCAAGTTAAAACGAAAGCTACCAAAGTCGCTAAAATTCGCGTCTGTTGCCGTCTCTGGGCAAACCGTGATTACCAAAGTTATTTTCATGGATGTTTCCTTAAGCGACGCTGAATTAGAGTCGCAGATTGAAATTGAAGCCGACAGCTTAATTCCTTACCCACTAGATGAAGTGAGTCTTGATTTTGAAAAGCTCTCTACAAATAGTGCTGACCCGAGCAAAATAAATGTACTGCTCTCTGCCGCTAGAACCGAAAGCGTTGAAGCCAGAGTCGGTGCGTTAAGTGCTGCGAATTTAACCGCAAAAGTAGTGGACGTTGAAAGCTATGCGCTAAGTCGCGCTATGGATGTTTACTACCAACAGTTACCATCAGATGCATATGACAAAACGGTTGCAGTGGTTGATATTGGTGCTGTACTCACCTTGGTGAGTGTAGTGCAATCTGGTGAGACAATTTATACCCGTGACCAAGTATTTGGTGGCGACCAATACACAAATAGTATCGTTGCTTACTACAACAAAGGCTTTGATGAAGCTGAAATTGGCAAAACAACCGGTGATTTACCTCCAAACTATACATTTGAAGTGTTAGCACCTTTTCAAACATCGTTACTCCAGCAGGTTCGTCGTGCTGTTCAAATGTTTTTAACCACCACAGGTAAAGAACAATTGGACTATATTGTATTGACGGGCGGCTCAGCGATGATTAAAGGCATTGATAGATTGCTGATTGAAGAATTAGGAATACACACAGTTGTTGTTGAACCATTTGATAAGATGGAAATATCCCCTAGAGTTGATCGTAATATAATACAGCGCCACCGCACTCAATTTGCAATTGCGACTGGCCTGGCGTTGAGGAGCTTTTCATCATGCCACATATAAATTTATTACCTTGGCGTGAGCTACAGCGTGAGCAGTCTAAAAAGAAATTTATAACACTTCTTATGGCTGTGGTTATCGTCTGTTTTGCTGGTATGTATATGCTGAGTGTGTTTTATGGTGCTCTAAAAGAAGGGCAAACGTTAAAAAATAATTATCTTAGTTCAGAAATTACAACGCTCGACAATAAAATTCGCGACATACGTGATCTAGACAAGAAAAAAGAAAACTTACAACAACGTATGCGTTTAATTGAAGAGTTACAAAGTAGCCGTAATTTAGGCACCCAAATAATGGATGAAGTGGCAAAAATAGTGCCTGCAGGGGTTTATTTAACCAAGCTGGAGCGCAAAGGTAATCAAATTCATGTGTTAGGCAAAAGTGAGTCTAATAATCGTTTATCTACTATGCTCAGACAGGTACAAAGCTCTTACTTATTAGAGCGCCCGACTATGCAAGGTATTGTTGCCGGCGATCAATCTTCACGTTTACTCAGCGATTTTAATATGGAGTTTTACGTAAAACCATTTGGCAAAATAGGTGAGGTACGTAATGAACCTTGATTTTAAATCGTTTACAGAAATCGATTGGAATGAAATCGAGCTCGATAACATCGGTGAGTGGCCCGTTATTGTAAAAGCAATATGCGGAACTTTTGTAGCTTGTTTGGTGTTGTTTTTTAGCTACAGCTTATTAGTGTCGGATGAAATAGACAGCTACCACAATGCCGTTGCTAAGGAAATTGAGTTACGCACAACCTACCGAACTAAATATGCAGTTGCCAGTAAGCTTGATATTTATCGTGAGCAAATGGTTGAGATGGAAGATAAATTCTCTCAATTATTAAAACGCCTACCTACTTCAAATGAGACGCCAGGATTATTGGACGACCTTTCTTATGTGGGTACAACCAGCGGGTTAACATTTTTAAAAATTGGTTGGTTGCCAGAAGTTGAAAAAGAGTTTTATACCGAGTTGCCAATTAAAATTGAAGTGGTAGGTACTTATCATGAGTTTGGCGAATTTGTAGGGAAAGTGGCTCAACTACCAAGAATTGTCAGTTTACATGACTTTTCTATTTTATCATCTGGCGAAAAGCAGCTAACATTCAGTGTAGTAGCAAAAACTTACCGTTATGAAGAGGGGGTGAGATGATGAAGCAGCTTCTCTTTTTAACCACTGCGATGTTTTTGCTCAGTGGCTGTAACGAGGATACATCGGAGCAAAAAGAATTTATTGATCAGGTTAAGGCAAATACCACGGCACGTATTGAAAAAATACCTGAGCTAGTTAAGTTTGAGCACTTTGAGTATAACGCCAAAGACTTACGTAGTCCTTTTGTAGCGCCAGAACCAGAAATTATTCAAAACAAGCTAACACAAGTTAAAAACTGTCTTCACCCAGATCCAGAGCGTGTTCGTCAGCCACTGGAGAAGTACCCATTAGATAATTTAGCAATGAGGGGCACAATAGGATCGAACGGCAAAACATGGGCGCTCATTACAGCTGCTGATGACACCTTGCACCGAGTAACAATAGGAAGCTATTTAGGCACCTATGACGGAAAAGTAAGCAGTGTTAATAGTGACTATATTGAATTAGTAGAATTAATCCCTGATGGGTCAGGTTGTTGGAAAGAACGTTTGACCAAATTAGAAATGTTAGAGGCGGCAACCAATGGCGCAAATTAATAAGAAAAAAGGTATACCCTATATGCACAAAGGTGAGTGTTCGCATCATCGTATTTTATCTGCTTTATTGTTTGTTTTTTTACTACTAATGACAAAAGCCGTAAGTGCAGCCCCTTTACTCTATGACGTTCGATATAATCCATTGCTTAAAGGTGAAACCGAATTACAGCTAGTTTTTGATGAAGAGTTGCAGCAGCAACCAGCAGTACAAGTTTTTAATAGCCCTGCAAGAATAGAGCTACTATTTGATGGGGTAGAATTAGATGAAGGGTTGACGAATATCGCTATCAACCAAGCTGGTATCAGTAACATCACGAGTATGATGACCAGTGCGGGTTTAAAAGTGACCATTAACTTGGACCGATTAAAAATTTATGAGACTGAAGTAAACAATAATTTAGTTTCTATTAGAATTTCTGATAACCCACTCACAGAGCAAATTTTAGCAACCAGCGAAGATAAGCCTGCTTACACGTCTAATTATATTAACGGTATTCAAGCAATTGACTTTCGACGTGGAGAAAAAGGTGAAGCGAAAGTACTTGTTTATCTACAAGATACTCAGGCAGCTGTAGAGGTGCATGAAAGCGGCGGAAAAATCATTGCCGAGTTTCATCATACCGATATTTTAGATGATTTATTGTATGAATTAGATGTACTTGATTTTGGCACTGTGGTGAGCAGTATTGAAACGTTTAAAGAAGATAACCTTACACGTTTAGTGATTGAACCAAACACTGCATTTGCCTATACCTATCAGCAAATTGAGAATATTTTTACCTTAACGGTTGAGAAAGATGAAACGCAAAATGCCTACTTAGATGGTGGTAAAGAGTACTTGGGTCGTCCTATGACGCTTAATTTTCAAGATATCTCTGTTCGTGCTGTGTTACAGATTATTGCCGGTTACAATGATTTTAACTTGGTAACAAGCGACTCAGTGACAGGCAATATCACTCTTCGCCTTGATGGGGTTCCGTGGGATCAGGCGTTAGATGTCGTGCTTAGAATAAAAGGCTTAGACAAACGCATGGACGGTTCTATTTTAATGGTTGCACCATCTGAAGAGCTGGCTGCCCGTGAAGCAAAAGAGTTAAAAGCTAAACAGCAAGTTGAGGATTTAGAGCCACTTTACAGTGAATACATCCGCTTAAATTATGCAAAAGCAGAAGATTTTGCCGACTTATTAAAAACAGATACCAACAGTATTATTACAGCCAGAGGGAGCGTGTCTGTTGATCAACGTACTAATACGTTATTAATGAAAGACACTGCAAAAAGTATTGAAAGTGTTCGTCGTATGGTCGAAACTTTAGATATACCGGTTAAACAAGTGGTTATTGAAGCGCGTATGGTAACCGTACGTGACAACGTAACTGAAGACTTGGGGGTTCGTTGGGGGTTTAGTGATCAGCAAGGCTCAGACGGTGTTTCTGGCACATTAGAAGGAGCTGAAACGATTTCTAATGGTAATATTCCTAGTCTTTCTGATCGACTTAACGTTAATTTACCAGTGGCGAATCCATCGGCGAGTATAGGTATGCACATTGCTAAATTGGCTAACGGAACATTAATTGATTTAGAATTAACCGCCCTTGAAGAAGAAAACAAAGGTGAAATCATTGCAAGCCCACGCATTACTGCTGCTAATCAGCAAAAAGCGCGTATTGAGCAAGGTACTGAGATCCCTTATGTGGAGTCAGCTTCAAGTGGTGCAACAACCGTAAGTTTTAAAAAGGCGGTACTAAGCCTAGAAGTGACACCTCATATCACACCCGATAACAAAGTTATTTTAAATTTAATCATTACTCAAGATACCCGAGGGGATACGGTTCAAACAGGTACAGGCCCAGCGGTTGCCATTGATACGCAACAAATTGAGACTCAAGTACTCGTTGAGAATGGACAAACGGTAGTGTTGGGTGGTATTTTCCAACAGCAAATTATTAATTCGACCAAAAAAGTACCTTTATTGGGCGACCTTCCTTACGTAGGAAGACTATTTAAAAGCACAAGCGAGTTCAATGAAAAGCGCGAACTGCTGATTTTTGTCACACCTAAAATCCAAATAGACTAAATATTTAAGCTATCTAGGTTGAATACCAGCCTAGATAGTATGGGTATGTAATTTAGTTATCGTGGTGTGAACACTCCCTATAAATGTACAATAAGACAGTATATAATTTTGATCATGTACTGTACTGCGGATGTATTTAAGGCTGCGTTTATGTTGTTTGTAATTCAGGCTCTTGTAAAGTTACCATGCAAAAGCTTTCATGAAGCAACAATGTAGTAACCTTAATTGCATAAATTTTAACCCTAGAAGATAAACTTGCCTATAATAAGGTGCTTTTTTGTTAACCAGTGGGTAATTATTTAGTTTAATTGCTCGTTATATGGCTTTTTATCCTAATTGACTTGAAATACCCGACCGATTACTGAGATAATCCCTTTCTTAATTTTGGGGCCAGGTCGTTAGGCGGGGTTTTATTTCAAATTTTAGAGTTCGTTTGTACTAAAAGATATGGCTGAGAAACGTAATATATTTCTAGTTGGCCCCATGGGGGCTGGCAAAAGCACGATTGGTCGTCACATCGCTGACCAATTACACCTTGAATTTGTTGATTCTGATCAAGAAATCGAACGTCGCACGGGCGCAGATATTGCCTGGGTATTCGATCTTGAAGGTGAAGAAGGCTTTAGACTTCGTGAAGAATCTGTTATTGGTGACTTAACCGAAATGCAAGGTATTGTACTTGCAACCGGTGGTGGCTCAGTAATGAGTAAAGAAGTTCGAAACAAGCTTTCGGCTCGCGGTATTGTTGTATACTTAGAGACACCGATTGAAAAGCAAGTTGCACGTACGCAACGCGACAAGCGTCGCCCATTACTGCAAACAGAAGAAGCACCTCGTGATGTACTTGAGCGCTTAGCAGAAGAGCGTGAACCATTATATAAAGAAGTAGCTGATTTTGTTGTACGCACTGATGAGCAGAGCGCGAAAGTTGTTGCTAACCAAATCATCGAGAAATTGGATTTTTAAAAGCCAGTATTAAAAAGGACTAACCCAGCATGCTTGAATTAACTGTTAATTTAGACGAGCGAAGTTATCCTATTTATATTGGTCAATCTGCACTTCAAGATACAGGCCGTCTAATCCATCACATTGGTGATTGTCGGCCTATCATCATTACTAATGAAACGATTGCACCGCTGTACCTTCAACAGTTGCTTGATTCATTAGCACAGCTAAACCCACTGCATTTTATTATTCCAGATGGTGAGCAATATAAATCACTCACTTGGTTTGAAAAAATTTCGGCATTCCTACTTGAGAATAATTGCGGCCGTGACACCTGCTTAATTGCATTAGGTGGTGGCGTTGTAGGTGATTTAACTGGATTTGTTGCTGCTTGTTATCAGCGTGGCGTCCCTTTTATCCAAATACCAACCACTTTATTATCTCAAGTTGATTCTTCAGTTGGCGGCAAAACAGCGGTTAATCACCCGCTAGGTAAAAATATGATTGGGGCTTTTTATCAACCCCAAGCTGTATTTATTGACACACGTTCGTTGCATACCTTACCAACACGCGAGTTTGCTGCAGGCATGGCTGAAGTTATTAAGTATGGCTTGATTTACGATACTGAACTGTTTGCTTATCTAGAGCATAACATCGCTAAATTACAACAATTAGACGAGACGTGTTTACAGCACATCATCTTCAGATGCTGTGAAATTAAAGCGCTCATTGTTGCACAAGATGAAAAAGAGCAGGGCCTTCGTGCGTTGTTAAATTTAGGGCACACGTTTGCGCATGCTATTGAAGCACAAATGGGTTACGGTGTTTGGTTACATGGAGAAGCAGTCGCAACAGGTATGGTGCTTGCTGCAAAGCTTGCTTATACTCGCCAAGATTTAACACGAGAAGATGTAGAGCGTATTGCTGCATTAATAGCGCAATATAGCTTACCAATCGAGATACCTAGCGATATGACCAGTGAGCACTTTTTACTGCATATGCGAAAAGATAAAAAGAATAAAAAAGGGACTATCCGATTCATTTTACCCACCGAATTTGGTCAATGTGCATTAGTTGATGATGTGTCTGATGATCAAGTCAGAGCATTGATCGAGCAATAAATGCAGTCACAAATTTTACCGAGCCGTGCGGCTTTGGTGGATAGAATCGCATTGCAATTTGAATATGGTCAAAACCTAATTGTTTTGTTGGGCACTTCTGGTTTAGGTAAAAGCTATTTGCTTGAAACCTTCATCACTGATAAATATAACGATTTTAATAAAGCGTTTGTGCAAGTTGGCGCTCAAATGACTGATGTGCAATTGATGACTCAATTATTAGAGCAAAGCTTTAATGCCCCTTTAATTGATCACAACCTGAGCTTATCACAAAACTATTATCAATTAGCGAAGCAACAACAATGCGGCGCGTGTTTATGGGTTATCGATGGCGGCAGGCACCTATCTGAAGAACTAATTGCAGAGCTCGAGCTGTTATCAAAAAGTGCGCCCAATGTGCTTTACATTATGATTGCATCGCAATCTAAATTGCCGTTTAAAGAGGCAGTTAATATTCATTTAGAGCCATTAAACTTGGTTGAAAGTAAGCAGCTAATGGGATGGTACTTCACGGCGCTACCTTATTATGAAGACCCTGTATTTAAAACCTTTTTAGTTGAAGCCCAAGGTAACCCAAGTCTTTTATTAGCCTGGCAGCCTAGCGAACAAGTTGCTGATATTATCGTAAAAGACAAAGTATCTTGGCGCTTACAGTTGCTCACACTATTACTCATAATTATGTTATTGATTATTGGCGTTGTATACAAAGCTGATATGACCCAATGGTGGAAAAATGCTAATAGTCAAAGCGATGAGCAAGTCCTCACAACCGCTATTACAACCGAGCAAGCTATTCAAAATAAACAACAACCGGTTAAATCACCAACCCTGTTTACTTCGCCACAGCCTATAACTAAAGAGCCAACTACAGATGAGAGTGCCCACAATGACGTGCCAGCAATTGTAGGAAGTTTAACTGAGCCATCGACTTTAACTGAACAAGAAAAGCCAGCACCGCCGCCGGTTGAAGAAGCGATTAGCGTACCTGAGGTGGTAAAGCAGCAAAGCCAAATAGTAAAAATACCCAGTAACTGGTACCTAGAACAACCTGAAGATAATTTTGTTATTCAGCTATTAGCCGTAACTCAGCAGCAGGTAGGCAATGAGTTTATTGCTGAACATAAGCTAGAAAGTATTACTAATACATACCAAACTAAACGAAATGGTAAAATGTGGTGGGTGGTAACAACAGGCAGTTTTGCTAACTTAAATGAGGCAAAACAAGCACTGCAAGCACTCCCTGCTGGAGTAAGAAAAAATAAACCTTTCTATAAAAAAATTAGCAAAATAAAACAAGAAATTGCACGAGTTGATCAGTAAACTCAGTGACTTTAGTGTAAAATCGCGCAACACCGAATTGAAGTAAAGAGCCAATGCAGCAAAAGAGTAGAGCCTTCCTTAAATGGGCTGGCGGAAAATACAGCCTCGTTGAAGATATTAACGCGCGACTAAATCAAGCAAGTAAACATGCAGATACCTTGGTTGAACCTTTTGTTGGTGCGGGCTCAGTGTTTTTAAATAGTAATTTTAAACACTATGTACTTAACGATATAAATGCTGATTTAATCAATTTATATAAAGAGCTTAAACGTTCGCCGGATGAGTTTATTAGCGATGCAAAAAAACTATTTGTTGATTTAAATAACCATCCAGATGCGTATTACGATTATCGTGTGCAGTTTAACCAAAGCAGCGATGTGTATGAGCGAGCTATTTTATTTTTATATATGAACCGCCATGGTTATAACGGATTATGTCGATATAACTTAAAGGGCATTTTTAATGTGCCTTTTGGTAAATATAAAAAGCCTTATTTTCCTGAAAAAGAAATGTACTTTTTTGCCAACAAAGCACAAAAAGCAACATTTACCTGCTTAGGCTACGATGATGTATTTAAACTGGTCCCTAAAAATGCGGTGATATACTGCGATCCGCCCTATGTGCCATTAAGTAAAACCGCATCGTTTACCTCTTACGCTAAAGGCGGATTTAATTTAGATGATCAGGCTAATTTAGCTAACTTGGCTGAGCAAGCGGCATTTGAGAATAACACGCCAGTCCTTATTTCAAACCACGATACCGTGTGGACACGCAAAATTTACAGTCAAGCATCACTGGATAAAATTCAGGTTAAACGTACGATTAGTCCAAAGGGCGGTTCACGAAATAAAGTGGATGAGCTAATGGCTATGTATTTAGCACCGAAGTCACGGTTGCATAAATAGCCAGTACAAATAATACAAACAGTACTACGGCAATAGCTATTAGCGTAATTGGAGAGTGTTGCTTAAAGTCTGTTTTGCGCTTATCTTCAGATTGAACACCAAAAAATGCAGCCAGTACGCTTTGTAACGCGCTAAAAAAGTGCTGCATTTAATTAAAATAATGGCTTGATTGAAGAGGGCTTGTGTTTGTCATCAGTACCCGTTAACAACTCTAGCAAGTCTAAGTAATGAAACTGAGCGCTACGACTATCGCCTGTTAACCAAGAGGCCCAAGACGAATCTTCTTCAATTTGAATGCAACGGGTTGCGCTATTATTAATAGCGTTGGTTTGCTCTTTATGAAGACAAATGTTGGCTGAGCCTAAATCTTGCTCAGTATTTGAGCAAAGCGATGTTGCTCCAATAATAACACTTACCGACGTGATTAATAATCCAATTTTAAAAGCACGCATAATATAAACCTAATAATTTAGTTCTTTGCCCAGCATAACAAAAACTGCTTAAATAATACACTTTATTTTTGTTATTGTTTATTTGTATTGTGTTTTAAATACTGAGTGGCCCCCGCTTAAAAACTGATTCTTTTTTTAATTATAAAGCCTACATCCTCAGCAGGTTATTCTTTTTCATGAATAGCCACAATAAGGCTTTAACATTACTTATTTGGCGCTATTTTTAAAGGTGCTACTTGGGTAACTTCGCTAATTAAGTTACATTAACGGCATAAATTATTCATTAACGGATTAGCGATGCTCAACTGTGAACAAAAATACTTAATAGCGCCCTCAATATTATCTGCAGACTTTGCACGATTAGGCGAAGATGTCGACAAAGTGTTAGCCGCAGGTGCTGATGTCGTTCATTTTGATGTAATGGATAACCATTATGTACCTAACTTAACGATTGGCCCAATGGTATGTAAAGCACTTCGCGACTACGGGATTAAAGCCCCGATTGATGTGCATTTAATGGTAAAACCGGTAGATAGTTTAATCCCACAATTTGCCAAGGCGGGTGCATCAATTATTACCTTTCACCCAGAGGCGAGCGAGCATATTGACCGTACTTTGCAATTGATAAAAGATGAAGGTTGCCAAGCAGGCTTAGTGTTCAACCCTGCAACGAGTTTAAGTTACCTCGATCACGTAATGGATAAAGTAGATGTGATCTTATTAATGTCAGTAAATCCTGGGTTTGGTGGGCAAAGTTTTATTCCACAAACACTCGAGAAACTGCGAGAGGCAAAACAACGCATTGTTGAATCTGGACGTGATATTCGTTTAGAAGTAGATGGCGGTATTAAAGTAGATAACATAGCAGCGGCGGCTGAAGCGGGTGCAGATATGTTTGTTGCAGGCTCAGCTATTTTTAATCAGGCTGATTATAAAACGGTGATTGATGAGATGCGTCAGCAATTAGAAAGTGTTGAATAATGAAATATGATGCAGCGTTTTTTGACTTAGACGGCACCCTAGTTGATAGCGTGTACGACTTGTATATGGCTTTAAATTTAACACTTAGCGATTTAGCGTTTCCAATTGTCAGTCAGCGATTAGTTGAAAGCTGGGTAGGTAATGGCATTGAGGTGTTAGTGAAACGAGCCCTTTGCGGCGATATGCAAATTAGTGAGCACCTCGATGAGGCTTTAAGCGAACGAGCTATCAATCTGTTTTATCAACATTACAGTGAGCAGGTCGGTGAATACAGTGTGTTATATCAGCATGTTGAAACTGGTCTTGCTGCTCTCAGTGGTATGCCTAAAGCACTTATTACTAATAAAGCACGCCGCTTTACTGAAATGCTTTTAGATAAGCTCGCTATTCGCAGTCATTTTGAAGTGATTGTTTGCGGTGACGACATGGCAAAAAAACCGTCACCTGAGCCGCTATTATTTGCTTGCGATGCATTAAATATAACGCCTGATAAAGCGATTATGATTGGTGATTCAAAGAGTGACATACTCGCAGCGCAAGCCGCTAACATTGACGTGATAGCGCTCACTTATGGGTATCACCAGGGAGAGCAGTTAGCGGATTATAATCCGCAGTACCTATGCGATAACTTCTTAGCTATAATACCGACACTAACACAGCGTTAAGCATTTTTAATTAAGTAAAAATAAAGGAAAATCATGAGTAAACCAGTAGTATTAAGTGGCATGCAGCCAACCGGTGGTATGACAATAGGCAACTATGTTGGCGCTATTAACCAGTGGGTTAAGCTACAGGAAGAATATGATAGCTACTTTATGCTTGCAGACTTGCATGCAATTACCGTACGCCAAGACCCTGAATTATTGCGTGCTCGTGTACTCGATGGCGTTGCGTTATATACGGCATGCGGTATTAACCCAGAAAAAGCGGCGTTATTTGTACAATCTCAGGTACCTGAGCATGCGCAACTTGGCTGGGTATTAAACTGTTATGCGCAAATGGGTGAGCTTAATCGCATGACCCAGTTTAAAGATAAGTCGGCAACGCATGCTAATAATATTAATGTGGGGTTATTTGCTTATCCGGCTTTGCAAGCGGCTGATATTTTACTGTACCAAGCAGACAAAGTACCTGTAGGTGAAGATCAAAAACAGCATCTTGAACTAACGCGTGATATTGCAACTCGCTTTAATAATGTTTACGGCGATATTTTTACGCTGCCAGAACCGTATATTCCAGAATTTGGTGCGCGAGTCATGAGCCTGCAAGATCCACTGAAGAAAATGTCTAAGTCAGATGAAAATCCAAATGGCTTTATTATGATGTTAGACGAGCCGAAAAAGATTGAGAAAAAGCTTAAAAAAGCAGTTACCGATTCTGACGAGCAAGCGCGTATTTACTTTGATCGCAAAGAAAAGCCAGGTGTATCTAATTTACTTACGCTACTAAGTGTGGCAACTAAGCGCTCAATTGAAGAGTTAGTCCCTGAATACGAAGACAAAATGTATGGCCATTTGAAAAAAGACACCGCAGCAGCTGTTGTCAGCATGATTGAGCCAATTCAAACACGTTTTAAAGAAATTCGTGAAGATCAAACACTTCTCAATGACATCATGAGAACAGGGGCTGAAAAAGCAAGCGCGCGTGCAGAAACTACATTAAAAGCAGTTTATGATGCGGTTGGGTTTATTCCACGCCCATAAGCGCGTTTATTTGCAGATACAAAAATGCCGCTAATTTAGCGGCATTTTTTATATCACGCTGATTAACATTAAAAAGCCAAATATAAATAGAAGTGACATTGCTTGCTTGTCTGTTTTATCCATCAATCGGCCTTAGCAGTTGTTTTGGAAGTTGTATTGTTAATATCAACTAAAGATACTTGGTAGCCTTTATTCTCAAGTAATGTCAGTAAGCTATCTTCTCCGGCGAGGTGTCCTGCGCCCACAAGTACAAATTCACTTTTATCGTTTTTAAACATTTGTTCTAGTTTAACTAGCCAGTTATTGTTTCTATCGGTCATTAATTGTTTATAAGTTGCAGGATCATTTTTTTGCATCGGTTCAAGTGCTACTGTATAGAGCGATTGTGTATCACCCTCACGCCAAGCTGAGAGTAATTTTTTAAACATCACACCGTAATTGTCAAACCCAGCTAAATTATTTTTGATAAAGTCATTTTCGTTATGTTCACCCATAGTCTTAAATAACTCTAACTGAAATGCCATCGTCTCTAAGTATTGTTGTTCTTTATTATCTAATGTCGCTTTTTTAGTAAAGTAAGCGTCAACGCCTTCACCCATTAAATTTTGTTTTTGCAACTCCATCGACATCAGCACAATACTAACCATTGCTGGGCGAAAGTTATCTAATTTATTCAGATTTGCACCAAATTCAGCCAGCTTGTTTTCTAATGCGAGCTTTACCTCTGGAGTTAGCTTTTGGCTCAATGTTTCATTATTTTTATAGGATAGTGCGCTCAACATTTTCATTTGTGCTTGTGCATCGCTAGGATCAGGTATTGGTGCTTCTAATACAATAGTATCTGCTTGTTTATAGGCGTGGTTAAACTCCACTGGTAGAGGCATTTCTGATTTCGGTAAAATGTGTACTGTGCCGCCAATAAATAATGAGTCATTTCCTTTGCTTACCTGCCACACTGAGCTTTGTGCTTGCACAGTCGTTGCTAATAAACAGCTGCTCAATAATACAGTTGCTGAAAATACTTTTTTAGTAAATGCGTTCATAACACTTCCTTAATGAAATTTTATTTATTATTGATTGGTTAAAATAGTGCTTATATAAGTTGTTAGTGATGACGTTATTTTCGAAAGGTTGCTATCAATTTTTGCGTTCATCTTGTTTATAGAAGATTCAAAGTCGGCCGTTATTTGATTCTCTATACTAGTAAATAATGTTTCAGTGTTTACTTCATGCTTAATGAGTGAATCGGTGTTTGTAGCATAAATTATTTGATTGCTATTGATAACTATTTCACCGGCTGCACATTGCCCTGAATTAGCTAATAGCGTGTTGCTTTTGCTTTCTGTAGCGACTGCAGAGGCTGTACTAAATACTGTTGCTAATATAATTACGGGTAATACTTTTTTAGTTGCGTTATTCATAATGAAACCTTTTTTATGTTTAAAAGTCAGCTTAATTAACATTTAAAAGTCGTGTTCAGTAAGCTGCTTGTTGATGACGTTTTAAAGAATATCGCTGAATTTACCGAGAGTCGCTTATCTAGATGTGAGTGATTTATTTATAAGAATTTTTATTGTTTTTATTGTTTTAAATTAAAGTGTTAGCCTTAAACCTTATCTGCAGAAATAAGGTTTCTAATTCACCTAACTATATTAAAAAGTGTACCTGTGATAGGGTTAGTGAAAAATAAAAATACGTAAACACTATGAATTATCAAATCGGACCTTGGCAATTTATTAGTAATCGCTGTGTGATTACTTCAAACAACATGGAAAGGGAATTAGACCCACTTTTAGTAAAGCTGTTACTGTATTTTATAGATAAGCCTCAACAAATCGTTTCCCGTCAAGCGCTAATAGAGAGTGTGTGGCAGCAAAGCTTTGTAGACGACAATGCGATTAATCGTGCTATTTCAGAGTTAAGAAAGCAGCTTGCTCACCCCATTGAAAAAGCGCCGCTTTTGAAAACGCATTACCGTAAAGGATATAGCCTAACAGTCATACCAGAGCGCTTAACGCAAGCAAACGCTTCTGAAAAGCCTGCAAACTTTTTGCCTGACTCACCGGATATTTCTGCAAAAAATGAAGAGGTAGTGACTGCAACTACTTCTCAACCGGTTCAAAGAACGAATAGTAAAAAGCTTTTGATCTATTCTTTAGTCGTCATTATTTTTATATGCTTTTTAGTATGGTTTGGGTTGTTTTTTATTAATGCACCTTCTAGCGAAAAGATTAAACAGATCACGGTTAATAAGGTAGCAAGCACGTGGAATATTGGCAGCGAGGTTCACCCCGAGGTATCTTCTGATAAACAGTTTTTAGCTTACACTAATATAGAACCTGAAAATGACGTAATGCATGCATTTGTTAAGCGACTATCTGATCAAAGGGAAGTTGAAATTACCTATCCTGGCTTTCAAGTGTCAGTTTTATCGTGGCAGTTAAACCAGCAATCAGTGCTATTACAAGCTACCAATTTAAAGCAGCAAAAGTGCGAAATGGTACTTGTTGATTTAAGCCAGTTTCCTGTTATAGGGGAGGCTACCTCTATTAAAAAGTGTGACCTTAGATATACAGGTTATGCGCAAGTAGACGAAAGTGGTGAACATATTTATTACACCGAATATAAAAATGAGCATGAAGGTTCAGGTTTATATAAATTTGATTTAGAACTTAAAAAAGAATTCATAGTGATCCCACCACCAGGGGTAATGTATGGCGTAATCATGCCGCGTTTATCTCATTCTGGTAATAAAATAGCATATATACTTAGTCAAAAGGGTAAGCCTTTTTCTGTATTTAGTTATAACTTTGAGACGCATGAAACCAAGCGGTTATTTAAAGCAGAAAAAACCACGATTAGCTTTGCATTTGATTGGCTTGCTGACGATAAAGGCGTGATTGTATTTGAAGGTTCTGAGCTTTCAACCATTATGTTTGATGAAAAAAACATTGTTAAACATACGCTAACAGTAACCCCAAAGATAAATCCTTATTATATAGCGGTTCACTCTGCCAATAGTCTTTTTTATTCAGAGAATAAAACCCAATCATACTCGCTAATTAAAGCAACAGACCCTTTTGGCGATACACCTAAGTATGAAACGCTCTATAAAAGTGATAAAGACGACTACAACATTATTGAAATAGTTAATAAAGAAGGGCCTGCGCATGTTTTCGTATCTGAGCGTTCTGGCAGCAGTCAATTATGGCTCTCTCAAAATGGTTTTACAAAGCAACTTAGCTTTTTTAATTATGATGATGCCCCTTCGATTTTTGCATTAGGAATGCTCAGAGCTTCTCCCAATAAGCAGCGCATAATGTTCATAAAAAATAAAAGCTATTCACTTTATGACGTAAACGCTCAAAAATTTTATCCGTTAGAAGAATTTAATAAGCATAAAATAATAAGCTATATTTGGTCAAAAAATAACGAAAGCATTATTTATATTAAGCGACTTGGTTCAAAAAATATATTGGCAGAATTTAATTTACTCACCCGCGATACACGCGTGATAGAAGGAATAAAAGCGAATAAACTCATTTCAGATAGTAAAGGTAACGGATACGTAACCAATGATAATCAATTAATTCGCCTTTCAGATAGGCAAAGCTGGGAATTACCTAAAAATGCCAAAAAGTCAGTTGCATATGGCATTAGCAAAAACTATTTCTATTATTCAGATTCTATTTCTAGAATCGCGAGGCTAAATTTACAAGATCAAACCATACAAGATACACACGTGGACTTTCGACCTATTGGTTTTGAGGTAAACGAAAGCAATGAAATATTGTTTACGGGATCTAAGTATAAAGATATGCAAATAGTACAAATTAGTTGGGGCGAATAGCGCTATTCATTATGCCGAGAAAGCCAGCGCGCGTGCAGAAACTACATTAAAAGCAGTTTATGATGCGGTTGGGTTTATTCCACGCCCATAAGCGCGTTTATTTGCAGATACAAAAATGCCGCTAATTTAGCGGCATTTTTTATATTTTAATGTTTTGTAGCAGAAATACCGGCAGACTCACAGGCTCTAACTATAAATTGATAACCGTAAGGCATGCTTTGATCAGGCGTTATTTCAATAATTTCGTAATCATTGAGCTCGATTGACTTACTCTCTGTTGATTTCTTACAACGTGAATAACTGTCTGCTTCATAACTATAGGCAAACATGGCAATTAAGCGCTTACTACGTTCAAAGTAGCCTTTAGTATCTAAAAACTGCCTAACCGTTTGAGTGTTCTCATCTTCGCCTTCTAAGCGAATACCAAATGTTTTTGTCTGAGCGCTGTCATTGTCTGAAGAGGGGAGTTTTTTCTCTATTTGCTCACTCAATTTTTCTATGGCTTGCTCTTGCTCAGCGGGGGATTTATTTGCGAGCGATTGACTATTTTCAAAGCTATTTACTATATCGTTTAATACTTTTTCAGGCGGTTTTTCATCAATAAATGCAATCAGACTTACAAACACTACCGTCGCTAAAAAAAAGCGGGTTAATGCAGTTAGAAGTGGTGAGTAGCTTTGGCTAATAAACTTTATGCGATCAGATCCAAATGGCTTGATTAGTAATAACACTATGATGTAAAAAGGCAAAATAAGTTGTAAGCCGAGCAGTGTTGCCAGAGTTATTCCTAGTGTCCAAGGCGGTAAATATAATAAAGTGGCAAAGTTATGAGTGTAATTAAAGTGATTAGCTGATACCTGAGTGACTTCATTTACAATGCCACTAGCACTTGCTAAAACAAAGTTAGCAATACTGGCATAAAATACCAAAATAAGTGCTTTACCGGCGAGTGAATTCCATAGTTGATTAAACTTAGGCCAAAATTCTATGATTAGCGCAATAATAGTAATAGTGGCACATAGCCACGTTAACTTAAAAATGGCTAGGGTTATAAACGCAAGCAGATAAAGTTTTTGCGCGGTGTTAAGGTTAAACCATATGCTTTTTATATGGCTAAGCAGTTTAACTTGGTGTGGCTGCCAGCTTTTTTGCTGTTGCTTAAACTGCTTATTAGCACGCCATTTTGCAATTTTTAAATACCTTAACACCGACTTTCCTTATCTAAAGCGTATTACCGTTATTTATTTAATAACGGTTTTAAGTAGTGCCCAGTATGAGAGCGCTGGCATTCAGCCACTTCTTCTGGTGTACCTGCAATCAGTATTTCACCGCCGCCAGCACCACCTTCAGGGCCTAAATCAACGATCCAGTCGGCTGTTTTGATGACATCTAAATTGTGCTCAATCACTACAATGGTATTGCCATGATCGCGCAGACGATGCAGTACTACTAATAACTGCTCTATATCTGCAAAATGCAGGCCTGTTGTTGGCTCATCTAATATGTATAGCGTTTTACCGGTATCACGCTTAGAAAGCTCACGTGCTAACTTAATTCGCTGTGCTTCACCACCCGAAAGTGTTGTAGCGGCTTGGCCTAAGCGGATATAAGAAAGTCCAACATCCATTAGGGTTTTAAGTTTGCGTGCTATAGCCGGTATTTTATCAAAGTAGTCATGGGCATCTTCAACGGTCATATCGAGCACTTGGTTGATGTTTTTGCCTTTATATTGTACTTCTAAGGTTTCGCGGTTATAACGTTTACCTTTACATACATCACACGGCACATATACGTCAGGTAAAAAGTGCATTTCTACTTTAATAACGCCATCACCTTGGCATGCCTCACAACGCCCACCTTTAACATTAAAGCTAAAGCGACCTACTTTGTAACCACGTGAACGGGCTTCTTGAGTACCCGCAAACAGTTCACGAATACCGGTGAAAATACCGGTATAAGTTGCAGGATTTGAACGCGGTGTGCGGCCAATAGGACTTTGGTCAATATCAATCACTTTATCAAAGTGCTCAAGGCCTTCAATTGACTTGTAAGGGGCCGCTTCTGCGGTTGTGGCACCATTAAGCTCAGTGTGAGCGAGTTTAAATAAGGTGTCGTTAATGAGTGTAGATTTACCTGAGCCCGATACACCGGTAATACAGGTCATTAAGCCAAAGGGTATTTTTAAATCAACATTTTTTAAGTTATTACCGGTAGCGCCAAACAGCTCTAACCATTTATCGTTAGTAGCATGGCGCTCTTTAGGTACTTCAATTTTACGCACCCCCGATAAAAACTGACCGGTAACCGAGTCTTTGCTCGCTAAAATATCATCGCGTGTACCTTGAGCAATAACATGGCCGCCATGGACACCAGCACCCGGACCAATATCAATAATATGATCTGCCGCGCGGATCGCGTCTTCATCATGCTCTACAACAATAACGGTGTTACCTAAATCACGTAAATGCACTAAGGTTTTTAATAAACGGTCGTTATCACGTTGGTGTAAACCAATAGATGGTTCATCTAAAACATACATTACACCTACTAATCCAGCGCCAATTTGACTCGCTAAACGAATACGCTGTGCTTCACCGCCAGAGAGCGTGTCGGCGCTGCGCTCAAGTGATAAGTAATTTAGGCCAACATTTATTAAGAAAGATAAACGATCGCGAATTTCTTTTAAAATCTTCTCCGCAATTTGGCCTTTTTGCCCAGTCAAATGCAAGCCTTCAAAAAAGCTCATTGCCTCACCAATACTCATATGTGTGATGGTTGGTAAGTTAGTTTGACCAATAAATACGTT
The DNA here is from genome assembly GCF_042604605.1 of Pseudoalteromonas sp. M58. Lineage (NCBI taxonomy): Bacteria > Pseudomonadati > Pseudomonadota > Gammaproteobacteria > Alteromonadales > Pseudoalteromonadaceae > Pseudoalteromonas > Pseudoalteromonas sp. M58. The sequence continues at coordinate 356,065 of NZ_CP152390.1, forward strand.
ACGTGCTTCTTGGCGAAGGCGCGAACCTTTACAACTAGGGCACGCTTGACTAGTTTGATACTTAGCTAGCTCTTCACGCACAGAGTTTGATTCAGTTTCGCGGTAGCGGCGGTTCATATTATTTAACACGCCTTCAAATACATGATTACGTGTAATTAAATCACCGCGGTCATTACGGTAATTAAATGCAATTTTAGTATCACCCGAGCCATCTAGAATAATTTTCTTATGTTCTTTAGCTAGTTCCTGATAAGGCACATCTAAATCAAAGTCGTAATGTTGTGCAACTGCTTGCAACATTTGATAGTAGTAAAAGCTGCGTTTGTCCCAACCTTTAATTGCACCGCCAGCTAAACTTATCTCAGGGTTATGAACCACGCGATTAGGGTCAAAGTATTGCCTTACACCTAAACCGTCACAGCTTTGACAAGCGCCGGCTGGGTTGTTGAACGAAAATAGACGCGGTTCAAGCTCTGTCATCGCATAGCCACAGGTTGGACAGGCAAAATTTGCTGAAAACAACATTTCTTCAGCATTGCTATCGTCCATAAACGCAATGTTGGCAACGCCGCCTGACATTTCAAGTGCTGTTTCGAATGATTCCGCGAGACGTTGTTGCTGGCCGTCTTTGACTTTAAAGCGATCAACCACGACTTCAATTGTGTGCTTTTTATGTAGATCTAGTGGTGGTGGATCAGATAGGTCGCACACTTCGCCATCAATACGTGCGCGAATGTAGCCTTGGCTTGCAAGCTGCTCTAATAGCTTTACATGTTCGCCTTTACGGTCTTTAACAACAGGCGCCAAGAGCATTAGCTTTGTGCCCTCAGGCAGTGCCAGCGCAGTATCGACCATTTGGCTGATTGTTTGCGCCGCGAGCGGTAAATCATGAGTCGGACAGCGAGGTTCGCCAACGCGTGCAAACATCAAGCGTAAATAATCGTAGATTTCAGTAATAGTTCCCACGGTTGAACGTGGGTTATGCGAGGTTGATTTTTGTTCTATGGAAATAGCAGGAGAAAGGCCTTCAATATGATCTACATCGGGCTTTTCCATTAATGACAAAAACTGCCTTGCATAAGCAGAGAGTGATTCAACATACCGGCGTTGCCCTTCTGCATACAGCGTATCAAATGCAAGTGATGACTTTCCTGAACCAGATAAGCCAGTAATAACAATTAGTTTATCACGTGGGATGGTTAGGCTGATGTCTTTTAAATTGTGCGTGCGGGCGCCTCGGACTTCAATGTTTTCCATGCTATCTCGTTTATTGCCAAAATTATTTGCTCAGTATCGCATAATACGCTGCAATATTAATCCTTGATCATCGAAAAAATCCTTAGTTATAGACGATTAATTATTGCCAAGCTTGTGATAGAATCCTTGCCTAATTTTTTAACACAGTAAGATCACGCAAATAATGACCGCATCTTCACTTAATTCACGAGAAAAACGCGCCGCCGTATCGTTAGCGAGTGTGTTTGCATTTAGAATGCTCGGCTTGTTTATGCTGATGCCTGTTTTAGCTATTTATGGTCAAGAGCTTGAAGGCTTCTCACCTATCTGGATTGGTTTTGCAATTGGTGCGTATGGTTTAACTCAGGCCGTATTACAAATCCCAATGGGGAGACTTTCCGATAAAATAGGTCGTAAAAAAGTCATAGTCGGTGGTTTGGCGGTGTTTGCTTTAGGTTCGGTAATTGCCGCTTTGGCAGAGTCTATTCAAATGGTGACGGTAGGGCGTGCGTTACAAGGCATGGGAGCTATCGCCAGCGCATTATTAGCGTTTGCATCAGATTTAAGCCGAGATGAACAGCGCCCCAAAGTTATGGCGGTGATTGGCATGAGCATCGGCATGAGCTTTGCGTTTGCGATGTTATTAGGGCCGATAGTGGCAGCTTCATGGGGCATTGCAGGCGTATTTTGGCTAACGGCTATTTTGGCTGTGTGTGGTATTTTTATAGTCACTATGCTCGTTCCCAGTGCAATAAATAAAGCCCCTAAAGGCGATACGCTTGCCAGTTTTAGTGACATCAAAAAATTGATTAAACACCCACAGCTGGCACGTTTAAATGCAGGCGTATTATTGCTGCATCTAACATTAACGACTATTTTTGTAGTATTACCAAGCCAATTAATTAAAGATGGCTTAGTGGCCGAAAACCATTGGCAGCTTTATATTCCGGTTTTATTTTTGGCGTTTTTTTTAATGGTGCCAGTAATGATAGTGGCGATTAAAAAAGAGAAAGAAAAACAAGCCTTTATTGGTTCTGTTATGGTTTTAATAGTCAGCATGTTAAGTATGTCTATGTGGGCAAACAGCGTTGTTGGTATTGCGGTTTGTATGCTGTTATATTTTGTTGCGTTTAACTTTTTAGAAGCCACTATGCCGGCTCTTGTGTCGCGTATTGCTCCAGCAAGCCAAAAAGGCTCAGCCATGGGGGGGTATTCATCGAGCCAGTTTTTAGGCGCTTTTTTAGGCGGCATGCTTGGCGGGTATGTAGCACAAACAACTAGTACGCAAGCTGTGTTTGCGGCGGCGGCACTTGTTGGGGTAATATGGCTTATTATTGCGTGGAAAATGCAAGTCCCACCGAAAAGCAAAGTTATTAGTTTAATGACCCAATTAGATTCTGAAGAGCAGGCACAAACACTGGCTTCTCAGTTAGTTGCTTTACCCGGCGTAATAGAAGCAACCGTAGTTCGCGATGAAAGTCGTAGCTACTTAAAGATTAATGATAAAGAATTTGACCTAGACCAAGCCCGAAGAGTGGCTGGTTTAATCTAACGTTTATAGGAGATGGTTCCATGGCACGCGGTGTGAACAAAGTAATTTTGGTTGGTAATTTAGGGCAAGATCCTGAAGTTCGTTACATGCCTAATGGTAATGGTGTAGCAAATATTACCTTAGCAACTTCAGATAGCTATAAAGATAAAAACACTGGCCAAATGGTTGATAAAACTGAGTGGCACCGTGTGGTATTTTTTGGCAAGTTAGCTGAAATTGTGGGTGAATACTGCCGCAAGGGATCACAAATTTACGTAGAAGGTAAACTTCAAACCCGTAAATGGACTGATCAACAAGGCCAAGAAAAATACACCACAGAAATCGTTGTCGATGGCTTTACGGGTCAAATGCAAATGCTAGGTGCACGCGGTGGCGATCAACAAAGTGGTGGCTATCAAGGTAACCAAGGTGGTCAACAAAGTAGTGGCTATCAAGGCAACCAAGGCGGGCAACAAAGCGGTGGTTATGGTCAAAATAACCAAGGCCAAAATAGCCAGCAAGGCAGTTATGCTCCACAGCAGCAATCTGCACCTGCTCAGCAGCCAGCACCGCAGCAAAACAACCAATACCAGCCACAGCAGCAAGGTGGTTTTGCACCACAACAAAATAGTGCACCACAACAGCAAGGCGGGTTTGCACCTAAGCCACAAAATGCACCGCAAGGTGGCGCATCAAACCCTATGGAACCAACAATCGACTTTGATGACGATATCCCGTTTTGACCTAAGACAAAAAGCAAAATGTTTAAAAGTTTTCTAGAAAGCCGCTATTAAGCGGCTTTTTTATTAAAAAAATGACCGTATTCCATTTCTACAGTTTTTAAATCTGAATAAACACTTCCTAAAGTAAACATATGAATGTGTAAAAAGCACTGTGATACTGGTGTTTTTATTTTTTAAGCCAAGCCCTCCTTTGTTCAAACTAATATATAAATAATGACAGCTGTTTAGTTAACTAATTGAAGGCTAAATATAATGTTTATAAACATTAAGTACTAACTTTTAAACCTTCGCTAAACTTTTATTGTTGGCTTGTACAATTGCAAATAGTAGACAACACTTTAATAACTTATTTGATGTGCCGGTGGGTTATGAAAGTCAGTAAATTTCACTTTACCAATTATTCAAATGCTTTGTTTTATGCTCTGTGTATCGCCTTGCTAGTGATTATTAATAGCGGTTTAAGTTTGGTTTTACAGCATCAAAACGAGCAAGTTGGTTTAAAGCTAGCGAAGCAATTGCAACAGCCATTGGCCAATGAAAAACAACTTATTGCAAATACGCCTTTTACGCTCGCCCCTAATAAAAACTCTATTTATATAGAAAAACAAAAACATTATTTTAGCGCTAACTCAAAAGGAATTTTGCTCTACTCATGGCCAGTTTGGTATAGCTATAGCTATTTGTTTTTAATAATAAACGCGGTTCTTTTGCTCGCTATGCTTTGTATTCGACGTTTTAAAAAGCCTAAAACAATAAAAAACAGCACAATGACCTCTAAACGTCAGCAGCACTTTAATAATAAGAAAGTACGTTATGCACCCAAAGTGAGTTCTTTACAGCTCGCTCCCATAGCGACAACTAATGTGCAGGAAGCAATTAAATATAATGTATTTGCACTTATTCAGTGTGAATGCCATTTTGATGCAAACACTGACTTACAAGCGACTCTTAAAGTCTTATTGGCAAAAGACTTTATTAATACGACTGAAATATCCGTTAAGTTATTAACTGCAGGCAATTTCGCTTTTACTCTCAAAGGGATTGATGCAATTGATAAACTCAATTGCGCTAAATATTTACATCAATGCATTGTAAGTGCCGCTCATGTATTGGCGCCAAGAACTGCACAGAGGCATGTAAAAGTAGGTTTATGTACTTATTATTCCGAGGCTGATCAGGTTATGGTGTATCAGTTGGCAAAGTCGGCACTTACTCTCTCGCAGCAAAATCGAGTTAAGCATTATCACCAATTAGCGTTAAATTATGGTCATGTTCAAAAGCTCGATAGACACTCAATATCACAACGAATTAAAAAGCAAAAATTGGCTATTTTATTTCAACCAGTATACGAGCTCGATAGCGGCGCTATTATTAAGCATTACGTATCAATTAAAAGTAATGACAGGGGAAATAAACAATTACTTAATCAAGAAAGTATCAGTCAATTTTATAACGAAGGTGAGGCGCTATTGCACGATCAAGCGGTAGTTATGCAAGTAAAAAAACTATTGCTTATAGATAACTCATCGTCAGTTATCAGTATTAAGTTACATCCTAAAAACTGGTTTAATAACGAGTTTTGGAGCTGGTTAACTGCTTATATCAATGACTTAAAAAACCAACATACACTGCAATTTTCTATAAATGAATCAGAATTCTTAAATAATCAATTACGTTTGCAAGGCGCTTTTGCAGCAATAGCGGCACTAAACTGCAATATTGTAATTGATGATGTGAGAAGCAGTAAAAATATTTTTAAGTTTACGCTTAATAAACAAATATCAGGGCTTAACTTAGCTTCTGAACTTGTCCATGGGATAGAGCGCAGTAATTCACAACAAAAATACGTTAGGGGGATTGTGCATATAAGTAGATTATTGAGCTTGTCAGTATTTGCACTTGATGTAGAGACGCCTCAGGAGCTACAACTTTTAAAAGTAATAGGCATTAGCGGCGCGCAAGGAGGATATTTTTCTAAATTACTCCCCAATTATACTCAAGTCGCATTTCACTAATGCTAAGCAATTAACAAGTTAAATATACTCTACACTAATTTGCGATATTTTAGCCCTTCTAAACCTTGCAACCCACCAGTATGTATTGCAATAATTTTGCTGTTAGGGGCAAAGTAATCATTATTGATGAGCTGCCAAAGTGCGTACATCATTTTACCACTGTAAATAGGCTCCAAGGGTAATTGATGTTGATGCTGCATGTGTTGGCAAAACTGCCATAACTCAGCTGTAAAACGACCATATCCACCACCGTGAAATTGCGTAAGTAGTTGCCAGTTATTTTGTGATTTTGCTTTAGGGCTAAGAGCGCGTATTTCGTCCCGCAGGTAGTCGGCTTGCTTTAAAACAGCAATCCCTAGTAGGTTGATTTTATTTGAGCTGCCCTCTATCAATCCAGCCAAGGTGCCGCCACTGCCAGTTGGACAGACTAAGTAGTCGTGCTCAGGTAAACTCTGAGCAAGCTCTTTACATCCCTCTATAGCAAACTCGTTAGTGCCTCCTTCAGGTAGAATGTATGCGTTTGGAAAGCGTGCCTGTAATGCGGCTAAATAGGCTTCATCATGTCGTTGTTTGTACTCTATACGATTGACTGCATGTAACTGCATACCACATTGCTGTGCAAATTTTAGAGTAGGATTATTTAGATCAAGCTGTGGGCCGCGCACAATTGCGTGGGTTGTTAAGTTAAACTCTTTACCAGCAGCGGCGCACGCATGAATGTGATTTGAAAAAGCACCACCAAATGTAAGTAATTCAGATTTACCCAGTTGTTGCATACGAACTAAATTGTATTTGAGCTTTCGCCATTTATTACCGCTGATAAGTGGATGCAATAAATCATCGCGCTTAATAGTTAAAGTTATTTTCTTGTCTGTTAGTAATTCACTGGTAATTGTTTGTAAATAGCTATGTTCATTAATACTGAATGGTATTGGCATTATCGCTCTTTTTCATTAGTTACATGATGAATGTGCTGTGTAATAGCGTTATTTTGACTCAGTTTTTATTACTTAAGCAAACTAAAAAATATGAATACGCGGCTAAATTGGCATCTTAATAGCGTAAAATGCAGATAAATCTCGGTGTTGTTAAATAAATTAGCTATTTAGTACAAATGAAACGGTTATTTACTGGCATGAAACGGGATAATAGTTGTAAACTGAGATAATAAATGAACAAAGCTTGTGTTTTGTGCTTCAAGTACATAGCATAAGGTTTTATTATAAAAAATAATAATAACCAAATAATTGCCGCTTTTTTGGGACTGGAATATATGCGAATTGCTCCTTTATCTCTGTTAATTTCTGCTAGCTTTTTTGCAAGCACAGTATTTGCACAAGATACAACTACTGTAAACAGAATTGAATCAGAGATTAATACGAAACAAACAGAATACACTCGTTCAACGACGATGCTCGACAAATATTTAAAAGAAGAGAACCAACTTCAAACACAACTTGAATTGCTGAGAACGCGTTCCACACAGCTTGATAAAGAAAAAAACCAAGCGTTGGAGGCGATGAATGATATGTATCGGCGTTTAATTGATAATCCGTCGCTAGACATTACCTCTGCACAATCGCGTTATCAAAAAGCCGTTGTTGATCAAGAACAAAATAAAAATGATATTTCTATGCAATTGGCGGCAATTGCATCCCATCTAAAAGATATTGAGCAAATTCGCGCTGATAAACATGCACTTCAAAACACGATTGAAAGCTTAAAAGTGCAATATACTACGGCGCGTGTAGAGCGATTACGCAATGAATTTACCCGAGAGGGTACGCTTGAAGTTGACCATACCATTAACTGTAAGCGCACTGAAACACTGGCGGCATGTGAGCAGAGCGGTCAGCAAATAGGGCTGAAAAAGGCAACTAAACGTTTTTTAGATCAAATATTTGAAAATCTTACAGAAAAACGTCTTGTTGAACCTAAGCGAGACATGGCTGGGGCACAAGTACAAATTTTAAGTAGTCACGTGATTAAGAGCGCATTTAGCGGGCAAGGTGATTACAACGTCAATTTAAGCGTTACTATGCGCGGAGATGTAAACAGCAGTCGTTTATGTCACTTACTTAGTGTGAATAATAGTTTTTGTTTAGAGTATGGTACCCCGCTGGCAAATACTTATCAGCCAGCTTATAGCACTACTTTCTCTGATAGTCAGTTAACATTCAGCGATAATGGGGATAATAAAGCCGCTGCCGTTGTCGCTAAAACAGTTAATAAAAAGCCTAAAGTGGTCGCTGAGAACAAGAAAGATCAATTAGTTCAGTTAACCTTACGCTCTAATGTACACGGCGATGAAGTATTTATTAATGATATTCGAGTAGGTTCTACTCGTTTGGTGACGAACTTACCACGTGGTTTGCATAAATTAGAAATACGCAAAGAGGGTTACATCCCTTATAAAGCGCGAATTGACTTAAAGAAAACGCGAACGCTTTTTGCTCAGTTGGAAAAAAAGTCAGAGTCGATTGCTGCACCGACTAAAAAGCGAGAGCAAATAATACAAGCAGATTGCCCAAAAGGAATGGAAGTTGATACACGCCCACCTATGGTGGACCCATCAGCAGTGATGATCCCCGTTGGCAAATTTAAAATGGGTGATATAAACGGCAATGGGCTTGAAAATGAACGCCCCGTGGTTGAAAAAACGATTAGTGAATCTTTTGCTATGCAGAGCAAAGAAGTGACTGTTGGCGCATTTGAAGCGTTTGTAAACGAAACGCAATATAAAACCGAAGCTGAAAAAGGCAAAGGTTGCGCATATTACCTCAACGGCGAACCTGTTTGGGAAGCAAGCTTAAATTGGCGTGCTCCAGGATTTGAGCAAACCAATGAGTTTCCTGCTGTGTGTTTGACAAAAAATGATGCTATTGCTTACGCTGAATGGTTTTCTGATAAAACAGCGCAAACGTATCGTTTACCTACTGAGGTTGAGTGGGAATATGCGGCGCGTGCAGGCACTGAGACAGAGTACCCATGGGGTAACGAAATTGGTAAAAATCTAGCTAACTGTGGTTGGTGTGGTAGCGAGTGGTCTAATAAACGCACGGCTCCGGTAGGGTCTTTCTCTGCAAATGCATTTGGCTTATACGATACTGTAGGCAATGTATGGGAATGGACTAGTAGCACAGGGAATAAAAAAGATGCCGTTGTTCGCGGAGGTGCATGGAATTTTGCCCCTAGCCTTGCTCGTGCATCAACGCGTTTAATTTTAGCGCCAGATTTTAGAGCTAATTATATTGGCTTTCGCTTAATGAGCGAACGATAATATTTAATGGGGAAGCGGTGCTTCCTCTTTTTAATGATTACAAAGACGGCTGCGCTTTACATTGCTCATTGTGTTGAGAATGTTAAAGTAAGCGCAACTACAATAAGAACGAATTTCAAAGGTCATCCAGCCTCATGTTTAAAAAACTCCGTGGTATTTTTTCAAACGATCTATCGATCGATTTAGGTACAGCCAACACACTAATTTATGTAAAAGAAGAAGGTATTGTATTAAACGAACCTTCAGTTGTTGCTATTCGTCAAGAGCGTGCTGGTGGACCTAAAAGTGTTGCATCTGTAGGTACAGAAGCTAAGCAAATGTTGGGCCGTACGCCTGGTAATATTAAAGCTATACGTCCAATGAAAGACGGTGTGATTGCTGATTTTTATGTTACTGAAAAAATGTTACAGCACTTCATCAAACAAGTGCACAATAATAATTTTATGCGCCCAAGCCCACGCGTGCTTATTTGTGTTCCTTGTGGAGCTACTCAAGTTGAAAAGCGTGCAATTCGTGAATCAGCGATGGGTGCAGGTGCTCGCGAAGTCTACTTAATCGAAGAGCCAATGGCAGCTGCAATTGGTGCCGGTTTACCGGTGTCTGAAGCAACGGGTTCTATGGTGGTTGATATTGGTGGCGGTACAACAGAAGTCGCTATTATTTCACTTAATGGTGTTGTGTATTCATCTTCAGTACGCATTGGTGGTGATAAGTTCGATGAAGCCATTATTAATTATGTGCGTCGTAACTTTGGTAGCTTAATCGGTGAAGCCACCGCTGAGAATATTAAACACCAAATTGGATCGGCATTTAAAACAGACGAACCAGTAGAGATAGAAGTGCGTGGTCGTAACCTTGCAGAAGGCGTTCCTCGTTCGTTTACGCTTAACTCGCATGAAATCTTAGAAGCATTACAAGAGCCACTAATGGGAATTGTAAGCGCTGTCATGGTGGCGCTTGAGCAGTCTCCACCTGAGCTGGCATCTGATATTTCAGCGCATGGTATGGTGTTAACTGGCGGCGGCGCATTACTTAAGGATTTAGATCGCCTGCTAATGGAAGAAACGGGCATTCCAGTGGTTGTTGCTGATGATCCACTTACGTGTGTTGCACGTGGCGGCGGCAAGGCCCTTGAAATGATTGATGTGCACGGTGGTGACGTTTTTAGTTACGATTAATGAAATCAATGTTTGAAAAAACGGTTTCTTTGCAACTGCGACTTTTTGTCGCAGTGCTTTTGAGTATCGTATTGATCCTTGGAGACAAGTACACGCAAGGTGGCGAGAACATTCGTACTAGTTTGAATACGTTGGTCAGTCCACTTATTTATGTTGCTAACCTACCTTACGAAGTATTTAGCTTTAGCGCCAAAAGTTTGCATACCCGTGAGCAGTTACTAACCGAAAACGAAGCACTCAAAAAGAAGCAAGTATTGCAAAGTGAGCAAATCCAGCAGTATGAGTTTTTAGCAAAAGAGAATCAAAAACTTCGTGCATTACTTGGCTCTTCCTCTAAACACACCAATCGTAAAATTATTGCTCAAGTACTTTCTGTTCATTCAAATCCTTATAGTCACCAAGTGGTGATAAATCGGGGAACCACCGATGGTTTAAGCGAAAGCCAAGCGGTGATTGATGATATGGGGTTAGTCGGGCAGTTGACTAAAGTTGGTTCAACAACCTCGCGGGTGCTGTTAATTACAGATACCACCCATGCAACACCGGTGCGTATATTACGAAACGATGTGCGCACAGTGGTTGAAGGTATCGGTAAAATTAACGTGCTAAAGCTATCACATGTGCCGCATAGCTTAGATGTGCGTATTGGTGATGTGCTGGTGACCTCTGGCCTAGGAGGGACCTTTCCTGAAGGTTATCCAGTTGCGGTGATCACCGAAATAACTCGTGATGAAGGCCAACCTTTTGCGCAAGTATTTGCTGAGCCGATAGCTCAATTAGATCGAATTCGGTTATTAGTGGTGTTATGGCTAAATCAGCAGGAGTTGATGGGTGATGATTAACCGTCATATGCTCTTAATCGCATTAAGTATTTTCTTTGCATTAGTAATGGCGCTAATGCCGTTACCTTTTTCACTTGAACCATTTCGTCCTGATTGGGTGCTGTTGGTGCTTATGTACTGGTCTTTAGCTTTACCGCATAGACTAAATATAGGGACTGCTTGGGTTGTTGGGTTATTAATTGACTTAGCAACAGGCTCCTCATTGGGTGTTAATTCCTTAACTTATTCAGTGTGTATTTTTGTTACTGCAAGTAACTTCCAAAAAATTCGCAATTTTTCATTGTGGCAACAAAGCCTACTTATAGGCTTGTTCTTAACGCTTTACCACTTAATGCAGTTTTGGTTAAATCACTTTTTACTTGGCGTTTATTTTAGCCCACATTACTTATGGCCTGTATTAACAGGCATGTTGAGCTGGATATGGGTATTTTTATTACTTCGAAAATACCGTAGACATTTTAGGATCAGATAATGACTTGCGCAGTATATTTAGCCTCCGCGTCTCCCCGTCGTAAAGAGCTTCTAACCCAATTGGGTATTGAATTTTCACAGTTTAGTGTTGATGCCGATGAAAGTCAGCTTGCTAATGAACTCCCGCATGACTATGTAGAGCGTTTAGCGCGTTTAAAGGCGCAAATGGGCGTAGAGCAAGGTTATACTGACCGGCCAGTGCTAGGTAGTGATACTGTGGTGGTGATGGATAACCAATCATTATGTAAGCCTCGAGATAAAGACGATTTTACTCAAATCTTAAAGCGCTTATCAGGGAACACGCACCAAGTGTTAACTGCCATCGCTTTTGCTACATCAGATAAAGTACTCAGTTGTGTGGTCAGTACAGATGTCACCTTTAAAACGCTCAGTGATGAAGAAATACATGCTTATTGGCAAACGGGCGAGCCTCAAGATAAAGCCGGTGGTTACGGTATCCAAGGGGTAGGTGGGCGCTTTGTAACGCATATTTCGGGTAGCTATTTTGCCGTTGTCGGCTTACCTTTATATGAGACAGAACAATTATTAAATACATTCTTAAGAGGGTAGCATGAGTACAGAACTACTGATCAATGTCACGCCAAGTGAAAGTCGCGTTGCCCTAATCGAAAACGGTGTATTACAAGAAATTCAGCTAGAACGTATTGGTAACTTAGGTATCGTGGGTAATATTTACTTAGGTAAAATAAGCCGCGTGTTACCAGGTATGCAAGCCGCTTTTGTTGATATAGGCCTAGAGAAAGCCGCCTTTTTACACGCTTCAGATATCGTTAATAGTGCCTCTATTGTTGAGGGCGTTGACGACGAGCCGATTAAAAAAGTCCAAGATATTCGTGAGCTTGTTCGCCAAGGTCAGTACATTATGGTGCAAGTGGTTAAAGACCCTTTGGGTAGCAAAGGGGCACGTTTAACCACTGATATCACGATACCTTCACGGTATTTAGTGTTTATGCCTGATGCGACACATGTTGGGGTGAGTCAGCGTATCGAAACGGAAGAAGAGCGTGCAAGGCTGAAAAAAATTGTAGCCGAATACGGCGATGAAAACGGTAGTTTTATTGTCAGAACAGCTGCTGAAGGCGCAAGTGAAGCGGAGCTGAGACACGATGCAGCTTTTTTAAAAAAGCTCTGGGATAAAATTGTCTCTAGACGCAGAAAAACCAGCAAAGCCAGTATCTTGCATGAAGATCTTACACTTGCCTTTAGAACGTTACGTGATTATGTAGGTGAAGATATGGAGCGCATCCGTGTTGACTCTAAGCTTACCTACCAAGAGCTTAAGCTGTTCACTGAAGAGTTTGTGCCTTTGTTATCACAAGTGCTTGAGTATTACCCAGGTGAGCGCCCCATTTTTGATTTATTTGATGTAGAAAGTGAAATTCAAAAAGCACTGCATCGTAAAGTTACTTTAAAATCGGGTGGTTACTTGATCATAGATCAAACTGAAGCGATGACCACTGTTGATGTAAATACAGGCGCTTTTGTTGGTCACCGTAACCTTGAAGAAACTATTTTTAATACCAACGTAGAAGCAACCTCAGCTATTGCCCGTCAACTAAGGCTGCGCAATTTGGGCGGTATTATTATTATCGACTTTATTGATATGGTAAGCGATGAGCATAAACGCCGTGTAATGCACTCATTAGAATCTGCACTCGATAAAGATCGTGCCAAATCTAATATCAATGGTTTGTCGGCATTAGGCTTAGTTGAAATGACCCGCAAACGTACCCGCGAAAGCCTAGAGCATGTATTGTGTGATGTATGCCCAGCATGTTCAGGGCGTGGCTCACAAAAAACAGTCGAGACAGTCTGCTATGAAATTCTTCGTGAAATAGTACGTGTTAATCGCGCTTACGATGCGGATAAGTTTGTAGTGTATGCTTCGCCTGCAGTATGTGAAGCGCTATTAAATGATGAGTATCATAACCTCGCCGAATTAGAACTATTTATTGGAAAGCAGGTCAATATTCAAACTGAAAGTTTATACAGCCAAGAGCAGTTTGATGTGGTAATGATGTAATGAAATTTAAAGCGGCCTGTTTTTATTGTGTGCGAAAATTATGGCAAATAAGTGCTGTAATTTTAGTACTACTGGCCGTGATGGTTTCTATTTTAAAATACACCTTACCCTACGCGAAAGATTATAAAGGAGATATAGAAAGCTACCTTGATAATAAGTTTGATATTAGTTTATCTATAGGTGCTATATCAGCAAGTTGGCAAGGTAGTGGTCCCGCTTTAGTACTCGAAGAATTATCATTTAAAGACAACCAAACAGCCCCTATCTCTTTAACCATAGCTAAAACCAGTTTAGAGCTAAACCTGTGGGAAAGTTTAAAGTCGCTGCAGCTTAAATCAAATTACTTTGTGATCAATGGTTTTCATACCAAGGTTAATGTCGCTAATTTATTTGCTGGTAATCAAGATGAAGTTTCATTTGAGCAAAAAGAACTAATAGAAGGACTGTTTTTAGGTGAAACGGGTCACTTTGCAATAGAAAACTCGAGCATCAGCTTTGTACTAGAAGATAACAAAGAACGTAAACTGTTATTAGAAAACATTGTATGGCAAAACCAAGATAAACAGCATCTTGGTAGCGGTAGCCTAGCGCTACCGGGTATTTCTGTGGGTAATTTTGATGCCCGTATTGCGCTCAAAGGTGAAACCTTAGAGCAAATGGTGGGCGATTTATATGTGCAGGCTAATCAGGTTGATGTGTCAAATTGGTTGGCCCAGTATATAAATACTCAAAAGCAGCAACTGCATAGTGATTTAAACTTACAAGCATGGCTTAGGCTAGAGCAAGGCTTAGTAAGTGACGTAAAAGTACAGTGGTTACCGAGTGCGGTAAATTGGCAACTCAATGAGCAAACACAAAAGGTCAGCCTAAGTGAAGGGGGATTTCATTTATACCCTGAGCAAAATAGCTGGCGGTTAAAAAGTACCGGCTTAGCGTTTAGTACCAACGAAATAACGTGGCCTAGCCTCGAATTTGAAGCTTTATTAGGCAAGCAAAATAAAATATGGCTACAACAACTCGATTTAGCCCTATTAAATGATTTAGCAGAATTAACTAATTTTACTGATTTAACTCCTTTTTTAGCTCGCCAACCCAGTGGTGAAATAAAAAACGCGTATCTAGAGTTTGCCGATGCAAAGCAATGGCAGTTGTGGTTTGAAGCCGATGAAATTAGCTGGCAAGAAAAAAACGCCGTACCCGCCGCTCAATCTTTAAGGATTGATGGATTAGTTAATCAGCAATATGGCCGGATCACTATTTTTGGTGAAAACAGCCACTTAATTACAGGTGCTAGTTTTAGTAATAATATTGACTATAACCAGCTAAACATCGAATTAGATTTAGCTAAGCGTTCAGGCGATTGGCATATTAGCAGTGATAACCTGTGGTTTGATAACAATGAAGTGACCTTAAGCGCGCAGATGCAATTAAGTTTAGGTAAGACGCCTCGCTTAGATTTATATGCCGAAGCATTTGCCCCCGATGCCAGTATTGCCGGTCATTATTTTCCTTTAACATTAATGAGCCCTGAGTTAGTTAGTTATTTAAATGGCGCAATAAAATCAGGTGAAGTAACAAATGCTCAGGTGTTATTTTCTGGTCCATTATCAGGCTTTCCATTTGACAATGGTTCTGGGCAGTTTGATGTTTTAGCGCAAATAGATAATGCTACCTATCAATTCGATCCGGCTTGGCCAGCAGTCACAAATGCCAGTGTAAAGCTGCATTTTGCAAATGAGCGAATGGATATTTATAGCCAGCAAGGCCAACTGGTAAACCTTGACGTTGGCAGTAGTGTGCATGTGAGTATTGATGACTTAATGGGCGATGCGCCATTGGTGGTTAGTATTGATAAGCAAGCTGAGCTTGAAAAAATGCACGATTTTTTTGTCGCCACGCCTTTAGCAAATCCATTAGCTGATATTTTTAATGTTGTGCAAGGACAGGGGCTTGCCAGCGCAAACATTGAATTGCTAATCGGCTCACAATTTGAGGGCGGAGCGAGTGTAACTGGTAAGGTTAATTTACTCGACTCACCTCTTTATATTTCTGCTCCCGGTATTTCGCTTGAGCATTTAAAGGGTGAGCTTAGCTTTAATAATCAACAAATAAACCTCACCGATGCTACGGCTACATGGCTTGGTATGCCATTAACGATTAACTACACTAGTGACGCAAACGCAGAGGATTATCGCGCTAATATAAATATAAATGCTCAGCTTGATGCGCAAACACTCATAAACCATGGTCAAGGTATTTTAGATGGTTACTTAAGCGGGCAAAGTGACGTTGATATTGCTTTAGAGCTTAATTTTACAGAGCAAGGGTTTAACTATCGTGCCGAAGTTGAATCGCCACTTATTGGCTTAAATAGTTCCTTGCCAGGAGTATATACAAAAAGCAGTGAGCAAATTTGGCCTCTGAGTGCGGTTATTCAAGGTGATGATATCTCTAATCTGATCACTGCAAATATTAATGAGTTATTTTATTTCAATGCCATTCTAGACAATACTCAATCGCAGTTTACCAACGCTCATTTTATTATCGGTGAAAAAGACTTAGGGCTTAACTCACAAAATTTAGCGGTGAGTATTAATTTAGCGCAGAGTGAGTTATTACCTTGGATTGATTTAATTGATCAAATTATTAATGTGGCTAAAGCGCAGCCTGACAGTGCCTCGACGGGCGTGATGCCGCCTTTACATGAAGTGGTTGCGAATATTAACTCTTTTAACGTGAGTGGCATGCAGTTTAATGATTTTGATATGCGTTTATCGCCCCTAAATAATAATTTGCAATTAAAGCTCAATGCCAAAGAGTTAAGAGCCGAAGTATTTATACCTAGCGGGCAATCAAATCAGCCGATTCGAATTAATAGCGATTATTTAAGGCTTAATTTTTTAGATAAACAATCAGAGCAACCGAGCGAAAAATCAACCCCAGAACAACTTGCATGGCTTACAAAATTACCGGCTATTGAATTTGAATGTGCCGATTGTAAAGTAAGTCATTATAAGCTTGATAAGGTAAGCGCCTCATTGTTAGGCGATGGTAAAAAGCTGCTTATTTCTGAGCTAGTGGTTGATAAGGGCGACCATATATTACGGACTAAAGGGCAATGGCAGAATGGCCTAACGGCGATGAGCGGTGAACTTAAAAGTGATGATATTGGCGCCTTATTTAATGAGTTTGATATTACCACCACTATTAAAGACTCAAACGCCAATCTAAATTATCAGCTAAATTGGCAAGCGGCACCTTATGATTTAGACATTGCCAGTTTGGATGGCGAAATTAGCTGGGATTTAGGCGAAGGCCATTTAACTGAAATCAGTGATGGAGGTGCACGCGTATTCTCATTACTGAGCCTTGATTCATTAGTGCGTAAGCTAAAGCTTGATTTTAGAGATGTATTTTCTAAAGGTTTTTTTTATAACAGCATGCAAGGCACCATGCAGATAGATAAAGGCATTGCCTATACCCAAGATACTAAAATGGATGGGGTACCTGCCGATCTCTCTATAAAAGGGTATGCAAATTTAAATACTCTCGAAATTGACTACGACTTAGCCGTGGCACCACAAGTAACCTCGAGCATTCCGGTGATTGTGGCTTGGATGGTTAATCCAGTAACGGGGCTTGCAGCTTTAGCAATTGATAAAGTGATTCATTCTGCCCGAGTGATCTCAGAGATCAACTTTAAAGTAACAGGCAAAATGAACGATCCTCAGGTACAAGAGTTAGATCGTAAGAGTCGAGAGGTGACTTTACCGCAAGCAGCACAAAGTCAGCCACAAGCATCCTCAGAGTTAAAACTTAAAGATGCCGAGGTTAGCGCCACACAATGAATAAACAAGGTATAAATTCAGCTCCTAAGATTATTGCATTGCAAATGTGCTCAGGCTTAAATCCTGATGAGAATATTGCAAAATTAAAACAGGCATTGCAAAACTTACCGACAGCTCGCCCGCTGCTAGTGTGTCTACCAGAAGCGTTTTTAGTGTTTAGTAAACACGCTGGTGATACGTTGTTAGTGTCACAGCGTATTGAACAGTACAAACAGCAACTCAGTGAATTGTGCCGTAAACACAACATTTGGTTAAATGCTGGCACCATGCCAGAGCCCTATAACCAACATAAGTATTACGCTGCCTCACACTTGTTTAATAACCAAGGCGATATTGTTGCAAGCTATAACAAAATACACTTGTTTGATGTTGAGGTAGATGACCAGACCGGCAGCTACCGAGAATCCGATTTTACTCAAGCCGGCGATGAGGTTGTGGTTGTTGATTCGCCCTTTGGTAAAATTGGTTTAACAGTATGTTATGATTTGCGTTTTGCTGGTTTATTTAATGCCTTAGTTCGCAAAGGCGCCGAAATTATATTAGTACCCAGTGCGTTTACTGTTCCAACAGGTAAAGCGCATTGGCAGCCGCTACTTGCAGCACGTGCAATAGAAACGCAGTGCTATGTTATTGCTGCAGCGCAATATGGAGTGCATGAAAACAGTAGGCAAACTTATGGTCACAGCCTCATGTTATCGCCTTGGGGTGAAACATTAAGTGAAAAATCAACAGGGCTTGGTTTTATTAGTTGCACCGTAGATTTAAACCAGTTACACAAAATTAGACGAGATATGCCGCTGCAATCTCACCAACGATTTAGAGAGCCATTATTATGAATTCGGTTGAACAGCATTTATTACACGACAGCCAGCTAAATCGAGAAGAACTCGAAAAAACATTAGCTTATATTCACCAGCACAAAGTTGATTATGCCGATCTTTATTTTCAATCGAGCCATCATGAGTCTTGGGTATTAGAAGACGGCTTAGTGAAAGAAGGCTCTTATAACGTTGAGCGTGGCGTGGGGGTGCGGGCTGTAAGCGGTGAAAAAACCGGTTTTTCATATTCAGACGCAATTAATCTTGAAGCGTTAAACAAAGCAGCCACCGCTGCTCGTAGTATTGCCGATGCCGGTGAAGATAAAGCGGTTAAAGTATTTAGTGACGTGGCTGCAAAGCAGCAGTTTGCACCGCATCAACCAATTTCTAGTATGAGCGATACCGATAAAGTTAATTTGTTACGTGAGCTTGAAAATTATATTCGCGAATTAGCCCCTGATGCTGAGCAAGTTATTAGCTCAATGTCTGCGGTATACGAAGAAGTATTAATTGCAGCCAGCGATGGCACCTTTGCTACCGATATTCGCCCACTGATCCGTTTAAACTGCTCTGTATTACTTGAAAAAAATGGTCGTCGTGAACGTGGCGGTGCTGGTGGCGGTGCGCGCCTAGATTATGGTTACTTTAAAGAGCTGGTAGATGGTAAGCCGCGTTGGATGGGTTTTGCAGAAGAAGCCGTTCGTCAAGCTAAAGTAAACTTAGAAGCTATTGATGCCCCAGCGGGTACTATGGAAGTGGTATTAGGTAATGGCTGGCCAGGCGTGTTGTTGCACGAGGCCGTAGGTCATGGCCTAGAGGGAGACTTTAACCGTAAAGGCGCGTCTGCGTTTAGCGGTAAAGTAGGTCAAAAAGTTGCTTCAGAGCTATGTACTGTGGTTGATGATGGTACTATGGCCGATCGCCGTGGTTCACTTAATGTCGATGATGAAGGTACGCCTGCAGCCTATAACGTACTTATCGAAAACGGTATTTTAAAAGGCTATATGCAAGATAAAATGAACGCGCGTTTAATGGGGGTAAACCCAACAGGTAATGCTCGTCGTGAATCATACGCGCATTTACCTATGCCACGTATGACCAACACTTACATGTTAGGCGGTGAGCATAGCCAAGCTGATATTATCAGCACGGTTAAAAAAGGCGTGTTTGCTCCCAATTTTGGTGGCGGCCAAGTGGATATCACCTCGGGTAAGTTTGTATTTAGTGCCTCAGAAGCGTATTTAATTGAAAATGGTAAAATCACCCAGCCAATTAAAGGTGCTACCTTAATTGGTAATGGCCCTGAGGTTATGCAACAAATTTCTATGGTAGGTAATGATTTAGCGCTTGATAAAGGTGTAGGTGTTTGTGGTAAAGACGGTCAAAGTGTACCAGTAGGCGTAGGCCAGCCAAGCCTGAAAATAGATAACCTAACAGTGGGTGGCACGGCTTAATTTTATTACTGCCAAATACAACAAATAAAACCTTGGAAGTGCATGCTTTCAAGGTTTTTTATTCTAAATTTCAGGTTTATTAGAATAGCTTGTTACATTTTTATTATTCACTTTACCTTTATCTCGCCCTAGAATAGGTACTTAGTTGAGTTTGGCTATCTTAGGAAAAATAATGTCTAGTCGTTACTTGTTTTTACTGTTTTTCATATTGCTATCAGGATGCTCTTCTTTGTCTCAGGATGAATGTATACAGGCCAATTGGACAAATTTAGGCTTTAGTCATGGTGAGCAAGGGTATACATTTGAACATGGCAGAGAAATCATATCTGCTTGTAGTGAATTTGGCATCACTGCAAAATTAGATGATTATCAAGCTGGTTACAAACAGGGGCTCGCAGCCTTTTGTGAGCCTGAAAATGGCTTTACCCTAGGTTTACGAGGCGATGCGTATAACGGGATTTGTAATGACACACAGTTTAGAAAAGCATGGCAAGAAGGTAATGAGCGTTATCAATTTGAAGCAAGGAAAGCCGAGATAGATGATCGACTTAATAATATTAATTGGCGGCTGCAATCTATTAGTGATGAATTAACGAGTGATAAACCGTCAAGTAGCCAAAGTAAAGAGTTACGCCGAGAGCGAGAACAGTTGGAGAGAGAGCGTCGTGATTTAAGAAAAGAAAAAGCACTTCTGCCATTACTCAACAAGCTTCCATCATGGCATTTTGAGTACGAACTATAATTTATAACGTGTTCTTTTAATGTGATTAATATGAAAGTAATGTCAATTTTAATAACATTTCTGATCCTCAGTGGGTGTGCGTCAAAAGAAATGCCAGAGGGTTATGGAGATGAAGTATTTGCAGAGCATGAGTGCTTAGGTGGTGAAGTTGAAACAGACTATAGCTACACAATTTTTAGTTCTGACGAAGATGAAAGCAATAAGAGCACGGTGAAGTCGACTTGTCATCCAGTGACGCAGTCTGAACTTGAACGAGATATAAGAACGGGTGGTTGATAGAACAAAATAAAAACCCACTATAGAGTGGGCTCTGTATTTTAAGAATTAAAGCTCAAAAGGAGCGACACCGACAGCTTGCATTGTGTAACCTACTTGGGCGATTTCGCCAGACCAAGTTTGCGTTTTAATAATACCCGTTACAACAATCGCATCGTATAAGCTATCGATAGGGACACCGCCTTTAATGGTCACATGAACCAGCTGATTTGGCGGCGGCGGGGGCACATGAATACAGGCACCAAAGTAAGGGACTAATAAAAACTCGGTGATAAGTTCGCTATCGCCTTCAAGAGGTACAACAAAACCAGGTAAGCTAACAGACTGCCCATCAAGTGCTTTAACAACTGGCGCGTCTAAATCAGGTTGCACCCAGTTTTGTTCACTGCCTTCGTGATTAGCTTGTGCTTGAGTATCTATTTGTACATGGCCCTCGGGTATGAGGTCTTCCCAAAAAATTTCCTTGGGTGGATTTGCAATGCTAGCAAAGCTAATTAGCACTGCGCTTAATAGCATTAAAGAGAGTGTAGTTACTTTAAACAACGTCATGATCATCCTAAAGTTTATATTTTTATACTCATACCATCACTGAGAGAATAAAAGTAAGCGCGTGTAGCGGGGATCAAGCCAATAATAAATCCCGCAGCCATAATAACGCCAATCAAAGTGAGTTCATAGTCAGAGAGCATGCTGATATTAATACTCACTCCAGCTTGGCTTTGTAAGTAACCCGCGGTCGTACCCATAAGCGCATAAAATAAAATACAGCCTACCAAGCAACCTAAAAAGGTGGTAAGCAGTGATTCCATACTGATCAGCGAAAATAATTGCCAAGGGCGGGCACCCACAGAACGCAGTATTGCCAGTTCTCTGCGGCGTTGATTAAGGTTAGCAAGTAATGTGGTTAACATACCGAGCAAGCTAATAATGACCACCACAAATGAAAATAACAGCAGTATTTTTTCTATTATTGCCAGCATTTCCCAGAGCTCTTTTAAAGTGACTGTGGGCATAATCGCTAATAGAGGCTCTTGTTTATATTGGTTAATGTTGCGCCTAATTTGTAGCGTATAAAGCGGTGAGTCGAAGCCCATTAAAAAGGCGGTAATTTGTTTTGGGTGCCCAATTAATGCATGGCTCGAGTGATCATGATGATCGTCATGATCATGATGGCCGCCACCATGGATCAGCTCAATTGCCGCCAGTGGCACATGCAAGGTTTTATCCACCGGGGTACCGGTAGGCTTTAAGATACCAACCACTTTAAAAGGGTTATCATCATGATGATGAAAGCTAGTATTGCCCATGCCATGAGAAATCACAATTTCATCACCAATTTTATAGGCCAGTTTACTTGCAACCTCACTACCTATAACAACTTCATTGATGCTAGAAAAAGCCTGTCCTTGTTCAAATGCTAAGGGCTGTTTTTTAGCAAATCGGTAGTGCTTAAAATAATCGAGTGTGGTGCCTAAGACAGCTTGACCTTTATGGCTATCGCCAAGGCTGATAGGAATGCTCCACTTAACCCCGCGCTGTTTTGTTATGTATTGATAGCTTTGCCAACTCACCCCATTGTTGGTATGGCCAATTCTAAATACCGAGGAGAGGAGTAATTGAATATCGCCAGTGCGTGCGCCAACAATTAAATCGGTACCCGAAATGGTATTACTAAAACTACTTTTAGCATCTACGCGAACTCGCTCAATACTGAGTAATAACATGACGCTAATCGCAATAGTGAGCAATGTGAGTAATACGCTGGCACGTCTATTGAGCAAACTTTTATAGGCAAGTTTAAATAAAATCATACATCACCTTGTAAACTTACTAAGTCGATTGTGCGGCTAAAGAGTGGCTTTAATGTTTCATCGTGACTGACAAAAACAAGCGTGCTGTTACTTTTTTTTGCTTGTTCAAATAGCAGCTTAATAAAGCTTTCACGATTTTGGGTATCAAGTGCTGAAGTAGGCTCATCGGCAATAATAAGTTCAGGGCTGCCTATAAATGCGCGTGCTGCAGCAACACGCTGTTGTTGCCCAATACTTAAAGTGGCAACATTTTGATTATGAAAGTGCGCCTCTAACCCCAGTGCATTGAGTAATCTGGCTGCTTCACTCTCTAAATTATCGGCTTGGCTGAGCATGTGTTGCTGACGCTTTTTCGAAAATTGGCACCCTAAACACACGTTTTCTAATGGGGTTAAATAAGGTAGTAAATTAAAGTTTTGGAAAATATAGCCAATATGATCCGCTCTAAATGCATCGCGCTGTGCGTTGGTGAGCGCACTTAGGTTTTGGTTTAAAACACAAAGTTGGCCGCTAGTGGTTACATTAATGCCTGCCAGTAGCGCTAGTAAGGTAGATTTACCACTACCGCTTGGACCATGTAAAAAAACATGTTCCCCAGCATTAATCGTAAGCTGCTTAATAGCGAGAGTCGGGGTGACTGCGCTTTTTTGCCATTTGAAAGAGACATTCTCAAGGTTGATCATAACGGCTTACCAACTCCAATAGTTAAGTCTTTTGCGCATTTTAAATTGTCTAATAAAATTAAGCGGTTTTGCTTTGAGCTTTTCATCACTATGCAACAGTTCATTGGTTGCGCAAAGTACTCGTTGGCTTGATTTACCATCTGTGTATGGGTGTAACTCTTGGCAAAAAGCTTCAATATTATCTACAAGTTCTTTTGGGTAAGTTAGTGCGTAGTCTATTGCGGCTTCAACGTTATTTTTATCCGTAATATCAAGTAAGTGTTTTTCAGGTGCTTTATTGCAAAACGTTACAACTGGTTTTCGTTGTACCAAAAACATCAGTAATATGGATGAAGTGTCGCACAGCATTACATCAGCAGATTGTAATAAAGGAATAACATTGTCTGTTTCAACAAAGGTTAGATTGTCATTACTTAACGCTTTGTATTTATCAACCCACTCTTGTGCCATTTTAGGATGAAACTGAACTAAGAGTCGCCATTTACCGCTTTCACTAAAGTGTTTTATTTGTTCATAAAGTTTAGGTGCAAGAGATAAGCGTTTTGAGAATGTAGAGCAGATCAATACTGTTGGGCGAGAGTCTGTTTCATCAATGTGGCTAGGCTTTGAGTTACCGTTAAAAAATTGATCTAGGGGAGGCCAACCTGTTTCTACTACCTTAAAATAACCCAATTTTTTTTGTAACGCCGTAAATGGAGCCGTTGTATTTGGGCCTTGTGTACAATATAAATCAAAGCAGCCCCGCACTTTAAAGTGATCGTTTTGGCCTTTTTTATTTAGCTTTCCAGCATCAAAGCCGTGAAAAACAGCCACTTTCTTTCCGGGAAAAAATGTAGGGATAGAGTTCGCTGGTGCAAAGGTTGCGTCAGGCGCCCATTGATTTATTTCATGAATAGAATTTAGTGTTTTTTCATCACTTTTCAAAAAGTCAGGATTAACATTATCACCTTCTAAAAACCATTTAACTTCCCCTCCTTGAGCTAATATTTCTGCTTGCAAAGGCCTTAAAATAGCATAGGAATAATTTTGAGAAATATACATTAAATATTTCTTATTCTTAGTGGCAGTTAAATAGTTCAAGCTAGCTCCTTAGGGCAAGTAATCATGCAAGTTTACCCCAATGCGCCAGCTAGATAAATATACTGAGATGATTTGTTTTTAGCCTAAGATTGAGCTTTGTGGTTGGCTAGATTATTATAGAGCGCCTAACCCCAATTCCATACTTTGCTCTTTGAGCATGCCAAACCCCGGAGATAGCATGACTAGCTATAAAGTTTTAGACGTAAACGATGACTTACCCATTCGTACCAAAGGTAAAGTACATAGTGGCAAAGTGCGTTCAGTTTATTGGTTAACCGATGCAGATAGCAAACGCTTAATAAATGAAAAAGGCTATAACGTTCCTGCCGATACTGAATTAGCCATTATGGTTATTTCAGACAGAATTTCTGCTTTTGATTGCATATGGCAAGGTGAAAATGGCCTAAATGGCGTTCCTGGTAAAGGGATTGCATTAAACTCAGTGGCTGCTCATTGGTTTAACATGTTTAATGAAGCCGGTTTGGCGGGTAATCATATTGTTGATATTCCTCATCCATACGTATGGATTGTTCGTAAAGCCAGTACGGTTAAAGTTGAAGCGATTGCTCGTCAATATATTACCGGCAGTATGTGGCGCGACTACGCCAAAGGCGAAAGACACTTTTGTGGTTTGCAGCTTCCCGAAGGCTTAAAAGCGAATCAAAAGCTTGAGCAAGTACTTATAACTCCCTCTACTAAGGGTATTATAGAAGGGGTTGCTGATATTCCTGCCGTTGATGATGTAAATATCACTCGTGAAAATATTACAAACAACTTAGATGTTTTTAATTTTAAATCGGCTGACGATGTCGCCAAATACGAAAAATTATTGGTAGAAGGGTTCGAGCTAATTAGTAATGAGTTAGCTAAGCTCGGGCAAATTTTCGTAGATACTAAATTTGAATTTGGTTACGTAGAAGATTTAAATGGTGCGCAGCAACTTATTTATATTGATGAAGTAGGGACACCCGATTCATCGCGTATTTGGGATGAAGCATGTTATAGAGATGGCAAGATTGTTGAAAACTCAAAGGAAGGTTTTCGTCAGCTGTTAATTAATAACGTACCAGAGAGTGATGTGTTATTAAATAAAGACCGTATGGCTGAGCGTGAGCAGTTAGCAAAAGATTATATTTTACCTGAGTCAGTAATGCTTGAAGTGTCTGACACTTATGTGGGCATCGCGAGCAAAATTATTGGTAAAGAGATTATTATACCTAATGATCCGCGCCAAGAAGTGATTGCTATTTTAGATGCTGATTACGGTTTAATCGTTAAATAACGTAGTAAGTAGACAGAAATAGCAAAGCTCATTTTAACTAATGAAAAAGTATTTATTTTAAGTTACTGAACTATAATTCTTGCAATTAGTGCTCGTCTCTAATTAACTTAACCTATGGTGAATTTTTGGGTGTGGTTATGTTAGAGCGAGCATGGCAAGTTATTGCAAAACGTCGTTATTTATTAGTACTGGGTGTATTGTTTAATGTATCGGCTTTTGGTAATAACATTAATTTGGTTATTAAAGATCAGCATGGCCAAGTATTGCCTAATGCTGTCGTAGAAATAAATCATTTACCTTCTTCAAAAACTTCGGGCAATTTACCCACAGCGGTAATGGATCAAGTTGATAAACAGTTTTCTCCAGAGTTGCTTATTGTGCACCAAGGTCAGTACGTCGACTTTCCAAATAGCGATAATATTCGCCACCATGTTTATTCTTTTTCAAAAGCTAAACCTTTTCAATTAAAGCTCTATTCTGGCCAGCCAGAAGAACCTATTAAGTTTGATAATCAAGGTGTTGTTGTTCTAGGCTGCAATATTCATGACTCCATGGTGGGCTATATATATGTCGCTAACAGTAGTCATGTGTATACCAGTAACGAGCAAGGCCTGATAAAGCTGCAAGTAGACACTTTTCCTGTGCAAGCCAGTGTTTGGCATTCACTGCAAACAGCTCCCTTGGATAATAAAAAACAGTTTAATATAGACTCAACCAGCCCGTTATCAATAACTATAAATACATCTACCCCTGCACCACGTAATACCTTTGGCAGTCAATTTAGGGAAGGCAATGGCCAATAATTTACGCAGTCGTATTACAACGCTTTGCGTTGGCTTGGTATTACTCACTACCTTGGTTAGTTTACTGAGCTTTTGGTGGTCTACCAGTAAATTTCAGGCAGAAAAAGTGCAACAAAATATAACGGTTGCGCAAAGCGTTTATAAACAATATTTAAAATCAAAAGAGAGCTTATTATTAACAGCCGCAAAGGTGTTAACCGCTGATTTTGGTTTTAAGCAAGCGGTTGCAACTCGTGATGCCGCCACTATTAGCAGTGTGTTATACAACCACAGTCAACGGATCAATGCGGATCTTATGCTGTTGCTCGATTTATCAGGGCGGTTAGTGTCAGCTAATGTTAATGCACAAAATTTTGCCGATAACCTACAACCCTTGATGGATGAGTTATTAAATAATTCTGAGCAATCGAGCTTTGTGGTGTTAAATAACCAGCTGTACCAAGTGATTTTATTGCCCGTTAAAACTCCCAGAACCATAGCTTACAGTTTGGTCGGATTTAAAATAACATCTGCAGTGGCTACTGAGCTAAAAAGCTTAACCGGAATGGAGGTTAGTTTTGTTGCGCAATTAGATGATTTTGCAACAAGCTCGCTAGTATCCCAACCAGATAACTTTCAACCAATAGCGTACTTTACCAATAAAACTACGGCTCGTTTTTTTGCCGAATATTTGGCCTATGAAAACGAACAAATAGCTTTACCCTCTTTACAATCGCATCCGATAACCTTACTGCTTAGCGCAGATTTAACCTCGAGTTATCGCGATATTGAGCAATTATTATTAACACTGATCACACTCGCTGTTTTAACTATGTTATTTGGTGTGATCACCAGTAGTTTGTTAGCAAATAATTTAACGACAGGACTTTCACAGTTAGCGGTTATTGCCAGACAGTTTGCAAAAGGCGACTACCGCTTTAAATTTGAAGGTAAAAAGCAAAGCAGTGAAATAGAAACGCTCGTGAATGCTTTTAATAACATGGGTAATGATATTAATAAGCGTGAGCAGCAAATCAGTTTTCAAGCACATCACGATACTTTAACAGGGTTTTATAACCGTTCAGCCATATTAGATTTATTAGCTAAGCGGCTCACTAATGATGCGCGGTACACGCTTGTTGCTATTGATATAAAAGGCTTAAGGCATATAAACGATAAGCTTGGTCCACAAGTAGGGGATGGATGTTTAATTGCAGTGGCAAACCGTATTCGTCAATTTTCTGATGAGCTAGGTGGTTTTCATGCCCGTATTGGTGGCGATGAATTCTTAACGGTTTACCCTTGTGCAGAGGTTGAGCAGGTAAAATGTGCAGTGGCTGATTTACTCAAGCAATTACAGCTAGCTTACAAGGTTAAAAATTTAAAAATAAGCTTACGTTTTAATGCTGGTATTGTGCAATACCCAGAGCAAGGGACTAAAGCAGACGATTTAATGCGACGTGTACTCATTGCTGTTGATGCAGCTACAACGAGTCAGCAAAGCTTACATTATTATCAAGACGGTGAAGATGAGGCGCATTTAGACCGTTTAATTATGCTTGATGAACTCAAACAAGCAATTGATGATGATAATGGACAATTATTTATGACCTATCAGCCTAAATTGAATATTAAAAGTCAGAAAATTGATAAGGTAGAGTCTCTTATTCGTTGGCAACGAAAAGATGGTGGCTGGGTCTCGCCTGAGGTCTTTATTGATTTAGCCGAGCAGTCAGGGTTAATAGTAGAGCTGACCGCTTGGGTTGTCGAGACTGTGATTGCACAAATAGCCGATTGGTCAAAAAAGGATATTCATTTACAAGCCGCTATTAATGTTTCTGCCCAAGATATTGCTCATTCAGGTTTTCACGCTTCGTTGGTAGCCACCTTAAATAAATACCAAGTAAACCCAAGCTCTGTCACTATTGAGTTGACGGAGCGCGATATGATTGAAAATGAAGCCCAAGGTATTAAAGCGTTAGAAGATTTAAAAACTATTGGCGTTAAAATCTCATTAGACGATTACGGTGTCGGACAAACATCATTGGGGCGCTTAAAGATGTTACCTATTGATGAGCTTAAGTTAGATAAATGCTTTATTTTAACTCTGCACGAATCACAAAAAGATCAATACATAGTGCGCTCTTCAATCACATTGGGTCACCAATTGGGATTTTCTGTTGTGGCTGAAGGGGTAGAAACCGCTGAGTCTTTATCAATGCTTCACGAAATGCAATGCGATCATGCGCAAGGTTACTATTTAAGTCGCCCTTTAAAAGCGCAGCAATTAGAACAATGGTTAGAGGAATATCAGCGTGTACATTAAGTTATTATTCGTCTTGGCACTCTCATTTTGTAGTGCGTTAAGTATGGCTGCTACGGGGAAATTATTAGCAACACCTGGGGTGTCTCAAATTGAAGGCAGTGCAGGGGGCGGATTAGTTCCTTGGGCACAATTAGCAGGGTATGCCAGTGAAGACGAATGGGCTGTTAATGGTTTTTGTAGTCGTGCTGATGTTACTGACTACCGTCTTGATGCCTGCGGCATGCAACTAAACCTATTCAATCGAGTTGAGCTCAGTTATGCAGTGCAGCAGTTTGATGTGCCTGCACTCAATACCGAAATAGAGCAGTCAATTTCTGGGGCTAAAATTCGTTTATATGGTGATGTAGTTTACAGTCAGTGGCCACAGCTAAGTGTGGGCGTACAGCATAAATCACTAGAGGATGGCACAGTAGCAAAGTTAGTTGGCGCAAAAAATACCAGTGGTACAGATGTGTACCTAGCCGCCAGTAAATTACATTTGGGCGCACTTGCTGGGTACAACTGGTTTTGGAATGTGACCACCCGCTACAGTAAAGCCAATCAGCTAGGACTGTTAGGATATGGCGGGGCTAATGAGGGCAGCCATATTTTGCTAGAAGCAAGTAGTGCAGTTTTTGTAAGTCGTGAACTTGCCATTGGTGTTGAATATCGACAAAAAGCCAACAACTTGGGGTTAGGCGAACAAGATTGGCGTGATTTATTTATAGCGTGGATACCAAATAAGCATATGAGTGTGACTGCGGCCTATTTAGATTTAGGGCGGATTGCTGGTGTTGATAATCAAACTGGCTGGTATTTATCGGTTACGGGGTATTGGTAATGAAACTGAGTGTATTTATTTTTTGTTGTTTAAACTTACTTGCAGGGTGTACAACCCAACCCAACACCTCTTTGTATCACCAGCTTGGCGAACAAGCTGGGCTTGAGAGGCTAACTGATAGTTTTATTACACAAATAGGTAATGACAAACAAGTGTTTCATTACTTTGAGCACAGTAATATCAGTCATTTTCGACAAGGGTTTATTAGCCATTTATGTTCGCTGGTGGAGGGCCCTTGTGAATATAAAGGTGACTCTATGGTTGCTATTCATACTGGCATGAATATAAACGAAAAAGACTTCAATCACGTTGTCGATTTATTAATAAATGCAATGAACGAGCAAAATATCCCACATACAGTGCAAAATAAAATTTTAGCTAAAATGGCGCCATTGCGTGGCGAAATTATTAAGATTTAATTTTATAATCAAATGCATACATTTAAAAATATGCTTGGTATTACTCACTTGTAATTTTGACAAGATCCGCAGTTTTATATCGTCTTTGCATATGAATACTCGATCTATGAATTAAATTTCTGATAAATGTACTGCGGTTTGAGTGCGAACCTGCATTAGCGCTTGTTATTTCACTAATAAAGCTTCGATCTTCGGCAACCGGGTAGGGTTTTATGCCAATCATACTTAGCCCTACTTCTGTGTGAAATTGCATATCGACATCTACGGGTCTAAAAAATGGTTTTCTTTGCAGTAGTTTTTTAGCCCCACTTAATGAAATGATGTAGCCTTGAGTGCCATTTGGTGCTTTTTTATAATTACCGACTGTTAGATTATTTTCTAATGGGGCACTGTCAATAAATGGAAAATTTCTGTTGTCAGATAATTTTATTAAATCCCAGTTTTTCAATTTAATTGCCGCATCAACAACATCTTTAAGCGAAGCCTCAATGAAAAGGTCATCCTCTAATACAACACAAAAAGGCATGTTTTCATTAACCATTTTTTGCCAAAGGCGCATATGACTTACATAGCAACCAATTTCACCTGCAGATAGATTGCGATTGTAACGTTTTTTATTTTTTTTCGGGCAATACCACTTGAGGGTTTCTTCTTCACTAAGGTTTTTGCCAATGGTCGCTTCAAAACGTTCAGCATTTAAGTGTAGACTGGTAAGTCGCTTTAGGGTTGTTTCCCAACGGTCTTCGCAGCCTTGCATATTGATAATGTAAAAAGGGATTGGCATAATTTTATTTTATTTAGAAACCTCAAAGCAGCTATTTTAGCATTATTATAATTTGTAACCAGTCTAAATTCTGTTTATAAACAGGCTGTAATAATATATAGCTATTTCATTTCCTCAAATTTGGAAAGACGATGAAAAACATGGTGAGTGCACAATGGTTACATGCTCGCTTAGAGCAAGCTAACCTGGTTATTTTTGATGCGGGTATGTTACGTCCCTCAGCTGCGGGGGAGTACTCACCCGTTGCCATGCTTCCTAAAGCACAACGGTTTGATATCAAAAAAGAACTCGCAGATACCTCAAACCCATTGCCTAATACCTTGTGTAGTGCAGAACAATTTACTCAAGTGATGCAAAAAGCGGGAGTGAATCACGATTCACTTGTGGTGATTTATGAAGATGCAGGGTTATTCAGTGCAGCTAGAGCTTGGTGGATGTTTAAAGCTATGGGGTTTGATAACGTAAAAGTCCTCAGTGGCGGTTTAGCCAAGTGGCTTGAACTCGGGCTTCCGGTTGAATCAAACTATACACAAGCATCATTAAAAGGCGATTTTATTGCTCAATACCGGCCTGATTACTTTATTGATAAAAAACAGGTGCTAAGTGCTACTGAGGATGCCAATACAGTTATTTTAGATGCACGCGCTTATGAGCGCTTTACCGGCAAAAGTAGTGAGCCAAGAGCCGGAATGCGCAGCGGCCATATTATTAATAGCTATTCGCTACCTTTAACTAGTCTATTAGAAAATGGTGAAGCAAAATCACTCGACTTTATACAGGCAAAGTTTAGTGAATTAGTCGGTAATGCAACCCACTTACAATTTAGCTGTGGCTCTGGTGTTACTGCCTGTGCGCTTGCGCTGTTTGCCGATGAATGCGGCTATAGTAATTTAAGTGTGTACGATGGCTCGTGGAGTGAATGGGGCGCTGATAACTCACTGCCTATTGCTGTGTGTGGCTAATTTAGCTATAAGGGCAATTTTTACAACCATTTTTGCAGCAAGTACCACGCTTTAAAAAATACCACTTACTAAACACCATGTAACTATTTTGCATGGTGTAATCTAACCCTTCAATTAAATTATCATGGCTTCTAAATTGTTTAGCAAAAGCGATTTGAGCTTTTATTGGTTGGGTGTATATAGTCTCTAAATAGCTATTTATTTTAGCAAGAGAACATGAACGGCATAAGCAGCTGGTTGCTGTATCATCGAGTGGTAAAATAGCGGGTAACTGATAACACCAACATGCGGTTATATCATTAACATTACAGTTAAGCGTTGTATTACATTGGCTGCAGTTTATCTGGGTCATTTTAGGTCTTATTAACAGTAGAGCAGCAAGAATAACAAACATTATGAATATACAAAAAGCATTGGCTGAATTTATTACATTTGGGGAGCAAAGAGACGAAGCAATTTCAGTAATAGTGTCAAGCTCTGCGCACAATGCTAAGCCACTTTATAAGTTAACGACACCCGTATTGATTGATGTGCTTAAGCGCTGTGTAAGTAATGAAATAGATCTCGATGATCTCGCGCTTTGGGCCAACGTCATTGAATCAAGAGCAGATATAGATAGCGCTGAGCATGAAGGGGTTATTTATGCGCTGAGCAATAGCGAACAAATGGGCGAGTTTAGCCATACAAAGCTTGAACAATTATTAGCATTATTAAAGGACTAGATTTAGGCTAACTCAACTCTTTTAGATGCGAGCTTACTGCGGTTTTATGTAACGGATAAATAATACTAAGCCGCATTTAAGTTAAATCCGGCTTAGTATTTTCTGACAACTGACAACTGACAACTGACAACTTGTTTACTTATGATAGCTCAAGCAAGTTTCTACTTCGTCTTTAGAGCCTAAAATAACCGCAACACGCTGATGGATGGCATCAGGCTGAATATCCATAATACGCTCAGTGCCTGTTGAAGCAATACCACCTGCTTGCTCTACTAGCATTGCCATTGGGTTTGCTTCATAAAGTAAACGCAGTTTATTAGGCTTATTAGGATCTTTAGTATCAGTTGGGTAAGTAAATAAGCCACCACGGCTAAGTACACGGTGTACATCGCCAACCATTGCAGCAATCCAACGCATATTGAAGTTTTGAGCACGAGGGCCTGTATCTCCCGCAAGTAAATCATTAATGTAGTTTTGCATCGCCGGTTCCCAGTGGCGCTGGTTTGAGGCATTAATTGCAAATTCATTGGTTTTAGCAGGAATAGCGGCAAAATCTTGGGTAAGTAAAAAGCTACCTTGGGTTTTATCTAAGGTAAACATGCGTGTACCTTTACCCGTTGTTAGCGCAAGCATGGTCGATGGCCCATACAGTACGTAACCTGCAGCTACTTGTTGATGCCCAGGTTGCATAAAAATCTTTTCATCAGCAGCATCAGAGCCCACCGGCGCTTTCATAATAGAAAATATAGTGCCTACTAGCGAGTTAATATCGGTGTTTGACGAGCCATCAAGTGGGTCAAATGCAACAATGTACTCAGCATCTGGGTTACCGGCAACGGTATAATCTTCTTCTTCAGAGGCGATCGCTTTAACTGTGCCTGACTCCAGCAATATATCTTTTAATAACTGATTAGACAGTACATCGAGTTTCTTTTGTGTTTCGCCTTGAATGTTTTCATCTAGGGTTGAGCCTAATACGCCCGATAATTCACCTTGACCGACGCGAAATGAAATTTCTTTACATGCCGCTAAAATAGTACGAATTAACGACAAAAGTTCTCTTGAACAGCCATCTTCTAGTAATACTGGTGGGAGTCTACGCATTCTTTTTTCCTGATAACGTGTTAAAACTAATCATAATGTGAGAGAGATTAGTTTAGAGCGCTGAAATTCGTCTTAAATAACTGTATTGTATAAATAACCCCCTATAATGGGATACCTACATCGCATTTAAAACGCTAATAACAAAGATAAGATTATGCAAAAAATATCACGATTAAGTTACATACTCTTTACTGTGCTGCTCTGTATGATAACCCAAGCGCACGCAGCAATTAAGTCTATTGACGAATTTACTGAAAAAATGAACCATTTCCCGGGTTATTTTTCTTTCTTTTACGATACGCAAAACGGCAATGTGTATTTAAAGGTCGATAAACTTGAACAACAATTTTTATTACAACACAGCTTACCTTATGGAGTAGGGTCTAACGATATTGGTTTAGATAGAGGCCAATTAGGCGGTACTTATTTGGTACAGTTTGAGCGCTTCGGCAATAAGGTTATGTTGCGCGCTGTAAATACTTACTACCGTGCAAACACAAGTAATCTAGCAGAGCAGCAAAGCGTTAAAGAAGCGTTTGCATCCAGTATTTTGGCGGGTTTTAAAGTTGTCGCGCAAGATGACAATGCTGCATTAATTGATTACACCCCCTATTTACTAAGCGATGTACATGGCGTAAGCCGTACTTTAGCTGCGCGCAAGCAAGGGCAGTTTAGCCTTGATGAGTCACGCAGTGCGGTATTTATGAATCGCTCAAAAGCATTTGTAAAAAATACTGAACTTGAAGCCATTCTCACCTTTAAAGGGTCTAAACCAGGTGAATATGTGCGCCAAGTGAGTGCTGATCCATACGCGCTAACCGTGCATATGCACCATTCATTAATCAAATTGCCTGATGACAATTACACGCCACGTAAATTCAGCCCGCAATCGGGTTATTGGAGTGTGGAGCATAAAAATTATGCAGCAGGGCTCGATGAGTCTATGTATGTGCGTTACATTCCACGCCATCGGTTAATAAAAAAAGATCCGAGTCTGGCTGTAAGTGAACCGGTCGAACCCATTGTGTATTACTTAGACCCTGGCGTACCTGAACCAGTAAAAACGGCTTTATTAGAAGGCGGGCAATGGTGGAATGACGCCTTTAATGCAGCAGGATATAAAAATGCATTTGAAGTTAAAGTGCTACCAGATAATGCTGATCCTATGGATGTGCGCTACAACGTTATTCAATGGGTGCATCGCGCAACTCGTGGTTGGTCTTATGGCAGTTCAATTATAGACCCACGTACAGGCGAAATTATTAAAGGCCATGTCACACTAGGATCGCTACGAGTACGCCAAGATATTTTAATTGCTGAATCACTGGCAGCGCCTTATTTAAAAGGCAATGAAGTAGCAAGTACCTTACATGCAATGGCACTTGATCGTATTCGTCAACTCAGTGCTCACGAAATTGGTCATACACTGGGTATTGCGCACAACTTTGCTGCGTCAGTAAATAATCGTGCTTCGGTGATGGACTATCCGCATCCGTTGTTAAGTTTTGCTGATAATGGTCAGTTAGATGTATCTCAAGGTTATGCTAAAGGTATGGGGGCATGGGATACCCAAGTGATCAAATATGGCTACAGTGATTTTACCGGACAAGATGAAAGCGCAGCACTCGCTGCTATTTTACAGCAAAATAAAGCGCAAGGTTTGGCGTTTATTTCTGACAGTGATGCCCGTGCCAAAGGTGGGGCGCACCCTACAGCGCACCTTTGGGATAACGGCAGTAATCCAAGTGAAGAATTACTTAGAGTGCTTGATGTGCGAAAGCAGGCGCTTGGGCAGTTTGGTATTAATAATATAAAAACTGGGGTTGCGCTATCGCAATTGGAAGAAAAGCTAGTACCGCTTTATTTGTTCCATCGTTATCAAGTTGAAGCGGTTGCTAAGCTTATCGCGGGCGTTGATTATGACTATGAGATACGCAGTAATGCACCCGTTAAAGGCGCCCAAGTTGTAACTAAAGAGGCTCAACAACAAGCGGTTAATGCCATTTTAGCGACCCTAAAAGCAAGCAACTTAACGCTTCCAGAGTCGATACTTTCCTTAATCGTACCTAAAGCTTATGGCGAGTCTAAATCACGAGAAAGTATAGTGGGGCGTACCGGCTTAACCATGGATGCACTTGCATTGCCTGAAGTCGCCGCGCAGCATAGCTTATCGCTATTACTTAATGCTCAACGATTAAATCGTTTAGCGCAGCAGCAAGTGCGAGATAACCGCTTTTATGGCTTAGATGAGCTGCTTAAACAATTAAATAAGCAGGTGTTTAATGTATCAGCGCCTGCCACCATGACAGGAAAAGTAACGCAACGAGTACAGTACTTAACGGCAAAAACTATGGCTGATCTTGTCGCTAGCCAAACACTAAGTCCAGAGGTGCAAGCGCAACTGCATTTCTATTTAAGCAAACTTGCTGATGAGTTTAATCAACACTCTTTACTGAGCCACCCTGAAGTAGGTGACAGCGCATTTAAAGACTATTTAGCGGCGCAAATTAATCAGTTTTTAACAACAGGCCAGTGGCCTGATAACTTTAAAGCGTTACCCATACCACCAGGCTCACCTATTTAATAGTACAAGCCAGAGGATAAAGGCGCTGTATAAACGTTACGTTTCATGGTGCCTTGTTTTTAGGGTGTTACTTTTGCTTGCATAAAGTTGGTTTTTTGTTAATCTAGCCACCCCCTATTTTAGTCTTTTTGAGGTGTTTATGGCGTTTTTATCTCGTTCGATATTGGCGTTATCAATGGCACTTTTAAGCTGCAATGCAATCGCACAAAAGCAATGTGATGTTGAACTTCGTCATGGTTTAATTATTACCGATGATGTGATCCGTATTGTTGATAAAGGCCAAACTAGGGTGCAAATTAACAATAATAATCAACTGTTTATTCGAGGCTACTGGGTCGACTTAAGCACCGACGAAAGTAAAGTGCTAGAACAATTTAGCAATGGTATTCGTCAAACGGTTCCTGAGCTAGTCGATTTAGCGACTGACGGTGTAAACCTTGGGCTTAGTGCTATTGAGCATGTTGTTGAGGGCATGTCAGATAAAGAACCCGAAGTGCTAAAAACGCAATTACAATATGTAGAGCGTGCACTTATGGATAAGTTTAAGCGTGGCGACGACTTCTTTTTTATAGCCCCTCAATCGCTTTCCCAAATTGATGATTTTTTTACTAAAGAAATTAGCCAAAAAATACACTCTGCAGTACATGGCTCTTTGGGTGCTATTTTAATGTCGCTCGGGGATGCGTTTAAATCTCGAGAAGGCAATATAGAAGACCGCATGAACGACATGGGGCAACGCATGGATATCATTACCAAAGAAATCGATAAGTCGTTGCAGAAAAAAGCCCACCAATTAGAACTTAAAGCCTCTGAATATTGTGAATGCTTAAATTCTCTAGATATTACTGAGTCTCGTCTGCAAGCGATTGTACCCGGAATGACAGACTTTGATTTAGTACAAATTAAATCGTAAGAGCAGGTTTTAGACGCCAGGTTTCAGAAAGGGCTGCGGTCAGTTTGAAGCTGTTTTCCTAATACCCAAACAACCTTACAGTTTTATCTCTGCGGCGGTTAGTGGGCGGTATTCACCTGCAGCCAGATCTTCACCTAGCTTTATACCCGCAATTTGTTCACGATGTAATTCAACTACCTTGTTATCTACCGCTGCTAGCATACGTTTTACTTGGTGATACTTACCCTCAGAAATAGACAAGCGTAAACCATAATTCCCCAAGCGCTCAGCAATAGCAGGGCGAGTTAAATCTTTTTCATTGTGAAGCTGCACACCGTCGCGTAATTGCTGCAGTGCATCATCGGTAATCGGCTCTTGAGTTTCAACCAAGTAGGTTTTAAATTTATTCTTTTTAGGCGAGGTAATTTTGTGTGACCAGTCGCCATCGTTAGTAATAAGCACTAGGCCAGTGGTGTCTATGTCTAAACGCCCAGCAATGTGAAAATCGGCCATGTTTGGCTCATCAAGCAAATCAAATACGGTTTTGTGTAACTCATCCGAATTAGCGCACACATAACCTACCGGCTTATTGAGCATAAAGTAGCGTTTACCTAAAAAAACTAATGGCTCGTCATAAAACAGCACGTCATCTTGTTGGTTCACTTGAAAGTCGAATGCAGTGATCACCTCACCATTTACGGTTGCCGCCTGACTTTTTATTGCCGCACGGGCTTTTGAGCGCGGTAATTCTGCTAAATGGCTAATAAATTTATCTAAACGGCAAGGAAATTTCATGTTGTTCATATTTTTAGTCGGCTACAATGGCCGCGAGTATAGCGGATAGTGAAATACCATGACAGAGCCCAGCACAGAAATTTTAAGCCTGTACCACCGCAAAGTTTCATCAGGAGAGCTTGATTTTGATGCGGCGCAGCACCAAGCCGTGAGTGCGTTACAGTCTTTGAGTGAGCAATTAAATCAGCCAACAAGCTGGTGGCAAAAAGCACGGTTAATCAAAGGGGTATATTTATACGGTCCTGTTGGCCGAGGTAAATCTATGCTGATGGATTTATTTTATAAAAATTTACCCACAGAAAAAAAGCAGCGCCTGCATTTTCATCACTTTATTGAAAAAATTCATGCTCAATTGGCCAAGTTACAAGGGGATAAAAATCCGCTACAAATAATAGCTAAACAGTGGGCCAAAGAGATAAAGGTACTGTGCTTTGATGAGTTTTTTGTTAGTGATATTGGTGATGCCATGATCATGGCTCGGTTATTTAACGCTTTGTTTGAACAAGGCGTGGTACTAGTCGCAACCTCTAACGCTAAACCCGAGCAACTTTATTACAACGGTTTGCAACGCGCGCGATTTTTACCAACTATCGATTTAATAAATGCGCATTGTCATGTAATTAACGTAGCGGGGAAGGAAGACCACCGCTTCAGGTACGGTAGAAGCAGTTGTCATTATTTTATTAACTTGCCCCACCCGGAATTTGAAGCTGGGTTTTTATCCGCGCACCCTCAAGCAACGCGTGATAATACAATGACTGTGCATGGCCGAGCACTTCCCTATTTATTAAAAACTAACGATGCACTACTGATTGATTTTATGGCACTGTGCTCAGGTCCTCGCAGCGCTAATGACTATATGTTTTTAGCGGAACAATTTCCGGTGGTTTACATCGCTAACGTGCCAATAATGGGAAAAGAGGCAACCGGTAAGGTTATTGTGCATGGTATAGAAGATAGCTATCAGCGAGAAAAGCAGCAATTGGATGAGCATACTCTTGATGATGAAGCACGGCGTTTTATTGCCTTAGTCGATGAGTTTTACGATTGCCACAAATTACTAGTAATTAATGCCCAGGCCGACATAAACGAGTTATACCAAGGTAAAAAGTTAAGTTTTGAATATGCGCGAACCCAGTCACGGATTGTAGAAATGCAAAATTGGTAAGTACAACATTAAAACACCGCATTTAATTTAAATGCGGTGTTTTAATTTTAAGCTGATAACTTAAAGAAGCCTTTATGACTTATATCCATTTGGATTATTTGATTGCCAGCGCCAAGTATCTTGCATCATGACATCAATACCACGCTCAGCTTGCCAACCTAGTTCACTAAGGGCTTTTTCTGGCGCAGCATAACAGGCTGCAATATCACCTGGGCGACGAGGTGACACCGCATAAGGGATTGCTTGGTCGCTAGCCTTAATAAACGCATTGACCATTTGTAATACTGAATAGCCGTTACCTGTACCAAGGTTATAAACAAGCGCACCGGTTTCTGCGGCTATTTTATCAAGTGCTTTTAAATGCCCTAGGGCTAAATCTACAACGTGAATGTAATCACGAACGCCAGTACCATCAACCGTATCATAATCGTCGCCAAATACAGCAAGTTGCTTTAATTTGCCAACCGCAACTTGTGAAATGAAAGGCAATAAATTATTAGGAATACCATTAGGGTCTTCACCAATCAAACCTGACTCATGTGCACCAACAGGATTAAAGTAGCGCAAAATAGCAAACGCGAAGCGCTCATCTGATTTAGCGATATCTTGCAACATCATTTCAACCATTAGTTTAGACGTACCATATGGATTGGTTGTACCGCCAACGGGGAAGTCTTCGCGTATTGGTAAGCTTGCTGGGTCGCCGTATACAGTGGCGGATGAGCTAAATACCAGTTTGAATACACCCGCATCACGCATAGCATCAACCAGTGTTAGTGTACCTTGTACATTATTTTGATAATACTCAATGGGTTTTACGACCGATTCTCCCACGGCTTTTAGGCCAGCAAAATGAATCACACTTTCAATGGTATGCTTGGCAAATACCGAGTCTAAAAAGGGTTTATCTAAAATATCACCTTGATAAAAAGTAATTGCTTTGTCAGTTATTTTTTTCACTCTCTCAAGTGACTCTTCAGAGGAGTTACTTAAGTTATCAATCACGATAACGTCGCTGCCTTGCTGTAAAAGTTCTAAAACGGTGTGTGAGCCAATATAGCCTGCGCCACCGGTTACTAAAATTGCCATGAATGCTCCTTGGAAACCTCTGTTCAATTAAGTTAATTTCACCATAAATACTGAGCTTTTACATGTATTATTTTGTTTGTTTTGCAATCGTAACATCGCAAGCTGTACTTTTGATTGCATTTTGTGCAATTTTAATAACACCGCAGTAGAAAGATTAAGTTATAGTTCATATGTAATTGCTAAAGTAAGGTATAGCAATTTGTAAAATATTTAGTTGATTATAATGATCAGCATACTCGTTGGAGAAACGTATGAACTCAGTTAAAAAAATAGCAATGTTGATATTTGTTGCACTACCGAGTGTTGTTTGCGCGGGTGAGGCACAAGTTAAATGGCATGACTTTAATGATTATCGCGATGTACGCCCATCAAACCAAACTAAAGGCTCATACCATAAGCAAATTGCCAAAAATATTGATGAGCACTTTGCAAAGCTCAGTGAGCAGCTTCCTAAAAATTATAGTTTAAAAATTGAAGTAACCGATTTAGATTTAGCTGGTGACGTGCGCTATGGCGGTGTTAACGAAATTCGGGTGGTTAAACCCATTCACTTTCCACGGATTGAATTTAACTATGTGCTTAGTAATGAAAGTGGTGTTGTCGCACAAGAAGACAACGTGAGCTTAAAAGATATGGGCTTTATGGATAAAATTAAAATGGGTCGAGACGAAGCATTTTACTATGAAAAACGCTTATTAACAGAGTGGTTTGGTGAGCAAATTTTACCGCGTATCTAGCTAATAATGCAAAGCATCTACTTTGGTAGATGCTTTGCAAGTAAGTCGCTAATTTTTATTTAAAGGTCGCTAACAGCGTTAGTAAATTTTGTAGTTTAATAACCGCTTGTTTTAGTTTTTCTTCATCCAAACCGTCGCTCGATAAGCTTTCTACATCAGCGGCAACGTCTAACACGTAAGGCTTAAAACGTTTAGCTTCGAAACTAAATCCAGCGTCCTCGGCAAATAAGGCTTTAAATTTTCCGTGACCTTGCTGTTGTAACTCATCGAGTTTTTTGTCAGCGTCAAGTGCCTGACGGTAAACAATTTTTAAGTTGGCGTTGAGTTGTTCAATTATAGAATCCATGGTTTTCCTAAAGCTTAGTGCAATGTTGCCGATAAATACTTAAGTGGGTTGGTAAAGTAATTTACCAATTCAGCGACTATAATACGTGTATTACAGTTAAAAGTCAGGTGTGAGTTATGAATATATCAGGTGGAAATCTACCTACAATGCCTGGTGCAGGCCAAGGCGCAGAAGTATTAACTGCTGCTTTATCTAAAAAGCAACAGCAAGCTGATGGTGCCGCTGCACTGGCACTTATTGAAGGTGCTACACAATCTTCAAGTGCGCAAACACCGGCTAAGTCGGTCACTGCAACACTTGGGAATAATGTAAACGTTTATGTCTAAACTAATTTGAGGTCGATAGGGGTTTTACTTTTTTGACCTCCTATTTCCCGAACTAGTTTAGGCACCAAAAATCCAGGCAGGGCTTTTAGTAGCTCGGCCTGAATTTTTATTGCTTGTTGTTCGTCAATATCAAAATGACTTGCGCCTTCTACCTTATCCAGTAAGTGTAAATAATAAGGCAGTACGTCCGCATCAAATAGTGCTTCACTTAAGTTTATTTGCGCATCAACTGTATCGTTCACATCTTTTAAAATAACCGCCTGGTTTAACAGTAGCACATCTGCTTTTTTGAGCATGTTCATGGCGTTTTTAAAGTCATTATCTATTTCGTTTGCATGGTTAATATGATTAACGAATATAATTTTTAATGGTGACTTTGCAAATCTTTCACATAATTGTTCAGTAATACGTGCAGGAATAACCACAGGCAAGCGGCTGTGTATGCGCATGCGTTTAATTTGTGGTATTTGCTCAAGCTCATCTAAAAACCAGCTAATAGCATCGTCTTTGGCCATTAGTGGATCGCCACCACTTAAAATCACTTCGTTAATATTTTTATCAGATTTTATATAACTCAATGCATCAATAAGGCTGCGTTTATTCAGTTGGTTTTCTTGATAGGGGAAGTGCCTTCTAAAACAATAACGGCAATTTACGGCACAACCGGTTTTAAACATGACTAAAACACGCGATTTATATTTATGCAACAGACCCGGTTGATTGTTATCTTGCTCAAGTAACGGATCTTTATTAAACCCTGATTTAGTTAAAAACTCTTGATGGCGGGGCATAACTTGCAGCAATAAAGGGTCATTTGCATCGCCGTGACGAATTTTTTTTATAAAAGGCAATGGCACACGAACAGGGAACAAGCTACGAGCTTTTATGTCGTTTTCATGGACTTGGCTCGATAAACCAACCATTTCTAGCAACACTTTTGGGCAGGTAACTACATTTGCTAATTCTTTTTGCCAGTTTTTATGCAAATTTGCTTCATTTCTTTGTATCATTGGCACGTAGATTACTCGAAAAATATAAATAGAGGAAACGATGGCGAATTATAGCACCAACGAGTTCAAGGGCGGCCTAAAAATTATGATGGACGGCGAACCTTGCAGTATCTTAGAAAATGAAATGGTAAAACCGGGTAAAGGCCAAGCGTTTAACCGTGTTCGTATCCGTAAGCTTATCTCTGGCAAGGTACTTGAAAAAACCTTTAAATCGGGTGAATCGGTTGAAGGTGCTGATGTAATGGATACCGATTTAGCGTATCTATACACAGACGGTGAATTTTGGCATTTCATGAACAACGAAACATTTGAACAAATCGCTGCTGATGAAAAAGCACTGGGCGATGCTGGCAAATGGTTAGTTGAAAACGATGTATGTACTATTACATTATGGAACGGCAGCCCAATTGCTGTAACTCCACCAAACTTTGTTGAGCTTGAGATCACTGAAACCGACCCTGGCCTTAAAGGTGATACAGCAGGCACGGGTGGTAAACCAGCAACGCTTAGCACAGGTGCTGTAGTACGTGTTCCATTATTCGTACAAATTGGCGAAGTAATTAAAGTAGACACTCGCAATGGTGAATACGTAAGCCGTGTTAAGTAAGCTGTAACACGCCTTATTAATTAAATCCCGGCTTAAGCTGGGATTTTTTTTTGGAGAAAATATGTCAGCAGATCTTTGGGCGCCGAGTGCCAGCATAGATACACTCAAGCAACGAGCAGCGATTATGC
The DNA here is from genome assembly GCF_042604605.1 of Pseudoalteromonas sp. M58. Taxonomy (NCBI): domain Bacteria; kingdom Pseudomonadati; phylum Pseudomonadota; class Gammaproteobacteria; order Alteromonadales; family Pseudoalteromonadaceae; genus Pseudoalteromonas; species Pseudoalteromonas sp. M58. The sequence goes on from NZ_CP152390.1 coordinate 399,000, forward strand.
GCAGCATTCGTGAATTCTTTTATGCTCGTAATGTAATGGAAGTCGAAACACCAAGTTTAAGTGCTGCCAGTGTAACCGATGTGCATTTAGCCAGCTTTGATACTACATTTGTGGGCCCAGGTCATGCTGGTGGGCTTTCCCTGTTTTTGCAAACATCTCCAGAGTTTGCGATGAAACGCTTGTTAGCGGCCGGCTCAGGCGCTATTTTCCAGCTTTGTAAGGCATTTAGAAATGAAGAAGCGGGCAGTCATCACAACCCTGAATTTACAATGCTCGAATGGTATCGTCCTGGGTTTGACGAATTTGCTTTAATGGATGAAATAGATGAGTTGATGCAGCTTATTCTTGAGGTTGCGCCTGCAGAGCGGATTACCTACCAACACGCATTTGAACGCACGCTAGGGCTTGATCCATTAACTGCCTCTATCACGCAGCTACAACAACTCGCATGCGAACATGGCTTTGCTGATATTGCTAAAAACGAGACTCATAAAGATACCTTACTGCAATTATTATTTTGTATGAAAGTAGAGCCGACTATTGGTCAAGACATCCCCTGTTTTGTGTATCACTTTCCCGCATCGCAAGCGGCACTTGCACAAATCTGTGAGCACGATCAGCGAGTTGCAGGGCGCTTTGAGCTTTATTATAAAAATATGGAGTTAGCCAACGGCTTTAATGAACTCACCAATGCCAAAGAGCAAGCAAAAAGGTTTAACCAAGATAACGCCTACCGCGCTGCTAGTGGCTTAAAACAAGTACCTATGGATACGCGTTTAATTGCCGCATTAGAGCATGGTTTAGAGCAATGTGCGGGGGTTGCATTGGGAATTGATAGATTAGTGATGCTAGCAACCAATAAGCAAAAAATAAAAGAGGTGATTGCGTTTGATGTGGCAAGAGCTTAAAGCAGCTAATAGCTTAAAGCGGTCAGCTATCAGATAAAAAAACACCGCGTTTGCATTAAACGCGGTGTTTTTTATTCTCGAACTGACAACTGGTCGCAGTATTACAAATTAAGCGTAAACGTAACACCGGCTACGCGAGGCTCGCCTAATTGTGTGTAAGTTTGGGTTGCGTAACCATCTAACGGGTTGTTGCCAAATTCAAAACCGCGAGTTGGAACGGTTTCATCAAACACATTACGTGCCCATGCGCGTACAGCCCACATATCGGCTTCGTAACCAAGGCTTACATTCACTAAGTTTGTGTTTGGAGCTTGTGCATTATGGCTATCGGAGAAGTAATAATCATCTTTACCTTCAACACCTAACATAGCATATAACTCATCAGTAACATTGTAGCGTGCACTAAATGCATATTGATATTTAGGCGCTTGTGCTTGCTCACGACCGTCTTGATTTAAACCAGATTTAGTAACAAAGTCATTAATTTTAGTGTCTAAGTATCCGGCACTTCCGGTAATAAATAAGTTTGGTGTTAGTTGATAGCTGCCTTCAATTTCAAGGCCATAGTTACTGCCAGAGCTGGCATTGGCGACATAACCGGTAAATTGTTGTTCTGATACTTGCCACGACTTTAATTGAATATTATCGCGGTGCATATAAAACGCCGCTAAGCGCAGGGTAAACTTATCATCCAATGAGCTGCCTTTAACACCAAACTCACCACTCCATAAGTACTCTGGATCAAAGCTAGTATGCTGTTTGAAAAAATCAGCATCCAAACTTAACCCTTCATCTTTTGCTTTTGCTAGCGCTTCTGAATTAATCCCACCGGCTTTGTAACCGCGCGTGATACTGGTATAAATCATGGTGCGGTCAATAACTTGGTATTCAAGTGCAACCTTGCCACCGAGCATAATATCGTCAGTTTCTTCAATAAAACCGTTACTATCTGTGTAATCACCTTGATATTGCTCAACACGTAAACCGGTAATAAGCGTAGTTTTTGGGCCTATTGCTGTGGCTAATTGGCCATAAGCTGCCATGTTATTGGTTTCATAGGTTGAGGCAAATGGATTGGCTAACCATGTATATTGACGCTCAAGGTCAACATCGCGGTTTTGATAGTAAATACCCGCCACCCAATTACCTGTTTTGCCATTAAACTGCAGATCGAGCGCTTGATCATCACGATCGCGGCTATAAATATCTGTTGAGCTATAACCATCTGGGTGCAGACCGGCAGCACATAATTGCGGCTTACTTGTATCGTTACATACCCAGTCTTCATCAAAACTATAAAAAAGCTCAGTATCAATGGCTGAAAGGTTTAAGCTGACATCAAAGGCGTCAAAACCGGTGTAAGTATTATTAAGGCCAACAGCATAGCTTTGTTGGTTATCTTCGCCCGGTTGATCAGCAAGACTGTTGCGAGAATTATCAAGGGTAAATGCATCATAACCGTTATTGATATCGATATAGTGCAGGTTTAGCTCTGAATTTAAATGAGCTGTGAGTTGGCTATTTAATTTAAAGCGGGCAACTTGTTCATCTTGGTTTTGCGTTTCATCATTTAAATAGAGGTTGTTTACGTAACCGTCAGATTTTCTGCGAAAGTAGCTAACGCGTGCACTGGTATCATCGGTTAAACCTGTGCTAGCAGCAACGCCTGCTTCATGGCTGTTATAAGTGCCAGCACCTAAATGTAATTTTAAACTAGGATCGCTGGTTGCATTAGCTGATTGCATTTGAATCATACCCGCCATGCCATCGGCGCCAAAACGTGTACCTTGTGGACCACGGTAAATTTCTACTTGGTCAATATCAAATAATAATGAGCTGCCACCAAGGCCAGAATAATTTATACCGTCAATCACTAAACCGACAGATGGGTTAATTGGGTCGACGAATTGTGAACGAAGTCCCACCCCTCTAATTTGAATATAACGTCCGCGCGAGGCGCCTGAAGCAAAATTCACATTTGCAGCGCTTGCTAGCATTTCATCTAAATAAGTAGCCCCTCTGAGATTTACTTCATCTTCAGAAAATAAACTTGCGCTGGCACTTAACGTTTGAATGCTTTCTTTTTGAAAGTCACCAGTAACAATGATTTTCTCTAGGTCGGTGTCATCTGCATTGGCGTAGATTGGGGCACCGAATAGTGGTAATAACGTGGCTGTAATTAAAGACAAACGTAAATTCATTAGGTTACTTAACTCCATTTTAGGGACTTGTATGGTAGCAATTATTTCAACACTTGTGCTATAAACGCGGCAATTATACGTTAAATAATTTGGATTACTAATATGACCTTTAAAGTAGACTTTAAAGTGCGTGACTACGAGTGTGACCTACAAGGTATTGTAAATAATAGTGTTTATTTTAATTATCTGGAGCACGCTCGTCATGAGTTTTTATACGCACAGGGTGTTGATTTTGCACAACTTGCCAAAGATAAAATTAACTTAGTGGTACTTCGCAGTGAAATGGATTACAAGCAGTCTTTAAAGCCCGCGGATGAATTTTATGTAGCAGTAGAGCCAGTACGCATTAGTCGCCTTAAATTTGCGTTTAAACAAACGGTAGTTCGCAAATTAGACGAAAAAGTGATGCTCAATGCCTTAGTAATAGGTACGTCGGTTAACGAGAAAGGTCGTCCATTTTTACCACCACAGATAGATAACTTATTCCAAGCAATTGCTTAATTCCAAATAGCACTGCTTTTAAACTAGCTTAGAACAAAAATTTACATTTAAAACATGCATTTTTAACGGATAAACCTGACAAATATTGATACTATTACATTAATTAGACAATAAGTTAGTAGTAACATGAAATTAGCAGCAATACCGATGCTTGTAATCGGTTTATGTGTTGGTTGCGCATCAACAGGGACAGTTACCACTGAGCAGCTAAAATATACACAATGGCAATTATCAAAGGTTGATGGTTTGGCTATTCCCGCATCTTTTAAAGCATCAATGAGCTTTATAGAAGCGCTACAAATAAATGGCTTTGCCGGATGCAATAAGTTTTTTGGTGAAGGTTCGCTTGAAGATAGCAGCTTGAGCGTAAGTAAATTAGGTATGACACGCAAATCATGCGGCCCTGAACTGGATGAGTTTGAACAGCAGTTTTTACAAGCGCTTAAGCAAGGTGCCGAGCTTAACCTGCAAGACCAAAAATTGGTGATGCAAGGCGAGCAAAAATTTGTGTTTATCCCTAAGTAAATTTTACACATTTTGAAAAACAGCCCCTTGCAGGGAATTTTCAACTGGCGTACACTCATAGCAGATTTGATTAAAACATTATCAAATCAACGAACAATTTAACTACTTGTCGGAGTGCCTAAGTTTTATTTAGGCTGAGATCGCGAAAGCGGGATCCGTGAACCTGATCAGGTTAATACCTGCGTAGGGAACAAGCTGCCTAAACGGGACGCTTGTGCGTCTTTTTTTATGCGTACAACAAAATCAAACCCGTCAATTTAGGCTGCAAAGTGGCATAAAGCTACTTTACGATCTTTCTCTATTCCATTGGAATATCTGGCAAGACAACCCTTAAGCAATGAGGTAAGTCATGTCAAACACTACAAACAAATCGTCGCGCCGAGAAACTCGTGCTGCTGCATCTGACTATATTTATAACCTAACGGGTCAACCATTTCCAAGCTCTCATAAAGTGTATGTTGAAGGAACCCAGCAAGGCGTGCGTGTGGGTATGCGCGAAATAACATTAAGCGATACATTCATAGGTGGCACAGATGAAAACCCTGTGTATGAGTCAAATGAGCCGCTGCGTGTTTACGATACATCTGGCCCGTATACCGATCCTAATTTTGAATTAGATGTACGTAAAGGGCTTGATAAATACCGTGAGCAGTGGATTGAAAGCCGTGGTGATACTGAAGTACTTGAGTCAGTTACCTCACAGTTTGCGCAGCAGCGTATGGCTGACGATGGGCTTGATCATATTCGCTTTGAGCATTTACCAAAAATTCGCCGTGCAAAAGCGGGTAAAAACGTAACGCAAATGCACTATGCCCGCCAAGGGATAGTTACCCCAGAAATGGAATATGTAGCGATACGTGAAAACATGGGGCGTGCGCAAATACGTGAAGAGCTTCTCGCGGCACAACATAAAGGGGAATCGTTTGGCGCGAGTATTCCTGAGTTTATTACTCCTGAATTTGTGCGTGCTGAAATAGCGCGTGGTCGCGCTATTTTACCTAACAATATTAATCATCCAGAAACCGAACCTATGATTGTTGGTCGCAACTTTTTAGTTAAAGTTAACGCCAATATAGGTAATTCATCAGTGGGTTCATCCATTGAGGAAGAAGTTGAAAAAATGGTGTGGTCAACCCGTTGGGGTGCCGACACCGTAATGGATTTATCAACTGGGCGCTACATTCACGAAACCCGCGAATGGCTAGTGCGTAATTCGCCAGTCCCTATTGGTACTGTACCCATTTATCAGGCCCTTGAAAAAGTAAATGGCGTAGCTGAAGACTTAACGTGGGAAATATTTCGTGACACGCTGATTGAGCAAGCCGAGCAAGGTGTTGATTACTTTACTATTCATGCTGGTGTACTGCTGCGCTATGTGCCTATGACAGCAAAACGCGTAACAGGCATTGTATCGCGCGGTGGCTCTATTATGGCTAAATGGTGCCTAGCTCATCACAAAGAAAACTTTTTATACACGCATTTTGAAGATATTTGTGAAATTTTAAAACAATACGATGTGTGTTTTTCATTAGGCGATGGCCTTCGCCCAGGCTCTATTGCTGATGCTAACGATGAAGCGCAATTTAGTGAGCTTCGTACCTTAGGCGAACTGACTAAAATAGCTTGGAAGCATGATGTACAAGTGTTCATAGAAGGCCCTGGGCATGTGCCTATGCATATGATCAAAGCCAATATGGAAGAGCAACTTAAACATTGTGACGAAGCGCCCTTTTATACCTTAGGCCCACTCACCACAGATATTGCACCAGGGTATGACCATATAACCTCAGGGATTGGGGCTGCGCAAATAGCTTGGTATGGCTGTGCCATGCTGTGTTATGTAACACCGAAAGAACATTTAGGTTTGCCAAATAAAGAAGACGTTAAAGAAGGCCTTATCACCTATAAAATTGCTGCTCATGCCGCCGATTTAGCCAAAGGTCACCCCGGTGCACAAGAGCGAGACAATGCTTTATCAAAAGCACGCTTTGAATTTAGGTGGCACGACCAATTCAACATTGGTTTAGACCCTGTTCGCGCTCGTGAATACCATGATGAAACACTGCCGCAAGAATCAGGAAAAGTAGCCCACTTTTGCTCCATGTGTGGTCCTAAATTTTGTTCGATGAAAATAACCCAAGAAGTACGTGACTACGCCAAAGATCTAGAAGCGCGCGGTATTGATCCTAATAACGTGGGTGATGCCATTGAAATCAAAATGGTTGATGTAGAGGCCGAGATGAAAGCTAAATCTGAAGAGTTTAAACAAACAGGCTCAGAGATTTACCATAAAGCAATATAAAATAGGTTGCGAGTTGCGAGCATCGAGTAGCGAAATGTTTATCTTAACATCTTGTTGCTCGAAGCCAGAGACCCGCAGCTCGCAGCTAAATGTAGGAGTGTTTATGTTTTATGACATTGCTGTGGTGGGCTTTGGTTTAGCGGGGCGGTTGGCGGCGCTTGAGTTAAGTAAGCAGCACCGTATTACTGTATTTGAAGCTGATGACGAGCATACTCAAAATAGTGCGGGTAAAGTGGCGGCGGCTATGCTGGCACCACTAGCTGAGTCGGTTATGTGTGAACATGATTTAGCACTATTGGGAGTAGATTCTATTGCTCGCTGGCCTGCTATTTTAGATGAGTTAAACAGTGAGGTGTTCTTTCAACAGCAGGGCACCTTAGTGGTTGCTCACCCGCAGGATAAAGGCGACTTACAAAGTTTTGCACAGCGAATAAAGCCGTTACTAAATTTTAGTGCCAAAGCGGTTAATACGCAGCAAATAGCGGATTTAGAACCTGAGCTTACAGGGCGTTTTAATCAAGGGCTATTTTTATCCGGTGAAGCGCAAATAGATAACCAAGCCTTTTATAAAGCCAGCTTTAGGTTGCTAAATAAGCGCAAAGTAAAGTTTGTGTTTAATCAACGCGCCAGCATCTTTGATAATAAAGTGAATAATCGAGAGTTTGATTACATTATTGATTGCAGAGGGCTTGGAGCCAAACAAGATCAGCCACTTCGAGGCGTGCGCGGGGAAGTGGCAAGGTTATACGCCCCTGAGGTTAACTTAACGCGGCCTGTGCGTTTAATGCATCCGCGTTACCCTATTTATATTGCACCTAAACCTAATCATGAATATGTCATAGGGGCAACGGAGATCGAATCGCAAGATACAGGTCCTGCAACTGTGCGCTCAACCCTTGAACTATTATCAGCGGCCTACACTGTTCATAGTGGCTTTGCCGAAGCGCGATTATTAAATATTCAAACAGGCTTACGCCCAGCGTTTAGCGATAATCGCCCACAGGTAAAAAAAACGAGCAAGGTTATCAGTATCAATGGCTTATATCGCCACGGCTATATGTTGGCACCCGCGCTTGTGGCACAAGCATTATCGCAAATAGAGTGAGTATTAAATGAACATTACAATTAATGGTGAGCCTTTAAATGTGACTAGCCATGCGCTGCTGGAAATAGTAAAAAACGTGGGTGCGATGGCGCCTTATGCCGTGGCTGTAAATGGAGAGTTTATTCCTCAGAGTCGCCATAGCCACGTTGTTATAAATGAAGGTGACAGTATTGAGTTATTGTCACCTATCCAAGGTGGATAGTGCTATGCAAAGCAAAGACTGTTTAACAATTTATGGTGAACCAATCAATAGTCGCTTGTTAATTGGATCTGCGTTATATCCGTCACCAGATATCATGACGCAATCGATTAAAGCCTCAGGTGCTGAGATAGTCACCGTGTCACTTAGACGACAACAAAACGCGGCGGCAGGGAATGATTTTTGGCAATTAATTAAAAACACCGGTTTAAAAATACTGCCTAATACTGCCGGATGCCACAGCGTCAAAGAGGCTATTAACCTAGCTAAAATGTGCCGAGAAGTATTTGCTACCGATTGGATAAAACTTGAATTAATAGGCGATGACTATAATTTACAGCCCGATCCCTTTGCATTACTTGAAGCCACAAAAATATTGATTGATGATGGGTTTAAAGTACTGCCTTATTGCACTGATGATTTAGTGCTGTGTCAGCGCTTGAATGGATTAGGCTGTGAGGTGCTAATGCCGTGGGGCGCGCCTATTGGCACCGGTAAAGGATTGTTAAATAGTTATAATTTAAAAACCATTAGAGAACGCCTGCCTAATACAACATTAATTGTTGATGCCGGGTTAGGTTTACCATCGCATGCCTGCCAAGCACTTGAATTAGGGTATGATGCGGTATTATTAAATTCAGCCATTGCAGGGGCGGGTTGCCCAGTGACTATGAGCCGTGCATTTAAAGCTGCGGTAGAGGCAGGGCGCTTTGCATACAATGCCAAAGCAATGCCCGAAAAAGACGTTGCAACCCCCTCAACCCCAACAATGGGTATGCCATTTTGGCATCAGCAGTAAGGAAATAAAAATATGACAAACGTAGTGTGGACAATTGCTGGCTCTGATTCTGGCGGCGGCGCGGGTATTCAAGCCGATATTAAGGCAATGCAAAGTTTTGGTGTACATGCTTGTACAGCAATCACCGCGCTTACCGCTCAAAATAGCTTAGGTGTAGAGGCTATTAATGCAGTGTCTACCGATATTATTGAATCTCAGTTGCTTGCACTTGAAAAAGACATGAAAGCCAAAGTGATAAAAATTGGCATGCTTGCCAATGTGCAGCAAATTCAGTTAATTAGTGAGCACATAAGCCACTACAAAACCAAATGGCCAACGCCGCCGGTTATTGTGTATGACCCTGTTGCTATTGCCTCAAGCGGTGACTTACTAACAGAAGAAGACACCGTAAGCGCGATAAAAGAATGTTTACTACCGCTGGTAGATGTAATTACCCCAAATACCCACGAAACACAGTTATTAACGGGTGTGTATTTAATTGGCCCTGCAGCGATTAAAGAAGCGGCGAGTAAGCTGATGGCGTGGGGCGCAAAAGCGGTGGTGATTAAAGGCGGACATTGGGATTACCCAAGCGGGTATTGCATTGATTACTGCACACAAAACGCTGAAGACTATTGGCTAGGTAATGAAAAAATTCAAGTTCCTCATAGCCATGGTACAGGGTGCAGTATGGCGTCAGTAATTGCTGCGTGTCTTGCAAAAGACTATCCGTTAAAAGATGCGTTTATTTTAGCTAAAGCCTATATAAACCAAGGTTTAAAGCAATCAGTTCGCTATGGCGAGGGCATAGGGCCAGTCGCACAAACGCAGTTTCCTACCGATTTAGCACATTACCCTCAGGTGATTGAACCGGGTAGCTGGTTAGGTGATGAGTTGGATTTTGATGTGCCGCTTGATTTTAATATGGCTGCTGATTTTGCAGCCTGTGAAAGTAAAAAGCTTGGCCTCTATGGTGTGGTTGATAGCATTGAATGGCTAGAAAAGTGCTTACAGCAAGGAATTAAAACAGCTCAGCTTCGTGTTAAAAATAAAACGCAGAATGAGCTAGATGAACTGATTGCCAAAGCGGTCACTTTGGGTGAGCAGTATAATGCGCAGGTATTTATAAATGATTACTGGCAACTTGCCATCAAACATGGCGCCTATGGGGTGCATTTAGGACAAGAAGACTTAGAGAGTGCAAACTTAGTTGCTATAAAAGAAGCAGGCCTGCGACTTGGTCTCTCTACCCATGGGTTTTATGAAATGCTACGCGCGCATAATTATCGCCCAAGCTACATGGCGTTTGGTGCTATTTACCCAACGACGACCAAAGACATGACTGGCCAGATACAAGGGCTTGAAAAGCTAACTCGGTTTGTGCCATTAATGCAAAGCTATCCTACAGTGGCTATTGGCGGAATTGATTTAAATAGGGCGCAAGAGGTTGCTAAAACGGGCGTGGGCAGTGTAGCCGTGGTACGTGCTATTACCGAGGCTGATGATTATGTAGAGGCAATCAATACCTTAAAATCGGTGATAAATGAGAATGCCTGCTAACATGCAAACGCAGCAGCTCAGCGACAAAGAAACCTTGCGTTATAGCCGCCATATATTACTTGATGAAGTGGGGCTTGAAGGGCAGTTAACGCTGAAACGCTCAACGGTTGCCGTAGTTGGCGCAGGTGGCTTAGGTAGTCCTGCGCTGCTGTATTTAGCGGCAGCTGGCATTGGGTCGCTTATTTTAATTGATGACGATGTAGTTGAACTGTCTAACTTGCAGCGCCAAGTGCTCTATAAAGTAAATCATTTGGGGCAAAACAAAGTTCGCGCGGCTGGAAAAGTGCTTGTGAGCCTTAACAATCAAATAAATATAATAACCCACACTCAAAAGCTGGATGATACCAACAGTGCGTTGCTCTTAAAAAACGCCGACATAGTGCTTGATTGCTCTGATAACTTTAGTACCCGTTATGCGGTTAATCGCTATTGCATTGCTAATAACACTAGCTTAATTACAGGGGCTGCGCTGGCAACTCAAGGGCAATTAATGGGGTTTGATTTTAGGCAAAGTGACAGCCCATGTTACGGCTGTGTTTTCCCTCAAAGTAGCGATGCACCGGTTATAAATTGTAGTAATGCCGGGGTAATTAGCCCTTTACTTGGGATTGTTGGGTCAATGCAGGCACAATTAACCCTCAATATGTTGTTAGGTCATTTTAAGGGGAATGTGTTTATAACGCTTGACGCATTAAGCTTAAAGCAACAGCATTTTAAGATGACTAAGGATTTAGCGTGTAAAGAGTGTGGCGGGTATGAGTAATGAAAAGCTTGGCTTTTAACGTGAGTAAGCTCTCCGTCTACAAGAAAAAAACACCGCGGTTATTGAAAATAAACGCGGTGTTTTTTTAAGCTCGAACTGACACTACCTATTAATCATCAATTTTTGCAAAGGCAGTGCCTAAACGAGTAACTACCTCTGGGAGTTGATCGTCTAATATTTCTGCTTTGTTCGCACCCCATGCGAGCACAACCGTTGAGCCTAATTTAAAGCGACCCATTTCTTCCCCTTTCTTAAGGGTGATCGCGTTTTCGCCTTTAGTTGGGTAGTTCCAGCTAAACACATCACTGCCAGCTGGTGGAGTCACTGTGCCAGCCCAAATAGTTTCTATGCTGGCAACAATGGTTGCGCCTACTAAAACCATAGCTAGCGGGCCAATTTCAGTTTCAAAAATAGCCACTACACGCTCGTTACGGGCAAATAAATTTGGTACGTTTTGAGCGGTAAGTGGGTTTACTGAAAATAAATCGCCCGGTACATAAATCATTTTGCTTAGCGTGCCATCAATTGGCATATGAATACGGTGGTAATCTTTTGGGGCTAAGTAAATAGTTGCAAATTTACCGCCTAAAAACGGGGTTGTGTCGTCTTGTGATCCACCTAACAATGCTTGTAAGCTGTAATCGTGGCCTTTAGCTTGAATAAGTTGACCATCAACAATGTCGCCTAGTTGGCTAATTGCGCCGTCTACTGGATGAATAATAATATCGTCATCTTCAACCATAGGACGCACACCGTCTTTTAACGGACGGGTAAAAAATTCATTAAAGCTTTTGTAATGAGCCGGATCTGAATATTTAGCTTCGCTCATATCTATTTTATATTGTTTAATAAATAATTTAATTAATGTGGTTGTTAACGCACCGGCTTTTGCTGCAGCAAGTTTACCTACCACACGAGAAATAAAGTGTTTTGGCATGGCATACTGCATGGCGATTTTAAATTTATCTAAACTCACAGGTTATTCCCTTATTATACGCGGGGCGCACGAGCGCCTGCACGGCCATCGGCCATGGTTTCTAAAATACGGTGGTAGCTTTCAAAGCGTAATTTTGAAATATCGCCATCGGCTACCGCTTGTTTAATTATACAGCCCGGATCGTTTAAATGTTTACAATCTCTAAACCGGCATCCGCCTATAAATTCTCTAAATTCTTTAAAGCACCAAGTGACGCGTTCAACATCTAAATGCCATAGGCCAAATTCACGAATTCCCGGTGAGTCAATTAAATTACCCCCACTCGGTAAATGATGAAGGCGCGATACCGTGGTGGTGTGCTGGCCAAGCCCGCTGTTTTCAGATACTTCTTTAGTCAAAATTTCAGCATCCGGCAGTACAGTGTTAACTAAGGTAGATTTACCCACGCCACTTTGACCAACAAAAATATTATTTTTGCCCGCAAGTACTTCTTTTAACTCATTAATGCCTTCGCCAGTTATATTACTAACTAGCAGCACCTGATAATTAAGCTTACGGTAAATGTCGAGGATTTGTTGTATTTCGTTTAAACCAGCTTCATCAATTAAATCAATTTTATTCAGTACTAAAATGGGTTCGATACCCATGTCTTCACAGGCAATTAAATAGCGGTCAATAATGCTCGGGGTAAACTCTGGCAGTACCGCTGAAACCATTAAAATTTGATCAATGTTAGCGGCAATCACTTTAACCCCATCATAAAAATCGGGGCGCGTGAGTTGTGAACGGCGCTCTTGAGTTGCTTCAATAACACCCGCTAAATCACCTTCACTTACTTTTGCACGGCGAAACAATACTTCATCGCCGCAAACCAAGTTCGATACGGTACGACGAATATTACAACGTAATACATCACCGTTTTGTGTTTCTACATCGGCATGTTGTCCAAAGCGGCTAATAACAATCGCATTTTCCACTTGACCTAAATTATCTGTTTGCCATTCTTGCGCGCCGACTTTTGCCGGTTTTGTATCGGCATTCGATAAGCGCTTTTGATGATTGGCCTTGATCCTACGGGATTGGCCTTTACTTAATTTTTTCTGTTTTGCCACTTGAGGCCTATAACCTGAGTTAAATGCCGAGTTTGCCAAAAAAAGCTTTAGCTCGACGGTTGATGCTAATATGATATATCGAAATGCGTTGGATCTAAAGAAAAGCACCGTTTAAGGTAATTATGACTATTAATAAATCAAATTTAATTTGGCTCGATCTGGAAATGACCGGACTTGAACCAGAGACTGACAAAATACTTGAAATTGCAACTGTTGTCACTGACGCTGATCTGAATATATTAGCCGAAGGCCCAACCATTGCCATTCATCAAAGTGATGAACTACTTGATGGTATGGATGAGTGGTGTACAACTCAGCATGGCAAATCAGGGCTTACAGCGCGTTGTAAGGCAAGTACTTTCGATGAAGCTTATGCCGTTGATCAAACCCTCGCGTTTTTAAAGCAATGGGTGCCAGCGGGTGCTTCACCTATGTGTGGTAACTCGATTGGCCAAGACCGTCGTTTTATGAATAAGTATATGCGTGAGCTTGAAGACTTTTTTCATTACCGTAATTTAGATGTAAGTACCATTAAAGAACTTGCTCGTCGTTGGAAACCAGATGTATTGGCTCAAGTGAATAAAAAAGGGTCACATTTAGCGTTAGACGACATTAAAGATTCGATTATGGAATTAAAGGTTTACCGAGAAAAGTTTTTTAATTTATAAAAAATACTTGCAAAGCACCCTAATTATTGTAGAATCCTGCCCCGCTCAAGACGATAACCCCCGCGGGGTTAGTGTGTTTGAGCTTTGACTTTTGAATGCGGCACTAGCTCAGTTGCCAGAATGTTGAACGCGCCCTGTCGCGCACCAATGGACGAATTACTGACTATTTTGAATGCGGCACTAGCTCAGTTGGTAGAGCGCGACCTTGCCAAGGTCGAGGTCACGAGTTCGAGCCTCGTGTGCCGCTCCAATTTCTCACCAAAGAAATTGTAGTTCAAGATGAAAAGTTAAAATTGATATAATGCGGCACTAGCTCAGTTGCCAGAATGTAGGACGCGACCTGTCGCGCACCAACGGACAAATTACTGACTATTTTGAATGCGGCACTAGCTCAGTTGCCAGAATGTAGGACGCGACCCGTCGCGCACTAACGGACGAATTACTGACTATTTTGAATGCGGCACTAGCTCAGTTGGTAGAGCGCGACCTTGCCAAGGTCGAGGTCACGAGTTCGAGCCTCGTGTGCCGCTCCAATTTCTCACCAAAAGAAATTGTAGTAGAAATAAAGATTCAAGATGAAAGGCGAAAGGAACAAGGTTTAATTTTGACAGAACCTAGGACCTAGAATCTTCATATAATGCGGTACTAGCTCAGTTGGTAGAGCGCGACCTTGCCAAGGTCGAGGTCACGAGTTCGAGCCTCGTGTACCGCTCCAATCTTATTTACTTTCCAGATATTCATTTTCAAATAGCAAACAATAATCCACATGTGAATCATTATAAATTTAATTTATATAATTTTTATTAGATTTGAAGTGCTCAATGGATGCGAACGATCTGTGTTGTAAAACCTAAAACCTAGCTCTAAAACGTTTCGCCTTGCAAAGTGGCAATAATACGCCTAGCCCCGCCATGGTCGCGATGTTCGCCTAAGTATATTCCTTGCCAAGTCCCCAGCGCTAATTGACCATCATTAATAGGTATCGTTAACTCGCAACCTAAAGTGCTGGTTTTGATATGAGCAGGCATATCATCATCGCCCTCATAGTCATGACGATAATAAGGCTGGCGCTCAGGTACAAACTGATTGAAGTGGCTTTCCATATCCATACGCACGGTCGGATCAGCATTTTCATTAATGGTTAAGCTGGCAGAGGTGTGTTGAATAAATAAGTGTAATAAACCTATTTTTAGTTGGCTCAGCTGTGGGAGTTTAGTCAGTATGTCGTTATCAATTAAGTGAAAGCCCCGCGAGCGAGGCTTTAATGTAATCGTGGTTTGCGACCAGCTCATAGCTTATCGAAGCTCACTTCAATGTTTGCATTACCTGCATCACTGGTAAATGGCATAATAATTTTTTTGCCGTCACTTTTATGCGTAATAGTATGGTTTTTACCAGACACAACAATGGGGGTTGCCATGGCAAAGTCATAGCCTTTTTCACCTAATAGGTTTTTAGCACCACCGGTGACCATATTGGTTATTTCGCCGACCATGTCAGTGACTTCTTCATTTACGCTGTCAGGTCGCTCACCTAACATACGTTCCATTATAGTCAGCGCTAAACTTTCGTCGAAGGTTATTGAAAATGAACCGCGAGTTTGGGGGCCAACCATACCAATTAATCCCGATACATCACCACAGGCTACTTCATCGGTTTTAATGCGAGGTTTACCTGGTTTTAACTGAGTTTGAGCCATGGTGCTCAATACATTCATCAAAGAAGATAAAAAGGGATTAATGAACTCTACATTCATATTATATATCCTTAAATTGGTACTGATAGAGGGTATACGTAAAGTATAGCTATAGTCGCTCAGCTATGCTCGACAAGCGTCACATTTACCGTGTGCTTCTATGGTTTGCCCAGAAACTACAAAGCCACTTTCGGCTGCTAAGTTATTGAGCTCATGTGAAATTACTGTTGAATGCAGCTCTTTAACAAACCCACATGTATCGCAAATTAGTAATTGAACAGGATGAATATGATCAAAGTGATGACACAACATGAATGCATTAGTGCTTTCAATTTTATGAATAAAACCGAGTTCTGCTAAAAAGTCTAAAGCACGATAAATTGTCGCAGGTTTTGCGCCTGTTTCAGTGACTTTTAATTGCTCTAGCAAATCGTATGCACCCACACCACCTTGAGCGCTTGCTAATAAACGAAATACCTTTTCGCGAATAGGTGTGAATCGCGCACCACGGTTGTCGCATACTTGTTTTGCTTTACTTACGAGTGATTCTATATTCATCTTCTCTCATCCTTACTTTGCCGTGATATACTAACATACTGTATTGTAGTTGCAGCGTTTTATTAACCGCTTTTGTGAAAAGGTATTCATTAATGCATGAACTATTAGCCATATTTATTTTCTTTTTTGCAGTTATCGATCCAATCGGCACAATTCCGGTTTTTATCGCCGTAACTCGGGGTGATGACGACAAGTTTAAGCGTAAAGTAATTTTTAAAGCAGTGGGTGTATCTGCTTTAGTACTGTTATTTTTTGTGGTTGCCGGTGAGCAATTACTCAATGTGATTGAGATTCCACTATCGGCATTTCAAATAGCCGGTGGATTGATCTTATTAATTTTTGCACTCTCCATGACGTTTGGTGAAAGTAAACCCGAAGCTGAAATTAAAAGTGTTCGCGATAGCACTGAAACCGCTATTTTTCCGCTGGCTATACCCTCAATTGCAAGCCCAGGCGCTATGTTAGGTGCGGTATTAATGACGCGTAATGAAGAATATACTTGGGTTGAACAAATGATTACCTCATCAATGATGCTGGCCGTTTTAGTGGTGGTACTTATTTTGTTATTACTTGCTACGCATGTACATAAAATAATAGGTGATAGTGGGGCAAGTATTATTAGCCGAATTATGGGGTTAATTTTAAGCTCAGTCGCAGTAACGAATATTTTAAATGGTATCGCACAATACTTTGGCTTGCAGGTGTTTGCTTAATATTGCTGCGCATGGGGCTTTTGTGTAAAATGCAGCGCCTTTTAAGCTGTGCTTAAATTATAAATTTTTGAGGACTACATTTTGGATAAACGTACTTTAAATCGACGCTTTAGCGTGGCCCCCATGCTCGATTGGACTGATCGCCATTGTCGTACGTTTCATCGTAAAATGACAAAGCACACCGTGCTCTACACTGAAATGATCACCACAGGTGCTATTTTGTTTGGCCGTGGTGACTATTTGCACTTTAATCAACATGAAGGCCCAGTAGCGCTGCAGCTGGGGGGCTCAGATCCGCAAGCGCTAGCACAGTGTGCCAAGCTTGCAGGTGAGCGCGGTTATGATGAAATAAACCTTAACGTAGGTTGCCCATCAGATCGTGTGCAAAATGGGCGTTTTGGTGCCTGTTTAATGGCAGAGCCCGAGCTTGTGGCAGAGTGTGTTGCTGCAATGAAAAGTGAAGTCAGTATTCCTGTTACGGTAAAAACGCGCATTGGTATTGATGAGCAAGATTCCTATGAATTTTTATGTGCGCTTATTGAAGCATCGCATAAAGTAGGCTGTGATGATTTTATTATTCATGCCCGTAAGGCATGGCTAAAGGGGTTGAGTCCAAAAGAAAATCGCGAAGTTCCTGAGCTTAACTACCCCCGTGTTTACCAGCTTAAAAAAGATTATCCACAACTTGATTTAAGTATTAATGGCGGTGTTAAAACCATTGAGCAAAGTCTTGAGCATTTACAGTACATAGATGGGGTGATGGTTGGGCGAGAGGCTTACAGTAATCCATTTATGCTAAATGAAGTGGATGAAAAAATATATGGTGACGCTGCTAATACTCAGTCACGTCATGATGTTGTGCGCTCTATGTATGATTACATTGAAGAAGAGATGCGTTTAGGCGCTAACTTTTGGCATGTTGCTCGCCATATGTTGGGTATTTTTCAGGGACAACCCGGTGCGCGTGGTTTTAGACGCCATTTATCTGAAAATGGCCATGGCAAGCAAGCTGATCTAAGTGTTATGGATAAAGCACTAAGTTACGTACCCGAATAACAGATCCTCTGTATAGAAAAAAGCCACCTCAGGTGGCTTTTTTTGATCCCAAATTTTGGTCAAAAGTTTAATTTATTAGCCAATTCGACTTAATTTCATTCAGTGGCGAGTCATTAATTTACCTACTTAAAATAACTTAACCACATGATATTTAATGAAAATAAAACCATTTTAAGTTGTTGGCATAACTCTTGGAATCCTGTTGATGTATAAATAAAAATCATCAGGAGAATAACATGGGCATATTTAACCGCGTAAACGACGTCATTCAAGCAAATATTGTAGCTATGCTTGATAAAGCAGAAGACTCAGAAAAGTTACTCAATTTAATGCTTACTGAAATGCAAGAAGCGCTTAATGAGTGTCGTAGTACGGCAGCTGCACTTTTATGTGAAGAAAAGAGCATTAAACGTCAAATAAGTAACAAACAGCAAGCGATCGCAAATTGGCAATTAAAAGCTGAGCATGCTGTGACAAAAAAACGTGACGATTTAGCTAAATCAGCATTAGCCGAAAAACACACAGTTGAACAAAGCATAGGGTGCTTGCAAACGCAGCTTGAAACATTGCAGCAATCAATTGTAAAAATCACTGAAGACTGCGAGCGCTTACAGCAAAAAATGACGCAGGCAAAAGCAAAGCAAGCACAACTTGCAAAGCGTGAAAACGTAGTTGAGGCAAGGGCAAAAATAAATACGCAACTACAAAGCGATAAAGTGGCTTTTGCCTTATCACGATTTGAGCAAGTAGAGCGCCGCGTTGAAAGTGTAGAGTCGCAAGTTGAAGCGTATGAGCTCACAGATACTGCGAGCAATACAGCTATGCAAATTGAGTCACTGGTTAAAAATGAAAAAATTGATGCAGAACTGGCTAGTTTAAAAGCAAGTTTAAATACTGCTAAGAAACAAACAGCTTAAGGAGATTGTTATGAATAGTTTTAATACACACCGTCGTTGGTACAAAAATACGCTTAACAAAAAAATATCAGGCGTCTGTAGTGGGTTAGCTTACCGACTAGACTTTCCGGTATGGTCTACTCGCTTAGTGACTGTTTTATTATTTTTAAGTTTTCCGTTTGCAGTGGCGCTAGGTTATTTAATTGCTCACTGTTGCCTTGAAGAAAAAGCAGTGTAAGGAGAGTAGCATGAAAACATTCGCCGTGTGCCTAGTTATTGTTGCGTTGTTTTTAATTAATAGCGGTTCAATTATTCACTTTGATGTGTGGCAGTTTCCGCTATGGATCTCAGATATTAGCTGGACAGGTATAGAGCTCATTGGTGCATTAGTTGCTATTATCGTTGTTATTGCGATTGTTGCTTTAGTGACGATGGGGTTAGTTGGCGCGGCGATGGTGGCACTGGCTGGTACTATTTTAGCTTTTTTATTCGGATCATTGATGATTGCTTGGCCGTTATTGTTTGTAGCAGGGCTGTGTTGGTTAATCGCAGATAACAAAAAAGTCGTCTCTTGAGCTTAAATTAGCTGCCTAACATAGGGGAATTATGATAAATTTAAACTATATTTTTTTGTTTTAACAAGGATTTTACTGATGATTAAACAATGTATTTTGATAGCAAGTGCATTAATGGTGGGTGTTTTTTCGTCTTCGTTAATGGCGCACGAAGGACATGAACACGATAGTGTTGTTGCGCAGCTACAAGTAACACATGCGCAAGTAAGAGAGTTTTTGCCGGCAACCAAAGCCAGTGTGGCTTACTTTAGTATTAAAAACCACAGCAATGTACCAGCAACGTTGACTAAAGGGACAATTGATGGCCTAGGGCGTGTTGAAATTCATGAGCACGTTCACGCTGACGGTATGATGAAAATGCAAAAAGTCGAATCATTGCTTATTAAAGCTCACCAACAACTCGATTTTAAGCCAGGCAGCTATCATTTAATGGTGTTTGAACCACAAGAACCGTTAAAAGTAGGTCAAGAACGTAAACTCACGCTATATTTTGAAGACGGGAACCGAGTATTTACCAATGCAAAAGTCGTTTCGTTAGCCTCACAAGCAGAGCCGGTAAAAGCATCGAAAGATCATAGTCATCATTAGGAGGATAAATGTCACAGCATAAAGGAAAAATAATAACGGCACTGGTACTGTTATTTGTCGTGTTTTACGCCATTGCAGTGTACTGGAGTATAGAGCCTTCACGTTTTGATGTTGTGCAAAATGCTAAGCAACAAGCGCAGCAACGCAGTGAAAAACTAGTCACAGGTTATGTAACAACTTCAACACTCATCACTGTAGCTGATACGCTTTTAACTAAATCAGGCGGTTACTTATCAAATGATGTGCTACCACCGAGCGTAATAATGGACAATATGCCGGCCTGGGAGTATGGTGCGCTGGAAATGGTGCGTGATTTAGCGTTGTCTATTCGAAAAGATTTTAGCCGCTCACAATCGCAATCAACTGAACACGAAGCGCTCAAAAAAGCTCAGCCACAATTTAATATCAGCTCTGAAGCATGGGCATGGCCAAGTGCTGAGGGTGAATACCAAAAAGGAATTGATTATTTAATGGTATATCGTTCTCAAATAGCCAATCAGCATGAGCGCGATAGCCAATTTTACTCTCGTGCAGATAACCTACGCAGTTGGTTAAAAGAAGCTGAAAAGCGTTTAGGCAGCTTAAGTCAGCGTTTAAGTGCAAGCGTGGGTCAAGATAAGGTTAACACTGACCTCGCCGGTAACTCTTCAAATACACAGGCCACCTATACGCCTTTACAACAACAAATAAAAACATCATGGTGGGAAATTGATGATGTATTTTATGAGTCACGTGGGGCCACTTGGGCTTTACTGCACTTTTTACAGGCGGTTGAATATGATTTTGCCGATGTGCTTGATAAAAAGAACGCCCGTGTCAGCTTGCAACAAATTATTCGCGAGCTTGAAGCAACCCAAGAAACGGTATGGAGCCCAATGATTTTAAACGGTAATGGATTTGGTTATGTCGCCAACCATTCACTTGTTATGGCAAATTATATTTCTAGAGCCAATGCGGCACTAATTGAACTTAGCGAATTATTAGCGCAAGGATAAAAAATGAAAAAGTATTGTATAGCAGCAGCCTTATCAATGGCATGTTTAGCCCCTGTAGCACAAGCCGACACTGTATTGGGTTTATATGTAGGGGTTGATGGTTGGAAAGCAGATAATGACGGTAGCTTTTCTGATAACAATAACGCCCTGCAAAACTTCAACTTTGAAGATGAAACTTTTGTAAGTTATTACGCTGCGCTTGAGCACCCAGTGCCATTAGTGCCAAACTTAAAGTTAAAATACACTGAGCTTGAATTAAACGGCTCAACAGTGCTTGAAGACACATTTAGTTTTAACGGTACTGATTATATTGTTGGCACTGATGTTAATTCAGTGACTGACTTATCGCACATTGATTATATTCTTTACTACGAGATTTTTGATAACGATTTAATCTCAATTGATTTAGGTCTTAATGCTAAGCAGTTTGATGGTGAGCTTGTTGTAACAGGTACATCACAACAAGGTGGCGCTAACTTTACTGAAATCGAAGAGTTCTCTGGTGTTGTGCCGTTAGTATATGGACGTTTTGAAGCGGGTTTACCATTTAGTGGTTTAAGTGTTTTTGCTGAAGGCAGCTTTTTAGCCATCGATGACAGTAAAGTACAAGATTACCAAATGGGTATTGCTTGGGAATTTATTGATAACCTAGCAGTTGATGTTGCGGTTAAAGCGGGCTACCGCTCTATGGTTTTAGAACTTGATGATGTCGATGATATTAATACTGATATTGATGCATCGGGGCCGTTTGCCGGTATTCAGGTTCACTTTTAATTAAAGTTTTATTTTGAGCCACCTTGTGTGGCTCTTATTTTTAAAAGCTAACACACGCTTTTATTATTAGTCATCTCTGTTTGCTATTTTAAAGAATGCCAAACTAATTCAAACTCCCCTTCAAATGCTGAACCAATTAACTGTTTGTACACCTTGTTAATTGGGTAGTTCATTAATCTAAATAGTTCATCACCTGTTTGAGTAAACTTATAATAGCTAAGCACCAAATCGTTACTTTTTGCTTTTAAGGTTAGTTTTTGTGATAAAAAGGATAGGGTGAACTCTTGTCCTACTTTTAATGCCGCTGACTCTATTTCTTTACGATACAGCAAGTTTAAATCCATTAAAGTTAGTACGTCTGGAAAGCTCACGCCGCTTTTACCTATGCTTAATGACACTTTATTGCCTTTACCTAGTAAATCAAATAACGAGGGTTTTTTGTAATACCCCAAGAATATTAGGTGGCTGCTATCCTTTTCGTTATACCCAGAAATAGACACGCACTTTCTTAATGAATCGGCTTCGCGCTGGGTCATGTGCTTGAGTGTTTGTAAACTTTTAATAGAAAAAGTACCTGGGCTAATGGTTTCGCCAGTAAAAATTTTTGCCCACAACACTTGCATAGATTGATTTGAGGTATCTTCACATAAGGCTATAAAGTGCTCTACCCAATCAGCATCGGGCTGTTTGGCGCAAGCAACATCAGGACAAAACTCCATTGCTAAGGCTAAAATAGTCTCAATATTTTGTTGCTGTTTAATCAGTAGTAAGTCTTGTCTTTTTTGAGCACGCGCTAAAATTGAATGCTCGCTATTAATACTATAAAGCGATTTGGCTTTACCTTGAGGATTATAGGTTTTTTCATCAATGGCAGGCGTATTACTCACTTTTGTGACCGAGTAACCTAGCAGTGACTCAATAATATTGGCAAGTTTAATCCTGGCTTGTGCGGTTTTGACTGTCATGGCTTTCCATTATTGCTTGTGCATCACTGAGTTGAGCGACCGTTTTTAAGTTATTTAGCCCTAGGGTCACTATATTACCTAATATATTTTCAGCAAATATAGCAACGTACCCAGAAATAAGCGGCATCGTTGCTTGTCCTTCTATATGCCACGTGACGGTTTTTGTGTGCGGGCTAAATAGCAATTTGCTAGTGATAATATGCTCTTGATTAAATAACACACTAAATACAACTTCATTATCGCTTAATGACGATATTGTCATTTCGCCTTTGCCCCATTTACCTTCCCAAGATTGGTAGGCTCCTGCGCCAGAGCTCGGTTCTCCAATATTAAACTTAATATTAGGGTCTATTTGTTGCCAGGGTGACCATTTATACCACTGGGTAAAGTCCTCAACTAATGACTTTATTACGGGAGCGCGTGCGTTAATCTTTATACTTTTTTGCACATGATAATTTTGTGGTAACAATAATCCAACGACAACAAAAACCAGGAGTAAAATGATTGAAAACTGCATTATTTTTTTAAGTAGTTTAATAGGTATTCCTCATCTATTTTAATTTACAGCGTCTATCAATTATTAATTATTTAATAGTTTAACGAAGTCGCGGTTGCTTTTGATCTATTTTATCTACCTTGTATTATTCCAAAAGCAGACATTAGCCGTAATAAGTTTAGATGATTTATTAGTTTTAGTAATGCAATAAAGGTAAACAATTTTTAATCAGCGCTTTCATTTTGTGCTATATCAACGGGGATGTCGATAGGGTATAATTCGCGCCTTTTGTTATTGAACGGCCAATTTTATGAGCACATTAAAAGCTGAACGCGCCTTATTCTCATACCCCAAGTATTGGGCTGAGTGTTATGGCACAGCTCCATTTTTACCAACAACACGCGAAGAAATGGACGCGCTTGGCTGGGATAGCTGCGATATTATTATTATTAGCGGTGATGCTTATGTAGACCATCCTAGTTTTGGGATGGCCGTAATTGGCCGAGTGCTAGAAGCGCAAGGTTTTAGAGTGGGCATTATTGCTCAACCAGATTGGAACTCTAAAGATGCGTTTATGGCATTGGGTAAGCCTAACTTATTTTTTGGTATTACAGCCGGTAATATGGACTCGATGATCAATCGTTACACCGCTGAAAAACGAATGCGCCATGATGACGCATACACACCAGGAAATGTCGGCGGTAAACGCCCAGATCGCGCAGTGATCATTTATTCACAACGCTGTCGTGAAGCCTACAAAGATGTGCCATTAGTGTTAGGGGGCATTGAAGCTAGCCTGCGCCGTATTGCTCATTATGATTACTGGCAAGAAAAAGTACGCCGTAGTGTATTGTTTGACGCTAAGGGTGATATTTTAATTTATGGTAATGCCGAACGTCCATTGGTTGAAGTAGCGCACCGTATCGCTGCGGGTGAAACCATGGATACCATACAAGATGTGAGAGGCACGGCGGTTATTCGTAAAGAGCCTTTACCCGGTTGGCGCGGCAGTGATTCAACAGCCATTGATAAAATTGGTAAAATAGACCCTATTCCTAATCCTTATGGGGCGGATGATGTGGGTTGTGCTAAATCAGAATTTAAGCAAGCCGGCATCGATTTACAAGCAGAAGCTGCAAAACCAATTACCATCCAGCCTGCTCGTCCTAAGCCGTGGGAAAAAACTTACGTTAAACTGCCGGCATTTGAGCAGGTTAGCGTTAATAAGCCTTTGTATGCCCATGCATCACGTATTTTACATCAAGAAACCAACCCAGGTTGTGCAAGGGCGTTATTTCAGCGTCATGGCGATCGTTCTATTTGGGTGAATCCGCCGGCTTATCCGCTTGAAACTCAGGAAATGGATGACGTGTTTGGTTTACCTTACCAGCGTATTCCACATCCAAGTTATGGCGATAATAAAATCCCTGCTTACGATATGATTAAAACGTCGGTAAATATTATGCGCGGCTGTTTTGGCGGCTGTTCGTTTTGTTCTATTACCGAGCATGAGGGGCGCATAATACAAAGCCGTTCTCAAGAATCGATTATCGAAGAAATTGAACAAATTAGAGATAAAGTGCCGGGCTTTACTGGGGTTATCTCTGATTTAGGTGGGCCAACTGCAAATATGTACAAACTGCGTTGTACCAGTAAAAAAGCAGAGAGTACGTGCCGTCGCTTGTCGTGTGTGTATCCTGATATTTGTAAGCATATGGATACCGATCACACACCCACTATCGACTTATATAAAAAGGCGCGTGAGGTTAAAGGGATCAAAAAGATCTTAATTGCTTCGGGCGTGCGTTATGACCTTGCAGTACGTGATCCTCGTTACGTTAAAGAGCTAGTAACCCATCATGTTGGTGGATATTTAAAAATAGCACCTGAACACACAGAAGATGGCCCATTATCAAAAATGATGAAACCAGGTATGGGCGCCTATGATGAATTTAAAGCGTTATTTGATAAGTACTCAAAAGAAGCGGGTAAAAAGCAGTATTTAATTCCATACTTTATTTCTGCTCACCCGGGGACTAAAGATGAAGACATGGTAAACATGGCTTTATGGTTGAAATCGAATGATTTTAAGCTTGATCAGGTACAAAATTTTTATCCATCACCGATGGCCAACGCAACCACCATTTACCACACAGAAATGAACTCGCTTCGTAATATTAAAAATAATACTGAGCAAGTTGCTGTGCCTAAGGGAGCGCGTCAACGTCGTTTGCATAAAGCAATTTTACGCTATCACGATCCTGCCGGTTGGCCAATGGTCCGCGAAGCCCTGCGTAACATGGGCAAAGCCAAGCTTATTGGTAAAGGACCTAACTGTTTAGTCCCTGAAGAAGGACGAGATGAAAGACAAACCAAAGGCGGAAAAGGTAACAAGGGCGGTCGTCCTGCGCTTACTCGTCATACTGGCTTTAGCCAGTTTAAAAAAGCCAACACTAAACCTAAGGTAGGTGGTAATCGCCAGCGCGCTAAGTAGCCTTAACTTATGTAAAGTAACTATCGGCTTAAACAAAAACACCGCGTATTGATGCGGTGTTTTTGTTTAAAAACGTTTATAAAAAGATTAAATCAATAACCAAGTCGCAGTACCTAAGAAGGCAAATATACCAACAATATCAGTTACCGTGGTTAGTACCACACTGCCTGCAAGTGCTGGATCTATTTTCATTTTTTTAAGCAATAGTGGGATACTAGCACCCGCAATACCTGCTGCAACTAAATTCATAAACATAGCAAACGCTAAAACACCACCGAGTTTGAAATCCCATTGCCAAAGCGCAACAACACCGGCAATTAGGATAGACCAAACCATACCGTTAATCGCACCGATAGCGAGTTCTTTTAATAATAAAAAACGTTGGTTAGTTTGGTTGATATGACCCACCGCGATACCGCGAATAACCAAAGTTAAGGTTTGGCTGCCTGCAACCCCACCCATTGACGGGACAATGCCATTGAGCACAGCAAGAATTGGTAATATAGCTAAGGTGTTTTCAAAAAAGCTCGCCACAATTGCAGCCAGCAATGCAGTTAGTAAGTTTACACCCAGCCAAATTGAGCGCTTTTTAGAGCTTTTCAACACAGGTGCAAAGGTATCTTCTTCATCATCTAAACCCGCTAAACCCAGTAAACTGTGCTCAGCGTCTTCACGAATAACATCAACGATATCATCAATGGTGATCCGCCCAAGCAAGTGTGCGTTGTCATCAACAACCGGTGCCGATATCCAGTTATGACGCTCAAACAATTGTGCAACTTCGCTCTCATCCATTGAAATAGGAATAGACTCACAGTCTTCATCCATTAACTCATGAACAATTTTTTCAGGGGGATTAGTTAATAAAGTACTCAGCGATAGGGCGCCTAAAAAGCAGTTATTTTCATCAACCACATATAAGTCATCTGTACCCTCAGGTAATTCGCCGCGTAAGCGAATATAACGCAGTACCACATCTAGAGTCACATCGGGGCGAATAGTAACGGTATCTATATTCATCAATGCGCCAGCAGAGCGCTCTTGATACGATAAAGCCTGCGTTGCACGTTCTCTATCTTGAATATCCATAGCGCTAACAACGTCTTTATAAACGGTGTCAGGTAGGCTACGTAGTACTTCCCCTAAGTCATCATGGCCCATGTCTTCGGTTGCGGCAGCAATGTGCTCGGGTGCCATTTGCGCAATAATGCCCAAACGTACATCTTCAGACAGCTCTTCAAGCACATCACCTTGTACATCAGGATCAACAAGCTGCCAGAGCATACGGCGAATTTTATGCGGGGATGATTCTAAAAGAAGTGCGGTATCACAAGGCGCCGTCTTTGCCAGCATGCGTCTAACTTGAACAAATTGACCACTATTTAGTGACTTAGTCACCTGTTTTAGTTGTTGTAGTGGAATATCTTGTTCTAAAGCTTCAGGCATTGGCGTCCTTAATTAAATTGTATTACATGCTGGAAGGGTATAAATGCTATTCAATTTTAGTTTATCTTACTTTATGTGAGCAAACTACCTCAACCACTATTAACCTAAGCTTAGGATGATGAGTTAATAATGAACTTTTTTATTCTTGCTCATTAAATCGTTGGTCGATGAGCTCACCTATTGCGCTAAGTGCAGGCTCAGCGTCGGGGCCTTCGCATACCACCTTAACTTCTTTGCCTTGGCTGCTTTCGAGTAACATAAGTGCCAGCACGCTATCGCCAGCGGCTTGTTTGTCATCTTGAAATAAAGTGATTGTGGCATCAAATTGCACAGAAAGCTGAGCTAATACTGTCGCCGCTCTAGCGTGTAATCCTAATTTGTTTTTTATTAAAAATGTATTTTCTAAGCGCATTGCATGTTCTCACTCGGTATTATTCTTGTTCTCGGTGGCGAATTTTTACATTAGGATGGCTCATTGCAAAGCTTTCGCCAATGGTTTGCGCTAAATAAACAGAGCGGTGTTGCCCACCGGTACAGCCAATTGCAATGGTTAAGTAGCTGCGGTTATTTCGTTCTAAATGCGGCAGCCATGTTTGCACAAATGTTTGAATTTGCCATGTAAATTTTTGCACTATACTGTGACTTGCTAGGTAGTCTTTTACTGGTTGGTCCAGCCCTGTAAGTGGCTTAAGCTCAGGCTCCCAATGTGGGTTTGGTAAAAAGCGGGCATCAAATACGTAATCTGCTTCTTTAGGGATGCCGTGTTTAAAACCAAATGACTCAAAGGTAATGATCAGTTGTTTATCTTTTTTTCCGAGTATTTTTTCACGAATAGACTCAGCAAGCTGATGCACACTTAAATCTGTGGTATCAATCATATAATCAGCACGGTTAATCAATACATCAAGTAGTTGTTTTTCTTTTTTTATGGCTAAATCAAGCGGCAAAGAATCAATAGATAAAGGGTGGAGACGTCGCGTTTCTGAAAAACGTTTTATTAATGTTTGATCGTCACTGTCTAAATAAAATACCGTTGGTTTAGTAAAACCAGGTAAATATTCAATGATTTCATTAAACTGCTGTTGCTCTTTAGGTAGGTTACGTACATCAACACTCACGGCAATTTTATTATAACTGTCGGAAACACTGCGCACTAATGATGGTAATAAATTAAGAGGAATATTGTCTACACAATAATAACCTAAGTCTTCCACAACGCGTAACGCCACAGATTTACCTGACCCTGAACGACCGCTTATAATTATTAATTCCATTTATCACCTTTCTTTATTACTACGATTGACTGACGATAACCTGATACAGTTCGCTATCCGATTTGGCGGCGCGTAACTGTTTACAAAATTCTTTATCATTGAGCTTATCAGCAATCGTGGCTAGCGTCTTCAAATGCTGCTGATTATCGCCATCGGGAACAATTAACGCGACAAAAATGTCAACCGGTCGGTTATCAATCGCATCAAAATTAATAGCTGTTTCGCTCACTAAAATCAAAGCTAGGGGCTCTTGAGCACCACTCATGCGACCATGTGGAATAGCAATGCCTCGACCAATGCCTGTACTTCCTAGCTTTTCTCTTGCAGTTAATGCATTAAGAATATCTTGTTGTGTTAAATAGGGCAGCTTATTGTGAGCCAATTCACTGATAAATTCTAAAATTCTTTTTTTACTATTAAAAAGGACCGCAGCTTTACTGCAGTCCTGACAGATAAGTGAGCTTAGTTTCATAGTGTTAGTGTCGAGCAAGTTTCTCTTTGTGTTTAATTACTTGACGATCTAGCTTGTCAATGAGCGAGTCTATAGCGGCATACATATCTTGATGCTCAGTAGAGGCAAAAATCTCAGCGCCACTAACATGAACGGTTGCTTCAGCTTTTTGGTTTAGTTTTTCTACATCGAGAATAACGTGCACATTCGTTATGTGATCAGTGTGCCTCTGTAACTTCGAAAATTTACTATTTACGTAGTCTCTAAGCGAGTCGGTAATATCTACATGGCGACCAGTTAAATTCAGTTGCATAAACATTTTCCTCTTTGTTGTACGCCTTAAATCAAACTTTTACGTTGATTAGACGGGGGAATAGCTAGAGATTCGCGATATTTTGCAATGGTTCTCCTCGCTACTTTAATTCCTTGCTCTGCCAATATATCTGCAATTTTACTATCACTCAATGGTTTAGCTGAGTTTTCTGCAGCGATTAATTTTTTAATTAATGCACGTATTGCTGTTGATGAACATTCGCCACCATTTTCAGTACTTACATGGCTTGAAAAGAAATATTTAAGCTCAAAAATGCCACGTGGTGTATGCATGTATTTTTGCGTAGTAACACGCGATATAGTCGACTCATGCATTTCCACCATTTCAGCCACATCGTTAAGCACCATAGGCTTCATAGCCTCAGGACCGTGTTCAAAAAAGGCCTGTTGCTGCTGCACAATACAGTTGGTTACTTTAAGTAGCGTGTCATTTCTACTTTCTAAGCTTTTTATAAACCATTTAGCCTCTTGTAAGTGCGAGCGAATAAACTGGCTATCACCACTTGATTTAACCGTACGCGACATAGCTGCATATTGGCTATTTACTCTGATCTTAGGCATGCTATCTGGGTTTAATTCAACTACCCAACGACCTTTAACTTTTTTAACCGACACATCAGGAATAACGTATTCAGACTCTTCTCTGACAATAGTGTCTGCCGGTTTTGGGCTGAGCGTATGAATCAACGTCATGATTTCTTTTAGCTCATCTTCTTTAAGCTTTGTTTTTTTCATTAACGTGCGATAGTCACGTGCAGCAAGTAAATCAATATGATCGGTTAAGATCATTTTTGTTTCGTTTAAAAAAGGTGTGTCTTTATCAAATTGATTTAGCTGAATACACAAGCACTCTTGTAAACTACGCGCGGCTATTCCCACTGGATCAAATAGTTGAATACGCTTTAGTACCGCTTCTATTTCGTCAAGTTCAACTTCATCTTCGCCGTCGTTTTCTTGGTTAAAGCTTTCTAATATTTCTTCACAGCTAAGGGTTAGAATCCCTGAGTCGTCTACAGCTTCTACAATTGCAATAGCTATCGCTTCATCGGTAGGACTAAACGGCGTCAGTTGAAGTTGCCACATTAAATACTCATGCAGCGTTTCAGTCGAAGAGCCTTGATAAATAGATTCATCTTCTGGCATTGGGCCCGATGAAGAGGCAGGCGCAGCGCTCATATATTCATCCCAAGTAACATCCATAGCCATATCATCGCTAATAGTGTCTTTGGTCATTGCTTCGCCGCTATCTTGCTCATACTCGCTAGGTTTATCGTCAGCTGAGGCACTTAGCGTTATGTCATCGTTATCGGCTTTTTGTTCGTTTTTACCTGCAGTGTCTTCGCTGTAATCGTGTTCTTCAACTTCAAGCAAGGGGTTGCTATCGAGCGCTTCTTGAATTTCTTGCTGGAGATCCAATGTACTGAGTTGCAATAAGCGAATTGCTTGTTGCAACTGTGGAGTCATTGTAAGTTGCTGGCCCATGCGCAGCTGTAATGATTGCCTCATGTATCTCTAACAATCCTTTTAAATTATTATAATTAATATTAGCAGATGCTTAGTGTAATAACACACATATTAGAGCTTGAACTGCTCGCCTAAATAAACATCGCGTACTGTTTTATCGTTTAATACATATTCTGGAGTGCCTGATGCAATTAACTCTCCATGAGAAACTATGTAGGCTTTTTCACAAACATCAAGAGTTTCGCGTACGTTGTGATCTGTGATAAGTACGCCAATTCCTCGGTTTTTAAGATGCTCTATAATCTTTTTAATATCTAATACTGAGATAGGATCAACCCCCGCAAAGGGTTCGTCTAAAAGGATAAATTTAGGGTTTGCTGCTAACGCGCGAGCAATTTCAACGCGGCGACGTTCACCACCTGATAAAGCCATACCTTGACTATCGCGGATATGCTGAATGCTAAATTCATCAAGTAAATTATTTAAGGTATCTTCGCGTTGTTGTTTATTTAATTCTTTACGTGTTTCTAAGATAGCCATTAAGTTTTGATAAACAGTCAGCTTTCTAAAAATAGACGACTCTTGCGGTAAATAACCAATCCCTAAACGCGCTCGGCTGTGCATCGGTAATAAAGTAATATCTTTATCATCAATTGATATTTTGCCTTTATCGCTAGGGACAAGGCCTACAATCATATAAAAGGTGGTGGTTTTACCTGCACCATTAGGGCCAAGTAACCCCACAATACTGCCAGCTTCAACCTCTAGGCCAACGTTTTTTACAACTTCACGACCTTTATAGCTTTTAGCTAATAGCTCTGCTTTTAATGTGCTCATGGTTGGCCTTTATCATCTTCTTTTTTATTTTCAACAGGCACTAAAATAGTGTGTACACGGTCTGTTGAGTTTTCGTCTTTTTCTGCGCTAATTAACTGCTGCTCGATATCGTAAGTGATACTTTTAGCTGTTATTTGTTGACCTGCTTGAGCAATGCTTGCATCGCCGATTAAGGTTAAAAAACGCAGCGACACATCGTAACGCACTTCATTAGCACTGGCGCTCATTATGGTGCCATCAGCTTGGGTTTCTTCAAAATATGCAGGGCTGCCTGTGGCAATTAATAACTGTTTGTTATCGCCTAGCTCATCGCGTTTATGCACTTCTAAACGGTCAGCTGTGATACGGCGATTACCATGAATAATTTCAACATTTTTCTCAAAAATGCCTACGTTTTCTTTTAATTGACCTTCTTGCTTATCTGCACTAATTGAAATTTGATTAGCAGCGGGGGCTTCAGCAGGTTCAGCGCCATTACTGTTAAAAGCAATTAATAGTGAGGGAAAAATTAAAATTTTAAATAGGTTATTGGTCATAATATAGGGTTCGCGTATGGTTAATAAGTTTAATCACCTCGGTTTTTAAATCGGCCTCAAGGCCTTTACCTGTGATTTTTAAATTAGGTCCTGTAATAACGACAGGCTGCTGTGATTGCATGGTTAATAGTTTTATATCAACATTGATGGTCTGGGCGTTGATCGTATCGATCATGGCGTTATCTACTAAGTTTTGAGCGGTTACATTACCCTCTAACACCAGTTGACGGTCGTCGTAGAGGGTGGCTTCATCGGCGTTAATACGCCATGTTTGCTGCTCGTTGTATAAAGTGAATATAGGCTTTTCAAAAAAGGTAAAACCGAGTTGTTGATACAACTCCATTTTTACCGCAGTTACCTTATGGCTCACTTTACCTTGTTCATTATAAGCCGTTTGTTTTAGCTCAATAGCGGTATAATCAGGCTTAGCAATAACTTGTGTTTCTTCGCTTGCAGTAATATCAACCTTAGTAAAATAAGGATACCAGAGCCAAACCATACAGCTTATGAATAAAACGCTCAGTATAATGCGCGCTACATTCATGAACTCGTTCCTTGGCTAGTTAGTGGCTTGTTATTTTCGAGCATAAGTAAGTCTGTCAGCTCTCTTACCGCACCAAAACCGCCGGGCAGTTGGGTTACATAATGTGATAAACGTTTAATAAGTGGATGAGCATCGTTTACGGCAACCGCAAAACCGACTTGCTCCATTACTGGCATGTCTGGGCCATCATCACCTATATAAGCAATTTGCTCATCGCTAAGCGCTAATTTTTGTTTTAATTCTTGATAGGCTATAAGCTTGTCTTCTTGGCCTTGATATATATGTTGTACGGTTAAACTGCTCATACGTTGCTGCACTATATGAGAATGGCGCCCAGTGATTACGGCGACTTCAAAACCGCTGTTAATCAGGGCTTTGATACCAAATCCGTCTTTGGTGTTAAATGCTTTGAGTTCTTCACCTTGGTTTCCAAGGTAAATACGGCCATCAGAAAATACACCATCAATATCACAAATTAATAGCTTTACTTTTTTTGCGCGCGCCTTTGCATCATCACTTAGCGGTTGATAGAGATCTTCAAATTGCATTTATAGCACTCCCGCTTTAAGTAAGTCTTGCATATTTAGTGCGCCAATCGGTTGATTATGCTCATTAATTACAATTAAACCATTAATACGTTTTTGTTCCATAATATTTAACGCTTCAGCCGCGAGCATCTCTTGGGTGGCTGTAGTACACGACTTGGTCATCACAACATTAATTTCAGTGCTATGAATGTCAATACGTTGCTCTAAAATACGGCGTAAATCGCCATCGGTAAACAGGCCTGATAATTGCTGGTCACTATCAACAATAGCGGTCATGCCGAGTCCTTTGGCCGACATTTCAATTAAGGCATCTTTAATCGTTTGCGTCTCGTTAATGATAGGTGTATCAGCACCACTGTGCATAACATCTTTAAGAGTTAAGAGTAATCGCTTGCCTAAGCTACCACCAGGGTGCGATAGTGCAAAATCATCAGCAGTAAAGCCGCGTGCTTCTAATAATGCCACCGCCATGGCATCACCCATAGCGAGTGTGGCAGTGGTACTTGCAGTAGGTGCTAAGCCCAATGAGCAGGCTTCTTGTTCAACTTTAATACACACATGCACATTTGCCAATGTTGCCATGGTTGAGCCTTGGTTGCCTGTCATGGCAATCATTTTGGCACCAATGCGCTTTAATACTGGAATAATATTAAGTACTTCGCTGGTTTCACCAGAGTTTGAAATGAGGATAACCACGTCATTTGCTGTGATCATTCCTAAATCACCATGGCTTGCTTCACCCGGGTGAACAAAAAATGCGGGGCTGCCGGTACTGGCAAGAGTGGCGGCTATTTTGTTACCAATATGGCCTGATTTACCCATGCCAATAACAATAATACGACCTGAGCAGTCAAACATTAATTGACAGGCTTGGTTAAAGCTTTCATTAACGTATTGTGTAATATCGCTGAGTGCTTGGCGTTCAATCTCTAGAACACGTAACCCTTGTTGAATAAAGTTTAGCGTTGACATGGGCTATCCTACTTGACTAAAAATATAACCTTGGTAAATCATAAATGCGACGATGAGCAAGCCACCTTCTATTCTATTGATACGTCTTTGACCTCTAAAGTTCAATGACATAGCAATTAGCGCCAAGGTTGCGCCAATCATAATAATAACATCACGGTTAGCAACCGAAGTATCGATAACCGATGGATTAATTAATCCTGCCAGCGGTAATACCGCTAAAATATTAAAAATATTCGAACCAACTATGTTACCCAGCGCTAAGTCATCTTCATTTTTAAGTACACCTGCAATTGAAGCTGCAAGTTCAGGTAAGCTGGTGCCTATAGCAATAATGGTCAAACCAATCACTAAGTCACTTAAGCCAAAATATTTTGCGATATCAACGGCTGAGCCAACTAAAAAGTGTGAACTAACCGGCAGTAAAATCATACCCACTACCAGCCAAAAAACAGCTTTTTTGGTTGGTACGTTGTCAGGTACTTCGTCACAGGCTTCGCTCACAAACGGATCGTCTTGGTTTTTAGCTCGCAGTGAGACAAAAATAAGTCCGCCAATAAAAACAACAAAGCCAGATAATAAGGCTGCACCTTCAAAAAATGAAAAATAGTTATCTGAAAAAATATACCAAGTTGCAATGGAGACCAGTAGTACCAGTGGAATTTCACGTTTTAACGTACTTGAAGATACTGATAAGGGTCTTAAAAGGGCGGTAATACCTAAAACTAATAAGATGTTAGTGATGTTTGAACCAACTGCATTACCCACGGCAGTATCGGTTTTATTTGCCAAAGCTGCTGAAGCCGATACCATCATTTCAGGCGCTGAAGAGCCCATAGCTACCACGGTTAAACCTACAATTAGCGTTGGCACGCCAAAGTTTTTAGCCAGTGCTGCTGCACCATAAACAAACCTGTCTGCACTCCATACGAGAGCCGCAAAACCAAGAATTAAAATGACAAACGAGGTAACCATTGTGATAAGCCAATTAATGTAAATTCAGATAGCGCGAATAGTAACAAAAGCCACCATAAAAGTATAAATAAAAGAATAAGGTGTAATACATTAGGCGGTTATTTTAAGTATTCTATGGCGCTTTTTATATGAAATTTTAAGCCAAAGTTAAGGCTGCTTGAATCAATCTTATAACTGTTTTTGCGACACTATTACAAAATCTTACGAATTGTTTTTTCCATATTGGTTAAAAAACCCTTAAAATAGAAATATGAGAGAGTATTGTTATGGAGAGCGACTTGTCGCAATCAATAGTAGAAGTCAAGGATGTTACCTTTTCTAGAGGCGATAGGGTCATATATAAAAATATGAGCTTTGACGTACCTGAGGGTAAAATTACTGCCATTATGGGGCCAAGCGGAATTGGCAAAACCACGATGCTACGCCTAATAGGTGGCCAGCTTAAACCAGACTCCGGTGATATTTTATTTAAAAACGACAGCATTGTCGCT
This sequence comes from Pseudoalteromonas sp. M58, assembly GCF_042604605.1. Classification (NCBI taxonomy): domain Bacteria; kingdom Pseudomonadati; phylum Pseudomonadota; class Gammaproteobacteria; order Alteromonadales; family Pseudoalteromonadaceae; genus Pseudoalteromonas; species Pseudoalteromonas sp. M58. The sequence goes on from NZ_CP152390.1 coordinate 434,233, forward strand.
ATGTCGCGCAAAGAACTCTACGCGGCACGTAAACGCATGAGTATGTTATTTCAAAGCGGTGCCTTATTTACTGATATGTCGGTGTTCGATAACATTGCATTCCCCATTCGAGAGCACACGCAACTCAGTGAAGATTTAATCCGTTTAGTGGTATTAATGAAATTACAAGCTGTTGGCTTACGTGGTGCTAAAGATTTAATGCCTTCAGAGTTATCTGGCGGTATGGCACGTCGTGCAGCTTTGGCTCGCTCTATAGCGCTTGATCCTGAACTTATTATGTATGATGAGCCTTTTGCAGGACAAGACCCTATTTCAATGGGGGTTTTAGTTAAGCTGATCAAATCTTTAAACGAAGTACTTGGCTTATCTTCTTTAATTGTCACGCACGATGTGACTGAAGTAATGAGTATTGCCGACCACGTTATTATTATTGCTGATCAAGGCGTTATTGGCAGTGGTACACCAGAGCAGATGCGAGAGCACGAATCACCACTTGTTCAACAGTTTTTAAAAGGGTTATCAGATGGTCCAGTGCCATTTCATTATCCAGCACAAACCTATGCAGATGAACTGTTAGGAGAGCAGCAGTAATGTTGGATTTACTACAAAAAATAGGCCACAAAACGCTGGGCCGATTTGCTGCACTGGGGCGTTCAACCCAAATGCTGGCAAGTGCGTTATGGCATGTACCCAATTTTAAAAAAGGCACACCTTTACTCGTGCGCCAACTTTACATGGTTGGTTCACAATCGCTGTTGATTATTGTTGTGTCGGGATTATTTATCGGCATGGTTCTAGCGCTGCAAGGTTATACCGTTTTAGTTGATTATGGCGCTGAAGACAGCCTAGGCCCTTTAGTGGCACTTAGCTTGTTACGTGAGCTTGGACCGGTAGTTACTGCGTTATTATTTGCAGGCAGGGCTGGTAGTGCGTTGACTGCTGAAATCGGCTTAATGAAAGCCACCGAGCAATTATCGTCGCTTGAGATGATGGCCATTGACCCGCTTAGACGAATTATAGCGCCGCGGTTTTGGGCTGGTTTGATTAGTATGCCAATGTTGGCACTTATTTTTTCTGCTGTAGCTATTATTGGTGCTCATTTAGTGGGGGTTGATTGGCTAGGCGTTGATACGGGAAGTTTCTGGTCAATTATGCAATCTCAGGTGTCGTTTGAAAAAGACATACTAAACGGTTTAATTAAAAGTATCGTATTTGCGATTGTTGTTACCTGGATTGCGCTTTACAAAGGGTATGACTGTGTTCCCACATCAGAGGGGATCAGCAAGGCAACAACAGAGACAGTGGTGCACTCATCACTAGCGGTATTAGGTTTTGACTTTATTTTGACAGCGGTAATGTTTACCAGCTAATAGGGTATTAAATAATGAATTCACGGAAATTAGAAATTTTAGTTGGTTTTTTTGTAGCATTGGGCATTTTGGCATTTTCAATGCTGGCGCTCAAAGTGGCTAATTCGGGTATTAGCGGCTCAGGTGAAACCTACACATTGAACGCCAAGTTTGAAAATATAGGATCATTAAAAACACGTGCACCCATTAAGGTGGGCGGCGTTGTTATTGGTCGTGTAGAGTCAATTTATGTGCATCCACAAGAGTTTTTACCAGTAGTAAATATGAGCATTGATGCGCAGTATTTGTGTCGTTTTTCAGACACTAGTTCTATCTCAATTTTAACCTCGGGTATTTTAGGTGAACAATATTTAGGAATTAACCCCGTTATCGCATCAGATTCAGCTAAACAGCGATGTTTAGGCGAAGATGTAGCGAACAGCGAACAAGATCAAGCCATTGACGATTTATTTGGTGTTCAAAGTAAAGCATTAGCCAACGGCGATTCTATTACAGATACCAAGTCAGCATTGGTACTAGAAGAATTAATAGGCCAGTTTTTATTCAACCAAGGTAGTGAGTAATTATTATGTTGAAAACATTTTTAGCAAGTATCGCATTAGTAACTGTCACGCTAGTACAAAGTGTACATGCCGGTGAAGTGAAATTGACTGATCCTAATAAAATGGTACGTCAGGTTGCTGATAATACCTTTGAGCGTATTACCAAAGACCAGCCGTTAATAACCACTAACAAAGAGCATTTACGGGTCATCGTTGAAGAAGAACTGATGCCCTACATTGACTACAAATATGCTGCACTGAGAGTGTTAGGTAGCGAAGTATCTAAGGTACGCGCCATTACCAACAAAGCAGAAAAAGCAAAAGCAATTGAAGATATTCAGCGTTTTATTGGCGCGTTTAGAGAGTACCTTGTTGCCACTTATGCTGGCGTTTTTACCCAGTATACTAATCAACAAGTTGAATTTGCTGCCGAGCAGCCTTTTAAAGGCAAAGATGTGGTGGTGGTAAAAACCAAAATTGTAGAAGCCGGTAAGCCTGATATTAAAATTGATTTTAAAGTACGTGAAGATAGAAGTGGCGAATGGCGCGCTTACGATATGATTGCTGAAGGCATTAGCTTACTTGATGCAAAACAAAGTGAGCTTCAGGGCATTTTACGCCAACAAGGTATTGACCACGTTAGCGACCTGTTAGAGCAAAAAAGTAAGTTACCGGTTCAGTTTAGAGGCAGTGACACAAATGACTAAATTGGCAATCAGCCAAGTCGATGAACAGCATCTACGAGTCAGTGGTGAATTGACTCATAATTCAATTGGCAATGAACGGCTTCTGAACACTAAGCGACAAACTGAGCATAAAACCCTTTATTTTGACCTAAGTGAGGTGACAAGGGTTGACACAGCCGGCTTAGCTTGGTTAATTCACTCTTTTACAGAATTTAAGCAACAAGGCATTCGCCTTGAATTGCAAAACCCACCTGAACAACTGCAAAACCTTATGCAGTTAGGCCAGGTTACAACCCTATTTGAGTGAGAGTTATGGAAACGAGTCAAGTCGAAACATTATTACGCGACGAACTTCAGTTAGCTGAAGTACATGTAAAAGCCAATGGCAGTCATTATGAAGTAATCGCTGTCGGTGAATGCTTTGACGGATTAAGTCGTGTTAAAAAGCAACAGCTAGTATATGGGCCATTAATGAACACTATTTCAGACGGTACCATTCATGCTGTTTCTATCCGCGCTTTTACTCCGACAGAGTGGAAACGTGAGCAAAAATTCATTTTACCGCAATAAATAAGGCCCCTTAGATGGATCAATTTGTAATTCAAGGTGGCACTTCACTGGCTGGTGAAGTAACTATTTCTGGCGCTAAAAACGCAGCTCTTCCGATTCTATTTGCAGCTTTATTAGCTGATGGCAAAAGTACTTTTACTAACGTACCACATCTTCGCGATATCATTACAACCGAAGCCTTATTAAAAACGTTAGGCGCTGATGTTCAGTGGCAGGGCGATTCACTCATTATTGATGGTGCAACGGTAAATAGCACGTTAGCGCCTTATGACTTAGTAAAGCAAATGCGTGCGTCAGTGCTTGCACTTGGCCCTTTAGTCGCTCGATTTGGTGAGGCACAAGTATCCTTACCTGGTGGCTGTGCTATTGGTGCGCGCCCGGTTGATATTCATATTCAAGGCTTAGAGCGTATGGGCGCTCAAATAACCGTTGAAAACGGTTATATTAATGCCAAAGTAGATGGTCGCTTAAAAGGCGCTGAAGTTTTCATGGAAATGATCAGCGTAGGTGCCACTGAAAACTTACTCATGGCGGCAACGCTCGCCGAGGGTAAAACAGTATTAGAAAATGCTGCGCGCGAGCCAGAAATTATCGATTTAGCCAATTGCTTAATTGCTATGGGTGCTAAAATCACTGGTGCGGGCTCAAGCCGTATTGAGATTGAAGGGGTTGAGCGTTTATCAGGTTGTGAACACCGCATATTACCGGATCGCATTGAAACGGGTACCTTTTTAGTGGCTGCAGCGATGGCTGGCGGTGAAGTTCTGTGTAAAATGACCGACTTCCATTCGTTAGAGCCAGTAATAGAAAAACTACGTGCAACCAATGCATTATTAGAAGTGCACGATGACAGTATTTACCTAGACATGCGAGGCCGAGAGCTTAAAGCGGTGAATATTAAAACTATGCCTCATCCTGGTTTTCCGACCGATATGCAAGCGCAGTTTACCGCATTAAATGTGGTGGCTAATGGTAGTGCGACGATTACCGAAACTATTTTTGAAAATCGTTTTATGCATGTGCCTGAGCTTCAACGTATGGGCGCTAATATTCGCTTAGAAGGCAATACGGCCTTTTGTGGTGAAACAAAAAGCTTATCGGGTGCGCAGGTTATGGCAACCGATTTACGCGCATCGGCAAGTCTTATTCTAACGGGGATTGTGGCTCAAGGCGAAACGGTTGTTGATCGTATTTATCATGTAGATAGAGGCTATCAGCGTATTGAAGATAAACTCAGTGCGCTAGGTGCTAACATCAAACGCAAAAGCAATTAGTTATACTAATACGTAACCTGAACTCTGGATAATAAATCTATCTCAAGCAGCTATTTTCAGCGCTAACTGCGTTGAATTTACTTGCAATAGGCTAGCTATTGACGCGTAATTTCGCCTTGTTTTCACTGGAAATCTCTGGCTAGAGAAAAATAAACATAAATATCATTTTTTGATTCAATACGTTAGTAAATCTCTTAACCAGAGTTCAGGTTACATAAAAAACGCGATGATCTATCGCGTTTTTTATGTCTAATGCCAAAGTATAAATAAGCGCTTTATAGCTTGGTTTCGAGCTCTGCTACTTTCACCATTATTTTTTGTATTTCACCGTTACGGTAAAGCTCAAATTCAATTTCTTTCCCCGGTTCGGTACTGCCTATTTTTTTCAATACATTTTGTGGATTAGCCACTGAAAGCCCAGCAATTTTAATCACAATATCTTGCTCTTCTATACCCGCCTGCCATGCAGGACCTAAAGGGTCTAGGTTGGTAATACGCATGCCTGCAACAGGCGTTAAGCTATCATTGACCTCTTTGCCTGTACTGTCTACCGCTGTGCCTTCAAAGCCCAAATAGCCGCGTACAACACGACCATGGCGTATAAGCTTACCCATTACCTCTTTTGCCAAGGTGTAAGGCACCGCAAAAAAGATCCCTTGTATATTTAAGTTTTCACGGGTTTTAAACTGGGCAGAGGTGATCCCTACTAAATCGCCATTAGAATTTACCAGTGCACCACCAGAGTTACCTACGTTAATAGCAGCGTCCATTTGCAGTAAGTTATTGTAAGGACTGTCGGTAATTTTTTGCTTACCGGTGGCGCTAATGATCCCCTGAGTAATGGTTTGCCCTAAGTTAAGTGGGTTTCCGATGGCTAATACTAAATCGCCTACACTCGAACTGTAGTTATCGTTAACGGGTATAACAGGCAGGTGATTGGCATTTATTTTTAATAATGCTAAGTCGGTAATAGTATCAAAGCCAATGAGTTGCACATCAAAAAAACGTCTGCCGTCAGTAAGAATAACTAGTATTTGATCGGCATTATTGATCACATGGTAATTAGTCAAAATATAACCGTCAGGTGACATGATCACCCCAGAACCAAGCTCTTGCACCGTATTTTGGCGTTTATAGCGTGGCTCTTTAGAAATGCTTTCTGAAAAAATGGTGACAACCGATGGCGCTGCGCGCTTAACTGCGTCAGAAAAGCTCAAATGACTTGCAGTCATTGCACTGGGTAGCGGCACGTTAGGTAGCAATGCAGTGCGCATGTTAGGGCTAAAAAAAACCACTAAAAAAGCAATGCCTAAACCGGCAAATAGAGGAGGAAGTACAAATTTTAGAAGTTTTAGCACGGTATTCTTATTGTTAGTGAGCAATCCCTTTATGATGGCACAAAAAAAATAACAGCGGCAAGTGCCGCTGTTACTTTTATTGTATTATTACTGAATTAATACAAAAATAGATTCACGTCCGCGTTTCACACCTAACACAATATTACCTTGAATATCTTCGATAATTTTGTTCATGTCGCGAATGCTTTCTACTCGTTGACGGTTTACTTGCACAATAACATCGCCTTCTTCAAGGCCAACCCGTGCTGATGGCGAACGAGGGTCTACAGAGGTCACCTCAATCCCTTTCATTTTGTTCTTCTTCACGTTTTCAAGCGTTGCACCTTGGAATGCTGGGTGTAACTCTTCGCCCGCAGCGGTAATGCCTGATGCACCATCTAGGGTTACTTCCACATTTTTAACTTTACCGTCACGGTAAATCCCCAACTGTACTTCACGACCCTCACCTAAGGTGGCAATTTTACTGCGTAGTTCATGGAAGCCACTAATTTCACTACCATTAATACTAATAATCACATCGCCTGCTTTAATACCGGCTTTGCTGGCTGCGGTGTCATCCATTACCTGCATAACATAAGCCCCTTGTTTAACATCAAGCTGCTGTGCTTTAGCAAGGCCTGCATCAAGAGGGCGGCCTGAAATACCTAACGAACCACGGCGTACTTCACCATGCTCTACAATTTGATCAATTAGGTTTTTCATCATATTTGACGGAATAGCAAAGCCAATCCCCACATTTCCGCCTGATGCACCTAAAATAGCGGTATTAATACCAATCAGCTCACCGTTTAAATTAACTAAAGCCCCACCTGAGTTACCTTGGTTTATCGCGGCATCGGTTTGAATGAAATCTTCGTAACCCTCAATATTTAAGCCACTGCGGCCTAATGCGCTAACAATACCTGAGGTAACCGTGTGGCTTAAACCAAAAGGGTTACCAATTGCGACGGCAAAATCACCGACACGTAAGTCATCTGAGTTAGCTAGCTTTACTGCGGTTAATTCATCTGCGTCTATTTGTAGTAGCGCAATATCAGACTCTTTATCGCTACCAATTTTTGTTGCTTCATATTCGCGGCCATCTTCAAGGGTGACCACCATTTTTTCAGCGTCTTGCACTACATGGTTGTTAGTAACGACATAACCTTTGTCAGCATCAATAATAACTCCTGAGCCTAAACCACTAAACTGGCGCTTTTGGCTACGTGGCTGCGGGTTGCCAAAAAAGAAATCGAGCGGGTCACCGCGTCGGCGAACCTCTTTAGAGCCTGAAACCTGAATACTCACTACACCTGGGGTAATTTGCTCAAGCATAGGGGCAAGTGTTGGTAATTGTTGACCATTAACGGCAACCGGCAATTTAGCAAACGAAGCGGCTGGACTTAGTAATAAGCTAGTAGATAAAATAGCAGCACTGATAAGTGATAATTTCATTTTCATAGTCAGGGTTTACTCCACTTAAAAAGCAAAAGGCTGCAATAAGCAGCCTCAAAAAAGTATATCAATAAGATAAAACAACAAAGCTGTTATATCTAAAGACTATGGGGTCAAAAAAAAGTTCATCAAGATGCTTTAGAAGTATTCACATCACCAGCAAATAATCCTGATTTACCCGACACATAATCAGCTGGTTGAGCATCGGCGTTTGAGCGATCCGAACTACGCTCTTTTAATGACGCTTGTAATTGCTCTGTGGTTTCTTTAGAGAAAAACGGTTCAGCAGGGGCTTTATTTCTGTCTTCAAGTAATAGTTGATTGGTTTCTTCAACATGGCTTAATAACTGGTCGTAGTTTTCTTTCATTTTGTTTACTAACTTACCAGTGTTCGCTAAATGGTCGGCAACATCTTGACGATACTGCTCAAGCGAATGCTTAGCTTGCTCTGCTTGTTGCTCTAACTCATCTTGTTTAAATTGTTTTTTAGTGACAAAGGCACCAACGAAAAATGCAGCAATAGCAACCACTATCACTAAACCTACCCATGTAAATGTACCCATAAATTCACCTCTATGCGAAAATAACTAAAAAAATTTAGTTCAATAATAATTCATACTAAGTCTAATATACCCTGAGTATTGATGCGTGTTAATATGCTTTACAAATTAAACTGTGTTTTAACTGTAAATAGATATGACTCCTTGGCAAACATACCAGCAAGACCTTCAACGCGATGACTTTGTACATGACGCAGCACAAGAAAATGCAGTTCGTCATTTACAGCGTTTATACGACGATTTAACACAAGCAAAACCACAATCTAAAGGCTTTTTTGCAAAGCTTTTTAATAAAGCTGAACCCGCACCTATAAAAGGATTGTACTTTTGGGGTGGCGTAGGCCGAGGTAAAACTTACCTAGTTGATACTTTTTACGAAGCTTTGCCGGGCGATAGAAAAATGCGAGTGCATTTTCACCGTTTTATGCACCGAGTACACGACGAGCTTAAAAAGTTAAACAACACAGCAAACCCATTAGAAACAGTTGCCGATATTTTTAAAGCAGAAACAGACATAATTTGTTTTGATGAGTTTTTTGTACAAGACATTACCGATGCCATGCTGCTCGGTGGTTTAATGGAAGCGCTATTTGCACGTGGTATTGTGTTAGTTGCAACCTCTAATATTATACCTGATGATTTATACCGTAATGGCTTACAACGCGCTCGTTTTTTACCGGCTATTGCCTTAGTGAATAAGCATACTGAAATAGTTAATGTAGATTCCGGTGTTGATTACCGGTTACGTACACTGGAACAAGCAGAAATTTTTCACAGCCCGCTTGATGATCAAGCTGATAAAAACCTATTTGAATACTTTGATAAGCTCTCCCCTGAGGCCGGTAAAGTAGACACCCCAATTGAAATAGAAGGGCGGATGATCAAAACCCGCAAGGTGTCTGATTGCATCGTTATGTTTGAATTTAGCGAACTGTGTGAAACCGCGCGTAGCCAAGTGGATTACATGGAAATAAGCCGATTATATAACACGGTGATTTTATCAAACGTAAAACAGCTTGGACAAAATAATGATGATGCAGCAAGGCGTTTTATTGCGTTGGTAGATGAGTTTTATGAGCGTAACGTTACCTTAATTATCTCTGCAGAAAAACCCATTACTGAGCTGTACACACAAGGCAATTTAAACTTTGAATTTAAACGCTGTATTAGTCGCCTGCAAGAAATGCAATCGTTAGAATATTTAGCCCGAGAGCATTTAGCTTAAAATACGAAGGTTAGCGGGCGACGGGCTACGAGTTGAAATTACCTAGCAGCGGGTTTACCCCGCGTAAAGTTGGTCATTTAAAATAAAAAAACCTTGCGATGTTAACCGCAAGGTTTTTTTATTTTCTCGAACCTCGAGCTTATCTCATGGTAACAAACTCTTCCGAACCCGTCGGGTGAAGTGCTACAACCGCATCAAAATCGGCTTTAGTCGCGCCCATTTTCATGGCGACAGCAAAGCCCTGAATCATTTCATCAACGGTGAAACCGATACCGTGTAAGCCCACAACTTTTTCATCATCGCCTGCACACACAAGCATCATGTTACATGCTTGGCGATGCTGAGTAACTGCGGTGTACATAGCCGCAAAGCTTGATTTATATACTTTTACATTTTCTTCGCCGTACTGAGAAATCGCCTCTTGTTCAGTTAAGCCAATGGTGCCGATAGGTGGATGGCTAAATACCACGGTTGGTACTAGGCTGTAGTCCATTTTTAAATCGTTCGGCAATTCTTTATTAAATAAACGCTCCGATAGAGTACGACCCGCTTTTACAGCAACTGGTGTAAGCTCAATACCATTTTCGATAATATCACCCACAGCGTATACATTTTTAGCCGTGGTGTTTTGGTATTCATCTACTTTTACATAGCCGCTTTCGTTTACTTCTACGCCTGCTGCAGCAAGGTTAATTTTATCGGTTGTAGGTGTACGACCAATCGCCCAAATAACCTGATCAACATTTTCGCTGTAACCGTTTTCAAAATGAATAGTTAAGCTGCCATCAGCCTCTTTTACCACCTCTTTTGGCGAACACTCAGTGTGCAGAGTAGGGCCTTCTTTTGCCATAATATCAACCAGTGTGTCGATAATGTATGGGTCAAAGGTGCGCAGCGGCTTGCTCTTACGAACAAATAAATGGGTTTGTGTCCCTAGGCTGTGTAGCACACCTGCAATTTCTACGGCAATGTAACCGGCACCAACAACGGCAACACGCTTAGGTTGTTCGTTCAGCTCAAAAAAGCCGTTTGAATCAATACCGTGTTCAGCACCTGGAATGTTAGGAATAGTAGGGCGTCCGCCTACAGCAACTAAAATGTGATCAGCAGTGTAATGCTCACCATTTACTTCAACGGTTTTACTATCCACAAATTTTGCAAAGCCTTTGATCACAGTTACGCCATTTTTAGCTAAACCATTATCATAGCCTTTGTGAATGCGGCCAATATAGGCTTCACGGCTTTCTACTAGCTTTGACCAGTCAAAGCCTTTAACTTCAACATCAAAACCGTAATCAGGAGCATAAAGATTAATTGCTTCAGCAACTTGAGCGCCATGCCACATTACTTTTTTAGGAACACACCCTACGTTTACGCAGGTGCCACCCATGTGTTTAGCTTCAATTAATGCTACTTTTGCGCCACGCATTGCTGCACGGTTAGCTGATGCAATACCACCACTACCGCCACCAATTGCAATGTAATCAAAATGCTGAGCCATGTTTAATCCTCTAAATATTAATTTAACTTTTCTGTGCCGATGATAGCATATGCGATGAGCAAGTCACTTGTTCGGGGCTGCTAAAATCTATCAAACATCCTTCATCAAACGAAAGATATGCTATTTCAGATCAAGCTGCTAGGTGATCATTTACAGATACGCACTCGTTAACTAGTAAAGCAGGTTTGCCCTTGTATTTACGTATTTTGCCCCAACTTAAATTTTTATATTTTGCATAAACCGAGAATCACTATGACCAATGCACATACTAATCCCCTAATCGGGCTTGAAGGTTTACCGCCTTTTTCAAAAATAAAGCCAGAGCATGTTGTCCCGGCACTAAAAAAAGGTATTGAGCACTGTCGCAGTGCAATTAATGATGTATTAGCAAAGCAATCATACACATGGGAAGATTTAGTATTACCCCTTGAAGAAGCTGACGATAAACTATCGCGATTGTTTTCACCGGTATCGCATTTGAACTCAGTAATGAACAATGATGAACTTCGCGAAGCCTACGAGCAATGTTTACCGCTTATTTCTGAATACTCTACTTTTGTTGGTCAGCACCAAGGTTTGTATGAGGCTTACAACGCACTTTATAACAGTGACGAATTTAAAACACTCACTACTGCCCAGCAAAAAACCATTACTAACGCATTACGTGACTTTAAGCTTTCAGGTATTGCGTTAAATCCTGAGCAACAAAAACGCTACGGTGAAATTAGTGCGCGTTTATCAGAGCTGGCCTCAAAATTTGGTAATAATGTGATGGATGCCACGCTTGCATGGCATAAGCATATTACCGATGAAAGCCAATTGGCTGGTTTACCAGAATCAGCGCTTGCATTAGCGGCCGATACGGCAAAAAGTAAAGACTTAGACGGCTGGGTATTTACCCTAGATTTCCCTTCATATTTGCCGATTATGACCTATGCAGATAATCGTGAACTTCGCAAAGAAACATACACCGCGTTTTCTACCCGTGCATCCGATCAAGGCCCTAATGCGGGAGAGTTTGATAACTCTGCGATCATGAGTGAAGAGTTGGCACTGCGTCATGAGTTAGCACAATTACTTGGCTTTAATAACTACGCTGAAAAATCGTTGGCTACAAAAATGGCAGAATCACCCGCGCAGGTATTCTCATTTTTAGAAGACTTAGCCGCTAAGTCTAAACCACAAGCAGAGCAAGAACTTAAAGAGCTGCAACAATATGCAGAGCAAAAGCATGGTATTAGTGAACTGCAGGCGTGGGATTTTGGTTATTATAGTGAAAAACTAAAGCAAGAAAAGTACGCGATTTCAGATGAAGTTCTTCGCCCGTACTTCCCAGCAAATAAAGTACTCAGTGGCTTATTTGAAACGGTTAATCGCCTATTTGGTATTACTGTAAAAGAAGTCGCTGATTTTGATAGCTACCATAAAGATGTACGCTTTTTTGAAATTTACGATAGCAATAACACTTTACGTGGTCGTTTTTACTTAGATTTGTATGCGCGTGATCACAAGCGTGGTGGTGCGTGGATGGATGACTGTATGGGTCGTAAAGTGCGCGCTAATGGTGAACTTCAAACACCAGTTGCTTACCTGGTGTGTAATTTTAATAAAGCGATTGGCGATAAGCCGGCGTTATTTACCCATAATGAAGTAACCACACTGTTTCATGAGTTTGGTCACGGTATTCATCATATGCTTACCCAAGTAGATGCAGCCCCCGTTGCCGGTATTAATGGGGTAGCGTGGGATGCTGTTGAGTTGCCAAGCCAGTTTTTAGAAAACTGGTGTTACGAGGAAGAAGCGCTTAGCTTTATCTCAGGTCACTTCGAAACCGGTGAGCCACTACCTAAAGAGTTGCTTGATAAACTACTTGCGGCTAAAAATTATAACTCAGGTATGCAAATGTTAAGACAACTTGAGTTCTCGTTATTTGATTTTAAAATCCACCACGATTACGTGGCAGACAAACCATGTAACATTCAAGCTGTGCTTGATGATGTACGCAGTCGTACTTCAGTCATTAAGCCGCCAGCGTTTAATCGTTTTCAGCATGGCTTTAGTCATATTTTTGCGGGCGGTTATAGTGCAGGTTATTACTCGTACAAATGGGCTGAAGTACTTTCGGCAGACGCCTATTCTAAATTTGAAGAGGAAGGAATTTTTAATCCACAAACTGGCCAAGCGTTTATGCAGCACATTCTTGAAAAAGGCGGCAGCGAAGAGCCAATGGCACTGTTTAAAAACTTCCGTGGTCGCGAGCCAAGTGTAGATGCACTACTGCGCCACAGTGGCATTGCCGCTTAGGGTCTATTGACCTTTGCGGATTAAAATATAATTACAAAAGCGCCCCAGTGGCGCTTTTTTATTGCCTAAAACACAGTGTTGTTAAAGAATATTTTGAATAAATTTTAGTAGTTTCAACATAGCGTACTATGCTTTGAACAAAGTACTAAAAGGGACTAACGCATGGCAAAGTTAATACTGGCAATTGATGACGATAAATTAATGCACCATATTATTGAAGAGTCTTTAGCTGGGTTTTGTAAAGTGCTCCATGCCAAAAATGGTGAAGATGGCATAAGACAAGCAAATAAATATAACCCTGATATTATTTTGCTTGATGTTGAAATGCCAGGAATGTCTGGTTATGAAGTCTGCCAAAGTATTAAACAAAATAAAGCCACAACAGATATCCCCGTGATGTTTTTATCATCCAAAGTAGGGCAGGCTGAACGTATTAAAGGCTTCAGTGTTGGCGGGGCAGACTACATTTTAAAGCCTTTTAACGCACAGGAGCTGATGGCACGTATTAAAATTCTTTACCAGTACCGCAAGCAATGCGCAGCACTGCAGTATGATATAGCAAAGGCCAATAAAACAGCTGAAATGGCGATGATTGAAACCGGTGACATGGGGCGCATTATGCGCTTTGTTTGTCAAAGCTACCATGCTGATAACTTAGAACTATTAAGTGAATACTTTTTAGGCTTTTTTACGCCATTACACCTCAATGTCGTGGTTGTTTTTTGGCAAAATAACCAGGGAGTGTTTTATAGCCAAGAGACGGGCGTATGCCCATTAGAGCAAGAGCTACTCATGCAGCATAAAAATGCAGAGCGCTTTGTTGATATTGGTCATAGTACTATTATTAATTACCCTAATATTTCACTGTTAATTAAAAATATGCCAATAGATACGCCATCACTGTATGGTCGCTATAAAGATTTATTTCCGCATATTTTAGAAGTAACTAACGAAAAAGTAGTTACTATACAGCAGCACCAATATCGACTAATGCGCGACAATGAGCTAACCCTTGCTTTTAAAGATATTGTTGCCCAGCTTAAAAATCAAAACGCCATGCAAACGAATGCGATTAGCCAGCTTACAGAGCAGCTCGAGCAACTCCAATCGTTAATGCAAACACAAAATGACTTACCAGCTTCGCAGCTTAATGAGCAAATAACTCAGCTTAGCCATACATCACAGCAGCTGGTTGCAACCACTAATGATTTAGCGTTTATTAAGCACCAACTAAAAACAACTACTCAACAGCGTGATGACTTAATTACTCAAACACAACTAAGTAAACAACAAGCGCAGCCAGAATCTGAGAGTGAAAATAACGATATTGAGTTGTTTTAAACTATACACCTTGCGAACTTCGTATATTGCTGCTGTTTGGGTATAATAGCGGTGAAATTTATCATCGGAGTGTGAAGTGGTTATACAGTGTGCGTTTAAAGAGTGTCGGCCATATTTGAATGAGTTAGAAACACGCTTTGGGCTTGCTCAATGGGCGGAGCAAAGCCGTGGCTTTAGTTTGCATTACGATGATAAAGGACTAAGCCTATATAAAACTGATGAGCCTAAACTAGGTGCAATTAACGTAGACTTTGTAACTGGTGCTGTTGCACATAGGCGTAAATTTGGTGGTGGTAAAGGGCAATCAATTGCTAAAGCCGTTGGTCTTAATAAGGGCGCAACGCCAGTGGTACTCGATGCAACCGCAGGGCTTGGACGTGATGGTTTTGTTTTAGCCTCGCTAGGCTGTAAAGTGATTTTGCATGAGCGCCACCCCGTGGTTGCCGCGCTGTTATATGACGGTTTACAACGTGCTTATAACGATAGTGAAATTGGCCCATGGATGCAGCAAAATATGAGCTTAATATTTGGCTCAAGCCATACCTTACTTGCTCAATGTGACAGCGTGCCCGATGTAGTGTATTTAGATCCTATGTTTCCGCACCGTGAAAAATCAGCATTGGTTAAAAAAGAAATGCGCGTATTCCAAGAATTAGTAGGTGGCGATACCGACGCCGATGATTTACTCGAGTTTGCCTACCCCCTTGCCAGCAAACGTGTGGTGGTTAAACGCCCCGATTACGCACCATTTTTAAATGATAAAACTCCAAGCATGCAAATCAAAACTAAAAAGAACCGCTTTGATGTATATGTAAAAGCCGCGATGGTTTAGGTTAAAGGTTAAAGTGTCGCTGCAACCATAGTTTGACATAATACAACCATAGTTTGACATAATTAAAGCTCAAGTAGAGCTACTCATCATTAATGAGTTTCAGGAGTTAATAGAGTTTAAAAGCGTACAAGAACGACAACAAATTGCAAATGGGTTAAAGTTTATTAGTGAAGAAGCCAAAGTGCCAATAGTACTGGTTGGTATGCCTTGGGCTGCAAAAATAGCTGAAGAACCTCAATGGGCTTCTCGCTTAGTTAGAAAAAGAAAACTTGAATACTTTAGCCTAAAAAATGACAGCAAGTACTTTCGCCAATATTTGATGGGGTTAGCTAAGAAAATGCCATTTGATGTACCTCCTAAGCTTGAAAGTAAAAATACCACAATAGCGTTGTTTGCTGCATGTCGAGGTGAGAATCGAGCTCTTAAACATCTACTGTTGGAGGCTTTAAAATTAGCACTAAGTTGTAATGAGTATCTTGAAAATAAACATTTTATTACTGCTTATGACAAGTTTGATTTTTTTAATGATAAGGAAAAACTAAAATCAAAAAATCCTTTTAAACAAGACATTAAAGATATTGAAATTTATGGGGTAATCAAAAGCTCATCATACAACCCAAATGCATTAGATCCTGAACATATGCTCACAGGTCGAAAGTTCGAAATAGTAAAATAAACTGTATAACCTAAGTTCTGGTTAGGTGGAATAAAAGAGCAAGTCTTAATTTACACTATCTACGGTAAATAGGGATCCTACAAAATATATTAGTCCGTCGTCTGATCATCTCTACTTTCCTATGGACCCTATTTAATTAATGCAAGTAAGGACTCAACTAGCGCCAATTAAGTCTTAGACACCAAATTGGGGAGCTGTATGATCGCCTTACTTCTTAGTAATAAATTAGGTTTAAGTATGAAAAGTAAATTGTTAGAAAATCAAAAGTTAGGTTTTGGAACTGCTCCTTTAGGCAATATGTTTAGAAATATACCGGAGGAAGAGGCATTAGCCACTATAACAGAAGCTTGGAATCAGGGTATCCGTTATTTCGATACAGCACCATTTTATGGCGCTGGTTTAGCAGAAATAAGATTGGGACAAGTGCTTAAAAACTATAATCGTGATGAATATACATTAAGTTCAAAGGTTGGTCGTATTATCCTCGATGAGGAGGTTGAGTCTCAAGAGTTCGGTGAAAAAGGCGCTTTATTTGAGCATGGAAGGAAGAATAGAGTTGTTAATGATTATACTGCTAGTGCAACTTTAAGATCTATTGAAGATAGCTTAAAACGATTAGACACAGATAGCTTAGATATTGTCTATGTACATGATATTGCACAAGACTTTTATGGCGACAATTGGTTAGCTAAATTTGAAGAGGCCAGAAATGGGGCATTTAAAGTATTAGCTGATTTAAAAAAAGAAGGTGTTATTAAATCTTGGGGTTTAGGTGTAAATAAAGTTGAACCAATTGAACTTGCTTTAAATCTTGAAGAAGATAAACCTGATGCATTTTTACTAGCAGGAAGGTATACACTGTTAGATCATGAATTGGCACTACAACGTCTGATGCCTAAAGCCGCAGCACAAAAAGTTGATATTATTGTCGGAGGTCCATATAGCTCCGGCATTTTAGCAGGGGGGTCTAATTTCGAATATCAAAAAGCTCCTACTCATATTGTTAACAAAGTAGCTAAAATAAAAGCAGTTTGCGAGAAATTTTCGGTCAGTATTAAAGCTGTAGCACTCCAGTTTGTATTAGCCAATGATGCGGTTAGCTCAGTTATTCCTGGTGCAAGTAAACCTTCTAGAATTGCTGAAGATATCTCAGCCTTAGAAGAAAAAGTGCCTCATGAACTATGGCTTGAATTAAAGCGTGAGGGTGTTATTTCTGAACTCGCTCCAACACCAACTAAGTAGGGAGAACGACATGCTAAAAGCTCAAGCTCAAACTGTAATAATAGCTCCCTCTAACGATGTATGGGAGCTAATTGGTGGATTTAATAGCCTGCCAGATTGGTTACCGTTCATTCGGGAAAGTAAGCTTTCTGAAGGTGGTAGAGTTCGAACATTGCAAAGCCATAAAGGTGATAAAATCATTGAAAGGTTAGAAGGCTTTAGCGAAGATAAAACGTTTTACAGCTATTCAATTATTAACGCGCCATTGCCAGTGAGTAGCTACCTTTCAACTATAAGTGTAAAAGCTATAGATGATAAAAGCTGCCAAGTAACGTGGTTTGGTTCATTCATGGCTGACGACAGCGTAAAAGATTCTGATGTGATTGAACTGTTTACTACTATATATTCAGACGGTCTAAAGGAGTTAAGCAATAATTTCGTCTAAGAAATCACTAACCCCAGTACATTCATCTTGTATTGGGGTTTTTAATGTTTCAATAGTTGAAGGCTAAGGTTGTACGGTATAGCTAACTCATTAGTTGCTCTCTAAATTCTCTTACTATCGGTCTCAGTATTTCAGCATGCCAAGCGACCCATAGAGTAATAGAGAAATTTAGTGCATTGAGTTTAATAGTTACTACATTCTTTGGTAGTTGTTGTTTCAAGCTCTCCTGAATCATTGTAATCCCATTGCCAGCAGCAACCAAGCCAAGGGCACTGACAGGATCATCTACTTCGATCAAGATATTAGGAGAAAACCCTTTCTTAGCGCACTCATTGATAAAGCCTTTTTTGTACGGACCTTTTACTGTCAGCCAAAGCTCCTCGCTTAGATCTACCTCGGTAATAGTTTCTTTTTTGGTAAAATGATGGTCGTCAGCAACAACAAGTACCATTGGATCTTCATAAATTTTTGAAAATTTAATAGTGGTATGTTTTTCTAACAGCTCATCTACAATTGCAATATCAAGACTTCTTTGAATCAACCCTTCGAATTGCTTGTCACTTTTCAAGTGGTATAAAGCTGTATGAATTTTCGGTTTCGTTTTTCTTAACTCTCGAAGCTTAGACGGCAATATATTTGAGAACATTGCGCTATTAACGTACCCGATACATAGTCCACCCTCTTCACCTTTTCCCAACCGTTTTCCTAGTGACTCTAAACGAGTAGCATGTGTTAAAAGAGCTTTTGCCTCTTTAAGGAAAGTATGTCCGTCTGTTGTCAGAATTATTCGCTTTGCTTTTCTTTCGAATAATATTAAGCCAAGTCTATCTTCTAATTGAGATATTTGTCTGCTTAATGGGGACTGAGATATGAACAGCACTTCTGCGGCTTTGCCGACATGTTCTAATTCTGCCACAGTTATAAAATAATGAAGTTGCTTTAGATCTAGCATTGTAATGGCACCGTTTAATATAGAATTTAGCTTTTATAGCTACTGGTACGCTAGCACGTATACTTTTAACTACATATCTCAAATTTAAGATAGAGATTCCTTAAAGAAAATAATTGTCATTGTTTTTAATCTAGCCATAGTTAGCAATTGATGACATACATTTTAGGGTTAAAAGTTTAATGAATGGAAGCTATAGCTAGCCATCTAGGTTAAAGTAAATATAAAAAATATTAATAAACAGCCACATCAATAGATGTGGCTGTTTATTTAGCTTCGGTAAAATCATAGTATCTAAATAGAATATGTGTCCTTATCGAGCTTAGCTCGATAAGCCATTATCTTTCACTACGAGTGTACCTTTAAGCCTATAAAACTCATTATTAGCCGTTGAGAAAAAAGTCATTGATGTACCCTTTTTAAAGTCATCTAAATGAACCACTGTGGCTCCCGAATCTTCTTGCCACGAGATTAAATATACGCCTTCAGATACCTCGTTCCACTCACATGAAGATTTTCCCTTTGAGCCCTTACCTGGTCCTTCAATAATCTCATATTCAACTTGAGAGGCATCAGTATTATATTTATTTGTAGCAACTAAACCGTCATATGAGACAGTAACGAACTTTTCTGCAAAGAATTTTGACATATATTTCACCTTATAGCGATTGGGTTTATATTAACTTGGGTCGATCCTTTATATAGAGGATGACCAAGTACGAATAAAAATTCGAAAATACCGTCTTTTAGTAGCTCTCTTGTATCTATCAATTCAAGGTTATAAATCCCTTTCTTAGCTAACATGAACTGATTGACAGGAAATTCTAGCCCCTTAGGGTTAGGGTAAACCTCAGAAGCCCAAGTATCACCACCAAACGCTACAATCTTCTTATTAGCTAGCCAAGCAGCTGCTTCCATATCGATACCAGGCTCAGTCTCTAAAAATTTTTTATTATCTTTGCCAATAAGGTTTAACCATCCGGTATTAAATAAAACAACATCGCCTTCATTGATAGTTATCTTCTGCTTGGCTAGTACCGCTTTAATATCTTTAACTGTAATGACAGTACCTCCATCAACCACCGGGGTATTAAAGTGAGATGTCATATCTAAAACGACTCCTCGCGTTACTATAGGTGGTACTTTTTCTATACCTAATTTAGTTACACCTTCAACAGTGACAAAATCTTCAGCTTTATTACCATTATAGTAAACATTATCAATACCTATATGGCCAATACCGTTTAGCTGAGTCCCAATTCCAGTCCATCCATTTACAAGCTCATCATTAAATGTAAATTTATTTACACCCAATGTTTTACCTGCTTGACCTTCAGGTTGTACATTGTAAAGATTGAAAGATCTATGTCTAAAAGCGGGTAAATCTTTACTAACGGGAACAGCTAAAGAGTAAACTTTACCAGTGCTAACGAGATCTACCGCTTGCTTTACTAAACTTGAAGTTAATAAATTAGCAGCTCCAATTTCATCGTTCTGGCCAAATTCTGAGGAAGTCCAATCATTAGCCAAAGCATTAAAACTGACTAAAATTGATAATGAAAGAGTTTTAATTTTTTGCATCTTATATATCCCACTCTGGTGCTAGCCCTTCTGGGTTAACTAGTCGGCCATCTCTTTCCAAGTTATCAATGAGCTGAACCGTTTTCTCATCCAAAACAATTTTCAGCGCCTGCAAGTTACTCGCTAAATTCTCTCGTTTTGTGGAAGATGGAATAACGGCATAACCCTTATGTAATGCCCAAGCTAATGTAAGCTGAGCGGGGGTGATTTGTAACTCTGATGCTAAGTCATTAATAGTAGAGTCATTTAATACACTGCCATATGCCAGTGTCATGTATGAAGTAACCTTTATACCTAAAGTTTTCATATGATCTACGAGCTTATTATTCTGTAAGTAAGGGCTTAGTTCTATTTGGTTTGTAGCAATATTTTCTGCGCCCAAAATATCAACAGCTTTATCGATAAGTTCAATAGTAAAATTTGATACGCCAATTTCTTTTGTTAATCCTAAACGTTTAGCTTCAGCTAAGGCTAAGAGGTACTCTTCAATTGCAACGTTGCTTGTAGGTGCTGGCCAATGAATAAGAACAAGATCCAGATATTCAACCCCGAGTTTTGTAATGCTCTCTTTGACACTTTGAATCAGCTTATCTCTTTCGTAATTGTCTACCCACACTTTAGTAGTTATATATAAGTCACTCCTATTTATATCTGCACGTTTTAGTGCTTTACCAATATCACTTTCATTCTGATATATTTGGGCTGTGTCAATAGCCCTGTAGCCAAGCTCTATCGCATTGCTTACTGATTCAATAACAACATCACCTGTTAACCTAAATGTACCCACTCCGAAAGATGGTACTGCCATAATCATTACCTCGTATAGTTATTTAGTATAAATAAGACATACATATTAGCTGGTAATTTTATTTACATTAAGGCACAGTAAGTAAAATTATATTTGAATTATTATCAACAATGAAAGCTACTTTAGACGAATTAAATACCTTTGTTGCGGTAATTGATTGTGGAACCATTAGTCACGCCGCTGATAAGTTAGACTTAACAGTTTCTGCAGTAAGCCGGAGTTTATCTAGGCTTGAAGAAAAGTTAGGTACAACATTGATAAGTAGAACAACACGCAAAATGGAGCTAACGATTGAAGGACAAGCCTATCTAGAAAAAGTTAGAAAAATCCTCGATGATATCAATGAGGCTGAAGAAATGTTGGCTTTAAAAAAAGGGATGCCTTCAGGTAGGTTACGTGTAGATGCAGCAACACCATTTATGCTAAATGTTATCGCACCTCTAATTAAAGAGTTCGTTCACAAATATCCCCACATACAATTAGAGCTCAACAATAATGATCAAGTAATAGATCTTTTAGAAAAGCGCACTGATGTCGCAATTCGTATTGGTGAGTTACAAGATTCGACACTGCACGCTGCGCTTATAGCCAAAAGTCAAATACGCATTTTAGCAAGCCCAAATTACCTTAGCCGGCATGGTGTACCAACCTCAATCCAGGATTTAAAAAACCATTCTCTAATTGGTTTCAGCAATCTAGAAAAATTAAACTACTGGCTTATATTAGATTCCGAAAAAAAGCTATTTCATGTGAACACTAGTATAAAAGCCTCAAGCGGAGAAACAGTAAAAAAACTTGCACTAGAAGGAGTTGGTATTGCTTGTTTGTCAGATTTTATGACAGCAACAGAAAGACAAAACTCAGAATTAGTTCAACTTTTTGCTGATGTGACAATTGAGTCTATGCAATCAATTAACGCTGTGTATTACAAGAATTCCGTAGTGTCTAGTCGTGTTAGCTCTTTCATTAACTTTCTTAAAGAGAGGCTTAATACTCAGTTGTTTTTGTAAAGCAGCTTTAAACTTAATAGAAAGCATGGTTGATATGATTTACAGCGTACGCGACGAAATGAACGCCGGCGATGAGCTAGGTATTGATATTGAAGAAAAAGGCTTTTACGACGCCCTAAAAATGTTAGCGGTTAAGTACGACTTTGACTACCCCGAAGATAAGCTCATTGAGCTTGCCCAAGCGGTAAAAGTAATTGTAGACGACAAGGTAAAATTTGTAGATTGGAACCACCGCGACGATATTAAATCAGCTTTAAAAGTAGAGCTGATTTTAATACTCGCTAAATTTAAATTCCCACCAATTAGCCGCGATGAAGTATATAAAGAAATATTTGAACAAGCGCAAAATGTGAAAGCGAATAAAAAAGTTTAAATTACTAGGCTTAGTTTGGATGTGATTTATGGAGTTCGCGATTAAAAGCGATCTCCATAAACAAGCGTTATAACGCACTTTGGCTAACTACGGTTTTAGCGTTTGATTGTTCACTAAAAGTAAGTGCCTCATTAAGTTTTTCAAATGGAAATACTTTAGGTGTATCAGTGATTAGAGTTTGGTTATCTAACTGGCTTATTAATGCCTCACCCTCTTTTATGAGTTCAGCCCAGTCTTGCTCATCGCCATAACTGTGCAAAGAGCCAAGAGCAACTTCATGATAAGAGATTGAGTTGGTAAATGCAGGAAACAGCGGTTCCTCAATTCTATCCTGAATACAGACTAAGTGGCCATTAGCTTTAAGGTAGCTTGCAAGTTTAGTAGCACTTTGTTGGCCTTTAGCATCGAATACGGCGTGGTATTGTTGCTGACATCGGCTTTGCTCCCTCAGCACTTTATTTACACCAAGTGATAAGGCCTCTGTTTTATTCGCACTTGGGCTGAGTAAATCGATTTTAACACCATTTTTATGAAGCAGCTGTATAAGGATTTTGGTGACTGCACCAAAACCAGAGACCAACACCTTTTTATTTTGCATGCTTGGCAATTTATTAAATGCCTGTATTGCAGTGAGCATGGGGCACGGTAAGCTTGCAGCTTTAGATAAAGAAAAGCTTTGCGGGAGTCTCATTACTCGTTGAAATTTTAACACTGTGTATGTTGCAAAACTGCCAGGTAAAAGCAGCGATTGATGATAACAAACCGAGCTGCCTATAAACTCTTTAGGTACGCTTGCGCCTGTTTCAATAACAATTCCAGCGCCATCCACACCGGGTGTAAAACCGGGCGGCCAAGCTAGTGGATTGGCTTTTATAAATTTCCAATCAACAGGGTTTATACCCATTGCTTTATTTAAAACAACAATTTCATTTTCGTTTATGTTTAAAGGTGGCGCAATTGAAGATAGAAGCAGGGGTGAGCCTGCCTCTTCAAACTGCCACGCTAAATCGCAGCTGTTCATTTTAGTTATCCCACTGTGGAGAAAAGTCAGGTGATGCTTGGCGATCGTTTTTATTTAATTGATCAATTGCGGTTATTTCTTTAGCACTAAGTGTTAAATCAGGGCCAGCTAAATTTGTAATCAGATTACTTCTTTTAGTTGATGAAGGAATCGTTGTTAATCCATTCGCAAGTGCCCACGCAATAACAACCTCAGAAGGCGCCTTATTATGACTATTGGCAATCTCAATGATGGTTTTATCTTTGAGAACTTTACCAACAGCAAATGGCATATAACCTGTCACATGAATGTTATTTTCACTGCAAAATTCGCGTAATGACTCGTTTGTTAAGTAAGGGTGTACTTCTACTTGGTTAGTAAAAATTTCACCGTTAGGCAAAATAGCCATAGCCTGTTTAAGCAAATCAATAGTGAAATTTGATACGCCAATATTTTTAGCAAGGCCTAGCTCTTTAGCTTTAACTAGCTCACCTAAATATTCTTCCATCGGTTCATCGTTCTCTGGAGATGGCCAGTGTATCAATAACAAATCTACATAATCAGTTTGCAGTTTACTTAGGCTTTCTTTAACACTATCAATGAATGATGCTTTGTTTAAGTTAGCATTCCATACTTTTGTAGTAATAAAAATATCGGCTCTAGGTATGCCGCTGTCGCTAATAGCTTGGCCTACTTGCGCTTCGTTGCCATAAATTTGTGCAGTATCTATATGCTTATACCCAACTTCTAACGCCATTTTTACAGAGTTGTAAGCCACTTCGTCTTCTAAGCGAAAAGTACCCATACCTAATTTGGGCATAGTGTTTAAATTTATGTTCATTAGTTATCCTTTATTTATGAAAAACGGGTAAGACATTTTTTGCTATGTCTTCCATGCTTTGTTCGATATTTATTTCATTGCGTCTAAAATGAAGGCCAATATGATCTACGCCAGCAGCCTTCATGCTGTTTAGCTCTTTTATTAAGCCATTGACTCCGGTCCTAACCCCAAAGTGGTGTCTCTCAATGGGGGCGTCTGGGTTGTCTACAAAATCTAAATGAATAAAGCTTACATAAGGTTTGTCACCTGCAACGCTTCGCCATAGAGCTACACGTTTTACATGATCGTCAGGTGTACCTGGATACGCTAACCATCCATCGAGGTTTTCACCTATAAATTGCGGCGATTGTTGTGCAAGGCCTGCGGCGTAAATAGGGTATTGCGCTACTTGAGGGTATATTTTTTGCCCTGATTGTAATTTAGAGTCAGACTCATCCTTTAACACCTCAATAGCTTCTCTAAAAAGCTGGCCACGAGCGGCGTAATCAACATTAAATAAAGGATATTCTGAGGGTCTATCACCACTTGCTACACCTAAAATTAAGCGGTTGCTGCTTAGCTCAGCCATTGTGTTCGCTGATTTTCTCACAAGCCAAGGCTGTCTTAATGGCAGAACAATAGCCGCAGTACCTAGTAAAATATTGTTTGTAATACCCGCTAGGTAGCCTAAGTATGTAAACGCTTCAAATACTTGTGCAGCATCGCCAAAGTTAGGGTCGTACAGTGGCACGTCTCTTACCCATGCAGTACTAAAGCCAAGCTCATCGGCTAATATAATGCGCTCTTTATGCTGTGACATATCAGGTACACCAAAAGGCTTGCCTTCTTTAATACGTTTTTGTTGGCCATCTCTTGACCAGTCATTGTCTAGTGGCAGTTCAACACCAATTGAAAAGCCCAAGTTTTTTAATTTATCAATAGTCATAATCAGCCTCTTTCGAAGAAAAAATTCGGGATTAAATTTAAATAGCTTTCACTTGTTCGCGTGAATCTAGAAAACCCGATAGTCGTGTTAATACAATGGCAAATATAACAATTGATGCGCCCACCCAAGGGGTGTCCATTAACTCCATGTCTTCTACAACAACACCGCCAATGATTGAGCCAATTGCAATACCGACATTAAAGGCCGCTATATTTAAACCTGATGCAACATCTACAGCATTAGGCGTATGTTTTTGTGCTAGCTGCACAACATAGACTTGCAGACCTGGTACGTTACCAAAAGCGAAGGCGCCCCAGATAAGTAGTGTTAAAACAGCGCCAATTTGATTGCCTGCCGTAAATGTAAATACAAAAAGAATGATAGCGAGTGCGCTAAAAATACCTGTTAACGCTTTTACTGGTCCCATGCGGTCAGCTAGTTTTCCACCCCAAATATTGCCTATTGCTACTGAAACTCCATAAACAAGCATAATTAAGCCAATTGAACTGGATTCGAAACCAGAAACCTGCTCTAAAATTGGGGCTAAATAGGTAAAGGCTACGAAAGTGCCGCCGTAGCCAACAGCTGTAATAGCGTAAACTAAAAGTAATCTAGGCTGTGTTAGCACTTTTAGTTGCTCTGAGATTTTTGCCGGTACCGCTTTTTTTAAGTTTGATGGTACAAGAATCGCGCTACCAATAAGTGCGATTAAGCCCAATATAGAAACGATTAAAAATGTTGCTCTCCAGCCCAGCTCTTGCCCAATCCACGTACCTAAAGGCACACCGGTCACTAAGGCTACGGTTAAGCCCGTAAACATGATTGCGATTGCGCTGGCTTCTTTTTCTTTAGCAACTAAGCTCGTTGCAATGGTTGAACCAATAGAGAAAAACACACCATGAGCCAATCCTGTTAGGATTCGGGCTACTATTAGGGTTTCATAACTTGGGGCTTGCCAAGCAAGTAGGTTACCTGCGACAAATAAAGCCATTAAAACTAATAAAACAGATTTACGATTCCAACGACCGGTTAATGCTGTTAGCACTGGCGCTCCAATAGCGACACCGAGTGCGTATAAGCTGACTAATAAGCCTGCTGATGGTAGTGAAACACCTAAGTCTGCTGCAATAGTTGGTACTAAGCCAACAATTACAAACTCAGTTGTTCCTATAGCGAATGCGCTGAGTGTAAGCGCCAATAATGCTAAAGGCATTTGTAGTTCCTCAATAATTAATGTGGGGTAATTTTCATCTAATTTAAGGAGAAGAAACACAGCGTATTTCTCAAAACAATTTTGTTAAAAATGCAAAAGTAAAAATGTTGGCTTGTTATTTTCAATAAAATAAGGGGCCCAGTAGTAGGTTTAATAAAGCTGTTAAAACGGCAGGTTTTATGCGGGTTCAGAGTATGGGGTATTGGCTAGTATAAATGGGGGAGGGAAGCCACAAAAAAACGGCAAACAGGGTGCGGTTGCATCTCGTTTGCCGTTAAATAACTATGTCTAAATGGGTGTTACAAAATAGCGACAGGGTTAATTTGCACCTGAGTAGAGCCTTCGTATAGAGGGTGGCCAAGTACGAACATAAATTCCCAGGCTTGATCTTTTGCTAGGTCGTCACACAAAATGTTTTCAAGCACGTGTACGCCGTAATGAGTGGCCATCATTTGGTTTACAGGAAATGAAAGACTAGGATCTTCATGCGGAACGGCTTCAGATGACCAGTTATCGGCACCTACTGCAATAACGCCTTTTTCGGCAAGGTACTTACCACCTTCAACATCAATACCTGGGCCGCCCGCAAGGTAACGTTCGTTATCTTTACCCATTAAGTCAGACCAACCGGTACAAAATAAAACAACATCGCCTTTCTGAATATCTACGCCTTGTTGTTTGGCTACTGCGTCAATTTCTTTTTTATTAAAGGTGGTGCCCTCGCTCACTATATCTTGGTTAAAATAAGGACGCATGTCTAATAATACACCACGAGAAACCATTGGTGGGACTTTCTCTAGACCGAGTTTTTTAACGCCTGTTACAGTCATAAAATCAGATACTTTATGGCCGTTGTAATGAACGTTGTCGCGGCCATAGTGCGCTAGGCCATTAATTTGAGAGCCTACACCAGTCCAGCCAATAATTTGGTCATCGACATAAGTAAATTTATTTGTACCAAATGTTTTAGGTTCAGGCTGCGACGTATGAACTTCAAAGTAACGGTGACGAAACGCTGGGGTATCTTTATTTACCGCCATGCCTAAACCGTACACTTTACCTTGTTTTATTAATTTTGATGCTGTTAATACAGAGCTTGGAGTAATGTAATTCATTGCGCCAATTTCATCATCGGCCCCCCACTTTGAAGTATGTACTTGATCGGCCGCGTTAACACCAGCAGAAAGTGTAAGTACTGCACTTAGAGCAGTGGCTATTTTCAATTTTTTATGTGCTTTCATATTGCTATTTCCTTGTATTTAATTTTAGAGGTGCAAAGCATATTTGCTATGACGTGGCCTACTATATTTAAAACAACGTGAATAATTGATAGTTGAAAACACAAAACTCTTTTTCACTTTTTGCAATTAACGAGCATATTAAATAATAGTGAATACACCTAATTAAAGCTTATGTAATCACTGTAAATAAGAATTAGTTTAATTTTATTATTTCATTTTTAACAAAATAGATTTAACAACAATAGCGTTTTTAACATTTGGAAACCCTTACATAATCTCCTTGCTTTAAAAAAGAGGGCTCACTATAGAGCTTTCTAAATAATTAATTTAGGAGATACACAATGAAAATGAAAAAACACGTACTTGCTATTGCTGCAATCGTTTCAGCCTCACTCAGCTCTGCATCTGTAATGGCAGCAGATTTTGTTCTGCACAACTAAATCAGGACACTTTTTTTAAGGAACTTTGCTCATACTCTACTGGCGATAGATCACCATGAGCAGTATGAAGTCGCTCTAAGTTGTAATAGCGCATATACGCTGCCACATCATTTCTCATATGCTCACGAATTGGTTGCGGAACTTTCAACAGCCAATCATGTTTTAAGCTGCCGAAGAATCGTTCAACAACCGCATTATCCCAACACGCACCGACATCGCCCATACTGGCTCTGACGCCATAACTCCATAGTAATTGTCGATATTGTTTACTGGTGTACTGTGAACCTCTATCACTGTGAAACACCAAGCTTTTTGGTGGCTGCCGTAAGTTATAAGCTTTCATCATCGCCTTGCTAACTAAGTCAGTCGTCATGCGTTTATCAATATGCCAACCAACAATACGACGTGAATATAAGTCCATGACGATAGCCAGATACATCCAACCTTCGCCAGTTCTTAGATAAGTCACATCACCAGCCCACACCTGATTTGGCGCAACAGGATTAAAGTTCTGATTCAAAAGATTATCAGCAACGGCATCACTGTGTTTACGCTTGGTTGTTACCTTGTATGCCACTCGTTGAGTAACGACTAAACCAAGTGTTGCCATTAATTTCTGAACGCCATAATCACTGACGCTAAAGCCCTCACTGCGTAACTTCTTTCTAAGCTCTCGGTAGCCTAAGCTATTTCTGCTTTTCTTGAAGAAATACTTGGCCTTTCGATATAAATTAAGCTGCTCTACAGTAATTACTTTTGCTGGCCGCTTAAGCCAAGCATAATAAGCACTGCGGCTTACTTTCATCACTTTGCAGAGCTTAACCACGGGAAACACCGAGGATAACTGCTTAATCGTTTTAAACGTTACTTGGTTTCTTTTAGCAGGAGGGCGCTGGCCTTTTTTAAAATTTCTTTTTCCATCCTTAGCTCTTTATTTTCCTTGCGAAGCCTTAACAGCTCAGCCCGCTCATCAGCATTCAAACTGGCACCAGATTGTTCTGCTTCAACTTTAGCTTTCCAGTTATAAAGTAATTTATCTGTGATACCTAAAGACGCTGCTGCCTTAGGTACGCTGTAACCTTGCTCGGTTACCAATGCCACAGCTTCTTGTTTAAATTCTGCTGTGTAACTTCTGTTTGTTCGTTTTGTCATTTAACACCTCAATAATTGGATTATATTCCATTATTAAAGTGTCCTGTTTGATTAAAGCAGATCAGGGTTAGGTGATGAATAAATAAATGACGAATTGCTTTTTAATTAATACCAAACACAATCCTGCCGAACCCCGAACCCCGAACCCCGAACCCCGAACCCCGAACCCCGAACCCCGAACCCCGAACCCCGAACCCCGAACCCCGAACCCCGAACCCCGAACCCCGAACCCCGAACCCCGAACCCCGAACCCCGAACCCCGAACCCCGAACCCCGAACCCCGAACTGATCTTTTAGATCTCGACTATTGAATATAGGATCTCAGCGCGTTTTCATGCTAGAATTTGCGCAATTTTTTTGTACTCGATAAGTAGCACTGTAATGATCTTAGATGATATTCGCATCGTTTTAGTAAACACATCACACTCTGGTAACATTGGTTCAGCGGCGCGCGCCATGAAAACCATGGGATTATCAAAGTTATACCTTGTTGATCCAGCCTGTGAAATAGATAGCCATGCTAGTGCGCTTGCTGCAGGTGCGACTGATGTACTAGGTAATGCTGTTATTGTTGATAGCGTTGCAGATGCGATTGCTGACTGTGCATTAACGATTGGTACTAGCGCCCGCTCGCGTACATTGTCGTGGCCTATGGTAGAGCCGAGAGAATGTGGTGAAAAGCTTGTTGGCGAAGCCGTAAACGGCCCTGTAGCGCTTGTGTTTGGCCGTGAAAACAGTGGCTTAACTAATGAAGAATTACAACTGTGTAATTACCATGTGTGTATTCCTGCTAACCCAGAATACAGCTCACTTAATTTAGCCATGGCTGTGCAAACCTTATGTTATGAAACGCGTATGGCGTTTTTAAATCAGCAACCTAAGGCTGTTCAAGAAGAAGACGACACCCTATATCCATCGTCTAAACAAACAGAACTGTTTTACGAACATCTTGAAGACACTTTGTTTAAAACAGGCTTCATCATTAAGCAGCACCCAGGCATGGTAATGACAAAGCTACGTCGCTTGTTTAATCGTGCTCGCCCTGAAGATGCTGAAATGAACATATTACGAGGTATTCTTACCTCAATTAATAAGTCTATAAAATAGCAATTAGTTATAAATAGCGCCCTTTATTGCTCTACTAATACTTGACTAAATTACTCAGGTAATTACAATAGACCCAATACTTGACCAAAACAGTCGGGTATTACAAGTTTATCGGCTGGCATTCGAGGCTAGCCAATCAGGATAATACTTGACTAATCTACTCTGGTAATTAAAATTTGCACTCTTTTGTGCGGGGGGCGTTATGAAGTTAACATCAAAAGGCAGATACGCCGTTACAGCCATGCTGGATGTTGCACTACATGCAAATATAGGCCCTGTAGCGCTTGCAGATATTTCGCAGCGCCAAGAAATTTCTTTGTCTTATCTTGAGCAGTTATTTGCCCGTTTACGTAAAAATGGGCTAGTGAGTTCTGTTCGAGGTCCTGGTGGGGGCTATTTACTAGGACGTGAGGCCGATGTAATTTCAGTTGGCGATGTTATCAATGCGGTAGATGAATCTGTTGACGCTACACGGTGTCAGCGAAGCAATACTGGTTGTCAAAGTGGCATGCGTTGTTTAACCCATACATTGTGGTCAGACTTAAGCGCACGAATTGAAGAATTTTTAAATAATATTACCTTAGCTGAACTGGTTGAAAAGTCGGACGTTAAAGCGGTCGCTCTTCGCCAAGAAAACAGCGTTAATGATGCAATTAAGCAGTTGGAAAATATTCAAGTAAGCTGTCAACTTTAAGGTTGACCTGCAGCGGAGAGAGAAATGAAGTTACCGATTTATTTAGATTACGCAGCAACTACGCCTGTTGACGAACGAGTTGCCAAAGAAATGATGCAGTGCCTGACTATGGACGGTAATTTTGGTAATCCAGCATCGCGTTCACACCGTTTTGGTTGGCAAGCTGAAGAAGTCGTTGACCAAGCACGTACTGACATTGCTGATTTAATTAATGCAGACCCACGTGAAATTGTATTCACATCGGGTGCAACAGAATCAAATAACCTTGCTATTAAAGGTGCAGCTCAGTTTTACAAGAAAAAAGGTAAGCATGTTATTACCGCTAAAACTGAACACAAAGCGGTTATCGACACTTGTCGTGAACTTGAGCGTCAAGGGTTTGAAGTAACCTACATGGACGTTGAAGAAAACGGCCTACTTGATCTGCAAAAATTAGCAGATACGATGCGTGACGACACCGTGCTTGTAAGTATTATGCATGTAAATAACGAGCTAGGTGTGATCCAGGATATAAACACCATTGGTGAAATGTGTCGCGAACGTAAAATTATGTTCCACGTAGATGCAGCACAAAGCGCGGGTAAAGTTTTAATCGATGTGCAACAAACCAAAGTAGATTTTATGTCATTCTCGGCGCACAAAGTATACGGCCCTAAAGGCGTAGGTGCTTTGTATGTTCGTCGTAAACCACGTGCACGTTTAGAAGCACAAATGCACGGTGGCGGCCATGAACGTGGTATGCGTTCTGGTACATTAGCAACTCATCAATTAGTGGGTATGGGCGCAGCATTTAGAATTGCAAAACAAGATTTTGAAAAAGATCACGCACACATCAGTGCGTTGCGTAAACGCCTAATCGACGGCATTTTAACAGATATGGACGAAGTGTACTTTAATGGCACGCAAGACCAATCAGTACCTGGTATTGTCAACATTAGCTTTAACTTTGTTGAAGGTGAGTCGTTATTAATGGCTGTTAAAGATATTGCGGTATCGTCAGGTTCAGCCTGTACATCTGCAAGTTTAGAGCCTTCTTACGTATTACGTGCATTAGGTCGCAACGACGAGCTAGCGCACAGCTCGATTCGTTTTAGTATTGGCCGTTTTACCACCGAAGAAGAGATTGATTACACCGTTGAGCTAATGAAAAACTCGATTGGCCGTTTACGTGAAATGTCTCCTCTTTGGGAAATGCACCAAGAAGGTGTTGATTTAGATTCAGTTGAATGGGCGCACCACTAATTAGTGGTGCCCATACCTAGCAGGTAGTGAGGATAGAATTATGGCTTACAGTGATAAAGTAATCGACCACGTAGAAAACCCACGTAACGTAGGTGCTCTAGATAAAAACGATCCGTCAGTGGCAACGGGTATGGTAGGCGCACCAGCATGTGGTGACGTAATGAAATTGCAAATTAAAGTATCGGCAGACGGCGTTATTGAAGATGCAAAATTCAAAACGTACGGCTGTGGTAGCGCAATTGCTTCATCTTCACTGGTAACAGAGTGGGTTAAAGGCAAAACATTAGACGAAGCTGCGACTATCAAAAATACCGATATCAGCGCAGAGCTAGAATTACCACCAGTGAAAATTCACTGCTCAATTTTAGCAGAAGATGCAATTCAAGCAGCAATTGCAGATTACAAAAGCAAACATACAAACTAAGAGATATTCATGGCAGTGACATTGACAGATGCGGCAGCAAACCGCGTACAATCATTTTTAGCAAACCGTGGTAAAGGCATTGGCCTGCGAGTTGGCATTAAAACGACGGGCTGTTCAGGTCTTGCTTATGTTCTAGAGTTTGTTGATGAGCTAAACGATGACGATGAAACATTTGCGGCCAAAGGCGTTACCTTAATTGTTGACGCTAAAAGCTTAGTTTATATCGACGGCACTGAGCTCGACTACACTAAAGAAGGTTTAAATGAAGGGTTTAAATTTAATAACCCTAACCAAGCTGATGAGTGTGGCTGTGGCGAAAGCTTTACCGTTTAAGCTCAAACTTGTTTTAAGATATAAATAAGCCCTGCCAGTTAATGTAGGGCTTTGTCATTTGTGAGAAGTTATGCGTTATTTTGAGTTATTTGCAATACCGGTTGACTACAATATTGACTTAGCAATGATCAACAAGCACTACTTAGAACTTCAACGTGCTGTACACCCTGATCGTCATGCTAATGCCAGCAGTCGTGATAAATTAATGGCCGTACAAAGTACCGCTGAAATTAACGACGCATTACAAACACTTAAGCATCCGGTTAAACGTGCTGAATATATGTTGAGTGAGCTGGGCGTTGATATTCGCGCTGAGCAGCAAACACTGCAAGATCCCATGTTCTTGATGCAACAAATGGAACTGCGCGAAGAGCTTGAAGAACTTCCCTCTGCAAGTGATCCAGATATCGCTATTGCTAATTTTGAGTCGCAAATAAAGCAATTAAAAGCCCAGTATAGCAACGAATTAGCTGAGCAACTTGCAAGCAACGATGAGCAACAATATCAACACGCTGCTGACAACATTCGCAAATTAAAATTTGTATATAAGTTACAAGACGAACTTGAACGCATTGAAGACAGTTTATTTGACGATTAATTACTTGCTGCAAAGCGAGCAACACGAGTTTAAAGAGCATTATGGCATTATTGCAAATTGCTGAGCCGGGGCAGAGCGCGGCACCACATGAACACAAATTAGCCATTGGAATTGATTTAGGCACTACAAATTCATTAGTGGCAACCGTACAAAGCGGCGAAGCACGCACTATTACTGATGAGTCAGGCGAAGCGATGTTACCCTCAGTGGTTCGTTATCAAGCTGGCGGCATTACCGTGGGTAATGATGCAATGCAAGCGGCTACACTCGATCCGGTTAATACGCTTATTTCAGTGAAGCGTTTTTTAGGTAAAACGCAAACCGAAATAGAACAAAGCTATGGTCAACTGCCTTATCAGTTTTGCGATGATGATGGTGCATTGGCTATCGAAACGGCTGCGGGAAAGATCAGCCCAGTTAAAGCCTCAAGTCATATTTTAAATGCATTAAAAGTACGCGCTGAGCAAAGCTTTGGTAATCAAGATATTTTAGGGGCAGTGATTACTGTACCAGCCTATTTTGATGATGCACAGCGTCAAAGCACCAAAGATGCGGCTGAGCTTGCCGGTATTAATGTACTGCGCTTACTAAACGAGCCTACTGCCGCTGCCGTTGCTTACGGTTTAGATTCAGGGCAAGAAGGTATTATCGCCGTTTATGATTTAGGAGGCGGTACCTTTGATATTTCTATTCTGCGTCTTAATAAAGGCGTGTTTGAAGTGCTGGCCACCGGTGGCGATTCTAGCCTAGGCGGTGACGACTTTGACTCATTATTAGTTGATTACCTAAAACAAGAAACCGGCGTGACAGGCTTATCTCCTTCGGTATTACGCTTATTCATTAATAAAGCCAAAGCCTGTAAAGAAGCACTAAGCCAATACGAAAAAGTGAATGTTGGCCTTGAGTTTGACGATGAAAAATACATGGTTGAAGTAACGCGAGAAAAATTTAATGAGCTCGCTATGCCACTGGTTAAAAAAACGCTTCGTTCATGTCGTCGTGCAGTAAAAGATGCCGGTATTGAAAACCAAGAAGTATTACAAGTTGTAATGGTTGGCGGTTCAACCCGCATGCCGTTGGTTCGTACTCAAGTTGGCGAGTTTTTTAATAAACAGCCACTAACTTCAATTGACCCTGATCGTGTTGTTGCACTTGGTGCTGCGCTTCAAGCTGACGTATTAATTGGTAACAAGCCAGATTCAGACATGTTATTACTTGATGTGTTACCGTTGTCGTTAGGCCTTGAAACAATGGGTGGCTTGGTTGAAAAAATCATTCCACGCAATACCACGATTCCGGTTGCGCGTGCGCAAGAATTTACTACGTTTAAAGATGGTCAAACGGCCATGTCGTTGCATGTATTACAAGGTGAACGTGAACTGGTTGACGATTGTCGATCGCTGGCTAAATTTAGCTTAAAAGGCATTCCTCCTATGGCGGCGGGGGCGGCGCATATTCGCGTTACCTTTAAAGTAGACGCTGATGGTTTATTAAGCGTGTCGGCAATGGAAAAATCAACGGGTGTTCAAGCAGAAATACAAGTAAAACCGTCGTTTGGTTTGTCTGACGACCAAGTTGCTAATATGCTTAAAGAGTCGATGAGTAACGCTAAAGGCGATATGCAAGCGCGTATGCTTAAAGAGCAACAAGTTGAAGCGCTTCGTGTAATAGAAGCGATGGAAGCCTCATTAGCTGCTGATGGCGATTTACTTGAGCCTGAGCAATTAGCGACGCTAAAAGTGGAAATAAGCGAACTTGCGAAAGTACGCGAGAGTGCGCAAGAGCCAAGCG
Organism: Pseudoalteromonas sp. M58; assembly: GCF_042604605.1. Lineage (NCBI taxonomy): Bacteria > Pseudomonadati > Pseudomonadota > Gammaproteobacteria > Alteromonadales > Pseudoalteromonadaceae > Pseudoalteromonas > Pseudoalteromonas sp. M58. The sequence continues at coordinate 469,294 of NZ_CP152390.1, forward strand.
AAATTAAAGCGGCCATTGAAAAAATGGATAATGCGAGCAGTGATTTTGCCGCGCGCAGAATGGACGCGTCAATTAAAAAAGCCTTAACGGGTCAGTCAGTAGACAATATATAAGAGAGATTAGAATGCCACAAATTGTTTTTCTTCCCCATCCGGAGTTGTGTCCTGACGGTGCAGCAATAGAAGCGCCCGCTGGCGAAACGGTACTTGATATCGCGCTTAAAAATGGCATTAGCATTCCTCATGCCTGTGAAAAATCATGTGCATGTACAACGTGTCATTTAGTGATCCGTGAAGGTTTTGACTCATTAGATGAAAGTGATGACCTAGAAGATGACATGCTAGATAAAGCATGGGGTTTAGAGCCTGAATCGCGCTTAGGTTGCCAGGCAATTATTAGAGATGAAGACTTAGTGGTTGAAATACCTAAGTACAATCTCAATATCGTTAATGAAGAACACTAGTTTTTAATTAATGACTATCATATTAAAAGCCGCTGTTTGATACAGCGGCTTTTTTGTTTGTATTTGGTAGCAGCGGGTTTATCCCGCGTCTTTTTAAAGGTTAAAGGCGAAAGGTAAAGGGTTACGAGCGGCGGGCTGCGAGACGCGGGTAAATTAAAATAGCCTGTAGGCGGGGATTTACGCCGCGCAAATGTGGTTAAAGGTAATAAAATTATGCACAAAGAGGTTAAGAGACGCTGCGCTTTTTGAGGAAGTGACAAAACAATTAATTACTCAGGCTAATGGTTAGTGTTTTCTCATTTTCTTCTCATTCACTTCTCTTTGTGCATATGCTTTTTAAAGCGGTTTTATCCCGCGTTTGTTAGTAATTTTATTTACCACAGAGATTACAGAGTGCGCAGAGGAAGTGAATAAATACAAAGGTTGAAGGTAAAGGGTTACGGGCGGCGGGTAAATTAAAATGAATAAGTCTTGTAGCGTTAACCACAAGGCTTTTTTAATTTATCGAAGCCCGAAGCCCAAAACCCGAAGCCCAAAACCCAAAACCCATTTTGGAGGTATATTTTGAGTGATCTTATTTTTTCAGACTCGTTTATTAACGGTGAATTTTATCAAACCAACTCACGCTTTAGCGTTGATGATCCGGCCACCGAACAAAGTATTGTTGATGTAAGTGATATTGACGAGCAAGGCGTAAAAAATGCCATAACAGCAGCACAAGGCGCTTTTGTAAAATTAAAAGCCACCAATGCGACCGAGCGAAGCGAAACCCTGATGCGTTGGTATGATCTAGTAATAAAGCACAAAAAAACGCTAGCTACACTTATGACTAAAGAGCAGGGAAAACCGCTTAAAGAATCTCTTGGTGAAATAGATTATGGCGCCGGTTTTATTAAATGGTTTGCAGAGGAAGCTAAACGCAGCTACGGCGATGTGATCCCCGCCACCGATAACAGTCATCGTTTAACTAGCTTCAAGCAACCTATTGGCGTGGTAGCAGGTATTACGCCATGGAATTTTCCTGTTGCTATGGTGACTCGAAAAGTCGCGCCGGCTTATGCCGCGGGCTGTAGTTTTATACTCAAGCCTTCTGAGCACACACCATTATGTGCTATCGCTTTAGCTTATTTAGCTGATCAGGCTGGCTTTGTTAAAGGTGCATTTAATGTGCTTGTGTCACAAGATGCCAAAAAGGTTGGCAAAATGCTGACAGACTCAGAGGTGGTACGTAAGTTTACTTTTACTGGCTCTACAGGTGTAGGTAAGCAGTTACTCTCTCAATGTGCATCTACAATAAAGCGTACTTCAATGGAATTGGGGGGAAATGCCCCGTTTATAATATTTGATAATGCTGATATTGACGATGCGATTGATGGATTAATGGCGGCCAAATTTAGAAACTCAGGACAAGCTTGTGTTGCAGCAAATCGTATTTTTATTCAGCGTAATATATTAAATGACGTGCTTGAAAAAATTACACCCAAAGTCGCTGCGCTCAAAGTTGCGAACGGTTTTGATGAAAATGCCGACATAGGGCCGCTTATTTACCCCAAAGCAAAAGAGAAAGTGCAACAACTGATTAAAGACGCTCTTGATAAAGGCGCTACGCTAATTGGAGATAACAGCAATTTAGGTGGCAGTTTTCAAAACCCATTAATAGTCACCAATGTCACTACACAAATGGATATTTATCACGAAGAAGTGTTTGGTCCTGTATTAACGGTGATCCCATTTGATGAAGAAAGCGAAGTACTTGCGCTCGCTAATGACGTCCCTTATGGGTTAGCTGCGTACTTTTATAGCCAAAACATTAAACAAATCTATCGTATAAGCGAAGGGCTAGAGTTTGGCATGGTAGGTGTAAATGAGGGAGTTATATCAAACCCAGTTGCGCCGTTTGGTGGTGTAAAGCAATCAGGTCTTGGTCGTGAAGGCGGGCATCAGGGTTTAGATGAGTACTTAGAAGAAAAATACGTATGTATTAAGCTGTAATGATTAAGACTGTTCCGATGAGTTAATGGTTGTAAGATAAAACTCGGTTAAATGTTGCTAGATAATGGGCTAAATGTTACCTTTTTAATATATATTTTTCGTAACAAAATAGTAAAAAAATTTCTATAAGTAGAAATACCCCCGTGTGTAAATGCCACCATTTGGTGGCATTTTTTTTAGCCACTTTTTTGGCGAACCTTATCGCTTCGGTCTAAAATTACTCTATAAGCAGTGATTGGTGTTTAAACTTTGTATATAAGCTTAAAATAAAGTAATAACTATTCTCGTTTGTTTTTGTGAGTTTTTGTAACCTCATGTTTTTAAATGTATATTTTTACTAAGCTGAGGTGTAATATGAAGTTTCAGGCTCTTTTGAACTGTTAGAATATAGTAATAATGTATAATTGTGTTTTATACACTTATAAATTAACATTCCGCAAATTCATCCATTAAAAAATAATGAAGCACCCACTATGAGTAGAAGAAATCAAGCAACGGTAGACCAGGAAGTTTCGTTTGGCATTGACGAAGAGTTAGTTTCTACAACAGATTTACGAGGGGTTATCACCTATGCAAATGATAGCTTTTGTAAAGTTTCAGGGTATACCATTAATGAATTAAAAGGGAAAAACCATAACATGGTTCGCCACCCAGACATGCCACCTGCGGCATTTGGTGATATGTGGTCTAATTTAAAAAGCGATACCGCATGGCGAGGAGCTGTAAAAAATAGATGTAAAGATGGGCGTTATTACTGGGTTGATGCATTTGTTACCCCTATTTACGAAAACGGTAAAAAAGTAGGTTATCAATCAGTTCGCCAACAACTCCTTCCAGAATATAAAAGCCGCGCAGAAAAGCTTTACCAACGTTTAAACAACGGTCAATCAATTACGCCTTTAACTGAAAAATTAGCTGCATTTAAATTGCCTCTATTTATTGGGTGTGCCGCTTTAATTGCTTGGTTAACAAGTTATATGTTCTGGTTATGTTTACTGTTTGTTCCTCTGCCTTTTGTTATTTTTTATGAAGAGTTAATTCGTTCGCAAAGCACAATCAAAAAAACCAAAGCAGGTCCAGATAGCGTATCTCGGCATATTTATTCTGGTAGCGACAGCCTCAGCTATAGTGATTTTCAGATTAAATTACTTGAGGGTAAAGTAACGACCATTGTTGGCCGTATTATTGATGGTACTTTAAGCCTGAGTAAAGGTGCTGACTCCCTTAAAACTTGTGCTGAAGCTGCGCAGGCCGGTGTTGAAAAAGAAGCGTCTGAATTACATCAAGTGTCGTCTGCCGTTGAGGAAATGGTGCATTCAATTGATGAAGTAGCAAAAAATACTTTAGTAACTAACCAACGAGTGCAACAAGCTCACCAAGACTGCGAAAGCGCAACGCAAGCGATGTCTGGGACAATGCGAGAGGTGTCGTTACTTGCAACTGAAGTTGATAACTCAGCAAGCTCTGCGAGTGAGTTAGCAACAGAGGCTGAAAAAATTGGTGGTATAATGCAAGAGATACAAGGGATTGCCGATCAAACAAATTTACTTGCACTCAATGCCGCTATTGAGGCTGCGCGTGCTGGTGAACATGGTAGAGGCTTCTCGGTTGTTGCTGATGAGGTACGTGCACTCTCAAGCAGAACGCATACCGCCACAGAGCAAATTCAAGTCTCAATATCTGAAATGCAATCTACGCTACTCAACTGGTCCAAAACAATGGAAGCGGGTAAACACGCTGCTGAAACATGTGTTAAAGAAACCCGTAATAGCCAAGATATCGTCTCAAAAGTCTATGCGGCAATTACAGATATTTCCGATTTAGCAACGCAAATATCAACCGCTGCGGAAGAGCAAAGCATGGTATCGCAAGAAATTAGCCGCAATATTTCCAATATTAGTAGTGCGTCTTCAGAAAACTTAGCCCAAGCGCATTGTGTAGGAGCAGAGTCTGATGCGATTGAAAAGCACTCTAAAGCATTAGCGTCATTAGGTCTTTCTTTCAAAGTAGGTTAGTAAAGTGAGCAAGGATAGCAAGCAGTTAGATATAGGTGCAGCCTATGATGTATCGTATTCTCAATGTGCAAATTTAAGTGCACAATTGAGAGTACTGCAGCACGAAATTAAAGCCGATTACTTATTTATTGCCTCTGTAAATGAAGATAAATTAGCAACTACGCAGTTGGTTTTACATAACGCAGAGGTCGTTGATAACTTTTCTTATTCGCTAGAAGGCTCGCCTTGTGAACAGCTGCCTTCAAAAAGTGCGTGTTTTATAACGGATGAATTACAACAACACTATCCTGAAAATAAGCTACTAAAAACTATAAATGCGCAAGCTTACATTGGCGTCTCTATAAGCAATGATGAAGGCCAATTAAGCGGCGTACTGGTTGGTCTTTATTTAAATAGTGATCCAACAATCGAACGCTACCTACCAAGGCTAATTAGCTTTGCGAGTTATACAGCAGTGTTCCTGCAAAAGTGTTTTTTAGAAGATAAATCAAGCTCACAGCAATCACTATTTAGTGCTGTTGAAGCTATGTCGAAGGTAGGCACGTGGGAATACACAATTTCAACCGGCGAGCTAAATTATTCACCCGAGGTTTATAATATTTATGGCCTTGATAAGCGCAAACCGCTCACGACCACACAAGCGATTGCGCATTATGCTGGTGAAAAAGAGCAAGCGCGTATTCGTGATTTTTTTAATCGTTTGCAAACACATGGCCTTCCTTATTGTGAAGACTTTGAGTTTGTAGATGCTCATGGCAATAAAAAGTGGGTACGTACGAGTGGTCACCCTGTTTTTAATGATGATCATCAGGTTATTAAAGTGCATGGTGCTTTTGAAGATGTCACTTTAGAGTATGAGTTAAAGGCCAAGGTTGATGATAAAAATAATCGCCTTGAAGCTATTTTAAATAACTTAAATGATGCAGTGATCACTATTAATCAGCAAGGCGTTATTGTTCACTGTAACTCAACCGCATTAACTATGTTTGGCTATAAGCAAAATGAAATGCTTGGCTTGTCGATTAACAACTTAATGCCTGAGCCTTATGCATCTAAGCATCACTCGTATATGCGAAATTATGAGCAAACAGGTGAGGCTAAAATTATTGGTGTTGGTAGGCAACTACCTGCAAGAAAAAAAGACGGCACTATTTTTCAAATAGAATTGTCACTTACCAAAGCAGTTAATGAGCAAAGCGTTGAATATATTGGTGTAGTTAGAGATATTAGTGAAAAACTCAAAGCGCAAGATACCATTTATAATTTAGCTTATTCAGATCCCATAACAGGATTAAAAAATAAGCGGTGGTTTGAGCGCGAATGCAGAAGTTTACTTCAAAGTGCCAGCATTAATAATGGCTATATATATGCTGCATTATTAGATATGGATAAGTTAGCGCAATTTAACTTTAAGTACGGTATTGAGGCGGGCAACGAAGCACTCATTTTAACGGCTAAAAAACTATCAAATGCGGTACAGGGCGAGTACAAGCTATACAAAAGCGGAGTTGATTCTTTTTTAATTATAAGCGCCAATATAAGTAATGACTTATCCTACCTAGAGCAACAACAACCAACTATAGACTCTAAAATATTAGCGCTAGATAACTTCTCACATAAGATCAGTGATCTTGATGTGGTACTAAGCGCCTCTTTGGGCAGTACAATTATTAATGCGAGTAGAGACTCCTATAGCTCTATGTTTGATAAGTTGGAATACGCACTAAAACAAGCCAAAAAGTTGTCTCCTTTTGGTTATTACTTTGCAGATTTAGATGCATTAAAACGTTACGAACGTACCAATAAAATTCGTTACTTACTAATAAATGTTGATAAAAGTGATGAATTAACACTGGTACTACAGCCACAATTTATTAATGAAAATACCTTTAATTCAGCCGAAGCATTATTACGTTGGGATTCTGAGGAATTAGGCGTAATAAGCCCTGGGGAATTTATACCCCTAGCAGAAGAAAGTGAAGCCATTATTAAAATTGGCGATTGGGTGGTTGATCAAGTATGTAAGTTGCTGCATGAAGTCAGCCGAGCAGGAAAAAACACCTGTATTGCCGTTAACATTAGCGCTAAACAAATTGTAGCCCCCGATTTTAAGGAAAAATTGCTCGCCAGTGTTCATAAGTGGCAAGTGTCACCACGTAACTTAGTGATTGAGCTGACCGAAACGACTTTAGTGTCAGACATCGAACTAGTAAAAGAGACTATGCTTGAACTTAATAAAAAGGGCTTTAGGTTTTCAATTGATGACTTTGGAACGGGTTATTCAAGCCTGAGTTATTTGAAAGAGTTGCCAATTTCTGAGCTTAAAATAGATAAATACTTTGTCGATGGCATTATGGATACTGACGATAATTCAAGTAAAACTATTGTGAATATGATCATCGACATGGCCAGTGCTTTAGGCGTAAATAGCGTTGCTGAAGGCGTTGAGGAACCTGCGCAATTTAATTATTTAAAGCAGCGCGGTTGCAACTTATTTCAAGGCTATTTATTTTCAAAGCCACTGCCTATTGCACAGTGGAAAGAACGCCTTAAATAATATGTAGCAGCGACTTTATTTTGCGTTTATTAAGTTTATATGTTCAAAGCTTCAAATGCGGGCATCGGGCTTCGAGACGCGGGGTAAATCCACTGCTACGTGTGTAGTTTTTAAATCTATGGTAGCAGCGACGTTATGTCGCGTCAGGTTTAAGATCTAATAAATGCGTAAGGTAAACTCATGCCTACAGACAAGTTGGCGTAGTTTCTTTATTTCTGACTTGGCTTCGTATCGGGTAAATATAATTTAGAGATTAGCTTTAGATATTACTGAGGAAACTTAGAAAATAGTGGGGCGATTGACGGGGCTCGAACCCGCGACAACCGGAATCACAATCCGGGGCTCTACCAACTGAGCTACAACCGCCACTACATACACCTTGTTTGGTGTGGCGCGCATAATACATAATATCCCCATGCTTGTGAAGCAAAAAATCAAAAAAATTAAACTTATTTTAAGTATTCTATATTTAAGCTATTGGCAACGGGTAACGGGCAGCTCGAATCCCTAATTCCGCGCAAGATTTTCTTCTCTGTGTAGCGCGAAGTGCCTCGGTGTACTCTGTGGTTCAAAATGGTTTTTTAGGCGGGGGTTATCACGCGCAGGTGGTTTTAGGCAATAAACTTATTCACAAAGAGGTTAAGAGACGCTGCGCTTTTAGAGCTAGTGAAAAAACAATTAATCACTCGGGCTCATGGTTATTGTTTTCTCATTTACTCCTCATTCACCTCTCTTTGTGCAAAAAGATCTTAAAGAGATTTTATTCACCACAGAGGGTTAGTGCACACAGAGGAAATGATTAAAGACATGTTTTATTTGTTTTGTCTTCTCTGTGGAGCGTGAAGCGCCTCGGTGTACTCTGTGGTTCAAAATGGTTTGTAGGCGGGGGTTATCACGCGCAGGTAGGTTTTAGGCAATAAACTTATTCACAAAGAGGTTAAGAGACGCTGCGCTTTTAGAGCTAGTGAAAAAACAATTAATCACTCGGGCTCATGGTTATTGTTTTCTCATTTACTCTTCATTCACTTCTCTTTGTGCAAAAAGATCTTAAAGAGATTTTATTCACCACAGAGGGGGCAGAGCACACAGAGGAAATGATTTTTGTCTTCTCTGTGAAGCGCGTAGCGCCTCGGTGTACTCTGTGGTGCAAAAAATTAAAACACTATTTACCACAGAGGTCACAGAGGAAGAGATTAAAGACAAAGATTTTAGGTTTTAGGTAGAGATTAAGCCAAGCATGATGTTTGTATTGAACGTGAGCGGTGGTTATCCCGCGCATTTTATTAAACCCTGCGCGAGGTAAACTCCCGCCTACGGGTATAAAAAACCTTGCTATATTAACCGTAAGGTTTTTAAATTCCTCGAACCTCGAACCTCGAACCTCGAACCTCGAACCTCGAACCTCGAAATACGCTGTTGCAAACACGTATTAAAGATTTACAATACAATAAACAACACCGCTAAACTGCTTAATAACACTATCAGGAGTTAATATGGATTCAATACTCAATTGGCTGAATGAAAATTCAGGCTTAATCTTACACTACGGTATTCAAGCAGTCATAGCGCTTGTTATATTTTTGCTGGGTGGACGAATTGCTAAATTTTGTGCAAAGTTAACCGAAAAAGCATTCGACAAGAAAAAAGTAGATAAAGCGGTTTCATCGTTTGTCTCTAGTATTGTATATGCCATTGTATTTGCAGCCACTATTTTAATGGCGCTGTCACAAATTGGCATCGAAACCACGTCATTCATTGCTATTTTAGGTGCGGCAGGTTTAGCCGTTGGCTTAGCACTGCAAGGGTCGTTATCTAACTTTGCGTCAGGCGTATTAATTATTCTACTTCGCCCATTTAAATCAGGTGACTACGTTGAAGCGGGCGGTAAAGCCGGTACGATTAAAAAAATCGAAATATTCTCAACTGAAATGCGTACACCCGATAACAAAGTTATTGTAATGCCTAATTCAAAAATTATGTCAGATGCAATTATTAACTACTCGCGCGAATCAACACGCCGCGTTGACCTTGTGATTGGTGTTGGCTACGACGCCGACTTACGAAAAGCAAAAGAAGTACTTAAATCAGTGCTTGATAACGAATCGCGTATTTTAAAAGATCCTGCATATAACGTATCGGTATCTGAACTTGCCGATTCAAGCGTTAACTTTATAGTGCGCCCGTGGGTTAACTCAGAAGATTACTGGCCAACATACTGGTCGTTAATGGAAAACATTAAAATAGCGTTAGACGACGCAGACATTACCATTCCATTCCCGCAAATGGATGTACATTTACACAAGCAAGACTAATTTTTTAAAATACTTATTTATTAAGGCAGCGCTCAAATTCGATTTATTAATATGCGCGCTGTTTTTTTAATAGGTATTAATACATTTTTTACAGGGTTATTTTTTAATGAAACTTAAGCTTTTATCAATTTTAGTAGCAGCCTCAGCTACAACCAATGCATTTGCAGCAGAAGATGAACAAAAAACCTGGGAAGTTACCAGCGAAGTAGGCGCTATTATTACCAGCGGTAATACCGAAACAACGACCTTAAAAGGCGGTATTAAAGTATTACATAACTTAGAAAGCTGGAATAACGAGTATAAGTTAGACGGCATCTACAAAGAAGATGAAGTAGAGAACGAAAACGGCATAAAAGAAAAACAGCGTACTAACGAAAAGTACTCTATTTCAGCACAAGGTAATTACAAGTTAAATGAAAAGCACGCCCACTTATTTATTTATGGGTCACACGTATCTGACTACTTTGGTGCATACCGAAGTGAGTCGGTTATTTCAGCGGGTTATGGTTTACGTTTACTAAACGAGTCAAACATGAAACTAAATGCTGAAATTGGTCCAGGTTATAAGTACTTTAAATACCCAGATGTAAGCGAAGAGGTTGATGAAAACGGCAACTCACTAGCGGGTGAATACGAAGGCGAAGTAATTGCTTTAGGTAAATTAGACTTTAGCTGGAAAATTTCAGACAACGCGCGTTTTACCCAGTTAGTATCGGTAGAATATGGTGATACCAATACCAAAACTCGCTCAGAAACTGCGCTACTTACTAAAATTAATGGCTCATTACAAATGAAAGTAGCCTACAATATCACCAATAACTCAGATGTGGCTGATGACAAAGAAGCAACCGACACTGAGACCTCATTAACATTGGTTTACAGCTTTTAACATCAAGTAGTAAATTAATTGTAATAAAACTATGAAAGGGGCTAAAGTCCCTTTTTTATTTGCCCATAAATAATGTATGATACCCACCAATTTTGGTTGTAGACCTAGGGAAATACCTACTCGTGAACGTTATTAAACATTTATTAAGTGCTTTTGTACTTATATGTAGCTTTAGCACATTAGCATTTGCGCCAACAGCCGCTCAACTAGAGCAGTTTCAAAAGTTGCCTAAGTCTCAACAGCAGGCACTTGCAAAGCAATATGGCGTAGATATTTCAAGCCTTGAAGGTGCAGGCAATGCCAGTGGCAAAAATAACGAACAAGATAAACCCACAGTAGGTGAGCGTAATACCGCCGACGAACAAGCTTTTACAGATGAAGAACGCTTTAAGCCAGAAGATAACACGGTAAAACCATTCGGTTATGACTTATTTGCCGGCGAACCCACCACATTCATGCCCAACGAAAACGCCGCAGTACCCGATACGTATTTAGTGGGGCGTGGCGATCAGCTATTAATCAACTTTTACGGTAAAGAAAGCGCAAGCTACGAAGTCATCGTTGATAGGGAAGGACGTATTAACATTCCCGACTTAAGTCCTGTTCAGGTAGCTGGTTTAACCTTTGCTGAAGTTAAAGAGTTAATAAAAGTAAAAGTTGAACAAGAGATTATAGGTGTTAAAGCGTTTGTCTCGCTTGGTAAACTTCGCAGTATTCGTATTTTAGTATTGGGTGAAGCATACAAACCAGGTAGCTATAGTGTGTCGTCATTGACTACAGTGTCGCATGCATTATTTGTAAGTGGTGGCGTGTCTGATATAGCCTCACTGCGTAATATTCAAGTAAAGCGCGGTGGTAAGGTTGTTACTAACTTTGATTTATACGATTTACTTATTCGCGGTGATAGCAGTAACGATATTATTTTAAAGCCGGGTGACGTGGTATTTATACCGTCGGTTGGCGAGCAAGTAACCGTTGATGGTTTAGTAAAACGCCCTGCTATTTTTGAGCTTAAAAAAGGCGAAACGGCAGAACAATTATTAAAAATGGCGGGCGGCATCAAGCCAAATGCTTACGCTAAAAGCGTGATAGTTGAACGTTTTAATAACCAACATAAAGAAGTGCTTTCGGTAGATTTTAGCAAAGAGCAAGTTAACTACATTCCAAAAGATGGCGATCGTATTCGCTTTAGCGCGATTGGTGAGCAATACCAAACTTCAATTAGTTTAATTGGTGCTGTAGTACGCCCAGGTAATTACCAGTGGTACAAGGGTAAACGTATTTCAGACATATTAGGCTCAGTACGTGGTGACTTACTACCACAGGCCGATTTAGATTATGCGCTAGTAGTGCGCGAAACCAACGTAAATGGTGATATTGAAATTCACCAGTTTGATTTAGCAAAAGCCATTACAAAAAATACTGAGAACAACTTACAACTTAACCCTAACGATAAAATTATTGTATTCAGTCGTTTTGAAGAAAAAACTTTAGAAGATATAGCGCTTGCAAATTTAGCGTTAACTAAAGAGCAGCAAGATCAACAACGCAAAGCAGAGCTTTGGCATGAATACCAACAAAAAGAGTTTGAAAAATACGTTGGTGTGGCGGTTAAAAAGTCAGAGTTTGAAGAGGTAAATCCAAATTTAAGCATGGCGGAAATGCTTGAGAAAAAGCTTAAAGAGCAAGAAGAAAATGCGCAAAGTTATGCGTTGTTTAGCCGCCATAATTTACTTAAACCCGTAATTGCTAAGTTAGAGCAGCAGGCCGGTGTAATGCAGGCGATGCAAATAGTGGAAATTAGCGGCAGTGTAATGTACCCAGGCATTTACCCGTTAATGGAAGGCGGTGAAGTAAAAGACCTAATTACTGCAGCGGGTGGCTTGTTAGAATCGGCTTACACACAACAAGCTGAAGTAACAAGAATTGCCAATAACGATGTATCAAACATTGAGCATATTAAGTTTGATTTAAAAAGTGCTATGCAAGGTAAAACGGCATCTAATATTTCATTACAAAGTAAAGACAGCGTAAATATATTTGCTATCCCAAATTGGCAAGAAAACTTAAAAGTAGAGCTAAAGGGTGAGCTTAAATTTCCGGGCACCTATACTATTCGCCGCGGTGAAACCTTAAGTAACTTATTAAAGCGCGCCGGTGGCTTTTCTGAGTTTGCTGCAACCAATGCCGCTGTATTTACTCGCCAATCAATTAAAAAGCAAGAGCAACAACAGCTAACGCGTTTATCTACCGAGCTTCGCCGAGATATAGCATCAAAAAGCTTTCAAAGTTCAGTAAGTAGCAACACACTTACTTACGATGAAATGAATAAGTTGCTAAAGGACCTGGCTAACGTTGATGCCGTAGGCCGTTTAGTTATAGATTTACCGCTTATTGTTAACAATGAGCAAAACCTAGTACTGCAAGATGGCGATGTACTTTATGTGCCTAGTGAACGCGACTCAATCAGTGTAATAGGTGAGGTTAATTACTCTACATCGCACCTATATAAAGCAGGTATCAGCGTAGACGAATATATAGACCTAAGCGGTGGCTTAAAAGAGCGCGCTGCTGATGACCGTATTTACATTATAAAAGCCAACGGCTCAGTAAAAATACCAAATACCGGCAACTGGTTTGCAGTTAATAACTCAAACCAACTTGAACCTGGCGATACCATTGTTGTCCCACTAGATGCAGGTCATATGGATAAGCTAACGCTTTGGAGCACCGCAACACAAATACTTTACCAGTTAGGTGTAGCAGTAGCAGCCATAAGCGGTATTTAATATAATGTAGCGCGGGTTTATCCCGCGCTTATGTAGCAGCGACTTTATGTCGCGTCTGTTAGTGATTTTATTCACCACAGAGGGTAAAGAGAACACAGAGGAAGAGATCAAAGTTAAAGGCTTTTATCAATATAAGCTTTTCTTCTCTGTGTAGCGCGCAGCGCCTCGGTGTACTCTGTGGTCCAAAGTGATTTTGTAGACGGGACCTTATGTCGCGTATACGTAGCAGCTACTTTATGTCGCGTCTGTTAGTGATTTTATTTACCACAGAGGGTAAAGGGAACACAGAGGAATAGATTAAAGTTATAGCTTTTTATCAATATAAGCTTTTCTTCTCTGTGTAGCGCGCAGCGCCTCGGTGTACTCTGTGGTTCAAAATGGTTTTATATGCGGGGCTTTATGTCGCGTCTGTTAGTGATTTTATTCACCACAGAGGGTAAAAAGAACACAGAGGAAGAGATTAAAGTTAAAGGCTTTCATCAATATAAGCTTTTCTTCTCGGTGTAGCGCGCAGCGCCTCGGTGTACTCTGTGGTTCAAAATGGTTTTGTAGACGGGTGCTTATGCCGCGCAAATGTAGCAGCGACTTTATGTCGCGTTAAAGATAATAAATTTATTCACAAAGAGGTTAAGAGAGCGCTCCGCTTAAGAGGAAGACATAAATAAAATGGGTATGTTTCCTTATTTACTCTCATTTATTTCTCTTTGTGCATATGATTTTTAAAGCGGGGCTTTATACCGCGCAAACGTAGCAGCAGGTTTGGTGTTACCAGGGACGAGCTAAAGTTCCTAAAACAATAACTTGCCCTAATGTTCTTGTTATACAATTTTTTGATAGCTGATAGCTGATAGCTGATAGCTGATAGCTGATAGCTGATAGCTGATAGCTGATAGCTGAACTTATGAGATTTAAATGGAAAACAACTCAAACAACCAAAATCAGGCAAATACACCAATGCAAAACAACATTGCTGATGACGAAATAGACCTACGCGAACTATTTACCGCTATTTGGCAAGGCAAATGGATAATTATCGCTATAACTACCCTATTTGCTGTGGCATCTGTTTTTTACGCCATAAACCAGCCAAACATTTATAAATCAGAGGCGTTACTTGCCCCTGCAGAGCAAGATCAGCAAGGTGGCTTAGGCGCATTAGCCGGCCAGTTTGGTGGGCTTGCAAGTTTAGCAGGTGTTAACTTAGGTGCCGGCGGCGGGGTTGATAAAACGCAAATGGCGCTTGAAGTACTAAAATCACGCCAGTTCACAAGCGAATTTATTAAAAAGCACAATATACTGCCCGACTTAATGGCAGCAAAAACATGGAACCGTGAAACTAATACGGTTATTTACGACGAAGAGCTTTATATTGCAGAGCAAAATAAATGGATACGTAAAGTTGAATTACCCTTTAAACCCGAGCCTTCAATGCAAGAGGCGTATAAAGAATTTAGTAAAATTATTACTACAAATAAAAACACAGAAACTGGCATGGTCACAGTTGCCATAGAGCATGTATCGCCTTACATAGCACAGAAATGGGTAAATTGGCTAATACAAGATATTAATTCAACCATGAAACTACGTGATGTCGTCGAAGCAAACAAAAGCACCGATTTTTTAACAAAACAAATACAACAAACTAAAATAGCTGATATACGTGCTGTTTTATATAAACTTGTAGAAGAGCAAACAAAAACAATTATGTTTGCCAATGTTCGTGATGAATATGTATTTAAAAACATAGACCCTGCAATAGTGCCTGAGCAAAAGTTTAAGCCCAAAAGAGCGTTAATATGTGTATTAGGTGTTTTTTTGGGGGGTATTTTGGGGGCGTTGCTCGTTTTAATACGTCACTATATTAAAAGGGATTAAAGTTGTTTTTGGTTTACCCCATCTTCCTATGTAAAAAACCTAAATTAAGAGAAAATTAAATGTTTATACCATGTAAAAAAATTAAAATAGGCGTAATTGGTTTAGGTTATGTAGGCCTGCCTCTAGCCGTAGAGTTTGGTAAAAAATATCCAGTTTTGGGTTTTGATATAAACCAAAAGCGAGTAGATGAGCTAAGCGCAGGGCATGATGCGACGTTAGAAGTTAGCGATGAAGAGCTTAAAGATATCAAACAATTAACTTTTTCTTGTGATAAGCAGGAATTAGCTAGTTGTAATGTTTATATTGTAACAGTGCCCACTCCTATTGATGAAAGTAATGCGCCTGATTTAACACCACTTCGTAAAGCATCTGAATTATTAGGTGAGTTTGTTCAAAAAGGGGATGTTGTGATATACGAATCTACAGTATACCCAGGTGCTACTGAAGAAGTATGTTTGCCTATTATCGAAAAAGTATCAGGCTTAGTATTTAATAAAGACTTTTTTGCTGGTTATTCACCTGAACGAATTAACCCTGGTGACAAGGTGAATACGCTAACTAAAATTATGAAAATCACATCGGGTTCTACGCCTGAAATTGGTGAATTTGTAAATGAGTTATACGGCTCAATTATAACAGCAGGTACGCATTTAGCTGGCTCAATAAAAGTAGCCGAAGCGGCAAAAGTAATTGAAAATACACAACGAGACTTAAATATTGCCATAATTAATGAGTTTGCAAAGATCTTTAATCGCTTAGGTATTGATACAGAAGAAGTCCTCAATGCAGCAGGCACAAAGTGGAACTTTTTAAAGTTTAAACCTGGCTTAGTAGGTGGGCACTGTATTAGCGTTGATCCGTATTATTTAACCCACAAAGCGCAGGAAGTAGGCTACCGACCTGAAGTTATTTTAGCTGGACGCAGAATAAATGACGGTATGGGTGAATATGTAGCAACGCAATTAGTTAAAAAGCTATCAAGCCAAAAAATTCATGTTGATGAAGCAAAAG
This sequence comes from Pseudoalteromonas sp. M58, assembly GCF_042604605.1. Classification (NCBI taxonomy): domain Bacteria; kingdom Pseudomonadati; phylum Pseudomonadota; class Gammaproteobacteria; order Alteromonadales; family Pseudoalteromonadaceae; genus Pseudoalteromonas; species Pseudoalteromonas sp. M58. The sequence continues at coordinate 485,197 of NZ_CP152390.1, forward strand.
TATTAGTCCTTGGTTTTACTTTTAAAGGTGATTGTCCCGATGTCCGTAATACTAAAATTATTGACATAGTAAATGAGTTAAAAGACTTTAACATGTCGGTTGATGTTTATGATGACTGGGCGAACCCTGCGGAAGTAGAGCATGAATATGGTCTGTCATTAGTAAGTGAATTAAAAGAAAATCACTACGATGGCATTGTATTAGCTGTAGATCACAGTGAATTTAAAGAAATGGGTAGCGATTCTATTCGTAAATTCGGCAAACAAAAGCATGTTTTATATGATGTAAAGCATGTGTTTGGCACTAAAGATTCAGATATCCGCTTATAATAAAGGACTTAAAATGAAAAATTTTGCATTAATTGGTGCATCAGGTTACATAGCACCACGTCACTTAAAAGCAATTAAAGAAACAGGCCATAACCTTTTAGTGGCCATGGATATTAATGATTCTGTAGGTATTATGGATAGCCATTTTCCTGATGCCGAATTTTTTACTGAGTTTGAAGACTTTACTGCATATGTCGAAGACTGTGCAATGAAGGGTCAAAAGCTCGATTACATTGCCATTTGTAGTCCTAATTATTTACATGCCCCGCATATGAAGTACGCATTAAAAAATGGCATTGATGTAATTTGTGAAAAACCATTGGTACTTCATTCAGAAGACATGGATATTCTTAAAGATTACGAAACAAAATACGGGGCGAATGTTAATTCAATATTACAATTAAGATTACACCCATCAATTATCGCTTTAAAAGAAAAAGTGGCCTCAGCACCAGCAGATAAAGTTTTTGATGTAGATTTAACTTATATGACATCGCGTGGTAAGTGGTACATGAAATCTTGGAAAGGGTTTGACCACAAGTCAGGTGGAGTCGCTACCAACATTGGCGTGCATTTTTACGATATGTTGCACTTTATTTTTGGTGAGCTTAAACACAACGAAGTTCATTTTAGAGATGAAAAAACGACTAGTGGCTACCTTGAATACGAGCGAGCTCGTGTAAAATGGTTCTTGTCGATTGATGCAAATAACTTACCTGAAAATGCGGTTAAAGGTGAAAAGCTTACTTACCGGAGTATCACTATTAATGACGGCAATGACACTGAAGAACTTGAGTTTTCAGGTGGCTTTACCGACTTACATACTCAAAGTTACCAAAATATATTAGCAGGTAACGGTTTTGGAATTGATGAAAATAGAGTTGCTATTGAAACAGTTGAAAAAATTCGTGAAATGCCAATTGTTGAAGCGGGTAACAAAGCACACCCGTCACTATCGAAGGTATTGTAGTTATGAATTATTATGTGCATGAAAGCGCCATTGTTGATGATGGAGCTAAAATAGGCAATGACACGCGTGTTTGGCATTTTGTGCACGTGTGTAGTGGTGCGCAAATAGGTGAAGGTTGTTCGCTAGGGCAAAACGTATTTGTAGGTAATAAAGTTACTATTGGTGATAATGTAAAAGTACAAAATAACGTATCGGTTTACGATAATGTACATATTGAAGATGATGTTTTTTGTGGCCCTAGCATGGTTTTTACTAATGTGTATAATCCGCGTTCGTTTATTGAACGAAAAACCGAATACCGCGATACATTAGTAAAAAAAGGCGCAACGCTCGGCGCTAATTGTACAATTGTATGTGGTGTCACTATTGGTGAGTATTCACTCGTTGGTGCTGGTGCGGTAATAAATAAAGATGTACCCGCATTTGCGTTAATGGTGGGTGTTCCTGCAAAGCAGATTGGTTGGATCAGTAAATATGGTGAGCAGCTTAAGTTACCCATTAGCGGAACGGGTACTGAAAAGTGCGAGCACACAGGCGATACTTATCAACTAGCTGGTTCAACACTGACTTTAATTAACGAGTAATCATTAAATGCAATTTATAGACTTAGCAGCGCAGTACAAGCACTTAAAAACAAAAATAGATAAACGAATTCAAGATGTATTAGACCATGGTAAATATATTATGGGCCCTGAGGTGCAAGAGCTTGAAGAAAAGTTAGCTGAGTATGTTGGCGTAAAGCATGCCATAACATGTGCTAATGGTACAGATGCTCTTACACTTGCTATGATGGTGCTAAACATTGAAAAGGGCGACGCTGTATTTTGCCCGACGTTTACGTTTTTTGCGACTGCAGAAGTTGTTGCTTATGAAGGCGCAACACCTGTATTTGTTGATTCAGACGAGGCTACTTTTAATATTTGCCCTATCGATCTTGAAAAGCGTATTCAAGCAACAATTGCTGAAGGTAAACTAACTCCAAAGGCAATTATTGCGGTTGATTTGTTTGGTTTACCTGCCAATTATCCTGAAATACAAAAAATTGCCGATAAATACAATTTAAAACTCGTAGAAGATGCTGCGCAAGGTTTTGGTGGCAGTATTAATGATAAAAAAGCAGGAAGTTTTGGTGATATAGCAACAACCAGTTTTTTCCCAGCTAAACCTCTTGGTTGTTATGGTGATGGCGGTGCTATATTTACTAATAATGACGAATATGCAGAGTTAATTAAATCTTATCGTGTACACGGAAAAGGTAGTGATAAATACGACAATGTTCGCATAGGCATGAATTCTCGGTTAGATACTATTCAGGCTGCGATATTGCTTGAAAAGTTAGCAGAATTCCCAACTGAGCTTATAAATCGTAATAAAGCCGCTGACAATTACGAAAATACACTAGCAGGAAAATATAAAACTCCGCAAGTACCAAAAGGTTATATTAGCTCTTGGGCACAATACACATTGGTATCAACAAACCGTGATGCAGATATGGCAGCCTATAAAGCGCAAGGTATACCAACCATGATCTACTATGGTACTTGTATGCATCAGCAAACTGCTTTTAAGCAATTAAGCTACACCGATGAAGCGTTTCCTGTTGCATCGAAATTAGCTAAGCAAGTATTTAGCTTGCCAATGCACTCGTACTTATGATTACTCTTAGGGCTTCTAATGCATAAAATAAATTTTTTTATGGCCAAATTAATTTTCTCATTATTCAATTGGGCTAAAAAAACTATTTTTTTAGCCCAATTGGAAAAAATGAAAAATGTTTCGAGTTTAGCCTCTTTTGGGGTGAACTCAGTGTTTACTGGTAATGTGCAAAATATACATGTAGGTGATTATACATACATAAATCAGGCGCATATAACGTGTGGGGATGAGTCAAATGTGTTCATAGGCTCAGGTTGTGCAATTGGTTATAATGTATCTATAAAAGCATTAACACACTCTATGGAAAAACCAACAACAAATATTAATGGAACTCTAGTACATAATGAGAAAACGATTAAAATAGGAAATGATTGTTGGATCGGAGATAACGTTTTTATTAGAGAGGGCGTCTCCATTGGTTCTAATGTAATAGTTGGTGCTAATTCAGTAGTTACGACTGATTTTGGAAGTAATATTATAATAGCTGGAAGCCCAGCAAAATTAATCAAAAAAAGAAGCAAAAATGAATCCTAAGACTTTTATTAACTTCTTACTAGGGCCTATTTTTGTTGTAATTTTAAGCTTTATATCAATACCGTTAATGGCAAGTCTATTTTCACCAGAAACTATCGGCAAATTTGCTGTTCTACAAGTTTTAATAACTTTTTCTATAGTATTTTTATCTTTTGGTTTAGATTTATCCTACATAAGGAGCTATCACGAGACTGTAGAAAAAAAGTTACTACTTTTCAAGGTTTTACTTCCTGGTGGTGGACTCTTAATTTTTTTTATACTTACCTGTTTACTTATTGATCCAGTTTTAATAGTAAATGAGTTATTTGAAGTGGATAGCAGCGCATATTTTTATGTTTCTGCTTTAGCTGTACTATCCTCATTTCTAATTCGCTTTTTATCACTTCCACTTAGAATGGAAAATAAAGGGAAGTCTTTTTCTTTAGTTCAATCTATTCCCAAAGCTTTTTTGTTTGTTTTTTTGCTTATCTCGTATCATTTTGGTATAGAATTCGGTGATTTTTTTTGGTTGCTAGTTGCTCATAGTTGTTCACTGTTATTTGCTTTGCTAATTAACTTTCTTATTTTAGGAAAGCCTAAGTTCAATTTTAGTTCATTTGATACACCAACTACTCAATATAAAAAAATGTTTCAATTTGGGGTGCCGGCAGCTTTTTCTGGAGTCGTATTCTGGTTATTCCAATCATCAGACAAGTTATTACTAAAGATGCTTTCACCTTTATCTGATTTAGGTGTTTACAGTGTTGCCTTTAGCATTGCAGCAGGAGTCGCTGTTTTTTCGAATGTTTTTAATATGCTTTGGTCTCCTTACATATATGAAAAGTTAAGTTCTAATAGTGAACTTGATGACTTGGATTATTTTATTAATTTTTATTTAATGTTTACATATTTATTTTTAGGCCTTGTTATTGCTTGTTCACCTGTAATTACATTGTTTTTTTCTGAACAATACAACTCGATAAAATACATTATTGCTTGTTGCGCATTGGGATTCTTATTCTATTCATTATCGGAAATGACGGCAATAGGTATTAATATTGAGAAAAAAACCTTCAAAGGTTTAATCGCTACAGTTATATCTGCTATTTTAGGAATATCAATTAGTTACTTTTTAGTGCTTTACTTCTCAGCTACTGGGGCTGCAATAGGTATGCTTATCTCATACTGGATCTATTTGGTTTTAAGGACAGAAGTAAGTATTTGGGTGTGGAAAAAAGTTGATCGACTTAAAATCTATTTTGTCACATTAATAGCTTTATCATTTGCTTCAATTTTTGCATTTTTAAAGTTAGATGAATATAAATACACCCTTGTTGCTGTATTTATTTACTACGTAATTGGCTTTTTAATTTTCAGAAGAACATTTAAGCAAACTGTAAAGTTTATTATTAAGCTTAAAAATTGAGAATTATTTATATATGAATGCTCTAACATTTATAATTATATGCTTGTTGCTTTTGAAAGGAAGTTACTTAGAGGTTGTAAGCCCTGCTTTATACTCATTATTAAATGTATTAACTTTTGTTGCTATTACCTTTTTTCTTTTTTTACTTATCATTAATAAAAACATAAAAGTAAAACTGACTAATTTGCTTATACTACTGAGTCTTTTCTTTTGCATGTTAGTTTCTTCCTTCTATAATTTTGAAAGCATAAAAAGCGGTGGATGGAACGCTTTAATGACTATTTTTGTTTTATTTATACTCTCTTCAATTAAGAAGGGGAGTGATGGTTTTAATCTATATAAAATTGAAAAAATTTATTTGTTTATAACCATTACTTTTTTAACGATTAGTTACATTTTATACATTTTAGGAGCTCAATTCGCCACCTCCCATACTCAATATATATTAAGTGGACCTTATCTTAATCAAAATACTATGTCAGTTAATCTATTTTGCTTAAGTATCATCGGTTGCTTGATTGTTAATGAAAAGAATAAATATTATTTAATTCCGTTAATTATAATTATTTTCATATCTATATTTTTGACAATGTCTAGGGCTGGAATATTGTTCTCTATTTTTGTTTCTTTAATATTTTTTGGTAAAAATAGATTTATTATTTTTTTACCTTTTTTACCTTTTTTACCGGCAATAGGTCTATATTTTTTACCAACAGATTTTTATAGTAGATTTGAATCAAAGGCTTTAGAGGCCGGCTCATCAGGTAGACTCGAATTTGTTAATCAAGTTTTTTTAGATAAATCCGATAATATAGGCTCTTTATTATTTGGGATAGGTGTAAATAATACAACTTTTGAATTACATGGAGATACTCTTTCTGCACATAACAGTTATATCAGCTATTTCTCAGATTTTGGTCTATTGTGTTTTTCTTTATTGTTTATTTATATAATATTAATTTTACGTAATGTAGAGAGAAAAAGTATGTTATATATGATCTTTTTGCTAGGGTATGCTTTTTTCGAAACAACTTTATTTAAAGGCTTGTCATTATCTTTTTTTCTTTTTTGTCTATTGGCTAATAATGAATACAAAAAAACATATACTAATAATTCCATCTGAACTATATCAAACAGATATGCAACCTCTAGGAGGTATATTTCAACGTCATGAGGCTGAGCTGTTGAGTAAAAATGGGTTCCAAGTTGGTGTACTGTCCGTAGGTATAATAACACCAAGGTACCTTTTTCACAGAAATTCCAGCCCTCTTTGGGAATCATGTGGAGGTATAAACATTATAAGAAAATATGAAAAAACTATTATTCCAAATAGAATTAAAAATAAAAGGAGCGCACGAGATATATTTATTTCTAATGGACTACATTGCTACTCAGAATATATCAACAAGTATGGGCAACCATGTATGATCCATGCTCACAACTTAAAGTATGCTTCCTTGTTAGCTTATGAAATAAAAATGAAATTTGGTGTCCCATATTTTATAACTGAACATAGCAGTTCTTTTATTCGATTCAAAAATGAGGCCGAAGATTTGGCATGCTACAGTCAAACAATTAATTCTGCAGAGTGTTTCTCTACTGTTAGTCAGTCGCTATCAAATACTATTAATAAAATATTTAACGATAAAAACTTTGAGATAGTTAAAGATACTCTTATATTATATAATTTGCTTGATGAGAAGTTAACCCATTACGCTTCGAAGTTGAAGCCCAAGAATAAAGCTAAGAGTAGTCCATTCATATTTATTAACGTTGCATCCTTAGACGATAACAAAAATCAACAAATAATTTTAAAAGCTTTTGCTTCTGAGTTTAAAGGTAAGCCATATTTATTAAAAATAATTGGAAGTGGCATCAACCTTAACTCACTTCGTGATTTATCAAAGAAATTAGGTATAAATAAACAGGTGATTTTCTTAGGTTATTTAAATCGAGAACCGTTATTTGAAGAATTAAAGCAAGCAAATTGCTTTATCTTATCGAGTAATGTTGAAACATTTGGAGTGGTTTTAATTGAAGCTGCTGCTATTGGGCTTCCTCTTATCGCAACAAAATCGGGTGGACCTGAAGAAATAATTAAAGAGTCTAATGGTCTGCTTGTTGATAAGAATAATGCTGCCGCGATGGCTGAAGCAATGTTGTATATAGAAAAAAACTATTCAAAATACGATAATTCAATAATTAGTGCTGAAACCCTAAGTAAGTATGGTGGTAATGAATATCTCAATAAAATTTGTACCATAATAAAAGAGGCTAGCTTATGATAGTAATTTTAGATTATGGTATGGGAAACTCTGGCTCCATACTAAATATGATACGAAGAGTGGGTGGAGATGCTGTTATCGCCGCTGATAGTGATAGCATTAAAAAAGCAACTGGTATTATTCTGCCTGGAGTTGGATCATATGACAATGGTATGACCCGCCTTAAGGAATTGGGTATTTTGCATGATTTAGAGCAGAAAGTTCTTATCGAAAAAGTACCTTTCTTAGGTGTTTGCTTAGGTATGCAAATGCTAATGACCTGTAGCGAGGAAGGTGAAATCCCTGGATTAGGATGGATTCCTGGAAGAGCTAAAAGGTTTGATTTCAGTTCTTTAAGGCATTTACCCGAATCAAAGCGCTTAAAAATTCCACATATGGGGTGGAACGTAGTGAATCCTAATGATAAGCAAAACATGTTCTTTGGTTTAGCTGAAGAGTTAAGGTTTTATTTTGTTCATTCCTACGCAGTTGAGTGTGACAATGAAAATAATGTTTTGGCTCGTTCACGATATGGCTATGATTTTGTTTGTGCAGTTAATAAAGGCAATATTTATGGTGTGCAATTTCATCCTGAAAAAAGCCATAAATTTGGCATGCAGCTTTTTAAAAATTTCTTGGAGTTAGTTAATGTTAAGAGTTAGGGTTATTCCAACACTACTCCTTAAAAATTCAGGGCTAGTAAAGGGGGCGCAATTTAAAAATCATAAATATGTTGGCGACCCAATTAACGCAGTAAAAATTTTTAATGAAAAAGAAGTTGATGAGCTTGTTTTTTTGGATATAAGTGCAACAGAAACAGGCAAAGGCCCTAATTTTGAATTATTGAAAGATATCGCCTCAGAAGCCTTTATGCCTTTTGGTTATGGGGGAGGAGTTGATAATCTTGAACAGATAAAACGCTTATTCTCAATTGGTGTGGAGAAAATAATAATAAATTCAGCAGCATTTTACAAGCCAGAATTAATTCGTGAGGCTAGTACAATATCTGGAAATCAAAGCATTGTTGTGTCTATAGATGTTAAACGTTCAATATTCGGTAAATATAGCGTATACGTCAGGAATGGAAAGGTAAATACGAAAATGGATCCTGTTGAGTTCGCAATAAAAATGCAAGAATTGGGGGCTGGTGAGTTAATCGTATGTAATATTGCTAACGAAGGAAAAAGAATTGGATATGATAACGAGCTTTTAAAAGTAATATCTAATGCAGTTGATATTCCTGTTGTTGCTTCTGGTGGTGCCGGCTCATTAAATGATTTTGCTGATGCATATCATAAAGGGCATGCTGCAAGTGTTGCTGCTGGAGATATGTTTGTTTTTTATGGGAAGCATAAAGCTGTATTGATTACTTACCCCAAATATCAAGAATTAGAGAATTTATTTTGAAAAATATGAATCATAAGAATTATCAAGTTTGTACCCGTTGTGTAATGGATACAAGTGACCCTGAAATAGTATTTAATAGTGAAGGTGTTTGTAATCACTGTATTAAATTTGACGAAGAGACTTCAAAACGATGGTTTCCAAATTTAGAGGGGGAAAAAAAGTTAAAAAAAACTTTTGACAAAGTTAAAAAAGATGGAAAAGGCAAAGACTATGATTGTATATTAGGTTTGAGTGGTGGGCTTGATAGTGCATACTTAGCATTAATTTTAAAGGAGCATAACCTTCGGCCTCTAGTTGTTCATGTGGATGCTGGTTGGAATAGCGAACTAGCTGTTTATAATATTGAGCAAATAGTTAAATTTTGTAATTTTGAATTATATACTCATGTCATGAATTGGGAAGAAATTAAAGATCTACAAATTTCATATCTTAAAGCTGGTGTGGCAAATCAAGATGTAGTGCAAGATCACGCTTTTTTCTCTACGCTTTATCAATTTGCCATGAAAAATAACATTAAATATGTTATTAACGGTGGAAATATCGCAACTGAGTCTGTATTTCCCAGTACTTGGCATCATTCCGCTATGGATGCTATTAATATTAATGATATTCATAAAAAATTTGGGAAAATTAAACTTAAAACCTATAAGACCATCTCATTTTGGAAGTATTATATTTATTATCCATTCATAAAAAAAATGACGCCTATTAGACCGCTTAATTATTTACCCTATAGTAAAGAAGCTGCGTTATCTATTCTTAAAGCTAAAGTTGGTTATAAAGAATATGGTCGTAAACATGGAGAATCTCGCTTTACTAAGTTTTTCCAAAATTATTATTTGCCAACAAAGTTCAACCAAGACAAAAGGCTACCACATCTTTCTAGTCAGATATTGTCTGGTGAAATATCTCGAGATGAAGCTCTTGAACTTCTTTCTAAGCCATTATATGAACCAAATGAGCTTAAGGAGGATAAAGCTTTTATAGCAAAAAAACTTGATATACCAGAACTAGAGCTTGACAAGCTTATTTCAGCTCCAGGTAATCTTTATTCAGATTATAAGAACTGGGATTCTCGTTATGCAAAGTTAAAAGGTATACAGAAAATGTTACAGAAACTTCTAGGTAAAAGCGTTAGCAAATATGGATAAAATAGCACATTTAACCTCAGCGCATCCAAGGTTTGATACACGTATCTTTTGGAAGCAATGTCGCTCTTTGAGTAAAGAGGGCTATGAAGTTTATCTTATTGTCGCTGATGGGAAAGGTAATGAAGTTAATCAAAATGTAAATATTCTTGATGTTGGTAAGGTAAATGGCCGGTTTAATAGAATTACGCAAACACCTAAACAAATACTTAGCGCAGCTTTGAAGTTGAATGCCGTAATATACCATTTGCATGATCCCGAATTGATACCAATAGGTCTAAAACTTAAGAAATTAGGTAAAAAAGTCATTTTTGACGCACATGAAGATTTTCCTAAGCAAATACTATCCAAGCCTTACTTAAATTTTTTTATTAGGAAATTTTTATCTGAGGTTGCGGCTATATACGAAACATATGCTTGTAGAAAGTTAGATGCAGTTGTTTCTGCTACTCCATTTATTTGTGATAAATTTACTAAACAAAAAATATATTCTGTGGATATTAATAACTATCCATTATTGAATGAATTATTTATTCCAAATTATGATTGGCAAAATAAAAAGTCACAAGTGTGCTATGTAGGTGGATTAAATGCGGCTCGTGGTATTAGTGAAATAGTAAGTTCTGTAGGGTATTATAATACAGGCCTAAAGCTCGCTATTGGTGGTAAATTCACAGAAGTTAACTTTGAGAGTTATGTCAAATCTCACAAATCATGGAGTCATGTCATAGATAAAGAGTGGCTAGATCGAGATGGCATAAAAGAAGTGTTAAATGAATCTATTGCTGGATTAGTTACCTTACACCCTATTATTAATTATTTGGATTCTTTACCAGTTAAGATGTTTGAGTATATGGCTTGCGGTCTCCCTGTTATTGCTTCAAATTTCCCTCTTTGGAAAGAAATTATAGAGTCTAATGAATGTGGGATTTGTGTTGATCCTCTTGACCCCAAATCAATAGCAAATGCTGTTAATCATATTGCAGATAATCCAGACATAGCTGAGGTTATGGGTCGTAATGGAAGAAAAGCTGTAATAGAAAAGTATAATTGGGATATCGAGGTAATTAAATTATTTTCTATATATTCAAAAATAATATCATCTTAGTTTATTAACTATGTGTAATATATTATCAAAATATTTAGAGCAAGCTGACATAGATGATTAAATCAAAAAATATTTGGTATATATCAAAATATGCCAATATAAAAAAGTATGGAGCAGATACTAGACACGCCAGCTTTTGCGAAGAATTTGCAAAAGCTGGGCATAAAGTGAGACTGATTACATCGAACTCTTCTCATTTATATAATAACTTACCAAAATTCAAGAATCGTTATTACGACGAAATAAGTAATAACTTTAATGTTACTTGGGTAAACACTTTAAAATACTCCAAAGCTACAAGTATTAAACGAATTTGTAGTTGGTTGTGGTTTGATTTTTTTGTGTTGATGATGGCTTTTAAAAAAAAATATGAAAAGCCAGATGTTGTTATCGCTTCCTCGTTATCTTTGTTTACTGTTTTAACTGGTTGTTTTTATAAGAGATTTTATAAAGCTAAGTTTATATTTGAAGTTAGAGATATTTGGCCTCAAACGTTAATAGATTTAAAAGGGTTTAGCTCAAACCACCCTTTAATTTGGCTTTTAAATAAAATAGAACGATTAGGTTATAAATATTCTGACGCCATTGTTGGTACTATGCCAGGTTTAAAGCTCCATGTTGAAAATGAGGTAGGTCTTGGCTCTAAAGTGCATTGTATTCCACAAGGTGTAAACTTAGCTTTTTATGACAATAGTCAACAAAAATTAAGCGAAGAGTATGTTGAACAGTACATACCCAAGAATAAGTTTATTGTGACTTATTCCGGGACTTTTGGGGAAGCTAATGCTTTAGAGTATATAATTGAAGCCGCAAAAAAATTGAAGCGTACAAGTAAAATACATTTTTTATTAGTTGGGGAAGGTTATTTAAAAGAGGAGCTGAAAGATAATGCTAGCGAGCTTACGAATATAACTTTTGCTCCTAAAGTAGTAAAAGAGCAAGTACAACATTTACTTAGCTTATCAGATCTACTAGTTGCCTCTGTTCGAGATGAAAAAATTTATAAATACGGAATGTCTTTGAATAAGTTTATCGATTACATGTATGCAAAAAAGCCTATTGTTTGTATGTACTCTGGTTACCCATCTATGGTAAATGAAGCTAAATGTGGGGAGTTTACGCCTGCTGAGAACAGTAATGAGTTTGCTAGTGTGATCAAGAAATACCAACTAATGACTCCGTTAGATAGACAGCAGATTGGTGAGCTTGGTTATAAGTTTCTTATAAGCGAAAGAAGCTTTGGCGTGTTAAGTAAAAGGTATATGGAATTATTCAATGAAGCGTCTCTTTGATTTTATAGTTGCTCTTTGCGCATTACTTACTTTATTACCAGTAATAATCGTTGTTGCGGCACTTATCCGTTTTAAATTAGGTTCGCCTATATTATTCACTCAAAATCGCCCAGGTTTAAATGGCGATATTTTTAAAATGATGAAGTTTAGAACCATGTTAGATGCTAAAGATAAACAGGGAAATTTATTACCTGATGAACAGCGTATGACTAAGTTTGGCTCATTTTTACGTTCAACTAGCTTAGATGAGTTACCAGGGCTATTTAATGTATTGAAGGGGGATATGAGTTTAGTAGGGCCAAGGCCTTTGCTTGTACAATACTTGCCTTTATACAACAAAGAACAAGCTCGCAGGCATAATGTGCGCCCAGGCATTACTGGTTGGGCCCAAGTTAATGGTCGAAATGCTATTAGCTGGGAACAAAAATTTGAGCTTGATGTTTGGTATGTGAATAATCAAAGCATGTGGTTAGATTTAAAAATTTTGTTGTTAACAGTAAAAAAGGTATTTATTCGCGATGGCATTAATGCTGATGGACATGTCACAATAGAGCCATTTAAGGGCTCTAATAATGATTAAAAAGCTCGCTATAGTAGGTGCAAGCGGTCATGGTAAGGTTGCTGCTGATATTGCTGAACAACTTGGTTTTACTCTTAGCTTTTACGATGATGCTTATCCTAAAAAAACGCATATTGAGCATTGGCCAATTAAGGGAACTTGCGCTGACTTAATAGCCCTTAATAATTCAACTGTAACGTCTAGTAATGACGTTGTAGTTGCTATTGGTAATAACGATATTCGCCAACAAAAAATAAAGTTATTACAACAAAATGGCTTTAACTTGGCTACCTTAACTCACCCAACAGCGGTTATAAGTCAATATTCTAAGATAGCGCCGGGCACAGTGATTTTTGCAGGCGCTATTATTAACGCTTTTGCGAACATTGGTGTTGGGTGTATTATAAATACAGCTGCAGTTATTGAACATGATTGCAGTATCGGTGATTTTAGCCATATTTGCCCTAATGTAGTTTTAGCCGGTGGAGTATCTGTTGGTACAAAAAGCTGGGTTGGTATAGGCAGCCAAGTAAAACAATTAATAACGATTGGCGATAATTGTTTAATAGGCGCAGGTAGTACAGTTGTAAAAAATATGCCTAGCAACATAACAGCATTTGGCTCTCCCGCTGTCGTAATAAAAAGTCACTAAAAATACTTTGTATGATTTTTTCTATACAGAATAAATAGGAATACCATGTTAAATACCCCATTTTCTCCTTGGCCTAGCTTCACTCAACAAGAGGCCGATGCCGTAAGCCGTGTTGTTCTTTCAAATAAAGTTAATTACTGGACGGGTACTGAAGGCCGCGAGTTTGAAAAAGAATTTGCTACTTGGGCTGATAGTGAATATGCAGTTGCCCTAGGTAACGGTACATTAGCGCTCGACATAGCCCTAAAAGCGCTCGGTGTAGGCGCTGGCGATGAAGTAATAACCACACCTCGTACTTTTTTAGCGTCGGCATCAAGTATTGTAACTGCTGGAGCAGCGCCTGTATTTGCAGATGTTGACTTAAATAGTCAAGCTATCACGGCAGAGTCAATAAAAGCGGTATTAACACCTAAAACTAAAGCGGTTATTGTGGTGCATTTGGCGGGAATGCCTGCGGAAATGGACGACATAATGGCATTGAGTAAAGAGCATGGCTTTTATGTAATTGAAGACTGTGCACAAGCGCATGGTGCAAAGTATAAGGGTCGCTCGGTAGGTAGCATAGGGCATATTGGTGCGTGGAGCTTTTGCCAAGATAAAATTATGACTACAGGTGGTGAGGGTGGCATGGTTACAACTAACTCAAAAGAGTTGTGGTCTGCTATGTGGAGTTATAAAGATCATGGCAAGAGTTTTGATGCTATTTACAATCGTGAGCATCCACCTGGGTTTAGATGGTTACATGAAAGTTTTGGCACAAACTGGCGCATGACTGAAATGCAGGCTGTAATAGGCAGAATACAGTTAACACGAATGGATGATTGGACTGCAAAACGCCAAGCTTATGGAGCATTATTAGATCAGGCGGCAAAAGGTTTCAGCTGTATTCGCTTAGTTGAAGTACCTGACTATACTAAACATGCTGAATATAAACATTACATGTTTGTTAAACCTCAGCACTTGGCCGATGGTTGGAGCCGCGATCGCATAATTAATGAAATTGTTGAGCGTGGCGTTCCTTGTTTTCAGGGGAGTTGTTCTGAGGTTTATCTTGAAAAAGCGTTTGATAATACATCATGGCGACCAAGCAAGCGTTTACCTAATGCGGTTGAGCTGGGTGAAACATCAATTATGTTTTTAGTTCACCCCACACTGACCGAAACCGAAATGGCTAAAACGGCACAAGTAATGAAAGAAGTATTTGAGCTTGCATCTAAATAGCAATAACAGTTTCAGGTGTAGTTTTTTGTACTTATGATATTAAATAAATTTTGTATAGCTCTAGAGCCTAGAGTCTTGTATTAAAGGAACTTGTTTTGGATAGTATTATCCGTTCTATTATTAACGCCTCACGTGCAAAGAAACGAATAATTACGTTATGTATTGATTCGCTTTTTATTATGTTAGCTTTTTGGTTGGCGCTTATTGTAAGGCTCGACAGCTTAGAGCCTCTTAAAAGTATAAATAATTGGTTGTTGCTAGCATTACTTATTCCCACAAGTCTGAGTGCATTTATTAAGTTAGGTTTATACCGCGCTGTACTCAGGTATATGAACTCACAGGCTTTATGGGCAATTATATTAGGCACATTAATAACGACTATAAGCTTAGTGTTGCTGGCTTTTTTTACTGGTGTAAACATACCTAGAACTATGCCGTTTATATTTGCTTGGTTATGCTTGCTTACAGTCGGTGGTTCTCGGATTTTAGTGAGGGCCATTATTGGTAAAATAATGACGAATAATAAAGAGTCAGTCATTATATATGGAGCAGGATCGGCAGGCCGGCAGCTAGCTACTGGTTTAAATGCAGGCCCTGAGTATTTTGTAAGTGCTTTTATAGATGATGATACTGCAAAGCATGGCTCTATTGTACAAGGTATACCTGTCATTGCTTTTAAAGATGTTCAGGAACTAATTGAAAAGCGCAATGCCACTAAAGTGCTTTTAGCTATACCTAGTGTATCTAGAGCAAGGCGAAAAGAAGTATTGGCCCAATTAGAGCCGCTTTCGATTAAGGTGTTGTCTGTACCTGGTATGGCCGATGTTATTGAGGGCAAAGCACAACTTTCTGAATTTAGAGAAGTTGAAATTGAGGATTTATTAGGCCGAGACCCTGTAACTCCTAAAACCGATTTAATGGCGGCTAATATTACCAATAAAGTGGTTATGGTTACAGGTGCAGGTGGTTCTATAGGCTCTGAGTTGTGCAGACAAATTATTAAACAAAACCCGTTAAAAATAATTTTATTTGAACGCAGTGAAATTGCTCTATATTCAATAGAAAAAGAATTGTGTGAATATGTTGCTCATAATCAACTTTCAATAGAATTAATTCCTATTATGGGTTCCGTGCAGCGTATTAACCGACTTGAAACTGTGATGGTGGCTTTTGGTGTTCACACGGTTTATCACGCCGCTGCTTACAAGCATGTACCACTTGTTGAGCACAACGTAGTTGAAGGAGTGCGTAATAATGTATTTGGTACTTATTATGCGGCAAAGGCAGCGGTAAATGCCAAAGTAGAAACCTTTGTACTTATATCGACCGACAAAGCTGTTCGCCCTACCAATGTTATGGGAGCAACCAAGCGAATGGCTGAGCTTGTTTTACAGGGGTTAGCTCAAGAACAAGGTGCTAAGCATAATACACGCTTTTGCATGGTGCGCTTTGGTAACGTACTAGGCTCAAGTGGCTCTGTTGTACCTTTATTTAGACGTCAAATAAAAGAGGGTGGTCCAATAACATTAACTCACCCAGACATAACTCGCTTTTTTATGACCATACCTGAAGCCGCACAGCTTGTTATACAAGCAGGTGCTATGGGCAAAGGGGGCGATGTATTTGTTCTCGATATGGGCGATTCAGTTAAAATTAAAGATTTAGCCACTAAAATGGTTAGGCTATCTGGCTTTGAAATTAAAAGTGAATCTAACCCGCATGGCGATATCGAAATACTTTGTACAGGGTTACGCCCAGGTGAAAAACTCTTCGAAGAGCTATTAATAGGGGATAACGTAGGGCAAACAACTCATGAACGAATTATGACTGCTAATGAAGTGATGTTACCGCTTCGTGAGCTTAATGTGTTTATAGACGCGCTAGATACAGCCTGTCATAACTTTGATCATGAAAAGATTCGCCAATTACTTCTCGATGCGCCAACTAGCTTTAATCCGACTGATGGGATTTGTGATTTAGTATGGAATGCTAGACATGAAAATTTCAAAGAGCATAACAGTGGCTGCAATGTAGTTAACTTACCTAAAACTGGTAAAGGCGCTATGCTTTAATAATTTATCAGTTAGTCATATCAAAACACCGAGTTAGCAACTTGGTGTTTTACTTTGTGTAATATTATGCACCTATAATTTATTCTTACCTTTAGCTGATTCAGGCTGTATATATTTAGCTATGCTACTTTTGTAAGCAAATATACTCACTTATATTAAAGGACTATTTGTGAAAGCTGTAATTCCTGTTGCTGGTTTAGGCACCCGTATGTTGCCAATGACTAAGGCAATCCCTAAAGAAATGCTCCCCTTGGTTGATAAACCGCTGATTCAATACATAGTAAATGAATGTGTGGCGGCGGGTATTAAAGAAATTGTGCTCGTAACACATAGCTCTAAAAATGCCATTGAAAACCATTTTGATACCAGTTTTGAGTTAGAAGCCACGTTAGAAAAACGCGTAAAACGTACCCTACTTGAAGAAGTGCGCTCTATTTGCCCGCCTGATGTAACCATTATGCATGTACGTCAAGGTGAGGCTAAAGGCTTAGGGCACGCTATTTTATGTGCCAAGCCAATAGTTGGTGATAGGGACTTTGTTGTGGTGTTACCCGATGTAATTTTAGATGCTTATACGGCAGATCAAAAAACTGAAAACTTAGCGGCGATGATCGCACGCTTTAAGCAAACCCATGCCAGCCAAATTATGTTAGAGCCCGTTGCTATTGAAGATGTAAGTAAGTACGGCATTGCTGATATTAATGGTGTAGAGCTTGCTGCTGGTGAAAGTGCAGCAATTAAAAAAATGGTTGAAAAACCAGCCGCAGAGGTTGCTCCTTCAAACTTAGCCGTTGTTGGTCGTTATATTTTAAGTAAAAATATTTGGCCATTACTCGCTAAAACTCATGTAGGCGCAGGCGGTGAAATACAGCTAACAGATGCTATTGATGCATTATTGGCTATTGATACGGTAGAAGCGTTTCATATGAGTGGCCGCTCACACGACTGTGGCGATAAACTCGGTTATTTAAAAGCGATTGTAGAATACAGCATGCGCGATAAAAGCTTAGGCGATGAGTTTACTGAATATATGAAAAAGTTGGTTAAAGGTTAAAGGGTTGCGAGCTCTGGGCGATGGGCATCGAGCAACGGGTTACGGGCGACGAGCTTCGGGCCTCGAACCTAAATCCTAATACAGACGGGGGTTGAACCCGCTGCTACAGGTATAAAAAACCTTGCGATATTAGCCGCAAGGTTTTTAAATACCTCGAACCTCGAACCTCGAACCTGGAACCTGGAACCTGGAACCTGGAACCTGGAACCTTGCAGCTCGAACCTAGCAGCCTTTTAAGCCCGACCTCGCAGCGCAGAAATACAACTTGCCAGCATGACAAACCCTAATGACATTTTAAACGCCAATGAAATGGTGCTCATTAGTGCGTAGCTATTTTGCGCTGAGAAGGTGCTGTCACCAAGGTAATAATGCACAATTAAGTTGATTAAGCTCATGCCAAATAAATTACCAATAGTGCGTGATAAGTTCATTGAGGAAGACGCCACACCTAGCTCACTTTTATCCACCGCTCCCATAATGGCATTGTTGTTAGGGGTCGAAAATAAGCCAAACCCAATTCCTAATAATAACAGTGAGCCACTAATGTAAGCGGTGCTTGAACTAACCGATAGCTGGGATAACAGAAAAAATCCAACCAGAACAATTACGCAGCCTAGCGTGGCTAGTAAGCGTGGTTGTATTTTATCGGCAAGTTTACCTGCTAGGGGCGCCATGATAGCCATTGAAACCGCTTGTAGTAATACTATTTGTCCTGCATGTGCGGGGCTTAATCCTTTTATATATTGCAGGTACAAACTTAACAAAAAGGCTAGTGAAAAGTTACTCGCATACATGAGAAACGAAGTAGTCAACGATAGGCTGAATACACGACTTTCTAAAAACATTTGTACTCTAATTAAGGGGCGTCGACTGCGACTTTGGTGAACAATAAATAGCATTAAACAAATGATTGAAAGTGCGGTTAATAGCCAGCCAGCTATATTCGGTAAATCACTTAATCCTAATACTATGCACAGTGCAAAGAGCGAGAAAATAACCATACCCCACCAGTCAAACGGCGATTTTTTATCGTTTTTCCATTCGCCATGTAAAAATAGTTTAATGGCAATAAGTAGCATAAGTACCAAGGGGATTTGCGAGTAAAACACAGCGCGCCATCCCCATATTTCAGTGAGCCAGCCACCAACCGCAGGCGCTGCACTGAGTCCTATGTATACACACGCCGCAGAGATGCCGAGTGCCATTCCGCGTTTATTATCAGGCGTAACAGAGGTGATAATGGCAACGCCTATACCAAAAATCATGGCGCCTGCAGCCCCTTGTATAAAGCGCCAAAAAAGCACCCACTCAATAGAGTTTGCTAACGCACACATTAGCGAGGCCAGTGCATTTAAGCCTAAACCAAATGCATACACGCGTTTGCGACCATAGTTGTCTGCTATTTTACCGCACGGCAGCATAAAGATAACGCTACTGAGTAAATACAAGGTGGGCATCCACGCAATCATTTTTGCGCTTGCGTGTAAATCTTCAGCAAGGTCAGGAATAGCGATATTAACGCCTGCCATGCCAAGCGGTCCAATAATAGAGCCGCTACAAACGATAATAAGTGCAATCGTAGTGGGGGGGAGATTAAACAAGAGGTATCCTTTTATTTACTGGCCTTAAAATGATACGTGAATATACTTGCTTGTACAGGATTTAAAGGGCAGCGGGTTGCGGGCGACGAGCGGTGGGCAACGGGGAGCGAGCTACGAGCCTAGAGCTTAACACCGAACCTCGAACCTATCCCTTGCCAATTTCTACCGTCACCTCATCTCCCAATATTTCTCTGTATTTTGCTGCGAGTGTATTTTTAGCGTCATCATCGCCGTGAACTATTTTTATATGGCTGGGCTTTTTGCGCATACCGGTTACAAATTTGATGAGACCTGCTTGATCAGCATGAGCACTATAACCGCTTATAGTGTGTATTTTGGCGTTAATATTCACCCTAGTATTATTTATCAACACATAGCCATTTTGTGGGCCATAGGTTTGTATATCGCGACCCAGCGTGCCGCGCCCTTGGTAACCTACAAAGAGTACATCGGTGGTTTTGTCGGTTAAAAAGCGCTCTAAGTAATTAACTATACGCCCGCCGGTGCACATACCGCTTGCTGCTAAAATAATGGCAGGTGTTTGGCGGCTGGCTAAGTAATTTATTAACGCTAAGTGCTCGCTATGGGTGTTTATTGTAGTGAGGTTTTCAAAGTCGAGTGGATGACGACCTTTGGCTACTTTTTGTTTGGCTTCTTCATCCCATAAATATTTAAATTTTCGGTATTGCTGAGTAAAGTTAGCTGCCATGGGGGAGTCGAGTATTACTTGTATTGTGCGCCAAGGTGAATTTTTTGTAGAGGCATGAATTAGCTGTTCAAGTTCGTATAACAGCTCTTGCGTGCGGCCAATACTAAAGGCAGGCACAAGAACGATGCCGTTGTCGGCAACAGCGCGTTCAATCACGTTTTTTAAGGTTTGCGTACGCTGCTTGCGGCCTTGGTGATTTTTATCACCATAGGTCGACTCTATCACTAAGGTATCGGCTTTATAGGGCGCTTTAGGTGCGGGTAGTAAAGGCGTGTAGGGCGCCCCTAAATCACCAGAAAAAACCACTCTATGAATCTTGCTCGCTTTATAAGGAGGCGTGCTTATGTCTATTTCTACAAAAGCGGAGCCTAAAATATGCCCTGCTCGTTGTAGTCGGGCTTTCGCTGTGTGTTCACCTTTGCAAGGAAGCTCAAACCAGGCTTTAAAGTCTACAGCTACAACTTGTTGTTTAAGCAGCCTTAAGCAGGTATCTATTATTTTTTGGTCTCGCGTAACGCCCACTTTTAATGCATCTTCAATGACTAAAGGCAATAAGCTTGCTGATGCAACAGAGGTAAATATAGGGCCTTTAAAGCCAGCCATTAACAAATAGGGAATTCGGCCAACATGATCAATATGGCAATGGGTAACTATTAATGCGCGAACTGTGTCTATATTAAATTCAATGCTTAGATCATCTACAGAATCTTCACCCTGGAATAGTCCGCAATCAATTAGAAAAG
Organism: Pseudoalteromonas sp. M58; assembly: GCF_042604605.1. Classification (NCBI taxonomy): domain Bacteria; kingdom Pseudomonadati; phylum Pseudomonadota; class Gammaproteobacteria; order Alteromonadales; family Pseudoalteromonadaceae; genus Pseudoalteromonas; species Pseudoalteromonas sp. M58. The sequence goes on from NZ_CP152390.1 coordinate 505,921, forward strand.
AGCTTTGGTCGTTTATTATCAGCTGGTGGCATGAGCCTGTTACGCCATTTGCCGCTCCGTGGTGAAGTATTTGCATTTTATGTCCTTATGTTTTGGCTGCGGGCTGCGGGCTGCGGGCTGCGGGTTACGGCTTGAAGCCCGAGCCTAGCACTTAGAGCCTAACGCCTTTATTTTATAAGTAAATATAGCAGGTATTTTAATGTTAGTGGGACTTCATACCGTAACGGGCGGGCAGCGTGCCACGAGCGACGAGCCTAGCAACTAACATCTTGAGCCTAATACTGACGCGGGGTAAACTCCCGCCTACAGGTATAAAAAAACCTTGCGATATTAACCGCAAGGTTTTTAAATTTCTCGAACCTCGAACCTCGAACCTCGAACCTCGAACCTAGCTCTTAAAAGCGTCTTGTAGTGGTGGTACTACTTGCTTTTTACGGCTCAATACGCCATCTAGCCATACTTTACCGTCTTCTGGCTTTTCACCATAGGCTTGCTCAACAAGGCTGGCATCGTCTGATGCAATCAGCATTTGTGAGCCTTCTTTCATAATGTCGGTTAGTAGTAAAAATACTGAATGACGACCGCCTTCTTCTTTAAGCTTGGCAATGTCAGCTTCAAGGTCAGCTTTAATCTCGTCAAATACTGCAAGGTCAATAACTTCTAACTGACCAATGCCAACAAGGTTACCGTTCATGTTAAAGTCTTTAAAGTCACGCATTACTAAATCACGTACAGGCGTATCTTCAACGGCTGATTTAACGCGGAACATGTCCATGCCTAGTTCTTTAAAGTCTTCAATGCCTGCAATTTCAGCAAGGGCTTCAACACATTTAATGTCGGCAGTGGTACAGGTTGGTGATTTAAAAATAACCGTGTCGCTTAATATGGCGCAAAGCATAATGCCAGCAATATCTTTAGGGATCTCTACGTTATAAAAATCGTACATCATCTTAATAATGGTGTTAGAACAACCAACAGGGCGGATCCAGCATTCAAGCGGGGTTGATGAGGTTAGGTCACCTAACTTATGGTGATCTACCACGCCAACAACGCGAGCTTGGTCGATATCATCAGGTGCTTGGGTTTTTTCTGTGTGGTCTACAATGTAAACGTCTTCGCCAGCGTAGCTAAGTTTAAGCTCAGGTGCTTCGAAGCCAAATTTATCTAAAATAAACTGTGTTTCTGGTGATACTTCACCAAGGCGGGTTGGAATTGCCGGCTCATCAATTTGGTTTTTTAAATAAGCCAGTGCAATTGCACCACATATTGAATCTGAATCTGGGATTTTATGGCCCACTACATACATTGACATTGACTAAACTCCTTAAAATTTGCCGATATTCTAGCAAAGTATCCAGCTTTTAACATATAGACAGTGCAATTAAGTTTTAGCTAAACTTGAAAACCTTATATAAATTAGGAACTGCATATGCGATTAAGCCGCAAAGGTTGGAACAATGTTATTATTTTTTCTATGTTGATCATGATCTTCTTTTTAAATGGTCTTCATAAAAAGATTGGATCCGATGAAACGCAGGCGCAACTGCAGCCACTACTTCCTGTGCAAAGCTTTGTATTAACACTTAAATTTAGCGACCAAAAAATTGAGCGCATTGGTACAAGCTGGCGTACTACTGCTTTGATCAAAGAGGTACCGCTTAGTTGGCAAGGTTCAGAGCAGCAACTTAGTGAGCTTGTTTATTTATGGCAAAATACAGCGTTAATGACGACAGCCACACCTGATGCGCTTGATATTAATAAGCCACTATCGGCAGCGACGTTTGAACTCGCGGGTGAGCCCCTACCTTGGATGTACTTATTATATAAAGCAAATGGTGAGTATTATCTTCTCGAGAAAACCAGTCAGCGGCTAATGTTGCTTGATTTAAGCACTGCCAAGCAATTATTTCCTAGTTTTACCTTTTCATAAGTGAGTTTTATAAATGCCTGAATTACCAGAAGTAGAAGTTAGCCGCATGGGCATTACCCCCCATGTGCTAAACCAAGTCGTTACTAAGGTAAACATTCATAATGCCAGTATGCGCTGGCCTGTGCCAGATGAGGTATACCAACTTGAGGGGTTGGTGGTTAGCAGTATTGAACGCCGCGCAAAATACTTGCTACTAGAATGTGAGCTTGGGGCGGCTATATTGCACTTAGGGATGTCAGGGAACTTGCGCGTAGTAAATAAAGCCGAGCCACTTAAAAAACACGACCATGTTGAGTTTATTTTAGCGAACAATAAGGCGCTTCGTTTAAACGATCCACGCCGCTTTGGTTGTTGTTTATGGCAAGCCCCCAATGAAAAGCATAAGTTACTTGCTAAATTAGGCCCCGAGCCACTCACCGATGACTTTTTTGCTAAACGTGTTTATGAGCAATCTCGCAATAAAAAAGTGCCTGTTAAGCAGTTTATTATGAATAACGCCGTGGTGGTGGGGGTTGGTAATATTTACGCTAACGAATCATTATTTAAAGCAGGTATCGATCCGCGAAAAGAAGCAGGTAAGGTAAGCCTTAAACGCTACCAAGCGTTAATCCCAATTATAAAAGACACCTTAGCCGCTGCAATTACTCAAGGCGGCACAACGTTGAAAGACTTTGCCCAAAGTGACGGTAAGCCTGGCTACTTTGCGCAACAGTTATTAGTGTATGGCCGAAAAGGCCAACCCTGTGTAAATTGCGAGAGCGAATTAACCGAAATCCGCCTAGGGCAACGCAGCACTGTTTTTTGTGAGGTGTGTCAGAAGTAGAGAATAGCTGTCAGCTGTAAGTTTTCAGCTGTCAGTAAGAATGGTTACTCACTTGTTTTTATTTTTGCTATCAAACTTGTTAGCATTTTTGACAGCTGGACTGTTTCATTTAGCCAAGACTTACCTATGTCGGTATCAATATAGTTAATATCGATGCCAATATATATTTGGGTTCTTGCCTCAGCAAGCGAAGAGCGAGCGATATCTAAAAAGCGTGTTTTTTCTTTATCACTCTCTCTTGTCATGCCCTCAGCTATATTACTAGGAACAGATAAACCAGAGCGTGTTAATTGATCTCTAAAGCTAAAGTCTTTAATTAGTTGTGTATTTCTGTAAATACCAGCGCTAAGGCGAGCTGAGCGCTTCCATACATCTAAGTTTTCAAAGTTCATAATACAAAATCCTTATGCTCAGTTTTTATCCTAGTTGATATTTTATTAACTACAAATATCTATTTTCAGCAAGGAAGTATTTTCTGTTGACTCTAAAGTTATAATTAGCTTTTCTGACCGCTGACCGCTGACCGCTGACCGCTGACCGCTGACCGCTGACCGCTGACCGCTGACCGCTGACCGCTGACCGCTGACCGCTGAGTAATAACTTTTCTTGAGGAAAAAACAACCGGCCGGTAGCAATGTTATTTAAGTGCTGGTATACTCCCGCGTCTGCCACGTTGCGTTCTATGTCCTCATATAGTTTAGCCACTTGTGAGCGGCGCAAAAGTCTAAAACTCGAAGGGGTTGTAGCAAACTTAGAGCGGTAGTTAAACATAACTACCTGTGGTTTTAATTGAAAAACATTGGATTTTTATAAATGAAAACGTTTGTTGCTAAACCAGAAACAGTAAAACGTGACTGGTACGTAGTTGACGCTGAAGGTAAAACTTTAGGTCGCATCGCTACTGAAATCGCTCATCGCCTACGCGGTAAGCATAAAGCTGAGTACACACCGCACGTAGATACTGGTGATTACATCATCGTTATTAACGCTGAGAAAGTTACTGTTACTGGTAATAAATTCAAAGACAAAGTGTACTATGCTCACTCTGGTTTCCCAGGTGGTCTTAAGTCTACTACTTTTGATAAACTTCAAGCTGCAAAGCCTGAAATGATCATCGAAAAAGCTGTTAAAGGCATGTTGCCACGTGGTCCTTTAGGCCGCGCTATGTACCGTAAACTTAAAGTTTACGCGGGTACTGAGCACAATCATGCTGCACAACAGCCTCAGGTTCTAGACATTTAAGGAGCACTATCATGGCAAATCAATACTACGGTACAGGTCGTCGTAAAAGTTCAAGTGCTCGCGTATTCTTACGCCCAGGCACTGGTAACATCGTAATCAACAAGCGCTCTTTAGAAGAGTACTTTGGTCGCGAAACAGCACGCATGGTTGTTCGTCAAGCTCTTGAGCTTGTTGACATGACTGAAAAGTTTGACTTACACATCACCGTTGCTGGTGGTGGTACTACTGGTCAAGCTGGTGCTATCCGTCACGGTATCACTCGTGCACTTATGGAGTTTGACGAGTCATTACGTCCACAACTTCGTAAAGCAGGTTTCGTTACTCGTGATGCACGTAAAGTTGAACGTAAGAAAGTGGGTCTTAAGAAAGCGCGTAAGCGTCCACAGTTCTCAAAACGTTAATTTTTACGTTATCAAGAATTCAAAAACCCAGCTTATGCTGGGTTTTTTGTTTTGTAGCTATAAGATTTTGGTTCAAGGTTCAAGGTTCAAGGTTCAAGGTTCAAGGTTCAAGGTTCAAGACTCAAGGTTCAAGGTTCAAGGTTCAAGGTTCAAGGTTCAAGGTTCAAGACTCAAGGAGCAAGGTTCAAGACTCAAGGAGCAAGGTTCAAGACTCAAGGAGCAAGGTTCAAGACTCAAGGAGCAAGGTTCAAGGTTCAAAGCTCAAGGTTCAAAGCTCAAGGTTCAAGGTTCAAGGTTCAAGGTTCAAGGTTCAAGGTTCAAGGTTCAAGGTTCAAGACTCAAGGTTCAAGACTCAAGGTTCAAGACTCAAGGTTCAAGACTCAAGGTTCAAGACTCAAGGTTCAAGACTCAAGGTTCAAGCTATAAGTTTGATCTAAGCTTTGTGTCTTTCTTATTTTACAGTTATAAGTTAAGCATGTTTTAGCTGACTGGTTATGTTATGAGGTTTGAAGATTTAAGGGTATGGCAACGTTCAGCCGATTTAGCTTGCGAGATTTATTTACATTTTAAGCAGAGTAAAGAGTTTGGTTTAAAAGATCAAATAACACGATCTGCGCTTTCAATTTCTTCAAATATAGCAGAGGGTTATGAACGGGTAACACCTAAAGATTATACTCGATTTTTATCATATTCTAAGGGGAGTTGTGGAGAATTACGCTCTCAAATTTACATTGCATTAAAAATAGGAGAGGTTGATACGACAAAGGCCACTGAATGGATTGAGGAAACTCGTGAGCTTTCCCGTATGATTTCAGCATTGATGAAATCAATCGATGCTTGGGAATAAGAGGTTCAAAATTTAATATTCATTCAAAAATATATGAGTATGTTTCGCCTTTCACCTTTCGCCTTTCGCCTTTCGCCTTTCATCTTCAATTTTCCCTTTAAGACTAATGTCGACATTAGCTTGATCAAAATAGGCCAAGTATGCGTATTTATTGAACGAAAGCTTAAAAATGGCCGACTAACGCAAAAAAAGTTAAATAATTATCGCAATTAGTTTAAATCCATCAGTTAATTGGTGAATTTTTTTGCTACAATTGGCGGGCAAATAAAGTGAATGAGTTTAATGTCGCCAAATTCAGTGGTTACTGTACTTAGTTGGTGAGATTGTACTTGTTTACAAATTGTTTTTACGGAAGCGATACTATAGTCATTTGGTTTCATACTCGAGCTAACTTAATCAACTATTTGAGCAAGTCAGGATTATTCGAGCAGGAGGCTGTGAATAACCTTGTTTTAAACAAGGGTTTTAATTATGATCGTTTCTCTTTTAAAATTCGAAAAATTAACCTGCTGTAACTGATGTTCTCAATATAGCAAGTGTTGAGAATCATAGTGGAGATAAGTGGATGAGCAATGCGCCTGTAGACAATGGCCGACGTCGCTTTTTAACCATAGCTACCTCTGTTGTTGGTGGTGTTGGTGCGGCTGGGGCTGCTGTTCCTTTTATTGCGTCTTGGAATCCAAGTGAGCGAGCTAAATCTGCGGGTGCGCCTGTAGAAGTAGATATCAGCAAACTTGAGCCAGGACAATTAATACGTGTCGAGTGGCGTGGTAAACCTGTATGGGTTGTATCACGGACCCCAAAAATGCTTGAGCAGATGAAAGAACATGAAGGTCAACTTCGTGATCCGCAATCGCAAGAGCCACAACAATTAGAATCATCAACCAATGATTTCCGTTCATTACGCCCAGAGATTTTTGTCGCTGTAGGTATTTGTACGCATTTGGGTTGTTCACCTAGCTTTTTACAAGGTGGCTTTGGTGAGAAAGTGGAAGGGACTGATGACGGTTTTTACTGTCCATGTCACGGTTCTAAGTTTGATATGGCCGGCCGTGTATTTCAATCGGTACCTGCACCATTAAATTTAGAAGTTCCACCATATACTTTTCTTGATGAGACCACTATTTTAGTGGGCGAAGAACAAGGGGTGGCCTAATGTTTGGAAAAATTGTTGAGTGGATAGACGACCGTATCCCAATGACACGTGTTTGGAACATGCACATTGCACAGTATCCAGCACCAAAAAACTTTAACTTCTGGTACTTCTTTGGCTCACTCGCTATGTTAGTACTAGTTAACCAAATCCTTACCGGTATTTGGTTAACGATGAACTATGTACCATCTGCTGAAGGTGCGTTTGCATCAGTAGAATACATCATGCGTGATGTAGAGTACGGTTGGTTATTACGTTATTTGCATTCAACGGGTGCATCTGCGTTCTTCATCGTTGTTTACATGCATATGTTCCGTGGCATGATCTACGGTTCTTACCAAAAACCACGTGAATTACTGTGGTTATTCGGTATGTTTATTTTCCTAGCCCTAATGGCTGAAGCGTTCATGGGTTACTTATTACCATGGGGTCAAATGTCGTTTTGGGGTGCACAGGTAATCATTTCACTGTTCGGCGCTATTCCGGTAATTGGTGATGATTTAACACTGTGGATTCGTGGTGACTACGTTATTTCGGGTGCAACGCTTAACCGCTTCTTTGCATTACACGTAATAGCATTACCACTGGTTATTGTTATCTTAGTATTTTTACACATTGTTGCATTGCACGAAGTGGGTTCTAACAACCCTGACGGTATTGATAACAAACGTAAAAAAGGAACCGTGGCTGAAGAAGACAAGCCTAAATTTAAGTTCCATGAATACTACACAGATAAAAAAGACATTATTGATGCGATACCGTTCCACCCTTATTACACAGTAAAAGATATTGTGGGTGTGGTTGGCTTCTTAATCTTGTTCTGTTGGGTGGTGTTCTTTATGCCTGCAATGGGTGGTTTCTTCCTAGAAGCGCCAAACTTTGAACCGGCAAACCCACTTAAAACACCAGCGCATATTTTCCCTGTTTGGTACTTTACGCCGTTTTATGCAATCTTACGTGCGATTCCAGACAAGCTAATGGGTGTTGCAGCAATGGGTGCATCTATTGTCGTGCTAGCATTATTGCCTTGGATTGACCGTGGTTCGGTTCGTTCAGTTCGTTACCGTTGTGGTTTCCACAAATGGAACATTGCAGGCTTTGTAGTTACTTTCGTTCTTTTAGGTTGGGTTGGTGCTACACCTCAAACTGACTTTAAAACGCTTGTTTCGCAAATCTGTACTGTGACTTACTTTATGTTCTTCGTACTGTTATTTGTTTACAGTAAGAATGAAAAAACTAAGCCATTGCCTGAGAGGTTAACGAAATGATGAAAAAGCTACTTATTGGTTTATTCGCTTTATCAGTAAACGTATTACCAGCAATGGCGGCAGGCCCGTCAGTTCCTCTAATGGAAGCGGGTAACGATATATCTGATCAACCTTCTTTGCAACGTGGCGCAAAGTTGTTCATGAACTACTGTCTTGGTTGTCACCAAATGCAGTATCAACGTTATGAACGTACTTTCCGCGATATTGGTATTCCAACAGAGATTGGTCAAGAGCAACTTATTTTTGATGGTTCAAAAGTAGGTAGTCATATCAATAATGCAATGAAGAAAGAAGATGCTGCAAAATGGTTTGGTGCGGCTCCGCCGGATCTAACAAATGTTGCGCGTGTGCGTGGCAGTGATTGGATTTATACCTATTTAAAATCGTTTTACAAAGATGAATCTCGTCCGTTTGGCGTAAATAATACGTTATTCCCATCGGTGGGTATGCCACATGTTCTTCAAGAGTTGCAAGGTGTTCCTACTGCAATTACTGAAGAAGTAACAGTAAATGGTAAAACAACCACTCATATTACTGGTACAGAAACAGATGGTACGGGCGAATTAAGTGTAGATGAATATGACCAAGCAGTTCGTGATTTAACGAATTTCCTAGAGTATGTAGGTGAACCTACACGTCTCGAATCGGAAGCGCTAGGTATTAAGGTACTTGGATTCTTAGTGATTCTATTTATCTTGGCATTTATGCTGAAGAAAGAATACTGGAGAGATGTTCATTAAGTTTGAACATATTTAAAGGTAATTTTGCAATAGGGGCTTAAGCCCCTATTGCTGTTTTAGTTATTTAATGGAGGTAGGCATGGCCGTAGCTGCCAATAAGCGCCCTGTAATGACCCTTTTTTCTGGTGCTAACTGTATGTATAGCCACCAAGTACGCATTGTACTTGCTGAAAAAGGTGTAAGTGTAGATATTCATATGGCTGAAAAGGATAATCTGCCAGAAGCACTTCACGAAATTAACCCTTACGGCACAGTGCCAACACTGATTGACCGTGAGCTTGGTTTATATCAGGCAAACATCATCATGGAATACCTTGATGAACGTTTTCCTCATCCTCCACTAATGCCTGTATACCCGGTCATGCGTGGTCGTAGTCGTTTAATGATGCACCGTATTGATACTGATTGGTACAGCCTAGCTGAAAAAATCATTAACAACACGTCTGAAGCAGCGCAAGCGCGTAAAGAGCTGACAGAAGCATTACTTGCAATAGCACCCATCTTTAGTGAAGCGCCTTACTTTATGAGTGAAGAGTTTAGCTTGGTTGATTGTTACTTAGCTCCACTATTATGGCGTTTACCTGAGTTTGGTATTGAGCTAAATGGTGCAGGCTCTAAAGAACTTAAAGAATATATGATCCGTTTATTTGAACGTGAATCATTCCAAGCTTCTTTAACTGAAGCAGAGCGTGAGATCCGTTTATAATGACCTCTAATCGTCCTTATTTACTACGCGCTTTTTTTGATTGGATTGTTGATAACGAATGCACACCACACTTAGTGGTTAATGCTGATTTTCCTGCAGTGCAAGTGCCAACACAGTTTGTCCAAGACGGCCAAATTGTATTGAACATAAGCCCTTCAGCGGTTACGCAGTTTTCGTTAGATAATTCTCAGCTTAGCTTTAACGCACGCTTTGGCGGTCAGCCAATGCAAGTGTACGTGCCTTTAGGGGCTGTACTTGCAATATATGCACGCGAAAATGGCGAAGGCACAGTCTTTACTGCAGATGAGTTTTTAGAGGACGAAGACGATTTTGCTCCAGAGCTTGAAAGTGTTGATTCATCACCTGAACTAGTTGATGAAACACCTGATCCTAAGCCTGAAAAGAAAAAAGGCTCACATTTACGCGTTATAAAATAACCCGTAAATGTTAGATAAAAACCGCTTAATAAGCGGTTTTTTTATACCTGATTAAAAGTAGGCGAAAGGTGAAAGGGAAAAGGTGAAAGGTGAAAGGTGAAAGTTCACGGGCGACGAGCTGTGAGAAACGGGTTGAGATTGATTGGTGTAGCTGCGGGTTTATTCCGCGCATGTGGTTTTAGGTAATAAATTTATTCACAAAGAGGTAAGAGGCGCTGCGCTTTTAGATCTAGTGAAAAAAACAATTAATCACTCGGGCTCATGGTTATTGTTTTCTCATTTACTCCTCATTCACTTCTCTTTGTGCAAAAAGATCTTAAAGAGATTCTATTTACCACAGAGGGTGCAGAGCACACAGAGGAAATGATTAAAGACATGCTTTATTTGTCCTGTCTTCTCTGTGTAGCGCGAAGCGTCTCTGTGTACTCTGTGGTAAAAATGTTTTTTAAGTGGGGCTTACGCCGTGCAAGTTTGATTTAAGTTCACGAGCGACGAGTTACGGGCCTCATACCTAAAACCTTGAACCTAATACACACGCGGGGTGAACCCGCTGCTACAGGTATAAAAAAACCTTGCGATGTTAACCGCAAGGTTTTTAAACTTCTCGAACCTCGAACCTCGAACCTCGAACCTCGAACCTCGAACCTCGAACCTCGAACCTCGAACCTCGAACCTTATTCTTTACAAATACTCAAACACTTTAATAACGCGCTCTACGCCAGAGATATTACGGGCAATATTAACGGCTTGGTTTGCTTCAGCGTCAGATACTAGCCCCATTAAGTATACTTCGGCATTTTCAGTCACTACTTTTATATTATTACTGCTGATGTTTTCAGCCGCTAAAAGCTGCGCTTTTACTTTTGAGGTTAACCATGAGTCGTGAGTTTGCGTGGTAATACCAATATTAGAGCCAATGCGTAGTTGGTTGTGAATTTTACGAATGCCAGATAGGTTCTCAATGGTTTTAAACGCTTGGTTTTTCATTTCTTGGTTAGGAACTTGCCCTACCATTAAAACCACGCCATTAACGCTTATAACGCTGATATGAGCAAACTTATTAAGACGTTCATCTTCACTAATAGCAATGCTGGCTTTTATTTCAATGTTGTTGTCGTCTATTTGCGAGCCAATGGTTCGTCTATCGTTTGCTGCAGTAACAGCACTGGCTGTGCCAGCCACTACAGCAGCAGCACAACCTTGTAATAACACAACGGTGCCTAAAATAATCAGGGAGCGTTTAAACATAATTTTCATCCTGCGGGAAAAGAGTTAAATCTACCAATTCACTTAAACAGTGAAGGTTAACTAAATGCGATTCAATAATGCGACTAGGGCGTTTAGACGGTGTACGTATTTCTACATCGTTGTGCCCAAGTAAGCCAACGAGTTCGCCGCCATCATCACCTACCATTACTATGACCTTCATATCTTTGGTTAGTGCCGCTTCTACTGCAGAAATTATATGTTTTTCATTGCCATTAATTGCTAATGCAAGGAGCAAATCACCTTGCTGAGCAAAGGCACGTACTTGGCGTGCAAAGGTATCGTGGTCATCTATTTGATGGCCTTGACCTAGGTTAATATTTTCTTGCGAAAGGGCAATTGCAGGTAAGCAAGGGCGCTCTGTTTCGTAAAAGTTTACTAATACGCCAGCCATGTGTTGTGCCAACATGTGGCAGTTTGCTGTGCCGCAACATATCAGTTTATTACCATTGATCAGGCTTTGTGCAATGGTGAATGCCGCTGACTCCAATGCGCTAGGAAGTACTTCACCTGCTGCAATTTGAACTTGAATACTTTCTTTAAAAATTTCTTTTATTGTGTCTTGCATGGATTACCAACAATTAATATCTAATTCTGTGTGAGCTCACACCCGCTTTATTAAGGATGATGATTTTTAGAAGCAGCTTGTTAATTTTTAACTACGCATTATGCAATTTAGCTGTTGTAATAATTGCTCACTCATTTGTATGTGCTCGGTATTAAAATACGTTTTTTAGCCAGTTTATGTGTAGTGATGGCTCGCCTGTTATAGCAACATAATCAATACGTAATGGCTGATTTTTTAAATTTTTAGCCGCGAGGTAATGATAAATAGCTCGTCTTAATTTTGCTTGCTTTTGCGGGCTTAAAGCATAATTAGCGCCGCCTTTTATATTATTTTTACGAAACTTAACCTCAACAAACACTAAGGTGTCACCGTCTTTCATAATGACATCAAGTTCGCCATAGGGGCAGTAGTAATTACGCTCAATCGCTTTTAAGCCTTGTGCTTCTAAATACTTTTGCGCTTGGCGCTCATAATACTGGCCTTTTTCACGACTATTTTGCCACAGCTGTTTAAACCACGACATGTCGACCCCTTAGTTAATTATGGTTATGCCATCGTTAGCTGATTGCATAAATAGCGGTACAGGGCGTTGTGTTTTTAACTCCACCGGTTTTATTCGGCGGTTGCTGTACTGAGCCCATTGCAGTGAACGTTCAATATCACCGGCACTATTAATCGACAATTTACCGCTCAACCCTGAAAAGTATTTATCGGGTGTAACACTCAATTGTCTAATATCGTTAAGCATGGTGACGGAATCATAAGCCATCGCAAATAAACGTTGGCTTATATCGGCTTGTTCAGGCCATAAATCATTGTATTGCTGACGCAGATTATGTTGCTTAATTTGTGAGTCTAACATCCAAGGCAGTTCAGTAAAGTAGAGTCCGTCTAAATCACCTTTGTCAGTGGTATCTATTTGCTTACTGTGGCTTTTAGAGCTGGCGTAAATAGGAATTCTATCGGCAAAGGTACTCACATTAACATCAAGGTAAGGCTTAATTAATCGGGTTTCAATGGCGTCGCCGAGTATGTAAATGGCATCAATATCTCCACGTGAGCGTGTTTCGCTTTCAACTTCTTTATTAAAAAGTGCTTTAACAGATTTAATACGCTCTTTTGACTTATCAACTTCTAACAAGCTAGTAATCGTATTGGGCATATCTTTGTTATCGTTGTAAAAACCAACTTGCGTGGTTGTTTCACTATAGCGTTGCCACTGCAGATTAAAGTAGTCAACTAAGCGCTGGCCATTGGTATTATTTGGCGCTAGCAACATCGGCTTTTGATAACCCTGTGCTAAAAAGTGCTCTAGCGTTTGCTGTACTTCATGTTCAGGATTAAGCGCAAAAAAGTAATGTTGCAGCGAGGTTCTTTCGCCATCAAAGGTATTTAAATGTAAGGTGGGTATATCGAGTAATGTATTGGTATTAGCGAGCTTATCTATATTGGCTTTTAATAGTGGACCAATAACAAAGTCAGGCTGTAACTGAGAAATTTGTGCGCTCAACGCTTCTGTTTCAGTGTTTTCATCTATAAACAGTGTTTCGTTGATCTCTTTTTTATCAAGCGCTGCCAATATACCGGCTTTTAAGGCATCCCCAAGGCGCTTATTAGCACCTGACTGAGGCAGTAAAACAACCAAACGCTCAATATTAATTGGCGCTAATTCATTAGCATACGTTTCTTGTTTTGGCAGTACATTGTTACCAGGATGCCCCAGGTAACGGCGGCGCCAATTATTAATGGCTTGGTCTAAATCAACCGAGCTGTTGGCGTAAACTTGATGATACAAAGCTAAGTTAACCCAACCTTGTTGGATCACAGAACCACGGTTAAATCGTTCTAATGCGTAAGATGAGAGTTGCTTTAAATTTTTCCAAAGTGCATCACTAAGCTGAGGAATTGAAATAGTGTTTTTAGTTGCAGATTCTGACGCCGCAAAAAAATAGGGTGCAGCACGTTTTGGCAAGTTTTGAGAAGCAAAAATGCTGGCAGTTAAAAATTGGTGCCAGGCAAAATGTTCGGGTTGCTTGAGTTGTCCCTCAAGTGAGTTTAATACTTCAAGTGCTTGCTGGTTTTTATTCTGCTCTTTTTGTGCAAAGGCAATATATAAACGGTTTTGAATTTGATCAACACTGGCAGTAAGTGCAAGTTCGCTACATATTGTTTCGAGTAGCGGCCAGTTTTCTTCAGTAATGGCGCTATCACGGGCACTGTAAAGCAGTTGAATTTTATCTGCACCAAAACGGTTTTGCGCTAATTGATAAATCGATTGCGCGTTCAGTGCTTCATTTTTCAGCGTATTGGCACTGCTATTTAAGTTATCGCTGGTTTTAGTTGGTTTTTCGGTTGTGCTACACGCCGATAACCCTGACAATATAATTAATAGACTAACTAGTTTAAGTCGCACAATGATTTCCCATACGTTAACGCGATTTGCTTATATTACTGACTGACGCAGGAGACCTCAATGTTAAATGAGGAGAATTCACAGAAAATTGGCACTCTTTACGTTGTTGCCACCCCAATCGGCAATTATGACGACTTAAGTCAGCGTGCAATCGCGACATTATCGCAGGTTGACTTAATCGCTGCTGAAGACACTCGCCATACTGGCAAGCTACTCAGCCACTTTGGTATTAAGGCTAAAACCTTTGCGTTACATGACCATAATGAAAAGCAAAAAGCGCAGCAAATTATCGACCAACTTAATCAAGGGTTAAATATTGCGTTAGTATCCGATGCCGGCACGCCGCTTATAAGCGACCCTGGTTATGCCGTTGTTAATTTATGCCGTGAGCAGGGCGCACTTGTCACACCTGTACCTGGTGCATGCGCTGCTATTACGGCGGTATGTTGTTCAGGGCTGCCAACCGACCGTTTTCAGTTTGTTGGCTTTACGCCCGCTAAAAGTAAAGCACGCCAAGACTTTTTTATTGATGCGGTTAACTCAAGTATTACCAGTATTATGTATGAAAGTACCCACCGTATTATGGCAAGCTTAGACGATTTAGAAGCAGCGCTAGGTGGTGAGCAGCAAGTGGTATTTGCCAAAGAGCTCACTAAAACATTTGAAACCTTTTTTAATGGCACAGTGACTGAGTTAAAGCAGTTTTTAACTGACGATCCTACTAAACAGCGCGGTGAAATAGTACTCATGCTGCCGGGTAAACCTAAGGTAGTTGACGATATTCCGCCAGAGGCACGCAAAATGTTAGCGCTACTTGAAAACGAAATGCCAATGAAAAAAGCCTGTGGCGTGGTGGCCGATTACTTTGGTATGAAGAAAAACGCGCTGTATAAAACAATTATTGAAGAAAAACAGTAAATGTTTACTGCGTAGTGTTGTGCTCTCATGTATACTGCGCGCCGAGTTAGCCAAGATAATCGCTGCCTGCAACGAAAATGCGCAGGGGGAGGAAAGTCCGGGCTCCACAGGGCAGAGTGCCAGTTAACGGCTGGGGGGCGTGAGCCCACGACAAGTGCAGCAGAGAGAAGACCGCCAATCTTCGGATTGGTAAGGGTGAAAGGGTGCGGTAAGAGCGCACCGGGCCGCTAGTAATAGTCGGTTGCAAGGTAAACTCCACTCGGAGCAAGACCAAATAGGGTTCCTTATGGCGTGGCCCACGTTGGAACCGGGTAGGTTGCTTGAGCCATAGAGCGATTTATGGCCTAGACGAATGATTATCACTTTCTTCGGAAAGGACAGAACCCGGCTTACCGGCTGACTCACTCATTCAATAAAAAAGCTCGCAGTTAACGCTGCGGGCTTTTTTGTGTTTGGAATAAGCTGTCAGGTTGCGGGCGGCGAGCTTCGGGTTGCGGGCTTAAAACCTAAACTCGACGCGAGACTAACTATCGCCTTCAGGCATAAAAAACCTTGTAATGTTAACCGCAAGGCTTTTAAATTTCTCGAACCTCGAACCTCGAACCTCTCTATATAATATTTTTACCTTGCTCTGGGTCGCGTGATTCATCGGCTTGCTCGCGAATATCATCCGTATCACTACTTACATCATCAATACTGTGTTCATGCTCTGTGGTTTTATGTTTTTGAGTATGTGGTTTCTCTTTAGTTTTTTCTGTTATCTTTGTTTTAGCTTCGTTTGCTATGGGATAAATATCTTCACCTTGGCTATTGAGTAATACACGCTCTCTAGCATCGTCAGGCATACTTATATTATGTTGCATAAAACTGTTAATTAACTCTCGCATTAGCTGTGAGGCTACTTTAACAATGCTGTATTGTTCGCCGTTGACCCAGAAGTAAACGGTAAAGTTGATAGTGGCGGAGCCTAAGTTATCAACCAATACTTGGGGAGGTGGATCGCTAAGCACGGAGTTTTGATTTTTTATAACACTAATAGCAAGACTTTGTGCGCCGCGAATGTCATTATCGTAGCCAATACCAATTGTGAAATGACCGCGCATCTTTGGATTAGCGGTTAAGTTTTTAATGGTATTTTTATACACCGTCGCATTGGGTATTTGAATATGATTGCCATCGTAGTCAACTAAAGTAGTTGCTCTTGCCGTTACTTTTTTAACTATACCTATTCTGCCATCTACTTCTATTACATCATCAATTTTAAATGGACGTTGTACACTCAAAAGTAAACTGGCAATAAAGTTCTCAGCAATATCCCTAAAGGCAAACCCTAAAATAAGCCCTATTAACCCAGTGCCACTCATAATAGCGACCGCGAATTCAGTCAAGCCAGCCAAACGTAAGAATAGGTAAAACCCAAGTAAAATAATTAAGGTACTAATACCACGCCTAGCAACTAGGTGTACTAATTTACTGTTGGTCATGTAAGTAACGGGCTTTATTAACAAGCGTGATAATGGTGTGGCAATTAAATAACTAATCACCAAAATAACAATCCCTAATAATAAAGTGGGCAGTAATTGCATGAATGTGTGTAGTAATTGCACGCTTTGATCTTTTAAAAAGCTCCAAGAAATTGAGTTTGGCTTAACGGTGTCGATTGCTGGAATTGATGTGTTATTAGCGAGTGTTGCAATTAAAGCACTGAGCATAGAGGTCATCCGTGTTAGGTCGAAGTAATTAGGGTCTGTGTTAAACAATAGCAGCAAGTCTAGGGTCTGTTGACCTTTGCGTATTAATATTTGTTCAAACTAGGGGCAATTTAATCGCGGCGCGAGGTTTGTAACCTAGTGGGCTAAGTAAAAGCCGAGCAACAAAGAGTTAATTGCCCCTAGGCAGAACCCTTCGGGCAGCGCCTGTTTGGCATTAATGCTACGTTATCGCCTATTTATGGGGAGTAACCACACCACTTAGGCTCTGCCTTGCCTAAACACCAAACAGACTGCTGCAAATTTAACCTTGAAAGTTCAACAGACCCTAATACCAAGCAGTATTTGTTTGGCAAACATTTTGCTACTTAATTAGAAAAAGGGAGTTAACTATGAGTGACTTTAAGCGTGGCCAAAGAGCCAAGCAGCCTAACCATATCCCTCTGCGTGGCTGGTGGGATATTACAAGGCGAATAGTAAAACAAATGAGCCGTGATAATTTATCTTTAGTGGCGGCTGGCGTGGCATTTTATGCGTTACTGGCTATTTTTCCCGCCATTGCGGCATTGGTGTCTGTGTATGCTTATTTTGCATCACCGAATGATATTAGTGTGTATTTAAGTCAGTTTATGGCGTTATTACCACAAAGCACTCAAGAAATTATTTTATCTCAAGTTTCAAGTCTTGCGCAAAAGTCACAAACTAGTTTAAGCCTTAGTGCGCTGGGTACTTTACTGTTAACTATCTGGAGTAGCTCTAAGGGCAGCCAAGCGTTGATCACAGCATGTAATATTAGTTATCACGAATACGAAAAACGCTCATTCTTAAAGGCGCAACTTGTGCGTTTGTTATTTTCAGTGGGTGCAATTGTGGTGGCTGTAATAGCACTGGTAATTATAGGTATATTACCGCTAGCGCTTAATTTACTCGGAATTAAAGAGAGTATTGATTTTTTAATCATGCTTATATCATGGCCGTTGCTGGCATTGACCTTTAACTTTGCATTATTAATTTTATACCGTTATGCGCCTCACAGAAAAGCAGCTAAATGGCGCTGGGTTACCGTGGGCTCATTCACCGCCACCGTATTATGGATTGTGGCATCTTTTGGCTTTTCATTTTATGTATCTCATTTTGCTAGTTACAACGAAACATATGGCTCTTTAGGTGGAGTGGTTATTATGCTTATGTGGCTATTTATTAGCGCTTATATCATTATTTTAGGAGCTACAATTAATTCAGCGTTAGAGCAGCAAACCGCTCAAGACAGCACCATTGGACCAGATAAAAAAAGAGGGCAGCGAGGTGCGTATGTAGCAGACCACCTCGACACAAAATAACCAGTATTAGGGCTAAATGACTTTTATTTCAAACTAATTACTTGATTTGTTGTTATCAGCTGCATAAACGAGGCTTTGTGCAGCGGCTTTGAAAACAAATAGCCTTGGCCATAATCACAACCGGCCTCAAGTAATAAATCCATTTGTAATTTTGTTTCTATGCCTTCGGCAATCACTTTTAAACCAAGCTGATGAGCCATCATGATAATTGCTTCACACAAAGCCAGCTCTTGACTGCCTTTTTGAATATTATCAACAAAGCGTTTATCTATTTTTAGGTAGTCGGTATCCATTTCTTGCAAGTAAGCAAGCGATGAATAACCGGTGCCAAAGTCATCAAGGGCCAATTGCATCCCTGACTTAACCAAGGCTTTCAAACGACTTTGGGTAAGTTCTTCAGGGTTAACCATTAAGCCTTCAGTAATTTCGGCCACAATCGCTGAGGCTGGTATATTTGCCGTTGCTAGCATATCGTACCATTCGTCTATGCCGCTATCGACGGTTGCCAATTGCACTGGTGAAACGTTAATGCTTATTTGAAATTCATCTTGAATGTGTTTTTTAATATCATTAAGTGTTTGTAGTGCCTCAGCAAATACAAATTGACCCAGCGCATTTATTTGTCTGGTTTCTTCAGCAAGAGGAATAAAGTCAGCAGGGCTGATCAGGCCTTTTTCTGGGTGTTGCCAACGAATAAGTCCCTCAGCTTTATGAACGTGTAAATCATTAAGGGATACAATAGGCTGATAATATAACTCAAATTGTTCTAGCTCTATAGCTGAGCGAAGCTCTTTGAGTAGTTGCATTCTTGCGTTTGCATCTTCACGCATATCATGTGAGAAAAATTCAAAGCCATTGCGACCGCTATTTTTTGCTTTATACATAGCTTGGTCAGCGGCTTTAAGTAATTGCTCTGGATTTTGGCCATCATCTGGCGCGCAGGCAATACCAATACTGGCACTGATATACACTTTTTCATCTTCAATAAAAATAGTGGAGGCAAGGCTAAGCAAAAGTGATTTTGCCATTTGCTTTATATTATCGCTGCCATGTAAATCACTAAATACAACAACAAACTCGTCTCCGCCAATTCGTGCTACAAAGTCAGCCTCTTTGGCCGTTTGCACAATTCGCTCAGATACTAACTTAAGTAATCTATCGCCGTAATGGTGGCCCAATGTGTCGTTAATATCTTTAAAATGATCAATATCTAATAGCATAATGACCAGTTTTTGATCTGCATTGGTAAGGTTTGCGAATCGTAGGTTTAAGCGCTCTTTTAGTTCTAATCGATTAGGCAAGTCGGTTAAATGATCAAAGTGCGCTTGTCGCCAAATTAATTCATCTGCTTGTTTTTTCTCGGTTAGGTCGGTAAAAATAGCAATACGACTAGTCGGGGCTTTATTTTTATCGTAAATAGTATCGATGGTTAACCATTCAACATACAGCTCGCCATTTTTACGACGATTGGTTATTTCACCTTGCCAACGCCCTGTTTTATTGAGCGATTGCCACATGTAATTATAAAACTGCTTATCGTGTTTACCCGATGATAAAATACCAATAGTTTGATTGAGTACTTCTTTTCGAGAATACAAAGTTGTTTCACAAAACGCAGGATTCACATCATAAATAACCCCATTTTCATCCGTGATTGCCATGCCTTCACTGCTGTTGTTGTAAACTAATGACGCTAAATGCAACGATTCTTGATTTTGCTTTCGTTGCGTGATGTTACTAATAACGATAATAAACTCATCGGCTTTTTTCATTGGGCTAATTTTAGCTTCATAAAAATGATTATCTTGTTTATGTTCAAGCTCAACAGTGACAGGGGCGTTCAGGGGTATTAAGTACCCTTGCACTTGTTTTAAATTAGCATCAGAGAATAAACACGATAATTTTTTAGGGGGTGTTGAATGGCTATAATTTAACGATTTAATACGTCCACCGGTATCAAGAATATTGCCATTGGCATCTACGCGTAAAAAAGCATCGGGTAATGCATTAAGCAGGCTATTGAGCTCGTCATGCTTATGTTTAAGGCATGCTTCAGCCGTTAAGCGAGTCTCGGCCATGTATTTAAAACGATGGTAAAGTCTATTTAGCTCAGGACTATTGGGCTGCTCATCGTCATGAGGCATATTACCGGCCGCTAAGCGGTTAACCGCCTGCGTTAAACTTTTAATCGGATTTAAAATGCTTTTATTGACCAGTCGTCTAGCTAATACAGCTAAAAGAAGAATGGTCATTAAAAATCCTAAAACCATTTTTACAAAGTTAATATCTATCCGCTCAAGTGTTTTATCTATTGGTTGAGTAATATAAATAGAGAGCTTATTGTCATTGCCATCTCGATAGAGAGTCGTTTGATGAAAAACTCTACGGATACCATCTTTTCCTTTAAAAATGACACCTGCTTGTAAATTATGTTCTAAATCAAACTCTTCCAATTTATAACCTAATCTATCGGCTGAAAAAGGGGAGTTGGCTAAAATAAGATTATTAGAGTCAGTGATGGCGACTCGAACTTCTGTCGGTAAATTCAAGCTATTAAGTGCCGAGCTCCACCAGTCTAAAGCAATTACAGTTACTATCACGCCTTCAATATCATTGTTTTCATTAAGAATAGGGGAAGCAAAGTTAATGCTCTGGGCTTCAAGGCTGCGATCGTGCTGGAAATGGCCAATACTAAACTCTTTACTGGCGAGTGCGTTTTTAAAGTAGGGACGATCACTAACGTTGATATTAGGGGCACCATTATTTGAGGAACAAATTAAATCGCCGTCTTTGTTTACTAAACCAATATTCGCGATATTGCCATTGAGTGCCTTAACATCTAAAAAATACGAAGGGCAGCGAGAAGATAAAGACTTAATGTCTTTCTGCTTTTTTGCTAAAAACTCAGTAATATGCTCTACATCATTAATCATGCTTTGCTGCTTGATAATTAGGTGCTCAGTGATAGAGCGCACTTTTTTCTCGTGCTCTTTAATAGCCGCGTCACGACTAAACCACAAGGTTACTAAAATGACAGCAGCTACAGGCATGCAAATTAGCATAAGTAGTCGATAAAGCTGATGTTTTAATGATGCAGTAAAAATAATCGTATCCAAATAAATATAGGGTAAAACTCTGACCAATAATTCTACTATAAATAACCTTTAATGTACTAAGGTTATATCGCAAATATTAAATTTACTTTTATTGTATATAACTGAAATTTATTAATTAATTTTCGGGTAGAGTCATAATAATAAATTAATATTTTATACTTTTACTTAACCTATTTTAGGCAACAAAAATGAAAATAACCAAAGTACTAACTGCTTATGCTACCCAAGATGGGGATGGTGTTAATATTCGTCGTATTCCAGGATTTGATGGTAAATATTTAGATCCATTTTTAATGATAGATGAACTTAAATCTGACGATGAAAGTGATTATATTGGTGGCTTTCCTCCTCATCCTCATAGGGGGATCGAAACCTTTACCTATATTTTAAAAGGCGGGTTTGAACATCAAGACCAAATGGGTAACAAAAAGGCGATTCGTGCGGGTGACGTACAATGGATGAGTACCGGTAGCGGTGTTATGCACAGTGAAATGCCCCTTGCCGATGCTGAACAAGGCTTACATGGTTTTCAAATTTGGCTCAATATGCCAAGTGCTCAAAAAATGCGTGAGCCTCAATACCAAGATACCACAGAGCATCCAGCACCGAGTTTTACTAATCAACAAGGTGTTTCACTTAAAGCCTTAGCAGGTACATGGCAATTTGAATCACACCAATTGGCTGCAAGCTTACAAAATTTAGCTGCTAATGGTGCTATAGCTGATGTAGCTTTGCCTGCGGGTGAAGGGCTTAATTTACCGGCTTTAAAACAGCAAAAAGTGATGATTTATATTCATACAGGCTCATTAATATCTCAGACCGATGACGTGTTTAATGCGGGTAAGTTACTTATATTAGAACCATTGAGTGACATTGCATTACAGGCAAAGAAAGCGGCGGGGGTTCTTATTTTCGCAGGCGATCCACTTAACCAGCCAATTGCGCACATGGGACCTTTTGTAATGACCACCGAGGCTGAAATTCGCCAGGCTGTTAGCGATTATCAAAATGGTTTTTTTGGCTCATTGTCGTGATAAATCGATGCGCGAATGACTTTTAAGCAAGTAGCTTTAATAACCAAGTGTATTTTTTTATCGTGTTAGCATCACCTTTAGCAGACTCAACTACAGCGCCAGCTGCAAACGCACTGGCGAGCCCCACTTTTGTTGCTGCAAAGCGCTTGGCTCTGTATTTTATAGCTGCAAGATGCTGACGTTTTAGCTCTGATCGCATAACAACTTCTTTATCTAGCTGTTGCACGCGAGCGTTCGGTGAGTTGATCAAATAATTGATTAACATAATTGTGTGTGCCTTATAATTTAAGCAGCTGCTTTAGGCTATTTAGCGTTTTAGTAAAGCCAATTTTTTTGCTTAGATAAACGGCGTTTCGCCACAGCCAAACTAAGCATAAAATTTGTAGGCTGATCACCACTGCAATGCTCAGCCAGATAGAGCTAAACAGATCAAAGGTGGCAAAGCCTACAATACCTAAAAACCCCACCCACAGTAACACCAAGCCACTGGCAAAACATCCTAGTAGAATGGTGATCAGTGCTAAGGATCTTAACGACAGCTTCCACTCAGCTGTAGCCAGCTGATGTGTCAACTTTCCTTGTTGGTGATAATCATCCTTGAGCTGCGCTGCATAATCAGCAAGCTTAGCAACATGATCTTGCCAGTCATCGGCGTGTTTTGCCGATGACGCCGAATCTGTCCCTTGTGATTCACTTGGTGTTGAGTGTTGGTTTTGCATTAGTATTACTTACGACGAAACAGTGCTGTAACTAACATACCAGCAGCAAACGCCAGACCCGCCGTTGCTAATGGGTTTTCTGATGCGAGTTGACGCGTTTTAGACGAACACTCTGCTAGTTTCTCACGAGCGGCTAACTGCTTTTCATTAAGCGTTTCAGCTGAGCTGCTTGCGCCTTTACGAACACCATTTTCAGCTACCGCCGCTTTACTTGATAATGCATCAACTGCGTCATGCGCTGCTGATGTCGCTTTATCTGTTAGCGGTGCTTCAATCTCTTGTTTTGCATCAATAGGAGTTTTGCTCTTTGTTGCCGTAGCCATAATCAATCCTTAATAGTTTTTTAAAAGTAATTATTTAGATGCAATGATTAAACCAGTCTTTAACCTGTTGTTTTATATGAATTGTATTTTATTTACGAATTTTGAGTGGGTTTATAGCTGTAACTATTGCGACAACAGTTTGTAATTTTTACAAACTAGGACGTGTTGATCATTCGAGATTGATTTTTTCTTTGTCCACTCAGTTACAAACCTCGCGACGTGATTAAACCGCATCTAGTTTGACCAAACTCTAATTCACAAAGGTCAGCAGGGCTCAAATAAATTGTAATTATTCACTGTTTATTCATTAAGCAAATAATGCCAACGAGCTAATAAAAAGCACGATAAAAAATTTTTTACTGGCTGATCAGATTTTTTATTAAACAATTCAACCGCTTTAATCGGAGCCTTATTTTTTCAGGCTTCGCGGGGTGCTAAAGCTGGGTGACTTACTTGACAAAAAGGCTTGTCAAGCCCTAAACTGGAGCACTGTGGTAAAAAGTGGTGTTTAGTGGATCAAACTGGATCGGGTTAATCAAAAAGTTGATTAAAATAAATTTACAATAGGCTTTTTATGTTTCGTGGCGCAAGTTCACTGAGTTTGGATGATAAAGGACGTTTTGCGGTACCGACAAAGTACCGAGATACGCTATTGTCTGAAGATCAGGGAACGGTAATTTGCACAGTTGCACTCAATGAGCCTTGCCTTTGGTTATACCCTCTTGCTGAATGGCTAGAAATAGAAAGCCGTTTAGCAAAAATATCTAATATGAATCCTAGAGCACGACGGATGCAACGTATGTTGTTAGGTAATGCGACAGAATATCAGCTTGATAAAAACGGTCGAATTTTGTTGGCGCCTTCATTGCGCTCACATGCAGAACTTGGCAAAAAAATTATGCTGGTGGGTTTAATGAATAAATTTGAAATTTGGGATGAAGCACGTTGGCACGAGCAGATGCGCCAAGACACTGAGCTTGAAAGGCTCGGTGATTTTGAACCGAATGACGATTTAGATAACTTCACCCTCTAGCAGCAAAATAAAAGGCAAATAACAGCTAATGACAGCGCAATTTGAACACGTATCCGTATTAATGGACGAAACCATAGATGCACTTGCAATTAAGCCAGACGGCATATACATGGATGGTACCTTTGGACGTGGCGGACATTCAGGGCAAATATTAGCGCGCTTAGGTGAAAGCGGTCGTTTGCAGGCCATTGACCAAGATCCACAAGCGATAAAGTCTGCTGAAAAGTTTGCTGATGACCCGCGTTTTTCAATTGCTCATTCTCGTTTTTCAAAGTTATACGAGGTAGCTGAGCAAAACGATCTTATTGGTCAGGTTGATGGCATTTTACTTGATATTGGTGTGTCGTCGCCGCAGCTAGATGACGCAGCGCGTGGCTTTAGCTTTATGAAAGATGGTCCGCTTGATATGAGAATGGACCCAAGTACAGGTCGCAGCGCAGCGCAGTGGTTAGCTGAGGCTGAATTAGATGACATTACTCATGTGATCAAAAAGCTAGGTGAAGAAAAATTTGGTAAGCGCATTGCGCACAAAATTTTAGAAGTGCGTGAACACACGCCAATCACTACCACTAAGCAGCTCGCTGATTTAGTCGATGAAGCCGTACCGGTGAAAGATAAGTTTAAACACCCTGCAACGCGGACTTTTCAGGCTATTCGTATTTATATCAATAGCGAATTAGAGGAAATTCAAACGGCATTACAAGCGGCGATTAAAGTTCTTAAGCCGGGTGGTCGCTTAGTGGTTATTTCGTTTCATTCTTTAGAAGATCGCATTGTTAAACAATTTATTAAAAAACAGAGTAAGGGAGAAGCGATACCCAGAGGTCTGCCTTTAACCGACGCACAAATAAATAAAAATCTGACGTTAAAAGCAGTGGGTAAAGCTATTAAACCAAGTGCTGATGAAGTGGCGCGTAATCCACGCTCTCGCAGCTCAGTGCTAAGGATCGCACAGAGGTTGGGATGAGTAAAAAAGCGAGCTATCGCCAACCCAATTTATTTCTTGAAATAATTAAAGGCCTAGGTGCGAACAAGATCACCTTGGCCTTGTTGGTTGTGATATTCGCATCAAGCTTGAGTGTGGTGCAAGTAACTCATCTCTCTCGAGCGCAATTAATTGAGCAAGATTCGTTGCTCCAAGAGCGTGACGAATTGGATTTAGAATGGCGTTATTTTTTAGTGGAAGAAGAGTTTTATTCACAACATGCGCGCATTGAAGAAGTGGCAACGTCACAACTCGAAATGAAGCGGCCAACCAGCCAAGATGAGCAGGTAATTATATTACAATGAGAATGCGAGGCAAAAAACCAGTCAATAACCTAATAGCATGGCGCTTTATTTTAGTGTGCGCGGTGATTTTTTTAGTGTTTGTGACCTTGGTATCGCGTGCTGCGTACTTGCAAGTAATTGAACCTGATAAAGCGCGCTCTGAAAGCGATAAACGTACGGTACGGATTGAAAAACTGCATGTGCAACGCGGGATGATTTTCGATCGTAACGGTAAAGAGCTTGCCGTTAGTGTGCCTGTGGTAAGCGTGTATGCGGATCCTAAAGCCCTGCATAAATCACTGGTTAGTAAAGTACTTAGGCAAGCACGCAAAAACGGTGAAGATCAGCAAACGCTTCGTGAAAATGTTGCTGAGTTAAATAAGCGTACCGCCCTGTATTATAAAAATGATTTACGCTGGCGTGAATTGGCTGATGTGTTGCGCATTGAGCCTAGTAAAATTAACACGCGATTACTTGATGATCCTACTCGTCGCTTTGTGTATTTAAAACGCCAAGTGACTCCCGCTGTGGCTAATTACATCGGTGATTTACGCCTACCTGGTATTCATTTATTGGATGAATCAAAACGTTATTACCCTGCTGGTGAAGTAAGCGCACATGTTATTGGATTTACCAATATTGATGGTAAAGGCATTGAGGGCATAGAAAAGCTTTATGAAAACGCGTTAACCGGTGAAGAAGGTCGCCGTACCATTCGCAAAGATGCGCAAGGGCGTGAAGTTGAAGTGCTTGATGAACGCGAGCGAGTAGAGCCTGAAAGCATTCAACTAAGTATTGATCAGCGAATTCAAGCCATTGCCTATAAAGCAGTTAAATCAGCGGTATTAACTTATAAAGCGACCTCAGGTTCTGCCATGGTAGTAGATGTTAAAACCGGTGAAGTCTTGGCCATGGTCAATAGCCCATCATTTAATCCTAACAACTTAAGCGGGGCGGCTCCTCATAAACGTCGTAACCGCGCTATTACCGATTTGTTTGAACCCGGCTCAACTGTTAAGCCTCTAGCCATTTTAGCTGGATTAGACTACGGCACAATCCAACCGGATGACAAAGTTGATACCTACCCAGGCTGGATGCGCTTAGGGGGCAGCTTAGTACAAGATACCCGTAATCATGGCGAAATGACGCTGCGCGAAATTTTAAAATACTCCAGTAATATGGGAGTAACCAAAATAAGCCAAACAGTACCCAAAGAGTACTTTGTGGGCTTGTATCAAAAAGTGGGGTTTGGCAGTGATAGTGGTACTGGCATGGTAGGCGAAAGTAGTGGCTTATTTTACCCTAATCGCCGTTGGTCAGATCACGAAATTGCAGCGCTCTCGTTTGGTTACAATATTGCCGTGAGTACCGCGCAAATGGCACGTTTTTACGCCATGTTAGGGGCAGGCGGGGTTAATCGTCCGCTTACTGTACTAAAGCAAGATTCTATACCTGAAGGTGAGCGTGTCTTTCAACAAGAAGATGTTGAAGCCGTTGTCCATATGATGGAAAGCGTATTTGAAGAAGGCGGTACCGCACGCCGCGTTAAAGTGGATGGTTACCGCGCTGCTGGTAAAACAGGCACCTCTAAAAAAGCCGCCGCAGGGGGCTATGGTGACGAATATGTAGGTTATTTTGCGGGCATTGCCCCTGCGAGTAACCCGCGATTAGCCGTTGTGGTATTAATCAACGAGCCCGGTGGAGATGTTTATTATGGCGGCGCAACGGCAGGTCCAGCGTTTGCAGAAATAATCTCTAATTCATTAAGAATTTTAAACGTTGCCCCAGACAAAGACTCGGTGGCATACGTAAAGGGCAAAGATGATGGTGCGTGATTTACACACAATTTTAAAACATTTAGAAATAGATGCAGCACGTTTAATGGTAAGCGAGCTGCGTTTAGATAGCCGCGATGTAAAACCAGGTGATGTGTTTGTGGCGATAAAAGGGCACCAGTTAGATGGTGGGCACTTTATTAGTAAAGCAATTGAAAATGGTGCCAGTGCAATTATTGCCGACAGACTGTGTGAATTTGAAAGTGATTTTGAGCCGCTTTATTTAGTCTCAGAATTGAATAAGAAACTGCCTGTATTGGCGAGTCAATTTTACCAACAACCGAGCAAGCACTTAGATTTAGTTGGCGTAACGGGCACCAATGGTAAATCGACTACCACAGCAATGATTGCTCATTTAGCGCAATTTTGTCATACCCAAGCCGCTATTATTGGCACCTTAGGCTACGGCCATCCAGATAACTTAACACCACTGCAAAATACTACGCCTTCAGCAGTCGATTTACAGCGTATTTTAAGCGACTTAAAAAATGAGCAACACCAATTGGTTGCTATGGAAGTGTCATCGCATGGTTTGGTACAGCACCGTGTTGATCAGTGTCATTTTAAAGCTGCAGTGTTTACTAACTTGTCGCGCGATCACTTAGATTACCATGGCGATATGCAAAGCTATGGTGATGCTAAATTAATGCTGTTTCGTGATTTTGATGCTGATCATGTCATTCTTAATCAGGATGACGGACAAGCAGAGCAATGGATTGAAAAATACAGCTTTAATAGTCTTATTTGTTATGGCCGTAAAAACTTAGCCCCTAAAAATGCACAGTTTGTGTATTTTTCAGATGTTCAGTATTCAGCAACCGGTATTTCGGCGCAATTAACTACTAGCTGGGGTGATGTTGCCATAAAATCACCGCTGTTTGGTGAATTTAATCTTTATAATTTAACGGCTGCGTTAGCAACGCTATTAGCGCTAGGCTATCCATTAACACAGTTAGTAGCAGGATGTGAGTATTTACAGCCGGTAGCCGGCAGGATGCAAGCATTTACAGCGCCAAGTATGCCTACTTGCGTTGTTGATTATGCGCATACGCCAGATGCGTTGGCTTTAGCGTTACAAGCGCTGCAGCAACATGTACCAGGTGGAGTGAGTTGTGTGTTTGGTTGTGGCGGCGACAGAGATAAAGGAAAGCGTGTACTAATGGCACAAGCTGCTGAGCAGTTTGCAGACAAAGTGATCATTACCAGTGATAACCCACGCTCTGAAGACCCTAAGGTAATTATTAATGATGTAGCTGCGGGATTAGAGCATCCAGAAAACGCTCATTTAGAGGCCGATCGCGGTGCCGCGATACAATTTGCTATAGATAACGCAAAAGCCGGTGAGGTTATTTTAATTGCCGGTAAAGGGCATGAAGACTATCAAATTATAGGCGATAAACGCATCGATTTTTGCGACCGCCAATTTGTACAACAACAATTAAAAAAAGCAGTAAGAGGGTCTCAAGCATGATCCCAATGGATTTTGATTGGCTAGCTAATGTGCTAGCAACCGATTATCAAGGTGATAATCGCAAGGTGATAAATATAAACACCGATACCCGTACTTTGTGTGATGGTGAAGTGTTTTTGGCGCTTAAGGGCCCAAATTTTGATGGCCATAAATTTATTGAACAAGCAAAACAAAAAGGCGCTATAGGCGTGATTGTCGATCACGCTGTTGATACCGATATTGCTCAATTTGTAGTTGCCGATACCCGTATTGCATTAGGCACAATTGGTACAGCAGTGATGGCGCAAGTTGCACCTAAAACTATCGCTATTACTGGCAGTGTAGGTAAAACAACAGTTAAAGAAATGTGTGCCGCTATTTTATCAAGTAAAGGGGATGTATTAGCCACTAAAGGTAATTTTAACAACGACATTGGCGTACCGTTAACTTTACTCAGATTAGAGCCACAACATCGCTTTGCGGTTATTGAATTAGGCGCTAACCACATAGGTGAAATTGCGTACACCACCGCGATGACCAAACCGGATGTAGCTGTGGTATGTAATGTTGCTGCTGCCCACTTGGAAGGCTTTGGTAGCCTGCAAGGTGTGGCACAAGCAAAAGGTGAAATTTACGACGGATTAAAAGAGGATGGCATCGCCATCGTCAATTGTGATAGTGACTTTAGTCAATATTGGCTTGATAAGTTAGCAACGCGCAATATTAAATGTTTTTCGAGTAGTGAAAAGCTCGATATTTGGGCTGAAGACATCAGCCTAGATGCACAAGCTCGCGCAAGCTTTACTTTGTGCACCAAGCAACACAGTGTGCCGGTTAAGTTAGCACTGCCAGGTAAACACAATATTAGTAACGCGCTTATTGCTGCGGCGTTAACAAGTGAGTTTGACGTGTCACTTGAGGACATTGCCAGCGCGTTAGCGACAATGGGTGAAGTTAAAGGACGGGTTAACCTAATTGAAGCCAGTGATTCACTCACCATTATCGATGATACATACAATGCCAACGTAAAGTCGGTGAAAGCTGCGATTGATTTACTTAGTGATATTCAAGGTCATCGTATTTTGGCACTCGGTGATATGGGTGAACTTGGCGAAGATGCCCGTAAATATCATCAAGAAGTCGGTGAATACGCATTAGCGCAAGGCATTGATGAGTTATTTACACTCGGAGTATTAAGTAAATGTGCCAGTGATGTATTTGGGCTGCCAAATCGCCATTTCTCTAATCGTGAGCAAATGCTGCAGCAAATTCAAAACAGCATTAGCAAAGTAGATAAAAAAATTACCCTTGTCGTGAAAGGATCACGCAGTTCTCGCATGGAGCTTTTAGTAACCGATTTAGTTAATGGCCAGCAACAAGCCATCAATGGAGTATCATCATGTTAGTTTGGCTGGCTGAGTATTTAACTCAATATTATAGTGGCTTTAATGTTTTTTCGTATTTAACCCTGCGTGCCATTTTAGGTATTTTAACCGCATTGATGATGTCGTTGTATTTTGGTCCTAAGTTAATTCGTGCGTTGCAACGCATGCAAATAGGGCAAACAGTACGTGATGATGGTCCGCAATCGCACCTATCTAAATCGGGTACACCGACCATGGGTGGCTTACTTATTTTAGGAGCTATTTTTACCAGCACATTATTATGGGCAGACTTGTCTAATAAATACGTATGGGCCACTTTATTTGTAATTGGCTCATTAGGTATTGTGGGCTTTATTGATGATTACCGTAAGGTGATCCGCAAAGATCCAAAAGGACTTATTGCAAAGTGGAAATACTTTTGGCAATCGGTAATTGCACTGGTTGTAGCCACTGCGCTTTACATGAGCAGCACACAAGCGACAGAAACATCTCTTGTTGTGCCATTTTTTAAAGATGTACTGCCACAGCTGGGGCTGTTTTATATCGTGATCACCTACTTTGCGTTGGTGGGCACGTCCAACGCGGTTAATTTAACCGACGGTCTAGACGGTTTAGCCATTGTACCTACTATTTTAGTGGCTGCAGCACTGGCCATTATTGCTTACTTAACGGGTAATATTAATTTTTCGGCTTATTTGCATATTCCGCATTTACCACTGGCGAGTGAGTTGGTTGTGGTATGTACCGCTATTGTAGGGGCTGGGTTAGGTTTTTTATGGTTTAACACGTATCCGGCGCAAGTATTTATGGGCGATGTAGGCTCATTAGCACTGGGTGGTGCATTGGGGATTATTGCCGTACTTGTTCGCCAAGAGCTGTTACTGATTATTATGGGGGGCGTGTTTGTAATGGAAGCGCTATCGGTAATTTTACAAGTTGGCTCTTACAAATTACGTGGGCAACGCATTTTTAGAATGGCGCCTATTCATCACCATTACGAACTTAAAGGTTGGCCGGAGCCACGCGTTATTGTGCGCTTTTGGATAATTTCTATTGTGCTGGTACTCGCTGGCCTTGCGACATTAAAGATCCGATAAATGCAGTATTTAAACGAGATAAAAAATAAACACATAACAGTGCTCGGACTCGGTGTAACCGGTCTGGGCATTGTGCGTTTTTTATTATCTCAATCAATACAGCCTTATGTGGTCGATAGCAGAGAGAATCCGCCAGGTGTTGATTGGCTCAATCAGCACGCACCTCAATTAAAAACGCACTTTGGTGACCTAGAAAATGCGGCGCTCAGTGCTTGCGATATGATTATTATTAGTCCTGGGCTGGGCTTAAAAACACCAGCAATTGTTAAGGCAATTAACGCAGGCGTTGAAGTGATTGGTGATGTTGAGTTATTTGCGCGCATTAATAGCAAACCAGTCGTTGCTGTAACCGGCTCTAATGGTAAATCAACCGTAGTAACACTTGCCTACGAAGTATTAAAAACCGCAGGTTATAAGGTGGCACTCGGTGGCAACATTGGCACAGCGGTACTGGATTTGCTTGACGGTGACTTTGATGTATTTGTATTGGAGCTATCAAGTTTTCAGCTTGATACCACACGCAGCCTAAAAACCACCAGTGCAACCGTGCTTAATATTTCAGAAGATCATCTCGATCGTTATGATAGTTACCAAGCCTATATAGATTCAAAATTAAGTATTTATAACGGTGCTGAACACTTAGTGATTAATGCTGATGACATACAAACACACCCTGTGAGTCGCACGTTAGCACCACAACTGAGTTTTGGTGAAACACAAGGCAATTACCACTTAGCACAGCACAATAACGAAGCGCACTTTATGGTAAAGGACGAAGCTTATTTACCAGTAAGTACTTTAGCCGTTGTGGGTAAGCATAACTATTTAAATACCTTGGCAGTGATGGCGTTACTCAGCCCATTTACAATTACTAAGGCGCATTACAAAACCGCATTATCTCAATTTAATGGCTTAGCGCACCGTTGTCAGTTTGTGGGTGAGTTTAATGGCGTTAAATACTTTAACGACTCTAAAGCCACCAACGTAGGCGCAACAGTGGCGGCAATAGATAGTTTAGCGGGTAAGCACGAAAACCTAGTGGTGATTGCTGGTGGTGATGCTAAAGGTGCTGATTTAGAGGTGTTAAAGCCTTATATTGAAAAGCATGTAAAAGCGCTGATTTGTTTTGGTAAAGATGCCAAAGATTTAGTGGCACTGAGTGCTAAAGGTCATTTAACCAATAATATGTCTGAGGCTGTGGCGCTTGCAAAGCAATTAAGTAAATCGGGCGATACCGTTTTACTCGCACCTGCCTGTGCCAGCATTGATATGTATAACAATTATATGCAACGCGGCGATGATTTTGTGCAATGTGTATTGCAGGGGCAGTCATGATTGCTTTTGCGGATATTAAAGAGGCTCTCACCCCTAAACCTTCAGCGCAGCTTTATGATGTGCCACTGCTTTATTGCATGCTAATGCTGATTGGTGTGGGCTTTGTGATGGTAACCAGTGCCTCAATGCCGACAGCCGATAGACTGTTTGGTAATATTTATCATTTTACTATCCGCCATGGCATTTTTTTAGGGCTATCGTTTTGTTTATTTTGCATTAGTACTCAAGTACCTATGTCGTGGTGGAAAAAAGCTAACCCCTATTTATTACTAATCGGTTTAGTACTGTTATTAGTGGTACTTATTGTAGGACGTGAAGTCAATGGTTCGACCCGCTGGATACCCGTAGGACCGTTTAATATTCAAGCCTCGGAGCTCGCTAAGTTGTTCTTCTTTAGTTATATCGCAGGCTACTTAGTACGTAAGCGCAATGAAGTTCAAGAAAACATAAAAGGCTTTGCTAAACCCATAGCGGTATTTGCAGTTTATGCAGCACTTATTTTAATGCAGCCCGATTTAGGGACTGTGGTGGTGATGTTTGTTACTACGGTTGGTTTGTTGTTTTTAGCCGGTGCCAAGCTTTGGCAGTTTTTTGCACTTATTTTAACCGGTATTGCGCTAGTGGTTGGGCTTATTGTGTTAGAGCCATATCGTATGGCGCGTGTGGTTGGCTTTTTAGAACCTTGGGATGACCCTTTTGGCAAAGGCTACCAATTAGTGCAATCACTAATGGCTTATAGTCAAGGCGATTGGTTTGGCCAAGGCCTAGGAAACAGCGTACAAAAATTACAATATTTACCAGAAGCGCACACCGACTTTATTTTTGCTGTTATTGCTGAAGAGTTAGGTTTTATGGGGGTGCTGAGCATTTTAATGGTACTCGGTACTTTAGTATTTAGAGCTTTACTCATTGGCCAAAACGCGCTTAAAAACGGCAAAGAATATGAAGGCTACTTAGCCTTAGCAATTGGTATTTGGTTTGCGTTTCAAACCATGGTTAATGTGGGCGCCAGTGCCGGTATTTTGCCAACCAAAGGATTAACCTTGCCGTTTATTTCTTATGGTGGCTCAAGTTTATTAATGATGACCATAGCAACCGGTATTTTATTACGTGTAGATTTTGAGACCAAGATGGCAACGAAACAAGCCACGTCAGGTGGAGCTAAGCGATGAGTAAAAAAATAGTCGTTGTAGCAGGGGGCACAGGTGGACATATTTTTCCAGGGATTGCCGTTGCTGATTATCTCAAACAGCAAGGTTGGCAAGTTAGCTGGATAGGCACCCCAGATAGAATGGAAGCCAGTGTCGTGCCCAAGCACAACATAGAAATTGATTTTATTGATGTAAAAGGCGTGCGAGGGAATGGTTTAAAACGCCTTATTAAAGCGCCATTCATGGTTATTAATGCAATATTGCAAGCGCGTAAGGTATTAAAACAACAACGCCCTGACGTCGTTTTAGCAATGGGGGGGTATGTAACTGGCCCAACAGGTATTGCGGCAAAAAGCCTAGGTATTCCTTTGGTGATTCACGAACAAAATGCCGTAGCAGGCATGAGCAATAAATGGCTAGCGAAATTTGCGAATCGCGTGTTAGCGGCTTTCCCTAGTGCTTTTGCCAGTGGAAAGGCTGAGCTGGTGGGTAACCCTGTGCGTCAGAGTGTGGTTGATATACCTAAGCGGGAAGTATCAAGCCCAATCAATATGCTTGTTGTGGGTGGCTCGTTAGGTGCGCAAGTACTCAACCAAACACTGCCAGAAGCATTTAAGCGCTTGAATGATACTTGTGCCATTAATATTTGGCATCAAACCGGTAAAGGGCACCTTGCTAGTGTAAGTGAAAGTTACCAGCAGCAACAAATGGGCAATGAGCAAGTGACCGTTGCTGAATTTATTGATGATATGGATACCGCTTATAGCTGGGCAGATATTGTGATTTGTCGTGCGGGTGCGCTTACGGTAAGTGAAATTGCCGCAGCGGGTAAAATGGCGGTATTTGTGCCGTTTCCACACGCGGTTGATGATCATCAAACAGCCAATGCACAGTATTTAGTAATGGCAGAGGGGGCGTTATTAATGCCACAGGGGCAATTTAATAAGCGCAGTATTGTTGAACTTTTAAGCCCCTATTTAGCCGAACCTTTATTAATAACTAAAATGGCTGGCAAAGCAAAACAGCAGGCTATTTTAGATGCCACAGCAAGCGTAGCGATGCACTGTGAGCAAGTAACAAATAAGAGAACATAAGTGAAACAGACATTAGCAAAAGAAAAATATACACGCCCAGCGATGCGCCGCATTGAAACTATTCACTTTGTAGGAATAGGCGGTGCAGGCATGGGCGGCATTGCAGAAGTACTTGCTTTTGAAGGTTACCGTATTACCGGTTCAGATATAGCTCACAGCGCAATGACTGAGCGTTTAATTAAAGCCGGTGCTGAAGTATTTATTGGCCATCATGAAAATAACGTAAAAGACGCCAATGTGGTGGTGGTTTCAAGTGCAATAGATAAAACAAATCCTGAAATTCAAGCCGCGCAAGCTGCGCGTATTCCGGTGGTTCGTCGTGCAGAAATGTTAGCTGAACTGATGCGCTTTCGCCACGGTATTGCCATTGCGGGCACCCATGGTAAAACGACCACAACCAGCTTAATTGCGAGCATTTATGCACAAGCCGGGCTCGATCCAACCTTTATTATTGGTGGTTTGCTTAACAGTGCTGGCAGCAATGCTAAGGTAGGTAAAAGTGACTTTTTAATCGCCGAAGCAGATGAAAGCGATGCCTCATTTTTGCACTTACAGCCTATGGTGTCGGTGATCACTAATATTGAAGAAGATCACATGGAAACCTACGGCGGTAGTTTAGAAAAAATGAAAGATACTTATGTTGAATTCATTCATAACCTGCCGTTTTACGGGTTAGCGGTGGTGTGTATTGATTCAGACGTTGCTGCTGAATTGATCCCCCGTTTTGGTCGTCCGGTGATCACTTATGGTGAGTCACACGAGGCTGATTATCGAATGAGTGACTTTAGCCAAACAGCGAACACATGCCAATTTACGGTGACTAATAAACAAGGTGAGAGTTTAACCGCCAAGCTGAATATGCCGGGTAAACATAATGCCCTTAATGCAACCGCAGCGATTGCCGTGGCTAAAGATCAAAATATTGCGAATCATGCAATTTTAGCGGCTTTAGATACTTTTGAAGGTATTGGCCGTCGTTTTCAGCACTACGGTGAATTTGAAAATGAACGCGGCAGCGTGATGCTTGTTGATGACTATGGCCATCACCCATCAGAAGTGGCCGCTACTATCACTGCAGCACGAGAAGGCTGGCCTGATAAGCGTTTAGTGATGGTGTATCAGCCGCACCGTTATACGCGTACTCGCGATTTATACGAAGATTTTGTTAAGGTATTGGCTGAGGTTGATCAGCTTTTATTACTCGATGTTTACAGTGCTGGCGAAGAGCCGATTGTTGGCGCTGATAGTAAGAGTTTATGCCGTAGTTTGCGCCAGCGTGGCAAAGAGCCATTACATGTAGCCTCAAGCTCAGAGCTTGCGGGCGTACTTGCCAACTGCCTACAAAATAACGACCTAGTGCTCACACAAGGTGCGGGTAACATAGGTCAGCTTGTTAAAAATTTAGCAGCCACGAATATGTCGATAGAAAAATTAAAGCAAGGTGAAGTATGACACAGGTAAATTCCCAGTTTGGTAAAGTAGCGGTGCTGCTAGGTGGAAACTCAGCAGAGCGCGACGTGTCATTAAAATCTGGTCAAGCGGTATTAAATGCGCTGTTAGAAGTTGGCATTGATGCGATAGCGTTTGATCCACAAAATCGTTCGTTATGGGAATTAAAGTCGTTAAACGTTGATCGCGTTTTTATTGCTTTACATGGGCGTGGTGGTGAAGACGGCACGGTACAAGGTGCTCTAGAATTTATGAACCTGCCGTATACCGGCAGTAATGTTCTGGGTTCGGCACTGGCAATGGATAAAATTCGTTGTAAGCATTTGTTTAAATCGGCAGGCTTAAGCACCGCACCTTATGCCGTGGTTGATGCTAAAAAAGGCTTTGATGCCAATGCCATTATGGCGCAATTTAAAAAGGTAATGGTTAAGCCATCGCACGAAGGCTCCAGTATCGGTATGGCGCAAGCAAGCTCTGCAGAAGAACTTGAAGATGCGCTCACTAATGCATTTAAGTTCGACAGCCAAGTATTGGTAGAGCAGTGGATCACGGGTCGCGAATTTACCATTACGGTATTGGGTGATGAAGTACAACCTGTGATTGAAATGAGCACCCCAAATGGATTTTATGACTACCAAGCTAAATATCAGTCAAATAGTACGCAATATCATTGCCCTGCTGATTTATCACCATCGGATACTCAAAAATTACAAGCGATGGCGCTTGATGCGTTTGATTTAGTGGGTGCAAGTGGCTGGGGACGAGTCGATGCGATGCAAGATGAACAAGGACATTTTTACTTACTAGAAGTGAATACCGTACCGGGCATGACAGAAAAATCATTGGTGCCAATGGCAGCAAAAGCCAACGGGGCAAGTTTTGAGCAATTAGTTGTTCGCATTTTGGAGCAAACCCTTTAATATGCATCCCTTTTTAGAGAAAGCGCAGCAACTAAAACAGCAACTTAACTGGTCGCTGATTTTTGGAGTGAGTTTTTTTCTAGCCGTGGTGATAGGGTTAATTGAAATAACCAGTGGGGTTTCGCACTGGTTAGTTGAAAATAAAGATGCACAAATTAAGCATTTAACGGTGTTGGGGAATCCTAAGTACACCGATGAAAAAGCAATAACAGCGGCAATAAAAAAAGCAGATTTAAGCAGTTTTTTTGAGCTAAACGTAAAGCAAGTTCAGCATTTAGTACAAGAGCTGCCTTGGGTTGCAACGGTATCGGTAAGAAAACAATGGCCTGATACCATTCAAGTTTACGTGGTAGAACATCAAGCGGTTGCTCACTGGAATAGTGACTTGCTGATTAATCAAAGCGGTGACGCGTTTGAAGCAAAAAGTGATAAATTAAGTGCCACTTTACCCCAACTATATGGGCCAGAGGGCAGTGAAAAAGAAGCATGGGTAGCGTTTAAACAGTTTGATGAAATGCTCAAAGTCAATGCATTAACGCTCACTAGCCTTGCGCTATCTGAGCGGTTTTCGTGGCAACTTTGGTTAGATAACGGTGTGCGTTTAAATTTAGGACGCAAAGATAAAGCCAAACGTGTACAACGTTTTATAGACGTTTATTCACGTATAGAAAAACGTGCTGATGCACAGATAGATGCAATTGATTTACGCTACGATACCGGCCTTGCAGTGAGCTATAAGCCACTGCAAGAACAGCAATTATAATAAAGAGTAAGGCATGACTAAGTCAGCAGAAAGAAACCTAGTGATTGGATTAGACGTTGGCACTTCTAAAGTAGTGGCCACGGTAGGTGAAATCACCACAGATAACAAGCTCAGCATTGTTGGCGTGGGGAGCCAAGTATCTCATGGAATGGATAAAGGCGGTGTTAACGATTTAAATTTAGTGTCTGAGTCTATTCGCCGCGCTATAGATGAAGCCGAATTGATGGCTGATTGTCGTATTAGCTCGGTTTATTTGGGTATTTCTGGCAAGCATATTCAGTGTCAGAACGAAAGCGGTGTTGTGGCTATTAATAACACCGAAGTAACCGATGAAGACATTGAAAATGTAATACACATTGCTCGTTCAGTGCCAATTTCAGCTGAACGCAAAATGTTGCATGCTTTGCCGCAAGAGTACAGTATTGATATGCAAGAGGGGATTAAAAACCCACTCGGCATGAGTGGTGTGCGCATGGAAGCACGCGCGCACATTATTACCTGCTCCAACGACATGGCTAAAAATATAGAAAAATGTGTTGAACGTTGCGGGCTTGAAGTTGACCAACTTATATTCACAGCGCTTGCTTCGTGTTATTCCGTACTGACGGATGACGAAAAAGAGTTAGGTGTTGCGGTGCTTGATATTGGTGGTGGTACTATGGATATCACTATTTATATTAATGGTGCGCTGCGTCATTCGGCGGTTATTCCGGTGGCAGGTAACCAAGTAACCGGTGATATTGCAAAAATATTTCGTACACCTATATCACATGCTGAGTCACTCAAAGTACAATATGCCTGTGCAAGTAGCCAAATGGCGAGCAGCGAAGACACGATTGAAGTGCCAAGCGTAGGTGGGCGACCAGCAAGACTGATGTCTAGGCACACGTTATCAGAAGTGGTTGAGCCACGTTTTAGAGAATTATTTGAACTGGCGATGGAAGAAATTCGTCGTTCAGGATTAGAAGACCAAATTGCAGCAGGTCTCGTTATTACTGGCGGAACTGCTAAAATGACTGGCGCAATGGAAGTGGCTGAAGATATTTTTCAGATGCCAGTAAGAATAGGTAAACCAATTGGTGTAGTAGGTTTAACTGATTATGTTGATGATCCATCGTACGCAACCGCTGTAGGTTTGTTACAATACGGGCGTACTATGCAGTCGATGAATGCACAAAAGTCGAAAGCGGATGATAATAATAATTGGTGGAACCGCATCACAAAATGGTTTCAAGGCGAGTTTTAGTACTCAAGTCGGAGAGTAAATATGTTTGATATAATGGAACAACACAGCGAAGAAGCTGTAATAAAAGTAATCGGTGTTGGTGGCGGCGGCGGTAACGCAGTTGAGCACATGGTAAAACAACAAATAGAAGGTGTTCGTTTTATTGCAGCGAATACGGATGCACAAGCATTACGTAATTCAGCCGCTGATGTAACGGTACAATTAGGTACGCAAATAACCTCTGGGTTAGGTGCGGGTGCAAACCCTGAAGTAGGCCGTGAATCAGCTGAAGAAGATGCCGAAACCATTCGTGCCAGCCTTGAAGGCGCCGATATGGTATTTATAGCGGCAGGTATGGGCGGCGGTACAGGGACCGGAGCAGCGCCAGTCGTGGCTAAAATTGCTAAAGAGCTGGGCATTCTAACCGTGGCAGTTGTAACGCGTCCATTTGATTTTGAAGGTAAAAAACGTGCTGCTGCTGCAGAGCAGGGGATTAGCGAATTGTCTGAAATTGTGGACTCGTTAATTACTATTCCAAATAACAAATTACTAAAAGTATTAGGTAAAGGGACAACTTTATTGGATGCATTTGCTAAAGCAAATGACGTATTATTTGGTGCGGTACAGGGTATTGCTGAGCTAATCACACGCTCGGGTCTAATTAACGTGGATTTCGCCGACGTACGTACTGTTATGTCTGCAATGGGTACAGCCATGATGGGGACTGCATCTGCCTCGGGTCCTGATCGTGCACAAGAAGCAGCAGAAGCGGCTATTTCAAGCCCATTACTAGAAGACGTTGATTTAACCGGTGCTAAAGGTATCTTGGTTAATATTACTGCCGGCATGGATATCGCGATTGAAGAATTTGAAATCGTAGGTAATCACGTTAAGGCGCTAGCGTCTGAAAACGCAACGGTGGTTGTGGGTGCGGTAATCGACCCTGAAATGACAGACGAGCTACGTGTAACGGTTGTTGCAACTGGCTTAGGCGGCGATCGTCGTCCACAGTTTGGTATTGTAGATAATGGCTTTAAAAAAGCATCAGGTTCTGATGTAGCCAGTTCAAGCACGCAAACAAGCAGCAGCATGTATGTTCCTAGCTTTGCAAGCCAAGGCGCAAGTACAGAAGAGCCTGCAACGACTACGCAAACAGAATCAAAAGAGCAAAGCACATCGACGAGCTCTTCAAGTTCTTCAGCGAATACGTCGTCAAGCAGTGCTAAGAAAACAGATAAATCTGAAGGTGGCGATTATTTCGACATCCCTGCTTTTTTACGTAAACAAGCAGATTAATAAAAAACAGTACTTTTGTGCGAAATGTGAACGAATATTGTAGTTATACCGTATTTATGCTACACTCCGCCGTCTAACTGTAATATATACTAAAGTGAGCGAACCTATGATTAAACAGCGTACGATTGCACAAGTAGTCAAAGCCATAGGAATTGGACTTCATAAAGGTGAGAAGGTCACAATAACTCTCCGACCTGCGAGCGCAAATACTGGGATTGTATTTCGTCGTGTCGACCTTGATCCGGTTGTTGATTTTGAAACAACACCTGAAGCCGTTGGTGATACGCAATTGTGTACCTGTTTAATTAACAAAGATGGCGTTCGCTTATCGACTACTGAGCACTTAATTGCGGCGGTTGCGGCAATGGGTATCGACAATTTAATTGTTGAACTTGATAGCTCAGAAGTACCAATAATGGATGGAAGTGCATTGCCATTCATTTATTTATTACAAAAAGGCGGCATTGAAGAGCAAAATGTTGCAAAACGCTTTATTCGTATTAAAGAAAAAGTACGTATTGAAGAAGGTGATAAATGGGCCGAAGTAGAACCTTACGACGGATTCCACATCGATTTCGAAATTGCTTTTGATCACCCTGCAATCAATGAAAGCCGCCAACGTGTTGGTTTAGATATTACGGCACAAAGCTTTACTGAAGAGATAAGCCGTGCGCGTACTTTTGGCTTTATGAAAGACATTGAATACATGCATGCGAACAACCTAGCACTAGGTGGCAGCATGGATAGCGCAGTTGTACTTGATGAATTTAAAGTTTTAAATCCGAACGGTTTGCGTTACGCAGACGAGTTCGTCAAGCATAAGATTCTAGACTGTGTAGGTGACATGTTTATGACAGGTCACAACCTTTTAGGCAAAGTAACCGCATTTAAATCAGGTCATGATTTAAATAATAAGTTACTACGCAAAATTATGGCAACTGAGTCAGCATGGGAGTGGGCAACCTTTGAAACGCCTGTGACGATGCCTGCACCCGGCCTTGAGCTAGCTAACGCCTAATTAGTTAATCACTTATATACAGTTATAAAAAATGACGCTTATTAGCGTCATTTTTTTGTTTGTTAATTAGCTAAACAGCTAAATTACACACAGGCTTTTATTATCAAAGTCCTAATATAGTTTGCAATTGTTTAAGCTGGGTTACCTGATATGTTGGTTTAATTCCCTCAGGCAAGTTCACGCCAGGATGTTGCAGCCAACAAGTGTCAATTCCCACATTTTGACCGCCAAGAATATCACTGCTAGCGGTATCACCGACCATTAAAATTTGCTCTTTCGGTGGATTACCCATTAAGTTAAAGGTGTGCTCAAATATCTCTTTTGCAGGTTTAGCAATGCCGACTTGCTCAGAAATAACCAACCAGTCAAACATATCTTGCAGCCCTGTATGCGCTAGGCGACGTGCTTGTAACTGAGAAAAACCATTGGTAATAATGCCCAGCTTGGCATGGGGTTTAAGGGCATTTAATAATTCAACGGCGCCGGGTAAAGGCATACAAATTTCGGCCATTGCTGATAAAAAATCATCATTGAGCTGTTGAGCTGGCACATCTAGTTTATTTGCCAGTTCGCTAAAACGAGTTACTTGTAAGTGACTTGAGGTGATCTCGTTGTTTTGATAAGCAATCCATAATGACTTATTGGTGTTTTGATAATGGGCATAATCTGCCTCGGTAAAATCCATGTCATAGGTTGCTAGCATGTTTTTAAGGCCAGCAAAGGCATTAAAGCTAAATAAGGTTTCGTCGGCATCAAATAATACGTAGTTATACTTCATTAAAACATCCGTTATTGATTATATAGAGTGGGATTAAGAAAAGGCGCCATGGCGAGTGTCAGCGCTTGAGTATAGGTACTTTCTCGTGTTGCATGATGATCAGTTAATAAGCCAATAGCCCCCCCTTGCTGTTTAATATTGGTGGTATTAAAAGCTTTATCCATCACGTCACCAAGCTCTTCACCTTGAAGCAATGCTTTATAAAACACAGTGGGCAGGGGTAAGTTACTACTTCGGCCTGTAACTTGCTGTGCGCCATCATCAATAACTACATAGGCAAAGGTCGCCGTACCATAGCTAAATTGCGCTGCACCACCTTCCATCGCCACATAGTAGTCTGCCTGATAGTGGTTTTTACAGTAATTAACGCGATTTTGTGCCCCTAAGCAGGTTTGCTCTTCACCTAAGGGTTGATCGGGTACCTCTGAGGGCGCGTGAACACCACTACATTCGATTACACGCTCAGGAAAATACATCGCAAAAATATGTTTAGCGGCATTGATTTTTACTGGGTTTTTAGACCCAACAATAATTTTAATTGATTGCGACATATTAAACTCGTCATACTTAAAATCAGCAGTGTACGTGAGTTAGGGTTCACAAAAAAGAGTCTAAATAGGAATTTCAGGCGGGGCTAACTTTGCTAAGGCGCGTTTTTTCAAAATAATATCTTTTATTAGAGGCGTGAGCACCAGTTCCATCGCGAGACCCATTTTACCACCAGGCACCACTAAGGTGTTTATACGCGACATAAAACTGCCTTCAATCATCCGCAAATAATACGGAAAATCAACATCATCAATCCCCCTAAAGCGAATCACAACAAAGCTTTCATCAAGGGAGGGGATATCTTTAGCGCTAAATGGGTTGGAAGTATCAACGGTGGGGACTCGCTGAAAGTTAATATGGGTACGAGAAAATTGCGGCGTTATATGATTAATGTAGTCATCCATACTGCGCACAATAGAGTCCATGACTTTTTCACGAGAGTGGCCGCGTTCTGAGGTGTCGCGAATGAGCTTTTGGATCCATTCAAGGTTAATAATAGGCACCATGCCTATGAGTAAATCAACATGTTTAGCAACATCATGATCTTCATCAACTACACCGCCATGTAGACCTTCGTAAAACATCAGATCTGTATTTTGCTCAAGCTCTTGCCATGGGGTAAATGTCCCAGGTAACTGGTTATAAGGCACGGCTTCATCAAAGGTGTGTAAATAACGGCGAAGTTTTCCTTCGCCTGTTTCACCGTATTTAGTAAATAAGTCTTCTAAGGCGCCAAAGTCGTTAGCTTCTCGGCCAAAATAGCTAATGTGTTTACTTTCTTGCTGTGCTTCACGAATTTTTTTGTCCATTTCAGGACGTGTATAACGATGAAAGCTATCACCTTCGATAAATGCCGCATTGATATCAAGGCTACGGAAAATATGCTTCACGGCGTTAGTGGTGGTCGTTGTGCCCGCTCCAGATGAACCGGTGATTGCAATAATAGGGTGTTTAGCTGACATGTTTGTTCTCTTTTTTATGACCCGTTAGTTATAAAGAGTTGACTGACTTAGGTCAAGTGACGTCATTAGTAAATAACGTTATCATGAGGTGCTTAAAATTAAAACGAGAGAAAGCATGAAACTGATTAAACCATTGTTAGGGCTTATAGCTATAAATGCTTTAACGCTAGATATTGCTCAGGCAAGTATGCCTAAAAGCCAAATTTTGCTCGCCGATTTAAATACTCCGCATGGTATACGTGTAAGCATTGTTAGTGATAAAACGAGCTATAACAATCAACCCCATTTAACCGACACCGGCCTATACTATACCCGAGAAATAATCAGTAATGACCAGAGTCAAACAGATATTGCGCTTTACAGCTTATCATCAAAACAAACGTCTATGGTCACTAATACGCCACAAAGTGAATACTCGCCCACTTTAACACCGGATGGGCAGCACTTATCGGCGATTGTCGTTGAAGACGATGGTAAACAAAAGCTATGGCAATATCCGTTGGCACCCGAGTTGGCTGCAAGTCGTATTTTTGATTGGATTGAACCTGTAGGCTATCACGCTTGGGGAAGTAACAACGATTTAGTGATGTTTATTTTAGGCGAACCACACACTTTGCAATATACCTCGGTTGCTGCGGCAAAAGGTGAGGTGGTAGCAAGCGATATTGGTCGCACGCTTATTTATAATAAAGCGCAGGCTGAGTTTTTATTTAGCCATAGTAAACACGGGCAGCATCACTTAGCGCGTTTTGATCCACAAACTAAGCAAGTTACCGATATACTTAGACTGCCAAACCAAGTACAAGACTTCATCTTAAAAGATGAAAATACCATTGCTTACGCAATTAAAAACCGTGTTTACCAGCGTAAATTAACACGCGGCTCTGCTATATCGCAGTG
Organism: Pseudoalteromonas sp. M58; assembly: GCF_042604605.1. NCBI lineage: Bacteria > Pseudomonadati > Pseudomonadota > Gammaproteobacteria > Alteromonadales > Pseudoalteromonadaceae > Pseudoalteromonas > Pseudoalteromonas sp. M58. The sequence continues at coordinate 550,383 of NZ_CP152390.1, forward strand.
GCTTGATTTAAGCCAATATTGCGATACTGAAATAAGCCGGTTGAGTTATAAAAATCAGCAATTAGCGTTTGTGTGTAGTGAATAAATAAATTTCGGACTTTCACTCATGCATGAGTTAGTCTAGGGTCTGTTGACCTTTGCGGATTACAATTTGTTCAAACTAGGGGCGGTTTAATCGCGGCGCGAGGTTTGTAACCTAGTGGGCTAAGTCAAAACTGAGCAACAAAGAGTAAATCGCCCCTAGGCAGAACCCGAAGGGCAGTGCCTGTTTGGCATTGATGCTGCGTTATCGCCTATTTATGGGGAATAACCACATCACATATGCTTTACCTTGGCTAAATACCAAACAGACTGCTGCAAATTTAACTTTGAAAGGTCAACAGATCCTAACCCCCTATTAAATAAAAAGGAAAGTCACGTGGCATTTAGTGCAGACGAGTTAACCGAGCAGCTGATCAAACTAGAGTGTAGAAGTAACTTTAAAATAAAAAACATAGCTGAGTATATGCTAGTAAACTCTAAAGAGGCGTTTTATACCCATGCTGAAGCAGGTAAAGGTAAAATTGTGATCCGCCCGGCATTTGAAGTGTTTAGCGATGACTTTACTGATATTGATGGGGTTGTGCGTACTCAAGGCTATTTTCATAGCAGTGAAATGACCCGTTTTCCTACCCGTATTTATAAAAGTACGCAGCCTATTCATTATGGTGTCGCTTTTAAAATTAACTCTGAACAAGCGGCAAAAGAGTTTATAGCTAAGCTAACGATGATTATTGGCGGTTAATAGAGTGGTGCAGGGCTAAAGGCAAAAGGTGCAAGATAAAATCTTTAACCCTTAACCCTTAACCCTTAACCCTTAACCTTTGTCTTTAATTACTACCTCTAAAAGCGCAGCGCCTCTTAACCTCTTTGTGAATAAATTTTTTAAGATCTTATTACACAAAGAGAAGACAATGAGAAGTAAATGAGAAAACATCAGCCATTAGCCCGAGTTTGAGGTTTTCGGCCCGTTACTCGTCGCCCGCAGCCCGCCATCCTTTAAACTTTAACTTATTTGCTATTTAAAAAGCTATTGACTGATTTCAGTTCACGGTTTTTAAGTGCAATACAGTCATTGGTACTCTCTGCAAGTTTACTTAATGTACGCGCATAACCGGGTACAGCTTCCAGTTTAGCGTCAAAGAAACTTTGCGTTGTAGCTAAACTGTCAGCGTCACAGCTGGCGGTAGTAAAGTAAGGTAAGTTTGGCACAAAAAATGGTGGCAAGCTTGCTGTTACTTTATCGTAGTTGTTATAAATCCAATCAATAAACAGTGCTTGGCGTTCATCGGTGTAACTTTGACCCGATAAAATAGTACGCATATCAGAAGCCGTTACTTCGTCTGTTAAGCTATACGCCAGTACCGCTTTTTGTAGTTCAGGTTTACCAAAGTAACCCATTGCTGCCAGCATATTGGTACGCACTTGTGGATCTTTGGTGGTTTTAAAGGTTGTCATAAACTGATCTAGCAACGCCTTATCCCCATGAAAAGCCGCAAGACGTAAATAAGTACCTGCTAAATAAGGGTCTACCTTTTGTGGATCGTTTAAGTAAGCTTGTGTTTGCTGTTTGGCTTTATTGATCACATTTTTATCTTCACCATCAAACCCTAAGCGTGATACCACCGCGGCACGAAGTTGAGCTACTGCGCCATCTTCGCCCATTTTTGCTTCTAGGCCATATTTTTTAGCGGCAGGCATCACCGCATTTTGAATAAACGTAGGCCATAAATCTTTATTGCTATCGTCTTTAAAAGTACGCTGCTGTGACGCTAAATAACCTAAAGCAGTATTAGCAACACGCGGATGACTATCGCTGGCAAATACTTCAAGCGTTTGCATTAATTTAGCCGCTGAAATGACACCGGCATCAAGTAGGGCATCTGTTGCCGATAATAGGGCTAAGCGTTCACGGTCGTTTAATACCCTAGCTGCATTATCTATTAACGCATTAAATTGCGCATCATCCATTACCCAACGGTAATAACCTAGCGCGCCTTGATCTGGATAAATCCACTCTGGTTCAAAGTCTAATGCTAGCGTTTGGCTTTGTTTATTTAATAATACATTGGCTGTTTGTACTTTATCGCCAGCACCATATTTAATCGCAACCGGTACATTCCACAGTTGAGCAGGGGCTTCAACACCGGCATTGGCAAAACGACTTTGCGAAATCGTAATGCTTTTACCTTGCTGCTTAACGTTAATTAGCGGGAATGACGACTGTTCAATAAACGATTTTAAAACGCTCGCTACATCTTTATTTGAAGCCTTACCAAGTGCTTCCCATAAATCGGCAGCTTCTGCATTTTTATAGGAGAATTCTTTTAAGTAGTTCTGAATACCAGCTTGAAATGCCTCTTCGCCAATCCAGTTTTCAACCATCGCCAGTACTGAGCTGCCTTTGCTGTAGGCAAGGCCTAAACCGTCCATAATATCGGCTTCGGTTTTAATTGGTTTACGAATTGGCTTAGTGCTTAAACGTGCATCTAACGCCATTACGTTGTTTTGTGGTAAATCTAGGTGTGATTCAAACTCAGGATTAAGCTGCTTAGTAATTTTTGCCGCCATCCAGCTTGCAAACGCCTCGTTTAACCATAAGTCGTTCCACCACTTCATAGTCACTAAGTTACCGTACCATTGGTGAGCTAATTCATGGGCAATAATAGAGACATTACGTTGTTTTTTACTACGCGTTGCAGCTTCTAAATCAACCAGAAGAATATCTTCGCGGTAAGTCACTAAGCCTGAGTTTTCCATAGCGCCAAACGGAAACTCTGGAACAGCCACTGAATCTAGCTTTTTATATACATAAGGAATACCAAAGTACTCTTCAAGTGCGCCCAGTACTTTAGGCATGTTCTCTTTTGCATATTGCGCTAAATGAATTTTACCTTGTGGGGTGATCACACGCCCAGGAATAGGCATGCCTTTAATTTCTAGCTCTTCAAATGGACCTACAGCCATAGCCACTAAGTAAGATGGAATTGGTGGCGTTTTATCAAAGTAATGGGTGGTCATATCGCCATTCACCGTCGTTTTTAGCTCAGGTGTATTTGAATACACTTTTTGTGAGGTGGGGGCGGTAATGGTTAACTGAAACGGAATTTTATAGCTTGGTTCGTCAAACACCGGAAATGCACGGCGCGCATCACTCATTTCAAATTGCGTGAACAAGTACGGAACGCCTTGATCTAGGGTTTTATATAACCCCACACTCTGGCGGTTATAAGGCGCTGAAAAATCTATTTTTAAGGTGTATTTACCTGGCTGAATTTGCTCTTCACAGCTAAATTTAACTTTACCTGTTTTAAGCATTTCGCTGTTTAAATCACAGTTTTGCTCACCTAGGAGTTGCACCATTTTAGTTGCATAATCAACACCATTGAGCTCAATGTAGTGTGTTGGTTTGAGCACTTCTAAGCTGATCTCGGTCATTCCTGTAAAGGTATCCTGACTTGGGTCGAGCGTTAAAGCGACTTTTTGTGAACTTGGCTTTGCGAGTTTTTCAATGACGAATTCGTTAGCGTGAGCAGCATTCATCGCAAGCGCAACGCTCACGGTTAAGAGGCTTTTTAAAAACATAGTTATCCCTAGATTTTTTGTTGTTAGAAACAGTCATATAGACGGCACTTCATCCTAACAGCTTTTTTTACTAGAGTAAGCGCAGATCGCTAAGGAAAAGAGTAACAAAGTTTGTCAGTGGCTATCTCGGGCTAAAAACCGCTGCCAATGAATATGGGAATTGATAACCCGGATCTGTTGTAGTACCTTATTTAACAAGGCTATATCGTTAAAGTTATCATGAGGGTAATCATTAAAGCCCATTAAATAATTAAAGCAGTCTTTGTTGCCTGCTTGCAGGGCATAAATACGAATTTGCTGTTCAAAGTTAAGCCGTAAGCTACTAATGGCGGTTTTCATACCGAGTTGATCCACCGAAGGAATTGCACATTTTTGCAAATACCCCGCGCGTTCACCTTCTCCCGAAAACCATATGCGCACTTTTTCGCTATAGCGCCCTGTTTTAGCAGGAAGATCGAACATTAAACGGGAGTGATTTTGTGCTTTTACATAAGCTAAATAGTCATTAAACCCAGCGCTAATAAGGGCGTGATGAACAGGCACTAAACGTGGCTTAATTTTACCGTGGGTATGAAAACTAAAACAGAGAATATTATTTTTAAGTATTAGGTCATCAAGGGTTAAGCAGCCAATTTCATCACTGTAAGCGCCACTGTAATAAGCAATTAAGGGCAGCCAAAAATGCCAGTGTTTAGCTTGTTCGCGGGCAAGCCGTGTATCACTATAAATATATCCGTTATAGAGCGTATGCAGCTCCATAGCTGAAAATGGACGACGACCAAGATGGGTTTTCAACGTATTACCTTGACAGTTTTTATTATTTTTATACCCCAACTAACCGTTGCTGTTAGTTGGGATAATGTCAGCGAACTAACGCCTAAAACTTATTCGCTTAGCGCGCGAGCTAAACCAACTGGTTCAATTTCTACACACACCTGATCGTCATTCCAATTTAAACCCACTAATGCATCATCAGATTTTAGGTCTTCAACCCAATCATCTAAAAACTCATCAAGGTTTATTTCTACAGGGCTGTAGTCTTGCCACTCTTCTTTACATTGTGCTTGTGCTGCGTCTTGTGATTCCCACAGTAAAAGTACATCGGTGTCGTCAAACTGATTTGACTCACATACAACAAAGCCACCATCATCGGCACCCAGTGCCCAGATCTGCTCACTAACACGTACTTTTTCTACAAAGCTAACTAGTTGTGATTCAATTTCGATATCGCTCATGTATCCACCTTTTAAAATTTAAGTCGAGGGTTGGTATTTTTAGCCGCTTGACGCTGACTAAACGCTTCATAAAACTTAACTAATTGCGGCTGCGCGCTAAAATCAGTGAGTTCACGAAAGCATATCCAATCAAGTAAGCAGTATAAACTGATGTTGAGGCATTCACAGCTTTTAAATTCATCATCGCATAAATGATCATTTAAATAGTGTAATGTTTGCGCAACTCGCTCATTTTGCAGATTAAAAAACAGCTTATCGGCTTGCGTATCAAATCCAGAACGTTGGCATAACAGTAATTCAACGAATGAATCATTGCAGGCATTGATGCTAGGGCCTGTTGACCTTTACGGATTAAAATTTCTTCAAACTAGGGGCGATTTAATCGCGGCGCGAGGTTTGTAACCTAGTGGGCTAAGTAAAAACCGAGCAAAGCTTCCGCGTCCTGCTCACGCCCCTTACCTACATCCATGTAGGCAACAAAGAGTTAATCGCCCCTAGGCAGAACCCTTCGGGCAGCGCCTGTTTGGCATTAATGCTACGTTATCGCCTATTTATGGGGAATAACCACACCACATAGGCTCTGCCTTGCCTAAATACCAAACAGACTGCTGTAAATTTAACCTTGAAAGATCAACAGGCCCTAATTAAAAAGTGCTCTTGAGGCCATGTAAGTGGGGGTTGCTGGGTTTTTTCAAGTAAATAACGCAGTATGGTATTTGAATCACTTAGGGTAAGCGTGTCATCGACCAATATAGGAATTTTGGCTGCTGGATTTTTTGTGACCACCAACGGCCGATCGTCTTTAGAAAAAATATCGAGATTAATAAATTCAAGCGCACAATTGTTTTGTTGTGCCCAGATTCTAATACGGCGAACATAAGGGGAAGGAATAGAGCCAAATAGTTGCATAATGGGGCTTTTGCCAACTCCACATAAATAAAAAGCCGCTGATGCGGCTTTATTAATAAATCGATTTACTTACTCTGAGCGGCTGGTTATTTCTAATAAATGGTAACCAAACTGTGTTTGTACAGGGCCTTGTACTTGATTTAGCGGCGCTGAAAATACCACCTTGTCAAATTCAGGCACCATCATACCTGGGCCAAACTCACCTAATGCACCACCATCTTGACCTGATGGACAATTAGAGTGCAGTTTAGCGAGTTCTGCAAAGTCTTCACCTTGCTCAATTTTATCTTTAAGGTCTAAACATTGTGCTTCACTGTCTACGAGTATGTGCCTTGCACTTGCAACTGCCATAAGTTCTCCTACCTGTAAGTTTAGTTTTTTAAATTTGATAGCAACATCTTAGTAAGGTTAAACTGAAAACACAAAGTTAAAATGCACTTTTGATTGTGCTTTCTAGTTTTGCTGAATCCGGTGCTACGCGGCTGTTAAAGCGCGTAATCGTTTTGCGATCGGCCGATACCACGTATTTATAAAAGTTCCAGTTTGGTGAACTGGTTTGGGCGTTTAAATGCTTGAAAATAGGGTTTGCGTCACTACCACGTACTGCGCTGGTGGCCAGCATAGGGAAAGTAACACCATAATTTACATAACACACTTTTGCGGTATCTTTTTCATCGTTCTCTTCTTGAAAAAAATCATCTGATGGAAAGCCTAATACCACCAAGCCTTCGTCTTTGTATTTATTATAAAGCGCTTCTAAACCTTCAAATTGCGGCGTAAAACCGCAGTTACTCGCAGTGTTAACAATTAAAAGAGGCTGGTTTTTAAAATCGCATAAGTTAATGGTTTCAGTTGAGCGCAACTTTCTAAGTGAAACATTCGTGAAATCATTGCAGGTGTTTGCATCTAATGAAGGGGCGGGCGAGTCTGCGGCATATGTATTTAGCGAAACACAACTTAACGCGAGGGTTAAACCAAGTATTATTTTTTTTATCATGCTATTACCTTAAGTGCGTTTTTAGAGTATTTATGTAACTTATCATACGCTACTATAGGCTAAATTGATCAATTTTACTTTATTTTCTATGACTATACGTTTAGCAAAACCTGATGATTTAACTGCCATTGTTGCTATTTACAATGAAACTATCCCTAGTCGAATGGTCACCGCCGATACCGAAGAGGTGACCGTCGCTGATAAACAACCTTGGTTTGATAGCCATACTGCTCAACGCCCTATTTTTGTTTACTGTGAGAACAACCAAGTATTAGCGTGGCTTAGTTATAAATCGTTTTATGGTCGCCCAGCTTACGATGGCACCGTTGAGTTAAGCATTTACATTACGGCAGCAGCCCAAGGAAAAGGGTTGGGTAAAAAGCTGATGCAATTTGCACAACAACAAGCCAAGCAGCTTAATATAGAAGTATTACTTGGGTTTATTTTTAGTCACAACGAACCGAGCATTAAATTATTTAAGCATTTTGATTTTGCAGTATGGGGAGAGCTGCCTAACGTAGCAAGAATGGACAATCAGCTGTACAGCCTGACTATTTTTGGTAAGCATTTAACCTAGTACCATAACAAAAGGCAGCAAAATTCACTTTTACGTAGGTGATTATGCTAAACCAAAAATTCTAGACTATGCTGAAAAGGTGTTTAATTAACTCTTTAAAGTGTGTCTAAATGGCGAGAAAAATACTTATTATTGATAGCAGTAGCATGATTGCTATGCGCTTAAAAGTGTTATTAGAACTAATTGGCTGCCAAGTTGAATTAGTCCACTTTGCTATGTTTGATGAAAATACAGACATAGACATTTATGACTTGTTGGTATTTTCTCAAGGCGTGCCAACCGATGTTGTATCGATAGTTGTTGAGAAAGCGACTTATCAATCATTTTTGTTATTAGCGCCAAAAGCAGAATCAGGGGAGTTGCTTAGCGCATTTTCCAAATTAAATGACTTGATACCCAATGCCACCATTATCTACCCCTTCTTTTCCAATAAAGAAATAACGTCTTTAATTGAGGCCTTATTAGAGATAGGTCCAGATCACATTTTTAAACTGCCGACAATTTTACTCGTTGATCATGTTAATGAGCGATTAGAGTCACTCAAAAGTAGCCTTTATGGCGCTCATATTGAGGTATACACCGCAACAAACCATGATGAAGCAATTAATATTGCCAAGCTCAGGAGTATTGATATTTTAATCAGTGACTTTAGCTTACAACCGGGTTCTGGTTTAGAGATATTTTCGAGTTTAAAAAAAATACAACCGCATAGTCGTTGCTTGTTAGTAACCTCACGCCCTGAACAATCTATGTTAGAAGCCATTCGCCAAGGTGTTGAAGATGTTTTAATTAAGCCTTTAAATGACAATGTGTTACTACAGGCTGTACATAAATTATGGCAAACCGAGCTGCTAAAACGTCACAATGCTGAGCTAGTAGAAAGATTACAAGAAACAGTTGATGTGCTGATTGAAAAAGACAGCCTACTGCAGGTCATTTTTAAAAATACCCCCGATCCTATTTTATTATTTGAACGCAAAGGCAAGATAGTCGAGGCCAATGATGCCTGCTTAAAATTATTTAATTTAAAGTTTAAAAAGCTCATTGCTCACTCGTTATTTCATTTTTTAGATGATGACTCGGTGCAGGCAATAAAAGATAAAATCTCTACATTAAACAGTAATCGTCAATTTAGTTGTGACTTACACATTGTAAATAAAGACGGAAGTAAAATTCCGCTAGTTGGATCATTTAATGAAATAGACCACCATGGCGAAATAGCGTTAGCGGTTATTTTTAAAAATGTTAGCCATTTAAAACAAAAAGAAGATCTACTGTTGGAAGCCAAAGATCTTTTAGAAGAGCAAGTAAGGGCACGTACTTCACAGCTTGAGCATGCGAAAAATATTGCCGAAGCGGCTAATCTAAGTAAATCAGAGTTTTTGGCAAATATGTCGCATGAGCTAAGAACCCCTATGCACTCTATATTGAGCTTTTCACGTTTTGGTATTAGCAAGTTACAAGAGGGTGATTTTAGCAAAGATAAACTTTTGAAGTATTTAACTCGTATTGAGTCAAGTGGGCAAAGACTACTATCGTTACTTAATAATTTACTCGACCTTTCTAAATTAGATGTTGGTAAATTTCCATTCAACCCACGGGCTTATGATTTAGCGACTATTGTTAAAACCAGTATTGATGATGTTGCCGGTATTGCTATTGAAAAAGATATAAATATTGTTTTTAGCTCTGATAACGCGCCGATTGTTGCACAGTGCGATGAAGAGCAAATAAATCAGGTTTTGAGAAATGTATTGAGTAATGCACTCAAATTTAGTGAAGAGCACAGTACTGTTGAAGTTGTAATGCAAAGAGACGATGACAATGCAAACATTGCAGTGATAGATAGCGGTATAGGAATACCTGAAGAGGAACTTGAAACGGTTTTCAATAAATTTGAGCAAAGCAGTAAAACGAATAGTGGTGCAGGTGGAACCGGGTTGGGTCTTACCTTGTGTCGTGAGTTTGTTTCATTGCATCAAGGCAGTATTAAAGCATGCAATAACAGCCTTGGTGGAACAACAATTTCGATTCAAGTTCCTTTAGAAATAAACTTAGATGAATACCTAGCTGATGAGCAATTAGTGAAAAATAGCGGCTAACAATCGAATTGTTTTAATTTATATGGATGAAAAATTATGGCTTTAACTAAAATTCTTGCAGTCGACGATGAACCATTTAACCTCGAAATAATTGAAGAAATATTAGAGGATCTTGATTTTGAACTTAAGCTAGCTTCAAGCGGCCCTGAATGCTTAAGTATGGTTGAAGAGTATATGCCTCAAGTTATATTACTTGATGTAAGTATGCCAAAAATGAATGGTTATGAAGTATGTAAAGAGCTTAAAGCTAACCCCATTACCCATGACATCATCGTGATGTTTGTATCTGCAAGAGGTACGGTTGAGGAGCGCATGGAAGGTTATTCAGTAGGCGCGGAAGACTATATTGTAAAACCGTTTGGGCACGACGAATTAAAGCAAAAACTGAATAAACTAAATCAAGTCTTAATAGAAAAACAACAGCTTGAAAAGCAAGTAAAAGAAGCGACCTCTACCGCCTTTAATGCCATGGCAAATAGCAGCGAAATGGGTCAGATAGTAAATTACATTGAAAATATTGGTTTTATTAACGATATACAAGAGCTTGGCAAAGCATTAGTAGAATGCTTACAGGCATTTGGCCTACAAAGTAATATTGAATTTAGATGTAACGATACTAAGTCGCACTTTGCGCTCAATGGGGTGTGTTCTCCAATTGTAATTGAGTTATTTGAAATGCTTAAAAGCAAAGGACGATTGCATGAGTTTTCTCATCGCATTTTGGTTAACTACGAGCTTGTGAGTTTACTGATTTTAAATATGCCAGAGCATGACGAGCAAAAGCACGGACGCATACGTGATCATATTTGCTTTATTGTAAGTGTAACCGAGCAACAATTACGAGCCATTACCACCAAGCAGATGCTGGTATCGCAGCAGGAGCGGTTAAATAAAGTTGCCGGTACTGTGCATAGTAAGTTTCATCGTTTAATTGGGATGTTGAACGACAGTCGTATTAATAACGAAAAAGTATTTAAGCATTTACAAGAAGAACTCGAAGAGCGGATCCCAACTATGGGATTGGATGAAGACCAAGAAATTTTTATTTATAAAAAAGTAGACGAAACCATACAAAACTCGGTTGCACGTCAGGAGTCAGTGGATCAAGTTAAAAAAGCCTTTGCAGAAATAGAGCAAGATCTTGCTTTATTGTTGAAAGGTTAAAGGTGCGGGTTACGGGCTGCGAGGCGCGGGCTAAACTCGTCGCTACGATTAGGCAGATAGCTTGTATCAGCGACATTATGTCGCGTTTTTTTAGGCAATAGGCTTACGCGTCTCTGGGTAGGCCTTTTTCAACAATCCGTATTAGCCGTGCTGTTTTGCGCAGCTTTTGTCTTTGTTTATCATGTTGCTGGGTAAGTGCCCATTCTATGTGCTCATTCACCATGTCACTGACCGTTTTGCGTTTATCTTCAAGTGCATGAATAATCGCTGGGCTAAAATCTGCGTTGCCTAAGCCAACCGCTATATTTCGTAACCAACGCTCATGGCCAATGCGCCGAATAGGGCTGCCCTCGGTATTTGTTAAAAAGGTAGTTTCATCCCAGGCAAATAACGCGAGTAAGTCTTTATTTTTTAATTGTGTACGGGGGTGGAAGTCTTGCTCGTCGGTAATTTGTCCATAGCGATTCCATGGGCACACTAACTGGCAATCATCGCAACCATAAATGCGGTTACCCATTAAGGTTCGGTATTGCTCTGGAATAGCCCCTTGATGCTCTATGGTTAAATACGATATGCATTTACGTGCATCTACCACATAAGGTTTTACAATAGCGCCGGTAGGGCAAAGGGTTATACAAGCAACACATTTACCACAACCTTCGAACGTGTTTTCATCATCAATAGGCAGTGGTAAATCTACAAATAACTCGCCTAAAAAAAACCAAGAGCCAGCCTCTTTATTAATTAATAAAGAATGTTTACCTCGCCAGCCAAGCCCTGCTTTTTCAGCTAATTGACGCTCAAGCACTGGCGCTGAATCAACAAAAGGCCTAAAGCCATAGTCACCTACCTGCTGTTCAATTTTTTTACCTAATTGCTTGAGCCGATTACGCATTAATTTGTGATAGTCACGGCCAAGCGCATAGCGGCTGATATAGGCTTTCTCGTTATTTTTAAGGTTTTTGGCAAAGCCTGAATCTGGCGGCAGGTAATTCATTTTTACTGAAATAACTCGTTGCGTGCCAGGGACTAGCTCGCTAGGGCGGGCGCGTTTCATTCCATGTGCAGCCATGTAATCCATTGAACCATGATACCCTGCATCAAGCCAACGCTGAAGCTGTGTTTCATGCTTAGTTAAATCAATGTCAGTAATGCCCACTTCACTAAAGCCAAGTTGTTGGCCCCATAATTTTATTTGCTGGGCTAGCTGTTCATAGTTTGGTTTTACGTCGCTCACATACTTCACACAGTTAAATGACAAGCCGCTTAATTTAGCATAATCGCGGCTTGGGTGAAATTGTTATTGCCTAATCTACAAAGCGTTTTAACTGTTGTTGGGTTTGTTGGCTTAGCTTTTGTGATTGTTCAGAATCATGCAGTGCTGTATCTATTTGTTGCTTGGCTTGTTCGCCTAGCGCCACAATTTGCTCAACCGATTCATGCGTTTGGTTTTGGGTATCTTCGAGCAAGTGTACGGCATTGGCTATTTGCTGCAATTGTTGTTGATTAAGTTCAAACTCATTGAGCATTTTACCAAACCCATCAGAGGTGGTGTTAATTGATGTTTGCGCATTATTTGAGTGGTTTATTAATTGCTCTGACTCTTTATTCGTTTCATTAACGAGCTCATTCATTTGGGTAATAAAATCACTAATTTGGCGTGTTGCGTCGCTTACTTTAACCGATAGGGTACGAACTTCATCGGCAACCACGGCAAAACCTCGCCCCGCTTCACCAGCGCGTGCCGCTTCTATGGCTGCATTTAGTGCTAATAAGTTAGTTTGATCCGAAAACTCTTCAACCATTTTTAAAATACTGCGAATGTTTTCGCTGTTCTCTTTCAAGCCCGCAATCGTTTTAGAAAAACTACCCAGCATTTCATTAATAAGCCTTACCTGCTCAACTAGTTTTGATAGCTCACCAGCAGAGAGCTTTACAAAATTAAGGTGTTCATTATTGACCTGATGTACGCTATCAGTGTTGCTTACTATAGCCTGCAGGCTTTGGGTAATTTGATTACTGGCATTAATAATGGTGTGGCTTAAATTAATTTGCTGCTCACTCAATTGTTCAGTGTGTTGCATTGATTGCGTTACTTGGCTGTTACTCTGCACACTCTCTTGGGCGCTGGTATAGGTAGTGCTTAATAAACTATTTAAATGGGTAGTAAATTGATTGTATTGCTCACTTAAGTCTCTAAATTCATCAAACGTGAAATGGGGTAATTTGGCTGCTAAATTCGCATCTTGTTGATTAATATTAATGAGCGTATCGCGCATTGCTTTTACCGGGCGCACAATTAAAAAGCGCATATAAAAAATAGTAAAAATAAAGCCTGCAATAATAAGTAGCGCAAGTGCCCAAAATAAGCCAGTGCTTTGCTGGTTTTCGGTTAAACTACTGTGTAACCAAAACAAAGTAATGGCTTGAAATAAAAAAACAAAACTTAAATTCCCAACTATTTTTCGGGTTAAAGTATAAAACAGTGTTTGTTCTAAAAAATTATAAATACGCATGTAGCTACTCATTAAATAGTGACCTACTAAATTATTGTTTTTATAGCATAAATGGCAATTAAATAATTAGTTATAGTTCATTTAATTGCGCTAAATAATGCTTAGTTCGTTCAGGGTCGTTAGTAAAAATACCATCAACACCACAGGCAAGCATCAGTTTAATATCTTCGACTTCATCTACGGTGTAAGCAAATACTTGTAAACCGCGCATTTTGGCATCGTCTACAAACGGTTTGTTCATAAAGTTTTTGTCAATATGAATGCTGTAGGCGTGTAAGTCTTGTGCAAACTTTGCATACTGCAATGGAATTGATGCAGTAAGTGCGCCAATTTTAAGCCACGATAAACGGCTCTTTAGCCAGTGTAGTTGATGATGATTAAATGATGAAACTAAAATATTGTCAGCGGTTATTTTTTTGTTCGCAATGTTACTTTCAAGCACGGTTGCAAACTTTTCAAGTTCAAAGGTATGCTTTAGCTCTAAATTGAGTAAGGTTTGGTTATTATTCCAGTCTATTAATTGCTGCAAAGTAGGGACTTGTTCGCCATTTCCTGCATCAAACTGTTTAATTTGCTGGGCACTAAAGTCGCACACTTTGCCTTTGCCATTAGTGGTTCTATCGAGGTAGGTATCGTGAATAATAACGTAATCATCAAGCGCGCTTTGTACATCAACCTCAATGCCATCTACATTCGCTTTTAACGCCGCTATAATGGCGCTTTGCGTATTTTCGGGGAAGTGTGTGCTTGCGCCTCTATGTGCAAATATTTTCATGGCTGCTTTTTCCGTGAAATTGACCAAGTTTCAAAGCACGCAGCACTAACAATCAGTGTGCCACCGATCAGGGTCATCACTGAGGGGCGTTCGTGCAGAATAATTATAGCCAGTATTGTGCCATAAAGAGGCTGTAAGCAAGAAATCAATCCAGCGGTTGCTGCTGATAAATGTTTTAAACTCGCTGCAAATAACGAATGCGGCATCGCAGTAAACACCACACCGGCAATAAGCAGTAATATTAAATCAGTATCATTAATTTTTGTTATGGGTACTTCAATAAAAGCACACAGCATCAGGCTTGCCACTAAGGTTTGGTAAAACATGGTTTGCGGTCCACCATACTCGCTAAAGTAGCGTTTATGAGTAATATTACGAAGAGCAAAAAATAATGCTGATACCACGCCCGTCACAACACCTAAAGTGATGTCATCGCCTAAATTAACGTTAGGGATCAATAAATAAATGCCAAAAATCACCACCACAGCACTTATTATATCTTTTGTTTTGGGCTTACTTTTATTAAATAGGGGTTCTAAAAATACCGTGATCACGGGGTAGGTAAAAAAGGCTAACATGCCCACGGTAATTCCCGCCAATTGCATGCCTGCAAAATAGGTTACCCAGTGAATACCTACGGCAACGCCTAATAAAATGGCAATCACATAATCTTTAGCGCGATGCAGCTTAATTGGTTTTTTTTGCAAAGTTAGCAGCACACAAATTGCCAGCCCAGCGATAGCCGCGCGATAAGCGGTAATATCTAATGCATTCAAACCAATTAGCTTTGCGAATAAGGCGGTACCGCCAAATAAAAGTACGGCAATGTGTAAGTAAATTAAGCTTTGTTGTTGGGACTGCATTAAATTTCCTGGTCACTTTTTTTGGCTATATTAGCATTGCTTTTACACTCAGAAGATGAATTTTTCTATTTCATGACAAATGTCAGCCAAGTTAATGACACTTCACACTCTTATCTATTTTACCCACTGGCATAGTTACCTTACTTATATTGGAGGGTGTTATGAATTCTTTAATTTTAACAAGCTTAAGCATTAGCGATTTTTTAGAAACACTAAGTTTTACTATCACTTATGTAGATTGTTTTATGTTCGTATGCATTTTTATGTTATTTGTATTTATTAATAAAAAGAGTGCTATAAATAAAAATAATAGGCCAGAGGTATTGGTATGAGCTCGGTTAACAGGTTTTCTCAGCAAAGCGATAAAGATTTTTGGAAATATGGTCATTTAGTTTTTACCGGTTTTTATTTACTCCCGATGATCATTGATTTTGCTAACTTTACAGCTCATCAAATCACCTTGTCTTTAGCCTTTTATATTGCGTTTATATTGTTATATGTAAAAGCAATAAATTGCAAAAATGGGGGAGTAACTAAGTTATTTATCGCTATGTTACTGGTGTGTTTTAGTGCCACTTTTTATAGCGCTGGTACACCAACCTTATTTGGCTTTATAGCTTATGTAGCGGGCTATACATATAGCAATTATCAAAGAGTTTATGCCGCATTAGCGATAATTTTAACTGTTTTGCTAAGTTCATATGTGGGTGACATAGCCAAGCTTGAGTACTTTTTAGCGGTGGCTTTAATTTTATGTGCGGCCCTATTTAGCTATGGCATAGCGGCAAAAAGAGAGCATTTACATAAAATTCGTGAGCAAGAAAGCGCAAAGCAATTAGAGCAGCTAGCAGCCATTGCTGAACGTGAGCGCATAGCCCGAGATTTACACGATATTTTAGGTCATTCATTGTCATCAATAGCTTTAAAAGCTGAGCTTGCGAATAAACTAAATCAAGGCGAGCGATACGATCAGGCCAATAACGAAATTGCCCAAGTAGCAAACCTTGCAAGGCAATTGCTTAGTGATGTAAGAAACGCGGTAAGCGATTTAAAGCAACTCGATCTAGTGAGCCAAATCGCACAGCTAAAACAAACGCTTATAGCGCAAGGTTTTAACATAAAATTTAACGTTAATTTAGCGACCTTACCCGTTAAAGTAGAGGGCATTGCGAGCCTTATTATTAAAGAGTCGGTTACTAATTTATTACGCCATAGCAGTACAAAAAACGGCTCTATCAATATAAAGCAAACAAAGCAGCAATTAGTTATTAACGTTATTGATAATGCGCCATGCACTACATTAAAAGCAGGTAATGGTTTAAATGGCATTAAAGAGCGGGCTGAGCAATTAAATGGCAATGCAACATTTACCTGTGGCGACACATTTACTTTAACTGTTGTGCTGCCACTGAGTGCTGAGGATTTAAAATGATCAAAGTATATTTAGTTGAAGACCAAGCGCTGGTTCGCGACGCAGTTGCAGCCTTATTAAGCCTTGATTTCAATATTGAGGTGATTGGTCAAGCAAGTAATGGCCAAGATGCGTTAAATGAAATCAACGCGCTTAGTAAAGACTTACACCCAGATATTGTTTTAACAGACATAGAGATGCCAAGCATGAATGGTATTGAGCTTAGTGAACAAATTGCCGCTAAGCACCCTGCAATTAACATGGTAATTATGACCACCTTTTCGCGAGCCGGTTATATTAGGCGTTCTTTAAGTGCGGGTGTTAAAGGTTTTATTTTAAAAGAAGCGCCAAGCGAAGAGCTAATCAATGCGCTTAAAAAAGTAATGCAAGGGCAAAAGGTTATTGACCCAGAGCTGGCAATTAACGCATTAGACGATACCGATCCACTCACAGATAAAGAACGCAAAGCGTTAAAACTTGCAAGTGATGGATTAAAAACCAGCGAAATAGCAAAACAGCTTTATATAAGTGAAGGCACAACGCGTAATTATTTATCCGATGCAATTGCTAAACTCAATGCCACAAACCGAATTGATGCAGCACGTATAGCCCGACAAAAAGGGTGGTTGTAATTGTGCGAATATTTAAACGCTATGGCTTAAGCTCTCGCTCCTTTAATGGTTACAAAAATAGACGCTTTATAAATTTCATACAACGTATTACTATTCTATTTATAATTATAAAAGTAATGAAAAGTGCTAAAAGCGCAGCTAAAAGCACTAAATGAGGGTCTAATGACAGCATTAATAGAAATTACCACGCAAGGAAGCACGGCTATCCTTACTATGAATACAGCAGAAAACCGCCATAATCCAACCTTTATAAACGAGTTTAATCAACACCTAGATACGATTGAGGCTAACGAGCATATTAAAGCGGTGGTGTTAACTTCAAGCAGCGATAAAAGTTGGTCGTTAGGCATTGATTTACAGTGGATGGCAAACCCTGACAACACACCACAAATAATTGCCGATTTTATGAACTCGATAGGTGCCTTGTTTAAACGTATTGTTACTTTTCCTATGCCTATTATTGCCGCGCTAAACGGCCACACTTATGGTAATGGTTCGGTACTGGCGTGTGCCTGTGATTTTCGTTTTATGAAATCAGACAAAGGCTTCTTTTGTTTCCCCGAAGTCGATGTATTAGTGCCGTTTGTACCGTCTATGTTTCCGATTATTAATAAAGCGATTAATCCGCAATTTTTTAACCGCTTAGCCATGACCGGTGAGCGCGTTGATGCGCAAAAATTATTACAACATAACGTTATAGAGGCCACCTTTGCTGATGAGCAAGCCTTGCAAACGGGTGTGTTAGAGTTTGCGCAAAGCTTTAATAAAAATCGCTGGATATACTCTCAAAACAAAACCCAAATGAACAAACCAATACTCGATGTTATGGCTGCACAAGATGCGGCTTTTATTGAACACATCAGCACGCTATTGTGGAAGAAACTACAGCAAAAGTAAGCTGTTTATATAAAAGTGAGTAAACATCAGCACTTCTATTTTACTCACTTTTAAGCTCTTAAATTAAGTACATGTTAAGCGTTATTTATTTATATTTTCACAAAATGCAAAAGGTAATAACGCTTTATTAAAAGTTTAATGGCTTTTACCTGTCTCATTGCGAGTATATGAGTTAAAATACTTACATAACCAACTAACAAGATAGTGAATGTCAAACCAAGATCCAAATCTCAGTCGAGAACAAGAAAAGTACGAAAACCCAGTCCCTAGTCGTGAGTTTATACTTACTCACCTGCAAGAGCGTTCCAAACCTGCTAACTACGCACAACTATGTGAAGAACTCGCAGTCAACGATGAAGAACGACAAATAGCATTTAAGCGCCGACTTCGCGCCATGGAGCGTGATGGGCAGCTGTATTTTAATAAATTTAAATGTTATGCCCTGATTGACGAAGCCGGTTTAACCAAAGGCAAAGTAGTCGGTCACAGAGACGGTTTTGGCTTTTTAGAAGTTGAAGGCGAGAGCAAAGATTGGTTTATTGCCAAGCATCAAATGAATATGGTGCTTCACGGTGACATCGTTCTTGCCAAAGGCACTAAACGCGGCTCAGGCTCAAAATGCGACGCACGCATCATCAAAGTACTTACTAATGAGCGAGCGCCTATTGTTGGCCGCTATTTTGTTGAGCATGGTATTGCCGTTGTTGTGGCTGAAGATCCGCGCATTACCCAAGACATTATTATTCTACCGGGTAACGAAAAAGGCGCGCGCCATAACCAAATGGTGCAAGTGCAAATAACCCAAAATCCAAGCCGTAATATGAATGCGGTAGGTAAAGTTATCGACGTACTGGGCGAGCATTTAGCGCCGGGTATGGAAATTGAAGTTGCGCTGCGTAATCACGATATTCCACACGTATGGCCTGAAGAGGTTGAGCAACAAGTTGCCCACTTAGGTGAATTTGTTGAAGAAGCCGATAAACAAGGTCGAGTTGATTTACGCGGCTTACCGCTTGTGACCATAGATGGCGAAGACGCTCGTGATTTTGATGATGCTGTATACTGTGAGACTAAAAAGTCGGGTGGCTGGCGCTTATGGGTAGCCATTGCCGATGTATCACATTATGTAGGTATGAACACGCCGCTTAACAAAGAAGCGATAGAGCGCGGTAACTCAGTGTATTTCCCTGAGCAAGTTATTCCAATGCTACCAAAAGTATTATCTAACGGTTTGTGCTCGCTTAACCCTGAGGTTGATCGCTTGTGTATGGTTGCAGAAATGACCGTATCGCAAGAGGGTAAGCTCTCAGGTTATAAGTTTTACGAAGCGGTGATGAACTCACATGCACGTTTAACTTACACCAAAGTAAATGCCATTTTACAAAACGATGAAAAGTTACGTAAAGAATACGCAGCTGTAGTGCCGCATTTAACTGATTTGCAGCAAATGTACATGGCATTAAAAGCAGCGCGCCAAGAGCGTGGCGCCATTGAGTTTGAAACACTCGAAACTCGCTTTGTATTTAACGCACAGCGTAAAATAGAATCAATTGTGCCGGTTATTCGTAACGATGCGCACAAGCTCATTGAAGAATGTATGATTTTAGCCAATGTTTCGGCGGCTAAGTTACTTGAAAAACACGAAGCCAGCGCACTGTATCGAGTACATGATGAGCCCGATAGCGAAAAGCTGGGTAACTTTACTCAGTTTTTAACTGAGCTGGGGATTGAAAGCACGCTAAGTGATGAACCAACCCCGAAAGAAATTACTCATGTATTGGCTCGTTTAGGTGACCGTCCAGAGGCTGAGCTTATTCAAACTATGCTGCTGCGCTCAATGAAACAAGCGGTTTATCAGCCAGATAACATAGGTCACTTTGGTTTAGCATTATCGGCTTACGCGCACTTTACCTCGCCAATTCGCCGTTACCCCGATTTAGTGGTGCATCGTGCAATTAAAGCAGTATTAAAAGCACAAGGGCAGCAAACCTCTGGTGAATACGCTTATAGCGATGATGAAGTCGATCAACTTGGTGAGCAATGTTCTACCACTGAGCGCCGCGCAGATGATGCCACCCGTGAAGTAGCCGATTGGTTAAAATGTGAATACATGCAAGATCATGTAGGCATGGAGTTTAACGGGGTTATTTCATCGGTTACTAACTTTGGTTTATTTATTCGTTTAGATGACTTACAAATTGATGGATTAATTCATGTTACCAATTTAGGTGATGAATATTTCCAGCATGATGCAGCTAAACATTGCTTGGTGGGTGAACACACACATACGGTTTATCGTTTAGGCGACAAAGTCACTGTGCAGGTTGCCTCGGTAAGCTTAGATGATCGTCGTATAAACTTAACGCTTAAAGGCGATGTTGCCCAAGATCGTTATGCGCGTCGTCGTGCACCTAAAAAAAATGCTCCAACCAGTGTTCGCTCGCAACTTAAAGCCGGTAAAATCCCGGGTAAAAAGTCAGCAAGTGATGACAAAAAGCCAAAGGCGAGTAAAAAGCCTGCTGCAAAAGGCAAATCAGCGAGCAAATCAAAAGTAAAAGCGGATGACACCACCGCTAAGAAAAAAACCAAAAAGAAAGCGGTCAAAAAGCCTAAAAGACCAGGTAAAAATGCCCGTAAACGTAGTAGCCCAGGAGCAAACAATTCGTGAGTAATGAATTAATTTTTGGCTTTCACTCTGTTGAAGCAATTTTGGCAAAAGAGCCAGAGCGTTTTATAGAAATATACGCCCTTAAAGGACGTGATGATAAGCGCTTATCGCCGGTGATTGAGCAAGCGCGTCAGTTTGGTATTTCAGTACAGTTTATGCAACGAAAAGCGCTTGATAACAAAGCGAAAGATGAGCAACATCAAGGCATTATCGCCAACGTGAAAGCGGCACGTGTGTTTAACGAAAAAGATCTTGATGAGATCATTGAACGCGAAGACACCCCGTTTTTACTGGTACTTGATGGCATCACCGATCCGCATAATTTAGGTGCCTGCTTACGTAGCGCCGATGCTGCCGGTGTTCATGCGGTGATAGTTCCTAAAGACAAGTCAGCAAAGCTTAATGGCACGGCACGTAAAGTGGCCTGTGGCGCAGCTGAAACAGTACCGCTTATTCAGGTTACTAACCTTGCACGTACATTACGTGAAATAAAAGACGCAGGTGTATGGGTTGTAGGCACAGCCGGTGAAACCGACACACATGTATTTGATGCCAGCTTAACAGGCCCAATGGCGATTGTGATGGGAGCTGAAGGCGAGGGTATGCGCCGTTTAACCCGTGAGCACTGTGATGTACTCGTTAAAATTCCAATGGCGGGTACGGTTTCAAGTTTAAATGTATCGGTTGCAACCGGTATTTGTTTATTTGAAGTATTACGCCAGCGCGCAGAAACAAATTAAGCCTATTAATTACATAGGCATTAAAAAGCCGAGATTGATTTAATCAACCTCGGCTTTTTTGTACTTTTAAGTTAGCACTTTATTAAAAACTGTAAGAGTAGCCCATTTGTACTGAACGTGGCTTACCAGGTTGAATACCGCCATTTGCACGGTTAGCAATGTAGGTTTTATCAAACAAGTTATCTACGCTTAGGTATACTTTTTGGTTTTCGTCGATTAAGTACTTAGCAGCTAAATCCCATACAACACGGCTATCAATCGCATTTAAGCCTGAGTTAGTTAAATCAGCATGTGCATCAGACACGTAACGTATTTGGCTATTTACCACAAAGTTATTCACTTCTGCGCCAAACGATAAAGCAACCTGGTTCTCAGGTACGTAAGGCATTGCATCGCCTTTTTCTACTGAGCCCCAAATTTCTGAATCAAACGTGTTTTTAAATTCTGAATCTGTGTAGGTGTAAGTTAATTTTACTGGGAACGCAACCGATGCAGTATTAAACGTTCGACCTGCGCTAAATTCAAAGCCCGATACTTCTACTTCACCGTAGTTGTATTGGTCACCAATGTTATCGTCATTACAACCTACTGATGCAGTACAGTTACCATGCATATTGTCGTAATCAGAGTAAAACGCAATTACTTCACCGTTAAAACCGCCCGCATTAAAACGAGAGCCAAACTCGATGTTGACGCTCTCTTCTTCGTCTTGGTCGGCATTACCCGGTGCTGCAGGGGCGTAACCTTTTTGAATACCAGCAAGTAACGTAACATTGTCGTTAAGTGTGTAAGTAGCACCTAAAGACGGTACTAAAATTTCAGTATCGTTAGAGATATCTTTCGTTAAGCCTAGGCTACGGGTTGGATCTGACTTAGCCCACTCTTCACGGGTAATAGTTATGTCTTCATAACGAAGACCAGCACTCACTATTAATGCATCCATTGTCCATTCGTCTTGAATAAATAGCGTGCTTGCTTTTGCACTGTCTAAACGGTTGCTGTTAGAGCCTGGAGCGCCTTGTGAGGTAAGAGTCATGCTTAAATCTTGATTAAGCGTGTATTTGTCTTCCCACTGGAAACGATCCATTTCATCTTCGTGGTAACGTACGCCAACCGTAATGTAGTGAGCGCCCGCTGGGATGTGTAATTCAGACTGCACACCTTTTGCTTGGTAGTCACGGTTATTGGCTTTAACACCGATGTTTTCAATACCCGCAGCTGTTGGGTTTGCTTCAAACTCGCTGTATTGCTCAAGTGTGCTTGAACCAACACTGCTTGCTTTGTACCAGTTACGGTGGAAGTCGTTTAGATAAGCGGTTGCTAAAACTTCATAACCTTCACCAAAACGGTATGCATAGTTTACTTGGTATGCATTATGGCGAGTGTTCATTTCATCATTTTGTGATGCTGCGTAACGACGGTACGGGTTTTGTTGGTAATCGGCATCGGTTAAACCCATGTAAGTTTCGTCTGATGTTTCTTCAGAGTACTTTAATTTGAACTCAATGTTATGCGCATCGTTTTCACCAAAGGTATGGCCAAACTTTACCAATACATCGTTTTTTTCAAAACCTGTGTTGTCATCACCTACTGGCAATTCTTTAAAGCCATCAGCGCCGTAAGAAAACACTTCAATTAAGCCTGCAGTGTTGTTTTTTTCTTTTGCGAAGTAAGCGTGACCTTTGTAGTAACCATCGCTACCAAGGGCAGCATCTAGCATGCCTGTTGAGCTATTTGCTTCAGTTGGTAGGCTGCGAGAAAGTAAATTTAATACACCACCGGTAGTGCGCGGGCCATATTTAACTGAGGCAGCACCTTTTAATACTTCAATAGATTCCATACGGCCCATAGTTGGGAAGTAGTAAGCCGATGGCGCAGAGTAAGGAGCCGGAGCAACAAGTACACCGTCTTCCATCACAGAAATTTTGTCGTTACGACCAGTACCTGTACCGCGCATACCAATATTAGGGCGCAGGCCGTAGCCATCTTCTTCTTGCACGTATACACCTGGTACAGATGCTAATACGCGAGAAATATCGGTAAATTCGAATTTTTGCAATTCTGCATCTGAAATAAACGTAGCAGATCCTGGAATATCGTTAATAGCGGCTTGTGAGCCAATAACGGTAATTTGTTCAAAGTTACGCTCAACTTTGTCGGCATCTTTTGCCATTGCTGTTGTGTTCAAAGACAGCGCAACAGCTGCAGTTAACGAAGAAACTAAAAATTTATGTGACATTGATTACCCTAAAAATAGTTCAACTACTGAAATTGGCGTAATTTAAACATGTTAACGAATGAGAATCAATATTATTAAGTTTTACTATAATTTACATCTGTCGTAAAAACAGGCTGTTTTTATAACATTTTTAACTAGGTGTTTATTTTTGTTTTATAAAAACAGGGATAATGTATTGGCTGGTGGCGGTTAATTTAACCTGAACGCTGCTTGAGATAGATTTATTATTCAGAGTTCAGGTTATTTAAGCCGTGGGGTAACCTAAGCGCAGCTTAATAAACTCAGCGAGTTTAAACACGGCGTTTTCAGGTTCGCGGGCAGTTTTAACTAAACTAATGCCAATGCTACCGAGCGCAGGTAAATTTTTAGTGTGTAATTGATAGGTTAAATCGTTCGGCACCGTACTTCTTGCCAATACAGTAATACCTAAACCTTCTTTTAATGCCGCAATTAAACCGGTTAAATCGGCGTTGCTGTAAACAATACGGTATTTAATACCTGCTTTTTCAAGCGCTTGGGTTGCTCTGCGTCGGTAAATACAGCCCTCAGGCGCTGTTACTAAGGTAACGGTTTCATTTTGCGCCAGTGAAAGATCGCCAACCCACACTAATTGGTCTTGAATAAAAATAGGGAATTTTTCTGAATCAAGCTGCTCATTTAGCGCCAATACTAAATCAAATTGATCTTGGCGCTCATCCGAAAGTAAGTGTTTACTCAAACGTGACTTCACTTCTAACGATACATCAGGGTAGAGCGCCACAAAGTCGCCAATAATAGAAGGTAAAATACGTGCTGCAAATTCGCTAGGGATCCCTAAGCGCACTTTACCAGTGACACTTTCGGAGGTGAACAACTGTAAAATGGCATCGTTATGTTGCACCATTTGTTTTGCCATAGGCAGTAACAGTTCACCATATTGATTAAGTACTTGGCGTTGTCCCTGCTTTTTAAATAATTTATAGCCTAATAAGTCTTCTAAACGTTTTACTTGTAAGCTTACCGCCGGTTGCGAAAGGCCAAGTAAATCGCCTGCTTTGGCAAATCCACCTACCTCAACCACCATAACAAATGTGCGTAAACTGTCGGTTGAAATGTTTTTCATATTTAAAATTACTATTTATATGGCTATATATATAAGTATTATTTATCAATTGATAAGTAATTACAATTTGTTGTTGTAAGCCTTGCGCAATATACTTTTGCTATTAAAGATAGATAGGTATTTGTTATGACTTTTAACCCGATAATGTTTGCCCGCCATAGCAACGCTAACAGCGCGGTTATTAATGCCTTACAAGCTAATAACAGCCACGTTGTTATTGATTTTAGCGGCAGTGAAGCATCGGTATTTTTAAGTGCTATTTTAGGTCATGACCTCACCAAACTAACCGCCAGTGGCTTTGGTTTTAAAGGCACATTGGATGGCGATTTAAATTCTGATTTTAGCTACGCCGTTTACTACTTTAGCGAAACCGCCTTTAGATTTGTACTCTCAGTAAATGCCAGCTTGCAATTACAAGCACTCATTAACGAGCAACAGCTTAGGTACGATATCGACTTTGTGGTACGCACCGATTTAGCAACCTTTACCTTAACCGGTAGCAACGCCTTTGATACCTTAGTTGATGCGTTTAAATTAACCCCTGGCTTACGCCTTGCTGATGCGCAGCTTTGTTATGGCGCGCAAAGTGGCGAAGTGTTTGTTACCGCGGTAGATAAAAACAACGAGCAGCAGTTTATAGTGATTGCTAAAACGCCTACGCTTGATAAGTGGCAGCAGTATATGCAGCAACAAGGCTTTAGTGTTACTAACACCTAAGCTGTTTAATTCGTTAAACATATTTTTGTTAAAGATTACAATTTGGTAGGCGTATTAATGGCTACCATGTTATTCCCCCTCATTCAATTGAGGCCACGCCCACACACATGGGTTAATTTAAAAGTGAAGGAATATTATGACTTCTAAAACAGTATTACATGCAAAGCACCTTGAAGCCGGCGCAAAAATGGTTGATTTTCATGGCTGGGAAATGCCAATTAACTACGGTTCACAAATAGAAGAACACAACGCCGTACGTAACGATGCGGGCATGTTCGACGTATCGCACATGACCATTGTTGATATACAAGGCGAGCAAGCACAAGCATTTTTACGCAAGCTTGTGGCTAACGACGTTGCTAAATTAACAGTACCTGGTAAAGCACTCTACACCGGCATGCTTAACGAGCAAGGTGGTGTAATTGACGACTTAATTATTTACTACTTTAGCGAAACATTTTATCGCTTAGTGGTTAACTCAGCGACCCGTGAAAAAGACCTAGCACATTTAGCTAAGGTATCGAGTGACTTTGCAGTAACGGTTACTGAGCGCCCAGAATTCGCCATGATTGCGGTTCAAGGCCCTAATGCACGCGCTAAAACTGCCCAGGTTTTAAACGCAGACCAGCAAGCTGCAGTTGAAGGCATGAAGCCATTTTTTGGTGTTCAAGCCGGTGATTTATTTATTGCTACAACAGGTTATACTGGCGAAGACGGTTACGAAATTGTAGTACCAAACGAGCAAGCAGCCGATTTATGGCAGCAATTGCTTGATGCCGGTGTAGCGCCTGCGGGCTTAGGCGCGCGCGACACACTACGTTTAGAAGCAGGTATGAACCTTTACGGCCTAGATATGGACGAAAGCGTATCACCACTGGCAGCTAACATGGCATGGACTATTGCATGGGAACCAGAAGATCGTGACTTTATTGGTCGTGATGTTTTGGTAAAACAACGTGCAGAAAAAAGTACTCACAAGCAAGTAGGTCTTATTCTTGAAGAAAAAGGCGTACTACGCAGTGGTTCTAAAGTAATTGTTGATGGTGGCGAAGGTGTTATTACATCTGGCACATTCTCACCAACATTGGGCTATAGTGTTGCATTAGCACGTGTGCCACGTTCAACCGGCGACACAGCTCAAGTAGAAATGCGTAAAAAATTAGTTAACGTAAAAGTAGTTAAATCGGGCTTTGTACGTAACGGTAAATCAATAATCTAAATAATTTGGTTATACCAGTAAATAGGTCACCCTCATTTATTGGTATTCTCCCAATCTAAACCAAAGGATGAAACAAAATGAGCAATATCCCTAGCGAGTTAAAATACGCACCTTCACACGAGTGGGTTCGTAATGAAGGCGACGGCACTTACACTGTTGGTATTTCTGAGCACGCCCAAGAGCTGCTTGGCGACATGGTATTTGTTGAATTACCAGAAGTTGGCGACGTAGTCGATGCAGGCGAAGACTGTGCAGTAGCTGAGTCAGTAAAAGCGGCGTCAGACATTTACGCACCAATTAGCGGTGAAGTTGTTGCTATTAACGAAGAGCTAGAAGATTCTCCAGAAACAGTAAACAACGACGCTTACGGCGACGGTTGGTTATTCCGCATTAAAGCATCTGACGAATCTGAAGTTGATAACTTGCTCGACGCAGAAGGCTACGCACACACTATTGACGAAGAGTAATCGTTAATTAGTTAAAAGCCCCTCTATTTAAAACATTGGGGCTTTTATGATTTTACAGCTTATTACCATACCCAGTAAGTTGCCAAATCATCACATATTTTAATCAATACTAGTTACCCATTAGTATTTAGGATCATAGGAATCTGGACACATGTCAAACGCCAAATCTCTTGAACAATTAGAGCAAAAGCAAGATTTTATTCGCCGCCATATTGGGCCAAGCCCAGCGCAAGTAAACGACATGCTTAGCGCTCTTGAAGTATCGAGCGTTGAAGAGCTGATCGGTCAAACTGTACCTGCTGGTATTCGTCTTGAGCAAGGTCTTAATATCGGCGAAAGCCGTACCGAAGTTGAAACACTAAGCTACTTAAAATCAGTAGCAAGCAAAAATAAAGTTTTCAAATCGTATATTGGCCAAGGCTACCACCCAACTCACGTACCGCACGTAATTTTACGTAACGTACTTGAAAACCCGGGTTGGTACACAGCGTACACACCGTATCAGCCAGAGATTGCACAAGGGCGTTTAGAGTCACTATTAAATTTCCAGACTATGACCTTAGACATTACCGGCCTAGATTTAGCAAGTGCTTCACTGCTTGACGAATCAACTGCTGCAGCCGAGGCAATGGGCCTTGCAAAACGTGTATCTAAAGCTAAAAAAGCCAATGCGTTCTTTATTGCCGACGACGTACACACGCAAACCATTGACGTAGTGAGCACCCGTGCAGAGCAATTTGGTTTTGAAATTATTGTAGGTAAAGCCGCTGATGCCGTGAACCACGACATTTTTGGTGCGTTATTTCAATACCCGTCAACATCAGGCGAAATTGTTGATATAACTGACCTAATTGCTGGCGTACAAAGCAAAAAAGCGATTGCCTGTGTGGCAGCCGATATCATGAGCTTATTACTGTTAAAAGCACCAGGTAAATTAGGTGCAGATGTAGTACTTGGCTCTGCTCAGCGTTTTGGTGTGCCAATGGGTTACGGTGGTCCACATGCTGCATTTTTTGCAACACGTGATGCATACAAACGTTCATTACCAGGGCGTATTATTGGTGTATCAAAAGACCGTTTAGGTAACGATGCACTGCGTATGGCAATGCAAACCCGTGAGCAACACATTCGTCGCGACAAAGCCAACTCAAACATTTGTACTGCGCAAGTATTACTAGCGAACATGGCGGCGTTTTACGCGGTATACCATGGCCCGCAAGGCTTAAAAACCATTGCACAACGCATTCACCGTTTTGCTGATATTTTAGCAACTGGCTTAAAAGCAAAAGGCGTGGCACTTAAGCACACTACCTGGTTTGATACATTAACTGTTGTTGATGAAAACAAAGCTGACGTGATTGCCCGTGCTGTGGCTAAAGGTGTTAACTTTGCTGCTAACCATGCAGGCGAGTACTCAATTTCAGTATCAGAAACCACAATACGTGCAGACATTGCCGAGTTATTTGATATTATTTTAGGCGAAGGCCACGGCCTAAGCGTAGATGCAATTGCTGCGGATGTTGAAGCAAATGGCAGTGACTCTATTCCTGCAAGCCTAGTGCGTGATGATGAAATTCTAACGCATCCAAACTTTAACAGCTACCACAGCGAAACAGACATGCTTCGCTATATTAAGCGACTTGAAAACAAAGATTTAGCGCTTAATCACTCTATGATCTCGTTAGGTTCATGTACCATGAAACTAAACGCGACCGCTGAAATGATCCCAATTACCTGGCCTGAATTTGCAAACCTTCACCCATTCTGCCCGCTAGACCAAGCAGAAGGTTACCAAATAATGATTAACGAGCTACACGATTGGCTAGTTAACATTACCGGTTACGACGCGGTTTCATTGCAACCAAACTCAGGTGCACAAGGTGAATACGCAGGCCTTATCGCAATTCGTAAATACCACGAGTCACGAGGGGATGCGCACCGTAACGTATGTTTAATCCCAAGTTCTGCACACGGTACTAACCCAGCTTCGGCACAAATGGCCAGCATGAAAATTGTGGTTGTTAACTGTGATAAAAATGGCAACATCGATATGGAAGACCTAAAAGCGAAAGCTGAAGAAGTCTCTGAAAACCTATCATGTGCCATGGTAACGTACCCATCTACCCACGGTGTATACGAAGAAACGATTCGTGAATTATGTGAAATTGTTCACCAGCATGGTGGCCAAGTTTACATGGATGGCGCAAACATGAACGCGCAAGTAGGTGTTACTAGCCCAGGCTTCATTGGCTCAGATGTGTCGCACTTAAACTTACATAAAACCTTCTGTATTCCACACGGTGGCGGCGGCCCAGGTGTTGGCCCAATTGGTGTTAAATCGCACCTTGCGCCATTTATGCCAAACCACAGCGTAATTAACGTACCAGGTACTAATGAAGGAAATGGTGCAGTATCGGCAGCGCCTTACGGCTCTGCAGCTATTTTACCTATTTCATGGGCTTATATTGCCATGATGGGCTCTGAAGGCTTAAAACAAGCGACAGAAATGGCGATTGTAAATGCTAACTACTTAAGCAATGAGCTCAGCAAGCACTTCCCAATTTTATACCGTGGCCGTAATAATCGTGTTGCTCACGAATGTATTATTGACCTACGCCCATTAAAAGAAGCCTCAGGCATTACTGAAATGGACGTTGCTAAGCGCTTACAAGATTATGGTTTCCACTCACCAACAATGTCGTTCCCAGTAGCGGGCACATTAATGATTGAGCCAACAGAATCTGAGTCTAAGGGCGAGATTGACCGCTTTATCGAAGCGATGGTATCGATTAAAGGTGAAATCGATAAAATCATTTCAGGTGAATGGTCTATCGAAAACAACCCGCTTGTTTTTGCACCGCACACGCAAGCCGATGTGTTAGGTAATGAATGGGATCGTGCGTATGACCGTTTTTACGCTGCTTTCCCAGTGCCAGCAGTTGCTAAAGACAAGTTCTGGCCAACGGTTACGCGTATCGATGACGTATACGGCGACCGTAATTTAGTATGTGCATGTCCTCCGATTGAGACATACCGCGACTAATTTTTTGAAAAAATTTCCACTGTAGAGTGGGGATTTATCGAGATTATAAAAGCCGTTGCAGCAATGCAACGGCTTTTTTGTGTGTGGTGATTAACGTTAATTGTATAAGCGTAGATTGGATTGGGTGAAATGAAACCCAACAAATCACAAATATACTTACTCGCTAAAAAAACCAAGAGTATGTGTTATTTATTGTAGGCGTTTAGCTTGCTGGCGTGTTGGGCATAAACTCGATTAGTGTTTTAGGTTTTCACCACCGATAGCGTTAGTGCGTTTCGCACTTCTAGAATTTAGAAACCTTATTCAAGGTTTTGTCGCGCTGGCGACGGCAGCCAAAGAGGGGCTGCCGCTGACCCCTCTCTGGACTTTCCCAGCGCACCCGAGCATCACGCTTAATCCTTCAAATAATTAATTGATGTGAACGTAAACGGCGAAGATAGGCCATCCATGGCCTAGTTTCGCCTTATCGCGCATCCATGCGCGACATTACTCATCAATTGCTTATTTTCAGGGCGTGATGACGGGGGAGGGGGTTAAACGTGAGATTGGTGTTTGGTCTTGGCAAGAAACAAGACCTGACCCTCTGTATTTCCTCTAGGTTGGGAAGAGTGAAACGAAACCCAACAAATCCCAAATATACTTACTCGCTCAAAAGCCAAGAGTATGTGTTATTTCTTGTAGGCGTTTAGCTTGCTGACGTGCGGGCGATAGCCCGAATAAGTATTTGAATAGGTGCTTGGAATTACTATTACAGATAACGCGAATATGTTTAGCACTTCTAGAAATAGAAACCTTATTCAAGGTTTTGTCGCGCTGGCGACGGCAGCCAAAGAGGGGCTGCCGCTGGTCCCTCTCTGGACACTCTCAGCGCACCCGAGTATCACGCTATTTCCTTCAAAACACAATTGATGTGAACGTAAACGGCGAAGATAGGCCATCCATGGCCTAGTTTCGCCTTACCGCGCATCCATGCGCGATATTACTCATCAATTGCTTATTTTCAGGGCGTGATGACGGGGGAGGGGGTTAAACGTGAGATTAATGATTAATAATTGGTCTAGGTAAGAAGTAAAACTTGATCCTTCGAATTATTACAAAATTATATTTTCCAATCGAATAGGGGGCACCCATTAGAAAGTTCCGGTCAAGCAGACAGCTGTGTTTCCTTGATCTTTTTATTCAAAAACCAAGTGTTCTTATTTTAAACTCTATTTATTAAGTGCTTAGTACTGATGAATAAGTACAATAGTTAAAATTTATTTATTTTAATTTTATATTTACAAGGAAGTTGTTTATATGAATGATGTAACGCCATTTTTATATATTGCTATTTTAGCTTTTTATTTTTTACACAAAAACGAAGAAGGTAAAATACTAGTACCGATCTTTGCTTTTGCAGCAATACCGTTATTTAGTAATGACTACTGGCTATGGTTTAAGGTGAGTATAGGGCTGAGCATCTATGTTTTAATGGTAGAAAAAGCTAAGGCCGGATATACAGGAGGTGGGGCCGTTTCAGCATTCGCTATATTTTTTATAGGGGCTTATATAGTCAGTATTGTTATTAATACAGTTATATCCGTAACGGCTAATAGCATTTTTTAATTGTATATAGTCCATAGAAAGACCAAAGGGCTCACCCATTAGAAAGTTCCGGTCAAGCAGGCAGCTGTGTTTTCTTGATCTTTTTATTCAAAAACCAAGTGTTCTTTCTGTTTAACTCTATTTTAATATGACTACGCATCCAGCAATGACATCGATTGTCGTGAATATGCACAATTGCTTGGATAAAGAGGGCTATGAGAATTAGATCACTTTAATTAAGGCCCTTGGCTTTTGCCTCAGTCATCGTTTAGTACCAATGTCAGTCCAGTTGAACTGATGAGTAACTATGTGTATTTATCGCCATTGTTTTACTTTGTTGCTATTTATCCCCCTCTTATTTGAAAGCTTCCGCTGCTTATAGTTTTTGCGTATTACCGATAAACCTATCTGGCTATTCTAATAAAAAACAACACAAGATAGGTAAAACAATGAATAATACACAGCTAGATAACCAGCTTAAAACACAAAAACGTATCAACCTTGG
This sequence comes from Pseudoalteromonas sp. M58, assembly GCF_042604605.1. NCBI lineage: Bacteria > Pseudomonadati > Pseudomonadota > Gammaproteobacteria > Alteromonadales > Pseudoalteromonadaceae > Pseudoalteromonas > Pseudoalteromonas sp. M58. The sequence goes on from NZ_CP152390.1 coordinate 582,369, forward strand.
TTTAACAGTAACAATGGTAGCGCTTGCCAGTTATGTTGGCTTTTTTCAACCTAAAGCCACTGAGTTTGAAGAGATCAGTGTTGAGCGCATCAATATTGTAGAGAAGAACGGTTTAAACCGTATGGTATTGGCTAATTCTGATAAGTCACCCGGAGGTGTTAAAAATGGCAAAGAAGTGTTCAAGTCTGATAGCCCTCGACCAGGGATGATCTTTTATAACGACGAAGGCACTGAAAACGGCGGGCTTATTTTTAGAGGGCAAAAGGTAAACGATAAAGTGAATCATGGCTTACATATGTCGTTCGACCGTTATAACCAAGACCAAACCTTGATGATGCAACACATCGAGATGGAAAATTACATGATCAGTGGTTTGACAGTCATGGACAGACCAAACACAGACTTAGATTTTGAAATGACCAATCGCTACCTCGAAGCCCAAAAGAGAGAAGACATTGAAACGATGCAAGAGATTGAAAAATATCTAACAGATAATAAACTACTTGGCGCACGAAGAGCCTTTTATGGCACACTAAATGGTGATTCACGCTTGCAACTGAATGATGCTAACGGTCAGAAGCGTATTCAAATGGTGGTGACCAAAGCGGGTGAAGCCAAGCTAGAGTTTCTAGATAAGAGTGGAAAGGTTATTATGAGCCTACCTGATTCAATAGCAGAATAAAAAAAGGAAATATATTATGCCTAAGAGTGTTAACTACCTAGTTTTATTTATATTTTCATTTTTAATCGTATTGTACGCAGCGCTATTGAGCACCCCTGTAGGTGAGTCGTTAACTATTCACTTTGACGCGCCGGTTTGGATGTTTTTACAGTGTGTGATAGCGCAGTGGTTAACACTCAAGGTATACCGAACACTAAAGCAGAAACAGCAGTCACTGGTGAGTTACATCTCTAAGGTGTTCATCGTGAGTAATGTGGTATTTACCTTATGCATTTCGGTATTTATTACGTATTTAGAGAGTCTGATCGGTATTCAAAAAGTTGACTCTATGCATGTTATTGCTACTTTTGGCATGAGTTCGTTGTTACACATGTTAGTCGCTGCGTACAGTATCGCATTCGAATTGGTTACCCGTTTGCAGGCGCAACAAGCAGCTTTGGCAAATAAAGAAAAGGCTTTGTTAGATAGCCAAGTAAAAACCTTACAGCAACATATTGATCCACACTTTTTATTTAATAATTTGAATGTGTTATCGGCGTTGATATTAAAGAGCCCTGAAGAAGCCGAAGAGTACTTAGAGACTTTTAGCAACATCTACCGCTATATATTAGAAAACAAGTCAAAAAACTTAGTACCTCTGGCTAAAGAGCTGGTGTTTATTAAAGATTACATGGCTTTGATTGAAACGCGATTTAATGGCCTTTATAGGTTGCGTATAAATGTGGATAACGCGCTTTTAGCAAACCGTTATGTGATCCCATGTTCGCTACAATTGGCAATTGAAAACGCGGTTAAGCATAATGGTGCCACGGTTGATAACCCCCTCGATATTCACATAAACGTAGAAGTAGATGACATTGTGGTAACCAATAATTTAAACGAAAAAGAATATAAACCCACGTCAACAGGGCTTGGATTAACGCATTTGCAAGCTCAGTGTCAGGCGGTTTTTAATAGGCAGTCTCACATAGATAAGAACGAATCAGCGTTTGTACTCACTGTACCAATGACATCAGAAGTGGCGTTATGAAAGTTGTTATAATTGAGGATGAGCCATTAGCGGCACAAAAATTAAGTGGTTATATTACACGGTATTCAGCAGAATGTGAGGTGATTAAAGTACTCACTCAGGTGGCAGAGGTAATTGACTATTTACAGAACGATCCTGAGGTAGATTTAATCTTTTCAGATATAGAACTGTTGGATGGGGAAGTATTTAGTGCCTTTGACGAAGTTGACTTACCATGCCCTATTATTTTTACCACCTCTTACAATGAGTTTTGGACGCAAGCATTTGATAATCAGGGCGTAGCATATTTACTTAAACCATTTACCTACAAGCGTTTTGTTAGTGCTATGAGTAATTATGAGCAGCTGAGACGCAATCTCGTCAATACTATCAAGCCTAATGCAGTAGCAACTAAACGCTATAAAAGTCGCTTCTTTTTAAAAAAAGGTCAGGTGGTCGATATTCTCAAAACAGAAGATGTGGTCTGCATTCGCGCCACTTCGGGCGTATTGTCAGCCTATGATAATCATGGCAAGCACCATTTGCTTACGGGCAACTCAATGACCGAGCTAGAAGCTCAGCTCGACCCAAGTCGCTTTTTTAGAGTTAACCGCAGTGAAATAGTGAATATTAATTATGTACTTTCATTTGAAAGCTATGCTAAAGAGACATTAGCAGTTAACTTGCAACATATGAGTGAGCCACTAATCACCAGCAAAACACGTACAAGTGACTTTAGAAAGTGGTTAGCTACCTAAATAGCTATAATCGAGGTAATGGTTTTACTTGCTACCTTGAGAATCAAAGGGGTCACCCATTAGAAACTTCCATTCAAGCAGGCTGCTGTGTTTTCTTGATGTTTTTATTCAAAAAACCAAGTGTTGTTACTTTTTAAACTCAATTTAAATATGATTACGCACCTAGTAATGACGTCGATTGGTGAGAATATGCGCTATGGCTTGGGTAAAGAACGCCCTATGAATTTGAGCCTTTGGTTATCGCCTCTGTCATCGTTTAGTGTCAGTATTATTTTTAGCCACATTCACGCATTAAGCCATATCAATTGAGCCTGTAAACGGTGTCTTTCCTTCATAACAAAACGAGCCGTTTTATATAGGAGACTGTTAAAAAAGCACTAAAACTGATAAAACTGTACTTTGCAAAATTTTAATTGCATTGAATGTATAGGCATTAACTTTATTAAGTGCATGCTATACCAAGCAAAGGGAGAAGCAATGAGCTCTGATAGCAACTATATTCGCAGACTATTAGCAACCATTGGCATTACAGCTTTAGCAATAGGCTTATTTATGCTGCTATGGCAATTATCGTATGTGTTATTGCTTATATTTGGCGGGATTTTATTTGGTGTTTTTTTAATAGGGCTTGCGAGTCTGTTACAGCGTTGGCTACCTTTACCCCGATGGGGACTGGTAATGCTTGTTACTGCTACCGTATTGGGGTTATTAATACTTGCTGGCTACTTGGTTGGTCCCGCTATTATGGATCAGTTGTTACAGCTTAGAGAGCAAATAACTGGTGGGGTAAAACAGTTAGAAGGTTACTTGAAGGGTAAAGAGTGGGGCGAGGCTCTGCTTCAGTGGGCGCAAGGGCAATGGGAACAAGCACCACTTTCACCAAGAAAGCTGATGGGGGAAGTTTCCGGGGTCTTTTCTACTTTATTTGGTTCACTTGCTGATATATTTGTTATTTTATTTATTGGTTTTTACCTCGCACTGCACCCTGAACCTTATAAAAAAGGGGTGCTATTTTTATTTCCAAGTGATAAACGCAGCCGCATAAATGAAGTAATGCACAGTGTATATTATGCATTGAAGTTATGGTTAATGGGCCGTGCAACATCAATGATTGTGGTCGGGCTTTTAACCGCGTTAGGTTTGTGGCTTATTGATATGAAATTGATAATGGCGTTGGCATTGCTTGCGGGTTTGTTATCGTTTGTGCCATTTATAGGACCTATTGCCGCTTTGATACCTGCGGTATTAGTCGCGTTACTCAATAGCCCAACCCAAGCTGCGTATGTACTAGTCGTGTACGTTGTTGTACAAGTGCTCGAGAGTAATGTAATAACACCGTTTGTACAAAGAACAGCTGTTTCATTGCCGCCAGCAGTTATGCTTGGTGGGCAATTATTGATGGGCGCTATGTTTGGAATTCATGGCTTGGCGCTTTCAACGCCGTTGTTAGTATCAATTATTGTCACAGTGCAGATGCTCTATATACGGGATGTTTTAAAAGAGAAAATCCAACCATTAGGGCAGTGATACGTTAAAGAAAGTGGCAAGTTATATAAATATAATTTGCCACTTTTTATGCCTATTAATTAACAAGTTACTCTTGTGTAGCCAACATAAAACATATTGGTTAGATGGCTGTTTAATGTTGAGCGGCGAGGTTTGCTTTTATTCTGCAGCATGGGGTAAAACAAATGAGAGTGTGGCTAAATGCTCTGTTTTATCAAATACATTTAAATTTGTGCTTTTTTCGTCATAGATTGCGGCTACTACGTTTAAGCCTTGGTTACGCAATGGCAATGTGACCAAGCCGTCATCATTACTAATTATTGGCTCTTGATCTGGGTCGTTTACTAAATCATTGATTACTTTAGCGCCTTGAACCGCTTTGCTATTGAAAGTTATGCGGTAGCTGACTATTGCGCCTTTTTGATCTGAAAATTCGTTACCTACAGGTAGGATTTGTAATTGCTGATTTTTAAGTGCAGGTACTTGGGCAAGCGAGCCACGCAAATGTACTGCGTACTTTTTAGTATGTTCGCTTAATATTGCATTGGGGATTTCATCTCGACCTTTAGCAAACCATTCACCTTCTTTTGTTTTACTCCACAACCCATTATCGAGCAGACCAGTAACCGCATAAACGCTTTTATCACTTAGTAGCATCATAGGCCCTGATTCAATAAGTTTTACGTTTTTTTGTTGCCAGTTTTTACTATAGCCAGTAATGCTTTTAATTTTATTTTGTCGTTTTACGGTATCTAAATCTTGTGCGCCTTCGCCATATATAAAAGCTACCTGTGATGAGCGCTCTGCAAACCATATTGCATGAGCCTGTGCTTGTTCGCTGTATGCGCTTGATATTGAAGTGACTAATGCCATGCAGGCGAAAGGTAATATTTTCATTTTTTTCTCTAAATTTAAGGAGGTATTTATTTTTCGATGTTGAATACGTTTAACTCAAAAATAAAAACAACCCCTAATAACTTTGTAAAATTTGTTGCTGTAGGGTAGCTCTTTTTATTCTGCTTGTATATTATTGCAAATAACAATTATTACCATTTGTATTTCGTGCTTGTTTAATCGGCTCTAGTTAAAAAATTTTTTAGTGAAAACTTAACCGATTAAGCTTGTATGATATCTAAGAGATAGAATGAACTTAATAAATCGATACCAAATATCAGCCCTAACAATTGCTATAAGTACCATTTTAGCGCCTTCTGTATACGCAGCTTCAGCATCAGATAACATTGAGAAAATAGCGGTTTCGGGGGTTAGACAAGCTTTTCGTGGCGATGTGCCTTTAAGCGAGCAACCACAAAGTATTGAGTTTATATCAGCAGAAAACCTCGATGACGCAGGAGTGACTACACTCACCGATATATTTGATTTAACGCCGAGTATTTCTGAACAAAATGATTTTGGTGGATTGTGGGAAAGCTTTGCAATACGTGGGTTAGTAGGCGATGAGAATATTCCTTCAGGCTTTTTAATTAATGGTTTTTCATCGGGTCGAAGTTTTAGTGGTACCCGCGATACTAGCAATATTGATTATGTAGAAGTGATGAAAGGGCCTGGCTCTGCTCTTTATGGCCGTTCTGAGCCTGGCGGTACTATTAATATCATTACTAAAAAGCCACAGTTTGAAGAACAAGGCTCTTTGAAAGTATCTGCAGGGAGCTGGCAAAGTTATCGCGCTGAAGGCGACTACACTAATGCAATTAATGATCAAGTTGCTTTTAGAATAAACGGTGCAATTGAAGACGGTGAGGGTTTTAGAGACTACCACGAAAATAAAAAAACAGTGATCACACCTTCAGTTCTTTGGTTAATATCTGACACAACAAAATTAAATTATGAACTAGAGTATGTTGATCAGAATGTGACGTTTGACCGTGGTATTGTTGCTCTAGATGGGAAGATAGACGCATTACCTATTGAAACGTTTTTAGGTGAGCCAAGCGATGAACCAACAGAGGTTGATGCGATTTCTCATCAACTGACCTTTGAGCATCAAATAGGGCAATGGTCACTTTTAAATGGGCTTAGCTATAGCGATTCTAAATTTATAAGCGAATCGAGTGATGCTGAACTCGCCCCTAGCAGGCAGCTTTATTTTACTGATGGCGAAACCTTAAGTCGGCAACATAACGAGCGTGATTTTCAAACTAAAAACATCTCAGCGCGCACTGAGCTAAGTGGTAGCGTTACTGCTGCTGGGTTTACCCATCACTTATTAATTGGCGCAGATGCCAGCAAGTTTGATTTTGACAAACTCTGGTACAGATACCGCCCTACGCTTGAAGATACGCGCTATGCAATCAATATGTATAACCCCGTGTATGGGCAAACAGCACCCGAAGGCTCACTTTTATTTAACAGCACTGAAGTACAGCACAGTTACGGGGTTTATATTCAAGATCAAATCGACATCACTGAGCAGTGGAAAGTACAAGTAGGCGGTCGTTATGATTGGTTTGATCAGCAAATAGATAATCACATTAATCAAAGTCAGTCTAAAAGCAATCAGAGTACATTTAGCCCACGAGTAGGCTTGGTGTATGCTTACTCAGACGACATACAGTATTACAGCAGTTACTCGGAAGGTTTTAGGCCAAACAGTGGTTACGATATAAATGGTGATGCATTTGAGCCAGAATCGACAACCTCTATTGAGGCGGGTGTTAAATTTAGCACCGATACCCTAAATGGTAGCTTTACAGTATTTAGCGCCGAAAAAAGCAATATGTTGACCACAGATTTGCAAGCAGGCGTGTCGACGGCGTTAGGCGAGGTAACTAGCGAAGGCGTTGAGTTTGATTTACACGGTTATATTACAGAGCGCACCTCATTTGATTTTGCCTATACCTACACCGATGCAAAAACAGCAAACGACACGGTTAATACAGATTGGTGGGTAAAATTACCAAAAGGTAGCCCTTTACTTAATATTCCTAAACACAGTGCAAATGCGCGTATTAAAAGAGAATTAAATGATTTAATCGATTTAAATGCAAGCGTTGGTATAGCTTTACAGTATGAAGGTGAACGCTTAGGTGAAACCATAGACCCTACGTATTACTTACCTTCGTATACGTTGGTGAATTTGTTCGCAACTTACAACGTTAATGAAGATGTGATGGTACAACTGAACATTAATAACATGCTTGATAAAGAATATTACTCAAACTCTTACTCTGCAATTTGGACTCAACCCGGTGAGCCTGTTAATTATAAGCTGAGCTTAAAATATAGCTTTTAATTTATCCTTGGGGCAGGCTTAACGATGCTTGCCCCATCACTTTATTCAGGCTGTGCACCTGTTCCAAGTAAAGTGTCAATATAAGCGAGCTCTTCGCTAAAAATGCCACAAAAAAATGCGCTTTGTTCAATTATTACAGCGTCATTAGGCTGGGCTTTGTAGCTTTGCTGGCATCTGGCAAGTTCGCGGGTTAACCACGAGCACTCATTACTTGCAGTGTTTATAGCTGCTTTTAAAAAAGAGGGCCATTTGATTTTTTGTAAATTAAAGCGATAGAGCATTACAGCGATACAGCCATAGGCTTGTTGTTCTTGTGATGGTGGGTTATCACTCGTTACTACGTCGCTGTTTAACAGTTTACTGTTGATAAGTGCTTGTTGCAGTGCGACCTGTTGTGATTGACTTAAAAAGCTTGTTGTCATAATGCGTGAGTAGCCCTGGTTACAATAGAAAATAGCATTTTGTATTAAAGGCTAAGCAAGGCGTTTTATGACTCATGCAGCACCGAAAAAATGCAACAACAGTGATAACAAAATTGGCCTGACTCTTTACTGAATTATTAAAATACAATTGTAATTGATTGGATAGTTTTTAAGAATAAAGCTAAATGAAACTGTACTTCCCTAAAATGAATTTTATCCAAAACTGCGTTATTATCTAAATACTTTGGACAACTGCTGGGATCACCTTGAATTACTTAGCCCACCTTTATTTAGCAAAGCCTACGGCTGATTCTCATTTTGGCAACTTACTGGGAGATTTTGGTGGTCAACGGCAGCTAACGCATATACCTACAAGCGTTAAAAACGCGCTTGATAATCATTATTTAGTGGATAAATTTACTGACACACATCCTTTAGTGAAAGAAGCTAAGCAGCTTTTTTCAGCCAAGCGCAGGCGCTTTGCAGGTGTGGCAGTTGATGTGGTGTTTGATCATTTTCTTATTTCGCATTGGCAGCAGTTTAATAACCAATCACTAATTGATTTTAAGCACACCAGTTATGATCTTTTGGACAGGCGTATACCTGTAATGCCACAGAAAATGCAGCGTGTAGTAACCAGTATGACGAAAAACGATTGGTTTAAGGAGTACGAAAGCATTGATGGGGTGGGGCGGGCGCTTGATAATATTGCTAAACGTATTCGCTTTACTAATAATTTTGCAGGTACCGCTGAAGATATAATCCGCCATTATAGTGAGCTAGATGAGCTCTTTTTAGCGTTTTTTCCTGAGCTGATTAAGCACGTTAATGAGTTTAATTTGGAAAGCGCACCAAAATAGAGTGCGCATTCATTATAAGTGGTTTAGTCGTCAGGCCCTTTTAAGGTAAACACTAAATGCTTGCGCATATCTTTTAAAATCACGCCTTTTTTGAGCATGGCGCCGCTTAAGCGCTTTTGCCATTTTAATAGCTCTGGCTCTGCCGCTGTTAATGCTTGTTGGTTTTCAAATTGAAAACACATCAGTAAAGAGCCTGGAAATAAATGATATTCCACATCAAACCAGCATTGCAACATACCAGGGAGTTCAGCACGGCCTTGTTCTTCTATTTTATCAGCAACGCTGAGGACGAGTGCTTGTTGTTTTACTTGCACAGCAGATAGTTTTTTCATGTGGGGATCCAATTTAGAGGCTAAAAATACAGCCGGAATATTGCATTATACTCAAGCTTTTAGGTCGATAACAATGTTAGCTATACTTTAAATTAAATGGCTTACTGTGAAGACTGATTGTGGTTTAGTTTGGTGGTACAATCAGTTCGAATACACTATTTATCAAGGGAAATTATGAACCATATAGTTGTTTGTTTAGTTATTATTTTTATGTTGTCAGGGTGCTCTGAAGAGCCTGTTTCTGAGCAAAAATTAAAACCTGTTTCTGTCATAGAGTTAAATAAAACTAAATCGTTTGATAGTCGTATTTTATCAGGTGTTATCCAACCTGCTAACACAGCCACTTTAATGTTTGAGGTTAGCGGAAAGGTCGAAGACGTTTTTTTTGAGATTGGTGAGGCTTTTGAAAAAGGTGAGCCGTTAGCCAGGCTGGAACAAACAAAGTATTTATTGGCAGTGCAAGAGGCCAAAGGGCAGGTCTCTAATGCGAAGGCTATGCTGCTAAATGTTAAGCAAGATTTTGAGCGCAAAGCATCACTGGTTGATGATGGCGCTGTGTCACGCGCGCAATACGATGTAGCAAAGTCGCAATATGAGAGTGCCAAAGATAAAGTCGATATTGCTAAAGTTCGACTAGCGATGGCAAAAGAAGAGTTACAAGATACTACGCTAATTGCGCCCTATGCAGGGACTATTTCAAAACGTAATATTGAACCTTCACAACAGGTAAGCCCAAATACATCTGCATTTATAATTCAAGGTAAAGAAAATTTTGAAGTCTCTACCCTTGCCCCTGAAGCGATTCTCTCCTCATTAGCTATTGATAAGCCTGCTAAGGTAACTATTTCAGCATTAGATAAAACGTTGAATGCCAAAATTAAAGAAATTGGCACAGCTGCTCAAGGCGCGAATGCGTTTCCTGTTATTTTAAAAATATCTGCAAATGATGTTGCAGATATTAGAACGGGTATGAGTGCTGAAGTACAATTTAAACAACAGCAGGAAGCCACAGATGCTTTTGTAGTACCTGTAAGTGCCATTATGGCGCAAGAAAATAATCAACATTTTGTTTTTAAGCTGGTACCTACAGCGCAAGCTGAATCACAGCAAGCAGGTTATGTTTTACAAAAAATAACCGTGGACGTAGTAACGTTTTTTGCGCAGAAAGCGCAAATTAAAGGCGATTTAAAAGAAGGGGAGCGAATTGTTAATGCGGGAATGGCTTTTTTACACGATGGACAAAAAGTGACGCTTATCGAGGGTGAAATCAAGCGCCTTAATCCATAACCCGTGACGGAGATTTAAACGATGAAAATCCCTACTATTTCAGAGCTTGCTCTTGATCATAATCGCTTGATGCTGGCCATCGTCTTTGGTCTTATGCTATTTGGCGCATTTAGTTATTATCAACTACCCAAACAAGAAGATCCTAAAATAAAAATTCGTGAGGCGGTTGTAACAACCGCTTACCCTGGCATGAGCGCAAAAAAAGTAGAGCTGTTGATCACTAAAACACTCGAAGAAGCGATACGTGAAATGCCCAGTATTGCCGAAATTCGTTCAGTATCTATTCCAGGCCGCTCTATTATTCACGCAGAGCTCAAGCAAAGTGTTGAGCAAAGTGCGTTTGATCAGCAGTGGGATATCCTGCGCGACCAAATTAACGCGGTTCGAGGCGAGCTACCCAGTGGTACTTTACCTTATGTAATTAATGATGATTTTGGTGATGTTGCCGTGTTAACGGTGGCACTTATTGCAGATCCCGCTTATAGCATGGGGGATCGCCAAGATGTGGCGCAACATATTGCCGATATGATGCATCAAGTCGAAGGCACAAAAAAAATTGATATTTTAGGCATTCAGCAAGAGCGTATTTTTATTGAAACTAAAAACGCTAAGCTCGCTCAATTAGGGATTGCACCCACACAATTGATTGCGGCTTTAAAAAATCAAAATATTATACGCCCCAGTGGCATTATTGATGCCGATGGTGAAAACTTTATTATCCAGCCTTCTGGGAATTACCAAAGCCTAGCTGATATACGCAATACGCTGATCACTGTTCCCAATCAATCACAAACCATCTTATTACGTGATATTGCCAAAATAAGCCGTGAAGTGATCGACCCCCCATCAAGAACAAGTTACTACAATGGCCGTCAAGCCATTATTTTTGCAATCTCTAAGGATGAACAAGCGGATGTGCTGAAATTCACTCCTAAAATGGAAGCGATGATAGCTCAAATTAATCAAACTATACCTGCGGGCTATCAATTAAAAAATATTACCCGACAAGCTGATGTGGTTGCCGATGCTGTATTTGGTGTGAGCTTTAGTGTGTTACAAACCATTGTTGTTGTCTCTATTGTGGTTATTATGTTTTTAGGTCTACGTACCGGCTTGATTGTAGGTTCGATTGTACCTGCAGCTATTCTAATCACGCTTTCAATTATGAACTTTATGGGTATTCCGCTGGAGCGTATGTCGCTTGCCACGTTAATTATAGCGCTTGGGCTACTGGTTGATGATGGCATAATAATGGCTGAAGATTTTAAAAAGCGTATAGAAGAGGGCGAAACGCGTGACGAAGCTATTCGTAATACCTCGGGTACGCTTGCGATACCCTCTTTAACCTCATCGTTGACTACTATTCTTGTGTTTTTGCCATTGATGTTGGCGCAAAGTAGTGCGGGTGAATATACACGCTCTATTTCGCTGGTGGTGTTAATTGCATTGCTTATTTCATGGGCGTTGAGCCTAACCTTTACTACTTACTTGTGTCATCGCTTTGTGAAAAAGGAAACGAGGCAAAAGCAAAATATTATTCGCCGTAAAATTAATGGATTTTTCGATAGCCTTAGTCCGATTTATGAAAAAGTATTAAGACGAATTATGCGCGCTCGCATAATTTTTGTTGTTGTTATATTAGGGCTGTTTTTTGTTGGTGGTTGGGCTATGAGTTTAGTGCCTGCTAAGTTTTTTCCAGACTCCGACCGCGCGCAAATTTTAGTGTATTTAGATATGCCAGCCGGCACGTCAATGCGTAAAACTGATGCAACGATACAAGCCATTTTAAAAAAATTGGATGATAAAGCGCGTTTTCCGCATATTAAAAAATATGCTGCTTATGGTGGATTTGGCGGGCCACGGTTTGTTTTGTCACTCACACCGATTGATCCTGAGCCTTCAAAAGCATTCTTTATGATTGATGTTGGAGAGCGAAAACTAGCTGAGCCAACAATAAATAGCGTGCGCGACATGTTTGCTCAAGACTTTCCTGAAGTTATGGGGCGCGCCACTAAAATGTTTTTAGGGCCCTCAGATTCTTCACTGATAGAGATTCAAATTAAAGGCCCAGATAGTAATTATATTTATTCTATTGGCGAGGAAATTAAAACCTTATTGCGCAATACAGACGGCGCATTCGATATTAAAAGTGATTGGGAAAACCGCATTACTACACTTAAAGTTGAGGTTAACCAGCAAAATGCTCGTCGTGCTGGGGTTAGTTCAAACGATGTTGCCCAAGCATTAGAAACCTACTTTTCGGGACGCACAATCTCTGAGTTTCGTGAAGGTGATGACATATTCCCCATTGTGTTAAGGGCACAAAACAGTGAACGTTACGATCTAGACCGTATTAACAGCGTAAATGTTTATTCTTCGGCTCGAGGCGTTAATGTTCCTTTAATGCAAGTGGCCGACATTCGCTATGAAACGCAATTTGCGCGTATTGCGCGTGAAAATTTATTTCGTACTGTAACAGTACAAGCTAAAAACCAGATTATGTCGGCGCAAAGTATGGTGCCATTAATTGAAGGAAAGCTTGATAAAATAAGAGAAAAATTACCCCCTGGTTATGAAATAGAATATGACGGTGTAATTGGAGACTCCGCGGAATCGCAAGCGTCAATTTTAGCTAACTTACCGCTGTGTATTGCCATTATGGTGTTTATTATTATTGCGCAATTTCGCTCTTACCGTGCAACTAGTATTGTATTTTTGACTGTGCCATTGATCATCATTGGTGCTGCTTTTGGTTTGTTGATTATGCAGGCAAACTTTGGGTTTATGGTTATTTTAGGTCTATATGCGCTTGCCGGAATTATCATTAATAATGCGGTTATATTAATTGACCGTATTAACATTGAACGTAAACAAATTGAGCACAGTGAACAACAAACCGCTGAGCAGTATAATCAGCAAAATTATGAGGCGGTGATCAGCGCTTCTTTAAGACGTTTACGACCTATATTAATGTCTACTTGTACAACAATAATAGGCTTAATGCCGCTCATTTTATCTAAAGATGTTTTGTTTTATGGCCAAGCAAGCACTATTGCGTTTGGTCTTGCAATGGGAACAATTTTAACATTAGGGTTTGTTCCGGTTGTGTATACTTTTTTCTTTAAAATAAAGCCGGTTAAAGCAGATAAACAACAAACCCAGCGTGAGTTAGAGCAGGCTTAATACGAAGGGCTGATAATAGTTTTATCCCTATTTAGTGGTAATTTTAGCCACTAAATAGGCCTGTTTTATTCATGCTTTATTTGTTTAGATAAAAACAAGTTAGTAACGTCTGCGACTTTGATTAACGACTTTTTATCAGCTTGACTCCAAGTTACCTTTGAGCCCACACTTTCACAACAAATGACACCTAACGGTTTGCTATTAAGTGTATAAATGTAATCAAGTAAAGAATAAATATCGAGTGGCTCAAAGTAAGAGTGAGAGAACGGCTTGGTTACTTCGTTATTTCTGGCATCAGAAGCGTCGAGTACTTGGTTAGCTAAAATATAGTTGAAATAAGCAGGGGAGTTTTCTGTGTATAGAACAGTTCCACTTGACACGTCATTATTTTCATCAAGGCAAATTAAGCAATTTAATGTACTGTATTCCTTATTAAATAACCAAAGGCTCACTCGATTAGCATTGGGAATAAGCGCTTTTAACTCTTTGCATATTTGCTTTAGCTTCCGGTCGCTAGAAACATTAGGATCGCTAATTTTTACTGCTAGGTTTTTTAGGTTGAGGTTTTTAGGATTATAAACATTGAGTAAGCTATTGATCTTAGCTTTATCAAACGGTTTAGTTAAGTAGCCATCCATACCAATATCTAAATAATGCTCAATGTCTTGTTTTAGGGTATTTGCTGTCATAGCTATAATCGGAACGGTTTTACCTGTAGGAAGCGCTCTAATAGCTTGCGTAGCTTTTATGCCATCCATTTCAGGCATTTGTATATCCATGAAAATTAAGTCTACCGAGTGCTCCTTGAAGTACTTAACGCATTCTTTACCGTCCTCTGCGATAATTAAATTAGCATTATGTGCTTTGAGCATTTTAACAATAATAAGCTGATTTATTTTATTATCTTCGGCAATTAAAACAGTACTACCTTGAAGGTTTGTTATATCAGTGCACTGCTTCGAGGTTGGTGGCAATAAAGCAATCTCAAAGCTTTGCTCATAGGTAAACGTGGAGCCCTTATCTATTTTGCTGGTAAAGCTAAGGTGCCCCTGCATTAACTCACTTAAACGAGCGCAAATTGATAAGCCTAAACCTGTGCCTCCATATTTCCTTGAGGTTGATGAGTCGGCCTGATGAAATTCTTTAAATAAATGCTCTTGAACAGTCTCATTAATACCAAGGCCTGTATCAATAACTTCAAAGGTGAGTACTTGTGTTTGCAATGTACTATTTTTAACACTTATCTTCAGTTCTACTTGGCCAAAGTTGGTAAATTTAATCGCATTTGAGCACAGGTTATTTAAAATTTGCGAAATCCGAAGAGGATCGCCTTTTAAATTGTCTGCTATTTTTGGGTCTATCGATGTAATCAGCTTTATGCCTTTAGCAGATGCCTGCTGTAACAGGGGTTTTATTACATCGCTAATAACCTCATTAAGACTGAAGTTGATATGTTCAATTTCTAATTTGCCAGCCTCAATTTTAGAAAAGTCTAAAATATCGTTAACAATATTTGATAAGTAATGTGCTGACTTTAATATGCTTTTTAAGGTGCTGTTTTTTTCCTCTGTTGTGGTCTCTGAGATAGCAAACTCAGCTAAATTTAAAATTCCATGTAATGGGGTTCTCAGCTCATGAGTCATATTTGCCAAAAATTTACTCTTTGTGTTATTGGCGATATCCGCGGCTTCTTTTAACTTTTCTAGCTCTTTATTGTGTTCTTTTTGTTTTTCTAACGCCATAAACAGCTTTTTATTATTAAGCCGAAGCTCTAATTGCGCAATGACCTCTTTGCTCAAAACCGTGAGTGCATTTATTTGTTTGCTTGAAAGCTTTTTTGGTTTATCGCTAATAACACATAACGTACCTATAGCGTTTCCTCTTGGTGTGATGAGAGGTGCACCTGCATAAAAGCGAATATTTGGGTCGTTTGTAACTAAGGGATTATCGTGAAAGCGGGTGTCAGTAAGTGCATTTTGAACTTCGAATACTTGGTTTTCTAGAATTGCGTGAGAACAAAACGAAATATCTCGTGCGGTTTCGGCTACATCAATACCATGCTTTGACTTAAACCATTGCCTGTCAGGATCAACAAGACTTATTAGTGAGATTGGCGTTTCGCAAATATCAGATGCAAGCTGGGTTAAATCGTCAAAGGATTTTTCAGCTTCAGTGTCTAAAACGTCATACTCATATAAGTCTTTTAGCCGTGATAGTTCATCCTCAGGTGTTGACGCTTTTATCATTATGTAACCTTGTTTTTGTTATGCTTAACAATGAGTAATAGAATAAAAATAATAACGCATTAGCTAGGGTCTGTTGACCTTTCAAGGTTAAATTTGCAGCAGTCTGTTTGGCATTTAGGCAAGGCAGCGCCTATGTGGTGTGGTTGTTCCCCATAAATAGGCGATAACGCAGCATCAATACCAAACAGGCGCTGCCCGAAGGGTTCTGCCTAGGGGCGATTTACTCTTTGTTGCTCGGTTTTTACTTAGCCCACTAGGTTACAAACCTCGCGCCGCGATTAAACCGCCCCTAGCTTGAACAAATTTTAATCCGCAAAGGTCAACAGACCCTAGTATAAAATGAAAAAATACGCGTTTAATGTCAATTTGCTTGAAGTGTATTTTTATTTACGAATTTATCTACTGTTGAAAATTTAAGCTAAATTATTGTGCTTAAGTATTTAGCTTATATGACCTTTTAAATTTTTACGAATTGATTTAAAACAATCCGTCTTATAGGGAGTCAATCAACAATTTTATTTCGACCACTATTTTTTGCCTCGTATAAATAGTCATCAACGTATTTTAAGCTGCTTTGTAGGCTAATTGTGCCATCGTGGGTAAGCAGTCCAATACTAACAGTAAAGCTAATATTTTTATTGCGATAGTAAACTTTATGTTCATTCACTGCGTTTTTAATACGCTCAGCGGCTTGCTTAGCTTCGGCTTTGTTTGTGTTAGGCATTATAATTAAAAACTCTTCACCGCCAAGGCGAAATACAGCGTCATTTTTTCTGGTGAGGCCATGTAAAATATTAGCGAGTTCTTTTAAACCTTTATCTCCAGCTTCGTGGCCGTAGTTATCATTTATGGCTTTAAAGTGATCTATATCGAGCATTAATAATGAAATATAGGTATTTCCATCTTGTGTTTTTAATAGCTCATCGGTAAGGAACCTGTATAAGGTTCGCCTATTTAAACATCCTGTAAGTGGGTCTACATTAGCCTGTTTTTCTAACTCTTTGTTAAGTGTAAATAGTTCTTGAGTGCGTGCCTGTATTCTTTGCTCTAAACTGGTATTAAGGGCTATGAGTTTGTGTTCTATGTTTATTTCTTTGCTTACATCGTTTTGCACCGCAAAGTAATAAGCGATTTTTCCATCTCTATAAATCGGCGATATTGCCAACTCATTCCAATAGGGTTCCCCACTTTTGGTGTAGTTTAAAATTCGGGTGCTTATAGGCAGCCCTTTTTTGAGGTGAGTTTTAAGTTTAGCTATCGTTTTTAAATCAGTATTTTCACCTTGTAAAATAGAGCCGAGTTTTTTGCCTTCGACTTCAAAAAGGCTATACCCTGTCATTTTTTCGAATGATCCATTAACCCAAATAACATGCTTATTTTTATCGGCAATGACCATTCCTACCGTAGTTTCTTTGAGTGCGGTAACTAAAAAGTCTCGTTCAAGGGCTATTTTTTCACTTCCTGTTATATCCTGAAAAATGCCGTATAGCTTAGTAATTTCACCATTTTTATTTCTTGATACATTACCGCTTGATATTACCGTGCGTTCTTGTTGGTCGTCATCTACAACACGTAATTTTATACAACTCCATTCTTGCCCCGTTAAAAGCGCATTTTCGACAGCGCTGGCTATTTTGGGCTTATCATCTGCATGATAAAAGTTTATTGCAGTATCTAACTGTGGTGAATAGCGACTAGGGGAAACACCATGGATAGTGTAAATTTCATCGGTCCAAAATAATTGGTTGCTATTACAGTCGAGCTGCCAATAACCTACTTTTAAAACTTCGCCTGCGTTTTCTATGATGGTTTGTAATTCGTTATTTTTAATAACAGAGGACACTTGGGCAAAATGCTGGTTAAAAACTAAAACCATATATTGGTGTTGGTTTTGATCCACATTATGTAAGCAGCAGTTCAGTTTAATAGAGTAATCGGTTGCAAATGTGAGCTCAATATCAAATTGGTCTAACTCATTATGTTGCGATTTTAGTGCGAGAATTTGTTGTTGTAATAGTGTTTTGCTTTGAGTTGTACAACAGGCATACAGGTTTTCAATAGTTGGCATGTTTTTGGTTGTAATATTTAGCTCTGACCACCCATCTGAGAGATAACTGAGCTGATCATGGTTATCAAATACCATTAAAAGAAAGTTGCATTTTTCTAGCAGTGCAATATTTATGTCTTTAATATCCATAAGCTCCCTACATATGAAAAGTATTACAACAATATGGTTGAGTATAGACATCTTTTTTATTTTTTCAGTTTGAAGGCAGTGTAAATAGTGGTCAGAATTTTTACTAAAAACGTATTTCAGGTTTGTTTTTGTGACTTTCCTGATAAGGTATTGGTTGCATAACAATATTTTAACGTTATTTCGTTGCTGTTAACGAAAAGCGAATCATTGGAGATTTTCATGAGCATATTTCGATTGAGTGTTATTACCTCGATTTTTTTAGCCGCAAATTTTTGCGCCAGCAGTGCACAAGCTAATACTAAAGTGATTCATGCGGGAGAGCTATTAAGCGTCCCTGGCGAAAAATCACAGCAAAAACAAACTGTAGTAATAGAAAATGGCAAAATAGTGTCTGTATCCGCTGGTTTTTTACCGGCCTCTCGATTTGGTGATGATGCCCAATTAATCGATTTATCGACCAGCTTTGTTATGCCAGGGCTTATGGATATGCATGTGCATTTACAAGGTGAGCTTGGGCCAGATAATAAAAAAGAACTGGTTGAAATGTCTGATGCAGATGTAGCGATGCGCAGTGTTCATTTTGCTAATAAAACCCTGATGGCGGGATTTACCACCGTACGTGATGTAGGTAGCCAAAGCGAACAAATGTACGCATTACGAAAAGGGGTGGCGAATGGTTGGGTTAATGGCCCGCGTATTATTGCCGGTGCTGGAGTAACTATTACTGGTGGGCATTTAGATGTTGATGGTATGAGTCCTGATTTACTCACCATAAAAACACCACGAACAGTGTGTGATGGCGCAGTTGAGTGCCGTAAAAAAACACGTTATGCAATTAAGTATGGGGCCGATTTAATTAAAGTGGCCTCTACCGGTGGTGTGCTTTCTGATACCACCACGGGGACGGGTCAACAAATGGAAGACGATGAGCTCAAAGCCATTGTAAAAACCGCACATGGGTTAGGGCGAAAAGTAGCAAGCCATGCCCATGCTGCACAAGGTATTAATGCCGCACTTCGTGCAGGGGTTGATAGCATTGAACACGGCAGTTACACCGATGAAGAGGGCATTAAGCTCTTTAAAGAAACCGGCGCTTACCTTGTACCAACGTTATTAGCTGGCGATACTGTGGTTAATATGGCAAAAAATTCAGATTTTATGTCTGCACCTATTAAGGCTAAAGCAACGAGAGTGGGGGGCGATATGCTCAACAACTTTACTAAGGCTTACAAAGCCGGCGTTAAAATTGCCTTTGGCACGGACAGTGGCGTATCAAAGCACGGTATTAACGCAAAAGAAGCCGTATTGATGTATGAAGCCGGTATGAGTACCTCCGATATTTTAAAGTCGGCAACCGTCAATGCTGCTGATTTAATTGATATGAGCCAGAGCTTAGGCACTATAGAGCCTGGTAAGTTTGCCGATATTATTGCCTTAGATTCCAGCCCACTTAGCGATATTAGCGCTTTAATGGATGTTGATTTTGTGATGAAAGAAGGCGTAATTTTCAAACAACAATAAACACTATATTTATTTTATTATGAATGACGTTACAACGCTGGTAGGTCGTACAACAAAATGTTTGTAGACGATTGACCAGCGTTATTTTGTTATACCGTTTTTAGGTAAAAAGGAAGTAGTTTATTTTGAAGAGCTTAGTGGTTTTATTTTTTAGTGTATGGCCTTTGTTAGCAAATAGTGCCTCGCAGCAACCAGTTGAATTTCCTGATGTTGAAAATAATGTAGCTTATGCAAAAGTGGCTTCATTGGGATTTAACTTAGCCGATGAAAAAATAGCCTACGGCAGTGATGAGTCACAGTACGCATTACTTTGGCGCGCAAAACAAGCACTGGTGCAAACGCCGTTAGTTATTTTACTCCATGGTGGCTGTTGGCTTAGTGAGTACGATATTAAACACACGTATGCGTTAAGTACGGGGCTTGCACAAGCTGGTTTTAACGTGTGGTCATTAGAGTATCGAAGAAGTGGTACAAGCGGTGGTGGCTGGCCTGTCACATTTAATGATATAAAAGCCGGTATTTTAGCGGCAAGTACTTACAATATTGGCGAGTTTAAATTAGCTGACTCGGTTGCTGTAGGGCACTCTGCTGGTGGGCATTTAGCACTGCTTGCGGGTGGTGAAATAAGCCAGCTTAAAGGCGTTATTGGCTTAGCCCCTATCACTGATATAAAAGCATATGCACGTGGTAATAACAGCTGTCAAAAAGTGACAAAAGATTTTATGCAAGGTATGCCAACTGATAAACCTAAGGCTTACACGCAAGCTAACCCGAGTGAGCAGCCACTTCATCCCCAAAGCATTATTTTACAAGGCGACAAAGATGCCATTGTCCCCGCTTTTAATTTAGCGCAGTTTAAACGCCCAGTGGTGATGCTCGAAGGCGTGGGGCATTTTGATTGGATCCACCCAGGATCTGAGGCATTTAGTACACTAATAAAAAATTTAAATGAGATATAAAAATGAATTTTAATGAGATTGTAGCGCTTGATAAAGCCGACCCGCTGGCTAATAAACGCGATGAATTCGATTTACCCGCAGACACTATTTATCTCGATGGTAATTCACTGGGTGCTTTACCTAAAGCCGTTAAGTCGCGCGTGGCAGAGGTGGTAAATCAACAATGGGGTAGTCACTTAATTAGAAGTTGGAACGATCACCAATGGATTGATTTACCCACTCAGGTAGGAGATAAAATAGCGCCGATTATTGGTGCTGCAAAAGGCCAAGTGATTTGTTGTGACTCTATTTCAGTTAACTTGTTCAAGCTGTTAAGTAGTGCGTTATCGTTAAGCCCTGGCCGAAATGTGGTGTTATCCACGCAAGATAACTTTCCAACCGACTTATACATGGTACAAGGGTTAAGTGACTTATTAGGCCCTGACTTATGTCAGCTTAAATTAGTAGCAGAGCAACACATTAAACAAAGCCTTAGCGATTCAGTGGCGGTGCTGCTATTAACGCAGGTGAACTTTAGAACCGGGCAGCTATTAGATATGCAAAAGCTGACCAAGCTTGCCCACGAAAAAGGCATTTTAGTGATATGGGATTTAGCCCACAGCGCGGGGGCTTTACCTGTTGAGCTCGATAACTGTAATGCAGATTTTGCTGTTGGCTGTGGCTACAAATACTTAAACGGCGGCCCGGGCTCGCCTGCATTTTTATATGTGGCAAAGCGTCATCAGGCTAGTGTAAAGCAGCCACTATCAGGCTGGATGGGTCATGCTAAACCATTTGCTTTTAATGCTGAATATCAGGGCGCTGATAATATAAATCAGTATTTGTGTGGCACACCGAGTGTGATTGCTATGAGTGCGTTAGATGCCGCCCTTGATGTATGGCAAGATATAGATATTTCACAAATAAGAGAAAAGTCGATTGCACTCGCTGAGGTATTTACTAAATTGCTACAAACACATTCATGCTTAAGTGATTTGCGTTTATGCTCTACTGAAAATGCCTGTCAAAGAGGTAGCCAATTGGCGTTTTCACATACAGACGCGTTCGCTATATGCCAAGCGTTAATTGAAAAAGGGGTTATTGCTGATTTTCGTGCGCCCAATATATTACGCTTTGGTTTTACACCTCTTTATACCTCATTTGAAGATATATGGAATGCGGTCACGATTTTGGCTGAGGTGGTTAAAACCCAGCTATATACTCAGCCACGTTTTAATTTAGCAGGTAAAGTAACGTAACGTTATGATGAGCCATTATTCAATAATGGCTTATCAAATTACTTAAGTTAAAAAAGCATCGTGTTAGCAAAATAACTTGCTGCACCTTTCGTCTATTGTTGCTCTTTTTTTAGATTAAAGTAATTGAGTTGCACTCTCATCTCGGTAGCTTGTTCTGCCATTTGACGTGCTGCCGCCATTGTTTCTTCTGTAATAGCCGAGTTTGCCTGGGTTAAACCGGTTAAACGTTGTACAACAAGGTTAACCTCTTTAATCGCTTGCTCTTGTGCGGAGGTTGAATGCGCTATATGTATTATATTTTTATTAACATCGCTAACAGCTTGCATTATGTGTTTTAATTTCTTCCCTGAGGTGTCTGCTAATTCCGTCCCAAGCGCTATTTTTTGATTACTATTTACAATAATACTTTTTATTTGCTTTGCCGATTTAGCACTACGCCCCGCTAAATCACCTACTTCATTAGCAACTACGGCAAAGCCCCTTCCGTGGTCGCCAGCCCTAGCAGCTTCCACGGCGGCATTAAGTGATAGCAAGTTTGTTTGAAAAGCGAGGTTGTCAATAACCGTAAGTATTTCGTTAATGTCTTTACTGGCTTCATTCACGTCATCAATCGCGCTAACGGTTTGTATTGATAAGCGATTTCCTTCTTCAGCAATTTGCTCTGCATTGCTTGCCAATGCCACGGCACTTTTTGATTGTTCAGATACTTTAGTTAGCTCATCTAGCATTTGCTCAGTACTTGAGCTTGCCTCTTCAAGGTTGGCTGCTTGCTCTTCTGTGCGTTTACTTATTTCAGTATTACTTGAAGCTATTTCACCTGCATTTTGCATAACCTGGCCAGCTGATACTTGAATTTCTTGAATGACATTAGTTAATTTCTCAATGGTCGCGTTGGTGTCGCTTTTAAGGGTATTGAATACGCCTTGATATTGCCCCTCTATATTTTTGGTAAGGTCACCTTTAGCTAAGTTTGACAAAACGCTACTTACTTCATTTATAGCTAATGAAACTAATGAGGTAGACTCATTAACATTATTTTTTAAATCTTCCAATTGGCCTTGCAATGGTTGTTTTAATTGATGAGAAAAATCGCCATTTGCCATTGCAGCCATTACTTGATTAAGATCATTTATGACATGTTCAAGGTTTGTTACCGAGTGGTTTATATCTGTTTTTAAACTATTTAGCTGGCCTGTCATAGTCGATGAAATAGTATGATCAAAGCGCCCCTGACTAATTGCTAGCATGACTGATGAAATTTCAGTTAGAGCATTATCAATAGCAGTAATTGATGTATTGATGTTACTTTTTAACTGCTCAAGTTGACCGCTGGCTTCACCTTTAATCATTTTTTTAAAGTCACCTTTACTAACAAAGGACATGACTTCACCTATTTCATTCATTACATTATTTAAATTAGCCATACTGGAATTAATATCTTGTTTTAAGATATCAAGCTGTCCAGCTAAGGGAGCATCTAATTGCGCTGAAAACTGGCCCTGTCGTAATGCACTCATAACGTCACTAATACCATCTATGGCAATACTTAAGCTATTCACTGAGTTATTCACGCTGTCTTTTAGCTGGGCAAGTTTTCCTTTAGCTGGATAGGTAATTTGCTCTTTAAAGTTACCTTGCTCTACGTTAGCCATAATATCGACAATACTATTCATTGTGTTGTTTATTGAGGAAAGCGATTGGTTAATATTACTTTTTAAGGTGCCTAATTCACCTGACATTGAGACATTAATTTGAATATCAAATTGACCGTCAGCCATAGCAATCGCAATGTTATTTAATTCGTTTATTGCCCCGTTTAGTGAACTTGCGCAATCGTTGGTTGCTTGTTTTAACGTAGCTAACTCTCCTCGACATGGTGCTTCAATACGTTGATCAAATTTACCCGCAGCCATTTGGTTCATAACGCGATTTGTTTCACTAATAGATAACTGTAGAGCATCAAGAAGAGTGTTAAATGCTTGAGTGCTAACGCCTATTTCATCGCTTGAATAGACAGTTGCTCGTAATGAAAAGTCACCTTGTTGCTCCACTTTTTTCATCGTATCAGCCAATGCATGTATTGGCTTCGTGAGTGTTCGCGCAAACCAATATGCGGCAATAGTAACAATAAAAATAGTGACAAAAAGTATCACAATGAGTAGTTGGGAAAGAGTCGTTATTGACTCAAAAGCTTCTTGTTCGTCCATTTCTGCTATGAGTGCCCAGCGAACATTAAATACATTTACAGGTGCAAATGCAGAGAGCACCATTTCATTGTTATAGTCATTTATAACATGCTGCCCTTTTTCATTTTTTAGTGCTTTGATTACAGATAAGGTATTCACAGTGCCTTTATTTGGGTTTCTAAACGAGCTTTCTACAGAGTGATTTTTCGGATCAATATAAGAGTCAGAGCGCATTAACCCTTCAGGGCCAACAAGGTAGGTTTCTCCGCTTTCGCCCAACCCGTCACGTTCTTTCATAATTGAATTAATATCTTCAATCGATAATTGGGCAGCTAAAATAGCAACCGTTTTACCATCAACAACAATAGGCTTTCCTATAAAGCTTGCAGGGGCATTATATGAAGGGGAGTACTGTTTATAATCTGCAAAAGCAATTTTTTGTGGGTTGCTGCTGTCTTTTAATTGTCTAAATAGGTTCGCTAAATTACTTTTAGCGTAGGGGCCTGTTTGCAGCGATGTTGCAAAGTCTACTTCTTTATAAACAGAGTAAACAATATTGCCATTTGCTGGGTCGATAATGAAAATATCGTAGAACTTATTTATATTAGTCATATCGCGTAGATAAGGGTGATATTGGCGGTGCGCTTGCTCGTAACTGTCTGATTGCTCTGTGGTGGTTAGTTTTTGTTTTTCACCGATTGGGTTTGGGTTATTAGCTAGATAACGAGATTGCAGCTCAATACTTTTTGGATTCATTTGCTTTAATAGAGATGAAGAAACTGTATCAGTTGGGTTTAGCTGTTTAAATTTTGGAGCAAAAGACTCTTTATAAAAGCGATTTAGAGACTCTGATGAGGTTGAAGGGGAGGTATCATTAAATCCATCTATAAACTTTGTCGCAATATTGGCCATTTCTGGATTTGCTTGCAGCGCATTAAGCTTTTTTTCAATGTTGTTAAAATAGCGTTTAACAGCGCTTTGTTTTACTTTACTCACAGCGTCTAAACGCGAATAAACCTGTTCTGTCATCGAGTTTGAAGCTGTATTAATTGCGACAATAATAATTATTGTTATTGGCACTAGGGCAACAACTAAAAAGGCGGAGATAAGTTTTTTTGTTAAGTTTAATGAATTAAAAAAGTGGTTAATTGTGAGCATTACTATGTCCCTGTAATAAGGTTTGTACCTCAAATGAGCATAGAACACAATTTGTGAAGATCTAGTTAATAATTAAAGTAATGAGTTTTTATTATAAAATAGCCGAGATTGATACAGAGCGCTTTCAATTTTAATGTAATTTCAGCATGCTTTTTTAGCGGTTTAAAGCAAAAAAACGTAAAAGCATTTAAGTGCTCCTACGTTTATTAATTAATAGTCGTTCTAACGTTGAAGTTGAAAAAGCAAACGATGTTAGAGTGCGACTAAACTGCGCTCTAACATAGTTTGAATTTGCTTTACTATTTTAGCTTCAGTTTCGGGTTCAAACTGAGCAATTCGTGGGGTGTGAATATGTCCTGTCGGAATATCTGAATTTAGCTGATTTCGCAGGCGAATACTGCGATACGAAATTTCGTTAGACAAATAACCACCGCCACCGCCTCGCACTGCAATAGCGTCTTTTAATTCATCGAAACTATTAGGCTCAAAGTCTTTTTTTAAGGTAATAACATGATGATTATCATTAATCGCAAAAGGGCCTTTTGCCTTTAGCATAGCGCTAACAGGTAAGCTAAATTCTACAAACTCAGTACCGGGTAATGGGCGGTCGTTTAAACTTGGAATGAGCGGCGCTGTTTTGGTACCTCCATACACTATATTGGCGTTGTCGGGGGCTGTTACACTGCGGCGCTTACCTGGAAAGCGCTCAAGGTCAAAGTCTTTACTACCCATACTAACGGTAACCACCATATCAACATTATTAAGTGCGTAATAAGGGGCAAGTAAGGATTCTATAATACCGTGATCAAAGTCTTCATAACGCACAGGCACCATCACTGTGTTTATTTCAGCACTAATACCTTTATAGTTAATGACTTGGCCATCAAGAAGCAGTGCTGCAACACCCGATGGGTTGCTTTGGTTTATATTTCTATCAAGTAAAAACGGGTCAAATCCAGTCAATAATATTTTTTTAGAGGTGTTTTGTGAGTAGCTAAGATCGGTGCGACCCCGGCTGCCATTCTCTAAAAGTGTTAATAACACTGTTTGCTGCGCCGCGCTCAGCGAAAATGCAGGCTTTGTGGTGCGAATAATTTTGCTTGATTGTAAGCGAGCCCAGTAAAGTGCGCGATCATCTAAGTTTTGCGTTGTAGCGATGCGTTTTTTTGCACTAAACCATAATCGTTTTGAGTAGTCATTAACGGCATCTACGGCTTGTGCATAGCTTGAGAGTGACTTGAATTGCTGCTCAAATTGATTAACTTCGCTGGCAAAAGCGCTTAGCACGCTAGGTATCGCTTGGCTGGCTTTTTCAATTCGCAATTCTTCTGAAGTTAGCGGTGTGTTTAAATTAGCTAACGCATTAGAAGAAGAAAAAATTAAGCTTGCAGCAATCAGTGTTTTTATCATGATGGTCCTAAACTGAGTCGTATTTGTTGTCTACTATCCTATGCCTAATAAGTGGGTGCAAATAAAATCGTTGGTTGGTTTTATGTTGCAAGCAGTATAAAACCGGCGTTAAATCAAAAACTACGGGTATTTTATTAAAAAGAGTCGAAACTCTGTGGTGGGTTTAGCTACAATGGTGGCTGTGTATTTTTTAGTTTTTTAATTTTAGGCAACTATGCAACTTATTCAAATAGATAAAGCTCGTTATCGTAAACATTTAAACCGCGTTATAGTCGGTTGTGCCGCAAGCTTAGCGATTGGTAGTTTAGCTATTTCACAAACGCTTATTGCATTATTCCCCGATGAAAGTGGTAGTCATTTTCATTGGAACTTATTAGGCGTTATTGTTACTAGTATTGGTATTGGCTGGTTGTTAAATAAATACCGTACACATCCTTTTATGACCGAGGTGGTGTATGTATGGGAGCTTAAACAAGCGCTTAATAAAATTACCCGCAAGATGGCAAAGCTTAAAGCGGCGGGACGTGAAGGTAATCCTGATGCGCTATTAGCCATTCACTATAGTTATGCAGGTTCACGCTTGTTATGGCAGCTTGACGATAACACCATCACCATGGATGATTTAGCGATTAAACAAGCCGAGTTAGATAGCGTTGCGGCTAAATATAATTTAACTCTTAATGCCGATGACTACGATGACGCAATTTTAAAGCAGTTTTAATTTATAGGAATCACAATGAGCATAATTCTCTATGGTGTCCCGCTTTCTCCCTATGTACGTAAAGTGCGTGTATGTTTAGCGCATAAACAACTCGACTATAAACTCGAAATAGTCTCGCCGTTTAATCAACCTGATTGGTTTTTAGAACTCAACCCTCTAGGGCGAATTCCGGCGCTAAAAGACGACGAGTTAAGTTTGGCGGATTCTAGCGTTATCTGCCAATATCTTGATGAAAAACACCCTAATTCAGCGTCTTTAATCGGTGATACTATAGAGCAACGTGCAGCCGTTCGCTGGTTAGAAAAATACGCAGATTACGAGCTGGCTCCTTTTGCAACATTTACGGTGTTTCAGCAACGTATTATTGCCCCCACAATGCAAAAGCCAACCGATGAAGCCTTAGTGCAAAGTGCATTAAATGAAAAACTACCGCCTTTATTTGATTATTTAGAAGATTATTTAGGGGATAACGAGTTTTTTGTTGGCGAGAGCTTAACCCTTGCCGACATTGCTGTGAGCTGCCAGTTAATGAATATGGAGCATGGTGGTGAGCAACTTGATGAGTCGCGCTGGCCAAATCTTGCAGCATTGCATAGCCGTGTAAAACAGGGTACTGCCATGCACACAATGCTTGAAGGCGAGCAAAAAATATTAGCCTCGCTTAAGTAGCTTTTTAATGTTGGTGACTGGAATGTCGCTTATTTTACAAAATCTTAAACAATAAAGGAGCTATCATTGAAAAAAGTACTGATTGTTTGTTTGGGTAATATTTGTCGCTCACCGACGGCTGAGGCGGTATTAAAAGCTCGCGCTAAAGAGTTAGGCATTGATTTGCTAGTGGACTCGGCTGGGACTATTGGTCATCATGAAGGTAATCCGCCAGATAAACGCTCTATGCAAGCTGGCGAGAAACGTGGTTATAGTTTTAAAGGTATTTTTTCACGCAAGGTGCGCAGTAGTGATTTTAGCGAGTTTGATTTAATTTTAGCAGCCGATAAACAAAACCTGACGGATCTAACCGCACGCTGCCCCGAGCATTTGCAATATAAGTTGGCGTTATTTTTAGAGTATGGCGAGCAAACACAAAGCGCAATTCCCGATCCTTACTATGGCGGTGATGATGGCTTTGAAAAGGTACTTGATTTAATAGAGGCCGCCAGCGATAACATTTTAGCTAAGTTAAAGTAGAATAAACTAAAAAGGCGCTCAACGCGCCTTTGGTATGTTATTAACGGTTTACTTTAAAGTCGAGCTGTACTTTGGAAGTTGCTGCAACGGCTTTTCCATGTTCAAACTTAGGTGCATAACGCCATTGCGCTAATGCTTCTACTGCCGATTTTTCAAAGGCCACGCCACCTTCAGAACTAATTACTTGCGGATTTTTTACAAAGCCAGACTCATCTACTTCAAACTCCATAACTACACTGCCATCTTTACTAAATCGCGCCTTGTTTTTAGGGTATTTAGGGTTAACGCGGTATAGCGGCGTTTGTTCTTGGCTTTCTTTCCACGGCACCATTTTAGCAATCGCGATGCAGTGTTTGGTGGCTTCATCACTTTTGCCTTGTTTTTCATACAAGCCAATTAACCTTGAGTGTGCGGTAAGCTCGGCGTTGTGATCGTAACTTAAGCTTTCATCAAACACATTTACTACACGGTTAAGTCGTTCTATTGCTTGATCGTATCTTTTTCGACCTTCCGCAAATGACGCCATTAAAAAATCAGCTTTTATTTGTTCAACTGAGTTTTTAGGTAAGTTAGCCAGATAATACTCATCGGCTTCTTCTAGGTAGTTTTTAGCTTGTCGGTATTTTTCATAGCTGAATTTATTAGCTAGTATGGTTGCCGCTTCTAGTTTCATATCAGCCACAAACTTAGGGTTGTTTTGTGTGTTTGCGATTGCTATCACTTGCTCTAAATAATAATCCGCTTTTTGAGCAGAAGGGGCAAAACTAGCCATACCGACTAAAGCATCAATGGTTTCAGGCGATTGCTTACCATGGTTATTAACTAAAATAGTATAGGCTTGTTGATAGAGCGAAAAACGCTTTTCAATCCACTGTTTACCGTATCGATTAATTGATTTTGCATAGTTAATCGCTAAGTTTGCGGTGTTATCAGCATTTTCACCGTAAACAGTTTTACCTGATGTGTAAGCCTGCTCCGCGGCTTGATGCACATTTTCTTTGGTTTTAATCGCATTTAAATAATTTTGATACGCGTCGTTGAAAACGGTTTGAGCGTTATTTGCTTGCTCGGCAAATGACGTGGTGCTTAATAAAGATAAACTTAAGCCCATCAGTAATGCAAGTTTGTTTAGTTTCATAATGATCCCTATTATTTGTCGATAACAAATTAGCAAATCCTTATGTATATGTCATCACTTTAGGTAAATCAAGGTAAACGCTCGCTAGTAATATATTTGCGGTTTAAGATTGAAAATAGTCGCTACCGTCGCCATATATTTGCCATAAACAGTCTTGTACTACGGTGTATTTAACCTATTTTGTGATATTATCACTTTATCGTGTCGTAGTTTTTTAATATTTGGATTGGTCGTGGCGCAAGTAAGAGCAAGAGTCCAGCTTAATGTTGGCAAAAATAGTGATATTCCTGCAGAAATTATTTCCTTTAGTGGCTTAAAAGATGGCCAAGAGCATGTTGCGTTAGTGTTTAAAAACGCCGATACCGAGCAAGATGTTCCGCTTATTCGTATGCACTCTGAATGCTTAACCGGTGATGTGTTTCACTCGTCACGTTGTGATTGCGGTGAGCAGTTAAATGAGTGTATTGAAATGATGCACGAACAAGGCGGTATTTTACTTTATTTACGCCAAGAAGGGCGTGGTATTGGTTTATACAATAAAATTGATGCGTATGTACTGCAGTCACAAGGTATGAACACTTACGAGGCCAACAATCATTTGGGCTTTGCTGATGATTTACGTGATTTTTCGGATGCTGTATTAATGCTCAATGCGCTCAATTTAAAGCATGTAAAATTAATGACTAACAATCCTAAAAAGCTTAACGCATTAAAAGATGCTGGCATAGAGGTGGACTCTGTTGTGGGCACTCATGCACACATTAAAGCTGGGCTTTCAGGTAACAAGGCGTATTTAGAGACTAAAATTAAGCATGGCTCTCATATGCTAGATATTAAGAAAATTAAAAAACCTTAGGGTCTGTTGACCTTTCAAGGTTAAATTTGCAGCAGTCTGTTTGGTATTTAGGCAAGGCAGAGCCTATGTGGTGTGGTTATTCCCCATAAATAGGCGATAACGCAGCATCAATGCCAAACAGGCGCTGCCCGAAGGGTTCTGCCTAGGGGCGATTTACTCTTTGTTGCTCGGTTTTGACTTAGCCCACTAGGTTACAAACCTCGCGCCGCGATTAAATCGCCCCTAGTTTGAACAAATTTTAATCCGTAAAGGGCAACAGACCCTAATATTAACGGCATTTATCGCCACCACCTCTGTAATACCAACCAACGCCGAGTTATACTCGGCGTGTTTTGTTTTAATTAAGAGCAAGTATGTCTACACAATTACGAATTTTTAAAGCGGATGCGGCATTAAAATGGTTTAAAGCGGGTTGGCTAATTTTCAAAACTCAGCCATTAACCTTTATCTTTATGCACTTGTTTATTGGCATTGTTGGCTTGTTGTCTTTATTTTTGCCGTTATTACAAATAGTCGCAGCATTGGCTACACCATTTTTAACCGCTGGTTTTTATCAAGCCGTGCTTACCAAGCAGCAAGGCGGAAAAATTATGTTAGCCGACATTTTGAAACCCTTTTCAGCAAAAGGAAATCGCTTAGGCTTATTTCGCTTAGCGCTTTATCAAATGGGTGCCGGTATTTTAATTGCGCTGCTCGCCAATGGGTTATTTTCCAATGCGATGGCGGTTATGACGCAGCCTGACTTAGACCCTAATACAGCAATTAGCCAAATGCTTGAGAGTATTTCGTTTGCCAATGTGGCACTGTTTTTAATTGCGCTGTCGATATACTTTACTTCGTTTGCCTATGCGGTACCGCTGGTTTACTTTAATAAAGAACAACGTATTTTAAATGCCTTAAAAAGTTCGTTTATGGTGTTTTATTATAATATTTTACCACTGAGTGTTTATGGTATTATTTGCGCATTATTAATAGTGGTGTCGATGTTCTTATCGCTACTACCGCTGTTGATTTTAATGCCAATTTGCTACATTAGTTTCTTTGTTTCTTATCAGGCTATTTTTATGCCCGTTGTGCCACCAAGTGATGACAGTAACATTAAGCCTTTAAGTAGCGAGCAAAGCGGGCGCTTTGACGCTTAATGGATGATACGTTAAAACAAAAGTTAAAAAACTATGTGCTTTGGTTACTAGGAAGGCAAGAGTATTCGCGCCGAGAGTTAACCCAAAAGTTACAGCAAAGAGAAGCAAGCGACGAGTTCATAGAAAACCTGCTTGATTGGTGCGAAAAGCACAATTTTATTAACGAGCAGCGTTACTGTGAAGGGTTTGTAAGAAAGCACATATTTAAATGCCATGGCTTAAAGCGAATTCAAAGTGAGGCCATGAGTAAAGGGATTGATAGAGCACTGCTTGAAACAGTGATTGAAGAGCTGGAAATAGATTGGTTTGAGCTCGCGCAGGAAGCGTACAACAAAAAATATTCAACGACACCGGCAAACCTCGAGTACAAAGAAAAAGCTAAGCGCGTGCGCTACTTAATGTATCGAGGATTTAGCTATGATCAAATAAATTTTGCAATGCAAGCACAGTAAATACAGGTGAGACTTTCACATGCAGCACATGACTACCGCACAAATTAGGCAACAGTTTTTAGACTTTTTTGCCAGCAAGCAACACCAAGTTGTTCCTTCTAGTTCGCTTATACCGGGTAACGATGCCACGTTGTTATTTAATAATGCCGGTATGGTGCAATTTAAAGATGTATTTTTAGGCGCTGAAAGCCGCCCTTACACACGCGCAACCAGTTCGCAGCGTTGTGTGCGCGCTGGTGGTAAACATAACGATTTAGAAAACGTAGGTTATACAGCACGTCATCATACCTTTTTTGAAATGCTAGGTAATTTCAGCTTTGGTGATTACTTTAAGCAAGATGCAATTAAATTTGCGTGGGAGTTTTTAACTGAGGTTGTAAAACTACCAAAAGAAAAGCTGTTAGTAACTATTTACCATGATGACGAAGAAGCCTTTGGCTACTGGGCTAACGATATAGGCTTACCTGAAGATCGTATTATTCGTATTGCAACTAGCGATAACTTTTGGTCTATGGGTGATACGGGTCCTTGTGGTCCATGTTCTGAAATATTTTATGATCACGGCGAGCATATTTGGGGCGGTCCTCCGGGCACACCTGAAGAAGATGGTGA
Source organism: Pseudoalteromonas sp. M58 (assembly GCF_042604605.1). NCBI lineage: Bacteria > Pseudomonadati > Pseudomonadota > Gammaproteobacteria > Alteromonadales > Pseudoalteromonadaceae > Pseudoalteromonas > Pseudoalteromonas sp. M58. Next base: position 614,685 of record NZ_CP152390.1, read on the forward strand.
CCGTTTCATTGAAATTTGGAACTTAGTATTTATGCAATACAACCGTCAAAGCGACGGGACTATGGAGCCACTTCCTAAGCAATCTGTTGATACAGGTATGGGCCTTGAGCGTATTTCAGCTATTTTACAAGGTGTGCATTCAAACTACGAAATCGACTTATTCCAAGGCTTAATTGCGGCCGCTGCAAGCGTTACCAATGCACAAGATATGGATGATAAATCACTTCGCGTGGTAGCGGATCATATTCGTTCGTGTGCATTTTTAATTTCAGATGGGGTTATGCCATCAAATGAAGGCCGTGGTTATGTATTGCGTCGTATTATTCGTCGTGCAGTACGTCACGGTAATAAGTTAGGTGCTAAAGGCGCGTTTTTCTATAAATTGGTTGCTGCACTTATTGAGCAAATGGGTCAAGCGTACCCAGAGCTTGCTAAGCAACAAGAAATTATTGAAAAAGTACTACGTATTGAAGAAGAGCAGTTTGGTAAAACGCTTGAGCGTGGTTTAGCTATTTTAGAAGAAAGCTTAAGTGATTTAACCGGGGATGTGATCCCGGGTGACTTAGTATTTAAGCTTTACGATACCTATGGTTTCCCTGCTGATTTAACAGCCGATGTTGCGCGTGAGCGCCAGATGACGATTGACCATCAAGGTTTTGAAGCATGCATGGCAGTACAACGTAAAACTGCGCAACAAGCGGGTAAGTTTGGGGCTGATTACAATGACCAATTAAAATCAGACAAGCACACTGACTTTAAAGGCTACGATAGCACTCATTACAGCGGCACAGTGGTAGAAATTTTTGCCGGTGGCGAAGCTGTATCATTACTTGAAGATGGTCAACAAGGTATTATTGTTTTAGACCGTACTCCGTTTTACGCTGAATCAGGCGGCCAAATTGGTGATAGCGGAACAATCACAGTAGCCGGCGGTGAGTTTGTGGTGACTAATACCACTAAACTGGGTAATGCTTTTGCTCACCATGGAACAGTTCAAGGGCGTATTGGCGTTAACGATAAAGTGGATGCGACTATTGACGATGCGCGCCGTGACAGTATTAAGAAAAACCACACCGCTACGCATATTTTGCATGAAGCACTGCGTCAGCTTTTAGGTGAGCACGTATCGCAAAAAGGCTCACTTGTGCAGTCAGATCGTCTGCGTTTTGACTTCTCACATTTTGAAGCGGTGACCAAACAAGAACTGCGCGAAATTGAGCGCGTAGTGAATGACGAAATTCGTCGTAACTTTGCTCTTAACACTGAGCTAATGGCAATTGATGATGCTAAAGCAAAAGGTGCAATGGCGCTGTTTGGCGAAAAGTACGATGACGAAGTACGCGTTGTGACTATTGGTGATTACTCAATCGAGCTTTGTGGTGGTACACACGTAGAGCGTGCGGGTGACATTGGTTTATTCAAAATTGTATCTGAAAGCGGTATTGCTGCTGGTGTTCGTCGAATTGAAGCGGTAACAGGTGCAGAGGCAATTGCTTATGTAAGCGAGCAAGAGCAACAATTAGCTGATGTTGCAGCGCTTGTAAAAGGTGACAATGCGTCAGTGCTTGAAAAAGTAACTGCCTTGCTTGAAAAGTCGAAAGGGCTTGAAAAACAAGTTGCCCAGCTTAACGATAAACTAGCCAGTGCGGCAGGTGCATCGTTACTTGATTCAGTGGTTGAAATTAACGGGGTTAAATTGTTAGTGGCCAACGTTGAGGGCACAGAATCAAAAGCGCTTCGCGGTATGGTTGATGACCTTAAAAATAAAATTGGCTCAGGTGTTATTGCCTTAGGTGTTGCCAGCGGCGACAAAGTAAGCCTAATTGCGGGTGTAACTAAAGACTTAACTGGCAAAGTAAAAGCGGGTGAGTTAGTTAATCACATGGCAGGCCAAGTCGGTGGTAAAGGCGGCGGTCGTCCAGATATGGCGCAAGCGGGTGGTTCTGAGCCACAAAATTTAACTGCAGCACTTGATAGCGTAACAGCTTGGTTAACTGAGCGTACTTAAGCTTAAGTGGCACTTATAGTTCAAAAATTTGGCGGCACTTCGGTAGGCTCAATAGAGCGTATTGAAGCGGTCGCCGACCTTGTTGTTAAAACCAAGCAACAAGGCCACCAAGTGGTGGTGGTGCTTTCGGCAATGTCGGGAGAAACCAATCGCTTAATTAATCTTGCCAAACAAATCGACTCTCGCCCGAGTAGTCGTGAACTCGATGTATTACTGAGTACCGGTGAACAAGTCTCTATTGCTTTATTAGCGATGGCCATTATTAAACGCGGCCATTCAGCGGTAAGCTTACTAGCCGATCAAGTGAATATATTAACCGATAACATGTTCGGTAAAGCCCGTGTAGAAGAAGTTGCGGCAACGCGTTTAAAACATGAACTTGAGCATAACCGTATTGCTATTATTGCCGGCTTTCAGGGGCGCGATATTGAGGGCAACGTGACCACGCTTGGCCGAGGTGGCACCGATACCTCAGCGGTTGAAATTGCTGGTGCAATAAAAGCCGATGAGTGTCAGATCTATACCGATGTTGATGGCGTATATACTACAGACCCGCGTGTGGAACCTAACGCACGACGTTTAAGTCATGTCACCTTTGCTGAAATGCTTGAGCTGGCAAGTTTAGGCGCTAAAGTGTTACATATTCGCTCTGTAGAATCTGCTGGTAAACACAATGTTCCTCTGCGGGTGTTATCTAGCTTTAAACCCGATGAAGGCACGTTAATTAGTTTTGAGGAGAGCGTCGTGACAAGCAATGTCGTATCGGGTATTGCATTTAATCGAGATGAGTGCTTAATTAAGGTGCATGGAATGCCGCAAGGCACCAAACATCTTGCAAAAGTTTTGAAACTTTTTGCTGATAATGGCATCGAAATAGATATGATTAATCAAATTAATCATAAAGTTGAAAAAGTCGACTATGCTTTTACTGTGCATTTAAATGATTACTTAAACGCACTTGATTTGTTAACGGCTGAGCAACAGCAATTTGACGCACAGGCAATTGACGGATTGACCAATGTGGCGAAAGTGTCAGCGGTGGGTATGGGGATGAAATCTCATTCCGGGGTAGCGAGTTTATTTTTTGATTCGCTAGCACAAGAAAACATTGATGTGATGTTTGTTGCCACCTCAGAAATTAAAATTTCAGTTTTAATAGATGAAAAATACCTAGAGCTGGCTGTTCGTGCATTACATAAGACATTTTTAACAGAAAATGAATAGATTGAGAGTTTTTACTTACTTTTTAGTCTAATTTTAATTAAAATGTTTGTGCGGAATCTTATAATTTTATTGGAACATGGGAGCAAGAGAATGCTAATACTAACTCGTAGAGTAGGCGAGACCCTTATGATTGGTGACGAAGTAACCGTTACTGTTCTAGGTGTTAAAGGAAATCAAGTTCGTATCGGTGTTAACGCACCTAAAGACGTATCAGTTCATCGTGAAGAAATTTACATGCGCATACAAGCTGAAAAGTCTAACCCTAATCCGGGCAATGCTTAATCAACATAGTATAAAATGTGCTAGTTAATATAACTATGACATTTGTAAAAGCCACTCATTGAGTGGCTTTTTTGTTTATAAAATCAATCGTTTCTTCGTCGAGTATTGCCTTAGAAATGTATTGCATACCGCTTTTGCTTTTTAACAGTAGCCCGCAATCGGTGGTAATAATTTCGTTAATGTCGTGCCAAGCTAACTGGTAATTTTTGTAATGATTGGTTGATTTTATTCCGTCTTCGTCGAAGGTGAGAGTGACTTCAGAACCAGACGCTCTGCTTAGCATTTGCCTGGTAACCCACCATGGGCGGCGATAGTAAAAGGCGATGCATTCGAGTAGGGCTAGCATCAGCAAAAATGTACCTAGGTAATGATCTCCTAAACCATAAATACCAAATAATCCCAATACAACAAGCAGTGCTAATAAAAAATATTTAGGTTGCGTGCGTTTACTATAAGGCAGCGATTGGTCGAAGCATTCATAAAAGTAAGGTTTATCGAGTTTATAGGTTGTCGTAAATACCATGCATCTATACTTAAAAGCTATTTTTTATCATTTTAGCAAGCTATGTGGCAAATGCGCAGCTTAAAAAGAATTAATAGTTCAGAGTTTATAATTAATGGGTAGCAACTTGGCGACTAATACTAAACACAAAAAAAAGCGACCAAATGGTCGCTTTTTAAAAAGGGGCTGAATTAGCAATTTGTTTCTTCAGCGTTGACACCTTCTTTTACTTCTTCACAGGCATCTTCTACTTTATTTTGAACATCTGTCACGGCTTCGTCGATGCGTTCACCGGCTTCTTCTGCATGATTGTCTTCACAACCCATAATAAATGCACTTGCGAATAGGCCAATAGCAGCTGCTTTAAGTGTTGATGATTTCATAATGTAATTCCTTGTATATAAATTTAAAAAAGTTCGTTGTTTCTTATCTACCTGGGGCTTTTACCACGTAAGGCGCCAGAGACAAGTGAAATAACCAGTAAAACTAAAAAGATAAAAAATATGATCTTAGCAATTCCTGCTGCGGCCCCTGCAATACCACCAAATCCTAAAACGGCTGCGATTAGTGCGATCACCAAAAATGTAATTGTCCAGCGTAACATTGTCATCTCCTTGATTTATCTAAGTGTTAAAGTGTTGTTTTTATATAAGCGAGTAATATGCCAGTATTTTATTTTGTTTTTAATCAACGGTTTAACTTATCTTTTTGAGTTTGGCTTTATATTAGGTTGGTAATTTTTACGGTTTTATCTGTAACTTATTCACAGTGGTGTCTGATGAGATAATAAATAGTTTTTACAGTCGTTATTTTGGTAAGACCAATTAACATTTGCTTTGGCAGTTTTTAGTGGATTAGCTCATTAGGTATATTTTTATGTGTTTTTACAGAATATTAGGGTTTTTATATATTCTTTGTTTATAACGAACATTTTTACCATCTATATATATAGGTTAAATAAGCTATTTTAGGTGGTGTTAACCTTATTGGTGATATGTTACTTTTAGATTAATTGGTTTTACCAATTTACAATGTGTAGACAAGAGAATAGTTTTTGTTACTATTGGTGAATATTTATTTAAATAAACTGACTTTTTATGTATTCAGTTTTGAACAGGGGAGAATTATGGATATAGGGGCTTTGCTCACAACTGCAGGCAATTTAATGCTAACCGGTATGGTGGGGGTGTTTGTATTTCTTTCTTTATTGATTGGTGCAGTGACAGTTATGTCTAAGCTGGCTAGCAAATTTTCTCAGCCAGAACTTGAAGTATCACAGAGAACACCATCTTTTAAATCTCAAGGTGTGCCAAATGAGCACATCGCTGCAATTAGTGCTGCCATTGCTCAGTACAAAACAAATAATAATTAGAGGAGCATACCAATGGCTAAATTAAAAATAACAGAACTCGTACTTCGAGACGCACATCAGTCGCTTTTAGCTACCCGCATGCGATTAGACGACATGTTACCTATTGCAAAAAAAATTGATGACGCAGGTTATTGGTCTATAGAGTCTTGGGGTGGGGCTACCTTTGACTCATGTATTCGTTATTTAGGCGAAGATCCGTGGGAGCGTATTCGCGCGCTTAAAAAGGTGATGCCAAATACACCCCAGCAAATGTTACTTCGCGGTCAAAACTTATTGGGGTATCGCCATTATGCTGATGATGTTGTTGAAAAGTTTGTTGAGCGCGCACACAAAAATGGCGTAGACGTATTTCGTATTTTTGATGCCATGAATGATGTACGTAACTTAGAAACTGCCATAAAAGCGGCGGTTAAAGTAGGCGCGCATGCCCAAGGTACGATTTCTTACACGGTAAGCCCAGTACACACATTGGATATGTGGCTAACACTTGCTAAGCAGCTTGAAGAATTAGGTTGTCATTCAATTTGTATTAAAGATATGGCGGGATTGCTTAAGCCTTACGATGCAGAAAAACTGATTAAAGGCTTAAAAGAAACGGTTTCAATTCCTATTGCCATGCAATGTCATGCAACAACGGGTTTAAGTACCGCAACGTATCAAAAAGCGATTGATGCCGGTATTGATATGCTCGATACGGCTGTATCGTCTATGAGTATGACTTATGGTCATTCAGCAACTGAAACAATTGCTGCAATCGTGGAAGGTACTGAGCGTGATACTGGGCTTGATTTAAACCACCTTGAAGAAATTGCAGCTTACTTTAGAGACGTACGTAAAAAGTACGCTGCGTTTGAAGGCAGTTTAAAAGGTGTTGATGGCCGAATTTTATTAGCCCAAGTGCCAGGTGGTATGTTAACTAACATGGAAAATCAGCTTAAAGAGCAAGGCGCTGCTGATAAACTAAACGAAGTATTACTTGAAATTCCACGGGTGCGTGAGGATTTGGGCTTTATTCCATTAGTTACACCGACCTCGCAAATTGTTGGTACTCAGGCAGTACTTAATGTGCTTACTGGCGAGCGCTATAAAACCATCACCAAAGAAACCGCTGGCGTATTAAAAGGTGAGTATGGTTCAACACCTGCTCCTATGAATAAAGAGTTACAAGAGCGTGTACTTGATGGCAGCGAAGCAATTACCTGTCGCCCTGCAGATGTGATCAAACCTGAACTTGAAACGCTTGAGGCTGAATTAAGTAAACTTGCGCAAGAGCAAGGCTTAACGCTTGCTGATGAGCAAATTGATGATGTGCTCACGTATGCCTTATTCCCACAAATTGGTTTGAAGTTTATTAAAAACCGCAATAACCCTGACGCATTTGAACCTGTTCCTAGCGCTGATGATAGCTCCAATAAAGCACCTGAAAAATCAGCGGCAAACAATAAAGGCGTTAAGGCTGAGCAATACAGCGTTAAAGTAGATGGCAAAGTATACGATGTCGTGGTTGCTCAAGGCGGTGAGCTTAAAGAGGTGACGCTAAAAGACTCTGAGCATATTCCACAGTCGGCATCAGTTGCTTCAGGTGAAACTCTTAATGCGCCACTTGCCGGTAATATCTTTAAAATTAAAGTAAAGCCAGGTCAGGTAGTCAATGAAGGTGATGTGGTGATTATTATGGAAGCCATGAAAATGGAAACCGAAGTACGCGCCATGCATACCGGTACAATTGCAGACGTGCTTGTCTCTGAAGGTGATTCAGTGTCAACCGGCGATGCAATGATTGCATTAGCTTAAGGAGTAATTAGAGGATGGATGGTATTTTAAACCTCTGGCATGCCACAGGCATTGCTAACTTTACATTTCCTGGGCTGATCATGATTGCCGTTGGTTGTTTGTTATTATTTTTAGCTATAGTTAAAAACTTTGAGCCGCTACTATTACTGCCCATTGGTTTTGGGGCTATTTTAACTAATATTCCTGTGGCGGGCTTATCTGACCCTGGTGGCTTACTTTATTATGTTTACTATGTAGGTATTGATACCGGAATTTTTCCGTTATTAATATTTATGGGAGTGGGCGCGCTCACTGACTTTAGTGCCTTAATTGCAAATCCGCGTATGTTGTTATTAGGTGCTGCGGCGCAGTTTGGTATTTTTGCTACCTTATTTGGGGCTATTTTACTTAACTTTATTCCAGGGTTTGAGTTTAGTTTACAAGATGCGTCAGCAATTGCCATTATTGGTGGCGCTGATGGGCCAACCGCTATCTTTTTAGCGTCAAAGCTGGCACCTGATTTATTAGGTGCTATAGCAGTGGCTGCGTACTCGTACATGGCGTTGGTTCCTATTATTCAGCCGCCTATCATGCGTGCGTTTACAACGCCTGAAGAACGTAAAATTCAAATGCCAGAACTGCGTAAAGTATCAAAAAAGGAAAAAATTATTTTTCCGCTGATGGTACTCACTTTAACTGCGCTCTTTTTACCAGCCGCCATTCCACTGGTTGGTATGTTTTGTTTAGGTAACTTAATGCGTGAGTCGGGTGTGGTCGATAGGCTAAGTAACAGTGCTCAAAACGAAATTATTAATATAACCACCATATTTCTAGGACTAGCGGTAGGCTCTAAGCTTGCTGCCGAGCAGTTCTTAACAGTGGAAACCATTGGTATTTTAGTGCTGGGCGCAATGGCGTTTGCTATTGGTACGGCCTCAGGTGTATTTATGGCAAAAGGCTTAAATAAAATTTCAAAAACCCCCATAAACCCATTAATTGGTGCTGCGGGTGTATCCGCTGTGCCTATGGCGGCTCGTGTAGTTAATAAAGTCGGTCTTGAAAATAACCCGCACAACTTTTTACTGATGCATGCCATGGGGCCTAATGTAGCTGGCGTACTGGGAAGTGCTGTTGCTGCAGGTATTTTATTAGCACTTGTTGGCTAGTAATATTTAATCCAACCATTAGCGCAGTTTACTGCGCTTTTTTTTGCCTAAAATTTAATGTTTTAGATTAAGCGGTTTCTTGTATAGGGTTTTTTGTTTAAAGTAATCACTCTTCATTTTTTAAAAGGGCTGTCAAATGTTACACACTCCGCTGGCAAAATATTTACCCAAGGTTAGTAAGCTTGTATTTGGTTGTATGGGTTTAGGAGGTGCTTGGAATAAAGACGCCATCAACAGTGGGCACTTAAAGCAAGCTCATTCATGCATAGACGCAGCATTTGAAAGCGGGATTAACTTTTTTGATCACGCTGATATTTATACCTTAGGCAAAGCTGAGCACGTTTTTGGTAAAGCGTTGGCTGAGCGTCCTGAGCTCAGAGAACAAATGTATATTCAGTCTAAGTGTGGTATTCGCTTTGCTGATGAGAAAAACCCGCAGCGTTATGATTTTTCTGCTGATTGGATTGAGCGTTCTGTTGAGGGCTCACTTAAACGATTAAATACCGACTACTTAGATGTGCTTATGTTGCATCGCCCCGATCCATTAATGGAGGTGGAGGAAGTTGCGCAAATATTTAGCTGTTTAAAAGAAAGTGGCAAAGTGCGTCATTTTGCAGTTTCTAATATGTCTCAACATCAAATAAGGTTTTTGCAGCGCGCTTTAGATATGCCAATTGTGGCAAATCAAATAGAGGCCAGTTTACAAAAACATCAGTGGGTTGATGAGGGCATTTATGTAGGTAATGCCGATGGTAAAGATATTAACTTTACCCCAGGGTGTGTTGAGTATTGTCGTGAGCATGACATTCAAATTCAGAGTTGGGGCAGTTTGTGCCAAGGTTTATACTCAGGCGGTGACCTATCAAAAGCGTCACAAGCGGATGTAAACACGAGTATTTTAGTTAGTAAGCTTGCCGTTTTATATGGCACAAGTGCAGAAGCTATTGTATTGGCATGGCTACTTCGCCATCCTGCATCGATTCAGCCAATTATAGGCACAACTAATGTAGATCGTATTAAGGCATCGAGTGATGCAATTAATATTAACTTAAGTCGAGAGCATTGGTATGAGTTATATATTAGCGCGAAAGGCTGCGCTTTGCCGTAAGTTAATACCCGTTTCAATATTATTTAAACGAATTGGTATAATACAAAGGTGTTGATATGAATATATTTGTCATTTTAATTAGCTTAGTGATTGCTTTGGTGATCATTATTCCTTTGCTAGAAAAGTACCAAAGTAAAATGGGGCTAGAGGGTGCTACCAAATACAGCAAGTATATTTGGCCATTAGTCATGATATCTTTGGTTGTGCAGCTAATTTATGTACTTGTAAATTAAGATTGAAACTTAAATATCACACACAAAAAAGCCTTTGCGGGTAACCCCAACAAAGGCTTTTTTATTTAATCAGTGAAGTGGTTATCTAAGTGCTAGTTGTAGCTCACGATTACGCTCTAGTTGCGCGATAAAGTTATCAGCAATAGGCTTAAATTTAGCAAGCTCTGAACGAGGTAATGGTTCAGACTTAGGTAGTTTTACGGTTTTAGGGTTACGGTGAACGCCGTTAACCAAAAACTCATAATGTAAATGCGCACCGGTTACACGACCAGTTGAGCCAACAGTACCTATTTTTTCTCCCTGTTTTACCTTTTGCCCTGTTCTGACTAAGCGCTTGTTAAGGTGTAAGTACTTAGTAACATATTGAGTACCATGGCTAATAAATACGTAATTACCATTATATTTGCTATAGCCTGCTTTAATTACTTTACCATTACCCGATGATACAACTGGCGTGCCTGTGCGTGCAGCGTAATCAATGCCGCGATGTGCTTTCACTTGTCCTGTAACAGGGTGTAGGCGGCGAGGGTTAAAGCTTGAACTAATATATTTGAAATTAACAGGCGCACGCAAAAAGGCTTTTTTCATACTACGGCCTTCAGGGGTGTAAAAGTTACCGTCTGTGTGACGAATAGCGGTGTAACGCTCACCTTGGTTTATAAATTCAGCGGCAATAATTTTACCGGTGCCAATAAACTCACCGTCAACAAAATGAGACTCATAAATTAAGCCAAATTCATCACCCTTGCGAATGTCGTTAGCAAAATCGACGTCCCAACCAAATATATCGGCAAAGTTCATGATTTGGCGTTCACTTAAACCTGCTGCAATTGCAGAGGTCCAAAAGCTACTTGAAATTTCCCCACCGGCTGTTTTGCTCAGTGTTTCTATTTCTTTGCTGTCAATTGAGGTGTCGTATTGGCCTTCGTCATTAAGTGTGACGAATAGCGTATCCGTTTTAGAAATAACGTAGCGTAATTGAGCTAATGAACCGTCTTCGGCGGTAGCAAAGCTTAACGTTTCACCTGGGTGAATTTTAGTTAGCTTACGTGTTTCAGCGTTGGTGTTTACAAGTTTATGCAGCGTTTGCGCAGAAAAACCGGCACGCTTAAAAATAATCGCTAAGTTGTCACCATTTTTAACTTGGTGATCGACAAAATCATATTCTGGAAGTTTTTGTGCTGCCTGCTCTGAATTAAGGTCAGTGAGTTTTTCGTTCTCACCTACTTTAATTTGTAATTCATAGCGCTTACCAATTTCTAGTGTGTTTTCACTATTGTCTTTGGATGCAGTGGCTTTTTCAGAAGGAAGAAAGGCTAAGGCAACAATAGCAGAAACCAAACCTAGAATAAGCATTTTGTGTTTTTTGGGGAGCGTGTTAACCACGTGAACCATAACGTGCCTTTTTCTGCTGTCAAGATAATAAATAGGTTATATTGCAGGATATAACGAATAATCTGTGAATACTAGTATTTTGTAGATTTAAACTCGAGTTAAATTAGGCTAAAATCATAGGGTATTCAGGCTGTTTGTGTTTAAAGTTGAACTGTTACACTATTTTATATTCTTGGATACTTTGCTTTTTCATCATAATGTTAAATTAGCTTATAAAACGGTTTAATTACGAGAAGTGATTAATTTGTAAACTGTTTTTAGTTTGTGATAAACACTTTTGGCGTATTATTAATCGCTCGTTTATATCCCCTTTTAGAACGTACACCCTGCATTTTAGTTGGTGCTGCGATTAGTTAAAAAAGTTGTTCTAATTAGGTGGAAATTTGTTATGTTAGCTAAATAGTTTTATTTGCTTTGTGATAACGCGCTAGCAATAAACCGTGAGCATATTACACCCCTTCGTTGTCAGAATTTTTTGGAGTAACACACAGTGGATTTACAAACCGCTCTAGCAGAGATAAAACGCGGTGCAGAAGAGATATTAATTGAAGATGAGTTGGTTGAAAAATTAAAGTCGGGGAAAAAGCTAAAAATTAAAGCTGGTTTTGATCCTACGGCTCCAGATTTACACCTAGGTCACACTGTACTCATTAATAAAATGAAAACCTTTCAAGATTTAGGTCATGAGGTTATTTTTTTAATTGGTGATTTTACCGGTATGATTGGCGATCCAACGGGCAAAAATGTGACCCGTAAACCACTTACACGTGATGACGTGCTTGCCAACGCCGAAACCTATAAAGAGCAGGTGTTCAAAATTTTAGACCCGGCTAAAACAACCGTCGCTTTTAACTCTACATGGATGGAGAAATTAGGCGCTGCGGGGATGATAAAATTAGCCGCGCGTCAAACTGTGGCGCGTATGCTTGAGCGTGATGATTTTAAAAAGCGCTATGCTGGCGGTCAATCGATTGCGATTCATGAGTTTTTGTATCCACTGGTGCAAGGCTGGGATTCAGTCGCATTAGAGTCAGATGTTGAGCTAGGCGGCACCGATCAGCGTTTTAACCTATTAATGGGTCGTGAGCTGCAAAAAGATGAAGGTCAAAAACCACAAACAGTATTAATGATGCCTTTACTTGAGGGAACTGACGGCGTTCAGAAAATGTCGAAGTCACTCGGTAATTATATTGGTATTACTGATACGCCTTCAGATATGTTCGGTAAAATCATGTCAATTAGTGACGTACTTATGTGGCGTTACTACGATTTGTTAAGTAGCCTTTCTATCGAGCAAATTGCAGCGCAAAAACAGCGTGTAGAGCAGGGTACTAACCCGCGCGATATTAAAATTGAATTAGCTAAAGAGCTAATTGCGCGTTTTCACAGTGAAGCTGATGCGCAAGCTGCTCATGATGACTTCATCCAGCGTTTTCAGAAAAAAGCCTTGCCAGATGAAATCCCTGAGCTGACAGTTAATATTGATGAAGAGTCAATTTTAATCGCTAACTTACTTAAAGAAGCGGGCTTAGTGGCGAGTACCTCAGAAGCCATGAGGATGATCAAACAAGGTGCTGTAAAGCTAAACGGCGAAGACAAAATTACAGATACCAAATTGGAAATTGTAAAAGGCACAACGGCTATTTACCAAGTAGGTAAACGCAAATTTGCAAATATCACCGTAGCTTAAAACTGCGGACATTATAAAAACCAGCTACGGCTGGTTTTTTTATGCGAACTTAAAAACGAGAACAGCTTTAATAATTTCAACGCTAATAATAATCAGAAGCCAAAAAAAGCGAGTTTGGTTAAGTGTATTGAGTAGTTGTGGTATGTCATCGGCGTTGGGAAGACGCTCTACACCGACACGCATTTTATTAAAACGCTGTGTATTATAAATAGCAGGCCCACCAAGTTGTACCCCCAAAGATGCAGAGCACACACTAAGTAACCAGCCTGTATTGGTTTGATAGAAGTGTCGGCCATAATGCTTAATATAATGCATGCTTTTTTTACTGGCCTTTAGTGAGGCAATTGTCAGCGCGAGTAAACGTATGGGAATGTACTCAACAATAAAAAGAACCAGTTTAAGCGGCATTAAAAAAGAGCTGTTTGGGGCTATATCACTTCGCCACGCTTGTTGAATTAAAGTGATTAAACGATAGGCGAGAGCGGCGACGGGGCCCAATACTAAAAATATGAAAATTACCACAAAGTAATGGCGCGCCGTTCTAAGTATGACACTTTCCATAATGGCTTTAATGATCCCGGGGCTTGAAAGTGCATTAACTTCACGGGCTACTAGTGGCTTTAATAATTCGCGTGCTGTCGATTTTTGATTTTTTTTGACTAGCCTAGCTATGCGTATCGCTTTTTTATTCAGGCTACTGTTTTCTAGGCATAAATATAAAATAAGACCGGATAACAGCTCGGGGTAAAAGGCAAACTGAAGCAGTAAAACTACAATAATAAGCACAGTACTAAGTATAAGCGTACTTGCCATTGAGGCTGCTAAATAATGATATTGCTTGGTGTCTGTTTTTTTATAAATACGCTGGCTTATAGCGCTAAAAATAGCAGAGAGTATGTGGTTAGGGTGATACCAACTTACTAAAGGTAAAAAGCGCTCAGCAAGGAGCGCACAAATAAATACAATAAAGTCCAAATGATTTTGAACAATATTATTGAGCATTTACAGCGTAACCGCCGTTAATTTCTCAAGTAAAGCTACGACCATTTTTGATGAATTTATAGAGGCTGTTTCTAAGTATTCTTCAAATGATTGCGGCGACTCTTTGCCTGCAATATCAGACATTGAGCGAATAACAACAAATGGTGTATTAAGTGCAAAACACGTTTGCGCAATTGATGCACCTTCCATCTCTACTGCTAGCATTGTAGGGAAGTCACTGCGTGCTTTTTCAATACGAACAGGGTCGCACATAAACGAGTCGCCAGTGCAAATTAAACCAACAAGGGTTTTTACTTCACTAATTTGTGCAATTGTTTGCTCGGCTGCTTCTACAAGTTTAGGGTGAGCAGTAAAACCTGCTGGCATTTGTGGTACTTGGCCAATTTCGTAACCAAACGCTGTTACATCAACATCGTGATGACGTACTTCAGATGAAATTACTACATCGCCAACGTTTAGTGATGGATCGAATCCACCGGCAGAGCCAGTGTTAATAATACAATCTGGATTGAAGTTATCGATAAGTAATGTGGTTGCGATTGTCGAAGCGACTTTACCAATACCTGATTGCACTAAAGTGACGGTATTGCCTGCAAGCTCGCCTGTGTAAAAAGTAAAACCAGCCTTGGTTAAAACTTGTGGATTTTGCATCGCCTCGCGCAAAATTTTAACTTCTGGCTCCATTGCGCCAATAATACCAACATTCATAGTGTTAAATTCCTGAGTTTGAATACGGTGATTATACTGCAAAAAATAACGTGGGGTAAAACAAACAAAAATGCGAGCTTAAAAAGCCCGCACTTTATAAACTTATTGATTATATTTCAGCAAGGGCTGTTGATTGTGCCTTTGCTTGAGAAGGAGACAATACCGCAGGTTTATGAACTCTAGCACGCGTAGGTCGTGAAGGTTTAGATGCCGCTGGCTTACCTAATTTAAACATAATTGCATCGCGTACTTCGCTTGGGCGGTAGCCTGCCTTCACTTTCATACGAATATGTGGAATACCTGCGGCTTCCAATGCGCCATTAACAAACCAGTCGCGCTGTGCTTTGTGGCCATCTTTATTGGCGTTATTAACTAAGTCAACCGCAGCCACTATGGTCATTTTTTCTTTATCTACTAAAACAAAGTCTAGCTGCTTATTTTTTGCTTTAGCCATTGCCGCACGTTTAGATTTAACAGACAGGCCTTGTTTACAGTCAATCACATCGATTAGTTTAACGCGACTAACAATTTTATATTGATCGCCAACAGCGCGCTCTAATAAATTCAGAAACGCCCCTTCTACTTGGGTAAATACACTTTGCTTACGAGTAAAAGGATAAGGGTTTCCGCCGTCATCATTAAATTTTGACGCAACGACAGATGCCCCAACAACTAGCACTAATATTAATAATAAAGCGAATTCCATACGGTAACTCCATAACAACAAATTGACACTGCTTTTCTAAAGCAATTTATGTGCCCAAATAGTTGTTATGGTTGTTTTATTAACGAATGGGGATGAGCACTATTATGCTTTATAGCCGCCTTCAATACCTTTTACGGCAATCGCAACTGCATCATGAGCATGTAAAGACTCATAATGGTTAATTTGCAGGAAGTAATCGCTAAACTCTTTTGACTCTAACGTCGTTTTAATTTTTCGTGCTGCGTCTTCACAAAACATTAAATTTTGACCGTTTAAGCGAGCAAACTCTTGTTCGTCTTCACGTTTTACCGCAGCTTGTACTGGTGTTTTTAGCTCATCTTCTAATAAGTTTATTAAGTTAACCACATCAAACTGTTTAATGTTATTTGCTAATTTAACTTTAATATTAGCAATTGAACGCTGTGAATGCGGGGTTGCTACTATGCCTTGAGTTGTTCCAAGCCACTCTAAAACTTCTGATTGAGTGAGTGTTTCTTGAGAAAACTTTTCGCTGAATGCGTTTTGAATTAATTGGCGAGCCAGTGCTGCAGAGCAGGGGCAAGTTGATGAATAAGTCACATCAACGCTGAGCTCAAAACTAATAACGCCTTGATTTATAGTGCTGGTAAGTACAATGGGATAGCTTTTCCAACCTGCTTTACCACTAAGTAATGACTTACGGCGTAGCGGCAATTCAAATTTAAATTCAATGTGTGCTTTATCACTTAAGCCTTCATGACTGGTGATAAAGGTATCTAAGGCTTGTGCTAAGGTTTGTGGATTGACCTGTTGCTCAGTTGAGAGGTGATCCAACGCTAAAAATAGTCGCGACATATGAATGCCTTTAGCATCTTCTTTGTGTAAATTAACAAAGGCGCGTGCTTTTGCATTAACGGTAACTGGAGCTAAATCAAGAGATTCAAAAATAAAAGGCAGCTCTATATCGCCCATACCTACCCAGTCTAATTTACCTGTTTGTAATGCGGCAGCCGTGTTAGCAATATCTGGCATAGTTTTTTGCATGATACGTTACTCGTTATTTGCAATATTTAAAACGCCGCATTTTACACTAAATAAAGATTTGCTGAAATGCAGCAAATAACACCAAACATGAAATTTTATTGTTTTTGTCGCACAACATGAAAATAGCTGATAGAAAATGCTAAAATTAGCCTTTAACCTTGAAAGGTCAACAGACCCTAAGCATTTAGCTAAGAGAAAAACTGATATATGACTGATTCTTCTTTGAACCCGTGGGTTCGAGTTCTTTCCAGTTCAATAACTCGTTTTGGTGAGTTTAAAACTGCTGCTATTTGCTATGCATTATTACTAACAATATCGCTGGTTTTATCAAGTATGTTTTATTACGTTGCCATAGGCGAAGTAAACTTGGTTGATATACTGGCCGTAGTATTTTTTACCTCGGTTGTTTCTCCTTTAGTTATCAGCATATTATTAAACTCTATTCGGCAACTTGATGCCTCTTATGCTTATTTAGATAGTGCCACAAAACAAGAGAAGCTTTTAAATCAAACCCTCAAAGACAATATTAACCGCTTAAATATTGAAATTGACGAACGTAAAATGGCTTTTCATGCCAAACACCGAGCAATAGAAGAGCTCAGGCGTGAAATTGCAGAGCGTAAAAAAACACAACAAGAACTCGCACAGCAAGGCATGTTACTGCGCTCAATAGTAGACTCCTCGCCGGATTTATTTTATTACCGCGATAACAACGGGGTGTTTGCCGGTTGTAATAAAATGTTTGAAGAGGTGATGGGTAAAACCAGTGGTGAACTTATTGGTAAAGCCGCAGAAGAAATATTCCCAAGCCACTTTTTATCAGAAGTACTCAGAACCGATGAGCAGGTTGAGCGTACGCACCAAGGTTTAACTATAGATGTGGAGTACTCAGTAAACGGTGAAATTAGGTGGTTTGAATTGCGTAAACTTCCCTTTATTAATGAACAAGGGGATTACATTGGTCTACTAGCCTTTGGCCGTGATATTACCAGTCGTAAAGAAGCTGCGCAGGCACTGGAAACAGCTTACAAAGATAAAGGGAAATTTATTGCCACATTAAGCCATGAGTTACGCACACCGCTTAATGGTATTGTGGGCTTAACGCGCATGCTACTGGATACCGAATTAAACAAACAGCAACGCAGTTGGTGTAATACCGTGTTTTCAAGCGCCGAAACGTTAGGTAACATATTTAACGATATTATAGATTTAGATAAAATTGACCGTGAGCAGTTAGATATTGCCGCCAACGAAATTAATGTTTCGGACTTTATCAACGATGTAGTTAACTTTGCAGGCCTTATTGCTGAGCAAAAAGAGCTTTCGTTTGAAGTGAAGCGTTCTGGCATGCTTGACATATATGCTTTGCTTGACCCGACTCGTTTACGCCAAGTGGTGTGGAACTTAATTAATAACGCCGTTAAGTTTACTCAACAAGGGTGCGTAATCTTAGATTGTGCCAGAGAAAACCGTGAAGATGGCCCTTGGCTTATTATTAAAATACTCGATACCGGTGAAGGTATTCCACAAGAGCAACTAACACGCATTTTTGACATGTACTATAAAGCGCCAGATCTTAAAGGCACCAATGCCATAGGTTCAGGTATTGGCTTAGCTGTCACCAAAGCGTTAGTAAGCGCAATGAAAGGCACAATAACGGTTAATAGTACCCCAGGAGAGGGCAGCTGCTTTACGGTACAAATTCCGCTGAATTTATGTAGTGCACCTACCGAACATAGTTATGTTGGGCGTAGCTTATATATTTTATTAGTGGAGGATGTGCCACTTAATGCTGAAATTGCTACTAACCTACTAGAGCAACGTGGACACGAAGTGCTGTGGGCTGAAACGGGTGAAGATGCTTTATCGTTTGTCGAAACTGAAGATGACTTAGATTTAGTATTACTTGATATGCAGTTGCCTGATATTAATGGTGACGAAGTGGCAAGACAAATTCGCGCTCAAAGTCATTTTGATCAGCTACCAATAGTGGCATTAACGGCCAATGTTCGCAGTGCTGAAGAAGAGCTTGAGGGTATATCTATTCAAGGCGCACTAGCTAAACCAATAAACACAAGCAAGTTAGATAATATGCTCGCTGAACTCTTTGGCATTAAGCAAGCGCAAACCGAGGCTCCTCAACGAGTGGTCAATCAAGCGTTATTAAATCAAATTAATACTGACTTGTTGGATGTTGAAACCATTGAAGACTTTGTAAATTCGATGGGCGTTGAAGTATTTAAACGCAGTAGCCAGTTGTTCGCAAAGCTAAATCCGCAGTACCAACAAGAGCTATTAGCTTCGTTAAACGCTGCTGATAGAGAAGAGTACAAATCGGTTGCGCACAAATTAAAAGGTGCGGCAGGTTCGGTGGGTCTTAATGATGTTCAGTTGCATGCAAAGCAAATGGAGCATGGGGCGCTGGAGCAAAGTGACGAAGTGTTAGCTGTGTGGCTTGAGGAGTTAACAGATAAAATAAATGAAGGACAACAGGCCCTTCATTTATTTTTACAGCAATTAGAGTAATAACTAATTAGCTGTCGATTTTACCAATGAAACGGTAACCTTCACCATGGATGGTGCTGATTAACTCAGACGTTGAGTTGTCGCTTTCAAAGTGTTTGCGGATACGACGAATTGTTACGTCAACCGTACGGTCGTTAGCGCGAAGCTCTCGGCCAGTCATGTGTTTAATTAGTTGCTCACGGCTAAATATACGACCCGGAGAGTCAAGCATTAAACGCAGTGCTCTGTATTCGCCTTTAGGTAGACGTTTCGCGTCTCCGTTTGGAGAAGTAAGGCAACGACTGTTTTCGTCAAGTTCCCAACCGTTAAAGGTGATCACGCCATTTGTTTCAATAGCAGACTCTTCACCACCTAATGCAGTACGCGTAATTAAGTTACGAGCACGAATAGTTAATTCACGCGGGTTGAAAGGCTTAGTAATATAGTCATCAGCACCAATTTCAAGACCTAAAATACGGTCTACATCGTTGTCACGGCCTGTTAAGAAAATAAGACCAACTTTGCGTTTTTGGCGTAATTCGCGAGCTAAAATAAGCCCGTTTTTACCTGGCAGGTTGATGTCCATAACTACAAGATTGACGTCATCGTTATTTGTAAGCTTATCATGCATATCATCGCCATCAATGGCTTCAATAACTTTGTAACCTTCGGCTTCAAATAAACTAACGAGGTTTAGTCTAGTTACGTCTTCATCCTCTACGATCAGAATGACTGGCGTTTGCATTTTTAATTAACCTTTTTGGAGTGTGTTTTATTTTAAAATCGGTGTGATCATCAAAACCGACTACTAGAATTATAGGATTATATCTAAATGTTAACAAGTAAAAACAAATTAGATAAAAACAGCTGCGCGCCCAAACCTACTTTGACGTATTATTAAAAACCGCGGCTTAATTGATACTTAACGTTGGATGTATAATTTGAATTATAAAGTCGAAGCCATTTCCCTTTAATAATTGATACATCCATCAACCACCTAAAGATACTTAAAATAATCAGACTAATTCAAAACGAAATTATATCACTTTACAATTTTTCATCAATGTATGTGATATGTTAAACACAATTAAGTTCATTAATTGTGTGAAAATACAGCATTAATGGTACAACTGTTCAATGAGTGCTGTTTTAGTATGGTCATAAAGTCGTAATTCAAGAGCAGACAACGGATTTATTTCACTTTTTAAAATAGCGTAATAATAAATCGTGCTCCTGATTGATACTCAGTATCTAACACAATCTCTCCAGCCAAAGCCTGGGTCACTAAGTTGTAAACTAAATGCATGCCTAAACCACTGGCTCCTTGACCGCGTTTTGAAGTAACAAAAGGGTCAAAAATTTTCGCTCTTATATTGCTCTCTACACCTAGGCCGTTATCGGTGTAGGTAATTTGTGTTTTTGTGTTTGTTGCCACAATATCAATTTGCACTACATTGTCACCGCCAGCTACAAATCCGTGTAGTAGGGAGTTTAAAATTAGTTGATGAAAAACTTGCTGCAGTGGCCCTTTTTTACTTTCAACGGTTAAATCTGCTGGACAATTTATAAGAACTTTAGGATTTTTTATTCTTAACTCTTGCCCCATAGACAATAATGTATCGTTTATGAGCTGCTGTAAGTGAACGGTGCTAGTGATTTCATCATCTTTAATCACGGCCACTTTTTTAAAGTTAGAAATAAGCTCTGCGACACGGTTTAAACTACTGTAGATGAGGTCTAAGTTTTCAATGCCATCGTTAGTAAATTGCTCAAATTGACTGGCAGTCAATGACTTATTTTGAAAGTTAATTTGTAGCTCCGCGAGTTTATCCCTTAGTAAAGTAGAACCGGTGATCCCAAGCCCTATAGGGGTATTTACCTCATGAGCTACACCTGCCACCATTTGCCCTAATGAAGCCATTTTTTTGTTTTCGACAATTTGAGTTTGGTATTGGTGCATCTTTTCAAGTGTAGATAGCAACTCTTTATTTGCTTCTCTGAGCGCGATGGTTCGTTGACTTACTTTTTCTTCAAGATTTGAGTTTAGTAGCTTAATTTCTTTTTTATCTTCTTCGTGGCGCTCTATTTGTCTTTGTGTTCGCGCCAGCATTACATTTAAGCTATTAGAAAGCCGGGTTATTTCAGTTAAGTTTGTTAAAGGCGCCCGGGCGTAGTAGTTATGATTTTTAGCTATGTTTTGCAGTAACAAGCTTAAGTTTTCTATTGGGCTGGCTATCCTTTTTTGTAGCCTTAAAATAATCAAAGAGATGAAGATAAGTATTAAAGCGATAATGGCAATATCAATTATAATTTTTTTAGTGATAAGCTTATTTAAGTTATCCAAGCTGCCCCTAATATACACATAACCCAGTAACTGATCATTATTGAGTATTGGAGTAATGTACTCAATAAACTCATCACCTACTTGGGGTTCTATAAAGTCGTTAATACTGTCTGTTTTGATTGGTACAGGTGGCGATTTTCGGGCATTAAAACTGGTAAAAAATACTGGTTTATTTGTTTGCTCATCTAGCGCATAAATATGTAAGTTTGTGACCGATGATACTTGTTGAAGAAGCTTTAACCGCCTTTCTTCTGCAGGTCTATTTTTATTTAGTAATGACGGCATTGCATCAAAGGCAATGATCTCTGACACCAGCACAAGTTTACTAATGAGCTGCTTTTTTTGCTCTTGTGTACTTAAGTAGGTAGAAATAGAAAGAGATAATAGCAAACAGATGGCTGTTATAAGCATGATGGTTTTAAACAATATGCTACGAATGCTATTTTGCTCTACAGTTTTAGGCATTGCGAGAGGGTCATCCGTGTCAATTGTGAATGTAATAAATACTAGTTTAGCAAAAACAGGAAAAAGTGAAGCAAAAAGATTAGCTTAATTACACTATTTATTCTTAGTTAATCTACGTCATAAAGTAAATATGCGGCTAATATACCGCATATTTATGTTTTGATAGGGGATTAATAATAAGTTTTAGCTACTGTATACTGCAAACTTATTATTCTTAAACACCGTTTGATAACTATCAAATTGGGCTTCTAAAATAGGTGGATATTTTAAAAAGCTATTAGCAACAATAGTGAGCTTACCTGTTTTAGTTAGGTGCTGTTTGGCATTATTTAAAAACGATTCGGCCACTGTGTAGTCAGTTGCAATACCGGTATGAAATGGTGGGTTACTAATAATTAAATCAAACTTACCTGCAATGCTGTTTAAACCATCGCTCAGTACGGCTTCACCATTAACGTTATTAAGTTTAAGCGTTTGTGCTGTTGCATAGGCAGCTAGTGCGCTTACATCACTACATGTAAATGTAAGAGCCGGATTTTTTAGCCCTAAAAACGTAGCAATAAGCCCCGCGCCACAACCAAAATCAAGAACTTTACCGTGTTTTATATTTGGTGCATTTTCTAATAGCATTTTAGTGCCTGCATCAAGGCCGCCATGGTTAAACACGCCAGGAATACTTACAGCAGTAAACTCAATATCACTTACGTTTACCATAAACTCTTTGTGGTAAGTACTAATATCAAATGTTGAATTCAGGGTTATTTCTGAAAATGAATATAAAACGCAGTGTTTTGCAGAGTCAATTTTATTACTAAACGCCGTTTTATTGGCGAGTTGCTTTTCAATTGATTTTACACCGCTTTTGTTTTCGCCAACGACTAGCAGCTCAGCTTCTTTACTTATCACTGCGCGTATGTTGTCTAATGCCATTAATAGCTCGGGCTTAGACTTGGGGTAATAAAGAATTACTAAATCATATTCACCGGCGCTAATCGTGTGATTAACTTCTACATTTATACCCGATATGTTTTTAGCAAATTCACCATTTGCATGGTTATAGCTAAAAGCCGTTATTTTACTTTGTGGGTTGAGCGTTTTTAGCTCATTTAAAAAGCCATCTTGAACAAAGTTGACCACCAATATTGATTTACCTTTTAGCTCCTCGCTGTTGCGAAGTAATAATAGGCTCGGATTGGTTAATACGCTCATAAATGGCTTTACCTTACTTGATTATTTAATTAACGGTTATTTAGTACGTTCGAACATTAAATCCCATACGCCATGGCCTAAACGATGGCCACGTTGTTCAAACTTAGTCAGCGGACGTAAATCAGGACGTGGTACATAGTCGTTAGTCTCTGATTTGTTTTTGTAACCAGGTGCTGCTTGCATTACTTCAAGCATATGCTCTGCATAGTTTTCCCAATCGGTTGCCATATGAAAAACGCCGCCAATTTTTAATTTAGAACGTAGTTTTTCTGCAAACTCAGTTTGTACAATACGGCGCTTATGGTGACGCTTCTTGTGCCATGGATCAGGGAAGAACAATTGTAAGGTCGATAAGCTTTCATCACTTATACAATCTGCAAGGACTTCAACGGCGTCGTGTTCAAATACACGAAGATTAGTAACGCCTGCTTCGTCGGCATCCATTAAACACGCGCCAACGCCTGGGCGATGTACTTCTATACCGATAAAGTTAAGATGTGGTGCGTTTTTTGCCATTTCAACCAATGACTTGCCCATACCAAAGCCAATTTCTAACACTACATCATTGTCATTGCCAAATACTGCGTTTAAATCAAGCAGACCGTTTTTATGCTCAAGCCCCATTGTTGGCCAGCATTTTTCGATTGCAGCGGCTTGGCCTTTGGTTAATCGGCCTTCGCGTTTTACAAAGCTACGAATAGTGCGGATATACTTACCTTCTTGCTTAGCTTGCTCAAGGTTGTTGTTACTTGATTCACTCATATTATTGGCCTGACAAAACAATGTGTTTAAAAATGGTTGCGTATTATCCCTGACCCGCGCAGGGTTGACAAGCTCTAGGGCGTTATAGCTTGATCTTTTCAACAACTACAATAGACTGAGCCGCCATTAAGCATTAGTAAAAAAGTAAATATGTTGGATTTAAAAAAGCAGCAGTCTGATTGGTTTTCTAACCAAGTAGTTGATTGGTATCATCTCCATGGGCGCAAAACATTGCCATGGCAATTAGCTAAAACACCTTATAAAGTATGGGTGTCTGAGGTGATGCTGCAGCAAACCCAAGTTGTGACTGTTATTCCCTATTTCGAAAAGTTTATGCAAAGCTTTCCCGATATTATTGCTTTAGCAAATGCTGATGAAGATCAGGTTCTGCATCACTGGACTGGTCTAGGTTACTATGCACGCGCGCGAAACTTGCATAAAACGGCCAAAATAGTGCGAGACAAATATCAAGGCCAGTTTCCCAGCACGCTTGAAGAGGTAATGGATTTACCCGGAATAGGACGCTCCACTGCGGGTGCTGTTTTATCTTTATCTTTGGGGCAGCATCATCCTATTCTTGATGGCAATGTAAAAAGGGTGCTTGCACGATTTTTCATGGTTGAAGGTTGGTATGGCGTCAAAAAGGTAGAAAATCAGCTGTGGCATTTAAGTGAACAACTCACCCCTAAAAATAATGTGACTGAGTTTAATCAAGCTATGATGGATTTAGGGGCAAGCCTTTGTTCACGAAGTCGTTTTGACTGTGAAGCATGCCCGTTAAAAACACAATGTGGTGCTTTTAATGCGGGTAAGGTTAAAGAGTTCCCACATTCTAAACCTAAAAAAGCAGTGCCTAAAAAAAGTTGTCATCAGTTAATTATTAAACATAACGACAAAGTACTCATGGAAAAACGCCCAAGTAGTGGCATTTGGGGGGGATTATTTGGATTTTTTGAATTTAATGAGCACAGTGAGCTCGATATTTTTTTAGCACAGCAAGGGCTAAAAAGTGAGCTTGAGATATTAGCGCCTTTTAGCCATGTGTTCTCACATTTTGAGCTAACCATAAACCCACATGTGCTCAATGTTCAGCAAATCCCTGATGTGGTGAACGACAAGCAATTAATATGGTATCCACTTGATCAATCAATAGAGGTGGGTTTAGCTGCACCGACTAAAAAGTTGGTTAAACAAATGAGCCCAATAGGTTAAACTAGCAGCATTTAGCGTTAGAGAGAATAAATCATGGCACGTACTGTATTTTGTCAAAAGTTACAAAAAGAAGCTGAAGGCCTTGGATTTCAACTTTATCCTGGTGAAATTGGCGAAAAGATTTTTAATAATATATCTAAAGAAGCATGGGGACAGTGGCAGCATAAACAAACGATGCTGATCAACGAAAAGCATTTAAATATGATGGACCCAGAGCATCGTACCTTCTTAGAAGAGCAAATGGTTGGCTTTTTATTCGAAGGAAAAGAGGTTGAGATTGAAGGCTATAAGCCAGTAGAAAAATAATCGTTAAAAAAGGGCTATAAAAGCCCTTTTTTGTTGTGCATACCTATGAACAGTTTAGTTAAATCAAGTCATCTTGTTGATCGTGGTTTCTAATTTGTTCTTTTAAAAATTGTGCTGCTCTTGAATATTCAATTTCGAGCTCATCTCTCATCTCAATTAACTCATCGGCATTGATTTCATCAGCCTTACACTTATCCTCAAATGACTGCGCTAAATCAGCCACAATATTAGCCCCCACTGTTTTTGATATAGATTTCAATTGATGGCAGGCAGCTATAATTTCACTTTGACTCTTTTGTAGTACCGCAAAGTTGATTGATTTAATTTGTTCTTGGCTTTGCTCTAAATACATTTTAAAGAAGCGAATTTTTTTAGCATCATCGCCATTTATATATTTGTTGGCAGACTCCATGTTAATAGGCATGGCTGGCTTTTCAGCTGAGCTAATTTGTTTTGGCTGTTTATTATCTAAATCGCTCCATTGATTTAATATGTCCTCAAGCGCATTTAACTCAATCGGTTTAGTTATAAAGTCATTAATTCCCACAGCTAAACAGCGTTCTCTTTCGCCTTTTAAGGCATTGGCTGTTACAGCAATAATATAAGGTTGGGCGTCGATTGCTTCTAACAGTGCTGCTTCTTCTCTAATCTTTTCAACCATATCGTAGCCAGACATTTTCGGCATATGTAAATCGGTTAGGATGAGCGAATAGCTGTTTTTACGCCACATCTCTATGCCTTCCTCACCATTATTCGCTACTTCCACACTATACCCTAGTATGTGTAACTGCTCGGTAAGTACCTCTTGGTTTAGTAAGTTATCTTCTACCAATAAAACAAGCCTATTCGCAGCGAGTGCTTCTTCTGAATTTAAGTAATGATTCATGCTTTTAGCTTTTTTTATTTGCTTAGGTTTATGTAAGCCCGCCGCAACCAAAATTGAAAGCATAAAGTTAGATTTGCACAGTGGTGAAGCATTAATATAAAAAATATTTTTATGATTAATAACGGCTTCATCTAGCTTACTTAATACCACCATTTGCTGATTATTATCTTCTAGTGAGTAAAGTAAACTTCTTAGCAAAGTGCTAATGCTACTCATGTCGTCAATACCATCAACAACCCAAATAATATCCTTTGTGTCTTGATGATCTTCTATATCTTTTTGCTCATGGGCATAGGTTATTTTGGCACCCATGAATGACAAGTAACGATAAATTACCTTGCCGCGTTCAGCATTGTCACTAACAACAACAACATGTTTATTATTGAGTGTATTTTTATGAGCAAATTCAGTTTTACCTGCCGTTGAAAAAGGCAGTTCAACGGTAAACTCACTACCAATCCCCTCATGGCTTGTAACATGTATAGTACCAAGCATTAGCTCGGTTAAGCTTTTACAAATTGAAAGCCCAAGTCCTGTACCGCCAAATTCTCGGGTAATTGAGCTTTCAGCTTGAGTAAACGGGCTGAATATTTTCCTTAATTGAGACTGACTCATTCCTTTACCGTTATCAACTACACAAAAACGGAGTGTAAAATGATCGGCAGTGTTGTGTGCAACTTCAACCGATATTTTCACCCTACCTTGAGTAGAGCCGTTAGTGCTGGTAAATTTAATGGCATTGCTACATAAGTTATAAAGTACTTGGCGAACCCTGACTGAGTCGCCCATAAGGTTATTAGGAATATCCGGTGCAATTGATAAATCGAGTTCTAGGTGACGGTTTTTTGCAACAGACGATAACACCTTTGCGACTTCTTCTAGCGTATCTGCAACAGAGAAGGGAGTCGGGTCTATATTGAGCTTTCCTGCTTCAATTTTAGAAAAATCCAAAATATCATCTAAGATACTGAGTAACGAAAATGCAGATTCACGAATAATTGTACTTAAACGTTGCTGTGCACCATCAAGTTCTGTTTGACGAAGTAAATCAATGGTACCGATTACGCCATTCATTGGTGTTCTTATTTCATGACTCATAGTGGCTAAAAAGGTGGTTTTAGTTTCACTGGCTTTTAGCGCTTTTTGCGTTTGTTTCTCTAACTCAAAGGTTCTGCTTTGTACTTCTGTTTCAAGGCTTGTTTGTAATTTTTTTAACTCTTTTTTTGCCGCTTGATCGTCAGCTTGAACCTTACTCACCTTTTTGAGTAATAAATTAACTTGTTGAGCTACCGTTTCTAAACCACCCTCTAGTTGCTCATTTAGGGTGCTTTGATAGTTATCATTTTGCGTAATTTCTTTTAGTTCTTGAGTAAGTGAATCTGTATTTTTATGTAATCGCTTGTTAATGTATTTATTCAACATGAATGCTAATACAAACAGCACCACCAGTGCAGCAAAGGCTACAACATAGGCATTTAGTGGTGAGTGTTGATTTGATGGTGTAACTGAGGACTGTGTTTGCTCAATAATAAGCTCTCCAATTACCTGTCCCTCTGATGAGATCAAATGATGAAGAGTATTTTGTTCTTTAATATGTTTATTAACAGCTAAAGGCGCAATTGCTTTACTGTTATTGCTATAAACTAACTCGGCTTGATTATTGGCATTAAAACGGTGGAGCGTATATTTATAATCATCATTGAGTAAGGTGGTCATATCGAGTAATTGCGTGACCTTGTCTTGCTCGTATATTGTTAATGCTTCTGCTAAAGGCTGATCAAGACGCTCAGCAAGTTTTGTTAACGATAAAGTAGAGGTTGGAGCAGATGCATTGTTATCAGCATTACTTTGTGAATAAAGCACAAAGGCGACTACAAATAATGCGGTTATTATAAGGTTACTAACTAAGAATAAAGGTAGTAGGCCTTTTATTGCTGAAGAGGGCTTGCTCTGCATGAGTTTTCCTGTGGTCTTATTATTAAAACGGTAAGCCTGTACCGAAAGTTATTATTCAATCGTAACACCTAAAAAAAATAATTCACTACGTTTTTTAAACTCTTTTGTTGGATAAATACACTGTATTAACGAAAATAGCCTCGAGTTGTTTGAAAACCGTTCAAACGATTATAAAGAATAAAAAAAAAGTTGACTTGTAGGGGCAAAACTCGTTTAATACGCCGCACGCCCAGATAGCCAGTCAGTAGAGCTAGCTGGGAATTGCATTAAAAATCCGTTAAGATTTTTAATTAGCACTGTTTAAGTGCCTCGATAGCTCAGTTGGTAGAGCAGAGGATTGAAAATCCTCGTGTCCCTGGTTCGATTCCGGGTCGAGGCACCATTATTAAAGTAATAGTGTTTCAAATCATAAGATTAAACGTTATTACACGTGCCTTAGCACACAGTTTAGTGTGCCGACTTAGCTCAGCTGGTAGAGCAACTGACTTGTAATCAGTAGGTCAACCGTTCGACTCGGTTAGTCGGCACCATTTATAAAAGTGAAATTGCTAAAAGCAGTTCACTAGCACTGTTTAAGTGCCTCGATAGCTCAGTTGGTAGAGCAGAGGATTGAAAATCCTCGTGTCCCTGGTTCGATTCCGGGTCGAGGCACCATTTACTAAAAGTTATCAATCTTTAAAATTGATAAAGTGCCTTAGCACACAGTTTAGTGTGCCGACTTAGCTCAGCTGGTAGAGCAACTGACTTGTAATCAGTAGGTCAACCGTTCGACTCGGTTAGTCGGCACCATTTATTTAAATAGTTAATTTAACTATTGCACTGTTTAAGTGCCTCGATAGCTCAGTTGGTAGAGCAGAGGATTGAAAATCCTCGTGTCCCTGGTTCGATTCCGGGTCGAGGCACCATTTATACAAAGCCTCGCATATGCGGGGCTTTTTTGTTTCTAAGTTTTTTCTATCCTGCTCTATTTTTCCAGCACGTCATAAACAGTAAGTCCCTCTGTCCTTTTCGTACCTCTTTGAGAACTTTATTCAGCTTTTTTGGCTAAAAATTAGGTTGTTTATTAATTTGTGATCAATATGTTAATACTTGGCGTATCTACGGCACTTATAATTTCATCGCAAAGTATGTAATGTTATGTAAAGTCAATTGAGCAAAGTTTGCTAAAGTGCTTGAATAACATTCATAAATAGCATTAATCAGGTTTAAACATAATGTGGCAATATAAGCCATCTTTATTGGCAATAAGTATTATGCTGCTAAGTGGTTGTGCGAGTAACTTAAACCCGCAACTACGTGAGCAAGCACCGAATACACTCCCAGATCAGTGGCAACAAACAGCTGTTGAATCAGTAGTTGCTGTCAACGACACATGGTTTAATAAACTTGCTTCACCAACAGTAAAGCAGCTAGTTACTCAAGCGCTAAAAAACAATCAGCAACTATTGCAAAACCGTTTTGATGTAGAAATACAAAAACAGCAATTAATTGTCACCGGTGCCGCTTTATGGCCCAGTTTAGATATTTCAACGCGAGTAGGACGGAGCAAAGATAATCGTCCGGTTAGTTATAATAACTCAAGCTCTGTATCGTTAGAGTTAGGCTATGAAATTGATTTATGGGGTAAACTCTCTGATGCAAAGCGCAGAGACAACCTCAACTACCTTGCTCAGCAAGCTCGCTATGAGCAAACTAAACAACAGCTTATTGCAGATGTTATAACAAATTGGTTTAACTTAATCAGTGCAGAGCAATTACTTGATTTGTTTAAGCGCAGAGAAGCTAACGCCCAGCAAAACCTTGAGATTATTGAGTCGGGTTATCGCCAAGGTTTAAATGAAGCGTTAGATGTTTATTTAGCTCGCAATGAGTTAAACAATGAACGCTCCCGTATAGCAACCCAAAAAGCAAATTTGACTCAAGCTGCACGTAGTCTTGAGCGTTTATTGGGGGAGTATCCAAAAGGATTGATAGCAGCGAATAACGACCTACCTGTAATTAATGACGACATTCCTCTTGGTTTACCGTCGGAGCTTATTACTCGCAAACCTGCGTTGCGTGCTAGTTGGTATCAGTTATTAGCCAGCGACGCTTCGCTTGCGTATGCGCATAAACAGCGTTTTCCGAGTTTAAATTTAGCGGCAGGTTTAAGCGATAGCACTAACAGGGTAAGCGACTTATTTTCTGCTTCAAGTCTTGCGTGGTCACTTATTGGTAGCATTTCAGCGCCTATTTTTGACGCTGGGCGACTCGCTGCGAACGAGGAAATAGCCAGTTTACAAACGCAAAAGCAAGAGCAAGCCTATCTGCAATCTTTATATGATGCATTTGGTGATGTTGAAAATGCTATTACCCAACAACAATCTTTAAAGGCACGCTACCAAAGCACCTTGCAGGCACAAGAAAATGCCTTAGCAGCAGAGCAATTATCGTTTGAACAATATCAAAGTGGTTTAGTGAGCTACACCACCGTATTAGATGCACAAGCACGCTCGTTTGATGCACAAAGTTCACTGATTGAAATTAAAAACCAAATACTCACAAATCGCATTAAATTACATGTTGCTCTTGGGGGCGACTTTGCAAAATCAAGATCCGCACAGGATGAGCAAGCACTATGAAACTCAACAAACAAAAAATAATTGTTCCCGCTGCTATCATTATAGCGACCATTTTTTTGGTGATGTTTATTAAAGGAAACCCGCCTAAAGCATCACGTTTTTCAGCACCGCCAAAAGCAAAAATTAATGTAGCGGTAAAACCATTGCAGTTAATTGACTACCCCGTTGAAATTGATAGCTTTGGTACGGTTAAACCACGAACTCAAAGTATGTTGGTGGCTCAGGTTTCTGGGCTGATTATTGATATAAAGGAGCAGTTCCGCGAAGGCGGCTTTTTTGAAAAAGGCGATGTGTTACTTCAGTTAGATGATCGCGATTTAAAAGCAGAAGTTAAATCAGCACAAGCTAATTTGCTCAATGCCGAGCAAAACTTATTAGAAGAGCAAGCACGAGGCCGACAAGCGCTTACTGATTGGCAACGTTTAGGCAATGAGTCTGAACCGAGTATTTTAGTACTTAGAAAGCCACAGCTAGCTGCAGCGCAAGCACAGGTTTTGTCAGCACAAGCACAATTGGAAAAAGCGCAACTAAATCTTGAACGTACTAAAATTAAAGCCCCTTATGCTGGGCGAGTATTAAACCGCAGCGTTGACTTAGGTCAGGTGGTATCTAACAATATGCAGTTAGCGACAATTTATGCAACCGACAGTGTTGAAATACGCTTACCGATAAAGAATAAAGATCTGCCTTTTATTAATTTACCTGAGCAATATCGAGATGGTGCTAAAAATCAGCGTGGCTCAGCGGTTAATTTCACTTCAGATTTAATTGGCGAGCAACAATGGCAAGGCCAACTTATTCGTACTGAGGGCGCAATAGATGAAAGTGCTCAGCAATTGTATGTGGTGGCTAAAATTAATGACCCTTATAAATCAACCAGTGATAATCAATACCCAGTAAAAATAGGGCAATACGTTAAAGCTAAAATTAATGGCAAAGTCGCCTCTCAGGTACTCGTTATTCCCAATAGTGCGATATATCAAGGCAGTTATGTTTATGTGGTTGAAAATGGCACACTACAGCGTAAAAATATTGCTTTAGCGTGGCAAAATGCGCTGCAAGGCATTGTGAGTAAAGGTCTTGAAGCGGGTAGTCAATTAGTGCTGACGCCACTGGGTCAAGTGAGTTCAGGTACACCAGTGCAGATAATGGATGCGACTCCTAAAGCACAAAAACCAGGAGAGCAGCCATGATCGCTTGGTTTACTCGTAACCATGTGGCTGCCAACTTATTGCTAATTAGTATTGTGTTGGGCGGCCTATTCAGCCTGTCTTCTAAGTTACCATTAGAGGTGTTTCCCTCGTTTGTTTCTGATCGTATAAATATTAGTGTGAGTTTACGTGGTTCAACCCCAGAAGATGCTGAAAAAGGGGTCACCATACGAATAGAAGAAGCATTACAAGATCTCGAAGGTATTAAACAAATATCGAGCCGCTCTTCTGAGGGGTCATCACAAGTGAGCGTTGAGGTTGACACTGGCTACGACGAGCGTGAATTGTTAGCGGATATAAAGAGCCGTGTCGATGCCATTAATACCTTTCCAGCCGATGCAGAAAAACCAGTAATAGGGTTAATCCAGCGTAAGCGTGAAGTAATAGCAGTCACTGTTTCAAGTGACTACAACGAAAAAGAAACCCTAGAATATGCAGAGCAAGTCCGTGATGAATTGCTGCGTATTCCGGCGATTACCCAAGTTGAACTTAGTGGCGTACGTAATTATGAGCTGGCAATCGAAGTAAGCCAAGATACGCTGCGCCAATACGATTTAACCTTGGCGCAAATATCCAGTGCCATTGCCAATTCAAGTTCTGATATTTCAGCAGGAAACCTTAAAACAGAGGGCGGCGATGTACTTATTCGCTCTAAAGGGCAAGCTTACCGCAAAGATGAATTTGCAAGCATTGTGATAAAAAATCAAGCCGATGGCACTATTATTCGCTTAAGTGATATTGCAACCATTAACGATGATTTTGAAGAAACCCCCGTGCGCACTCGCTTTAATGGCAAACAAGCCGCATTTATCGATGTGTACCGCATTGGTCCGCAAAGTGCGATAGAAGTGGCCGATGCAGTTAAAAACTATATTACCAGTGAGCAAGCTAATTTACCGCAAGGGTTTTATTTAAGCTATTGGGATGATGACTCTGAGGTAGTAAAAAGCCGTATTGCTACCCTAACTAGCAATGCTTTACAGGGCGGTATTTTGGTACTGGGGTTACTGACATTATTTTTAAGACCTGCCATCGCGTTTTGGGTATTTATTGGTATTCCAGTTTCATTTATGGGTGCGTTTATGGCAATGGCCGCCTTTGGCGTGACCATAAATGTGATCAGCTTATTTGGTTTTATATTGGTGCTAGGGATTGTGGTGGACGATGCCATTGTTACCGGTGAAAACGTGTATACCCATTTAAAAACCGCCAAATCGGGCGAAGAGGCTGCTATAAAAGGAACTCAAGAAGTAGCCACGCCAGTTACATTTGGCGTGTTAACCACCGTGGCCGCTTTTTTACCGTTAGGTTTTATAGAAGGCGCGCGAGGCGCTATTTTTGCGCAAATTCCGGTGGTGGTTATTCCGGTATTATTGTTTTCATTGATTGAATCTAAATTTGTGCTGCCAGCGCATTTAAAATATATCAAACTGCGCCAGCAAAAAGGCAAAGGTTCTAAATTAGAGCAACTCCAACAACGTTTTGCAGATGGTTTTGAGCATGCCATTTTAAAATATTACCAACCCGTATTAGGGCTAGCGCTACGCAACAAACTGGCCACAGTCAGTTTATTTATGGGCGTGTTTTTAATTATTTTAACCATGATCACCAGTGGTTGGACTAAGTTTATTTTCTTCCCACGTATTCCCAGTGAAACAGTTCGGGTTAATTTAACTTTTCCTGCGGGAACACCGTTTGAAGTCACGAATAAATACATTATTGATATGTCAGATAAAGCCAGAGAGCTTCAGCGTAAGTATCAAGATGAAGAAACAGGGCAAAGTATTATCCTTAATATTCTAGCGAGCACTGGCGGGCGAGGCGGTGCGGCTAATTCGGGTAGTGTGCGCTTTGAAATCACCCCAGCAGAACAACGAGAGTCTGATATTGGTTCGCGTGAGTTGGTAAAAGAGTGGCGGCAATTAATAGGGGTGATCCCAGGGGCTGAAAGTCTCACATTTAGAGCAGAAATAGGTAGAAGCTCAAACCCAATTGATATTCAATTATCGGGTAATTCCATAACCACACTGCAAACAGTGGCTGAGCAAATTAAACAACGATTGGCCACTTATCCAAGCGTGTTTGATATTGCTGATAGCATGTCTGATGGTAAAGAAGAGCTACAAATAGAGCTAACAGAGCAAGGGCTTGCACTTGGATTAAATAGAGTTGATGTATCAAGACAAGTGCGTAACTCGTTTTTTGGTGTACAAGTACAGCGCATTCAACGCGGGCGTGATGATGTGCGCGTTATGGTGCGCTTACCTATAGATGAAAGGCGCTCAGTTGCTGATTTAAAAGATATATTAATACAAACGCCTAATGGTGGGCGAGTGCCGCTGTCACACGTGGCCACTTTAGTACCGGGTCAAAGCCCATCAACCATTACCCGTATTGATCGTTACCGTACTCTTAATGTGTCGGCGGATGTAGAAAAAACCGATACCAATATGACCGTGCTTCAAGCTGATTTAAAAACCTACTTAGATGAACTGGTGCAACAATACCCAGGTGTAAGCCATTCATTAGAAGGTGAAGCCAAAGAGCAGCGCGAATCGTTTGGTTCATTATTGTGGGGAATGGTATTTGTATTTTTTGTAATTTATGGATTGCTCGCAATTCCCTTTAAATCGTACTTACAGCCACTGGTGGTGATGAGCATTATTCCTTTTGGCATGATTGGCGCAGTAATTGGCCATTGGATCATGGCTATGGAGCTTACCATTATGAGTTTGCTGGGAATGCTCGCGTTAATTGGGGTCGTGGTGAACGACTCGTTAGTATTGGTTGATTTTATTAATAAAAAGCGCAGTGAAGGGCTCGATTTAATGGAAGCTGTTAAAACCGCCGGCGTAGCGCGTTTTCGCCCGGTTATGCTAACTAGTTTAACCACCTTTATAGGCTTAATGCCGCTGTTATTTGAAAAGGCGACTCAGGCGCAGTTTTTAATTCCTATGGCAGTAAGCCTAGGTTTTGGGATTATATTTGCGACCTTTATAACCTTATTACTCGTTCCGGTTAACTATATGCTGATGGAGCGCTTTCAAGGCTGGTTTAAGTAAGTGCAGACTACATAGATAAGTAGAGGTTTCAGGCACTAAGTTTCAGGTACTAGTAAGTAAAGCATCGGACTGTAAAAATTCAGTTCGGTGTTTTTTATAATAACTAGGTGATTAATAAAATAAGGATATAAAAGTCATTGCTGGGGAATTAAAGTTATTGGAGGTGTTCCCCGAGAATGCGGTGCCCGGTGTCAGTCCTGAAACCTTGAGGTTTCAGGGCGGAAATCTGCGGTTTACCGTAGGCTTCTCGGTACATGCCGAGCTTGCACAATAGTAAACGAACAAAAATCCTGGTATAAAATTTATCGGCTCAGGGACTTAACCAAGCTCCTGCACCCCAGGGAACAAATTTAGTATATAAGACATATTCCAATCCTTAAACCCCAATCGTAAAAAATTAAACTGTTCGCTCAGTTTTCCTGCAAATTTAATCTTATATTTACTTTTAAGATTGCTTTTTGAACTTAATCAGCTTTTCAATCGCTTGCTTTTGACCTCAGTCATAGAATTCATTGGAGTTGCTTTTTATCGAGTGGTAGCATTGCTTTAATTAGCAAAGCGAAGACGTCATTATGAATAACTTACCAGATTACGAAAAAGCCCAACTTCTTTTAGAGAAAAACGAAATATTTGTATCACCTGCTGAAGCGCATGGCGTTATTAGCGGCTTACTTGCTTGTGGGCTAAGCATTGACGATAAAGAATACTTAGGCTTACTGAGCGACGTATTTAATGATGGCGAGTCGTTTAGCAACGATTTAAAACAGTTTTTTGGTAAAGTTTATCAACAAGTTGTTGAAAGCTTTAACAATGAAGAGTTTCAATTTGATTTGTTTTTACCGAGTGATGACGAAACACTCATCGATCAAGCCAATGGGCTCGTATCATGGGTAGCTGGGTTTATGCTGGGCTTTGGCTTAAAGCAAAAAGACTATGGCAAGCTGTCGGCAGATGTAAAAGAAGTGATTAGCGACTTTAGCGAAATTACGCGCCTTGATACAACCTTTGAAGAAACCGAAGAAGATAGCCAAGCACTGCATGAAGTGATTGAGTACGTACGCGTATCGGCGTTACTGTGTTTTGCTGAACTTGGCAAAGAGCAAAACCCACAAAGCAACAAAAAAACACTGCATTAATTTAGTAATACAACAAAAGTAATGGGTTAGTTATTAATGGTTGAAATACAAAAGTCAGAGTTTAAAGCGCGCCGCGAACGTTTATTGGCGGCAATGGATAGCAACAGTATTGCGATAATTCCTGCTGCAACCGAGCTCACACGTAGCCGAGATACTCATTATCCGTTTAGACAAGACAGTGACTTTTTTTACTTAACTGGTTTTAACGAACCCGATGCGGTATTGGTGTTATGCAAAGACAGTGATACGCCTTCTATATTGTTTTGTTTAGATAAAGATAAACTTGCAGAGATATGGCACGGCAGGCGCATTGGTTTTGAAAAAGCGCAAAGTGAATACTTATTCGACAAAACTTATGCATTAAGTGAACTAAACGAACAATTATTGAATTTGGTGAACGGCCAACAGATTTTATTTTATGCACAAGGGACGTATCCTGCCTTTGACGGCAAAGTATTTTCAATGCTCAATACTTTGCGCAGTGCCCCCAAAAAAGGCGATACAGCACCGAGTACAATTAAAGATATTCGCCCGTTATTACATGAAATGCGCCTATTTAAATCGCCAAGCGAAATTAACATTATGCGTGAAGGCTGCGAAATAAGTGCCCGAGCACACATGCGTGCCATGCGCTTTTCCCACGTTGGCGCAACCGAGTTTCAATTAGAAGCAGAACTTCATCATCACTATGCGATGAATGGGGCGCCACATCCAGCTTATGGCACCATTGTCGGTAGTGGCGATAACGCTAATATTTTGCACTACACCCAAAACAGCGATGTATTAAACAATGGCGACCTAGTGCTGATTGATTCAGGTTGTGAGCTACAAG
The DNA here is from genome assembly GCF_042604605.1 of Pseudoalteromonas sp. M58. Lineage (NCBI taxonomy): Bacteria > Pseudomonadati > Pseudomonadota > Gammaproteobacteria > Alteromonadales > Pseudoalteromonadaceae > Pseudoalteromonas > Pseudoalteromonas sp. M58. The sequence continues at coordinate 651,384 of NZ_CP152390.1, forward strand.
GTTACGCAGCCGACATTACCCGTACTTTCCCCGTTAATGGTAAATTTAGCACCGAGCAAGCTGCGCTTTATAATATTGTACTCAAAGCGCAAGAAGTCGCATTTAGCGAAGTAAAGCCCGGTGGCTACTTATCGCAGGCTAATAAACTCGCTATGCAAGTGCTAACCCAAGGGTTACTCGATTTAGGTATTTTAACCGGCGATTTTGATGAGCTAATGGCGCAAGGTGCCTGTAAAGAATACTACATGCATGGTCTTGGTCATTGGTTAGGACTCGATGTTCACGATGTAGGTGGTTACAAGGTTAATAACCAAGAGCGTGCTTTTGAACCTGGTATGGTACTGACCATTGAACCTGGGCTTTATATTAATAAAGATTCAAACGCACCCAAAAAATACCAAGGCATAGGTATTCGTATTGAAGATAACTTATTAGTAACTGAGTCTGGTCACGAAAACTTAACGATTACCGTGCCTAAAAAAATTAGCGAAATAGAAGCGTTAATGCAAAGCGCTAAAAACGCATAAGCTTGGAGATAAAAGTGGCTAAGCAGTTTGATGTTGTAGTTATTGGCGGTGGTTTAGTTGGCGCAAGTTGCGCACTGAGCATAAGTAAAAAAAATCCCAGCCTACATATTGCCGTGGTTGAAGCAAATCAAGTAACCACAGATTATCACCCAAGTTTTGACGACAGAAGCATCGCACTTGCACAGCAGTCGGTGGAGTATTTACAAAGCCTCAATTTGTTTGAAATAAACGCTCCCTATGCGGCAGCCATAAAAAAAGTCAGTGTGTCAGACAAAGGGCACTTTGGTAAAACCCATATACACAGTGATGAGTTTGCAAAACCCTCATTAGGCTATGTGGTAGAGGTAAACCCATTTGGCAGAGCGCTGCATCAACGTTTAACGCAATCAAATATATCGCTTTTTTGCCCTGATAGCGTAACGGCGATAAAACAAAATACCGAAAGTAATGAACTGACATTACAAAGCAGCGAAAAACTAAGTGCTAAGCTGTTAGTGATTGCCGACGGTGCACAATCGCCAACCCGTCACTTGCTAAGCTTAGGTTTCAATACCCAGCCTTATGAACAAGGCGCGATTATTGCCAATATAGAAGTGGCTGGTGGACATAACCATCATGCGTTTGAGCGTTTTACCCAAAACGGCCCTATGGCTTTATTACCCATGAGTAATAACCGCTATTCGTTAGTATGGTGTATGCGTCAAGAGCATATTGAGCAGCATATGGCATTAAGTGAGTCAGACTTTTTAAGCGTACTGCAAGTCACCTTTGGTTATCGTGCTGGGCAGTTTATAAAAGTCGGTATGCGCGCCAGTTATCCACTGGTTTATGGGCAAGTCGAATCGTTGACGGCGCACCGAACTGTGGTAATAGGTAACGCGGCACATGCAATTCACCCCATTGCAGGCCAAGGCTTTAATTTAGGGCTACGCGACGTACAAGTGCTTAGTGACTTAATAGCAAACAGTGAACACGATTTAGGTAGTTATGCCTTTACTCGTCAATATTCAATTAAGCGCAGTGATGATATAAACACCGTAATGACATTGACCGATGCACTGGTTCGACTTTTTTCAAACTCATCACGGGTGTTAGCGCTTGGTCGAAGTATTGGGCTATTTTCAATGGATTTATTCCCCGCATTTAAAGCCCCATTGGCTAAACAGTTAATGGGACAAGTTAAACAAGGTACACGTTTATGAAACAAGTACAGGTTTGTATAGTGGGTGGTGGCTGCGTAGGTTTAACGCTGGCGCTAGGGCTTGCTAAAGCGAATATCAGCGTGGTTGTGTTAGATGCAGCGCCAACTCAAGCTCCACCGAGCGATGACTATGGTTTACGTGTAAGCGCATTGAGTATTGCCAGCCAAACTTTGCTTGAGCAGTTAAATGTATGGCCACACATAATAGCTGAGCGTGCTTGTGCTTATACGCACATGGATGTACGCGATGCCGACAGCTTTGGAAAAATAGCCTTTAATAACGAGCAACTTGAGCTTGAGCATTTAGGCCACATTGTTGAAAACGATATTATTCGCTTTGCACTAATAAAAGAGCTTGAGCAGCAAAGTAATGCCACACTCATGTTTAATACCGAGTATCAGCAAATACACCAAAGCGAGTCTGATGTATTTATTAATTTAAAAACAGGTGAGCCTATTATTGCTAAGTTGCTGGTGGCAGCTGATGGTGCAAATTCAGCGATTCGTAAACAGTTTAATATGGCGCTGAGCTTTAAAGATTACGATCACCATGCGTTAGTAGCGACAGTTAAAACCAAAGAGTTACATGCAAATACCGCACGCCAAGTGTTTTTACCTACAGGGCCGCTAGCGTTCTTGCCATTGAGCGATGGGCATACTCATTCAATTGTGTGGTCTACCAGCCCGAATCATTGTGATGAATTGTTAGCAATGGACGACACCACTTTTAATAAAGCAGTTATGGCTGCCATAGATGGCCAATGCGGTTTATGTGAAGTGCAAAGTAAGCGCGTCGCGTTCCCACTTAAAATGCGTTATGCCCAGCAATGGGTAAATGGCAAAGTGGTATTAATAGGCGATGCAGCGCATACCATTCACCCTTTGGCAGGGCTTGGTATGAACCTTGGCCTAAAAGATGCGGCTTATTTAATTGAGTTATTAACAAGAGATAGCGAGGAGTTTGCAAGTACTCGCACACTGCGTGATTACGAGCGTACCCGCAAGCTCGACGCACAAAAACACATCGCCATGATGCAAGGGCTAAAAGAGTTATTTGAAGGCGCAAACCCAGTTAAAAAGCTGATTCGTGGAGTAGGGCTTTCACTCGTTGATAACCTTGGGCCAATAAAGCACCTATTCGCCAAAGAAGCGATAGGGAAGTGATAAAGACAAGCTGTCAGTTTCTAGCTGTCAGCTTTCAGTAAAATAAAAACCGATGTTTAGTTTAAGCATCGGTTTTTTTATAGGCTAATGCTTTCTTTAGTGTATGCGTACAGCTTGCTGACGCGACGAGCGAAGCTCGTAATGCTTTTAAATTAATGAGCTACAAATTTTCTTGTGCTTCATTCACCATATCTTGCAGTGCATCGATTAACAGCGGGTCACGCGAGTTCTGTTTAGCAAGTTCTAATGCGTGTTTCATACTAGTGAATGCCTCTTTAAACTCTTTATTAGCAGTGTAGCCTTGCGATAATCGCATGTGAGAATAAGCAGCATTAGGGTAATCGCTAGTAAAGTGTTTAAGTGTGGAAATAGCTTTTTTAGTGTTACCAAACTTTTGCTGGCTGTGGGCAAACTCTACGTACACATCTTGTGGAATTTTAAGCTCAAATCCGTACTTATCACTAAGTGTTTGGTAGTAACCGGTAATAAGTGATACATCCGCAAATTTTCCGTGCTCGTCAGTAACTTTAAATATTAGGTCGCTAAATAAGTGAATTAGGCTATCGCTAAGTGCTGGAAGTATGGTGCCCATATGAGTAAAAGAGGGATAATGCTTATATTCCCATTTTAGCTGCGTGGGCATTTGTTGCTCTAAATTTACTAAAGTATTTAATGCGCCTGTATAAAAGCGTGCGCCTTCACTTGCTACACTAATAAATAACGCTTGACCGCCTTTGGGGTTTTTAGTGTATTTAATAATATTATTTTTTAACTCTTCATCACTCCACCAACTATTTGGGCTGATAGCTATATAGTTGTTAAATAATTCCGGTTGATTAACTAAAGTATAAAGCGCTAATGTACCAGCATTAGAATGACCAATTAAGGTGTTATAGCCATTAGTTGGGTAGTTGCTATTTATATAGGGCATGAGCTCATCAGACACAAACTTTAAAAAATTATCGGTTTGCCCAGCGTCAGGCCACTTATTTTTAACAAAGGTTTGAAACTCCGTTTTAGGCTCACCTTGTACTTTGGGTAAGTAATCACGAACGCGGTTGGTTGTATCAATAGCAACAAGCATTGCATTAGGTATCTGCTCGTAATCAACAAGGGATTTTATAACACCAGACGCCGTATGAAAGTGCTCAACACCATCAAGTAAATAAATAACATAAAGGGGCTGATCATCTTTTACAGTTTCTGGTATGAATATTCTGATAGGTCTGTCTTCGTTAAGTATTTTTGATTGTAGAATGACTTTTTTACCCACGGTTATGTCGATTGTAGCGGTGTCTGCATAGCTTAAAAAAGGTGTACTAAAAGTAACTATTAACAAAAGCGATAGTAAGAGCTTCATAAATATCCTTATTAAATAATGTGTTGTTTAATAATTGCACGGCTTTAGATTTGAGTAAATGTTTATATTTTAGGGGTAAATGTAGGGCTTAAGTAATTAAAAGCTTCGCTTTCCACGCGAGCAAGCTCAGCGCCTCCACAAAAAATTTAAACACTTATCTTTATTTTACTTATTGATATAAAGGGAGCATCCAATAATCTCTTCCCGAACCCCGAACCCCGAACCCCGAACCCCGAACCCCGAACCCTTTAACGCTTATCTATTAAAGCTTAAAAACCTACTTGCTTAATTATCTTACTAAGCGTAAAATGCGCACTCATTTCGGCTTTTAAACTATTAATTCCTTGCCTTAAACCGACCGGCCGAAACGGTAGAAGGCTCTATTAACCGTAAGGAATATCCATGCGTCATTACGAAATCGTATTCATGGTTCACCCTGATCAGAGTGAGCAAGTATCTGGTATGATCGAACGTTATACTGGTTCTATCACTGAAGCAGGTGGTACTATCCACCGTCTTGAAGACTGGGGCCGTCGTCAACTGGCTTACCCAATCAACAAGCTTCATAAAGCTCATTATGTTCTTATGAACGTTGAAGCACCAACTGAAGTAATCAGCGAGCTAGAAACTACTTTCCGCTACAACGATGCAGTGCTTCGTAACTTAGTTATGCGTACTAAAAACGCTGTAACTGAAGCGTCTCCTCTTGTAAGAGAAGAGAAGAAAGAAGCACCAGCTGCTTAATTGTTTTGAGTCCTAGCATGGCACATAGTCAGCAGTTACTATAATGGTTAGCCCATATACGAATCAGCTGGTTATATCGGGGGTTGTTTGTAAAACACCCAAGTTTAGCCAAAGCCCCGCGGGCATACCGCATTGTATTTTTGTTGTAGAACATAAATCAATGCAAGTTGAAGCAGATCTTAACCGTAATAGTTATGTGAGGCTTCAGGTAGTTGCCAGTGGTAAGCAAATGCAACAACAGACTCAACATTTGCACGTTGGGCAGGCATTGCAAGTGAGTGGTTTTTTAAATCGCCACGAAGGTCGTAACGGCCTTAGCCAATTGGTTTTGCATGCTCAGCATATAGAAAGAATTATTTGAGGAATTAATCTCATGGCACGTTATTTCAGACGTCGTAAGTTCTGCCGCTTTAAAGCGGAAGGCGTACAACAAATCGATTACAAAGATCTAGCTACTCTTAGAAACTATGTTACAGAAAGTGGCAAAATCGTACCTAGCCGTATCACAGGTACTAGCGCTAAATACCAGCGCCAGCTAGCAACTGCTATTAAGCGTGCTCGCTACTTAGCCCTTCTTCCATACACTGACTTACATAAGTAAGCAGCGGATTAACACGTTTTTAAAAGGTGTAGAAACATGCAAGTTATTCTACTAGATAAGATCGCTAACCTAGGTGGCCTAGGTGACCAGGTTGTTGTTAAATCTGGCTTCGCACGTAACTTCCTTTTCCCACAAGGTAAGGCAGTTCCTGCAACTAAAGCAAACATTGAAACGTTTGACGCACGTCGCGCAGAACTAGAAGCAAAAATCGCTGAACAGTTAACTGCAGCACAAGCACGCGCTGACAAACTTGAAGCATTAGCAGAAGTTACATTAGTATCTAAAGCTGGTGACGAAGGTAAATTATTCGGTTCAATCGGTACTCGTGACATCGCTGACGCTATCTCAGCTGTTGGTGTTGAAGTTGCTAAATCAGAAGTTCGTTTACCTCTAGGTACTATCCGTGAGACTGGCGAATTTGACGTTGCAATCGCAGTACACTCAGACGTAACAGCTACTATTAAAGTAATCGTTATTGCTGAAGCTTAATTTTTAAAATTAAGTTAAAAAAAACCGTGCTTTGCACGGTTTTTTTGTATCTAAAATTTATAACCCAAAGTAATAAATTGTTTGTTGTGGATTAAATCAAACACTTTTCTAAGTTAAACCTTTATTTTCAAAAAAAATTTTATTTCATTTAAACCTTTCTATTTCTCCTCGCGTCTAATAAGTTAAATTGCAATTACATAATTATAAACAGGAAAAATTTGCGATGTTAATGGACGCTAATCAGCCAATAACTGATCAAGTGCAGCAAATGCTTATTGATCAAGTTAAAAACGGCGACCAGTTAGCCTATAAAGCGCTCTATGACATGCATAAAGCAAAAGTTTATGGCTTATGCCTGAGGCTAATTGCCGATGAGGGGCATGCGCAAGATGCAACTCAAGAAGTATTTGTACAGGTATGGCACAAAATAGCGCAATTTGATGGGCGTTCGCAATTTTCTACCTGGCTTTACAGTGTCACCAGTAATATTGCTATTAGCTATGTGCGTAAGCAAAAACATTGGCTTAATAAAGTTATTAGCTTTGAACAAAGCGGTATGGATGAGCAATCTGCAAATGACTGCAATGGCTTAAATAGCTTAGATAAATTAATCGTTAGGCTGCCTGAGCGCGCAAGAATGGTATTTGTACTGTATGCCGTTGAAGGTTATAGGCATGAAGAAATAGCAACCTTGCTAGGCATGGCTGTAGGCTCTAGTAAGGCGCAATATCATCGTGCAAGGCAATTATTAAAACAGTGGTACGAAAATGAGTAAAACAAATTTTGATGACTACTTAAATGAGTCGCTAACACAATTAAATAAAAATATAACACCCGATAAAGAGCTCTGGGATGGGATTGAGCGCGCCATAATGACTAATAAGCAGGCAAGTACAGTTAAGAGTGTAGTTTGGCCGAAGCTAACTGCTATTGCGGCATGTTGTGTGGCTGCTTTGGTTAGCACTATGGTGTTTTTTACATCTCCAGAGACAAATACCGCTGTGGCGATGAGTGATTTTTTTACTAAGCAAAAACAAAGTTTACTTGTTCAATACCAAAGCCAAGCGGCACTAACAGATAACTGGCAAGTGCAGCTACAAGAACTTGAAGATGCTGAGCAGGCTATAAAGCAAACACTTGAAAATGAACCACAAAATAAGGCGCTACTGTCTATGTTAGCGCAAGTATATCAACAACAGCTCGACTTAATTAACAAGGTGCATGCACCGCGTTGGCAACACATCTAGGAGAAATAAATGAAAGCAATAATACTTGGAATCGCTTTATTACCAATGGCTGTATTTGCCGGTGAAAAAATAGAACAACAAATTGAAGTACCAAACGGTGGCGTTATTCATATAGAAAATCAGCGCGGCAATGTAAATATTATGGGCTGGGAGAAAAATCAATTTAAAGTGAGCGGCGAGCTTGATGATAAAGCACAAGGCTACACTCTTAAAACACAGGGTAATAAAACTCAGTTTATTGTAAAAATGCCTGATCTTTCAAACTGGGATAATAACAATAATGGCTCAACGCTAACTATTTTCATGCCGCAAAGCAGTGCGCTGGAGTATGTTGGGGTTAACGCTTTGGTAACTGCAAAAGAGTTAAAAAGAGGCACTGAAATTGATGTAGTCAATGGCGCCATTACAGTAAATGATCTTAACGGCGATATTAAGCTTACTAGTGTTAACGGTGACATCAACGCAAAAAACCTCAGTGGTAAAGTGCAATTTGAAACTGTAAATGGCGCAATTGATGATCAGCAATCTAACGGAGAAGTTCGTTTTAATGCGGTTAATGGGAATATAAAATCAAACTCGACTGCCAATGATATTCGCTTAGAAAACGTAAACGGTGATATCAATCTTACCTTCGATGCAATCAAAGAGTTACAAATAAGCACTGTAAATGGCGAAGTTGAAGTGCGTATTAATCGCCTTTTAAATGATGCTGATGTAAGTTTTGAATCTGTAAGTGGCAATGCTGAGTTTTACTTTCCAGCTGATTTATCGGCACAATTTGAAGTGCAAGCCCATGCCGGCGGTAAAATTGACAACCAGCTAACGAGCGACCAAGTGCAAAAAGCCAAATATGGCCCAGCAAGTGGAATTAAGTTTAATACTAATGGCACCGATGCCAGTGTAGAAATGAATACCATAAGTGGGACGATTGGACTTAAGCGTCAATAATCATCCATTTTATTTTAAGTTACAAAAAGCAGGAAAGATTTCCTGCTTTGCTATTTGCACAGCCCCGCCAAGTCGATAGAATAGAGCCATTCAATTTTAGTACTGTGAAGTTATGGCCAAACCAGATAAGCAAGTCGACACTCTTAAAGTTCCTCCCCATTCAATAGAAGCTGAACAATCTGTTTTAGGTGGTTTAATGCTTGATAATCAAGCATTTGATCGCGTAGCTGAACTTGTTGTGTCACAGGACTTTTATACCCGTACCCATAAGCTTATTTTTGAGGCAATGACAGCACTGGCTGAAATTGGCGATCCGATTGATTTAATTACTATTTCTGAAAGTTTAGAAAAAAATAATCAGCTTTCAGGGATTGGTGGCTTTGCGTATTTAGCCGAAATAGCTAAAAACACCCCAAGTGCTGCTAATATTGATGCTTACGCTAGCATTGTACGCGAACGTGCAGTTGTGCGTGAAATGATTGGTGTCGCCAATGAAATTGCTGAGGCAGGCTTTAACCCAGAAGGGCGCACAAGTCACGATTTACTCGACTTTGCTGAGAGCAAAGTATTTAAAATTGCTGAGCAACGTACAAAAAGTAGTGATGGCCCGCAAAGCATTCACAACATACTTGAAAAAACCGTTGATAAAATAGAAGAGCTTTATCAGTCACCACAAGATGGTGTTACCGGTGTAAGCACAGGTTACGCTGATTTAGATAAAATGACGACTGGTCTGCAGCCCTCAGATTTAATTATTGTAGCAGCACGTCCATCGATGGGTAAAACTACCTTTGCGATGAACCTTGCTGAGCATGCAGCAATGACCCAAGACAAGCCTGTACTTATCTACTCACTAGAGATGCCCTCTGAACAAATTATGATGAGGATGCTGGCGTCCCTTGGCCGAATTAACCAAACCAAAGTACGTACTGGTCAGCTAGATGACGATGACTGGGCGCGCCTTTCATCAACCATGGGGTTACTCATGGAAAAAGGCAAAATGTATGTTGATGACGCCTCAGGCTTAACACCCACTGATGTACGTTCACGTGCACGTCGTATTGCCCGCGATCATGGTGGTATTAGTATGATCATGGTCGATTACCTACAATTAATGCGCGTACCTAGCTTGTCAGATAATCGTACCTTAGAAATTGCCGAAATTTCACGTTCACTTAAAGCATTAGCAAAAGAATTACAGTGTCCGGTTGTTGCACTATCGCAGCTTAACCGTACCCTAGAGCAACGTGCTGATAAACGCCCAATTAACTCAGATTTGCGTGAGTCGGGCTCTATTGAGCAAGATGCCGATTTAATCATGTTTATTTATCGTGACGAAGTATACAACGAAGACAGTACTGATAAAGGTGTTGCAGAAATTATCATCGGTAAACAGCGTAACGGTCCGATTGGTAAAGTGCGCCTAACCTTCCAAGGTCAATTCTCTCGCTTTGATAATTACGCGGGGCCTGCTGTAGATGATGATTACTAATGCGCTTAGCTATTGCCGAAATTAACTTACAAGCACTTGCTCATAATTTAGCGCAAGTGCGACAGTTTGCGCCTAACAGTAAAGTTATGGCGGTATTAAAAGCCAATGCTTATGGCCATGGTTTAGTAAAAATAGCGCAGCACCTTAATGATGCCGACGCATTTGCAGTGGCACGAATAGATGAAGCGCTCGCACTGCGAGCAGGCGGGCTGACCAAGCCTATTGTGTTGTTGGAAGGTTTTTTCCATCAAGATGACTTGCCGATTTTATTAGCCAATAATTTTCAAACCATAATCCATGATGAAAACCAGCTCAGAGCACTTGAAAATGCAAAGCTCGATGCACCAATCAGTTGCTGGTTAAAAATCAATACGGGTATGCATCGTTTAGGGGTTGCACCAACGCAATTGAATGATTTTTATCAGCGCTTGCAAGCGACTGATAACGCTAAAGATACAATCAATTTAATGACGCACTTTTCCAGTGCCGATGATGTTAATGATCCCAAAACAGCTGAGCAAATTGCTTTGTTTGATTCATTAGTGCAAGGCAAACAACAAGCACATTGTTTAGCAAATTCGGCCGGTATTATTGCTTGGCCTGCCGGTCATGGCGAGTGGGTGCGTCCAGGCTTGATGATGTATGGTGTATCACCAATGCTTAACACTTCAGGCAAAGATCATCAGCTTAAGCCGGTGATGCGTTTAACCACTAAGGTCATTGCAATTCGCGATGTTGATGCTGCGCAAGGTGTTGGTTATGGTGGTAGTTGGCAAAGTGCTCAGCCAACTAAGCTTGCAGTGGTTGCTATGGGCTATGGTGATGGTTATCCGCGTCATGCTAAACATGGTACCCCAGTAGTGATTGCTGGCAAACGTTATGGTATTGCTGGCAACATCTCTATGGATATGATCAGTGTTGATATTGGTGAAAATGCTGATGGCATCAAAGTCGGCGATGAGGTAGTAATGTGGGGCCCTGAGTTGCCGGTAGAAGAAATTGCACAATGTGCTGATACTATATCTTACGAGTTATTGTGTAATATTACACCGCGCGTAAGTTATGAGTACCAGCGCTAATATTTATTTTAAAAATACCCATTAAGTTTGCATTGCTAGAATGATCGTGATGCTCACTTAATCGGTATCGTTACTCTTTTATAAAGTAAATATCGCTAAAGCCCATGCGAGCAAATTCTTGATCACGAAAGTTACGCACAGCCGATGACCCTTTAGAGGTCATTTCAATTTGGCGTACCATGTTTAAGTAGTTAGTTAAATCGATACCTTCGGCAGCCGCAATAGCCTGATACATATCGTGGTATTTATCTTTGGCGAAGTTAATTTCGCGCGGTTGATTTTTAAAAGTGTAGGTAATTCTGCGTGCCATAATGAGCTCATTTAAGTTGAGTGTTAGTGTAATTTTACACTGTATTTAAGTTGCGTTGAATGATTAGTTGAAATCAAATAATTAAAAAGGTGAGTTTGAAATGAAGTTATCAGTAGAGATCAGTAAATACCCGCTCCACCAAGATTACATTCCTTTTATTAAAGGCTTTATCGACAGAGTTAATGCCTACGAAGAACTCAAAGTGATCACTAATACGATGTCGACCCAAATATTTGGTGATTATGATCTAGTTATGCAAGTGATCAGCACAGAAATTAAACATTCATATGAGCAATTTGGTAAAGCTATATTTGTGTGTAAATTTATTTCGGGCGATTTATCTCCCGAATAACCTCTTAACAAACACGGTCGTTTTATAATGATGGATTTTGTAACGCAAATACTCAGTGGTTTTACTGCTATGTCGCATTGGGAATATATTGCGGTTGCTTTGTCGATGGCGTATTTATTACTGGCCATTAAAGAGAACTTATGGTGCTGGCCTGCGGCTTTTTTTAGTACGCTTATTTATACCATTATGTATTGGAATGGCGCGCTGCTAATGGAGTCGTTACTAAACTTTTATTATATGTATATGGCGGTGTTTGGTTGGGTCGTGTGGCGCAAAGGCAAGGCTAATCAAGCGCAGCGACTAATTACATCCTGGCCGGTAAACCGACATATTATTTTAATTGTACTGACTACATTAGTGTCATTAGCAATTGGCTATGTAATGCAAAACTATACGCATGCAGATTTTGCGTATCTTGATAGTTTCACAACTTGCTTTGCTGTGGTTACTACGTATCTGGTAGCTAAAAAAGTACTAGAAAATTGGCTCTATTGGATAGTCATTGATGCGGCCTCTATGTATTTGTACTATGAAAAAGGCTATTACCCAACCCTTGTTTTATTTGTATTTTATACCGTTATGGCAGCATGGGGATTTAAAACGTGGTACGAAGAATATGAGCAAAGCCAAGCCAAGCCCATGGCGCAACTTTAATCTATGAACCCGCATTCTCAGTTAGTTAATATTTGTGGCGCGTTTTTAGTACCGAGCACAATAACCTCAACAGAGTATTTGGTTAACGGTTTAAGCAACGATAACTTTTTGATCCGTACTGACAGCCAAGCTTATTTATTAAAGTGTTATAAATCGTATTGGCCACAAGTAGGGTTACATGCCCAGTATGAGCTCAGTAAACAACAAGTTTGCTCTGCTCCCATCTGGCTTGATAAGCAAAATAAGCGCGCAGCTTTTAACTATATTGATGGCGACGTCGCGCAGTCTTATTTGGCGATGCCGCTACTGACTAAACTTGTTAAGCTACATGCGTATACAACTAATAATGAGGCAATGAATATAGCTTTGGAATTGCAAGCCTATCAGCATTTATTAGTGTTTAAACAGTATGAAAAGCTCATAAGCAAAACATTAAAAAGCATAGCCAACATGCCCGTAGATAGCGGCTTTTGCCATAACGACTTAGTCAAAGAAAATATCGTGGTAAACCCGCAAGGCGTTTATTTAATCGATTTTGAGTATGCTCAAACAAATGATGTGTATTTTGATCTTGCTGCGTTAGCGGTTAGTTTTAAATTAGATGCTTCAGGCAAGCAGGCTCTGCTTAACAATTACAAAATGCACACCCTATCAGAACAATTTTATTTATCTATGCATAAACTCAATTGCTATCAGTTAGTTTACTTACTGTTATGTATAGGTTGGTATGAGCAACGCGCTATAAACAATCAGGTTGTTGTATTGCGCGCGCAACTGGATGAGCTTATTGCTTTAATGGAGGGTTAAAGTCCGCCAAAGCGTTCCGCAAGCTCTTTGTATTTTGCTACTTCATCAGCGTCAAATTGCATTTCGCCGTTATCATCTTCTGATTTAGCGATTAATAGGCTTTCTCGAGCAAGGCGTTTAACGCGCTCTGCTTTTACACCTAAAAATTCAGCAACTTGCTCTGTTGACATTAACTTCATAATTACTTCCTCGTGTTTAATCTTTCCGTTCAGTGACAATAATAGATAATATGTGTCTAAAGCGTTACTGTTTTTTTATAGAATATAAACAAATAGCGCTTTTTTTACCTTTTGTGAAGTGATTAGTTTAAATTATAGACATGTAAACGAATCATGCTGGCATTTATACAAAGATGCCTTTATTATTGCGCATGCTAAAGCATTGATATCGCGAGTTGATGTGGCGGCAACAAATGTGCTCTCGTGGTGAAATGGATATCACGTGGCCCTCCGGAGGCTAAGTTGTAGGTTCGATCCCTACCGAGAGCGCCATTTGCGTTTAAAGTATCATTTCCTGTTTCTTCCTCAAAATACCTACAATTATTTAAATCAGTCCGCTGCCTTACCTTATTTAATTTTCGATAATAAAATATGTAGCAATCTATTTTATACCTTTAGGCGTATATTCATTGCTGAGCTTATGATTTATTCTTGGTGGTGCGTATAATTATTGATGTTAATCATTTATTATTACCCTGAACTCAAAAGCTAGACTTTTATAGCTAAATAATGCTATTTAAAGTATATATTCATTAATTATAGAAACCCTCATTTTTATGCTAATCACCTTACCTATATCAGAACTCGTTCCAGGCATGTACGTAAATAGCGTTACTAAGCAGCAGGAGAGTGTGGATGGCATAAAAATTAAAACCAGTGGTTTGGTTCGTGATAAATCAATCATTCAGCGTTTAATTACCGAAGGGGTGCTTGAGCTTCTCATCGACTTTACAAAAAGTGATGTCGCCGTACCAGCTAAATACAAAGAAAAACAAAAACCACAAGCTCCTGTAGCTAAGCAAGATAAGCCAGTTAAGGCAAAGGTTGCTATAAGCTTAGAGCAAGAGTTTGCAAAAGCCAGTGTGAGTTATGATGCGCACAACAGAAAACTACAAAGTATTTTTGGTGATTTAACATCAGGTTTGTCACTTAATATTGAAGCGCTCAATGAAATAAGTAATGAAATAGTGAGCTCTGTATTTCGTAATGAACACGCTATGACTATTTTAACTCGGATCAAAGATAAGCACAGTTACAACTGGCGTCATATGATCAACTGCACCATTTTTACAGCGGTGTTTGCTAAATACTTAGGTTATAAACGCGCTGTTGTGCAAGAGCTTGCAATGGGGGCTTTAATGCATGACTTAGGTCAGGCTAAGTTACCGCAAGGGATATTTTCCAAACCAGGAAAAGTCACAGGTAACGAAATGACGGCAATAAAAAAGCATGTCGCACAAAGCTTAGGATTGTTAAAAGGCGGAAAAGGTATTACGCCTTTAATGCTTGATATGATTGTAAATCATCATGAGCGTCTTGATGGTTCAGGCTATCCAAGAGGTGTAGATGGAAGCAAATTAAGCCGCCCAGCTCGGATCATTGCTATTGTAGACGTATACGATGCATTGACAGCAGATAGACCGCATCAAGAGGGTGATGAGCCAATTAATGCGCTTCGCTATTTGTTAGCTAACAAACAGCTGTTTGATGCAGAGTTAGTACAGTTATTTATTAAGTGTTTAGGTGTACACCCAGTAGGGACTATTGTTAAGTTAACCAATGAGCGATTAGCGTTGGTGCTAGAGGGCAATCATTCAAACCCTATCAAACCTAAAGTGAAGCTTTTTTACAACGCTAAGCATAACCATCATGTTACCGCAAAAGATATAGATTTAAGCTTAAATAATAACGAGATAAAAATACAGGCAAGTGTTAAACCCGCTGATTATAAGATTAATTTGCCTCGGCTTTTAAAAGAGCATTTACTGCTTTAGCGTTGCATCTTCTTTTTTCGTTTGTTTTAACAGAAATATACCCACCCAAAAAGCAACTCCCCATCAGCGTTAACCACAATAGTGTGCCTAATTCTACATGTAATGCTAAGCAGCAAAAACCTAAAGCAATAAGCGCCATGGCAATGGCTGCGAGCCAATATTGATTGACTGGATTGTCACATTTTCCAGCACGCGTACACGCGCAATAATTTGCCTTATAAAAGAAATAGACACTAATGCCGCAAAAAATAAGCCCAGCAAGAATAAGCAAAATGATCACAGTTTTCTCCCTTTGTGATTTTATTTGCAGTGTAAATTGCAAACTATTTCAAGTCAATGCAAATAAGAATTAATATCATTAGAGTATATACTCTAATACCACACTTCTTGTCCGATGAGTTTTAAATAGTTGTTAAATTGTCGTTAAAAAACGTGTTTTTTGGCCTTTTTTAACGTTTTAGTAAGGTTTTTTATAAAAAATTAAGGTAGGGTACGCAGGTTTGAAACTCTAATAACAACACACATAGCTATCCAAACAGTAAGTTTGGCTAAGGACACAACAATGAAATTTACTAAAACTCTTATTGCGGCATCGCTGGCATTTGTTTCAGCTGATACTTTTGCAGCGGCTTTTCAGCTTGCTGAGCAAAACGTATCTGGTTTAGGTCGTGCATACGCAGGTGAAGCGTCTGTAGCAGACGATGCGTCTGTGGTTTCACGTAACCCAGCATTAATGACGTTGTTTAAAGAGAAGCAACTTAGTGTTGCAGCTATGGCTGTCATTCCTGATGTTAGCCTTAAAGGCACAGGTAATGCCTACGGTTTAGATAACAGCGCACTAGATGATGACAGCATTGCACCAAGTGCGATTATTCCAGCGGGTTATTTCACTATGCCAGTAAACGATAAGGTATCGGTTGGTTTTGGTGCTTTTTCTAACTTTGGCCTAGCGACTGAATTTAACGATGATTACGCAGCTGGCCAAATTGCCGGTGAAACTGAAATTGTTACTGTAAACATGAACGCAAGTGTTGCTTATAAAGTATCAGAGCAGTTTAGCTTTGGTATTGGTTTGAATGCAATTTATGCAGAAGCGAAGATTATCCGTAAGTTTGGTTTCGTACCTCCTGTAAACCCTGTTATTGCATCTATTCCTGCAAGTGCTGATGCGGTTAACCTTGAAGGTGATGATATGGGTTACGGCTTAAACGTTGGCTTAATGTATCAGCTAGATGAAAATAGCCGCTTTGGTTTTAATTACCGCACAGAAACAGACATCACTTTTGAAGGCGAGTACTTTACACAGCTTCCAGTATCACCACTTCAAAATCAAGTTTTACCAGGCTCTGTTGAAATCACATTGCCAGCAATTGCTGAGTTCTCAGGTTCTCACCAGTTAGATGAAAAGCTAGGCGTTCACTACAGCGTATTATGGACAGGTTGGAGCAGCTTTGATTCATTAGAAGCACAAGTTACTGCGCCTACAGGCGATAAGTTCAGTGCCTTCGAAAAAACAGAAGATTTCTCTGATGCAATGCGCTACTCAATTGGTACTGATTACCAGTACAGCGAAAACTTAATGCTTCGCGCTGGTTTTGCGTTTGATGAATCACCAGTATCACAACAGCATTTATCAATTTCTATCCCTGATACAGACCGTTTCTGGTTCTCGTTCGGTGGTAACTACGCGATTGATCAAAACTCAAATGTTGATTTAGGTGTGAGTGTATTACGTGGTAAAACGCAAAAGTTCACTGAAAAAGTAGAAAGCGAAACGCTACCTCAGCAATGGTCTTTTGAATCAAAAGGTCATGCAGTACTTATTGGTGCTCAGTATAACTACACGTTCTAATGCTGCCTAGAGCCTAGAGCCTAGAGCCTAGACACAAAAAAGCCGCTTACTTCAAATGAAGTAAGCGGCTTTTTTTATACTTATAAATTAACTGTTTACGAATAGCATAAGCCATCCGTAACGGTTTAATTATAAGCTTTCAATCTTCGTTTTTTGCTCAAGTAGCTTAGTTTTAGCATCTGTAAATTCAGCTAGCTTAGCGTTTTCTTTAGCCAGTACGGCTTCAGGTGCGTTGTTAACAAACTTTTCGTTAGCGAGTTTATTTTGCACTTGGGCTAGCCCTTTTTCTGCTTTTTCAAGTTGCTTGTTAATTCGTGCAAGCTCGGCTTCAACGTCAATTAAGCCCGCCATTGGGATCATAATCTCAAGATTGCCAACATAAGAGGTCGCACACGCTGGAGCATCGTCTTTGTTTTCAAGCAGGGTAAACGCTTCAAGCTTAGCTAATGACGCTAGGAATGATTCATTCTCGTTTATACGGCGCACATCATCGCTTGATGCGTTAGCCAGTAAAACGCTAAGTGGTTTACTTGGGCTGATATCCATTTCACCACGGATATTACGAATTGCTAAAATGAATTGCTTAACCCACTCTAAATCGTCCATTGCTTGTGCATCAACATTGGCTTGATTATAAACAGGGAAGCCCTGAACCATAATACTGGTACCCGCTGTTTCAAGGCCAGCAAGTGGAGCAACACGTTGCCAAATCGTTTCAGTGATGTAAGGCATCATTGGGTGCATTAAGCGTAATAAGCTTTCAAGTACGGTAATAAGGGTATGACGTGTACCGCGTTGCTGTGCTTCATTGCCTTTAAATAATACCGGCTTCGTCAGCTCTAAGTACCAATCACAGAACTGGTTCCAGGTGAATTCATAAAGCGTGTTCGCCGCTAAATCAAAACGGTAGTTATCAAGATGCTCGGTGTAGGTTTTAACCGTTGCTTCATATTGGCCTAAAATCCAACGATCAGCTAACGAGTACTGTTTTTCACTGTCGTTAAAGCCACAGTCTTGCTCTTCTGTGTTCATTAATACGTAACGGCTTGCGTTCCATAATTTATTACAGAAGTTACGGTAACCTTCAAGACGGTTCATATCCCAGTTGATATCACGACCGGTTGATGCCATGGCAGCTAAAGTAAAGCGTAGTGCGTCGGTACCGTGTGCTTCAATACCGTTTGCAAATACTTTGCGGGTATCTTTTTCAATTTTAGCGGCAAGTTTAGGCTGCATCATATTGCCAGTACGCTTTTGTACTAAGTCTTCAAGGCCAATGCCATCAATCATGTCTAGTGGGTCAAGTACGTTACCTTTTGACTTCGACATTTTATCGCCGTTATCGTCACGTATTAGGCCAGTTACATAAACTGTTTTAAAGGGAACTTGTGATTTACCATTTTCATCTTTTATAAAATGCAGCGTCATCATGATCATACGCGCGACCCAGAAGAAAATAATATCAAAACCGGTTACCAACACGTCAGACGGGTGGAAGGTTTTTAAGTCATCAGTATTCTCTGGCCAACCTTGAGTTGAGAATGTCCAAAGTGCAGATGAAAACCACGTATCAAGAACGTCTTCGTCTTGGCTAAGTGCAACGCTATCTGCAATGTTGTTATCGCGGCGAACTTCTGCTTCATCACGACCAACGTATACGTTGCCTTCGCTGTCGTACCAAGCTGGAATACGGTGACCCCACCAAAGTTGGCGTGAAATACACCAATCTTGTACGTCGTTCATCCATGAGAAGTACATGTTTTCATATTGCTTAGGTACAAATTGAATGTCGCCATTTTTAACAGCCTCTTTTGCAGGCTCTGCAAGAGGTGCAACACGCACATACCATTGGTCAGTAAGCAGTGGTTCAATAACCACACCAGAGCGGTCACCGTAAGGAACGGTTAAGTCGTGGTCTTCAATTTTTTCAAGTAGGCCTAGCTCTTCAAATTCAGTAACAATAGCTTTTCGTGCGTCAAAACGGTCAAGGCCATGCAGGCGCTCAGGAATGGGTGCATCAAACTCAAGTTCTTTACCGTCAAAGGTGTATGTTTCACCTTTTGTTAAAATAGCCGCGTCTTTATCAAAGATATTAATCATCGGCATTTGATGACGTTTACCTACTTCGTTATCGTTAAAGTCGTGCGCTGGCGTGATTTTTACACAGCCCGTGCCTTTGTCTTTATCGGCATGCTCATCGGCAACAATTTTAATACGACGATTAACAATCGGTAGTAAAATCTCTTTACCGATTAGGTCTTGATAGCGCTCGTCATCGGGGTTTACTGCCACACCTGAGTCACCTAACATGGTTTCTGGGCGCGTGGTTGCAACAACAATGTAGTCTTTACCGTCTTGTGTAGTTACGCCATCAGCAAGTGGGTAACGTAGGTTCCACATGTGGCCTTGTTTGTCTTTGTTTTCAACTTCAAGATCAGAAATCGCAGTGTGTAATTTTGGATCCCAGTTTACTAGGCGTTTACCACGGTAAATTAGGTTTTCTTTATGAAGGCGTACAAATACTTCTTTAACAGCTTCTGATAGGCCATCGTCCATAGTAAAACGTTCACGGTCCCAATCAACAGAAGCACCAAGGCGACGTAATTGTTTGGTTATCGTGCCACCAGACTCGTTTTTCCATTCCCAAATTTTATCGATGAATGCATCACGGCCTAAATCGTGGCGTGTTTTACCTTCTTCTGCCGCAAGTTTACGCTCTACTAGCATTTGTGTGGCAATACCTGCGTGGTCAGTACCTACTTGCCACAACGTATTGTTACCTTGCATACGTTTAAAGCGCGTTAAGGTATCCATGATAGTATCTTGGAAAGCGTGGCCCATGTGTAAGCTACCCGTGACATTTGGCGGCGGGATCATAATTGAATATGGGGTGCCTTGGCCAGATGGCTTAAAATAGCCTTTTTGTTCCCAGTCTTGATAGAGAGACTGTTCAATATCTTGCGGATTGTAGGTTTTATCCATTACACAGAACCTTAAATAAGTACTTAAATGAGTTAGTTAGCTTTGTTCGCAGTGAGCGTTAGCGATTAATATCTTGCGTGGTGATATTGGCACCGAGTTGGCGTAGTTTTTTAAAGCGCTCACGAGCGGCTTGTTTGGCTACGGGCTCTACGGGTACAAAATCAAAAACTTGGTTAAACCGACGAATAAAATCCGGTAAGTGATTGGCCAAGTTAATTAATACTTTACGATTACCAACGGGTGGTGTTGTGCCTATTTCTACAGGTGCGCCGCCTTTTGGGCCTTCGCCTTGTAAATTGTGAGGTACAAAACTGTCGGCATCAAATGTCCAAATAGTTTCGTCAATGCTGTTGGCGGTTTCTTCGCTATCTACAAAAATAAATACGCGTTGACCAAGCCGATACTGTTGCCCAGCTATTTGAGCTGCTAAAGCAAAGTGATCATCGGCTTTAGCTAATGACTCATCTTGTTGCTTTAAAATGAAAAACTGGGCATTCATGTTCATTGTATCGGGATTTCCCATGACATTGATTGTGCTGTTATTAAATACACACAAATTAAGAAGGGGATTTTGCCATATAACGGGGTTTGCTTCAATTAATACCCAATAAATAAGGCGCTAAAAGCGCCTTATTTTATACTCTACATTGAGCTGTGAAGCCCTGTGTTGATTTGTTAGTCGTGAGTTGCTTCGCTAATACCAGCTCGGTTCAATAAATACTGAGTCAGCATAGGAACAGGACGACCTGTTGCGCCTTTTTTAGCGCCGCTGCGCCATGCAGTACCGGCAATATCTAAATGAGCCCAATTATACTTTTTAGTAAATTTAGATAAGAAACAGGCCGCGGTAATAGTACCTGCAGCGCGCCCACCTAAATTAGTAAAGTCGGCAAACGGGCTTTCAAGTTGATCTTGATAATCATCCCATAATGGCAGTTGCCATGCACGATCGCCACTTTGCTCAGACGCTTTTAATAAGTCATGCGCCAGTGGATTATGATTAGCTAATAAACCCGTAGCATGGGCACCTAAAGCGACAATACACGCACCGGTTAAGGTTGCAACATCAATCACGGTTTCAGGCTCAAAACGTTCAACATAGGTCAGCGCATCACATAATACTAAACGGCCTTCGGCATCGGTGTTAAGTACTTCTACCGTTTGCCCAGACATAGTTGTTAGTATGTCTCCTGGGCGATAGGCGTTTGAGCTTGGCATGTTTTCACAGCCGGCTAAAACACCAATTACGTTTATAGGTAGCTGCATTTGTGCAAGTGAACGCATGGCACCAATAACACCAGCTGCGCCCCCCATGTCGTATTTCATTTCATCCATGCCTTCGCCTGGTTTTAATGAAATACCGCCTGAGTCAAAGGTTAAGCCTTTACCAACGAGAACGATAGGCGCTTGGTCATCGCTTGCGCCTTTGTAGTTAATTACCGACATAACTGATTCGTTATCACTGCCACGACCTACTGCTAGGTATGAGTTCATTCCTAGTTCGGTCATTTTATCTTCGCCAATTAGCTCAACAGTGATGTTATCAAAATTAGCTTCCAGTTCTTTGGCTTGCTCGCCAAGGTACGCTGGATTACAAATATTAGGCGGCATATTAGCAACGTCTTTACACAGCTTACTACCTGCTGCAATCGCTAAACCATGCTCAATGGCACTTTCGCCTATAGTCAGTTCGCGGCGCGTAGGCACATTAAACACCATTTTACGTAGTGGGCGGCGAGGGTCTACTTTTTTACTTTTCAGCTGATTAAAGGTGTAAAGGCAATCTTGTGTTGTTTCAACAGCTTGACGTACTTTCCAATAGGTATCACGCCCTTTAACATGTTGTTCAGTTAAAAAGCACACGGCCTCCATTGAACCCGTTTCGTTTAGCGTGTTGATAGTTTTAGAAATAATTTGCTTATATTGTTTATCGTCAAGTTCGCGTTCTTTACCGCAGCCAACAAGTAAAATACGTTCGCTTAAAATATTGGGCACATGATGCAATAGTAGTACTTGTCCTGGCTTACCTTCTAAGTCGCCACGGCGTAATAAATTAGAGATATAACCATCGCTAATTTTATCAAGTTGTTCACCAATGGGGGATAACCTGCGTGGTTCATATACACCCACAACAATACACGCACTGCGTTGTTTTTCTGGGCTACCACTTTTTACGTTGAATTCCATTGTCACTCCTGATTTTGAGTCATCTATAGAAGCTAAATTGGGACTAAAAATGTGTTTTCTAGTCTTTTTACCTAAATTTTTAGGTCTAGCGCTAATATTAGTAGATTTTACTCGACTCTTACTGTGTATTTGAACTTTATATGCTTAAGGGTAACTAATGCAACATTATATCGTGATGTTAGGTAGGATAATTAATATTGATGGCTTATAATATGTGCTTAATACTCATTTAAAATGAGTGAATTAACTAGTTCACTCATCGTTTTTTATTATTATATTGAAATTCCATGTTTAACAGGGGCGAATGTTGCTAATTTTCCGTTATTTGACCACTGAGGTTTTAAAATCGCAGGTCGCCGTATTTTTAACTTTAATGACCATATTTTTGTCGCAAAAGTTTGTTGTTATTCTTGGTGATGCCTCAGAGGGGAGTATCCCAGCAAAACTCGTATTTGCAATGATTGCACTTAAGTTGCCACAGTTAGCATCATTAATTTTACCCCTGAGTTTATTTTTAGGAATTATTTTAGCTTATAGCCGTATTTACGCTGATAGTGAAATGACAGTACTTAAAGCTTGTGGCGTGAGTGAGTGGTATGTGGTGCGCATTACGCTTATTTCTAGTGTCATCTTAGCGTTACTCGCCGCGGTACTTACCTTGTATGTTGCACCTTGGGCTAGCGAGCAAGAATATCAATTAAAAGAGCAAGCAAAGGCGGATGCTGGATTATCGGCGCTTAGAGCTGGGCGTTTTCAACAAACCGGTAACGAAAAAGCCGTAGTATTTATTCATAATATTGAAAATGGCGGCAAAGAACTTAATAAAGTATTTGTTGCGCAGTTGCCAGATAGTGAAAAAGGCGATTTAGCGCGTTTAGTATACGCTGAGCAAGGCGTTGTAATTGAAGCACAGAATGGTGAGCAGCAGTTAGTACTTACTGATGGTAAACGCTACGAAACTGATGGCGAAGCGCCTTCGCTTAACTTAACTGAGTTTGATGGTTACAGCGTACAAATTCGCGAACAAGAAATAGAGCATCAACGTCGTAAATTAGAAGCTGTGCCAACCCGTGAACTTATTTCAATTAATACTCCCGAAGCAATTGCACAGTGGCAGTGGCGTCTAGCGATCCCACTTTCCATTCCGTTATTAACTTTGCTGGCCGTGCCTTTGAGTGTAGTAAACCCTCGCCAAGGTAAATTTGCAAAATTGGTACCCGCTATCAGCTTGTATTTAGGTTATTTTATTTTACTTAATGCGGCCAAATTTGCAGTAGAGGATGGCAAAATTCCGCCATCAATTGGACTGTGGTGGATTCATTTAAGTGCATTATTTATTGGTAGCTTATTAATTATTAGAGGCCGTCCATTGGGTGCTTGGCTTAAAGCTGTCGTCACTAAGCGGGAGCAAAACCTATGATGAAAACACTTGATTGGTACTTAGGCCGTAGCATTTTGCAAACCACAGGGTTTGCGTTAATGGTGCTAGTGGGTATTAGTACATTAATAAAGTTTATTGAGCAGCTTAAATCTGTAGGGCGCGGGAGCTACGATATAATGACTGCCATGCTGTACACTATTTACAGTATTCCAGATGATTTAGTGGTGTTTTTTCCTATGGCTGCACTTATTGGTGGCTTAACTGGATTAGGAGCGCTTGCCTCAAATAGTGAGTTGGTAGTAATGCAAGCGGCGGGGATGTCGCGTTTACAAATTATTGGCTCAGTAATGAAAACAGCTATTTTTATGGCATTGTGCGTAATGGCTTTAGGCGAGTGGGGCGCTCCTGCTGCACAGCTGCACGCTAAGGAAATGCGTAATCAAGCGATTCATGGTGGGGATGTGTTTAATGCGCAAAAAGGAGTATGGGCTAAAGACGCTAATAACTTCATTAACATTGAAGATGTTGACCAAAATGGCATGCTGCGCGGCGTTAACATGTATCATTTTGATAAATCGTTATCACTAACACAAATCACCAAAGCAAAAGAAGCCGTAGGGCGAGATAGTGGTTGGCTATTGCGCGATGTAAATAAAGTGATGATCAGCGAAGAGTTAATTACCACTGAACAAGTTTCTGAAGAGTTTTACCCGTCGCAGCTTACCGCCGAAAAGCTAGGCGTGGTATCGGTAAAACCAGAATCACTGTCGTTTTCAGGGCTATGGTCATATTTAGCTTACTTACAACAAAATGAGCAAGACACCAGCACCTATGATTTAGCGCTCTGGCGTAAATTAATGCAGCCCGTCTCTATTGCCGTAATGTTGTTGGTTGCCTTGTCGTTTATATTTGGTCCACTACGCACTGTAACTATGGGCGCCCGCATAATTATGGGGGTGGTAACCGGTATTGTGTTCCACCTAACCAACGAGATATTTGGCCCTGTGGTAATGGTATATCAAATTCCAGCGATTATAGGCGCTGTTCTACCGAGCATTTTATTTACTGGGTTTGCAGCTTATTTAATGAATAAGCGGGTGTAGCTAGACTTAAAGCTTAAATAAAAAACGCGGCCTTTGTAAAAAGCGCCGCGTTTTTTTATGCTTTAACTTGAGGTTATACCAATTCGCTTAATTAAGTATTATTGCGGATTGATATTAATCTAGTTCGCGATAAACGCGTTTATTTTCTTCTTTGGTGAGCGTAACTACTTCGGTTTTTGATAAGTAATCTTGCAGTGCTTTTTTATTTTTAAAGTCGACTAATACCACTAAATTCCCTAAACCAAGTAATGCGCTGATACTGCGGATAATGGCTTGTGGCCAGCTAATTAAGTTTCCCTCATGGGTTTGTACTTTTAATCGCCACGCACGCATACCAATTGTTTGCCCGCTTTTAGTCCAAAAATAACCAAAAAACACCAAACCAACCAGAACTAACAGTGAGCTGCGAATCCCTGAAAGTAACAGTGAGTCCTGAATACGTGCTGAGACATCTTCAGCGCCATTAAGAGCAATAACATCAAGGGAAATAAGCCCTTGAATAGCAAATAAATACAATACCACCGTTAGCATCGCAAAAGCGATAATAGCTAATGTGTCGTACACCAATGACGCAAAACGGCGCCAAAACCCTGCCCGTGGAAACTCAGCCAACATAAATATACTCTCACTGTTAATGTGCGCGATAGTTTAGCAAATAAGCCGTCAAATACTACCTATTACGCTACGTGCTTAACTCGATATTGGCTCAAATGTTAATGGGTGCCTAAATGTTAAGCGGTTGATCATGCTTAATACATAAAACGCTTGCCGCTTTGCTTATTGTTTGTATAATGCTAGGCAATGAGATGGAAGAGGGTACATAATCTTTCACTCTAAAGTGGTTTTTCTTTATCTTCTCGTGTTTAGAAGGTTAAAGAAAAATGATGCCAGCGTGATGAAATTGGTATACATGGGGGATTCAAAATCCCCTGCCGCAAGGCGTGCCGGTTCAAGTCCGGCCGCTGGTACCACTTTTTATAGCCCCTGCTAGATTTAGCAGGGGTTTTTTTATGCCTTAAATTTGAGTTGCCGGACTTGAGCGGCACGTGAGGTGCCGCTGTTATAAGTAAAAGTCCGGCCGCTGGTACCACTTTTTATAGCCCCTGCTAGATTTAGCAGGGGTTTTTTTATGCCTTAAATTTGAGTTGCCGGACTTGAGCGGCACGTGAGGTGCCGTTGTTATAGGTAAAAGTCCGGCCACTGATACCACTTTTATAGCCCCTGATAGATTTAGCAGGGTTTTTTTATGCCTTAAATTTGAGTTGCCGGACTTGAGCGGCACGTGAGGTGCCGCTGTTATAAGTAAAAGTCCGGCCGCTGGTACCACTTTTTATAGCCCTTGCTAGATTTAGCAGGGGTTTTTTTATGCCTAAGATTTGAGTTGTCGGACTTGATCGGCACGTGAGGTGCCGCTGTTATAAGTAAAAGTCCGGCCGCTGGTACCACTTTTTATAGCCCCTGCTAGATTTAGCAGGGGTTTTTTTATGCCTAAGATTTGAGTTGCCGGATTTTAATTACAAAAAATGTGTCCAACATTGCTACTTTTATAAGCAGTAGGTTTTGATCTAAACTTGGCCTGTAAACGTTTTGGTTTACCTAACCTTAAGCTCTGCTTGAGATAGGTTTCTTATCCAGAACACAGGTTATATAGTAAATACAGGCCTGACTTTAATCGTATTTTTCATTGATACGGGTGTGCTAAGTTATGCAATGTGTTTTGACTCGGGTATTATATACCTCAACCTCTTGTTGCGAATAAAACATCATGACTCAACTAACCGCAAAACAGAATATTCAAGCCATTGTAAAAGCGATTAAGGCTGAAGAAGCATTACTGCGTAAAAAACACCCGCTATTAATGCATCAAAATACCTTAGGAATGGCTATTTTATTACTTTCTTTGAGTGCATTAATCGGAATTGGCACGCTGTATTACTTTGCTATCATCCCCGCGTGGCTATGCATTATTTTAGCGGCCATTGCTACCTCAATTTCCCATGAGCTTGAGCATGACTTAATCCACAAACAGTACTTTAGCAACCAACCATTTTTGCATAATTTTATGATGTTAACCGTGTGGCTGATGCGTCCTAATACCATAAGCCCATGGTACCGTCGCAAGATGCATTTACATCATCACAAAACGTCGGGTACTGAGCAAGATTTAGAAGAGCGTTTGGTGGGTAATGGTATTAAAAACCCGTTTTTACGTGCATTGGTGATTGTTGATGGATTACTCGGTTTATTAATTAATGCAAAGCGCTTTAGTAAAGAAATTAAAGGTTTTAGCTTTTTTAAAGTGTTTAATGCAGGTTTTCCAATTACCACTGCTTATTTTGCTATTTTATACAGTGTGATAGCGTTTCATTTAATTAATTTATTTACCCCAATTGCGGCTAACTCACCGGCATTTTTGCTCGATGTAATGAATGTGTTCGAGTTTTTAATGGTGGTGCTGATAGTGCCTAACATTGTACGTTCGAGCTCACTTAATTTTGTTACCTCCAGTATGCATTATTATGGCGGTGTTAATAATATGCTTGAGCAAACTCACGTAATTACTAGCCGTTTGTTTATGCCGTTTAATTTGTTTTGTTTTAACTTTGGGCATACTCATACTATTCATCATTTTGTGCCGAATCAGCCGTTTTATTTACGTCAAATGATTAGCAAAAAAATTCTTGAAGTGATGCGCCAGCACGGTGTGCGTTTTAATGATTTTGCTAGTATAAAAAAAGCTAATTTGTATCAATCATAAAGCTCGTTTTTTACTCAATCTTCGAGGTTGCTGCTTTATTAACCTTGCCTAGCCTAAGGCTAGGCAATACCCCTAGTAAAGTCAGATAAAGCTTATAAAACTTCCCTTTAATACCAACTTAATCTATTACTCAGACCTTTTTAAATTTAGTCCTTAATTGATCCCACTTAGCGCTTTGTTATTTAATTGAATACTAAGTTTAATTTTTTGATCTTAATTGATTGTTTTTAAAGTTATGGCTTGCCTTATACTCAATTTTTCACCCTTATGTTTTTATGTTATGAATAAAAAAGCACGTTAATCGAATTGAAATATTTCTGTAATATTTAGGTGTTCTAATGCGCTCTGAAACAAAAACGTCATCAAAATGCCATAATCGGTAAGACAAAACTGAGATTTAAACATGAGTGAATCAAAGCGCAATACGCTATTAATAAAAACGCTTAACTGGGCTGCTATCGCCTTTTTAGTTTATTTAGTCCTTGTAGCCGTTGGCACTGTCAGTGGTGGTTTTAAATTAGCGTCGGGCGGTACTGAGGGAGCGAAAGAGATTTTTGCATTCGCAACCAACCCGTTTATCGCATTATTATTAGGTGCTTTAGCAACCGCTTTAGTGCAATCATCATCAACGGTTACCTCAGTTATAGTGGGACTAGTTGCTGGCGGTTTACCGTTAAGTATTGCTATTCCAATGGTGATGGGTGCAAATATTGGTACCACTATTACTAACACCTTAGTGTCTATTGGCCATATTCGCTCTAAAGAAGAGTTCCAACGTGCATTTGCGGCATCAACTGTTCATGATTTCTTTAATTTATTTGCCGTTATTATATTTTTACCGCTAGAAATAATGTTTGGTTTGCTGCAAAAAATGTCTGCTGCTTTATCGCACTTATTTATTGGTGATGCCGACTTATCATTAAAGAGCTACAACTTTATTAAACCACTCGTAAAACCAGCTGTGGGCGTAATAAAAGATGCATTTAGTTTTTTAGATACAAAAATGCTAGGTGCAGCGATGGTTATTGCAGGTATTTGTTTGATTTTATTTGCCGTAACTACATTAGGTAAATTACTTAAAAAAGCGCTGGTTGGCACTGCAAAAGATATACTGCATGGAGCCATTGGGCGCGGGCCTATCGCGGGTATCACATCAGGTGCGGCAGTAACAATTATGGTTCAGTCATCATCAACGACAACCAGTTTGATGATCCCACTTGCTGGAAGTGGTGTGTTTACTACGCGTCAAATTTACCCATTCACACTGGGAGCTAACATTGGTACAACCATTACTGCTTTATTAGCGGCCACATCAATTACAGGGCCTATGGCTGAGGTTGCGCTAACAATTGCATTGGTACACGTTATGTTTAATGTATTTGCAGTTGCACTTATTTACGGCGTTCCTGTGCTGCGTGAAATACCGCTAAAACTTGCTGAAAAGCTAGCCGAAATTGGTACAAATAATAAATCAGCAGCATTAGGCTATATACTAGGATCGTTCTTTGTGGTGCCTGGTTTAATTGT
The DNA here is from genome assembly GCF_042604605.1 of Pseudoalteromonas sp. M58. Classification (NCBI taxonomy): domain Bacteria; kingdom Pseudomonadati; phylum Pseudomonadota; class Gammaproteobacteria; order Alteromonadales; family Pseudoalteromonadaceae; genus Pseudoalteromonas; species Pseudoalteromonas sp. M58. The sequence continues at coordinate 680,142 of NZ_CP152390.1, forward strand.
ACTGGCCGTTCGATAAGTAGAAATAAACGTATAAAAGGAATGCGCTATATAATTTATATAGCGCATTTTTTGTTTTACCACTGGTAACTTACAGACAACATGGCATTACGTGGTTTACCTGGGAAGTAACGATCCCCAGTAAAGCTGGTGTAATCGGCGCGCTCAGCGTAGGCTGTGTTAGTTAAGTTTATAATTCGGGCACTCAGTAATAGCTGTGGACTAATTTGCCACTGGCCGCGCAAGCTTAAAATATCGTGGCCTTGATATTCATGTAAGTTTTCAGGGTCGGAAAAGTAGCGGCTCACATAGTGCCATTGCAGCGCAAGGCTAATACTCTCGTTGGCTTGCCAGTTAAAATCGATATTAGCAACCTTTCGAGGTGCGGTATCAATATCGTTACCTTTAATATTAATGCTGCCAATAACTTGCTCATTCGAGTACGTATGCTTGGCATAGGTGCCTGCAAAATTAACAGATAAGTGCTGATTAAAGCTATGCGCTAATTCAAGCTCAATACCGCGATGCCGAGTTTGGCCGTCATTAACAGTAAAAAAGTCACTGTCGCGGTAGATGGTATTGTGCTTGCTCATCGCATACATCGATAAGCCATAGCGAGTATTGTTGTACACCCCTTTAATACCCATCTCAGCATTATTAGCTATTTCTGCGTCTAAGTCGGCAGTACTTTGCTCGCGTTGTAATTGATAGAGCTCAGCCGCTTGGGGGGCTCGATAGCCTCTTGAAAAATTAGCGTATAATGTATTGTTAGTATTAAGCTGATAGCTCACCCCGAGTTTTGGCGAAAGATTACTAAAGCTGTTTTTAGTGCTTTCGGGGCGACTATAACGACAGCCACCAAAACCACATTCGTTGCCATCCTCTTTTGTACGCCCTGCAAGCATATTATTTTGATAGTCATATTGCATGTGCTCATAACGCAGTCCTGCGGTTATAAGCCAATTATTTAGTTGCCAATCAATAGCGGCAAATGGAGCATATAAGGTGGCGTCAACTTGGTAATCGTAATGTTTACCTTGCGGCACTGTGGCTACTAAAAACGCAGAGCCTTTGGTGGGGTTATCTTGGGTTTGTAAAAAATCGGCTTGGGTAAACTCACCATCAAAGCCAAGCTTTAAGTTTGTATTGTCGTTCACATAATGTTGATAAAGCGATTGTAGGCCAAACCCCGTTTGACTGTTTTTCTCGAGCGGAGTACCGGGTAAAAAGTGTTTGAAAAAGTCCATGCTTTGGTCACGAATATAAGGAGTAACAACAAGCGTGTTCTCACCTAATTGCCAGCTTGCTTTACTCCAAGCCCTAAGCGATCGGGCTTTTCTAAAGGCGTCAGGATCAAAATTTTGCTGTGCAATATCTTCATCTTTATAGCTTTGAAAGCCACTAATATATCCTGCGGTTTGTTGGTCTAAGTCGGTATAGGTCAACCCCGATATTAAACTTAAGTTGTTGTTAGCGTATCGATGTCGCACATTTATTTTTTGTTGTTTAACGCTTTCATCATCTCGGTAACCGCCATCATCGGTAAAGCTGGCATTAATACCGAACCCTGAATTATCCATAGCATGGCCTGCACGCAATTTATAGCGAGCATAACCGTAAGAGCCATAATCAACACCCATTAAACCACCACCTTGGGTCGTGTCTGGTGTAATGACGTTAATTACGCCATGCACTGCATTTGAGCCATACAGTGCAGAGCCAGGGCCTTTTAATACTTCAATACGCTGTGCCATCTCACTATGTGCTTCAAATAGCTCATTAATATTACAAAACCCAGCTGCACGAAGTGCAATACCATCTTCAGCAGTTAAAATCCCTCCACAAGCCCCCGTACCCGAAAGCACCTGCGAGCGCAGGGCGGGTAAATACTCTTGACCATTACCACGTTGTACATTGGCACCTGCAACGCGTTGCAGTGATTCTTCTACATGGGTAGGGGCAATAAGCTCAAGCTGTGATTCGCTTAATACACTGATCACCAAAGGTAATGGGGTGGAAAGCGCTTCACTACGTGATGCTGTGGTGGTGATACGTTCAATTGATTGCGCGGTATCTTCAGCACACGCACTATTAATTAAACTTAACTGACTGCATAACAATAAAGGGGGTAAATAGTAATATTTCATAAATTCCAGCACATCGGCAAGTTGATAAGTTTAGGGTAGGGGATTTTGTGAATTGGTTAAAGCACACTCAACCTATAAACCCGATAAGTAATCGATAAAACAATACAAAAAATGCCGGGCACAACTAAAGTCAGCACTGAGTAATATTTAAATAGCAATACGCCTACCACTCCGCCGGTTAAAAAACCGGCAATAATTAATACAAAAACAATGCACTTTCTAGTATCGAATGTTTGTCCTTTTAGAGCTTTTCCAAACATTAACCCTAAGTCGGTAAATATACCGGTTAAATGAGTGGTACGCACTACAGCGCCGCTGTAGTTAGTGGCCAAAGCATTTTGTAAGCCGCAGGCAGCAGAGGCAAGTGTAAGTGCGTAAGGGTAAGAATATTGAAGTAGCTGTGCGCTTAACAGCAGTAAAATACCCTCAATAAATAGGAGCGTATCGTAATGGCGGCCTAGCTTAAGTGAACCGCCTGAGAGCATTAACCCTGTTAATGCCGAGCCAAATATAAAACTCAGTACAATCGCAATTAAAAATAATGCCGCCTTGATGTTGGTAGTAAGTTCAATAGCTAATGAAGTCACCGACCCTGAAACATGAGAAATTGCTTGCTGTTCAAACCCTAATAAACCTACTGCGTTTACCATACCGGCAATAAAAGCGAGGGTAAACGCACCATATTCGACCCACTTAGGTAGTTTTGTAAACATCCTTTTAGCTCCGGTTTCAGTGTGTAGATTAATCATACACTTAATTAAAGTTAATAAATGAAAAGAGATTATATTTTTAACATCACAAGCAAGTGATGATCGCTAAATTTAACTTTTGCGTATTAACCCAATTTGGAATAAATATGTTTAACCAAGAACAGCAATCACGGATTATAGAAATGGCATGGGAAGATAGAACACCGTTTGAAGCCATTGAAAATCTTTATGGGCTAAATTACTCTCAGTTAGTTAATTTCATGCGTGACCACATATCTAGCGGCTCATTTAAAGTGTGGCGTAAGCGCCATGCCGGGCGTAAAACTAAACACCTAAAGTTGCGTGACCCCGCGATTATGCGCAGTCATTGTAAAACACAGTACAAACAGCGCTAACTTTAGGGTTTCATGTGTTGTTCAGGCTTAAGCGTTAATAATCTTCAGTAATAACCACACTGGAGAACAGCCATGAAAACACTAATAAGTATTTTATTAATGGTTTTTACGCTAACGGCAACAAACGCATTTGCAGTGCCACACAAAGACAAACATGAAAATAAGCATGCGAATAAACACCACTGGAAAAAGCATAAATATAACCAATACCATGACAAAAAACGAATCTCTAAAAAACAAGCAAGGCATTTAATTCGCCAAGGGTGGACTCCACCAGGATGGCACACCCGTTATCATCAAGGCGATATCCTCGAGCATGATATTTATAAGCGTGCTAGAGTAATAGACCGAGAAAGAGACACAGTGCGAATAGAAGTTGATCGCACTATTATTCATCTAGTGCACGACACTCGTGAAATTCTCTCTATTTTACAGCGCCATTAGGTACCATATAAGGACTTATAAATGCTCATAGTGTTGGCGGTAATTACTGGCTTTTTGTTGTTAATAACCTTATTGCCGCTGTCATACAGTCAGCATTATTTAGTCCGTAGCTGCGATTTTGTGCGCTTGCAGGTGTGTTACCTAGCAAGCGCTGTAATTATCGTTGCACTAATAGGTATGTGGCAAATCGACTTTATTGCATACTCATTAATAGCGGCTGTTGCTTTAATTATTTGTGCGCTTCAAGCTAAGTGGATTTATCCTTATACATGGCTTGCTAAAAAAGAGGTGCAAAGCGCACCGGAAAATATCAACCACAGCATTCGTATTATGTCGGCTAATGTACTTATGTCGAACCACAATAGTGAGCAGCTCATTAGCCTTGTTAATACCTATGAACCCGACCTACTCATCACTCTAGAAAGCGATAGCTGGTGGCAAGATAAGTTATCTGTGCTTAAAAAAAACTACCCTTATCAAGTACAGTGCCCAAAAGATAACCGCTACGGCATGCATGTCTTTAGTAAATTTAACATACTCGATGCACAAATTTGTGAACTCATAGAAGATAATATTCCCTCTATTCATATTTTGTTTGAAAATCATCAAGGGCTAAAAATGCAAGGCCACTTTATTCATCCTGCCCCACCAAGCCCAACCGAAGAAGATTCATCGCGTCCGCGCGATAGCGAACTAATAATGGTGGCTAAAGCGCTTAAAAATCCAAGCCGCCCGACGATAGTCGCCGGCGATTTAAATGATGTAGCTTGGTCACGCAGCACCCGTTTATTTATGCAAATCAGTGGCTTTTTAGACCCACGTAAAGGACGGGGCTTTTATAACACTTTTCATGCTGGTTACTTTTTTATGCGCTGGCCGCTCGATCACTTATTCCACTCTACAGGTTTTACTGTAAAGCGTATCAAACGTCTTGCTAAATATGGCTCCGATCACTTTGCTCTGCTTACCGAACTTGTTTATGAAGATGCTAATCAGCAATCACTCGAAACAAAGCCCAGCGAGCTTAAACAGCAAGACATACAAGAGCTTGCTATGAGCAAAGCCGATAAACGTAAAGTGCCTAGGTTTGAAAAAGGCTAGATGAAGTACAGGTATTAGGTTAAAGGCTTTAGGCGAAAGGCAAAATTAATACATTAGGGGCGTGCTTTTAAATTTGCGGGATTTTATATAGCGAGCTATTTAGTTGAGTGTTAATTAGCAAAGAGATTCATTATGTTTAATAAAATTATCTACTTTTGGTTTACAGAGCTTGAGCCTAAGCAGTGGTGGCAAAAAGATGAGGCGTTTGATTTGATGATTCAGGCTCGTTTTGGCCAATTACACCAGCAAGCGAGTGCGAGTGAGTTATTTCAATGGCGTGAGAGTGCATTAGGCAGCCTAGCTGAAATTATCGTGCTTGATCAGTTCTCGCGCAATATTTATCGTGACAAGCCAGCATCATTCGCCTGTGATTCAATGGCTTTAGCGTTAGCACAATCGGCCATTACAAAAGGGTTTGATAAGAAGTTGACGGATGAGCAGCGAGTATTTTTGTATATGCCTTTTATGCACAGCGAATCGAAGTTAATTCATAAGGAAGCGGTTAAGTTATATAAGGGATTAGGTATTCAAAATAACTTAGACTTTGAGTATCAACATAAAGCGATTATCGATAAATTTAATCGTTACCCGCATCGTAATAAAATACTGGGGCGGGAGTCTACAGAAGAAGAACGCGAGTTTTTAAAACAGCCCAATTCAGGTTTTTAGATTCATCAGACAAAAAAACACCGCGCTTATTACAAGCGCGGTGTTTAGTTTTATTAACCAGATACCTGATATTAGCTATTAATCATGATGCTTTTAACATTCACAAACTCGCGAATACCAAAGCCGCCATGTTCTCTGCCATAGCCACTGTCTTTAACACCGCCAAATGGTAAGTTCGGTTGTGCCAGTCCGTAACCGTTTATGTTGATCATACCGGTATCAAAATGCTTTTTAGCCAGCTCAATGGCTTTTTTCTCATCTTTTGAAAAGATACCGCCGCCTAGTCCATAACGGGAGTCGTTGGCAATACGCATAGCGTCATCATTATCTTTGGCTTTAATCAAAGATGCCACAGGGCCAAATAATTCGTCATCGTATGCAGGCATCCCTGGTGATAAATTTTCTAGTACTGTAGGCGGGTAGTAATAGCCTGTTTGCTGCGGAATTTCGCCGCCTACAATTACTTTTGCGCCTGCATTTACCGAGTCTTGCACTTGCTGATGAATTTTGTCGCGTAAATCTTCGCGTGCCATAGGACCCAGTTCCGTATCTTTATCCATAGGGTCGCCCATTTTAATTGCTTTAAATTGCTGGCTCAGCGCTTCTTTAAAGTCATTGTATAATGAGTCAACTACCACAAAGCGCTTGGCAGCCACACAGGTTTGCCCATTGTTAATAATGCGGCCCTGCAAACAGGTTTTAACTGCTAGTGCGAGGTCGGAATCATCAAGTACAACATAAGCATCGTTACTGCCAAGCTCCAATACCGTTTTTTTAACGTGCTTACCGGCTTGCTCAGCTACTTTTTTACCTGTGCCATCACTTCCTGTGAAGGTAACGCCACTAATGTGTTCATGAGAAATAAGTGCGCTGGCTGTTTTTCCGTCAATTAGTAAGTTACTAAAGCAATGCTCAGGGAACCCAGCTTGTTTAAATAAGGTATCTATTTTTTCAGCCATACCAAATACATTGCCCGCGTGTTTTAATACCGTGGTATTACCCGCCATAATATTTGCGGCACTGTATCTAATAACTTGATAAAGTGGGAAGTTCCATGGCTGAATACCTAGCAACACGCCAGTAGGGCGATAACTTATAATTGCACGACCGCCTTGCATATCGCGTTCTTCGTCGCTCAGCATATCGGCGCCATGTTCTGCGGTATAACGGCAAATGTCAGCACAAAGCTGCACTTCTTGAAAGCCTTGTTCGTACACTTTACCCATTTCTTCGGTCATCAGTTTAGCAAGCGCTTCTTTTTGCTCTTCAAATAAAGAGGCTAGCTTATTCAAGTATTTAGCGCGCTCAGTAAACGAGGTTAATCGCCATGTTAAGTATGTTTCATGAGACTTTTCGATCACTTGTTCTGCTTGAGCTTGAGAAAGCAGCGTATAGCTATTGATGACTTGCTCGGTTGCTGGATTGATCGTATCTACTGTGTTACTCATTTTACCTCCTAACAAATTATGTAATAGGGTAGGTGCAAAACCAAAGCCAGTTGGGCGATAGTTTATAAAAATTCATAACTTTTTGTTAATAATGGTTTTTATATTACTTTATACAAAAATCTAGATTTTGTTTGTTCGTTGTTTTTGCTATGGTTCTGTAAATACTGCAAGTTGTTGAAAAAGTTACAGGGAGTAGTTAGATGATACAGTCATTGTTTAATATCGATTTACCTCTTATTCAAGCGCCTATGGCGGGCGTACAAAACGTTGAATTGGCTGCAAGCGTTTGTGAAGCTGGCGGGCTAGGGTCGTTGCCTTGCGCTATGTTATCGCCAGCACAGTTAGTTGAACAGCTCGACTTACTTACTCAAAAAACAGATAAACCATTTAATCTAAACTTTTTTTGTCACACGGTTACTGATTACACCAGCCAACAAAAGCAGCAATGGCATAATATGCTGACCCCTTATTTTGCAGAGTATGAAATTGACCCGCAAAGTTTAACCGCAGGGGCATCCCGTCAGCCTATAAACCAAGCCGTTGTTGATATTATTGCACCCTATAAACCGGCGGTTGTGAGTTTTCATTTTGGTTTACCTAAGCACGCTATTGTGGCGCAAATAAAAAGCTGGGGCACTAAAGTAATTTCAACGGCGACCACTTTAGATGAAGCTATTTGGCTCAGTGAAAATGGCGCTGATGCTGTTATTGCTCAGGGTTTAGAAGCTGGAGGGCATCGAGGGCATTTTTTATCAATGGATTTAAGCTTGCAACAAACCACTGAGCAGTTAGTTAAGCGTTGTGTTGAGCATTTATCATTACCGATTATTGCTGCAGGAGGTATTGCAACGCCAGATGATGTAAAGCATATGAAAGCGCTGGGAGCCAGTGGAGTTCAAGTTGGTAGCGCTTATTTATTATGTAAAGAGGCAAAAACATCTGCTTTACATCAGCAAGCTATTTTAGAGCAGGCTCAAGATAGCACCGCACTAACTACTTTGTTTTCAGGTCGAGCCGCGCGGGGTATTCAAAACCGCGTCATGCTCGAGTTAGGTACTATGCCTGAGGGCGTGCCTTCGTTTCCTCACGCTAGCAGTGCAATAACAGCTTTAAGAAACCGAGCTGAAAAAAGTGCTAAAAGTGATTTTTCGCCTTTGTGGTGTGGCCAGAAATATGTGCCTCGGGTGGGGATATCAGCTGCGGATATTACGCATATTTTAATGGGAAAATGGTAATGTTTAATGTCTGATAACCCACTTTTATCGCTTGGCGATAGTTACGAAGTGCTTATAAATACGCTTAAAACACAATTGGCAGGTATTTACCCTCAACAGCTTGTCGCGCGCAATACCGTGTTATTGCCCCAAGGCGATGTACAGCGTTATGGCTATTTAATTGTGGAGGGGGTTTTAGGTGCTATTCATGATGATATTGATGGCGGGCAAAAATGCAAAGAGTTTTATTTTAAAAATGAGTTTGCATTGCTGTTTGCCAATTGGATGACCTCAAGCCCCGCTTTTTACCAATTAAAAGTAATTAATGAGGCAAGTGTAATTAAAGTACCGCTAACACTATTTGAGCAAGCACAGTACCAACTCATTAAGCAGCAACTCATTGCGCAGCAACTAATATTTAAAGAAGCCAAAGAAGCATTTTTATTACTCAACAGCCCCGAGCAGCGATACTGTTACTTGCTTAAACATAAACCGCATTGGTTGGCGCAGTTAAGCTTAAGCCAAGTGGCTATGTATATAGGTATTTCGGCCATTTCGTTATCACGAATTCGTAAGCGACTTAACTTAAGTTAAGTGCTGTTTATATAAAGCACTATACACTCCTCATTTTTATGCCTTAAGTGCCTTGGAGTGTTATGTTTTTAATTGCCCAATCATTGGTTGCCGTCGCTACTTTACTCGACTTAGCTTCATTTCAGTTTAAGTCCCGACGCATTATCTTATGTTGTTTATTTACCTCTGTGTTATTAACCTCAGTCCACTTTTTTATTTTGGGTTATAACAGTGCCGGCTGCTTAATGCTTATTGCCGCGTTACGTTATTTTTACTGCATATACTTTAAGCATACTTGGGCCATGTTTGGATTTATGGCAGTGAGTTGTTTAGCCGTTTATTTAACATGGCAAGATTGGTTTAGTGGCTTTGCGCTGGTGGCGACATTAATACAAACCATTGCTTCATTTCAAAATAGAGACTTGCACTTGAGGTTATGTATGGTGGTGGGAACCTCTTTTTGGATAACGCATAATATTTTTGCTGGCTCCCCTGTGGCAATAATTATGGAAAGCCTATTTTTAAGTAGTAACTTATTTGGTTTATATCGATTTTATATTAGTAAAAAAGTCTTGCTGAACCTCAAGTAGGAACGTAAAATGCAGCAATGTAAACTTATTAAAAGAACTGTTTGGCAATTTCTTTTAATAAAAAGGTTTCTCGAATAATCGACAATCCTTGTTTATCGCTATTAGCTAATGTGCGTTCGTTGTGAGCTATCGCCTCAAAAATATTTACCCATTTAGCTTGCATACCATTTTGTTGCTCATAGTGCTCAAGCTGTGCTTGGCCGAGTTGTTCGTTAATTTCGCATACATAACAGTATGACTTTATATGAATAATATCAAAGTCATCTTTGTACCAAGGACGATATTCTTCATAGAGGCCAAACTCACTGCAGATTTTTATATCTTGCGCGCCAGTTTCTTCATTAAGCTCTCTGATAAGCCCTTGTTCAATGCTTTCGTGTAAGTCTACGCCACCACCGGGTAAACTAAAATCGTCATAGCGCTGAGTGTACATTAATAAAATGTACTGCTGTTTAAATACAATTGCGCGAGCAGTAGGGCGAGTAAACTGACGACCTTGAGTAATATTAATAGTGGGGTGAATAGTGGTTTTTAATAGGCGCATAACGACTCCAGCAATAAAGGTAAATTATATCAGTTGGTTGCATTAATTACTTCATTGTTAAAAAGTAATTAACTGAAAAGATTGTTAATTTAAGCGTTTATACATATATCTGTAGTTATAATGGCGAACTATTAAAAAATAAAATGTCATTGTTTTAGTCCTGCTCTGAATACCTTTCATTTGTTGAAAGGGGTGAGTAGAATAATAAAAAAGCATAGGGATTAATCATGTTAAATATACTTTTAGTTGATGACGACATCGAATTTAGTGATGTTATTTGTCATATTGTTGAGTTTCTTGGGCATAATATTCAAACTGCAACCAGTTTAGAAGAAGCGCATCAGTGGTTTGAGAATAATTCCTTTGATCATGTATTACTGGATTTCATGTTACCCGATGGTAGCGGCTTGCATTTATTAGATCATTTAAAAATGATTGGTCAATCTCCTAAAGTCACTCTTATTTCAGGGCACCCATCGGTTAAGGGGATTTTAGCCGATATGTGTGAGCCCAATGTAACGCATTTATTAAAGCCGCTGCAGCGAGAAGATTTAGAACTGGTTTTAAATGGTCCTAAAAAAACTGTTAAAAAAGCTAAGAAAAACGCTATCACCCATCATTTTGATACCTTAATTGGTGAATCTGAGGCAATGCAAAAGCTCTATACTATGATAGAGCGCGTAGCTAAAACCAATGCTAACGTTATGCTTATGGGTGAAAGCGGAGCAGGTAAAGAGGTGGTAGCGCAAGCTATTCATAATGCCAGTCAATGCGAAGGACCTTTAGTTGCTAGCAACTGTGGCGCCCTTTCAAAAGAGCTTATTGGCAGTGAATTATTTGGTCACGAAAAAGGCGCATTTACCGGTGCCATTGCCCGTAAAGAGGGCGTGTTTGAACAAGCCGATGGCGGAACGTTATTTCTTGATGAAGTCACTGAAATGCCGATTGATATGCAGCCTAATTTACTGCGTGTACTTGAAACTAAAAAAGTAACACGGGTTGGCGGTAATCGTGAGTTACCAGTAAATTGCCGTGTTATTTCAGCGACTAATCGCTCCCTTACCGATTTAGCGCAGAATAATATTTTACGTGAAGATATTTACTTTAGGCTCGCTGTTTTTCCAATTGATATACCGCCACTACGAGAGCGAAAAGAAGATATTCCATTACTCTCAAAAGCATTTTTAGAGCAATTGAACGATGAAAATGGTACAGCGTTTGCTTGGGCTAACGAGCAACTTAAAGAGCTGCAAACGTACGACTGGCCAGGTAATGTACGTGAACTTCGTCATGCAATTCATCGCGCTTTTATTATGAGCGATCCACAAACAAGCGTTGTGGCACTGCCTGATAACCTAGAGTCACCTTTTTCACGAGTAAATAATCAAGCTCAGGAAAATCAGGTTTCTGCAGGACAAACCATTGAAGAAGTTGAAAAAGAGCTTATTCATGCAACACTCGATAAAGTACAAGGTAATAAAACATTGGCTGCACAAATGTTAGGTATAAGTACTAAAACGCTTTATAACCGCCTTAACGCATATGGTGGCATTGGCGAATATAAATAAAATAACATGAGGATAGTATGGCATTAACTAAACAAATAAAGCCTTTAAACGAATTAGTACATGATGCGCGGGCACCGTTAAATCGTATTTCAATGAATGCTGAGCTTATCAAGCTAGTACTTGAAAACGATATGCCCGTCGAAAAAGCACTCGAGGCACTCGATAAAATAATTGTTAATTGCCAAGCATGTAGTGACAGTTTACAGCTTATTTCAGACTCAAAATAATAAAAACCAGGACGATAAATGATTAAACGCAAACAGCAAGGCAAAGCAAATGTAGTATGGGCGTTATTTATCTCCATAATACTATGCATTATTGTAGGTAATGCATTTTTAGCGGTTAATACCATACAAGGCTTAACGCGTACTCAGCAAAGTTTAGATAACACTAATATGTTAAGCACGGCGATAGAGCAATTGCACCTTTCGGTAGTGCAAGCTGAGTCGGGGCAGCGTGGGTATTTATTAACTCAAACGGATGATTATTTAGTGCCTTACTACGATGCTATCGCACAAATAAAGTCTCAAACGAACCATGTGAGCGCCTTACATTCTGAAATTGACGGGCAGGCTGAGCGTATTGCACAGCTGTTACTCTTGGTTGAAGCTAAAATAGCTGAGCTTAAAAAAACGGTTAAATTAGCATTAAATGATAAAGAAAAACGCGCTTTAGTAATACTGAACTCACATGAAGGGCGAGACCTATATAGAGAGATCCGTCAGCGAGTTAATGATATACAAGAACGTGAATTGCTGTTTAAAGTCAGTCACTTTTCGAAATTAGCACAAATTAAGAAAGAAGCTAAAATCACTTTTGGTATTACTGCAGTGACCAGCGCATTATTGATTTTGGGTATGTTTTTATTGGCTAGACTTAATTTAAAAAATGCGGCCGAGTATCGTGCTGAGCTTGAAATGCAAAACGAAACCTTAGCCAGTAAAGTGACCGAACGTACCCAAGAACTTACGTTATATTCTGATGAGTTAAGTCGCAGTAACCGAGAGTTAGAAGAGTTTGCTTTTGTTGCCAGTCATGACTTGCAAGAGCCGCTAAGAAAAATCCAAGCATTTAGTGATCGGCTTGAAAGCATGTTTAAAGACGAGTTGGGCGAAAAAGGCGCAGATTACATTGCCCGCATGAAAAATGCCGCACAAAGGATGTCTAATTTAATTAATGATTTATTAGAGTTCTCTCGAGTAACAACTCGAGGTAAAGATTTTACCGACACCAATCTAAATAGCATACTTAATGATATTTTAAGCGATTTAGAAATAGCCATTAATGAGTCTAATGCGCAAGTGATAACGGTTGATATGCCAATCATTCAGGCTGATCCGAGTCAAATGCATCAGCTGTTTTTAAACTTAATTTCAAATGCAGTGAAGTTTAGAGCGCCTAACGTAAACCCTGTTATTGATATTAGCTTTGAACGAATTAGCGAGTTTAGTGAAGACCATAATAGTAAAGTAAGTTGGCATGTCATTACCGTAAAAGATAATGGTATCGGCTTCTCTGATGAGTACGCGGATAAAATATTTGTGCCATTTCAGCGTTTACATGGGCGTTCTCAATATAAAGGAACCGGCATTGGATTATCTGTGTGTCGCAGAATTGTAGAGCGACATGGCGGAACTATTACAGCAATAAGCACCCCTAACGAAGGCGCAACCTTCATTATTAAACTACCTGTGGATGCAGAGTTATTCACATTACAAGGAGAGGCATAATATGCCATTAACAAACGTAAAACCCATTACCATTTTAATGGCAGACGATGATGAAGATGATCGTTTATTAACCCAAGATGCGCTTGCTGAAAGCCGCGTTTTAAATGAATTACATTTTGTTGAAGACGGTGTTGAACTTTTAGAGTACCTAGAGCGCAAAGGCAAGTTTGTAGATAAAAGCATCTCGCCAAGACCAGGCTTAATTTTACTTGATTTAAACATGCCGAGAATGGATGGTCGTGAAGCGCTTGAAGCTATTAAGGCAAATCCAAACCTAAAGGGCATCCCAGTGGTTATTTTAACTACTTCTAAGCAAGAAGAAGACATGGTTAAAGGTTATAACCTAGGCGCTGCGTCTTACATAACTAAGCCGGTTACGTTTGACGGGTTAGTTGAGTTGATGAAAACGCTGGGTAAATACTGGGTTGAGTTTGTAGAGCTACCAAGCACGTTTAACGATTAAGCATATTATTAAAACAGGAGACGCTATGTTAGCAAAGGCAACGAAACTGCTATTAGTTGAAGACGATGAAGATGATTATATTTTAACTCGTGACTATTTAGAGCAGCTCAGTTCCCATGTGTTTGACATAGACTGGATAAGCTCTCCTGAGCAGGCAATACATGTACTAAGTAAAAATGAGCATGATATTTGCCTGCTTGACTATCGCTTAGGTGCCTCAGATGGCTTAAGTGTTTTAAAGCAAGCGATTAAGAATGGCTTTTGTGGGCCTATTATCATGTTAACGGGGCAATCTAACGATGCGCTAGATTCGGCTGCGCTTGATGCTGGTGCGGTTGATTACTTAGTTAAAAGTGAAATGAGTGGTAGCCGGTTTGCCCGTTCTATTCGTTATGCTCTAGCACGCCGCGATGTAGAAGATGAGCGGGTGGAGCGTTTAAAAGCGGAGGCTGAAAACCGTTCAAAAGACCGCTTTTTAGCGCATTTAAGCCACGAACTGCGAACTCCCTTGTCGTCTATTTTAGGCTATACCGAACTACTTATGCTCAGTGATTTTAGCAAGCAAGCTGAAAATGAGTTGGGCGTTATTTATCGTAATGGCAAACACTTATTGAGCTTACTGAATGATGTTTTAGATTTATCTAAAATTGCAGTCGATAAGCTTGAGCTAAGCTTGGGGGATGTTAATCTTGATAGCCTAATGGCCGACGTGTTTACGTTAATGCGTGTATCAGCCCTTGATAAAGGCTTATCATTAAAATTTGAATCACTGGAGCCTTTGCCATTAGTTATTCGTGTAGATGCTACTCGGGTACGACAAATTCTCATTAACCTGATAAATAATGCGATAAAATTTACCGAGCAAGGCGAAATTATCGTTAACGCATGGACAGAGACGGTGGCTGAACGTGAAATGCTCTTTTTTAGCATTAAAGATTCAGGCTTGGGTATTGCTCCAGAAAAACAAGCACTCATCTTTAAGCCTTTTGAGCAAATTGCCGATGTAGAGTCGCGCTCAGTAGGTGGTGCGGGCTTGGGATTAGCTATTTGTTCTGAGCTACTTAGTCGTATGCAGGGTACTATTTCATTAGATTCTTATGTAGGTGAGGGCTCAACGTTTACCATTTCCTTATACCCTGGTGATATCAGACAGGTAGAGCGCAATTTATTAAAACTTGATTTAACCCCCAACATGCAGCAAAAAGTAGCACCATGCGAAGTAAGTGGCAAAGTGTTGGTGGTGGATGACTTACGCGATTTACGCGTGTTAGTTGGCCATTTAATTGGCTCAGCGGGTGCAGATGTAGATTATGCTGATAATGGCAAACAAGCGCTTGATAAGGTTAAAAAGCAACTCGTAGAGGGGCGCGCCGCTTACGATATTATATTTTTAGATATTCATATGCCGGTGATGGGCGGAAAAGAAGCAGCCATTGAACTTAGAAAGTTAGGATTTAAAGGGGCGATTATTGCTTTAACCGCGGCCACCATGAAAGGTATTCATAACGAACTAACCGCGCTAGGGTTTGACGATATGATTGCCAAACCTGTGGATTCAAACTTACTGTACCAATGCTTAGAGTCAGTGCTGGGGAAAAAAACACAACGTGTTTCATCGATACAGCCAACGCCAAAACATAATACTAATATAAAGCGTTTTTTATTAGTGGAAGACGATGCTGATGCTGGACAAATTACTCAGTTATTATTAGAAAGTTTGGATGTAGACACGGATATAGCAACAAGTGTCAAAGACTGTAAGGCGACGCTTGAGCATAACAGTAATTACGACAAAGTATTACTCGATATGCATTTACCCGATGGTTCAGGTTTAGAGCTTGCTGGCTTTATTAAAGAACACTATCCTGATATTCAACGAGTTATTATTAGTGGAATGGAGCCTGATGCCGTACACATTAGGCAGCTAGAAATAGAGCAAGTTTTGCTTAAACCAATAAACTTGGCGTTATTAAGTAAACTTGTTTAACGCCACTATTTGCCAATTTATATAATAATTAGCTAGGTAATATTAACGACTGATTGGCGTATGACTAATTCGGGCTGAAATAAAGTTTGAATAGGCTGTACGCTTTTTTGATATACATGGCTCAGTACCCACTGTGCAGCTACTTTTCCCATTTCATCTATTGGGTAATTAATAGTGCTTAAAGGGGGGTATACATGGCGGGTAAAGAACACGTTATCGTAGCCTATTATTGAAAGTTGTGCGGGTAGTTCAATGCCATGCTCTCTGGCACTGACCATTGCACCCGTTGCCATTTCGTCATTGGCGCACACTAAGGCGGTAATGGCGGGATTTTTTTTATAAAGAGCAGTAAATCCTTCGTAGCCGCTGTCCTCTATAAAGTCACCTTCATACAAACTGTTTTCATCAAACTCAATGTCGTGTTCAGCAAGTGCTTGTTTATGTCCGTTTAAACGCTCTTGAGCGTCTTTTTTCCATAAAGGACCGCTAATGTAAGCAATGTTTTTGTGACCAGACTCAAGAATGTATTTAGTCGCTAAATAGCCCCCTTTAATATTATCAAGAATAATACAGCGATCGGCGAGCTCAGGAATATGGCGATTGAGTAAAACAAATGGTGTTTTACCTTTGCTCAGCTTTATTAAATATTCATCGCTAACCGCTTCAACATGCAAAATAAGTGCATCACAATTACGGCTAATTAAAAACTCTATGCCTTGTTGTTCTCGCTCTGCGTCACTGTGCCCTGCGGTAATAATAACGTGTTTACCTTGTTTTCTGAGGGTGTTTTCTATGCCGCTCATCATAGGGCCATAAAAAGGACCTTTTAACTCAGAAACCAATAAGCCAGCACTATTAGAGCAATTAGAGGCCAGTGATTGCGCAATAGAATTTGGGCGGTAGCCTAATTCTTCCATCGCTAAAGTCACTTTTTTTCTGGTTGCATCACTTACGTTTGCATTGTTGTTCATTACTCTTGAAACAGTGGCAAGTGATACCCCTGCAAGCTTTGACACCTCATAAATGGTGGCCATACTATTCCTTGTTACAAATTACTTTTTTGTGTTAAATCGGCGGTGATTTTTTTTATGGTTTTGTTATCTAAGTTGTATTTAGTCATTATTAAAGCCACAAGTATACTGCCAATAGCAGGATAGAGTGTAAATGAGGTTAAAATACCGCTTTTAGTTGCTTCGCTTAATTCTACATTGGCTTGATACTGATAATACGCAAGTAACCAACCCGCTATAGCGCCGCCTAATGCGAGCCCCAATTTGATAAAAAATACCACGCTTGCATAAACCAAACCTGTGAGTCGTTGACCATTTTGCCAAACTCCGTAGTCAATAGCATCTGCCATTTTTGCCCACAATAAAGGTGTCGCCATTTGAGTGAAAAAGCACCATAAAAAATACATTAAAAAGGCGAGTAAAACTTGCTCATTAGGGACAAAAAAAGCAAAACAGCTCAATATGGCAGAAATATATTGCAGATAAATATAAGCCGTTTTTTTATCTAAGCGTTTACTTAAAGGTTGCGCACACGCACAGCCTATAATATTACCGACCATACCTAAAGTCACAAATTCGGTGATTAAATCTTCTTTTCCAAGAACATACTTTACATAGTAAATAGCTAATGTCGTGCGCAGCACCATACTGGTCAATAATATCAGCGCTGCCATACACAATATTTTAAACGGCTGATTTTGCCATAAAACGTGAAGTTGTGTTTTTAAAGATAATTTATGTGGTGGATTGATCACCCGCTCTTTGGTGTAACGAAAACAAATTAGAAATAACACTACACCAAGGCAACTCATAACCAGCATGGTGAGTTGATAGCCCAACTCGTTATTACCCTCCCCAAACCACTTTACTAAAGGTAAAGTGCAGCTCGTAACCAATAACCCCCCCAGCATGCCAAACACAAATCGATATGATTGAATAGAAACCCGTTCGTTAGGATTGCTACTGAGTACGCCGCCAAGTGCCGAATAAGGAATGTTAATTGCGGTATAAACCAACATTAGCAAGGTGTAGGTAACGAACGCGTAAATAATTTTGTTGCCGTCATCCATCGCGGGGGTAGTAAAGGTAATCACGCTTATAACAGCAAAGGGGATGGCAAGCCAAAGTAGGTACGGTCGGTAGCTACCGTATTTTGTATGAGTGGCATCGGTCAGGGCGCCCATTATTGGGTCTGTAACTGCATCAATGACTCTGACGACTAAAAAAAGGGTACCAACAACAGCAGGCGAAATACCAAAAATGTCGGTGTAAAAAAAGGTTAAAAATAGCATTACGGTTTGAAAAATAATATTACTGGCCGTGTCACCTAGGCCATAAGCTATTTTTTCTTTTTTACTCAGCATAAAAGCCACTCATTATTATTTTTGGCGCTGTTTAAGAAAATCACGATACGCAATTGCGCTTTGTTTTAAGGTGCGTTGTTGAGTTTGGTAATCTACATAGACTAGCCCAAAGCGTTTTTCATAGCCATAGGCCCATTCAAAATTATCCATTAAACTCCATGCAAAGTAGCCTTGCACATTAACGCCTTGCTCAACGGCATTATGAACGGCATTAAGGTGTGTATGGTAGTAATTGATACGATGTATGTCATCTACTTTTCCATCTATTAATACATCGGCCATCGCTGCACCGTTCTCAGTTATATATACTTTGGGTAGCGTGTAACGATCATTTAATGAAAGTAGGAGTTCACACAATCCCTGTGGGTATATTTCCCAGCCCATATCAGTGGTGGCAATATTCTCTAAAGGAGCTTCGCTAAACCAATGATCTGGCGTATTTTTGTAATGGATACGAGTATAGTAATTAACCCCTAAAAAATCGATTTTTTGGCTAAGTATTGCCATGTCGCCATTTGCAACATCAGGTTTTGCATCATTTGCAAGCTCCTTAATCACTTCAGGGTAGCGGCCTTCCAGCACTGCTTGAATATACCATTGGTTATGATAGTCATCAGCTAATTTAGCAGCGCGTTCATCGTCAGGAGTAAATGGATAGGCAGGGCTAAAATTAAGCACAATACCGGCCTCTATCTTAGGGCAGTTTTTGCGTATCACTTGCATCGCAAGTCCATGGGCGAGTAATAAGTGGTGCGCCGCTTGGCGTCCTGCTTTTTGACTTTTTATGCCTGGTGCATGTACCCCTATTTCATAGCCTAGGTAGGCACTACAAAACGGTTCGTTTAAGGTCGCATAAGAATCCACTAAGCCCTCTAGTTGCTGAGTTACTATATGAGCGTAATGAGCAAATTGATACGCGGTATCGCGATTTAGCCAACCACCGTTGTCTTCTAAATGTTGTGGCAAATCCCAGTGATATAAAGTGACATAAGTTTTAATATTGCGTGCTTTAAGAGCCTGTAGTAATGACTTATAGAACGCCATGCCCTGAATGTTTAAACTTCCATCTTGGTGTAAAACGCGGGGCCAAGAAATAGAAAGTCGATAGGCATCAACGGCTAAATCGGCAATCATTTGAACGTCTTGTTGCCAATATTTTACATGCTCACAGGCGTGATTGCCGTTACTGTTATCTGCAATGGTGTTTGGTTTGCTACAAAAAGTATCCCAAATACATGGCAATCGCGTGTTGTGGCTTCCCTCTATTTGAAAAGAGGCCGTGGCAACACCAAAAATAAACGGCGATTTTAAAAGGGCTGACGTGCCTGGCAAAGAAATTGTTTTAAACACAATAAGATACGTCCTTAAGCTTGCAATAATAATGCGCTTTACCGTAATTAGCTAAGCAATAGAAATTATATAATACAACAATGTAAGCGCTTACAATATTATTTGTAAATAAATTGATAATTTTTCTCTGTATGCTATAAATGTAAGCGCTTACATTTGGTGTTGCAACTATTATCTGCATTTTAAGTTTTACTAAACGCAATTAAATAGAGGTAACAATCTGATAATTATAAATAATTAGAGATTATACTATGGCACATATCACACAGCCACTACCGGCAGCAGAAAACAGCCAAAAACCAGGGTCTACACACACCTTTGCGTTAACATCGCTTACGACCTTGTTTTTTATGTGGGGTTTTCTTACCTGCCTGAACGATATTTTAATTCCGTATTTAAAGGGAATGTTCTCCCTTAATTACACCCAAGCAATGTTGGTACAATTTTGTTTTTTTGGTGCCTACTTTGTTATGTCAATTCCTGCAGGAAAACTCGTTAGTAAAATAGGTTACCAATTTGGTATTGTTGTTGGTTTGGTTGTTGCTTCGATAGGGTGTGCATTATTTTACCCCGCTGCAGAGGCACATGTTTACGAACTATTTTTACTTGCTTTATTTGTGCTTGCTTCAGGGATCACTATTTTACAAGTCTCTGCTAACCCTTATGTAAGCGTATTAGGGCCTGCAAAAACAGCGTCTTCGCGTTTAACCATGACCCAAGCTTTTAACTCTTTAGGAACAACGGTTGCGCCATTATTTGGTAGTTGGTTGATTTTGTCTGAAATTAGTCAAGCTACAGCCGAAGAAGTTAAGTTCCCTTACTTAATGCTCAGTGCAAGTTTACTAACACTGGCTATTATTTTTGCTTTTTTGAAGTTACCTAAACTCGGTAAAGCGATTGATAGTGAAGCTGAAAATCAAGGTGACACTGAGTTTGTTGACTTAGGCAGTGTTTGGAAATATCGCCATCTTATTTTGGGCGCTATTGGTATTTTTGTTTATGTAGGTGCTGAAGTTGCGATTGGTAGCTTTTTAGTCGGCTTTTTAACCCTTGACCATATTGCAGGTTTACCAGAGCAACAAGCTGCACATTATATTAGCTATTATTTTGCAGGTGCAATGATAGGGCGATTTGCTGGCGCTGCGATTATGCAAAAATTAAATGCAGCCAAGGTGTTAGCTTGTCATGGTATTTTGGCCGGTGTGTTAGTGTTAATTGCAATGACAGGTCAAGGGTCACTCGCTATGTGGGCTATTTTATTGGTTGGTCTGTGTAACTCTATTATGTTCCCTACTATTTTTAGTTTAGCGCTTCAAGGCTTGGGTAAATACACCTCACAGGGGTCGGGTATTTTATGCTTAGCGATTGTAGGTGGAGCTATTATTCCATTACTACAAGGTATGCTGGCTGACAATATCGGTGTGCAGTTAGCGCTTATACTGCCTATTGGCTGCTATTTATATATTACTTACTTCGCGCTGTTTGGTGCAAAAAAAACAACGTCAACTCGTCTTTGAGTTTTAGGTGAATGCTATGATTATTAAACGAACTTTTTCAGTCACTGCACTGATGCTAGCAGCAATAGCCAGCAGCGGTTGTTCGCAACCCTCTAACAGTGCTAGCGATGCGACAAATCAAAAAGAAATTTGGCCAACAATAGAAACCGGTATTAAAAGCGATGCTCAAATGGAGCAAAAAATCGCAGATATGCTAAAGACCATGACACTAGAGCAAAAAATAGCGCAAATGATCCAACCTGAAATTCGTCATATTACGGTTGAAGATATGCGTAAATATGGCTTTGGCTCCTATTTAAACGGCGGTGGCTCGTTTCCAAATAACAATAAACATGCAACCCCCGAAGACTGGGTTGATTTAGCTGAAAAGATGTATCAAGCGTCTATTGATGATTCCCTCGATGGCAGCACGATTCCTACAATGTGGGGCACTGATGCGGTACATGGACACAACAATGTGATTGGTGCGACTTTATTTCCGCATAATATTGGTTTAGGGGCGGCGAACAACCCTGAACTTATTGAAAAAATTGCCGCAGCAACGGCGCGTGAAGTTATGGTTACCGGTATTGACTGGGTATTTGCACCTACGGTTGCCGTAGTGCGAGATGATCGTTGGGGTCGTACTTACGAGGGGTATTCTGAAGACCCTGAAATAGTAAAAGCATATTCAGCCTCAATTGTTAAAGGCTTACAAGGCGCTGTTGATGAAGACTTTTTATCAGATACGCGGGTAGTCAGTACGGTTAAGCATTTTTTAGGTGATGGCGGTACTGTGAATGGCGATGATCAAGGTAATAATATCGCCTCTGAAGAAGAATTATTTGCGCTTCATGCTCAAGGTTATGTTGGTGGTTTGGGTGCAGGTGCACAAACGGTAATGGCCTCGTTTAATAGCTGGCATGGTGAAAAAATTCACGGCAGTAAATATTTACTGACCGATGTGCTTAAAGATAAGATGGGTTTTGATGGCTTTGTTGTCGGTGACTGGAATGGCCACGGGCAGGTTAAAGGCTGTTCTAATAGTAACTGTGCTCAAGCGGCTAATGCGGGCTTAGACGTATACATGGCACCGGATGAGTGGAAACCATTATTTAGCAACTTGGTTAACCAAGCTAATAGCGGTGAAATCCCACTCAGTAGAATTAATGATGCAGTAACGCGTATTTTACGCGTTAAAATGCGTGCAGGGTTATTTGATAAACCAAGCCCTGCGAAGCGTCCCCTGTCTGGAAAAACTGAAATTATTGGTAGTAGCGATCACCGTGCAGTGGCTAAACAGGCTGTACGCGAGTCTTTAGTATTACTTAAAAATAAGCAGCAGTTACTGCCATTATCACCTAAAACCAACGTATTAGTCGCAGGCATAGGGGCTGATAACATAGGTATGCAGTCGGGTGGTTGGAGCGTTACGTGGCAAGGTACAGGTAATAAAAACAGTGATTTTCCTGGTGGCAGTTCTATTTATGCAGGTATTAAAGATACTGTAGAGCAAGCTGGTGGCAGTGCAGCGCTGAGCGTTGAAGGGGAATATACTGCACGCCCTGATGTTGCCATTGTGGTGTTTGGTGAGCAACCATACGCAGAGGGTAATGGTGATGTTGATAACCTCGAATACCAGCGCGGTAATAAAAGCGACTTAGCGTTACTGCGTAAGTTTAAAGATGCGGGAATCCCTGTTGTTTCATTATTTATAAGCGGTCGCCCTATGTGGGTTAATGCTGAGCTTAACGCCAGTGATGCGTTCGTTGCTATTTGGCTTCCAGGTAGTGAAGGCGATGCTATTAGCGATGTCTTGTTTAAAAATGCAGACGGCTCTATTAATCATGACTTTAAAGGCAAGCTATCTTTTTCATGGCCTAATAATCCAATCGATAATGAAAACCGTAACGACGAAGCTTACAGCCCATTACTTCCTTATGGTTTTGGTTTAACTTACAACGATAGTAATGTCTTAAAAGATGACTTGGTGGAGCAAACTCAACAGACTGAAAAATTGGATGATTTAGTATTGTTTGAGCGTGCAATTAAAGCACCGTGGTCACTGGTTTTAAAAAGTGGCGAGCAACAAAAAACGGTGGCGAGCAGTCGCGAGTCATTAGGTGCGTTGAGCATCCAAACATTTGATAAAGAGGTGCAAGAAGATGCACGCGCTATTCGTTTTAATGGCCAAGCAATGGCTGGCGTTAATTTAGCGGCTGCGTTTCCATCTGACTTACGTTCATACGTTGAAAACAATGGTCAGCTGCAAATACAAATTAAAGTAGATAAAGCCGCGGCTAGTCCGTTATGGGTTGGTATGGGGTGTGGTGAGAGTTGTCAGGGTAAGTTTGATATTACTGATAACCTTGAGCAATCAGGTCAATGGCAAACATTAAACATCAACTTAAGTTGTTTTGCAGAGCAAGGTGTTGATTTAGCACAAGTGTTCACCCCTTGGCAGTTAAGCACGCAAGGTGATTGGCATGTATCTATTGCTAAGCTGGCTATTACAGCAAATGCTGCCGAGCAAGGTAGTGTTACTTGTAAGTAGTCAATAATCTATTAATAAGCAGGTACTGAGAGTACCTGCTTTTTATTTTAAAAGCGTAGTACAAAAACCTGCCAAATTAGTCCCTTCTTACTTTCATTCCATTCTATGTGATTGATTATATTCAGCTCAATAGTTATCATAAAAACATAATAAAACTGCATTCGCTTTTGCGTTAATTATTTGAGAGTATGCCGAAATATTAAAAGCGTTATGTAATTAACAGGTGAGAAAATGAATCAAATAAAGCTGGCTTCGCAGAGCATACAGCCTTCAAAAATAGTCTGTGTGGGGCGCAATTACAGTGCGCATATTGCTGAATTAAACAACGAACACCCTGAGCAAATGGTAATTTTTAATAAGCCTAATAGCGCGATCACTAATACCTTACTCTCTTCCCATAACGGTGATACGTTGCATTATGAAACTGAATTATGCTTTGTGGTTAAAAATAAGCAGCTTGCAGGGGTAGGGATTGGACTCGATTTGACTAAGCGAGCTTTGCAAAGCAGTTTAAAAGAAAAGGGCTTGCCGTGGGAACGTGCTAAAGCATTCGATGGCTCAGCATTATTTAGTGAGTTTATTGAATTAACGCCAGAAATGACATCGTTTATATTTGAATTACATATTGATGGCAAGCCGGTTCAACATGGTGATAGCCAACTTATGTTGCACCAACCTGCACAAATATTGGCTGAGGTTAGTCAGTTTATAAGCCTCGAAGAAGGCGACATTATTATGACTGGCACGCCTGCTGGCGTAGGGATGGTTAGTACTGGACGAGAGTTCAACGTTGCTCTTTATTCTGGTCAGCAGTGTTTATTGGAGCATCATTGGTCTGTGAGTCAAAGTTAAGGACATGCTGAGAATATGTTTTATTAAAGTCTTCAAAGTGTTCATTTAACCAGTATTCTTGGTTTTTTTTGTATTGCTCAGAGACTAAAATGCTATTTTTTAGTGCGTGGTTGATTTTTTTAATTGCTTGTGATGCAAAGTCATTAGGGGCATTGGTGGCACAGCCAACCGCTATGGGGACTAATTTATTTTTATTTTGTGCAATTGCTAGGTTTACGATATTTGATTGATTACCTTTATTGAAGTAACTAGTTATAAATGGGTAATCAAGCGAATAATCTAAAGACCCATGCTTTAAGCGCTCCATTACAACACCGCTTTCATTATCACTACTCCAACTCATAGAAACATTGGAGTGAGTTAGTGAATTTTCAATAATATTGTTAATCTGCACAGAAAATCTGCGAGCATCAGCTTGACCGTAAGTAAAGCTCTCATCAGTAAGCAAACTAACTAAGTTTATAGGGATTCCATGTTTTGTGGTTAATTCAGGTGCTTTTGCTGCGGTAGTAATGATATTAAATGGGGGGTAAATAGACGTAGGTATTGAATATATAAACTGTTTATTTGCACTGTGCTTATAAATAGCGCATGGGAAACAGACGTTTTTACCTTCATTTATATATTTATTAATACGCTTTTGCGGTAAAACTAAGCGAGTATGTTTAACGCCTTTAATGGTTGAGATGAGTTGCTCAGTTAAATTATCACATAAGCCGGATTGGGAATCATCAGCATCTAAATGAAATGGAGGGGTTTTACTTTGTAGCCATAAAATTTCCTCTACCGGTTTTGCTATTAGAGTGTGACTATAAAGAGAAAAAATCACTAAAGTGCTCAGGCATAAAAAACGAAGAGGCAACATAACAAATAGATCGTCCTTGAAAATTTGCTGCGCATTATACCGATAATGTTTAGAAAATAAACATAAAGAATAGCAAAGAATCAACATTATTGAATAACATTTACCCTTTGCTTGATTTCATTAGTAAGGCATTGGATTATTTCTAAATATGATATCAATCGCTGATAACACGTCATCGCTCAGTGTTAGGTCAAACGCATCAATGTCTTCCTTTAATTGCGCCATAGTAGTGGCACCAATAATAGATGATGTCACTCCATCAACTTGATTACACCAAGCCAGCGCTAATTGAGCTGGGGTGATAGCGTGTGCATGGGCAAGTTCAACATACTCTTTGGTCGCCTGTTGTGATTGTGGCGTATCACGAAAAATACCGTTACGCTGCATAAATGTCCAGCGGGAGCCTTCAGGGCGTGCTCCATTTAGGTACTTACCGGTTAATAGCCCTGCGGCCAATGGTGACCAAGGTAAATAAGCAATATCTTCATGTACACATTGTTCTATTAAATAAGGCCAATCTTTGGCATGTACTAGGCTAAACTCGTTTTGGATAGACACCATTTTTGGCAAGTTATGCTCTTTTGCTAAATTTAAAAATTGGTTAATTCCCCAAGGCGTATCATCAGAAAGTCCACAATGCTTAATTTTTCCTGCTTTAACACACGCATCTAACCCCTCTAAAATATCAAGCATATCAGCGGTGTGTTGTTTTGCATCAACATCGGTAAATTTAAGCATACCAGGCCATTGCCTAGCAAAGTGAGGGGTACGGCGATTTGGCCAGTGTAGCTGGTATAAATCAATATAGTCGGTTTGTAGGCGTTTTAGAGAATGATCAACCGCATCAATAACAGCTTGGCGGGTAATATTGCCGCCATCACGTACCCA
The DNA here is from genome assembly GCF_042604605.1 of Pseudoalteromonas sp. M58. NCBI lineage: Bacteria > Pseudomonadati > Pseudomonadota > Gammaproteobacteria > Alteromonadales > Pseudoalteromonadaceae > Pseudoalteromonas > Pseudoalteromonas sp. M58. The sequence goes on from NZ_CP152390.1 coordinate 706,101, forward strand.
AGAAAGTCCATTCCCTGCAATTTTAGTTGCAATAACAATGTCTTTTCGTTTTTGTGAATTACGTGCTATCCAATTGCCTATAATTTCTTCTGTTTTACCGTAGGTATCGGGAGAGGGAGGAACAGCATACATTTCTGCTGTATCAATAAAGTTCACACCCTGCTCAAGCGCATAGGCTATCTGTTGGTCGGCATCATGTTGGGTGTTTTGTACTCCCCAGGTCATGCTACCTAAACACACTCTTGAAACGCTAACACCACTACTGCCTAATTGACTATATTGCATTGCTAATCCTAATTATTCGGTTTGAGAGTTTGCTTTTAAAGCCGATAACAATGGCTCTGTGATCGTGGCTTTTTGGCCTGTTTTAAAGTCAAACATGACCACTTTTGACATGCCGGTGGTTGTTATCGCGTTTTGTGCATGACTAAACACGCTGTAGTTCATTACAAAGCGGTCAGATTTTATATCACTAATGGTAATACCTACGCTTAATGTGTCAGGAAACGTTACAGGGCGTTTGTAGCGAATATTATTTTCACTGATCACAGGGCCAGTGGCTTTCGCATTAATAGTCTCAAATAAATTTAATTTATTTAAAAAATCGATTCTGGCTATTTCAAAATAACGCAGGTAAACACAGTTATTAACGTGCTGTAGGGCATCCATATCGCCCCATGCCACAGTGATATCGGTATGAATAGGGTGTTGTTGTTTAAACGTTTCCATGTATTTATTGCTCTTAGTTTTAAAGCATTTAGATTAGCAATATGGTCGGATGAGCTCAAGGGAATTATAACTAGGGGTGGAGCTACTCTGTATTGCCCTCATGGATGTAAATAAGGGACGTAAGCAGGACATGGAAGCTTTGCGCCTTTTTTATTTAAACAATTAGGCTATAAACCTCGCGCCGTGAGTAAACTGCCTCAGATTGAACAAACCTTAACCTTAAAAAAACAACAGTGCTAAATAAAAACCCTTGAGTAAAAATTGTACCTCTTTAAATTCATGGCTATAGTAACTATTAACACACAAGGAGATAACTATGCAGAATATAATTAATTGGTTATTGGCATGCACCGTTTTTATAGCGTCGTTTACTTGTTACGCTATGGGTAATGAGGCTGGGGCAATTGTTTTGATTTTATTAGGCTTTTCTTTAGAAATTTTATTTTGGATGTATTGTTTTAATAAGCCAAAGAAAAGTAAACGCTCTTTTTAAGCAATAACATGCTTGCTAATTAAAAGTGATTCCACAATAATGGCTGTATAAATAAACAGTTGTTATTGTGTGATGAAAAAGTTTATTCATATAGATATGGACTGCTTTTAAACTCAGGGGTGTATTCTTGCGGTTTTAAATGTAAGTTAAATTATCTCTGCTACTCTTAAGTTATAGAGAGTAACTTAGGGTTGTTTTTAAATGCAGAGGTTTCATGATAAGAAATATAATAAGCATTGGATCTACTTAGATGATAATAATACACCTTTAATTTTACCTTGTCTTTACGCTCGATATATAACTCAGCGAGGGGTATATATTGAGCTCAAAGTAAAAAAAGATAGAATTACTAATCAAATCATCCACTTTTTTGAGGAAGTAGAAACTTCTTTCGACGGGCAGTATGTTCGTTGTAATCAGCTTGGCCTTTTCTTAGATTGGGTTTGTATGCAATCTCTATCAGGCTCTCAAATGTCCTTAACTAACCATACTGCTTTGCCTAGTGATGTTATTAATGGATATATAAATAACTACCTTATTAAAACTCAAGGTAAGAGTGAAGCTGCTGTTTCTAAAGCTGTTTACTCCTTGAAAAGTTACTTCAATTGGTTAAGTTATTTCTTTGATAATAAATATAAAAATATTTTTGTGTTTTCATCTCACCGAACACTATCAAGAGCCAATAACAAACAATGCTTGCTTGTTAAATACCTTCTACCTGCAACTAGAGAGCTATTATACCGCAGAGCAGGGACACTACTCGAAGAAATTATACTGCGAACTGGCGGTGACTTAGGTTGTCGGACTAAAGAAAATCAAGGCTTTTTACTAAAAGATTTTACTGCAAACCAGAAAAAACACAGTGGTCTATTGAGCTTATTCTCTGAATTAGAAAAAAAAGCCGATAAACATGAATTTGAATACCATCTCTCTTCTCTATATACCAAATATGGACGTTCAAGGACTCTTTATATACCAAGGTTTTTACTAGAGAAAATGCAACGCTACTATTCTACTGAAAGACCAATTACCAACTCCAATAATCTATTTGTATCTAACGCCAATAATTACTCAAAGGGATGCGTTTTATCCTCTGAATATGGTTCTAGGACATTTCATAAAGTTTTACTTAAAGTTATCAACAGTATAGATGAAAATCCAGAATTATATACAGGTTGCCAGATCCTCGAAAGAGGGGCTGTTTACCATCACTTGCGACACTCGTTTGGGACGGATGTATTTTACGAGCTGTGCAGGAATAGTGGCAAAAATTTTGAGTCAATCACCACTGAGTCTGCAACTTACATTGAGACAGCTAGGCGTATGGGCCATAAGGTAGATGGCTATAGTTCGAATCAAACAACCAAATTATATATACATTCTTGCGGTTATAAAGAGCGTTTACTAAAACTGGTTGTTAATGGAGAACAATAAGATGGAAGATTCAGAGAAAAAAGTTCGGAAACCAAAAAGCTCTGATTATTATGAGCAACTTCTTCAATCGGAGTTTAATCATAAAGAGTTTGTAGGTGAATTTAAATACCCACTTGAGGCACGAGAAATTATAGTCCGTAAAACCTCAAAATTGATCAAACTAAAAATTAGAATGACCGACACCAACAACCCAGATAAAGAGGTTTTATATAAATTTATTGTTGCAGCATATAACTACGCTTATTTTGATAAATCAGCGGCACTTTCAGCCAAGCAATTCTTTTTAAGTATTGCTCCTCGTTTTGTGGAATGGTTAAACATCGCAGTGGTAACAAACCGTTTTGAGATCCTGAAAGAGTATGAAGAATATCAATTTGATAAAATGAGTAATCATGGTGGGGTAAGTCGGCTTACCTCACTGAAGACATTATTTTGTCATGCATTAGATAAATCAATTGAGCTACATGAAGCGCTAACTTCATCAGAGCTCAGCTACTTATACGAGCTTAGGAAAACAAAAGCTAGTCCTAACTTGAATAAAACACAAATATCTTTAGCAAGTTACTTTGGTTCAATCAGTTGGTTAAGACGTGATGATGTGGGAATAGGACATGAGTTGTATAATGTATTAGCTTCACCGAACCTAACTGTTAAATCATTAAGCTTAACTGCATCTACGGTTATTAATGTACTGGCCAAATATAAGCAGGAGTTACATAGCTTTTTCAAGTCAGAGGGAGTTGATTTTTCTTTATTTTTAATTCCTAAAAACCTCTCTCATACAAAAAAAAGAAAGTTTGTTGGGAGTACAATATATCGACTGCTTTCTGCTTACCATAGAATGAAAACCCCTAGCTGCGTGCTAAAAGGGGCTTTAGAAGTAGTATTATTATCAAATTCGAATAACTTCAAATCTTTCCAATTTTTACTATCAGCTTTAGCTTCTAAAACGCAATGTGATGACCTCTTTACTAGTCAATCGCAATTTAAGGGAGAGGTCAGTTCTGTATTTTGCGCAGGTACTTGTTCTCAGGTTATGCCAGGTAACTTATTTAGCTTTGAAGTGTTGCAACAAATTACTCTTGATAAATTCTCCCCCCCTGCAACCGTAATAGAAGAATTAATGTTTTCATGGTTGATGGCATCTCAATGTGTTCAACCTTTTGACATACCAAAGCTTACGGTAGGATCATTTCGCCTGTTGAAGGTTGGAGGCAAAGTTAGAAATATTGAATGTGAATACTTTAAAGGCCGGGCAAAGGTATTTCATACAACCCGCTCTCTTTCTGTTAGCACTCTTGAAGGTGAAGCACTAGTATCATATTTGTCTTTAAGAAAAGAAAGTGAGTATCTTGTTGAAAAAAGGGCCCTTGTAATTAGTAATGGGGTTAACTCACTAGTTGGTACTCTTTATTGCCTATTAACGACAAGAGTATTGTCAAACTATTTGATTGAACACCATCGTAAGCTAGATAATATACCATTGTCTATGCCTAGAGCATTAATTTCATTGATTAAAAATACTGGTGGTTACGCTGGTATTGAGGGGGGCCCATATAATGGTCTTTTAGTTGAAGATGCATCAAAACCTGTGGCAACAACAAATTTAACTTGCCCAGTTACACTCTTTGGTTTTCAGGCTATAAAAAATAGCGCTGTACATGCTTTTAGTGACCCTTACACGCTTAATTACCTCATTAATAAAAACTCACACTCTAATCAAACTGAAAAGCGGCATTATTTGAATAGTGAGAATGAAAACTGGATTAATTCAGCAGGACGTATAACTAGAGAAGTCATGTTGGACTTAATTAATAATGTGTATGATCTAGATTTTGAAGATTTAAATACCAAGGGTAAGAAAGAAGCTGTTGAGCGGTTTAATAGTGAATTCATGTCAGTAACACAAAGTGTGTCTTATAAAGCGGGTGAGATGTTATCTAGACTTAGAATTATAACCGGACAAAATAAAGGTGAAATTAATGAAGTGGGAGTATCAGCTCTCGATAGTGTTGAGGATACACCAAAATTATCCTTTTTGTATGTCATGGATAGTGCTGTTGTTGCATGGAAAATGTTCAATTATTTACACGAATTTAAGAAGCATTATAAAAAGTTATTATCCCGAAACTCTGAATACCTTTATAAGACAGTTTTGCCTACTGTAGAGTGGGCAGAACATACTCTGAGTCAGTTGAGTAAAGAAAGTCAAGAGGCTGGACAGGCCATATTCGAGAATGCAATTAAAAACCGCGTTGTAGTTAGTGTTTTTCATTCTATTTAATGAGGTTTAATATGAAATTAAATTTTTCTACAACTGCATATGAAATGTTTTGGGAAGATCAAAATCAAAAGCTGCTCTCACACCCTTGTTTTATAAAGGAAAAAGGAATAATTTTCGATGATGTATTCTATTTTAAACACCACAATATAAATAACGTTACAGAAATTAATTTTTCATTGTTTGACATGCCTCACATTAATTCAAGTGGATCTGCAACTTTAAAAATAGGGGGAGATGTATACCCACTGTCAGCTAAAGAATATGCCAAATTATTTTTTATCGCTACTATCCCCAAAAATAATGTATACGGTATTACTTCTATTTTACAAATAGTAATACATATTTTTGCTTTCCTAAACTTCCATAAAGCTCTATATCTAAGTTCAAATAAATTAGAAGATTTTTGGATTTCATATTTAAGTGAGTCAGTTAACGAAAATGGATTTTATAATCGTTTATCTCCTCCGAGCTTTAGTGCAGCTATCAAGTTTATACCTCTTGCCATTACAAGAAACAAACTTAAAGCGCTAGGTGTTATTGGTGTCATAGATAATAATATTACGCAAAAAAAGGTTGAAATCATACTAGATAATGTATGCCAATCACAGTTAGGTATAACACTGAGTGAATATAGATTAGGGGGGAGTTTTAACTTTTTAGGTTTAGAGCTTGGGCAGTACTATATTGATTATTTAAGGTTGGTTTACCAAAAAGATTACTTATATATGGCCATATGTAAGAAGACCATTAAAAAAGTAGCTGAGACCTACAATAGAGTTTTGGATTCAAAGTTACACGTCAGGATAAACGATGTGGTGGTAGCTTCGTTAACTCATCACAAATTAGACCCCCATAAGAAACACACAAAAGGTATTAATCACAAAGACTTATTTAATGAGGTGCAAGAAATTGCATTCAGCGAGTATCAAAAGCTGTTTGAGAGTGCCATGTCGCTCAATGAAAAGTGTATCAAAGAGCTAGTAATCAAGCTCGGTCTTGGTATGCGGTTCGATGGCGTTGAAATAATTCGTATTTTAATGCTCGCAAAGTTTTATGATTTGGATGTGCAAAAATCACCAACAGAGATATGGGATAGTTATTTAGCTTCACTCGATAAGACTTTTATTGAAAGTCATAAATTAGCTGAAGTGACTATTGAATGCGTCTATGAACAAATGCAAGGCATAATTTTACCAAAAAAACTGAAAAAAGCGGAGTTTTTGCGAACCCTTGAATGTTTCGGTGATAAGATTCTAAAAAAAGGTTTAAGGCCTGATTATAGATCTTTTAAGGCTACATTGAATAATATTGTTCATGCTATGACTACCCTTGTTGCTGCTTGGCTAGGTTATCGAAAAAGTGAGTTTGGTTTTCCGTTAAATGCAATTCACATAGAACCAAACATAGATATTCTTGATAGTTCACATATACCATTTCGTTTTAAGTTAAATTGGCTTGTTCCAAAAACTCATGGGAAAACTAAAATTAAGAGAGAGATTACTTCGCAGTGCTATCAAATCGCAGTACAGCTAAATAACTTATTCAGTGCTTCATTCGATGATCCATGCTTGTATGAATGCGGTGAAGGGAAGAAAGTGACGACTCAATCTGAGATGTTTATTGAAAGAAGGGTGAAGGCAAACTGGCAAGATTTTGTGTATAGTTATCAGCCTTTTAATGATGTTCTTAAATTAGCGCTATTGAATTCTAAAGATGTGGAATTTATGAACAGTGATGAGTTAAAAGACTTTGATCGATTACGTCACATGTATGATCCCCAAAGCGCTCGGTATAAGCATCTATTATCTACAGCAAAAGAGGTAAAACGGGATTGGAAAAGATTGTCTTGTACTTCTTTTTCTAGCTCTCGAGCCCAAAGAGCGTTTAAAGCTTCATTAAAGTCTTTTATATCCGTTGGTTTCACCCACAATGAGTTACATCAAAAGTTAATAGAAACTTACTTTTCTGAAAAAACAAAAAAATTGCTTCGCTCCGGAACTGTGGTTTTAGACAACAAAGCTATGAATGATATTGTTAATGAATTGCTAGTGGGAGTTCGTTATCCATCTTCACATGCATTGAGACATATTTGGGCTGAAGCCGTATTAACTCGATATCATGGTGATATAGGTGCCGTGATTCAGCATCAATTTTGTCATTTAGATAGCTCGTTCTTTATGGCGTATCTTCGAAATAAAGACGTTCGAGGCTTAATGAAAGGTGCAAGTCAACGTTATCTTAATTCTATTGTGGATTCGTTGCTCATTGATTCAGATAAAGTAGGGCAAGAGTATATTGGTGGTTTTGCTCATTATGTCAAAAAAGCTGTTGCTCTTACTAAGCCAGTAAGTGTAGATGAGTTTAATACATTAAGGTCGAGTATCAACGAGCGTATCATTAGTATTCAGCCAAGCATTTTTGCTATATGTATTCCTAGAGATAGCGGTGAAATAAGGGCTAAATGCGCCAAATTTGGCAGTATTAATCCACAAGATGCCAAACCAGAGTTCTGTTTGAATTGCACTAATGCTGTTATTACATCTGGAAACTTAAGAGGTATTTGGACAACAATTCAACCGATGGTGAAAGAAGCTCTTAACGAAAATACGTTAGGTTTCATGCTGGAATCACATTTACCTACTTTACGCTCAGGCTATAAGCGAATAAAGCAACTACAATCATCAAACTCGGAAGCAGTGGCGAAAATTTTAGGGGTTATCGAAACTGCAATCAAGACAATTGAATTAAAGCTTCAGCAAGAGAATACAATATATGGCAAATGATCATATTGACTTGGATGAGTTAATTGGAGAAAAATTCCTAGAAACTCTAGATGATAAATATATTCAGTCTCATACACCCGAAAGACCATCGTGGGTAATTGATGATGAGAATCATACTACATATAAGTCTTGGCAAATTATTTTGGTAATTAAAGAAGAAAAAGAAGAAAACATCAAAAAGTTTGGAAAAGTTGCTAATAATAAAACACAAAGATCTTTGTATAAGATATTAAAGTCTGAAGTTGCAGAAAAAATGGAGATTAGTTCTCAAAGTATCTTCAGAACTTCAAAGTTTAGCCCTTCAATTCTTAAGTTTTTTGATGAAATAAATATCGCCTTGTTAGAGTTGTATGAAAAAGAACAAATTAAGCAAAGAAATAGACAAAAAAATACGGGGATTCGGTCTCGAAAGAAACAAGCTATTGTGAGGAGTCACCAAGATATCGAAAACGAATTAAATCAACTTAAAGCACGAACAACTAAAGAAGTGCTCGATTTAGCTATAGATAAAATGCCATTAGATTACAGGCTAAAACTAGGCCTATAAAATAAATGTATAGAAATATGCGCTTTTAGTAATTAGAGCAAGTTTATATAAATTGTCATATTCCACACTGAGTAAGGTGGCTCACTGGACTTCCCCGCTTTCACTAAACACCTGCTTATAATCTTAAAATACAAAGCAGAAGTAAGCTTCCGGTTTGTAAGCCTATATTGCTATATTTCGGAAGAAAACTTCCGTTTATAGGGCTTCAAGGGTAATTACCGGAAATATACTTTTGTTTTTTGATAGCGTTAACCTAGATAGATATATGAGCAACTTTTCGGGGTCTTATTTGAGCGAAAACCAGTCATTTAAGTAAGTTGTTATTAGCTTAGTAAGAATAAGAGGAAACTTTCCTCTTTTTTACATGTTTATATAGGCTACAGAAAGCATAATATTTGTAGCTGGCAATAGTTTACGCTATTTGCTATTAATAGGGATTCATAAAATAAGGACGTTTTCGCGCTAAAATAGGAAAGTGTCCACTGATAAAGCTGTTAGCTGCTAAGGAATACTTTGGAGTCTCCAATCGAAATTTTAATAGGAATTATTCTTGGTGCTATAGCTGGATATGTGGCTGCATACCTTAAAAAGAAAGCACAGAACCGCGCATTATTAGAAGATGTTAGGCGATTAGAAGAAGAAAAAAGATCTGTAGAAAAGAAGTTCGTTGTAGAGGTAGAGCAAGTAAAAAAAGAGCATAACTTAGAGATTGAACACCGAAAATATCAGTATGAAGATAAAAGGAAAGTGTACTCTGACTTTTGTAACGACTTAGATAAGTACCAGAGCCAAGGGCAAGTCATCTTTAAAGAAAGAATGATGCCTATGATGACTCGGTTGCTTGAATCAATTGAGGATAGTGACGGCTCAACGAAAAGTGTAGAGGTTTCATTTTCAGATTACTTTTCTGAAATGCTCTTACTATGTAACGACTTAAACTTGGCTTTTGTCGAAGTAAAAAATCAAACAAACAAATTGCGACTGAGCACTTCTGATGAAGCTGAAAGTTTATTGAATGATTTACTTATCAACTTGGAGCAAACAAAGGATTTATCTACTGATTTTATGCAGTATCTTGCGACTCCCAATGGTATGAATGATAAAGATAAACAAACTGAGTTAACAAATATTCTTACTGAGCTAGGTCTACAAAATGAAATTATTCGAACTAGTTTAATAAAACAAATGAAAAATGAACTTCAGAATATATAGCAGCTAACTAGGCACTTAAATGAGAGTAAAACAATAGGTTACGTTTTGCTTCGCACACATTCAACCCACCATTTTAGTCCGCTTAGTGCGGCGTTACAGGGCTAGATGATTAATCTACCCTCGGTTAATAATTAAAAGGATGAGTTATGGATAACCTTAAAGTACGTTTTGAAAACTGTTACGGTATTTCTTCATTAAATGAAACTTTTGATTTATCTAACACCCGAGGAAAAACTAAAGCTTACTCAATCTATGCCCCAAACGGACTGATGAAAACATCGTTTTCTAGAACTTTTGATGCCTTATCAAAAGGCGAACAGCCAAAAGAAGAACGCTTTAATCGCCTACCAACTTGTACTATTGAAGTTGATAATGTTGAAATTAAAAAGGAACAAATATACGTTCTTAAATCTGAAATAGAAATAAGCTCTGATAATGAAGCCGTAACAAATATTCTAATTAATCAAGAGAGTAAGATTAGATATGACACATTAATTTCTAACATTCACAAATTGAAATCAAAGCTTGAAACATCACTCCAAAAAAAGTCCAAACTAAAAAAGGTGAAGTCGAAAATAGGCTGATAAATGACTTTCAAACAGATAATTTTGTTAGAGCAATAGAATTAGCAAAAGAAATTGTTATTGGTGATGATTTAAAAAGTTTTATCTATAACGAAATATTCGACCCCAAAGCCATTTCGATACTAGAAAGTCCTGAGTTTCTATCAAAATCCGATGAGTTTAATCAGCGTTATCAAGAGCTCTTTAATCAAGAAGGAACAATATACAGTAGAGGGGTTTTTAACCCTACAAAAGCAGATATATCTTTCAGCACCTTAAATAAGCAAGGTTACTTTGCCGGTGGGCATAAAGTTCATCTTCAAGGTGAGGCTTCTTCAATTAATTACGAAGAACTGCAAGAAAAAATGAGGGTTGTACATGAGTCAATTGACAGTGATGATGAACTTAAAAAGTTAAGAGTTAATTTAGCTAAAAATGCACAGACTCAAGCATTAATTTCATTGTTGGAAAATATTTCTGCAACTGAGGTTGAGCTACTTTTGCATAATGTAAAACCTGATAACCAAGCAGAATTTAAAAGGAGCTTATGGGCTTTTTATATTCAAAATTGTCCTGATACTGATGTATTCCTAGAAGCTTTCTCCGACAATCAAGCTGAGTTGCAACAAATCGAATTAGACGCTGCAACAGAAGCTCCAAATTGGTCTGTAGCTATAGAGCTTTTTAATAATCGTTTTGTCGACATGCCTTTTACTCTTTCATTATTTAATCAGGTTGAAGCAGCATTAGGTAAAGATAAAGCACAATTAAAGTTCACGTTTAAAGATGGTGATGATCGTATAGATTGTACTAGAAGTGAAATTAAGTCTTTAAGCCAAGGAGAGAAACGCGCACTTTATCTTCTTAATTTTATCTTTGAAGTAGAAGATAGAAAAAGAAAATCAGCGGAGACTCTTTTTATTATTGACGATGTAGCAGACTCTTTCGATTACAAAAATAAGCATGCTATTGTTCAATACCTTGAGGATATCTCTGAGATTGAACATTTCTCACAATTAATTCTGACTCATAATTTTGATTTCTTTAGAACTTTGGCAAATAACTTTGTTCATCGTGAAAGATGTTTAATGGCTAACAGAACTGAAAATGGTATAGAGCTCTCTCAAGCTGAAGGTATAAAAAACTACTTTATTGGAAAGTGGAAAAGAAACATAACTAATAGTGAGTTCATCCTTTGTGCGACAGTACCTTTTACAAGAAATCTGCTCGAGTATATTAAAGGCGAAACTGATCCTGATTACTTGAAGCTTACTAGTCTATTGCACTGGAAAGAAGACACAGCCCAAATTACTATAGGTGAGTATTATAAGATCTATAATCGGTTATTTGGTACGAATTACCCGACGAACGATGCAAATTCTTTCAAAGAATTATTATTTAATAAAGCAAATGAGATCAAAGATAGGGCTAACCATGAGGGACTTAATTTAGAAGATAAAGTCCTTTTATCAATAGCTATCAGAATGAGATCTGAAATTTTTCTTATCGAAGAAATGCGCAAAATAAAATCTGATGATACTTATTGGTGTCAATCAATGAATCAGTTTGGTGCTCTAATAAAGTCATACATAAAAGAATTACCTGATAGTCAAGCTATCAGCACTCTTGAAAAGGTTAGCATTACTGTTAGCTCGAACATTCACCTTAATTCGTTCATGTATGAACCGATATTAGATTTGACGATCGAACACTTAATCACATTGTATTCAGAAATTTTGGAGTTAGAGTCGGCAGTTCCAGTTACTCAAGAAAGCGAGCCAGCCCTTTAACAAGCACATTAAGCACGGAACTGCTAATAGTTTGCTCGGTTCCGCTACTTTGCACATTTTAGTAAACTATTATCAGCCCCTTTTGGGGGCGTTAGCTATATCGGAGGCGAGATTTGAATAGGGATGTTTTTCAAAAACAATATGATTTTGAGCTTGAGCAGAGGAACGGTATAGCTTCGGCGACAAATACACCTATTGTTGCATTAACGATACTCGGTGGAGCGCTTGCTGCTGTAATTACTGGATTTAGGTACTCAAATGAACCAGCTACATATTTGTTTTTGTTGTTTGTACTTCTTGCTATCGGAAGCATGTTAATTTCTGTTTATAAGCTGGTTCGGACATTCTTAGGATATTCGTATCAAAAAATACCGCTAGCGAAACAGTTGAGAAAACACCTAGAAGATCTTAAAAATTGGCATAATACAAATGGCTCATGCGTCGATAAAGCAATTATTGATTTTGATGAATACTTTGACGAAAAGTTGTCGGAAGCCGCTGAGCACAATAGTGCAAACAATATAAAAAGAGGTAACTACTTACACGATGCAACCTTATTCGTGGTTGTTGCCTTTGTCTTTCTATTCTGTGCTTCGCCTTTTTATATTTACGAACGAGTTACTACAGTAGATAAGGTTTACCAAGTAAATTTAATTGATAATATATCCAAAAAAAGGAAGAAAATATGGCCGATAATGATTCGGGTAACAGCAACCAAGGACAGCAAGCGGCTCCCAGTGCAGCCCCTTTGCCAACGCCTTCAGCAGCTCCTAAGCCAATTGGTCCACAAAATGTGATCTTTAAGGGCAACACTGATGGAGGTAAGACAAGCGCTTCCGACAGCGGATCAAAAGGCGAAAAGTAGCTAACAATCAAGCAGGGACGCAACAAAGCTGCGCCCCTGCTTGACGCGTTACGAACGTCCGGAAATGGCACATACCGGAAATAGCCTGTTGATAAATTCCGTATCTATAGACTAAAGTTTTTAAAGACTTAATGTAATAAATTTTCGACCATTAAAATATTTACCTAAACCTAAACCTAAACCTAAACCTTAACTAACCTTACTTTAATTTAAAGCAGGCTCTAACTAATAAACTCCAACACTACACCGTGCTTGAAATTCAAACTATTCTCAAGCTGCCGTGAAATCTCAATTTAAGTGGCGCTTACCAATAGACTGTCCCTTAAATCGTACTACCACTCAAATGAAATTTGCTCTGTTTCACTTTTATTAGGTGTAAGCCCTATGTGGATACCAAGTAGACGTACTTTTTTTCCATTTCCTCGTGCAAAGGCTTCAACTAATAATTCAGATAAAATGGCCAAGTCAATTTTATCTGTTGAAAACTCTTTAGTTGTTTGATGAAAATCAGAGAACTTAACTTTAACGCCAATCTTGCTGATACCTCTATCTAACAATTGTTTTTCGGCTCTTTTTTGAAGCTCTGGGAGTAATTTATTTTTGAGAATATCATCAAGAATAGATAGATCTAATATATCTTCAGGGAACGTTCTTTCAACACCTACCGACTTTCTTTCTCTACTGACCATAATTGGTCTATCGTCACTTCCACTGCATCGGTCCCATAACAATCGACCAAGCTTTCCATATTTAGAAGTTAAATACTCTAAGCTAGATGCTTTCACGTCTCTACCAAACTTAAGGTTATTAAGAAGTAGCTTTTCATTAGTTACTTTACCAACACCAGGGATTTTTTTTAACTCCATATTATCGATAAAAGAATCTACATCTTTAGGGGGAATGACATAAACACCATTTGGTTTATTTAAGTCAGAGGCAACTTTAGCTAAAAACTTTATTGGTGCAACGCCAGCAGAAGCTGTGAGATTTAATTCTTTATGGATAGAGCGACATATATCTTGTGCGATTAGCGTGGCTGAACCGCTAAAGAGCTTACAATCAGTAACGTCCAAGTATGCTTCATCTAAGCTTAGGGGCTCAATAATGTCTGTATATCGTTCGAAAATCTCTCTAATTTGAGAGCTTACCGATTTATATACTTCCATTCTGCCCGGAACCAAAATTAAGTCAGGGCATTTTCGCAGTGCTACACTTGTCGGCATTGCACTTCTTACACCATATCGCCTCGCTATATAATTACTAGTAGAGAGCACGCCTCTAGAGCTCCTGCTACCACCAACTGCAACGGGCTTATTCGCTAGCTTTGGGTTGTCTCTAATTTCTACAGACACATAAAATGCGTCCATATCTACATGAATTATTTTTCGCATATTTATTAATAAAAAATGAAGCCTGTATAAAAATACAGTGTTTTTTTGCAGAGATCAATTAACAGTCTATCTCAATTCACTTAACCCCAAAGCAATAGCCTCTTGCTGAAAGCGGCCTGATATATTAATTATTCGCTCATAGGCACCGGTTAAAAAATGCTCCTCAGTCGCTTCAGGCCTATTGCTCATAACTGGCTGATCAAAAAAGTCAGCAAAGTTATCTAAATCAAACTGAGCTTTGGAAGGTTTTTTATTTTTCTTATTAAAAGTCATTTTACTTAAATCTTTACCTTCTGTAGGCTCTTTAGCAGTAGCTTTCATCTTTTCAAACTTAACTACATCAGCTTCAAAAGGAACATCTTGATTAACTCTATACGCATACTCTAAAAGCTTAGGTTCGGCGGGCATGTACATAATAGCTTCTTGGTTTTTAGAGTTTGTTACCCTCAGTATACGGCCCAATATTTGCCTAAAATGCATTTCTGTTTTTATGTTTGTAAGGTGGCAGCAAACCTGCAAACGAGGGATGTTTGTACCTTCGCTAATCATACCAACAGAAATAATCCACTTAGTTTGTGCATACCTAAACTGCTGAATAATACTTGTAGGTTCATTTTCTCGATAGGTTACAACAGTGCTACCCTCGTCAAACTGAGTTCGCATTAACATAGAGATTTGATGGGCATGCTCAACAGACGATGCAACAATTAACCCCGCTGCATCGGGGGTTTTCACTCTGATTGAAGTCAGCTTCTTTTGAGCTGAAGAAATCATGTATTTTATTACCGCTTCATTTTCAATAATTTCTTGATAAGAAACGCCAGAGTCGTTTAATAACGCTTTAAAGCAGTTAAATGTTTTGGTGTCAGCGTCATCTACAACTGTAATGCGGCTATTATCAACAGCTACTATTTGTGGAACCCGACAAACATTATCTCCAATAGCCTCAGAAAGCCCGTAAACGTAGTCACACGTTATTTTATTGTTAGGCTGTTGATACGATGAAAGAACAATAGGAGCAGCGTCAGAGCGCCAGGGAGTGCCTGTTAAGGCTAATGTGTACTGTGCTTTATTTTGAATGTTAAGTATTATCTGCTCACCCCATGCATTGGCATTGTCAATATTAGAGCCTGCACAATGATGAATTTCATCAAATATTACAAAAACACGATATCGTTCAAATAGTTGCCAAAAGTGCACATCTAAATACTGTAAGCTTTGATAGGTTAAAGCTCTACCTTTAGCGCCAATAAACCCATCAAATCGTTCATTCGTTTTTAGCTGTAAGCTTTCCTTAAAGTCTTGGGAAACAATAGACGACGGTGAAAAACAAATGATTAAATCGACCATATTGCTTTTTAATAACTGGTTAGCTAATTCTGAAGCCATCAAAGTTTTACCCGCCCCAGGAGTTGCCAAGGCTAAAAAGTGGCTATTGCCGTTCTGATATTGTGTAAGCGCAAAATTAATACATTCGGCTTGCCATAGTCTTAGTTTCATATTTTTTCTAATGCTTCGTTTTGCTTCAGTAAGCCTTCAATCGCTCTAATCTTGCCAAGTATTCTGGTATTGTTGTCTCTTGCTTTGTTGTATTGTGGCTGTAGTTCATCTACCAGTTCGGGTGACTCCAAATAGAGCTCTTTATACGCCTCTGATTCCCCCATATTCAATAATAACTCGGCTTTGTAATGGTTTAACTTACTAAGTAACAGCGCATGTTTATCATTTTCTTTTTCTGTGATTGAAATAGGTATTGAACTAGCTAAGTGAGTAATTACCTCAACATCAAAGCTCTCTGTTTTATTGAATCGCGTAAATCCTTTTTTATTTGATACCACCTTTTTCAGCCAGCCTTTTTTAACAAGCTTGAGCAGTTCTGCGTATATACTTCGCCTAACTGCGGTAGGTACTAAAGAAGAATCACTTTTTAATGCTAAGTACGCCGAGCGCACATCACTTGTTGTAAAGTTATCAAAATTTGGTGCAACAATAATTTGAGCTACGAGAGGGTCAAATTTCAAAGTAAATCCTAATAAACTTCTTATAATAATGGGTATTATAGGGCGTGGTAGTTAAGCCCTCAACATGAAAATCTAATCATTTTGCCTTGAGGGGAATCTGGTGAGTGATTTAGTTAAAAATTTTGGTGAAAAACTACGAGAAAAACGAAAAGAAGCAGGTTATTCGCAAGAAGGCTTTGCCGCCTATGTCGGTATAGAGCGCGGTAATTACGGAAAAATGGAAAGAGGTAATGTTAATATTAAACTCGAAACCTTATATAAATTAGTAAACGCATTAAATTGCGAGTTTGAAGAGATACTACCGGCAAGGAAAAAGTATAAAATTGACCTAGATTAACCAAAAACTACTTGATACTAATATATTATTAATTTTTTAATTAATTAGGGTATATTAATCACTATTACCTCAGAAATATAAATAAGCGAGTGAGTTGCTTTAAGCAAAAAAATCATCTCAAACTCATTGGCTAACAAGGACTTAATTTACATGTTCGATCAAACCTTTAAAATATCGACGACATTTTCCATAAAAATGCTGGCTGTTCTAGCGAACTAGACTACACCGAGCAATCGTCGTGGATGCTATTTTTAAAATACCTTGATGACTTAGAGTTTACAAAGTCGCAAGAAGCCGAATTGATCGCAGAAGACTACCAATACATTATCGATGAGAAATACCGCTGGAGTTCTTGGGCTGCGCCTAAAACTGCTAATGGTGAGTTTGATCACGATAACGCCTTAACCGGCAGCGACTTAATGGATTTTGTTGATGGTGAGTTATTTCCATACCTTAAAGGCTTTAAGCTTCGTGCGGAGCGCCCAGATACCATTGAATACAAAATCGGTGAGATTTTTAGCGAGATCAAAAACAAAATTCAAAGCGGTTATTCACTGCGTGATGCGCTCGAAAAAGTAGACGAACTGCGCTTTCGTTCGCAAGAAGAAAAGCATGAGCTTTCCCACCTGTACGAAGTAAAAATTCAAAGCATGGGTAACGCTGGCCGTAACGAGAGTGAATAATAAATAATGTTATCTTCAAGTTTTCTATACGAATGCCACCTAAATTTAGCAACCAAAGTGTTATCTACTTTTTAAATCCAACGAAAGATTAATACAGAGTTTAACGTGCACTATAGTTGCCATATTATTAGTAAGATCCAAATGCAAAGTGTTGAATCATACTCATCAAAGTGATTTTTTATATCACCATGATAATGATACTAAATCTACTTATGACATATCAGATAAATCGGGGCGATTTGAGTTTACACATACCAGCGATAATTACGTGCTTCTATGAGGGTTGTCTTTGGGTAAGCTAAATATAAGCATAGTGAAGCTGCTCTTTGACATCAATCATGGGATCAAAGTTAATAACAATCATAATTTGAAGTAGCTTAATAAGTATAGAAGCCACCTGATATGCAGCTATGAGCAGACGGCCACTCTAGCGCGTTTTTGGACATAAATGAGTTAGAGCCGAAGGACGGCTCTGTGCCATAAGCCGACCTTGAGACACATAAAGATTAAGACTGCAAAGATACGAAAGCGGAAGTTAGCTTTGGCCTGTTTAACGACAAATATTCCGACAAAGCAGTCATGACTATTAGTTTATTGTTAAATCTAATCTTTCTTTTCGTTCATCTACTCAATAACCCCACGCTAAACGTGACTTTAGCGTGGGGTTAGAGTTCACAGTCATTTTATCTGGATAGCTCTTTTATTTTTTTCTCTGAAAACCAGCGATATAAAACAGGTAAAACAAATAATGTTAACAGTGTTGCAGTTACCAAGCCGCCAACAATAACACTCGCTAAGGGGCGCTGTATTTCTGCACCAACACCATTAGACATTAACATCGGTATCAAACCTAAAGCTGATGTTATAGCAGTCATAAGTACAGGTCTTAATCTTGAAGTAGCGCCTTCAAAAACGGCTTTAGATGCTTCTAGACCGTCTTTAATACGTTGGTTGATACTTTCTACCATAACGACCCCATTCAATACCGCTACACCAAATAAGGTAATAAAGCCAACGGAGCTTGGTACAGACAAGTATTGTCCAGATAAATATAAGGAGAAAACTCCGCCAATTACAGCAAGCGGCACGTTGACCAATATCAGCATAGCTTGACCAACAGAACCAAAGGCAAAGTAAAGTAGTAGTGCGATTAGTGCTAACGATAAAGGTACAACTATAGCTAACCTATTTTGAGCACGTTTTTGACTTTCGAACTGGCCGCCAATCGAAACAGAATAACCTGAAGGTAAGTCAACCTTTTCAGCAATTACCGTTCTGATATCGGCAACCACGCTTCCCATATCTCGATTTTGTACATTTGCTTGGATAACGACTCTTCGTTGTACATCATCGCGTCTAACTTGTGGTGGGCCTGACTCAAATGAGACTGAGGCTACGTCACCCAGTCGCACCCAAGCACCAGTAGGTGATTGAAGCCGAATATCAGCAATAGCTTCTTTGTTACTTCGGTACTCTTCCTCTATGCGAACGTAAATATCATAACGTTCATTACCATTGATTATTTGTCCGGCTTCAACACCACCAATACCATCACGCACAACCTCCATTATGTCACTCACAGACAATCCAAAGCGCGATAGTTCTTGCCTGTTAGGACTTATCACCAATTGCGCTTCACCAGCAATTTGCTCCAATGCAACATCCCTTGCACCTTCAATGTTTTTAATTGCTGTTTCTATTTCTTGACCTTTAGCCGCCAGTACCTCAAGTTCAGGCCCAAACAACTTTATCGCCAACTGAGCCTTAACACCAGATAGTAGCTCATCGACACGAGTCGCAATAGGTTGAGAAAAGTTGAGTAGCAACCCAGGGAATTCTTCTAAAGATCTCTCCATTTTTCCTTGAAGTTCATATCGATTAGATGCACTGGTCCACTCAGAAACAGGCTTCAACCCTATGTAAATTTCGATGTTATTCACAGGCTCTGGGTCTCCACCTATTTCTGCTCGACCAATTCGGCTTAATGCATAGGTTACTTCAGGGAAAGCCATTAGTTTTTCTTCTAGAATTGGTGCCACAGTGAGCGCGGTATCTAAACTGGAAGAAGGTGCAAGCGTTGCTCTTAAGTTTATCGTCCCTTCTTCTAACTCAGGTACAAATTCAGTACCAATTAATGGAACTAATGCAAAGGCAGAGAAAACTAATATAAGTGCGGCTGAAATGACTAATTTGGTGCGTTTTAGTGCGAATGTAAGCCCTTTTCTGTAGAGTTTGTCTAATGGCCTAAGAACAAAGCTTTCCCTCTCTTTTACACCTGACTTAAATAAATAAGTAGCTAAAGCGGGTACAACAAACAACGCAACCACAATAGCAGATATAACAGCTAAAATGATGCTTATTGCCATAGGTTGAAATAACTTTGCCTCAACACCTTCAAAGCTAAATAAAGGCGTAAATACGACTAAAATAATAGAAGCTGCAAAAAATACGGGACGAGCCACTTCTTTACCCGCATTTTGAAGACGTAACTTAATACCATGCTCATCTTGTTCTACATCATGTGGATCAGTATCAGCACTAGGCACTCTTTCTTTTACAGTTTTTAAATGGGTAGAGTCTGGTCTATTTAAATGCTTAAACATGTTTTCAACCATCACGACTGAACCATCAACTAGCATACCAATGGCTACGGCAATGCCACCCAATGACATAAGGTTTGCAGAAATGCCCCACCAAGCCATGATCATTAACGCGATACCAATTGAAATTGGAATAGATATTAGGACAAGGAAGGTTGCACGTATATTCATTAAAAATAGTGCTAATACAATACAGATGAAAATAAATGCTAGTAATAGTGCATCAACTACTGTATCAACGGCTTTTTCAATCAAATCAGCCTGATCATAAAATGGTTCAAAGCGAACACCTTTAGGCAATGCTTGATTAATTAATGGGATTCTTGCATTGATACCATCAATGGTGGCTTTAGTATTAGACCCCATGCGTTTTAAGACAATGCCAGAGACAACTTCACCTAAATTTTCGACTTTACCGTCTTCGGTTTTGCGCGTCATTGTGACAGCACCTTGACGAATTTCACTGCCCATTTCAACTTTAGCAATATCCGAAACCGTCACAACTGTCCCATCAACTGTTTTGACGGGAACTTGTTTGATATTACTAATACCAGCGTCACCACTTTCAAACCAACCTGCACCTCTAATAACAAGCTGCTCTTGCCCACGGTTCATATACCATCCGCCAACATTGGCATTGTTGTTATCTAGGGCACCAACAACGTCTTCTTGCGTTAGGTTATAAGAAAGAAGCTTAGATGGATCTACATTTACTTGGTACTGCCTAACAATACCTCCAAAGGAGAGTACATCAGTAACACCATCGACAGGCATAACGAGTAATTTTACTACCCAATCATTGAGACTCCTGAGTGCCATAGCATCATAGCCTGCATCTTTATCTGAAATAAGAAGGTACTGAAATACTTGGCCTAGCCCTGAGGTGTTTGGCCCCATTTCGGGTGTGCCGACACCTTCTGGTATCAGTTCTTTTGCGGCTTGAAGACGCTCAAATACGAGTTGTCTTGCAAAGTAAATGTCGGTGCCTTCTTTGAAAACAACCGTGACGCCAGACAAGCCTGTTTTAGAAATTGAGCGCACTTGTTCTACATCAGGTAAGGCATACATGACCGCTTCAATGGGGTACGTAATGAGTTGTTCAACTTCTTCAGCAGCTAGTCCTGGCGCTTCAGTATTTACAGCAACTTGAACATTAGTAACATCAGGAAAGGCATCTAAATTTAGTTTTGGTATAACCATAATTGCGCCGACAATTGTGGCAAACAGCGCAATCAAAATCAGGAGTCTATTATTAACAGACCAATCTATTATTTTATTAAACATAGTCTTACTCCTTAGTGGTTATGCGGATCAAATCCGCCTTTAGCGATTTCAGAAGCAACAAAAAATGCGCCTTTGGTTACAATTCGCGTCCCACTATCAAGGCCAATGATTTCCCTAAAATCACCTAAGGCTCGGCCTAGTTCTACTTCTACAGCTTTAAATTCTCCAGGGTGGTCTTCGACAAATACGGTCCAATCACCATCTGCGCTGCGGATCAATGCTTCTTCTGGCACAGCCATCACTTTCTGCTTTGTGGCAAACTGAAAGTAAACTTTTACAAACATGCCTGAATGAAGATTATCATCCGAATTATCTACTCCTAACCTAATAATTCGAGTACGAGTAATAGGGTCAATTGTATGGGCTTCTTGGATAACTTTGGCATTGTAACTCTGGCCTTCTAATTTAAGTACCGCAGGAGAATCAATTGATAAATTCAGCTTTTTATTTGGAGAAACTTTTGCTTCAACCCATAGTTGTTTTTCATCTGCTAACAACATGACTGAATCCCCAGCATCAACACGTTGCCCTTGGATAAAGTCGTCTTGAAGCACGACACCTTCACGGTGCGCCGTTAATGCATATTGTCCAAATGCTTTAATGTCTTTGTTAGAAATACCATTTATTGCTTTTTCAGTTAACCCTAAAGCAATGAGCTTGCCATAGCTCGCATTGTATGTTGTTTCAGCTTGTAATAATCGACTTTCACTCACCGTCTTATTACCCAGCTTTTTTACACGTTGCCATTCGGTTGAAGCGATTAAATAGTCAGCTTGTGCTTGTGCCATTGCTTCACTAAATAATGTAACTAACTTCTGACCTATTTCTACATACTCGCCAAGCGCTGCATGGCGACTGATAATGACTGACTCTGTACGTGGTGATACCACATAACTTTTATAGCCATTAGCTTTTATTTCGCCAGGTGCATATACGGAGCTAAATTGATATTCAGGCTTAACACTTTCCACTTTAATGTTAGCAAGCGACATCTTCTTTGGATCAATAGTGATACCTTCTTCATGTTCTTCTTCTCCCTCTCTATTACCACCTTCATGGCCGTGCTCGTCATGGTCACCTTTATCTTCTTCATGTCCCTTTTCGTGTTCATGCTCATCTTGATGTTCTTTTTCTTCTTGTTTCGAAACGTTTGTGACAGAACCAGTTCCATCTGACGACTGTGCAAAAGCGTCATGATTTGTAGTAAACCCAACTAACAGGCTGCTAATTACTACGGCTAATAATTTTTTACTAAATATTGTATTCATTTTTTTAACCTATATTTTTGATAAATTTAAGATTTCGTTTTTCGCTACTGAAAAAATAAAGCGTTCAAATCTCAAATTTTGATAACTGACCCATACTTAAAACGAAGGATATTTCTGCAAGCTTGAATTGATTTTCCAAACGTATTCCTGCATGAAGCCCTTCCGCGCGTTGATTTAATGCAAGTAGGTAGTCAGACGTATTAATGTCACCAGCTTCCCAGCGCTTATTTAATAAATTCGCACTGCTATCTAATCTGCCTTGTGTGAGTTTTCGCCATTGCTCATAGTATTTTTTACTGATATTAAGCGATTCATATTTAGCTTTTGCTTCAAAAGACTGCTTTCGATATACCGATCGAAAGTTAGCTTCTGCTGCAATGGCTTCTGAATAAGCGGCTTTAACCGTATCTGAATAGTTATTCCTGATGTTTAAAGGAATTGATAAAGTCACACCAACCAAGTCTTCATCTCCACTTTTCCCTGCGCTAACGCCAATGGTTGGATTAGCTTTAGATTCCATAGTGGTTAGCTGAGCCTTAGATTGTTTTATCTTCCATTGCGCTCTAGCGAGTTTAACTTTTGGATGATCCTCAACCCACTGGGAGTTAAATGAATAGCTTGTTGCCCCAAAAGTAAATGAAAACAAATTTGTAGTATTAGGCGTCCAATCAGGCAATAACTCCTGAACCTTTACCTCTGCATTTTTCAATACTATTTGCGACTCAGATATTTCACTGAAAATTTGGGACAAGTTTAAATAGACCAATTCAGCGTCAAGTGGCTCTAAAAGTCCGGCTTTTCGCTTATCTTCAACAATGCCAAAGAGCGTTTGCAATTGCTCTTCTCTTTCTGAAAGTAACTGAGCAGCTTCTTTTGCTGCTTGCCAATTAACTAATGCAGTTAAAGCGTTAGCCTTTTTAGAATCGAGTAAAGATAACAATTGTTGCTGGTTTACATAGACATCAATTTCACCAATGCTTTTATTTGCTGATTGCTTATCCCAGAAATCAATTGTTTGGCTGATACCAATGGAGTAATTATCAAAATCACCTTCTTTTTCATAACTAGCTTCTAGCTCTGGGTTATAAACGGCTTGAGTTAAACCTTTGGCTCTATGACTACTTGCATTAAGTAACTCTTTAGCCGCAACAACTTCGGGATCTTTATTTATTTGACTATCTAGCCATGAAATACTTTTCTGTTTGGCATAAGTGGCAACTGAAAAACTCACAGCCATACATAAAGACAGGACTAAACCTACATTTTTTAAATATATATACATAAAAATTCTTAATTTTAAAATTAATAAACACGAAACCTTTATCCATTATTAAAGGATAAATAGGTCATTAAAAATTAATCTAATTAAGAAATAGGCGGACGAAGTATCGCTTCAAGAAAGGTACTTGTTTGATCAATTTGATAAGGAGTTTTATTGATAATGTTTAGTTTGCCCGTGGTATTTGAATTACTGACTAAAATCCAAGATAAGTGGCTGCCACTGCAATGACCGCAGTGATGACAATCTTTTTCATTATGCTGCTCATCACCTACATTATCATTTGAGACATTTCGATCATCTGCATGATCATGTTGAGTTTGAAGGTGCTCTATATCTATTTGGTGATTCTCAGATGTTGAGGATGCTACAGCAGTTAACGATTGTAAAACAATCGAAATAACCAAGAGCATTTTTAGTACAACATTAAGGTTCAAAGTTATCACCAGTTAAATATAGTATTTAAAATACTAGCAGAAACTATTTTCTTAAACTAGCTTTTCAATTCAGTTTCCACGCTTTTACATTAAATAATTTTTTATTTGACTCTATAGCCACTATAGATTTTATACTTATTTTAATATTATTACGGAATGTTAAATATGTCAGAAAAATGTAGTGGTCAGTGTCAATCATCTCCTACCAACGAAGACGTAAAAATTGATACACAATTAGATAACTATAGTGGCGCGTTTGTCAGTACATATAAAGTGCCTCAAATGGACTGTCCTTCAGAAGAGAGATTGATCAGATTAGCACTTGACTCAATTGAGCCTTCAGTTGGGTTGCAATTTGATATTCCTAGCCGTTTAGTCAAGGTTTTTCATGATGAAAATTTAGATGAGATAACAAAAAAATTACAACAACTCAATCTCGGTGCAGAGTTGGCATCAACTAAAGAAAGTTGCAGCACCGAAGCTGCAAAAGCAAAAGATCTAGCCCAAAAAAATGAGATGAAAGAAGCATCAACCCTAAAATGGTTGTTAGCCATTAATGGAGTCATGTTTTTTATAGAAGTAATTGCTGGGTTGATTGCACAGTCTGCTGGCCTAATTGCAGACTCATTAGATATGTTTGCTGATGCTGCTGTGTATGGTTTAGCTATTTATGCCGTAGGTAAAAGTATTAGCATGAAACTTAGAGCAGCACATATATCTGGTGTGCTTCAAGTTATTCTAGCGCTAGGTGCTTTGAGCGAAGTCGTAAGACGCTTTGTTTACGGTAGTGAACCGATCTCTTCTTTAATGATGATATTTGGTGGAATAGCACTAATCGCTAACGTTGCTTGTCTGTTTTTGATATTTGGCAACAAAGAAGACGGCGCTCATATGAAAGCGAGTTGGATTTTTTCCGCAAATGACGTTATCGCAAACGTTGGTGTAATTTTAGCTGGCTTATTAGTTACAGCAACAAGCAGTCGTTATCCAGATTTAGTGATTGGTTTGATAATTGCTCTTGTCGTTTTAAACGGTGCTCGCCGCATCTTACAGCTAAAGTATTAAGCAGAGAAATGAAAATAATGCACTCATCGTATATCAAATCAAATATATCATACGTGATAATGATTTTAATCGCGGTGCAGTCTGTGTTTTTTTCGCTAGAAGAGCTTGAAATAAACTTAAGTGAAAGTTCTTTTAGTTCATCACTAACTAAGTCTATTACCCCGCTAAAAGCTCCAGAAGACTCCAATATGCTTGAGGTGAATAATAGCAACTCTTCAATTGATAATTGTAATTTTTGTTGCTGTTGTCACTTATTTTTAAATGCTGATTCTTCCTGTAACATTTTCCAAGCAATAGAATATTTCCTTACCTACGCCTTAGTTTCTCCTGAGCTAAAAGGCTATATCTCGGTGCCATTCCGCCCACCTAAATACGCCTAAATTTTATAGAAAATTATGAAAGGTCAAATGTTAATGACCGAAAAAAACATATAAATTTATAGGAAAGTATACATGGCACTTAATACCTGTGTGCATCGCAAGATAGCAATTTTGAGGTGTGTAACACCTCGGCTTAAATATATCGCGTTTCTCGCGTTGTCACTTTTTACATTTAATGTTTATGCCTTTGAAAAGCAGTTAAATCTTCAAGAGGCAATTCAGTGGACGCTTAAACAAAATCCTGAACTCAAAATATTTGATTTCAAACAAACCGCATTAACAGGACAAGAACAAACAGCAAGTTTAAATCCTGCTTATGAACTAGAAGTTGAAGCTGAGAACTTTGCAGGCTCAGGTGAATTTAATGCATTCGACAGTGCTGAATTAACAGTCGCTCTATCTTCGGTTATCGAAATGGGAGATAAACGCTCAGCGCGGATTGGACTTGTTTCAAAATCAAGAGCACTACTCAATGCTGAGAAAGAAGTCTCTGCGCTTAATTTAATGGCTCAAGTCACTGAGAAGTACGTGGAAGTACTTGCAGCCCAACAAAGAGTTATATTGGCAGAAAATGCTTTGAGCTTAGCACAAGAAACGTTAAAGATTGTATCTCAGCGTAACCGCGCAGGTGCTACTCCTGAGGCTGAAGTGAAACGCTCAAAAGCAGTTATTGCTCAGGCTAACCTCACCCTTCAATCTGAACAAAAGCGCTTGGAATATTTGAAGCTCTCATTAGCAGCCTACTGGGGGGAAAACTCTGTAACCTTCTCTGAAGTACAAGGGGATCTTTTTCAGTTTGGCAATGATAGTGACTTTAACAGCCTTTTTGCGAAGTTAGAGAAAAACCCTGCTATTCAAGTTTATGCAAGTGAGCAGCGACTAAAAGAGGCCGAATTACAGTTGGCTAAAACAGAGTCAACGGCCAATATCAAATGGTCTGTTGGTGTTAGGCGCTCTCAAGAAGCCAATGATACGGCACTGGTCGCTGGCTTTAGCTTACCTTTGTTTGCTGAAAAGCGAAATTCTGGTGCAATCGCTAGTGCGCTAGCAGAGCGTGACCAAGTTGCCATAGAGAAAGAGGCGACTAAGTTGAGGTTTAGAAATCACTTACTACGAGCATACTCCAATAGAAAACAAGCCATATTAACAGCTAATTCATTAAAGCAGTCGGTTATCCCAATGCTTGAAGATGCACTGGAAGATACTCAAGACGCCTATCAAAAAGGTCGATATGGATATCTTGATTATGTATCGGCTAGACAAGAGCTGTTAAATGCTCGACGAACCCTCATTGATGCGGCATCTGCTGCCCTAATTTATGGCGCAGAGATAGAAAAACTAACAAACGAAGCGCTGTCACTCTAAATAAACATCACTTTAAGTTTAATAACAATTTATTGATTCAGTTATTAACTGAATCGTTTAGGAATTCAAAATGAAAAACTATTTACTCGCACTATTGATTTTTATTGGGTATCTATCACCCATTCAAAGTGTTATCGCTAGTGAAGATGAACATGAAGGCGAAGAAGGCATTAGCAAAATAAACAATAACATGGCAAAAAGGCTTGGTGTTGAAACAGCCTATTTAGCTTCAAAAACGTTGAACCAAACTATCCCTGTATACGGCGCTACGACGATAGGCGCTGAACAATTATTTCAAGTTGGCGCTAGATATAACGGCGTTATAAAGACAATTAACTCCACTGTTGGTGATAAGGTAAAAAAAGGCGATCTATTAGCCGTTATTGAATCTAATGAGAGCTTAAATACCTATAAAATAACATCCCCTGTTTCTGGGACTGTTTTACAGCGAAATGGAAATATTGGCGGTATCACGCAAAACACTAGCTTGTTTGAAATCGTCAATTTTGACACCTTGTGGGCTGAATTTAAGGTGTTTACCAGCCAATATAATCAAATCAAAGTCGGTCAACCTGTTGATATTGAGCATGGTGAACAGGCATTCAACTCAACCATCACCAATATAATTCCAGCTAAAGATCAGTCTTATGTTTTAGCACGTGTACGTTTAAACAACACTGAGTTAAAGCTAACGTCAGGTCAATTATTAAAAGGCAACGTCAAAATAAATCAATTCAAGGTGGATTTAGCCGTTGAGAAAGTTGCTATCCAAGAACTGGGAGGACAATTTGGTGTCTTTGTAAAAGAAGATGAAGAGTACGAGTTTGCGCCACTTGTGCTCGGACGTTCAGACAAAAACTATATCGAGGTCATTGATGGCCTCAGTAAAGACGCTGAATATGTAAACAAAAACAGTTATCTGATAAAAGCGGATATTTTGAAATCTGAAGTAGAAGACGACGATTAGGAGACGCAATATGATTGAATCAATTTTGCGTCTTGCAATAAATAGACGCTATTTAGTATTAAGTCTGCTGATGGTAATCATCGGCGTTGGCATGTGGAGTTATCAAAAACTTCCCATTGATGCTGTTCCAGATATAACAAACGTGCAGGTACAAATAAACACTTCTGCCCCCGGTTATTCACCTTTGGAAGCGGAACAAAGGGTGACCTTTCCTGTAGAAACCGCCTTAGCCGGATTGCCAAAGCTGTCTCACACCCGCTCCCTGTCAAGATATGGATTATCTCAAGTAACCGTTATCTTTGAAGAGGGAACCGATATTTATTTTGCTCGCAACTTAATCAATGCAAGATTAGCTGCGATAAAAGGCGTTATTCCCTCTGGCTTAGAGCCAGAAATGGGTCCTATTTCGACAGGGCTTGGCGAAATATTTATGTATACCGTACAAGCTTCTCCTGACGCTAAAATGCCTAATGGAGAGCCTTATACCGCTATTGCCTTAAGAGAAATACAAGACTGGATCATTAAACCGCAATTGGCTCAAGTTAAAGGCGTCATTGAGGTCAACAGTATCGGCGGCTACAACAAGCAATATCACATAACGCCTAAACCCGAAAAATTACTTTTTCATCAGGTAACCTTTGAAGAAATATCTGATGCATTACGTAAAAACAATGACAACCGTGGCGCAGGTTATATCGAACAAAACGGACAGCAAGTTTTAGTACGCTCCATTGGGCAACTTGCGACAATGGATGAAATCCTCAATGTCATCATCAAAAAGAACGATGGTATTCCTGTAAAAATAAGTGATGTTGCCAATGTTGCTATAGGCAAAGAACTTAGAACAGGGGCTGCTACTCGTAATGGCATTGAGACAGTGCTTGGTACAACCATGATGCTGATTGGTGAGAATTCTCGCACCGTTGCTTTAGAAGTGGAACATAAGCTCAGCGAAATACAAAAATCTCTGCCAAAGGGCATTACCGCAGAGCCTGTTTACGACAGAACAACGTTAGTAGATAAAGCGATTGCAACCGTTACCAAAAACCTCGTTGAAGGTGCGCTTTTAGTTATTGTTGTGTTATTTATTCTACTTGGAAATTTACGTGCAGCTCTCATTACCGCTGCTGTTATCCCTATTTCCATGTTAATGACAATCACAGGTATGGCGCAAGCAGGAGTATCTGCCAATTTAATGAGTCTCGGCGCATTGGACTTTGGCTTGATAGTGGACGGGGCTGTCATCATCGTTGAAAACTCTGTCCGTAGGTTAGCACAGGCCCAACACAACGGTCATAGGCAAGACTTAAGAGAACGCCTAAATACCGTTTTTGAAGCCACTTCAGAAGTGATACGTCCAAGCTTGTTTGGTGTGGCAATTATCACTGTTGTTTACATCCCCATTTTCACGCTAACTGGCGTTGAAGGGAAAATGTTCCACCCTATGGCGGCAACTGTCGTTATGGCGTTAATTTCCGCAATGATCCTTTCAGTTACACTGGTTCCTGCTGCTGTAGCTGTGTTTATGAAAGGTAAAATCAGCGAAAAAGAAAGTGTAGTTATTCGTTCAACCAAGTCTATTTATGAACCATTGTTAAAAATGGCGTTGAAATTTCGTTGGGTTATTGTTTCATTCTCAACGCTGTTAATGGGGTATAGCCTTTGGTTAGCAACAACGCTGGGTAGTGAATTTGTTCCACAGCTAAATGAAGGGGATATAACAGTCCAAGCGCTAAGAATACCTTCTACCGGCCTAGAGCAATCAGTAGAAATGCAAGAAGTACTTGAGCAACGTATTAAAGCGTTTCCTGAAGTTGATAAAGTATTCTCGCGCATCGGCACATCAGAAGTAGCAACTGATCCAATGCCACCGAGTATTGCTGATATCTTTGTTATTTTAAAACCACGTAAAGAATGGGCCGAACCTTCAAAGCCAAAGAGTGAATTAGTTGAAGAAATGGAAGAAGTACTGAAAAACATTCCGGGCAACAACTATGAATTCACTCAGCCTATTCAAATGCGTTTCAATGAATTGATTTCTGGCGTTAGAGCTGATGTCGGCATCAAAATATTTGGTGATGACTTAGATCGATTATTACTTACCGCAAAAGATATTCTAAATATTGTGAAAACCGTGGACGGTGCTGCTGATGCCCGAATGGAACAGGTCACAGGTGTTCCATCTTTATCAGTAATTCCTAAACGAGAAGCGCTTGGTCGATACGGTTTGAGCGTTTCAGAACTGCAAGACTGGGTTGCTACTGCAATTGGTGGAGAATCTGCGGGGATCATTTATGAAGGAGACAGACGATTTGAGTTAGTTGTTCGCCTACCAGAGCAAACAAGAACAGATATCAATGGCTTGAAGCACCTGCCGCTTCCACTTGAGGGTGGTAACTATGTGCCACTTGAAGAAGTTGCAGAGCTTAAATCAGAGTCTTTACCTGCTCAAATTAGCCGTGAGAACGGAAAAAGAAGAGTTGTGGTTACCGTCAATGTTCGTGGCAGAGATTTAGGCGGCTTTGTAAAAGAAGTGAAAGCTAAAATTAATCAGGAAGGAGAAATCCCAGCAGGATACTGGCTTGATTATGGTGGAACGTTTGAACAACTAGAGTCAGCGAGTAAAAGATTAAGCTTAGTTGTGCCGATCACATTAGTTGTAATCTTAGGTATTTTGGTTATCGCATTTGGTTCATTAAAAGATGCATTGATCATTTTCAGTGGTGTACCGTTAGCATTAACTGGGGGCGTAATTTCTCTTTATTTAAGAGACATGCCTTTATCTATTTCGGCAGGTGTCGGCTTCATAGCATTGTCAGGTGTTGCCGTATTAAATGGCTTGGTTATGTTGGCTTTTATTCGAGATCTTTGGCATGAAAAAGGCGACCTATACGTAGCGATCATTGAAGGTGCCATCATTCGTTTAAGACCTATTTTAATGACGGCACTGGTCGCAAGTTTAGGTTTTATTCCAATGGCGTTAAACACTGGAATTGGTGCAGAAGTACAACGACCACTAGCAACAGTTGTTATCGGCGGTATTGTGTCTTCTACCATTTTAACTTTGTTTGTATTGCCTGTTTTATATCAATGGGCGCATGGCGCTGAGAGTAACAAACAGTAATCTGACGAAATTTAAAAGCAAAAAAGCAAAAAAGCAGCTTAATTACTAAGTTATGCCTAATTAAGCTGCTTTTTATATTGTATGCCCAACATTTTATTGATAAAACTTACTCTGCTTCATCCCTACAATTTTCATTTAAAAACTCAAACTCTATCGTCGTATGCGATAAATGATAGGAAGATAATTTAGCTGCAACCTCTTGTTTAAGCTTAATTAATTCTTTAACGTCAAAGTTGTCACTCAGCTCAAGGTGCGCTGTTAAAACGTGACTTTCACCATCCAGTGACCAAAAATGCATATGGTGTATACCATTTACTTCAGGAAATTCAATTAATGACTGCTTAATACGCTCTTGGGTCTCTTTATCGGGTGCAGCTTGAAGAAAAAGCACCAATGTTGATTTAAGATTTTTGAAAACGTTAAATAAGATAAACAGCGTAAACCCTATTGATAATAGAGGATCTAATATCGGCAGTTCAACGAACAACAATACAATAGAGACTATAAGAACGGCAACCCAACCGAGTACATCTTCAAGTAGGTGCCATGTCAGCACTTTTTCATTTAGTGTTTCACCCGCTTTTAATTTGAATACCGCATATCCGTTAACGGCAACGCCGAGTATCGCTAGCCCTAACATCCCCTCAACTACAGGCATTTCAGGATTGGACAGCTTAGGTATTGCTTCAAATAAAACCCAAATAGAGCCGATAATCAAAACAATACTATTTACCAATGCACCAAAAAGTGTAAGTCGGCGATAACCATAGCTGAATTTGTCTGATGCTTCTTTATCTGAAAAACGACTTAAAATCCACGCAAAACCTATTGAAAGACTATCACCAAGATCGTGAACGGCATCCGCCATTATCGCCGTACTGTTTGTGAGCCAACCACCTATAAATTCGATAATGGTAAATATCACATTAAGGAAAAATGCCCAACCAATCCGGTCGTCTTTACCATGCTGATGACTGTGACTATGGTTGTGCATTTTGTACCTCCAGTACTTTTTTATTTCTTATTTTTGATACATTCATATTAATCAAATGTCGGATCACTCGTTGATACAACCAACGTTTTACACCTGATAGATTAGTACCTTTTTCGAGATAGAACTTATCTGGTGAATCATAAAGCCCAAAGTCGTCATGAATACCTTCTTTTTGAATATAGGTATCCTCTCCACGCCAATCTGTATCTGGTGATGAAAAGCACTTTGTTGCAACACCATAACCACAAAACTCATCTTTTGCTTGGCTAAATTTCTGCTGTAGTGAGCTTAAGTATTGCTCATCCAATATAAAGCCCTCTAAGTTTATCCAACGCCCTTCAAAGTAAACTTCTACCCAACTATGAATGATGTATTTAGGTGCTAACCAAAATACATAGCTTGGGATAGCACCTTTTTGTAGTTGCTGATCAATGGTAAAACCTTGGAAACGACACTGGATACCTAGTCCACGCAATAGTGCCATTAACAGATTACCCTTAGTATTACATTGTCCATAACCATCTGCTAGCACATCGCTTGCTGAAATATCATCACTCTTGTTATAGCCAAACATTATTTCATCTTTTACAAACTGATAAGCGGCACCAATTTTGTTGAAATTATCCAAATTTTTCCACCCTCGTTGATCGATCAGGGATTGGATATCTTTGTGTTCAAAATTAACGATATTCGTATTGTTTAAATATTTCTCAGTCATTTTTATATATCCCTTTCGTTGCATACCTATACTATAGATCCTATAGTAACTATAGAGTCAAATGTCTGGGGGAAATTGATGAAAATAGGCGAATTGTCAAAAAAATCGGGCTGTTCAATACAAACGATTAGATATTATGAAAGAGAAGGATTACTGTTAAATCCAAACCGTTCAGAAGGTAATTTCAGGCTGTATGATAGTAAAGCACTTAAACAATTGGAATTCGTAAAGCATTGTCGCAGCCTAGATATATCACTCAATGATATTAAACGTCTTATCGAATTAAAAAATAAGCCAGAAGAAAGCTGCTCTAGCGTTAATGCATTAATTGATCAGCAACTTGCACTAGTGAATAAACGTATGAAAGAATTAAGGGCGCTTAAAGCTGAATTACAACAGATGGCAAGTGCTTGTAGTTCAGACAATACAATTGAAGCGTGCGGCATCATCAAATCATTGGATAGCTAAACTAAATATAACTTTAGATTAGTAGTATTCACAAAGGCAATAATGAAAACCATTGGCAAATTAGCACAATCATTAAATTTAAATGTAGAAACCATTCGTTTTTATGAACGAGAAGGGCTGATTACACAACCTGAAAAACCAATATCTGGTTATAGACAATATGACGAAACAATAGCAGGACAACTTAGGTTTATCACAAAAGCCAAAGCGCTCGGCTTTACGTTAAGAGAAATAAAATCGCTAATGTCTATGGACAGCAACTGCACTCAAGTTGAGCTATTAAGCCGACAAAAGTTAGCAATCATTCGAGACAAAATTAATGACCTTCAACGTTTAGAGAAAGTAATTGTGGATATGACAAATACCTGTATGCAAAACGAAGATCCAACACATTGCCCCATAATTGATTCATTAAAATGATTGACTCCGTACTTATATACGGAGTTTAGAATGATGGTAATATCAACCAATAGACTTTCAAATGATAAATAAAATATTAGACAGAGTAGGCTCTAGTGGCGTTTGGCTAGCGGCACGGCCTGCTTCCCTGCATTAAGGTCACTTGCATCGGCATTAGGACTAGGCTTCTTCTCTCACTTCGAAGGAATAGCTGTAAATACGCTTTTACCTATTTTTGCATCTTTGGAACTATTGGTAAACTTATACAACTGGCACAAAAATAAAAACCATACCAGAGCTGTCTTCAGCATTCTAGGGCCTGTAGCAGTGCTATTAACGCTTTATCCTCTTTGGCTATATGATTGAAGCACATACCTATTTTACTTTGGTATTTGCTTAATGGTCGTTATGTCGGTTTTGGATATCGTAAAACCAGTAAGGGAGCAAACATGCAACGTATGGCTAATTGCCGTCGTTGAAACGATTAACGGTCAATGTCTGCTTTTCGCTCATAGCAGTCTGCCTGATGAAGTCTAAACTTATTCACTTAAACTGTGAGATCTGATATGAGCTAGTACAGCTGATATGCTATTTACGACAAAGTCGCTCGGTAATTAGAGCGACATAATCCCTTGGTAATCACACTAGTACATCATCATGTTTTTAAATTAAAGCTGTTGTTTACTTAACAAACATCCAAATACCGGCAGCGATCATAAACAGGTTTTCTGTTAGGGAGATAAACCCTAGTGGTACGTTACTGTCACCGCCTACACACGCACATTTTAACTCTCGTTTATCTATATAGACTGCTTTTATCACTGAAACAGCACCAACCCCACCTATGAACAATGAAATAGGGGCAATAATATAGGCTGGTAATCCGGCTATCATTCCAATGCCAACAAATGCTTCTAAAAATGGGTAAACATAGGCGTACCTGACTACTTTCATAGCGACTAAGTCATAGGTTATAAATGAATTAGTAAAGCTAAATAAGTCTTGAAGCTTTTGTATTGCTAACACTGCCATTGTTAGGGCTACAAACAGTTCAGCGGTTTGCATTGATAATAAGCTATTATTCGCTGCAAAACTAAATGCCACACTAAGCAAAAAACTAACCGAAAAAATCGCAATCACGGGCGTGTAAGTTGTACCTTCTTGCCCAGCTTTTGGCTTATCAAAGTAATCGAGTAAGTCGTCATAGCCACCTATACGTTTATTATCAATAAATGTTTGAGGTGTAGTTTCTACACTGTGTTGTTTTTTAAATTCATCTGTTTGCTCTCGAGAAGTTAATAGCTGATCATCAACTGTATATCCCTCTCGCTCTAGTAGGTCTTTTGATTTTAAACCAAACGGACAAATATGCTCATCTGTGGCCATTCTAAAAAGTTGGGCTGATTTACTCATGTTTAGCTCCCTTTTATGTATTGGTATAAAATTTTACTTAGCATTAAAATCCGGTACGGTCCTAGATTGTGCTTGCTCCTGAGTTTCTGCTAGGCCATTTTTCTCTATATCCTTTAGTAACCACTGCATTTCTTTAATCTCACGACGCTGTGCCTCAATAATATTTGTTGCAAGCTCTTGGACTCGCTTATCTTTGATTTTTGCCCTTTCACTGGTGAGTATTGCAATTGAATGATGTGGGATCATCGCCGACATCCATGAGCTATCATCAACAGTCGCTTGTGATCGAACTAAAAATAAACTTCCCGCAAATACGGTAACACTAGCAATGAGTACTGTTATATTTTTCTTTTTATCTTTATACATATTGAGCATGAAAAGTAGCATTATCACTGCCATCATGGCTCCCATATAAAGCGCCATATAAGTGCGAGTTTCACTAAAAAAAACATGACTTAGCTGATAAGTATTCAAATACATCAGTACAAACATGACTAATGTTGATGTGGCTATCATTAAGAAAAACTTTAAATACTGCGACATTAGATGGCTCCTTTCTATCATTTACTTTGTATATCATTTATACCAATGGGTAATTCTTACAGGTTATTAGGCGTAAACCCACTATATATTTAATCATTGAATCAATGTTTAATATTACATCAAGAGTTGTGCCATAAGTGTTAAAACTGCTCAGCGTATTTGCTAATATGCTTATAAGTATTTTGCTGTAAATCGTGCGTAAGCATTTCAATATTATATTTATAAAAGCGATCGCCCATTTCCATACCTGGCGTACCAGCAGGCATAGCGGGAACAGAGAGCCCTATCGTCTTTTCAGGATGTTGTTCAGCTAAAAACTGTTTTATATGTTTGGCGGGAACATGACCTTCAAATACAAATCCATCGGCTGAAACGGCTGTATGGCATGACCGCATATTTGATTTTATTTGATACTGAGATTTAATCGTCCCCATGTCATTGACGTTAATTGCTTTTGTTTGAATATTGTTTTCGCTCAAATGAGCAATCCACTTATTACAACATCCACAATTTTTACTTTTATAAACGGTAAGCTCAATTTTAGGTTTTTCTGAATTCTCATAAGTTATTAATGCTTTATGTTGTTTTTCGATACTTATCGCCGAAAATGACATAGTTAATGATAAAAATAACGCTGAGGTAATGTAGATTACTCGCATTGTTAACTCCTTAATTTGACCAATGAATATGAGTGATTTTCCAACCTGTATCGGTGTTTTTTAATGTGATTGATTCCATTCCCATAGACTTAATATCTTTTCCTTTGTACTTTCCTTGAGTTTTACTTCTTGAAATTGAGTAAGCTATGTCTCCATTTGTGTAAACTTGATGCTCTAGTAGTTCACTATTAACAGCACTTAAGAATTTCATATCCGCTATCATATGATGTTTCGCGTATTCATCTGCAGAACGCTCAACACTTCCGCCTTCAAAAATGATGACATCGTCGGCCAGTAATTTACGTGCAGCTTCGCGATTGCCTTGTTTTAGAGATGCATGAAATAGGCTGACTGTTTTTGCAGCCTCGCTATCAACATTGACAAAGGCCTTGCCTTTTTTTGAATATTTTTCATCGTCATGTGCACTAACAGTAAAAGAACTAACAGTGCTAAAAATTAGTAGCAATAAAATTTTTAAATTAAAGGATTTAATTAACATACATTTTCCTTTTTTATTAATCGTTAAATAGGCGGACCAACAAGTGTTGTAAATACACTTGTTGTAATAAGTACAAATAGGGCAATTAATATTTCAACAGTGATCGAGCGTTTTAATATACTTATATGGTGTTGTTGAGTGATTTGCGGGACTAAAAAAAGCTTATGCCATGCACCTAGTAACAGCATCGCGCTGACGAGTAACAGCTTTAATAAAATTAGTTGCCCATAATTTGATGTAAACAACGCAGAAAATGACTCTAGGTACTGCAGGAGCAGAGTTAAGCCCGAAATAAGTAGTACAAATACAATAACAATAGCGAGTTGACCAAAGTAATGCATTAACCGCTTTACTTCACTGGTAGGTAGTAAAGTGCAGCTTTTGTAAAGCGGCCACAATGACCCTAACCAGCTCGCAATGGCAATAAGGTGAAAGGTTAAAATACTTTTCACTAACCCATTTTCATTTGCACTGTGCCCAGTAAAAGTGAAGCTATAAGCGATAAACCCAAGCATGATTAGTATAACGGCACCGTTTTTATAACCTGCTACGTTATCATCTGATTCCACACTCCACATACATGCGCTAATTAGAGCAATAATAAGCGCTGGTATTCTAAACGTTGCTTGGTCACCTATGACTGATTGCCAAACAATTTCAAGCATAAAGGGGTCAAACATTCCCATAAAGCCTGATTCAGCCATTGCTCCAGCTTCTATTGGTACTTGTAAAAGTGCAGCAATACTACCTGTAACTACACACGTAATTTGCCAACGTTTTAAGAACTGATAAAAGCTAATTACCTGATGCCCTGCAACATTGCTGTTGCCACACATAAAGCGCATTAATAAAGTGCCCGCAAGCCCTGCAATTGCTATATAGCTTGCTAGTTTTAATAATAATAAGAGTACTGACCATTCACTTAATTGCATTATGTTGCTACTTAATGATTATGTTTGCTGTGGGTATTAGATTGTTCTTGCATCATCTTATGCGATTCACTTTTGTGTACCATAAATCTAAACGTGTCGGTCATTTTATGTCCATCACCACCCAGTGCTGTCCATTTAACCGTGTAAGTGCCTTGGGCTAGGCTCGGTAATGACCAATTAAAGTCTGTGCTTGGGGTGGCGCTGGGTTTGAAATCAAAGTTTATTGATTTATTTTTTTCATCTTTGATGATGACTTTTGCTAGCCTTACTTCACCACCAAAAGTTAACGAAAGTTGCTCTGGGCTTTTCATTAACATGGCTTCTTGCGCAGGTGTTGATTGCTTGAGTGATATATGCGCTGATGCGGAAAATGTAAGCACTAAACCTAAAATGGCTACTGCAGAATTAAAAAACTTCATAATTACCTCTTATTTAAAATGATTAAAACCAAAATTTAATACCCGCAACAAATGCGGTGTTGTTGTTACTTTGTCCACTTGATGTGGCATAGTCGGCGGTATTGCCAAATTTATTGCTCCATTCAACGCCAATATAGGGCGCAAACTGGCGTGTAAATTCATAACGAACCCTAAAGCCAATCGCGCTGCTTGATAGGCCACTTCCAAGTTCGTTTTGTTTATCGTTTTTGCCATAAAGTGTAATTTCGGCTCGCGGTTGTATAATTAGCTTTTGCGTGAGTAATAGTTCGTACTCTGCCTCTAACGTAAATGCGGTATTGCCTCGCTCACCTACGTATGCTGTCATATCAAGTTCAAACCAATAAGGGGCTAAACCTTGTAAGCCAAAAGCTAACCATTGCCGATTTTCACCTTCTTTATTGTAATCAAGACGAACACCTGCTTGAGTATCCCAATATGCTGATACGGCGTGACCCCATAAAATATCGGTTTGGTTTTCTTCAATACTTCCTTCGCTGAAATCACCCTCGGTTTTAATTACCAATCGATCAAAGGTAGTGCCGTACCATGCTTGTAAGTCAAATACACCTGCGTTTGCTTGCTCGTTATATTCAAGACGATCGCCTAGTAATGCGTAAAATGGATGCTCATCAGCGAGTGTTAATCGCTCATTGCCCTCAAGCGCATATGGGCCTTCTGTTAAAGTTGTTCCCGCAGAGTAAGCATGGGGGTCTCTTGCATCTTTAGGTGCACTTCCTCCTTGTGGTTGCATCTTAGCGCTATTCATTTGTGCCATTTCACTTTGCGCTAATAAAGGGAAACTAATTAATGAAGCCCCTGTTAACATTAATAAACCTAATGATTTAGATAGTTTTAATTGTTTCATGATACGACTACCTCTCTAAACATACCGGCATCCATATGGAATAATAAATGGCAATGCCAAGCCCAGCGACCTACATCGTGAGGGGTGGTTAAAAAGCTGATTCTTTGTGCGGGTTGAACAGGTATCGTATGACGTCGCACTTGCACATCACCTTGCTCGTTTTCTAAATCACTCCACATACCATGCAAATGCATAGGGTGCGTCATCATGGTATCGTTTTGTAAAATAACTCTTAAACGTTGGTTATGCTTCATATGCACTGGCGTGCTTTTACCAAATTCTAAGCCATCAAATGACCAGCTATAACGTTCCATATTTCCGGTTAAATGCAGCTCAATTTCAGCTTCTGGCTCTTGCTGGTTAGTGATCCCTTCAAGTGAGTGTAAATCTGCAAGTGTTAAAACACGACGACCATTTTTACGTAAACCAATACCAGGATCATCAAGATTTGTTCTCGGCATATCAACGCGCATATCAACTGAAGCTCCATACTCCGTTTTTGCATGACGCACTTTAGAGCTGGCAACCGCTAATGGGTTTTCAGACATACCATGTTTGCTATGATCCATCGCCATTGGACCGTGATCCATAGCGCTATGATCCATTTCTTTAGAGTTCATACCTGACATGCCAGCCATACCTGCCATTGCAGAATGCTCACCGCCGTGGGTCATATTGCCCATCATATCGGTCATCGTTAACCATTCAACAGGGTCAAGTGCAGGTACTGGCGCATCAATATTAGGCGAGCTTGATAAAGTTCCTTTTGCGTAACCAGAGCGATCCATACTTTGAGCAAAAATCGTATAGGCATCATTTTTAGGCTCAACAATTACGTCGTAGGTCTCACCAGGGCCGAATCTAAATTCATCAACTGTCACTGGTTCAACGTTTTGCCCATCAGCTTGTACAACTGTTAGTTTTAGTTCTGGAATACGAACGTCAAAAAAAGTATTGCTTGAGCCATTAATAAACCTAAGTCTTACTTTTTCTCCAACTTTAAACATTCCTCGCCAATTTGACATTGGCGTACTACCGTTCATTAAAAAGGTCATTGCTGATGCAGATAAGTCAGCTAAATCTGTAGGATTCATTCTCATTTGATTCCACATTTTGCGGCGTTGCAAAGCATTCGAAACACCGCTATTTGAAACGTCATCAAAAAATTCTGGAACAGTGGGCTGATTGAAGTTAAATACATCACTCTGTATTTTTAATTTGCGGAACAGCGCCATTGGGTCATCATCAGTCCAATCAGATAATTGAATAACATGCTCGTTATCTGCACTAATAATATCTTTTTCTCGCGGTTCAATAATTAATGCACCGTACATGCCAGTCATTTCTTGAAAGCCACTATGTGAGTGATACCAATATGTACCGCTTTGTTGTAATTTAAATTTATAAACAAAGGTTTCGCCAGGCATAATGCCTTTAAAACTGATACCAGGTACGCCATCCATTTGGTACGGTAAAATAATGCCATGCCAATGAATTGAACTCGGTACTGATAACTTATTTGTTACTCTAATAGTAACGTCATCGCCTTCTTTGAGGCGCAAGGTAGGGGCGGGTATAGAGCCATTGATAGTTGTCGCCATACGTACTACGCCAGTAAAGTTAACCGGCGATTCATCTATAACCAGATCAATTACTTTGCCGCTAAGTTCGGGCACAGTGCCTGTTATTGTTCCTGTTACTAAAGATGATGCAGCATGTAATACACTCGGAAAAGCAGCAAGTACACCTCCTGCAATTAAGCCTTGAACAAATCGTCTTCGTGGTGTGCTAACCTGTTGTGATGACTTTTTAAACCCCATTTCCTTACTCCTTCATACCAGAATATGTATTGAGTATAGAAAATAGACCTGTCTTAAACATGACGCGAACATTACAAAGTTGTAATGTTGGTGTCATGTTGCTGTAGTGACAGATACTGCATAATATTTGCAGAGGTAGTTGTTAGGACTTTAATGAAGGAATTGTATGCGCTTATTAGTTGTTGAAGATGAATCAAAGACAGGAGATTATTTAAAACAGGGGCTAAGTGAAGCTGGTTTTCAGGTTTCTTTGGCGCGCAATGGACTTGACGGTCATCACCTAGCAATGACCGACTTATTTGATGTAATAATACTTGATGTCATGTTACCTGACGTATCCGGTTGGAAAATTTTACAGTCGCTACGTGAAGCAGATAACAAAACCCCAGTACTATTTTTATCTGCTCGCGATAGTATAGACGATAGAGTAAAGGGGCTCGAACTTGGTGCTGATGACTATTTAATAAAGCCTTTTGCTTTTGCTGAAGTTTTAGCAAGAGTACGCACTCTTATTCGCCGTGGTGTAGTACAAACAGTTGACGATATACTGATAGTTGCTGATTTAGAAATGGATATTCCAAAGCGAAAAATACAACGTGCAGGCAAGCGTATTTTATTGAGTAATAAAGAGTTTAGCTTACTTGAACTATTGTTACGGCGCGAAGGTGAAGTACTGCCACGTTCGTTAATTGCTTCTCAAGTATGGGATATGAATTTTGATAGCGACACCAATGTGATTGATGTTGCCATTCGTAGGCTAAGAGCAAAAGTTGATGATGACTTTACTGTTAAATTAATTCATACGGTTCGTGGTATGGGCTATAAATTAGAGGTTGAAACTGATGGCTATTAAGTCACGGCCTTTATCAC
Organism: Pseudoalteromonas sp. M58; assembly: GCF_042604605.1. Lineage (NCBI taxonomy): Bacteria > Pseudomonadati > Pseudomonadota > Gammaproteobacteria > Alteromonadales > Pseudoalteromonadaceae > Pseudoalteromonas > Pseudoalteromonas sp. M58. The sequence continues at coordinate 747,622 of NZ_CP152390.1, forward strand.
TTACGATGCGTGTTGTGTTGTTTGTCGCTGTAACCGTTATTGCGTGCTTAACTTTAGTTGCCACCTTAATAAATAGTTCGATAAAACATCATTTTTTCCAGCAAGATAGTAGTGAACTGCATGTTATTAATCAATCTATTGAATTAGTTTTAAGACAACAGTATAAATCAAACCTGAAACTTAAAAATGAATTATCTAACGCTGTAGCGGGTCATCACGGTGTTTACTATCAGGTAAATACCGCAAAAGGAGAGCTCATTTTTCAAAGTTCTGAACGAGATTTTAGTGATTTTGTAATGAGTGCTAATGCTTCAGCTGGCTTTAACCGTAACAACATTACCTCATGGCAAAATGATACCCACACCTACCGAGCTCTGGTGAGTAATTTAAGTACTGGGCAACAGCAATACAAAATTACTACAGCGATAGACATGAGCTTTCATTTACACTTTCTCAATCAATTTCAACAAAGTCTTTGGGCTATTATGTTTGGCTCTGCGGTACTCATTTTATTGGTGGCTTGGTTTGCTATACATCAAGGATTGAACCCTTTACGAGGTTTGAGTCAGAAAATGCATGACATCCAAACTAATAAGATGGATGTAAGGCTTGATGAAAATAAAGTGCCTATTGAGCTTGTTAATATGGTGCAGTCGTTTAACTCGATGCTCGACAGGCTCCAAGGTGAATTTATTCGTTTATCAAATTTCTCTAGTGATATTGCGCATGAGTTACGTACTCCACTAACAAATATAATCACTCAAACACAGGTTGGTTTATCTAAAAAAAGACAGTTGTTAGAGTATCAAGAATTATTGTTTTCTAATCTAGAAGAGCTGGAACGACTAACTAAGATGGTTAGTGATATGCTTTGGCTTGCAAAAACTCAGAATGGACTGGTTAAACCCGTTCAAAATACTCTAAAAAGCCATGATGAAATTGAAGCATTATTTGAGTACTTTGATGCTTTGGCTGAAGACTCATTGATTACATTTAAGAAAAAAGGTCAAAACCTTTGTTTTTATTGTGACAAATTACACTTTCGCCAATTATTATCAAACCTCCTATCCAATGCAATAAGGTATGCCCCAAAAGGCTCATCAATCACAGTAAATAGTGAAATATTTACCGCTGATAAAATATGTATTTCAGTGATTAATACTGGGGAGAGAATACCTTCTGAGCATTTACCTTATTTATTTGACCGCTTTTATCGACCCGATAAATCGCGCCAACGACACAGCGATGGAGCTGGTTTAGGGCTTGCAATAGTTAAAGCTCTAGCGCAAGCAAACGGTGGAAATATAGAGGTCAGTTCAAATAATCAAACTACCAGCTTTAAAGTTTTTCTAAATTTAGCTAAAAGCTAATTATTAAATTTAATAACCCAATGTTTGCTTGTACCTCTAGACTTCCCAGCTTTCATTAAACACCGGTTTATAAACTTAAAGTACAAAACGGAAGTAAACTTCCGGTTTCTAACCCAATATTGCTATATTTCGGAAGCAAACTTCCGTTTATAGGAATTCAAAGGTAGTTATCGGAAATATACTTCTGTTTTTGAAAGCGTTGGCCTAGATAGCTATATGAGCCATTTTTCGGGGTCTTATTTGAGCGAAAAGCGGAGGGTCGGGTAAACTCGTTTTTGGACAGAAATGAGTTAAAGCCGACCAGTGGTTCTATGCCAAAAGCGGACTTGGTACAAAACAAAGGCACCTCTTGCTTCTATCAAAAGGTGCCTTCTTATTTTGTTAAAAGTCGTTTTTATCTTTAACCGATATAACTTGACCGTTTTTTGCAATTTGGAAGTAAAGCTTATCTTCGTTGCTAGCATTAGATGCACTAACTACATAGAAATTGTCTTCAACGCTAGCAATCGAAAGTTGCGACTTATCAATATTTTTCCATGACTCATCTAACTTACCGACTTCAAAACCAGCGTCTTTAAACGTCATTTTTTGAATATGTGTTGCAGCGATGATAACAGCTTTCTGACCGCTGATGACACCATGATCTCCATGTGCCTGTACATTACTAGTTAGCAAGGCACCACAAAGCGCAACGATTGATATTAGTTTGTTCATTTTAGTCTCCATTTGGTATGAAATTCGTAAAGTTAAATTCGTTATTGTTTAAGGCCAATAACTTCGTATTGCCCTTTAACCAGTAGCTGTACTGACACTGGTTTATCTGATTTGTTTTGCCAGTACCAACCATGAGAGCCTGCAAATGGGGTGGTATAACTGCCTTTCATTTCATTAGTTGTAGCAATAGCATAGCTTTCAAAATATCCCGTTGTGTCACCTTCAGGCTCACCATGTAAATCGAAGTACAATGGAGCACCATCGGTTAACCATTCATAAGTCATTTTTTCATGCTGCTTCATATAAAATTTATATTCGATGCCGCGTCCCGCAGGGACTGTCACTTCTATTGTTTGAAACTCATCCGTGCCTTTAGTTGTCTCTAATGACGTTGTTTCCATTTCAGCCGCTTGTGCAAGTGCTGTTAAACCTAACTTGTTGCCAATACCTGTCGGATCGATGTTGTACTCTGCTGGTAAGATAAAGGTAACCAGTGCAATAGCCGCGACAACGACTGCTGAAATACTCGCTTTAACGAGTGTTTTGGTACTAACTGTATGTTGCATAAAATTCTCTTTTATTTCTGTATTTCTATAAGTTAAAAATCGATTAAATAGTAAAGTAACCAGTAAGTTGTAAGCCCATCAACATCACACCAGCACTCATTAGTGCAGTATTCGTGACTGTCGAAAAACGTTGAAATGACGGCAGTTTTCTCCATGCATTTATCATGATCAAAATAAGTGCGAGCGCAGCAAATTGACCAAGTTCAACACCTAAGTTAAAGGCAATCAGGTTGGTAATAAGACCTTCATCAGCTAGGCTAAATTCTTGTAATTTGGTAGCTAAACCAAAGCCATGAAATAGACCAAAAATCAGCACCGCCCATTGGGTATTAGGCTGCCAATTAAAACAACGCTTAAAGCCACCTAGATTATCGAAGCCCTTGTAAATTACGGAAAAACCGATAATGGCATCAATTAAATAAGCGTTGACCTGTATGTCACTTAACACACCAAATAACAGAGTTGTACTATGTCCAATAGTAAACATGGTGACGTACAACAGTACGTCACGGCTACGATATAAAAAGAAGATAACACCCACTAAAAACAATAAGTGGTCATATCCCGTTATCATATGTTTAGCGCCTATGTATAGGAATGGAATAAACTGAACACCTGTATTCTGTTCCAAAAACGCTCTGGTTTTATCATCAACACCGTGAGCAAAGGCTTCAATGCTAACAAGTGCCAGCAACGCAACTGCCAAATAGGTTAACGCTTTAATCATATTATTTGGCATCTTGAGACTCCAATACTTCAACATCAGTCAAAATAGACTCCTTTTCTTTGTGTAAAATTCTGTATAAGGCAGGAATGACAAACAGAGTCAAAATCGTTGACGAAATAATGCCACCAATGACTACTGTTGCGAGAGGTCGCTGAACCTCTGAGCCAATCCCTGTATTTAAAGCCATCGGAATAAAACCTAATGATGCGACCAAGGCGGTTGTTAATACAGGGCGAAGTCGAGTAAGTGCACCGTCAAATATTGCTTTATCAAGTGCCAATCCATTTTTACGTAACTCTCTAATGAACGACACCATAACCAGTCCATTTAGAATTGCTATGCCCGATAAGGCAATAAAACCAACGGCTGCCGAAATTGAGAACGGAATATCACGTAACAATAGAGCAGCTATACCACCTGTTAATGCTAATGGAACACCTGTGAAGATGATCATTGCATCTTTAAATGAGCTAAGCGCTAGTATCAACAATCCGACAATCATAATTAAGGTGACTGGTACAACAATACTCAGTCGCTCAGAAGCGGATTGCAGTTTTTGGTAGGTGCCGCCATATTCCACCCAGTAACCAGCCGGAATTTCAACACTTTCATTAATTGCAGTTTGGATATCCGCAACAAAACTTCCTAAATCTCTTCCGCGAACATTGGCAGTAACCACAACCCTACGCTTACCATTTTCGCGGTTAATTTGGTTAGCACCAGATACAAGCTCAATTTCAACAAGTTCTTGCAGTGGCACTGAATGACCGTCAGCCAACATAATCGGTAAATAAGGAAGTTCATCAATATTATTTCGTTTTGATTCTGCTAGGCGTACTACAATATCAGAGCGCACATCGCCTTGATAAAACTTACCTGCGACAGTACCACCCATCGCAGTTGCCACTTGAGATTGCACTTGGCTAATACTAATACCAAACTGCATCAATTTTTCACGCTTTGGTACTAAGTTAAGCAGTGGTAATCCCGTTGTTTGCTCGACTTGAATGTCTGCAATGTTATCAACTTGCGAAATAGCACCTTCTATCTCATCACCTAATGCGGTTAAAGTTTCAAAATCATCACCAAATACTTTAATGGCAAGCTCGGCTCTAACCCCAGCTAATAGCTCATTAAAACGCATTTGAATGGGCTGTAAGAACTCATAGCGGTTGCCCGGAATCGGCTCAACAAGTGCGGCCAATTCTTCTACGATTTGTGCTTTAGTTTTGTCTGGATTAGGCCATAATTCACGAGGCTTTAAGATAATAAAGTTATCTGCAACACTTGGTGGAACCGCATCGGTTGCCACATCTGCCGTGCCTATCTTAGCAAAGACACGTTCAACTTCTGGCATTTGCTTAATTTTATCTTCTAACGATTCCTGAAGTGCTACAGCCTGAGATAGTGACGTACCGGGAATACGTAAGGCGTGCATGGCAATATCACCTTCATCCAGATTAGGCGCAAATTCACTACCTAACTTAGTCGCTTGATAGCCAGAAAATATAACTAAAAGTGATGCCGCAATTATCACTAACCAACGTGCTTTCAATACCCATTTCAAAGCAGGTTTATAAAGGACCGCAGCGCCACGAATAAGTGGACTGTGCTTTTCTTTTACTGGCTTTTTAAATAGTAAGGCAACCATTGCTGGTACGAAGGTTACCGAAAGCAACATAGCACTCAGTAATGCAATAACTACAGTGATCGCCATTGGATGGAACATCTTACCTTCTACGCCTTCAAGAGCGAAGATAGGCAGATAAACTACGGTGATAATAAATACACCAAATAATGCGGGACGTATCACTTCTCTTGTTGCTTCGAACACTAACTCTAAGCGTTCTTTTAGCGATAACGGGTTATTTCCAGCCTGACTTAGCCTGCGGAGACAATTTTCTACGATAATAATGGCACCATCGACTAACAAACCAAAATCTAACGCCCCCAAACTCATCAAGTTTGCACTCACCCTTGTATGCACCATACCTGTTACTGTCATCAACATGGCAAATGGGATCACTAATGCGGTTAAAAATGCAGCCCTGAAATTGCCTAGTAGTACAAAGAGCACAACAATAACCAAAATGGCCCCTTCAATTAGGTTGAGCTGTACGGTTTTTAAGGTTTTATCAACTAATTTAGTGCGGTCATAAACAGCGGTTGCGACAATCCCTTCTGGTAAAGTGGCGTTAATTTCTTTGAGCTTTTCTCCCACGGCATGGGCAACGGTGCGGCTGTTTTCGCCAATAAGCATGAACACCGTACTCATCACCACTTCACGACCATTTTGTGTAGCAGCACCAGTTCTTAGCCCTTTACCGTTTTCAATATCGGCTACGTCTTTTATATAAATTGATGAACCATCAAGCGACTTAAGCGGAATATTACCAATGGCAGTCATATCAGTAACCTGACCGGGCAGCCTTAATAACCACTGTGCGCCATTTTGCTCTATAAAGCCTGCGCCTTGATTTTGATTGTTTTGTGCGATGGCATTAACCACATCGGCTTGTGATAGTCCAAAAGCAAGTAGCTTTTCAGGTTTAAAGGCGACTAAAACCTCCCGTTCAAATCCGCCTATAGGGTTCACCTCTACAACACCGGGTACACGCATTAACTGTGGTCTTATGGTCCAGTCATGTACGGTTCGTAAATCCATTGGTGTAATAGGCGTGCCATCAGCATGTGTTGCATCAGGCTCAGCATCAACCGTGAACATAAAGATTTCACCAAGACCTGTAGCTATTGGCCCAAGTTGAGGCTCTAAGCTTTGAGGCAACTCAGCTCGTGCCGCAGACAAACGTTCATTGACTAGCTGACGGGCAAAATAGATATCCGTATCATCGCTAAATATCGCTACCACTTGCGATAAACCGTAGCGAGAAACCGAACGCGTATAGGTTAAGCCCGGTAAACCTGATAACGCAGTTTCTAACGGAAAGGTTACTCTTTGCTCAACTTCCAAAGGTGTAAAACCAGCCGCCTCAGTATTGATCATTACTTGAACATTGGTGATATCTGGTACAGCATCAATGGGTAGTTTGGTAAAGTTCCAGATACCAAGCCCTGAAACAGCAAGTACCATCACCATCACAAGGAATTTGCGCTTTATTGAAAAGCGTAAAATTGATTCCAACATTTATACGCTCCTAATGATCATGTGATGCGCCAGACTTTTCAATGTCGGCTTTTAAGATGTAGCTATTATCAGCCACGTATTCTGTACCTGCTTTTAATCCACCTAGAACTTCAATCCATTCACCTCCGGCTCTTCCAAGCTCAAGCATACGGACTTCGTATTGTTTACCGACTTTGGCATAGACAACGGTGAAATCTCTAAAACTTTGCAAACCAACACGCTTAACAGCAAGCGGCACATCGATTGTTGCTACTTCAATATTTGCTTTAACGAAGTTTCCTTCTGCAAGTTCAGCATCTGCTAATTCAACCCAAACCATTCTTGCTTGATCATCTCTCACGCTTGGCTCAATAAATGACACCTCACCTACAAGGGGGTTCTTATGACCTTCAATGTTTAACGTAACTGGCGTTTCCAGTTTAACCTTGGAATAATCCGAAGGATAAACCGCTAATTTGGCAATATGGCGATTAAAATTGGTAATGGTGAGTAAGGTTTTACCATTGGTTTGCTCACCCGCGTTTGCGAATAACTGGGTAATAACACCATTAATGGGCGCTTTAATAACGTAGGGCTTAAGACTTTCATTACTTTCTACTGTGAATAGCGTTTGCCCTTTTTTAACGATTTCACCGAAATTGACGTGTAATTTGGTGATTTCACCATCAAAACGCGCTGCAATGTTTCGCTTAGCGCCCACAGGTAAACTTAATTTTCCATAAGCAGGAATGGTTTGATGAATTGTCGCAGGGCCTGCAATTTCAGTGTTGATTTCCATTGCATCGGCAACTGCCTGTTCAATTGTGGTGCGACCCTCGAAGTTGTCATATCGCCAATTGTACTTTTTACCCTGATAAGTTGCTTCAATGGCAACGACAAAAGAGTGAGGCTCATAAATCACCATATCACCGCGAAGAAAGTCACCTTGGGCATTGAAGTTAATATCATCAGTGCCATCGCCTAGACGGATTAACTTTACGTTTAAACTAACTTTCGCTGGGTCAATAGGTTGCCCTTCATTTGTTGCCCAAACACGAAATTCTGGCGGCACGCCTGTTTCAAAAATAGAGAGTTCAATTGCAAAATCACCTTCTCGTAACATGCGCCCACGGTGTGGACCTTTCTCTGGTTCAGCTTGCTCAGCCGCAGGTGATGATGCCGCAATAGCATTAGGTGCGACGACGCCTGTTAATGAGATAAGTATCGCCAAACTCAATGACGACAGGATATTTTTATTTTTCATAAGTTTGCTCACGGTTCTACTCGCTATCACTAACGGACACGCCAGTTAGGCGTTGAATTTCAATATGTTGTAAGTGCAAAGATTGATAAGAATCAAGTAACTGATTTTGGGCGCTGAGTAGCTCTCTACGGATATCACTCCACTGGTTGTAGCTAAGTTTGCCGATATCAAATGCCTGACTTGCTTCAGTCAATGCGGTTTCTAGTACAGGAATAATTTCAGCTTGAATCGTTTCAATGACATGGTGGGAATGCGCCATTTCTTGCAATAGCACATAAAGCTGTGCATCAAGTTTCTGCATTAACGCTTGTTGCTGACTTGCCAGAACATCTTGTTTTGCGAGTAAGGCAGCTATTGTTCCTGCATTTCTATTTTCACTTCCCCAAGGAATAGAGACACCCGCCACTAAACCAAAATCATCGGTCGTTTCATATCGTCTTAGTCCAGCAGTGAATTGCCACTGAGGTTTGGCTTCAATACGTGCGAGTTCCATTTGAGACTGGGCGATACGTTGTTCATCAGCAAACTGCTGTATTTGCGGGATTTGCTTAAGCTTGTTTAGCTGGCTTTCTACAGATGGAATTTCCGGCTTAAGCACTAAATTCCCCGTTAACTTAAGCTCTGCCTGAGGCTTACCCCATAAGGATGACAGTTGATAATGGCTGGCTTTTAATTCGTGCTCTAAATCTTCGACAGCGAGATTTCTTCGAACCAACTCAGCTTGAGCCAAGCGCATTTCGACATTAGAACTTTTGCCTGCTTTTACTCTTTTGGCAATAGCGTCAACCACTTCCTGTGCCTGAGATACCGCTAATTTATTGAGTTTCAGGCGCTCTTGTTTTATCAAGATTTCAACAAACTGCTTAGCAACAATCGCAGATAAATCGAGGGCTTTTATTTTTTGCTCGACTATTACTGCACTTGCTTGGCTTTTTGCCGCATTAACTCTGCCATCAATTTGATCTTGTTGAAGCAACCAAGAGTAGGTGAGCGTTGATTGCATACTTTTTAATGCACTATGCTCACCAGTCCCTAACGCATCTTCAATCATTAAACCTATTTGAGGACGCTCTCCAATTCCAGCTTGCTCGATATTACCTTGCCACAAGGCTTCTTGAGCTATCAAGGCTTTTAATTCAGGATGACTTTGTAGAGTCATGGTCACAGCCTTGCTTAAATTTATAACCTGATGTGATGACTGTGATTGCTGCTGGATTTGCGCATTAGCCAAAAAGGGAGTTGATGTTACTAAACCAGCCCCCGTTGTTAAAAATAGACCAACAGCCAAAAACCGATTGCCAGTCGGTTTTTTTCTGTTGCTTTTATAAAGATTAAATCTCATTCCATATCCTTAATTAATGGATGAAAAAAGTTTCGATAAAGTGATGAAAACTATCGACAGTGGATGCCGCTAGTACTGGCATAGTTGCCAATAATGCTAGAGTAATGATGAAAGTAGTAAGTGACGGTTTATTAATTGGATTTAATAAACCTTCAACACGAAGACTCGTGTAATCATGTCCGAAGTAGCTAACAGACGCCTGATCGCAATCCGTAGGAAGTGCTTTTTGAAGTCTAGCGACATCAATTAATGTCTGTGCGATATCAAGGTGGTCGTATTCTTTTGTGACCTCATTGTCGGCCATCTTTTCCGTCATTAAGACATATTGCTCGATTAGGGTTTGTTTTATACGTGACGGATAGAAGCTGGCAAGTGCCGTGAAAAGCACTTTAAATAACGGGTCTCTTGCCGTTACATGAGCCAGTTCATGATTAACGATGATATTAAGTTGTTCATCGCTAACTTGGGTTTGTAGTCCGGTTGATACATATATCTTGGGAGATATAAAACCTGTAGTAAAGGCAACAGGCACTTTAACAGGCATCAATAAATATTGATTGCCATTAGTCGTCCTAGCATCTTGTGCATCAGTAAAGCTTAGTAAACTCGATAATGCGATGGACTGTTTGGTTCTAGCAAAGGTAGTCTTAGTTACGCGCCAAGCTAAATAGATTAGTGCTAAAAGTAAGGTTAACGCGTGCCAACTTGAAAAGCTAAAAATATCGATATGGTGCCAATGGGCAAAATCTTCGAACCAGCTTATGTTAAAAACTTTATCAAACCCTAACGAGTAAGGCATAAAGTAACTAATACAAGAAAAGGCTATCCACCAAGGTGCACTCACTAGTGACCACAATATAAACTTTTGACTATTAAAACTGACTTGTTCGAGTCTGAACAACACAAAACGAGATACGACAGCAACAGTTGCAATACCTATCACAAATGCAAGCACTGAAACACTGAGCAAATTTAGAACGATTGCCATATCTCCAACTAACATAATTAAGCCCGCTCCTTTCTAAGCTGGCGTTGTTTCTCGATCATTTTTTCTAATGTATCGAGTTGTTCGTCATTAAGCTGTGCCGAAGCAGAACTGAACGCAGCAATTAAGCTATTTTCACCATCATCAACAAAGTCACTGGTTACATTTGAAATAAGTTGAGCAATTAAGCCTTCACGATCTACTCTGGCTGAATAACAATACGCATGGCCTTGTTTAGTGCGTTTAAGTAATTCTTTTTTAAATAACCTATCAAGCGTACTTTGGATAGTATTTAACGAATTACCACGAGCTAACCCCAGTACTTTATGTACTTGCTTTGCATCCGCTTCTTTCACATTCCAGAAATGTTGAAGCACTAACTTTTCTAGTTCACCTAACTGCATAACACTTTACTCTATTTAATTCGTTGGCTATATTGTCACAACAAAAACCGATAGGCAATCGGTTTTTTCATTTAAGGACATTATATGGGTTGGCTAATAACTAAGTATTTGATCACCGCTACGGTCATTGTCGCGGCATCAGAGCTAGCAAAACGAAATGATAAACTAGGCGCACTAATAGTGGCCTTACCGACAGTCACAATTTTAGCCATGATTTGGTTATATGTTGAAAAGCAGCCGTCAGAGAAAATAGCCAATCACGCTTGGTACACCTTTTGGTATGTACTTCCCACATTGCCCATGTTTTTACTTTTCCCCATGCTGATGCAGCGCTACAGTTTTTGGCTATCGTTACTCATCAGCTCATTAATAACTGTAATTTGCTTTTGGCTGTTTTCTTTATTGCTGAAGCAGTTTGGAATAGATTTGCTTCCTTGAGGTTAACAGCAAGGTCCGTTGTTCGCCCCACAGCTGCCATTAGAGTATTTACGTTAACGCGTAATGGGGCAGAAGCGAGTTATACCTGAATGACTGAAATTGACACTTTTGCGAAGTTAGGCTGTGAACGATAAGTCATGGTTAGCTGTAATAAGCTAACTATTAGTAAGAGAAAATTTTCCTATTTACACATGTTTAAACAAGCTTTAGTAAGTCCAATATTTATAGTTGGCAATAAGTTATACTAGATGCTATTGATAAAATGAGGATGTTTTCGCACTAAAGTAGGGGAAGTCCAGTTAGTCGTATCTAAGTTCCCCCAAAGCTAATAACTCTAGGCATTTCTTTATGCTGTAAGAACAGTCATATAACTATACTGGTCTTGTGCAACACATAGCGCTAAGTTTCAATATTACTAAATATTTAATAGGATCAGGGATTGAGTAGCTACTTACAGCAAGAGACATATGACTGTATTTTGCATAAAGATACTACTAAGTCTTATTGATGGCTTACTTAGTACATATTCCTTTTCAATTAATTTAGACGCTAAACTACGATATAATTGTAAGTTTTTATCTGAAATTAATGTAAGTGAATACTGTAAGCTTATTTAAATTTAAAAATATTTTAAATTCAATAGCTTGAGTTTTTAAGTTCCATAAACTTACACTTTTTACCCTGTAGTTCTACCATGCGGCCGTAGAAATGCGCGACAATCCTAAGCTTGCAAGCGTACCGCTGGCAATTGGCGGAAATAGTCGCCGTGGAGTGCTCTCTACCGCTAACTATATTGCTAGAGAGTATGGGGTGCGCTCTGCTATGTCTAACTATCATGCCAAACAGCTTTGCCCTGACTTAGTTATTGTGCCTGGCAGAATGGCTGTTTATAAACAAGTATCAACACAGATCCGCGCCATTTTTAACCGCTATACTGACCTTGTAGAACCTCTTTCGCTTGATGAAGCATATTTAGATGTGAGCCATAGTACTGCTTTTAAAGGTAGTGCAACGTTAATTGCTAAGCAAATTCGTACCGATATTTTTAATACCACAGGACTGACTGCATCTGCAGGTATTGCCCCAATTAAATTTATAGCCAAAATTGCTAGTGATGAAAATAAGCCCAATGGCCAATTTGTAGTATTGCCTGAGCAGGTTGACTCGTTTTTAGCCCAATTGCCATTAGGTAAAATTCCAGGGGTGGGTAAAGTAACTCTAGAAAAGCTTAATTTAAAAGGGTTATACACGGGGCAAGATGTGCGCGAAAAAGGGGCTAATTGGATGCAACAGCATGTGGGCAATTTTGGTGTGTCGTTATATCAAAAGTGCATGGGGGAGCATATAGGGCGCGTTTCCACCGAGCGAGTACGCAAGTCATTGAGTGTGGAACATACTTATGAATACAATAAAAACAGCCTAGATGAATGCCTTGAACAATTACCGCAACTGTTAGATGAACTCGTGGTTCGATTAAATAAACAGCAACTACAACATAAAATTAATAAATTAAGTGTTAAAGTTAAATTTGCTAATTTTGTAGTGACCTCAGCAGATCAAGCTGCGTATCAATTAAACACGGCTATTTTTAAAGAGTTACTCGCCAAAGCCTATCAACGTGGATTACAACAACCGGTGCGCTTATTAGGAATTGGCGTGGGTATTAAAAATCAACCAGAGCATAATTTACAGCTTAGTATTTTAGATGTGTAAAACGCGTAACTCCAAGTTGCCAGTAAGTAAGTAGGTTATCGCAGTACACTGGTTATAAATTGCTAAATAAATAATAATAGGGACTACGTTTTCTAACAGGATCCTTTTTTATGGCATATCCAAAAGCAGTACTGGCTAAGCCGGTAAGTGCAAGCCTAGATTGTACATCGCATGATGCACTTATTATTATCAGCAACGACTTTTCTCATTTACCAAATACGCCACTGCGTGATGCAATTTTAGACCAAGCCCAAGTAGACTCTCGCATAGGCAATCAAGTCACCTTGTTAGTGATTGCCGGTAAACGTGTCGTGTTAGTGCCAACAGGCCCTTTAAACAGAGATTATGACGACGTTCGTCGTTATTTTGATGCAGCCAAATTAGCCATTAATGAGGCAAAAGCATCAGGTAGTGTTAACCCTGCTATTTATTTACCCGCTTTAAATACGGATAGCCGTTATCAACATGCTCTTGAAGTGGCTTACTTAGGCGCATGCCAAGCATTATGGCAACCCCTAGAAGCGCGTGAGTTTCATGGTCAAGGTATTGAACCTATTACTCAAATAGGCTTAATTGATGCCAATGAGCAAACAATCAAAGCAGTCAATGCGTTAGCTGCGGGGCAATATGCCGCACGTGATTTATGTGGCACCGAGCCTGAACGCATGGCCCCCCCACGTTTTGCTGATTATTGTACTGAGTTATTTGAAAACAGTGCGGTGAGCGTTGATGTGATTGATGATTTAGCTGCCATTGATAAGCATTACCCCATGCTAAGTACCGTTGCTCGCGCATCGTATGCGGTAGAGCGTCATCATCCACGCGTTGTTAAACTTGAATACGTGCCTGAGGGCGAAGTAACCCGAACACTGATGTTTGTTGGTAAAGGTTTAGTCTATGACACGGGCGGTGCAGATTTAAAAGTCGGTGGTTTTATGGCGGGCATGAGCCGCGATAAAGGCGGTGCGGCCTCGGTTGCTGGATTTATGAAAGCGGTAGCCGATTATCAGCCTAAAGGGGTTAAAGTGATTGCCTTTTTAGCGGTTGTACGCAACTCTATTGGTTCAGATTGTTTTGTCCCTGATGAAATAATTACTAGCCGTGAAGGTGTGCGAGTACGTATTGGTAATACCGATGCCGAAGGGCGTTTAGCTATGGGGGATTTACTTAGTGAAATGAAAGATTTAGCTAAAAATGAAATAAATCCAACGTTGTTTACAGTGGCAACCTTAACAGGGCACGCTGCGCGCGCTATGGGGCCTTATGGCGCATATGTTGAGAATGGGCCCGCGCGTAGTGCTAATATTTCACGCCAATTAGCCGATTGTGGTGATTTATGGGCTGACGGTGCTGAAGTGTCGCGTTCACGCCGTGAAGATTATGATTTTATAAAACCACGCACTTTAGCTGACGATGTGCTTTCTAGTAATAATGCGGCTTCTGCTGTCACAGCGCGCGGCCATCAATTCCCTATGGCATTTTTAGCTGTGGTAGGTGGATTAGATAAGCATGGTAATGAATCTACTTTACCACTTCCTTATGTACATATGGATATTGCTGGTAGTGGCGTTGAAGGCGGCGACTGGCAACATGGTAAACCAACTGCAGCGGCAGTTAGCAGTTTATTTGCCCGCTATTGTTTATAATTTTCTATAAATAATCCTAAAAAGCCCTGAAAATCAGGGCTTTTTAATTGGTGGAAGATATTTATTATCCGGAGTTAAGGTTAACTAAGCTTAAAGCGCGATACCACGCTTGATAACTCAACACTGCTTTGTTTGAGTTTGTCGCTAGCGCGAGTTAAATCTTTGGTGTTACCCAATGATTGCTCTGTAGATTGTGATAAATCGTTAATTCTTAAATTCACCTCGTCTGCGGCTGATGTTTGCTGCTCTGTGGCGCGAGCAATTTGGCCGTTCATATCGGTGATCACCGATACCAGCCTGTCTATTTCATCAAGTGATGCATTAGCTGAAGAGGCTTGTTCAACCGTAGAAATAGAAATCTCTTGGCTAGATTTTACCGCTTCAACTGCAGCTTTAGCCCCTTCTTGCAGCTTAGCTATCATAGCTTGAATCTCATCAGTGCTTTTACCTGTCCGGCTGGCAAGTGTTCTTACTTCGTCGGCTACAACTGCAAAGCCTCTTCCATGTTCACCTGCTCTTGCAGCTTCAATAGCTGCGTTTAGCGCTAACAGATTGGTTTGTTCAGCAATGCTTCTAATAACATCAAGTACCGAGCCAATATTATTACTCTCTTGAGCAAGGTCGGCGGTCACTTTGCTCACGGTTTCTATATTACTAGAGAGGGTTTCAATGGCGATAATGGTTTTCGACACTACATTTTTACCCGTTGATGCATTACTAGCAGCATCATTTGCGGCTTGCTCAGCAGCTTCGGCATTACGGCTAACATCATGAATTTGATGAGTCATTTGCTCCATTGCCGCGGCTACTTGGGTTGAGCTGTCGTTTTGAAGTTCAATGAATGATTGGCTGGTTTTGCTAGAATCATCTACAGCATGGGCATGCTCGTTTACATCGTTTGCGCTTTTGGCAACCAGCACCAAAGACTCCCTAATTTTAGAGACAAACAAGTTAAATGACCGCGACAGCTGAGATATTTCATCATTGCCATTTTCGTTGAGAGTACGGGTTAAATCCCCCTCACCTTGAGAGATATCTTTCATCATTTCTGCTGCTAAACGAGTCGGCGTTAAAATACTGCGACCAATAAAGTAGCTAAAAAGTACGACAACGACGATCATAATCATTACATTGATAACGATAATAGTACGTTGCAGCGAAAAGGTGTTGTCTATGGTATCAAGGTAAACGCCCGAGCCGATGATCCATTGCCATTGATTAAAGCCTTTTACATACGCAATTTTATCTACGGGTTTGTCGCTGCCGGGTTTTGGCCACTTGTAAGGCACATAGCCTTCGCCGGATTTTTTAACAACATCAACCATTTCAACAAACAAAGGGGTGCCATCAGGGTCTTTATTATTCGTTAAATCTTTCCCTTCAAGGGCTGGTTTAATTGGGTGCATTACCATGGCTGGCTGATAATTGTTGATCCAAAAATAGTTAGTATCATCGTAACGCAATGATCGTATTGAGGCCATCGCTTGAGATTGTGCTTGTGCACGAGTGAGTGTTTGACTTTGTTCAAGCGCTGCGTAGTGTGTAATGATGCTATAAGCAGTTTCCACCACATTTTTAGTTTTTAGATATTGCTCATTTTTAAGCGATTTATATTGATTACTTAAACTCGAAATACTCAATACAATTAAACCAAAAATTACAATCCCTACTAAAATGGCTAAACGTTGAAATATAGTAAAACGACGGAGGTTTGGCATATGCATATTCCCGTATTAGAGCATTATTTCTCTTAAATAAGCATAGTTAAAATATAGGCTAATACGGTTTTATTTTCCTTATATTGTATTTTTAATACTCTCTTTGTTAACTAGTTTGCGTAAATACAATAAAAAGGATAGGCCGAACTTTTACTTAACGGGTGCTTATAATGAATTTAATTATTGTTTGTTGACGTTTCAATATAGCTTATCTGCATAAAAAAAGGCTGATACTTATATCAGCCTTTAGTCGAATAATTAACCCGGTTTTAGTTACTTTGTATTAAAATTACGGTTAAAGAAGTTTGTAATAGTTTGATGTAAATGAGTTTGAACTTGTTTACCGCGAAGGCTATGTTTTGAGCCCGGGTAAGTCATCATTTCAAACTGTTGATTGTTATCTTGCAGCTGTTTAAACAATTTAGTGGCATGGGTAAATAATACGTTGTCATCGGCCATGCCATGGTAAATCATTAATGGGCCTTTTAAGCCTTCAGCGTATGGGAACACAGCACTGTCGATATAGCCTTGGGCATTAGTATCTGGGTGACCCAAATAGCGCTCGGTGTAATGGGTGTCGTATAGAGCCCAGTCGGTAACCGGAGCACCAGATACACCCGCGCTAAAGTAATCGCCTGCTTTAAACATAGTCATCAGCGCCATATAACCACCGTAGCTGTGGCCATAAATACCAATGCGAGCAGGGTCTACGTAATCAAGAGTACGTAAAAACTCAACGCCTTTGATTTGATCCGCCACTTCTACAACGCCTAAGTGCTTATAAATTGCATCTTCAAACTTTTTACCGCGATTGTAAGAGCCTCGGTTATCAAGTTGAAAAATTACATAACCTTGTTGCGCCATGTATTGAAAATATAAATTTTTACTGCGCCAGCTATTCGTTACTCGCTGAGCATGAGGACCACCGTAAACGTTGACAATAACCGGATGCTTTTTACCCTTTGCCATATTTGCTGGTTTAAATAAACGGTAATGCATAATTTGGCCGTCTTCAGCGGTAATTGTTCCGTATTCGGGCTGGGCTAAATCAGTTAGATACGGGGTAAGTGGGTGAGAGTCATCAAGCTTATTCTCTTCAAGCCACGTAATAAACTCACCATTAATTTTGCGCAGTGCAGCTGAATTTGGCTTATTAACCGATGAGCTATTATCAATGAAAGTTTTATTATCTTTCGCTAGAACGACATTATGGTATTGGCCTTTTTCAGTAATGCGCTTCATACCCCCTTTTTTAAATAAAGGCGCACTGTATAAATGGCTCTCTAGCGGGGTATCTTTACGTGCAGCAAAGTAAACAACGCCATTTTTTTCATCTATCCCTTTTAGGCTATCTACGACCCAATCACCTGCGGTAATCTGGCGGATAAGTTGGCCGTTATTACGATATAAATAAAGGTGCTTAAATCCATCGCGCTCTGAGGCCCATACAAAATGCTTTTTATCTTTTAAAAATTCAAGGTCAAAATGCAAGTTGATCCAGGTATCACTTTTTTCAGTTAAAGCAACGGTTTGCTGTTTTGTTTTAGTGTTGTAAAAACGTAGTTCTAAGTTATGTTGCGAGCGGTTTTGCCATTGATAAGAGAGCGTATTGCTGTCGTTTAGCCACTTAGCGCGGGCAATATAAATATCTTTATCGTCGCCTAAGTCAATCCAGTCAACTGCTTGATCATTAAGCTTTACCACCCCAAGTTGAATGTCAACATTATTGGTGCCAGTAAATGGATAACGCTGGTTAAATAGTTTTACTTCATCAGCATAAATTTCGTTACGAATCGCTTCTTGAACAGGGCTTTCATCAACGCGAGTAAAGGCGATTTTAGATTCATCATTTGCCCACCAATAACCGGTCATACGACTCATTTCTTCTTGCGCCACAAATTCGGCCATGCCGTTTTTAATTACGCCACCGCCATCTTTACTTAACTGAATTTCTTTACCTGAAGCCAGCTCTAGTGCATATAGGTTTTGCTCTCGGATAAAGGATACGAAATTTCCTTTTGGAGAGAAACGCGCATCGGTTTCAAATGCGTCTGTGTTAGTCAGCTTTTTACTATTTTTAGCATCTAAGTCATAGTAATAAAGATCGCCATTAAGAGGGAATAACAGTGCTTTCCCATCTTTTGACCATTTATATTCAAGGATACCTTTTCCAAAAATACGTTGGCGTTCGCGGCGTGCTTTTTCTTCATCGGAGAGATTTTCTGGGCCTGAAAATAACTGCGCCGAATCAACTAACAACCGGTTGGTATTATCTTTTAAATTATATTCCCATAAATCGTAGCGGTTATAGTCATCGGTTTTACCTTGTAAGTAGGTAACCCGGCTACCATCAGGCGAAAACTTAAGTTGTACCGGAGATTTGCCTGCTAAGCTCGGATCATCAAATATACGCTCAAGCGTTAGCGGCTCAGCTTCTGCGCTTAATGCGCCCGCGAGTAGGGGAATTGCCAGTGAGAGGTGTTTTAGTTTTTTTAACACAGGATTGCCTTTACTTACATAAAATTATCTCGATGGTAAAGCACAAGCGTGTGCAACTGCAACTAAATGCTATAAAGTGTGCGGTAAAATAATCTAAGGACTTTAACATGAGCAAAACATCATTTATCTTAGCACCTGAACTGAAAAGAGATTGTATTGAACTGGCTGATTGGCCACTTTGTAAGGTGTTACTATTAAACGACAGCCAATATCCTTGGTTTGTATTGGTCCCCAGAATAGCGGGCTTAAAAGAGATTATTGATTTAACCGAGCAGCAACAAATTACTTATTTACACGAGTCAGCGAAACTCAGTCATTTGTTAATGGAGGTGTTTAATCCTGATAAGTTAAATGTAGCCGCATTGGGTAATATGGTGCCACAACTACATATTCATCATATCGCGCGTTTTAAAACAGATATTGCATGGCCTGCGCCGGTATGGGGCAAGTTTCCGAGTGTGCCTTATACTAATGAGCAGATAGAGCAATTAAAAGCGCATTTTTAAAAATCAAAATGAGTTACTTTGAGGGGATAGTATGAAATTAATCAAACAACTCTGTACAAGTGTATTTATTGCAGCCATTGCAGTGTCAACAGTGATAGCGGGCGAGCAGCCAGTAGCTATAGATGTGGTAAATAACGCTAATATTAAAAACTTTGCAGCACATAACAACTTGGTTTTTTCAGCAGCGCAGCCCAGTGATGCGCAGTTTAAGCAACTATCACAAGCTAATGTTAAGCATGTTATTAATTTACGTGCAGCAGATGAGCAAGACTGGGATGAAGGCGCGTTAGTCAATTCTTTAGGAATGAATTACCACGCAATTGAGATTGCAGGTGCACAAGATGTAAACATCGACAATGCAAAACGATTAGCTAGCCTTTTAGAAGAACTTAAAGGTGAGTCAGTGGTTGTTCATTGTGCGAGCAGTAATCGTGTTGGTGCGCTAATGGCTATTTCAGCCCATCAGCAAGGCGCTGATATTGAGTCTGCAATTGAAACAGGCAAGCAGTGGGGAATGGCAAGCCTTGAGCCGGTTGTTCGTAAAGTGATGAGTGATAAATAATTAGACTGATAAGTAATTAGGGTCTGTTGACCTTTCAAGGTTGAATTTGCAGCAGTCTGTTTGGTATTTAGGCAAGGCAGAGCCTATGTGGTGTTATTCCCCATAAATAGGCGATAACGCAGCATCAATGCCAAACAGGCGCTGCCCGAAGGGTTCTGCCTCGGGCGATTTACTATTTGTTGCCTACATGGATGTAGGTAAGGGGCGTGAGCAGGACGCGGAAGCTTTGCTCGGTTTTTACTTAGCCCACTAGGTTACAAACCTCGCGCCGCGATTAAACCGCCCCTAGTTTGAACAAATTTTAATCCGCAAAGGTCAACAGACCCTAGATAAAAAAAGCGTTACAGTGTAACGCTTTTTTATGTGAGCTAATTTAGCGCATATTAATTAAGGCCAAGTACATCTTTACCTTGTTTGAAGGTTACATCTACAGGGATGTTCGCTTTGCTTAACTTTTCTAAATCTTTAGCTAGTTCCGCTTTAATATCGCCATGAGTTGCAATCAGTTGATCAACTTTTTCGTAATCACCGTCACCTTGCAGGGTTAAAATAAGGCGCGATAATTTAGCCATAGCGTCGCCCATTTTATCCATGTTGATGCTATACAAGCCGTCTTCATTTTTAGAGAAGGCACCTTCTTGAGCAAAAAAGTTAAAGCGGATCATGTTTGCTTTACCATGTGCACTTGATGCACCGAAACGCACAGAGCGGAAAATACCCGCCATAAAGGTGGTGTAGTAATCTTCTAACGTCCCTTCAGTGATTTCCCCTTTTTTAAGTAACTGTTCAACCATGTACAGACCAAGAATATCTGCTTTACCTTCTTCCAAGGCGCTAGCATGCTCTTGTAGAGATTGGCGAACGGTACCTTTGCCGGTAATAGTATTTTTAATACCTAAACCGTGAGCTACTTCATGGAACATAGTGTTAGCAAAAAATGCATCAAAGGTAATGTGTTTACGTTGCTCTGGCACAATTAACTGCTCTGCGATAGGGACTAAAATTTTATCAAATTTCGCTCGCATTGCATTTTTAAGCTGTAAGCGACGTGTGCCTTTTTCTAGCTGAACTTGCTCATCATTTGGTAAGTTAATTGCAATGGTTTTACTGCCGGCATTTGAGTGCCCAGCATAATAAACAACATCGTAGGCATTTAAGTCAGCATCTGAGCCTGGTACTTCTTGCTTGTACTTGCTATCAACAGGTAAGCCTTTTTGCAGCTCAGGTAAAAAGGCAGCAAATTTAGCCAGGCGTTCGCTCCATTTTAAATCTTTAATTAGTACATACGATTCATAGGCAGCACGATAACCAAATAATTGGTCTTCGTAGTTTTCAATTGGGCCAATAACAACATCGATAGGATTATTTTTCATATCCATCCAAGCAAAGTCAGAGGCTTGGAAATCATCGCTTTGTATTGCGTCAGCTCGTAAGTTTAGGTAGTTGGCAAATTCTTTGTCGTCAGCTAATTTGCTAGCGTCTCTAAGTAACTTAGCTGCTTGGGCAAGTTCTACGGCATATTCTTCTGAATAAGGCGTGCTGTATAAATTACCTAGTTCATCGCGTTTAATAAGTGAGTAAAGCCCTGTTTTATCTTTTACATCAGCGTTATTAAGCTCTTCTTTGGTGATGTCGGCCGGATAAAAACCTGCCCCAAGCGGCTTTTCTTTATAGCCAGATAAAAATACTTCATCGCCATTTAAGCGATCCCATGGGCCGTAGTTAATATCAGCAAACTGACGTACTTTTTCATCATCTAATTGTGCTAAAAAGCTTTGTTTATCTTCACCAAATGCTTGTTTCCAAAATAAATCGTCCATAATTTTTGAAGCATCAATAAGCTTGGCAACCATGGCTTTTTGGTTCTCAGATAAGTGTGACAAATCGCTTTGTAAGCTAAAGTCTGTGTATATGTCTAAGCGTTGACGGTCAATATTAACGAGTGTTGGCCCTGAAGGCGCTTGAGAAGCCGTTGGCGCTGAGCTTTGCGGCGTATTGTTTGAAGACGGTGCTTGCTCAGAACAGGCACTAAGAAAAACGATGCCAGAGAGCAGTATTGCTTGGCTAATTTTATTTAAGATCATTATATTGCCTTTAAAAAGTCTATTTTATAACTTGTATACTGTAAGTTAAGGTACTGAATGAGTATTAGTGTGCCTTAGCATGCTTGCATTAAAGCAAAACATACTAGCAAATAGCAAGTATTAGACGTTAGAGTGCACTATTGAAGGGCCGCTGGTAAATAATCAATAATTATCTACAATTTTTTCTACTTTGGGTATATGTTTAATACTACTAAGCTTTGAAATAATTAATAATATAAGACTTGCTGTAAAGTGTAGGTCATTAAGCAAAGGAATATTTTATGTCTACAGAAAATGCCTTACTCACTATTTTAGTTGACAGAATTAACAACGACACACTGGTGTTGCCTACGTTACCTGAGGTAGCGATTAAGGTTCGCCAAGCCGCAGATAACCCCGATGTTAATTTGATGCAAATGTCAGATGTGATAGCACATGATCCTGCATTGTCGGCGCGGATGATCAAAGTCGCAAATAGTGCAATTATGGGCCGAGCTGTAAAGGTGTCTAACTTGCACCAAGCCGTAACACGTATTGGGCTTAGGCAAATAAAAAATATTGCCACAGCCATGGCGATGGAGCAGTTATTTGTATCTAACAACGAGTTAATAAAAGGCTACATGGGAAAGGCGTGGCATAAAACGCTGCATGTGGCCTCGCACTCTATTTCATTAATGGAGTTTTACTTAAAAAGAAATACCCATACATCGCTAAATCGCGATGCCATTACATTAGCTTCATTAGTTTATAATATTGGGGTGTTACCCATTTTAACTGAAGCAGAGCGTCACCCTGAAGTGTTTGCAAGCCCCAGCTTTTTAGCCCATGCGATTCAACGTTTAAGTGGTAAAATTGGTGGTTCAATCATGAAAGCATGGGAATTTCCTGATGTGTTTGTTGAGGTCGCGCAGCACTGGGCAGATGTGAATCATCGTACTGCTGAGGTGAGTTATATCGACTTTATTCGTGTTGGTGCAATCCTTGAGGGAACCTTACAAGTATCTGATAAGTCAGCAGCGCTGCAAACGTATATTGATAAAGGCATATTTCCTTCATTAGAAATGTTAGAGAGTGAAGAGTATTTGCATATGGTTGAAGACGTAAAAGAAATGTTTAGTTAATACCAATTTTATTAAAAACATGATTATTCTAGCGTATTAAATAATCCGCTACCTGCGTTAAAAATTATTTATATAGAACAACTATGTATCATAATTTTTGCCTTGTTATCGACTTATTTCTTTGTCGCTATAATAGATCACTAATTTAATGCAATTGGTATAACTTGTTTTTGAACAATAAAAAGCACGATTAATATCGTGCTTTTATTTTTAATACTATTTAATAAAGCTTTTACGCTAAATCGTCAGCATCACCTAAGCCCTGTGTAAGCTCTTCTAGCAATTGCTTAATTTCTTCAGATGCAAGAATAAAATCAGCATCTAGTTTAACCGCCATATCTTCTTTAGGAATATCGGCATTTTCTTCTTTAAGTGTTTCTGAATAGCTTAAACGTTTAATTGAGCCATCGTTTTGTAGCATAAATTTAACGCGCTCTTGCCAATCAAGGGCAAGCTTAGTAACGCGCTTACCACTTTCAAGGTGCGACTTCACTTCGTCACACGATAGGTCATGGCCTTTGAGTTTTACCTGAGCACCACTGTCATCAGCTTCTTCAAGTTCAGCGTCTGATCCAATTGCAAAGCCTTCTGGAGTACTAAAGTTAGTAAGCCAGTCAGTTAAAAATACGTCTAAATCATAATTAGCAAACGCAGGAACAACGGGTAATGTCCCTAATGATTTACGTAATAGAGCAAGTAGTTCCTCTGCTTTATTAAAGCTTGCACTATTAACTACCACCCACCCATTTTCTTGGTCTATAAAAGCAAACTGCAAGCTCGATTTTTTAAATGCTTGTGGCAATAAGGTGTGTAAGATGTTTTCTTTTAGTTCATCTTTTTCTTTTTTCTTTACTGGGCGATTTTCTTCGGCTTCAATCTGATCAACTTTTTCTGCTACCAGCTCATTTATTACCGAGGCTGGTAATACTTTTTCTTCACGTTTAGCGCACACTAAAATACTTTTTTGTGAGAAATGAGAAAGAGTTTCACCATGTTTACCAAATGCTTTTGTCCAACCAAATGTTGCCAACTCTTGGCCAGTACAAGGACGAAATAGATCTTGCTCTAATGCCTTATCAAAGTCTTCTTGTGTGTATGAAACGTCTTGTTTAAAGCGATAGCATATAAGGTTACTAAACCACATAGGGGAATGATCCATTTAAAAAATTTGTGCAATCATAGCAATAAAAGCCGCTTCTAGAAACGGCTGATTTAGCTTAATCGAGTTTAAAAAGTGGCAGGGGAGATGACATGTTTTTAGGGAACGAAATACGGTAGTGTAACCCTTGCCCAGGCTCACTACTTACTTCAATTTTACCATTGAGCGTTTGTTTTACTAAATTAAAAATAATATGGGCACCTAAGCCGCTGCCACCCTCATCACGCTTGGTGGTAAAAAATGGGTCAAATAAACGCTTTAGTTGAGCCGGTTTTAAACCTAAACCGTTATCTTGATAATTAATGATGAGGTCGTTTTCATCAGTATTTACATCTATGGTGATTTGGCCGCTGTTTATATTTTCAAAACCATGCACTAATGAGTTCATAATTAGGTTCGTAAATATTTGACTAATGACTCCCGCAGGTAAGTTAATAATTAAATCATCTGGGCAATGTAGACGAATGCTGTGAGATGTTTTTTTAATTTGTGGGTGCAAAGAGCGTATAACTTCGTTGATGTAGTCTTTAAAATTAATTGTTCTTAGAGCTTCACTGGCCTGATCTACCGCAATTTGTTTAAAGCTGGTTATTAAATCTGAGGCACGTTCTAAGTTGTGAGAGAGTAGTTGAGCACTTTGCGCTGCATCATTAATAAAGCCTTCTAAAGCCGCAGACGATAATGATTTATTTTTATACGCAGTTTCTATTTCGGTTAATCGCTCTTGTAAAAAAGAGGTGGCAGTAACGCCAATACCAATAGGGGTATTAATTTCATGAGTGATCCCCGCCACTAAGCCGCCTAATACCGCCATTTTTTCTGAGCCAACCAGTTGCTCTTGCGCAAAGCTTAATTCATCGAGCGAGCTTTGCAGCTGAGTTTGCTTGCTTAACAGTTCTTGTTCGGTTTGCTTTCGTAAATCGACTTCTTCTGTTAATACTGCTTTTTGTCGCTCTAGTTCATATTTTTGTTGCTGCAGATCGATCATTGCTTGGCTTAAATTTGATGTTTTACGCGCAACATCCTGTTCAAGTTGTAAGTTTTGTTGGTCCAGTTTTTGATTGCTTTCAATTAGGTCATGCTGAGTTTGTTTTAACTCTTTTTTATACTCAACAACCTTCGAAATCAGATTGTTAAAAGAGCGTTCCATTACTTTAAGCTCGTTATTTTCATCGGTGACTATTTTAACCTGTTGACCATCAAGCTCTTCTAACTCAAGGTATTCAATTTGCTCGGTTAATTGAGTAAGGGGCTCGGTGAGTAACTTTCTAAATGCAATTAAAAATAAGATGATTAAAAAGGTTGTTTTAATCATGGCATTACCAATCAAAAAGTAGATAGAGAGCATAATGCGACTAAAAATTACATCGCGACTAGAAAATAAAGTAACATCGCCTACTTGCGTTGCTCGTCCTGAAAACTCAAAAATAAGTGGGAATGTATAGCCAAATAAACCGGCTTTGGTGTCCTCTACCATGACATCTTCTTGCACAAGTTGCTGGCTGTAAAGATTGTGAATATTTAGCGCGCGGCCTAATTGAGAAATAATAGCGCCATTATCGTCACGAATAATAACCCCCTCAACCATAGGTATATCGAGTAATCCTTCGGCGGTTGTGGTGGTTTGCTTTATATTTAGCTCCCAAATTGCTCGGGTTAAACTTCTACCAAAGGTCTTTTGTAATGTGCCAAGTTCATCGCGTATGTAATCTTTAGTATTGACGTACTCTGCGAAAATTTGCCCGCAGGTCACCACAAAGGTCAGTATAAAATAAACTGATAAAACCCGAGTGAGTAACTTTGTTGAAAGACTTTTTTGCGGCATGGGAGGCTTATATTTCCTTAAATTATTCAACTGTTAATGTACGCTTATAAACATTAGTTAATAAATGATTAAAAATAAACATATATTTTATAATATTGCTATTTAGCGTTGTTAAATAAGCAATCATTCTGTTCTATATGCATTGGGTTTCTATTTGAGTACCGTTTGTTTGGATAGGCTGTTTTTTACTTGGAAATAGTTAATTTACTAATTTGTATTGTGCAATTAAGCATTTTATTGATAACGTTTATAAAAGTTACAATAAATAATCTGCTCGTTGCTAATTTGGTTATAATTTTGACTGTTGCGGATTGGGCAACCAACTAATTTTACAGTGGGTTTAGGTGTTTTGTATGAGTTTAATTAATGAGTCATTATGATGCGTTTTTCTATTTTAGTCTGTGATGATTCCACCGTTGCTCGCAAACAGGTAATGCGCTGTTTAAAAGAATGTATTGATGCCGATATTCAGCAAGCAACTAACGGTAAAGAGGCATTGGAGCAATTGCGTCAAAGGCATTTCGATCTCCTGTGTCTTGATTTAACCATGCCTGAAGTTGATGGTATTGAAGTACTTGAGCAAATCAAAATTTCTAAAATAGAGTCTTATGTATTAGTGATCTCTGCTGATATCCAACAAAAAATGCAAGCACGTGTCGCGCAACTAGGCGCAATCGATTTTATTCATAAGCCAATTAATAAAACGCAACTGAGTACAGTTTTGCATAAGTTTGGCATTTATTAATAAATTTCATGATGAAAAAGACTGTTTTATCTGCTAATTTAGGGTTGACAGAATAGCCTTTGTTAAGGCAGTCTTAAGCTTATGAAAACATTTAGTCTTGTAACGACCATTATTATTACAACCACCATTCTTACTGGATAGTGGCATAGGTCGGTGCAACAAATTTAAAGGCCTGTGTTCACTTAGAACACAGGCCTTTTTTCGTTTTATGGAATGAGGAAACATAAAAAATGCGCGTATTAAAATTTGGCGGCTCATCGCTCGCTGATTTTGCCTGTTTAGAGCAAGTTGCTGCACTCGCTAAGGCACAATTAAAAGATGAAATGTTGCTGGTACTGTCAGCCCCAGGAGGCATGACTGACTCGTTAGTTAATTTAGCTAGTACTGCAGAGCAGGGGCATGACTTTAGCGAACAATGGCATTCACTGACTAGCCGATGCAACATGCTCAAAGCAGCGGTAGAGGAAAAGCAAGGAGCAGTTCAAAACTGGCCTGACTTTAACGAACTTAAAAATAAGCTTGATGGTATTGCACTGATAAAGTGCTGCCCTGATAAGGTCAGAGCATTCATTATTAGCTTTGGTGAGCGTGTTAGCGTATCGCTAATGCAAAGTCTATTAGCCGATCATAACGCGCATTATTTACAAGCAACAGATTGTATTGTTTCAACCGGCGGATACATAGACGCAGAAGCGGATTTAGTGGCCAGTAAAGCACGTTTTCAAGCCGTGTTAAAAGAATCCCCTGCGACGGTTTATATTATGCCGGGCTTTACCGCAAGTAATGATGAAGGGGAGCTCACAACGCTTGGTCGTAATGGGTCTGACTACTCGGCGGCGATTGCTGCGGCGTGTTTAGAGGCGCAAGTGTGTCAAATTTGGACTGACGTTGATGGTGTATACAGCGCCGATCCGCGTTATATCAAAAAAGCCACTAAGGTTGATTTCCTGTCTTATAAAGAAGCGATGGAACTTTCTTATTTTGGCGCTAAAGTATTGCACCCTAAAACTATCCTACCGTGTGCAAAAGCAGGGGTGCCATGCGAAATTAAAAACACTCATAACCCAGATGCGCAAGGCTCACTAATTAGTAACGATACGGTATCTGATGAACCAGTAAAAGCACTCTCAAGCCTACAAAATTTAGCTATGCTGACCGTTTCAGGCCCAGGCATGAAAGGTAAAGTGGGCATGGCATCGAAAGTATTTAATGCATTGGCGCATGATAACGTGTCAATTGTACTCATTACCCAGTCATCATGTGAATTTAGCATTAGCTTTTGTGTACATGAAAGCGATTTAAATCTAGCGTTAAGTGCGTTGCAAGTAGCCTTTGATTTAGAGTCAAAAGCGGGGCTCATTGAGCCGGTAAATGTGCAACGTAATTTAGCAATAGTAACGTTAGTCGGTGATAACATGCGTGCCCACAAGGGTTTAGCGGCTAAGTTTTTTGCATCGCTTGCACAAGCGCAAGTAAACATTGTTGCCATAGCGCAAGATTCAACAGAAAGTGCTATTTCAGCCGTTATTGACGGTGAATTATGTAATGACGCGGTTAAAATTTGCCATGAAAACTTCTTTACTCATGTGCCTTCAATTGATGTGTTTTTATTGGGCTGTGGCTTAGTCGGCCAAGAGCTAATTAACCAACTTGAGCGTCAACAAGCATGGCTTGAAAAGCGTAATATTAAATTAAACCTATATGGTGTTGCCAACTCTCGTCAATTACACCTTGATGGTGAGGGGATTGCGTTTGATGATTGGCAGCAAAAACTGGCGCAGTCAGAGCAAGCGTTTGATTTAAAATTGGTCGAGCAGTTTGTTAAGCAAAATCATTTAGTTAATCCAGTGCTAGTTGACTGTACTTCATCAGATGCCTTGGCTGCACAATATGTAGATTTTTTAAATGCAGGTTTTCATGTCGTGGCTGCCAATAAAAAAGCCACCACGAGCTCATATACGTATTACCAAGATTTAATTGCAGCAACACATAAAAATAATCGTAAGTTTTTATACGAAACTAACGTAGGTGCAGGTTTACCTGTAATCGATAATTTGCAATCGTTGTTTGGTGCAGGTGATGAGTTACTTGAGTTTAGTGGTATTTTATCAGGTTCGCTTTCATACATGTTTGGTGCACTAGAAGATGGTTTATCACTTTCTGAAGCAACAATTAAAGCCAAAGAAAGCGGGTTTACAGAGCCCGATCCGCGCGATGACTTATCGGGAACTGACGTAGCACGTAAATTACTGATCATTGCACGCGAAGCCGGTATGAAATTAGAGCTTAGCGATATTGAAGTGGAGTCGGTTTTACCGCCAGGTTTTGCCCAAGGTGACAATGTTGAGCAGTTTATGGCGAAATTACCTAGCTTAGATGCTGGTTTTAACGACCGTGTTCAAAGTGCAGCAAGTGAAGGTAAAGTACTTCGCTATGTAGGCACAATTAAAAATGGTCACTGTAAGGTCGGAATCGAAGCGGTAGATTCATCACATGCATTGAATGTTATTCGTGATGGTGAAAATGCGCTGGCTATTTTAAGCCAATACTACCAACCGCGTCCGTTTGTAATTCGTGGTTATGGGGCTGGCTCTGCAGTAACGGCTGCGGGTGTATTTGCAGACATATTAAAAACATTATCTCGCTAGGAGTCAGTCATGATTGAAGTATATGCTCCGGCGTCTATTGGTAATTTTGCCGTTGGCTTTGATGCGCTGGGCGCCGCACTTGCGCCCATTGATGGCGGTTTATTGGGTGATGTGGCGGTTGTTAGTGCCGCATCGAGTGATGAATTTATTTGTACAGGCGACTATGCACATAAGCTACCTAGTGATGCGCAAGAAAATTTAGCGTATCAGTGTTTAGTGCACTTTAGAGCGCATGTTGCGCCTGATATGCCTGCGGTAAAGCTCGAACTTAGGAAAAATTTGCCGATTGGTTCGGGATTAGGCTCAAGTGCTTGCTCTGTGGTGGCGACATTTGCAGCACTGGATAAATTTGCCAAAACTAATTTAAGCCAAGTAGAGCTCATTGAGCTTATGGCAGATTTTGAAGCCGTTGTAAGTGGGGGGCGCCATTACGATAACATCACACCGTGTTATTTAGGTGGCTTACAGTTAACCGGTGATTTAATTCCTGATAAATCTATTGCTTTACCTATTGATGAAAGCTGGTATTACGTTGCCGCATTTCCGGGTTTTTCGCTCAATACTGCAAAGGCACGCTCTGTTTTACCAAAAGAGCTCAGCATGCATGCGGGGGTTGAATTTGCTCAGCGTTTATCGGCGTTTAGTAGCTTACTGTTAACAGGGCGTTTTGATGATGCATTAAGCATTATGAAAGACGAAATAGCAGAGCCATACCGTGCGCCACTTATAAGCGGCTTTAGTGATGCCAAAGCAAGCTTACCAGCACTGGGTGCTGAAGTTGTGAGTATTTCAGGCGCAGGGCCGACCTTGTTTAGTGTATGTAAAACACTTGAAGCGGCAGAGCAATGCGCGCAGTGGCTAGAGGAAAATTACATCAACGAGCAAGGCTTTTGCCATATTTGTAAATTAGATAACGACGGCACGCGTCAATTAAATGTTTTATAGGATAAAGAGTCATGCAATTACATAATTTAAAAGAATATTCACAAAAAGTGTCGTTTGTTGAAGCTGTAAAAACAGGACTAGGGCGTAATCAAGGTGTGTTTTTTCCAGAGTCGTTAGCGCCATTAAGTGATGTTGATGCATTACTAGATATGGACTTTGTTACTCGCAGCGGCAAAATTTTATCGCACCTTATTGGTGACGAGCTACCAAGTGATACTGTTGCCCAGATGGTTAAGAATGCGTTTAACTTTCCGGTTAAGCTGGTGGAAGTTGAAGATAATACCTATTGCTTAGAGTTATTTCACGGCCCAACACTGGCATTTAAAGATTTTGGTGGCCGTTTTATGGCCGAGTGCTTGGCGCAATTTAATCAAGGTGAAAAAGTCACTATTTTAACTGCAACATCGGGTGATACCGGGGCTGCCGTAGCGCATGCTTTTTATAACAAACCAAATATTGATGTCGTTATTTTATACCCTAAAGGTAAAATTTCATTAGCGCAGCAAAAGTTATTTACAACGCTTGGTGACAACATTCACTGTTATGCGATTGAGGGTAGTTTTGATGATTGCCAAGAGTTGGTTAAAAAATCATTTTTAGATGAAGAGCTAAAATCGAAGTTAGGTTTAAACTCAGCAAATTCAATTAACATTAGCCGTTTAGTCGCGCAGGTATGTTATTACTTTGAAGCCATTGCACAGCTGCCAAAAGAAAAGCGTGCTACAGCGCATATTTCAGTACCGAGTGGTAACTTTGGTAATGTGTGTGCGGCTATGATTGGCGCGGTTATTGGTATGCCTGTAGGTAAACTAAGCGCGACTACAAACCAAAACGACACAGTACCGCGCTTTATGCTTGATAAAAATTGGACGCCTAATGCGACAATTGAATCGCTTTCAAATGCAATGGATGTGAGTAAACCTAATAACTGGCCACGTGTGCAATCAATGTTAGATAATAACTGGTTTAGTTATGATAACTTTTATTCGGTGAGTGTTGATGAACAGCAAACACAAACAGTGATGAAAAAAATTCAACAGCTTGGCTATATTGCAGAGCCTCACACCGCAATTGCTTACCAAGGTCTTGTAGAAAATAAGGCGGCAGATGCTGTGGGGGTTTTTTTAGCGACTGCGCATCCGGCCAAATTTAAAGACAGCGTTGAGGATATCCTTAATGTTGAATTAGATATGCCAAAGCCGTTAGCTGATGCATTAGCAAAACCGTGTTTAGCCACTGATATGCACAACGATTATGCTGTTTTGCGTACAGAATTGTTTAAAAAGCTTGCCTAAAAAAGGCCGATAATAAAAGCGGCTTAGGCCGCTTTTTTTGTTTGTTTATGCATCGCTTTAGACATAACGCATAAGCTATATAAATGTAGTAAATAAAATTCATTTAAAATTGTTATTAGTTTATAAAAAAATATCATCATCAAAATGCTGTGAAATAGTTTCAATCCCTGTTTAAATATCCTCAACTTAAGAGCGTAGGCAAAACGTCGTTTTAAGCGTACAATAAAGCCTCTAAAAAATACCCATACACGTTGCCCAGGAGACCCCAATGTTAGAACGTAGCATGAATATTTCGGACTTTGATCCAGAGTTATTTGACGCGATGAGCAAAGAAACATCACGTCAGGAAGAGCATATTGAGTTAATTGCATCTGAAAACTACTGTAGCCCACGCGTACTTGAAGCGCAGGGTTCTCAGCTGACTAACAAATACGCTGAAGGTTACCCGGGCAAACGTTACTACGGTGGCTGTGAGCACGTAGACGTGGTTGAGCAACTTGCTATTGACCGCGCAAATGAATTATTTGGTACAGATTACGCAAACGTACAGCCTCATGCCGGTTCACAAGCGAATGCTGCTGTTTTCCAAGCTCTTTTAAGCCCACTTGATACTGTATTAGGCATGAGCCTAGCGCACGGTGGTCATTTAACGCACGGCTCACACGTTAACTTCTCTGGTAAAACATACAACGCAATTCAGTATGGCCTTAACGAAGAAACTGGCGAAATTGATTACGCACAAGTTGAAGCGTTAGCACTTGAGCACAAACCAAAAATGATTATTGCGGGTTTCTCTGCTTATTCAGGTATTGTTGACTGGGCTAAGTTCCGTGAAATTGCAGACAAAGTAGGTGCATACTTATTTGTTGATATGGCGCACGTTGCAGGTTTAATTGCTGCGGGTGTTTACCCAAGCCCGGTGCCATTTGCTCACGTTGTAACAACCACAACACACAAAACATTAGCGGGTCCTCGCGGTGGTTTAATCATTTCTGCGTGTGGCGATGAAGAAATTTACAAAAAGCTAAACAGCGCTGTTTTCCCAGGTGGCCAAGGTGGTCCTTTATGTCATGTTATTGCTGCTAAAGCGGTCGCATTTAAAGAAGCACTTCAACCTGAGTTTAAAACATACCAAGCACAAGTTGTTAAAAATGCACAAGCAATGGTTGCCGTATTACAAGAGCGCGGCTACAAAGTAGTATCGGGTAAAACTGACAACCACTTATTCTTACTTGATTTAATCGATAAAGATATCACAGGTAAAGATGCAGATGCTGCCCTAGGTAATGCGAATATCACGGTTAACAAAAACTCAGTACCGAACGATCCACGTTCACCATTTGTTACTTCTGGTTTGCGTATTGGTTCACCAGCAATCACTCGTCGTGGCTTTAAAGAAGCAGAGTCAAAAGAGTTAGCGGGCTGGATCTGTGACGTACTAGACAACATCGAAGATGAGTCAGTACAAGCGCAAGTAAAAGAAAAAGTGAAAGCAATTTGTGCAAAATTACCTGTTTACGCTTAATCCAAGAGTAAAATAGTAATTTAGATCACAACTGCACACATTTTTGTTATGATAATGGCCGCTATAATAGCGGCCATTTTTTGTTTTTAAAACGGAAACACACAGTTATGCATTGCCCATTTTGCACCGCCAAAGATACTAAAGTTATTGATTCTCGCCTTGTCGGCGGGGGACACCAAGTACGTAGACGTCGTGAATGTAATGAGTGCCACGAACGATTTACCACCTTTGAAGGGGCTGAATTAGTGATGCCACGGGTCATCAAGCAAGATGGCAGCCGCGAACCGTTTAATGAAGATAAGTTACTAAATGGCTTAACTCGCGCCCTCGAAAAACGCCCCGTAAGCACTGAGCAAGTTGACGAAGTGGTTAATATTATTAAGTCGCAGCTGCGAGCCACTGGCGAACGCGAAGTGTCTAGCCATTTGGTGGGTGAGTGCATTATGGAAGCGCTTAAAAAGTTAGATAAAGTGGCCTATGTAAGATTTGCCTCTGTATATCGCTCGTTTGAAGATATACGCGAATTTGGTGAAGAAATAGCCCGCTTAGGGGAATAGTAATGACCAAGCAAAGTTCGTTTTCAGAGGATGATAAACGCTACATGGCTCGCGCTATTGAACTGGCAAAAAAAGGGCGCTTTACGACAACCCCTAATCCTAATGTTGGCTGCGTACTCGTAAAAAACAATAAAGTAATAGGTGAAGGGTTTCATCAGTTAGCGGGCCAAGGTCATGCAGAGGTAAACGCACTGGCTATGGCTGGCGAAAATGCCAAAGGCGCAACCGCTTATGTAACCCTAGAGCCTTGCAGTCATTATGGTCGAACACCGCCTTGTGCTGAAGGGCTAAAAGTAGCCGGTGTTAAAAAAGTGATTGCCGCAATGGTTGACAGCAACCCGCAAGTTGCAGGCAAAGGTCTGAAAATTTTAGCGGATGCTGGTATAGAAGTTGCTCACGGATTACTTGAAGCGCAAGCTCGCGCATTAAACCTTGGGTTTTTTAAGCGCATGGAGCAGGGGTTACCCTTTGTGACTTGCAAAATGGCCGCCAGTATTGATGGTAAAACGGCGCTTAAAAACGGCCAAAGTAAATGGATAACAGGCCCCGCTGCGCGCCAAGATGTGCAACTATACCGAGCACAAAACTGTGCAATTTTAACCGGTGCCGATACGGTATTAATGGATGATGCAAAATTAAATGTGCGCCCAGAAGAGTTACCGTATTCTTTACCAACTGATTTACCACTGCGCCAACCGGTTCGCGTTGTTATTGACTCACAAAATAGACTTACCCCTGATCTTGCCTTATTTTCAATTCAAAGTGAGGTGATAATATTTACCACCAAGGTTGATAAATCGCATCAGTGGCCTCATTTTGTTAAACAGATTGAAGTACCTGAAAATAATAATAAAGTAGATTTACTGGCCGTGTTAAACACGCTAGCCCAATTGCAGTTTAATAATGTGTGGCTAGAGGCCGGAGCAACACTGGCTGGCAAAATGACAGAACTTGATTTAATTGATGAGTTTGTTTTTTACATTGCTCCTAAATTAATGGGCAGCGATGCTAAAAGTTTACTAAATTTCCCAGAGTTAATGAGTATGCAAAATACCATTAATTTAACTTTTAATGAGTGTGTGCCAATCGGTGATGATTTACGTATCACAGCACTAAAAAAAGCTCATTAATCATTTTATATAAAGAGTAGCACTATGTTTACTGGAATAGTTGAAGCGACAGGTAAAATTGCGTTATTACAAAAAAAACAAGGTGATTTAGCTATTCGTATCCAAAGTAAAAACCTTGATATGAGTGATGTTAAGTTAGGTGACAGTATTGCAACTAATGGTGTCTGCCTGACGGTTGTTGATAAGCATATTGACGGCTTTAGTGCTGACTTATCAAATGAAACGATTAGCTTAACAGGGTTTGCACATTACGCATTAGGGCAAACCGTTAATCTAGAAAAGGCGATGCAACCTGTTTCGCGCCTCGGTGGTCATTTAGTGTCTGGCCATGTAGATGGTATTGCCACTATCACAGCAATTAATGCCAATGCGCGAGCAACAGAATATTG
This sequence comes from Pseudoalteromonas sp. M58, assembly GCF_042604605.1. NCBI lineage: Bacteria > Pseudomonadati > Pseudomonadota > Gammaproteobacteria > Alteromonadales > Pseudoalteromonadaceae > Pseudoalteromonas > Pseudoalteromonas sp. M58. The sequence continues at coordinate 782,623 of NZ_CP152390.1, forward strand.
GTTAGCCACCGATGAAAATTTAATGAAATACATTCCTTACAAAGGGTCGGTTTGTATTGATGGTATTAGCCTGACGGTTAATGCTGTTGAAGGTAATAAATTTAAACTGACGATTGTGCCCCACACCAGCGGGCAAACGACCATAGCTGATTTTCAAGTCGGTACCAAAGTGAATTTAGAGGTCGACCAAATAGCACGTTATTTAGAGCGCCTAGTTAGAGGGGCTGAGCAGCCTAAGGGTTCAGATATTTCGATGAGCTTACTCGCTAAAGCGGGCTTTATAAAATAACGACATTGACAACTTATACGAGCAACTTATGAATTTAAACAGCGCACAAGAAATAATTGATGACATTAAAGCCGGTAAAATGGTTATTTTAATGGATGATGAAGACAGAGAAAATGAAGGCGATTTAATTATTGCTGCTGAACACATTAGTGCAGAAGCCATTAACTTTATGGCGACTCATGGCCGTGGACTAATTTGTTTAACTATGACTCAAGAGCGTTGCTCGCAGCTTGATTTACCATTAATGGTAAAAAATAATGGTGCCGCATTCTCAACTAATTTCACTATGTCGATTGAAGCATCAAAAGGGGTTACCACAGGTATTTCTGCAGCGGATCGTGCTCGTACTGTTCAAGCTGCCATTGCTAAAGGCGCAGTACCAAGTGATATTGTACAGCCTGGGCATATTTTCCCTATTATGGCGCAACCTGGCGGCGTATTAACGCGCGCAGGGCACACTGAAGCTGGCTGTGATTTAGCGCGTTTAGCGGGGCTTGAGCCGTCATCAGTGATTGTAGAAATTCTAAATGAAGATGGCACCATGGCGCGCCGCCCTGATTTAGAAGTATTTGCTAAGCAACATGATATTAAAATTGGCACCATTGCTGATTTAATCGAATACCGTAACTTAAATGAAACCACTATTGAGCAAGTTGCAAAATGTAAATTGCCAACTGAGCATGGCGAATTTGACTTAGTAACTTACAAAGACACCATTGACGGGCAGCTGCACTATGCATTGCTTAAAGGTGAAATAAAACAACAAGAACCAACGTTAGTGCGAGTGCACTTACAAAGTACCTTTAACGATATTTTACTCTCTGATCGTAATGCTGATCGTAGTTGGGGATTATCGCAAGCAATGGCGTATATAGCTGAGCATAATGGCGCTTTAGTCATCTTAGGTAAGCAAGAAAGCACTGAAGAGTTAGAAGCCACAGTAAAAGCATTTGCCGCAGCTGATGCGGGTGAAAATGTGACGCCACGTAAATTTCAAGGTACTTCGCGCACCGTAGGTGTGGGTTCGCAAATTCTGGCTGATTTAGGTATTCAAAAAATGCGTTTGATGAGTTTACCTAAAAAATACCATGCATTATCAGGGTTCCATTTAGAAGTGGTTGACTACGTAGAGCCACAATAATTACGCGCTAGGTTATTATTTTATTTATGTGGTATAATGCGCATCAATTTTTGCGCAACCGAAATCGCTTAAACTTATTTTTAGGGTTATCAAATGAAAATTATTGAAGGTAATAAATACGCTCCAGGCAAAAAGTTTGCCATTGTCATTTCTCGTTTTAATGACTTTATTGGTAGTAGCTTGCTTGCAGGTGCTGTTGATGAGCTAAAACGTACTGGTGGAGTATCAGAAGACGATATTACCGTGATTTACGTACCCGGTGCGGTTGAATTACCTTTAGCAGCGAAACGCGTTGCAGCAAAAAAAGAATATGATGCAATTATCGCCTTAGGTGTAGTGATCAGAGGGGGCACGCCTCACTTTGATCTCGTCGCTGGCGAGTCAAATAAAGGGCTTGCACAAGTATCGCTTGAGTATGATATCCCGGTTGCATTTGGCGTATTAACCACTGAAAGCATTGAGCAAGCAATTGAGCGCGCAGGTACCAAAATGGGTAACAAAGGCGGCGAAGCTGCTTTAGGTGCGCTTGAAATGGTTAATGTGTTAGATAAAATTTAAGTTTAAGGAATTTTTGTGAAACCAGCAGCAAGACGTAAAGCACGTATCTTAGCACTTCAAGCCGTGTATTCATGGCAATTAAGCGGCAATGCAATTGCCGATATCGAACAACAAATGTTGATCGAAAACGATGTGACTAAAATTGATGTTGAATATTTTAAAGATTTAGCGCGTGGAGTTGCCGTAAATCATAAGCAACTAGACGAAGCTGTATCGCCTCATTTAACTCGTCCATTTGATGAATTAGACGAAGTTGAACGTGCAATCTTACGTTTAAGCAGCTACGAGCTTAAATTTCGTGAAGATGTTCCTTACAAAGTGGCTATCAATGAAAGCATTGAATTAGCGAAAATGTTTGGCGCTGAAGATAGCCATAAATTTGTAAACGGTGTACTTGATAAAGCTGTAAAACAGTTACGCAAGTCATAACAACTTAAGCTGCATATTAATTTCAGTGAGTTGTTATAAATAACCGTTAAAAAGGAGAGCCGGCATAGGTCGGCTTTTTTGTGTATGAAGGAATTTGAATTAATTAATCACTACTTTAAAGGTCGCGGTATCACTCGTCGCGATGTTAATTTAGGGATTGGAGACGACTGTGCGCTTGTCACAGTACCAGCAAACTGTCAGCTTGCTGTAACAACAGATACCTTAGTTGCTGGGGTGCATTTTTTTCATGATATCTCTCCTCGCGCATTAGGGCATCGAGCTCTGGCAGTAAATTTAAGTGATTTAGCTGCCATGGGTGCAGAGCCTACATGGGTATCGGTTGCACTCACGTTGCCAAGTATCGATCCACAATGGATTGCAGAGCTGACTGACGGCATGCATGAAATTGCTGAGTACTTTAATGTACAAATTATTGGTGGCGATACGACTCAAGGCCCACTCAGTATTACTATTTGTGCAAAAGGCACGGTTCCTGAAGGTAAAGCACTGCGTCGAAGTGGCGCAAAAGTGGGCGACTGGATTTTTGTAACCGGACCGCTAGGTGATGCTGGTTTGGCAATTGAGTCAAAAAAACAAGGTTTGCCAGTTGCACCTGAACATTTAAAGCATATTAATAAATGTTTAAACTTTCCAACGCCACGCGTGGCCGCCGGACAAGCTTTGCGTGGCTTAGCGTCATCAGCTATTGATATTTCAGACGGTTTACTTGCTGATTTAGGTCACATTTTGGATTTGTCACAGGTCAGTGCAACAATCAATATTGAAAATGTACCTACTTCTGATGCGATGCAAGCGAGTCTTGATTTTGAGCAACAGCTTCCTTTTATACTCAACTATGGCGATGACTATGAACTACTTTACACTGTCCCAGACAGTAATAAGAGTATGCTCGATATTAAGTTGCGCCAATACGGTGTAGAAGCAACCTGTATCGGCCAAATCAAAAGTGGTGACGGGAATATAGAATTATTACACCAAGGTGAAAAGTTTGTTTTTGAGCACAAAGGCTTTGAGCACTTTTCCAAGGAGCAGGTTTGAATAAAAACCGATTATTTAATTTAAAACGCCCACATCAATTTTTTGGTTTGGGTTTTGGTACAGGGCTTGCGCCTAAAGCCCCTGGTACATTTGGTACTTTAGCGGCGTTACCATTTATTTTTATTACCATGCATTTTCCGTTATGGTTACAAATTGTATTTGCGGTGGTGATCAGTATATTTGGTATTTGGGCATGTGGAAAAACAGCTGATGACCTTCAAGTTCATGATCATCCAGCTATTGTTTGGGATGAAGTCGCTGGTTACTATATAACGATGATTGGTGCAGCACTGAATTGGCAAACATTATTAGTGGGCTTTTTACTATTTCGCTTTTTTGATATAGCAAAGCCAGGGCCGATTCGTATACTTGATAAACGTGCTCATGGTGGGTTTGGTATTATGGCCGATGATGTACTTGCAGGTATTTTTTCGCTTATTTGTTTGCAAGCATTGATAAAAGTAGGTTTACTACCCTTTTAATTTATTATTTGTTTAACTAGGTGGCAGCACTATGATGCGATTTTTATTGGTTTGTGTACTCTTGATGTGTGCCATGCCAAGTACGGCTTCAATTACTGATTACGTAGTTAAACAATGGAACATTAAAGACGGACTTCCCTCACAATCCCTCAAAAGTGTGGTGCAAGATAACCAAGGCTACATGTGGCTTGGTACGCAATTCGGATTAAGCCGATTTGATGGTAACACTTTTACTAATTACAACACTCAAAATAGTCTGTTTTTACCCAGCAATGGCATCAATAAATTACTGATTGATGGCCAAGGACTATTATGGATAGGCACGAAAAACGGCCTCGTTGTTATAGACCCAGAAAAGCTAACCGCACAAGAGTTTAATATTAAAGGCCCTGTTAGAGATATTCTTGAAGACTCTAAAGGCAGTATTTGGATAGCAGCTAATGGGCTTTATTACATAGACAGAGGCCAGATAGAGCTGCGCGACCAGCTAAACAATCCGAGCCCTATCGTAAATGCCACTGCGATCACCCAAATAGTAGGGTCAGTCAGTAAAATGGCGCTCTCACCAGAGGGAATTTGGCTGGTTAACGATCGTAATTTATTGCGCTTGACGCAAAGCGCGTCTGATTTTTCTAAATTGCGCTTAGAGCTTACCGCTAAAGTGGCCTTGCCTGATCGTTTAGCACAAACAATTGTTCACGACTTATCCTTTTTAAATGGCAATTTATATCTTGCTTCTGAGCTAGGCGCTTACTTTTTAGATTTAGATGATGAGCTACGCCCATTTCCGCTGCCTAACGCTAACAACTCAGCCGTTTATAAGTTTATGAGTGATGGCAATGGTGGCTTGTGGGTATCGACTTATGGGCGCTTATTGTTCAGAGGGAAGTCGGATGATTGGCAATGGGTTGAGCCCAGTCAATTAGATCAAAGTATTTGGTTTGCCGATATATTTAGAGATGATGAAAATAATATATGGTTAGCGAGTTTTAGTGAGGGACTTTGGCTTGCTCACGAAGGGCGAATAGAGCGCCATTCAGCCATTTCTAAAATGACCGAAGCGGTTATGGCCATTAGTAAATCACCAGATGGTAAGTTATGGATTGCCAACAAAAGCGGCGTAGGCTATTTCGATGCCGATAAAACGTTTATCAATGTCATCAACAGTGCCAAGTATGGTAATGCCTCAGTACATGACTTACAGTTTGACGGCAATCGTCTTTATGTTGCCACTGGTAGAGGTTTGTTTTTCTACGAGTCGAATACCTTATATAGTTTCCCTGCCCGTGCGCTAAGTGATAATCCTGTATTTGCTATTAGTACGTCGACTAAAGGCGGCTTTTGGGTGGGCACTGGGCGAGGCTTATATCGTTTAAATTACAACGGGTTAAACCCTTTTGCGTACAATGCTTTTTTAGGCAGTAAGTTTGTAACCTATGTTTTAGATAAACCAAATTTTGGGGTGATTGGTACCAGTAAAGGGGCGTATTACTTTACTGAACGCGGGATAGAAAAAATAGGCGACCAAACCACTTTGGAAAGTGCGTACGTTACTAGCATTTTACACATTAAAGGCGTGGGGATTTTAATTGGCTCGCTTAACGATGGTTTGTTTTATCGCAGTGGACAAGGGCAGTGGCAGCAATTAGATGCCGCCAATGGGCTGCCATATGGTTCTATATTTAGTCTTGAGTACGATGATACTACAAAACGCATTTGGGTAAGCACCATGAAAGGGGTTTATCGCATGCCAGTTGAGCAATTCAAAGCCAACATTGAAAGCCTAAAAGTGGAGGAAGTGATCTCTTCATTTGATCGACAGCTCGATGGTAAAGCAAGTCAATGCTGTAATGGTTTAGGCCATGATGCGGTGGTTGATATGGATAATTCAATTTGGTATCCCAGCTTGCAAGGCGTTGTAGAAATTCCTAAAGACGTAGAATTATTTGGGCTGCGTTCACTTAAACCAACTATAGAAACTTTAACCACGCCATCACGAAAACTTGCTGCGGCTGCGTTAGGTAAAAAGCCAGTACTTAAAACTGACGAGCGTGATGTAACGCTTACCTATACCGCTATCGATTATTATGCACCTGCAAGTATAGAGTTTAGGTATAAACTCAATGGACTTGATAATGATTGGCGCTATGCAAATACCCGCCGAGAAGCAATTTACACTAACTTACCAGCAGGTATGTTTTTATTTGAATTAGAGACAAAACGTCAAGGTGAAGATTGGGGCAAAGCGCAATCGGCCGAATACGCTTTTGTGGTGCCTGAACGATTTGGTGAAACTATATATTTTAGATTACTGATCACCAGTGGTTTTGTGTTGCTCTTTTATTTGGTGTTTTGGGTATTTAAAGTTCAAGAGCGACGTAAGCAGCAGGTTCTTGAGGGGCTTATTACTGAGCGAACCCTTGAGCTTCGCCAAGCAAACGATAAATTAAACCAAGTAAACTCTCAGCTTAAACTTGTTAGTCACTCTGATGAGCTAACAGGGCTGAGAAGTCGCCGTTTTTTGTTTGATCAACTACCAAAAGATATTGAGCATTTTCAGCGTAACTCGCAGTCATTGCAGGCTCAAGGTAAATCGTTGGTGTTGTTAATTATTAATTTAGATAACTTTAGCCGCATTAACGATGCCTATGGTCCTATTGCTGGAGATAGCTGTTTACAACAAGTAGCGGCATTACTTAACTCGCGTACTCAAGGTTCTGATTATGTTGCCCGTTGGAGTGGTGATGAGTTCTTACTGTTATTGCGCGATTTTAAATGTAATTTAATCGACAGCTATGTATCTGAATTATGCCAAGCAATTGCAGATTATTCGTTTCAGCTTCCTAACGGTGAAACAACCAATATAACAGCGTCAGTCGGGTGGTCGTTCTATCCGTTACCTCTCTTAGGTGGGCAAGTTATTAGCTGGGAAACATCAATTAATCTAGCTGACATAGCATTACATCAAGTTAAAAAACGCGGCGGCGATGGCGTCGCTAATATTACCTTTGACGAGCAATTAGATGCATTTGAGTTTGAGCAAAACCCCAATGTTGAACAGCAAATTGGTTTGTTACAAAGCAATGGTCTAGCCGATATTAAGGTATGGATGCGCTAGAGGTTATAGATGAGCAATAAAAAAGGAGCCAATGGCTCCTTTTTTATTAAACACGATAAGTGTTAGCTCATAAATGATTTAATTGAAGTTAAAATACCGCGTTCACCTAACCCCATTTCATCGTGCATTTGCTGTTGTGTGCCATGTTTAATGAATTCATCAGGAATACCTAAGTTAAGCACTTTTACATCGGCTTTAATGCTCGTTAAATATTCATTAACTGCAGAGCCTGCACCGCCCGCAATCGCGTTATCTTCAAGGGTTACAATAATATCGTGATCATTAATCAGCTCATTAATTAATGCCGTATCAAGTGGCTTAATAAATCGCATGTTTACTAGAGTGGCATTGAGCTCATCAGTGGCAAGTTGTGCGTTTTCAAGCAAGGTACCAAATGACAATATAGCCACTTTAGTACCTTTTTTAATTACATTCGCTTTACCCATTTCAAGTTGTTGCATAGTGCTTTGAATGTCTGCTGAGCCTGCACTACCACGCGGGTAACGAACAGCAACAGGACAATTAGCTTGATAGCCTGTATAAAGCATATGACGGCATTCGTTAGTATCACTTGGGGCCATAATGACCATATTAGGTATACAGCGCATAAAGCTTAAGTCGTAGGCGCCTTGATGGGTTTCACCATCGGCTCCAACAATACCGGCGCGGTCTATAGCAAATAATACCGGTAGGTTTTGCAGTGCAACGTCGTGAATTAGTTGATCGTACGCGCGTTGTAAAAAGCTAGAATAGATAGCCACAACGGGCTTTAAGCCCTCACAAGCAAAACCTGCAGCAAGAGTAACAGCGTGTTGTTCTGCTATTGCTACGTCAAAGTATTGTTCTGGATACTCTTTAGAAAAACGTACCATGCCTGAACCTTCACGCATAGCTGGCGTGATTGCCATGAGCTTACTGTCTTGCTCGGCCATGTCACAAAGCCAATCACCAAACACATTTGAGAAAGTCGCCGCACCTGGCTTAGATTTTGGTAAGCTTGATGTCGCAGGATCAAATTTTGGTACGCCATGATAACCAATCGGATCGGCTTCGGCAGGCTTGTAACCTTTGCCTTTCTGGGTTTTTATATGTAAAAGCTGTGGGCCTTTTAAGTTACGCATATTGCGCAGCGTATCAACCAACATATTCACATCATGTCCATCAATTGGGCCAATGTAATTTAGACCTAATTCTTCAAAAAAAGTACCCGGGATCATCATCCCTTTAATGTGTTCTTCCATACGGCTGGCAAGCTCTTTTACCGGCGGTACACCAGAGAGCAGCTTTTTACTGCCTTCGCGGATGTTGGTATAAAAGCTACCTGATAAAATACGCGCAAAATGATTGGTTAAGGCACCGACATTTTCAGATATCGACATTTCGTTATCGTTCAAAATGATCAGCATGTCTGATTTAACATCGCCAAGGTGGTTCATTGCTTCAAAGGCCATACCAGCAGTAATTGCGCCATCGCCTATTACCGCGACTGTTTTACGCCCTTTGCCTTCTTTTTGTGCAGCAATAGACATACCTAACGCCGCAGAAATTGACGTACTTGAATGGCCAACACTAAAGGTGTCGTATTCACTTTCATCTCTAAAAGGGAAAGGATGCAATCCGTCTTTTTGGCGAATGGTATGCATTTGATCACGACGGCCAGTCAGTATTTTATGCGGATAAGCTTGATGACCCACATCCCAGACCAAGCGGTCATCGGGTGTGTTGTATACATAATGTAGTGCAACGGTAAGTTCTACGGTTCCTAAACCAGACGCTAAATGGCCGCTACTTTGCGATACCGAATTGAGTAAATAGTCACGCAATTCATGGCTAAATGCAGGAAGCTTATCTTGTGCTAAGTCTCGCAAGTGGGCTGGTTCGTTCACCAAATCAAGTAATGGATACTTGCTGCTATCAAGTGTCATGGTTTTTTATATATCCTTCGCTAATATTAACCCTCCTCAAAACAAACGAGGTTTAAAAGGCGACTTAATATTCAGTAATAATTTTATACTAAGAGTTAATACGTTTTAGCTGTATTTAATGGTCACGTTCAATTAAATAGTTAGCCAATGCCGCTAAATCTGTTGTGTCTGCGTCAATGTTAGCTAATGCCTCATGGGCTTGTTGTATTAAATTTTGTGCTTTTTGCTTAGCGCCTAGCATACCTAATAAAGCGGGGTATGTCGCTTTATTCGCTGCAATATCTGACCCTTGTGGCTTGCCTAAAGTAAGCGTATCGCCCTCAACATCTAAAATATCGTCATGAACTTGAAATGCAAGCCCTATAGCGTATCCAAAAGTTGATAAGTTATCTAAAGTTTGTTGGCTTGTATTAGGAGCGCACAGTGCGCCAAGAGTGATCGCACAATTTATTAGCGCACCGGTTTTAAGTTTATGAATGCGTTCTAACTCATCAACAGTAATAACCTTATCGGTTGCTGCAATATCGCGGCCTTGTCCGGCAACCATACCTTGTAATCCCGATGCATGCGCTAGTGCTGCGATCATTTTTAATTGTGCTTCAGTCGAACATTTAAATGTGTGCTTAGCAATAAGTTCAAATGCTAAAGTTTGCAGTGCATCTCCAGCTAAAATCGCTTGTGCTTCACCGTATACAATATGACATGTAGGGCGACCACGGCGTAAATCATCATCATCCATAGCAGGTAAGTCGTCATGCACTAATGAATAACTATGAATACATTCAATGGCTGCGGCAAGTACATCTAAATCACGCTTGTCAGCACCGAGTATTTTACCTGTGGTGTACACTAAAAACGGGCGCAGTCTTTTACCACCATTCATTACACTGTAATGTGTGGCTTCTTTTATAGTATTGTCGCTTTCAAGAGGTTGTTCAAAATAAAGGTTGAGCGTATTAGCTACATCATCTTGAGCGAGTTTTATTTGTTCTTTTATGCTCACGATTATTCCATATCGTTATCAAACTGAGTAAGCGGTGCTTTTTCGTCATTACCCATTAATATCGACACCTTTTGCTCAGCTTGTTGAAGTTTGCCTGAAGATGCGCTCGCAAGTGCAATACCGCGCTCAAATTGCTTTAAAGACTGTTCAAGCGATAAATCACCTTGTTCCATTTCACTGACAATTGTTGTTAACTCTTCTAGTGCTTGTTCGAAACTTAAATTTTCAGGTTTTTTAGTCGCCATCTTTATTTTCAACTTACATAATAAATTTAGACGCCAATTTTAGGGGGAATGCTAAACTAGGTCAAAGAATGATATTGTTTTTTGATAGATAAATGCTGTTGATTGGGTTTTATTGCGTTTCAACGTTATTTTTTAAAATTATTAATTTTGATTAATTAGATTGATTACCTATGTTGATCTAAAATATAACTAATCTTAATTTTACCGTTTATCATAAAAATCACTTAAGTATTTCAGTATCTTGCCGATAAACAATTAATAACAACGCTTGCGAAGAAAAAATATAAAACCTTTGGAGGGAATGTGGATTTAGCAACCATTATTGGGATCCTTGGCGCAATTGGCTTAATTGTCATGTCCATGTTTATGAGTAGTAGCGGTGAAGTCGCTATGTTTTACAATACCCCTTCTGTGGTTATTGTATTTGGTGGTTCCCTTTTTATCGTTTTATCTAATTTTACCATGTCGCAATTTCTTGGCATTGGTAAAGTATGTGCAAAAGCGTTTATGTTTAAAATTGAGCCTCCTGAAGCATTAATCGAAAAAGCGGTAGAATTAGCTGACTCTGCTCGAAAAGGCGGGTTTTTAGCCTTAGAAGAAGCCGAAATCCCAAATCCTTTTATGCGCAAAGGCGTTGATATGCTAGTAGATGGACATGATGCTGATGTGGTACGTGCAACATTACAAAAAGATATTTCGTTAACCACCACTCGCCATGAAATGGGGGCAACCTTATTTAAATCATTAGGTGATATTGCACCTGCAATGGGGATGATCGGTACGTTGATAGGCTTAGTGGCTATGCTTTCGAACATGGATGACCCCAAAGCTATCGGACCGGCAATGGCGGTTGCGTTGTTAACCACATTATACGGTGCATTTTTAGCAAACGTTGTAGCCATTCCTATTCAGGTAAAACTTGAACTGCGTAAAGACGAAGAGGCCATGAATCAGCGCTTAATTTTAGATGCAGTATTAGGTATTCAAGACGGGCAAAATCCTAAAGTAATTGAAGGGATCTTGAAAAATTATCTAGCTGAATCAAAACGCGCAGTCAATACTGAGGAATAATTATGTCAGATGAAGAGTGCAAATGCCCACCTCCAGGACTTCCTGCGTGGATGGGAACGTTTGCCGATTTAATGTCATTATTAATGTGCTTTTTCGTACTTTTACTCGCATTTTCTGAAATGGATGTACTTAAATTTAAACAAATTGCAGGCTCAATGAAGTTTGCTTTTGGTGTACAAAATAAAATAGAAGTAAAAGACATTCCAAAAGGGACATCTGTTATTGCTATGGAGTTTACGCCGGGTAAACCTGAGCCAACTCCTATAGAAACCATTCAGCAACAAACGGTTGAAATGACCCAACAAATGCTTGAGTTTCAGGCGGGAGATGAAAGCTCCGCAGGTGGACGTCAAGAGCAACGTGGTGAAAAGCGAGGTGGTGAATCAAGTAGTACCTCAGAGGAAGTTGCTGCAGCTACGGCAGTGTCTGCTGCTGATCAAGAGCAAATAAATGACTTAGTTAAAAAAATTGCGCAACAGCTTGAAAAGCAAATTATTGATGGGGCTATTGAGCTTGAATCTTTAGGGCAGCAAATCATAATTCGTATTAGAGAAAATGGCTCGTTTCCATCGGGGAGTGCATTTTTACAACCACAATTTAAACCTATCATTCAAGATATTGGCCGATTACTTAAAGATGTACCCGGTGAAATTACGGTGTCTGGTCATACGGATGATTTTCAGGTTTCCAACGAGCTTTACATTAATAACTGGGATTTATCATCTAAACGCGCAGTTGCGGTAGCGAGTGAATTACAAAAAGTTCCAGGTTTTGATAAAACCAGAATGATGGTGGTAGGGCGTGCAGAAACTAGGCCCTTAGTGCCGAACGATTCCCGCGAAGATCGAAGACGTAACCGCCGTGTAGAAATATCAATTTTACAAGGCAAGGCAAAAGAGTCAGCGCCAATTGATGTAAGATAGAATGACTTGGCTATGTACCTTTTTTAGCATAGAATGCAACATTCTTAACAAATGTAATGGGGCGAATATGTTGACTAAGTATTGTAGTATGCCTGGTAACGGCGATGGAACTGATGAAGATACAAAAGTTAAGTAAGGTTATTTAGTTTGCCTGAATGGTTTTTGTATTTTGTAAGTATATTAAGCAAAAGCTGGGTTCTTATTTTGAGTCCGGCTATTTTTATATTCTTTATCCTCAAAGATTATTTAGCTCTTAGGTTCGTTGTTATTACTGCCGCTTTTTTCTTATTTGGCACTGTGACCTACTCAAGTTTAATGGCGTTTGATGATGGTATTTATATATACCGTTACCTTGTATGGGCATTAACAGATATTACTTGGATGGCACTTATTGCTTATTGGGGTCTTAAAGATAAAGTGCATTTGTGGCAATGTGTACTTGGGCAGCTTATTGTTATTGGTGCACCCATTCTTCAATTATTTCGCTTAGTTGACCGACACCTTTGGGATTTATCTTATAGCACTGTGATGTATCAAACATTTATGCCTTTAATAAATATTGCCACTGTTGTTGTCTGCTACCTGCCTCTTTTATATCTTTTTGTTAATAAGCGAAATAAAGCTTTAAGTTAGAAACTATAAAAATATCCCCAGTTTTAAACTGATATGCTAAACTACTGTTTATATGAACAGTGTTAGGGTGTGGTTATGAAACTTTATATTGCTGAAAAACCTTCATTAGGACGCGCTATTGCAGATGCGCTTCCAAAACCTCATAAAAAACACGATGGTTATATTGAAGTGGCGAATGGTGATTGTGTGTCTTGGTGCATAGGCCATTTGCTCGAGCAAGCAGAACCTGATGACTATGACGAACGTTTTAAAAAATGGCAATTTGAGCATTTACCTATTGTGCCTGAACACTGGCAATTAAAAGCTAAAACAAAAACCCGTAAGCAGCTTACCATTTTAAAAAAATTAATTAAGCAGGCAACAACACTCGTACATGCTGGCGATCCTGATCGTGAGGGTCAGCTACTGGTTGATGAAGTAATCGAGCAAACAAAAATTAGTCAAACCAAAAAGCAAAGTATTCAACGCTTATTGATTAGTGATTTAAACTTAACTGCGGTAAAAAAATCACTCAACTCTATGCGGGCTAACCGTGATTTTATCCCTTTAAGTGTATCTGCTTTAGCGCGGTCTCGTGCTGATTGGTTGTTTGGTATGAATTTAACGCGAGCTTATACGCTAGCTGGGCAAAAAGCGGGCTTTGGTAATGTGTTGTCGGTTGGGCGAGTACAAACACCTATTTTAGGTTTAGTTGTAAATCGTGATAATGAAATCGCAAATTTTGTATCCAAACCATTTTATGAAGTACTTGCTCATCTTGTTACACCTGAGCAGCAATCATTTACTGCTAAGTGGATACCGAGTAAAGCGTGCGAACCATATCAAGATGAAGAGGGCAGAGTACTTAATAAAGCCTTAGCCGAAAATGTGACTTCACGCATTGCTAATCAGCCCGCAAATGTAACAGCGCTTGAGCAAAAGCAAAAAAAACAAGCCGCGCCGCTTCCTTATAACTTATCTGCTTTACAAATAGATGCTGCTAAAGCTTTTGGGATGCCAGCACAAAAAGTACTCGATATTTGCCAAGTTTTATATGAACGTCATAAATTAATTACCTACCCACGCTCAGATAACCGTTACTTACCGAGAGAGCATCACCAAGATGCACCTGCTATTTTAAAAGCGATAGCCGTAAATGGTGGGCAGTCAGTAGAGCTGGTAAATGAGGCAAATGCAAAACAACGTAGTAAATGTTTTAATGATGCAAAAGTGGCCGCTCATCACGCCATTGTGCCGACAGCTAAACAGTTAAAAAGTGTGAGTTTAGCCAATGATGAAGCAAAAATTTATCAGTTAATAAGTCGACACTATTTAATTCAGTTTTATCCCGACTACATTTACAACGAAAGTAAAGTAGAGGTAACCATAGCCGGTGGTTTATTTAAAGCAAGTGCAAAGCAAGATGTAAGCTTAGGTTTTAAATTGCTCATGGGTAAGTCGGAACTTAAAGAAGAAGCTACATTACCTTATTTAGAAAAAGGCATGGCACTTACTTGTACTAAAGGTGAAGTGGTGCAAAAGCATACATCTCCTCCGGCTCATTTTACCGATGCAACCTTACTTGCTGCTATGACGGGAATTAGCCGTTATGTAAAAGACCTGCAAATCAAAAAAATATTAAAAGAAACAGATGGCCTCGGTACAGAAGCAACGCGTGCAGGCATTATTGAGCTGTTATTTAAACGTCGCTTTTTAAAACGTGAGGGAAAAGCAATTAAAGCAACTGAAACAGGTCTTGCATTAATTAGTGTATTACCAGATGGATTATCAAGCCCCGACTTAACTGCAAAATGGGAGTCGAGTTTAGGTGATATTGCACAGCAAGCAATGAGTTATCAGCAGTTTATACAACCTTTATTAGCCGATTTAACTAATTTTGTAAGCCAAGCGGCGAACTGCAATAGTCAGGCATTTGCACTGTTACCTAAAACGTCACCTAAAAAGCGCTTTGCCAAACGTACAAAAAAAGCGCCATATAAAAAGTCGAGTTATAAAAAAAGCCCTGCGGTAAATTAATCGCAGGGCTTACATATAGCGTTGGAGGTTACTGATTGAATAGTGCCACAGCGGCGTTACTCATTGCCTTTATTCCTGTAGGCAGTGCTACTTTATAATCAGGCGCAAATTTACTTGAATGTAACGAGGGCAGTGTTTCGTTATTTTTTATTGCCTTGGCGTACTGCTGTTGGTTAACGCCACCTAGCCAAAATAAGGTGATAGGAATATTTTCGTCGGTGCGCCCGTATAATCCAAAGTCTTCACCGGCCATTACCGCTTCTGTTTCGAGCACGTTTGCATCACCTATCGCACTTTTTATAGCGTTTCGAACAAGGTTAGTTTGTACTGGGTTATTGTAAGTTGATGGAATTGATTCATCTTCATGAACTTTCACTACAGGGTAGAGAGATTCCTCGAGGCCTGCACTTTGTGCTATACCTGCAGTAATACGTTTAATTGCCGCTATTTGTGCGTTACGTACATCTGGATTGTAGCTGCGTAGCGTAAGTTGTAACTTAACTTCATCAGAAATAACATTGTGTTTAGAGCCACCATGAATGGAACCCACCGTTATCACTGAAGGTTCAAGTGGAGAAAGCTCTCGACTAGTAATTGTTTGTAGTGCAAGTATTGTTCGAGCTGCGATGATCACAGGATCGATAGTTGTATGCGGGTAAGCACCATGGCCACCTTTGCCTTTTATACTAATATCAACAGAATCAACACTGGCCATGGTGTATTCATTTTTCATTGCCACTTTACCCGCAGCAACGCTAGCGCTTACATGCAAAGCAATAATATGATCTGGTTTAGCGTATTTGTTAAATAATCCTTCCTTGAGCATTGCTTTTGCACCACCGCCTACTTCTTCAGCGGGTTGAGCAACCATCATTAAAGTACCTTGCCACTTATTTTTATGCGTAATTAATTGCTCAGCAGTACCAATAAAAGAGCTCATATGAATATCATGACCACAGCCATGCATAACGCCAACTTCACTACCTTGATCATTAATTGTGGTAATAGTTGATGCGTAAGTTTTGCCTGTTTGCTCTGTTATAGGCAGGCCATCAGTATCAGTTCTGATCATGACGGTAGGGCCTTGACCATTTTTGTAAATTCCGACTACACCATAGCCACCTACATTATCGGTTACGTCAAACCCTAATTTCTGAAGTCGTTCAGCGATTTTTTTACCTGTTTGCTTTTCCTTATATGACAATTCAGGTGATTGATGTAGGTCTAAGTAAAGTTTTTCTATTGCCGGCATGCTGGTATCAAGATCCAACTTAAGTGCTTGCGCATTCAATAATGGGCTGACTAATAAACACAATGCACTTACATACGCTAATTTCATATTTCCCTCACTACCTTCTATTGTATTTAAATGATTTAAACAGATGACTTGTAATTATTATCTTCATCACCATATAAAAACCTAAATAGATGAACATGGCAATAATTCAATGAGCAATATAGTTAGTCTTAACGCACAAAACCTTCAGCAAGTATTGGGTGAAACATCACAACAAAAGTTAGTACTACTTAACTTTTTTTCTCCACAAAGCCCAGAGTGTATTAGCCAAGCAGCTATTTTAGATAAGTTAGCTGCTGAATACAGCAACTATATAGTAGTCGCAAACTTAGACTGCGATGCAGAGCAGGCACTTGCCTCTCAACTTGCCCAACAAGTTGGATTGCAAACCTTACCTACTTTAGTGTTATTAAAAGACTCAGCTCCAGTTGATGTATTAGCGGGTGCTCAAACAGAAAGCCAAGTTCGTGATGCATTATCTAAACATTTACCAGCTCAACAAGACTTATTATTAGAGCAGGCTAAGCAAGCACTGATTAATAGCGACTTAAATGCCGCGTTTACTTATGCCAAACAAGCGTATGAACTTGATAGTCGAAATGCGAGGATTAAATTAGTACTGGCAGATATATGTATACAAATCCACAAACTCGATGAAGCCGCTGCGTTAATAGAAACAATAGATGTAAAAGAGCAAGATGCATACTTTAATAATATTAAGGCAAAATGTGAGGCCGCATTAGAGGCAACCGATTCACCGCAGATAAAAGAACTTCAAGAAAAAGTCGCTAAACATCCAAATGAACTTGATTTGCAAATGCAGCTAAGTAACCTTTTAAATGAAGCGGGAAGGAAAGAAGAGGCATTAGAAGCACTCTTTACTATCCTTAAAAAGGATCTTAACTATGATGAAGCCAAACCAAACTTCTTAGCAATAATCGCCTCTTTACCTGACGGCGATGCATTAGCCGCTAAATATCGCCGCAAGCTCTATAGTATTTTATATTGACGGCTAATTAGAACCTTTATAAAAGCATCTAACTAAAGATGCTTTTTTGTTTTCTACATTTAAAAAGAGGATAAATGCAGGGTTATCCACAGGGTTTTGTGGGTAACGTGTGTGTCTAGGTGGGGTATCTTAGGGGGAAAAATTAAATGCAAAAAAGCCTTTAAAAACGCTTGCGTTAAAATCGATTCTCCCTATAATGCGACCCCACTGAGACGGGGAACGCCAACGCATAGCGAAGCAGGAGCTGCTCAGAAAGTCGAGTAAAACTTGAGTTTAGATTTTTGATAAAGTTTAAAATTAAGTGTTGACAAAAAAATAGGAAAGCGTAATATGCGCAGCCCTAGCGAGATAAAGTTAAACGCTTTAATCGCAACGTTCTTTAACAATATAAAGCAATCATCTGTGTGGGCACTCGTACAGATTGAGTTCTAACAGCCAAGCTACTTAGGTAGTGAGGCAAACAAATTTAGAGTCTCAATTGAAACTGAGTGACCAACAGAATAGTTACTTAGGTAATTATTCAGCACAGTCAATTCAATATCGAAAGATATTAAATAATTCAGAATTCATTGAGCTGTCGAAAGACATAAAACTTTTTAATTGAAGAGTTTGATCATGGCTCAGATTGAACGCTGGCGGCAGGCCTAACACATGCAAGTCGAGCGGTAACAGAGAGGTGCTTGCACCTTTGCTGACGAGCGGCGGACGGGTGAGTAATGCTTGGGAACATGCCTTGAGGTGGGGGACAACAGTTGGAAACGACTGCTAATACCGCATAATGTCTACGGACCAAAGGGGGCTTCGGCTCTCGCCTTTAGATTGGCCCAAGTGGGATTAGCTAGTTGGTGAGGTAATGGCTCACCAAGGCGACGATCCCTAGCTGGTTTGAGAGGATGATCAGCCACACTGGGACTGAGACACGGCCCAGACTCCTACGGGAGGCAGCAGTGGGGAATATTGCACAATGGGCGCAAGCCTGATGCAGCCATGCCGCGTGTGTGAAGAAGGCCTTCGGGTTGTAAAGCACTTTCAGTCAGGAGGAAAGGTTAGTAGTTAATACCTGCTAGCTGTGACGTTACTGACAGAAGAAGCACCGGCTAACTCCGTGCCAGCAGCCGCGGTAATACGGAGGGTGCGAGCGTTAATCGGAATTACTGGGCGTAAAGCGTACGCAGGCGGTTTGTTAAGCGAGATGTGAAAGCCCCGGGCTCAACCTGGGAACTGCATTTCGAACTGGCAAACTAGAGTGTGATAGAGGGTGGTAGAATTTCAGGTGTAGCGGTGAAATGCGTAGAGATCTGAAGGAATACCGATGGCGAAGGCAGCCACCTGGGTCAACACTGACGCTCATGTACGAAAGCGTGGGGAGCAAACAGGATTAGATACCCTGGTAGTCCACGCCGTAAACGATGTCTACTAGAAGCTCGGAACCTCGGTTCTGTTTTTCAAAGCTAACGCATTAAGTAGACCGCCTGGGGAGTACGGCCGCAAGGTTAAAACTCAAATGAATTGACGGGGGCCCGCACAAGCGGTGGAGCATGTGGTTTAATTCGATGCAACGCGAAGAACCTTACCTACACTTGACATACAGAGAACTTACCAGAGATGGTTTGGTGCCTTCGGGAACTCTGATACAGGTGCTGCATGGCTGTCGTCAGCTCGTGTTGTGAGATGTTGGGTTAAGTCCCGCAACGAGCGCAACCCCTATCCTTAGTTGCTAGCAGGTAATGCTGAGAACTCTAAGGAGACTGACTGCCGGTGATAAACCGGAGGAAGGTGGGGACGACGTCAAGTCATCATGGCCCTTACGTGTAGGGCTACACACGTGCTACAATGGCGCATACAGAGTGCTGCGAACTCGCGAGAGTAAGCGAATCACTTAAAGTGCGTCGTAGTCCGGATTGGAGTCTGCAACTCGACTCCATGAAGTCGGAATCGCTAGTAATCGCGTATCAGAATGACGCGGTGAATACGTTCCCGGGCCTTGTACACACCGCCCGTCACACCATGGGAGTGGGTTGCTCCAGAAGTAGATAGTCTAACCCTCGGGAGGACGTTTACCACGGAGTGATTCATGACTGGGGTGAAGTCGTAACAAGGTAGCCCTAGGGGAACCTGGGGCTGGATCACCTCCTTATACGATTTAGAACTTATTTGTTCGTAGTGTCCACACAGATGATTGTTAGTTAGTTTGCTCTTTGAGTTTACTAATTAATATGCTCTTTAAAAATTTGGAAAAGCTGATAATAAAATTCGTATGAATACATTGTATTTGTACAGAGTTTTCAAAAGTAAAAAAGAATGATAGCAGTATCATTCAGTGCCATTTAATGAACGTTTCGTTTGTTGATTGGTATCTACTTTAGTATTCAATATTAACTTCTGGCGAAGTTAAACTGTCACAAAACAAAGACCCGTTTGGGTTGTATGGTTAAGTGACTAAGCGTACACGGTGGATGCCTTGGCAGTTGGAGGCGATGAAGGACGTATTAACTTGCGATAAGCCTAGTCAAGCTAGTAAAAAGCACTTGAGACTAGGATTTCCGAATGGGGAAACCCACCTGCTTGCAGGTATCGTTAACTGAATACATAGGTTAACGAGGCGAACGCGGAGAACTGAAACATCTAAGTACCCGTAGGAAAAGAAATCAACCGAGATTCCGATAGTAGCGGCGAGCGAAATCGGAACAGCCCTTAAGCTTATTATGTGTTAATGGAAGGCTCTGGAAAGTGCCACGATACAGGGTGATAGTCCCGTACATGAAAACGCATTTTAAGTGAAATCGAGTAGGTCGGAGCACGTGAAACTTTGACTGAATATAGGTGGACCATCATCTAAGGCTAAATACTCCCAACTGACCGATAGTGAACCAGTACCGTGAGGGAAAGGCGAAAAGAACCCCTGTGAGGGGAGTGAAATAGAACCTGAAACCGTGTACGTACAAGCAGTAGGAGCCCACTTGTTGGGTGACTGCGTACCTTTTGTATAATGGGTCAGCGACTTATATTTTGTAGCGAGGTTAACCGATTAGGGTAGCCGTAGGGAAACCGAGTCTTAACTGGGCGAATAGTTGCAAGGTATAGACCCGAAACCCGGTGATCTAGCCATGGGCAGGTTGAAGGTTGAGTAACATCAACTGGAGGACCGAACCCACTAACGTTGAAAAGTTAGGGGATGACCTGTGGTTAGGAGTGAAAGGCTAATCAAACCGGGAGATAGCTGGTTCTCCCCGAAATCTATTTAGGTAGAGCCTCGGACGAATACTTACGGGGGTAGAGCACTGTTAAGGCTAGGGGGTCATCCCGACTTACCAACCCTTTGCAAACTCCGAATACCGTAAAGTAATATCCGGGAGACACACGGCGGGTGCTAACGTCCGTCGTGAAGAGGGAAACAACCCAGACCGCCAGCTAAGGTCCCAAAGTCATAGTTAAGTGGGAAACGATGTGGAAAGGCCCAGACAGCCAGGAGGTTGGCTTAGAAGCAGCCATCCTTTAAAGAAAGCGTAATAGCTCACTGGTCGAGTCGGTCTGCGCGGAAGATGTAACGGGGCTAAACTATGCACCGAAGCTGCGGATTCAGAATTTATTCTGAGTGGTAGGGGAGCGTTCTGTAAGCGGTTGAAGGTGTACCGGGAGGTATGCTGGACGTATCAGAAGTGCGAATGCTGACATGAGTAACGATAATGCGGGTGAAAAACCCGCACGCCGGAAGACCAAGGGTTCCTATCCCATGTTAATCAGGGTAGGGTAAGTCGACCCCTAAGGCGAGGCCGAAAGGCGTAGTCGATGGGAAACGGATTAATATTTCCGTACTTGGTATAATTGCGATGGGGGGACGGAGCAGGCTAAGCAAGCATGGCGATGGTAGTCCATGTGAAAGTGTGTAGGCTAGTGACTTAGGTAAATCCGGGTTGCTGTTAGGCTGAGACACGAGACGAGTCACCAAGGTGATGAAGTTGCTGATGCCATACTTCCAGGAAAAGCCTCTAAGCTTCAGATTATACCGAATCGTACCCCAAACCGACACAGGTGGTCAGGTAGAGAATACTAAGGCGCTTGAGAGAACTCGGGTGAAGGAACTAGGCAAAATCGTACCGTAACTTCGGGAGAAGGTACGCTCCGATTGGTGATGGGACTTGCTCCCTAAGCTGATTGGAGCCGCAGTGACCAGGTGGCTGGGACTGTTTATTAAAAACACAGCACTGTGCAAAATCGCAAGATGACGTATACGGTGTGACACCTGCCGGTGCCGGAAGGTTAATTGATGGGGTTATCTTCGGAGAAGCTCTTGATCGAAGCCCCGGTAAACGGCGGCCGTAACTATAACGGTCCTAAGGTAGCGAAATTCCTTGTCGGGTAAGTTCCGACCTGCACGAATGGTGTAACCATGGCCACGCTGTCTCCACCCGAGACTC
Organism: Pseudoalteromonas sp. M58; assembly: GCF_042604605.1. NCBI lineage: Bacteria > Pseudomonadati > Pseudomonadota > Gammaproteobacteria > Alteromonadales > Pseudoalteromonadaceae > Pseudoalteromonas > Pseudoalteromonas sp. M58. Next base: position 804,239 of record NZ_CP152390.1, read on the forward strand.
AGTGAAATTGAAATCGCAGTGAAGATGCTGTGTACCCGCGGCTAGACGGAAAGACCCCGTGAACCTTTACTACAGCTTGGCACTGAACATTGAACCTACATGTGTAGGATAGGTGGGAGACTTAGAAGCAGAGACGCTAGTTTTTGTGGAGTCGTCCTTGAAATACCACCCTTGTAGTTTTGATGTTCTAACGTTGGCCCCTGAATCGGGGTTACGGACAGTGCCTGGTGGGTAGTTTGACTGGGGCGGTCTCCTCCCAAAGAGTAACGGAGGAGCACGAAGGTTGGCTAAGTACGGTCGGACATCGTACGGTTAGTGTAATGGTAGAAGCCAGCTTAACTGCGAGACAGACACGTCGAGCAGGTACGAAAGTAGGTCATAGTGATCCGGTGGTTCTGAATGGAAGGGCCATCGCTCAACGGATAAAAGGTACTCCGGGGATAACAGGCTGATACCGCCCAAGAGTTCATATCGACGGCGGTGTTTGGCACCTCGATGTCGGCTCATCACATCCTGGGGCTGAAGTCGGTCCCAAGGGTATGGCTGTTCGCCATTTAAAGTGGTACGCGAGCTGGGTTTAGAACGTCGTGAGACAGTTCGGTCCCTATCTGCCGTGGGCGTTTGAGAATTGAGAGGGGTTGCTCCTAGTACGAGAGGACCGGAGTGAACGAACCGCTGGTGTTCGGGTTGTCATGCCAATGGCATTGCCCGGTAGCTACGTTCGGAACTGATAAGCGCTGAAAGCATCTAAGCGCGAAGCAGGCCTCGAGATGAGTTCTCACTAGACTTTTAAAGTCTCTGAAGGGCCGTTGAAGACTACAACGTTGATAGGCAAGATGTGGAAGTGGTGTGAGCCATTAAGCTAACTTGTACTAATTACCCGTGAGGCTTAACCATACAACGCCAAACGCGTTTTATGCGACAGTTTAAGCGAAGAAGTTAATAGACTAAAGTAGATACTTGAAGACTTTTATTATCAGAAATTCCAAATTTTAGTAAGCTTGATTAAATCGAACTTACACCAAATTTGCTTGGTGACAATAGCGTTTTGGACCCACCTGACCCCATGCCGAACTCAGCAGTGAAACGAAACAGCGCCGATGATAGTGTAGCATTTGCTATGTGAAAGTAGGACATTACCAGGCTCCAAATTTAGTCGAAAGACTTTAAATTTAAAAATAAATAATAAGAAAATTGAAAAGAATTTTCTTGGTGACAATAGCGTTTTGGACCCACCTGACCCCATGCCGAACTCAGTAGTGAAACGAAACAGCGCCGATGATAGTGTAGCATTTGCTATGTGAAAGTAGGACATTACCAGGATCCAAATAAGAGAAACCCGTTACAGCGATGTGACGGGTTTTTTGCTGTCTGGGATTTAATAAATAGCCAAGAGCCCATGCCGAACTCAGTGGTGGCTTTTCTCGTACATCCTGTGCTCCACGGCATTCGTATTCCTAAACAGCTCGAAGGCGAGCCCCGCATAAGGCCGCCCCGACACAATGATAGTGTCGCATTTGCTATGTGACTTTCTACTGCTGTGGGCACCATGACATTACCAGGATCCAAATAAGAGAAACCCGTTACAGCGATGTGACGGGTTTTTTGCTGTCTGGGGTTTAATAAATAGCCAAGAGCCCATGCCGAACTCAGTGGTGGCCTTTCTCGTACATCCTGTGCTCCACGGCATTCGTATTCCTAAACAGCTCGAAGGCGAGCCCCGCACAAGGCCGCCCCGACACAATGATAGTGTCGCATTTGCTATGTGACTTTCTACCGCTGTGGGCTCCATGACATTACCAGGATCCAATTAAAGAAACCCGTTACAGCGATGTGACGGGTTTTTTGTTGTCTAGGATTTAATAAATAGTCAAGGGCCCATGCCGAACTTAGTAGTGGCCGCTCTTGCATATCTTGTGCTCCATGGCATTCGTATTCCTATACATCAAACATAACAGCTTGGATCTAAACAAAATAGTGGGATGTTCTATTGTATTGTCGCTATTAATTAGCGCACTGGCTCCAAATAACAGAACCACGTTACAGCAAAATGCTGGTTTTTTATTGTTTTAAATTTGAAGATGAATTACGCAATATCTTAAAAAAAAGAGACTGTCCGCTAATCTCATCATGTATATGCTTCCTATCAGATTACTAATAACTTATAGACTTAACATTCTCATGCAGTTATAGATCCTACGTGTTAAAATTTGATTTTAACTTTGCATATTATTGAGGTGTCTATTGCCAACCAGTGATTATCAACGAGTGCTAAATGAGATAACTCAAGAGGTTAAACCTTTATTGAGCCAAGGTAAGGTTGCTGATTATATCCCTGCTCTTGCTGAAGTTGATCTTGAGCAGTTTTCTATTGCCATTTACACCACTGAGGGGGAGATATTTTGCGCGGGTAATTGTGAACAGCGTTTTACTATTCAATCTGTTTCTAAAGTAATGACTCTGACATTAGCGCTGCAACGTTATGGCGATGAACTATGGAGTAGAGTGGGTAAAGAGCCCTCAGGAACAGCATTTAATTCACTGACCCAGCTTGAGTTTGAAAAAGGCATACCCCGTAACCCATTTATTAATGCTGGTGCCATAGTTACCTGTGATGCTTTATATAGTCGTTTATCAGCACCCATGCACTCTATGCTGGAAACATTTCGCGATTTATCTGGTAATCGAAGTATCGTAATAGATAAACAAGTGGCTAATTCAGAGTATGAGTTTAGGCATCGAAATGCGGCAATGGCACACTTAATGAAATCATTCGGTAACTTTGAAAATGAAGTGGATGATGTACTGTGGTCATACTTTAATTTTTGTGCCATAGAACTTAATTGTATTGAACTTGCTAAGGCTTACAACTTTTTAGCTAATAAAGGGATAGACTTCAGCTCTTCTAAACGAGTGCTTTCTAGCCGTCAAAATAAGCAACTAAACTCGTTGTTATTTACCAGTGGTTTATATGATGCGGCGGGTGATTTTGGTTATCGAGTGGGGATGCCTGGAAAATCAGGGGTTTCTGGGACTATATTGGCGGTATTACCGAATAGGTTTACTGTGGCAGTGTATTCCCCAGGATTAAACTCTTTTGGTAACTCGGTGGCAGGAATAGCAGCATTAGAGCTGCTATCTAAAAAGCTTGATATATCTATATTTTAAATACGCTGAGTGCATTGGGATTTTATTGATCCCAATACACTTGCTCTAAACAATCTTCGCGCTCTGGTAAGCCACGTGATAAGCGTGGAGAATGTTGAACCAGCACTTCGTAACTTGCACGGTTGGCGTATTTACTGATTTGAGCGAGCGAAGAGTAGGTAATCGCTTGTTGCTGATGTTTTGCTGAATTAGCAACGTTCAACTTATGATAAACATTCGCTGATAAGTCATGCAATACAGCGGCTAAAGCACAATCACCAGCGCCGTTGGTATTTTTAATCGAGTCAGGCCCGCCCATAAACGGAGCAGTATGACTATATGCCTTTATTGGGTTTTCACAGTCAACTTTACGCATTGCACGTGAAAACTCATAACGATTAAAATCAGGGATAGCACCAGGCAAAAGTGGATACTCTGTTTCGCGTTTGAAACTGTCATCAACAAAACCGGCCATAAATAAGCCTTTTTCACCGGCAGTACAAATTACTAAATCAACCCAGTCTAATGCTTTGTCGGCAGCTAGTAATGGATCTTCAAATCCAGTAATTGCTTGGCCTTCTTCTTCGTTCATAGCAAGGATATCAACATGCTTTTCTACAAAGTTAGCCCACCATGTCGGATCCTGCTCGATAAGAAACTTAGTACCGAGTGTTAATACAACCGGTACATCTGCATCGTTAGCATACTTGATTGCTTGCATGGTCGCTTCGGTCATGGTTTCATCGCCTTGAGTACGCATTAAATAAGCGCTAATCACTAATGCCGATGAGCCTTCGATTAGCTCTTTATCAATTGACTCAGGCTTTAGATAATTCATTAGGCCAGCACTAATGGCAAAGGTGCGTTCACCTGTTTCATCAATCAATGTGAAACAGCGGCCTATAGGACCATCTACAGGCTGTAAGTAGTCTAAGTCTACGCGACTTGAGTTATTACATAAAAAGCGATAAGCATAACTGCCTATTTTTATGTTTTCACTCATTACACCTAATAGCACCGAACGGTCATCAGCAAGTACGGAATAGTTGTGCATCGTGTTGCCAACGGTTCCGCCTGCGAATTCGTAATCGACCATGTCGTTTAGTTTTAAGCGATCGTATAAAGCATTGGTGATGTCATTATCTATAACTTGCGACATCCCTCGGCGCAATTGAAATTCATCGAGAAAAGCTTGGTCAACCTTAGCTTCTATATCAACAACGATTTGATCGATCCCCGTAATATAGCTGCGGTGTAATCGCTCAGTGGCGTTAAGTTGATTGGTCAGTGGATCTTTGGCTTCCACTGGAAAATAATGTTTATGCCTGCGGCGTCCAGGAAATTTCATTTGCTACCCGTGTTGTGAGCTAAATAAAAAAAGCGTGAGATTATAGCGTAAATCCTGCCTTATGAGCCATGACAAACCACTTAAATTTGTTTTATTTTTGCAATAAAGTGATCAATGACGCATTTTATTGCGCTAAGTTGGTATAATTACGGCATAAAAAATAGTTAAGTAATAATAATGACAGAGCCATTTGACGACCAATATTGGATGGAACAAGCGCTTGTGTATGCAAAACAAGCGGAGCAGCTAGATGAGATCCCGGTAGGGGCTATAATTGTTAAAGATAATCAGCTTATTAGCGCAGGCTATAATCGTTCAATTACTGATAACGACCCGTCGGCTCATGCTGAGATGATAGCGGTACGTGAAGCAGGAAAAGTACTTAATAATTACCGCTTAATTGACTGTACTCTTTACGTCACGCTAGAGCCATGCTCTATGTGCGCAGGTTTATTAGTACATAGCCGAATTAAACGCTTAGTATTTGGTGCAGCCGATGCTAAAACGGGTTCTGCCGGTTCAATTATGAACCTTTTACAAGAACCTCGTTTAAACCATCAGGTAGAAATAACGGGTGGGGTATTAGAAACACAATGTGCAGAGACTATTTCTAGTTTTTTTAAGCGTCGCCGAGCACAAATAAAGGCGGCAAAGCAAGCCGCTCGTAATAGTAACAGCGATTAGTCAGCTGCTGCTATTAAGGCGTCTAATTCAGCCATTTGCTGCATAGCAAACATGCGGCGGCGCCAAATTATTTTTTTATGTAAATTTCTTAACATCACTCGACGACGAGTGGCGGTTGAGTGCTTTATACAACGTTTAAGTTGATGTGTACGTCTACGTTTAAGCATGACTTATCCTTATGTGCTTGGTAATGACACAAAATTTTATACAATTAAGCCAGATTATTGAATAATTGATTACAAGTAAACAACTATTTGATTTTCTGATGTTCAGTTAATTACTAAGCTGCGTATTTATTTTTTTTCTTCAGCGGCATTACTTGTACGTTGCTCTGAATCATCTGGTTTAACGATTTTCTCTTCTGTTTCATTTGTTGAGGTGATTGGCGCCATTGCATTATTTTCATCAAGCCAAACAAGCGCATCGTAATAGCGGCGTATATTATCAACATAGGTCACTGCTACATCACCGCGAGCATAGCCATAACGGGTATTACGATAGTGACGTTTTTTTACTAACAATGGTAAGCGCTTTTTAACGTCGGCCCATTTATCAGGGCTAGCTCCCTGTTGCTCGGTAATAATACGGGCATCGTTAACGTGTCCCCAACCTACATTATAGGCGGCAAGTGCAAGCCAAGTACGATCCGGTTGAGGGATTCGATCCGGGACGCGTTTAATTAATTTTGCTAGGTATTGTGCACCACCGCGTATATTTTGCTCTGGTTCTAAGCGGTTTGTTACACCGACTTGTTTTGCTGTGCGTCTTGTTAGCATCATAATACCACGCACACCGGTTGGTGATTTAGCACGCGGGTTCCACATCGACTCTTGATAACTTAATGCTGCCAGTAAGCGCCAATCTAGGCTACCTGCATATTGCATAAACCAAGGTTGATATTTAGGCAGTGTTTCTTTAATTGCGTCTATATAGGCCAAGGTATTAACGTAATTAAATTGGCGGACATGACCGAAGTATTTTTCTTCGAGCACATAAAGTTGATTATTTTGTTTTGCTTCACCAAAAAAGGGGACTAATAATGCGTATAGGGAATCATCATTCGACTTTCTTAGTATCCATGCAATTGAATCATTTCGGGTAACTGAAAAGCCAATACTTAAATTAGGGTGATAGCGACGAAATAGCGCTAAAGTATGTGAATCCGCTAAGGTGTAATCTATTTCGCCGTCAATAACTGCTTGCAGTAATTCTTCTTCATCAAACTCTTCGGTTTCATTCCAGCTTAAGTTTGGGTTGGTTTGTTGAATTTCTTCTAATGTTAATGAATGGCTACTTTTAGCGATAACGGTGAAGTTTCCGGTTAAATCATCAAAATCACGAGGGCGTTCACGGCCTTGTTTAAAGACTAATTTTTGGCTAATTGTTCTGTATGTAGGGCCATAGCGATAGCGCTCAGCACGTACTTTATTGTAAGTAAGACCTGAGGCAATTAAATCGAGGTCACCACTGTCCAAACGCGCAAACATTTCGGATAAATTAAAAAAGGGTACAATTTCAAGCTCTACCCCTAAGTAGTCTGCAAACGCTTGAGAGAGCTCAAATTCAAATCCTTGTTCCCCTTGAACGGCTTGATAGTAATTACTTGCACTGGCAAGTGTACCAATACGAATTTTGTTTTCAGATTTGATTTGGGCAAGCTGTGTTGATTGCTCTTGTGTATTACATGCACACAAAAGTATGACTAACGTAATGGTTGTTATTAGCTTTATCTTCAACATATTCGCCTCTTTAGCATCGTATCTCCTGTTATAACAAAACTTACTGATTACGTCACTTATCGTTTAATCGCAGTGAGTAAAAAATAGGTGTAAACAAAAAGAAAAAGTTAATTTAATGAAAAGCGCATTTTTGAGTTAAATCTGAGAGTAATTTGGACTATAATACGCGCCTAAAATATCGTTCAATCCCTAACCCCGGGTGAAATTACTTATGTTGATCCTTCGTGGTGCACCAGCACTTTCAGAGTTCAGAGTTAATAAAATTTTAGCGCGTTGCCAACAATCGCAACTTCCTGTCACCAATGTATATGCCGAATACGCTCACTTTGCCGATTTAACATCGCCATTAAACACTGATGAGCACACCAAACTTGAAAAGTTATTAACCTACGGCCCAACAATTGCTGAGCATGCGCCAGCAGGTCAGTTGGTATTAGTGACGCCTCGTCCTGGTACAATTTCGCCATGGGCTTCAAAAGCGACAGATATCGCTCATAACTGTGGGCTTAAACAAGTTCATCGCGTAGAGCGCGGTATTGCTTACTATGTTGAAGGTGATTTAAGTGCAGAACAGTTAGCACAAGTTGCAGCACTTCTTCATGACCGCATGACTGAAGCTACTCACAGTAAATTAGAAGATGCCGCGCAGTTATTTCGCAGCGATGCACCTCGTCCAATGTCATCAGTTGATATTTTAGGTGGCGGCCGTGAAGCATTAGCCGCAGCAAATATAGAGCAAGGGTTTGCACTAGCTGATGATGAAATTGATTATTTAGTTGAAAACTTTATTAAGTTAGGGCGTAACCCTAACGATATTGAACTGTTTATGTTTGCTCAAGCGAACTCAGAGCATTGTCGTCATAAAATATTTAATGCTGATTGGACTATTGATGGCATTGAACAACCAAAGTCGTTGTTCAAAATGATTAAAAACACCTTTGAGCATAACCCTGAAAATGTATTATCTGCTTATAAAGATAATGCAGCCGTAATGAAAGGCTCAAAGGCGGGTCGCTTCTTCCCGAATGCACAAGGTGAATATGCGTATCACCAAGAAGACATTGAAATATTAATGAAGGTTGAAACCCATAACCACCCAACGGCTATTGCTCCTTTCTCTGGTGCGGCAACAGGGTCGGGCGGTGAGATTCGCGATGAGGGCGCAACTGGTCGTGGTTCAAAACCAAAAGCGGGTTTAGTGGGCTTTACTGTATCTAATTTACGTATTCCTGGTTTTGAACAGCCTTGGGAAAGTGATTTTGGTAAGCCTGGCCGTATTGTTAATGCTCTAGATATTATGACTGAAGGCCCATTAGGTGGTGCTGCGTTTAATAACGAGTTTGGCCGTCCTAATTTATTAGGTTATTTCCGTACTTACGAAGAAAAAGTGACCAGTCACAATGGTGAAGAGGTGCGTGGTTACCACAAGCCAATTATGCTTGCCGGTGGTTTAGGTAATATCCGTGCTGATCATGTTCAAAAAGGCGATATTCCAGTTGGTGCAAAACTCATTGCACTAGGCGGCCCTGCAATGAACATTGGCTTAGGCGGTGGCGCTGCATCAAGTATGGCATCGGGTCAATCAAATGAAGATTTAGATTTTGCCTCTGTACAGCGTGAAAACCCAGAAATGGAACGTCGTTGCCAAGAAGTCATCGACAAATGTTGGCAGCTAGGTGATGCAAATCCAATTGCGTTTATTCATGATGTGGGTGCAGGTGGTTTATCTAACGCATTCCCTGAACTTGTTAGTGACGGTGGACGTGGCGGTAAATTTCAGCTTCGCAATATCCCAAATGATGAACCGGGCATGGCACCACACGAAATTTGGTGTAATGAATCGCAAGAGCGCTATGTACTCGCTGTCGCTGTTGAAGATTTTGATCGTTTTGAAGCTATTTGTAAGCGTGAAAGAGCGCAATATGCGGTTATTGGTGAAGCAACTGCAGAGCCTCATTTAACGGTTGCTGATAGTCACTTTGAAAATAATCCTGTTGATTTACCGCTCGATGTTTTATTAGGAAAAGCACCTAAAATGCATCGTGATGTAACATCACAACAAGTGTTAGGTAAAGCACTCGACGTTGAAAATATCAGTGCTGCTGATGCTGCAGAACGTTTATTACGTTTACCAACCATTGCTGAAAAAACCTTCCTCATTACTATTGGCGATCGCTCGGTAACAGGTTTAGTAGCACGCGATCAAATGGTAGGCCCATGGCAAGTACCAGTAGCTAACTGTGCAGTAACCGCAGCAACGTATGACACTTACCATGGTGAAGCAATGTCACTGGGTGAACGTACGCCTGCAGCACTACTTAACTATGGCGCTTCAGCGCGTTTAGCAGTGGCAGAATCGTTAACGAATATTGCCTGTGCAAACATTGGCTCTCTTGAAAATATTAAGTTATCTGCAAACTGGATGGCCGCAGCGGGACACCCAGGAGAAGATGCCGGTTTATACGAAGCGGTAAAAGCGGTGGGTGAAGAGTTATGTCCGGCACTTGGGTTAACAATTCCTGTAGGTAAAGATTCTATGTCGATGAAAACGACATGGAAGAACGAAGATGATGCTACAGAGCAATCTGTAACATCACCGTTATCGCTTATTATTACTGCGTTTGGTCGTGTTGAAGACGTACGTAAAACAGTGACCCCACAGTTACGAACAGATAAAGGCGATACATCGCTTATTTTAGTTGACTTAGGCGCGGGCAAAAACCGACTGGGCGCATCAAGCCTTGCTCAGGTTTATAAGCAATTAGGTGATACAACACCTGATGTAGATAGCCCAGAGCTACTAAAAGGTTTTTACAACGCAATGCAAGCGCTAGTCGCTGATAGCAAGTTGCTTGCGTACCATGACCGTTCAGACGGTGGTTTATTTACCACTATCGCTGAAATGGCGTTTACCGGTCACATCGGTGTTACCGTTGATTTAGCGACTTTGACCGGCTCTGATATTGAAGCGCTTTATAACGAAGAGCTAGGTGCTGTAATTCAAGTAGCGAATAGCGATTTAGAGGCTGTAAATGCGGTATTTGAGCAGCATGGAGTTGCCGCAATTAGTCATGTGATTGGCTCGCTAAATAACGACGATAACATCGTGTTTAATCGTGGTGAGCAAACAGTACTTAATCATACTCGTACTGAACTTCGTACAATTTGGGCCGAAACAACGTATCAAATGCAAGCGCGTCGTGATAACCCAGATTGTGCTAAGCAAGAGTTTGACGCTAAGTTTGACGCAAAAGATCCTGGCTTAAATGTAAAACTTAACTTTGATTTAAATGAAGATGTTGCAGCTCCATATATTGCAACTGGTGCTAAACCGCAAATGGCTATTTTACGTGAGCAAGGTGTAAACTCTCATTTAGAAATGGCAGCTGCATTTAACCGTGCGGGCTTTGCAGCGGTTGATGTGCACATGAGCGACATTTTAGAAGGGCGCTTAACACTTGAGCAATTTAAAGGCTTAGTGGCGTGTGGCGGTTTCTCTTACGGTGATGTGCTTGGTGCGGGTGAAGGTTGGGCTAAGTCAATACTGTTTAATGACATGGCACGCGATCAATTCCAAAGTTTCTTCCACCGTGAAGACACCTTTAGCTTAGGGGTATGTAACGGTTGTCAAATGCTATCAACATTAAAAGAGTTGATCCCAGGTACTGAGCATTGGCCACGCTTTGTAACGAACAAGTCAGAGCGTTTTGAAGCACGCTTTAGCTTAGTTGAAATACAAGAGAATCCATCGGTATTCTTTAATGGTATGGCGGGCTCGCGGATGCCAATTGCGGTATCTCATGGTGAAGGCCATGCAGAGTTTGCAAACGAAGCAGCAACAAAAGCAGCACTTGCAAGTGGTACTGTAGCGGTTAAATTTGTTGATAACTACGGCAACCCTACAACGCAATACCCAGCGAACCCGAACGGCTCGCCAGAAGGTATCACAGGTATTACATCAACAGATGGCCGTGCAACTGTAATGATGCCACATCCAGAGCGTGTATTTCGTACTGTTGCTAACTCTTGGCACCCAGATGAGTGGAAAGAGGATAGCCCATGGATGCGTATGTTCCGTAATGCGCGTAAAAATGTAGGTTAATATACACACTAGATTCATGATCTGGATGTAAAATAAAAAAGGCTGCCTTGTGCAGCCTTTTTTGATTATAGTGATTAAAAAACATGTAAGGATAATATGTTTAAGCGCATTGGTTTAATTGTTGGCACTCTTTTACTGAGTCTATTATTACTCGGGTATGTATTTCGCTTGCCTTTACTACAATGGGCCATTGCCCCTGAACTTAAAAAAGCAGGTGTCACATTAAGCTGCCTCGATTTTTCAATTACCTCAAAGTTAAATATACATGCCGACACTATGTGTTTAAATTATCAAAACCAACAATTACAACTTTCTGATATTACAGCAAATACAAAGCATGTCAGTGTTCAAAGTGCAATATTAACGCTCAATCCATTACCTAAAAGTGATAACGCTAATCAACCGGCTAAACAGCTTGAGATAGCGCTACCTTCAAATCGCCCACTCATTAATATTAAACAGCTTGTAGTAAACAGTAATCAGCTCAATAAACCATTAAAAGTTAGTGTATTAGAACCTGCGCTAAATCAATTTAATGTAACGGGCGATATAAATGCGCGTGCGATTTTAACCTCCAATAAAATAAGTGGTCAGCTAGCAGTTGATGACATTTTGTTAAAACAGGTAATAAACACTAAAAACACCTTACTCGATGCTGTTAACTTTAATACTCAACAAGTGTTTAGTTTTGACGGGATTGAGCTTAAGTTGAACGGGGGGATTAGCGCTCAATTTGCTCATACGTTTGAGCAATGCCAATTTAATTTATTAACCACTGGCCAGATGGCTACTCGCTTTAATTTAAATAACCAAGCGTTAATCCTAGATACCGGTTCACTTAATAACAAAATTAATTTAACCCCTCGCTGTACTGAGTTAATTCCACCAAGTAAGTACGCAGATTTTGTAAGCAAACAAGTTCCTTTAAATTGGCAGGTTAAGCTTTCTCAAGCTCTTCGCATAGAAGAGGGGGAGCTGAGTATTCCAGTAATTAATGTGATGAGTGAAGGTAATAAACACTTTGATATTTTAATAACAGATACCGCCCTCACTATTAACGCTTTGCTTGATAATATTCAGGCAAAGGTGTCTGCTCAAATAAACACGCCAGATATAAACAGCATTAATATAAGCGCTCAGTTAAATGGTACTAAAGTTAAAGGTGATTACAACGTTGAGCTTGAAAGGCTACCCGCATTTATCCCTGTTACTGCTAATGCGCTTAATTTCAGTGGTTACTTTGAATTAAGTGAATTTATTGACTCAAAACCTGTCGGGTACACACAGAGTAAATTTTCCGTTGCTAGCTTTGAAGCTTTTGATGTAAAAGCAGTGCATTATCAAGGTAGTTTAACCGCGAAAATGGATAAACAATTAAATGCAGAAATTACATTAACTAATCAGTTAAAAAATGCGGCATATAAAGAATTTAAACTTACCAATATAAATAATAGTCTCACGGCAAAAGCAAACCTAGGTGTAGGTGAGTTATTTGCTCATTTAACTGCGAAAACGCAAATTAAGGCTCTTAATAGCGCTGATATAAGACTGCATAATATAAAAATAGACTCGAGTGGATTACAAAGCCGTGCACTTAAAGCGTCGCACCATGCGTTTATAGATGATATTGAGTTGGTGGTAAATCATCATATATCGTCACAGGCACATCCGTTTGAGGTAATTGTGCCAGCGCAAAGTGTGTTGCCATTAAACACCTTTATTAATCAGTTTTATCCACTTGCTAAGCTGACAAAAGGTACTTTTAACGGCAATATTAGTGGCGATGTCAATTTACAAAGGGCATCCGTTAATATAGATATTCGCCAATTAAGTGGGCTTTATAATGACTACCTTGCAAGTGATTTTAGTAGTGTATTTAGCGGGGAGTTTAATTCAGGTAGGCTTAATGTAAAACCGACTACCTTTCATTTAAATGAGTTTAGAGCGGGCGCAGTTATCAAAGGCCTTAAAGGGCAATGGCTCGTCAATAACAATAATGTGCTTGTTAGTAATGTTGAAGGTAATGTGCTTGGCGGTACATTTTTATTAGATAACTATACGCTTGGACAAGAAACCCAAGTTAGCACTGTAACGTTTAATAATATTGATGCAAGTAAGCTGATCACCCTTGATGATAAGTCGGGTATTACTTTAACAGGACGTTTGGCTGGTACACTGCCGGTGAGCGTTAATAAAAATGGTGTGCACATTAGCCAAGGCAGTCTGTTTAGCCAAGGTGAGGGCAATTTAAAAATTAGCAATAATGCTGCATTTGATTCTGTGATGCAGCAACAGCAAGAGTTGCAACCTGTACTGGGGTTATTGACTGATTTAGATATTCAAAAACTCAATAGCAGCGTTGTACTTAAAAATGATGGTTGGTTAAAGCTTGGAGTTAATTTACAAGGTTATAATCAGCAAGCGCAGCAGCAAGTTAACTTTAATTACAACCATGAAGAAAACATATTTACGCTTTTACGGGCACTGCGTTTAAGTGATGAAATTACACAAAAAGTTGAGCAACAATTTTCACAAAAAGGAAATGGGCAATGAGACAGTCGTTATCGATAAAAGTGCTGCTCGCGTTAGCAGCAATATCAGCGCTAAGTGCGTGTACGCATCGTGTTGAGGTGTCGGCTAAAGAGCCAATCACTATTAATTTAAATGTTAAGGTTGATCATGAAATTCGTGTCAAAGTAGATAAAGAGCTCGATAATTTATTTAGCGATGACAGTGAGTTATTTTAAGGAGCTAGAATATGAATATTAAAAATAAATTAAATATAGTAACCCTAATCAGTGCCGTTTGTATGTCATTTTCAGTTTGGGCTATGAGTTTAGATGAAGCTAAAAGCCAAGGCTTAGTTGGTGAAAACAGCTCAGGCTACCTTGGATTAGTTGTACAAAATACAGAAGCAAAAGCGGTTGTTGATGACGTTAACGAAAAACGTAAGGCACAGTACTTAAAATTAGCTAAAAAGAATAACTTGTCACTTGCACAAGTTGAGGCATTGGCAGCGGCAAAAACAATCGAAAAAACGCAAAGCGGCCACTACATTGAAGTAAACGGTAGCTGGGTCAAAAAATAAAGTTAATGGGTTAACTAAAGGTATTAAAAGCCGAGCTTATACGCTCGGTTTTTTACAGTTTTCTAATAATTGTTGCCAAAAATCAATGCCTTTTCGGCGTGCTAAGTTTATATTATGCTCAGGAATAGACTCAGGTTCGTCATAATTTTCAAGTGCTTCACTCATACTTGCTTCACGAATCAGGTGCAAGGTAGGAAACGGCGCTCTATTTGTGTAGTTGGCCGGATCGGTTTCATCGCTATCGGCAAATACATAATCGGGGTGAAAATTTGCAATTTGATATTTACCTTCAAAGCCTTGTGCAACCAATAGCGCATTTGCTAAATCGACTAAATCTAAAAAGTCTTCAAAGTCACTAAAACCGTTATCGAACATGATTAGCGTGGTTTCTCGTTCGCTCTCGCGGTCAAGCTCGATACATTGCTCAAGCATATCCATTACAGCATCATCGATAGTATTGGCGTTACTTACAATGTAATGAATACAGTTGTTTTCGACTTCTTTACGGGCAAACGGGCAAAAGTTATATTTTACAATAACGGATGAAACCCATTCTCGGGTTTGGCTAATAGCTATGTTAGTCACTGTTTTGGCTCTAAGTATTGATTAATAATAGTGAGTGTTTTTTTTATGGCGCCTTGGTTTTTAGTAACACATTGCGCCGCTTTTGTGCCGAGCGTTTGGCATGCCTTTTTATTTTGGCTAAAAGTAATGAGTTGTTGTGCCAGTTCATCTGTATTTTCTACCACGCATGCCCCTTTAAGCTTTGTTAACTCAGGATAGACATGATCAAAGTTATACGTGTGAGGGCCTGTTATTACACCGACCGAAAATGCGGCTGACTCAAGCGGGTTATGACCACCACGACGAATCAAACTACCGCCAATATAACTAACACTAGCCGCGCCGTATAAACACTGTAATTCACCTAGCGTATCGGCAAGTAAAACGTGTTCGTTTTGGTAATTATTTTGGCTACGACGACTAAAGCTTAAAGTACTTTGTGTGAGTAGTTCAGCCACTTTATCAAATTGCTCGGGGTGTCGCGGGGCAATAATCAATAAAGCATCAGGCTGCTTTTTTAACAACTGCTGGTGGGCATCGAGTATTAATTCATGCTCTATAGGGTGAGTAGAACCTGCCACCCATATAAAACGTTCTTGGCTATTATAGTACTGTTTGAGCGCGCTCACCTTTGTTAGTTGCTCTTGAGTAGGGCTAATATCAAACTTGATTGAACCTGTAACATGGCTTTTTGAAGGCTCAAGCCCAAGTGCAATAAAACGCTCTGCATCTGTTTTGTTATGACTGGCTAACGCAGTAATAGAGTGCATAATACGGTGAGTTAACTGCGCAACCTTTTGATAACCCTGCTGCGACTTTTCAGAAAGTCTCGCATTAACAACCAATACCGGGATTTTTTTGTTATGCGCATTAGCCATAATATTTGGCCACAATTCAGTTTCTAAAATACACAGTAACTGCGGTTTTACGCGTTTTAAAAATCGAGCAGTGGCAAAAGGAAAATCGATAGGTAAATAACTAGTAGCGACGGTATCTTTAAATTGTGCTGTTATTTGTGCGCGGCCAGTTGGGGTATTACAAGTGATCAAAATATTTAGCTGCGGGTGCTCATTTTGCAACGCTTTAATTAATGGCGTTGCTGCTAATACCTCACCTACAGAAGCACAATGAATAACTACAGGTTTAGTTTTATTAGAAAATAAACAGCGACGTACAAACCCAAAACGTTCTTTAAAATGCGCGCGATAACCCGAATTTTTTTTACCACGTAATACATATAAATAAAATATGATCAAAGGGCTAATAATGATTAGTGCAAGTGAATAAAAAGTTCGTGCCATACTGAGCTTTGTTTAAGGTAATTGTAGCTAGTTTATCGTGAAACGGCTTATTTCTAAACATACAAAGTATAAAAGTTGGTTTGAGTTCATTTACTAGGGTATAAACTAAATCAATGTCATTCAAATCACGCTATTGCATCAGTTACATGATTTTAGGAAATGCTTATGGTTACTTTTATAACAAAAACGATTTCCATGCAGTAAGCCTTTGATTTTAGTTTCTGTGAAACATCTAATTTAGTTATATAGAGGTGATTTGGCTATAAAATTATGGAATAATGAAATTAATTTTTCCTGCCATTTCAGTTCCAAGAGGAATATCTCATGTCAATTATAGATTCAGTGGCAACCAGCTACCTAGAAAGTTTAAACCGTCATCAAGTATTGTTTGAAACAATGGAGGCGTATCATCAAGAGGTAATGCAGTTGCTAGAAGCATGTCATAGTGCTTTACAAGCTGGTGGTAAGGTTGTTTGGTTTGGTAATGGCGGCAGTGCTGCCGATGCTCAGCATTTAGCTGCAGAGTTTGTGGTGCGTTATAAATTAGAGCGAGGCCCATTAGCGTCTATTGCTTTAACCACAGACACGTCTATTTTAACGGCGCACAGCAACGATTATCATTTTGATACTGTGTTTGAGCGCCAAGTACAGGCGCTATGTAAACCTGAAGATATCGTGATTGGTTTAACTACATCAGGTACCAGTAAAAATATCAATTTAGCATTAGAAGCTGCTAACAAAATAGGGGCATTCACGGTTGCATTTACTGGCCGTGACGGCGGGCAAGTAAAAGATATTGCAAAGTTACCTATTATTATTAAAAACGACGAAACCGCGCGTATTCAAGAAGCACACATGTTTATTGGCCATTGGTTATGTGAAGCCATGGATATGGTTGTTGCGGAGCAGCAGTAATGGATTTATCTTTACTAAAGAACTTATCAGCAGCACGTATTTTAGTGGTGGGCGACGTGATGCTCGATCGCTATTGGTATGGTGACTCAGGCCGTATCTCACCAGAAGCGCCAGTGCCCGTTGTTAAAGTAAGTAAATTTGAAGACAAGGCTGGCGGTGCGGCTAACGTGGCTAAAAATATAGCCCGTTTAGATGGTAAAGTGGGGTTGTTAGGCCTTATTGGTGAGGACGAAAGTGGGCAAATTTTAGAAAATATTTTAGAAGGTGAAAAAATAAATTCACAGCTTGTCAGCGTGTGTGATTTACCGACTATTTCTAAAATGCGTGTAATTAGCCGTCATCAGCAAGTGGTACGTTTAGATTTAGAAGAAACTTTTAACGAATCACATAGCCAGCTTTTATTAAATCGATTAGAGCTTGTGCTAAATGATTACGATTTTATAGTGTTTTCTGATTACAACAAAGGCTCGCTATCGCTGATAAAAGAGATGATAAGTGTGGCCAAAAAAGCAGGTAAAACGGTACTTGTTGATCCTAAATCATCAGATTTACAGTTATATCGCGGTGCTGATTATATAACCCCTAATTTAAATGAATTTAAATTAGCAGGCGGGCAAGTGGGCTCAGAAGAGACGCTTGCAAGTAGTGCACGAAACCTCATTAGTGATGCGGGTATAACGGCGATGTTACTTACCCGTTCAGAGCAAGGTATGTCGCTTATAAATGCCACTGAAAAATATGATTTTGCAGCTCAAGAGCTTGAGGTCAGTGACGTAACTGGCGCAGGGGATACTGTTATTGCAACCCTTGCCGTTATGTTAGGTGCGGGCATGACTGCCAAAGATGCAGTCGAAATTGCAAACTTAGCAGCCGGTATTGCGGTAAGTAAATTGGGCGCGGCTACAGTTTCTCCAGAAGAGTTAAGCCGAAAACTGGGGCAATATTTACAAGCAACTGGCGAGCATTATCAAACCCCGTTTGATGATGTATTGCAGCATATTGAATTTGCTAAGCAAAATGGTGAAACGATTGTATTTACTAATGGTTGCTTTGATATTTTGCATGCAGGGCATGTGCGTTATTTAGCGCAAGCTAAAGCCCGTGGGGACAGATTAGTGGTTGGTTTAAACAATGATGAATCTATTGCTCGTTTGAAAGGCCCTGAACGCCCAATAAACCCATTAGATGAGCGCGCCATGGTCCTCAGTGCACTTGCCTCCGTTGATTGGGTTATCCCGTTTGGGAGTGCTGATGAAAATGACACGCCAGCAAAACTTATCGAGCAAATAAGCCCTGATATTCTTGTCAAAGGCGGCGACTATACGGTAGAACAAATAGCCGGTGCGGAGCATGTGCTGCGCCATGGCGGAAAAGTCGAAGTGCTTGAGTTTTTAGATGGCTGTTCAACATCAAAAGTGATTAGCAAAATAAAAAGCTAGTTCGCTAATCAAAAAAAGGGGATAAACTGCAGTTTATCCCCTTTTTTAATGTTATTAATGAAACTAAAAGTTGTATTCGAACTTAGCAAATGCAGAGGTATCGTTTTCTGCTCCATCGTTATTAGAGGCAAGTCCGCCAAGGGTTAAGCGCCCCCCCATGGCAAGCATTCTGTAGCGTACTTCAAGTTGTTGAGAACTAAAGCCTGTTTTAGTAATCGAATTACCTAAATCTGGATTATTAGGGTAACGGTCGCGGTTGTCGCTATTGAAGTCAATATCACGCAGTTTTACTTGCCAATCAGTTCCGTTAGAAAGTTGCCCAAGTACAGTAAGTACTAGTGACTGCGTATCATTATCATAAGTAGAGCCGATAGGACGGCCATGATAGCGATAGCCTGATTGATAATCTGTGTGCTCATAATAGCAGTTTTCGGTCGTTGACCCCGCAGAGCAAGAGACACCTGTATCAATATATTCTAAGTTGACTAGTAAATTCTGCTCGTAAACGCGATGTGTTGTTTGTAAGCCAAATAAATACGCTCTATCTGCTGGTTTAAATTGTGAGCTCGCATCTTCACCAATGGTACTTGCATAAATAGCATAAGGTTGATTGAACAACGTATCAGACCAGCGAATATCAATACCGGCTAATTGATTACCAATTTTTGACTGTAACTGGCTATCACAATTACTGGTGCCATCAACGCATTCTGTATCACCGGCAATCATATCGATAAAGTCACTAGCCGAGCTTGGTTGTCCTTTCCCTGCCCATTGTGCTGTCCAGCTTAATGCTATTTCTAATTGTTGAACGGGGCGAAAGTTAACACGAGTGCTCCATAATAACGCATCAGGAATAACGCGGTTTGATTCAAGTTTAGCCATTTGTGCAGTAAAGCTCCACTGACCAATCCAACTCAGCCAAGGTGTTTCAAATGCACTGCTTTGCTCTCTGCTGATACTTATTGCAGGAAGTGGTTTGGCGTTAACGGACATAATTAGACTGTTATCAACGCCTGGGCCCCAAAACTGTTCAACCGCACCGGCTCTAAATATCCAATTACCCAAACGATACGCTAAATAGCTATCATCAAGTGAGGTATCATTGCAGTCAGTCAGTGCTTGCTCATTGTTAACTATATCGTCTGTTGTTTTACCGTTGATTAAACACTTTTTACCATCACTGCGGTGATTAAGCGCAATTTTGGCTGCAAAGTTATGTCCTAGGTAAGCATAGGCTGCTGTTAATTCTGACTCTTGGGTATTCGTTGCACCAAAGCTGGTGGTCGCTAATGGGTCTGAGCTGGCAAATGCAGAAAGTTGAACACTATGTGAACCACTGTTTTCTGACTTATAACGATGTTTTACACGCAATAACGCATCTTGTAAGCGAGGTGGTAATTGCTCTAGTCCGGCATTATCGATATCAGCAATAAAGCTTTTCCACATTAACGGGTAGGTAGTTACCGGGGCTAAAATAACACCTGCATCGGCAAGTTGCTGGATATCAGCTCTTAACCCAAAATCATCAGGTTTAACCCAGGGTTCAGCATAAACAGGGGTACTCATTGCACAAAAAAGCGAAGAAAGTATAAAAATTTTGTTTCGCAAAGCTCAGATCCTTGTGATTGAAATTGCCGGTAAGTTTAGCAATCTAAGCATCTTATTGCAGTAATTAAATCTAAATTGGTATGTTAAATCATATAGAAAAATGCTTACCATCTATCGCTAAAAAGTTGCCATTGGTATACTGCAGGTCAAATAAGCCAGTGAGATTGTAATGAGCAAAAAACGACTTTTATTTATTCCTGTGTCATCACCAGAAGGTATTGGTGAATATATGCGCTCATTACAGCTGGCTCAAACTTTAAAGGCTGAGTATGGCAAGCAGTTAGATATTCATTTTATCTTAAATAAGCATACGGCTTATGCTAAAAGCTGCCCGTTTTCTAGCTTACTCTTAAACCAATCGGCAACAAAAGAAAATACGCACGTATGTCAGTTTATTGATCAATACAAACCAGATGCGGTACTTTTTGATTGCGCAGGACGCGCTGAGCAAATGAAAGCGGCAAAAAAAGTGGGTGCTAAAGTTGTTTTTATTTCGCAGCATGCAAAAAAGCGGGCAAAAGGTTTAAAGCTTAATAGGACTGGTCTTATTGATACTCATTGGGTTGTACAACCGGATTACTGTATTGAACCTCTTTCGTGGTATGAAAAGCTAAAATTGAGCATGTTGCCTTTGGCCTATCCTGCTAATGTTGGGCCATTTACAGTATTTGCATCAGCGCAACAAAAATGCGATGCACTAAACCGTTATCACTTGAAAGAAAAAGAATTCTTTATTGTTAACGCGGGCTCTGGTGGTCATACAGTTAATGGCGTAAATTGCGCAGATATATATTTTCAAGCAGGGCTTGTTATTGCTAAACAAACAGGCTTGAAAGGCGTGGTGGTATTTGGCCCTAATTACACTAAGTCGCTACCTAAAACCAATGAGTTAATTTGTTTGCCAAGCCAAGAGGGAACTGAATTTTTAGCCTTACTCAGTCAGGCTAAAATTGCATTACTGAGCGCGGGTGATACTTTACTACAAGCTATTGCTTTGCAAACCCCAACCATTGCTTGTGCTATTTCAAAAGATCAGAGTGATCGAGTCGCACGTTGTGCAGCCACTGGCGTTGTTAAACAAGCTGAGCTTGATATTTTAGACATCACTCAAAAAGTGCAAGAGCTACTTACTGAGCCAAATTATAACAATACACTCAGCCAATATATGTTGTTAGAAAATGTACATAGCTTTGATGTTATAACGAATGGTGTAAAAGTACTGTTGCAGGGGAATAAGCTATGAATATTGTCATTGTAATTGACTCTCTTGTTGGTGGTGGCGCTGAAAAGGTAATGCTTACATTAGCGCAAGAGATGGTATTAAAAGACCACAATGTGACTATCTTGTCATTGGCGCAAAATATTGAATATGACATTCCAACCACTTTGAACGTTGAAAGTTTATTTTCAGGTCGAGCAACAAAAGTAGATCGATTTTGGCAGATAAAAAAGAATATCAGAGTGTTAGAGACATGGTTTGAGCAAAAGTTACGGCAACTTGGGTCTATTGATATAGTACTTTCTAATTTAGATCGTAGTAATAACTTATTAGCGCAGAGTAAAATAAAAAATACCCATTTTGTTGTTCATAACTCAGTTAATGCAGAGCTCGCTAGGCAAAAAAAACTA
The DNA here is from genome assembly GCF_042604605.1 of Pseudoalteromonas sp. M58. Taxonomy (NCBI): domain Bacteria; kingdom Pseudomonadati; phylum Pseudomonadota; class Gammaproteobacteria; order Alteromonadales; family Pseudoalteromonadaceae; genus Pseudoalteromonas; species Pseudoalteromonas sp. M58. The sequence continues at coordinate 825,806 of NZ_CP152390.1, forward strand.
GGCCCACTTTCATACTTATATCTTAAAAAGAGTAAACAAAATCTTAATGGTAAATCACTGATCTGCGTGTCCAAAGGGGTTGAAGAAGAAATACAACAAGGCAGCTTAATAACCCCAAGTGCTATTACCACTATTTATAATCCATTCAATTTTAAAACAATCAATGATAAAGCTAATGAGGTGAATACAAATATACCCGATTCTCCCTATCTTATTCATGTGGGACGTTTAGCTAAACAAAAACGCCATGATATTTTATTTTCTGCATTTGCCAAGTTAGATAAAAAATACAAATTAGTGCTGTTATGTAACAAAAAAGAAAAGGCATTAAAGTTAGCCAAAGAATATGGTATTGAAAATCAGCTTATTGTTCCGGGATTTGTACAAAACCCATATAACTGGATAAAGCAGGCAAAGGCTTTATTGTTAAGTTCAGACTTTGAAGGGTTTGGTAATGTGCTAGTCGAGGCTTTAGCAGTAGGTACGCCTGCTGTCAGTACTGAGTGCCCTCATGGTCCAAGTGAAATACTTACGGGTGAACTAAGTAAATATCTAGTACCTATTGGCCAAGGTGAGCTCCTAGCGCTCGCAGTTAAGCAAGTGCTCGCAGATAACCCAAATGTAACCAACGCAGCTATTTTAGAAAAGGTGTGTGCCGATAGAGTAACAGAGCAATACTTAGCGTTAGCAAACTAGTTTTTATTAGGTTAACCCATTATGGTAGTGTTTATTTAAACTTTGCCAATCGTTTTCTTGCCAATGAAAGCTGCTATTGCGGCTTTGCTCTTTTAAAAATGAGCGCTGTAGGCGAGACATGTTGCTTTGTTGCCATTTTTTATCGGGTGTTTTTATTTCGCCGCGGTCAAAATCGATAATAAAAACGTTGCCACTGTCATCAAATAAAATATTATTAATATTTAAATCAGCGTGATAAACCCCTTTATTATGAAATAACGCAATTGTGCTGGCTATTTTTTTTATTTCAATATCATTCAATGCGCGTTCAATCAGTATATCTAATACGCTTTTAGCGCCGCTAACTGCTTCAGTAATAATATCACCTCGGTAAATAAAACCATGGCGGCTCACTTTAGCGGCAATAGGTTTTGGTACATTTAAACCTAGCTCTATTAATTGTGTCATCAAGCTAAACTCTTTATAAACACGGGTATGTTCAAGCCCCCAGTACAAATACTGATCACTGAGTAGCTTTCCTATCAGGCCGCCACGCCAATAATGGCGCAACACAGCCGTTAAATCTGTGTGTTTAAAAAACCATGCGGTTGCACGTCCCTTTTTAGCGCCAACAATTTTTTGCTGTTGCTGCCAAAAGTCGGGGCTAAACCAATCTAGCGATATCTGCGTGCTATATTGAGGATGGCTTAAAATGACATGGTTATTTTTGATGTGTTGATTAAACATAGCTCATAGGATTCGCTTTAATATGTGCACATATTAACGTGTTTTCAGGCTAAGGATAAGTACTTGCAATGACGCGATTATAATTTAAGATCGGGTTTTATTATATTATGCCCAAGGATACGTGTGACTTCAGCGCCTACTTACACTTCAATTTGTATTTTACGTCTTTCTGCTATTGGTGATGTATGCCATGCAGTAAGTGCGGTACAAGCTATTCAAAAAGCACACCCAAATGCCAAAATTACATGGGTGATAGGGAAGGTCGAGGCGATGCTGTTAGCAGATTTGCCTGGCGTTGAGCTTGTTGTATTTGATAAAAAACAAGGTAAAGCGGCACTGAAACAGTTAAAGCAAACCTTTAAAGGGCAGTGTTTTGACGTACTGCTTAATATGCAAGTGGCTTTAAGAGCAGGTTTTGTTGCTCGCTGTATTCCTGCCAAAGTTAAAATTGGTTTTGACTGGGCTCGTTCAAAAGAGCTACACAGTTTATTTATTAATAAACGCATTAAAGCCCAATCCCAGGCGCATGTTTTAGAGGGATTTAAAGGCTTTGCCCAAGCGATTGGTGTTGATGATTATGTCCCTGTATGGAATATGCCCTTTACCAACAAAGATCAAGCTAAAGCTGATGAGCTGTTAGGTGACGATTATTTATCAAATAAGCTATTTGTTATTTCGCCAGCAGCAAGTAAAGCACAGCGTAACTGGTTAGCCGATCGCTATGCTGCGCTTGCGGATTATGCACATACACAGGGGTTTAAAATAATATTAACTGGTGGACCGACTGAACTGGAAATTAATTTAGCAAATAACATCATTAAACACTCTGATTCACCCATTCTGAACTTGGTGGGTAAAACAAAACTCAAAGAATTATTGTGCGTACTTAAGCGTGCAGACTTAGTACTGGCACCTGACACAGGCCCAGCTCATATGGCGGTGACTGTGGGCACACCGGTTATTGGCTTATATGCGCATTCAAACCCAGCGCGTACGGGGCCTTATTTATACCAAGACTACGTGGTTGAGGTTTACCATCAAAACTTAGTAAAGCAAACAGGTAAAACCGCCGAGCAATTGCCTTGGGGTACTCGTGTTAAAGGCGATGATTTAATGAGTCAAATAACCACCGATGCAGTAAAACAAATGTTTGATCATGTTGTTAAAAAAGAGTCACTGTTATGAATCAAGAAAACACTAACAAGGCGCTTTTTTTAGATCGAGATGGCGTAGTAAATGTTGACCATGGTTATGTGTTTAAAAGCGAAGAGTTTGAATTTATAGACGGTGTGTTTTCAACATGCAAAGCGTTTTATGATGCGGGCTATAAAATAATTATAGTGACTAATCAGTCAGGCATTGGCCGTGGTTATTATTCTGAGAGCGAATTTTTAGCGCTTAGCGAGTGGATGAAAGCGCAGTTTAGCGCTCATCAAATTGAAATTACGGACGTTTATTTTTGTCCTCATCATCCTAAAAACGCATTACCAGATTATTTAAAAGAGTGCGATTGCAGAAAACCAGCGCCTGGCATGTTACTTCAAGGAATAAAAGATCATCATATCGATCCTGCACTTAGTGTGATGGTGGGTGACAAATTAGGTGACATGCATGCTGCCATTAGCGCTAATGTGCGTACCAAAGTACTGGTACGTTCAGGGCAAAAATTTGATGACAAAGCTGTAAATTTTGCTGACTATGTTTGTGACTCAATCAACGACCTTCCGGCTTTGTTTGCTGATCTAACGTAGTACACACCTCAAGCCTGTAAACTGGCAGCTTTTCCTGCCAGTTAGGCAATTTGCGACGAATGACAAACAGTGCAATTTGGCGCTTAAACTTTTACAATACCTGCATTATAAATAGCAGCAACACGTCTGCTGTTTAACCCGTTCAACCAAATGGAGATCACAGATGAGAGCATCTGCTTTTTTTAGCCAATTACAACAGCAAATCGAAGACGTTAAAGCGGAAGGTTTGTACAAGAATGAACGTGTTATCACTTCGCAGCAGCAAGCTCAAATTGAAGTGGCATCAGGCGAAAAAGTTATTAATTTTTGTGCTAACAACTACTTAGGTTTAGCTAACAGCCCAGAGCTTATTAAAGCAGCGCAACAAGGCTTAGATGACCATGGGTTTGGTGTGGCGTCTGTGCGTTTCATTTGTGGTACACAAGATATTCATAAAACGCTCGAGAAAAAAATCAGTCAATTTTTAGAAACTGAAGACACCATTTTGTACTCATCGTGTTTTGATGCCAATACGGGGTTGTTTGAAACCATATTAGGTGCAGACGATGCGATTATTTCTGATTCATTAAACCATGCTTCTATTATTGATGGCGTACGTTTATGTAAAGCGAAACGTTTCCGTTATGCAAATAACGATATGGCTGATTTAGAAAAGCAATTAATTGCAGCCGATGAAGCCGGTGCTAAAACTAAATTAATTGCAACCGATGGCGTATTCTCAATGGATGGCGTTATTTGTAACTTAGAAGCCGTATGCGACTTAGCTGATAAATACGATGCACTTGTTATGGTTGATGACTCACATGCAGTTGGTTTTGTTGGCGAAAACGGTAAAGGTACACCTGAGTACTGCAACGTGCTTGATCGTGTTGATATTATTACTGGTACCTTAGGTAAAGCACTAGGTGGAGCCTCGGGTGGTTATACCTCAGGTAAAAAAGAAATTGTTGAATGGTTACGTCAGCGTTCTCGTCCTTACTTATTCTCAAATTCGTTAGCGCCTTCAATTGTAACGGCGTCAATTAAAGTGTTAGAAATGCTTGAAAATGGCGGTGAGCTTCGCGCTAAGCTATGGTCAAATGCTAAATACTTCCGTGAGCAAATGGAAGCGGCTGGTTTTACCTGTGCAGGTAAAGATCATGCGATTATTCCTGTGATGCTAGGAGACGCCAAAGTAGCGTCACTTATGGCTGATAAGTTATTGGCTGAAGGGATTTATGTAACCGGCTTTTCATTCCCTGTTGTACCAAAAGGGCAGGCGCGTATTCGTACCCAAATCTCTGCAGCGCACAGCAAAGAACAGCTTGATACAGCCATTGCAGCATTTACCCGTATTGGTAAAGAGATTGGTGTTATTTAATTTTCTTGTTAAATCGCGGCTAAAGTCGCGATTTTTTAATTGAGTGTGAATTATGAAAGCATTATCAAAGTTAAAAGCAGAGCCAGGTATTTGGATGACAGATGCACCAAAGCCTGAAGTGGGTCATAACGATCTGTTAATTAAGATTCGTAAAACGGCTATTTGTGGCACCGATGTGCATATTTATAAGTGGGATGAGTGGGCACAAAATACCATTCCGACGCCTATGGTGGTTGGCCACGAATACGTGGGTGAAGTAATTGACATGGGACAAGAAGTTCGCGGTTTCGAAGTTGGCGACCGTGTATCAGGTGAAGGTCATATAACCTGTGGCCATTGTCGTAACTGTCGTGCTGGGCGCGTTCACTTATGTCGTAATACAACAGGGGTCGGTGTAAACCGCGAAGGCGCATTTGCAGAGTATTTAGTGATTCCTGCATTTAATGCGTTTAAAATCCCAGATAATATTAGCGATGAACTTGCCTCTATTTTTGACCCATTTGGCAATGCAGTACACACGGCTTTATCGTTCGATTTAGTCGGTGAAGATGTCTTGATCACCGGTGCTGGCCCAATTGGTATTATGGCTGCAGCTGTGGCTAAGCATGTGGGTGCACGCCATGTGGTTATTACCGACGTAAATGAATACCGCCTAGACTTAGCGCGTAAAATGGGCGCAACGCGTGCTGTAAACGTTGCAAATGAAAAGCTTGAAGATGTAGCTAAAGATCTAGGTATGACCGAAGGCTTTGATATTGGCTTAGAGATGTCAGGTGTTCCGAGTGCATTTAATGCCATGCTAAATAACATGAATCATGGCGGCAAAATTGCCATGTTGGGAATTCCACCTTCAGATATGGCGGTCGATTGGAATCAAGTTATTTTTAAAGGCTTAGTGATCAAAGGTATTTACGGTCGTGAGATGTTTGAAACTTGGTACAAAATGGCCAGTTTGATTCAATCAGGGCTTGATTTAAAACCAATTATTACTCATCAGTATTCAATAGATGACTTCCAAGCTGGCTTTGATATGATGATTTCAGGCCAATCGGGTAAAGTAATTCTTAACTGGGATTAATTACCCCTTGTTAAGAGAATTAAAGGCGGCATTTGTCGCCTTTTTTGTAATTATAAGAGAGTACTATGGCATTTAAACATATATCAATCGCACAAACCCTTGAACTACTCGATAAAGAAGATGTAGTGATTGCTGATATTCGCGATCCTAATTCTTATCAAGCGGGTCATATTCCGGGTTCAGAGGCATTATCTAATGCGAACATTGCCCAATTTATGATGGAAAAAGAGTTTGACCAGCCGATTATTATTGTCTGTTATCACGGTATGAGCTCACAAGGCGCTGCCAGCTACTTAGTAGAGCAAGGCTTTGAAGATGTTTACAGTATGGATGGCGGTTTTACTGCATGGGAAGCCGCTTACAAGGATAAAGTATCACGATGATAGAGCTAGGCAGCTTAACTAATCCTCGCGCTGCACAGGGCTTTATAGATTACTTAAAAAGCCAAGGGTTTAGCGGGCAAATTCGTACTGAGGATGGCCATACGCTTGTCATTAGTGTGGCACCTGAGGACTTTCATGCGGTTCAACCTTTGTGGAATGAATTTGCTAAAAACCCTAACCATGAACGTTATCAACAAGCGTCATGGCAAGTAGGCAGCACGCAATCACCATTAAAATATCAAGGCCAGTCGCTTAATTTAGTCGCGCGGTTTAAAGCCTTAAGTTGGCTTAATCAAAGTGTTAGCATACTGAGTATTGTTGTTTATATTGCCTTTTTATTTGGTGCGTTTGAACCTATTTACATGGCGTTGCAGTTTAACCCTGCGTCACCACTTACTTGGTTAACCCCGGCTATTGTGCATTTTAGCGCCATGCATATTGTATTTAACTTAATCTGGTGGGTTTCACTGGGTGACAATATTGAAAAGCAATGTGGTAAGTCGAGTCTAATCGGACTTTTTTTAGTTACCGCTTTAATAAGTAATTGGGCACAGTACTTAATGGTCGGGCCTAACTTTGGTGGGCTTAGCGGTGTTGTATATGGGTTGTTAGGCTTTTGTTGGATTTACAGCACCCTTAACCCTAAACAGCCTGCACTGGTTACAACTGCAATTGTTGGATTTATGCTGGTATGGTTAGTACTTGGTTTTGCAGATGTATTATTTGTTGGAATGGCTAATTGGGCACACTTAGGTGGGCTCGTTAGCGGTATGGCTTTTGCCTATACCGCTCAGTTTTTTAAAACAAAAAGTGCCTAATGATATAAATATTTAGTAAATAAGAGATCACGGATGATCTCATGCCCTGTTTCTTCTTTAAGAAGGCTTTTTAGTTTTTCTGCGCTTTTAAGGCGTATTTGCTCGCGTCCTGTTAAAGACTTTATTTTGTTTTCAGGCTCTTTAGATAAAATCTCTACTAACGCATCACGAAGTAACGGCGTGTGGTGTTCCACGATTGCAATATCTGATGTTTTATTAAGCATTAAATCAACAGTGACACGTACATAGCCCATTTTTTTACTCGATGGGCCAATGTAGTTGGTAATAATATCTGGCTCAAACCCAAAATAACCGACAGTAGACTCAGCACGTGCTGATAAGCTAGTTAAGCTGACTAGAAGAATAAAAAGGCCTGTAAATACTGTTTTTTTCATTTCAAAAGCGTTTCCGTAAACTGGTTACAAATAGTTTATACTTATTAGTAAATAAGATACAGCAAGATGCTGTTATTTGTTGAGTTATGTAAAGGCACTCTGTACTCAAGTTTGGGATAGGCAATAGCGAGAGTCAAATGTTGATTAGCTTTTTATAATAACAGGGTGTGCTTGGTAGTGAGTAAATCGCGCTTTTTCAAATCTCTTAGCAATGTTATGATCTTGCTGATTTTTATCAAGTAGAGCTATTGTGATTACGTTTCCTCTTTCTTTATCTGCTGATTGGCAGAGTACTTCTCAAGTCTGTGGCTTATCTAGCGCTGAGCAAGAGTGGCTATTTGAACCGCATTCTTTAACGGCTAAATTAAAAAGCCAGTCACAGCGTTTTGCTGTAAAGGTGCTAAGCGAGCAAAAAGTTAACCTCTCGCAACCTCAGCAAGCTTTATTAAGTAATGAGGTGAACACCGTACTTAACCGTGAGGTTTTATTGTTGTGTGATGACAAACCGGTTGTATATGCTCAAAGCTGGTTGCCAATATCAAACAACAATACAAATAATCAGCTGCATAATATGGGTGAACGTCCGTTGGGTGATGTCATATTTCAAGACCCTGCGTTAAAGCGCGCTGATATTGAAATTGCTCGCTTTGATGATAACCACTCATTGCAATCATTGGTGAGCGAACTTAATTTACCCATACACATATTATTAGGGCGACGAAGCGTGTTCTCTTTGCATGACTACAAATTTTTAGTTTGTGAAGTTTTTTTACCAGGAGCCTATTTATACTCATGAAACTAGCCCCTTTATCGGTAAACCATGTACCGTATTACGTTCAGTTAATGCGAATAGATAAGCCCATAGGCACCTTATTATTACTTTGGCCAACTTATTGGGCGCTGTGGATAGCAAATGAAGGGATACCAAGCCTAACAAACTTCATTGTGTTTACCCTTGGGGTAATAGTTATGCGTAGCGCAGGATGCGTTATCAATGATTTTGCTGACAGGAAAATAGATGGCTCAGTAAAACGAACCTGTCAGCGCCCTTTAGCAACTGGGGCTGTGAGTAGTGGGGAAGCAGTTAGTTTGTTTTTGCTGCTGGTTAGTATCGCTTTTATTTTAGTAATAATGCTAAATACCAATACTATCTTGTTATCGTTTGGGGCGCTTGGGCTCGCGTTTTGTTATCCCTTTATGAAACGTTACACACAACTTCCACAGGTTGTATTAGGGGCTGCTTTTGGTTGGGCAATTCCTATGGCATTTATGGCATCAACAAACTCATTGCCTGTGCAAGCTTGGCTATTATTTGTCGCTAATATTTGCTGGACGGTGGCTTATGACACTATGTATGCCATGGTTGATAGAGATGATGATTTAAAAATAGGGGTTAAATCAACCGCTATTTTATTCGCCAGTTACGATCGCCATATTATAGGGTTGCTTAACGTTATATTCTTAGTATTAATGACATTGATCGGCTTTATTAGCCAAGTTGGAGCAAGCTTTTGGTTAGGGTTAGCGGTTGCTGCGGCTTTATTATTGTATCAACAGCGTTTGATTCATTTACGTCAACGAGATGCCTGTTTTAAAGCGTTTTTGAATAATCATTATGTGGGACTTACTGTATTTATAGGCTTATTATTTTCTTACCCCGTTTTTTCTTAACGGGGTGGGTCGATAATACCACTAATTGACGCATTTTTTCTGAACCAACCAGCAATCGAATAGCGGTTATCAAAAGCCGGAAGTACTTCATGCACAAAGCATTCGCTTTCAAATAATACCAAAGTGCCTGCAGTGGGTTTTATAACCACTTCTATGTCTTTACTTTTAGGCTTGTAAATAACCAGCTCCCCGCCTTTCTTAGGAGAGTTTAAATACAATACGGTAGTAAAAACTCGATTTGAACGACCTTTGAACGCATCTACATGTTTTTTGTAAAAATCACCCTGCGTGTATTTTGCATAGTGACATTCATAATCAAACAAGCCCATGAAAAAGTTACGATTAAGGGTAGTGCGAACAGCTTCCATTATTTGTTGATAGCTAAGCTGTGCATTTGAGCTGCCATCAAACCAGTAGGTTTTATCTTTACGAACGGAATCATCAATTTGTAAATTGTTTAATCGTCCAATACCGGCAAGGCTAAAGTGAGGATTTATTCTATAGCAATCAGCCATCAACTCTGATATTAAGTCACTATCAATGGCGTTTTCAATAATGGCATAGCCATGCGTTTCAATGTGCTCTAGGTAAATTTTAGCAGCTGTAAAGTTATTCATTAACGCTAGTCATAATATAAGGGAGCGTTAGTGTAGTGAAAAAAAACTTTAATGCCACTAATTTATAGTTGTTATAAAACGCATGGAGTCATTTTTTATGCTCTTGAAACTTTCTTAATTAGCGAGAGTAGGTGGTCAACATGCTCACCTGCCTCTATCTGCTGGCTTGTTTGCACCACAAGTTGTTCATGGCTAATATCGTTATTCGTTTTAAGCTGGATTAAGTTATGGTTTTCTGCCACAGAGCTGGTGTGTTCAATACCTGCAATAGCAAAATGATCTGACTTTTCAAGTCCAGCCATTACCTGCTCAATACTACCTACTTTAATAGTTGAAACTTTATTTAACGAGTCTATTACTTCATTAAGCATTGATTGCACTTGTTTTGACTGCGAAAAACAACTGAACATTGGATAGCTTTCGAGCTCTTTTTTACTAATATCGCTTTTATTTGCTAAAGGGTGTTGTTTTGAACAAAATAAAATAAGCTGATCAGGTAATTGTATATCGCTACCAATGCTATTGACTATTTGCGAGCATACACTAATGTCAATTTCCCCTTGAAGCAGTTTTCTATGAAGCTCAGTTTTATTTTGCAGCTGCATTTCAATTTTAATATGCGGGTACTGACTCAAAAATTCGCCGCAGGTGATTGGTACTATGCTGCTGGTTGTTGTGGTGTAGCCAATCACTAATTTTTTTTCTTCTGTGCCATTAATTGATTGAAAAGCGCGATGCTTTATTTGTTCTAGCTCATTGAGCGTATTTTTAGCAAAGTCGAGGAAAAGTTCGCCTGCTTGAGTTAACTTAACCGAGCGAGTAGAGCGGGTGACAAGTTCGTAGCCAAGCTCCGTTTCAAGAGTTTGAATGCTACGGGTTAATGCAGATGTACTAATTTGGGTTTGTTCAGCAGCTTGCCTAAAATGACGAAGCAGGCCAAGTGCTACAAACTGTTCTAATTGTTCAAATCTCACTATATAGTCCTTTTTTATAGGTAAGCTAGGGGAATTACAGATTTAATACTGACTTTATATCCCTACAGATCAGTTGAAATAAGGTTTTTAACTACTTATTAAGATTAACTTTCTTTTAATCGTATTTAAAGAGAATAGTTGCAAAATGTTGTTATACCTTTGGGTAATGTTAAGTAACTGTTGGGTTTTATCATTAGCCTAATTTGTGCAATTTTATAACAGCTTTATTAAACTCTCAGCTTGTTAATTGCTGTTTTTACTTTTGGGATTAGGCTCAATAAAGTTTTTACTAACTCGGTTACTTAAAGGCTTATTTTCAATGTTTTGTAATTCAATTTCTATGGCATCACAAGAAATATGAATTTCAAATAATGAAGTAAGCAAAGATAAGCTCAAGCAGCTTAAACTGACACCAAATAAAATAATGCCCGTGGTATTAAATTCTATAAATAATGCGAACATAGATAACGTACATAATAAAAAAGAGGCCACTCCGTATACTTGCATGGTCCTTATTAGTTTTATTCGCTTTCTAAGATTAGTTATTTGCGCCACTACAACAGGACGAATAGACTCACCTTCACGGGCATTCAATTCTCGTATTAGTTGCGCAAGTACTAAAAATCGGTTTGTATAGGCAAGTAATAACAATGAGATGGCTGGAAAAAGTAAACCTGGGGTAGTTAGCGTCATAATGTGTCCTTAAATCATATTATTTGCTTTAGGTTACGCGGGCTTATTGTACACATAAAGTAAATGAGGTGGATATTGCAAAATACTAATAATAGCCAATCAAATGTAACATCATTTGATTGGGTGACGCTTTATAATGCAGAAAATAGTTTAGAGGCCAATATAATAAAAGGACTGATTCTTAATGCGGGAATTGAGTGCCAAATAAAAGGTGAAATACTGCAAGGCGCAATGGGCGAGATCCCATTTGAACAAACACAAGTAAGTGTGCAGGTTTATGCGATAAAAGAGCGCCATGCACGTGAAATATTGGTAAACTATCAGCAAGTAAAACAATCCGCTCCAGATTGGGTGTGCCCTAACTGTAATGAGCATAATGGATCAACATTTGATTTTTGTTGGTCATGTGGGACCTTAAAGAATGACAAAAGCGAATAATTTTCAGCGTATTAGAGAGTTAAATTATTTACAAAAAGCGGTATTGGCCAGTGCGTTAATAGAGCGTATGTTGCCTAATTATGGGCTATTTAGTGAGGCTACCGGCTTTGGCGATGAGGTTATTTTACGCAATGCTTTAAATGTATGTTGGGAAAAAATACTCCTTCCTAAAAGTAAAATTGATTTAGAAAAGCAAGTTGAAAAAATAGAACCTAATGTTCCTGAACTTGCCGATTTTGATATGTTTGGTACCTATCCTGCAATCGATGCTGCCACCTCATTACTGAGTTTAATGCATGGCCTTTTAGCACAAGATGAGCAAGAGTTTGTTAATGTGAGTAAAATATCACAGGCCACCGTAGCTCGCTTTATTGAGTACCAAATGACGGTTGAAGGTGATGTTGCCGATAACAAAGCGGTGCGTGAACACCCACTGATGCAATACGAAATAGAGGTATTAGGTGAACTAATTGATTTTGTAGAAGCAATGGGGCGTATCACTGCTGAAAATGTGAAAGCATTGAAAAAGCATGTCCTTGCTGATGGCCAAACAAACATTGGTTTAGCACTGTAATTTATTTGTTTTAAACACCTTGTTAGGTGGCAGGAGAATTAACAATGCGAATTTTAGGCATTGAATCGTCATGCGATGAAACTGGTATTGCTATTTATGATGACGAAAAAGGGCTGCTAGCCCATCAATTATATAGCCAAGTAAAAGTACATGCAGACTATGGTGGTGTAGTACCTGAACTTGCCTCGCGCGATCACGTACGTAAAACATTGCCGCTTATTGATGAGGCATTTGCGCAAGCGGGTTGTGGGCCTGAAGATTTAGATGGTATTGCTTATACGGCAGGGCCAGGTTTAGTAGGGGCTTTGTTAGTAGGTACCTCAATTGGTCGCTCTTTAGCATATGGCTGGGATATCCCAGCGGTTGCAGTGCACCATATGGAAGGGCATCTATTAGCGCCAATGCTTGAGGAAAACGTCCCCGAGTTCCCATTTATTGCCTTACTGGTTTCTGGCGGTCATACCATGATGGTAAAAGTTGCTGGTATTGGTCAATACGAAGTATTGGGTGAGTCGGTAGATGATGCTGCTGGTGAAGCATTTGATAAAACAGCCAAGTTACTTGGGCTTGATTATCCAGGTGGCCCTCGTTTGGCTAAAATGGCTGAACAAGGTGTTGCTAAGCGATTTGTTTTTCCGCGTCCAATGACAGACAAACCTGGCTTAGATTTTAGCTTTAGTGGTCTAAAAACCGCCGCTTCAATTGCTATTCGTGAAAACGACAGTGATGAGCAAACAAAAGCAGATATTGCTCATGCATTTCAAACGGCCGTTATTGATACTTTAGTAATTAAGTGTAAGCGCGCATTAAAACAAACCGGTATTAAGCGCTTAGTAATAGCCGGTGGCGTAAGTGCTAATACGCAATTACGTTTGCAATTAGAGCGTGTGATGCAAGGTATGAAGGGCGAAGTGTTTTACCCTCGTACTGAGTTTTGTACTGACAATGGTGCAATGATAGCGTATGCCGGTATGCAGCGTTTAAAAGCGGGGCAGTTTGCTACGCTTGATATGAAAACTAAACCGCGCTGGCCAATCGATAGCTTAGAAGCAATATAGTTAACCAGAATTCAGGTTAGTTATTACTTCTTATCATCTGTAGGGGCTTGTTTAGTCCCTACTTTTGGTTCTTCCCCTTTAAATAAACGCACAATATTAGTGCGATGCCTAATAATGATCAGTAGCGTAATAAAGGTCACCGGTAAGGTGTATAACGGTTTTATCCACCATGTGTATAAAGGGGCTAGCGTAACGGCCACTAACGCGGCAAGTGATGAGTAACGAGTAATCGCGACAATCAGCAACCAAGTACCAATCAATAACCCTCCTAAAGAAAGCCCTATCGGTAGTAACGAGCCAAATGCAGTTGCAACCGCCTTACCGCCCTTAAAACTAAAGAATAACGGGTACATATGCCCTAGGCATGCAGCAACGGCGATTAAACCAAGCTCTAATGGCTCGAGTTTTAAAAAATAAGCGCCCCAAACAGGGATTGTGCCCTTTAAAATATCGAAGACTAAAACTAAGCATGCAGGAAGTGACCCGCCTAAGCGGTAAACATTGGTTGCACCTGGATTATTGGAGCCATGCGTGCGTGGATCGGGGAGTTTGAATAGCCGCGACACTAAAATGGCCGATGAAATCGAGCCGAGCAAATAGGCTAAAACAAACATTAAAATGACTAACACGCGCTTCCTTATTTTTTAATCATTACTTTTAAGCTATTATTGGCGTCAAAATTTACGGGCTTCTTAAATTACTCGCAATTTTGTAACGATTCTATTGTAGAAGTAATTTTAGTATATTTAAACACTGATTAAAGTATATACAGTATTAATTTGATTGATACAATATGTAATTAACTCAGTGACTTGTTACAGTCATTTGGAGTATCAATGGACAAGGTATTTATATCACAATTGCATGTCGAAACGATTATCGGGGTGTATGATTTTGAAAAGAAAAGTAAACAAAGCCTGTACTTTGATATTGAAATGTTAAGCGACATCAAGCCCGCAGCGCAAAACGACGATATTAACTTGGCACTGGATTACGCTAAGGTAAGTGAGCGTGTTATCGAACACAGTACGGCTAAACCGGTAGAGCTTTTAGAAACACTGGTGGAGCAATTAGCGCAAATCATTTTAACCGAATTTAATACCCCACAAGTGACAATAAAAGTAAGTAAGCCCGCTGCAGTTGCACAAGCGCAAACCGTCGGTGTAGAAATAACGCGTAACAAGGCTACGGCTTAAATGGCGCAAATATTTATTAGTTTAGGGTCAAATATTAATAAAGCAGAGCATATCAGGCGTGCTTTAGTGGCGTTAAATAAACACTTTAAAAATACACAACATTCTTCGGTATTTGAAAGTGAAGCGGTGGGTTTTGCCGGTAATAACTTTTACAACTCCGTACTCGCTGCCACTACCGAAATGGCGCTTGAAGATGTGTGTGCGTTATTAAAACAAATAGAGCGCGATAATGGTCGCAAAGCAAATGATAAAAAATTTAGCCCGCGCACCTTGGATCTCGATTTACTCTTTTACGATGATGTCATTTGCGAGAGCCCAGCTCAACTACCACGTGACGAAATTACCAAAAATGCCTTTGTATTACAGCCTTTAGCAGAGGTGGCTCCTGATTTTTATCACCCTGTAGCAAAAAAAACGATTGCCCAAATATGGAATGCATATAACAACCCTCAACAAAAACTATGGAAGGTGGAGTTTTCTAACCCATGAGTATTATAGAAATAATTGTTTTAGCCCTAATTCAGGGATTTACTGAATTTTTACCTATATCGAGTTCTGCACACTTAATTTTACCGTCGCAAATTTTAGGCTGGGAAGATCAAGGCTTGGCATTTGATGTTGCCGTTCATGTAGGAACGTTAATAGCTGTTGTTATTTATTTTCGTAAAGAAGTGGCCGATATACTCGGTGCTTGGTTTAAATCGTTTGGTGCACAAGGTACAACAGATGACAGCAAACTAGGCTGGTGGATAATTTTAGGTACTGTGCCTGCCGCTATTTTAGGGCTATTGCTAAAAGATTTTGTTGAACTGTATTTGCGCAGTGCATGGGTGATTGCAACCACAACCATCGTATTTGGTTTGTTGTTGTGGTACGCCGATGCTAAAGGTAAGCAAATAAAAACAATTTATCAGCTTAACTGGAAAACCGCACTCATCATTGGCTTTGCGCAAGCCGTTGCGATGATCCCAGGGACTTCTCGCTCAGGTATTACCATGACCGCGGGTTTAATGCTGGGTATGAATAAGCAAAGTGCAGCCCGTTTTTCGTTTTTGCTGGCTATTCCTATTATTTCAATGATGGGCCTTTATTACACAGCAGAGCTAGCGCTTGGCGATCATATTGTTGATTGGACTGCTTTATTGTTGGGTGTAGTGCTGTCGTTTTTATCAGCTTATGCCTGTATTTTTATGTTTTTAAAAGTGATTGAACGAATGGGTATGCTGCCATTTGTTATTTATCGTTTGTTATTAGGCATCGGCTTAATATTCTTTTTAATGCTATAAGCCATTAATCTTTAAAAGCCTCCCACCGTGGGAGGCTTTTTTATTTGCGCCAAACATCGCATCGGCGCTGTCTTGTTGAAATACCAAACATCTGCTGCAAATTTACCTAGAAAGCTCAACAGACCCTGATGGTAACTTGATCTAAATTTTGGCATTATAGCGCCATTAAAGTTCGCCTTAGAGCACATTCCGCGCAGGATGAAAGGATAGTAAATGCATATACATATTTTGGGTATTTGTGGCACATTTATGGGTGGTATTGCCGCTATAGCTAAATCATTAGGTCATCGCGTTACCGGGTCTGATCAAAACGTTTACCCACCAATGAGTACCCAATTAGAAGAGTTGGGAATCGAGCTAACCCAAGGCTATGATGTATCTCAACTAGAACCGGCACCCGACATCGTCGTCATAGGTAATGCTATGAGCCGAGGGAATCCGTGTGTTGAATATGTATTAGATAAAGGCTTGCCTTATACCTCAGGCCCAGAGTGGCTTAAGCATAATTTACTACAAAAATCATGGGTGCTGGCGGTGGCAGGAACCCATGGTAAAACAACGACTGCCAGTATGCTGGCATGGATATTAGAATATGCAGGTTTAAAACCAGGCTTTTTAATTGGCGGGATCGTGCAAAATTTTGGTCTTTCGGCTCGGGTTGGGCAAACGCCATTTTTTGTAATAGAAGCCGATGAATACGACACCGCCTTTTTCGATAAACGTAGTAAGTTTGTTCATTATTTACCGCGAACACTCATTTTAAACAATCTTGAATTTGATCATGCTGATATTTTTGAAGATTTAAATGCGATTAAAAAACAATTTCACCATTTGATACGTACACTACCGCAAAGCGGGAAAGTATTGTGGCCAAAAGATGATGAGGCTCTGAGCGATGTTATAGCAAAAGGGCTGTGGAGCGAGAGCGAAACATTAGGCGATGATTGGGATTATCAGCTACTTAAAGCAGATGGTTCTCAATTTAATGTGTTATTAAACACGCAACTGCAAGGTGTAGTTAACTGGCAGGCAATTGGTGAGCATAACGTTAAAAATGCCATGATGGCCATTGCAGCAGCGCGCCATGTAGGAATAGCTATTGAGCACAGTATTGCGGCTTTAGGCGAATTTATCAGCCCAAAAAGGCGTATGGAGCTTAAAGCGGATATAAATAACATTAAAGTGTATGATGATTTTGCCCATCATCCTACCGCGATACAAACAACGCTTGCGGGGCTGCGCGCCAAAGTGGGCAATGACAAAATTATTGCGATTTTAGAGCCGCGCTCTAACACCATGAAAATGGGAGTTCATCAATTTACATTGCTAGACTCATTACGCGATGCGGATGAGGTGCTACTGTTTGAACCAGAAAACTTAAGCTGGTCGCTTAAGGAGCAAGCAGAAAAAGCCGGTATGCAGTGTTTTGATTCTACAATCGCCATTATCGAAACAGTGCTTGAAAGTATTGAGCCAAATCAACATGTTTTAATTATGAGTAATGGTGGTTTTAATGGCCTTCATCAACAACTTGTTGATGGCTTGGCCAATAAATACAGCGGAGAATAATGTGCAATTTAAAGATAAAATCACCTTAGCATTTAGTGGTGCATCAGGCGCGCCTTACGGACTAAGGTTATTAGAGGTGTTGCTTGAGCAGCAGTTTCAAGTGTATGTGCTTATTTCAAGTGCCGCGCGGGTAGTCTTTGATACCGAATCAAATGTTAAACTATCAGCAAATGAAGACAAGGCCACAGAGCAATTAAGCCTGTTATATAACGCAAAACCTGGGCAGTTAAAGGTATTTGGTAAAGATAATTGGTTTAGTCCGGTAGCTTCGGGCTCTGCAGCGCCGAAAAAAATGGTAGTATGTCCATGTAGCGCAGGCTCTGTGTCTGCCATTGCAGTCGGCGCATCAGATAATTTATTAGAGCGCGCCGCCGATGTGGTGATAAAGGAGCGAGGCCAGCTTATTTTAGTGCCACGCGAAACGCCATTTAGCGAAATTCATTTAGAAAACATGCTTAAATTATCGCGTTTAGGTGTAACAATTATGCCTGCAGCACCTGGGTTTTATCATCAACCGCAAAGCATAGAAGACTTGGTTGACTTTATGGTGGCGCGAATTTTAGATCATTTAAATATTGAACATAATCTCACAAAGCGTTGGGGTTATGGTGAGGGTAAGAAATGAATAAGCAAAATATTGCTTTAAATATTGAAGGCCTTACCAAGGTTTACAAAAATGGGGTAGAGGCAGTAAAAGGGGTTGATTTACAAGTTCACGAAGGTGACTTTTTTGCATTACTTGGCCCGAATGGGGCGGGTAAATCAACCACTATTGGGGTAATTTCTTCACTGGTTAATAAGACCAAAGGCAAAGTTGAAGTATTTGGTCACGATATTGATACCGACCTTGAGGCGGCTAAAGCGAATTTAGGCCTAGTACCACAAGAGTTTAACTTTAGTCAGTTTGAAACGCTGAGCCAAATACTCGTTAATCAAGCAGGTTACTACGGTGTACCGCGCGGCGAAGCACATAAACGTGCAGATAAATACTTAGCGCAGCTTGGATTAATCGAGAAAAAAGATAAGCAAGCGCGTACCTTATCTGGTGGTATGAAACGCCGTTTAATGATTGCACGTGCCTTAATGCATGAGCCCAAATTACTTATTTTAGATGAGCCGACAGCGGGGGTTGATATAGAGCTTCGCCGTTCAATGTGGGACTTTTTAAGGCAAATTAACGAACAAGGTGTGACCATTATTTTAACAACCCACTACCTTGAAGAAGCTGAACTGCTTTGTAAAAACATCGCCATTATTGATACCGGGCGAATTGTTGAAAACACCACGATTAAAGCCCTGCTTGCTAAATTAGACAAAGAAACCTTTGTATTGGATTTAAAACAACCGTCTAAACCCGTAACGCTAGATGGATACAAATTTACTATGGGGGATGACCACACCATTGAAGTTGAAGTGGCCAAATCTCAAGGATTAAACGCGGTGTTTACAGCATTGACTGAACAAGGTAATACCGTGCTGAGCATGCGAAACAAAGCGAATCGATTAGAAGAATTATTTGTAGGTTTATTAGAGCAAGGGCGGGGCGAATAAATGTTTAAATATGGCGTAGCCTTAAAAAGTATTTGGATTAAAGAGTGCATTCGCTTTTTGCGTATTTGGGTGCAAACCTTAGTACCGCCAGCGATCACGATGAGTTTATATTTTGTTATTTTTGGTAACCTAATTGGCTCGCGTATTGGTGACATGGGCGGTTTTAGCTATATGGAGTTTATTGTCCCTGGCCTTATTATGATGTCAGTTATAACTAACTCTTATTCAAATGTTGCCTCTAGCTTTTACTCAACTAAGTTTCAAAAAAGTATTGAAGAGTTATTAGTTGCACCTGTGCCTAATTACATCATTGTACTGGGTTATATGGGCGGAGGTATGACCCGTGGCATTATGGTTGGTTTTATCGTAACGTGCGTTTCTTTATTTTTTGTAGATATACAAATACATAATATTTTTGTGATTATAGCCACTGTTATTCTCACCTCGGCGGTGTTTGCCTTGGGTGGATTAATTAACGCTATTTATGCAAACAGCTTTGATGACATAAGTATTATTCCGACCTTTATTTTAACGCCGTTGACCTATTTAGGCGGGGTGTTTTATTCAATCACTTTACTGCCTGATTTTTGGCAAATGGTGTCGCAAATAAACCCAATTATTTATATGGTTAACGCATTTAGATATGGGTTTTTAGGTGTTTCGGATGTAGATTTATCGGTCGCAATGGGTGTGTTGTTGGTGTTTATCAGCGTCCTATTTACTTTAGCACTGACGCTAATTAAAAAAGGTGTGGGGCTAAGACACTAATGAGCGATGCAAATTCACGTAGTATTGTATCTAATCAAGCGGGACTTCATGAAAAGCTTGATGAAATAGTTAATAAACACTTACAGGCTGAGTTTAAAAAGCCAATTGCAACGCATACGCAAACCGCATTTGATGAAGTTAATGCTAAAGTGCAAGCCTTTAATGGGCCGCTTATTTTAGACTCCTGTTGTGGGGTCGGAGAGAGCACCGCTAATTTAGCAAAACGTCATCCTGAAGCGTTAGTCATAGGTATTGATAAGTCATCTCATCGACTTGATAAGCATGATGTTGAATATAAACAAAGTGAAAGTGGTCAATACATTTTAGTGCAAGCTGACTTAAATGACTTTTGGCGTTTAGCGGTGGCTGCTAATTGGCAGCCTACGCATCACTATTTGCTTTACCCTAACCCTTGGCCTAAGTCTAAACACATACAAAGGCGCTGGCATGGGGCGGCTATATTCCCGTTTATTGTAAAGTTAGGTGGTTTACTTGAGGTGCGCAGTAATTGGGATATTTATGTTAAAGAGTTTGCCAGAGCGCTTGAATTAGCGGGGCATCCATGTGAAACCGAATTGTTTGAGTCAGACGAAGCAATTACCCCTTTTGAACGTAAGTACTGGGCCAGTGGCCAGCAAAGCCACCGGCTTGTTATAAATCTTAAATAGCCAATTGTTGCTTAAAGTGAGTCACATGTGGCGTTGGTTTACCAAGGTAACTACCTTGCATCAGCGTCACATTTAGTTTATTGAGTAGCTCGGCAACCGTGTTGTTTTCTACCGCCTCAACAACCAATTCAAGTTCAAGCTGCTGGGCTATATCAGCAATATAGGCGATAAATAGCGACGTATTTTCATCATTTACCAGTTGCTTGGTGATCGCACCATCGAGTTTAATGCCATCTACCTCAATCTTTAACGTATTGAGCGTATTAATAAACTCATTACCCCAACAATGCATCACGATTTTTGCCCCTTTACTTTTCACCATCGCAATAAATGATTTTATTTCATAGTAGTGTGTAATGACCTGCGACTCTAATATTGAAATAGTAATGTTTTCAGGGTTGGGGTAGCGATGAAGCTCATACGCTATGTGATCATAAATAGTGGGATCTGCAATATTTTCAGCGCATACAGTTAACCCCCAGCTGATTGCTGATTTGCGAAAGCGCGAAATGCATTGAGTAAATAAGGTACGTGTTAACATCCCATCCATACGCAGCCTATTTACTGCATTAGAAAAGGTATCAGGGGTTAAAATCTCCCCATGTGAGGTCACTATTCTTGGTGAGCAGTCATACCTAATAATGGCATTGGTATTGGTATCTATAACAGGTTGAAAATAAGGAACAACGCGATGGGCATCAAACGCTTCACGAATTTCCTTTGCTATTTCTACATTGTATAAATACAGAGATTTAGCGTCGTTAATCGCTTCTGAGTAGTTTACTATGGGTTGAACACCTTGCCTTGATTGTAGCAAAGCAATGTGGGCATTCTTAAGCAGTAATGACTTATTCCCTCTTGCGACTCCAGCGTTGAGTGTAATATAAATAAATGGGTCTGTAATAAAAGGTGTATTTTTATTATGGGATTGAATAATGCTGTAAAGCTCATCAAAAGGTGTTTCTTTACTGGTTAAAATGGCCAGCTTGTTGGTCGCAATACGATAAATACGTGATTGCAGACGGTTTTGCTGCTTAAAGTGACTAAGTAGTTTTTTCATCACTTCATCGGCTGTTTTTGTGCCAAAAAAGCGACTGATACTATCAATTTCGTTAACCAAAATAATCGCGATTTGTAGATGATGCTCATTACTTTTTTTTAGCTGCTTTTCCAAGGCAATATGATTTTCAAACCCCGTAGCATGATCCCTCATTAGTGAGCGGCGTACCCCAAAACAATAAAGAATATAAACCAGTAACAATATGAACAGTACGCAACTAAAATGAAGCAGGGCTTGATTCAAACGTGTTATTAAAGCCGTATTGATTTTATCGACGCTAATATCAGCTGCAGTTAAATAGGTTCTGCCATTTTTTGCTATATGAGGAATATACACCGTTTTAGAATGACCACGATGCGCCGTTGACACTTCAAAAATAGGGGCCGTTGATAAAAATGCCGCCATATTAATTGGCGTCGCTTCTGGGTAAAGATCTAAATACTGGGTAACTTTACCGTTATTTTGATCATCTTGGGTGTAACTGGAGGCAGTAAAATAAATATTTTCATCAATTAATATCATTGAATATAAATAATCTATATTTAAATCATTGGCTAAAGCAGAAAGCTGTTCGGCCTTATTTTGATAGCTTGCAAAGCTAATTTCTTGCGACGTTTTGTCGTGGTAATCACTACCTAAAATATACTTTACGCTGGTGGCGGCATTTATTAAGCGATTGTCAATGCTGCGCATTACATCACCTTGAATGGCAGAGTAAGTGTAGTAACCATAAATGATTAAGCTGACCAAAAAAAAGACGGTCCCAAGCGCCAACCGTGTTAATTTTAGATTTCCTTTGAGCATGTATTATCCTTATTTTTGTTGATTTTATTATACTTAAAAATTATAAATGCCCAATATTTTAATTACCCTTTGTATTAAATTTAGAAAATAGTGAAATGTTATCTATTTAGTATTGTCTTTTATGGCTTAAAACGAGACATTTTTGTCATATTGCAGTAAAGTTAGCGCAATTTTTTAGAAATGCCGTTGCTTAAAAAACACCTTATATTAGCGTGTTTTACAAACTAACAGGTGTTTTAGTCACACACTAGGTATGAAGATGGATCAAAAGCGTTGTGCCGTCGCCTCTAAAGAAAGCCTTAAACGGATATTCACCGTTCCAGAGGCGCCAGACTCAACTTTGAGCAAAATAGAGCTTGAAATTTCGAGTAATTTAGCAGGTTTCTTAAACGAAAATATCGCGGCAATTGAAAAACCATTACATGAAATAGAAAAAGATTTTCAATCGGCGGCAATCCCTGAAGAACCGACGTTTGTGTCTTGCTATGCTCAAGATATTATGGAGCAGCTGGTTGCTCATTCTGTTCATACCGCAGCGCCAAGCTTTATTGGCCATATGACCTCGGCTCTGCCTCATTTTTTACTACCGTTATCGAAATTAATGGTTGGGTTAAATCAAAACCTAGTAAAAATTGAAACCTCGAAAGCGTTTACCCCATTAGAACGTCAAGTTTTAGGGATGATGCATCATTTAGCTTATGGCCAAAGTGATGGTTTTTATTCTAAATGGATGCACAGTGCAAAAACCTCGTTAGGTGCATTTTGCTCTGGCGGCACCGTGGCAAATATTACTGCACTTTGGATAGCTCGAAACCGCTTATTAAAAGCGGATGGCAATTTTAAAGGTATTGCTGCACAAGGTTTAGTTGCAGGAATGCTTCACTATGGTTACAAAGGGCTGGCAGTTTTAATTTCTGAACGAGGTCATTATTCGCTTGGTAAATCGGTTGATTTATTAGGTATTGGTCGTGAAAATTTAATTGGTATTAAAACTTCTGCCGATAATAAAGTCGATGTTAGTGCAATGCGAGAAAAAGCGTTAGAGCTTGAAACACAAGGCATTAAAGTGATGGCAATTATTGGAGTCGCAGGAACCACTGAAACCGGTAATATTGACCCACTTGAAGATATGGCTAATTTAGCACAAGAGATTAATTGTCATTTTCATGTTGATGCAGCGTGGGGCGGAGCAACTTTACTGTCTAATACCCATAGGCATTTATTAAAAGGTATTGAGCATGCAGATTCAATCACCATTGATGCGCATAAGCAAATGTATGTGCCGATGGGGGCCGGTTTAGTCTTATTTAAAGACCCTGCTGCAACTGATGCCATCGAGCATCATGCTGAATATATTTTACGAAAAGGCTCTAAAGATTTAGGCAGCCATACTCTTGAGGGAAGTCGCCCTGGGATGGCGATGTTAGTGCATGCTTGCTTACGTGTTATTGGTCGTAAAGGCTATGAAATGCTTATCGATCGCAGTATTAAAAAAGCGCGTTATTTTGCTGATTTAATAAAAGCCGATGAAGATTTTGAGTTAATATCAGAGCCAGAACTTTGCTTACTGACCTATCGCTATGTACCAAAACAAATTAAACATGCGATAGCCCAAGCTGATGCACAAACCCGTTTAGACATTTTTGCCGCGCTTAATCGTTTTACTGCCAGTATGCAAAAACGCCAACGAGAATCGGGTCGCTCATTTGTATCGCGTACGCGTTTAACGCCAGTTCAATATGATAACCAACCAACCGTGGTATTTAGAGTGGTACTGGCAAACCCGCTTACCTCAGGTGCTATATTAAAAGAGATATTAGAAGAGCAGAAAGAACTGGCACAAACTGATCCGGTGTTTAAAAAGTATTTACGAAAATATATGTAACTACAATTACAAATGCAATGACAAAAAAGACGCGATTAAGCGTCTTTTTTGTTGCTGATTAAAAGCAACTCGCCTTTATAAGGTTGCTGATAATTTGTTGAGAAGGTTTGATTTTTTCCATTGCTAAAAACTCATCGGGCTGATGCGCTTGGTTAATAGAGCCTGGTCCCATTACGATGGTTTCACAACCGAGTTGCTGTATAAATGGCGCTTCGGTACAGTAGTTAACAGCCACTGCTTTTTGCCCTGCTATATTTTCGGCTAATTTGACTAACGCGCTATCTGTGCTTCCCGAAAATGCTGGAATTGGCTCATGCAAATCAATTACGCTCACAGAGTTAGGGTATTGCTGGTTTATATCGTAGGTTGCATCAAGTACCAGTGCTTGAAGCTCTTGCACGCTTAAACCGGGAAGAGGGCGCATATCAATGTGCATTTCACAGCAGCCACAAATTCGGTTGGCATTGTCACCCCCATGAATATTGCCTAAGTTGAGTGTTGGATAAGGAATTTCAAAGTGGTTTATTGAATATTTATTCTTAAGTTGTTCTTTTAAGATCAGTAATTTTGTAATCACTTTATGCATTACTTCGATGGCATTAAGGCCCCGTTCGGGATCAGAGCTATGTCCTGAGCGACCAACGACTCTGATTGCTGTAGTCATATGGCCTTTATGGGTAAATACTGGTGTCATATCAGTGGGTTCACCAATAATACAGCGGCTTGGCTTTAAATTTGGGTGCTTACAAATTTGCTGTGCGCCAGCCATAGTGGTTTCTTCATCGGCGGTCGCTAATATTAAAATAGGTTGAGTTTGTTGCTTTTCATCTAGCTCACTAATAGCTTGCAGTACAAAAGCAAAAAAGCCTTTCATATCAATACTGCCTAAACCATATAATTTGTTATCAAGTTCAGTTAATTTAAATGGGTTTTGATTCCAGCGGCTATCATCAAACGGCACCGTATCGGTGTGCCCCGCAAGCATTAACCCGCCATCGCCTTGTCCGCGTTTTGCTAATAAGTTGTAGCGGCCTTTACCACCTTCTAACTCTATTATTTCACAGGTAAAACCTAAGCTTTCACACCACTGAGCGAGTAGTTCAATCACGCTTTTATTGCTCATACACAAATGCTCTTCAATAGCGCTAATAGAGGGGGCAGCAATCAATTGCTGATACATCGAGATAAATGACGGCAGAGACATAAAAAACCCAAAATAAGTATTCAATTTAATTGCATAACAATATAAAAGTATTTATGATGAATATCAATTCACTTTTTAAGCATAAATATATTAAAGTTACGCCATGAAAATAATACGACGATAGTTATCACTCATTAATTTAATCAGTTTAGCTAGGTTGCAACCTAGTGTAAGTAAATAACATGGAATTTAGTCACTAATTTTATATAAAGAGTAAATAATGAACGTAGTAATTATAGGTGCCAGCGGTTACAGCGGCGCAGAATTGGCTAGCTTAGTTGCCAAACATCCAGCATTAACATTATCAGCATGTTATGTATCAGCACAAAGCTTAGATAAACATAAACTGCTCAGTGAATTATACCCTGAGCACTTAGGGTTACTTGACTTACCTTTGCAACCACTTAATGAGAGTGCATTGAGTGATATAGCTCATTCAGCAGACTATGTGTGTTTATGCACTGACCATAAAGTAAGTGTTGATTTAGCCCCTCAGTTTTTAGCGATGGGCAAAAAGGTATTTGACCTTTCGGGTGGTTACCGTCTTGAAAGTAATGAAGATTACGTCACTTATTATGGTTTTGAACACCAGCATCCAGAACTTCTTAATGAAGCTGCATATGGCCTTGCAGAGTGGAATAGTGAGGCCATTGCAAAGGCGCAGTTAGTTGCTGTAGCTGGCTGCTACCCAACTGCCGCATTAAACGCATTAAAACCTCTTCAGCAAGCTGGGTTACTTAGTGATGAGCGGATTATTATTAATGCTGTATCGGGAGTAACTGGGGCTGGTCGTAAAGCAAGTATTGGCACGCATTTTTGCGAAGTATCGCTAGCTGCTTATGGTTTGTTTAACCATCGTCATGGGCCTGAGATACAGCAGTATCTTGGCCATAACGTGTTATTTACTCCTCATTTAGGTAATTTCCCGCGCGGTATTTTAGAAACCATTTATGTACAGCTAAAACCGGGTGTGACCAGTGAGCAAGTAACTAAAGCGTATCAAGTATTAGCAGATGAGCCGTTAATTCGATTGCTTGGTGGCAAAATTCCCTCCATTAAAGGGGTAGCAAAACAACCCTATGTTGATATTGCATGGCAGCAGCAAGACTCACAATTAATAGTGATGGCAGCGATTGACAATTTACTAAAAGGGGCGGCTGGTCAGGCTCTGCAATGTATTAATTTGTCAATGGGTTTGCCTCACACTACAGGTTTAGTAGGAGCGTTTAAATGAGCAGTAAAACGTGGGTTATTAAACTCGGTGGCGCAGTACTCAATACTGAAAATGCCGCTAAAGCGCTTTTTGAGGTTCTTAATGAGCAACATGATGCACAATTTGTAATTGTTCATGGCGGTGGCTCATTAGTTGACCATTGGCTAGCAGAAGCCGGTTTTGCCAGTGCTAAACACCAAGGTTTGCGTATCAGCCCTAAAGAACAGATGCCTTATATTGTAGGAGCATTAGCGGGAGCAGCAAACAAACAATTAATGGCGCAAGCAATGACTGCTGGGCACAAACCCGTTGGCTTGAGTTTATATGAAGCTGGAATAACAGCATCACAAAAATTAAAAGCGCTAGGGCAAGTAGGTCAATGCCATAGTAATGATGATTCTATTATTAATGAATTACTCAGTGGCGGGCGTTTACCTATAGTCAGCTCCATCGGTTTTGATGAGCAAGGGCTTTGGTACAACGTCAATGCTGACGAAGCAGCAGCCGCGATTGCGAGTAATTTAAACGCCGAACTTATTTTTATGACAGATGTAGAAGCGGTGCTTGATGTGAATAAGCATCCACTACATCAACTTGACACAAAACACATTGATACTTTAATTGCAGAGGGAGTAATTGTGGGCGGGATGGAGGTCAAAGTTAAGACCAGCCTTCACGCTGCCCAACATTTACGACGCGGTGTGTACATTTCCAGCTGGCAAAAGCCAGAAAATTTAACGGCTTTGCTGCAAGGCGAGCACGTCGGAACTAAAGTGACACCATAGGTTGAATATGTTTAAAGATTTTATAACGGGTCTAGAATTAGACCAACAAGGCGCCCTTAATTTATTAAAATTAGCGCAAGATATTAAAGAAAGCCCTGCAAAGTACAGCCAAGTGTTAGCTGGTAAGTCAGTGGTTACTCTGTTCGAAAAGCAAAGTTTACGTACGCGTTTATCGTTTGATATTGGTATAAACCGTTTAGGCGGTCATGCGGTTTATCTTGATCAACAAAACGGCGCGATGGGAGCTCGTGAATCAATAAAAGATTTTGCCTTGAATATTTCAACTTGGGCTGATGGTATCGTTGCCCGGGTTAATCAGCACAGTACGTTAACTACCTTAGGTGAGTATTCGTCTGTTCCGGTGGTTAATAGTTTGTGTGATTTATATCACCCATGCCAAGCCTTAGCTGATTTTTTAACGCTTCAAGAAGTGCACGGTGATGTTAGTCAGCTAAAGTTGGCTTATTTAGGTGAAGGTAATAACGTAACGCATTCACTGATGCTACTTGCAGCAACTTTAGGGACTGATTTTGTTGCTGTGACGCCAAAAGGCAGTTCGCCCGATTCGCAAATTCTTAAAAAAGCGGAGCAAATTGCCGCAATGAATGGGGCGTCTGTGATGGTAAGTGACAGAGTTGAGGCTGCGGTAGGTGCTAACGCAGTTTACGCTGATACCTGGGTTTCTATGGGAGACACCACACCGCTTGAGCAAGTGAAAGAAAAATACATGCCTTATCAATTAAATCAGGCATTACTTAAAAAAACTGGGGCTACCACGGTATTACATTGCCAACCGGCACACCGTGAGTTTGAAATTACCTCTGAGGTAATGGATGGCCCCGCATCAAAAATTATTCAACAAGCAGAAAATCGTATGCATGCGCAAAATGCTCTGCTTGTTACATTATTAAATCCAAATTTTGTTAAGGAACACCTATGAGTTCAATTAAAAAAGTCGTTTTAGCCTATTCAGGTGGTCTTGATACATCGGCTATTGTGCCATGGTTAAAAGAAAACTACGGCTGTGAAGTTATTGCCTTTGTTGCCGATGTTGGCCAGGGCGCAGAAGAACTTGAAGGCGTAGAAGCAAAAGCCATTGCATCGGGTGCATCTGAATGTTACGTAGTTGATTTGAAAGATGAAATGGTAAGTGATTACATTTACCCAACACTTAAAACAGGCTCTATATACGAAGGGACCTACTTACTAGGTACTTCTATGGCACGTCCAATCATCGCCAAAGCCCAAGTTGAAATTGCCCGTAAAGTGGGGGCAGATGCACTTTCTCATGGCTGTACGGGTAAAGGTAACGACCAAGTACGTTTTGAGTCATGTTTTGCAGCACTGGCTCCTGATTTAAAGGTGATTGCGCCATGGCGTGAGTGGGATTTATCAAGTCGTGAATCATTGCTTTATTACCTAGCTGAGCGTGATATTCCGTGTTCTGCATCAGCAACTAAAATTTACAGTCGTGATGCTAACGCATGGCATATCTCCCACGAAGGCGGCGAGCTTGAAGACCCTTGGTGTGAGCCAAGTGAGCAGGTATGGACCTGGACTAATTCACCAGAGCAAGCGCCCGATAAAGCTGAGCATGTCACTTTATCAGTTGTAGAAGGTGAAGTGGTTGCTGTAAACGGCGAACAATTAAAGCCTTACGACTGTTTAGTTAAACTAAACGACATTGCAGCCCCGCATGGTGTTGGTCGTGTTGATATTGTAGAAAACCGTTTAGTGGGCATGAAATCACGCGGTTGTTACGAAACACCAGGCGGTACAGTGATCATGGCTGCGCTTCAAGCAATTGATGAGCTCGTTCTTGATAAATCAAGCCGTAAATGGAAAGAGGTACTCGGTGGTGAATTTTCGCATTTAGTCTACGACGGTCGTTGGTTTACGCCGCTTAAAGGTTCTATTTTAGCCGGTGCAGAAGCGCTTTCTACGTTAGCGACAGGTGAAGTGGTACTTAAACTTTATAAAGGGCAAGTAACAGCGGTCCAGAAAAAATCACCTAACAGTTTATACAGCGAAGATTTTGCTACTTTTGGTGAAGACGATGTTTATGACCAATCGCACGCAGAAGGCTTTATTCGTTTATTCTCACTATCAAGCAGAATTTCAGCATTAGCTAAAAAGTAATTTTTTAAGCCCCTTGGAATTAAGGGGCTATTATCGGGTTTGGAGAGATTTCATGGCATTATGGGGCGGGCGTTTTTCTACGGGTCCAGATGAAGCGTTTAAACAATTTAACGATTCACTTCCCTTCGATTATCAATTAGCAGAGCAAGATATTATTGGCTCTGTTGCATGGGCTGGCGCACTTGAACAAGTGAACGTGTTATCTAATGACGAACACCAAAAGCTGGTATCGGCATTATATGAATTACTTGAAGAGGTAAAAGCAGATCCACACGCTGTTGCCACCTCAGGTGCTGAGGATATTCACTCGCATGTTGAAGCCGCACTAATTGAAAAAGTGGGTGATTTAGCTAAAAAATTACACACAGGCCGAAGCCGTAACGACCAAGTTGCTACCGACTTTAGATTATGGTGTCGCGATACTGCCGATCATATCTTAAAAGCAATTGCACAATTAAAAGCTGAATTTATTAGTCTGGCTGAACGTGAGCTTGGCACAATACTGCCAGGTTATACGCACTTACAGCGTGCACAGCCGGTGTTATTTAGTCACTGGTGTATGGCTTATGTAGAAATGTTAGAGCGTGATGAAAGCCGGTTGCAAGATGCCCAATCACGAATGAACTATTGTCCACTCGGCTGTGGCGCTCTTGCGGGAACTGCCTATCCGATTGACCGTCACGCACTTGCACAAGGATTAGGGTTTACAGGCGCGACTAAAAATAGCCTTGATGGTGTATCTGATCGTGACTTTGTGGTTGAGCTATTAAGCTGTGCGTCTATCTCTATGATCCACTTATCACGCATGTCTGAAGACTTGATTTTTTATAACTCAGGAGAAGCTGGGTTTATCGAACTGGCTGATAATGTTACATCGGGCTCATCTTTGATGCCGCAGAAAAAGAACCCAGATGCATTAGAGCTAATTCGTGGTAAAACAGGGCGGGTATTTGGTGCGTTTAGTGCAATGATGATGACTCTAAAAGCACTGCCGCTTGCCTACAATAAAGACATGCAAGAAGATAAAGAAGGCATTTTTGACGCTATGCCAACGTGGCTTGCGTGTATTCATATGGCGCAAGCGTGTATTAAGGGTGTAACAGTTAAAGCAGACAAAACCTTAGCAGCGGCAAAAGGTGGCCACGCAAATGCAACCGAGCTTGCTGATTATTTGGTCGCCAAAGGTGTACCGTTTAGAGAAGGGCATCATATTGTTGGCGTGTTGGTGCAATTAGCTATTAGTGAAGGTAAAACGTTAGAGGAGCTTTCACTTGAGCAGTATAAATCAGTAAACCCCGTGTTTGAAGATGATGTGTATCCGGTACTTGAAATTGATGCCTGTATTAAAGCACGTCAAGCACTTGGCGGAACCTCATTAGAACAAGTAAGTAAAGCGGTGAAAGACGCGAAAAAAAAACAGCAAATAACAGTTCGTGATGCAAACCTAGATGACGTGGAAGCAATCGCTAAACTCGTGCAACACTGGGCAACAGTCGGCGAAAACTTACCGCGCGCTAAAAGTGACATGGTGCACTCAATTAATGAGTTTGCTGTAACCGAGATAAACGGTCAGGTATCAGGTTGTGCTTCATTATACATTTATGACACTGGATTAGCTGAAATACGCTCATTAGGTATTGACCCTAAAAGCGCAGTAACAGGACAAGGGCGAGAGCTAGTAGAACATTTATTAGTAAAAGCCAAAAAATTGGCACTCAATCGTGTCATCGTTCTGACTCGTGTACCTGACTTTTTCGAAAATCAGCGGTTTAGTTTCTGTAATAAAGAGAGCCTACCTGAAAAAGTCATGAAAGATTGTGAGTTATGTTTACGTAAAGAAAACTGTGATGAAGTCGCAATGGAATATATGTTAAAGCCAAGTAATAGCATGGAGATCCCTTGTAAAAACGTGGCTTGAGCAATCCCTAGGATAAAAAACGCACGGTGACCCCGATGCGTTTTTTTTGAGTAAAATAAAATAATTTTTAAATTAACATGCTATGAATTTAAAGTTGGCATATCGGTTGCATTTATAGTTCTGTAGTGTGTTGTTGAGTCAATTAATCAACGAAGGCAATACGTTACAGAAGTTATTTAGTAACTGCTCCAGATGGTGTGATTTAAATTTACGCCAATAATAAAAATTTAATACTCAAAAGGATTAATCACATGCAAATTTCAGCTAATAGCCAAGTACAAATGCAAGCATACAATAAAACGCAACAATTAAAGCCTGCAATGGAACAAACTGCTAGCCCTAAAACCCTACAATCTGATACAGTAAGTATCTCTCAAGAGGCAATGAATGCTGCAGGTGCAGATCTTCAGCGAGGCGGTGCTATTGTTGTTCCTGTCAAACCAAAGTGATAATTAAGGTCTTTGATGTTTTTAACTGAGTTTTTTGGGTTGTTCTCCCTATCCGCTTTTTTGATGTGGGGATTTCTAATGGCTTTTTTCTTTAATGTGTTTGTATACACTTTAGAGGTAAAAAGAGGTACAACCCTATTGCTCAGTTCATTTGTGATGATGGTATCTTATACCTTATCTGATTACTTCTTTACTTGGTTGTCTATTCAAAACACATTGTATCTTGATTGGGCTTTATATGATTTTGCAACGATTGCAGGCTTGATCTTAGTCTATATCTTTATCAGAAAAACAACGCCTTCTTTTTTATATTTAGTTCTGGGGCTATCGATAAATTCTATTTTCTTTTTATGTATGTATTTAGATATGTATATATATAAGAATCAAGAACCTTGGTTTTTTTGGGATCTTTACACATTTACAGTTAATCTTATTGATTTAATTATGATTATTGTTCTAATTGTAGATAGAGACTTCCTTGGTCTTCATAAATTAAAAAACAAATTCTTCAAAGGCTCAAGTATTCAACCTGAAAACAACTTCTCATAAACATGTATATAAGCTATACCCTTGGTGAATATGTAAGCGCATTCATTCAGTGGGGCTTCCTAATGGCTTTCCTGTATTGTTTTGTAAAAAGTATAAATACTCCAAATAAATCTTCTCTATATTTAGCTGCAACAATGCTGTGTTCATATGTATTAAGTGATTATCTATATATAGTAGAGCATGTGTATTTTAATTGGATAGTTTACGATTTTTTAACCATTGCCTTTATTGCTTTTGCGATTAAAAGAGTAAAGGTTACTCCCTCTTTACCTGCATATTTCATCATTGTAGGCTTAACCATAAATAGTGTATTAGTTGGTTTTATTTATTATGATTTATACATTCTAGGGAATACTCAGGAGTGGTGGTTTTGGAGTTTTTACTCTATTTCTATAAACTTAATTGATATATTAATGATAGCTTCTTTGGTAATAAACTTAGATTATGTAAATATCAATCAAGGTGCAAAAGCATTAAAACCTATGGTTAAAAATGGTGTCTCAAATGGATGATTTTTTGCTTAGTCCATATGTATCTCTTTATATAGGCGCATTTGTTCAATGGGGTTTTTTAATGGCTTTTTTATACTCATTAGTAACGAGTATAAATAAACCCAAAAAAGAGGCTTTATGGCTGTCGCTAATAATGTCGGTTTCATACTCTTCAAGCCTGTTCATTGATATCCAAAATATTTCTTATATGAAATTATTACTTTTTGATTTAGTAACAATTTTGGTTATTTTGGTTGTAAGCAACTTCTTAACTAAAAATGTTATATCTACTTATCTATTATTAGGGTTAAGCATAAACTCACTGTTATTTTTTGGTATGCACATAGACGTGCTAGTCTTTAATAACAGCACACCGTGGTGGTTTTGGTCGTTTTATTCAATGAGTATTAACCTAATGGACTTTATGATGATAGCTATTTTCTTTATTAATAAAGACTTTTTGAGAGTAGTGAAATTTAAAAATTGGCTTGTAAAAATTAGAATTAATAGAGCTATTATTAATGGCTGATTTTCTTTGGCAGTTAGTCGCGATTTTTGATTATATGTCGATTTTTATAACTTGGTTATTTGTAATCGCTTTTCTGTATAATTTATCGACAAGTATAAACAATCACAATAAAAACCTTTTGCTTCTCTCTTTTATTATGATGCTATCTTACACTTCAAGCATGTTCATTGATCCAACTACAGAAACACCTCATCTTAAAATGTTTATGTTTGATATAGTGACTATTGTTTTGCTAGTTATTTGGGGATACTTTATTAAGGGCAAAATTATTCCTGTTGCTTTTTATTACCTTATTGTAGGGCTTAGCTTTAATGCACTCATGTTTTTAGGTATGCATTACGATGTCAGCATGCAGGATAATACCGATTACTGGTGGTTTTGGGCACTTTATGCCATAGGTCAAGTTGTCAGTGATTGTGTTATGGCGGTAGTTTTAATCATAAATAAAGACGTGTTAAAAATACTCTGGTTAGTGAAAAGATTTAAAGGCCGTTTTATTTTAGGTGCTTAAAAGTAGCGTCTCATTTATACGCTACTTTCTGAAAAAATTATTTAATGCTTAGTTTTCCCAAGCCTTGATTGCAGGGCTTTCATTACTATGGTATCAACAAACTCACTCACATCCCCGTTATGGCGTGCTACTTCTTTTACTAGTGTTGATGATATAAAAGTATTGCGCTCGGCGGGCGTTAAAAATACGCTTTCTAAATCAGGGTTTAAACGGCGGTTCATATTCGCGAGCTGAAACTCGTAGTCAAAATCAGAAACCGCTCTTATGCCTCTGATCAGTACATTAGCATTATGGTCACGGGCTAAATCGGCGAGTAGCCCTGAAAAGCCAATGACTTTTACATTATCTAAATGGCTTAAAATCTCATTTGCTAAATCAACGCGCTCTTCTAAAGTAAAACACGGTTTTTTACTTGGGTTATGAGCAATAGCCACAATAACGGTATCGAACATTTTAGCCGCACGCTGAA
The DNA here is from genome assembly GCF_042604605.1 of Pseudoalteromonas sp. M58. Classification (NCBI taxonomy): domain Bacteria; kingdom Pseudomonadati; phylum Pseudomonadota; class Gammaproteobacteria; order Alteromonadales; family Pseudoalteromonadaceae; genus Pseudoalteromonas; species Pseudoalteromonas sp. M58. The sequence continues at coordinate 860,082 of NZ_CP152390.1, forward strand.
TTAAATCAGTGTGGCCGTTGGTAAGAGGGTCAAATGTGCCTGGGTAGATTGCGGTCACTTTCATAATATTTACTGTGTTATTATTTTTAGCCGTAGTGTAGCAGTGTTTAGTGTGCAAAGCAGCCTTGTGAGTAAATTGTATATAACTGCAGCTGCGCAGTGTTACAAATGCAATGATTTGTTTATACTAGGCGGATTATTTTAATGCAGCATCGTATTTTCGAAAATTGAGTAATGAGTATATGAATACCAAGGATAAAATAATTCAAACCAGTATTTCATTGTTTAATGAACATGGTGAAAGAGCAATATCTACTAATCATATCGCATCGAGTTTAGGTATGAGTCCGGGTAATCTGTACTACCACTTTAAAAATAAAGAAGACATTATTCGCCATATATTTGCACTTTATCGTGACCATTTAAGTACTCATTTTAAGCCGGTCGATCAAGGCGACGATGCTTTTGAACACCTAGGTCCTTATTTAGATTCGCTATTTGAATTGATGTGGCGCTATCATTTTTTTTACGACAACCTTGGCGATATTCTCGCTCGCGATAGTCATTTAAAACAGGGTTACATTGATTTTCAGCAAGAGTTACTTGAGCAGGTGCGTAACATCATTTTGGCCTTACGCGACAGCGAAATTATTGCTATTGATGAACAAGATGCTATCGAACTTGCTCATACGTTAAAATTAACGGTCAGCTTTTGGACACCCTATATGAAAGCAAGAAGGCTTAGTGGTGTGCTGGTTGAGCAAGATATTTACCCTGGTATTGTAAAAGTACTGACTTTATTTAAAGCCTACAGCACCGAAAAAAGCGCAAATAAAATTAATCAGTTAAGAGACAAGTACGCACTTTTAGCAAATGCTGCTCCCCAGAATCCTTAAGCCCGTTAAGTTGGTTAGTTCCTAGGCGCTAAATTTTTTGCTATAATCCGCCGCGCCCAATACCTGGGTGCGCGAATTCCCGCAGTCTAAGAGTTAAACTATGCTTAAATTTATCGTCAAACTTCACCCTGAAATAGCCATTAAAAGCCGTTCAGTCCGTAAACGCTTTACTAAAGTGTTAGAAAATAACATTAAAATTGTATTGCGTCGTGTTGACGAAAAAGTACAGGTACGTAATAACTGGGATAACATTTCAGTTGTAACAAAACTTGACGATGCTCAAACTCGCCTTGATTTTATCGACAGCTTACAACGTATACCTGGCATCGTGCAGTTTATTGAAGTGACTGAAACAGACTTTAAAACGATTGATGACATTTATCAAAAAACTATTGAGCTAGTTGGTCACACTATTATTGGTAAAACCTTTTGTGTCCGTGCTAAGCGCATAGGTCAACATGATTTTACTTCAACTGAGCTAGAGCGTTACGTTGGTGGCGGGCTTAATCAACATGTTGAAGGGGCTCGAGTAAAGCTAAGTCGCCCAGAAGTAACGATTCGTTTAGAAATTAAAGACGAAAAAGCCTACATAGTAACGCAAACGCATTTAGGAATGGCGGGCTTTCCACTGCCAACACAAGACGATGTATTATCGCTTATGTCTGGTGGGTTTGATTCTGGCGTTGCCAGTTATCAAATGATCCGTAAAGGTGCTCGCACGCACTTTTTATTCTTTAATTTAGGTGGCGCTGCTCATGAAATTGGGGTTAAACAAGCGAGTTACTATCTATGGAAACAATACAGCTCTACTCACAAAGTTAAGTTTATTACTGTTGATTTTGAGCCAGTGGTTGCTGAAATCTTAGAAAACGTTGAGAACAGCCAAATGGGCGTTGTCCTTAAACGTATGATGATGCGAGCGGGTAGTGCCGTCGCTGAAAAACTAAATATTCAAGCATTGGTTACGGGTGAAAGTATAGGTCAGGTGTCTAGTCAAACCTTAGCTAACTTAAGTGTGATTGACCGCGTAACCGAAACGCTCATTTTACGCCCACTTATCCAACATGATAAGCAAGAAATCATCAATATAGCGCGCCAAATAGGCACTGCAGAAATGGCAGAGACGATGCCTGAATACTGCGGTGTGATCTCTAAAAAGCCGACAGTTAAAGCCAAAATTGAAGTGATTAAAGCAGAAGAAGAAAAGTTTGACTTTGATGTGTTAGATACCGTTATTGATAACGCCCGTGTTATGGATGTGCGCGATATTGATGTTGAGGCTAAGCAAGAGCTTAAAGAGGCAGAATCAGTTACAGAGTTACCTGAAGGAGCGGTTGTTGTTGATATTCGCTCGCCTGAAGAAGAAGATGCGGCGCCGCTGGAAATTGAAGGTATTGAAGTTATCCACTTACCGTTTTTCCGCTTAGCAACAAAGTTTGGCGATTTACCTAAAGGCAAAGATTATTACTTATATTGCCAAAAAGGAGTAATGAGCCAATTACAAGCGCTTATTCTTCACGAAGAAGGCTTTAACACCGTAAAAGTATATCGTCCTTGATGGCTTAAGATATTGGGTCTGTTGACCTTTGCGGATTATAATTTGTTCAAACTAGGGGCGGTTTAATCGCGGCGCGAGGTTTGTAACCTAGTGGGCTAAGTAAAAATCGAGCAACAAAGAGTAAATCGCCCCTAGGCAGAACCCTTCGGGCAGCGCCTGTTTGGCATTGATGCTGCGTTATCGCCTATTTATGGGGAATAACCACACCACATAGGCTCTGCCTTACCTAAATACCAAACAGACTGCTGCAAATTTAACCTTGAAAGGTCAACAGACCCTAAATGCGCGGATTTATTCCGCGCTTTTTTTTGCCAAAATTTCAGCAAGTAAGGCGTCATTATAAGGTGTTGCAATATGGTGTAGTTTTCCTTGCTCACTTATATAGCCACAAATAGCCATGATCTCTGTTTGTCTATTGTGCATTACATCTTGATGCATCGAAGAGTAATTTTCGGCAGTTAAACTCATTACTTTGTAAGCCCGCTCTAGGGCATCTATAAGCTTAATATTGAGTTTTAGCGCGGTTGCAATGTGGCACGCCTCAGCTAATAAATTAATAATTGCACTACTGTATTGCGGTGCACGTAACTGACCATTTTTTATATTGTGGTGAGCGGTTAATGGATTTATTGCAATATTAACCAGTAGCTTTTCAAACCGTAGTTGTTCAATATTGTTACTGACAATTAACTGCGGAATAGTGTGTAATTGCGCACTAAGCTGTTGAATATTTTGAATAGCTAGTTGATTATAGCCCCCTAATACACTTTGCCCGTTTCCGGTATGCTGCACAATATTAGGGTTTGACTTAAATCCAGCTATGCTGGTGGTTAAAAAGTACAACGACTGCTGCTTTGTTAGTTGTTCATTTAATTGTTCAACATTACCCATGCCATTATGACTCAGTATAATATGGGTATTATTGCCTAGATAAGGTTTTACTTGAGCATAGGCTTGTTGCACTGCAAACGCTTTTACCGTGAATAAAACAATATCAAATTCAGGAGTTTGAGATAACTGCTCTTGTGAGATAAAAGTGGCGTTAATTTTTTCAGACGCAGCGTTACTGTGACTGTAAAAGCGAGTATTAACTGTGCCTTTTCGAGTAAGTATATATATAGCGTGATGCTTGGCTAAAAAATGGCTAAATAACAAGCCAATAGCGCCATCACCTACAACAAGTATGTTAGCCATAATGCTTCTTTTTACGCAGTGTTAACAGGGCTTTAGCTAAAAAGTAGCTCGCTGCACCAATAAAATCGGCAACAAAATCGGCCAGTGATGCTTGTCTGTAAGGAAGGCTATCTTGCATAATTTCTATTGCTGCACCGTAACCAGCGAGTAATAGTATTTGTGCATATAATGGGAGTTTAAACGCTTTATCCATAATAATGGCAAGTAAAAAGAAGATACCAAAATGCGCTACTTTATCAACATGCGGAAATAAGTTTGCCGCGCCCTTTACCTCTTTAGCAAATAAGAAGGTAAACGCAACAATACTAATTAAAAAAATTGCTTGGTAAACACGCCTTGTCACGAAAATTCCTAAAATCGTATAAAAAAGAAGCCTCAGTATATCAAACTAATTTAGTATCGCACCTGAACAAAATGCAGAAAAATGTAAAGATTTATCATTTTAACGTTATAATTGCGGCATAAAATTAAGATTAGATAGTTAGGAGAACGCTATGCCTTCATTTGATATTGTATCTGAAGTAGAAATGAACGAAGCAAAAAATGCGGTTGATAACGCCAACCGTGAACTAGAAACGCGATTTGATTTTAGAGGCGTTGATGCATCAATAGAGCTAAACGATAAAACAATTAAATTAAAAGCTGAAGCAGATGCTCAGGTAATGCAGTTATTTGATATTTTAGCGAGTAAAATCTCTAAACGTGGGATGGATGTTGCAAGCTTAGAGCTACAAGATATTTCTCGTGCGGGCAAAAATGTTTTTCGTAACGTTGCACTTAAACAGGGTATCGAAAAAGACATGGCTAAAAAAGTAGTAAAAGCCATCAAAGACTCTAAAGTAAAAGTACAAGCGGCCATTCAAGGTGAAGAAGTTCGCGTAACAGGTAAAAAGCGTGATGACTTACAAGCGGCTATGCAAGTTGTACGCACGGCAGATTTAGGTCAACCATTTCAGTTTAAAAACTTCCGCGATTAATTTATTGCCTCGAGCATGGCTGTATAGGTGCTGAGCTCAAAGGAATGCGTATAAAGCCAAACAAGTTATATTGTTTGGCTTTTTATTTTTGGAACTATGATAATTACCGAACCCCGAACCCCGAACCCCGAACCCCGAACCCTGAATCTTGAATCTTTGGATTTTTAGATGTTTAGACGTCCGTTGACTTTTTTTAGTAAACAGATAACAATAGCAGCCTATTTTCAAGGTGCTTGCTAAACACTTCAATGGTGTGATTTTTTTAGTAGGATAATCGGGAAGTTGGTGCGTTTTCATTGATGAAGTCAATCCCAACACTGCCCCCGCAACGGTAAAGTTATGCTGTATTAAATTATGGTAACTGAGTCCGGAGACCGGCCTTGATTTAATCTTACTTACTAACATCTTTGCGGTGGGCAAAGATAGGGGACATGATGTTAAATAAAACCGCACTGGGTGTGGCCATTTCGGCTGTACTATCTATTTCTGTATCTGCTGCAGAACAATCAATCGAAACAATAACAGTAACCGCTAATAAATTTGAACAACCTATAAATGATGTATTAGCAAGTGTGGCAGTTATCGACCGCGCAGATATTGAAAAAGCGAATTATCGAGACTTACCTGCAATATTAAATACCATAGCTGGGATAGATATTGTCCGTAACGGCGGTTTAGGTCAAAAGGCAGATATATTTGTTCGCGGGGCCAGCGCTAAATATACCTTAGTACTGGTTGATGGTGTAAGAGTGAGCGATGCAAGTTCAGGTAGTGTGTCACTGACGAATATTCCAGTTAACAGTATCGAGCGTGTTGAAGTTATTAAAGGGGCAAGAGCTGCTATTTATGGCTCTGATGCGGTAGCCGGAGTAATTAATATTATCACCCGTAAAGCCTCAAATAACTCGCTTTCGGCTACTTTAGGCAGCCATAGCTACAGTAATTATCAGCTTGCTGGTGGGCTTGTAAAAGAGGCGCTTAGCTTTAATTATAATTTAGGCTACGAAGAGACGGATGGTTTTGATGTTACTGGCAAAGATCCAGCGGCTGAGTACACAAAAGATCATGATGATGATGGCTACAAAAATAAAAACATTGGCTTTAATTTAGCTTATGAGCTTGCTGAACTAGGCCAATTGAGCCTGCAATCTCAGTATAGCGAAGGCGAAGCACAATATGATAATGCATGGGGTAACGATGCCTACGACTTTGAAAATTACACCGCTAAGCTAGGCTGGAACAAAGCCTCAGATATATATAGCCAAAGTACTTCGGTGAGCGTTTCGCAAGAAGAAAATACCCAAACAGGTACCGATGTGCAGCAAGTGTATAGCACAGAGCGTGTTGAGTTTGAATATCGAGGGCTTTATACCCTTACTGAAGAACTTGATATATCGGGTGGCTTTAATTATTTATCTGAGGATTTATCAAACTCGTCAGCAACGTCATCAGAAGAAAAACGCGATAATAAGGCGTTGTTTATAGGCGCGTTTTATAGCCATAACAAATGGTTAGCAAATGCGGTTGTTAGAACCGATGATTATGACTTCCATGGCCGTGCAAACACTTACAGTACAGGACTTGGTTACAAAGCAAATAACTATGTAACACTACGTTTAAATCACGGTACTGCATTTAGAGCTCCTTCGTTAATCAATGCGTTTGTGACTAACAGCCCGTACTATTTACCAAACAATAATATTAAACCTGAAGAAGCCTTAAATAATGAGCTTGGTATAACTTTAGAAACCCAATGGGGCCGTTATGATATTGCTATTTTCGATAACCGTATCAATAATTTGATTAGTAATAATTATGATGCAGACTCAGGTAAATATATTGCCACTAACATAGATAAAGTATCTATGCAGGGATTTGAGCTGTCGGCAGAGTTTTCAGCGCTAGGCTTTGAACACTCGGTTAATTTTAGCTTTTTAGACGCTACAGATGAAAAAACGAATACCGATTTACCACGTAGACCTTCTGAATCGTTTAATTATCAACTCGCTAAAACATGGGGTGATTTTGATGCCAGCTTGGATATGCAATATCGCTCATCGCGTCCTTCGATTGCGTATTATGACTCGGAGCTCGCTGCTTATACGGTATTTAATATAGCAGCCAATTACCAGTTGCTAGATAATTTGTCGTTAGCTGCTCGAATAGAGAATATTACTGATAAAGAATATTTTACTGCTGCGACGGGCTTTGCTGCCAGTGGTAAGCTATTAGGTTATAACAGCGCAGGAAGAACTTTCTTTGTAGGGGCAAATTATCAGTTTTAGTCACTTATCCTAGTTGCCAAGGAACAAATAGCCCAGCTTATTGCTGGGCTATTTATTAAAAGCACTTTATTCCGATAAAAACTCGCTAAATTCGGTTTCAAACTTATGTAATTTGGGTGCAATTAAAATACTGCAATAGCCCTGCTCAGGATTTTCATTGTAATAGTCCTGATGGTAGTGCTCTGCGGGGTAAAAAGTGGTTGCTGGGCTCACCTCAGTCACTATAGGTTCGCTAACATGACTTTGCAGCTCTGCAATAACTGCCTGTGTTTGTACTTGTTGTTGCTCATTATGATAATACACAACGCTGCGGTATTGAGTGCCTATATCGTTACCTTGGCGATTTAGTTGTGTGGCATCGTGTAGGGTAAAAAACATCGCGAGTAAGGTTTCAAAGCTGATAACACTGGCATCAAATTCAACCTTAATTACCTCTGCATGGCCACTGTTACCAGTGCAAATAGTTTTGTAAGTTGGGTTATCAGTATGTCCACCAGTATAACCAGAGCAAACACTGAGTACACCTTTTACACGCCTAAATGCTGCATCAATACACCAAAAACAGCCGCCGCCGAGTGTTGCTACTTGTGTGGTCGAACTCATAAGTACTTCCTCAATTGTTAGGGATATGTGCACTGAATAAAGCGCCGTAACATCTAGTTACGACGCTCTGAGTAACTTAGATCTCTTTAAGCGGTTTTTCAGCGGCTTGCTTATCAAGTTTTTGTTGTAAAAACTCAGGTGATTGTGTATTTCGCGCTAGTGCGTAATAAGCGGCTGGCACCACAAACAGAGTTAGTATGGTTGCCACCGTTACGCCAGTAAATACCACCACACCAATTACCATTCTACTTTCCGAGCCTGGACCGGAAGCCAACACCAAAGGTACGGCACTCATAACCGTTGTTAGGGAAGTCATAATAATAGGGCGTAAACGCTGTGTAGCCGCTTGTAAAATGGCCTCACTAAATTCTACGCCTTTATCACGTAACTGGTTGGTAAATTCAACAATCAGTATACCGTTTTTAGCACTTAACCCAATGAGCATAACAATACCTATTTGGCTGTATATATTAAGCGTTAACCCCATACTCCACAGCCCAAACATGGCACCCATTAAACCAAGTGGCACAGTTAACATAATAACAAATGGATGCATAAAACTTTCAAACTGAGCTGCCAGTACTAAAAAGGTCACGGTTAATGCCAGCACAAACACATAGGTCATGGCTGAGGCACCTTCATAAAACAATTGCGACTCACCTTTATAGTCAATGGCACCATCAATGTCGTTTTCCTCTGTGGCAACCTTGTTTAAAAAGTTTAGTGCTTGTTCTAGCGTGTAACCATCTGCGAGGTTGGCACTTAAAGTAATTGCACGCATTCGGTTATAGCGGTTTAAACGCGAGGCGGTGGCTTCTTCTTTTAAGCTAATAAGGCTATCAAGAGGAACAAGTTCTCCGCTACGTGATTTTAGGTAAATATTTGAAATATCAGTCGGGTTGGCAAAGTCTTGTTTTGTGCCCTTTAAAATTACATCGTATTCTTCACCGCGGTCAATAAAGGTGGTTACACGGCGTTGGCCAAGCATGGTTTCAAGTGTACGACCCACATCAGAGACTGATACGCCTAAATCAGCGGCTTTATTTTTATCAATACTGACTAAAAACTGAGGGAAGGTTTCTTTATAATCATGATCAATACGCACTAATCCAGGGTTTTTCTCAGCGCGTTTAATAATTCTATCTCGCCAATCGGCAAGTTGAGCATAATCATTACCTTGCAAAACAAATTCAATAGGGCGAGATGAACCACCTCCGCCAATACCACGGCGCATAATAGCAAATGCACGAACGTCGGTGACCTCTTGCATTTTGCCGCTTATTTCATCCATGACTTCCCATGTTGAGCGTTTGCGCTTATCCCAGTCAGCCATGCCAACAATAGCCACGCCGCCACTGCCACCCCAGCCTGGGACTCGAACAAGCACTCGACTTAGTTCGCCAGATTCAGAATAAGGCATCAAGCGCTCTTCAATTTTTGCCATATTAGCTGCGTTATTTTCATAACTTGCCCCTTCAGGGCCATTCATAAGCACAAAGAAGGTGCCACGATCTTCTTTTGGCGTGAGCTCTGAAGGTATTTGTAAAAATAATGAATAACTAACAAACCCAGCCAAAACTAAGCTCAGCATTAAGCCCCATTTACGGGTCATGTTTGACGCTAAAGCGTTACGGTATCCATTTTCTAATTTAGTAAAAAAACGGTCCATAACTTGGCTAAACTTACTTTCTTTTTCAGAGGCCTTTAACACTTTTGAACACAGCGCCGGAGAGAGTGTCAACGCAGTGATACTAGAGAAAAACACGGCAGCACTTACTGCCATAGCAAACTCTGTAAATAGTGCGCCAATTCGTCCTTCCATAAACACTAATGGTACAAACACGGATATAAGCACTAAGGTGGTGGCTATAATTGCAAAGCCCACCTCACGTGCGCCGCGATAAGCTGCCAATAAAGGCGGTTCACCAAGTTCAATACGGCGGTGAATATTCTCTAGCATTACAATGGCATCATCGACCACTAAGCCTATTGCTAACACCAGTGCTAGTAGAGTTAATAAGTTAATTGAATAACCCATTGCTAATAAAAACATGAAACTACTGACTAGGGCGACCGGTACTGTGACCGCGGGAATAAGAGTGGCGCGAATGTTACCTAAAAATATAAAGATAATAAGCACGACTAACCCCATAGAAATTGCTAAAGTTTTATAAACCTCATTAATTGACTCTTTAATAAATACCGAAGAATCATAACTGTCTTCTATGGTGGTGCCTTCAGGTAAATTACGTTTTATTTTTTCCAGTTCACTGCGGGCGTTATCAACCACAGTTAGGGTATTGGCTTTGGCTTGTTTAACAATACCCATACCAATCATATTACGGCCATTACCTCGGAATAAACTTTCATCATCGGCGGCTTCTAGTTTTACGTCAGCCACTTCGCCTAGACGCACTAAATAACCATCTTCACCTCGTTTAATAACTAGGTTTTGAAAATCACGTTGGTTTTTATAGCTGCGGGCAGTGCGAACGGTAAAATCACGATCAACTGATTCAATTTCACCGGCCGGAAGTTCTACATTTTCACTACGCAGTGTTTGCTCAATATCACTGGAGGTAATACCACGGGCGGCCATCGCTTGGCGGTTAAGCCATACTTTCATGGCATACTTTCGCTCCCCCCCAATGCGCACATTCGATACGCCATCAACAACGGCTAATCGATCTACAATAAAACGCTGTGCATAATCAGAAAGTTGCAATGAATCCATGGTTTCGCTGTTAAGTACAAACCACGCGATAGGGCTTTCGTCACTATTTGATTTTGATACTTCAGGAGGACGTACTTGTTCGGGTAGGCTATCAAGTGCACGCGCTACACGTTCACGCACATCGTTGGAGGCATCGTCTATGTCACGGCTAATATTAAACTCAATGGTAATGTTTGAGCGGCCATTACGACTCGATGAGTTAATACTTTTAATACCTTCAATGCCCGAAATACGGTTTTCAATAACTTGCGTTATTTTTGTTTCAATAATTTCGGCAGATGCACCGGTATATTCAGTACTAATATTTACAATTGGTGTTTCAATATCTGGATACTCTCGCAAAGGCAACATGCTAAAAGCAACTAAGCCAAATGTGAGTAACAGTAAGTTAATAACAATCGCAAAAACGGGGCGTTTGACGCTAGTATCGGTAATTTTCACGTGCTACCCCTTAACGCTTACTTTACTACCTGAGCGAATTTTAATTATTCCCTCGGTAACAATTTGCTCGCCATTACTTAACCCTTTGTCTATCGCAACCCAGCCATTATTTCTACTTGCAACATGTACTTCTTTACGGTTTGCTATGCCATCTTCAATTTGAAAAACGTAATGCTTATCTTGCAGAGGAATAATGGCCTTTTCAGGCACCATCAGCGCTTGGTTACTGCTTAGCTCTAGTGCAGTTTTAAGCAACATACCTGGGCGAAGTAAACCTGATTTATTAGCAAAACTTGCTGTTACTTCTACACTGCGAGTGATTGAGTCGATACGTGAGCTTATATGGGTTACTTTACCGCTGAAGGTTTGATCAGGGTAAGCATCGTTTTGAGTGCGAACAATCATGCCGTTTTTCAGTTGAGCTAAATACTTTTCAGGCACTTTAAAATCAACTTTTATAATACTAATGTCATCGAGGGTTGTGATCACAGTACTATTATTAATATACGCACCCACCGATATTTCGCGTTTCCCCAGTAACCCAGAAAAAGGCGCGGTGATGGCCATTTCATTGAGTTTGGTTTTAGCACTTTCAAGTTGTGCTTCGCTGGCATCAACGCGAGCGAGTTGTTCTTCAAGCAATGACTTGGCCGTCGCTTGCGAGCGAGAAAGCTCGGTCAGTCTGGCTAATTGACGTTTTTCTTCTTGTAAATTAATGCTAAGTTCTTTTACTGCAAATTGTTCTTGTTGGTTTTGCAGTTGTACTAATTTTTGTCCTTTGCTGACCAAGTCGCCATCTTCAAAGTAAATGCTAGTGACATAATCGTTTTGGGCGCTTTTAATGTAGATAGCCTGATTAGCACGAGCACTGCCAATGGCTTCAATCATAATTGCGTTTTCTTGCGATCTTACCGTGTGGGCAGAGACTTGCGTTGTCATTGCCGAGTAATTGGCTTGTTCGCCCTGTGATGCGGGAAAATACAAATAAACGCTAAAAATTATTAGTAACGAAATAATAAATGGAAATAAGGCTTTACCTGATTGTTTAGAGTGCATTGTTTTCATACCTGAAAATAGATTATAAGTATTGTACGAAATCAGGACAAAAAAAGGCGGTTATGTATCTCATTAATTTGTGCGTTAAGCGTAAAAATAACTGATACTTAGTCATTGCGCATATTTAACAGTAATAATGGGAGTTAATTGATGAGTTTTAAAACATCATGCAAACGCTGTTTAACGCTGAGAAAGTTAGTATTGTGGGCTATTATTATGTTTATATTTTATATGGCGTTTTTTCAGTATGGCTAATATAAATAAACAAATACTAAAATACCGAGCGCAAGGCGCTAAAAATGGAATTGAAATATTAGTGGTCGGCAGCATTGGCTTGATTATTATCATGCTGTTTAATTTATTACGCCCAGGCGAAATAAGTATTATCGAAATTTTTTTAGTAAGTTTATGTATTGCTGCAATTTTAATTGGCTTTTTTAAAACACAAGAACCTTTTTATAGTATTATTTTAACTGAGCAGCAATTAATATATCAGCATAAGTATGGACAATGGCATTTATACCCAGAGAATTTGCACCATTGTGGTATACCTAAGGTTGATAATGGCATTGATTACCTTGAGCTTAATGCGATTGGTATTAAGTTAAATGATATAGATTCATTCTTGTCTGCTTTAGCCCCAAGAATTGCGGGTAAATTGTTGATAGAGCAGCGACATTTCTTTATGCAAGTTGTTCAAAAAAATTGCAAAAATGGGCATTGCCCATCAGAATGGTTAGTTGAAGATAATAAATATAGGTCAAAAAAAGGAATTGACTATAATGGGCTTATAGCAATGTTTGCTAATAGGGCTAAGCATCTTCAGCTTCTAACAGGGTATGACTTACTGTTACCAGCCAGTGTAATAGAAAGTGATATTTGGGAATTTAGCGCAAATTTAAATAAATGGAAGCGCGATCCCTCTCAGTTTATAAAGTCGCAGTGTGAATAATAACATAAGCACTCACTGCGGGATTAGGAATAACTATGAGCCAAGACAGATCTTTCATTAAAAGTGGTCGAAACACCATAATACATAAAGACAGAAAACTAGATTTAGTGATTGTTAATGGTGAGACTCACCCTAAAATTAAAGTAACAGGTAATGGTCTTGAGCCATTTAAAGAAGAACTGCCAAAAAACCGCCGAGATGCAAAAGAGCGTTACCTCGACGTTGTTTATATTACTAGTGCTGATGTATTTAGCGAAGAAAAACAATTGTTGTTTATTCAATCCTTAGATGGCCGCGAATATAAAGTAGATTACAGTAAAGTTGGCACTAAATTATTTGTTCGTATTCATCAAGATAGCTATTTATAATTTATAATGGCATTTTTTTTGCTTAATAGTTTTATTAGATAATTTTAAGACAAAAAGGTGCTGAGTATGAGAGCAATTTCGTTAATACCACTTATGTCATGCTTGCTTTTGGCTGCATGCGGAGGGGGAGGCGGTGCTGATAACAGTGATATAAAAACATCAGTATTTGCAGGTAACGATCTTCAAGTTGTAGAAAAATCAGAGTTTACTATTTCTGCAAAAGGCTCTCCTGCAGATGGTACATTTACTTGGCAGCGTGTAAGTGGCCCTATTATAGATGTGTTTCCGCTTGAAGGGGCTGAACAAACCATTACTGCACCAGATGTAAAGTCTGACAGTGAACTGGTATTAAGAGTTAGCTATCAAACCTCAGATGGCAGTTTAGTGAATGACGACTTGAGTGTTTTCATTGCCTCTAATAATCAGCTTCCTCTTGCTGTTGTTACTCAAGTTGCTCCTGCAAACTTGCCCTCAGTTTATAAGGATACTGTAACCCTTAGTGGTTTAACTTCCACAGACCCCGATGAAAATGGCGAAATTAGCAGTTATTTGTGGCAATTATTGTCAGGGCCGGATTTAACAATTGATAGCTATACCAATCCAACGCTTAGTTTTTCTCATCCATTATTAGAAAATAACACCAACTTAAAATGGCAGCTCACCGTAACAGATGATGAGGGCGGAGTATCTGCATCACAATTTGATATGACCCTTAATAAAACAGCTCAAGTGATTATTGCCGATGCAGGCGCTAATCAAACAGTAGAAGAGTTTGATAAGGTTATCTTAGATGCCACAGCCAGTGAAGCGGCAACTCAATCTTATCAATGTATGTGGCAACAACTTACCGGTAATGCAGAAACCCTGATTGAATCACAGTCATGTACTGCCAGCTTTTTTGCCTCTGATATTGATTTAAATGCAACGCTTAGCTTTGAAGTACAAGTTATGGACTTAAAAGGGCGCACCGACACAGATACCGTATTTATTGATGTAACACCCAAAGCGCTTGGGTTAATAAATGATACAGGAGTAGGAGAGTGTTATAACAATACTCAGCGAATTAATTGTAATAATGATGAATTTCCAGCTCAAGATGCTGATCTTGGGCGCGATAGTTTTGCCAATCGTTTAGGTAAAGTGGGTAAAGGGAATCTGGCTTTTGATTACACCAAACTTAATGAGTTTGCCGATGAGCTTCTCGATGATGCGCAAAACTTTAGCTGTATTCGTGATAATACTACCGGCCTTGTTTGGGAAGTAAAAAGCCCTTATTCCGGGGTGTTACCAAATACCACTTTACGTGATGGGCAAAACCGTTACATTTGGCAAGGTACAGTAAATAGCGGCGATGTAAATGGTAGCGCTAATACCACGTGCCCGAGCAATACTGATTGCGGATTACAAACCTATATTGATGAAGTTAATGCGCTTGATTTTTGTGGTGGTAGTAACTGGCGTTTACCCACTTATACTGAACTTTTAGGTTTAATTGATTACGGTAAACAAGGGCAAAACGTATTGATAGATACTGCATTTTTCCCTAATACACCATCGACTAACAGTGTAGGGCATTTACGCTACTGGACTTCGCAAACGGCTGTTGATGGTGCCAGTTTATCTCAGGCTTACATTATCGATATGATGGATGGCAACGACTTAGCATATCCAAAAGATAATGCCGCTTATGTGCGCTTAGTTAGAAATCGTTAAGGTGATTATTATGAAATTAATTAAAGTCTCTATGTTATTAGCCTTAGGATTAAGTCAGTCACTTGCAGCGCAGCAGTGTTATCAGGAAGTCGCGACTAGCGATGATACCGACCGATTTGTGATTAATATTGATGGCACTGTGTCAGATACTAAAACAGGGCTAATGTGGCAGCGCTGTAACTATGGTCAAGTTTATAATAGCGAAACAACTAGCTGCGATGGCGATACTCAACCATTAAATTGGCAAGCTTCACTTAAAGGCGCACTTAATGACACCACGGCAAATTATAACGACTGGCAAGTGCCGAGTATTAAAGAGTTAGCTAGTATAGTAGATCACCGTTGTACCGATCCAAGTATTAATGCGGGTATTTTTTTAGCAACGCAGTCGCAAAATTATTGGTCTAATACCTCGGGTATTAGCAATATAAACTCGGCATGGGTTTATCAATTCTCCAGTGGTTTAAATAGCTTACATGCTAAAACAAGTAACGTATATTTACGCCTAGTACGCTATGAGAAGTAGTTAATTAATATATTAGCGAATCTAAAAATGCCCTTTTATTTACACTATTTTAATAATAAAGCCTGGTTGTAGTTGTCACTCAGGCTATTTTTTTGCCATTATAGGCCGTGAATTAACGACCAAGGACTATAAAGGTGTATTTAAGCTATTTTGGTTTACAAGAAAAGCCATTCTCAATTTCGCCTAATCCCCACTACTTATTTTTAAGTGAACGCCACAAAGAAGCATTAGCGCACCTTACCTATGGACTAGGTGAAGACGGTGGCTTTGTGCTGTTAACTGGTGAAGTGGGGACGGGTAAAACCACCATAACACGTAGTATGTTAGAGCGACTGCCTGAAAATACCCAAGTAGCCATGATCCATAATCCTGCGTTATCAGAACTTGAACTGTTAGCCAGTATTTGCGATGAATTACAAATAACTTACGACGCCAAAAATGCCACGCTGAAAAGTCTAACGGATGTGATTAAAAAGCACCTTGAGTTTAATAATAAAGCGGGGGGGCATACTATTTTAATTATTGATGAAGCACAGCTACTTGCCCCCGATGTGCTTGAACAACTTCGCTTATTAACCAATATCGAAACCGACCATAAAAAGTTATTACAAATAGTATTAGTTGGGCAGCCTGAGTTACAGCAACTTTTAAAGCGTAATGAGTTAAGGCAACTGGCACAGCGTATTACAGCCAGGTATCACTTGTTAGCGCTAACACCAGGGCAAACCATTGCTTATATTCAACACCGGTTGCATATAGCAGGTTGTGACAAGAAAATATTTTCAATGGAAGCGATGCAAATGGTGCATCAGCTAACTGGCGGTGTGCCACGATTAATGAATCTGGTGTGTGAACGCGCATTAGTAGGGGCATTTTCTAAACAACAAGAAATTGTTGGCAGTGATATTGTTAAGCAAGCGGCGAGTGAATCTTTACCTATCGACTTTATTGCCACAAATAATAAGGTGAGTAAAACAGGTTCGATTTGGCCCTATAGCGCTGCTGCGTTAATGCTTTTTGGTGCAGGAATTGGCCTGTCATTTATTCTTTAGTTAGGTGATTCATGTCTTATTTATTAGATGCGTTAAAGCAGTCAAAGCACGATACCATGAGCGCAGAGCAATATGACTTGCAAGCGCAACAATTAAAACAACAACATCAGTTGATGACCTATCGTCGAATTAGTTTTTTACTCGCCGGAAGTTTATTGGCGACGGGTATATTGACCAGTGGCTTTTTTGTCGGTAAGTGGCTGCAACAAGAAAATGTAGCCGTAAAAAATGAGGTTGTTCAAAATGACCTTAGTCAAAAAGACTCAGCAGTAGTAGAAAAACCAACAAGCCCAGAGGAAGTACAAAAAACGGTTGCTCAAGCAGTAACAACCCCTCAAGCGCCCCTTGTTACAACTGCGCCTAACAATTCTGTGCCACTGGCAGGGCAATTGGTTTATGTACAAACCCCAACGGGTGTACAGCAAATGTTGCTTACGCCACAAGGGCAATATTTACCTATGAGCGTTAATCAAGCGTCTCAAGGGCAAACGCAAAATTTCTCGGCGCAGAGTAACGTTTCATCTAGTTTTCAATCACCGAGCAACCAACCGCAAAGTGTACCAACTCAATCAACGAAAAGAACACTCGGTGCCGATGAGTTGAGTAAATACAAAGTGTTAGGTAAACCACTTAATCAAAATGTGCCTGCCCAGCCAGAATCAACCGCTGAACTAGATACGGTTCCCGACACACTGAAAAATGCGTTTGCGCAAGCTGTTAATGACACAGAGACAACAACCGACTACGAAGTAACTCAAGGCTCTCGTCATTCATCACGGGTACAACCCGTTGAGCTACTGCCGGATGGCTTACAAAGTATGTTGCCAAGCATTAAATATCAGGCACATATTTATTCGTCGACAGCAGATAAGCGCTGGATAAAACTCAATGGCAGAGAGCTATATGAAGGGGAGTCTATTGGTGCATTGAGGGTGCTAGAAATAGCACCGGATCAGAGCGTACTTGATTTTGATGGCTATGAGTTTAGCTTAAAAGCTCTGCAAGATTGGCCACAGTAGTGGCCAATTAACTAAAGATAGAGTGCTTATAAAAACCCTCTAAATCTATATTATATTCTTTGGGTTTCACTGCTGATTCAAGCGTGTCTTGTGTTCTTTTGCTCGATAAGTCAATATCTTGAACTTCAGTGTAACGCCCATGTTTGGCATTAAAAAACGTTTTTACGACTGGTTTTAATGGTGTTGCAGGATTACTTTGGGTCACCAGCCCCACTTTTTGGCTGGAAAGTTTTACCAGCGTGCCCACTGGGTGAATACCAATGCATTGAATAAACTTATTAAGTAGCACGCCATCAAAGCTATCAGGGCAACCTTGTTTTAATATTTTAAACGCCTTAATTGGCTCCATACCCGCTTTATAAACGCGTTCAGCGGTTAATGCATCATATACATCAACAATAGAGGCCATACGAACATATTGGCTTATTTCATCGCCCTTTTTACCAAAGGGGTAGCCTTTACCATCTAAGCGCTCATGGTGCATACCTGCGATATCAACAGCAATCCCCGTTAATCCTGCGTCTTCTAGTATTTCTTTGCTAAAGCGCGCATGATTTTGCATCACTTTAAATTCTTCGTCACTGTAGCGACCTGGTTTGTTGAGAATCGCGTCAGGTATTTTTATTTTTCCCATATCATGCAATAGGGCACCTGTTGCAAGTTCTTCAATGATTGGTTTTTCAATATTGAGATGTTTTGCAAAAATACTCATTAAAATAGACACATTTATCGAGTGCTCTAATAAATAGGCATCTTTTTGGCGCATTTGCGTAATGCACGCCAGCGCATCTTGATTTCTAAATACGGAGTCAATAAACCCGCTAGCCAGCTCCCTAAAAGGAGCAACATCAACAGTGCGGCCAGATTCTATATCGCCAAATGCTTTGGTTTGTAAGTTTTTTGCTTCATCATAAAGCTTTTTAGCTTTACTCATTTCTTGCTCAGCGCTGTGGGTTATTAACCATGGATCGCGCTTTTTGATTTCGTGCTTAGTCGCAGGCGTTGGTTGTGTTTCAGATTCTTCAGAGGTGAGCATTTTATCAGGATCGATTTCTACCTCTAAAATGCCAGATTTTATTAATTTATCAATTCCACTTTGAGTTTTAACCCAGCCTTGGTTTTTTATTCTAATATTGCCAGTTTGCTTAACAACCTTTTGTACAAACATACCAGGTTTTAGCTGTGTAGTCGGAATGGTTTTCAAAGTGAACTCTAATTAACAAATATGATTAGAGAAAGTAACAAATAAATTCACATTTAGAAATAAAAAAAGGCATCAAATTGATGCCTTTTTAATTAAATGATGACTATTTTCTATTCATCATCTTCAACAAGCGTCATCAACGAGGTGTTACCGCCTGATGCCGTTGTATCGATACTGATTGTTTTTTCAGTAATAAGGCGCTTAATTAGCGTGTCGTAATACTCTGAGCTGATCACTGGCAGTATTGCGCCTTTACGTTGTGCAAGCTGTTGGCTGAAGTAGCCTAAGCGAGAAGAACGTGCAGCAACTACCGCACCCGCTAGGTGAGGGTGTGCCAATATAGCTTGTAACTGGTTTGGTTTAGCTACTTGGAAAACACCTTCAGCAACGCCGGTTGCAATAAACTTATCTCTAAAGGCAACCGCTTCGTCGTAAAATATTTCAGATGCAACAGTAATTACCGTATTACCAGCCGCTAGTGCGGTAATAATAGACAGTGCCCAAAAGTTAAATGAGGTGCTTTTATCTGCGTAACAAACCACACAACCCCGAGCTTCAAGGTGAAGTGTATTCGACTCACCTGTTGGCCCTGGCAATGTTGTATATTTACGCATGTGCTTTTCTAAGCGGTTTAACTGAGCGCGAGCATCGGCAAGTGTTAACGCTAAATCGTCCGCGAGGTCGTCAATAATTTCAACCGTCGCTACTTTCGCTAATAACTGACGTACCGCAGAAACACGATCATTCAGTGGCGTTGCACGCCAGATTTTTTCATCGCGCATAGAGTTAACCATCAGCTTTTCTACTTGCTCATTTGCGCCACTGTAGTGGTGTAAATCAAGCTCATCTGGCGTTAGGTTAGTCATTTGTACGTTATCTGGTGATGCTTTTTCTTTTATTAGGCGTTGTAGGTAGTTTGGTCCACCGGCTTTAGGGCCAGTACCAGAGAGTCCACGGCCACCAAACGGTTGCACGCCAACAATGGCACCAATCATATTACGGTTGATGTATACGTTACCTGCACGCGACATTTTCGCTAAATGTTCACAACGTTCTTCAATGCGAGAATGAATACCCATTGTTAAGCCGTAACCCGTGTTGTTGATTTGGTCGACAACACTATCAAGCTCACTCGATTTAAAGCGGATAACATGCACACACGGGCCAAATACTTCACGTTTCAATACCGATAAGTCTTTAATTTCGTATAAACGTGGTGCAAAGAAAAATGCGCCATTTTCGCTGTTATCAGGAATTTTACACTCATAGTGAAGTGTTGCATTACCCTTTAGGTATTCAACATGGTCGTTGAGTGTTTTAAGCGCTTTTTCATCTATTACTGGGCCTACGTCTGTAGAGAGTAATGATGGGTCGCCAATATGCAACTCAGCAAGTGCGCCTTTAAGCATATCGATAATGCCATCAGCTACGTCTTCTTGAATAAAGAGTACGCGTAATGCTGAACAACGTTGACCCGCACTTTGGAAACCAGAACTGATAACATCATCAACAACTTGCTCAGGAAGCGCTGTTGAGTCAACAATCATACAGTTTTGGCCGCCAGTCTCTGCAATTAAAGGCACCTGAATATCGTTACGTGCCGCTAATGTTTGCGAGATAAGCGTGCCCGTTTCAGTTGAACCAGTAAACATAACAGCTTGAATACGCTCATCAGGAACAATGGTTTTACCTACTTCGCTACCGCGAGCAATGACAGGTTGTACAACGTGCTCAGGTAAACCAACTGATAGCATTAATTCAATGGCACGTAGTGCGATTAAGCTGGTTTGCTCTGCTGGTTTTGCAATAACCGTGTTACCAGTAACAATGGCCGCTGCAACTTGACCCAAGAAAATAGCGAGCGGGAAGTTCCATGGGCTAATACATAAAATAACACCACGGGCTTCAAAGCGTTCATCTTGCGCAAGCTCTTCAGCACGGGCTGCGTAGTAACGACAAAAATCAACGGCTTCACGTACTTCATCAATACCATCTTGTGCTACTTTACCTGCTTCTTTAATACAGATAGCAACAAGCTCATCGTGATGGCGCTCTAAAATATCAGCAACGCGACGTAATAAATTGGCGCGCTCTTTTACCGGTGTTTGTGACCATGATTCAAATGCGGTTTCAGCGTTGGCTAGCAACACTTTCATTTCATCGCTATTTTGTAATTTTATATGGCCAATAATTTCTTTATGGTTTGCAGGGTTTTTAACTGCCAGCGCGCCCTCAGGTACTTGGCTTTCATCAATTAAATGCTCTTCAAACCAAGTGTCTAAATTTTCTTTAAACGGGGTGATCACGTTAATATCAGTTAAGTCCATACCTTTTGAATTGGCACGTTCTTCACCGTATAAATCAATTGGCATTTTTATCTGTGTGTTGTATTTATTACGTAAACCTTGCAGTGTTTCAACAGGATCTGGCAATAATGCTTCAACCGGTTGTGTGGTATCTACAATGGCATTTACAAATGACGAGTTAGCGCCGTTTTCTAGTAAACGACGCACAAGGTAAGCAAGTAGGTCTTCATGTTGGCCGACTGGTGCGTATACGCGGCACTGAATTTTTTCTTCATCAACGATTTGGTCAAATAAAGATTCACCCATACCGTGAAGACGTTGGAATTCAAAACCTTGGTTATCACCTTTGGCTACTTCTAAAATAGTCGCTGCAGTGTAGGCATTGTGTGTTGCAAATTGCGGGTAAAGTACATCACGTGCTTCAAGCATTTTAATCGCACACGCTTTATATGATACATCCGTGGTTGCTTTACGGGTAAACACCGGGAAGTAATCTAAACCATCTTGTTGTGTGGTTTTGATTTCTGTATCCCAGTATGCGCCTTTTACTAAACGCACCATCATTTTACGACCCACACGGGTTGCTAGGTCGGTTAGCCATTCAATAACAAAAATAGCGCGTTTTTGATAAGCCTGAACCGCTAAACCAAAACCTTGCCAATCGCCTAAATCGTCATCGCTAAATACTGCCTCAATAACATCAAGAGAAATATCTAAACGGTCAGCTTCTTCAGCATCAACAGTAAAGCCGATATCGTATTTTTTAGCGGCAAGGGCTAGTTCTTTTAGTTTTGGAACGATTTCTTCCATTACACGCTCTCTATGAGTGAACTCATATCGAGGGTGAATAGCCGATAACTTTACAGAAATACCTGGGCTTTTTATTGGACCACGGCCATTTGCGGCTTTACCGATAGCATGAATCGCATTCATGTAGCTATCAAAGTAACGCTTGGCGTCTTTCATGGTGCGAGCACCTTCGCCTAGCATATCGTAAGAATATACATAGCCTTTTTGCTCTTTTTCAGCAGCACGCTCAATCGCTTCGTTAATAGTACGACCCATTACGAACTGTTTGCCCATTATCTTCATAGCAAAGTTAACAGACTTACGTATAACTGGCTCGCCTAAACGACCAATGGTTTTTTTGAGTATGCCAAACTGTTGCTCTTTAGTCTTATCGTTATAGTTAACCATTTTACCGGTTACTAATAATCCCCAAGACGAGGCATTAACGAATAAAGAGTCACTACTACCTAAGTGAGAGCTCCAATCGCCGTTTGCTAATTTATCACGTATTAATGTTTCTTGAGTTGCTTTATCAGGAACACGAAGCAGCGCTTCGGCTAAACACATTAATACCACACCTTCTTCACTCGATAGTGAAAATTCATTTAATAGCGCATCAACACCGCTTTGACCGTCTTGGTCTTTACGAATGTTTAAAACTATTTGGCGAGCTCTTTCCCATGCACGGCTTCGTGCTTTAACACCGACTTCTGCAAGTGGTAAAATGTGATCAATAACCGCATTTTCATCTATACGGTAGAAGTCACGGATCTTTTGTCTGATCGGACAAGTCGTTGTTAAATCGCCATTGAATAACATAAGCAACCCTCAGGAGTGTTAAGACTTAGGGTAATTGTTAATTACCGCTAAATGTTGTTGGTGTAAAGCGTGCATTCTAATTAAAATCCAGCAGAATATGCTGGTTAATTTTGCCGTTTTACGATAATTTACAGGGCATATTATTAACTTATCCATATAAAATACTGATATGACTAATCCGAATAGATTACGCCTGCTTGATCGTATCGATATATCAATTTTAGACGTTTTGCAGCGCAATGGTAGAATTTCAAATGTTAACCTCGCAAAACAAGTGAATTTAAGTCCTAGTCCTTGTTTAGATAGAGTTAAACGTCTGGAGCAAGAAGGCTACATTGAAGGGTATTTTGCAAAGTTAAGCGAGGAAAAGCTCAATCAAAGCTTAGTGGCGCATGTGCAGGTATCGTTAGTCACCTCAAATACCGCGGTATTTAAAGTGTTTCGCGAACACATTCTTAAAATTAAGCAGGTTGTTGAATGTGACATGGTAGCGGGTGGTTACGACTATTTATTAAAAATTCGCGTCTCTAATATGGACGAATACAGAGAAGTATTAGGTGATTTGGTCGATATTCCGGGAGTGGGTACACACCACACTTACATGGTAATAGAAAAAATCAAACAGGATCCTGGACTGCGTTTAGATATGTAACCTTTGAGTACATTATTGCAGGTATAAAAAATTGCAGGCATAAAAAAAGCATCTTTTTGATGCTTTTTTTATGCCTGCAATATAGGTGGCGCTTACGCCCAACCTTCATAGCGTTTTCTGCGCGATAACACAATAGTTAAAATAATTCCTAAGAATAAACCTAAAAATGCAATAGCACCACCATAAGTGAGTAGCTGACGCTTTTCTTTAGCACTGGTTGCTTGCTTTAATTGTTGTTCTTGAGCAAGCGAGTCTTGTAATTGACTTATTTGTGCTAACAGCTGAGCATTTTGTTCGGTTAGCTGTGAGTTTTGTTCTTGTAGTTCAGGTAATTCTACTTGCGCTTGGCGTAATTTATTTTGCATAGCGCTAATTTCGCTGTTAAGCGCTTGATACTGCTGCTTTAAACCAGCTGATTCGCTGATGAATTTAGCCTCTACCCAGCCTTCACGGTCTTTATCATCTTTAACTTTTATAAAACCGTTTTGTTCATCAGATAATAAAGTCAGTTGCGTGCCTGCATCAATAGAACCGAGTAAGCGATAGTCTTTACTGGCGCCTGAACGCATAAAAGTATACAAGTTATCGATTATATAAGCTGTTTTAGCATTAGTAGGCGGCGTTGATTGAGCTTCTTCTGCTTGGCTCATAAACGGGGCGGCTGTTAAAAGCAGCCATAGTAAACAGTGTTTTAGCATTTATCTACCTTGTTAATCTAGCAGTGTCCGTTGTGAACGTGATTTTTATTTCGCATAAGTATATAGATAGTATGGATTTAATAGTTTAATAGCAAGATAGATATTGTAACCAAAGTATTTTGCTTGCGTGTTTATGATTAAAAAATTTGCAATATAGGTCTGCTTTGTTTATTTTGAGCACTTATTAATTTTAAGGGTAATCCGCAAGCCTAATGGATACTGAGATAGAACTGAAGTTTTTGGTATCAGATGACGTCATTCCACTGATCCCCTCGTTAATTACTCAATTTGCAAAAACAGTCACAAACAAGCCTTCTAAAAGTTTGCAAAATGCTTATTTTGATACGCCAAGCAGAGAGCTGAGAGCACTCGATATTGGTTTTAGAACGCGTTGTACAGACGAGCGCTGTGAGCAAACAATTAAGCTTGCAGGAGACGTAGTGGGGGGATTACATCAACGTCCAGAATATAACCTTCCCATAGAAACAAATCGACCTAATTTAATGGCGTTTGATTCATCAATTTGGCCACACGGCATGCAAATTGATGTTATATCACAAAACCTCTACCCTATATTTAGCACTAATTTTATCCGCCGTACGTGGTTAATTGAAACGCAAAATGGTGCCAAAATTGAAGTGGTATTAGATAAAGGTGAAGTGGCCGCCTCGGGTAAAGTGGAGATTATTAGCGAGCTTGAAATAGAGCTCGTCGAAGGTAGCCGAGACGAGCTATTTGCTTTAGCAGATAAATTAATAAGCCAAAACAGTGTGCGCTTGGGGCTTTATTCAAAAGCAGCAAGAGGCTACCGCCTAGCGGATAACACACCGTTACAACCGAGTAAATCTATCGGTTTTGTTAAACTTACTAAGCAAGCCACTCAAGAGCAAGCACTTATTGAAGCCATGGGCTTTGGTATTCGCTTTGTGCAAAAACATGAGCAATGCTATTTTGATAAGCCAAGTTTAAAAACATTAAAACGTGTGACCGACGGTATTAGTTTAATTCGTCATAACTTTTGGTTATTTGATGATATTGTCAGTAAAGACAGCACCGAGCACCTCAGAACGGAGCTAAAGTGGTTATTGAGTGAATTAGCATGGGTTGAAAATGCCATTCAGTTAAAAACTTACACTTCTAAGCGCCATGCTTTTTATAAAAAAATAAACAGTGCGCCCGCCTTAGCTCAAGTTATTAACGATTTAAAAGAGTTACAACCGAGTATTGATGATATTTTTGCGCTTTTTCATAGTGCGCGCTACAACCGTTTATTGCTGAGCTTAACAACATGGCTGATAAATAAGCAGTGGCGTAAAGACTGGAGCCAAGCAGAGCTACAAAACGCTGAGCAGCCCGTTATTGATATTGCTCATCGTTTATTTGATAAAGATTGGAAAAATTTACACCGCTTATTGCCTAAAGAGCAAAGTTTAGCGGGCAATGATTATTTAAATTTTCGTACTCAGTTAGAAAATAGC
Organism: Pseudoalteromonas sp. M58; assembly: GCF_042604605.1. Classification (NCBI taxonomy): domain Bacteria; kingdom Pseudomonadati; phylum Pseudomonadota; class Gammaproteobacteria; order Alteromonadales; family Pseudoalteromonadaceae; genus Pseudoalteromonas; species Pseudoalteromonas sp. M58. The sequence goes on from NZ_CP152390.1 coordinate 885,402, forward strand.
TTACTCAGTGGTAACTGTTTAGGTGCACTGTTTAATAAAGATGAACGATTAGAATTTAGGCTTCCTTGGCTCGATATTTCTCATGGCATGTATGAGCTAAGCACGCTTGATTATTTAAAACAGCTGTGTGGCGGGCAAGAAGATGCTCAACTAGCAAAAATACAACTATGGTTGGAACAAAAGTCTGACTTTTTAGTCAGTGCTATGGAGCAAAGTCGACACGCTTCATTTGATACAGAACCGTATTGGCTTTGATGGCTAAGCACTTTTGCACGCTTAACTTGTTGCAAAAGTGCATTATTCTATCGCTTTTGTGTTTTGTTACAAATGTGTATTCACAGCCCTCTTGGCAGCTTTACGAGAGTAAACAGGGGGTGAGTGTTTATTTTCAGCGTTTGAGCGATGATACCTTGAAAATGAAAGCTGAAACGGTGGTTAAGAATACCACAGCAGAAGATTTAATCGCCTTACTCAGTGATACCGATGCTGCTCCCCGCTGGATAGAAAATATTGCTAAAGTAAAATTACTGAAATATTTAAGCCCCTCAGAAAACCTTGTTTACAGCTTTATTGACTCCCCTTGGCCCGTTGCAAATAGAGATTTAGTCACGTATTCGTGCTATACAAAACGCAGCGCGTTGCAAACTCAACTTAGTATTCATGCCCGTCCTGATTTTTTACCTCAAACTAAAGGGGTAGTAAGAATAAGCACATTAGATGCGACGTGGTTACTGACTCAGCAAGCGAATAACTTGCATATTGACTATCAGGTTTATGCGTTACCAGGCGGAAGTATACCCAATTGGCTAAATAACCGAGTCGCTCTAAAAAGCACCTTTAACACGCTAATAAATCTAGCTGAAATACTTGCTACTAAGCAGTACACAGCAAAGCCAACCGTCATCCGTACTGGGGATTGCACACATGGCGAATTGCCGCGGTTATAAGCAAAAAAGTGACCTAAGTGGTCACTTTTTTAAGTGGATATAAGCTAATTAGTATTTAGCGGATTGACCGTCTTTAGGTATAGACTGTTTTATAAACTCGCGTAAATCGTTGTTAGAGCTTTCTAAATCTGCATGGCGTAGGTACATCATATGGCCACTGCGGTAGCCTTTAAAGCTTAATCTATTTTGCATTTTACCACTTGGATCTAGTTGCCACATTGTGTATTTAGCATCAAAGTAGTTTGTTGCACCATCAAAATAGCCAGCTTGAACCATCACATTTAAATACGGATTTTGAGCCATAGCTAAACGCAAGTTTTCACCGGTATTGTTTCCGCTTCTATCCCATGGGTGAACGTTACCAAATAAGTTATATTTGATGTCGGTTTTGTAATTAAGCTCTTCACGCAGGTAGTAGTTAATTGCAGGGGTAAAAGAGTGCAGCCACGATGTAAGCTCTGCCCAGTAATCTGGTGATTCACCGGCATCGCGCTTATCAATCCCTAAATAGCGCGAATCCAGTCGACCAACCATTTGTCCGCGTTCACGTAATAACTCTTTCCAAAAAAACTGTGTTGGAATGTCTAAGTTATTTTGGCTAACAAATGTTTCAGATAGACCTGCATATTCGGCCATTTTTTTAATAATACGACGTTTTTCATCTGGGGCAATAAATCCGCCTTTTGCAAGCGCGGGAATGAGCTCATTAACGGTAAACTGTTCCACTTCAGGTAATAGCTCGTCTAAGTCTTTAGCTTGTAAATCAGCGCTTAATGCCTTGTGGTACCAGGCTGTAGCTGCAAAGTAAGGTAAGCGGTTAGCGGCTTTTACAGGACCATCGCGCTTAATACCAATATCGGTAGGTGAAACGAGTACAACACCGTTAATGTACATCCATTGACTATTTTGTAGCTCATGCGCTAAGCCTGATACACGAGTGGTACCATAGCTTTCACCAATTAAAAATTTAGGAGAGCGCCAGCGTTCATTGCGAGATACAAAAGTATTAAGCCACTCTGCTAGATATTTTATATCGGCATTCACACCAAAAAATAACTCTTTTTGTTTATCCTTTGGTAGAAGGTTACCATCTTTATCTTCAACGACACGCGAATAACCCGTGTTTACAGGGTTTACGTAAACGATGTCGGCTACGTCTAAAACCGAATAAGGGTTATCTTTAACACCGTAAGGTTGAATAGGGTAGCCTTCGTCGTCAATTTTTAAAACGCGTGGTCCGGTGTATGCTAAATGCATCCAAACTGACGCTGAGCCTGGGCCACCATTAAATGAAATAAGTAATGGGCGCTTTGTTCTATCATCGACCTTATCGCGCGTGTAGTAAGTGTATTGAAGGGTTGCGATGGCGTCTCCCTTGTCATCCCATACCGGTTGTGTGCCAGTTGCTACTGTGTAAGAAAATCGTTCATTATTTATTTTTGCTTTGTGCTGGGTAACCACTTTACTGTCAATATCAATGCGACGTTGATTATCGGCAAACGAGGCGCTACTTAGGGTGAGCGCAATAGCGGCAATGGGTAAAAATAGACTTCGACTAAATTTCATAAGTGACCCTTTTTATTTTATGTACTGCAGTTATAGCGATATTTGAGTAAAAAACAAAAGTAATGAGACTAGCTGCCGATAATAATCGTTGAGTTAGCGAGTAACCACCTCTGTTAAGAATAAACTTTGTTTAATAGTTAGACTTTTTTTAAACGCCTTCTTTGTATTTCATTGATATCGCACCAATCCTGCATTTTGCATAAAAAAAGCGCACCTAAATGGTGCGCTTTTTTGTTTTATATATTATTTATTTTTTTAAGTTTATGTTTTTATTATTAATTTAAAAATGGCACAAAGGTTGGATTGTATAGAGGAAATACAATAACAAGCTAGCGTCCTAAGGGGGCCTTTGTGAAAATGATCAGTGCAATAATAAAGCCATTCAAACTAGATGATGTGCGTGAAGCACTCGCTGATTTAGGCATCGAAGGAATGACAGTGGTTGACGTTAAGGGGTTTGGACGTCAAAGAGGGCATACTGAGTTATACCGTGGTGCTGAATATCAGGTTGACTTTATACCTAAAATTAAACTTGAAATTGCTACTCGTAGTGAAAATTGCCAACGCGTTGTAGAAACCATTACCAAAGTCGCTGGAACGGGCAAAATTGGTGACGGCAAAATTTTTGTTTACGACCTAGACCAAATCGTCCGTATTCGTACTGGCGAGCTTGATGATGATGCAATTTAAGGGGGCAACATGGAAAATACAATTATAGAGCTGAAGTTTTCGCTCGATACGTTTTACTTTTTAATGTCTGGCATCTTAGTCATGTGGATGGCAGCCGGTTTTGCAATGTTAGAAGCGGGTTTAGTGCGCTCTAAAAATACCACAGAAATTCTAACTAAAAATATCGCGCTTTATTCTATCGCGTGCACTATGTTTTTGTTGATAGGCTACAACATTATGTACGTAGATAATGTTGAAGGCGGCGTTATTCCTTCGTTTGGTGGCCTAATAGGTAGCCAAGCGGCAGACGCTAATCATTCACTAGAATCTGACTTTTTCTTCCAAGTAGTGTTTGTTGCAACGGCCATGTCTATTGTATCTGGCGCCGTAGCGGAGCGCATGAAGTTATGGGCTTTCTTAGTGTTTACTGTAGTACTAACAGGATTAATTTACCCAATTGAAGGTTACTGGACATGGGGCGGCGGCTTCTTATCTGAATTAGGCTTTGTTGATTTTGCAGGCTCTGCAATTGTACATGCAACTGGTGCGGCTGCAGCGCTTGCGGGTGTAATACTACTGGGTGCACGTAAAGGTAAATATGGTAAAAATGGTGAAATTTACCCAATTCCAGGTTCAAACTTGCCACTTGCTACATTGGGTACGTTTATTTTATGGATGGGTTGGTTTGGCTTTAACGGCGGATCACAGTTATTAATTTCAGATAAAGAAAACGCAACAGCGGTAGGTCAAATATTACTTAATACCAATGCTGCTGCAGCTATGGGGGCAATTTCAGCCTTGTTCTTATGTAAACTTTTATGGGGCAAAGCCGATTTAACCATGGTACTTAATGGTGCACTTGCAGGCTTAGTGGTTATTACTGCAGACCCATTATCACCATCACCACTAATGGCGTGTTTATTTGGCTTACTAGGTGGCTCATTAGTGATACTTAGTATTGTCGCACTGGACAAAGCGAAGATAGATGATCCCGTGGGTGCTATTTCTGTTCATGGTGTGTGTGGCATCCTAGGTATCGTGCTAGTACCTGTTACTAATGCTGAGGCCAGCATTGTTAATCAGTTGATTGGCCTACTATGTATTATTGGTTTTGTGTTTATTGCTTCATTCATTGTATGGGCAATCCTCAAGCAAACCATGGGTATTCGTGTTACCGAAGAAGAAGAGTTAAACGGTATGGATCAACACGATTGTGGTATTGATGCTTATCCAGAGTTTGTATCAGTTAGAAGTAATTAATTAAAAGTATTGTGTGTTCAATCAAAGCCCTACTCTGTTAGGGCTTTTTTGATTTCAGGGGAGGTTAATTTTTCAGGTGCTAGAGTAATGTGATAAGCTCCTCGCGTTAAATTAACCTTCGGAATATATTACACTTAAATGGCTGAAAAAAAGAAAACATCGACCAGTAAACCCTCGACTAAGCGCGCTACAAAGACATCTAAATCATCGGCGCGAAAGAGTGCGACTAAAAAAACTTCAAGCACCGCAAAACGGCCACTTTTTAAAACGTTGTTTTCTATTTTTTGGAAACTGAGTCTGGCGACGTTTATCGCCATTGCACTTTATTTTATTTACCTTGATGCAAAAATAACTCGCCAGTTTGAAGGTAATAAATGGCAACTTCCGGCACAAGTGTATGCTCGCTCAATGACGTTTTTTCCAGGCCAGTTTTTATCAGAGCAAGAAGTATTATGGGAGCTTAAGCGCTTAAACTACACGGCGGTTAATCGCTTAAGCCGGACTGGGCAGTATATTAAAACAGCCAATAGTATTAAGATTTTTCGTCGTGACTTTGAATTTTATGATGGTTTAGAGAGCGCTCATGTTATTGAGTTGCGTTTCTCTGGAGAGAAGGTAGCCAGTATTAAAGATAAGTTTGGCCGTCGCTTAAACACTGCCAGATTAGAGCCTGTACAAATAGCCCGTATTGGTAATGACTCAAAACAAGATAGAGAGTTTGTACCATTAGATAAATTTCCTGACATGCTTAAAAATACCTTATTAGTAGTTGAAGACCGCGATTTTTATGATCATCACGGTGTATCGGTATTTTCAATTTTACGCGCTTTGTATACCAATATTCGCGCAGGGCGCACCGTGCAAGGGGGGAGCACATTAACCCAGCAGCTGGCTAAAAATATTTACCTTACCCGTGAGCGTTCGTTAGTGCGTAAAATTAATGAAGCCTTTATTGCGCTTATTCTTGATTACCGTTACTCAAAAGATCAGATTCTCGAAGCCTATTTAAACGAAGTGTACTTAGGTCAGTCATACAACCAAGGGGTACATGGAATGGGGCTGGCCGCCGAGTTTTACTTTGCCAAACCTGTTGATGAACTCGAGTACGACCAAATTGCCTTGCTGGTGGCTATGGTTAAAGGCCCATCTTATTACAATCCTAGACGTTACAAAGAACGTGCGATGGAGCGTCGTGACCTAGTGCTGCGTTTAATGGTCGATAACAAACTTATTTCTACTAAAGAGTATAGAGCCTCGTTAAAGCGCGCAATTGATATTGCACCAATGAAAGCCAGCTTGCAAAAGTCTTATCCAGGTTACTTAGAGTTGGTTAATCGCGAGCTTAAACAGCTACTACCCGATCAAGACGTATTGGATGCGGGTGTGCGTGTATTTACCTACTTTGATTTACAAAAACAAACCGCGATGGAAGAGTCGATTCAGGCCAGTTTACCTTATTTAGAAAGACGTCCAAATACCAAAGAGTTAGAAGCGGCGATGATCTCCGTTAATGTTGAAAAAGCCGGTGTATCAGCGTTAGTCGCTGGACGTGATGTACGCTACTCAGGATTTAACCGCGTGCTCGATACCAAACGAAATATTGGCTCATTAGTTAAACCTGCAGTGTATTTAAGTGCACTGCAGCTTCCTCATTATAACTTAGCGACGTTACTTGATGACTCGCCTGTTCAAGTCACCAACGAGGAGGGTAACGTATGGCAGCCAGAAAACTTTGATCATCAATACCGTGGTGCCATGCCTCTTTATAAAGCATTTAGCCATAGTATTAATATACCGGCAGTTAACTTAGGGCTTGATGTAGGCGTCGATAAAGTGGCTAACACGCTCAGGGGATTAGGAGCTAAAGGCTATATTAATGAATACCCATCGTTATTATTAGGGGCTATTGAAATGTCGAGCTTTGAAGTGGCACAGCTTTATACCACGATTGCAGCAGACGGTGAATACAGAGAACTGACGTCTATTTCTGCGTTAACCGATTCTGTTGGTAAAGTACTTTATAAGCACAAAGTAATTAACGAGCAACACTTTGATAAAGATGCCATGTACATGACCAAATATGCTATGAAGCGAGTAACTAAAGATGGCACCGCTAAGCGCTTAAACTTACATTTTCCGTCAATCCAGTTGGCAGGTAAAACAGGCACCAGTAATGAATTACGCGACAGCTGGTTTGCTGGATTTGATCAAAATACAGTGACGGTTGCATGGATAGGCCGTGACGATAATAAAAGCACCGGCTTAACCGGCAGTGTTGGCGCGCTTGAAACCTATATTCGTTATTTAAAACCGCTAAACCCGCAAGCAATTGCCGATACCCGTCCGCCTTCAATTAGGTGGGCATTTGTAAACGAGCAAACTGGGAAGCAAGCACCACCGGGCTGTGGCAAAGTGATTCAACTGCCACTTAGAGCCAGTGAGTTTAAACCAAGACCAGAATGTATTCGTTAAATAGTAAAAACAAAAAAAGCCCGAAAGGGCTTTTTTTATGGGTAAGCGTTTTTAAAAACTAAACGTTATAGCTTAGCAAAAGCGCGCTCTGCTGCTTCAATCGTTGCTTGAACTTCTTGCTCTGTGTGCGCAGCACACACAAAACCAGCTTCAAACGCTGAAGGCGCTAAATAAACCCCTTCTTCAAGCATTAAGTGGAAGAACTTTTTAAAGCGCTCTAAATCACATTCAGTGGCTTGTTTGTAAGTAGTTACTTTTTCTGCATCGGTGAAGAAAAAGCCATACATACCGCCAGCGTAGTTAGTCGTTAAGGCAATACCTGCTTTTTTAGCTGCGGCTTCAAAGCCTTCACAAATCGCTTTACTAATGGCTTCTAACTTATCATGCACGCCAGGAGCGCTTAGTAGTTCAAGTGATTTTAAGCCTGCTGCCATCGCAATAGGGTTACCTGAAAGTGTACCCGCTTGATAAACAGGGCCTACAGGAGCTATGTAATCCATGATTTCTGTTTTACCACCAAACGCGCCTACTGGCATGCCACCACCAATTACTTTACCTAAACAGGTTAAGTCTGGTTTGATGTTGTAATACGCTTGAGCGCCACCAAGGGCGACACGAAAACCTGTCATTACTTCATCAAAAATAAGCACGGATTGGTATTGATCACATACTTCACGCAGTCCTTCTAAAAAGCCGGGTACTGGTGGAATACAGTTCATGTTACCGGCAACTGGTTCAACAATAATACACGCGATTTCATCGGCGTACTTGGCAAAAATCGCTTTCACTTCTTCAATATTGTTAAACGAAACGGTGAGTGTGTGCTTAGCTAAATCTTCAGGAATACCTGGAGAGTTAGGTACACCCATAGTTAATGCGCCAGAGCCGGCTTTTACTAGTAATGAGTCTGCATGGCCGTGGTAACACCCTTCAAATTTTAAGATTTTGTCACGACCAGTAAAACCACGGGCTAAACGAATTGCACTCATTGTTGCTTCAGTACCAGAGCTTACCATGCGTACTTTTTCGATTGATGGTACTAGCTCTTTTACTTTTTCAGCCATTAAAATTTCAGCTTCAGTAGGCGCTCCGTAGCTTAAACCATTTTCTACCGCGTCATGCACTGCTTGTTTAATTTCAGGGTGATTGTGGCCCATAATCATTGGACCCCAAGAGCCTACATAATCGATGTAACGGTTGCCATCAGCATCAAATGTAAACGCGCCCTGTGCTTTAGTAATAAACAGCGGAGTACCACCTACACCATTAAATGCACGCACTGGCGAATTTACTCCACCAGGAATAGAGTCTTGAGCTCGTTTAAATAAGTCTTGGCTAATTGTCATGAAAAATCCTATTGTTTTATCACTTTAAAATTAAAGCTTAGCTGTCACGTTTGCGGCTAAACCAAGGAACGCTTACTTCATACTGCTCGACTTTGTTTTCTACGCCGAGGGTTAAAGCAAACAGTGCCATACGAATGAGTACGCCATTTTGTACTTGGCGGAATATCGCTAGATTGTCGTTAGCATTTAAGTCGTTATCAAGTTCGTTTGCCTCTAGGCGACTATCGCGAGGAAGCGGGTGCATTAATACTGAATTAGGTTTGCAATGAGTATTATAAATAGACTGGCTAATTCTAAATCCACCACGATACTTATTAGCTTCTTCTTGTGATGGAAAACGCTCTTCTTGGATTCGTGTTTGATAAACGATATCGGCTGCTAAGTTACCTTCCATTTTATCTACCAGTTCAATTTTATGACCGGCATTTTCAACCGCAGATAAAATTGAGTCAGGCATTTGCAAGCCATTAGGGGCAACCATCGAAAACTTAATGTCTTTGTAATGGCACAGTAACTTAGAGAGTGAGTGAACAGTACGGCCATATTTTAAATCGCCGACTAGCGCAATATGCATACCATCGATATTTTGATCGAAGCGGTTAAGTTCACGCTCAATAGTTAATAAATCAAGCAGTGCTTGGGTAGGGTGCTCATTGGGTCCATCACCACCGTTTATTACTGGTACGTTGCAACCTGTTGCAAATTCAGCTACCGAGCCTGAGTCAGGATGGCGCATAGCAACTGCATCAGCATAAGCTGAAATAACACGTGCGGTATCATAGAGTGATTCGCCCTTAGCAAGCGCAGAGCTTTGCATGCCGGTGGTTTCACGAACTAGTCCACCGAGTAAGTTAAACGCAGTGCCAAAACTAACACGAGTACGTGTACTGGGTTCAAAAAACAGATTTGCTAAAATAGCGCCTTCAAGCACGTTGGTCCGCTTTTGTTTTTTAGCGTATGGCTCCATTTTTTTTGCCACAGCAAATATGCGTTCAATACAGTCTCGGTCGAGTTGATTAACAGAGAGTATATTTTCACCTTGGAAACTGAACATGGGGTTATTCCTAGTTATTCAAAAAGGCGCGATAATCCACAAAGGAGCACGCAATCGCGCGTATTATACAAACTTAGTATGCGACTTGGCAGCGTAATTTATAAGCCTTTGCTAAAAGCTTGGCTTAATAATCGCCAAAGCGACAATAACGAGTAGCGCTAAAACAGGTAGCTCGTTGAAAATGCGATAAAACCGATCGCTTTTGGTATTTCTATCGTGTTTAAAATCAGCTAACAATTTGAAACAGTAGCCATGATAAATATATAAAATAATCACCAGCACGAGTTTGTAATGCAGCCACATGCTGTAACGAAACCATTCTCGGCCGTATTCAACAATAGTCAATACGCCAAATACTGCGGTAAGCACCGCAAAGGGTGTAACAAAATAAAGTAGCCGACGTTCCATTACTTTTAGCATTGAGTTACACGATTTTTCTTCACTCATAGCGTGATAAACAAAAAGTCGAGGTAGGTAAAAAATACCGGCAAACCAAGCAATCATAAAAAATACGTGCAAGGTTTTGTAGATTAATAATGCGCTCATATTGTTCTCATTATTGTTAAAGTAAACTGTTACGTATGGTTAAAATATGGTGGATTTGATCCCACCTTAGTAATCCCATAATTTGTTGATTATCTAATAAGTTATATACATAAAGTGCACCACTTCGTTTATCATTCAAAATTTCAAATGCATCTGCAAGGGTGGCTTGGCTGCTAATACCTTGTAAGCTAATGTATTTTATATTGACCGCCTGATCAGACATTAAACTTAAGTCATATTCAGCTAGGCGATAACCATTTTCTTCATCAAATACAATTAATGGTGTTTGACTGTCCATGGCATCTAGACTGTTTTTTATTTGCTCTTTATCGTCGGAGTAGAGCAGCTTAAAGTCTTCATCCATGTCATCCATCACTCCTACTTTCTGTAAGGCTTCAGTGGCGGGAGAGACATGATAGGGAAGCCCTTGAAAGTCTAATTGCTGTAAAAATATAGAGCGGTTACCAAATACCTGTAAAGCTGTAACGTAGGCGGTAGTAATGACGATCATCGCAGGCACAATAATTTCCGGTGACGAGGTCAGCTCCATCACAGTGGTCAGTGCCGCTAAGGGGGAGTGTAGTGTGGCCGCTAATAATCCTGCCATGCCCAGCACCCCGTAAGTGCCGGCTATATCGGTGCCGGGGCTAATAAATTGAGCAAAAAATGCCATTAAAGTACCGGTTAAAACGCCCAGCCCAATAACCGGACCTATCAACCCACCAGGAATACCTAAGCCAATAGCAAATAAGGTGGCTAATAACTTAGCAATTAAAATAGTGGTGAGTAGTTGAATATTTTCAGGTGACTCAACCGCAATAGTGATAGCGCTCATACCCGAGCCCATTGCTTGTGGAACTGCATAGGCAATTAAGCTGGCAATACACCCTGCAATCATTAAACGTGGAAACATACTAAGTGGTTTAAAGGTTTTAATAATTAACATTAAATTCTGATTAAAAGCATAAGCCACCGCGCCTAATCCCATGCCGCATAAAATTAAATAGGGGTAGTGCCACCCACTTAAAGGGGCAATGGTTATTAGCGCAAGTTCTGAGCCTTCACCAAATACAAACTGTGTTGCTAATGCGCCGGTAACGGCTGCAAGCATAATCGGCACAAAAATATGCACTTTGTATTCTCTGAGCACCACTTCCATTACAAAAATAACCGCAGCCAGGGGGGTGTTGAACGATGCAGCAATGCCCGCGGCAACACCACAACCACTGAGGGTACGCATAGCGTTGTGGGGTAAGTGTAGTTTATTTGCTAATATGCTTGCCCCCGCTGCTCCCATATGAACTGAGGGGCCTTCGCGGCCAACAGAAAAACCGCTGATCAGTGCCAGCGCGCCGCCTACAAACTGGTTAACCGTATTATAAAGTGGCATTTGCCCGTAATGACGTTTTATTCTGTGTATTACAAAAGGGATACCCAAGCGGTAATGTTTAAAGCCGGTAAAAGCCGCAAATGTGGCTATCAGAAGTGCAGCAATCAAAGGCATTAATACCCGTTCTAGGGTAGGGAGAGTAGTAAAGTCGTCAGGGGTTTCTAAAAATAAGCTTTGAAAAAATAAAATGGTTAGGCGAAACAGTATAATGAAAAATGCAGCAATTAATCCGGCACTTACGCCCAATAAGCATAATTGTACGGATGTTTTTGGTTTTGCTAATCGACGTCTCAGTCGCTCAAGCCACATGCTTTATTTCCCCGTAGCATTTTTAGGCGTCAAGTTTATCAAAATAGTCTAGGGAAGTCCTTGAGATTTTTAACAACCGATTAATTTAAATTAAATTTATAGTATATTGATTCACAGAATAGATTAAACGCGCATTGTTTTAATTAAAGCTTATAAACGCGAGCTTACTATACTTGATTAAAACACTCAGGTATTAGATAATCTGGTGCATTAGTATAAAGGTATTGAGGGTTATAAAATGTCTGAAGAATTACCCATTAAGTTTAGCGACGCAGCCGCTGTGCGTGTTAAACAGTTAATCGACGAAGAAGAAAACCCAGATCTAAAACTGCGTGTTTATGTCACAGGCGGTGGTTGTTCAGGTTTTCAATACGGTTTTACTTTTGATGAAAAAGCGAATCCTGGCGATTTAGAAATTGTTAAAAACGGGGTTACCTTAGTCATTGACCCAATGAGTATCCAGTATTTAGTTGACGGTGAAGTAGACTACACCGAAGGGTTAGAAGGGGCACGCTTTTTTGTCTCTAACCCTAATGCCACAACAACGTGTGGCTGTGGCGCTAGTTTTAGCGTGTAAAGATACCGTTATTTGAAAAAAAACCGCTTAATTAGCGGTTTTTTTATGTGTTTAAAATCATAACTCAGTTGGTCTGTATTCTGTTATTTGCATTATTAACACAAAAAAACCAAGTACGAATGCAGAGAAAGCTAAAATATAGATAAAGCCTTTTTTACCCTGTTTGATTGGAATTGCATAATGGCGCAAAAAAAAGTACCAGCCCAAGCATAAAATAATAGGCAGTAAAAAAAGTAGTCTAAACATGATTTAGCCTTTTTAAGCAAATAATAAGTTAATAATAAACGGCTTATATTTAAATGAAACAAAAAAGTTATAAAATATTTAACCTTATTCAGAGTTAGTAAATATTTGTTGTTAAACTTTAATCGCATAATTACTAATTAATCATTCAGATCAACGGTGAATGGTATATAATGTATCCAAGAGTGAAACGGGCAAGGTTTCATTTTTCACAATAATAAAGTGTTAATACATATTTGAGCGTTTTTATTGGTTGAATTGTAAGCGTTTACACTGCGCTTTAGTGAGTGGTTGTAGGTTTACAGTGTTGGCGATTTTAAGCGCTTAGCTATATGTATATTTAAACAACGAGTAGGAGTTGTATATGATGGGTAAAACCGTATCTTCGGAAGAAAATGCAAAATTAACAAAGTGGCTTAAAACTAAACGCCATGAAAAAGGCTACACCATGCGCAGCTTAGCGCAAATCTTGGGTACGCCACATTCTTTTATTGGCAAAATTGAAAATCAGGAACGTCGTTTAGATGTAATTGAGTTTGTTCGCTACTGTAATGCATTAGAAGTCGACCCGTATGAAGCATTAAGCTTAATTAAAGCTGACTAACGCTTTCTTTTTGGCTGTAATCGTAAAGTTAAATTAGCGTCTACAGCCAATACTAGTGCAGGGATGCATTAGGTATTTTTATGATAATTTTGCTCTAGTGAATATAGTTTGTGCCTAATTAGAAATAAAAACACTAATGAGGGTAAAACCATAAGTGCAGTTAATACAAAGAACAATGACCAATTTCCCATTAGCCAATCATCAATAACCACGCCACTGTAACTCGATAATAACGTACGCCCTAAATTACCCAATGATGCCAATAGCGCATAATGGGTGGCGCTAAATGCTCTGTCACACAACATAGATATAAAGGCAACCATTGCCACTAAAGACCAAGCTTGGGTAAAGCCATCAACTACAATTGCCATTGCATATAAGTGCTCTTGTGGACCAGCTAAGGCTATCCAAGAAAACATTAAGTTAGATGCTGCCATGGCTACGCCACTAATAAATAAGCCTTTCACAATGCCATATTTATGGTTAAAAATACTGCCCAAAAAGGCAAATACAATGGTGATTAATCCCGTGCCGAGTTTTGAGTAATTTGCTATTTGCGTATTACTAAAGCCAACTTCTTTATAAAATACAATCGACATCCGCGCTAAAAATGCTTCACCAATCTTAAATAAGAAAATAAACGCCAGCAGCGCCAACGCGGTTTTAACGCCATTTTTAGCAAAAAAGGTTTTAAACGGATCAACCACGGTAACGCCTAGCCATGCGAGCGTTTTTGTCAGTGGTGTTTGTTTAGTTGCGGCGAGTTTTTCAAGATAAACACGTTCTAGTTCGGCATGTACGGCTTCGCGATTTGATTGTGGCTCTTTAGCCCAAAATACACAGCTAATTAATAACAGCATAATCGCGGATAAAAAATAATACACCTGTGGCCAGTCAATATTTGGCATATCAGCCATGTAAAAAGGCACAGCTCCTAATAAAGCATAGCCAGTCCACCAACCTGAGGTGGCCATTGCAGCAGCCGCGGTGGCTTTGTGAGATTCATTTTCACTAAGGGTGTCTATTCGAAAGGCATCTATTGCAATATCTTGCGTGGCAGAGGCTATGGCGATTAACAAGCAAAGTGCGGCGGCAGCCGCTAGGTTTGCTTTCAAATCAAGTCCTGCAAGTAGCAATGTGCCAAGCAAAATAAAGCTTTGGCAAAACAGTATCCAACTACGGCGCTGACCAAGCCAATTATATAAAAAGGGCAGTTTAGTGCGGTCGATTAAAGGTGACCATAAAAAGTTGATGCTGTAGGCACCAAACACAATGCCAAATAGGCCAATCATGCTGCGGCTCAAACCTTCATCTTTAAGCCATGCCGACATTACTGAGCCAATTAATACCCACGGAAAGCCACTGCTCATTCCAAATATAAAAACATTAATCAAACGTTTATCTTTAAAATAAGAAAAGTATTCGCTAACAGAAAGTGTGCTATTCATAGGGGCTCATTGGCTTATACAAAGAGCAGTTAAGGCTGCTCTTATTAAAAAAGTTATAAAGGAACTTGCTCAAGCACCTTAATATTTAATATAACGACCGGTTTTTCGGGTACAAAGTTGTAGCCAATTTTGTCATTAAATCCGGTTTTTACAGCCATGATTTTATCGAGTGTTTCATAGCCTTCCATCACACTGCCAAACACTGCAAATCCCCAATCACGGCCAGGGTTTAAATGATCGTTATCATCCATATTAAAAAAGAACTGACGCGTTCCTGAGTGTGGTTCACGGTCTTGATAAGCCATCGCAATGCTATACATATCGTTTGTTAAGCCGTTACCGCTTTCATTAAAAATAGGGTCGTTTTCATGTAGACCATCGTAATCTTTATCATAACCACCGCCTTGAATTACAAAGTCACGATCATTTTCTACGTCGCGTTCTACACGATGAAACACACTGCCTTGATAGCTTTTATCCGACACGTACGTTAAAAAATTATTGACCGTAATAGGAGCTCTTGAGCGGTCTAATTCAACCACAATGCTGCCCAACGATGTCACAATTTCTACCCGAGGAAAAATGTTATCTTTTTGCACAAAACGACCCTCTTGAGCCGCTAAGCTACTAACGCTAAATAATAAGCTTACGCAGATTAAAAAAAGTTGCTTCATTGTTAACCTTCTAAAAATGCAATTAATTCTGGGTCAGATACAATGCGGGTAATTAACTGCTCAGTCAACTTATTGAGCTGACCTTCAACTTTTGCCCTATCGTGACCAAGCGGGCCAGATAAATTAGCATTACCGCTGTAGCGTTTACTAAAATTACTGGTCGGGCGAATCACCCGCACTTCAAATTCAATCTTGGCTTCACTGGTATGGCTCATTAGCGTTTCTGTAACTACCGCTTGCAGCGTGTGAATATCTAACTCAAAACGCAATTGCGCTAAATTAGAAATGCTGGCGCCATTGCGACTCAGCGCACTGTCTAGCGCACTTTTAACCGATTCAGTAATACCCGTACTGGCAATGGTTTTGGTTTTGCTCGATTCAATCAGCTTTAAGGTTGCACTGTCACCACGTAAATCAATCACGCTGGTGTTTAAGCTGCTGTTTATTGAGCTTATTTGACCACTTTTATACACAGGGTTAAGAATAAGCTGATTAGGCTGATTGGCACATCCCGAAAAAACCACTAATGTACAACAGCTCAATAATGCTTTTAAGAGTTTCATTTATAACGTCCCACTATTTTTAGTTGCGCTAAGTACCACAAACTTTTTATTAGAGCCTAATAAAGTACAGTTACCAAACATACGGTTTAGTTTGTCGTGGTAATCTAGATGGCGGTTACCAATAATACGCAGCTCGCCACCTTCTTTTAATGTGTCTTTTGCTTGCTTGAACATTTGCCATGCTATGTGGTCGGTAACCGCTTGTGCTTGGTGAAATGGCGGATTACACAATACAATATCAGCGCTTTCACGTTCAAAGTCAGTTAAACAATCATTCTCTATAAAGGTACATTGTTCAAACTTGTCTTCCATGTTGAGCTCAATGTTGAGTCGAGCTGATTCAACCGCCATATATGACTCATCAACAAAACTAATATGAGCATTAGGACAGCGCGCTAATGTCATTAAACCAACTACGCCATTGCCACAGCCTAAATCAATAATACTTTTGGCTTTATTTGTTTGTGGCAAATAATTAAAAAAGAATCGCGCACCAATATCAAGTGAATCACGTGAAAACACATTAGCATGATTGCTTATTGTAAAATCAGTGCCTTCGAGCGGCCAGCTCACTGGGAAATCTGCACCTTTATAACCGCCAGCGGCTTGGCTAATAATTAAGCGTGATTTTTTTACTGCGAGGCTTGTTTTCGTCTCACCAATAAAATCTTCAAATGCTTTAATCGTAGAGTTATGCACGTCTTTAGTTTTTGCTGCGCCAATAACCGGTGTACCGGGCGCCAGTACTTCGCTTAATTCAGATAGCTGATACTGTAAAAAAGCCAATGTGCGTGGTACTTTTACCAACACTAGGTCTACTTGTTCGGGCAAAGCCGATAAACTATCAAGCTGGCTAAACGCAGTTGTTGCAATTTTGTTTTGCGCTAAGTTATAAGCCGCCGCCTGATGGCTAATATATGAGTCGTTTACTGAACAAACTGTTAATTGTTGCTTGCTAAAGTAACAGCTAAGTGCACCAAAGCTGTCGTTTAAGATCAGTAACGAGCGACAATCAGGGTAGTGTTCATTAACATAGTCAATGAGGTATTCGTCTGCTGAATCCCACGCTTGTAAGCTGCGGTTTTTTTGATCCAAAGGAAAGCGTTCAAGAGTAAAGGTGTTATCGCCGAGCGTAGCTTGCGTAGTCATAATAGTTTAATGATCGGTAATCAAATGATAGGTAAATTCTAACATGCAACCGCCAAACGCCAACCCCCAACTGTTACCAAATGGCTTTTCTTATCAAAGTAGGGTGCTTAGTGCGCAAAAAAGCCTCGATTTATTTTATTATTTGCAGCAAAACTTAAATTGGCAACAACCAAATATAACGGTGTTTGGCAAAACGGGGCCAATACCAAGGCTGCAATGTTTTATCAGCGAAGAGAATCTTGAGTACGGCTATTCCGGGCATAAACTCGATTTAGAGCCTTGGCCAGACGTATTACTTGCTATGCGAACACGATTAGAAAATCACCTACAGCAACCGTTTAATTCAATTTTGGTTAATTATTATCGTGATGGCCACGATAGCATGGGCTGGCATAGCGATGATGAGACGCAGCTAGGGCCTGAGCCTACCATAGCCTGTGTATCGCTTGGCGCAGAGCGATTATTTAAACTTAAACACAAAGTAAGTAACAGCATTACTAACATTAAATTACAAAGTGGTAGCTGTTTAATAATGAGCGGCCAAAGCCAACAAAATTACCAACATGCGTTACCAAAACAAACTACGCTTAAACACCCTCGAATAAGTTTAACGTTTCGCTATATTAATAATAGTTTCAGTTAAATAGCATTAGCCATGGTATAGCTGCAGTTGTTATAGTAAGTACATAACTGAATTTTGAGGATGGTTTTTATGTCAATGCAAGAACAAATACGTAACAAGCTAGCCGATGCGATTGCGTGCAAGCATTTAAATGTGATCAACGAAAGCCATATGCACAGTGCTGGGACTGAATCACACTTTAAAGTGATTGTAGTCAGTGAGGAATTTGCTGGTAAGCGATTATTGCAGCGTCATCGTGAAATTAATGAAATTTTAAAAGATGAGCTGGCAAATCATATTCATGCGCTTGCGATGCACACTTATACCCCTGACGAATTTACAGAGCACGACGGCGAAGCGCCGCAGTCACCTAATTGCATGGGCGGCTCAAAAGTTGGATAACAGGTAATAGTGGATTGGTTTGAGCAGTGAGTAACTGATCAGATCAGTTTTTTTTGTTTTAGCCTTTAAACTAGCGCTAATTTTTATTGTAAAAGATATAGGATGATCAATGGTCATTAAGCCTAAAATTCGCGGATTTATCTGCACCAATGCACACCCAGTAGGCTGTGCAGAGCATGTACAAGAACAAATTAATTATGTTAAGCAGCAAGGGGCATTAAAAAATGCACCTAAAAATGTATTAGTTATTGGTGCGTCTACAGGTTATGGCCTAGCGTCTCGCATTACCGCTGCATTTGGCGGTGGCGCTAAAACATTAGGTGTTTTCTTTGAAAAAGAAGGCACTGAGCGTAAAACAGGTTCTGCGGGTTGGTATAATACGGCGGCGTTTCAAGCAGCCGCTGAAGCTGAAGGTTTATGGTCAAAAAATATTAATGGTGATGCGTTTTCTAACGAAATTAAACAAAAAACAATCGACACCATTAAAGCTGAATTAGGTAAAGTTGACTGTATTATTTACAGCTTAGCGTCACCTCGTCGTACTGATCCAAATACCGGCGAAGTGTTTTCTTCAACGCTTAAGCCAATTGGTAATGCGGTAACCACTAAAAACTTAAATACGTCAAAGCGTGAAATTGATGAGGTAACCGTTGAAGCGGCAAACCAAGACGATATCGACAACACTATTAAAGTAATGGGTGGCGAAGATTGGGAAATGTGGATTGACGCTCTTAAAGAAGCGGATGTATTAGCAGATAACTTTAAAACCACGGCTTACACTTATATTGGTAAAGAACTAACGTGGCCAATTTACGGTCATGCAACAATTGGAAAAGCCAAAGAAGATTTAGACCGTGCCACTGCTGCTATTAAAGCTGCTACCCAAGATTTAAATGGTGAAGCCTACGTTTCATCGCTTAATGCGGTTGTTACTCAAGCAAGCTCTGCAATTCCAATCATGCCACTTTATATTTCTGCCTTATTTAAAGTGATGAAGGCTGATGGCACTTACGAGGGCACAATTGAGCAAATTCATGCGCTATTTAGTGAGAACTTATACGGTGATTCACCTCGCTTTGACGAGGGCGGGCATTTATTCCAAAACTATAAAGAACTGGAAGATGACGTTCAATCTCGCGTTCAAGCCATTTGGGATAGTGTAGATACAAACTCAATTGATGAGTTAACCGATTATATTGGTTACCATAATGAATTTTTACGCTTGTTTGGTTTTGGTATTGACGCGGTTGATTATGAACAAGATGTAAATCCTGTTGCACCTATTGCCAATATGATTGACTAACTTGTCGCTGATAGCGCATTTTTGAAAAAGTCGCCTTGTGCGGCTTTTTTGTTTTTAGCTTTGATTTGAAAAAATATTTGCTAATTGTTGGCTAATTTACCACTTTGGTCTAGCTTGTATTTTATTAATTGTTAATTACAAAACTAAATAAACGTTTCTCTCGTATAATTTTCATAAATACACTCGCATAGTCAGCCACAATAATGTTAAAATCAAAGCAATATGTGAGGAGTTTTACTGCGCTGCTTGTTTGGTATTTATAGCGAGTCATTTTATATAACTTGCAATAATACAAATAGCGGCGTGGTTAGTACGATTTTTCAGTTTCTTTCCGTTAATGTAGTGCAAGTGCGTATGATCAATATAAAAAAAGGTCTGGATTTACCCTTAGAGGGCGCACCTCAGCAAGTTATTCATGATGGTTCTGCCGTCAAACGTGTAGCTGTGCTAGGTGAAGAGTTTATCGGTATGCGTCCAACCATGCATGTTCGTGTGGATGACCAAGTCAAAAAAGGCCAGGTACTTTTTGAAGATAAAAAGAACCCAGGCGTATTATTTACTGCACCAGCTTCTGGTACAGTAAAAGAAATTAATCGCGGTGCTAAACGTGTTCTGCAATCTGTTGTTATTGAAGTAAACGGCAGTGAGCAAATCACCTTTGGTTCTTTCTCGGAAATTGAGCTTAACAGCTTAGACCGTGAAAAAGCTAAAGAAGTACTAGTTCAATCGGGTCAATGGGTAGCACTTCGTGCTCGTCCATTTAGTAAAGTGGCGGCGTTGGATGCAAATCCGAGCTCTATTTTTGTGACAGCTATCGATACCAATCCACTTGCTGCAGATCCTGCAGTAATTATTGCTGAAAATGCGAAAGCGTTTGAAGCAGGTTTGGCTGTTGTGTCACGTTTAACCGATGGCAAAGTATTTGTTTGTAAGCAAGCAGGTAGTCAAGTTCCTAGTTCACCTATTGCTCAAGTAGAAGTACATGAGTTTGGTGGCGTGCATCCGGCTGGCCTTGTTGGCACTCATATCCATCACCTTGACCCAGTATCTGCTAGTAAGCAAGTTTGGCACATTGGTTACCAAGACGTTATTGCGTATGGTCACCTTTTCCTTACTGGTGAAATTTACACAGACCGTGTGATTTCGCTTGCAGGTCCGCGTGTTAAGAATCCTCGTTTAGTGAAAACACAATTAGGTGCTTCACTTGATGACTTAGTTGCAGGTGAATTAGAAGACGGTGATAACCGTGTTATTTCTGGTTCTGTACTTGCAGGTGCTACGTCGTCTGGCGTTCATGCATTTTTAGGTCGTTACCATGTTCAAGTATCTGTATTACTTGAAGGTCGCGAAAAAGAATTTTTTGGCTGGATTGCACCAGGTAGTGATAAATTCTCTGTAACGCGTACATTCTTGTCTCACCTTACACCGAGTCGTTTATTTAAAATGACAACGTCTACGGGCGGTTCAAAACGTGCCATGGTTCCACTTGGAAGCTATGAGCGTGTTATGCCACTTGATATTTTGCCAACGCTCTTATTACGTGACTTATTGTCTCGTGATTTAGACAGTGCAATTTCATTAGGTGCGCTTGAATTAGATGAAGAAGATTTAGCGTTATGCACCTTCGTTTGTCCTGGCAAATACGAGTACGGCGCAGCCCTACGCGATTGCTTAACTACGATCGAGAAGGAAGGCTAAAATGGGCTTAAAAACTTTCTTAGAAGATATCGAACCGCATTTTGAACCAGGTGGTAAGCATGAGAAATGGTACGCGCTGTATGAAGCCGCTGCGACTATTTTTTACACGCCAGGTTACGTAAACAAAGGTTCAACTCACGTTCGTGATAACATCGACCTAAAACGCATGATGATTTTAGTGTGGATGGCGACGTTCCCTGCCATGTTCTTTGGTATGTTCAATATTGGTCATCAAGCGGCAATCGCGCTTGGTAATGGTTTTGAACTAGCTAACATTTGGCAAGTAGGTTTATTCCAGTTATTAGGCGGTGAGTTAACCGTTGATGCTGGTTGGGGCGCAAAAATGTTCTACGGAGCATGTTTCTTCCTACCTATTTATGCAACAACCTTTATTGTCGGTGGTTTTTGGGAAGTATTGTTTGCTTCTGTGCGTAAGCATGAAGTAAATGAAGGTTTCTTCGTAACCTCTGTATTATTTGCATTAATCCTGCCTGCAACGATTCCTTTATGGCAAGTTGCGCTAGGTATTACTTTTGGTGTAGTTATCGCAAAAGAAATATTTGGTGGTACAGGTCGTAACTTCTTAAACCCTGCGCTTGCTGGTCGTGCGTTTTTATTCTTCGCATACCCTGCACAAATTTCAGGTGACACAGTATGGACTGCCGTAGATTCATTCTCTGGCGCGACTATGCTTGGTCAAGCGTTTGCTGGTACGTTAAATTACGCGACTGATATTGAGCTTTGGTGGAATGCGTTTTACGGATTCATTCAAGGTTCTATGGGTGAAACGTCTACACTAGCTGTACTTATTGGTGGTTTATTCCTAATTTACGTGCGCATTGCGTCTTGGCGTATCGTGCTAGGTGTATTCCTAGGTATGGTAGTAACCTCATCAATACTAAATACTATTGGTTCTGAAACCAATGCTATGTTTGCTATGCCTTGGTACTGGCATATGGTATTAGGTGGTTTTGCATTCGGTATGTTCTTTATGGCAACTGACCCTGTATCTGCTGCATTTACTGATAAAGGTAAATTAGCATACGGTGCGCTTATTGGCTTTATGGTTATCATGATCCGTGTTGTTAACCCTGCATACCCAGAGGGCATCATGCTAGCAATCTTATTTGCTAACTTGTTTGCACCTTTATTCGATCACTTTGTAGTGCAAGCTAATATCAAGCGGAGGTTGGCACGTAATGTCTAGTAATAACGAATCAATTGGCAAAACGCTAGCTGTTGTTGTCTCATTATGTTTAGTGTGTGCAGTTATTGTGTCGCTAACGTCTGTGCAACTTCGCCCTCTGCAAAAAGCAAATAAAGCAAAAGATATTCAAAGTAATATCTTAGCTGCTGCTGGTATTGGTAAAGTTGATAACGTTGCCGAAACGTTTGATGCTAAAATCGAAACTCGCTTTGTTGATATGCAAAGTGGTGAGTTTGCTGAGCCGGTAGAAGATTTCGACTTTGAAAAAAGCAAATATGATGCTGATTTAAGCAAGTCTCTTAAAGAGAATGGGATTAAGGACATCGCAGGTATTCAACGTATTACCAAACGTGCGCCTGTTTACATCTCTAAAAAAGACGATGGCTCTACTGATGCAATCATCCTTCCTATTCAGGGGTATGGTTTATGGGGTTTAATGTATGGTTTTATCTCGCTTGAAAGCGATGGCGAAACTATTAAAGACATTATTTTCTACAAACATAACGAAACACCTGGTTTAGGTGGTGAAATTCAAAACCCACAGTGGACTGCAACGTGGGAAGGTAAAGAGTTACCAATCCAAATCGTTAAAGGGACTGCAGCCGGTGATGAGCACAAGATCGACGGTCTTTCAGGTGCTACATTAACGTCTAATGGTGTTGACCATGCAGTTGACTTTTGGACTGGCGAAAATGGCTTTGGCCCTTTCCTTGCGAAAGTACGTAAAGGAGCATTGAACTAATGGCTGATACTAAAGAAATGAAGGCGGTCCTATTCGGTCCAGTTTTCGCTAACAACCCAATCGCATTACAAGTACTTGGTATTTGTTCTGCGCTAGCGGTAACGTCTAGCTTAAAAAATGCATTAATCATGTCAATCGCATTGACCTTGGTAACTGCATTCTCTAGCCTTTTTATCTCGACTATTCGTAACCATATCCCATCATCAGTACGTATCATCGTACAGATGACGATTATTGCATCATTGGTAATCGTGGTTGACCAAGTACTACAAGCTTTCTCTTACGCTACGGCAAAAGAGTTATCAGTATTCGTTGGTCTAATCATTACTAACTGTATCGTAATGGGTCGTGCTGAAGCTTATGCAATGAAGTCGCCGCCATTAATGTCTTTCCTTGATGGTATTGGTAATGGCTTAGGTTACTCTGTAGTGCTTCTTACTGTTGGCTTTATTCGTGAGTTATTCGGTAAAGGTTCACTGTTCGGTGTTGATATTATTCCATTAGTACAAAATGGTGGTTGGTACCAACCTATGGGTCTATTGATCTTACCACCGAGTGCATTCTTCATTATTGGTTTATTCATTTGGGTACTTCGTACTTATAAGAAAGACCAAGTAGAAGCTAAAGCGTAAGGGGCGATAAGTGGAACATTATATTAGTTTATTTGTAAAAGCCGTTTTTATTGAAAACTTAGCGTTAGCATTCTTCCTAGGTATGTGTACTTTCTTAGCCGTGTCTAAAAAAGTAACTACATCAATTGGCCTAGGGGTAGCGGTTATTGTTGTATTAGGTATTTCAGTACCGGTTAATAACTTGGTTTACCATGCGGTATTAGCACCAGGTTCACTTGAGTGGCTTGGTTACCCAGAAGCGGATCTTAGCTTTTTACGTTTCTTAACTTTCATTGGTGTTATTGCTGCACTGGTGCAAATTCTTGAAATGGCATTAGATAAGTTCTTCCCACCGCTGTACAACGCATTAGGTATTTTCCTACCACTAATCACAGTTAACTGTGCAATTTTTGGTGCGGTAGCCTTCATGGTTGAGCGTAACTATAACTTCGGCGAGTCTGTTGTTTATGGTATTGGCGCTGGTGTGGGTTGGGCGCTTGCAATTACATTACTTGCAGGTATCCGTGAGAAAATGAAGTATTCAGACGTACCAGATGGTTTACGTGGTCTAGGTATTACCTTTATCACTGTTGGCTTGATGGGTCTTGGCTTTATGTCATTCTCTGGTATTTCACTGTAATAATAGCGAGGTCAATCATGGATATTTTCTTAGGCGTTGGTGTTTTTATCGCTATCGTTGTAATACTAGTTTTAATCATCATTGGTGCTAAATCTAAGCTAGTTGCAAGCGGTGACATCATCATCGGTATTAATGGCGATCCAGACAAAGCCATTAAAACATCAGCAGGTAGTAAGCTATTAGGTGCACTATCTGAGTCAGGTATTTTCGTATCTTCTGCATGTGGTGGCGGTGGCTCTTGTGGTCAGTGTCGCGTTCACATTAAAGAAGGTGGCGGTGATATTCTGCCAACTGAACTTGACCACATCTCTAAAGGTGAAGCACGTGAAGGTTGTCGTTTAGCGTGTCAGGTTAATGTTAAAAATGACATGGAAATTGAACTTGAAGAGTCAATTTTCGGTGTTAAAAAATGGGATTGTGAAGTTATCTCTAACGATAACAAAGCAACGTTCATCAAAGAACTTAAGCTACAAATTCCAGATGGCGAGTCAGTGCCGTTCCGTGCGGGTGGTTACATCCAAATCGAAGCGCCAGCTCACCATGTTAAATACGCTGATTTCGATATTCCTGAAGAGTATCGTGGCGATTGGAACCATTTTGGTTTCTTCGACCTGGAGTCAAAAGTAGACGAAGAAACAATTCGTGCTTACTCAATGGCTAACTACCCAGAAGAAGAAGGCATTATTATGCTTAACGTGCGTATCGCTACGCCGCCGCCAAGAAACCTAAGCCTACCATGTGGTAAAATGTCATCGTACATTTGGTCACTGAAAGAAGGTGATAAAGTAACTATTTCTGGTCCATTTGGTGAGTTCTTCGCTAAAGACACAGACGCTGAAATGGTATTCGTAGGTGGTGGTGCAGGTATGGCACCAATGCGTTCACATATCTTTGACCAACTTAAGCGTTTAAACTCTAAGCGTAAAATTAGTTTCTGGTATGGTGCACGTTCTAAGCGTGAAATGTTTTATGTTGAAGATTTTGACGGCCTAGCTGAGCAAAACGATAACTTCGTTTGGCATACAGCGCTTTCAGATCCGCAACCAGAAGATAACTGGGAAGGCTACACTGGCTTTATCCACAACGTGTTATTTGAGAACTATCTTAAAGACCACGAAGCGCCTGAAGATTGTGAGTTCTACATGTGTGGTCCTCCAATGATGAATGCGGCAGTTATCTCTATGCTTAAAGATTTAGGCGTAGAAGAAGAAAACATCTTATTAGATGATTTCGGTGGCTAATACCCAAACTAAATAAATTTAGTTAAAATACCAGCCTCATAGCACTAAGTGTTATGAGGCTTTTTTATATCAACTGATTGAGTTTGGCTTTACCGCTGATTTTAGTTGATACTCTATTTAACCTTTATAAGTAGGCTATTATGAATCGATTAAGCACAGTTAAAGGCGTGGTAGCCTTATTTTTAATCATATCCACGTTACTTATCACCGGTTGTGGCAATTCACAACAAAACGAAGAAGCTTACCTTGAAGGTAAAACGATGGGGACAACTTACCACATTAAGTTTTACGCTGATCAAGTAGACCCTCAAGCAGTACAAGCAGAAATAGATGCGGTTTTAGTTGATATTAACCAGTCTATGTCGACCTATATTGAAGAGTCAGAAATAAACACCTTTAACCGTTTAGGTGCTAATCAAGTAATGCCAATTAGTGATGACTTTAGAGCGGTTATTGCAGAATCTATACGAATTGGTGATTCAACTAAAACACTCGATGTGACTATGGGGCCGCTAATCGATTTATGGGGATTTGGTCCTGATAAAAAACCAACAAAGCGCCCAACGGATGAAGCACTGGCAAATATGGTCAGTAACATTGGTATAGATAAGCTGGTTCTTAATGAGCAAGGGTTAGCTAAAACAGTTGATGATTTAGAGCTGTCGTTTTCGGCTACAGCAAAAGGCTATGGTATTGATAAAGTTGCTGAGCTATTACAAAGTAAAGGCATTACAGATTACATGGTTGAAATTGGTGGAGAACTGCGTATTGCTGGTACAAAACCAGACAATCAAGCATGGCGAATAGCAATCGAACAACCTGATGCAAATCCGGGCGAGCGCAAAGTACACCGCGTATTAACACCGGGTAATAATGGTATTGCCACCTCTGGCGATTATAGAATTTTTTATACTATGGATGGTGAAACCTATACGCACCTTATTGATCCGATGTCAGGCATGCCAATTAAGCACGATTTAGTCTCTGTTACTGTTTTACACCCAAGTGCAATGACGGCGGACGGTTTAGCGACTGCTTTAACGGTAATGGGCATGGAAAAGGCACAACGTTATGCGCAGCAGCATGATTTACCTGTGTATTTAATTGCGAAATCGGCACAGGGGTTAGTCACCTATTCAAGCCCTGCGTTTAAGCCTTATTTATAGTCTTTAGGTTTATATCCTTATCATGAGGGTATATAATGCAATAAGCTCAGATATGATGTTTGGGCTCATTTTATTGCTGAACAATAGGGGCTAAGCAATGTCACTTTTTTTTCTAACCTTTGGCTTACTTATTTTAATTGTCGCTGCAATGGCGATAGGCATGATAGTACAAAGAAAATCGATGGCGAGTAGCTGCGGAGGCCTAGGCTCTGTAGGTATTGATAAAGCATGTGATTGCGATGATCCATGTGATAAACGCAAAAAGCGTCTAGCCAAAGAGCAAGTATGGAAAGAAAACCAAATTCTTTAAATAGGGTATCCCTGTTTAAACAAAAAAACCTCTCGTAGCTCACTACGGGAGGTTTTTTATTTATATCGGCATAAATAAATCACCAGCCGATAAAATAATCGTGTTTTTATCTTGAACAGAAAATTCTCTTTGTTATACTCATGCCCGAACTTTCAGTAAGTTTTGAAAGTTCTATTGATGCGGATCAAAACTAGCTTGGCAAAATAGTGCTAATGCGTTGAGACTGTATTTCATGTCACTGTATAAGGCTTTACGGCTGCAACCTTTTTTGTTGCCACGGTGTACTCCGAATTTTGTTATTAGTCATTTTAATAGGTTAATGTTTTTGAACTCACTTTCTTTGTTTCATACCAGCGCTTTGCTTACCTTAGGTAAGTCAGTGTTGCATGAGCGCTTTAAAAAAGCGAAAAAGGGCGTGAGTGTGGCTGTAACATTATTAGTTTTTAATGTCGTTATGTTGCTTAGTGGCGCTATTGAGGATGCCTTTAGGCTTGAAGCATTGGTCAGTGATGGCTTTTTTATAGAGCCATTATTACTGACAATTGCCGAATTTTTAGCTCATCCCATCTTATCGTGTCAGTTACTTATTGGCCTTTGTTGGCTATTGTTCCACATGTTTCCAGCGCGTCGTGCTGGAATAATCCTCCGTAAAGCAGCCTTTGCTTTTAGCGAGGCTAAAGTTCAGCAACCAGTGCAAGCTGCGCATGGTTGTCGTGCTCCACCTAGCTTTACAGGTTGTCTGTTTACCCATTAATTTTATGGGTATAGGTTACACCTGTGGTATCTAATTATTTATTCTTGCTGTAAATAACGATTACTTTCATTGTAGCTTAGTGTTTTTTACACACTCTCAGCCAACCACACCTCACCCAAGTTAATTTTGATTGCGTTATATTAATGTGTTTAAAAAGCTGGGTTGGTTCTGCTAGGTGTTTATTATTAAGCCAGTGGTCAATACTTCATGCTTGCATTCGCTCTGCATTATTGTAATTCAATCTTAATTAACTTGGGTTTTTATCAAATATCGTTGCTAAATATTTTTGGCAGCTAATAAAAACTCTTTAGGTTTTAGGATAGTCCCTTGTTAATTCGTAACCTTTTTAATATTGCTTTAGCTAGTATGGCGCTGATTTTATCAGGCTGTAATGGCGGGGTACTCGACCCAAAAGGGCAGATAGGTATTGATGAGAAAAATCTGATCATCATCGCCACTGTGCTTATGTTGTTAGTTGTGATCCCCGTTATTGTGATGACTTTATATTTTGCTTGGAAATACAGAGACACACAAAACCATGAAATTTACGCACCAAAATGGGCTCACTCTAATAAGATTGAGGCTGTTGTATGGGCGGTTCCAATTGTTATTGTTGTTATTTTAGGTGTGATCACCTGGCAGTCAACGCAAGAGCTTGACCCCTATAAACCGATAGAGGGTAAAGGTGAACATCTTACTGTTGAAGTGGTGTCACTTAATTGGAAATGGTTATTTATTTACCCTGAACAAGGTATTGCCACGGTAAACGAATTGGTATTTCCTGCTAATGTTCCGGTTGAATACAAAATCACGTCAGAAAGTACCATGAACTCGTTTTTTATTCCTCAGTTAGGTAGTCAAATCTACTCAATGGCGGGTATGGAAACTAAGCTGCATTTAATTGCTAATGAGCCAGGCACGTTTAAAGGCTTTTCGGCTAATTACAGTGGTGCGGGTTTTACTGGTATGAAATTTAATGCCATCGCAACGACAACAAAAGCTGATTTTAACCAGTGGGTTGAACAGGTTAAAACCAACGCCAATAGCCTTACTCATGCCAATTATGTTGAGCTTGCCAAAGCGAGTGAAAACAATCCCGTCGCTTATTATGGCAAGGTTGATGACGGTTTATTTCATACCATAGTGATGAAATACATGCAGGCGCATGGCGATATGAATAAAAAACATCATGCCATGGGTAAACATCAGCAGATGAGTAATGAGCATCAAGCAATGGGTAATCATTCAATGCCATCATCACACAGCCAGGGCGAGGAATAATCATGTCGTTTTTAGGTAAATTATCTATAGATGCAATTCCGTTTCATGAACCTATTATCATGGTTACTATGGCGGTGATTGCTGTTGTCGGGCTTATTATAGCTGGGCTAATAACAAAATATAAAAAATGGGGTGTGCTTTGGCGTGACTGGATCACCTCGGTTGATCATAAACGCTTAGGCATTATGTACATTTTATTAGCACTAATCATGCTGTTTCGTGGTTTTTCTGATGCCATTATGATGCGTGCGCAGTTAGCGCTTGCTACCAGTGGCGCGCCAGGTTATCTGCCGCCAGAGCATTACGACCAAATATTCACCGCTCATGGCGTTATTATGATCATCTTTATGGCGATGCCATTTATGATTGGTTTAATGAATATTGTTGTACCACTGCAAATTGGTGCCCGTGATGTGGCTTTTCCATTTTTAAATAATTTAAGTTTTTGGTTTACCGCTAGTGGTGCCATTTTAATAAATTTATCACTTATATTTGGTGAATTTGCCAAAACAGGCTGGGTTGCTTACCCACCGTTGTCGGAGTTGACCTTTAGCCCTGGGGTGGGGGTCGATTATTATATTTGGGCCTTGCAAATATCGGGGCTCGGTACGCTATTAACCGCTGTTAACTTCCTAGTGACAGTATTTAAAATGCGTGCCCCTGGTATGACACTGATGAAAATGCCAATTTTCACATGGGCATGTACGTGGGCAAATATCTTAATTGCGGCATCATTTCCAATTTTAACCGCAGTGCTTGCCATGCTAACGCTAGACCGTTATTTAGATTTCCACTTCTTCACTAATGAAGCAGGCGGTAACGCCATGATGTATATCAACCTGTTTTGGGCATGGGGTCACCCAGAGGTATACATTTTAGTATTACCAGCTTTTGGTATCTTCTCTGAAATAGTGTCGACCTTCACTGGTAAACGTTTATTTGGTTATAAATCGATGGTATATGCCAGCGGTGCCATTTCTATTCTTGGTTTTATTGTATGGTTACATCACTTCTTTACTATGGGCTCAAGCGCTAATGTAAATGCCTTCTTTGGGGTGATGACCATGGTCATAGCTGTGCCTACTGGGGTTAAGTTATTTAGTTGGTTGTTTACTATTTACCGTGGTCGCTTGCGCATTACTGTGCCCGTACTGTGGACGCTTGGTTTTATGGTTACCTTCAGTATTGGTGGTATGACGGGGGTATTACTAGCAATCCCTGGTGCCGATTATGTATTGCATAACAGCTTATTCTTAATTGCTCACTTTCATAACACCATTATTGGTGGCGCAGTATTTGGCTACTTAGCTGGTTTTGTTTTTTGGTTTCCAAAAGCAATGGGCTTTAAGCTTGATGAGCGTTGGGGTAAAGCATCATTTTGGTGTTGGTTAATCGGTTTCTTTGTAGCCTTTATGCCATTGTACGTACTCGGCTTTTTAGGCATGACTCGTCGCTTAAATCACTCTAATAATCCTGATTGGAATATCTGGCTTTATATTGCTGCAGTGGGTGCCGTGATTATTATGTTCGGTATTATTTGCCAAGTTATTCAGCTTTATGTGAGCTTTAAAAACCGCGAAGCGCTTGATGATACCACCGGCGATCCTTGGAACGGTCACACCCTTGAATGGTCAACGTCATCACCGCCACAATACTATAACTTTGCTGAAATCCCGCATGTTGATGATATTGATACATGGACTGACATGAAAGAAAAAGGCCTAGCTTATCAAGGTAAATCTAGCTATAGCCCAATTCATATGCCAAAAAATACGGCATCGGGTGTGCTTATTGCTGCGAGTTTAACGGCGTTTTGTTTTGCCATGATCTGGCATATTTGGTGGCTAGCAGGGCTTGGTTTTATTGGCGCGATTGCGCTGTTTATTAACCGTGCTTACACCAGCGATGTAGATTACTACGTGCAAAACGATGAAATATTACAAATAGAAGGCGCGCATATTGCCAGTAATACGAAGGAGGTAAGCGCATGAGTACGTTATCTGCAACTCAAGGCCATGTAAATTTAGAGCCTCATAGCGTAAGTCATACGCATGAGCATCACGATACCTCTGGCGATACAATCTTTGGCTTTTGGCTTTATTTAATGACCGATTGCCTTTTATTTGCCTCATTTTTTGCAACCTACGCAGTGCTTTATATGAACACCGCAGGTGGTGTATCGGGCAAAGATATTTTTGAGCTTGATTTTGTTGCCGTAGAAACTGCGGCGCTACTTATAAGTAGTATTACCTTTGGTTTTGCCATGATTGCCGCTCAAGGGCAAAAAAAGGCGCTGACGCTTGGTTGGCTCGCGGTTACTTTTTGTTTAGGCGCGGTGTTTATTGGCATGGAAATTTATGAGTTCCATCATTTAATTGTTCATGGCAATGGCCCACAGCAAAGTGCTTTTTTAACATCGTTTTTCTCATTAGTGGGTTTGCATGGTTTACATGTAACTGCAGGCCTTATTTGGATGAGCATAATGATGATAGAAGTGATCAAGCGCGGTTTAGGTAAACAAACCGTCACGCGCTTAAGTTGCTTAAGCTTATTTTGGCACTTTTTAGATATTGTGTGGATTTGTGTATTTACCGTTGTTTATTTAATGGGAGCAATGTAATGAGTCATAGTGAAACGCATGCTTTAACGCAAATGCAAAGCCAACATCATGAACAGTCGCATGGCAGTGTTAAAACCTATCTTATTGGTTTTGTTTTGTCAGTGATTTTAACGGCCATTCCATTTTGGATGGTGATGGAGGGCGATTTTTCAAAAGTCACCACGCTTTTGAGTATCGTTACTTTTGCAATCGTGCAAATTTGGGTGCATTTAAAATACTTTTTACACCTTAATTTCACCACCGATGAAGGCAAAGCGAATACCTTTACCTTCTTGTTTAGCGCGTTGATCATCGTCATGGTGGTTGGACTGTCTGTTTGGATCATTTATGAATCAAACGCAATGATGATGTATTAGAGGTTTCAGATGTTTCGTCGTTATTTAGCTGTTACTAAGCCAGGTATTATTATGGGGAATTTGATCAGCGTTGCCGGTGGTTTTTTACTTGCCGCCCGCGGTGATATAGACCCATGGTTAATGTTGGTTACCTTGGTTGGTTTATCGCTTGTTGTTGCATCGGGATGTGCCATAAACAATGTTATAGATAGAGACATTGATGTTGCTATGGCACGTACTCGCTCACGTGTAACTGTAACGGGCGAAATGTCTGCAAAAGCCGCTTTAAGCCATGGCGTGTTATTAGGGCTAATTGGCTTTGGCTTATTAATCGCCTTTACCACTCAAGCGGCGGTATTTTTTGCCGCCTTTGGCTATGTCATTTATGTAGGGGTGTACAGCCTCTACATGAAACGCAACTCTGTTTACGGCACCTTTATTGGTAGTCTGTCGGGCGCAGTTCCACCTGTTGTTGGCTATTGCGCCGTTACGGGTGTGTTCGATATGGGTGCATTAATACTGTTGGTGATGTTTAGTTTGTGGCAAATGCCGCACTCATATGCGATTGCTATTTTTCGCTTTAAAGATTACCAAGCCGCTAATATTCCAGTATTGCCCGTGGCGCAAGGTGTTAACAAAGCTAAGCGCCATATTGTGCTTTATATTGCGGTATATGCTTTAGTGGTGATGCTATTGCCAATTAGTGGTTATACCGGTGCTGCCTTTATGGCCGTTGCCTGTATTACCAGTTTTTGGTGGTTACTCATGGCACTTAGAGGATATCGCTACAACATAGACACCACCCGTTGGGCACGCCAAGTGTTTGCGTTTTCTATTATTAATATTACCGCTTTGAGTATTGCCATGGCGGTAGATTATCAAACAATTGCGCCACAACTAGTGGCGCTAAACTGATCTAAAACGATCAATGAACCGAGTTAATTCCCAAAGTTAACCAAAGGCTCTGAGCATTGCGAGGAGCCTTTTTTCGTCCCTAAAACAAGGCTAAGTTATTTACTCAAGCTTTCAGCATCATAAAACATGGGTTTCAATGTGCCACAATTTATAAACTTATAATTGAGCTCACCAGCAGAGGGCACTTCAGTTGAGGTGCGAAATTTTTGTAAACAGGCACCACTTAAATCAACAAACATAATATGATGATAGCTTGGTGGCTGAGTTATTTGGTGAATATAAATACGCTCGTTATTTTTTAGCGTAACCATATCGTACTGTTGCCATTTTGAGGCTGGGCTTAAATCAGTTAGCTCACGAGTAAATAACTGCTCGCTAAGCTCTATTAATTTATCACTGTAAACTAAGCTACCTCCTTGTCTAAAATCTCCAAGGTATACATCTGCGGTAATCGCGACTTCTTCGCCTCGCATTAAGCGTTGAATATTAAACGGCTTTGATTTTACGGTAACTAACTCAGCGTCACGTACTAAATCTAAAAATGGAATATCAGATACATCTACCTTGTACATAACATGTACATCATAAGGAAGCTCAAAGCTTGGAATGTTAATCGCGTATACACTTGAACCTTTATTAACCAACACCATGGCATGCTCTGCTTCATATTTGGGGTTTAATGGCGGAAGTTCTGGTGGCTCTTCGGCATTAGCAAGCGAGCTGGTACAAAATATAATGCTGATAAATAAATATACGAAGTAGGGTAGCCGCATAATAACCTCAATTAATTTATAGATATAAAGTGTAGTATACATTTATACATAATTATCTTTAGTTATATTTTAGTAAAGCTTAAACGTGATACACACTAAAGCTTTAGTGTGTATCAGTACATTTAGGGTTAGCTATTATCTAATTGCTTTTTTCACTTCGCGCCAGTCAATAATTTTAAAGTTTTGTGGTTGTAGGGGCATGCGATTGTAGCCATCTTGTACTATGAGCATGCCTTCAGGGTAACCTGGCAAAGCCGTTGCTGTAACGGTTAAACCGTCAGTTTCACCTACGCCATCAATGCCTTTATCTAGGTTTGCAATTACATTAAACTTACCTGCAAAGCTTAGACTAGGCTCTTTGTCATCTGAGATTTTATAAAGCACATAGCTATTATCGCCTTGGCTTGATACTACTAAATAGCGAGCATCATTAGCATGATAAATCTCCATACCTTCAACATCTGCCACCAGTTGCTCATTAACACTTTGTAGCTTTACTGCTTTGTTACCAGCGGTAGGCTCTGCACCGATATACCAAATGCCTGCATCTTCTTCACCTGCAAATAGTTGGCCTAGATTATCATCAGCGCTACAGCCTTCAGGTTGGCTTGGTAGAGTAAACTCTCTAACCAGTTCACCACTTAAATTACTTTGCTCACCGGTGAGTTTATACTGCTGAAATAAACCTGATTTATCATTAACAAACACGTAATGGCCAGACTCAGAGGAATACATACACATACCGTAAATCTCAGGTAGGTTAGTGGCTATTTCTGTCACATGGTTTACTTGGTTATCGCCATCTACAGTAAATACGCTAATGCTATTAAGAGTACGGTTACTGGCAGTGATCCACGTATGGGTCTGGTTGTTTATACCTTGATGTTGGCGCACATCAACATTATTTAAACGCCCAACATTAAGCGATTGTACTTTGCTGCCAGCAAGATCATAAACCATCAAGCCGCGACGTTTATCAGTGCCTAAAATTAAGCTTTTTTTAGCGTCTTGCTCATTAATCCAAATAGCCGGATCATCTGCTGCATCACCAAACGCAGCAACCGGTGTAGTTTGTGCGCTGGCATGAAGGTGAGTCATCGCGACATTGTTTTGTGAAGTCGCTGTTTGCGCTGTGTAGTTAACGTTTGCTTGAATATAGGCGCCTGTTTCATCATCAATTAATACCAGCTGGGCTTGACTGTCATTGATAAAGCTCGCTGCAACAGACTCTATTGTGTGCTCACCTGCCAGTGACCATTGGCTTAGCTTGTCTGTTTGAGCTTGGTAAGCATAAACCACATTACCATCAGTGGCACTGAGCCATAAAGTACCGTCTTGTGATACCGATAGAGCCCCGATTTCACTGTTTAATTCGCCGTAGGGTTGTACCAAAGCCACAGGCTGCTTATTGGCATCAGATTCTGCATCCGCGTTAATGGCCCACACTCCGAGCTCTGCCTCACCCACATACAGGGTTTTTGTGTCGTCATTTACTGCACAACCTGAAGCCTCTGTGACTGCAGAGAACTCACGTACTGCGATATTTTTAGCTTGGTTAGTGGCTAAATCATAAATAACCGTTTCGCTGATCAAGCCGCGAACATCTGGCACAAATGCTGATACAGTTTTGTTATTGCTGTTTTTAAATAAACATACGGCATCGGGCTGGGCTTGAGGTGGACTAATGCGAGTGAGTTCATTTAGCTGCCAAGTTTGGCCATTTTTTATAAGCTTAAAAATAACCACATTATCTTGGTTGTTATCTAGAGTTGCCAATAAAAATTGCTGCGTTGCTATTTTTTTCAGTGAAATTGACTCAAAGTTACCGGCGAGCAGCACACTGTCTTTCTCGTTATCGGCAAGAAATAAGCCTTGGCTTTCGCTCGCTATTAGCCATTGATTATTACCTAGCGATGCAGCTTGTGAGCCTTGCATGTTTTGTTGTGGGCCGAATAATTTGGTTTCAATGTCTGTTTTTTCAATATATGGTTTTGTAACTGCTGCATTATTTTGCGTATCGTTATTACGTGTACAGCCGCTTATAGTAGTCAATAGAAGTGCACTGCCAAGCACAGCTGAAATTGTATTTAGTTTAAAGTTCATTATTTTATCCTTTACTTATCTAGGTGCTTTTCAGTGCTAAAACGTACTTCACCAAGGTGGTTAATCGCGCTCATTGTTAGCGTTTCACCATTGATTGAGATACTTAAAAAACCCGGTGTTGCTTCTGCGTAGCGGGTAAATTCACGTTGTTTTACAAACCGTGCTTCACTGCCACCACCAGAGACAAAGTGAGCCACCTTGCTATTTTTTGGTTGATTGTATTGCAAGTCGTGCTCGTGCCCTGCGATATAAACGTGCACGTTATGGCGTTCTAAAATAGGTTCTAAAATGTCGCGAAGACCTTGGTTGCGACCAAAGCGTTTACCGCTAGAGTAAAGCGGGTGATGGCCAACAACAATTTTCCATTTTGCGTTACTGCCAGCTAGTTGGGTTTCAAGCCATGCCAATTGTGTTTGATAGTTTTGACTTTGGGTTGAGCGGTATTTTTCACGGGTTTTATATTCAGGTTGAATCGGGTTGGTATCTAAAAAAACCATTAACACTTGCTCGTTGTTTTCAAGTGCAAATGTTTTACTGTAGTACCTTGCTGGTAATTGCCAGCGCTGACTTTTTGCTGTGTAGTCAATTTGTGCTTGAGCATTACCAAGGTAATCGTGATTACCCAAAACAACATACCAATCTTCAAATGTGTGAGGGCCGTGGTATATATTCTCAAAGGCTGATTGCCAAAGAGGATCGTTCACACTTGCCACACCATTTGGGTAAAAGTTATCGCCGGTCGAGACAACAAAATCGGCATCGGTTTGGTACATGGCGATTTCTAGCTGATGAGCCACCTCTTTTTGATAAAAGTGGCCGTTGTGTCCCCAATCACCAATAACCATAAAGTTAAGGCTATTAGATAACGTAGTTAACTTGGCTATTTTTTGTTGTTGATATAGCGTATCTTTATAAATAACGGGCTCACCAGCACTAAGCGCTGATGAGCAAAGTAGCGCGGCCATTATGAAAGACAATTTAAACATGTTCTATCTCCAAAAAAGCACGCGATGGCTTGCCAATACGTGCTTAAAATGACAATACGTGTGATTAAAATGCGTAACGTAGCATTACTTGAATCACAGGACCTGCTTCTTCCGATTCAAGCTCGTACTCATCAAAGTTACGATTATTTTGATCATCAAGAGAGTCAAACTTGTTGAAAACTTCATCTTTACTGGCATCAAGTAGGTTTGAACCAACTAGGCGAAGCGTTACATTTTCCCAGCGTTTTTCTACGAATAACTCTAAATCAGCACCATAAGAGGTTGTCACTTCTTCACCCACAAAGCGTCCGTATGCATCACCTTGATTACGGTACGTGGCACCAAATGATGCGCCAAGTGTTGGTAAATCTTGGATAAAGCCTACGTTATAAACATAATCAGATTGGTCATTAAATTTACGCTTACCAAAGCTGTCTTCAACTTCACTGTCGAGCCAAGAGTAGTTTAAGAAGATACCAGTGTTAGGCATGTTCAAGGCGCTTAGTGGAGTTGATAAATCAAACTCAACACCTTGAACTGTGCCATCACCAGTATTTTGTGGTTGCAGTACAAATGTGCCTTCGCCTTCAGAGCCTTCAACACCGGTACTGGCAATTTCAATAAGGTCGCTAACGTCACGGTAAAATACGTTTACACCAACAACACCACTTTTACCTAAACGGTATTCATAGCCTAAATCGATACCCCAAGATGATTCTGGTTTAAGGCTTGGGTTGCCTAAAAAGTCATTATCAGCGAGCTCTTTTTCAAGTAAGGCGGTTGTCATGTAGTCAAAGTCAGGGCGGCGTAAGCTGTGAGCAACAGAGGCACTGACTCGGCCGTTATCGCTGATGCTATAACGAAAGTGAGCCGACGGTAAGAAAAAGTCATAATCATTCTCGGCAGTTACGCCTTCATTGGTATCAGTAATACTTGAATCAGTTGACTCCCAGCGCACACCCATCTCCCACGAGAACACATCGGCTTCGTGTTTGATTAGCGCAAATAAATCAAAACGGTCTTCTTCTAGGGTATTGACGCCACCAGCCACTGGTTCAAAGGCGTTGTCAAAACCGGCAAGAGTCAGTGGATTCTCAGTAAATTGATCCCAATTGGTAAAGTCTTTTTCAAGCTCATCTTCAGCGACAAAAATAGCGGTATCGCGCTCTTTGCCTTGTATAAAAGCACCAAATTGGATTTCTTTTGAATCACCTACTAGTAAGCTGTGCTGCCATTGTAATGACCATTCTTTATCATCGATATCAACGGTTTCTTCTGCTTCTTCAAATACCATTGGAAGTTCTGAGGTATCAAGCTCAACTTCTTGTTCGTAAACAGACTCTTCAAAGCTGGCGTAACCCACTTTAAATTTACTGGTGCCGCCGAGCAGAGGTAATTCATAGCCAGAATTAATGTTGTAGTTGGTTTGATTAATAAACGAAACGTTTGCGTTATCTGAGAGTAAATTACCCCCTTCAACAACAGAGCCTGACGTTGCCGTTGGGTTGTCGTATTCAAAAGAGCGTTCGTCTTCAGTACGGTCGGTATCAACCCACATAGCACTAATGTCAAACTTACCGTCATTATCAAATACCTTCTCAAAGCTGGCATTTAAAGAGGTATCATCGCCATCACGGGTATCAGATTGATCTTCACGGTTATCAAAATCGTCTGTTGCGTAATTCGGGTTATTTTCAGGGCTATCGCCATAACGTCTGCTTGATTTTTGTTTTGGGTTATAACGACCTTGTAAATTAGCGCCTAACAGTAAACGCCCACCTGCAAACTCAGTGCCGTAAACGCCCGCAAGGCTCTCTTTTATTTCGCCATCATCATAACGTAAGCCACCAGCGCGAATATAACCGCCGTCTAAGCTATAGCCATCGCGTAGTACAATATTAAGCGTACCTGCTATGGCATCGGCAGAGCGGTTGGCACTAGATGAGCGAATAATTTCTACACGCTCAATTAATTCTGCAGGAATACGGTCAACAAAGAATGAACGGTCAGCACCTGCGCCCGGAACTTCCTCGCCATTAATAAGTACTTTTGTGTAAGCAGGGCTTAAGCCTCGCATACGTGCGCCGTCTGATTCCAGTACATCAGATAAAAAAGTAACACTAGGAACACGCTTTAATGCATCACCTGCGGTGAGTGGTTCAAAGCGCTGAAAGTATTCTTGTGAGTATTCAAGCGTGGGCGCTAGTTCTTGCGAGCGGTTGCGATAACCAATCTCGCCATATACCACAAGTTCTTCAGAAACCTTTACTTCAGGTTCTCTTGGTGATGTTTGTTCTTGTGCATTCACGCTAACACTAAATTGGCTCAGTGCTAACGCCGCCACAACAGCATTTAACTTAAATTGTTTCATTGATTTGCTCCGGTTGTCCTTGGTTTGGTGAGCAAACTAAAAAAAGTTAATGACGCTAATGTGACAGTTTTACCGTTAATTCCTGACAAAACGCCAACTTAGTGCTTTTTAAACAGACATTTGAGCTGTTTAAACACGGCTCCAGCGCACTAAAGATGGTTATTACTAGGTTAAATACCTATAAATTTTAATCTCAATGTCATATCAATGAGCCAATATGACCCTGCCGAACACAGCATGACTAAGCTAGCATGCAGACCAACATAGACTAAAGAAGCCACCCTAATGCGATATAACCCATTTACCAGCCATGCAAAATTAACCAACACCATCATTTTATTATTGGTTATTGCTGTAGCAATATGCGCTTACTTTGGCGAACTTAAGCAATGGCAAGACATTGCGTGGCTCGATATTGTTGGTGAGGGCGGTATTGTGTTGATGACACTCAGCTGGATAGTTGCGTTACTTATTTCACGACCGCCAGGCAAAGTAACTACCTTATTAGTGTTAGGTTTAGGTTTGTTTATGTTCTCAGCCACGCTCGATTTACTCGATGAGTGGTTAAAGCAACCTTCACAATTATGGCTCACCTGGTTTGAATCACTGCCAGCGCCGTTTGGTATGTCGCTTACCAGCGCTGGGCTTTATTATTGGCACCAAGAACAGTTTGTTCTAAATCGTCAGTTACGTCGTCGTGAAGCGCATCTGCGAGAGCATGAAAAAGTCTGTCCTGTAACAGGGTTATACCGAGTTAACTACTTACATTCACTCATGCAGCAACAACAAACAGAGCAGCAAGGCGGCACTTTAGGCGTTATTGATATTCGTGATTTTGCAAAGTTTAATGCGCAGTTTGGTTTTAGTGAAGGTGATAGGTTACTAAGAGAAATTAGTGATTTATTAGTAATTAATTGCCGTTTGAATGATGTGCTTTGTCGCTATGCTGGCGATTGTTTTATTGTGCTTATGCCGAATACCAGCCAAAGCCAAGCCAAAGAATTACTAGCGCAAATGAAAGCGGCGCTTAACCATTGTGCGTTTAAAGTCGCAAAAAGCAAAGGCGCACAGTTCCAGCATATTTTAACCGCCACCATGGCAATGGATTTAGCGCAAGATCCAGTGCAGCAAACCAGCCAGTTACATCAACAATTACAACAAGAAAAGGCCCTTGTAGGTGCAGCAGTATATTAGCCTAGATGATAAATACCTCAGCGCGGAGGGAATGATCACTGCGCTGGTGGAGCTTGCTCAAGGGCGAGGGATCCCGCTGCATAAATTGCTGCGTGGTACGGGTATTTTTGAGCAAGATTTATATGATCTATCACAGCGCTTTAGTTTATCCCAGTTATTGGCTTTAATTAGCCAGTTTAAAGCCTTAATGAAGAGTAATGATAGTGGCTTTTTACTGGGTCATCAATTGGTTAATGACGTTAGCCCAGCAGTGCAAAGTGTGCGTTTAAGCCCCAGTTTAGGTATGGCTTTAAAGCAATTACAACAAATTAGTACCGTTATTGCCCCTTTATTATTTACCCGTAAGCATATATTTAAAGACGATTTATATCTGTACTTGCAACCGAGTATCGGTATGGACGAGTCATTAAAAAATTATTGTTTTGAAATATATAGCGCTGCGTTAATGAGCTTGCTTAAACGAGTATGTAATGTGTATCCACATTGTTATTTTGACTTTACCTGTAAACGCCCTCGGCATATTCAAGAATATGAGCAGCACTTAGGCTTACGAATACGGTTTGAACAACCCTATACCCGTTGGCACTTTAATAAACAACTACTTAAGTGCACAAACCCAGAGGCTAGTCAGCTTAGGTGGCAGCAGTGCATAGCGCAAAGTGAGTTACATAAGAATGTATCACAGTCTTTTGTTGAGGCTGTGTGCCAGCGCATTTACCGTGATAAAAACAACAGCCTTGCTAACAGTGCTGAGCATTTTGCCATGAGCTCTGCTACGTTTAAACGTAAGTTAAAACAACACGGTGTCAGTTATTCTCAATTACAAGATGAGCAAAATAAACTTAAAGCTCTGCATTTACTGGGGGTGTGCCAGCAAGGTAATGAACGAGTGGCTGATCGGCTTGCATTTTATGATATTCCTAATTTTCGCCGTGCATTTAAGCGTTGGACAGGTATTACGCCGAGTCAGTTAAAAGTATAATTAAAAACTGGCAGCTTGCTCTATAACAATGCCATGACGTTTTGCTAGGCGCTGATGATCTCTGTCATAGCCTCCACCAATCACAGTGGCTACAGGT
Source organism: Pseudoalteromonas sp. M58 (assembly GCF_042604605.1). Lineage (NCBI taxonomy): Bacteria > Pseudomonadati > Pseudomonadota > Gammaproteobacteria > Alteromonadales > Pseudoalteromonadaceae > Pseudoalteromonas > Pseudoalteromonas sp. M58. Next base: position 926,572 of record NZ_CP152390.1, read on the forward strand.
GTATTATTTGCAAGGCAACGCTTAAGCACTATGTGGTCGCGCTTTTCTATTCCTTGCCAACTAATATCCAGTTTGCCTAAGCCATCCTCTTGCCAAATATCAACCCCAGCATCATACAAAACCAGATCTGGGTTAAGCTCGTGTAATAAAAATTGTAGCGTATCGTCAACAATACCTAAGTATTCAGCGTCTTGCATATTATTGGCTAAACCAATATCTAAATCGCTAGGAGACTTTCTAAATGGGAAGTTTTTCTCACAATGTATTGAACAGGTAAACGCATAAGGTTGATGAGCCAGCATGGCTGCGGTGCCATCACCTTGGTGAACATCTAAATCAAAAATCAGTACGTTGGTAACTTCACGATTTTGAATTAACGTTTGTGCGGTAAAAGCTAAATCGTTCACCATGCAAAAACCCGAGCCAAAATCACTGTGGGCATGGTGAGTGCCGCCCGCTAAATGGCACGCAAGACCACTTTTAAGCGCTAAACGCGCAGTTTGCAGTGTCCCTAATGGGGCGGTAAATGTGCGGTTCATTAGTGCTTGCGACCAAGGTAGGCCTATACGGCGCATGGCTTTTTCATCTAGGCGATTATGCCATAAATCGTGAATGTAGTTTTCACAGTGCACTATTTCTAACTCTTCAACACGACCATGTGGTGGCTCTATGATATTGCTGCCAGCAAGCCCAAGGGTTTTAACATGCTGGTATAGCTGCGCAAATTTACTCATTACAAAGCGGTGTTTGGGATCAAAACTAAACGAGTAATTAGGATGATAAACTAAAGGTAGATTGGGATTTAAACTCATATCTGCGTCGTTTAATTATTTTTGGTTATGGTAATCAACTTCACGCAGTGCGTCTATTTATGTTTGGTAAATAAGCGTTTCAAGCTCACGGTGTAATAATGTTTCATCAGCAAGGTTTAGTTCAACCAAGCGCTTTAAATGCGTAATGCTGTCTATATCAATGTTATGACATTTAAGACCAATATGGTTTTCTTCTATGTGACGAATAACCACCGGCATTTTTATTTCAATATCGCTTTGTGGCAAGGTAAAACGTAATATTGCTTCGTCATTTTTGTTGCATGTAAAGGCATCGCTTTTAGTGATCAGTGCACCATGTAAAGAAATATCTAATAGGGTACATGCATACTGGGAGCTAGCCGTTTCCAATTGCGCTGCTGTAGAGAACATAATACGAGAAAATTGCCGACGGTTTTGCATAATAATCTTATAAAGTTGTTATTTATAATAAGCATAGCTGGTAATGCTCAACACGCCAATTTGCTCAAAGATAAAAATAGCTCGCATAAAAAAGCCCCGCATAAAATGCAGGGCTTTTAACTTATTCACTGTGGCTGTTAGCCAATTTTTTTGTACTTAATACGCTTAGGCTGTGCAGCTTCTGCGCCAAGGGTCTTTTTAAGCCACTCTTCGTACTCAGTGTAGTTACCATCAAAGAAGTTAATTTGGCCTTCGTCACGGTAATCTAAAATGTGTGTAGCAATACGGTCAAGGAACCAACGGTCATGCGAGATACACATGACACAACCAGGGAATTCTAAAATAGCATTCTCAAGGGCACGTAATGTTTCAACGTCCAAGTCATTGGTTGGCTCATCCAGTAGTACTAAGTTGCCGCCTGCTTTTAACAGCTTAGCTAGGTGTAAACGGTTGCGCTCACCACCTGAAAGGTCTTTAACAAACTTTTGTTGATCGTTACCTTTAAAGTTAAAACGGCTAACATAAGCACGGCTTGGGAACTCAAAGTTACCAATTTTTAGTACATCTTGGCCATCAGAGATTTCTTGGAATACCGTTTTGCTTTCGTCCATGTTGCCACGGAACTGATCAACAGTTGCCAGTTCTACTGTTTCACCAATGCTGATATTACCGCTATCTGGCTGCTCTTCACCGCTTAGCATTTTGAATAGCGTTGATTTACCTGCACCATTGGCACCAATAATACCCACAATAGCGCCTTTAGGCATGCTAAAGCTTAAATCATCAATTAAAACACGGTCGCCAAAGCTTTTACGTAAGTTGTTTACTTCTAATACTTGGTCACCTAAACGTGGGCCAGGTGGAATAAACAGCTCGTTGGTTTCGTTACGTTTTTGGTAATCAGACTGTTGTAGCTCGCTAAACTGTGCCATACGCGCTTTTGACTTAGCTTGACGACCTTTAGGGTTTGAACGAACCCATTCAAGTTCTTGTGCAATCGACTTTTGACGTGCTTTTTCAGATTTTTGCTCTTGTTGTAAGCGGGCATCTTTTTGCTCAAGCCAAGACGAGTAGTTACCTTCCCACGGAATACCTTCACCACGGTCAAGCTCTAAAATCCAGCCAGCAACATTATCAAGGAAGTAACGGTCATGCGTTACTGCCACAACAGTGCCTTCGTAGTCATGTAGGAAGCGCTCTAACCAGGCAACCGACTCAGCATCTAAGTGGTTAGTTGGCTCATCGAGAATAAGCATATCTGGTTTTTCAAGTAATAAACGACAAATAGCAACACGGCGGCGTTCACCACCCGATAGGTGCTCAATTTTAGCATCCCACTCAGGTAAACGCAGAGCATCGGCTGCACGCTCTAATACGTTATCGATATTATGACCATCGTGCGCTTGAATAACCGCTTCTAATTCACCTTGTTCTTTAGCCAGTGCGTCAAAGTCAGCGCCTTCCATTGCGTATTCGTTATACACTTCGTCAAGGCGGTTAAGGGCATGTTTTACTTCACCTACAGCTTCTTCAACAATTTCACGAACTGTTTTGCTTTCGTCCAAAACAGGCTCTTGCGGCAAGTAACCAATTTTAGTGCCTGGTTGAGGGCGAGCTTCACCTTCAAAATCTTCATCAACACCTGCCATAATGCGTAGTAATGATGATTTACCAGAACCATTTAGACCTAGCACACCAATTTTTGCGCCTGGGAAAAAATGCAACGAAATATCTTTTAAGATAGTGCGTTTTGGTGGCACAACCTTAGATACTCGACTCATCGAGAATATAAACTTATCAGGTAAAACCATGGAAGAAGCCTTCAATAATAATAAAAATTTCAATGCTGTATTGTAGTGGCTCACAGGTGAAACAGTCAACGAATGGGGCTGTTTTAAAGTACATATTCAATTTGTACAAACCGCGTGAATAAATTTCATTTAGACATCTATACATCTAGAGGTTGATATTTTTGGCATTCTGTTCATAATGAGAGCGTATTAATTCTCGGTTTTTATGAGCAGGAGCTTTAAGAATGCCAATTACAGTAGAAGATGAATTGCCAGCTATTGCACGTTTACGTCATGAAAACGTGTTTGTAATGCCAAAAACACGTGCAAAAACGCAAGAAATACGCCCTATGCGTTTGGCTATTCTTAATCTTATGCCTAATAAAGTAGAAACCGAAGTACAGTTTATTCGCTTGTTGGCTAATTCTCCGCTGCAAGTAAATGTTGAGCTATTGCGCCTAGACACGCACCGTAGCAGTAGTAACTCAGAGCAACACTTAGATACCTTTTATCGTTATTTCTCAGAAGTGAAAGACAACAACTATGATGCACTATTAATTACCGGTGCGCCGCTCGCACATTTAGAGTATGAAGAGGTGGCGTATTGGGAAGAATTCAAAGTGATTATTGATTGGGCCGAGCAGCATGTAACCTCTACCTTGTTTTCTTGCTGGGCTGCCCACGCGGCTTTATATCACCGTTATAATTTAAAGCGCGATTTAAAAGAAAATAAACTGTGTGGGGTGTTTACCCATCAATGCTACTTTGCCCATGGTGCACTTACCCGCGGCTTTGACGATACCTTTTTAGTGCCGCACTCACGCTATGGCCACATAGATATAAATAAAATAAACGCCTGTGAAGAGCTGGTGGTATTAGCGGGCTCTGAACGAGTCGGGGCTTATTTACTTAAAAATAAATCGGGCAGCCAAGTGTTTATTACCGGCCACCCAGAATACGATGCCGACAGTTTAAAAGCCGAATATGAGCGCGATTTACAAAAAAGCCCTGATGCGCCAAAGCCCGAAAACTATTTTCCTGATGACGATGCCAGCAAGCAACCATCTAAAACATGGCAAAGCCACGCGTTTTTGCTGTTTTCAAACTGGTTAAATTATTACGTTTACCAAACCACACCCTATGATATTAACTTAGTTAGCCAAGACGTAAGGACTAACAACTATGCCGAATAATCCTCAAAACAATAAGCATCAAGAGCTGAGCGCTGCGCTCAAACAGCGCATTTTAATTTTAGATGGTGCAATGGGAACCATGATCCAAGCGCATAAGCTTGAAGAGCAAGACTACCGTGGTGAACGTTTTAAAGATTGGCACGTGCTTATTAAAGGCAACAACGATTTATTAAGCCTAACCAAGCCAGAAATTATTACTGATATACACCGCAGCTTTTTAGCCGCTGGTGCCGATATTATCGAAACTAACACCTTTAACTCTACCACCATTTCGATGGAAGATTACGACATGGCGAGCATAAGCCGTGAAGTCAATTTAGAGTCGGCTAAGTTAGCCCGCGCTTCATGTGATGAATTTAGCGCCAAAACCCCAGAAAAACCGCGCTATGTAGCCGGTGTGTTAGGGCCAACGTCTAAAACCTGTTCGTTATCGCCGGATGTAAACGACCCCGGCTATCGTAATATCACCTTTGATAAGTTAGTGACTGCGTATGTTGAGTCAACCCTTGCGCTTATGGAGGGCGGTGTAGATATTATTTTAATCGAAACCATATTCGACACGCTTAATGCAAAAGCCGCCTCGTTCGCAGTAGAAGAAGCGTTTGAACAAGCAGGGCGCACATTGCCAGTGATGATTTCAGGTACTATTACTGATGCCTCAGGCCGTACGCTTTCAGGGCAAACCACCGAAGCATTTTATAACTCTATTCGTCATATTAAGCCGCTTTCAATTGGCTTAAATTGCGCCCTTGGGCCAGATTTACTGCGCCAATACGTTGAAGAGCTATCACGTGTGTGCGAAACCTTTGTCTCTGTTCATCCTAACGCGGGCTTACCCAATGAGTTTGGAGAATACGACTTAGAAGCAGACGACATGGCAAAAGAGATCATAGATTGGGGTAAATCGGGCTTTATTAATATTGTTGGCGGTTGCTGCGGCACTACGCCTGCGCACATTCGTGCCTTTGCCAAAGGGCTTGAAGGCACAGCACCACGAAAATTACCTGAGCTTGAAGTGCGTATGCGTTTATCAGGCCTAGAAGCCTGTAACTTAAATTAAGGAGCCGCCAATGACCCAACAAATTGCAGTATTTACCAATGTCGGCGAGCGTACTAACGTAACTGGCTCGGCCATGTTTAAACGTTTGATCATGGAAGAAGACTACGAAACAGCCCTTAATGTAGCTCGCGAACAAGTAGAAAATGGCGCCCAAGTTATTGATATCAACATGGACGAAGCCATGCTGGACTCAAAAGCGGCCATGGTGAAGTTTTTAAACTTAATTGCCTCAGAGCCTGATATTTCTAAAGTACCTATTATGGTCGACTCCTCTAAATGGGAAGTAATAGAAGCAGGCTTAAAGTGTATTCAAGGCAAGGCCATTGTTAACTCCATTTCACTCAAAGAGGGTGAAGAGCCGTTTATTCGCCAAGCTAAAATTATAAAACGCTTTGGCGCCGCCGCTGTTGTGATGGCATTTGATACCGACGGCCAAGCCGATACTGCAGACCGTAAGTTTGAAATTTGTGAGCGCAGCTACCGTATTTTGGTCGACGAAATTGGCTTTCCGCCAGAAGACATTATATTCGACCCCAACATATTTGCCGTTGCCACCGGCATAGAAGAGCACGACAACTACGCCGTAGAATTTATTGAAGGCACCCGTCGTATTAAGCAAAACTTACCCCATTGTAAAGTGTCGGGTGGGGTATCAAACGTATCGTTTTCATTCAGAGGTAATAACCCAGTACGCGAAGCGATTCACTCGGTATTTTTATATCATGCGATAAAAGCGGGCATGGATATGGGCATAGTAAACGCAGGGCAACTTGCGGTTTACGACGACATCCCCGAGGAACTTCGCAAAGCCGTAGAAGATGTAATTCTTAATACCGACCCCGGTGCTGGCGAGCGCCTTGTTGAACTTGCACCTAAATATTCAGGCATGGCGCAAGCTGAGCGGGTAGAAGATTTAGAATGGCGCACTTGGTCGGTTGAAAAACGCCTAGAGCATGCCCTAGTAAAAGGTATAACCACCTTTATAGATGAAGATACAGAAGAGTGCCGTGCTGGCGCCGATAAACCTATTCACGTCATTGAAGGGCCACTCATGGACGGCATGAACGTGGTTGGGGATTTATTTGGTGCCGGTAAAATGTTTTTACCGCAAGTGGTTAAGTCGGCCCGTGTAATGAAACGCGCGGTCGCCTACCTTGACCCATACATAGAAGCCGAAAAAGAGGAAGGCGCCACCAACGGTAAAATTGTTATGGCTACCGTAAAAGGTGACGTGCATGACATAGGTAAAAACATTGTTGGCGTAGTACTACAATGTAATAACTACGAAGTAATCGACCTTGGCGTAATGGTGCCAGCAGATAAAATACTGCAAACCGCGATTGACGAAAAAGCCGATATTATAGGCCTTTCGGGCTTAATTACCCCATCGCTTGATGAAATGGTACATGTTGCCAAAGAAATGAAGCGTCGTGGCTTTGAGCTACCACTCATGATTGGTGGGGCAACCACCTCAAAAGCGCATACCGCAGTTAAAATAGAGCCGCAGTACGACAAAGGCGTAGTGTATGTAAATAACGCCAGCCGCGCCGTGGGTGTGGTGTCTAATTTATTATCAAAAGAGCATAAAGCAGAATTTTTAGCTAAAACCAGCGCCGAGTACGACAAAGTACGCGAACAACAAGCACGCAAAAAGCCGCGCTCAAAACCGGTTACCATACAGCGCGCTCGTGATAATGCAGCACAGCTTGATTGGGATAACTACACCCCACCCGTGCCTAAAAAGCTGGGCGTGACTGAGTTTAAAAATGTATCAATCGCGACTTTACGCAAATACATAGACTGGACGCCGTACTTTATGACCTGGTCAATCGCCGGTAAATATCCGCGCATAATGACCGACGAAGTAGTGGGCGAACAAGCACAAAGCTTGTTTAAAGACGCCAACGACATGCTCGATGAACTTGAAAAGTCAGGCAGTTTACAGCCATTAGGTGTTATTGGTTTATTCCCAGCTAACCGTGTGGGCGATGATATAGAAATTTACACCGACGAAACGCGCAAAGAGCTATTAACTACCTCGAGCCATTTGCGCCAGCAAACCGAAAAAACCGACTTTGCTAATTACTGTTTAGCCGATTACATTGCGCCAAAAGGCACGCCTGATTACTTTGGTGCGTTTGCGGTAACAGGTGGCTTAGAAGAAGACGACCTAGCCAATGCGTTCGACGCACAGCAAGACGACTACAATAAAATAATGATAAAAGCGGTTGCTGATAGGCTCGCAGAAGCCTTTGCCGAATACTTGCACGAGCAGGTGCGAAAAGAGTATTGGGGTTATGCACCCGATGAAAACCTGCCTAACGATGAGCTAATTCGCGAAAACTACCAAGGTATTCGTCCAGCACCGGGTTACCCAGCGTGCCCAGAGCACACCGAGAAAAAGAAAATTTGGCAACTACTCGATACCGAAAAGCGCATTGGTATGCAGCTCACCAGCTCATACGCCATGTGGCCAGGTGCTGCGGTTTCGGGTTGGTACTTTTCACACCCACAAGCGAAATACTACGCCGTTGCTGCAATACAGAAGGATCAGGTAGAAGACTACGCTAAGCGAACAAATATGACGCTCGCAGAAGCCGAAAGGTGGTTATCGCCTAATTTGGGGTATGAGCCGGAGTAAAGCGAAGTGGTTAAATAGCGAAGCGGTCAGTTTTTAGCGGTCAGCTATCAGTTAAAACAAAAACGAGCCAAATTAGGCTCGTTTTTGTTTTTAAAGTTTATCAGTGAGCAACTCATTTATTTTATTCGTAACATCTTTTGGAGTTGGTTTAGTCGTTTGTTGTTTTAACCAATCTATTAGCTCCACTCTGACTTTAAAGCCTTCTTTAATGCAATAGCTTTGGGAGCTTACCCAAATATCAGGCGCACCAATTGAGCCTCGGCCATACCAATTACAAATACTATAACCTTCACTCTCAATTTTATTTTCAATAATGTTAGTGTAAACGGGTATGGTCACAACCATAACTAATAAAGTTATTCCACACAGTTTGAACCACTTATTCAGTAGGCTTGGGCTAATTTCAGTGTTCTTAATTTTTAGCCAGAGTAAGCCTGTTAGCGTCCCAAACATTGGAACGCAAAAAATTAAACTTGGGCTAAAGCTGCGTTCTTTAAAAATGAGGTCGTTGTTGTTTAAAGCTTCAATTACTGACGATACTTCAACCCATGCCGCAAAAGGTGAGGCTATGGTAAAAGTTAAAAACAGTATAAATAAAAAAGTATGTTTAATATTTTCGCTTAAAGTTAATTTTTCAGATGTCATTAAATTATCGTAATTCATTTTAAGAAAGGTAAACCGAAAATTCGGTGCATAAATTCTATGGGGCTTTCTTCATACAAGCGTTGAGCATCATGCAATTGGTTTTGTGTTCTTTGTATATTACTTTTTAAGTTTTTTTCCGCTACTCTTAAGCTTGAAGCAATTTTTTCAGATAACTCATCACTATCGATAAAAGTATAAGCAAAAAAAGTTAATGCAGTACCAATCACTATTACAGCTATCATCGGACCTACAGCAACAACAGCAGCTGTGCCTACAATAGAAGAGACAGCATACCATGCAATGCTAGATGATGCAGCGGCAATAGCAACATCAACAGAGAAACCACCTATAAAATCGTGCCACAGCTTCTCATCATTAACTAACTGTTCTACTGTATGAAATCCTGCAGATATAAGGATGCTAACCAAAAAGCCTGTTTTAATTGATTTTTTTGCGCCGAGTTTACCTATACCAAATGATACAAGTTGTGGGTTGTTCGCTAAATAGCGAGTTCCAGTGAGGTGCTGTCTTAGACCTGGATAACCTTTGAAAATTATATAGTTTTTCCCTGAATAACTTTTTACTTTAAAAGTATCAAAAGCTTTTCCGCTTCTTTTCATTTCTGTTGCTATAGCCGTAACTGCAACTATATCCATCCCAATTGGAATAAGGCCTGAACTATTTTTTATCCAGTCTCTGTAAAGTGGCCATAAGTCAGATGAAATATTATTTTTCTCAAATACAGTCTCAAACCAATTAATAATTTTACCAGGACTTTGCCCAGCAAGCTTTTTGAGGCTAACAATATAATCAACAAATTCAGATGCATTCATGTGAACTAGATTATACTGGTTTGACTTTAAGGTTGCAGATAGCTGCTTTTCTTTTTGGCGGCTTCTAAGATCTTCCCTGGCGGATATTAACATTTTATTTCCTTATAAATAGTATGTACCTATAAGGCGTCTATCTTATACAATTTGTATGTATAGTCAAAGTTTAAAGTCGGGATTTAGATTTTTAATCTCAAAATTATAAATGTCTTAGACATTTAACTTTAAACGATAACACTCAAAACTTTTTATTTGTTACATATTAATAGGCTATTCATGAAATATCTAAATTACATATTATTTTGCCTAACTCTATTTTTCACATCGAATACATTTGCGCTTGAGCAAATATATCACGAGAGTGTTTTACCTGTTATTGCTGCTTTTAAAGCACATGATAAAACTGCGATTGCTGCGCATATTCGCTACCCTCTAAAAAGGCAGTATCCACTTCCTGATATTAAAAATGAAGCTGAGTTTATTACCCGTTTTGATGAAGTGTTTGACGATGAACTCGTTGCCGTTATTGGTAGCTCTAATATCAATACCGATTGGGATAGCGTAGGTTGGCGCGGCATTATGCTCAATAACGGCGTAGTGTGGGTAGACAAAGACGGCAAAATTATTTCTGTGAATACACAAAATGCCACTGAGCAAGTGCGTGTTGAAAAGCTAATTGCTCAAGATAAACAATCACTCCATTCAAGTATTAAAACCTTTCAAAAACCAATACTCGATTGGAAAACATCAAAATACCGAGTTCGTGTTGATGATTTAGGCGATGGAAACTTCCGTTATGCGTCGTGGAGCATTGATAAAAGCCCAAGCGATAAGCCTGATATCGTTTTAATTAATGGTGATATTACCTTTGAAGGTAGTGGCGGCAATCATCACTATACGTTTAAAAACGGACGTTACAGTTACGTATTGCAAGTAACGGTAATTGGTTGTGATACCTCACCACCAGGTTGGCTTGAAGTATATAAAGACGAAAGGTTGTTATTGTCTGACGCTGTGATCAGTGCAGTTAATAAAGCTAATTAAGTTTCTAGTGAAGAGCTGTTATTTTTAACTTACTGTGAAACGTAAACAGCGATCGAGAGAGGGAACTAACTATGAAAACAATCGGTATGTTAGGGGGCATGAGTTGGGAGTCAACAGCCAGCTATTACAAAGCTTTAAACGAAGGCGTTAAAAACTCATTGTGTGGACTACATAGTGCCAAAATTTGTATGGTGAGTGTTGATTTTTCGGAAATTGAAGCGCTACAGCATCAAGGTGATTGGCAACAAACAGCTAAGTTACTCACCAAGGCAGCTAAATCTGTAGAAGTTGGTGGTGCCGACTTTTTACTTATTTGTACCAACACTATGCATAAAGTGGCCGATGAGATTGCCAGTAATATTACCATTCCTATTTTGCATATTGCCGATGCCACCGCTGAGCAACTAAAGCACGATAACATTACGCGAGTAGGGTTGTTGGGAACGCAATTTACAATGGAGCAAAACTTTTACAAAGAGCGTTTAACTAATAAGCATAACATTGAGGTATTAATACCTGAGCCTAATGAGCGAAAGCGAGTGCACGAGGTTATTTATTCGCAGTTATGCCAAGGGATTATTGATGACGATTCGCGAGCTGATTATGTGCGTATTATAGAGCGCTTATTTGCACAAGGCGCACAGGCTATTATTTTAGGCTGTACTGAAATCGCCTTGTTGGTAAAACCACAACATACGCAGGTTCCGCTTTACGATACCACCAAAATACATGCCAAGGCAGCAGTAAAACTAGCGCTGGCTAAATAAATAAGATTGAGCTTAATTCTGTAAATAATCACTTCGGTATGTTTGCATACAGTGATGCTGATAGTAAAGTAATTTGGGGGTAGAGGTGAAAAAGCTTACTATTTATTTGTTACTTTTATTATCTGTTGGATATTCTACAGTTGCTTTATATTCGCTCATTAATAGTGATATTGAAGATGTTATTATTTGCAGCACTGATGAGAATACTCATTACATCCCAAGTGACGCTTGTGAATATTACTTACTTAATTATAGAGCAGATAAGAGTGATATTGAATCACTTGAATCAGGCGCTGGTCTAGCATTTTTATTTGAAATTAAAGATATAGATAAGCGCGATGCTTATATCGAATACTTTATTTCTAAAGGAATCAAAGTAAATACGTTAAGTCACATAGATGGTTTATCACCTCTACACTCGGCTATTTTGCTTAATGACTTTGGTTTAGTGCAACTTTTAATGGATAAAGGCGCGAGTATTACCATTAAAGAAAAATCACATGGGCTTACACCTTTAGAGTTTATTCATAAACTGAGTGAAAAAAATGCTCAGATAGATAGGCAGCTGATATCTGAACTTTTGACGTCGATTTCAAATAATAAACAGGTTGGTTAATTCAAAGAATTACCGAATATGTTAAATCTAGTGATTCTATTATTTACCAACAAAAAAACCGCCAATTGGCGGTTTTTTATTAGCAAGTAAAGCTGTTAACACGCTTTATTTTAATGGCCTTTCTCAAAGTCATTTACTTCGCGCTCGGCTTCCTCTTTCGATTTACCGTATTTTTGCTGAATTTTACCAACAAGCTCGGTACGGCTACCTTCAATTTTATCTAAATCATCGTTGGTAAGATCGCCCCATTTTTGTTGCGCTTTACCTTTAAGTTCTTTCCAGTTTCCTTCGATACGATCGCTATTCATAATTAGCTCCTTATTAAGAGTGATGATTTTTCATTTTAAAAGCGTTACTAATAAAATGATTTTTAACGTTCACTTATAAAGTTGCAAAGGCTATACCAGAAAATAAAAATTTAATTTTATTTATATATCAACTGCTTATGGTTTTTGGTGCGTAAAGTTTTTTAGCTGGTGGCGAGCTTTATAAAAATTCTGCAGGGTGGCTTGTAATTATTGCAGGGACTGTGACTTCAGGGGCTGTTACTTCATGGGGGATTATTGCAAGTACACTGTGCTGGTTTCTATAAGTACAAAAAAAGCGAGCTATTAAAGCTCGCTTTGCTGTTTAATAAAGGAATTAATGTCTAAAGCTTGGCATTAGCGCAGGAATGCCAGGTAGCATACCTACCAGTGCCATTACACCGGTTAATAACACAAACATTATAAGTGGGATGACCCAGCGACTCATTCGCGATAAATCAGCACTTCTTTCTTTACAGCCAATAAGGCCCAAGTTATCCAAAAGCATAGTTAATGACCAACCAAATGCTGGGTTTACTAGGCTTGATGCAAACACCACAATAGCTGCCGACTGCGTGGTTTTACCTTCACGGGTCATTTCCATACCCGCTTCAAGTAGTGGAATAAACACCCCTACAATTAAGGCAACACATAATACTGGCTGCCAAATAGCTAAGTCCATTGGATAGCCCCAAACACCCGCGATAATACAAAATAACGCAGTTAAAATAGCGCCTGCAGGAATAGGGCGTTTTGCAATAGCAGCAGGAACAATGTAAGTGCCCCAAGATGACGCAAAGTTAGCACCGCCTAATAGCGAGCCAAAGGTTTGTCTTGTTGATGCGCTAAGCATGGTATCGTCAATATTCATTTGTACTTTTTCAGTACGCTCTGGGTAACTAATTTTTTGAAATACTTGATGGCCTAAAAAGTCAGGCGACCACATAGCAACCGCTAAAACTGCAAAAGGAAGTACAACTACAAAGCTTTCAGCGGTTGGTAAACCAAGCATCCAACCAGTGTTTTCCCCCCACCAGTACATAGGGTTCATGTTTGGTAGGCCCGGTGCGGTATGAAACTCAAACGGTGCGCCCAATGCAAAAGCAGTAAAACCACCAATTAAACAGCTCAGTGGCACGGCTAACCAGCGTTTTTTGTAATGCTCCAATAAAGCATAAAGTAAAATTGTGGCTAAGATTACGATAAAAGCAATATGGGTCATTTGAATTTCTTCAGCCCATGCAAACAGCTTTTTAACTTGTGAAATGGTACCCACAAAGCCTAAATAGAGGAGTAGGCCACCACACACCCCTTTACTGGTGAGCTTGGCCATGAGGCTGCCGCCTTTACTAAATGCTAATATCAATCCAAAGGCACCTATGAGTAAACCAAAGGCCATAGGATGTCCACCTGCTGCAACCACAATAGGAATTAATGGAATGAGTGGGCCATGAGTACCGGCTAAATTAGCGGTCGGTAAAATAAAGCCCGAAAATAGTAAAATAAATAGCGAAACAATTAAAAGTTCGTAGCGTACGTTTTCAAGTACAAAGCCATCACTTAAACCCAAAGGGCCTGCAAACGTGGCAGCAATGGCTGCAACCATGACTACTTTACCTATAGTAGCGGCCATCGCTGGAATGGTGTCTTCAAATTCAAAGCGATAATCTCTAAATGGTAAATTTGGACGCCAGCGTTTTGGCTGCATAATTTGCAGTTCGTGCTCTAGGTAAGCGTCGCGGCTTTCAAACTCAGAGCTGGGCTTATGAAGATTTTCATAGCTATCGGACACGGTTTGAGTATCCGCTCCTGGTATAGCATCAGATGAATTATCATCTAGCGGCTTGGTGGTCATGACTTCTCCTGCAACTTAGTTGCTAACTCAAAATAAAAATACAGCTTTTACAAAGCAAATGAACATTGAGTGCGCAGGGTAAAACAGCTTGCTACAGATTGTAATTAGGCAAAAGGTCGTGCATAGCCCAGCTTAACGCTTTGTAAGTGTTAACAAAAATAGCAAAGGGATATGTTGTAACTGGCTTGTTAAATTTAAAAGCCATTTAAATTCAATGGCTTATGTTTTTGTTTTTACAGTGTGATCTTGCCATGTAAAATAGCAGAAAGGTCATAAAATCAGCAGATTCAGCAGCAATCATTCTTTAGTCTAATAAAGGTGGCGTTAGCCGCTATTTGCTTATTATAAATACAATTAGCCGCAAAGTTGCACAAAAGCTAACAATACTAAGCTTTAACGGAACGACTATTTTTGGACTCAAGATAGGGTTTTGAAAGGTAATAATAGGAGTAAAGTAAAAATATGGCGCAAAGTGACTAAACGAGAAATGCCTTTATGTAACGTATTTATAAAGGCATTTCTGGGTACGCTTGTTTGTTTTCACCGCCAGTTAAACGCTGTAACAACCGACGTTGGCTTGACAGTAATTGCCCTGAGCGTTCATTCATTATTTTGCAGGTTTTAGTTTTTAGCTCAAGCTGGTGTAATAATTTTGTAGTGAGCGAGTTTATATCAGCAGGCAGCAACGCGGTTAATTGTGCTAAGCCTTCTTTGCCACCTTGCAGGCCTAAACTCACCAAAAAGCCATCGCGCTGGTTATGTGATTCATTTAAGCTTTCTAAAAAGCCAAGCATTTTTTTATTGTGTGTTTCTAGCTGCACATTACGTTGGCTTAGCAATTCGTATTGCGTTTCAAGTAATTCAATTAACGCGTCTAGCTTAATAATGTCTTGTTGCAGACTTACAATATACTCTTTTACAGTTTTCATTTTTTATGAAGTTCAACCATAGCGTTAACGGTTTCATCAATATTAATTTTAAATTCACCACTGGCAATTGCCGCTTTCATTTGGGCTACTTTATCCATATCAACGTCTGGCTTTGCAGCTAAATCTTGAAATGTTGAGTCTATTGATTTACTTAATGCACTCACTGAATTTACTTGCTCTTGTTTAGCCGCTACAGGTTGTTGCTCTGGTTTTGCATCCAGTGATGAACGCTGGTTTGTTTTTTGGCTTTGTTCAACCGCAGTGGTTGTTATTGCGCTTATATTCATTGTTTGTTACCTAATTCGTTTATCGAATTTATATTGCTTAGTTTATATCAGCGACCAAGTACAAGCATTACTTAACTTTTATTTCGACATTTTTTAAAACGCCGCCTCTGCCACACCTTGCGCAATTACTCTGCCTTGAACTACTTTTTTTGATGATAAATTTTTTACATTAATAACCTCACCAAGCTGACCATCTTCAAGGGCAATGGCTTTAACATTGGCCGAGAAAGTTGCGGTATTTATTTGCAGTGAAATATGCTCATTTTTATTGATTAAATACTGCTTTTCTAGGTAGCGGGTGGAGATCACCGTGCCTTTATCAATCTCGCGTTTAACGGTGAGTCCAACTAGCTGATCAATACCGGTTTCGCCTTGATGGCGGTGCTTGCCTAAATCCACGCTTTTATATTCTAAGTCTTGCTTATTAAGCACTTTACCTCGGTTTAAAGTGTGTTTTGCTGCCACTAGGTTTATCCACACACTTACTTTGGCACTGGCTCTAAAGCGCCAAGCAGGCGATGGGCAAGATACAGAAATACTTACTCTGCCTGCGGGTGGCGTGTGACTTTGTGAGCGAGTGATTTGCAACTCATCACAGTTTAGGTTTTCGCTACCTTTAGGAATAAATAGCTCTATGTTTTGCTGCTGACTCTGCGAATTAATCGAGTGCAAATAGCTATTTATTTCACTGTGTAAAAACTGCCGAATTTCTTTATCAAAATTAATGGGGGTGGCCATAGCATGAGCTGGCAGTAGTCCAATAGTTAAAAGTAAGCGGAAAAACCAACGCTTCCCTTGGGGAAGTTCAGCTTCCGTATGTTGGGCTGTTTTTTGCTCTTTTTTTATATAAGTCATTGAAAAAATATACTTTTAAAAGTTGGCATAAAGGTTGTTATACACAAGGTAGAAAGTGTATGCGAAGCGCGAAAGCATACAAGAAACAAAAATTAGAGGCAACAATGGAACTATTTGATAAAGCGTTAGGTGTTCACCCTTTTTCAATGAAATTAAGGTTAGACAGAGCAGAAATCATTGCCAGTAACTTGGCTAATGTTGACACGCCAGGGTTTAAATCTCGAGATGTAGATTACCGTCAAATTATGCAAAGTGTTTCATCCAGTTTTTCGCAAAACAGAGAGGTTGATTTTGCTGGCGTACAAACAGATGAACTTAAATATCGCGTTCCTTATCAACCATCAAGTGATGGCAATACTGTTGAGTTAAATATTGAGCAAGCAAAATTTGCTAGCAACAGTATGGATTTTCAAACCAGTTTGACCTTTTTAAATATGAAAATAAATGGCTTACATAAAGTTATTTCAGGGAAATCATAATGTCTTTTAATTCAATTTATGACGCTAGCGGCAGCGCCATGCGCGCTCAAGTTATTCGCCTCGATACCATTGCATCTAACTTAGCTAATGCCGATACCGCAGCCGGTTCAGAAGCCGACGCTTACAAGGCACTTAAACCGGTATTTTCTGCTTTGTACAAACAAACTCAAGACAGCCAATCAATTTCAGCCTCGGTTGACGTGTTAGGGATCACCGAGTCAAACCGTGCAGTAGAGCAGCGCTACGAGCCAAACAACCCAATAGCTAACAACGATGGTTATGTATTTTACTCCAACGTAAATGCACTTGAAGAAATGGCAGACATGATGTCTGCAAGTCGCAGCTATCAAACATCTGTTGAAGTAATGGGGCGTGTAAATAGCATGCAGCAAAGCATTCTTAAGTTAGGGCAATAATATTATGCAAGTTAATTCTGCCGTTCCAAGCGCTGCAGACGCCACAAAAAACACCACGAATATTGCCGGTAATAGTTCTGCAGATGAAATGTCGACCATGTTTTTAGAGTTACTCGTTGCGCAAATTAGTAATCAAAATCCATTACAGCCTATGGATGGCACTCAGTATGTAAGCCAGCTTGCGGAGTTTTCGAATGTTGAGTCGTTACAAAGCATTCGCCAAAACACCGCCGATGGCTTGGATTATGTCAGCAGCTTAGCGGTGCTTGAAGCCACCAATATGGTTGGCCAAACGGTTGATGTGCAAGCAAGCAGTATTGCCCTTGAGCAAGATGGCAGTGTCTCAGGCATGGTTAATTTAGGTGAAGCCGCAGACTCTGTCACAGTACAACTTTATAACCAAGATGGTGAGTTAGTTGAAGAAAAACAACTGCCTTATTCAGGAGTCGGTTCGCTGCGTTTTGAATTTGAAAACCAAGAAGCCGGTGCGTATGCAGTGAGAGCGTATGCCACTACAGCAGAGGTGCCAAAGCAGCTTGATATTTGGTTAAGCGGTGAGGTTGAGCGTGTTTCTGTAGGTAAGTCGTTAGAAGATATTTTATTGCAAGTCGATGGTTTGGGTAATTTTGGTATCACTGAAATTAATCAAGTGGCATAAATAAGAGGAATAAATAATATGTCTATGTTCAATATAGGATTAAGTGGTCTTAAAAGTACCCAAACAGGATTAGAAGTAACCAGTAATAATATTGCTAACTCGGGTACTGCTGGTTATAAAAATAACACTGCAGAATTTGCCGCGGTTTATAACGGTAGCCAACGCGGCGGTGTAAAAGTTGCCAATGTTAAAGAAGATTTTGTCACCGGTGGTGAAATTGTGCGCACTGGTAATGCGCTGGATATCGCTATTGATGGCCAAGGGTTTTTTGCCATATCAGAAAACGGCCGAACGGCTTACACCCAAGCAGGCCAGTTTCAGTTAGATAACGACTTAAATATTGTTAATGCCAACGGCGGCAAACTGCAAGGCTTTGGCGTGTCTCAAGTTGATGGTGGTGACCCGACAATTGTACCGGGTGTATTAACCGATTTAAAAATTGAAGCCTCAAACATAGAAGCGCAAGCTAGTACAAACATTAATTTTAACGGTAACTTAAGTTCTTCTAGCGACGTGATTGCTTATCCAACAGCTCCTGCGGTATTTGATCCTAAAGATGGTAGCCAATATAACTTTTCTCAATCTACCGAAGTGTTCGACTCATTAGGTAATAGCCATGTGATGACCCAGTACTTTAACCATACGGGTAGTAACGAATGGCAAGCGATGTTTTTCTTAGATGGTAAACCCCTTACTCAAGGTCAGCTCTCAGCGCTTGGTGCTACGACAGGTACTCAAGCTATTGATGATGGTGCGGGTGGTTCAATTAACGCCGGTACCATTACACTTAACTTTGATACCGATGGCCAAATGGTGCCGTTTTCAGGCGATTTAACGGCGGTTGATTTAGAAGTGCCTATTACTTCAACACCAGGTAATGCAGAAATAACCAGTGGTGCTGCAGCATTAAATATCGCACTTAAATTCGATGGCACTACGCAGTTTGGTTCAAGTTTCAGTGTTAACGAAAATGATGCCAACGGCTATACCTCAGGAGCGTTCTCTGGTGTGAAAGTTGAAGACGATGGCCGTGTATTTGCGACATTTACTAACGGTGAATCTAAATTACAAGGCCAAGTTGTACTTGCCTCGTTTGCGAACGTTGATGGTTTAGAGCAAGGCAGCAATACCGTGTGGTATCAAACTGAAGAGTCAGGCTCTGCACTTTATGGCGAGCCAGAAAGTGGTTCACTGGGTAAATTACTGTCAGGTTCATTTATGGGCTCAAATGTTGATATTAGTGAACAGCTGGTTGGCTTAATGTCATTTCAACAAAATTACCAAGCCAATGCTAAAACCATCAGCAGTGCTGATGAAATGATGCAAATTTTATTTAGTAACACCTAAGGAAGCTAAGCGTGGAAAAGTTAATTTATACCGCCGTTTCGGGTGCTGAACTTAATAATACCGCCTTACGCGTTGCTGCAAATAACCTAGCAAATGTTAGCACCGTAGGTTTTAAAGCCGACTTAGAGCAAGCGCAATCAATGATGGTACAAGGCGAAGGCTTTCGTACTCGTTACCACGCGCAACTAACACCAGTAACTACTGACTTATCGTCAGGGCCAATCATGGATACTGGCCGTAATCTTGATTTAGCACTGAGCAACGGCGGTTATTTAGAGGTGATGGATGACAATGGCGAACCGGCTTATACCCGTGCGGGTAACTTAGTGGTTGATGCCGATGGCTTTGTTACTGTTAATGGCCGCCGTGTGCAAGGTGACGGTGGCGATATTCAACTCCCAGAGTTTGGTGATATTGAAATTGGCTCAAACGGCATGATCAACCTAACCCCAATTGGCGGTGGTGTGATTGCAGAAGATACGCAAATTAAATTAGCCAGTACCGATGCAAACTTAATCAAAGGTGCTGATGGCTTACTCAGAGCTAACGATTTACAGCCGCTTGAAGCCGACGAAACAATCACAGTAAGAACCGGTGCTTTAGAAGGCTCTAACGTGAATGCGGTGGCTGAAATGATCAAAACCATGAATATCAGTCGCCAATTTGAGATGAATGTAAAAATGATGAAGTCTGCTGACGAATTAGCGACCAGCGGTAATAAACTTATCAGTGGACGTGGATAAACAGGAAGCCAAACATGAATTCAGCATTATGGGTGAGTAAAACCGGTCTTGCAGCGCAAGATTTAAGAATGACAACAATATCTAATAACCTCGCGAACGTAAGCACTGCCGGTTTTAAAAAAGACAGAGCGGTATTTGAAGACTTATTTTACCAAGTACAAAAACAACCTGGCGCGCAGGTAGATGAGCTTAATCAGCTGCCATCTGGGATTCAGGTGGGAACCGGTGTGCGTATTAACGGCACGCAAAAGCAATTTACTGAAGGCAGTTTTGAAACAACCAGTAATCAGTTAGATGTGGCCATTGCTGGGCAAGGTTTCTTTCAAATTGAAAGCCCTGACGGCGAGTTATTATTTACCCGTAACGGTCAGTTTCAGCTTAACTCTGAGTCATTACTGGTAAACAGCAACGGCTTACCATTGGCACAAAATATTGCGCTGCCAGAGGGCACCACTAAAGTGAGTATTGGCACCGATGGCACCGTTACTGCGGTAGTGGGTAAAGATGCGCAAGCGGTAGAGTTAGGTCAAATGTTAACGGTTAACTTTGCAAACCCTGCAGGCTTACAAAGTTTAGGTGGCAACTTGTACCGCGAAACAGCGGCATCCGGTGAACCTGTTGAGGGTATCCCTGGCGAAGATGCTTTTGGGGGCTTACAACAATTTACTATTGAAGGCTCAAACGTGAGCGTCGTTGATGAAATGGTGAGCATGATTGCCGTACAGCGCGCTTACGAGATGAACGCTAAAGTAGTCTCTGCGGCAGATGAAATGCTGCGCTTTATAAACCAAAACGTATGATTATGATGAATAAGTTAACATTATTTTTGCTGCTTTTAGGTGTTGCTGGTTGCAGCAACACTCCATCAAAAACCCAAATGGTGGAATGTGAAGTGGTGTATGGGGAAGTGAAATGCCCACAAAATACCACTCAAAAATCAGTTCAAGACTATGAAATAAGCCAAGATGCCTATGCACAGGGTTTGAATCAGCAAGATGGTAGCTTATTTCAAGATAACTATATGTTTTCTTTGTATGCAGATAAACGTGCTTACCGGGTTGGCGATATTTTAACTGTGGTGCTTAACGAGCGCACGCAATCAAGTAAAAGTGCCGATTCGAGTTTAGATAAAAGTACCGACTTGGATGTTTCGGTGCCAGTAGCTGGTGCACTCAATGTAGCTGATTTTAATTTGGGTATAGGATCGAGTGCTAAGTTTGACGGTGAAAGCAGTGCCAGCCAGCAAAACTTCCTGAGTGGCGCTATTACTGTGCGGGTTAATCATGTTTTATCTAATGGATCGCTGGTTATTAAAGGGCGTAAGCAAATTAAGCTCAACCAAGGTGACGAATACATTGAAATTGAAGGGCTAGTTCGCCCTGGCGATATTGATGTAAGTAACCGTGTTTCGTCGCTTCGTATTGCTGAAGCGCAAATAAGCTATACCGGCAAAGGCACATTGGCTGATGCGAATCGTCCAGGTTGGTTTACCACTTTATTTACCCGATTCTTAAACCCGTTCTAAGGGATTACTGAGGTTTTAATGAAATATTTACTATTAATGCTAGTGTGCTTTTTTAGCCTATTAGCGCCTGCAACTGTGACCGCCAAAGCACGTCCATTATTAGATATTGTTGATGTGCTAGGTGTGCGAGAAAACCAACTGGTAGGTTACGGACTAGTGGTAGGTTTACCGGGGTCGGGTGATAAAGCCCAAGTGAAATTTGCCGGCCAATCGTTAAGTAATATGCTAAAGCAATTTGGTGTCTCTGTAGATGAAGAGCGATTACCAAAATCAAAAAATATTGCCGCCGTTGCGGTACATGCTACGTTGCCGCCAATGGGAAGCCCAGGCCAAGCCATTGATGTAACTGTGAACTCATTAGGCGATGCAAAAAGCTTACATGGTGGTAGCTTAATGTTGACCCCGTTAAAAGGGGTTGATGGCAAAGTGTATGCGCTAGCACAAGGTAACTTAGTGGTAGGGGGTATTAATGCCAGTGGTAAAAGTGGCTCCTCGGTGACTGTCAATGTGCCTACTTCGGGGCTTATTCCCAATGGCGCCATCATTGAGCGCAGTGTTACGGCTATGTATGAAAGCCAAAGCGATGTAATTCTTAATTTAAAAGATCCAAATTATCAAACTGCTCGCAATGTCGTGCGCGCAATAAACAAAGTATTTGGACCCGATGTGGCCACTGCTGAAAATTGGGCGCGTTTAGTGGTCAGTGCGCCAAGCGATGCCAATAGTCGCAACACGTTTATGTCGATGCTACAAGACATTAGTGTAGAGCAAGGCTCTGAGCGTCCTAAAATCGTATTTAATAGTCGCACCGGTACTGTCGTAATGAACGATACTGTACGGGTGAATCAGGCGGCCGTTAATCATGGCAATTTAACCATTACCATTAGCGAACAAGAGCAAGTGTCGCAACCTGGGCCGTTTTCAAATGGCCAAACCACAGCTACACAATCAAGTGATATCACGGTAGATCAACAACAAAGAAATATGCTGCTGTGGCCTGAAGGCACCTCTTTAGATGAAATAGTTAAAGCGGTAAATGCACTTGGCGCAACGCCAGCCGAGCTTATGTCGATATTAATTGCACTTGATAATGCTGGGGCTTTAGAAGCCGAGCTATTAGTTATTTAAAGGAAATAGCCATGAAAATAGAGTCATCAACCCAATTATCTCAGTCATTAGCGATAGACCCCACTCACCTAGAAAACATTACCGGCAACAGTGAAGCAGGCGTAAAGCAAGCGGCAGAGCAGTTTGAAGCGATTTTTTTACAGCTGGTATTAAAAAGTATGGATAGCACCACCAAAACTATGGCCGGTGACAATGGTTTTTTTAATAGTAACGAGCAAGCCCAATTTAGAGACATGCATAACGCCCAAACTGCGCAGCACTTGGCCTCAACTCATCAATTGGGTTTAGCCGAAGCGATTATTAAGCAGTTTGATGAGAAAATTACCCCGATAGAAAATACATTTAAGAATAGCCAAACCTTGGTCGCTAATGATCATCATAAAGATGCTGAAAATGTTGAACCCACCAAAAGCTATGATATTTATGCCGGGTCGGCGTTTGTTCAGCCATTGAATGCTATTACGATTAGGTAGTTAATTATGTCTATGTTAAATAACGCGTTAAGCGGCCTCAATGCAGCAAATATTGCGCTGACTGTGTCAGGGCAAAATGTGGCGAATGCAGCCGTAGAAGGCTATTCGCGTCAGCAAGCTCAATTTAAAACCTCTAATGTATATTTAGGCGGGGTTGAGGTGGCATCGGTTGACCGTGTTGTTGACGCCTTTTTAAATGATGATATTTGGCGCACTAATTCAGATACCCGTTATTATGAAAACAAACAGTCATATCTAGGTTTTATTGAGCAAATAATTGGTACCGACTCACTCAACTTAAATAACTCTCTTGCAAGCCTAACGGATGCACTCAATGCTGCTGCAACCAAGCCTGATTCACAGGCTTTCAGGCAGCAATTTTTATCTTCAGCCGAAGGCTTTATGCAAGATATTGCGCAAATTAATGGCGCACTGGCAGGCCAAGCAACAAAGTTAAATGCACAAATGAGTAACGTAGCGCTTAACGTGTCTTCTATAACTAAGCAAATAGCCGAAATTAACAGTAGCATCGGGTTAGCAACAGCAAATAATCAATCAACCGCAGAGCTAAAAGACAACCGAGAACGCCTAGTAAACCAGTTATCTGGGCATATTGGTGTATCTATTGTTGAGCGAGATAATGGCTTTATTGATATCAGTACCTTAAGTGGTGCCCCGCTGGTGGTAGGTAGTAAAGCCGCCTCAATCTCTGTAAATGGTACTACAGTTACAAGCGAGTTTATTGGACAAGAATTTACTCTTGATAAAAACGTCGGCGGTCAATTTGGTGGCTTGATCAGTGTTGATAACGATGTAATTAAACCAACCCTTGCAACCTTAAACGACCTAGTTGCCGACCTTGCTGATGATATGAACGGTGCACTGCAAAGTGGCTTTGATTTAAATAACGACCCCGGTGAAGCGCTGTTTACTTACAATCCATTAAACCCATTAGGGACAATTGAGATAAACCCTGCGATCACCCCCGATAAACTTGGCTTTAAAGACAGTAGTACCTCAGGACCGGGCGATAACTCTAATATTGCAAATATTGTTGCCTCAATGGCAGGAAAAGGCGATAAATTTACGTTATTAGTGGGTGAGCTTGCCATTACCAGTAAACAAAACCTAAACAGTATTACCACGGCCACTAATTTGAGTGAAAACGCTATTGCAGCGCGCGATAGCTACAGCGGGGTAAACCTTGATGAGGAGGCGGCAAACTTAATGCATTTTCAGCAAATGTATAGTGCCAATGCCAAAGTGATTAGCACCGCAGATCAAATGTTTAAATCTTTACTGCAAATGTTTTAGGGAGCAACGTTATGCGAGTTAGTAGTCACCAGTTTCATTTAAATTCAATCAAAAACATTCAAAGTAATACTGAAAACTTTAACGAAAAGTCGATTCAGCTGGCAACCAATAAGCGAATTCTTAAGCCCTCAGATGATCCGCTTGGTACTGTGATGATTATGAATTTAGGTTCAGAAATTAAATCGCTAGAGCAATACAAAACTAATATGGATGCAGTTAACTTTTCATTAGGTCAACAAGAAGTACAGCTAACCGGTATTGTTAACCAAATATATTCATTACAAAGTTTAATTACCACCGCGGCGGATGGCTCAATGGGTGAGGCAGAAATTAAAGCGCTTGGCCAAGAAATGAGTGTGGCTTTTCCTGCGATTGTTGACTTACTGAATGCAACCGACAGCGATGGGAAGTATTATTTTTCGGGTAGTAAAACCGATGAAAAACCGTTTCAAATTGATGCTACGGGGAATTACGTTTATGCTGGGGACGATATTGTCAGAGAGGTCGCTGTATCTGACGACTCAAGTGTAAAAAATAATATTGTGGGTAATGATTTAGACCCTGGTGCGGGTTTTTTAAATGCAATGCAAGACTACCTTGTAGAAGTAAATAATCCGCCAGCGGGTGGCGTTGGCAATCAATCACGGGTGATGATAGATAAATTAGCTGACTTTTTAGGTACTATTAGTAGCCAAGTGACCACTATAGGCTCTATTATGGCTTCGCTTGATTCTATTACTACTAGTAATCAAGATATCACTACGTTTACGGTGAATTTACAGGATGATTTGAGTGCTGTAGATTACCCTGAAGCGTTTATCTCGATGAAAGAGTCAATGGCGGCTTATGAGTCATCGATGCAGGTTTACTCAACAGTAAGCAAACTTTCATTGTTTTCATACATTTAAAATTTTAATACTGTCAGGAACTAACTATGCTGG
Organism: Pseudoalteromonas sp. M58; assembly: GCF_042604605.1. Lineage (NCBI taxonomy): Bacteria > Pseudomonadati > Pseudomonadota > Gammaproteobacteria > Alteromonadales > Pseudoalteromonadaceae > Pseudoalteromonas > Pseudoalteromonas sp. M58. Next base: position 951,645 of record NZ_CP152390.1, read on the forward strand.
TTAAAAGTAGCGAAAAGGCACAAGCAATTGACTTGGTTAATACCAATAAATCGGATGCACTCGTTACATCAACAAAAGACTCTGCTAACAATTTGTGGAAAAACAAAATTGTTGCCAGAGAGGAGCAAGTTAAAGTACTGACTGATTGGGCACAGCGTGGTGCGCTTAGTCAAGCGTTGGCTAGAGCCGAGCAAAGTGAAAGCACAATACGAAATTTGTACATGGGGCTTGAAAAGTTAGCACAACAATTAAATACCCAAGCTGCTAACTCTCAGCCACAACCTATGCAACAACAAAAGATTAAAGTGCAAATAGCGTCATTACAGGGCATAGCAAATAAAAAAGGCTCAGGGCTTGATACCCAGCTAAAAATAACAGATCCAAATCGTGCTATTACCAAACAGCTTAATGCAAATATAGATCTACTTAGCGCACGCCCACATGAAGAAAATATCCAGCTAGTAATGGGTCGTTCGGGCAAATCATTAAGCTTAAAGCTACCCGCCTATCAAGACGAAAAAACCAATTTAACCACCATTCAAAATGCGTTTTCACCACATCATATTAATGTTGAGCTTAATCGTGAAAACCGCCTGCTTTTTAGTGCGCAAAAAGAAAATGCATCCCCACTTTTAGAGCCTTGGGTGATGAGTGGTCAAGGTGTGCGCGTTGCGGCGGGTAACCCGATTTCGTTGCAGCTTAATGATTTAGATAACCCACTTAATGAGCTTGCTAAAATAGCGGATAAAAATGCCTCTATTGCACAGCATCGTGAACAAATTCAAAGTGCGCAGCGTCATTTAAAGGCCAATTTAATAAAAATTCAGGCACAAAAACAGCAGTTACAAAGCCAACTAGAGCAGCTTGACTCTGCTAGTTCATTAGGCAACACCGATGAACTGCTTGCTTTAAGTTTAGGGGTTAAACAGCATATGCAAAACCCGAGTGTAAATAGTGTGGCTGCGATTATGTCGCAAGCAAACATTACTCGTAATATGGTGCAATACTCTCTCACTTAATTTTTTAATGCAGCAATCTAGTATTGCTGCATCGTTTTTTATTTCTGCTATTCCACTTATCTGCTTTTAGCCAGTTTAAAACGCTTAATTTACCTTTTTTGAACACATTGATTAAAAAAATAAAAAATAATTAGAAAAAAGTTTATGTAATTAAAAATATGGTCGCTCTTAGTTATTAGAAGGTGATTTAGGTTCACTAATTACTTTAGCTATTAATTCAAAGAGGAAATAAACATGGCTTTATCAATTCAATCAAACATGGCATCAATGTCAATCCAAAACCAACTTGGTCGTAGCAACAACGATTTGTCTACAGCACTTGAGCGTTTAGGTTCTGGTTTTAAAATTAACTCTGCAAAAGATGATGCAGCTGGCCTACAAATCGCTTCACGCTTAAACGCACAAGTACGTGGTCAAGACGCTGGTTTATACAACGGTAACAACGCTATGTCTATGATGCAAACTGCTGAAGGTGCGTTTGATGAAATGACTAACATTGCTTACCGCATGAAAGAACTTGCTACTCAAGGTTCAAGTGATACAAACGGTGCAAAAGAGTGGGCTGCACAAAGTGCAGAATACACAGCACTAGCTACTGAGCTTACAAACATAATGACTAATACGTCGTTTGGTGATGGCACTAAACTTTTAGCAGCTGCTGGTAAGTTTGGTGCAGGTGCGGTTAATTTCCAAGTAGGTTCAAGTGCAGCAGAAACCCTTAATGTTGATATTTCTACAGAGCTAGGGAATGTGACAACGGCTATTGGTAATGCTGCTGCATTTACAGACGTTGCAACAGCACAAGCGCAGATTGCGTTTGTTGATACTTTGGTTGGCGAAATTGGTACTGCACGTTCAACGCTTGGTGCATCAATGAACCGTCTTGACCATACAATGACTAACGTATCTAACATGAAGCAAAACACTCAAGCTGCTGTAGGTACGTTAATGGACGCTGATTTTGCTGCTGAAACATCAAACATGACTAAGCAACAATTGCTAATGAACTCTGGTATCTCGGTACTGAGCACAGCTAACAGCACAACACAAATGATTGGTTCACTACTTCGTTAATAGTGATTAATCAATTAAGTATGCATAGCTACACCTAAGGGTGTAGCTATTATTGTTTATAGTCATAAGTAAAAATATTTACCCTAGATTTTTTTGCTTATAACTAAAATGCTTGGAGATTAAAATGAGCTCTGCAATAGGAATCAATCCTGGGCAATTAGCCTCACAATATACACAAATTGAGCGTAGCGCTAAAGATCAGCAATTAAGTACTAAAAGTAGCCTTTTTAGCAATCAAATTAAGGCGTTTGATAGCTTGAAAAGTAATTTATCAAGCTTTTTTGATGACTTACAAGCTAGCTTAAAAGACACCAGTAGTTTATTTTCCAACACAGCCACAGTGAGCAATCCATCGGCATTAGCTGTGAGTGCAACTGGCACAGCAGCCAGCGGCGAGTACGATGTATTTGTGGAGCAATTAGCGCAAGCACACCAAGTTGCATTGAGTTTTGACCCGGCTAAAGCTTTAACCACTGATGGTGAGTTAAGCATTGATTTGGCAGGCAGTGCGTTTAGCATTGATTTTGCAAGCCTTGGCGCCGATGCATCATTAACTGATGTTGCTAATGCTATCAACTCGCATGTTGATAATAGCGGTGTTAAAGCCTCTGTTGTGCGCTCTGGCACAGAAACTTTTTTAACTTTAACCAGTGCTGAGCCGGGTGCTGCTAATCAGGTGGGTGTGAGTTTTACTCCAGCTGCGGATGCCAATGGCAGTGATATCACCAATGCCATAACAAACAAACAAGATTTAACCTTAGCGCAAGATGCGATTGTTAAGCTAGGGGCTAACTCAGCACTGACAATCACTTCAAGCAGTAATAAACTCGATACGGTTATTGATGGGGTGACGATTGATTTAACGCAGGCGCAGTCGCCGGGCGATCAGCCAATTCACATATCAATTAACCAAGATCAAGAAAGCTCTAAAGAAAACATCCAAAGTTTTGTAGATAAATTTAATTCGCTCACCAATGGCATTACCAGTAACCAGTACTTAAAAAGAGATAATATGGCTGCCGGCCTTGCTCGCTCTTTACGCAACGATTTTCAAGGTACGTTTGAAGGTAAAAGCTTGTTCTCTGTGGGTATTGAGTTTGATCGTAGCGGTAACTTAAAAATAGATAATAAAAAACTTGAAGAAGCCATGACGACTAACCCTGAACAGTTAACCAGCATGCTAACAGGTGAAAACGGGTTGTTATCTAAGCTGGAAACCCGTGTTGAGCCTTTCACTAAAAGCTATGGTTTGATGACGGATAAAAAACAATCATTGCAGGCGAGCTTAAATATAGTCACTAGGCAACAAAAAGATCATGAAGTGTCGATGGAGCAAGTGTACCAACGTTACTTGTCGCAGTTTACACAAATGCAACAGACTATTGCGCAATTAGAATCTACAATGGGTCAATTTGGAGGCTAAACATAGATGTTAGATTTAAATGATGGCTTTTCAGCCTATAAAAGCACATCGGTAGATGCAAAAGCGGCCAGTGCTGATATTCATAAACTGGTGTTAATGTTATTTGATGGTTTTTCGGATGAGCTTGAAAGAGTAACCGGCCATATAAAACAAAAAAGACATGATAAAAAAGCCGAAAGTATTGAAAAGCTAATGCGCATTTTAGGCGGGCTTGAGGCCTCATTAGACCTTGAAAAAGGCGGTGAAGTAGCGCAAAACATGCAAAACCTTTATCAGCATTGTGGGCAAGCGTTATTGCAAGCGAGTATAAAAAACGACTTGAGCTATATTGATTCCACCCGTGTGGTGATGAACAACCTGCAAGAAGGGTGGCAAGGGTTAGGCACACAATAAACGTATTAGAACCAGCTACCCTTAGCTGGTTTTTTCATTTTTAACACGGCTATTTTTTACTTCCTCTACTGCTTAAATAATCTTTCTATTTATTATTAATAGCACATCACTTCCTTCCGAGGTGGAAGTTCCGCTTCCGCCTTTTTGGGTTTTTATTTTATTTATTAATATAAAACAACAACTTAAAATTGGCTTGCTTTTTGCTAAAAGAAATATGAACTTATAATGAATTCAGTATTGCTAATGGAACACTCTCAAAAATACGCAGCGCAAAAAATGGAACAATTACTTAGCACCATGGAAGATGCTATCCATGAGAGTAATTGGTATCAAGTTAAAGCAGCCGATAAGCAGTTACTTGCGCTTTATGCACAGTTACAAAGTATGCCTTGGTTTAGCTCAATGAAAACTGAACAAGACAATCTAAAAGCACGCTACGCGGACTTAATTGAGTTGGTTAGTCAAAAGCAAGCAGCTATCAAAGTGCAAATGCAGCGCCATCAAGAGGATAAAGAAGGCTTACTGGCATATGAAAAAGTACAACAAGGACTGTCATTATGAGTATTCAAGCGAACTCTATGACTACAAAGGCTGATTTTGGCAGTGCCGCTGATAAGCCAACAATACTAAAAAGCACAGTATCGGCAGATACAGCGGAACAAGAGGCTGCGATTGAGCCGTTTACGCTTTTCTCAAAGCAGCAATCAAAGCAACAAGAACCAAGCGTTGATGAAACACAAGTGAGTTCAGCTCAGTTACAGCAAAGTGAAGATACCAGTGTAGAGACGGATGAAGTAATAAATCCGTATTTTTTTAGCACCGCAAATTATAATCTTGATACCAATAAAATAAGCGCGCCTGTCAAAACCTTACTAAATCCAAATAGTAACCTTGGTGTAGATAGCGAAGTAATGGCTGAGGAAACACCAACAGCACAGCTTGTGGCTAATGAACAGCTGCAGACCACGCATTTAGAGACTCAGAGCGAAGACAGCTTTGTAACTCAAGAGCCTGCTAAAACTACGCCTGTGCAAAACATTGCAATGAACATAGCCACCACGGCTGCGCCTACTGCGGCCATAAATGTAACGTCAGCAAATGCAGTAGTTAATAAAGAATTAAATACACTCGAAGTAGACAAAGCACCACAAACACTATACTCGCAAGCGCTTTTGAATCGATTAAATCAACCTTCGGTAGTGTTGAACACTTATGCACAAGCGCAATCAAGTAGCCTAACCAGTGAGCAAGTAGCCATACAACCGAGTGTGTCGCTGAGCAAACTTGAGCTTGCGGCATTGTCACAAAGTGCGCAATCGAAAATGGTCTTTACAGAAAGTCGCGAGAGTACGGGTCAAAAATCAACATTAGTGAATGCATTTTCAGCGTCCGCACCCGCGCCAGAGAGCTTTGAGTGGCATAAAGAAAAATTAAAAGAGGCTCCCAGTGAATGGGGGCAGCGCTTATTACATGTACTTGGCGACAAGGTAAAACTGCAAATAGGCCAACAACTACAACGCGCGCAAATTAGATTAGATCCTCCTAATTTAGGCAGTATTGAAATATCGATAAATATTGAAGGTGATAAAACCTCAGTCAGTTTAACTACGAGTAATGCGCAGGTGAGAGATGCTATAGCACAAACTTTAGATCAGTTGCGTCAGTCATTATCACAAAACTCATCCACCACAGTGGATGTTAATTTAAGTGATAAACAGCAGCAGTCGCAACAGCAGCTTGAAAATAACGAGATTGCAAATAATCAAACCGAGTCGCCTTCCCATAGTGATACAGCCAGCACTCACTCAGCAAAATCGCCATTAGATTGGTTAGATTTATTAGTATAACTACCTTGGATTAAGAGAGATAAAAGTGAAAAAAATAATAATAGCCCTAACCGTATTAGCACTTATTGCGGCTGCATTTTTTGCGGGACAGTTTTTTAACGACAGTGACTCATCTCAAGAGAGTAAACAAGCTGACATTAGTAAAGTTGAATATCACGAAATGGAGCGCTTTATTATAAGCGTATCAGATGACTCAATTGCCCGTTATTTGGTGCTCGACTTGGTACTTGTTACTTCGCCATCAGTTTACAACACAGGAACAGAGGCCATGGAGCCGCTAGTGAGAAATGTACTGGTAAAACAGTTTGCCAACATGAGCCATAGCCAAGCAAAAGCTGTTTTTAAGGATATCGATGCGGTTCAAAAAGACTTACTCGAGCAGTTTAATTTGGTTTTAGCGAATGCGGTTTCGGTTCGTCTAGATAATGTACTCATTACGAATGTCTTTATTCAATAGGCTATCGCTATGATGCTGCAAGAGGAGTGGGGCGAGCTAGTCACCGAGCCGCCAGTGATATTCACACCGCAAAAAGAGACGCAACTATTATCGCAGTACTCTTTTTTAGTTAATAGAGCGGCTGCGCATATGCGCACTCAAGTAGGCGTTATTGTTGATAACGATGATATTTATCAAATAGGCATTATTGCCTTGCTGTCGTCTATTCGTCGCTATGGCCGCGACTTAGATGAAAAGTTTGCTGCATTTGCGTTTAAGCGTATTCGTGGAGCCATGCTAGATGAATTTCGACGTGTTGATTGGCGACCGCGTCAACTAAGGCAGCAGTCTCATCAGCTTCGTGATATGAGCCGCTCACTTCAAAAGCAGCTTGGTCGTGATGCAACAGACACCGAAATGTGTGAAGCATTAGGCATAAGCCATAAAGAGCTTATTCAACTGCACTACAGTGAGCAAGCCGAGGCATTTGATAGCCTTGAAGCGCTATTAGAAGCTAACCCTAATTTAGCGCTTACCAGTGCCCATACACACGACAAGGAAGAGACAGCAGCTACGCTAAAAGCGGCCATGAGCAAGCTCAATACCCGAGAAAAGCTGCTCTTACAATTGTATTACATGCACGAAATGAATATGAAAGAAATAGCATTAACACTCGATTTAACAGAGGCACGTGTTTGCCAACTTCATAAACAAGCACTTGAAGCGCTCACACAAGCGCTTCAAAAAATCTAATACCTAAGGAATAAAGAATGCAAAGAGTTATAGGGTTAATAGTGGTACTTGCAACAGTATTAGGTGGTTTTGCGTTTGCCGGCGGTAACATTGCCACTATGTGGCAGCCATACGAATTTTTAATCATTTTTGGCGCTGGCTTAGGTGCGCTAATTGTGGGTAATTCAAAATATGTACTGACAGAAATGCTATCGCAATTAAAGTATCAATTTATTAGTGGTAAAGGAACCGATACCTCTGAGCTTTACCACGACCTGCTACTGGTTATTTACTCTTTATTAGATTTAGCCAGAGTGAAAGGCATAAAGGGCCTAGATGAGCATGTTGAAAACCCCGAAACCAGCTCTATTTTTCTTGCCTACCCAAAAGTGTATGAGTTCCCTCAATTAGTCACTTTTATTTGCGATAACTTACGTTTGTTTAGTATGGGAAAAATCAACTCGCATGATTTTGATGCCATGTTAGAGCAAGAAATTTACACCATTGAAGAGCAGCGCCTGAAGCCATCTCACTCACTGGCTAATATTGCTGAAGCTATGCCCGGTTTTGGTATTTTGGCTGCGGTAGGCGGCATTATTATCACCATGCAACACTTAGATGGGCCTTTAAGTGAAATTGGCTACCATGTAGCAGCCGCGCTAGTAGGAACCTTTATTGGTATTTTTGCCTGTTATTGTTTAATTGCACCGCTTGCTTCTGCGATGGAGCAGTATGTAAAAAAACAAGTGGCAATGTTTGAGTGTGTGCGTGCCATGTTAGTCGCTCATGCCAAGGGCCACGTGCCAATTGTAGCGACCGACTCAGGTAGAAAATTAATTAATGAAGAAATTAAACCGACCTTTACCACCATGGAAGAGTGGATCACTAACAAGGCGGCTTAATGATGGAAAACAAAAATCAAGAAATCGTCATCAAACGCTCTCGTAGAAGAGCAACCGAAAAACCGCATGGTGGCGCATGGAAAGTCGCCTTTGCCGACTTTACTTTGGCGATGATGGCGTTTTTTATGGTGATGTGGATTATGGCGATCACCAATGAATCTGAGCGTGAAGAAATTGCACACTACATGCGAACTCACTCAATTTTTGATGGTGGCCCTGCTATTTTTGACCCTCAAAACAGCCCATTCCCTGTTGATTTAGGTGGGTCTCCTTCAGTAATTAAGCACTTAGAGTCGGGAATTACGCCGCCGGACTCTCCAAGGCCAGGAATCAGTGAAGTGTTACAAGTGCCCGATGGAACCGTTGAGCCTAAAGCAGGACAAGGCGAGAAGTTAAATTCAGCCATTGATAGCCAATTTGAAGCCTCATCTGAGCTGAGTTTATTACTTGAAAGCATTGATGAACTTAGTAAAGAAGAGTTATTAAAAAATAACTTATTAGTTGAAGAAGTGCCTTTAGGGCTAAGAGTGATTATTAGAGATGACAAACATCATCAAATGTTCGAACGCTCAAAGTCGCAAATGACTCCGTTTTTTGAAGATCTGTTTTTATACCTTGGCGGCTTAGTAAAAGACATCAATAACAAAATTATTATTTCTGGGCACAGCGATGCCAGCTTATTTGTTGATGGCAGCTCTCGTAATTGGGACATTTCTGGCGATAGGGCGCAACAGGCCAGAAAAGTGATGACCATGGGCGGAATGCCATCAAGCCAAGTGCTTCAAGTAAATGCGTTTTCATCTAATCGACCACTGAACAAAGAAAACCAAAAAGCCAGTGAAAACAGACGGGTTGAACTACTTATTTTAACTAAAGATGCAGAGGGAAAATTTAATCAGTTGTTTGATGATAGCAATATTAATAACCCAGTAAAAAAATCTGCCAGTGCGGCAACTGCTAATAAACCTGTGCTACGCCTTGAAGAGAATTATGAGTAACCAATCAGAAACTAAACGAAGTTACAAAAGATGGAACTTAAACCTCAAAGATAATTACGAGCCTGAGTCAGTTCAGCTTGGCGGAGTAGGCGTGCAGTTATTACGACGTTGTTTTATTGATATTTCACTATGCCATGGTGTGGCAAAAGATATTAGCGTGGGCGGTGTGGGTTTATTAGTGCCTGCTGAAAAGACGATCCCCAATAAAATTATTGTGGTGTTTGATAAAACTAATCGATTGGCAGGCAAGGTAATGTATCGCCGTGCAGTGAGTGAAAAATTAATGTTTTTAGGGGTTGAGTGGATAAGCAAAAATGAGCGCTTACGCAGCGATATTGTTAATCGTTTACAGTTACAAGCCCAATTGAAAAAAGCTAAAAAAACGAGCATAAGCTGAATATAAATGAATCAGGAAAAACAGTGGTATGAGTAAAACGTTAAACGCTAAAACAAAGCTAATTAAAGCGAAAAATTCTGAGCATATTACTCCATTTGCACTCACGCTTGAGCAAAGAGCATATGAACAAGCACAACAAAAAGCAGCGCACATAAACGTTAATATTCGTAAAACTTTGGAGTTAGAGCTAGCCCAATTATTTAACGACAGCCGCTTTGATGTAGAAATTTCGCCTTGTTCACATTCGGTTATTAACAGTTGGTTTAAAGAATCCCCAAGGATATTTCTTGCCTGTCCTTTATTCGCACCTACTCATGGTGAGGCCTATTTAGCGCTTGATTATCAAAGTGCATATAAAACAGCGGATTTATGTTTAGGTGGGCAATTTAATAATGTGAACAGCATAGAGCAAGTCTCTGATGAGGTGAATAACGAATTAAGCTCAACAGAAAGCCGTATTTGTGGCCGTTTATTACAACGCCAAGTACAAGGTATTCAGGGCTTATTATTTAGAGAACGCTCTGCGCTATTAGGTGAAATACAAAAATCGCATGCTTTACCAGAAGCATTGCAATATTTAGCTTTTAAAGTGCGGTTTATATTAGAAAGCCAAGTAATAAGTTGGTTTTTATGGCTACCAATTAGCTTTTTTTGCGCAGCCGATAGCGAGCAAGACCCAGCAAGTAGCGACACACTCAATACCGATATGTGGACACAGTTTGCAGTGCAAGGCCAAATTGAAATGGCGAAGAAAAAAGTCACATTAAAACAATTAAAAGCTTGTGTGGCCGGCGGTGTATTACCGATTGAGCTTAATGAAGCGGCGCTATTTAATCTAGGGCATAAGCAAATATTTAAAGGCCAAGTCGTTGAGCAAGAGGCTGGCTTAGCATTTCAAATCACACAATTATCAAACAATACAACGAGTAATTAAATTATGAACGAAAACCTTGATAGCGCCTTAGCGGGCTTAGAGCTGGATGCTTTTGATGGATTTGATGATAAATCTGCTAATAAAACGAACGAAGGCAATATGTCATTTTTTCAAGACGTTCCTTTGTTAGTGACTCTTGAAGTTGCAAGTACCGAAATTACCTTAGGCGAGCTTAGCCAAGCCAAAGAAGGCGATGTGCTTAAGCTAGACAAAGTAGCTGGTGAAGCGCTTGATGTAAAAGTGAATGGGGTATTTTTTGCTAAAGCAGAAGTGGTAATGGTTGAAGGGCAGTATGGTTTGAAATTTGCTCAAACAGATACCGCAAAGGATCAGTAAACAAATGAATAAACGCGTAATTTTTAAAGTTAGCTTACTGTTAATCATGTTGTTTTTACCAAGCTGGCTAAATGCAGAAGAACTTACGCTGTTTTCTCTAAAAGATACGGCCGACGGACAAGACTACAGCGTTAAACTGCAAATACTCTTACTAATGACGGTATTGAGTTTATTGCCTGCGCTACTGATGGTTTTAACGTCGTTTACCAGAATCATCATTGTATTGGCAATTTTGCGCCAAGCTATGGGGTTACAACAAAGCCCGCCGAATAAAATTTTAATTGGCATCTCACTGATGCTCACTATGTTGATTATGCGACCGGTTTGGCAAGATATTTATCAAAACGCGTATACGCCTTTTCAGCAGCAAACCATAGGATTAGAGGAAGCTTTACTCACCGCAGAAAAGCCTTTGCGTGCTTTTATGCTCAGACAAACTCGCGAAAGTGAATTACGCCAAGTGCTGCTAATTGCCAATGAGCCAACGACACTCACCGCCGAAGAAATTCCGTTTGAAGTGTTAATGCCTGCGTTTGTATTAAGTGAGCTTACTACCGCTTTTCAAATTGGCTTTATGTTGTTTATTCCTTTTTTAATTATTGACTTAGTGGTCAGTAGTGTATTGATGTCTATGGGTATGATGATGCTATCGCCGCTGATCATTAGTTTACCGTTTAAGCTCATGGTATTTGTACTTGCCGATGGCTGGTCAATGATAGCGGGTACACTGGCGGCTACATTTGGAATGTCACCATGACCCCAGAAATGTCGGTAGAGCTTATTTCAAGCGCAGTTTATACCATTATCAAGCTCATTTTAGTGCTTATTGTACCCGGATTATTGTTGGGTATTGTGGTCGCCATTATTCAAGGTGCTACTTCTATCCAAGAGCAAACTCTGACGTTTTTACCCCGTATGTTATTAACCTTGTTAATGGTGGTATTTGCAGGCCATTGGATGCTACAAATTTTGATTGATTGGTTTGATAAGCTCAAATTTATGTTACCTGGGGTATTTGATTGAGCTCATTACTCTCTTTAACGTCTACTGATTTAGTCAGCTGGATGGGCACGCTTTGGTGGCCATTTGTGCGTTTTTCTGCACTTTTATGGTCTATGCCGGTATTTGATAATCCGGCAGTAACGCCGCGCTCACGTATTTTAGTGTCTATGATGTTGGCTTTTTTAGTTGCTCCGCAGTTACCGCTAGCCCCTGCTATCGACTTATTTTCTTTGGATGCGGTCATTTTAACGTTCGAACAAATCATTTTTGGGGTGATGATGGGTCTATCACTGCGCATCTTGTTTGAAGTGATGGCGATGATAGGGCTGATTTTATCCATGCAAATGGGTTTGTCGATGGCGCTTGTTATGGACCCAGGCAGTGGTAATCAAGTTGCCCTGTTAGGGCAATTATTTTGGATTATGTGTGCCTTATTATTTTTTGCTGTTGATGGCCACCTGATAACTCTACAAGTTATGGTGGAGAGTTTTCATAGTTTTCCGATTGGGCGCAGTATTTATGAGTTTGATATTCAATCGATCATTATGCTATTTGCGTGGATGTTTTCCTCTGCTTTACTGCTTTCGCTACCAGGGATAGTCGCCATGTTATTGGTTAACTTAACCTTTGGTGTGGCAAGTAGAGCAGCGCCGTCATTGAATATTTTTGTATTGGGTTTTCCTATGTCGCTGTTGATGGGCTTTTTCTGTGTATTTATGACCTTAGAGTACACCGGAAGTGCGTTTTCAAGGCTAACGTATCATGTGCTAACAACCTTTGCACAGGCGATGAGGTAGCGGTATGTCTGAAAATAGCTCGCAAGAAAAAACAGAACAACCCACAGAGAAACGGCTAAAAAAAGCCAAAGAAGACGGCCAAGTTGCGCGCTCAAAAGAGCTTAACACCGCTATTTTATTAATGGTTAGTATTGCTGGGCTATTGTGGTTTGCCAATTTATTTTACAGCTTATTTGTTAACTTAATGAACAGCACCATGGTGCTGGATCACACAATTATAAATAACAAAAAAATGATGCCCATCGCATTGGGTGACGCCATTATGAATATGCTATCCACCCTTACGCCGTTTTTATTATTAAGCTTTTGCGCAATGTGGATCACTGGGTGTTTACCGGGTGGGTTTGTGTTTTCAAAAAAACTGGTCGCACTAAAAATGAGCAAGCTCAACCCATTAACCGGGTTAGGCAAAATGTTTGGTAAACAGTCGTTAGTTGAGCTGCTTAAATCGATATTAAAAATAACCTTACTGGCGATTTGCTTATATACCTTTTTAACCAAGCTGTGGATGCAGCTCATGGTATTACAAAACTTAGATATCAAAGTGGCGATAGGCCAAGGTATTGAACTGTTATTTTTATCGTTAATGATCACGGTAACTTTACTACTTTTTATTGCAGTTATTGATGTGCCTTTTCAGCAAAAACAGATTGCCGATAAAATAAAAATGACCCACCAAGAGGTAAAAGAAGAGCGTAAATCTTCTGACGGTAGCCCTGAAATTAAAAATAAAATTAGGCAAATACAGTATCAGCAATCAAACCGAAAAATTGAAGAGCGCGTTCCCACTGCCGATGTCATTGTCACCAATCCAACTCATTATGCTGTGGCAATAAAGTACAGTGAAGAGGCAGCTAAAGCCCCTTATGTTGTCGCCAAAGGCGTGGATGAAATGGCGCTGAGAATACGCGAAGTGGCCCGTATGAATAACAAAGAAATAATAGAAATCCCCGCATTAGCACGGGCTATTTATTTCTCGACCCGGGTCGACCAAGAAGTGCCCAACGGCTTATACAGCGCAGTTGCCTATGTACTGACCTATGTATTGCAACTAAAAGCATACAAGCAAGGACGTGGGCAAGCACCCGCAGCCTTACCTGAATTAACAATCCCTAAAAACTTACAGAAACCTTAGATGTTGGAGTTATAATTTGAACTGGCGCAGTTTTACTCAACCTTACACCGCTATTCCTATTTTGCTGTTAGCTGTTTTGTCGATGGTTATTTTGCCATTACCAGGATGGCTATTAGATGCATTATTCACTTTTAACATTGTATTGTCGGTGATTGTATTGTTAGTGGCGGTATCTACTAAAAAGCCGCTCGATTTTTCTGTATTTCCGACTATTTTGTTAGTCGCCACCTTGATGCGTTTAACACTAAACATTGCCTCAACACGTGTGGTATTGCTGCATGGCCATGAAGGCTCCGATGTGGCAGGTCGCGTTATCCAAGCGTTTGGTGAAGTGGTTATAGGCGGTAACTACGTCGTTGGTATTGTGGTGTTTGTTATTTTAATGGTGATTAACTTTGTGGTTATTACCAAAGGCGGTGAGCGTATTTCTGAGGTGGCTGCACGCTTTACTCTAGACGCTATGCCCGGTAAACAAATGGCAATTGACGCGGATTTAAATGCTGGATTAATTGGCCCTGAGCAAGCAAAAGAGCGACGCAGCACCATAGCCCAAGAGGCCGATTTTTATGGCTCTATGGATGGTGCCTCAAAGTTTGTGCGCGGTGATGCCATTGCCGGTTTAATTATTTTAGTGATTAACCTACTCGGTGGTGTATCAATAGGTGCTTTTCAACATGGTTTAAGTTTAGCCGAAGCGTTTCAACGTTTTGCCCTATTAACCATAGGTGATGGCTTAGTTGCACAAATCCCCTCGTTGCTGTTAGCCGTTGCTGCTGCAATTATTGTTACGCGAATGAACGATGAAGGTGATGTGAGTGAAGCAGTCGGTAAGCAGTTACTTGCCTCTCCGCGTGTTATTTTTACCGCCGCTTTAATCATGGTCACGCTTGGTATTGTGCCAGGGATGCCAACTGTCGCCTTTTTAGCATTTGCTGCGCCATTGTTTTATGTTGCTTGGCGATTGCAGCGCTCTCTCCCCGATAACTCCTTAATTGAAGCAGAGCAGATGACCGACACCATTTTAAGTGAGCAACAAGCTCACTTAGAGTGGGGAGATATTTCTCATGTTGATAAGCTGTCGGTTGAGCTTGGCTTTCGTTTGGTTTATTTAGCAGATAAAGACAAAGGGGAAGAGCTGGTAAAAACCTTAAGAGGTGTGCGTAAAAATCTCTCTGAACAACTTGGGTTTTTATTACCGGAGATCAGAATAAAAGATAACCTGAAACTAAATCCACAAGAATACAAAGTAAACTTAGCGGGTGTACCCGTTGCCAGTGCCAATGTGAATGCCAAAGAGTTACTGGCGTTAAATACCGGGGATGTATATGGCTCGCTAGATGGTGAAATAACCACCGACCCTGCTTATGGGCTTGAAGCTGTATGGATAAAAGATGACAGCAAAACCCAAGCGTTGAATATGGGCTACTCAGTGGTAGATTTAGGCACCATTATTGCCACACACACTGGTAAGGTGATCAAAGAGCATTTAGATGAGCTATTCAGTTATGAGGATGTACAAAAACTCAATGAGCGTTTAAAAGAGATTTCACCTAGCTTAGCGGAAACCTTCGAAAAAGCCTTACCCACTAACTTGCAGCTTAAAGTCATTCGTTTATTGCTTAAAGAGCACATTAGCATTAAAGATATTGTCACCATTGCAGGCACTTTAATTGACAGTGTTGAGGTAACTAAAGATCCTATTCTACTGGTTTCAGATGTGCGCTGTGCTTTGCAAAAAGTATTAGTAAAACAGGTAATGGGTAATCGTGATGAACTCAGTGCTTACAGCTTAGATGAAAAACTAGAAAGTACCTTACAAAGCTCACTCGACCAAGCGATGCAAGCAGGCAAAGTTGTACTGGATAGTTTTGCGGTTGACCCTAATTTACTAGGCCAATTTCAACGCACTATGCCACTGATTGTCGAAGATATGAAATCAAGAGGGGTAACACCTACATTAATTGTGGTGCCACAGTTACGACCCTTGCTGGCACGTTACGCCAAAACCTTTACTAAAGGCAGCTTAGTAGTTCTTTCTTATAATGAAATTCCAGATACCATTCGTGTTGATATACTCGGATCGTTGGGATAATTAGTTAGATTTCATCTATCAAATGAACTTAGCATGAATTTTGTAAGTAATATTTGCAATTAATCCTATTTAACTATAGTCTATTGTTTTTATTATACATAGTTACTAGTTTTTATGTTGGTAAAAAACAATGCATAAGTAAATTAAATGGCAAACTATGCGAAAGCATAGGACGCAAAGCTTCCAGTCTAAGGCAATCGCTACGATCGTGGGGTTACATTAACTTAGTGATATTAATTAATACCTTGTTTGTATTTGTTGTATTTCGCTATTCATTTAAAAAACTTAATTGTTCTCTAAACTTATACGGAATACTCATGAACGGATTTCCTAACATTATTAAATTTGCACTTCCTTGTGCATTATTTTTAACGCAATCAGGGCAGGCTGCAGAACAAAATCTGGTCCAAAGTTATGAAAACTCGACTTGGACTGTTAAGGGCGATTCTTTCGCTTGTTCGCTACAACAGCGCTTTGAAAATTATGCGTTGCTTGAAGTTAAAACCGTGCCAGCACAGCAGCAACAACTTGTGTTTACTTGGCTTTTAAAAGATAAGCCAATAACCCGCTTGCACGTTTCATCACGCAAAGCCGATTGGCAATCAGCAAATACAGTACTCACCCCACTTAACTTCACATCAACAGATATCGAAGACAATAAAGTGCAATTTTCAGCGGATGTAAGTGCTTTACTTCGTTTAATTAAGCAAGGTGGTTGGTTAGACACTTTAGTCAGCTTTAAAGATGAGCAGTTGCGCCTAACGTTTACCAATACCCATAGCGATGAAATAGTTGCAGATTATCAACAGTGTTTAAATAACCTTTCTCCGCTTTCTTGGGAGCAAGCACGTGATCATCAGTTACAGTTTGCCAGCGGGCAGCGCACGGTAACAGCTGAAAAAGACTTAAAATTTCTAAAGGATTTAGTGCGTTATATTTCTTTAGACAATCGCGTTAGTAAAGTACTTGTGGATGGCCACACCGATAATACAGGCTCGCCGCTATCTAATCGGCTGCTTTCAAAAGAAAGAGCGGATGACGTAGCTTCAAGACTCATTGAATTTGGTTTACCCAAAGACATGTTAGAAGTGAGAGCGCATGGTCAACGCTACCCCATTATTAAAAATTCAAAGCAGGGCGCATCGTCTAATCGCCGTGTTTTAGTTCGTCTTTTCAGACACTCAAGTTAATTGCATCGTAAGGGAATTATATGAGTCAAAGATACCTCTTATGGATCAGTGAACAACAGCCAACGCCTGAAATTCAGCAAGTTGTATTTGCCGAAAATTTTAAGTTTTTGCATACAAACTCTATCAGCGATGCGGTTAGTCACTGTCTTATTAGTAAACCGGAGCTCGTGTTTGTTGATGCTGATACTCAACAACTCGAGCTTGTTGAATTAGTAAAATTACTGCGCAAAACATGCCCAACCTCACAAATTGTTACTTTAGTGGATTCATCGCAAAGTGAAATTGCTTCAAAAACAATTAATACCGGTGGCGCTGTTGATTATCTCTTAAAACCTTTCTTTGCTGAACAGCTTAAAAAAACAATCAGAAACACTGATTCAATGAAGCATGGGTTTGAAGATTTAATCGCTGTTTCTACTAAATCACAGCAAGTATTACGTTTAGCCAACCGCGCTGCACATACCTCAGCAGGCGTGTTAATCACCGGCGAGTCTGGAACAGGTAAAGAGAAGCTCGCGCACTTTATTCATAAAGCTTCAGATCGCAAAGATAAGCCATTTATTGCAGTTAACTGTGCTGCTATCCCAGAAAATATGCTCGAAGCTATGTTATTTGGATTTAATAAAGGTGCGTTTACCGGCGCTGTAAATACCCAGCCAGGCAAATTTGAATTAGCCAATGGCGGTACTATTTTACTCGATGAAATTACTGAGCTGCCATTGGAACTTCAAGCTAAATTACTGCGCGTATTGCAAGAGCGCGAAGTTGAAAGACTGGGTAGTCATCAAAAAATCAATTTAGATATACGCATTATTGCCGCCTCCAACCGCGTACTGCGTGAACAGGTTGAGCAAGGCGCTTTTCGTGAAGACTTATTTTATCGTTTAGATGTATTACCACTTAGTTGGCCTGCACTTCGGGATCGTGTTGATGACATCATCCCATTGGCTTATCACTTTATCAAAAAATATGGCAACTCTGAGTTTCATATTAGTAAACAAGCAGAAGATGTGATGATTTGTTACAACTGGCCAGGGAATGTGCGTGAAATTGAAAACGTAATCCAACGCGCCTTAGTGATGGCCAGAGGGGCAGAGATTCAGGTTGAAGACTTAAATTTACCGCAATGCTCACCGGCGGCGGCAGCTTATTGTGCCACCCAGTTAAAAGAAAATAAAAAGCAGGCAGAATTTGATTACATATACAGTTTGTTGAGTCGATTTAAAGGGCATCGCACCCAAACAGCACAGGCGCTTGGGGTAACTACCCGAGCATTAAGATACAAAATTGCCGCAATGCGTGAATGCGGTATTGATATTGATGCAATTGCATAATTTGAAGGAAAAATAAAATGTCGCCAATTGAAAGTCAACAAATGATGCTGGGCAAAATGATGGACATGCAAAAAATTGCAGGTCCAGAAAGTATAGAGCCGGCTGCTATCAGTAATCAAAATGTAAATATTAGTGAAGATTTTAAGCATGTTATTCGCTCTATCAACGCCCAACAAAATATAGCTGGTGAGATGGTAAAAGCCGTTGATACCGGTGAAAGTGAAGACGTAGTAGGGGCGATGATTGCCAGTCAAAAAGCAGGGCTTAGTTTTTCTATGCTAATGGAAATGCGCAATAAAGTGCTCAATGGCATTGATGATGTCATGCGCATGTCACTGTAGAGGCTGATATGAAAGGAGAATTAGCAAAAGTACCTGAGCAAAATGAGAATAACCTAAAAGAAAGAGTGGTTAATCTCTCAAATAAATTAAATTTTGGTAGCTCAGGTGACAGAAGTGTCGCGACCATTGCTCTACTAGCGACATTAGTAGCGGCAACCATAGTCCTTATTTTATGGACATCGGCTAAAAACTACGTGCCGCTCTACGGTAACCAAGAAAGCTACGATAAAGCCAATATTTTAGAGATTTTAGATAAAGAGCAAATCACGTTTCGCATTGATACCGATAGCGGTAATATTTTGGTTCCTCAAGAAAAGCTGGCGGATGCACGTATTACGCTTGCAGCCAGAGGAATAAAAGCCTCTATGCCTGAGGGAATTGAAAATATTAGCGATAAAGTGTCTATGGGCACCAGTCAATTTATCGAATCTATGCAATACCAACATGCCTTAGAAGGTGAGCTGGCGCGCACCATTATTAACATGCAAGGTATTCGTAACGCGCGCGTACATTTAGCGGTACCTAAACGCAGCTTGTTTGTTGGTCGTACTGAGCAAAAAACCGCAGCGTCTGTGATGGTTGATTTAGCGCCAGGCCATGAGCTTAAACCGGAACAAGTTGAAGCCATTATTGCACTGATTATTGGCAGTGTGCCAGGGCTTGATTCTCGTTCTGTGTCGGTGGTGGATCAGCGCGGTAAATTACTCAGCGGCGACTTATTTGATACCACCCCAGTAGGCAAAGAAACCGATAAAAAACTCGCCTTTATCGAAAAAGTTGAGCGCAACATAGAGCAACGTGCCTCTATTATGTTGTTGCCCATTTTAGGCGAAGGCAATTTTAGAATTCAGGTTTCAAGTGATGTTGACTTTAGCGTGGTAGAAGAAACCCGTGAAATGGTTGACCCACAAAATGTATTAACACAAGAGTTTATTAAATCTGATAGCACCCTAGATCAGCTGGCGGCGGGCATTCCGGGTTCTTTAGCTAATGAGCCACCAGTGCCTAATGAACAAGCTGAAGATGAAAACAACGAGCGTACTTCACAACGAAGTGAGAGCAAGCGACAGTTTGAAAATGGCCGCTCAGTCACTCACACCCAATTTGAAGTAGGCCGAATTAAAAACATGAGCTTATCGGTACTTATTAATGAGCAAGTAGCAGGTACTGCTGATGGCTGGAGCGAAGAAAAGCTCGCTTCATTAGGTGAAATGGTAAAAAAAGCCACGGGGTTTAACGACGCACGCGGCGATCAATTCAACATAACTAGCTTTGCCTTTGTAGAACAAAAAATACTTGCCCCAGGTGAAGGCCTTGAGTGGTGGCAAATGCCAGAGCTTAAAGAGTATGCCCGTTATATTGTTGGCACTTTAATTAGTTTATTGCTGATTTTATTTGGCGTGCGTCCATTAGTTAATCACTTAATTAAAGGCAAAAGTAACGACGCAAACAACGCCATGGCAACCACAGATAATGAGGTTAAGTCAGTCTCTGCAACAGAAAGACAAAGTAGTCCGCTTGATGAAGCCATTAATGCGAAATCGCAAATAGAAAACTTAACTGCCAAAGAGGGCGCAAGCGAACATCAAAATATGTCGTTACCGCAAATAGGCAATGACTTTGAAGAACAGATAGCGCACATGCAGTTACTTGCTAATAAAGAAACCGAGCGTGTCACATCGGTAATAAAATATTGGGTAGAACAAGGAGTTGAAATTGAATCAAGAAAAGCTTGATAAAGGCTCACAATTACCGGCATTAGATCGTGCCGCTATTTTATTGCTAAGTATGGGCGAGGAAAACGCCGCCAGTGTTATTCGTAAATTAGGCCGCCGTGAAGTGCAGGCTATTTCTGAGCGTATGGCTAAAATTTCAAACGTTACTCAACATGATGTTGCAGGCACCTTGAGTGAATTTTTTGATTGCTACCGCAATGAAAGTGGCGTCAATGGCGCGTCGCGTGTGTATTTAGAGCGAGCACTTGATAAAGCCGTCGGCCGTAAGCTTGCCAAAACTATGCTTGATGATATTTATGGTGGTGCCATGAATGACGATTTACGTCGTTTAGAGTGGATCCCGCCAGAGCTTATTGTACGCTTTTTAGAGCAAGAACATGTGCAAATGCAAGCGCTGTTTTTGGCCTTTTTACCCCCAGAGCAAGCCTCAGCCATTATTGTACTGTTTCCAGAATCGAAGCATGATGATTTACTGTATCGAATTGCCAGTCTTCGTGAAGTGAGTGAACACGTTATTGATGATGTGCGCTTAACGCTTGAGTCGTGTATTGAATTTGTTGGTCGCCAAGTGGGCGCGCAGGTTAATGGTGTGGATAAAGCAGTTGAAATTATGAATCGTTATAACGGTAATAAGAGCCAAATTATCGAACTAATGAAAAAACATAACACTAACGTGGCTGATGAAATACAAGAAAAAATGTACGATTTTGACAGCTTAATTAAGCAAACAGACGAGACATTAACCTTGTTGCTTAATGACATTCCTGATGAGTTATGGACGATGTCATTAAAGGGTGTGAACAGTGAGTTTTTAGCGCGTGTTTTAGGTGCACTACCTAAACGTTTAGCGCAAGTGTACCAACAGCAAATAGACGGCTTAAGTGCACAACCACTGAGCAAAGTCATTGCCGCCAGAAAAGAAATTATGTCGATTGTCAGAGACATGAGCAAACAAGGTGATATTGAATATCGCTTATTTGAAGAAGAGACTGCAGGCTAGCTATGAGTCAAGTATTCAGGTTTCCCACTTTAAATAAAAATGAGCAACATCAAACGCTGCAAGAGCGTTTAGATGCTGCTCAGCGTGTTGGTTTACAGCAGGGCTATGAAAAAGGCCTTGCGCAAGGTGCTGCCAATAAGCAAAGTGAATTAGAGCAGCAAATGGAGCAACAAATAGAGTTGCGTGTTGCTGAGTGTCTTGAAGCGCAAAAAACACAGCTTATTGAACGTTTTAACACTTTATTCGACAAAGCGAATAACGAACTACTTAACTTTAATGATGAGTTTAAACAAGACATTGCCTTGATGATAAGCACGTTAGCAGAGCACGTTATTGACTGCGAGCTAAAAGTACGCCCCGAAATACGCGCGCAGCTTATTGAAAAAGCCATTACCTTGCTTAGCAATCGTGATGTAGTAACAAAAGTTATGATCTCAGGGGCTGATCGCCACTGCTTTAATGATGCGCGTTTAGCTGAATTTTCGGTGCCGATTTACTTTGATGAGGCTCTGATCAGTGGAGACGTTGAACTGGTGGCAGAGCAACAAACACATCGGTTTTCTTTTTCAGAGCGCCTACAAAGCTTACTGGGTGAAGTGATACCTGAAATACTCAAAGCGCAGCCACATGACTAACCCCCTACACACTAGTTTAAAATCTGCGCTGACAGCGCTAACCCCGCCTGAATTAGTTAAAAGCTATGGTCGTTTAACACGAGTCAATGGTTTAACACTTACCGCGACGGGTGGGCAATTCGCTATGGGCGAAAAGTACCAAGTTGAGAGTGTTGACGGTCACTGGTATGACGCTGAAGTTGTGTGTTTTAATCAAGATGAAGCCTATTTAATGCCCTTGAAAAAAATACAAAATTTATATTCTGGTGGGCGAGTCAGACCAGTTATAAAAAACAGCCATGTGGCTATTTCAGAAAAGTTATTGGGGCGAGTAATTGATGCGCAAATGCAACCCATTGATAACCTAGGGCCACTTGAACAAGACAGCACAATGGGTGCTTGTAAATTGAGTAACGATTATTCTTTAACGCCACTGGAGCGCAAAGGCGTTACCGAGCCGTTAGATGTGGGTATTCGCGCTATTAATAGCCTATTTAGTGTGGGTAAAGGCCAGCGGTTAGGGTTATTTGCAGGTTCGGGTGTGGGTAAAAGTAAATTACTTGGCATGATGACCCGCTTTACCTCGGCCGATGTAGTCATTGTAAGCCTAGTCGGTGAGCGTGGTTGGGAAGTAAAAGATTTTATTGAGCAAAGCTTAGGTAAAGAAGGGTTAAAAAAGGCTATTGTGATTGCATCACCGGCGGACGATTCTCCCTTATTGCGTATTAAAGCCGCCGAGCTTAGTCATAAACTGGCGGCCTATTTTAGAGATAAAAACTCAAATGTATTGCTATTAATGGACTCATTAACCCGCTATGCGCAAGCACAGCGTGAAATTGGCCTATCGGTAGGCGAGCTGCCCGCATCTAAAGGGTACCCGCCATCGGTATTTAGTAAATTAACCCAGTTGGTCGAAAGCTCAGGTAATAGTGAAAAAAGTAAAGGCAGCATGACCGCCATTTATACGGTATTGGCTGAGGGGGATGATCAACAAGACCCAATTGCCGATAATGCCAGAGCAATCCTTGATGGTCACATAGTTTTAGATCGCACCTTAGCAGAAAAGGGCCACTATCCGGCCATTAATATTGGTTCATCGATTAGTCGAGTGATGCCAAATATAGTGAGTGATGAGCAGCTAAGCTTTTGTTATAAATTGAAAAAACTTTATAGCCGCTATATGCAAGTACATGAGCTTATACCTTTAGGGGCGTATCAGGCAGGTAAAGACCCGGAACTCGACAGTGCGGTAAATTTGTATCCACAAATCGAATCATTTCTATGCCAAGGATTGAACGAACAAGTGGATTTCTCACAGTCAGTGAATCAGTTAAATGCAGTGATGGGTGAACTGAATGCTTAATAAATTTTTAGGATTACAACAACAAAAATTAGATAAAATGCTGGCCGAGCAAACTCAATTACAACAAAGAAGTAACTTAGAGCAGCAGCGACTATCGCAGCTACAGCAGCACATAAACAGTATGGATAAAAACCAGCAAATGAGCTCGGCGCTAAGCTTACAAAATTTATCAGGGATGAAGCGTATTTTGTCTGGTTTGTCAGCGCAGCAACAAGCGCGGATTCATGATTCACAGCAAGATGAATTACGTCAACAGCAAGCTTGTTTTAAGCAAATGAGCTTTACCAAAGGCATAGAAGGGATAGTAAGCAACAGGCACCGTGCTTTTCAAAGCCAAGCGCAGCAACAAGAAGCTAAAGTTTTAGATGAAATGATAAGCCAAGCACATAGTCGTACCCTACATAAATAACTGCTAATTTTTGCTACAATGGCGACAAAGTAATTTAGGGTAAATAGCGTGCTGCCGGTTCAAGAAATATATAACTCACTCATTGATGCATTAAAAGCCAACCCAATCACCTTACTGCAAGCGCCGCCTGGTGCAGGTAAATCAACGTGGTTGCCATTACAGCTTATGCGCGATGGGCCTTATAAACACATAGTGATGTTGGAGCCTCGGCGCTTAGCTGCACGTAATATTGCCAATTATTTAGCGCATTGCCAAAACGAAACGCTGGGGCAAAGTGTCGGTTTACGGATGCGAGGTGAGAGTAAAGTAAGCGTACACACGCGCCTTGAAATAGTCACCGAAGGCATGCTGACACGCATGTTACAAAATGACCCTGAACTCAGTGATGTTGATTTACTGATTTTTGATGAGTTTCATGAGCGCTCTATCGCAGCAGATACCGCGCTGGCTTTTGCTTTAGAATCGCAAGCGGCGCTACGTGAAGATTTAACCATTATGCTGATGTCGGCCACCCTCGATAGCGATCGTTATACCGCATTTTTTAATTGCCCAGTTATTCAGTCAAGCGGGCGAAGTTACCCGATTGACGAAATATATTGCCCAATAAAAGATGAAAGCCGCTGGCTTGATGCCATCCCCGCTATTATAAAACAAGCACTCAATGAGCAAACCGGCAGTGCGCTGGTATTTTTACCCGGCCAACGAGAAATACTGCGCGTGCAACAAGCATTGAGCGACTTACCTAGTAACTGCCTAGTCGCCACTTTATTTGGTGAGCAAGATAAAGCCAATCAACAAGCTGCAATAGCACCTGCGCCTCAAGGGATGCGAAAAGTAGTACTGACCACCAATGTTGCCGAAACCAGCTTAACCATTGAAGGCATTCGAATTGTGATTGATAGCGGCAAGCGCCGTGCAGCCAGCTTTAATTTAAAAACCGGTGTAACTGAGCTGACGACTCAAAGTATATCTCGTTCATCGGCAGTACAACGCGCAGGGCGTGCAGGACGAATAGAACCAGGGGTTGTGTATCGTTTAGGTTCAAAACAAACTTTTGAGCGACGAAACAGCCACGATAACCCTGATATTTTGACCTCAGATATTAGCCAACTGATGCTTGAGGCGAAGCAGTGGGGCGCAAGCATTAGTGAACTCACCTTACTTGACCCGCCGAGTGAGCAACAATGCAACCAAGCTACCAATTTATTATCTATGCTTGAAGCGATAGATAGCCACGGTAAGCTCACCGCACTGGGGAGTAAAATGTTGGGCTTTGGTGCCGATATTCGCCTAGCGCACATGTTATTAAAAGCGCAAATGCTAGAACCACAGTTAAGTGGGATTTATCGCTTAGCTATTTATTTAGTCGCCTTACTAGAAAGCCGAGTTAGCACTGCCAATGAGCTCAACCTAGCACTGCATAGTCAACAGCAGCGTCCGCATCCTGTGTTTAAGCAACAATTAAATTATTGGTTAAAACGCTTAAAATTTACCGACAGCAAAACAGATTTAAACACCGATCATTTAAGCTTATTAGTGTCGCTTGCCTACCCAGATCGCATCGCTAAAAAACGCGGTAATGGCTACTTACTTGCTAATGGCGCAGGGGCCGAGCTAAACCCTGACTACTGGCATAATGACGAATATATAGCTATTGCCAGTATGGGCGGACACAAAGGCGGGCGAGTTTTTGCGGCCACGGCGCTAAATCCATTAGCGCTTAAAGAGTATTTACCGCATTTATTCACTGAGTTGACCCGCTGCGAGTTTGATGAAAAAGCTGCTAGGTTTATTCATCAAGATGAAGTAAAACTTGGAGAAATTACCCTTAGCAGCCAACCAAGTAAACATAAGCTTGATAAAACAGAGCGTGCCAAGGCATGGCTTAGTGTGTTTGCCAAGCAGGGCTTTTCACTGTTTAACGAGCAAAAAGAAAGTGAGCAGTTACTTATTAGAATGTGCCTAGCCAGCAAATTGATGCCAGAACAGTTTCCTGTTATTAATCAGCAGCAGCTCATTGAAACAGCAGGTGATTGGTTAGGGGTATACCTTGAAGATATTAAAACCCTTGAGCAACTTAAAAAGTTTAATTATTTTGAGGCACTACAAAACTGTTTTAATTGGCAACAGCAAAGCGAGCTAAAATCTTTACTCCCACTGCGACTAACAGTACCAAGTGGCTCTAACATAAAAATTGAATACCAACTTGATGGACCTGCCAAGCTTAGTGTGCGCATGCAAGAGGTATATGGTTTAACCAGTACACCTATGCTAGCTAACGGTAAATTAGCATTGCTAATGGAGTTGTTATCGCCAGGCAAGCGTTCACTACAGTTAACCCAAGACTTAGCACATTTTTGGAATAGTAGTTACCGCGAGGTACAAAAAGAGATGAAAGGGCGCTACCCCAAGCACTTTTGGCCAGACGATCCTGCCAATAGCGTTGCCACCAATAGAGTAAAAAGCAGAATGTGATCACGCTTCCTTAATGTCACTTAATGTTAAACGTTGACCATACAAATAACGAACATTTTTGGGCGTTTTACAAGCGACTAAACTATTATTACTTTAATGCTGATATTTTACTGGGTAAGACTTATTACCCTAGTGTACATATGAGCAGTAAGGTAGCGAGCGTTTGTAACTAATTGAAGATGCAGCTAACAATCTAAAAGTGATAATAGAGGGAACATGCATGAAAGGCGTTATCTTTAGAGGGCTTGAGGCACTGGTTATTGAAAAACGTGGCATGGCAGCATGGGACGACTTACTTGAAAAAAATGCACCGGAGGGTCGTGTTTATATTTCTGCAGAAAGTTATCCAGATGAAGAAATAGTTGGTTTAGCACAAGATGTAGCAACTGCACTTTCTATGTCTATGCCAGAGGTATTAAAGGCCTTTGGAGAGTATTTATTTTCTCACTTAAAGGCACGTCATCCAAGCATTGTTGCTAACTTTAATTGTTTTGCTGATCTCATTATTGGTATTGATAAAGTAATTCATGTTGAAGTAGCTAAGCTTTATCATGAGCCTAATTTACCTGAAATTGACGCCCAAATTATTGAAGACGGGTTTATTTTAATGCGTTACAACTCTAAGCGACAGCTTTGTATGTGCGCCGAAGGGCTTATTTTTGGTGCTGCGGCTCATTATGGGGTTGATGCTAAACTTAATCATGCCCAGTGTATGCATGATGGGTTTGATTCGTGTTTAATTGAAATAAAATATGAGACTCCCCATGGCTGAAGACGACTACAATTATAAAAAAGCGTATTTGCGCGAAAAATCAGCCAGAGATCAATTAGAAACCCTACTAGAAGACAAAACACGGGCATTGTTTATTGTTAATCAAGAGCTGGAAGAAAAGCTCGAAACGGTTAAAAACCAACAAATAACCTTAATGCAAAGTGAAAAAATGGCCACGCTAGGGACACTCTCTGCTGGGATGGCCCACGAAAAAAATAACCCGCTTGCTTACATAACCAGCAATGTAGAAAGTATAAAATTTATAAAGCCCGTGTTGGTTTCGTTAATGACGGCGGCTCAACAATTTGTAGATAAATCGATTTCAGTATCGCAGTTAGAGTCTATTTTAGTTCAGCTCAATCAAGAAAACGATTTAAGCTTTATTGTGGACGATATTGATGACTTAGTTGATGATACCCAAGAGGGATTAGAACGTATCGCTCATATTGTTAATAACCTTGTTGACTTTGCAAGCCTAAAAGACAACGTAACTGCAATGGCAGATATTACAGAATCACTCAATAGCACACTAAAACTACTCGACAACCAGCTAGGGACATGTGCTATAGAGTTACACATTGAAAAGTTACCTCTAACACGGTGTAATATATCATCGATGAAACAAGTGTTTGTAAACTTATTAATTAATGCCAAACACGCCTGCGACGATTTGCGCGATCAGCAAGGAAAAATAAGTGTTAAGCTGTTTGCCAATGAAAACAATATTTACATAGAGGTGGCAGATAACGGCTGTGGAATGGACGCTGATACACTTAAACAAATGTTCGATCCCTTCTTTACCACTAAACCCGTAGGCCAAGGCACTGGTATGGGAATGGCTATAGTTTACAATGTACTTAAAGAGCACAATGGCACTATAGAGGTTGAAAGTAAAGTGGGTATGGGGTCTTTAATACGTTGTGTAATACCTATTGCTACATAACTTTGTAAGCTTAAAGTTTACAATGCAGGCATGGCTACAAAGTGTGTTGTGGCTATTGAGCGTAGGTATAAGTATCTTAACTCGATACTTCTTGTCCGCCGTGTTGCTCGGCTAAATCATCAAGTTCGGCAACCGTATAATCAAATCCGCTTTCATCATATTCGTAGCTTACTTTAACGCTGTCGCCGCCATTAAAAAGACGTGTTTTTACGTCATTGACTGGCCAATCTTTTAATTCGTGTAAAAAACGGTTTGCAACTTGGGATGATTCAAATCGATAACTAATCTCTGTCTTCATAAATAATAATACCCTGATAATTTTACCCCCGTAGTTTGTTGATTTTTACCAAGGAGTCAAGTTATCTACTTTAAAAGGGCAATAAATTATGACTTTATAGATACTTATCGGTCATAGTAATCTAAATTGGAGTGTTAACAGTATAAAGCTGTTTAAAAAACAATAACCATATAACAATAACGGAGTAGGCAATGAAACATTTAGTGACCTTAGTTGGGCTTATCGCTTTTTTAATGGTGGTACTACCGGGACCCCTTTATAAATTTAATATGGTTGAGTTAGGTACTGCCTTTGCTGGTTTTAGATTAGGCGTTTATGTTGGTGGGGCAGCATTAGCCTTATTATTAGTTCAAGTGCTATTCATGCGTAAAACAGTGAGCCTAACCAGTGCAGTGGTCACGGTTATTTTTGCAGCTGTTGCGATTGCAATGCCGATTAACATGATGAATACAGCAAAAAGTGTTCCGCCAATTCATGATATTTCTACCGATTTAATTAACCCACCTAAGTTTGTTGCGGTTGTGCCTTTGCGTGCAGATTCGCCAAACCCGGTTGCTTACGCGGGTGAAGAAACGGCAGCGCAGCAACGTAAAGCGTACCCAGAGCTAAAACCGCTCGAGTACAACCAAACCCAAACAGAGCTGGTGGCAGCAATCACTAAAGCAATGGAAAACTTAGGCTGGGAACTGGTTAATAGTGATGTTAATAATGGCATTGTTGAAGCAACAGACACCACAACATGGTTTGGTTTTAAAGACGATGTTGTGGTTCGTATTAACGATAAAGGCAGTAAACGCGTGGTCGATATACGCAGTAAATCACGCATTGGTAAAAGTGATTTAGGTAAAAATGCGCAGCGTATTAAAACACTGATTGACGAGTTAAATGCCGTTGTTGTGGAATAATTGATAACAGAAAAACAGCCCTGCACTTTGCGGGGCTATTTGCAGTTGCACATGATCAGCTTATGTTCATAGCTGACAGTGTATACTGTGTATGATTTTTAATAAACTATGGAGTTATTATGAAAACAGTCGGATATGCAGCAAAAAGCCAAGGTTCTGAGCTTACAGAGTTTTCTTTTGAGCGCCGCGATTTACGAAATAACGATGTAGCAATAGAAATTTTATATTGTGGTGTGTGCCATTCAGACTTACACGCAGTGCGTAACGACTGGGGGGGTAGTAATTACCCATTAGTTCCTGGGCACGAAATTGTAGGTAAAGTAATATCAGTCGGTAGTGATGTAAAAAAATACAAACAAGGCGATACCGTTGCCGTAGGGTGTATGGTTGACTCCTGCCAAAGCTGTGACCAATGTGATAATCACGAAGAGCAATTTTGTCGTGAAGGCATGGTCGGTACTTACAGCGGGACCGATAGAGTTAACGGCGAAATGACTCAAGGTGGTTACTCTAAACACGTTGTAGTACGTGAAGAGTTTGTATTATCAGTGCCTGAAAACTTAGAATTATCGCGCGTGGCACCGTTACTTTGCGCCGGTATTACTACTTATTCACCGTTACATAAATGGGGTGTAAAAACAGGTAGCCGTGTTGCAGTGGTAGGCCTTGGTGGATTAGGTCATATGGCGGTTAAAAATGCAGTAGCAATGGGTGCAACCGTTACTGTTATTGGTCGTACAGAGTCTAAAAAAGAAGATGCAATAAAGCTCGGCGCACAGCATTATTTAGTATCAAACAATGATGATGAAATGAAAAATGCGCAGTCAGCGTTTGATGTCATTATTGATACCGTGCCTGTAAAGCATGACTTATCAATTTACACACCACTACTTGATATCGATGGTACCTTGGTTATTGTTGGCCAAGTAGGCCCAGTAGATGAGCTAAACACAGTTCCTCTTTTAATGGGTCGTCGTCGTGTGGCTGGTTCGTTAATTGGCGGCATTGCAGAAACACAGCAAATGCTTGATTTTTGTGGTGAGCACAACGTACTGCCAGAGTGTGAAATGATCAACATAGACGAAATTAACACCGCTTATGAGCGTATGGAACGCTCTGATGTGCGATACCGTTTTGTTATTGATATGTCATCTATTAGCGTTTAATACGCTAAAGAGTAAAATGTAAAAAGAGCCGCTTAGCGGCTCTTTTTGTTTTTATTAACAAGGCTGTGCCTGTTTAGTTTTGTTGCCGCTAATTTGTATATAACTAAGCAGCCACATTAACAGCCCACCTAAAAATAAAGCCGCAGCAACATAGCCTGTTTGATTTGGCGCTGCCCCTTTTGCAATAGCAATGCCGCCAACCCAAGGGCCAATAGCATTTGCAATATTAAACGCACACTGCACTAATGCCCCAATCATGGCGTGGCCGTCAGGTGATACATCCATTAATAGCGTTTGCACTAAGGTTGATAGCCCTAAGCTGCAGCCAATAAAAAATATAACCGCATACAGCAGATAAATATTATAGCTGGCACTGACATATGCAAATGCAAAAACAATGGTAGAGGCAAGCGTAAATCCGGTGGTTTTTATCGCTGATTTATCGGCAGCTTTACCTAGTACGTAATTACCGAGCGTAGAGCCAACACCAAACATCACCATAGCAATTGAAATTGTATAGGGCGCGCTCTGAGTGACCTCTAAGATCGTATCGGCCACATAGGTATAAATACAAAATACGCCACCAAAGCCAATAATAACAATCCCTAATATTGACCAAACCAGTTTGTTTTTTAGCACCCCTAATTCGTTGAGTAAGTTAGAAGTATGGGTGTTTTTAACATTAGGCACCACGTTATACACAAAAATAAAGGCAATAAACGCCAACACCCCAGCCGCAGCGAGGCAATAACGCCAACTAAGATTTTGCCCAACCAATGTCACCACCGGCACACCAACGATAGTGGCTATGGTTAAGCCCATAAACACTTTTGACATAAAGCTAGCGCGTTTTCCTTGCGGTGCTATATCAGAGGCCAGTAATAACGCGGCACCAAAATAAGCGCCATGGGGAAGGCCACTTAAAAACCTAAACAGCACCAGTTGTTCTAACGAGGTCGCTAATGCACTTAAACTGTTTGAAATACACATTAAGCTTAAAAATAATAATAGCGCTCGTCGTTTTCGCATATTTGCCGTTGCCAGCATTAAAATGGGTGCGCCAACCACCACCCCAAGAGCATAAGCACTAATAGCATAACCACTTTGTGACGGGGTACTGCCAAAAGCCTCACTAATTAATGGCAACATAGGCATCATAGAAAATTCAGATAACCCTAAAATAAAAGTACCCAACGCCAGCACAATTAAAATAGCGGTTCTATTGGGCTGACCCGACGGCGATGTAGTATCAACGGCCATATAAATCCTTGAAGATAATAAATAAAATTTAATAACAAACTAAACGTCAGTGCGTTTAAAAATAAAGCACACACGCTTATTTAGTTGAATGTGGAAATGAGGAGTAAAGAGGCGTGCATTTTAAATTAAAAGCTCTCTTTCGTCATGGACTAAACCATAATTTAAGATGAATAAAATTTAACTTAAGCCAACCAAAGGACGGTTAAGTAAGTTCAGCAAAGTATTAACGCAATCAAAAATAAGCAGTGTTAAATTTAAAGTGTAATGTTAACTTGACTTTTTGTAAGACATGAATGATATTTGTAAAGTAAACATTACTTTTAAAAACAGGATAAAGGCAATGAAAGCAGAATTAAATTTAAAACAACGCCAAATTAAAAATACCAGTTACCTAGCTAAATGGACCTTAATATGGCTTTTTACTTTAGCTATTTGCAGCTTTGGCCCCACTTTAATCTGGGATCGTTCAGCGCTAATTAGTGGCTTTTTTATTATTATAAATTTGGCTGCTGGCGTAGGGATGATTTTAGCCAACAAGCGCTATTTGCAAGGCATGGATGAATTAATGCAAAAAATACATCTCAGTGCCATGGGGTTTACCTTAGGTGCAGTGTTAGTAGGCGGGCTGGCATACACCAATTTACAATTGAGTGGTTTAATTGATTTTAAAGCGCAAATACCCGACTTAATGTTTTTAATGGGGGCGGTGTATTTAATTAGTGTGTATGTGCTTAATAAACACTATTGCGCAGGTGATGAATGAAAAATAGATTAAAAGTGTTAAGAGCCGAGCATAATTTCACTCAAGCAAAGTTGGCCGAGCTGTTGGATGTATCGCGCCAAACGATTAATGCCATTGAAAAGGGCAAGTTCGATCCCAGCTTGCCACTGGCTTTTAAGGCCGCAAGGTTGTTTAAACTTAAAATAGAAGACATTTTTGATGACGAACAGGGTTAAAAATTAACAAAGTGCGACAATATGTCGCGCTTTTTAACTTGCCGCAGCACGTATAATTTACCCACAAAATTTTTGTGGTAAATCAATAATGACTGATAAAAAAAATCCCCTAACCTCCTATTTAGTATCGCCTTTGGCACTTGTTATAAGTGGCGTATTATCGCCTGTTGCCTTTGCAGATGACGCCTCAATTGAAGTGATTGAAGTACACGGTCAAGCACAAAACAAACACCTATCGTTAGGTTCATCTGAATCGTTATTAACTGATTTAGGTGTGGACTTTTCAGCCGCCGGTGGCATGGCTAACTTACCTGTTTTAAATGGTTTAATGGGCGATAGAGTGGCGGTACTGGTCGATGGAGCGCAAATCACCGCCGCCTGTGCCAATCAAATGAACCCGCCACTGTCGTATATTTCAGCCAATCAAATTAGTAGCTACAAAGTGGTTGCAGGTATTTCTCCGGTAAGCGCGGGAGGCGATAATATTGCAGGGGTGATCGCGGTTAATTCTATTTCACCTCAGTACAGTGAAAGCAAGCAACTTGGCTGGCACTCTGGCTACGTATCAGCCCAATACAATACGCTAGATAACGGCAAAAAGGTAGGCGCGGGCATGCGCATTGCCAGCGACGTATTCAGTTTTAATTATCAAGGTGCGTTTAGCGATGCTAACAGTTATGAAGATGGTAACGGCGATTTAGTGCTCGATACCCTGTACCGCGCGCAAAACCATAGTTTAAGTGCTGCCATGCGCGATGATAAGCAACAATTAGTTGTTAAGCTAAGCCATCAAAAAATACCCTATCAAGGCTTTGCTAACCAATATATGGATATGACAGATAACACCAGCTATGGCGCTGTTGCCCAGTATAAGCGTGCTTTTACAAACAGTGAGCTTGAAGCGCAGTTAAATTGGCATAGCGTAAAGCATGAAATGGGCTTTTTCAGCGCAGAAAAAACCGGAAAAATGCCAATGAAAACCGACGCCGAAGATATAAGCACTCAGTTAAAATGGCGATTAGCGCTTGATAACAACAGCCAGTTATTACTCGCCCAAGAGTACCATTATATGAATATTGATGATTGGTGGCCTGCGGTTGAAGGCTCAATGATGATGGGGCCAAATGACTACAACAATATTAATAACGGCCGGCGTCAGCGTATTGCCTTGCTTGCTGAATATGAAAGCCAATTAGATACTCGCTGGTGGTTAAATGCAGGCGTTCGATTTGAAAATGTAATGACCAATACCGACGATGTACAAGCATATAACGCAGGTATGGTCGCTATGAGTGCGATGGCCATGGCGATGCCAAGTGATGCAATGGCCGCTAAAGAGTTTAATGGTCAGAACAAAAAACAAACAGACAACCTAGTCGATGCAAACGTGCTGATTAACTATCAACTAAGCAATAATGACGAGTTACAAATTGGTTTAGCTCGTAAAAATCGCGCACCTAATTTATACGAACGTTACAGTTGGGGGGTGGGAAATATGGCCACCACCATGATAGGTTGGTACGGCGATGGTAATGGCTATATTGGTAACATTGCCCTTAAACCTGAAACCGCACATACGCTTAGCACTACGTATACCCGTATGGCTAAAGACGACAGCTGGCGTATCAGTGCTAATGCGTGGGTGAGCGATGTAAATGATTATATTGACGTCAACAGAGTAAGAAGCTTTAACCGCACAGCGCTTGCTGCCAATACTCGTAATGTACTTATGTTTAATAACGTAGATGCCACGCTTTATGGAGTAAAGCTAGATGCGGTTGCTACTCTGCACGAGTCTAAGCAGTATGGTAGTTGGTCGTTAAAAGCTAACATTACCAATACCCGTGGTAAGCGCGACGATACCAATCAGCCGCTTTATCAAATTAAGCCACTGCAAACCTACTTTGCGATTAACCAGCAAATAGGCCGCTTTGAAAACGCACTCACGTGGCAGTGGGTCGATAGTAAAACCCGCGTAGATAGCAACCGCCTAGAAAACCAAACCGAGCAGTATCATTTACTTAATTTAAGCTCAAAAGCCAGTTGGGATGCATTGACTGTGAGTGTTGATATTACCAACCTGCTTGATGAGTATTATGAATTACCACTGGGCGGCGTAAGCATTGCTGAGTTTAAACAAGATTCAACGCAGGGGTTCAATCAATTAGCAGGACAGGGTCGTTCTATTAATTTGGCTATGAGTTACGCGTTTTAAGATGAGAGAGTAAGTTAGTATGAGCCGTCTGATTCGATTTTTGGTTAATCGAATCTGACAGTTAATGACTATTAATTTTTTAATTCTGCTTGTGACAAAAATCTATAAACTGCGTTAGCAGCGGATTTTTGTATTTGTCTTTATGCATCACTAACCAAAACTGTCTTTGCATGGAGTGGTTTAAGTTAAGCTGCGTAACGCGGCCATCGTTTAAAGCGTACTGTGCCGCGAGTGACGATAAACATCCCAGTCCTAACCCTTCTGCAACGCTGTTGATCAATGCCTCTGTGGTATTGAGCTCAAAGCTTTGGCTCCAATTATCGATATGCGTAGCAAGGTTTTGTAAAAAGAATGAGCGTGAGCCAGAGCCGGTCTCTCTTAATACCCATTGACTGTTTGCTAAGTCATTAAAACTAAGCTGTGGTTTTTTAGCTAAAGGGTGGGATGGCGGCGTAATTATGCACATGGTGTCTTGACTAAACACGGTTGAGACTAAGTCACTTTGCTGGGCATGGCCTTCTATTAATGCAATGTCGAGTTCAAAGTCGCGCAGTTTTTGACAAATAAGCTCAGAATTTGAAATAAAAACCTGCTGAGAATAATGCTGCTGTTGTTGGCGAAATCCACTGAGTATAGAGGGTAACACATGATTACCAATGGTATCGCTGGCACCTATTTTTAACGTGCCGCTGGCTTTTGCGTGGGACGAAAAAAGCGTATTAATATCATTTGCTCTGTGCAGTAATTCATCTGCCAAGGGCAGTAATTTTTGCCCTTCTTGATTTAAAATTAAGCGATGATTTACCCGATCAAACAGTGGATGGCCTAATTGTTTTTCAAGCTCGCTAAGAGACATACTGAGTGCCGCTTTAGACAAGTAAAGTCGCTCTGAGGCTGCGCTAAGCGTTGTATGCTGGGTAATACCTACAAACACTTTAAGTTGTTTAAGAGAAATATTCATGAGCTTGGTGTTTAGTTTTTCTGAACGTGTGTTCTATATAATTAGATTTAACTAAACAAAATGCAAGGTTAAACTTCTTTATAAGATAAACAGTGAGAGTGGAGTATAAACATGTTTAATTATATAAAAGCCAAAGTAATAACCGCACCTACCCCAATGGGCGGATTAGCATTAGGCATAGCCAGCCTTGGTTGGGCTTGGGAAAATATGTTCAATGTAAATGGCGCAGCGCAATACACTGGGGCGGCAATTGCAAGCGTATTATTATTAATACTTGGCTTAAAATTTTTACTGCACCCGCAATTACTAAAAGCCGACTTAGCGCACCCTGTCGTAGGCAGTGTGGTGCCTACTTTTGCTATGGCAACGTTGGTGGTATCTAATTCGTTAGGGCACGTTAATCCATTAGCAGGGGATGTGCTTTGGGTAGGCGCATTTTTATTGCATTTGGGATTTTTACTGAGCTTTATTATTCATCGTGTTCGTGAATTTAAAATTGAACACATGGTGCCAAGTTGGTTTGTACCACCGGTGGGGATTATTGTTGCCGATGTCGCGTTCTCGGGTAACCCAGCACTGCTATTTTTAGCACAAGGGGCACTTTATTTTGGCATGTTAATGTACGCAGTTATGTTGCCGATAATGATTTACCGGATAATATTTGCTGAGCAAATTCCTGATGCAGCACAGCCTACACTGGCTATTTTAGCGGCGCCAGCAAGTTTATCGTTAGCGGGGTATTTCACTGTGGTGACCCAACCGTCACCAGTGATCATTGGGGGATTATTTGGTATTGCCTTACTAATGACACTCATTATTTATACGGCATTTTTTAAATTACTACGCCGCAGGTTTTGCCCAGGGTTTGCTGCATTTACCTTTCCCATGGTCATTGGTGCTACAGCGTTATTTAAACTCGCGGATTGGATGCTAACGATGAACGTGGATATGCAGTTTATAAATCAAATACATTACTTAGCGATATTTGAGCTGCTAGTAGCAAGCGCTGTGGTTGGCTATGTAGCGATCCGTTATACGCATTATTTTAACCCTTTGGCTTCAAAGTGGCTTGAATATAAAACGAATAGGTAATTATCAGGTTTTTGTTTATTTAGTTATTATTTTTGCGACAGTTAAAAAAGAGCCCAAAGGGCTCTTAACTGGGGGATTAATAAGGATTGATAGGGGAGTAGAAGTTGTTGTTATTACCATTAATGCTCACGTCTAGTTGCATACCATTATGAGCGTGGCTAACCACATTGTAATTATCACCAGGTAGTAGCTTTACTCTATTAATATTTTGATAGTTAACAGCACTGCCACATTGCAATGTCACTCTTTGCGTATTAGCCGTTTCTTTAAAGATGTAAACTTCATTGCTGCCGTCAACAACACCTGTACCAGAGGCATCGATGAACAGTGAGGTTGCCTCACTGGCTGCAATAGAAAAGTACTGATTGCTGTGATGGCCTAAAGACACGATGGCGCGCCCCATTCTGTCACGTTCTTGGAAGTGCGTATCGGTTAAGCTGTTGTTTAATACAGGCACATTAATAAAGCGACTGCTGAAGTTAAGTGTCTCATGGCAAAAGTCAGTGACTACTTCATCGGATACTGCACCAGCAACGCCATCTGGGTCGTACACGCTGTTTGCCATTAATGCCATGCCTGCAGACGTTCCGCCAACGACACCGCCCTTATCAAAAACGTGTTGCACAGCGGTTTGTACTTTTGTACCTTGCCATTGATTAAGATAATCAGATTGGTCACCGCCTGCAATCCATACAAATTCAGCACTGCGGATAGCCCAGTCAACATAGTCATCATTCGCTTTGTTGCGAGTATCAATGATCAGTGTTTCTACTGAGTCGGCATTCATTAAGTTCAGTAAATAATCGTTGTAGGCGTCAGTACCTGAGGTTCTAAGCACAACAACATCGGCACCGCTGCCAACATGGTTGGCAACGCGATTACTAAATGCTTGATCAACATCGCTGCCACCACCCATCAGTAATACAGCACCTTGATCAGCTGTTAATGTGCTGCATGAATCAGCACTGCCACCTTGTAAATATGCTTGTAATGAACCTGGTTTTGCAGGGCGAGAACTATAGCCACAATCATCGTTACCACTTCCGCCACCGGTGTTACTACCTTCACCAAAATTGACTGTTAGATCGTACCAACCTGTACCCGAGTAACGCGTTACTTTTACATAATAAGTACCCGTTGATTGCGCGTTATAACTGCCTGTTTCTGGCACATTACTGGTCGCCCCTTCGGCTAGGGCCGACCCCGTTTCTTGATATAATGCCCAGTCAAAGTCATCACGAGTATGATGATCAAGATTAACTTCAATAGGTCCGGTTTGCGTTAGTTCGAATCTAAACCAATCAGTATCATTTCGACTCAACGAGCCTGCAACGGCGGTATTACTACAAAGTGGGGAATTTGCATTGCTTTCAGTGTCGTTTGATTCAACCTCGTTTGTTAAACAAGCATTACTTGCAAACGAAAAAAACATGCACGCGGCTAGTGATCCATTAAGAATTGAGAGTTTTCTTTTCATTATTGTTACCTGAATTTTAATTACATAGAAGCCTTCCTACTGCGAGGCATTATTGCTTTTAAATTATTCAGGTTTTTTTATTCGTCGAACCATTCACTTAAATGATAGTCGACAGAACATTCTTGAGGAGCACTAGGAGTGATAATAAATAGTTTGTTCATTTATGCCTCCTAAGTGATTATTGGTGTGTTTCAGCATTGCTGCTGAATGTTCAATATTACAGTTAGGCGTTCAACTTGCAACTATTTATTAACTTTTATTTTACTTTTGTTCCAAGCTTTTGTTTTTATTGATTTATAAACATGTTTCATCGTTTATAGACTCTGTTAGCTGTTCTTGAGCCAGTAATGCTAATTTTTCACGTTCAGCTTTAGACACATAAGCAGGTTTATTACTTTTATGTAATTTTGCATTTGCGCGCTTATCTTTGTTATTAAACTTTGTAATGATCTTTTTTCTGCGATTCATGATTAACCCCGTAATTTTAAGGTGCGCATTATACAGGCATCTTTAGTAAAGCTGTTAGATAAATATAGTGGCGGTTTTACGCTCTGTCGCAAAGCGTTGTTTGTTATTAAACAAGGGCGTTATAATTATGGTTCTTGGTTGTTAATTAAATGGGATTTGTTTTGAAAAAGTTAGCTTTAGCTAGTATCGCTTTATTGGCCTTTAATACTCATGCACAATTAAATAAAATTAATGACAGCGTGGCTGATTACGCTGTAAATACCTACCAAAGTGCGCAAGTACATACACTCACAAATTTGGTGTCTTTTCCAACGGTTAATAAAAGTGATGTTAGCGCACCACAAAATCCCGACTTTATTGGCTTTAAAGCGTTACTAAAAATGAAAGCGGCTGAGCTTGGTTTTGATTATCAAGATTTAGGTTACACCGTACTTATTGGTATGGGGCAACAAACTGATAAGGTAACCATAGTAACTCATGGCGATGTACAACCTGCTAATGCCAGCAAATGGAAGCAAAGCCCTTTTATTATTGACACCTCAGAGCCGGATAAATTAATTGGCCGTGGTACCGAAGACGACAAAGGCGCTATTGCGACTGCAATGTACGCCATGAAGGCGATAAAAGATAAAGGCATAGCGCTTGATAACCGTATTGAATTAATGATTTACCTAGCGGAGGAGTCTGACTGGGGGCCGTTAACTGAGTTTATGAAAACTTATCAGCAACCAAAGTATGCGGTAACCATTGATGCCTCATACCCAGTAGTGGTTGCTGAAAAAGGCTGGAGCTTAATTGCGCCAACATTTGATGCAACATCACCACAAACAGGTGTGTATGTCAGTGATGTAACCGGCGGCGCATTTGCCAGTCAAATCCCTGAAGATGCCAGCCTATTACTACATAACGCCAACGAAACATTAATTAATCAATTAAAAGCAAAAGCTAACACACTTAAGCAAGTTGAATTTAATTTTACAGAGCAAAATAACGCGCTGGCCATAAGTGTTAAAGGCATGTCGGCTCACTCATCTGAACCGGAATCAGGCGTTAACGCCATTGCTTATTTAGCTGAAATATTTAAAAACGTTGAGCTTGAAAACAATAGTGATGGCCAGCTCATTGATTTTGTTAATCAGCTTATTGGTTTAGATATTCACGGTAAACAGTTTGGCGAAATTGCTTATGAACATGACTTTATGGGGCCAATGACCGTAGCGCCTACGGTTATTGAACGTGAGGGTAATGCGCTTACTTTAGCGGTCAATGCTCGCCGTCCGGTTGGTAAAGATGAGACGTTACTTAAACAACAAATTGATACTGCGCTTGCTAATTGGCAAACGGCTAATCAGGTTACGTTAGCTAACATTAAAACCACCATTGGTACGCCCATGCTTTTAGATAGCGCACCCCATGCGCAAAAGCTACTTGATATTTTTAAGCATTATACGGGTGATAAAAACGCTGATTTTGTTTCAATAGGGGGCGGTACAAATGCCAAGCTATTTGATAATGCCGTGTCGTTTGGCCCATCTATGCCGGGCAAACGCTACACCGGGCACTCAGAACATGAGTTTATTACCCTTGAGCAATTAGCACTTAATTTACGTATGTATACCGCAATGATGATAGAGCTGGGGAATATGTAATTTTGGATATATAACCTATATCTAATACGAAAAAACCGCCGTAACGGCGGTTTTTTTATAGCAACGGTGTGCTATTGAAAATCAACTTCTGGCAAGCATTCAAACCCTGGTTTTGCAAATAAGTAACCTTGCATTAGCTCAATACCTGCGTGTTTTAACCACTGATATTCTTCAACGGTTTCAATGCCTTCAGCCAGAGCTGTAACATTTAGCGCGCTAAACATGTTTAAACAGTGAGTTACGATTGCCTGGCGATTTTTATCTTTGTCGATATCTCTGATCAGCGCCATATCAAGCTTGATAATATCAGTTTGAAAATCGGCTAATAGGTTTAATCCAGAATAGCCTGAACCAAAGTCATCGGTGGCTGTTTTAAAGCCTAATTCTTGGTAATAGCTCACAACACGTTTTACATGTGCGCTGTCTTCTATTTTTTCGACTTCTGTAAATTCAAACATAATATTTGTTGTAGGGAAGTTATACTTTTTAGCGGCTTCTAGGGTGGTACGAATACAACGCTCTGGCTTGTAGATAGCGTTTGGTAAAAAGTTAATACTAAGCATCGAATCTACACCTAGCTTTGATGCAAGTGCAATCGCTTTAATTCTGCATAACTGATCAAACGTATAGCGGTTAGTATCGTTAACACGAGAAATAATAGAGTAGGCCGATTCATTATTTAAACCACGGACAAGTGCTTCATATCCAAAAATAGTATTATTTTGACAATTTACAATAGGCTGAAATGCCATGGTAAAGTCAAAATCTAGTTCATTCGAATCAACGCAATTGCTACAAGATACTTTTTCGCAATTTAGTGATTTATCATTCATTCATCGTACCCTTTGTTTTAACCTACAAAATAAGGTGTGGTTAAGCCTGCCCTTAATCCTAACAAAGTATTGATATTTTACATAATCTATTTAACTGTTTTTGTTTAACCTTTTTGTAACTCACTGCGATTAAACAGTGCCTTTATTTCTATGATTAATGAAAAAGTAGCAATAAGGTTATGGCTTTTTTACATGCGCATAACCTTACTTTTCATGAGCTTTAAGCGCTTTGCGCCTAGCTTAATACACTCGGTATTTACTTAAGTGTGGCGTTAAGCGAAATCTCAGTATTTAATAATTTTGAGATAGGGCAGCCTTTTTTGGTTTGTTCGCACAATGCTTGAAATTGCTCATTTGAAATATCTGCAATGGTTGCATTTACTTCAAGGGCAATGTGCGTCACGGCAAAGCCATCATCCACTTCATCTAAACTAACCACTGCTTCGGTGTTTATGTTCTCAGCGGTAAAGCCCGCTTCACCAAGTGCCAGCGATAAAGCCATACCAAAACAGGCACTATGTGCTGCACCCACTAATTCCTCAGGGTTTGATCCTGGCTTATCTTCAAAGCGGGTATTAAACCCATACGGCTGGTTATCTAATGCGCCACTTTGCGTTGAGATATAACCTTTCCCTTTTTTAATATCACCAGACCATGTTGAACTTGCAGATTTTTTAATCGTCATTATGTTCTCCTTGTTGAGGGGGTAGGCTTTTTAGGTTAATTAGTCATACCGTGTAGTGTTTACAATACGTTGTAAACACTACACGGTAAAACAGCTAAAAAGCGTTATTTACATAGATAGTTGCAAAATAGAAGCCAAATAATTGAATAAACAAGGTTCACGTTACGTTTGGGATTATTTATTATCCCGAATTTAGGTTATGTCAGCTATTTGCAGGTGATAAGGCGGGGCGCTTTCACGGTTTTGAAACGCTAAAATAGCGTTGTTTTTAATTATTCCGTGTTCAATATTGATAGCGCGGCGAATGGTTTCGTCTTTTTGCCATTGCTCTGGGCCGGCTAAAACAGTTGGCAAGTATACAATGAGCGCGGCAGAAATAGAGCGCGTTGCACTTTCCCATAAGTAGCTAGGGGTATGATCAACCGCGTAATAATCCGTGGTTTTATAGCTAAACATTGGGTGTTTAAATGTTGTTGGCTTTGCAAAAAAGAATCCCATTCCTTCATCACAACTTACATCTATTATAAGGCTATTGGGTTTTAAGCAATCGGCTTCAGATTCAATCACAAAATTGACGGGGTTTGCGGTTTCTTGGTAGGTGCCATTAACAATAATGTCAGCTTCGCTAATAAGCTCAGTAAGCGGGCGCTGCGACCCATCGTGCTCAACCACTATCATACGAGCTTCGCCTTCAATGCCTGGGCGTACTTTAACATAATGACAATCAAGTACTTCTTCACGCACTTCATGATCGGGGCGCTGTATACAAATTGTAATATCTCTAAAACCATGAGCTTTTAATGCATAAATAGCACCTCGGCTAACAGCGCCAAAGCTAAAAATAATGGTTTTACGTTGATTACCGTAATGGCCATCAATGCCTTTTAGTTGCAGAGCATGTAACACCGCACAATAACCAGCCATTTCATTGTTTTTATAAAAAGTATGACGGCCCACATTCCCCTGTGGTGACCATACAAACATGTCTTCAAAGGCAATAAGAGTAAGCTTTCTATCAAGGGCAGCTTGGGTAATTGCTTGTTGTTGTACGCAATGTACATAGCCCCAAATTGTGCCGCCTTCTTTAAGTTCTTGTAAATCAGCAAGCACTGGTTTGGCAATAATGACGGTGCCTAATTGGGTTAAAATATCACTGCGGGTGGCAATGCCGCCTGTCAGTGCTGCAATTTCTTCGTCGCTCATATTAAATGCCGCGCCATAACCTTGCTCAAAAATCATATTTTTTCTGAGTTTTTCAGGTATACGCATTAAATGCGCAGGATGAATAGGGTAGCGTCTTTCATCTGTTTTACGTGATGTTCCAATTACGCCAATAGTTAATTCACTCATGCTATATCCTTGATTAAAGTATGCTGAGTTTATAAACGAATAATGCTACATCGCTAACAAACAAAGAGGGGTTTTACAGGCAAGCTCACGCCATGGCTGTAAAATAAGGCTTGGTAAAGGGTGTTCTTTTAATTAGCTGTGCTAGGTGTAATGAATGTTGAGCAGGCAGAGGGTAGAGTGTTAACTTGCATTGAATAACAAGTTGAAACGTTAACCACTATAACAGCTATGTAAGATATAAAGTGAGATTAAAGCGAATATGCGTGTATTGGTTTTTATAAGCGGCTATTTGCTGCGTTTGCACCGCTCTGAGCAATAAATAACGTTATCCCAATCTCGTTGCCACTTTTTACGCCACGCAAACGGCTTATTGCATACTGGGCAAATTTTTTGCGGTAAGTTAAGTTTTTTGTGCGCCATAATTAGGTGTTCTCTTTATTGCTGTTACTGCGAGTTTTGCGTTTTACACGGGTGATTTTTTGAGTCGGAGCTACGTGTTTTTTAAGAATTTTACCTATGGCGCGTTTTACATCGGGCCGCTCTCGGTATTGCCATAGCCGTTCGCGGGCTTCTTTTGAGGCGGTGGTTAAATCAAGCATCGGCTCAGGGTAGTCTTCACCTAGTTTAAAGTCGTTAAATAGCGCTTCCATGGGCGTTTGCTCCCAAGGTTGATGTAAATATTCAATGGGGAGCTTTTCAAGTTCAGGGCACCATTTTTTTATAA
Organism: Pseudoalteromonas sp. M58; assembly: GCF_042604605.1. Lineage (NCBI taxonomy): Bacteria > Pseudomonadati > Pseudomonadota > Gammaproteobacteria > Alteromonadales > Pseudoalteromonadaceae > Pseudoalteromonas > Pseudoalteromonas sp. M58. Next base: position 995,379 of record NZ_CP152390.1, read on the forward strand.
ACGCACCGGTTGGGTCTTGATCCTCCGATTGCTTTATTGGGTTGTAATGACGAATAGTATTAATACCGGTGACAGAGGCTTGCATTTGAATTTGTGGGTAATGAATTCCCGGTTCAAAGTCTAAAAAGTAATTAGCCAGCGGAAAACTTGCTTGTTGCCAGCTGATGTTTAAATGATGCGTTACAAAGCTAACTAGCATAGCGCGCATTCTAAAATTAATATAACCGGTGGCTTTTAAACAGCGCATGCAGGCATCAATAATAGGAATACCAGTTTGCCCCTGTGCCCAGCGTTCAATATCGCTAGTAACCTGGGCGTCATCACGATACGGAAATGCATGGTAACCCGGATTTAGCGCTTTAAATTCCATGGTGCATTCGCTTTCAAACTTTTGCATAAAATGGCAATGCCAATGCAAGCGCGATACAAACGCGGCAAGTGGGCGCTTCCAGCCTTTTTTATCAGCAGAAGTGCTATGGTATGCGTCAATCGCCATTTGATACACTTGCCTCAGGCTGATATTTCCCCACGCTAAATAGGGCGATAACCTAGAGCAATGCGTACGGCTTAAGCTTGGGCTGGATATTCCTTTTTGATAACTCTTACCGCGTTCAGCAAAAAAGCTTTGCATTACTTCACGGGCAAGTCGAGGGCCCCCGTGCTGAAAATGTTCATTATCTTGCGTGTAGGCGCTCGGCAGTATAGGTGCTTGATAATCAGTAAGAGTAAGTGGTTTTATTTGCTTCCAATTAGGTATAGCAATAGGTGCTTGCATGGTTTGTTGCCAGCGCTCGTTCCAATTACTGCGATTTCTTTTGCCACGTATCACAGCCCCCGTTGGCGACTCTAACCAGTTAATGTGATGGTGTTGGCACCAGGCTTTAATTGCTATGTCACGCTCAAAGGTATTGTTTAGCCCTATTTCTTGGTGGCTAAAGAGGTTTGTGATTTCAAACTGCGAGTGAAGCGATTCAAGCAAGGTTTGCATATCTTCATTAAATATATATACGCGGCTGTTAAAGCGATCCAACTGAGTGTTTAAGTCGCAAATAGATTGATATACAAAGCGCCAATGCCGCTCGTTGTAATGCGCATCGTTAAGCAGTAAAGGTTCGAAATTATAAATTAAGAGGGTAGGCAGGCCGTTACTAAACGCATTTTTTAAAGGCTGATGATCGCTTAGGCGTAAGTCACGTTTAAACCAGACTATGTTTATTTTTATGCGCATGGATTCAATGTATTATTTAAAAATGCTATGAAGTAATTATTTAACTTGTACGCAGCGTAGCGATTTTCCGATTTAGTTTTTTAAGATTAAAAGTGAGAAACCATGTTTTTAGATTTAACCGATAATAGCAATCACTCTGTTTATAGCTACTTAGTGGGCGGTATAAGCCCAAGACCGATTGCGTGGGTAAGCACGTTAAGTGAGGAGGGGGTTGCTAATATTGCGCCTTATTCGTTTTTTACTGTTGCTAGTTGTAACCCGCCGGTTTTAAGCGTAACGCAGGTAAACCCTCGGGATAATGCAAATAAAGATACGTTAAATAATTTACTCGCTACCAAAGAGTGCGTAGTTAATATTGTTAGCCATTCGCTTGTTGATCAAATGAACCAAAGCTGCGCTAATTATCCACGTGACGTGAGTGAATTTGATGCTGCAAATATACAGCGTACCCCCAGCCAATTAGTCAGTGTACCAAGTGTTGTTGCGTCAAAAGTACGCTACGAATGTAAGTTGCGAGAGGTGATTACTATTTCAGATGAGCCAAGCGGTGGGCAAATGATGCTGTTAGATGTAGTGGGTATTTTCCTCGACGACACCGTTTTAGTGAACGGATATATTGATCCAACGCGTTTAGATGCGGTGGGTAAAATGGGCGGCGATTATTTTAGTACCACGAAAGACAAATTTGCACTAAAGCGCCCACAGTTATAAAGCAATGTGGGTAACCTATTATTCGGTTTGTGGTAAAAAGAATGCACTTATAGCACCTAAAAAACCAAGGGTACTGTAAAGTAAAATTAGCTCAGCGGTTGATAAAAAAGCCTCGAGTAAACCTATACTACCCAGAAGTAGTAATAACACCCCAATTACCGTGTTACTTACCGATACATAATCGGTGCGTTTATTGCCCTCAGCCATATCAACAAGGTAAGTTTTTCGCCCTAAACGCACGCCTTGGTGTGCAACTGAGAGTAAAAAATACAATATAGGCATAACCCACCAATTTAGCAGTAGTGCGCTATACCAAGTGGCAATAACAAATACGGCTAAGCCATTAAATGTGACTAATATAGCGCTAAGCACTAAAACACGCTGGCTAGATAAATCACTGAGCCTGCCCCAAATAGGCGCCGAGACTAAACTAGCAAAGCCAGAAACGGCAATAAAAGTGGCAAGCAGAGAAAATTCAAAAGACTGTTTACTGGCTAAAACTATATAAAAAGGGGCACTTAGAGCTGAGCATAAAAGTAGTGCACGGGTAACAACAAAATGGGCAAATTGTTTATCTTTATAAAGCAGCTTAAGTTTAGAAAACGCATGCAGCAAGCCATTTTCACCGCCATCGGTTGCCCCTTTATATTCATTTATTTGGCTGTAAAAAAAAGCCGCGATCACCCACATTATTGCACCGAGTGCTAAGGCTATAATGACGGTGTTTTGATCTTTTTGTTGTGAAAAAAACCACATGAGCAAGCCAAACGTTAAGGTGGCAAAACCGGCAATACTGGCAGCTAAGCCACTAATATTACCGCGCTGTTGCTTAGGAATAACTTTTCCAAGCACATCTTTTGCGGCCACCGAGTTAAACCCTCTAGCTAAGCTAAATAAAATTAATAAACCAATAATGGCGTAACCCGCAAGCTTGCCCTCAAGTGTAAATGCGACACCAACCATAGCCAAAATACATAAAGACTGCACAATAGCGCCAATAACCCACACCCATTTACGAATAGGCAATTGGCGGATAAAGCCAGCAATAGCTAACTGTGGCAGCAGTGAACCCGACTCTCTAATAGGTACTAGCCAAGCAATAAAACTCGCTGGCACGTTTAAGCTTTGCATTAACCACGGCAGCGTTATTTTGGGATTGAGTAGCGCATCAGCAAACTTACTAAACAGTTGGCTTAGCAGTAAAGTAATAAAATTACCGGGGACTTCTTGGCATGCGTTATCGTCAATGGCCTTACACGCGCGAGCATCTTCTTCGTTATTTAAGCGTTTATAAATTTGCTCTTTTGTTAGTTTTTTCACTCTATTTTACCGCTGTATAAGTACAAATATTTATATATATTAAGATGATATGGTTAACATATCTACTTTACTCATTGTTTTTAAGCTCATATGGCAACCACTTTAGAAGTTTTTTAAATAATATGTCTTGCGCAATGGGCTTAGAAATATAGTCGTTCATTCCAACCTGTAAGCACTTAGCTTTATCGCCCACCATAGCGTTTGCTGTCATAGCAATAATAGTAATTGGGGGATTTTTACTTCCAGCTTCATTTACTCTTATATGGGTTGTGGCTTGGTAACCATCCATCACTGGCATTTGGCAATCCATTAAAATGAGTGAGTACGGGTTATGGGAAGTTGTTTGTTTTAAATATTCGAGCGCGTGCTGGCCATTTTCTGCAATATCAATGCTATTAATTCCTATTTTTTTAAGCGTGGTAGAGGCGACGATTTGATTAATGTTGTTATCTTCAACCAGTAAAATACGAATGTTTTTGTCCCACACAATATCATCGCTCGACAAAGGCTGAGTGTCAGATAAATCCTCAGTAATGAGGCTGCTATTACTATGCTGTTTATCGCTAAAGCAGGTCGATAGCATCTTAAAAAGATTTTGTGTGATTATGGGCTTTGTAACAATGGCTGAAAACCGAGACGCTTGATATAAATCGCGCTGTTTATTTAGCTCACCCGTGGTCATTAAAACAACATGCGCAGCCATAAGATCTACTTCTTTATCAAGGGTTTTACTTAAGGTTAAAGCATCGCCGTCACTTAGCTGCATATCAATCATAATTAAATCAAAACAAAGGTTTTGTTTTTCGATATATTGCTGACATATTTGCACAGCCTGCTTTGCGGATGGGCTGATTACGGCTGTTGCTCCCCATTTAGTAAACTGCTTGTGTAAGATAGAAGATTGAGTTTGATTGCTGCACACAATTAAAATATTTAACGATGACATATCTACAGGGGGTAATACTTTTTGTGGGTTTTTACTGCGTTTTAGAACAACATTAAAGCTAAAGTTACTGCCCTTATTTTCTTTAGATTGTACCTGTATATCACCTTCCATTAGGTGGCATAACTTTTTAACAATCGCTAAGCCCAAGCCCGTGCCTCCATATTTTCGTGTTGTTGAAGAGTCAACTTGAGAGAATGATTTAAATAGCTTGGCTTGTTGGGCTGCAGAAATACCAATCCCAGAGTCTATTACTTGGCAGTTAAAACGCATTTGATTATTGTTAATCGGTGTGAGTTTAGCAATAACTTGCACTTCACCTTTATGAGTAAATTTAAGCGCATTATTTACTAAGTTTGTTAAAATTTGTTTGAGGCGTCCGGCGTCACCAATGACAAAAGCGTATTCAAGGTGCTCTATATCTAGCATTAACGGAATATTTTTACTGTGGGCATGAATTGCTATTGTTTCGATAAAATCGTCGAGCATGTTACAAAGGTTAAACTCTAACTCCTCAAGCTCAAGCTTACCGGCATCCACTTTTGAAAAGTCTAAAATATCGTTAATAATATTTAATAAGGAGTTTGCACTATTGAGTGCAATGCTTACCTGATGGTGTTGTTTTTCATTTAATGAGCTATCTAAAATCAAATTAAGCATGCCTAATACGCCATTCATAGGCGTGCGAATTTCATGACTCATTGCTGCTAAAAACTCGCTTTTGGCAATGTTAGCCTGTTCAGCCGCCGCTTTTGCTTCAATTAATAATTGATTCGCTGCTTTTTGCTCAGTGATATCTTGCTGAATTCCCACGTAAGCTGTGAGCTGTTGCTGCTCGTTAAAAACAGGCGAGATTTGTAGGCTATTCCAAAATTCCGTGCCATCTTTTTTATAATTTAGTATTTCTATACGTTGAGTTTTTAATGTTTTTATTGCATTAGTAATAATATCTATTGCGTTCTTATCGGTGTTTGGCCCTTGAAGTAAGCTGCAATTTATTCCTAGCATTTCCTCTTTACTATAGCCTGTTATTTTTTCAAATTCAGAGTTTAAAAAGACTAAAGGAAAGCCTTGCACACTCGCATCGGCTATAGAAATACCCACATTACACGATTCGATTGCCTGCGCTAATAAATCATTTTGCTCTTTTGCTTGTTTTAATGCTTTTTGAGAACGTTTTTGCTCAGTAATGTCAGTTACAGAGCCTGCCATTCTAATTGCTTTATTATGCTCATTGCGCAGTGCCATCCCTTTTACTGTAAAATAACGATAAGCGCCTGATTTAGTCTTTAATCTATAATCGTAATTAAAGGGAATGTTGCTAATTAAGTGATTTGCTATTTGCTTTTTATGCTTGGTTATATCATCAGGGTGAAGTAACTTATAAAGTGCATCAGCACAGTGAGGCAAAGCGTTTTTATCGTTTTCGTCGTAGCCAAGCAATACGCTAATACGGGGAGAAAAATATACTTCATTTGTAACAATATCCCAATCCCAAATACCATCATTACTGCCCTTAACCGCCAGTTCGTAACGCGCTTCACTTTGCTTTATCGCTTCTCTTGAGGATTCTAAAAGCTTAAACGGGTTTAGTAGTAAGTGCCGACCAAATACAAACAGGAATAACGACGATAAAGCCATACTTACAATAATTGATATAGCAATATCGATTATGAAGCGAGTAGTTTTAGCAGCAATTAAATTGGCAGTAATGTAGTAGTTTAATGTTATATCTGTATTGCCAATGAGGTTTTGGTTAATACTGACATACTCGTCATCTTGATTTAAATTAGAATAATAAACCCATGGGCCTGCTAAAGTCAGTCCATGGCTTTCACGGTCAAAGTCGGTCGGTAGTAACTGGGTCATTGGCGTATTAAATTGCACCATAAGCACGCCCTCAGTAAAGTTATTATATTTTATAGGCACCGCAATGGTGAATAGGTCGGTATTGGTTGGCTTATTTAATATCACCGCCTTTTCTGTTTGCTCTTCAAGTAAGCTATTTATCCATGGTTGCTCAATTATACTCAACTCGTTAATCGAAGGGTCGTTACTAAAAACCACCTCTTTTAATACGTTTATAATCGTTATTTTTTCGGTGCTACCCATTATTTTATATTGAAAAAGGTAATCTTGGAGTAGCGCTTTTGAGGTGTCTGACCCCATTATGGCGTTAGATAAAATAGGTTGACGAGCAAGGTCATTAAGAATTTGTGTTCTTGTTTCTAAAAATAGTGTGAGGTAGCTGGTGGTGAGTTTAGATTCAATCTCAAGACTTTTACTTTGCAAATCATAAATAGCTGTATTTGCGCGATGACCAACAAACAGTAAAGAAATAGTCACTGATAATATTAAGCTCAATGCTAAAAAAGTATAAAAAGCATTATTTGTTGAGAGCTTAAGTTTTTTATTTATTAATGCTCGCATTACTCAACATTGCCTATTGGGTTTTCGATAATGTGTATTTTTCCATCTGGCTGATAATTTGCCATGCATAAATCGTCAAAACCAAGTGCTTCGTGGGCATCAATATTATTAGCTGACCAAACAGCAAAAGGACGTTGGTATTGTTTTATTAAGCCATTAACTGGCATGGTTAAGTTTTCAAGTGCATGTTTGATTTTTGCTCTGTTGTGCTCTGTATTATCGGTTAAAGTTATTTGTGATATGCCCTGTAACAATAGTTTTGTTAAGTCGTAGGCATGAATAAATCCAGCCGGAGAAATTAACTCAGTGGGTGCTACAGGGGTAGGCTTGAGGGATAAGCTTTGTGCTATAACATTTTTAGTTAAAGCGGTTTGCGGCGTTTTTAAAAATGAAAAACAGCTTTGTATAAAATGTAAGCTCAAGTTTGATTTTATGGCTTGCTCAACGTTGGCAAAAAAATCCCCACCCGTTATTCCCCAATGACTAACAATAGGAAGGCGTTCATTTTTGGTAAAACTTGCCATCGCATTTATAAATACAGCCCCCTCAATGGCATTTCCAACAAATAAAATACACTCTGCAGGTGTATTTTTTATTTGATGCAGCATTAATTTGGCGTTATTTATTTTTGTGTTCCAGTTAAACCATTCTACTTGTGGTTTTATATCACCAAAGGCCTCAAGCATGGTGTTGTTGTTTGATTTTCCCCATGGCGTGTCTTCTAAAAGTAAGAGCGGATTTTTGCAATTTAGAGTTTGCGTTGCAAATTGGGCCATTCTATAACCGGCTTTTGTATCATCTACCGAGAGCCTAAATACCCAGTTATCATCACTAGGGTAGCGCGTAATAGACCCTCCGGCAGCCCAAGGCAGTAATAGTAATAGTTTGTTTTTATTGATGAACTCTCTGTTTTTTATATATGGCGGGGAGTGCAATCCACCAATAAAAACCAGTGCATTGGGGTCTTTTAGAAACTGCTGCATGTGCAATAAGCTGCGATTCGCATTACCTCGGTTGTCTTTTTCAATCAGTGTGAGCTGATAATCTTGTACGTTATTATTAATCTCTGCTAAAGCAGTCAGCACCCCCATCTTCATTGCATAGGCCGATTCGTAATGGTTTGAATAGTCTGAGTCATGGTAGAGCGTTAATGTTTTTACATCTTCGCTGCGTGCACTTAAAGGAAATGCTGCAATATAAAGTACACTTAAGAGGAGTACACAAACCAAAGATTGCATAATAAACTTTATATTAGTAATTTTTATTAAAGTTAGTCCATTTTGGCGTGTTTTCCTGTTTTAAAAGGAAATTATTTAATTTTTTATAAAATATAAAACTGAAATATGATTCATATTTTTTATTAATGGACATAAAAAAGCCAGCTAAGCAGCTGGCTTATTGAACTGTTTTGACTTTTATTTAAAGTCTTGGGCCGTGTGGCGCTCTGCCATTTGCTCTTCTTCCGGGCCCCACGTACGATTAACGCGACGACCTCGTTTTACGCCTGGGCGTGCAGCCACTTGTTTAGCCCAACGAACCACATGGGTATAAGATGCAACATCTAAAAACTCTGCCGCGTCGTATAGGTCACCTAAAACCAGTGAGCCATACCACGGCCAAATAGCAATGTCGGCAATTGAATATTCACTGCCTGCCATGTATTCATTGTCACTTAAATGGCGGTTTAGTACATCAAGCTGGCGCTTAGTTTCCATGGTAAAGCGGTCAATCGGGTATTGCATTTTACTCGGTGCATAACTGTAAAAGTGGCCAAACCCACCGCCTAAGTAAGGTGCTGAGCCCATTTGCCAAAATAGCCAGTTACGACACTCTGTTTTGGCTTTGAGATCATTAGGAATAAAGGCATCAAATTTTTCGCCTAAGTATTGTAAAATAGCACCTGACTCAAATATGCGTGTTGGCGGTGTGGTTGAATGATCCATCAGCGCGGGTATTTTTGAGTTCGGGTTTATATCAACAAAGTCAGAGCCAAACTGATCGCCTTCACCAATATTAATTAAATACGCATCGTATTCGGCATCGGTTAAGCCAAGCTCTAAAAGCTCTTCAAACATAATACTAACTTTTTGGCCATTGGGTGTTGCCAGCGAATAAAGCTGAAATAGATGTTCGCCAATCGGTAATGTTTTGTCATGAGTAGCGCCTGCAATGGGGCGATTTATACTAGCAAATTTACCACCACTTTCACTGTCCCATGTCCATACTTTAGGCGGGATGTATTCGTTGTTTTCACTCATAAATAACCTCTATCTATATTAAACGCGTGTTTTAGTTGTTGCTTGCTGATTTTTTAATTTATCTGCTTTTGCTAGTTTATAACCTAAAAACAATCCACTTAATGCACCAAAAAAATGGCTCTCAAACGAGATATGAAAACGCTGCGGTAATACGCCCCAGATAAAGCCACTGTATAAAAATGCTACGATAACAGCGATGGAAATCGATTTAAATGAACGCCTTACAATGCCATAGCATAAAATAAATCCCCACAAACCATAGATGACACCGCTTAGACCCACATGAATATTACTGCGGGCAAACATCCAAACGAATAAGCCACCTACTAAAGCGGTGAATATAAATACACTATAAAAGCGCTGTACGCTGTACTGGCAAATTAACCAGCTTAATACAGCAAATGGCAACATATTACTGGCAAAATGCCACCAGCTACCGTGTAAAAAGGGAGCACAAAGAATACCAACCAACCCTTGAATACTTCTTGGATAAATACCTAAACCGTTTAAATTAATGCCAGGTAGGCTATTAATAAGCTGCAATACAAAACAAATAATAATAATGCTAAAAATAGCAAAACGGGTACTGGTAATAAGTGAAAGCGTGTTTGGTTTAGTGGCCATAGTGTGATCCTAATTTACCGAAAGTGTTGCCAGTATAGGAATTGTATAAGGTAATGAAAAGCAATTAAAAAAGCACAGCATAAAATGCTGTGCTGATTTGAGTTGTTGGCTGCTATTAACCTAGTTTAGTTAATAGCTTTTTAGCTGCAAGTTCTGAGCTTGCCGGGTTTTGACCGGTGATCAATAAACCATCTTCAAGAGCAAGCACGCCCCAATCGTCGGTTTTTTGGTAATCGCCACCTTTTTTGATAAGTTCGTCTTCAACTAAAAATGGAACAATGTCAGTAAGTTGTACAGCAGCTTCTTCGCTGTTAGTAAAGCCCGTTACTTTTTTACCGGCGACTAATGCATTGCCATCAGCGTCTTTAACATTTAAAAATACCGCACTTGCATGACACACGCCAGCGACTGGTTTTTGCTCTTTAATAAAGCTTTCAATGAGCGATACTGAATCGGTGTTATCGACTAAATCCCATAAAGGGCCGTGACCACCAGGGTAAAATACGGCGTCGTAATCAGAAGAGTTTACTTCGCTTAAAACTTTGGTATTTGCCATCAGTGTTTGTGCACCACTGTCTGCATCGTAACGTTTGGTTGCCTCAGTTTGAAAATCAGCAAGTGTACTAGTTGGGTCAATCGGTGGCTGACCGCCGTTTGGAGAAGCCAATGTTACTTCAATACCTGCATCAACAAATGCGTAATAAGGGGCTGCAAATTCTTCTACCCAAAAACCAGTTTTTTCGCCTGTGTTACCAAGCTCTGCATGTGATGTAAGAACCATTAGTATTTTTTTAGCCATGTAAGGTATTCCTTATGATGATTTAAATTAATTAATCTTGCTTGATAAATACTATATGCACTAAGAGAGCTTTAAACAACGATGATAAATTTAACTTAATTGATTCAATAATTGATACAATAAGAGGGTTGAAGTTAAAACCGCATTGGAGCACCTATGAAAGTCTCGTTTGAACAGTTAAAAAGCATGGTGGTATTTGCACAAATTGTAGAGCAGGGCAGCTTAACTGCAGCGGCAAAACAATTAGGGCTGACCCGTGCTGTAGCGAGTTATCACTTAAAAAAATTAGAAACACAGCTCGAAGTGACGCTACTTAACCGTTCTACCCGCACCATGGCGCTAACCGAAGCCGGAATGGCCTATTATGAGCGTTGCCGTGTTATTACAGAGCAAGCTAATGCCGCTAATCAGCAAATAGAAAATATAAAAAGCGAACCCCAAGGGCTATTAAAAATAAGCTGCCCCGTAAATGTGGGGATGCAGTTGATTGTACCGGCAATAAATACCTTTAAGCGCCAGTACCCTAAAATTGATATAGATTTACAGCTAACTGATGATGTGGTGGATATTATTAAGCACGGGTTTGATTTTGCAATTAGAGGGGTTGCACTGCGCGATTCGAACTTACAAGCCACTAAGCTCACTACTATGAGTACCTGTATTTGTGGTGCGCCCGATTATTTTGCGCATTTTGGTAAACCCACCACACCCGATGAGTTGGCAAAGCATCAATGGGTGGTTTATCAATTAGGCAGTAAAACGCTGACCTTACAAAAAGAAGGCAAAAAGGTCGATATTACAATGCAAGGTAGTTTAAGCACCAATAACGCTGCTGCACGCACTGCGTTTGTAGAGGCGGGGCATGGTATTGGCCGTATTCCACTTTACGATGCATGGCCAAAAGTACAAGCGGGTTTGCTGCAAATTATACTCGATGATTATAAAAGCAAAGACATTGAACTTTATGGGGTGTTCCCGCCTGGGGCGGCGGGCTCTAAAAAACTGCGTTTGTTTATTGATTATTTAAAAGCGTATTTTGTAAAGCAACATACCGCATTAGGTATGCTTAAATAATAGCGCTTAAAGCACTCGGTTAAACAAAGCAACGGCTTGCTGATACATGGTGATAGCAAGTGCTGCATCGTACCGCTCGCCTTCATCACGCATAAAGGCATGTTGCGCGTTCACTTCTTGCCATTTGTAATTAATACCCGTACTAACCGCTTGTTGATAAATTTTGTCGCGACCTTGTTGTGGCACATGGGGGTCTTGCTTTCCCCAAATAAAGTGGATTTCACCTTGTATATCAGCCATACGTTCAAATGAATTATTCCCTTTTTGTGCGGGAAGTGTGTCGCTATGAATATCAGTGGCATATAAGCAAAAAGCGGCTTTTATTGCTGGGTTTAATGCGGCTCTATACGCTAAATGCCCACCAATACAAACACCCATTGCACCCACAGAGCCAGTACAGTAATCGTGTGTTTGTACAAAGTCGATTAACGCTTGGGTATCGCTGTCGTGGGATTCAAGCGGTTTTGCCCATTTATCGTTATTGCCTTTATCTTTACCCGCATCATCATAAGCAAGCACTGTCCCGATAGGGTTAAGTTCATGAAATACTTCTGGCACAAGTACTACAAAGCCATGGCTTGCTAAAATAGCAGCGCTGCGAGCAATAGGCGCGGTTTGCTGAAAAATCTCAGAGTAAAAAATAATGGCTGGGAATTGCCCGTGAGCGTGTGGGCGATAAACTGTAGTGCGCATTAACCCCGTTGGGGTAGGCAAGTCAGCATGGTGGTGTTGGATGATCATAAAAGCGCTCAATTAAATAATATATAAAATATATGGTAACTGAGCGCGATAAAATAAACACGCCTTAAAGTTTAAATACTTGCAGGCATGTTATTACAGCTAGCATAGTAGCTTACGGTTGCAGGCCAATCGGAAAAGATACCCATTACACCTACGTCTTGCGCTAACACATCAACCACAGTGAACATATCGCCATCGTTATCTATAACATCACTAATAGACTGATAATAATAACCGCCGCCTTGATTTAGAGGGCCTGAGCGCTCAAGACTCCATGCAATGATATTAAGCCCCGCGGCTTTAGCGTCAATAGCGTACTGTGAGGGGACAATATTACTGTTGTTATCTATGCTTAATAGCATCCATATGGGTGGCGCAATAATTTTAACGCCGTCGTTTACGAGCTCTGCCATACTTGGCTGCCATGTTGCTGCGTTGTTTGGATCAAACCCTGCATTGCTGTCGCGCCCATCTAAATAGACACTCTGCGCTGCAAATTCAGGATTAGTATTAATCCAATATTCTACGTCGGCTAAATTAAATGATTGCGGATACACTCGCGAGGCGGGTACCTCCATTTGCGTGTATTCATCCAGCATTTTTTGTGCGTATTGCGTTTGGGTCATACCGTTAAAAGGCATACTTACTTGAGGGGATTTAAGCTCTGGGGTCATTTTTACTCCCAGCTCTTTAAAGAGTGCAATACTTTGTTTGTGGGTCATGAGTGTACCAGAGGTGGCGTATAAGTCAGTGCGCCAACTGGGTGTACCTTTCATGTAATCGCTAACATTGGTGGCACTGGTGTTCGCGCCATCCATCTTGCCCTCAAGAGTTAAAAATTCTGCCAAACTAATATCACTGGTACAACATTTAGCTGAAGCAGGCGTGCCACTGTTAGAGTTTGCTGGGGTAAATGGCTCACTACATTTAGCAGCCAATGTTGGAATGGCTAAAATATTGGTGGTGGTGTGCAAGTCGCACTGAGAATGACGACATACTAGCTCTTTATCATTGGTAAAGGTTACATCGCATTCGACAACACCTGCTCCCATGCGAGCGGCTGCAATATAAGATTCTTTAGTGTGTTCTGGGTATTGCATTGGAGCACCGCGGTGACCAATTGAAAAATCAGTACGATAAAAAGGACCTTCTTTGCACGATTCTAATTTTGTTTTTAGTGCGCTGTCAGCCATATCGTCAATTAAGTAGTCGGGGCGAGTACCTAGTTGCGTATTGGTGCCTTGTGCTACTTCAACAATAACCGGGGTAGGTACTTCAACAATTTCAACGTCAGTGTTGGTAACAACCACTTCTTTTTCGACTATTTTTACATCGTCATCACAGCCAGTAAGTGAGCTTAATAATAAAAAAGTTGTTAGAAAAGGTATGCGCTTCATTATTTGTCCTTAAAAATAAAAGTGGACGCTACCTTACTAATTATTAATGACAATTTCACTACAGAGTGATTAATTTGCTGATTTAGTCATTATTTGGTTTACCACTAAGGCAACCAGCATCACTCCCCCGCCAATGCTTAATCTAAGTAGGTCAGCGTCTCTATTCCAAATAAGCACATTAACAATAATACCGGCAGGAATAAGTAAGTTGTTCATCACCGCCAGCGCACCAACATTGACAAGCGTCGCGCCTTTATTCCACATAAAGTAGCCTAAACCAGAGGCCACAATACCTAAATAAATCAGTATGCCCCATTGAGTTGAGGTACTTGGTAATTTGTTAAGATCACCAAATAAGACGTAACAGGCGCTTGCAACAATTAGTGCGCCAATAAAAAACCAACCAAATACGGTTTTATCATCGAGTTGTTTATTAAGCATTAATCGTTTGTAGGTTACTTGGCCGATGGCAAAACTAATATTAGCGCCTTGAACCAGTAGTAATCCGACTAAAAAGTTACTGTCTAAGTTTTCATAACGAATGGTAATAGCACCTAGTACGGCAATAAACGCAACGATAAAAAACTGCGGATTAAACTGTTTATTTAGCGCATCGTTTAAAAGCGTAATGTAAAGCGGGGTCATTACAGTAAATAACAGCACTTCTGGCACACTTAAAAACAAAAATGAGTGGTAATAAAAGCCATACATAACCCCCAGTTGCAGTGCGCCTATCAGCATGAGTTTACATGCAAGCGGGGTGGGGGTTTTCTTTAAAAAAGGCAAAAATACTAACGCTGCTAAAGCCACACGAATTAACACACTAAACCATGCGTCAACTTGGCCTGCTAAATACACACCAATTAAACTAAACGAAAACGCCCAAAGAAGGGTAACTGCAAATAAATAGCCCATAACACTCATCTTGTCTTAAGTAATGGTGTCAGTTTATCTGTTATGTATTGTTCTATAAACAATAAAAGCCCGCAAGCGGGCTTTTATATCAGTTGATTAAAAATATTAATTAATCAACTAAACCACGGCGCTTAAGCAGGGCGTCAGTGGTTGGTTTTTGGCCTCTAAACTCAATGTAGCTTTGCATTAAGTCACGGCTATTACCTTTTGATAGGATCTCTTTACGGAACTTATCGCCATTTTCGCGCGTTAAGCCACCGTTGTTTTCCATGTGAGCAAACGCATCGGCTGCAAATACTTCAGTCCACAGGTAGGCGTAGTAACCCGCTGAGTAACCACCTGCAAACGTATGGCTAAAGTAGTTTGATTTATAACGCGGTGGAACAGGGTAGTAATCAATACCATGTGCCTTTAATGCGTCACTTTCAAACTGCTGTACGTCAGTTATTTTCTTATCAGAACCAAATGAGTGCCATTCCATATCCAGTAGTGCTGCTGCTAAATATTCAGTGGTACCAAAACCTTGGTTGAACTTTTGCGACTCAAGTACTTTATCAAGTAGTGCTTGAGGAATTGGCTCTCCAGTTTTGTAATGTTTAGCGTAGTTAGCAAGTACCGTTGGTTCAATCATCCAATCTTCGTGTGCTTGTGATGGAAATTCAACAAAGTCACGTGCTGTTGCAGTACCTGCTAGGCTTGGGTATTTAACGTCAGAGAATAAACCGTGTGCCGCATGACCAAACTCGTGGAACATAGTTGATACTTCGTCAAACGTCATGAGCGTTGGCTCGCCTTCAGCCGGCTTTGGAATGTTTTGTGCGTTGTAAATAACAGGTTTAGTGCCTTTTAAGCCGCTTTGGCTTACGTATGCACTCATCCATGCACCGCCACGCTTACCTTCACGTGCATATGGGTCCATGTAAAATAAACCAATTGCGCTGCCATCGGCGTTAAATACTTCAAATGCCATTACATCGTCGTGGTAAACCGGCAGGTCTTTACGCTCTTTAAAGGTAATACCGTAAAGTTTTTCCATAGCGAAGAACAGGCCGTTATGGATAACCGACTGCATTTCAAAATAAGGCTTAACTAAGGCTGGATCTAGGTCGTATTTTTCAGCGCGTACTTTTTCTGCGTAGAAAGACCAATCCCATGGTTTAAGTTCAAAGTTTTCACCCGAATCATTAATTACTTTTTGAATTGCTTGTGCTTCTGCTTTCGCTTTTTCAACGGCTTTTGGCGCTAAGTCATCTAAAATGCCGTACACGTTATCAGTAGTTTGCGCCATGCGTGAAGTCATTACATAAGAAGCCCAATCTTTAAAGCCTAACAGTTCTGCTTTTTGTGCGCGCAGGTTAGTTTCTTTAATAATGATAGGGCCATTTGTTTTAGCAGCACGATTGGTTGATGCTTTAAAAATTTGCTCACGTAGTTCGCGATTTTCAAGGCTTGCTAAAATAGGTTGTTGCGTGGTGTTAACTAAGGTGATCATGTAGCCATCTTTGCCTGCTTTTTCAGCAGCGGCTGCAAGACCGGCAATTTCACCTTCAGATAAACCCGCTAATTTGCTTTTATCTGTTACTAAAATGACATCTTCTTTAAACGATTTTAATACGTTTTGAGAAAACTCAGTTGATAGTTTTGCAAGCTCTGCGTTGATTTCACGCATTTTTGCTTTTTCAGCATCGTTTAATTTTGCACCGGCTTTTACAAACTGTTTGTAGTAAAAATCGACTAGGCGTTGATCTTCAGCGCTTAACTTATCTTTATTGTCGTATACCGTTTGTACACGTTTAAACAATGCACCATTTAAATAAATGTCATCAGAGTGAGCCGAGAAAACTGGCGCCATTTTTTTATCAATACGTTGGTATTCATCGTTTGAAATAAGGCCTGATAGGTTATAAAACGCAGCTGATGCGCGGTTTAGTAGCTCGCCTGCCAGCTCCATTTCAACTAAGGTGTTTTCAAAAGTGGCTGGCGCTGGGTTGTTGGCAATTGCCAGTATTTCTGCATTGTGCTGTGCAATACCTGCATCAAATGCGGCTTCGTATTCAGTCGTACCAAACTTATCAAACTCAGGTGCCATGTATTGAAGTGGACTTGGTTTGAACAATACATTGCTTGCGTTAATGTCTTGAACTTGCGCTGCGGTTTCTTGTGTTGTTTCTTTAGTGCTCTCAGAAGAGCAGGCAGATAATAAAAGTGCACTAGCAATCGTAGTGGCAATCAGTGTTTTACGCATAATAACTCCATAGAAAAAATAGCCGAAATAGGCTTAGTGAGTCGAAAACACAGTTAACTTACCAAATTTTGACTTATATACAACAAAGTTTATCGATTTAAAGCAGGATTTAAACGCAAATTAGGTGATAAAAACTCGGTATGTAAATAAAAAAGTAGAAAAATACAGCAATTATGCAATTAGCTTTAAATTTGTTGCTGCGTATTTAAGCTAACCGCATGCTAAACTTGGGGTATTATTAGCGCATAAAAATAATCGTTTGTGTGCGACCTTACACATGGAAAATCAATGAACTTAGAACAAATTAATCACATTCTCGCCTTCGTATTGTTTAGCTACAACGACATTCACATTACCGTGGCAAAAGTAATTCAAGTGCCGCTAATTTTGTTTACTATGTGGGTTGTGGTGACTCAGATTGGCAAGTTAATTAAAAAGTCATTACTTGCACGAAAAATGAGCCCAGATGCAGTACATTTATTCACGCGTTTTTATTTTATTTTAAGTATTGCGATTTTACTTTTTACCTCCCTTGAGGTGCTCAACATTCCACTAACCGCATTTGCCTTTGTATCGGGTGCTATTGCCATTGGTGTAGGGTTCGGTGCACAAAATATTATTAATAACTTTATTAGTGGCTGGATATTAATGTGGGAGCGGCCAATCCGTATTGGTGACTTTTTAGAGGTTGGCACTGCAAAAGGGGTGGTTGAAACCATTAATACTCGCTCTACTCGTATTCGCAGGAACGACGGGGTGCATATGTTGATCCCTAATAGCCAGTTATTAGAAAATACGGTTACAAACTGGACGCTCATTGATGGCAATGCACGCTCGTCGGTAAGCGTAGGCGTAGCTTATGGCTCTGATGTATTACTGGTTAAAAAGTTAATTCAGCAAGTATTGGATGAACATGAGGCAATATTGGCAACGCCTCAATCAACCGTATTGTTTGATGACTTTGCCGACAGCTCGCTGGTCTTTAATGCTATTTTTTGGGTGTGCGCTGAATCAGAAACTCGATTAAGACAAGTGCGCAGTGATATTCGCTTTAGTATTTATGAAGTGTTTGAACAACACGATGTGGTGATTGCATTCCCGCAGCGAGATATTCATATTGATGGTGAAATTGCACTGACGCGTTCTTTAGTGAAAAAGTAGTATCTAGAAAGTACCGCTTTATTTAGCTATATTTTTTAACAATTCATTGTAAGGACATATGTCCGCTTTTTGGTTTTTTAGTTGCTAAAAGTACACTAAAAGTCGGGATAGTGCGCTTAAGTGTTAAAAATAAGTTTATATTTTTAACACTCAGCATGCGGTAAATTAATTACAGCATGGTATAATCTCGCGCATTCAGTCAGCCTTATTTATGCCGTTTTTGTACTCTCGGTAATAAGGTCCGCGCCGCATAGAGCAAGTCGCGAAAAATTGACTGAATCCGTAATTATTTAATTGCGCAACACATCAACCGTTGAACAAGAGTGCACTAAAAAGGTTAACCCCGACATGAAAGCAATGAAAAGATCTACGTTAGCAACCCTTATCAATGCAACGTTGTTCTCTGCCGTAGCAGGTACTTCAATTTCAGCTGTAGCCGCTGAGCAAGAGCCCACTGCTAAGAAGAACCAACTAGAAGTTATTCAAGTTACTGCTCGTAAACGAGTAGAAAATGCCCAAGAAGTACCCGTTGCTGTTTCAGCCCTGCAAGGCGACAGTTTAGATGCTTATAGCTCAGCTGGTATGGATATTCGTTTTATGAATGCGAAAATCCCAAGTTTGTCTATTGAATCTTCATTTGGTCGTTCATTCCCACGCTTTTATGTACGTGGTTTAGGTAACACTGATTTCGATTTGAATGCTTCACAGCCTGTGTCACTGGTGGTTGATGAAATTGTACAAGAAAATGCCATTTTAAAAGGTTTCCCTGTATTTGACGTAGCCCGTGTTGAAGTGCTGCGTGGCCCACAAGGTACGTTGTTCGGCCGTAATACGCCTGCTGGTCTAGTTAAATTTGATACCGTTAAACCAAGTCAAGAATTTGAAGGTTATGGCTCTGTATCATACGGTAGCCGTGGCGCAGTTGATTTTGAAGGCGCAGTTGGTGGTTCACTAACAGACCGTTTATCAACACGTGTTTCAGTACTTTGGCAAGATAAAGACGATTACATTGATAATCGTGCACCAGGTTTTGAGCAAAAAGATGCCTTAGGTGGTTACACTGAACAAGCAGCCCGTATTCAATTTTTATATGAAGGTGACGATTTCACTGGATTATTAAACTACCATGTTCGTGATTTAGATGGCTCTCCAATTGCCTTTCGTGCCAATACTATCAAGCCTGGTACTAACGATTTAGTTGATGGTTTTGAAAATGACGTGGTGTATCACGATGCCGCATCTCGTGCGACGCAGCAAGTGGAATCGCAAGGTGCAAGCCTTAAGCTTGAGTGGGACTTAGCTAACCATACAGTAACGTCAATCTCTGGTTGGGAAAGTGCAGAAATTTACTCTCGTGCTGACATCGATGGTGGTTTTGATTCATCTGGTATTCCTGGTTATATGGGTCCAGGTTCTACTCCTTTTTCTTCAGAAAGTGCTGATGGTATTCCAGACCAAGACCAATATACACAAGAACTTCGCTTATCAAGTAACTTTGCCGGTGATGTTAACTATCAAGTGGGTGTTTTTTACTTCGACGAAGCATTAACAATTGAAAACTTTAGCTATGATACAGCCAATAATGGCGTATTGAATGGGTTTGTTAGTCAGCAGCAAGACACTAAAGCGTGGGCAGTATTCGGCTCAGTTGATTACACCATTACTGATGATTTGAAAGTAACCGCGGGCCTTCGTTATTCAGATGATGAGAAAGAGTTCTCAGCAAATCGTACATTTGGTCCATTACCAGGTGAGGCAGGTGCTCCATTATTTATTGAGCGTGATGTAAGTGATGATCACGTAAGCTGGGATTTATCGGCTAACTATAAAATCAATGATGATGTAAATTGGTATGGCCGCATTGCTAACAGTTTCCGCGCACCGAGTCTTCAAGGTCGTATCTTATTTGGTAGTGAAGTAACCGTTGCTGATTCAGAGACTGTTACGTCATACGAGACAGGTATTAAATCTGATGTGTTAGATGGTCAAGGCCGTGTTAACGCAACGGTATTTTATTACACCATGGACGACCAACAGCTAACGGCTGTAGGTGGTGGTGCTAACTTTAACCGCTTATTAAATGCTGATAAAACAACTGGCTACGGTTTCGAAATTGATTCTGAGTGGGTGTTAACGGATGAGCTAAATGCCACATTTAACTTAAGCTACAACAAAACCGAGCTTAAAGACGATACTCTTAGTATTGCTGCACCAAGTCGATTGGAGCTTTTAGATCCAATCATCAATGGTCAAGCTATGCTTGATGGCAACAGCTTACCGCATGCACCAGAGTGGATCTCTAACATCACACTTCGTTACACTAAAGAACTCGCTGAAGGTGAATTCTTCACTTACGCTGATGTGTCGTACCGCAGTGAAATTGACTTTTTCTTATATGAATCAGTTGAGTTTGAAGGTAAGCCATTAACAGAAGTAGGCCTACGTGCTGGTTATGCATGGGCACAAGGCGACTACGAATATGAAGTATCAGCATTCGTGCGTAACCTATTTGACGAGCAACAAGCAATTGGTGGTGTTGATTTCAACAACAACACAGCAATGGTTAACGAAGAGCGTTACATTGGTGCTGAATTTAAAGTTAACTTTTTCTAATCGAAAAATTTAACGTTAAATTGTAATTATTGATAAAAGCCTGCCTAGTGCAGGCTTTTTTATTTTTGTAGAGCTGCTAAAGTAGCGCTCATATGTTTATTAAAGAGAAAAAGTAATGGCTGGATTTTGGAATTACCGTGTAATTTTTTGTGAAGCAACCAAAGATGAAGCGGCGCAATATCAAATACATGAAGTGGAATATAACCTAAATGGTAAAGTAACTAACTGGTCAGAAACGGGGGCAGCGCCGTTTGGTACCACTTTAGATGAGCTAAAAGATGATGCTGAGCGCTTAAAAACCGCATTTGAAAAACCCGTACTTAAAGTGATGCGCAAAGCCCGTGGTTACGAGTTAGTTGATGTAGACACAGGTGAAGACGCTTATGCTGAGCCACCAGCAGGCTTGACCGAGTAACATAAATTAATTAAAGGTGCTTAGGCACCTTTTTTATTATTCAGAGCATAGGCTGATTAGCTAAACAGCTAAACAGCTAAACAGCTAAACAGCTAAACAACAAGGAGAAAGTATGTCTATTGAAGCGGTATTATTTGATATGGATGGCACGTTAGTTGATTCTGAAAGTGTTCATTATACCTGCTGGAGCCAATTACTTGCGTCTTTTGGTGTGCGTTATGACGAAGATGATTTTTGCCAGCGCTTTTCTGGGCGCCCCACAATTGACGCTGCAAAGGAAATAAAACAAACCCATAACTTGTCTGTGAGTAGTCGCTATTTAGCGGATGAAAAATACCGTTTGTTTAGCAAATACGTTAAAACCAATTTACCGCCTTTAATGCCTTATGCTGCAGATATTTTATTCGCAGTTAAAGAGCAAGGCTTAAAAATGGCGTTAGTAACAGGCAGCGCACGCCATGAAGCTGAGCCAATACTAAAAGGATTAGGGTTTTATGATTTATTTGATACGGTGGTTACAAAAGACGATGTAACCAATCCAAAGCCTGCCGGTGATCCTTATTTATTAGCACTTAAAAATATGCAGGTCGCTGCAAAAAATGCGATTGCCGTTGAAGATACCTTCACTGGCGTAACAGCAGCAAATAATGCAGCCTTAGCCGTTGTAGCGATTGCTAATAAGCACACCGAGCAGCACGACTTCAGTAAAGCAACACAGCAAATGGATAACCTTGAAGAATTTTGGCAATGGCTTCAATCTCAACTATAGTTTAAGCCATATTTAAATTTGCAAGGATGCAGTTATGGTTACTATTCAAAGATACCTATTTATTTTTTTAACGCTTTTTAGTGCGAGTTTATTAGCGCAATTGCCGCAGGTGCAACTCGCTGATGTTTATGATGAAACTAAGCATAACGATATTCGCCAATATTTGGTGAGTGAAAAGTTTGACGGCGTTAGAGCAATATGGACGGGGAAACAATTTGTTACCCGCCAAGGTAATCCAATTAATCCTCCAAAGTGGTTTACCGCCCCTTTGCCTGATGTTTGGTTAGATGGTGAATTATGGACCAAGCGGGGTCAATTTTCTGTTCTCAGTGGTATTGTTAGAACAAAAATACCCGACGACTTACTCTGGCAAACAGTGACTTATCAAGTATTTGATATGCCAGATACAAACACGCCTTTTCATCGTCGCTATCAAAATTACCTGTCACTCATTACTAAGTTAAATAGCTCACATATTAATGCGGTTAAGCAATATCAATTTAGCGACAATCAGCAACTAAGTGATTACTTTAATGAGGTCACCAAACAAGGCGGGGAGGGCGTTATGCTTCATTTAGCAGAGGCTAAGCATACGAGTGGTCGCTCTAGTGCATTGTTAAAACTCAAACCTTATTTGGATGCTGAAGCGCTAGTTATTGAATATTTACCAGGTAAAGGTAAATACACAGGTATGCTCGGGGCATTACGAGTGCAAACCAAGCAAGGCGTAACCTTTTCTATTGGCACGGGCTTTAGTGATGAAGAACGCAAGCGTCCGCCAGCCATTGGTTCAACAATCACTTATCGATACCACGGATACACTAAAAATGGTTTACCGCGTTTTGCTAGCTTTTTGCGAGAAAGACCCGAAAAATAAAGAGTGTAGGCCAATTCAGTATATATTTTTTAGCAATTATGCTAAATTGCGCGGCCTTTTTGGTAATGTTTGGTGATCTATGTTTGTTGGTTTTGATTATGGTAGTTCTAATTGTGCTATGGGTATTTTAAACGAAGAGCGTGTTCAGCTCATTCCTTTAGAGCAAGGCAAACATTATCTTCCATCAACTTTATACACACATCATAGCGCCTTAGTCGTTGATTTTGTTGCGCAGTATTTGCAGGGCTCAGAGCATGAGCATGCCTATAAAACCGCGCGCCAACCCTTGCTTAATACGCTCCCGCGAATTAAATCAGACCTAGACTTACAAGCCGGCGACGACACTCTATTTATTGGCCGAGAGGCGATTAGTGAATATGTGCAATTTCCTGAAGAAGGTTATTTTGTAAAATCCCCTAAATCATTTTTTGGCGCAACGGGCTTAAAGCAAGGGCAAATCAATTTTTTTGAAGATATTGCCACAGCAATGATTTTAAAAATAAAACAACGTGCTGAATTATCGTTAGGGTATACGCTGAGCCAAACTGTTATTGGTCGCCCAGTGAATTTTCAAGCGGTTGGCGGTGAGCAGTCAAACCAACAAGCTGTGGGCATTTTAACACGCGCAGCAAACCGAGCAGGCTTTAAAGATGTTGAGTTTTTATATGAGCCACTCGCCGCTGGTATTGATTATGAAAGTGATTTAACGCAAGACCAAAAAGTATTGGTGATTGATATTGGCGGTGGTACCAGTGACTGCTCATTTGTACAAATGGGGCCAAGCTTTAGAGGAAATAGCCAGCGAGATGCAGACTTTTTAGCACATAGTGGTAAACGTGTTGGCGGAAACGATTTAGATATTGCTTTGAGCTACCATGGTTTAATGCCGTTACTCGGGCTTGGCAGTACGTTTAAATCAGGTTTACCGCTACCTAATCAACCATTTTGGCAAGCTTGTAAAATTAACGATGTGAATTTACAGAGCCAGTTTTATAGTGCTCAGCATTATCGTGAACTCAGTGCGCAGTTACGCGATGTCAGCGCCCCTGAACTTTACAAACGACTTATTCACTTACAGCAAAATAAGCAAGGTCACCAATTAGTTCAACAAGCTGAAGCGGCTAAAATTGCATTAACATCCGCAAATAGTTTTAATTGTGATTTAGCCTTTTTAGATAACTCATTAAGCAAAGATATTTCAGTCGCTGATTTAGCGCTTGCTGTTGACGATAGCATTAGCCACATTGTGACCTTGGCTAAACAGGCAATTACTGATGCGAATACCACTCCCGATGTGATTTATTTAACTGGGGGGAGTGCACAGTCTCCATTAATTAAAGCGGCGCTGAGTGAACATTTAGGCGACATAAAAATGGTGAACGGTGATCACTTTGGTAGTGTAACTGCTGGCCTTACTAAATGGGCCAGCATGCTTTATAAGTAAGCTACTATAGAGATATTTGTCGGGTTGCGAGGTACTTTTCGTAATCTGGCAGTGTTCGCTCAAGCTCTATATCCATTAGTGGTGAGCTAAGTAGCATATCGGCACTCACTTCATTACACGCCACAGGAATATTCCACACAGCAGCTAAACGGAGAAGAGCTTTAACATCAGGATCATGAGGTTGCGAGGCTAAAGGGTCCCAAAAAAAGACTAATACATGTATTTCATGCTCCGCTATTTTCGCCCCGAGTTGTTGATCGCCGCCCATAGGGCCACTTAATAATTGAATAACATCAAGCCCTGTTGTTTTCTCAATTAAATGCCCAGTAGTCCCTGTGCCATATAAAGTGTGTTTACTTAGAGTGGCCTTATGTTTTTCGCACCATAACTTAAGCGCGGCTTTTTTGCCGTCATGTGCTACTAAGGCTATATTTTTTTGCGCAGGTAGAGATTGTATTTTTTGATCCATGCTGATTCTTATTAGTTAGAGTAATAAATTGATCGCCAAGGCAATAAATACAATGCCTGTGAACCTATCAATCCAGAGCTGGCTATTTGGGTGATTTCTAAAAAATTGAGCTATTTTATCGCCGAAATAAATATACGTGCAGTCAATCGGAAAAGCAAAGATTGGATAAAGTAGCCCAAAAAATGCCAGCTGAAAGGTTGCAGATGACAAGCTAGGGTCAACAAATTGTGGGATAAAAGCAATAAAAAACAAAGCCACCTTAGGATTAAGCACTTCTGTCATCATGGCTTGAAACATGACATTTTTGTTTTTATTGGTTGTAACATGCGGTTTATCGCTTTGCTCACAAGATGGTGGCATAAACGTGCCTTTAAGCATCATAAAACCTAAGTAACATAAATAGGCTGCACCTGCATATTGTACGCTGGCATAGGCTGTTTCAGAGGCTTTTAAAATAGCACTTAAACCAACAACCGCAAAAAATGTATGTACTACGCCACCTAAAGCAAAGCCAAAAGCACTTTGCATACCTGCTTTTCGCCCGTTAGCAAATGTTTGCGCCATTAAAAACGCGTTTGATGGCCCTGGCGCAACGGCCATTAAAAAGCTGGCGAGTAAAAATGAGAGCAAAAAGTCAGGGTTGATCATTAAACAGTACAAAAAAGAAGTGATGAGTGATTTTATCAAGCAAATACAAAAATAAAAAGCGGGCATATTGCCCGCTAAGTTGAGGATACTAAGTTGTTATAAAACTAGCCGTTATACTTTTAAACATAACGAAGTGCTAAATTTATTAAAAACTAACGGTGATATTATTTGAACACACCGTAGTGCTCAGCGCTTCACATACTTGATATGTATAGGTGCCGCCACCTTTAGTATTAATGCTGTCGGTGTAGACATTATTATTTGCAGTGGTAATGACTTTGCTACCATTGCGGTAGATATCAACTTGGCTTGTTGCTGCGCCATTCCAACTTAAATCAACAAATTTAGTGCCTTTTGATTTGTAACCTGAAGCGCTAAGAGAGATATCATCTACGCCTGGCTCGGGATCAACGCCACCCGTGCCGCCACCCGCACAGCCGTTTGCTGTAAGGTAAGCATCAGCGTCTGCCGCTTTTACAATACCATAGCCAAAGTAATCATCACGACCAGCAGCCCCTTGATCTTGCGCTGTTGCTTTTAACGCATCGCGAATTTCTGTGCCTGTACAGTCTCTATGGTTAGACCATACTAGCGCAGCAATACCTGAAACTGCAGGCGTTGCCATTGACGTTCCACTCATAAAACCATAATCAGTTGCGCCAATATTAATTGTCACGTTTGTACTAGCAACTAATGCGCTACGATCTTCAAATGCAGCGCCTACAGCAGGAATTGAAGTATCGTTGGTATCACCTAGTGTTGCGTATAACATGCCGGCTTCATTGTTGATAATAACCGCACCTAAACCGCCTGAGTTTTCACAGTTAGCAACTTTGTCATAAAATGAAATAACACCACGATCAATCATACATACTTTACCAGCGGCACCTGGATCAACGGTTTCGCCGGTCCCCATAAAGTAGGCACTCGCCGTAACTTGACCTGCATTTTCCATTGCTGATGAATTATATGCTGTGCCATCGGCTGACATACTCGCTGCTGTAGCCATACCTGCAGGGTAGGTTGATAGCGTATCAACACCACCGGCTGTTACTTCTACACAAATGGTTTCATCGTTTGTTGCACGTTTACCACGACCTGATGAACAACTTGGGAATTGTGAAAAATCAGCAATTTGATTATTGGCATCATTAGCACCAACCATCATAACTGACGGGTAGCCTGCAGGATAAGAACGTACGTTATTACCATCATTACCCGCGGCAGCAACAACAAGGCCGCCTGCATTGGTAAAGTTAGCAAACGCATTTGATTCTGTACTGTTTGAGCCGCCGCCCCCTAAGCTCATACTAATAATGTTCGCACCTGCTTGAGAACATAAATCTGCTGCTTGAGCCAAGTCAGATGAGTAACCCCAGCCTGATTCGTTAAATACTTTAATAATGTGCATTGCCACACCCGGTGCCATACCCACCACACCAAGGTTGTTGTCTGCAGCACCAATTGTACCGGCTACGTGAGTACCATGTGGGCCACCATTATCAAACCAATTACCGGTGCCACTGTCGTTATCACCGGTGATGTTGCCCCAAATAAAGTCAGGGTTTGAGCTATCTAAGCCGGAATCGATAACACAGACTTTCATGCCTGCATTGGCATCAAAAGTTACTTGATCAACCTGTGATTGATAAACGGCATAAGGCGTAATTTGCTGCTGCATTGCATCGCCTACATCATCGTTAAATAATGACATAGGTACACGCTTATGATCTTCTTCAATGAGTTTAATATGTGGGTTGTTGAGTAGGCCTTTTAAGCTACTTAAATCTTGACCAGTAAATTTTGCGGCAATAAATCCATTACCATCTACTTTAATCTCACCACCTAGTTTTTTAGTAAGCGCTTTAACAACACCTTTTTTATTATTATCAACTTGAATGATGAAGCGATCGTTTGCAGCATGGGCAGTTCCGGCTGCAAAAATACCAGTAAGAACTAATGCTAAGGCGAGTTTATTCTTTTTCATATTATAATATCCTAGAATTAATTGGTTAATTTTCTGTTAACTTAAACCGACATTAAAATAATAAAAAGCAAAAAACAAGGTGTTTTATCTACAAAAACGAAATTATTTAACTAAAAATTAATTATTTTTAAACAAAAAATATATGTTTTGTTTGGATTAGGGGCGGCTAATCAAGTAGCACCTGAATTAGCCAAAATGAGAGAAGTATTGAAAATGCGTTAGTGGCTAAGCATATTTAGCATAACGAAACAGTAAATAACAAAAAGGAATTAATAATAGAAAGTGCGTACCAATAAGCTCTGGGGTTGATAAGTTTAAGTATTGAGTAATAAAAACCAATAAGCTTGCTCCACTCATTTGCATTGCTCCCAAAAGAGCAGAGGCGGTGCCAGCTTGTTTAGGAAATAAACTCAAAGCACGCCCAGCGGCAGAGCCAAGTGTTAAAGCAAAACCAAATGCTGCAATGAACATAGGGATCATTAATGCCAATGGCGTTTTATATTGGCTTAATAACAACATAAGTAAGCCGGCACTCACTAGCACTAAAAGGCCTATTTTTAAGGCTCTTTTAGGTTGGCGTTTAATGTAAATAGGCATAATAAAACTAGCAAGAATACTAAGCACTGCATTGAGCGAGAACCAAAAGGTAAAGTCGGCTACGCTGCCACCTAATTCAGTAATGAGCCAACCGGGAGCCAGTGTTACAAACACCAATATGGCTGACATAGTGACCATACATAACAAGCTATTAAATAAAAATAATGGGGTTGAAATGATGGGAAAAAAGCGTCTTAAATCTAAAATATGCCCCTGGTAATGACTGTCTGCTGGTCGTGTTTCCCTAAACAAGAATAAGGTGACAATAAACCCCAGTAATGCAAAACCGGTTAAAAATAGAAAGTTCATTTGCCAACCAAACTGTACGGTTAGCCAAGCACCTAAAATAGGCGCTAATGCTGGAATAAAGCAAACTATACCGTTTAGATAGGTAATTATTTGGCCACTGCGTTCACTACCAAACTTATCTCTTACTATTGCAAAAGCGACAACAAAGGTAGCGCACGCGCCTAATCCTTGAATAGCACGAGCAAACATCAGTACTAAAAAGCTAGGGGCATAATATGCACCCAATGCCGCCAGTCCATACAAAGCGACCCCAGTTAAGGCGACGGGCTTTCTGCCAAAACGATCAGCGAGTGGACCTGCAATTAACTGCCCCAAACCAACAGTAAGCATAAAAATAGCCACCGTTTGCTGTACTTGCTTTTCGCTCACTGAGAATTGCTCTGCGATAGTGGGAAAGGCAGGCAGGTAAATATCAATGCCCATCGGACAAAAAATGACGAGTAACGCTAAGATAAGTAATAAAGTAAAATTGGGTTTAGCGGGCTGTGTATGCATCAGGTCTCCTTTTGTCGGTATTTTAAGTGGCGACTGATGAAAAAGAAAGGGCTTATGGCCGATGTATCAGCCAACTTACCTACTTTTAACCTTATTATGATTATTTTTGTTTAAGTATCACACTTCTTTAAACTGATCCGATGTGTTAATTTGCTTTTTAAGCAAAGACAATGGAAAAATAATAATGAGTAATGAGTCTGCATTAATAAAAACATGGCATAAATTTAAAAAGTGGCCATGCGGTAACTGGCTTTTCAGTAAAGCAGTGTGTTTCAAGGCACCTTATTTTGGCTCTATGAAACCCACTATTTTAGATTTAAAAGCAGGGCACTGTAGTGCTGTGGTTAAAAACACACGCCGTGTACATAATCACATTGGAACAATTCATGCGATTGCTCAATGTAATTTGGCTGAGCTGTGTGCGGGAGTGATGGTGGATGCGACGGTACCGTATAAAACACACCGCTGGATACCTAAAGGTATGACAGTACAATATTTAGCTAAAGTAGACACAGACGTTACCGCGATTGCTGAAATTGAGTTGCCTCATCAATGGATTGATAAAGAAGATTTAGTGGTGCCGGTAAAGCTTTATAATACCCGAAATGAGTTGGTGTTTACTGCAGATATAACCATGTACATCACAAAGAAGAAGTAATTGCTAAATTATATTTTTATATAAAGTATTAAAAACAATGGTTTAGTTTATTGACTAAACCATTTTTTGTTCAGGTTTAACTTTTTGCAGTAGACGACTTGTTTACAAACGAAAGGCCACTGTCTTCATTGTCAACAATGGCTTTTACATCGTTAACCGGTTTTGGTTTATCTTTAGCATGCTCAATGACTTCTTTTTCAAAGCGCTGCTTTAAACTACCTTCAATAATCGCACCGGCTTCTATGCTTAGTGTGTCATGAAAAATATCGCCAAGGACATGGGCATTATTTTCGATCTTCACTTCGCTTGCATTTAAAGAGCCTATGATTTTACCTTTAACAACAACGCTGCTAGCCTCAACAACGCCTTCAACAACACCGGAGGAGCCGATAACTAAATGCTCAGCTTTAATATCACCGTCAATACGTCCATCGAGTTGCACTTCACCTTGGCTAACTAAAGAGCCCGTAATACGCACATCGTTAGAAATAATTGAGGGAGTATGACTCACTCGCTTGATTGATGAGTCCGTTTTTGCTTGTTTATTTTTACCAAACACGAGAAAGCGCCTTTGTTATTTTTAGTGGATTGACATGCTTGTCGTCTATTAATACTTCATAGTGTAAATGAGTACTTGTACTTCTTCCGGTACTGCCCATTAAACCAATGACATCGTGCTTTGCAACAACTTGGCCTTTCTTAACATTAACTTTGTTTAAGTGACCAAAGCGCGTTACAACGCCATTTTTATGTTCTAATTCAATAAAGTTACCATAACCACCATTGCGGCCAGCTCGACGTACCGTTGCATCGGCAGGGGCAAAAATTTCTGTTTTATGCCAGCCAGCTAAATCAACGCCTTTATGAAATGCGCGTCTTTTATTCATGGGATCTTTTCGAAGCCCAAAGTTGCTCGAAATATAATATTTTGCGGCAGGTAAGGGTAATGTGTTCGGCAAGGCGGTTAAAAAGTTTTCTAGCTGATTTAAAACAAGCAACTTATCGGCAATTGCTAAAAATGTATTGGGTATTTTACTTTCATCAAGTATGTCCAGCGGGCCACCTTGCGCCGTTGTTTGTGCCGCTAAGGCGAGGTGCTGTGCAAGTGCATTTTCAAGACCTGTGTCTTGCAATATTTCTAAAATAGCGTCGTGGCGTTGATTAATTTGCGCAGCTAATAAGGTAAAATTAGTATCGTATTGCTGATTTAGTAAAGTATAGCGCTGCTCAAAACTGGTGGCGCTATTATGGGCATGTTTGTTTTGTGACTTGTCATCTTCGAGCGGCTCATGGAATTCGCTCTCACTCTCATTTATAGGGGAGGAGTCAAGCTCACCCTCTAATTTAATGGCGTCTTTGCTAATAGAAGCAGGCAATGATTCAATCATACCTTGTAATAAAGCTTGTTTTTGTTCTAGTTCAGCTAACTGTTCTTGTTGTAATGCATAGCGTTGCTGCTGCTGCTTTACTTTTTGTTGCCACTGCGCTTGCTTATCAAGTTGAGTTTGTTCGATATGAGATATTTGGTGTGTTTGCATATACACACGAATACTAGAGACACTCATCCACACAATAGCGGTGATAATAATAGCGAGTACAGAAACTTGTAACCATGGCGCCAAAACCACATGCTTTACTTCGCCATTTTGGCGAATAAGCAGCTGGCGAGCTGGGAAGTTTTTATGAAAAAAAGATTTTATGAATACAGGCATGTCACATATTTACTGACTATTAACGGATTCAAGATAGCAATTTCAACTAAAAAAGCCAGAAAAAAATTGTAACTATGGCTTAATTAATAAAAAAGGGCGGCTTATTCGGCCACCCTTTTTTACTAGTTTATTGATTTTGCAATTATTTTGCTGGCAGTACCGTACTCTCTACGCAGCCGAAGCCAATACGTGCAAAACCTTCTTTTTCACACCAGCCACGCATTATCACGTTGTCGCCGTCTTCCAAGAAGCTACGCTGTTCGCCGTTGCTTAAGGTGATTTTTTCTTTACCACCACGAGAAAGCTCAAGTAATGAACCAGCTTCTTCATGAGTTGGGCCTGATTGCGTTCCAGAGCCCAGCATGTCACCTGGCATAAAGTTACAACCGTTTACCGTATGGTGAGTCACCATTTGTGCCACAGTCCAGTAAGAATGCTTAAAGCTAGATTTAGATACTTGTGTTGGATTGTAGCCTTCATCACGCATTTTTTGCGTTTGAATTTTAACATCCATTTGAATATCAAATGCGCCTTGATCACGGTTAGCCGTTGATTCTAAATATTCCAATGGTTGCGGATCATTTTCATCACGCGTCCAGCTTGTTCTAAATGGTGCAAGTGCTTCGGTAGTTACAATCCATGGTGACACGGTTGATGCAAAGTTTTTTGCTAAAAATGGACCAAGCGGTTGGTATTCCCATGCTTGTAAATCACGTGCTGACCAATCGTTGAAAACACAAAAGCCAAACACATGTTTTTCAGCATTTTCAATGGCAATAGCATCACCCAGCTCATTACCCTTACCCAAGTAAATACCCAGTTCAAGCTCGTAATCAAGACGCTTACACGGACCAAATGAAGGTACTTCTGCGTCTGGCGCTTTAGTTTGTCCTTTAGGGCGATGGAACTGCTGACCAGATACGCCAATAGATGACGAACGACCGTGATAACCAATCGGTACCCACTTGTAATTCGGTAGCAGTGGGTTATCAGGGCGGAATAAACTACCTACGGCCGTAGCATGATAAATCGAGGTGTAAAAGTCGGTGTAATCGCCAATGCGACACGGCAGAGCAAATTCAATCTCGCTTTGCGCAATAAGTGCGTGTGTAAGTTGTTCTTGATGCTCAGAACCTTCACGTAATGCTTTCGATAATGCTAAACGTAGGGCTGACCAATATTGCTCACCCAGACCCATAAACTCATTTAGTGTAGGTTTACTTGCTGCAGCAATGGCGACTTGAGCATCGCCACTAAAAATAGCGAGTTCATTTACTTTTGCTAAATCAATAACCTGATCGCCAATGGCAACCGCGCCTCGGAAAGCTTCGTTGCTATTTTTGCGACGTACTTCGGCAAAAGGTAGATT
Organism: Pseudoalteromonas sp. M58; assembly: GCF_042604605.1. NCBI lineage: Bacteria > Pseudomonadati > Pseudomonadota > Gammaproteobacteria > Alteromonadales > Pseudoalteromonadaceae > Pseudoalteromonas > Pseudoalteromonas sp. M58. Next base: position 1,027,587 of record NZ_CP152390.1, read on the forward strand.
TTGGATAGGGAAGTCACATTGTGCATCATTTGCTGATGCAACCCAGCTAGTTAAATTTATATCATGGGTTTCGTTAATTAAACTCATTACATTTCCTTTGGTTTAGTTGGTCGCGCATATCAATTTATTAGATAAGAACATAGCACCAGCAAATTTTAAATATCTACTAGTTATATGGTGATGAAAAGCGCGATTTAAACACGCAAAGAGAGATAAGCTCTCTTAGTTACGATTAAACGACAAAAAGCAGCGAAATACGCTGCTTTTTAGAGTCATAATTTTAATTATAAAACGCCGCGGCGTTCTTGATCTCGCTCGATTGATTCGAACAGCGCTTGGAAGTTACCTTCACCAAAGCCACCATCGTCAACACGTTGAATCATCTCAATGAAGATAGGGCCAAATAAGTTTTTAGAGAAAATTTGCAATAAGTAGCAATCTTCGCTTTGGCTATCAACCAGGATTTGATGCTCACGAATCTTTTCTTTGTCTTCTTTAACCCATGGTACACGGTCAAAAATAGTATCGTAGTACTCAGGGATAATATCTAAAGTGGCGATAGTTGATTTATCTAACTTATCAAGTGAGCTCACTAAGTCATCAGTTAAAAAGGCTAAATGCTGTACACCTGGGCCATTGTATTCGCCTAGGTATTCATCAATTTGGTTATTGTCGTTACCTTTACCTTCATTGATTGGAATAGAGAAAGTGCCACAAGGTGATTTTAATGCATAAGAGAGTAAGGCTGTTTTTTGGCCTTTAATATCAAAGTAGCGCACTTCGGTAAAACCAAACACGTCTTTATAAAAGTTAGCCCATGTTTCCATTGTGCCTTTATAAACGTTGTTAGTTAAGTGGTCGATACGTAAGAACCCTTTATCATTAACGACGTTTTGCTCAGCTAAATCTTCAAAGTCGTTTGCGTAGATAGAGCCTTTATCGCCAAACTGTTCAATAAAGTATATTAAGCTGTCGCCAATGCCGTAAATGGCAGGGTACGGTAAGTCTTTATTTGCTGCATCAGTAGCAGGCTTAGCGCCACGCTCCACCGCTGCTTCAAACGCCGCTTGAGCGTTCTCTACGCGCCAACCCATAGAACAAATTGCTGGGCCATGATTTTTAGCAAATTCAGCTGAAAAACCATCGCGTTCATTATTTAGTAAAAAATGAATATCGTTTTGGTTGTAATAAACAATGTCTTTACCTTTGAATTTTTTTAACTTTGAAAAACCAAAATCGGTAAACACTTTATCCATGTAATCGGCATCGGGTGTTGCGTACTCGGTAAATTCAATACCAACCAAACCTAAAGGGTTATTTACTTCACTCATTATAATTACTCCCGCAATTAAGCACTGCGATTATTAGTTATCGTATTGCCTGCATGATTAACCAGATTGGTGTTTTGGGGAAGAGGGTGTTGTTATTTAGTAAATAGCGCGTGTGTAAATTTTACGAGACGGTTATCAAAGTATGTTGGTTATTTACATACGAGCAGGTGAAAGTAAAAATTAGGTAGCGAGATAAAAGTACAGGTTTTCTTATTAAGTTTTTGATTATTAATAGTTTAATTTAATTTATTTATATGTGTTTTTAGTTTTTTTGCGCTAAAAAAAGTGCGGTTTTTGTATTTTATTATTTACACTTTTAATGAGTTTGGTTAGCTGCGATATATATAAAATCAAAGAGTATTGATGGTTTGCTGCTATAAACTCGTTTGTGCACAGTGATGAGGTATAAATAATAAACGGCTGAATGTAAAAATTGTGTGGTTTAATCTAGCGGCCATAAAAATACCCCCTGCAGTTAACTACAGGAGGTATTTGATATCATTTATCAAAGCTCATAATTATGCGTGTGATAAATCTAAATTATTGTGTTGGTGCGGTTTGTTCTAAACCTTGTTTTTCCCATATTTTAGCTTTAAAACTCATCAGTACTAAGATGATACCTACACCGATACTAAATAAGGCAATTTGTAGGTAAAGGTTCGGGATTTCTTCAACATTGTTAGGATCAAAGTTACCAGCAAGTAATCCTGAAATAACGTTACCGATAGAGTATGTAAGTACGAATACCCCCATCATTTGACCAGTAAAGCGGCGAGGCGATAACTTACTTACAGCGCTCAATGCAACTGGGCTTAAACAAAGCTCACCCACTGTGTGTAAGAAATACGTAGTAACAAGCCAATAAGGTGCTACTTTTAAGCCTTCAGCGGCATAGTGTGCTGCCATAAACATTACTAAAAAGCCTGAAGCCATAATAACGAGGCCCAACGCACATTTTACGCTGTAAGTAGGCGAGACCATTTTTTTAGATAAATTAATCCAAAAAGCGGCAAAGAATGGTGATAGCGCAATAATGAACAATGAATTTAGAGATTGGAACCAGGTCGTTGGAATTTCAAATGTGCCAACCAGACGGTCTGTATAGTCACGAGCAAACAGATTTAATGAAGAACCGGCTTGTTCAAAGCCAGACCAAAAACAGGCTGAAGCGACACAGACTAAAAATAGCGCCCACATTCTTTGTTTTTCAGCATCGGTTAGTTTGCCTTTGAAGTATATAAGGCCAAAGTAAACGAAAAAGATAACAGTAAATATAACTGCGGTGTATCCTGCAACAATCGATGGGTTAATGACAATAGCACCCGTCATCGCAGCAGCGGTAACACCGGCGGTCGCGATAACAAATGCAGCAATACCACCCCATGCGCGCGAAGTACCTTTAGGACTTAATGGGTTAGCAGGTAAGGCGCTGTGATCTGGTAAGTTTTTAAGTGTACGCTTGTATTGAATTAAACCAATACCCATACCGACAGCCGCGGCACCAAATGCCCAGTGCCAACCTACGTTTTCCATAAAGTAACCACACACGTAGTAACCAATTAAAGAACCTAAGTTAATACCCATGTAGTAAATAGCGAAACCACCATCACGGCGCTCATCTTCGTCAGTATAAAGCTGACCAACCATGGCACTGATATTAGGTTTTAGTAAACCAGTACCTGTTGCAACAAAGATCAAACCAATGAAAAATGAATATTCATGTGGCACGGCTAAAATAATATGGCCACACATGATAATAATACCGCCATACCATACTGCTTTTTGACCACCAAATAATCTATCTGCTAACCAACCACCAGGTAAACCTAAAAAGTATACTGAACCTGTGTATAAGCCATAAATTGCAGCAGCAGAAGCAACGGTAAATCCTAGGCCTTCTTGTTGTAAACTTGCTGTCATAAATAATACGAGCATCGCTCGCATACCGTAGTAACTCATTCGTTCCCACATTTCTGTGAAAAACAGGGTTGAAAGTCCTTTAGGGTGACCAAACCAGCCACTGTCAGAATTTGAACTCATATTTACTTCCTAATTCATTATTGTTTTGATGACCTTGTGGTTTTTTATTTAGCTAAATTTTTACTCATAAAAAGTATAATAAATGCTCGATCATCAGTGTTTTTATGCAGCTAAGGTAATGGTTTGCTAAACGCAGCTATACGTTTAGGTAAGAGTCACACCCTTATCCTAGTTACAATTGCGCCTAAGTATACATAGACCTTTGTGCGAGGGGAAGCGTTGAGCGCGCTATCATACATCGGTTATGTAATTGTTAAATACCAGTGTGTGAACCCCTATTTGCTGCAGTAAACACCTAAACTTATCAAAAAATATCTTTAACATCATAGGTAACATTGTCATTGCAAAGTTACCTTTTATATTGTTTGAACACGCCTTAAAAAACAAATAAAAGCTTTGTTTTACGGGTAGTTACAGCTACCAAATTTTTCAATAATAGTTAACCTTTACTACTTTAATTTAATAATCACCGCTTAGATTAAACATGAGCGAATATTGGCGTATGGACAGTAATGATTCGCTCATTTCAGTATATAATTTATACAAGGCCAGCTTGACTAAATTGAGTTGCAATAACCCCGACTTTTAGTGAACAGCCAAGCTTGAATTCGTTAAGTGCTTGAAAAAGCCCTCTAGTTAGTAAAAAAACATTTTTTCGTCCAAATTTCTTTACAATAAACTATGCTCGTAAACAGAGTTAGCGTATTATTCACGCCAACTAGTTTTTCCTTACCTGAGGGTGTATGCGTTTAGATATTCACTGTGCAGACCGAGTTGGTATTGCTCAAGAGATTCTTAATATTTTAGTTAGCTACAATGTTGACTTAAAAGGGATTGAAGTCGACTCAGTAAATTGTCGTATGTATGTGAGTTTTCCTGAGATTGAATTTGAACAATTTCAAAAAATCATGCCGTCTATTCGCTTAATCGATGGTGTACATGATGTACGCACAACCGCGTTTTTACCGTCTGAACGTGAGCACAACGAACTTAACACCTTATTAAGAGCACTTCCTGATGGCGTTATATCTATTGATGCTAAAGGGTGGGTACGCCTGTGTAACGACGCAGCCTGCAAAGATTTACAATTAACAGAAAAAGAAGTCACCGGTGCTAATATTAATAATTTGCTCAAAGGCTTTAACTTTACCCGTTGGTTAGAGGGCAAAGAAGTACTGGGGCAAACCACGCGTGTTGAAGTAGCTGGTGAAGATTTTATTGCTGATATTCTGCCTATTGCGGTCCCTCAAGGCAGCGAAGGCGATGTATTAGCGGGTGCGGTAATTAATATAAAATCGCAAAGCCGTTTAGGTCAGCAAGTGAGTGCTTTTAGGCGTTATGGCCAAGAAAGCTTCGCGACTATTCATAACTTTAGCACGGCGATGCGCCGTGTGGTTCGCGAAGCGCGAAAAATGGCGCAACTTGAAGCTCCCATTCTTATTACGGGTGAAACGGGGACGGGTAAAGAGTTGCTAGCACGAGCTTGTCACTATGCATCTAACCGCTCAGTAAAACCATTTATTGCTTTATCGTGTGCCTCGTTACCAGATGATGTTGCTGAGTCCGAACTATTCGGTTATGCCGGGTATGAAGAAAACGCAGCGCCTAAACGTGGTGTACTCGAACAAGCGGATGGTGGAACGGTATTTTTAGATGAAGTAGGTGAAATGTCGACGCAGCTACAAACTAAATTGCTACGTTTTTTACAAGACGGTACATTTAGAAAAGTTGGCGACGAAAACGAAGTTAAAGTGAACGTGCGTATTATTGCTGCCACGCAAAAAGATTTACCAGCAATGGTTCAAGAGGGCGTATTTAGAGAAGATTTATACTACCGAATTAATGTATTAACACTGGAAATTGCGCCGCTTAGAGATCGTAAAGCGGATGTTGGGCCACTTGCTGAACACTTTATTCAAAAATATGCGCAGCAAAATGGCCATACAGTCCCCGAGTTATCTGAAGAATGTTTAACGTTTTTACAAGATTACCCATGGCCTGGCAATGTACGCCAATTAGAAAATGCGATTTACCGTGCGGTATCGTTGTTAGAAGACAGTGAACTGCGCGTTGAACATTTACAGTTACCTACGTTTACCCATGATTTAGGCTATTTAGAGTCTGATTTTGAGGGCTCGCTTGATCAAGCGGTTAAGCGTTTTGAAGCCACCTTACTGCGTAAGCTTTATCCTGCCTATCCTAGCTCTCGTCAGTTAGCTAAACGCTTGGGACTGAGTCATACTGCTGTGGCTAATAAATTGCGTGATTACGGCATTAACCGCAAAACGGTTAAAGTTTAAAGATAGATACCCAAACATCCTCATTTAGTGATTGATTCCTTGGTTCAAAAACAACCAAAGGAGTCAATCGCTATGATACACTGATAAAAACTCAACTGGTAAGACCTCTACTGTGAACTTATATTTTAGACTACTGCTGTTATTTTTTAAAATTAAACGTAATCGTGACTATCAATCGTTGTTAGATACGGTTGATATAGACTACAAAGCATTACCAAGTGACTGCGATATTAATTTGCATTTAACCAATTCACGCTATTTAGCGATGATGGATTTATCGCGTACCTGGATGACTGAACGGGTTGGTTTGCTTAAGCAAATAATGAAACGTCGTTGGTTTCCTATTGTTAATGCGACAGCTATTACCTACATCCGCGATATTAAGCCAATGCAACGTTTTACTATTAGTACGCGTTTGGTTGGCTGGGATCATAAATACTTTTACATTGAACAAAAGTTTCATTCAGAGCGTGGCTTACATGCCATTGCTTATGTGCGCGGCGTGTTTAAAAGTAAGAAAGGGGTGGTCAGTGTTGAGCATATGCTCGAGGTTGCAGGCTTTGACGGGGTTGCCCCCATTTTACCGGCTGAAATAATTCACTGGAAAGAAATGCTTGAGCAAAAAAAAGTAAATAACTTACCTCGCTAAACACAGGCAAAAAAAAAGGCCTAACGGCCTTTTTAACACACACATAAACGTTATTAAAACGAGTATTTAAGACCAAACATGGCAACAACAGGGTCAAGTGACACGGTTGATGTTAATGCTTTTGCGCCATTAGCATAAACAGTCGCATCAGTATCAATATCCATGATAGATACCATAGCGTGTAGGCCCCATTTTTCATCAATCTTGTAGTTAGCACCTACTTGAGCAACAAAACCAAATGAATCATCTAGTTTTACTTCTACATCGTTAGTTCCTAACGTTGCTTTAAGTGCTGCAGAAGGCTGTTCGTCAAAGAACGTCGTATAGTTAATTCCCACACCTACAAACGGACGAAGTGCATAGCTGCTATCTAAAAAGTGGTACTGTGCAACCAGTGATGGTGGTAAATGTTTAATATCAGCAATTTTATTACCAGCTAAACCACCAGTACCTTCTACATCATGAGAAAACGGCGTTGCTGCAATAAGCTCTAATACCCATTGGTCGTTAAATGCGTAATCTACAGTAATACCTAACTGAGTATCTGAGTCGCCTTTTAAGCCTAGAGTGGGTGCTTCGTTGATTTTTGAACCATCGTTATCTGGATTAACATTAATTGCGCCAACATTAACACTAAAGTTAGCGTGTGCTGCAGGAGAAAGAGCCAGTAAAGAAGTAAGTATTGCAATGCTTAGTTTAGTTTTCATGTTGTTCTCCGTGAACTACTGTGTGACTATTTGTTGATTGAGGCTATTATTGCTCGAGGTTAAAAATAAAAACCTGTTCTAGATCAAAGTTTCAAAAGCGGATGAGTAAAGAGCCTCTATTTATTGATTTAGATTAAACTTTTACTTAATTAGTGCTTAAAAGTTATTGACTGATCACTTAAATACAAGCCGCAAACGAAGTATTCAGAATATAATCAGCTAGTTTTGTTAAACTAAGGCTATATTCACGGTTTAATAAAAGTAAGCGACCTCATGAATCCCTCTGGTCAACTATTTCTTCAAGGCTCCATTGCTAAAGCGCTGTTGAAATTAGGTATTCCTATTATCCTCATTAATATATTGCAGTCGGCTTATCAGCTTACGGATGCATTTTGGGTTGGGCGATTAGGAGCAACTCAAGTCGCTGCAGTGTCTATTAGTACCCCGATCACTTTTTTAGTCATTGCTATAGGCTCTGGGCTTGCAATGGCCGGTGCTATTTTATCGGCGCAATACATGGGGGCAGGTCAGCAAGATAAAGTGAACCATGTTGCAGCGCAAACGGTGTTAATGGTTGCATTTACCGCCTTAGTGTTAGGGCTCTTAGGTTATGTACTTTCCCCATACTTTTTAAAACTGCTAGGCGTTGAGCAGGCGGTTTACAGTGATGCGCTTAAGTTTATGCATGTGTCCTTTATTGGCGTTATTTTTGTGTTTATTTACGCCATGTTTCAATCGCTAATGCGGGGTATTGGGCAAACTAAAGTGCCTTTAATCATAGTTAGCACCACTGTATTGCTTAATTTTATACTCGACCCGCTATTTATTTTTGGTTATGGCCGTTTTGAAGGGCTTGGCGTTATGGGCGCTGCGCTGGCGACTTTGGTTACACAAAGTTTAGCGGCGCTTGCGGGAATTATTATATTTTTACGCGGTCGCCATGGCATTCAATTACAGCTAAAAAGTTTTTATCCCGATTGGCAATATATGAAACGGGCTTTTTTCTTAGGGGCGCCTGGCTCTATTGAATTATCAACACGTGCTTTTGGCTTGATCATCATGTCATTTTTAGTGGCAAGCTTTGGAACCGTTACCATTGCGGCTTATGGCGTGGGCTCTAATATTTTGCAAATGGTGATGATCCCTGCCATGGGTTTATCAATGGCGGTATCAACCTTGGTGGGGCAAAATATGGGCGCCGGAAATATTAAACGGGCTGAGCAAATAACGAAGCTTGCCAGTATGTGGGGATTAATAGGCCTTTCTTTTGTTGGGGGCATTGCTTACTTGTATGCTGATACGCTGGTGGCATTTTTTATTCCCGAAGATAACAGTGTAATAAATAAAGGCGCGCAGTTTGTTCAAGTGATGTGTTTAAGCTGGGGGGGAATTGGTGTTCAGCTTTGTATTGTTGCTGCTTTTCGTGCCTCTGGGAATATGCTTAATGCCATGATTATCGCGTTATTATCACAATGCGTGGTGCAGTTTCCTGCCGCTTATATTCTTTCTAATCACACTTTGCTTGGCGATCAGGGAATATGGTATTCGTTTGCAATTACGAACATAACCATCGCACTGATAGCGTTCGCTTGGTTTATGCGTGGCGCATGGAAAAAAACCAGATTAACCAAAGAAGATAAACACATTGTGCAGGTGACACGAGAAACATTAATAGAAGAGGGCACACGTTAGCCTGTACTTTCATAATGCGGTCATAAAAAGTCGTTGTAATAAATACACTGCTAAAACGAGGTGTGTTTATTATGACAAAAGCTATCAACAAAAAAGTACCCGCGCCGTACTTAACTATTGCACAGTTAAAAACGCTCAGTCACTTACAAACGCTGATCCAATTTAAGTCAATTACGCCTAATTCCGCTGGTGGTATTGAGTGGCTGGCACATCAGCTAACTGATTTAGGTTTTAGCATTGAGCAGTTTAGTGCCCATAATGTCACTAATTTAATTGCTAAAATATCTTTTGGAGCAGGCCCTGTGGTGGCATTTTCTGGTCATATTGATGTGGTCCCTGCTGCGCAAGGTGGCTGGTTAGCTGATCCGTTTGATGGAAAAATAATTAATGATGCGATTTATGGGCGTGGTGCCGCCGATATGAAAGGAGGCATTGCAGCCATGCTTAGCGCAACGCAGTCGCTAATACATAGTGCGCAGCAAAAGCAGGGCACCTTGTATTGGTTGATCACCTCTGATGAAGAAGGTGAGGCAGAGCATGGCTCAGTGTTGATTGCGAAACGCCTAGCACAACAAGGTGTTGTACTTGATGGCTGTATTGTTGGTGAGCCTACAAGTCATTTGCAAGTGGGCGACACCATAAAAAATGGCCGACGTGGCGCGCTGTCAGCACGTTTAACCATTCAAGGAAAAGCAGGACACGTGGCCTATCCTGAAAATACCATCAATGCTGCGCATATCAGCGCTGAAGTAGTGAATAGATTAACCCAAATTGATTGGCTTTTAGATGAGCCAAGCTCAAAAACAAGCTTGCAAGTTACCGGTATTAATATTGATAACGTGCTTGATAATTTAGTGCCTGCTCAATGTGATATTACGTTTAATATTCGCTACAGCCATGGGTATAAAAGTACAGATGTGAAACAGCTGGTACTTACTGCACTGAATGATTTAAACGAATATTTAACGGTGCAATGGGAGCGCCCATGTGAGCCTTATTATACAAGCCATAGGGCAGAGCGCTGCTTACTCGCCCAGCTAGAGCAGGCAATATTTAACGTGACCGGAAGCTATCCAGTACTTAGTACCAGCGGCGGGACTTCAGATGGGCGGTTTTTTGCAAGTAAAAACACGCAAGTGATAGAGTGCGGGGTTTTAAACCAGACCATTCATCAAGTTAATGAACATGTGCCCATTAGCGACTTGTTACAAATAGAGAAAATATACACCCAACTATTAGTACATATATTTAGCCAGTCTAATAATCAGGGGATTTGATAAATATGAAATTGCCTAAGTTTAAGTATTTAAGTTTAAGCGCCCAAGCTTAGGCGCTTAAGTTAATATTTTAACGGCAAAACTCAGTTTATTGAGGCGGTGTCTTGCGCTCCCAAATAGCGTTTTGCTTTACTCGGTTTTACTTTCTCAAGGTCGACCAATACCAATCCATCAATACAATTATTAAATTGCGGATCAATACTAAAACTTAAAAACGTTACCCCATTTGGCTCACATAGCTCGGTGTATTGTTTAAATAGTGTGGGTACATGGGTGCCCATATTAGCCAGTATGTGTTTAAGTTCTACAAAGTCTTCTTTGATGTTGTTACCCATAAACAAATTAGTGCATTGAATCTGCTGCTCACGGGTATGACGAAAAGCATTGTTAGGCGTTGCGAGTGACTTTTCAGAGCCATAATAGTGCTGATAATAATGCACCAGTAAGGATTTTGCTTGCTCTGGCAGTGCGTTTGACACACTCACTGCACCAAATAAGTAACGATACTGAGGGTAGCGATTAATAAAAGCACCAATGCCATACCATAAATAGTCGAGGCTTTTTCTGCCCCAGTATTTGGGTTGTACAAAACTACGGCCTAATTCTATGCCTTGCTTGAAGTATGGCGTCATCTCTTGGGTATAATTAAATAAGCTATCGGTATAAAGCCCACGTTGAGAGTGCTGTTCAATCACATCCTGCGCGCAGGCTAATCTGTAAGCGCCAACTAGTTCGAGTGATTGTGCATCCCATAAGACTAAGTGTTGATAATGCATGTCGTATTTGTCTATATCACGGCGATTGCCACTGCCTTCACCTACTGCACGAAAGGCAATTTCCCGTAAGCGACCCAGTTCACGAAATAACGGTGAGCTGCCTTGGTATTGGTATAAATAAATAACCATGCCATCACTGGTTTTACCTAAATGTTCACAGCTTTCGATGGCTTTTTTTAATTCTTTTTTACACTCTGGTGAGGCAATAGGGGCATGAGTTTTTAGTGGCAGTGTTTTTTTAGTGGTTAAACGGTACAGCTGTTTTCGTATAAGCTCGACCACTTCCTTGTCTTTTAAATCGGGTATTAAATAAGATTCAGGAGCAATGGAGGCGCCTATTTCAAATTCGAGCGATTTTTGGCGCTGTTTAAACATTTCTTTGACTAGTAATAAACTGGCAAGCGGTTTATATAGCATAGAGGCACCGTAAAAAAGCGGGCTGTTTCTGGCTTTTATATGTATGGGTAAAATTGGGCTATTGGCTTTTTTAGCGATACGTAAAAACCCGCTGTTCCATTTACAGTCTTTGATCCCTGTTGGTCGAAGTCGAGAAACTTCACCCGCAGGGAAAATAAGTAATGCTCCTTCATTTTTTAAATGCTGGTGGATATTACTAAGCTCTTGTTTTTTACTTTGCCCCGACAAATTATCAACGGGTAGTAATAATGAATGCATTGCATCAACGGTCATTAGCATTCGGTTAGCCACGACTTTTAAATCGGCACGCACCGTCGATAACACATTAATTAATGCAAGCGCATCTAAGGATCCAATTGGATGATTAGCAATAATGACAATTTTCCCTTCACTGGGAATATTTTCTATTTGTTTTGCTTTGTATCGAGTGTCAAAATCAAGTTCATCAAGTACTTGCTCGACAAATTCTATTCCTTGAAGATGGGGATAAGTTGTTGCAAAGTTTGTAAACTCTTGTTCATGTAATAAGTAGCTAAGGCTCTTTTTTACCAGTTTTTTTATTTTAAATGAGTTAGTTAACTGTGGTAAGTTAGTCGCAATTACTTTATCTACACTGATCATACGCACCTCTTTTTTATACTAGGCTAAAGCCAATATGTTTAGCTTAGAGTGCGGATATGACAATACGCGGTCAGTTGTGTGACTTTTTAAAACCGTTTACATACTATTGAATTGAACCATATCAGTACTACTATTCAGGGTTACTTTTTAAGGAATCATCATGTCAGTTTTGGTGGCTATAACAGGCCGAGACAACACAAAATTAATAGCAAAAATGCAATCACGATTGCCTAGTATTCGAATTGAAGAACTTGATGATTGCCAAAATTTAGAGAGTGTAGAGTTCGTTTTAGCGTGGAATGCGCCTGCATCACTGTGGCCCACGTTACCAAACCTAAAGGCTGTGTCATCATTTGGCGCTGGCGTTGATAGCATTGATTTAAGTTTATTACCTGCGGATGTAGAGGTCGTGCGTATTGTTGATAAACAGTTAGCCAACGATATGGCTGAATACGTACTTACCCATGTATTAGCACAAAAATTGCGATTAAAAGAATATGCAATAAAGCAACAGCAAAGTATATGGAAACCTAAAAGAGCGCATAAACATAATCAAGTAAGCATTTTAGGGTTTGGCGAACTAGGTCAAGCATGTGCACATAGGCTGGTTAATAACGGTTTTAACGTAAATGCTTGGAGCCGAAGCCCTAAAACATCAAACATTGCGACACTCTATCATGGTGATGACGGCTTAACACAGATGCTTGCGCAAACCGGTTATTTAGTATGTTTATTACCGCTTACCAGCAGTACCCAAGGCATTATTAATAAACAGTTACTTGAGCAACTGCCTGAACATGCTGTGGTGATTAATGTGGCCAGAGGTGGGCATATAGTAGAAGCTGATTTACTTGATGCACTTAACAATACACGTATACGCGCAGCAACGCTTGATGTGTTTGCCAGTGAACCACTACCAAGCGAACACCCTTATTGGTTGCATCCAGGTATTACTTTAACACCGCACTGTGCTGCGTTGTCAGATCTGGATAGTGTTATTGAACAAATAGCAGAAAACATTTTGCGTTTAAAAGCGAAACAGCCATTAATAAATTGCATTGATAAGCAGCAAGGTTATTAATTGGCAGTTGTTGGCCTTCAAGGATTAAAATTTATTTAATTTTTAACAGAAACAGCTTGTTAACATTTGTAATTTTTATTATTGTTAAAAACAGTTCTAACAATAATAAAAAAATAGGATGAATTATGAAACCCAATCAAGGGGGCGCAAAAATTAGCATCGTGGTTGTATCTATCATTATATTAGGAATATCTGCCTGGTTTAATCAAGCCAATGCGGCAGCGCTGCTGATCTGACCCTTATTTTCACAGCAAGATTTAGCTACGCTTGCTGTGTATTTCTCTGTTTTGATGCTTTTTATCATCACTTTTCTTCAATAAAACATACGTCGCACCACTTCCTCCATGCTGCCTAAGTGCAGTATGAAACGCTAAAACGCATGGAATTGTTTGTAACCACTGATTTACGTAACTTTTTAATATCCCTGGCTTGGTTTTATTTTTAATACCTATGCCATGGCGAACGAGTACCATTCTTATATTTCGCTGATGGCAGTCTTGAACAAAGGCTAATAATGATGCGTGTGCATTTTTTAAAAGTTGCCCATGTAAATCAAGCGTCGCATCAAGCTGATATTTCGCTAATCTTACATTTTTAAAAACCGCGCTTTGTACGCCCTCTTTTTTAAAGCTTAATATGGCAAGTGGATCGAGTAATTCAAGTGGTTCATCTAACGGATTAAATTGTTCACTGTTTAAGTTTAATTGTGCAGCTTTGTTTTTTTCTTGCTGGGCGATGACCGTTTTATGGCTTTTAGATGGTAAGGTCACAGTGTCATGCGTTATGGGGGTAACATCTTCCATAGAGGATAAGAATAAATCGAAATCTGACAACGGCATGGGCTTATCTCAAATTAGGCAAGGGTCTGTTGACCTTTGCGGATTAAAATTTGTTCAAGCTAGGGGCGGTTTAATCGCGGCGCGAGGTTTGTAACCTAGTGGGCTAAGTAAAAACCGAGCAACAAAGAGTAAATCGCCCCTAGGTAGAACCCAAAGGGCAGCGCCTGTTTGGCATTGATGCTGCGTTATCACCTATCTATGGGGAATAACCACACCACATAGGCTCAGCCTTGCCTAAATACCAAACAGACTGCTGCAAATTTAACCTTGAAAGGTCAACAGACCCTATTACGAGATAAATTTTAACTTAGTTCAAACCCAGACCCAAGATTTTTAACAGTGAGATATAAAAAAGCCCAGAAAAACTGGGCTATAAAATATTCTAAGGGGAAGTAATTAATGCTGAGATACGCTAAATTGCCCAAACGTATAAACTTTGAACAAGTAAAATGTGTTGATCAACACTAAACTCATATTTGAAATAATACTCGACGACATAAGATCTAAGCTAAATGATAGGAATAACAAACCACACGCACTAATCGCAGCAACGCGAAGCAGTGTCAGTTGGTTGATAAAGAATGCACCTAAACCTAGTGCAAGTAGTAATGTATTTAAAAGCCAATCTAGCTCGTTTAGCATGGTCGTTTCAATAGTTCAGTTGTTGAAAAAAGGAGCGCCATTATGTTGATCTTTTGCACAGCTTTCAACCAAGTAATTTTAAATTTTCAGATTAGTTTTTTTAATGCTAAAAGTAGGTCATTAATACCGAAAATAATCCCTCTTCAGCAATAACATGATATTTTTGGCAGCTTTGTGGTTGCTGAAGATCTACACAGAGGTATAGTGTTCTGCGATGCTTATCTAGTCTAGGGTGCAGCGTTGAATCCAGTAGCTTTGGTTTATTGGCAAATAGCCCTGGCCAATAAATACTTTTGCTAACCATGGCTGATTTTTTATAGGTGAGTAAACTAGGCTTTGGCGCTAAAACAAATATAAGTAATAATATCGTGAAAATAAAAAATGCGGTTAGTTTGGCGCCACGTTTTACACTTACTACGCGCGGGTTTGATTGTGAGCCAAGGTTTGCAGGCTTGTTACTAAGTATTGGTTTAACATAGGCCGCTTTATTTTTTTTGCGACGACTCTTTTTTGTATTTTTCGACATAAAGCAAATCTGGCCTTTTTGGCTTAGCTCTCTATAATAAAGTAAATATTTGTATTTTAAGCAAATCACCAATTTCGCAGACACGGCTTTTAGCCTATAAGGATTATATATGAATACGCAGCTATCTATTTTAATAGTTGATGATGTTAGCACGGTGCGTAGCTTTCTAAGTCAAACATTGATGCATTTAGGGATAGAGAATGTAAAAGAAGCGTCTACGGCCGCGCAGTGCATAAGTGAATGCCGTGCAGCAAACTTTAACATTATATTTTTAGATATAGAGCTACCTGACGGCGATGGTAAAGAGCTTATTGCGCAGATAAATGAGTTATCACCAGAGACAAACGTGGTGATGGTGTCGGCGCATTCAGGCGTTGAAAATGTGAAGGATGCAATAGATAGAGGGGCAAAAGGATTTGTGGTTAAGCCATTTTCACCGAAGAAAATTGCGGCGATGCTGAAAAAGTTTTATCCAGAGCTCGATAACGTTTAAAAAGCGTATTTATTTTGGGTAAAAAAAAACCGGCAAAAGCCGGTTTTTTTAATCTTGCAAAAACAAATTATAGCGCTTTAATTTTAGCAGCTAAACGGCTCTTATGACGAGCAGCTTTGTTTTTGTGGATTAGACCCTTAGTTGCGTAACGGTCTAGGATAGGTGTAGCAACAGAAAAAGCTTGCTGTGCAGCTTCTTTATCGCCAGCTTCAATAGCTACGATTACTTTTTTGAAGTAAGTACGCATCATTGAACGACGGCTTGCGTTGTGCTGACGGTTTTTTTCGCTTGTGATAGCGCGTTTTTTTGCAGACTTGATGTTAGCCAAGGTTTGCTCCTAACAATCTTAAATAAAGCTTAAATTAAAGGCCGTGGAATATGCCTGTTTTTATCATGAATGTCAATTTAATTTTAACAATCCAAGAAAAACTGCTCCTTATAACGAACATCAATTTGCCGCTTTAGCAGTTAATGCCGCTATTGTAACAAAGCAAGGGGTTCGAGCCTAGTGCTTTAAAGCGATTTATAAAAAAGACTATGGCATAATTAACTTAATTGCTGATTTTTAATATGGATTTATAGTGTCAAAAGGTTTGTTTCGTTCCGGGATGATTGTAAGTGCAATGACAATGATCTCGCGTATTTTAGGGCTAGTGCGTGATGCTGTTGTTGCTAACTTGTTGGGGGCAGGGGCTGCTGCCGATGTGTTTTTATTTGCAAACCGTATTCCTAATTTTTTACGCCGTTTATTTGCTGAAGGGGCTTTTGCACAGGCGTTTGTACCTGTATTAAGTGAAATCAAAGAACAACAAGGCGATGATAAAGTCAGAATATTTGTTGCACAGGCGGCAGGTACACTCGGCACAATTTTACTACTCGTTACGCTTTTTGGTGTTGTGGCATCCCCCGTTATCGCCGCTTTATTTGGTACTGGTTGGTTTATTGATTGGTGGCAAGGTGGCCCTGACGCAGAAAAGTTTGAGCTTGCCAGTTCACTATTAAAGCTGACCTTTCCTTATTTATTTTTTGTAAGCTTAGTGGCGCTTAGTGGCGCAGTAATGAATGTGTACAACCGTTTTGCAGTTGCCGCATTTACTCCTGTATTACTTAATGTTTCTATTATTGGTTGTGCCATTTTATTGCATGACAAATTTTCTGTTGGTGCATATGCATTAGCAATAGGCGTATTTTTAGGGGGCGTGGTACAGCTATTATTTCAACTGCCGTTTTTATATAAAGCAAAAATGTTGGCCCGCCCGCGATGGGGTTGGCAAGACGAAAATGTTAAAAAAGTGCGTAAATTAATGCTCCCAGCGTTATTTGGTGTATCAATTAGTCAAATTAACTTATTACTCGATACGGTAATAGCTTCATTATTGATGACAGGCTCTATCGCTTGGCTGTATTACTCAGATAGACTGATTGAATTCCCACTTGGTTTATTTGGTATTGGTATTGCGACGGTTATTTTACCTGCGCTATCAAAATTACACAGCAGTAAAAAAAGTAGCGACTTTCAACATACCCTAGATTGGGGAGTGCGATTTGTGATTTTTTTAGGGCTCCCTGCCATGATAGGGTTGATGATTATAAGCCCGCTGATTATTACTGTGCTGTTTGATCACGGCGCGTTTAAAGAGGCTGGTATTGATCACGTTAAGGCTGTGAGCTTAGGGGTGATTGCCTACTCGGTGGGATTAGTCAGCTTTATGTTAATTAAAGTGTTGGCGCCTGGGTTTTATTCTCGCCAAGATACGAAAACACCGGTGCGCATTGGTATTGTCACTTTGGTGCTTAACATGGTGTTTAATATTATGCTGGCGCCCTTTATTGGCTATTTAGGCTTAGCCCTGGCAACCTCTATGTCGGCTAGTTGTAATGCCTACTTACTGTACCGACAGCTTAAAAAAGAGAATGTTTATCAGTTTTCCAGCATGAGTGGCTACTTCACTTTGAAGTGTTTGCTGGCGAGTGTGACGATGGGTGCACTAGTGTGGTTTACCAGTAGACACTATGATTGGGCTAGCTGGCACTTTAGTGAACAAGTTATGTTGTTGGTTGTGTTATTAATTATTGCGGTTGTTAGTTACTTTTTTATGTTGTTTTTGATGGGCGTTAGACTAAATACGATAAAAAGTGTAGCAATTACTGAATCAAATTAAAAAAAAGATTATAATCGGACACTCTGCGACCCAAGGTCGCATTTTATCGCTCGCTGAAAAAGGCATTAGGTGGCATGGAGTTAATTAGAGGTATACACAATATACGCCCACAACACTTTGGTTGTGTGCTAACCATTGGTAATTTTGATGGTGTTCATTTGGGTCATGCTGCCGTATTAAAAGGGCTGTTAGCGGATGCCAAAGAAAATAATTTACCCAGCACTGTAATGTTATTTGAGCCTCAGCCACAAGAGTTTTTTGCAAAAAACAATGCCCCGGCTAGGCTTACTCGACTGCGTGATAAACTTCGTCTATTGAGTAACTTGGGGATTGAGCGCGTTATTTGTATTAGCTTTAATCAAGCGTTTGCAAATATGCATGCAGAGCAGTTTGTGAGCGATATTTTAATTAAAAAGCTGGGCGTTAAAGCATTAACGGTTGGCGATGATTTTAGATTTGGTAAACAGCGCCAAGGAAATTTTAGCCTATTGGCTAATATGGGTACTCAAGCGGGAATGAGTGTTAAAAGCACTGCCAGCTTTAGGCAATTAAATGCTAGAGTAAGCAGTACCTTAATACGAGAAGCGCTTGCCGAGGGTGACTTGGTTAGTGCAAAAGTCATGCTTGGGCATAATTATGCGATATCTGGGCGAGTTATTCACGGCTGGAAAAAAGGCCGGGAACTAGGCTTTAGAACGGCAAATATTGCGCTAAAGCGTCAAGTTTGTCCGGTTAATGGCGTATTTGCGGTTCAAGTAATGATCGCTGGGAAACACGTTTTTGGGGTAGCTAACATTGGAAACAAACCCACATTTAATGGAACTCGTGCCTTATTAGAAGTACACCTTTTTGATTTTGCACAAGATATTTATGGACAATTTATGCATGTGGAGTTGATTGAAAAACTCCGCAACGAGAAAAAATTCGAGACATTAACACAACTGACGGCACAAATAGCAACCGATGTTGCCGCCGCTAAGCAGTGTTTTGGTTTAAATTAGGTAGCCGATAGAGACGGAAAGTAGGATTAATGAGCGACTACAAACATACTTTGAATTTACCGGAAACAATGTTTCCAATGCGTGGCAATTTGGCACAACGTGAACCAAAAATGCTTAAAGCATGGTATGAAGACGACCTGTATGGTCAAATTCGCAGCGCAAAGAAAGGTAAAAAAACTTTCATTTTGCATGACGGCCCTCCGTATGCAAACGGCGATATCCATTTAGGCCATTCAGTAAATAAAATATTAAAAGATATTATTGTTAAGTCTAAAACCTTATCAGACTTCGATGCGCCATACGTACCGGGTTGGGACTGTCATGGTTTACCAATTGAGTTAATGGTTGAGAAAAAAGTCGGTAAACCCGGTGTTAAGGTAACTGCTGCAGAATTTCGCGAAAAATGTCGTGCCTATGCTAAAAAGCAAGTGGAAGGCCAAAAAGTAGACTTTAAACGTTTTTGCTCAATCAACAAATTAAACTGTTTGTTAGTGAATTATTTTAATCCGGTAGAGTCTGTGTGGCCTGAAGAAATGTGGCTGTTTTTTGTTAAAATTTAAGCGATGTATAAAATAGAAAAAGGCGCTAACGAGCGCCTTTTTTATGTGCTATTAGAGCCCTTGCTCATCTGCCATTTTTTTAACTATTTGTGGTGCTGTCCACAGTGACGGTAGTAACACAAAGGAAACTGGCACCGCGGTCACCACAATAAAGGACTGTAGCGCTGAAATTCCGCCCTCGCCAATTGAGATGAGTAATGCAGCCATTACCCCCATCATAACTCCCCAAAACACACGAATTGATGTTTGCGGATGATCGGTACCGGTCATCACCATAGATACCGAGTACGTCATTGAGTCACCGGTTGTTGCCACAAAAATAGTGGTCAGCACTAAAAATAATACCGACACAACAAACCCCATGGGTAACTGCTCAGTAATGGCTAACAATGCCGCTGGTAAATTAAGCCCTGCGAAAGGTTCTGATATAACACCTGGATTATTTAACTCAAAAAATATGCCTGAGCCACCCACAATGGTAAACCAAAAGCAGGTGATCACTGGCGCAACCACAGAGATGAGTAAAATCATTTCACGGATAGTTCGGCCACGCGATATACGCGCAACAAACATCGCCATTAAAGGGCCATAACCTAAAAACCAGCCCCAAAAGAATACGGTCCACCAGTCTAACCATGGTTTATCGGCACGAAACGTAGCCATAGGAATAAAGTTATCTAAGTACAAGCCAAACGATTGGATGTAGCTATCAATAATAAACGCAGTGGGCCCCATCAGTAATATAAACAACATCAGCACTACAGCCAAAACAACATTAAAACGACTTAACAGCTGAATACCTTTAGTAACGCCACTTACCGCTGAAAGTGTGTAAATGCCAATTAAACTAAATAAAATAACTACTTGTGTGGTGTAGGTGTCAGGAATACCAAACAATTTATCTAGGCCAAAACTCACCTGTAAGCCTAAAAAACCAATTGGACCTACAGTGCCAGCAACCACAGCGAGTACACAACATGCATCAACAATTGTACCAAGCGCCCCTTTCATAACACGATCGCCAAATACGGGATAAAGCAAAGTACGAGGTTTAAGCGGTAAGCCTTTTTCGTAATGAAGATGCATATAAACAATGCCCGTTAAGCTGCCTAATATAGCCCAGGCTAAAATCCCCAGTGCATAAAGCTTTGTGCAAGTGCGTTATAAGCGGCATCGTTAGTGCCTGTTTCACCACCAAATAGCGGTGGCGGAGAAATAAAATGTGCCATTGGCTCTGCTGCGGCCCAAAATACGCCGCCACCAGCAAGCAAAGTACACATAATAATACTTATCCACTTAAAGGTAGAAATTTCAGGGTTTTTAAGCCACCCAGTACCACTGAGCCAGTGCGGCCGATAGCTAAGAAAATGCCAATCACAAAGGTTAATAAAAGTAGGACTTGCCAAAAGGCGCCAAATATTTTGGTTGAGAAGGCAAAGGCCGTATTTATCCAATCAGACATCAGTTTAATGTCGTAAAGGGCCAGCGCGGCAAATAAAACTAATATACCGCCACTGATTAAAAATACGGGTATATCAACCCCATCAAGAAACTTAACTCGGGAAGAATGTGTTTCACCCGACTTTAAAGTTGCTTTAGTGGTATTCATTTATCGCTCCTAATGGTTCTTTAAAGTTACCGACATAGCGACACACCATGACATCACACTAAACCCTAGTTTCAACAAACGACAAAGCAACTCAAAAGCGAGTTTTAAGTACTTGTCATGTTCACGTTTAGGTAATGTCACAACAAGTAGACTTATTGCCAATTCCTGACTAGTTTAACGCGTTAAAAACGCTAAACCAATGCCTCAGGAATGATTTGTGTAGTAGTTACACAATAATAAAAGATAAATTACATCACGGTATCAAACAAACAAAAAATATACATTTTTGCTTTAGCAAAAGCGCGGTACGTTATTAAACGTTGCTGCGCAGTGGGTACGCAAACAACGCGGCTTATCGATTAGGGCAACTAAACCTGTCGCTCTGTTAGTGATAAATACAGGGTTATTGATGCTGTTTATGCCATGTTAAATAGTTGCTGTACGTTAATGGTTTTGCAAATAAATAACCCTGCACTGCATTCACGCCCATCGACTTTAATATTGTTAGTTGCTCAGCACTTTCGACCCCTTCGGCCACAATGTTAATATTTAAGCTATGACCTAAGCCAATAATAGATTGCACAATACTTTGACCCGATGCGCTATTGAGCACTTTATCAATAAAGCTTTTATCAATTTTTAACTCATCAATAGGAAAAACGCTTAAATGTTTTAAACACGAGTAGCCCGTACCAAAGTCATCAATTGAAAACACAAATCCCTGCGATTTTAATTCTTCCATTTGCTTTACGGTCCCCATCAAGTCACCCGCTAACATTGATTCAGTGATCTCTAATTTAATTCGAGTTGGCGAGACGTCAAACGCTTCAATTGCTTTAAATAGCTCACCTTTTAAAGTGGAAGAATTAAACTGACACTGGCTAATGTTAATTGATACGCTAAAACTGTCATCGAGTAAGTTATTATCTCGAAGTGTTTCAAGTAAAATACAAATATCTCTTAATACAATATTTTGTAACTTTTGAATTAAGCCAAATTGCTCGGCAATTGGAATAAATGCATTAGGGGGG
The DNA here is from genome assembly GCF_042604605.1 of Pseudoalteromonas sp. M58. Lineage (NCBI taxonomy): Bacteria > Pseudomonadati > Pseudomonadota > Gammaproteobacteria > Alteromonadales > Pseudoalteromonadaceae > Pseudoalteromonas > Pseudoalteromonas sp. M58. Next base: position 1,049,341 of record NZ_CP152390.1, read on the forward strand.
ATAAGTCCTTTGGTTGGATGATTCCACCTTATTAATGCCTCAGCACCCACAAGGGTTCCATCAATTGCTAATTGTGGCTGAAAATAAGCACAAAACTCATCGCACGCGATAGCCCTAACAATGTCAGTTTCAAGCTCAGTTTGATTTTCCAGTAAGGTTTGCAGTGCGGGGTCGTAAAAGCTACTACTATTACCGCCTTTCATTTTAGAGCGATACATAGCGGTATCTGCAAATTTTAAAATATTAGCGGTTATGGCATTGCTCGTGTTAATCAAACAAATACCAATACTACAACTGACCTGAAACGCTAAATCGCCCACTTCAAATTTTTCATAAAAGACACTTTGTACTTTTTTAGCAATCAACTCAGATTCACTATTAGCTTGCATGTGGCTATCACCGACATGCTCGATAAGAATAATAAATTCATCACCACCGACTCGTGCGAGGGTATCTGCCGGGTTCAAAATAGCTGTTAATCGTTGTGATAACTCAACCAGTATTTCATCGCCTGCATTATGACCTAGTGAGTCATTTATGCGTTTAAAATTATCTAAATCTAAAAATAAGAGTGCGCCAGAATGATCAGACTGCTTAATTCGCTCCACATACATACTGAGCCTATCATTGAGCATTCTGCGATTAGGAAGGTTAGTGAGCGGATCGAAAAATGCTAACCGTTGTACTTCTTCTTCGGCAGCTTTGCGATTAGAGATATCTCTGGCCATCCACACCACATGTCTCAGTGACGGGTTATTAGGCTGGTAACTTTCAAGGGGAGCTGTTCGCCCTTCAAATGTAAGCTGCTTACCTTTTATATTGAGCTGATATTCAAACACTTGAACTTCATTAGTTTGCAACGTTTTGTCAATCACCGCCAGAATAGGATTTGCATCTTCAGGAGGCATAATATCTCTGACATTTTGATTTTAACGTGCTCTTGGCTTAAATATAAACTTTCATTAGCTGTGCCGTAAACATTGGTATACTCCCCCTCTTCACTCAAAATGAGGGTTAGATCAGGAAGCACTTTTGTAAAGGCTTTAAACTTTTCATTACTTTGCTGTAATTCAAAAAGCAACGCGTTTAATCTTAGTGACTCGGTGTGCTTTTCAAGAGCAATACTGGTGAAATCAACAAAAAAATCTATTAATTCTAAATCTTGTGGTGTCGGTGACTTTGCGCTGTCATGATAAATTGCAAAAGTGCCTAATATGTCTGATTTTGTTGAAATAATGGGGGTAGACCAACATGACCTTAAACCATAACTTAACGCCAATACTCTATAATCATCCCATAATGGCGATGTTGAAATATCTGCGGCTATAATGCGTTTTTTTTCATAGGCTGCAGTACCGCATGAACCGACAGTTGGCCCTATTTTCACACCATTAATTGCTTGGCAGTAACCCTGTGCAATATTAGGTGCCGCGCTATGAAATAGCTGCTCTCCTTTGAGCGTTAATATAGAGCACTTTGCAGAGGAGTCTTCAATAAGCTCCTCAATAGATAAACAAATATTTTCCAGTACCTCATCAAGTGGCGCACCGAGTGCTATTTTCGATAATATACTTTGTTGCTGAGAAAGCAGCTTTCTGACTCTCATTATTTCAATCAAATTATATTCCTCAACAATCACTAACGCTAAATGCGTCGCTCTATTTTAGGGCCTGTTTATAATAATTTATTATAGTCTTTTGACTATACATAATATTGAAATCAGCATCTATGCTATTTTCGTCTATTTCACGAGCGTTTGCCATTCAATACAAGGTGGCGATTTGAAATGTACTTATCAACAAATCATTTATTTACATACCATCTGTAAATACCCTTTATTAAATACTTTGTTACTTAAAAGTACTGTTTAAAATCATCAAGCTATTTATAATAGCTAAAATAGTAATAATCGATGAGGTTAGTGTGCAAATAACACAAGGTATGGAATATTTTATTTCAGGGTTTAAGTTAATTAGTCAAAAAGGGCTAAAACGCTTTGTACTTATACCCCTACTTATTAATATTTTATTATTTGGTAGCTCCTTATTCTTTTTATTTGGCTGGCTTAGTGATGGCTTTAATGCCGTAAACGCCATGCTCCCAGAATGGCTAAGTTGGCTCGAATGGTTAATGTGGCCAATTGCTGTGCTGGTGGTGCTGTTTAGTTACAGTATGTTATTTACCGTTATTACTAACTTTATCGCCGCACCTTTTAATGGCTTACTAAGTGAAAAGGTAGAGCTTTACTTAACTGGTCAAAAAATTAACGACGACGGATTAGCTGATTTAGTTAAAGATGTTCCGCGAATGCTGGGCCGGGAATGGACTAAGCTTTGCTACTACCTCCCACGCGCTATCGGCTTTTTTATTTTATTGTGGGTACTACCTGTAATAGGCCAAGTGCTATGGGTGCTTTTTACCTGCTGGATGTATGCGGTGCAATATAAAGATTATGCTTTTGATAATCACAAAATTAGCTTTACACAAATGAAAAATGATTTAAAAAGCAAACAAGGGTTATCTTATGGGTTTGGCTTTGCCGTGATGCTGCTAACCGCTATCCCATTTGTAAATTTAATTGTTATGCCTGTGGCGGTATGTGGTGCCACACGATTATGGGTTGAAAATTACCGACCACAATACCGTAGTTAAAATAAAAAATGGGCCACTTGGCCCATTTTTTATACTCGCTAATAGATTAACTATATAAGCTCTGTGGCACTTTAGTGACATTTAAGTGCACCGTTATTTCTTCACGATCATGGTATAAATGCTTAGCTTGAAGTTCATAGCTTATGCCGTACTTCGCCATTTCTTCTCTGATCATTTTTAAACATTCATACACACTATCAAAGCGTTTTTTCATCGGTAATTTCAGATTAAAAATAAGCTCTTTTGCATAAGCATTTACTGCCCAGTCAATCATCAAGTTAGTCACTTTAGTCGGCTTTTCTACCATATCGCAAACCAACCAAGTGATATTTCTTTTTTCTGGACGGTATTTAAAACCATCTTCTCTAAAATGCTTTACCTGACCCGTTTCCATTAAACTTTCGTTCATTGGGCCGTTATCTATCGCGCTAACAAACATACCACGGCGAACTAACTGATAAGTCCAGCCACCTGGGCATGCACCTAAATCAACGCTGCGCATCCCAGCTTGTACGCGTGACTCACGCTGTTGCTCAGGAATAAACACATTAAACGCTTCATCTAACTTAAGCGTTGAACGACTTGGGCCATCGCTTGGCATACGTAAACGTAAGATCCCCATAAAAAAAGGAGAGTTGTTATAACTATATGAGTAACCCACATACGCAGTATTATTAGCTAAAAACAGCACATGCATTACTGGGCGATTTGCTTTTGGCTCACGCAATACAGTGTTTTGTTTCTCGAGGGCTTTTTTAAGCGGGGTCGATATTTTTTTACAAAAAGTCAGTAACTCTTTGCCCTCGTTGGTATCGGGTGTTTCGACACGAAGCTCAGAACACAAAGTAAAATCTTTTGCGGCATCTACAATAGCGCCTACTCTATCTTCTACGGGCATATTTTCAATTAGGTTACCGGCAAACCATTGGCGTGCAAACACCATATTTTTAAAATCAACTTTTTTGATTATTTCGTCGCTGTGCTGCGCTTCAAAACATTCATAAATAACATAACCGGTATTTGGTTTTGCTTTTACATACCCAGCAAATCCTTGTTCGGCAGCGTGAAACGTTATTTCAGCAGCGGCATCGTTTTCAAAACCACTACGACAGTAAATCACAACACTAGACATATTAACCCTTAAACTCTTTAAAACTTAAATCGTGCAACTTGCACTAAAATAACTATCCAACCAATAATAAAGCACAGCCCACCCAATGGGGTAATTGGGCCCAGCCACTTCAACCCTGTTAAGGCCAATAAGTATAAGCTGCCACTAAATAACAATGTACCGGCAATAAAAAAACCACCCGCCATACTGAGGTGCATACCCCACTTAATTAAAATAGCCACTGCAATTAACGCCAGCCCATGCACCATTTGATATTCAGCGGCGGTTTTAAAAATACCAATGGAGTACTCTGATAAACGATTTTTCAGACCATGAGCAGCAAATGCGCCCAGTATCACTGAAAGCATGCAAAAAAAGCTGCCTGCTAATAAAAATAGTTTAATCATGTTTATCCTCTTTTAAATTTTCAAGCGTATTCTTTATAAAGCTTGCTGCCTGTATTGCCGCAGCATTCAGGTTTTCCTGCTCAGTCACGCCACTTTTTTTACGCGGTTTTAGTGAGTGGTCACCATCCGTTAACCATACATACTTTGGCTGCTTTGGCATGGCCATTGTGGCAAGCTCTTCGCGGGTGCCAAAGGTATCCCTTTCCCCCTGTAATACTAAAAAAGGACACGGTATTTCTGCAAAATGATCTGTACGCAGTTTTTCTGGCTTGCCCGGAGGATGAAACGGATAACCAAACGCAAGCACACCTAAAACAGGATGAGAGGTCGAACAGGCAAGCATCGATGCCATGCGCCCGCCCATTGATTTACCCCCTATAAATAGCGGTAAATTTGCATCAGCTTGAGTCACTATATGTTCAAAATAAGTAAGTAGTTTAGGCGCTCGCTCTGGTGGGCGACGTTTGTTAGTTTGTTTAGCAATTTGCATATATTCAAAATCAAACAAGCCAACGTCAATACTGTACTCACTAAGTTGTTTAGCCATGATTTGCATAAACTCAGAATCACTGCCAGCCCCTGCGCCATGAGCAAATATAAACTGTGCGATTGCCGGTTGCTGACTACTTCTAACCCATTCGATGCTCATTAATATTCTTGCTCCTGCTCAACTAAACTTAACATCCAGTCTTTAAACGATACAATTTTGCCTAACTCATTTTGTGACTCACGGATCACTAAGTAATAGGCATTTTTACTCTCTAAACTGTGATTGAACGGGATCACTAAACGTCCTGCATCAATATCTGGTTTTGCTAGTACGCTGTTACCAATTGCAACACCTTGGCCATGTACCGCAGCTTGTAACACCATAGAAGAATGACTAAATATAGGTCCTTGGTTAACTTGTACATTACGTACGCCGGCGGTTTTCATCCAGGTTTTCCAGTTTTTACGGGTGGTGTCATGTAGCAAGGTATGGTTTGCTAAATCACTGGGTTGGTTAAGCGCTCTGGGGCCATTTAACAGTAACGGGCTACATAACGGCACTAAATACTCAGTGTGCAGTTTATAGGCTTGCACCCCACTCCAATGACCGCGACCATAATAAATTGAGATATCAACATCGTCTGTTAACGAGTTTTCATCCTGATCTTGGGCTTTAATTCGCACATCAATTTCTGGGTGTAATTCGTTAAATAAGCTCAATCGAGGAATGAGCCATTGAATCGCAAAACTGGGGGTTAAACTTACGGTTAACGAGCCTTTGGCACCACGAGCTAATAGCTTTTCAGTTGCATCTATTAGCTGAGTAAAAATCTCTTTAATATCTAAAAAGTAACCTTGGCCTTCTTCGGTTAATAATAACGAGCGATTTTTACGTAAAAACAGCTTTAAGCCTAAATGCTCTTCAAGCGTTTTTATTTGATGACTCACCGCAGCTTGCGTGACATACAACTCTTCTGCGGCTTTAGTAAAGCTTAAATGACGTGCTGCAGCTTCAAAAGCTTTCAGCGCGTTTAATGGAGGAACTCGTCTTGACATGGCAACCAAGCTTAGAATTAGTTTTTCTTATGCGGTGAATTATATACCTATGCTAGGAAAGAGTATATTCAAGCCATAAAAAAAGCGACCTAAGTCGCTTTTTAAAGTGCTAATCAACTTTATAAATCGCTAGCACTGGTATCAAGAGGGGCAAAGCTCTTGATTAAATCATCAACCGCTTTCATTTGCGATAAGTACCCTTCTAACTTGCTCAATGCTAATGCACAGGGGCCATCACATTTTGCTTCATTTGGATTGGGGTGCGCTTCAATAAATAAGCCTGCAATACCCAATGCCATGCCGCTACGAGCAAGTTCGGCAGCTTGAGCACGACGACCATCGGCTGAGTCAGCTCGACCGCCAGGACGCTGCAATGCATGAGTTGCATCAAATATAACGGGAGCCATGGTTTTCATATCATCCATACCTAGCATATCAACCACTAGGTTATTATAGCCAAAGCTTGAACCACGTTCACATAAGGCCACATTATTATTTCCGGCTTCATTAAATTTAGTAATGATATGACGCATTTCATGCGGAGCTAAAAACTGTGGCTTTTTCACATTAATAATCGCGCCTGTTTTAGCCATTGCAACCACCAAGTCTGTTTGACGAGCCAAAAACGCCGGTAGCTGAATAACATCAACAACCTCTGCAACCGGTGCTGCTTGATGAGGTTCATGTACATCGGTGATAAGCGGAATATTAAAGGTATTTTTAATCTCTTCAAATATCTTTAAGCCTTCTTCCATGCCTGGACCACGGTAAGAATTGATGGACGAGCGATTGGCTTTATCAAATGACGCCTTGAATACATAAGGAATATTTAATTTAGTGGTCACTTCAACATAATGCTCGGCAATACGCATCGCTAAGTCGCGTGATTCAAGCACATTCATGCCACCAAATAAAACAAAAGGTTTATTATTTGCCAGTTCTATTTCATTGATATTAATAACTTGGTTATTCATTTTAATTCCTTATGGTGCAACTGCTTGCATCATTAATCCACAAATATACGCCATATATGTACCTACACCATAGCCAAGTACAGCTAATAATACGCCGACCGGTGCCAGTGACGGATGAAACGCAGCAGCCACAACAGGGGCAGACGCTGCGCCACCTACATTGGCCTGTGAGCCAACAGCCATATAAAATAACGGCGCTTTAATTAATTTAGCCACAATGAGCATTAAGCTTGCGTGAGTTAACATCCAAATTGCACCAATAACAAAATACATCGGTGAATCAAAAATCGCCATTACATTCATATGCAGGCCAATCGATGCCACTAAAATATACAAAAAGGCTGACGCCACTTTCGATGAACCAAACGCCTCAATATGGCGTACTTTGGTAAACGATAAGCAAATACCTATCGTCGTTGATATAACAATAAGCCAAAAGAACTTACTGTTTAAACTGTATTCTTTTGCCCACGCATAATTATTGGCAAAGAAGGGCCCTAAAATATCTGCACAAAAGTGCGCTAAACCGGTAATACCAAAGGCAATAGCAATAATCATCATGTAATCATTTAGCGTTGGCATACGCGCATGCTCTGCATGGTATTTTTCAACACGTTGCTTTAAGTCTTCAATCGCGGTGGTATCTGCACCGGCTTTAGCGTCAATCGCTTTATGATTAGCTGCCATTAATAATAATACTGCCATCCATAAATTAGCCACTATCACATCCACGGTGACCATGGCTGAGAAAATATCGCCACCCACTTCAAACATTTCTTTCATAGATGCTTGGTTTGCACCGCCACCAATCCAGCTACCTGCAATGGTTGTCATACCACGCCAAACAGCGTCAGGGCCATGTCCCCCTACCGCTTCTGGATAAACAGCACTCATTATTAAAATAGCTAATGGGCCGCCAATCACAATACCTGCGGTGCCGGTTAAAAACATAATTAATGCTTTAGGACCTAAATTAATAATCGCTTTTAAATCAATACTGATAGTAAGCAAAATTAAACACGCTGGCAGTAAATATCGCGAAGCGACGTAATATACGTTAGATTGAGAACCATCAACAATACCAAAGGTATTTAACAATGACGGCAAAAAATAACACAGCAATAATGCCGGTACATATTTATAAAATGCCACAAGACCTGGGCGTTGACTATTTGAGGTTTTGAAAATAAACCCTAAAATAATCGCCAATAAACCAAGTACAACGGCATCATTGGTAATTAATGCAGTTTGGGGATCAGCCATAACATTTCCTATTTTTTATTCTTAGTGGTGAGTTTTATGATTGTCTTCAAGTTCTTCAATTTGATGTAGAATGATTTCAATAGCAGGATCATCAGGACATTCATCAACAAAAAACTGTAAATCATCTCGTGCCATTTTAGGGCAGCCAAGCTGATTTAGTAAATAACCTCTGTCGCGTCGCTCATAGGGATCATCACCTAACATTTCCATTAATAAATCGACGCAAGTTAATGCATGACCAAATTTATTTTCACTAATGAAAGACCATTTTTGCTGCGCTAAAAATAATTTATACACTTCGTCTTCAAAAATAAGCTCTAAAGGCTCTTGTTCTTGAGGGTTTTCTTCATCAATATTTTCAGGAATGATGTACCAACTTTGTTGGCCACTGCTAGGGTCGACAAGATAACCCTCTTCATCACTCATTGCGACGTGAATGCCCACTTCGCCTTGAGTTATGCTTACACTGGCATCGAGTTTAGCATGCTGTAAAAAGTGGCATAACAAAATAGCTAAGGTTGTCGGTGTGCCACTGCGCATAGACAAGGTGTAGCTGATGCTATTTAACTTATACTCAGGAACTTTCAAGCTTGATGCACTAAATAGCCACTCACTATAAAAGCTATCAAGTAGTTTATCTAGGCGATCGTGTTCGTCCGGCATCTGCTGACAAATAGACTCTATTTGCTGCTCAAACGCAGTGAGTATTTCAAGACTTGGTGTTAAGTCTATTTGAGGGTCCCATTTAGCTTCCGCTTTTATACAACGATATATAGCCGGCGGCAAAAAATCATCGTAAGCATCTTCTATATAAGATTCATCGTGTTCATCAAACCCGAGGGTGGTCATTCATACTACAACATTCTAGAAAACGAGGACGTAGTTTACCTAATTTTAAAGCTAGATACCAATAATCAGAAATGAATTGAAGAGGTAAGCTTTACACCTTTGGTGTGCAAAGCTTAAATAGGCATTGTTAATTATAACAACAGCGGTGCTTTCGCTGTTGCTAAGTAACCAATAGCTAAAATAACAGCGGTGTTAAGTACTAAAAATACGACTTTTGGAACGGTTGTCGTTTGTTTAGCGCTAATAATACCCACAACAATATAAACGATAACTAGAATAATTTTTTCTAATAACCAAAGCTGCTCTAATGGGTTTATTTTAGCCATTGCCATTAAGCCGATGGCTGAGACAATTAATAAAGTGTCTATACTGTGGCTACCAATAAAAACCAATTTATTTTTGGCAAGGCTGCCACTGCCCATGCGAGAAAAAGAACGTACGTAAAATAAAATAATACTCACTAGCGCAATGGCCATGTGTGAGTGTTTTAATGCTAAATAATCCATATGTATTGTTACTTCTGTTTAGTTATGTGTTTTGTCAGGAAAGCGTAAAAGTACCGCTTCGAGGTCTTCAAGTTTATCATTAAATACATCAACAAGTTTAGGATCAAAATGCGTTCCTTTATTTGCGTTGATCTCCGCAACCGCTTCTTCAAGTGTCCACGCACCTTTATAGCAACGTTTATGGCGCAGTGCATCATACACATCAGCCAATGCCACTATTCTGGCAAAAATATCAATACTCTCCCCCTTTAATCCACTAGGGTAACCAGAACCATCCCACTTTTCGTGGTGCTGCTGTGCGATTAATGCCCCTGCGCTGACTATTTTACGCGGTGAATCTTTCAAAATAGCATAGCCTTTTCCAGCATGAGTTTTCATAACTTCCCACTCTTCGCTATTTAACTTGCCAGGCTTATTTAAAATTGCATCCGGAATACCTATTTTACCCACATCATGTAAAGGCGATGCAAAGCGAATTAAATTCGCTTGCTCTTCAGATAACCCGTAGGCTAATGCTAATTCATAGCAAATATAAGCAACCCGTTTTACATGATTACCCGTTTCGCACGAGCGCTGTTCAACGGCTTCACTTAAACGATAAACAAGCTCTTGTTGTGTGGCTTCAACTTCAGTATGTAACTGCACATTTTCAAATGCCAACTGCACATTTTGAGAAAAGATTTCAATTAGGTTTCGTTGTGTATCCGTCAACTTTGACGGCACACCTGATACAAACAACATTGAATTATGGTTAAATTTACTGCTGCAATAAGCAAACAAATAATCATCTCTGTACACAATTGCTTTGTTAGCAAGGGCCTCTTGGCACGCTTGTAATTGATCTTCTGCTAGTACGGTTTCTAGCTCTTCTCCCTCGCGCTTAGCAAAATCGCCGGTACCAGAGCAAACAATCAGTTTTTTATTCATCTCCTCTGACGGATTTTGTGCAACTAAGGTGGTGGCATACATGGCTTCATCAGCAACGTTTAGTAAAGAAGTAAGCTGCTGCATCACGCCTTCAATAAAGTTATCCATTGAATGGGTTGCAAAAATATTGCGCGAAGCGGTGATTATTTTTTCTAGCCCCTCACGCGATTGCTCAATCGAAATAATATCGCGATACGAGCGAAGACTTGCCATCATAACGGTGAATAGTTTTTGTGCGGTAAGTTCTGTTTTAGATTTATAGTCATTAATATCGTAATTTACGATTACTTGGCGCTCGGGTGCTTGGCCTGGCTGCCCGGTTCGTAGAATAATGCGAATATAATTATTTTTAACGGTATCACGAATGTATTTTGCTACTTGCAAACCCGCATCGTCTGTTTCCATAACAACATCGAGTAGGATGATGGCCGCATCAGGATGATCATCAATCAACTTTTTCGCTTCTGCGCCTGAATAAGCACTAATAAACTCCAAGCGTCTATCTTGAAACTTAAAATCACTCAACGCTAAACGCGTAACAGCATGAACCTCGGGTTCATCATCAACAATTAGAACTTTTACTTCAGGTGGTTGTTCATTTGAAAATAAAAAATCTTCCATCACAAAGAGTTCCTTAAAACATATGCAAACAAACAACGGGGCTATTTTTAATAAGTTAAGGCCATTGTCCGAAAGTTACGCGGTCGTTATTACCAAGATCTTTCACTGTGCTTACATTTATAAACGCCATTTGGTTGAATATATGGCGAACAGCTGCACTTTGCTCAAATCCGTGTTCAATTAAAAGATAGCCATTAGAATGTAAATAGTCACGTGATTGTGTAATTATTTGTTTAATATCAGCTAATCCAGCATCATCTGCAACCAATGCAGACAAAGGCTCAAAGCGCACATCACCTTGGTGCAAGTGTTTATCGTTATATTCTATATAGGGAGGGTTGGTTACAATTAGATCAAATTTTTTATTATTTAACGCGCTAAACCAATTGCTTTGTTCAACACACACATTATTTATCGCTAATCGTTTTTGATTACGTTTGGCCAGTGCCACCGCATCATCAATACGATCAACGGCAATAATATCCCATGTAGGCATTTCACTTCCAAGCGCAAGTGCAATTGCTCCAGTGCCTGTGCCCAAATCGAGCACTTTGGCGTCATTTGGTACATTACATGCAAGCGCAAGCTCAACTAAGGTTTCTGTATCAGGGCGAGGAATGAGTGTTGTTGGATTTACTTCAAGCTGTAAACTCCAAAACTCACGATACCCTGTAATGTGCGAAACAGGCTCGCCGTTTAAACGACGCTCACATGCACGCTCAAACGCTTGTGATTGCTCATCGTTAATTGTTTTTCTGGCCAAGTAAATAAATAACTACGTGGCTTTTGTAAAATATTAAGCAGTAGTACTTGAGCATCTAACTTTGCGCTATCACTACTTGATGCTAATAAATTAGCACCGGTAGTAATAAAGGCGTTTTTGGTGATTGGGATAAGCCTTACCTAACCATGAACTTTGACTTTGAAGCCAATGCAATTCGTGTACTAGGTCGCATTATAAAAAAATGGCCATCTACACAAAGGCGCAAAACCTGTGCATTGGTGTACAGATTGTGGCTCTGCATTAGCAGAAGCAGAAGTTGAATATCAAGACAAACAATCGCCAGCTATCGATGTACGTTTTAACTTTTGCTGATCAAGACGCAGTAGTAAATGCGTTTAACTTAGCTGATGGTCATCAAGGCACTGGCAGTGTAGGGACTGTTATTTGGACTACGACACGTGGACTTTGCCAGCTAACCGTGCGGTTGCTGTGCATGCTGATTTAGAATACGCGCTAGTACAAGTAGACGATGAAGGTGCTCAGCAGCGTCTGATTTTAGGTTCTGAGCTTGTTAAAGATGCGATGGATCGTTTTGGCTTTAACCACTTCCATATCCTTGGCTATGTTAAAGGTGCAGCACTTGAAAACTTAAACGTTGCACACCCATTTTATGACTTTAACGTACCGGTTATTGTAGCTGAACACGTAACCACAGATTCTGGTACGGGTGTTGTACATACTGCACCTGGTCATGGTCAAGAAGATTTCGTGGCAGGCCTTGAGTATAATCTTGAAGTAGCTAACCCAGTTGGCGCAAACGGAGTGTACTTACCTGACACTGAATTATTTGCCGGTCAGCATGTGTTTAAAGCCAATGTGAGTGTAATTGAGGTATTAAAAGAAAATAATGCCCTAATGCATCATCATGCATTAACTCACAGCTACCCACATTGTTGGCGCCATAAAACGCCTATTATCTTCCGTGCCACACCACAATGGTTTGTTAGCATGGAGCAGGCTAACTTACGCAAAGATTCACTGGCTGAAATTAAAAATACTCAATGGTTACCTGAATGGGGCGAAAGCCGTATTGCCAACATGGTTGAAGGCCGCCCTGATTGGTGTATTTCGCGTCAACGTACGTGGGGTGTACCTATTGCATTGTTTGTTGATAAAGACACGGGTGCATTACACCCAAATACTCAAGAGCTGATTGAACAAGCTGCAGTACTTGTGGAAAAATCAGGTATTCAAGCATGGTATGACCTAGAGCCTGCTACTTTGCTAGGTGAAGAAGACGCTAAACAGTACATGAAAGTACAAGACACGCTAGATGTGTGGTTTGACTCAGGTGTGACTCATGCCTGTGTTGTTGATGCGCGTGAAGATTTAGTTGGTCCTGCAGATTTATACCTTGAAGGTTCTGATCAACACCGTGGTTGGTTTATGTCATCAATGATGACTTCAGTGGCAATTAATGGTCATGCACCATACAAGCAAGTGCTTACGCATGGCTTTACGGTTGATGAAAACGGCCGCAAAAATGTCTAAGTCATTAGGCAATGTTATTTCGCCACAAAATGTGATGAATAAACTGGGCGCTGATATTTTACGTTTATGGGTAGCATCAACTGATTACACGGCAGAAAATGACTGTATCCGATGAAATATTCAAACGTTCGGCAGATCGTTACCGTCGTATTCGTAACACCAGCCGTTACTTACTTGCTAACCTAAGTGGTTTTGATCCAAAAACGGATCAAGTTGCTGTTGATGATATGGTTGAGCTTGATAAGTGGATTGTAGGGCGCGCAGCACAGTTACAAGATGATATTTTAGCGGCTTACGATAGCTACCAAATGCTATTAGTAACGCAAAAGCTAATGAACTTCTGTACCGGTGAGCTTGGTTCGTTCTACTTAGACGTTATAAAAGACCGTCAGTACACGGCAAAAAGCGACAGCCATGCACGTCGTTCTTGTCAAACAGCGCTTTATCATATTGCTGAAGCAATGACGCGTTGGATGGCACCAATCATGAGCTTTACAGCGCAAGAAATTTGGGAAGCACTGCCGGGTGAGCGCAGTGACTATGTATTTACTTCAACATGGTATGAGGGATTACAAGCACCAACAACGACCAAGTTTAGTAATGAAGACTGGCAAGCTATTTTAAATGTGCGTGACGAAGTGAACCGTCTGTTAGAAGCTGCACGTAAAGAAGAAGTGATTGGCGCAACATTACAAGCAACCGTAAACCTGTTTGCCAGCAAAGAGCTTGCAGCAAAACTTGCGGCGTTAGGCGATGAGCTACGTTTTGTGTTGTTAACCTCTGCGGTTAACGTTACCGAGGTAGACAGTCAACCTGCAGATTCACAAACTACTGAAATTGATGGTTTATACATTAGCGTATCAGCAACAGATGCTAAAAAGTGTGAGCGTTGTTGGCATTACAGTGAAGATGTAGGTGTTGAGCCTGCTCATCCTGAAATTTGTGGTCGTTGTGTAAGTAACGTTGACGGTGAAGGTGAAAAGCGTCAATTCGCTTAGGAGTTGTTTTTAGTGAGCAAACTAACCCAAAAAAGTGGTTTAGTGTGGCTTTGGTTGAGTCTATTACTGCTTGTAATAGACTTTGCCAGTAAAACACTGGTTGTAAACACCATTGCGTATGGTGAGTCAATTAATTTACTGCCTGTTTTTAGCATTACTTATGTGCATAACTACGGTGCAGCCTATAGCTTTTTAAGCGAAGCGGGTGGCTGGCAGCGTTGGTTTTTAAGTGCAATAGCAATCGCGATTAGTTGTTTGTTGGTGTGGTGGTTAAAACGTCTTCCAGCGTCTAATAAAGTATTATGTGGTGCTTACTCGTTAGTTTTAGCCGGTGCTATTGGTAACTTGTACGACCGCATTGCTTATGGTTACGTTATTGATTTTTTACATGTGTTTTACGAAGACTCACATTTTCCCGTATTTAATATTGCAGACTGCGCTATTTGTATTGGTGCTGCATTATTACTATTTGACGCCTTTACCGGCGAAAATCCAAAGGAGCATAAAGCATGAGCCAAGCTGTAATTGGTAAAAACTCAGACGTTATTTTTCATTTTTCTATTAAACTAGAAGATGGCTCTGCCGCTGACTCAACGAAAGTGCATAACAAGCCTGCTAAGCTCACTATGGGTGATGGCAGCTTAACCGCTAATTTTGAAAAATGTTTACTTGGCCTAACGGCCGGTGAGAGCAAAACATTTGAACTTGAGCCGGAAGATGCCTTTGGTCAACCAAACCCAGATAATATTTATTATGTGGACCGTAGTAAGTTTGGTGTAGAAACGCCGGCTAAAGTAGGCGCTATTATTGCGTTTACTCAACCTGATGGCACCGAGCTTCCGGGTTTGGTTCGTGAAGTGCAAGGCGAGTCAGTTACTATCGATTTTAATCACCCATTAGCGGGCCAGCGCTTAACGTTTGAAGTTGATATTATTGAGGTGCAAGGTTAATGGAAATATTATTAGCTAATCCACGAGGCTTTTGCGCCGGTGTTGACCGCGCAATTAGCATTGTTGAGCGCGCTTTAGATATTTTTGAAAAACCAATCTATGTGCGCCATGAAGTGGTACACAATCGTTATGTGGTTGATGGCTTAAAAAATCGCGGCGCCGTGTTTGTTGAAGAGCTTGATCAGGTACCGGATGACAGTATTGTTATATTTAGTGCTCATGGTGTATCACAGGCTGTACGCAGTGAAGCAAAACGCCGTGAGCTTAAAGTATTTGATGCAACCTGCCCGTTAGTGACTAAAGTGCATATGGAAGTTACCCGTGCCAGCAGAAAAGGCATTGAATGCATTTTAATTGGTCACCATGGACACCCCGAGGTTGAGGGCACTATGGGTCAATACGACAATCAACAAGGTGGCATTTACCTAGTTGAAACCGTTGATGACGTGTTAAAGCTTGATGTTAAGAATGCAGATAATCTTTTTTATTGCAGCCAAACAACCTTATCGGTAGATGATACTGCGGATGTGATTGATGCCTTACGCAGCAAGTTTCCTGCTATTGATGGTCCGCGTAAAGATGATATTTGTTATGCAACTCAAAACCGTCAAGATGCGGTTCGTGATTTAGCAGACAAAGTCGATGTGCTATTGGTTGTAGGCGCTAAAAATAGCTCTAACTCCAATCGTTTACGAGAACTAGCTGATAAAATGGGCACGCGTGCGTACTTAATTGACGATGCCAGCAATGTTGAAGCGTCATGGTTTGATGGTATCAATAGTGTGGGGGTTACCGCAGGCGCGTCAGCACCTGAAGTGCTAGTGCAGCAAGTGATTACCCGCTTAAAAGAGCTCGGTGGTAACCAAGTAACAGAAAACCCTGGTGAAGAAGAAAACATTGTTTTTGCTGTACCAGTAGAGCTGCGTTAATTTAGAGATAAATCATAAAAGGAGGGTCGAATGGGTAAGCAACTGTCACCAGATGCGTTACTTTTTTCGGCCCTTTTTAATGAGCGTGGTGTGCTTGCATCCCTCGTAGTAACACAGGTTGTGGCTATTATATTAGCTTTTGCTCCTAATGCTGGCGATGACATATGGCTGCATTTGGGGGCGATCAGTTTGTTTCTCCATGTAACTGTGCTGGTCAGTACCTCTTTTTTATATCTTTGTCGTCGATTACTCGCAAAACAGACTCAGTTTATTCAGATCAGTTTTTTTATTGCTTCATATAGTCTCAGTACTGCTGTATTTAGTCTGGTGTTTTCTCATATTGCTTTTGATATTGAAAACGAAAAACAACTGACGTTTTTTGTGCTGCGTAATTGCATTATTGTATTTTTGCTTACCTTACTGTTTGTACAATTTTTGCTTATTCATTTTGAAAAAGAGCAGCAAACCAAAGCACTTTCTCGTGCAGAACTTGATGCTTTACAGGCACGGATCCGACCCCACTTTTTATATAATAGCTTGAATACGGCGGCAGAATTAACGCATCATGACGTTGAGGCTGCAGAGCATGCAATTTTAGCACTAGCAGCGCTGTCTCAAGCTGCAATGCGTTCAGGTCAAAGTGTATTACTCAGTGATGAAATAACATTAACTAAACAGTATATTGCGCTTGAATCATGGCGCTTTGCAGAGCGCTTAAAGGTTGAGTGGTTATTACCAGAACATCTCCCTGCGCTATATATTCCATATCTAACATTACAACCTTTGGTAGAGAACGCAGTATGTCATGGCATTGAGCCAAGCCAAAGTGGTGCTACTATAAGTATTGAACTGCATGTGACAACACATTATTTAACCTTAATTGTAACTAATCCTGTACCTACTGAAACTGAAAATACTAGAGAGCATAACGGTATGGCTCTTGATAATATTCGTTCTCGTTTAAGTATTTATTATAAAGGTCGGGCGCAACTGACAATAACCAACAAAGATAATCAATTTAGAGTCAAAGTAGTCATCCCAAAACAAGCAGAGAATACGTTATGAATGTATTGATTGTAGATGATGAACCCTTAGCAAGGGCACGATTGAAGCGTTTACTCGCTGAGAACCATACATCCATTCATGTGCAAGGAGAGGCTAGTAATGGCAATGACGCTTTAACACAAATGAAAAAGCAGCAGCCTGATTTAGTGTTTTTAGATATTGATATGCCAGGCTTAAATGGCATCGAAGTGGCCAATCAACTCAATGATCTAGCGGTACCTCCGGCGATTATTTTTATAACCGCTCATCCTGAGCATGCACTTGATGCGATGCAGTTAAATGCAGCCGGATATTTGGTAAAACCTATATCAGAAAAAAGTTTGCAACATGCATTACAACAGCTAGGACGTTTAAACAGAGTACACCTGCAACAACAACAAACAGAAAAAATAACCTATCAATTAGCAGGCACCGTAAGAAGTATAAAAATAGAAAATGTTTTTTATTTTTATGCACAGGAAAAGTATACCAAAGTCGTGTTCGATGGTGGGGAGGCTCTAATTGAAGACAGTTTAAAGCAACTTGAAATGCAATATCCTCGTCACTTATTGCGAATTCATCGAAATACCTTAGTGAATAAAAATAAAATTTTGGCACTCCATACACTTAAAAACCATCAACATGTTATTGAACTCAAAGGGTGTTCACCTTTTTTAGCTGTTAGTCGTCGAGCGCTCAAAAGCGTAAAAAGCGTACTTTAGCACACCGACCTATTAACCGCTTATCAACATAATTAACCGTTGGTCGTGGTCCTAGTTGAATCTATTTTTTTATTGCATACACTTAGTATCAGATAATTATTATTTGGTTTTACTATGTCTTTGAGCACGTTTAAATTGCAAAAAGGTTTTACCCTTATTGAGGTCCTGATTGCGTTTATTATTCTTAGCTTTGGTTTATTGGGGGCTGTAGCCCTGCAAGCAAAAGCAAAACAAGCAAGCTTTGATTCAATGCAACGTGCTGCTGCTGTTGCGCTTGGTAATGATATTATCCAACGTATTCGGGCTAACGATACATCGCAACTAGCTACATTATACGACCTTGAGTTTACCAGCGAGACAAGTATTAATTCCTCTACAACCTGTTTTACAAGTTCATGCAGTAATGCACAAATTGCGAGTTTAGATATAGAGCAGTGGAAGCGTGCTATTCGTGCCCGCGAAAATACGGGATCACTTGATGGTGCCACCGTATGTATTAATCCAGAGTCGGTAGCAGGCTCTGGCGGTAAGGCGTTTAATATTGAGGTCATTGTTTCTTGGCAGGGTCGTCAAGAATTTAAGGCGAGTGAGGCAACAGGCAAAATTAGCTGTGGTGTAGCAGATAAAAGGCGCCGTTTAGTTGTACTTACTAGCTATATTTACGTTAGGAGCTAAGATGAAGCAAGCCGGTTTTACACTCATTGAAATGATGATCTCTTTATTTATAGGGGGATTAATTTTGGGTGGCGTAATGTTTACCTATATTGGTATGAAAGTGACGACCCGCGATACGATGACAATAGGTGAGCTGCAAGAGTCTGGTCGATTAGCCATTAATATTATGCAACGCGATATAGAACAAGTAGGCTTTTGGGGAACATTTTATGATGATTCGTTTACTGCAATAAATACATCATCATTAACAAATCCTACGGGTGATTGCTTTGAAGGTCTCAACAATGGCAGCTTTCCTGATTTAACCAGCAGCAGTAATTTTAAAACCCTTTATGCAAAAACAGCGGCAAGTTCAAGTGAACTTAATTGTGTTAATAACCCTTTAGCGGGTACTGATATTTTACAGGTTAAGTTTTTACAAGGTCACCAACTAGAAGTTGATGCCGCAGGTGTTAATGAAACGCAAAGTGATGAGAATTACTTTATTGCTGAGCAAGAAAATGCACGCTTTGTTCGAGGTGTTATCGACCCTGATAGTTTAAATGTTAATGCCAGTGTTTGGCCTTATAGCCATCATAGTTATTATATTGCTGAGCAAACTTATACAGTCAATAATAAAAGTATTACTGTACCCGCACTCATGCGAAAACGTTTAGTAGCTGGTTCTATGAATACAGAAACTATAATGGAAGGCGTGGAGAATATGCGTTTTGTGTTTGGTTTAGATACCACCACCGACAGTCGCGTGGATACCTATAAAAGCATTAATAACATGACAGCCACAGACTGGGAAAACCGCAAAGGTATTTTAACGGTACAAGTTTTTTTATTGATTAGAGCACTGCAACCGGACCCAGGTATTACACTCAAAAACCAAACCTATGTATTAGGGGAAGATGCTAATAAACGCACCCTTACTTTTTCAGATAACTTTAGACGTACTGTATTCACAACAACTATCCGTTTAAATAACGTGGGAGCAAATTTATGGCGTATTTAATCCCGATGAAAAATAAACAGCAAGGTGTGGTGCTTATCACTGCACTAATAATGGTCATAGCCGTTACAGGTATTGCAGTGACGTTAATGAGTAGCAGTAGTATAGATATTAAAATTACTAATTCAGCACAAGAGCGAGAAGTTGCCGAAAATGAACTTATCGGCGAAGTGCAGCGCATGATTGCCGATGAAGCGAGCAATGGTGCAACAAATCAATTTTTCTTAACGCCAGAGGAAGTAACTACCATGGCGTCTGGCAATGAAAAAGGCATGGTTATAGCCGAACATAATGATATGCAAAGTAGAATGATTAACTTAAATAAAGGCGTGCTTGATTTAGAATGTCCTCGTCGTTTTAGTTTTACAGCTGGGATCTCATGCAACATGGTACAAGTTTCAACAACTATTGAGTATGGCTCTAAAAGTAAGCACCAACTAACAATTGTGACAGGCGTAGCCCAAGAGATGGCTAGCCTAAGCAAGGGGATTTAAAATGAAACTGATACTAAATAAAGCACTCATTTCTTTAATAGGAATAATGCTTAGCATGTCAGCAGGCGCTGAAGATATAGAGCTGTATGTTAATCATAATGTACAAACCAATGAAAAGCCTCGCGTAATCATGATTTTTGATACATCGGGAAGTATGGCATGGGATGTAAATGATGGTGATGCCTGTTATAAAAGAAGCGGTAATAGTTATTACGAGGTTGATTGCTTTGAAAGTAAAGACAGTTATAAACGAAATGAGCAATGTTATAAAAGAACTAGTTACTACAATTATGAACCCACATGTAGTGATAGCCGCTTAAGAGTTGCGCAAAATGCTATCACCCAATTAGTGAACGATAACGATGATATTGAATTTGGTTTAATGCGCTTTAATGGTAGTAATGGTGGGTATGTTTTAGCCAGAGTAGGGGCTGAAAAGTCATTTTTACTAAATAAAGTAGAAGAGTTACCTGCAAGTGGTTCAACTCCATTAACAGAAACACTCTGGGAAGCCTACCTGTATATCACGGGACAAAACGTATATTACGGGGGAAATACTAATGAACGAGATTTTACAGCAGAGTCATCAGGGATATATAAATCACCCTTTGCGCCTGTTACTGGCGAGCCACTTAGGTGTGATAACAGTATTAATATTATTTTAATGACAGACGGCGATCCAACCAACGATTCAAATAGAAATAATGATATATACAACCTTCATAATAGTTATTTCTCTGGTAATCCGCCTGCTGTTAGTAACAGCTATTTGGCGGCGCTAGCAAAAATTATTCACGGTACAGATGATGTAAAAGTTGATTTGTATAGCAAAACTAAGAACGTACTTGATATAGGACGTGTATTTCCTATCGGTTTTGGTACGGGTATGAGTGACTCAGGTAAAAACTTACTTACTGAGACTGCAGATTACGGTGGTGGGCAATACTTACATGCGAATACAGCTGCGCAACTATCTGATGCACTTAAAAATACGATTTCTCGTATTCGTGAAGTAAACGATAGTTTTTCATCGCCATCAGTGGCCAGTAATAACGTAGATCAAACTCGAAGCCGCGATGCTATTTATTTTGCAATGTTTTATCCAGAAACAGGTGCGCGCTGGCGTGGCAACCTAAAAAAGTTAAAAGTTTCAGGTAGTCAGATTGTTGACGCAACTAACAAGCCTGCTCTTAATAGCGAAGGTTTAATTTCAAAAGATGCAAAAACATTTTGGTTACCTGCGGGCCAACCCGCTGATGGTAATGCGGTTGCACAAGGTGGTGTGAATCATTATTTAAGCACGATAGATCCGCTTGCTCGTAATTTATTTACGGAGAATCAAGGCTCGATTGTTAGTTTTGATACTTCGGTGTTAGTGACATTCTCAGTGGCATTGTTAATAACCCGCTGACCTTATCCACTCAAGATGTTAATTGGGCAAGAGGAGTAGATGTTGATGATGAGGACAAAGATGGCTCATCACAAGACCAACGCGCTGATATATTTGGTGATCCTTTGCATTCAAAACCAATTGCAATTGATTATGGTAATGATGATATTCGCATCCTCATAGGGACAAATGCTGGCTTCTTACATATGTTTAAAGATGCCGGTGAGACTGTAAGTGAAAGTTGGGCATTTATACCTTCAGCACTGTTTGACATTATTAAACCACTTAGAAATAAACAAGCAGATAGTAAAGTATATGGTATGGATGGCCCTATCAGTGTCTACTTTAGTAATAAAAGCTTAAATAGTGAAGGTTTGAATGACGGTATTATAGATGCTAGCAAAGGAGACGAGGTATGGGCTTTTGCAGGAATGCGCCGTGGTGGTAAAAACTACTATGGTTTAGATATTACAAATCCTAATCAGCCAAAACGTCTTTGGAGCAAACCAATTGAAGGGGGTAAAGGCGACTTTACTGAATTGGCACAAACGTGGTCAAAGCCACAAATAGCTTATATTAAAGCTTTTGGTAATAAGCCTTTGCTTGTGTTTGGCGCGGGTTACGATACAAATAAAGATGCGGCAATAAGAGCAGAGGACTCAAAAGGGCGTGGTATTTATATTGTTGAGGCAAAAACAGGCAGCTTAGTTTGGGCGTTAACCCCAGACAGTAATGGCTTTAAAGGTAAACACAGTATTGCTGCTGATTTAACTACGCTTGATTCAGATTATGATGGCTATATTGACAGAATTTATGCCTCAGATACCGGTGGTAATATTTGGCGAATTGATATGCCTGGAGAAGATAGCAGTGAGTTTAGCCATTTCAAACTTGCAGAGCTAGGTAGTAATCAAGATACTCAAGATAGACGCTTCTTTTATAAACCATTGGTTGCGCGTACTTTGTTTAGTAAAGTAACAGAGACCACGGTTAATGGTAATAAAGTCATTACTCGTTTAGATACTCCTTATGATGCAGTTGTTATTGGCAGCGGTAACCGTTCAAAACCAACGAATACAAACGAGCAAGATCAATTGTTTATGATCCGTGATGAGAATACTCTGACGCGTTCATTTAAAACTAATGCTCCTGCGCCAATTGTGCCTGCAGATTTAATGGTGATGAATAGTGACCCCTTTGGTAATACTTTAGATGACTTAGATGGTTTCACCCTTGTTGAAGCTGAACTGGCGAAAAAGAAAGGGTGGCGTTATGAGCTAGCGAAAGGTGAAAAGTCATTAGCTGCAGCTACCGTTGTTGGTGGGGTTGCTTATTTTACCTCTTTCACGCCAGCATCTGATGAAGTTGTAGAGAATCAATGTTCTTTAAGTGGCGGTGGCGGCGCACTTTATGCTTTTCATTTGCATTACGGTACTAAAGTGTATGAACAACTAAAATTTGCAACCAGTTATGATGTGCCAGATACACCACAGCTTTATTTTGGTGCGACTAATTCCTGTGCTGATTCTAACAATGATGGAAAATGTGATGATAATCCAGAGGAAGATGTTATCGAAGAGAGCCAGTTTTTTCTAATTGGCCCTGGGATCAAAGGGGAACAAGCTGAAAATCCACTTAAGCCAATAGAAATTACAGGACCTGGCTTAAAAGTGGTAGATGGTAAAATTAAGCTAGTGAATGATAAACAACCCATTGGCTTTGGTTTTAAAACGCAGCAAACATATATTTATAAGCGTGAAGAAAACGATGAGATCAACAATTAAGGGCTGTATATGAATAAGACACAACAAGGATTTACATTAATTGAGTTAATGATCACCGTTGCGATTGTTGGCATCATTGCCGCCATTGCAGTGCCTAATTACAGTGAATATATAAAAAGGGCATCACGCGCAGAAGCCGCTTCTGCGCTTTTAGATGCGGCAAACAAGCAAGAGCAATACTTTGTGGATAACCGAGCATATTCAACTTCGTTTAGCGACTTAGGTATTCAAAGTAAAACTGAAAACGGTCATTTTGAGCTAACAATTAATGTGGTTAATAGCAATGAATTTACAATCACTGCTAAACCCATTGCTGGTGCCGTGAAAGGGGATGCTGATTGCACGTCATTAACCATTAATGACGTTGGCTTAAAAGGAGCAACGGGTAGTAAAGGCAATACCGACATCAACTATTGCTGGGGTAGATAACATTAGTTATTTTTGGCATTTGTTGGTAGATTTTATTCGTATTCGCCCAGTTTGACTTATTGACAGAGCAAGCCCCTCAAGGCTTGCTTTTTCGTTATTTGGGCAATAGATAAAAGTACCGTTTTGAAAGCCGTTTAAAGAGCCGTCGGGTCTAAAAGTGATGGCATCCCGAGGATACTCTAAGCTATCAGAGGGATGGGTATGTTCAAAGGTACTAATAAGGCGCTCGTCATCATCCAAAGAGGTTGACTTGTCGTTATCAATAAAAAGTGACACCTGATTGTCCCAATCATCTTCTAAACACTCATTATTTTTCAAGGCACATAGAGTGACGTAGCTATTATTTTCTATTGCATAAAGACGTGCATAATTAATGTTTCTGTGTAATAGATTAATCTGGTTATCTGCGCGATTGAGCGCCAAGAAATCAGGAAAAAACCATAAAGAAAGTTGGCTTAGTATCGCTATAACTGAAATGGTTACTAGTAATTCTAATAATGTAACGCCACCATTTTTGTGAACACTTATAATTAACTTCATCCCTGAAGCCTTTCATTGAACAGTCCATTATATTAGTTTAGTAAACAATCAAAAAAACGACAAAGTATGAAATGGCTTTTAACCACAGCTCTCTGTGGTATCCCCTAAATAAAAAGCGGTGCCTGATTGCGTTAATGTTAACGCTTTTTGGTTTTTGTTGTCGCCGTTAGGACAAAATATGAAGTTCCCAGGATTTGTAGTTATACGTCCGCTGGTATTAAATCGTATACGGGTATCTGTAAATGAAACGCGATCATTAGGACTAATTTCCTCCATGACTCTGATCAAGCTATCTGTTTCATTATTATATTGGCCATTATTATTAGCATCTATAAAGGTAATAATTACTTGATCAACATCCCATTTACTTGAGCAAGTTAGGGTTTTATCACTACTTTTTACTTTTGTACCTGGAGCAGCGCACACAATTACGATCTCATCGGTACTAGCCGCTTGTGAGCGTGCAAAGCTAATATTACGTTTAAGTTCTAATAAAAAATTTTCACCTCGGTTTTCTTCCAGCATATCGCTACTGTTCCACAACGCAATAGTGGCTATAATGCCAACAATGGCCACGGTGACCATTAACTCTAATAAGGTAAATCCACGGTGCTTAGTTTTCATATAAATCTCATTAACTCGGTGATGTTTTAGTATAGTTATTTTTATTAAAATAATCATACCATGATTATTTTTCACCGGTGCTATTCAATCTCTTTGTTTGCTATGAACCTCATGATTGTCTAAAATCGAGGCAACTGAAGCTTTCAAAAGTAATTACTATGAAAAAAATAGAAGCAATCATTAAACCGTTTAAGCTCGATGATGTGCGTGAAGCATTATCTGATGTAGGCATTACGGGTATGACAGTAAGTGAAGTAAAAGGGTTTGGGCGTCAAAAAGGCCACACAGAGCTATACCGTGGTGCTGAGTACATGGTTGACTTTTTACCTAAAGTAAAACTAGATATTGTGCTCGGTGATGAAGACGTAGAACGTGCTATTGATGTTATTGTTAAAACAGCACAAACTGGCAAAATTGGTGATGGTAAAATATTTGTCACTGACGTAGAACGTGTGGTTCGAATTCGTACTGCAGAAGAGGATGAAGAGGCTATATAGTCGAGTAAACCTCGTAAAAAAAGGCGCTAATTTTATAACTAGCGCCTTTTTCGTGTTATTTATTTCTGCTATTAAATTTACGCGTTTGCTCTGCATGCTGACTTAGTTCAGTCAAGCCAAGCTTCTCGTAACTTTTTTCCATCATGGCGAGTGCCGCATCAAGATAACTACTTTGTGAGTAGTGCTCTACCACATATTTACCGCGATTTGCGGCTGCTAAATAGGCTTCACGTTCGTAATAGTAAGTTGCCACTTTTAGCTCATAACGTGCCATGCGGTTTAATAACCAAACTAAACGACGTTTTGCTTCTGGCGCATAATCACTTTCTGGAAAACGTTTAACCAAAGTTGATAAGTCGGTATAAGCAACACGGGTGCGTTTAGCATCTCTGTCGGCTCTGTCTACGCCAAAGTATTCTTGGAAAGCATTTTTATCCGCCTTAATATTAACCAAGCCACGCATGTAGTACATGTAATCTAAATCTTTGTGGTTTGGGTTTAAGCGAATAAAACGGTCGATTGTAGCAAGCGCTTGCTCTGTATTACCTGATTGGTAATGTGCATACACTAAATCCATTTGGACTTGTTTTGAAAACGGACCAAACGGGTAGCGAGAATCAATTGCCGTTAATAATTCAATTGCACGAGCGTATAAACCAGAATCAAGCGTTTGTTTTGCATCTTCGTATAGTGCTTGTGCCGATCTGTTGGGTACGCGTTGAATATCTTCTTGGTCAGGTGCAGACGAGCAGGCCCCTAAACTAAGCACTGAAACTGAAAAAACAATGGCGAATGCACGTTTCCCTATTTTATTTATCATTTTATTTGTTACCTTCGATGTCTTCGGCTAGGCCAAGTGGGTAAAACCGAGTAAACTATGCGTATTATGTTATGCTTTTATTAAAAGCGATTCTAACCCAGTCAAGCAAAGCTTGCACTGGTAAATTGGGTAAAGTTACTAATGTCAGAGCAAATATCTCTCCAAGCCGAGGTCCCAACAGACTTAGGTGGTAAACGTCTAGACCAAGTATTAGCACAATTGTTCCCTGATTATTCACGATCACGGATAAAAACGTGGATTTTAGATGATAAAATCACCGTTGATGTGAAATTTTCAACACCCCGCGTGAAAAACTACTCGGTGGTGAAGTTGTAGCTGTTGAAACAACAATAGAAGCACCTCGTGAATACGAAGCACAAGATATCAAATTAAACATCGTTTATGAAGACGATGATATTTTAGTGATCAACAAACCAATGGGATTAGTGGTTCATCCTGGCGCAGGTAACCCTGATGGTACGGTGTTAAATGCTTTACTACACTACTACCCAGAAATTATTAACGTACCACGAGCGGGTATTGTGCATCGTTTAGACAAAGACACAACAGGTTTAATGGTTGTTGCTAAAACGATTCAGGCACAAACACATTTAGTTAAAGCACTGCAAAAGCGCGAAAACTTCACACGTGAATATGAAGCGTTATGTAATGGCACTATGACAGCCGGTGGTATGGTTGAAAAACCAATTGGTCGTCATGCTACGCAGCGTACGCATATGGCAGTTCATGAAATGGGTAAACCAGCTATTACGCATTACCGTGTTGCCGAAAAATTCCGCGCCCATACTCGTTTGCGTTTACGTCTTGAAACAGGTCGTACACACCAAATTCGTGTGCATATGGCGTACTTAAACCACCCATTAATTGGCGATCAATCTTATGGCGGTCGTCCTCGTCCACCAAAAGGGGCAACGCCTGAGTTATTTGAGTTACTGCGTAGCTTTAAACGCCAAGCGCTTCATGCCGTTAAATTAAGTATTGCGCATCCAATCACCGGTGAAATGATGACCTGGCAAGCGCCTATCCCTGATGATATGGTCCAAATGACTCAAGCACTGCGTGAAGACACAAAAGCAAACCCTGATATAGCGAGTTTAACAATGTTTGGCTTATCAGCTACATGGCAATCTCTTCATGGTGTAGATACATTGAGTACTACACGTGAAGGGGGCGTATCTAAGCCTCCATTCGATAGTTTGAATTTAGGGTTGCATGTAGGTGATAACAGCCAAGATGTATTAAATAACAGAGCACGTGTAAATGCTCATTTGCCTAAACCGGCAATTTGGTTAAATCAGGTTCATAGCGCTGATGTAATTACAGTGGATGAGCGATTTGACCCCAACCAAACACTCACAGCCGATGCGCTATATACGCAATTACGCAATCAACCTTTAGCCATAATGACCGCTGATTGTTTACCTATTTTACTCTCATCGAGTGACGGGCAAGAAGTGGCCGCAATTCATGCTGGTTGGCGAGGGTTAGAGCAAGGGGTGATCAACAATACGCTGGCATGTTTTAAAAATGCCTCGGAGAATATACATGCTTGGTTAGGTCCTGCAATAGGGGCTAATCAATTTCAAGTAGGCCAAGAGGTGGTCGAGTTATTTACAGCAAATAACCCACTAATGCACAGCGCGTTCAAAGCTCAAAATAATGAAAAGTATTTAGCTGATATCTATCTAATAGCAACTATTTTACTTAATCAACAGGGCGTTATAAACATTAGCGGGGGTGAATATTGCACTGTAACTCAAGCTACCTTGTTTTTTTCTTATCGGCGCGATGGCCAAACCGGTCGTATGGCAAGTTTGATCTGGCGCAAGTAAATAATCATTAGGTGATTATTTTTCCCACAATACCTTGAACAAACCCGCTAACATACCCATCTATTAAGTAATTCGTTTTTTTATAGGTAAACCCCCATGCGTTTAGATAGATTTACAAGTAAATTTCAGTCTGCGCTTTCAGATGCGCAATCATTAGCGCTAGGTCGCGATCATCAATTTATTGAACCTGTGCATCTAATGTACGCTTTGTTAAAACAAAGTGGCTCAAGTGTACGTGCACTATTTGCACAAATGAGCATCAGCGTTGATGAACTCAACACTAAATTATCACAAGAGATAGAAAAGTTATTTAAAGTGGAAGGTGTTGGTGGCGATGTACAGTTGTCAAATAACATGGTTTCACTGATAAACCTATGTGATAAATACGCCCAAAAACGTAAAGATAAATACATTTCAAGTGAGTTGTTGTTTGTATTATTAGTTGCGTGTGAAGATAAAGGCCCGCTTGGCAGTGTTTTTAAAGCACTTAACATTACGGCGAGTAAGGTTGAAACGGCAATTGAAGCGATTCGTGGTGGCCAAAAAGTTGACGATCCTAATGCGGAAGAAACACGTCAAGCACTTGAAAAGTACACCATCGATTTAACTGAGCGTGCAGAGCAAGGTAAGCTTGACCCTGTAATCGGTCGTGATGATGAAATTCGCCGCACTATTCAAGTATTACAACGCCGTACCAAAAATAACCCTGTGTTAATTGGTGAGCCAGGGGTGGGTAAAACAGCCATAGCTGAAGGGCTTGCACAGCGTATTATTAATGGTGAAGTGCCTGAGGGCTTAAAAAACAAGCGCGTATTATCACTTGATTTAGGCGCATTAGTTGCTGGTGCAAAATACCGAGGTGAATTTGAAGAGCGTTTAAAATCAGTACTTAATGAGTTGGCTAAAGAAGAAGGCCAAGTTATTTTATTTATTGATGAAATTCATACCATTGTTGGAGCGGGTAAAAGTGATGGCGCTATGGATGCGGGTAACATGTTAAAACCTGCCTTAGCACGCGGTGAACTCCATTGCGTAGGCGCAACCACTTTAGATGAATACCGTAAGTACATTGAAAAAGATGCTGCGCTTGAGCGCCGTTTCCAAAAGGTATTAATAGAAGAGCCTTCAGTAGAAGACACCATTGCTATTCTGCGTGGCTTGAAAGAGCGTTACGAATTACACCATTCAGTGGAGATCACCGACCCTGCAATCGTTGCCGCAGCGCAGTTATCGCATCGTTATATTAGTGATCGCCAATTACCTGATAAAGCAATCGATTTAATTGACGAAGCGGGCTCTTCTATTCGCTTGCAAATTGATTCAAAGCCAGAAGCTTTAGATAAATTAGAGCGTCGCATTATCCAATTAAAAATTGAAGATAACGCATTGGCCAAAGAGAAAGATGAAGCAAGTCAAAAGCGCCGTACAGAAATGGTCGAGCTGATCACTGAGCTTGAAGGGCAATACCGTGAACTAGATGAAGTATGGAATGCAGAAAAAGCGTCATTACAAGGCACGCAGGTTATTAAAGCTGAGCTAGAGCAGGCACGACTTGATTTAGAAGTGGCTCGCAGAGCAAGTGACTTGCAGCGTATGTCTGAACTGCAATATGGACGTATACCTGAGCTTGAGCGCAAACTCGATTTAGCATCACAAGCAGAAATGCAAGAAATGAGCTTGCTTAAAAATCAGGTAGGCGAAGATGAAATTGCAGAAATTTTATCACGTTGGACCGGGATCCCAGTGGCGCGTATGCTCCAAGGTGAACGTGAAAAACTATTACAAATGGAAGAGCAGTTACATAACAAAGTCATTGGTCAAGATGAGGCCGTCGTTGCGGTGGCTAATGCCATTCGTCGTTCGCGTGCAGGGCTTGCTGATCCCAATCGTCCAATTGGCTCGTTCTTATTTTTAGGGCCTACAGGGGTTGGTAAAACAGAACTTACCAAGGCACTAGCAGGCTATATGTTTGATACCGAAAGTGCCATGGTGCGTATAGATATGTCTGAGTTTATGGAAAAACACTCAGTCGCACGTTTAGTCGGTGCGCCTCCAGGGTACGTAGGTTACGAAGAAGGTGGTTATTTAACCGAAGCTGTTCGTCGTAAACCTTATTCGGTTATTTTGCTTGATGAAATAGAAAAAGCGCATCCAGATGTGTTTAATATTTTATTACAAGTCCTTGATGACGGGCGTTTAACGGATGGCCAAGGGCGTACGGTTGATTTTAAAAATACGGTTATCATTATGACCTCCAACTTGGGCTCAGATATCATTCAAGAGCAAGCGGGAAGTAATGACTATGACGAGCTTAAAGCAAAAGTCATGGGTGTTTTACATAATGAATTTAGACCCGAGTTCATTAACCGTATTGATGAAACTGTGGTATTTCACTCACTTTCACATAGTCATATTAAAGAAATTGCAGATATTCAGTTAAGCAAATTACGTCAACGATTGACAGAGATGGGGTATTTACTTGAGTTGACAGATGCTGCTCTTGAGCGAATTGCTGCCAGTGGCTTTGATCCTGTCTATGGCGCTCGTCCACTTAAACGGGCAATACAGCAAACCATTGAAAATCCATTAGCACAAAAACTGCTTAATAATGAATTTCAACCAGGTTGTATCATTGTCATTGATGCTAACGAAGACGGCTTAGTGTTTACGAGTCGATAATCTGAGCACAGCAAAAAGCCGCTGTTTACAGCGGCTTTTTTGTTTCTATTTTAGGGCGTTTGTTAAACTTTAAAAGTCAGTAATAAGTCATTCACTTTTCTTGAGCCTTCAACTAGTTCAGCCGCACCGTGCGCTACGCTAAAACTCAATTGTAAATTGTCATCCCCTAAGCCTTTAATCTTTTCAACATTACTACCAATGTCTTTACTTACAACCTGCTGCTGTTCTGCTGCGGCTGAAATATCCGTGGCGAGCTGTGAAATTTCACTAATTTGAATAAAAATACTATCAAGCTCTTGTTGTGTTTGTCCTGTTGTATTAACACAGTCATCGGCTTGTTGTTTTGTGCTCTGCATGATTTTAGACCAGCTAAACAAGGTATCTTGAATTTCTTTAATTGAGCTATGAATTTGTGCTGTGGCGTTTTGAGTTCGTGACGACAGCGCTCTTACTTCATCGGCAACGACTGCAAAACCACGCCCATGCTCACCGGCGCGTGCCGCTTCAATAGCCGCATTGAGTGCCAATAAGTTAGTTTGTTCAGCAATCCCTTCTATTTCACTCATGACTTGGCCAATTTTATCCGCTTCAGAGGCAAGCCCCGTTGCTGTGGCGGCCGCTTGCTCAACTTGTACAGCTAAGTCAGACACCATTTTACTGTTATCTGCAATATGATTCTTGATATCAGAGCAGCTTTGATAAGTAATGCCCACTTTATCAGCCGTGTTATTGGTATTGTTAGAGATTTCACCAATCGTGGTACTCATTTGTGACATGGCTGAAGCAATTTGTTCTAGCTGAGTGCCTTGAGAAGAAATACCTTGCTCGGTCAACGTCGATTGTTGATCTAACCCTTGGGCAATCGTATTAAAACTCAAGGTTGAATCTTTTACCCGCCCTAGTACCGTTCTTAATTTAGCACTGAGCATCTGCTCTCTATACTCACTAATGCTGTGTGGGTGCGAGCCACTAAACACATAACGAGATACAGAGTCTGCTTGGTTTTTTTGTTGTTTGAGGGTTGCAGGTGTGATTACCAGCTCATCATAATTTAAAACTAAAATAACAATACATACTAATAAGTTAATCGCGGCAAGCGAAAGAGAGCCCCACATTGCGACACTGGCTAACCAAATTAAAATACCCGCAATGCTCAAACCTTGTCTCAATGATGTGCGTTCGCGCCAGCTGAATAATGATTTATTAGCGTTAATTTTGGCATAGAGCTTTTGCGCTCTGCGTTTTGCGCGTTGCTCTAATTTTATTCGTACAGACTGATAACCAATAAGTTGGCCATGCTCAAAAATAGGCGTTACAAATGCATCAACCCAATAATAGCGGCCGTCCTTACATAAGTTTTTTACCGCGCCACGCCACGAATGGCCTTGTTTTAAAGTGTCCCACATTTCTTTAAATGCAGCTTTTGGCATATCAGGGTGGCGAACGATATTGTGATTTTTATTGATCAGTTCATCCATCTCGTAGCCTGCGATACTACAAAACTCATGATTGGCATAAGTAATAACACCGCGTAAGTCAGTGGTTGAAACCAACTCTTGGTGTTCTTCGAAGTTAACTTCTTCATCTATTAAGCTTTGATTACGACGCATAGTGACTCTTTATCATTCTTTATTATGGCGGCTATTGTAATTACTAAAACTAATGTACGTTAGTGATATGTGTAAAATAGCAGGAATAAGACATTTTTTTTGATATTTATATGATCTTTATCAATATTAAGCGTAATTGAATTTTTCAGTTATGACAAACTTTTAGGGTTTAACTCTATCTTATCAAAGTGTTTTAAAACGCCATGTTGTCAGCGGGGGGTTATGGCAAATAATATGTAAAAGAAATTGTATATTCGTAGTGGCAATGGCAAGATTATCTTTTATAGCGTGAAACAAAGCGTGTTTAAAATCCAGTAAAAACTATATCTAATAAATTCATATAGTTTTTTCATCGTTTAATCTTGAGTAAAGGTAAAAAGACCCCATAACCTTATGATTAAGCCACTTGGCTCGAGGAAACTTTTTTTTGACAACTTATAATTTAAAGAACACGCTCAACGCGCTATCTAATGCAGATAATCAACAGGCTATTAAAGGCATTATGCGCGGTATTGAGAGAGAATCATTAAGAATTAATCACGATGGTTCCATTTCAAAACAGGCTCATCCTCAAGGGGTGGGCTGCGCGCTCACCAATGGGCATATTACCACTGATTTTTCTGAGTCTTTACTTGAGTTCATTACACCGGTTAGCGAGTCATCAACGCAAACCTTACAGCAGCTAAAAGATTTACAAAAGTTCACCCTAGAACATATGGGCGATGAATTATTGTGGCCAATTAGTATGCCGTGCTTTATAAATCATCAAGACGATATTGTATTGGCACAATTTGGCGACTCTAACGTCGGTAAAATGAAAACCCTATATCGCGAAGGCTTGAAGAATCGTTACGGCAGTATGATGCAAGCGATTGCTGGCGTGCATTTCAATATTTCTTTTCCACAAACGCTATGGCAGTCACTGCACTCATTAAAGCAAAGTGACGCGAAACTTGAAGATTTTATATCGGATAGTTACTTGGCGTTAATTCGTAACTTTAAACGCGAACTGTGGTTAATTAGCTACATGTTTGGCGCATCACCGGCATTATGTAGCTCTTTTTTACAAGGGCGTAAAAGCGACTTACCGTTTAAAAAACTCGGTAAAGGCACTTTATATTTGGAAGTGGGCACCGCATTACGTTTAGGCAACTTAGGCTATACCAATAGCGCACAATCGTCATTACGAGTAATGTATAACTCATTAGATGAATATGTCGCAGGACTTAAAAAAGCCATAAATACGCCTTCAGATATTTACGGCAGTATTGACGATTACACCAGTGCTACGCCAAAGCAATTAAATAAAAACATTTTGCAAATAGAGAACGAGTTTTACTCGCCAATTCGTCCTAAACGTAATGCAAAAAATGGTGAAACGCCCACCGATGCATTGCTAAGAGCGGGTATAGAATATATTGAAATTCGTGCATTGGATGTTAACCCGTTTAGTGAAGTTGGCATTGACTTAGAGCAAATACACTTTTTAGATGTGTTTTTAACTTATTGTTTATTAAAAGATTCAGCGCCTATGGATTGGCAAGAGCAAACTCGTAGCACTGAAAATCTTGATACTGTGGTTAACCAAGGTAGAGAACAAGGCTTGATGCTTAATTTTAATAATGAGCAGCGCAGCCTAGAATCTTTGGGGTGATGAAATATTTAGTCAGTTGAGTGATGTTGCTCAGTGGATGGATATTGCTTACGATGTTGACTACTACTCAAACACCATTAAGCGCATGGCGACTTGGATTCATGATCCGGCATTAACGTATTCTGGTCGTTATGTTGAGCAGTTAAAAGCATCAGGGTTAGATAATGGCCACTTTGCACTGTCACTTGCTCAGAAGTACAAACAAAGCCATGAAACAGCAAGTTATACTGAATTTTCAAAATCGTGGCTAGAGCAACAAGCTGCAGAGTCGTACCAAGCCCAAAAGGCAATTGAACACGCTGATAAACAATCATTTACCGCATTTTTAGATACGTATTTCAGGGTCTGTTGACCTTTGCGGATTACAATTTGTTCAAACTAGGAGCGGTTTAATCGCGGCGCGAGGTTTGTAACCTAGTGGGCTAAGTAAAAACCGAGCAACAAAGAGTAAATCGCTCCTAGGCAGAACCCGAAGGGCAGCACCTGTTTGGCATTGATGCTGCGTTATCGCCTATTTATGGGGAATAACCACACCACATAGGCTTTGCCTTGCCTAAATACCAAACAAACTGCTGCAAATGCAACCTTGAAAGGTCAACAGACCCAAGTAAGTAGCAGGCAAAAAAAAACGCAGCTCATAGTAGCTGCGTAAATATTCTTTAGGGATGAAACAATGCTGTACTGCTGCATTCATAGATTCAGACCCACACTTTTTTAAAAAGTTCAGTGAGATCTTAAAAAATGAAAAAAAATATTATTACCTTATCTTTGCTGCTCACTATAGCTGGGTGTGCAACAGCTCCCCCAAAGCAACCAGAAGATATTTGTAAAATTTTCGAAGAGAAATCTGACTGGTATTTTGATGCCAAAGACGCGCAGGAAAAGTGGGGCTCCCCAAAACATGTGTTAATGAGCATGATGTATCAAGAAAGTTCTTTTCGCCACGATGCAGCACCGCCTATGGAATACTTCTTATGGATAATCCCTACTGGTCGTGCAAGCGATGCCTATGGCTATTCTCAAGCTAAAACGCCTACTTGGTCTGATTATATTCGTGAAACAGGTAACAGTGGCGCCGACAGAGACGAATTTGAAGATGCGATTGATTTTATGGCGTGGTTTGTTTATAAAACCCATAAAGTTAATGGTGTGTCTAAGTGGGACGCCTACGCACAGTATTTAAATTATCATGAGGGATGGGGCGGTTATAAACGAGGCACCTATCGTAAGAAAAAATGGCTAATGAGCGTTGCCAATAAAGTAAAACATCGGGCAAGCCGTTATGGCGCACAGCTAAGACGCTGCGAAGATGATTTAGATAAAGGTTGGTTAGAGCGATTGTTCTTTTAGATTAGATTAAAAAGGAGCCAGCAGGCTCCTTTTTTATTGGTTTATTTTTTACGTTTGTTTGGTTGAATTTTAACTTGTTTAATCATGTTTTCTTTTACCTCAAGTACTTCAACCGGATAGCCTGCAATACGAATACTTAAATTAGCATCGGGGATATCTTCTAAGTACTCAACAATCAAGCCACTCAATGTTTTAGGGCCGTCTAATGGGAATTCCCAGCCCATTTCTTTATTTAAGTCGCGAACGTTAGCACCGCCGTCGACAATGTAAGAGCCATCGTTTTGTGTGGTTACTTCTTCACTCGGTGTCCGAGTTTGAGTGGTAGTAAAATCACCCACAACTTCTTCAAGAATATCTTCAAGAGTGACTAAGCCCTGAATGTCGCCATATTCATCAACAACAATACCAATACGTTCTTTTGATAACTGAAATTTTAGTAGCTGAGTGTTAAGCGAGGTGCCCTCAGGGATAAAGTAAATTTCACGTACCGCACGCAATAGCGAAGGCTTATCAAACTGCTCTTTAGTTAAAAGGCGAAGCGCATCACGAGAGTGAATAAAGCCAACAGCATCATCAATATTGTCGCGGTATAAAAGCACCCGAGTATGTTGAGCGTGAGTAAGTTGTTTACTGATTATTTTCCAATCGTCATTAATATCAATCGCCACAATTTCATTGCGAGGGATCATAATATCTTCAACGGTAACTTGCTCTAAATCTAAAATAGAGGTCAACATACTTTGGTGACGAGCGGGGATCAGCGCCCCCGATTCATTTAGCACGGTTTTTAATTCTTCTTTACTCATGCTGTGCTCATCTATTTGTGCAGCGCTAATACCAAATAAGCGCAATATACCATTGGTCATCCAGTTAACAACGACAACAAATGGGAAGAGAATTTTTAGTAACCCTTTGAGTATCACCGAACTTGGAAAAGCGACTCGCTCAGGATAGAGGGCGGCCAGTGTTTTTGGCGTTACTTCAGCGAAAATCAGCACCACAAGTGTTAATGCACCTGTTGCTATAGCAATACCTAAATCACCATACAAACGAATACCAATAATGGTGGCAACTTGGGCAGCCGCAATATTGACAAGGTTATTACCAATAAGGATAAGACCTATCAACCTGTCAGGTCGACTGAGTAATTTACTAACGCGTTTCGCAGCACGATGATTCTCTTTAGCGAGGTGTCGTAAACGAATACGGTTGATTGACATGATTCCGGTTTCTGACCCGGAGAAGTAAGCAGAAAAAAGTACCAATAAACCTAAAATGATAAACAGCGTACTTGTCGATATGTCGTCCAACGATGGATCCTTTTTTTATAAACCAATGCGTATTAAGCTAGAGTGAGCTTTCAGAGTCAAGTTAAAACTTATTTAGAACCACTTCTTGTATAAAACGGCTGCCAAAATAAGCGAGTGTGAGTGTAAATGCGGCAATCATAATACTCACTACCACCATTTTCCCTCGCCAACCTCGTTTTACATGGCCAACGGCAATCGTGGCAAAAATAGCCCAAGCAACTAAAGATAAGATTGTTTTATGAATAAACTCTTTGGCAAACATGCCATCAAGAAATACAAACCCTGTAATCAGCGCCACGCTTAATAATACTGTGCCTAAATTTAATAGTTGATAAAGTTGACGCTCTACCACCATTAGTGGCGGTAAATGGCTATGTACTATTGCTAAATCTTTACGTTTCAAACGTTTATCAATAAAGTAAAATTGTACGCCGTAAAGGGTGGCAATAATTAAGATACAGTAGGCTAATAACGACAGTGAAATATGCGCAACTAACGCAAGCTCTACATTAATGCTATGAAGTAAAACGTGATGAGGAATAAACAGGCTAGCAATAGTTAACAGGGCAGCAAAGCCGTATACAACAGGTAATAGCAGTGTCGCAGGGAACTTCAAAGAGACGGTGGTGACACAAAGCACTATTACCCAACAAGTCAGTAATGCAACATTAACAATACTTAAA
Organism: Pseudoalteromonas sp. M58; assembly: GCF_042604605.1. Lineage (NCBI taxonomy): Bacteria > Pseudomonadati > Pseudomonadota > Gammaproteobacteria > Alteromonadales > Pseudoalteromonadaceae > Pseudoalteromonas > Pseudoalteromonas sp. M58. The sequence goes on from NZ_CP152390.1 coordinate 1,086,503, forward strand.
TCTTGGCCATCGGCTCTAAACACCGAGTTTACTAAAAGCAGCATATGCGCCAAAATAGCGACAGTGCTCAGTATTATGGTAATTTTTTGGCTTGGTCCCTGACGATGAAACAATCGCGAAAGCACGTGAGACGTTGCTAACACATAAAATAAACTGGCAATAATAGTTAAACTAATAATCAGCATTTTGCTTTGGCCACTTAATTGAAGTCAAATAATTCGTGTTCGTTATCTGGTCATTGTATTTTATAGCAACGCAAATGCATAGACCCTGTAAAAAGAAACTCAATAAGCAGCACTTCAACACTGTATTGTATGCCACCATTTACGGTATACTATTTTCAATTGAATTTTAATAACATCGACCTTATTAATAGAGTTGATATAAACGTCTTTTCGGAACCGTTACATGTTTGAGAACCTCCAAGAACGATTAGGTAAAACCCTAAAAAATATTAGTGGCCGTGGTCGCTTAACTGAAGACAACATTAAAGATACACTTCGTGAAGTGCGAATGGCATTTTTAGAAGCCGATGTGGCGTTGCCTGTTGTTCGCGAGTTTGTAAAGCAAGTTAAAGAGCGTGCGGTTGGTGTTGAAGTCACCAAAAGCTTGAGCCCTGGCCAAGTATTTATAAAAATTGTTCGTGAAGAACTTGAAAAAGCCATGGGTGAAGCCAACGAAGAGCTAAGCCTTAACGCACAGCCACCGGCGGTAGTGATGATGGCTGGTCTTCAAGGTGCGGGTAAAACCACCAGTGTGGGTAAGCTGGCTAAGTTTTTAAAAGAGCGCAAGAAAAAGTCTGTGCTAGTGGTAAGTGCCGATGTGTATCGTCCAGCGGCAATTAAGCAATTAGAAACCTTAGCAACAGAAGTTGATGTAGAATTTTTCCCAAGTGATATTTCGCAAAAACCAGTTGATATTGCAACTGCCGCCATTTCTCATGCGAAAAAGAAATTTATTGATGTTGTATTAGTCGATACTGCGGGTCGTTTGCATGTTGATAGCGACATGATGGATGAAATTAAAGCCTTGCATCATGCAATTAATCCAATCGAAACGCTATTCGTTGTTGATGCAATGACAGGTCAAGATGCGGCAAATACAGCAAAAGCATTTGACGAAGCTTTACCGCTGACCGGTGTGATACTGACTAAAACAGATGGTGATGCCCGAGGTGGTGCTGCTTTATCTATTCGTCATATTACTGGTAAGCCAATTAAGTTTATGGGTGTGGGTGAGCGCACTGATGCCCTTGAGCCTTTCCACCCAGACCGAATTGCTTCACGTATTTTAGGCATGGGTGATGTACTTTCATTAATCGAAGAAGTCGAGATGAAAGTAGACAAAGAACAAGCGGCAAAAGTAGCACAAAAAGTATTTAAAGGTGATGGCTTTACGCTGGATGACTTTGCTGATCAACTAAAGCAAATGAAAAACATGGGTGGCATGATGTCGATGCTCGATAAACTGCCTGGCATGCAAAACATCCCAGATGCGGTTAAAGGGCAAATGGGTGATAAAACCTTTATTCAAATGGAAGCAATTATTAGCTCTATGACGAAAAAAGAACGTGCACGCCCAGAGATCATCAAAGGTTCGCGTAAAAAGCGTATTGCTGCGGGCTCTGGTACTCAAGTACAAGAGATCAATAAACTGCTTAAGCAGTTTACCCAAATGCAAAAAATGATGAAAAAAATGAAAGGCAAAGGTGGCATGCAAAAAATGATGCGTGGCATGAAAGGGATGTTACCACCGGGAATGATGGGCGGCGGTGGCCCGAAATTTTAATAATTTAACCTTTAATATCTCCGATACAAGATAAAAAGCAATCAATAAAGAGGCAAATTGCCTCTTTATTGTTGAATAAACTATGCAAAGAATAGCTTGTTCACATGCTTTTCCTTCTTGGATCACGGTTTAATCTACTAAACTGCCTTTTTGCATCACTTCTTACTTGCATTGTTGCTAAAAACTCGTACAATTCACCGGCTCCCCATACTGGGGAGTAAATCTTATTAATGAAAACAGTCAATCTATTTAGAGGACGGTATGGTAACTATTCGTTTGCAACGTGGTGGCGCTAAAAAACGCCCTTTCTATCAAATTGTGGTTGCGGATAGCCGTTTCTCGCGTGACGGTCGCTTCATCGAGAAAGTAGGTTTCTTTAACCCAATTGCTTCAGGTCAAGAAGAAAAACTTCGTTTAGATTTACCACGTGTTGAACACTGGTTAGGTCAAGGCGCAGGTCTTTCAGATCGTGTAGCTAAATTAGTTAAAGACGCTCGTAAAGCGGCTTAATAGGCGTAAGTGTAACCATGAGTCAAGAGAACACCTCATCAATAATTGTCGTAGGAAAGCTCGGCGCCCCATATGGTATAAAGGGCTGGCTTAAGGTGCATTCATTTACTGATGATCCCCAAGGGATCTTCGATTTCAGCCCGTGGTTGATAGGGCAGCAAGGTAAATGGCAATCCTTAGAAGTGGTCGACTGGCGTCGCCACAACAAAGGCTTTATCGCTAAGTTTGCGCAAGTAAATGACAGAGACCAAGCAATGGCTTATACCAATGTAGAAATTTCTGTTGATTCAGCGCAGCTACCAGAATTACCGCAAGGTGAATTCTATTGGCGAGATCTCATCGGCATGTCGGTTGTAACTGATAAAGGTTATAACTTAGGCATTGTTGATGACCTTATGGAGACAGGCTCAAATGATGTACTGGTTGTGAAAGCAAACAGTAAAGATGCATTTGGCCAAGCAGAACGTTTAATTCCTTTTTTAACTGATTCAGTTATTCAAGAAGTTAAATATGATGCGAAAGAAATTACTGTAGATTGGGATCCAAGCTTTTAATGAGTCAAACAAGTTCGTTGTGGGTAGGGGTTATCAGCCTTTTCCCGGATATGTTTGATGCAATTACAACGCAAGGTGTAACCGGTCGTGCTGTTAAAAATGGCTTAATCGATTTTAACTGCTGGAATCCACGTGACTATGCAACTGATAAGCATAGAACCGTAGATGATCGTCCTTACGGGGGCGGGCCAGGCATGTTAATGATGGTTGAACCATTAAAACAAGCCATTCTTGAAGCCAAACAGGCTGCAGGTGATGGTGCAAAAGTAATTTATATGTCGCCACAAGGGCGCAAATTAGATCAGCAAGGGGCTAGCGAACTCGCAAACTCTGAAAAACTGATTTTAATTGCCGGTCGCTATGAAGGTATAGACGAGAGAATAATAGAGTCGTACGTTGACGAAGAATGGTCAATTGGTGATTTTATTTTGAGTGGGGGTGAACTACCTGCCATGACATTAATTGACGCAGTTGCGCGATTAGTGCCAGGGGTGTTAGGACACAACCAGTCAGCAGAGCAAGATTCATTTTCGGATGGCTTGCTAGATTGTCCTCACTATACACGGCCAGAAACATTGGACGACAAACAGGTGCCTGCTGTATTACTCAGCGGAAACCACCAAGAGATAGCAAAATGGCGGCTTATGCAGTCATTAGGTAGAACTTGGCTTCGCCGTCCTGACTTGTTGCATAACCTAGCTCTGACTGAGGAGCAAGCGGTATTACTCGCGAAATTTCAGCAAGAGTACCAAAAAGCTTGTGGCTAGAAGACAGTTACACCTAGGAAAGTGAGAAACATAATGGCAAAAGTAAACCAAAATATTATTAAAGCGCTTGAAGATGAGCAGCTTAAAACAGACGTACCTGCATTCGGCGCTGGTGATACAGTAGTTGTACAGGTAAAAGTAAAAGAAGGTGCTAAAGAGCGTCTACAGGCCTTTGAAGGTGTTGTAATCGCTAAGCGTAATCGTGGTCTTCACTCAGCATTCACAGTTCGTAAAATCTCGAACGGTGAAGGTGTTGAGCGTGTATTCCAAACGCACAGCCCTCTTATTGATAGCGTAACAGTTAAGCGTCGCGGTGCGGTTCGTCGTGCTAAGCTTTACTATCTACGTGAGCGTTCTGGTAAATCTGCACGTATTAGAGAAAAACTTAACTAATACGCGCTGTTTATCAACGCAAAAAAACGGGTTGCAACCTTTGGGTTGCAACCCGTTTTGGTTTTAATGCTATTGCAATTTTTATATCGCTACATTTAAAAACCAATACACACCTTAACCAGCATGCGTTAAAGTGTGGTTCACTTCAAAGCACAATATCTTCTCACTTCTTGCAAAAAATGATGTACAAAAATGAATGATAAAACGATAGTTACGCACAACGGCAATTTTCATGCAGATGATGTTTTTAGTATCGCTGCGCTTAAAATTATTTTCCCTTCTTTTACCCTGATCCGCACACGCGATAATGCGATTATTAATGACGCTGATGTGGTTATTGATGTTGGCGGCCAATATGACCCAGAAACTGACCGGTTTGATCATCATCAGCGCGGCGGTGCCGGTGCTCGCGAAAATGGGATTCCTTTTTCGTCATTTGGCTTGGTGTGGAAAAAATATGGCTTAGCAATATGTGATGATAATCAAGATGTGGCGAATGCAGTTGATGCAGGGCTTGTATCAACTATTGATGCCATTGATTGTGGTCATGTTGAAGGTGTTGCCACAGGAATTAGTTTAAGCCAAACAATTTCTATGTTTAACCCAACATGGGAAGAGGAAAGTAATTTTGATGCTGCTTTTGATCAAGCGGTTGAATTTGCACACACTTTGCTGCTTCGTTTTGTTGCCTCAGCGCAGGGTGGTTTAAATGCTAAAAAGATTGTTGCTCAAGCAATTAAACAGGCAGACGATCCACGATTAATCGTACTAGAGCGTTATACGCCGTGGAAAAAAACCGTACATAGCTTATCAGAAGAGGCGCTATATGTAGTGTATCCATCGCATTCTGGTAAGTGGATAGTGCAAACGGTACCTGCAGAGCTAGGCTCGTTTGAAGACCGAAAGCCATTACCTGCACCGTGGGCTGGATTATCTGATAGTGAATTTCAAGCAGTGACCGGTATAGATGATGCTATGTTTTGCCATAATGGCCTATTTATCGCCGGTGCAGAATCATTTGAAAGTGTTATGTCGCTTGCGACTATGGCATTGGAATATTAGATAAAAAGTGCTAATTAAAGTGGCTATTAAGCCACTTTAATTTTCATTGTTTAAACTCGGCATAGACTTACATTTTTATATGCTTTTTAATTCACTTTACGCAAGCTGTGTTCTATTCATTTAATTATCCTACCTTGGTCGCAGTTGAGTGACTCATACTGATCTTTTCACTAATTAGCCTTTTAACCCCTAACGTATCCTGTTAGTATTTATCGTATTGATTAGTTTACTTTTTTGTAATTATTAATTTACGATTTTGCTTTTTTTGGATGGAATGAGAACGTGGCAGAGATAAGTGATTTAGCGCAGCTAAGAAAAGGTATAGATGAATGCGATGCGCAACTGGTTGCCTTACTTGCAAAGCGCAATGGTATTACTCAACAAATTGGCGCAATAAAACAACAAACTGGCGCGCCACTACATGCACCCGATAGAGAAGCTGATTTATTAGCTGCACGACGCCAAGAGGCAATTAATCAAGGTGTAAACCCTGATTTAGTCGAAGACATTCTCAGGCGCATGATGCGTGAAGCTTATCAAAATCAACAGGCCAAATTAGCTTGTGCCGACTCACAACTATCTCCGATTGTCATTGTTGGTGGTGAAGGGGCAATGGGGCAGCTATTTGCAAAACAATTTCAGCGCTCGGGTTACGAAGTTAAAGTTTTAGATAAAGCCCAGCAATCACAGGCAGCAGAGATTTTAAAAGGCGCAAAACTGGTGATGATCAGTGTGCCAATTAATGCCCTCGAAACGGTTGTTAACGCGTTACCTAAACTCGATGATGATTGTTTGCTGGTTGATATTACATCGGTTAAACAAGCGCCGTTAAATGTGCTCAAAAAAGTTCACAATGGCGCTGTTGTTGGCTTACACCCCATGTTTGGTCCTGATATTTCTCATTGGGTGAAACAAACCGTGGTGGTATGTGAAGGGCGTAATCCTGAAGTGGCACAAGGTTTATTAAAGCAGCTACAAATTTGGGGCTGTCAGTTAGTAGAACTTGATGCTAAAAAACACGATGAAGCGATGCAAATCATTCAGGTTATGCGCCATTTAACCACCTTTGTGTACGGTCAGTTTTTAGCAAAACAAGGACATACACTGGCAGAGCTGCGTAGTTGCTCATCACCTATTTATCAGTTAGAGCTGATGATGGTCGGTCGTCTCTTTGCGCAATCGCCAGAGTTGTATACTGATATTATGCTGGCGCAATTTGATAATGTAGAAAGCTTATTAGCGCAGTATCAGTGTTTGTTCTCAGAGACGCTTAAAAAGTTAAAAGCAGGGGATAAGCCAGCCTTAATCGATGCCTTTGCTGATGCAAAAGCCTACTTTTCTGACTCCACAGCGCACTTTTTGACACAAAGTCGCAGTTTATTAAATAAAGCGAACGACGCCAAAGTACTCGATTAAACGTGACAGATTAATTAAAACGAAAAAGGGCCCGCAGGCCCTTTTTTAATGTTGCTTTAGGCTAGCTTTGTACACTCACCGCTTGCAGTGATTCGCTTTGATAACAGCCTAATACGCGTACGTACTGGGTATGCTCTTTAAGCTCTTCTAACGCATGTTTCACTTGGCTATCAGCAAGGTTCGCTTCTAAATCCACATAGAATACTTCTTCCCATGGATTTCCTGGTACAGGGCGAGACTCTAATTTTACTAGATTTATATTATGCTGTTTAAAAATCATCAGCGCATCGGCGAGTGAGCCTGCTTGTTGCTTAGTTGCCATAATTAAACTGGTTTTAGTGGGGATTTGTTTAGATACATGTAGCGGTTTACGTGCAACCACAATGAAGCGACTATGGTTTTCTTTTTGATTAGCAAGATTGGCCTTAATGACTTCAAGCCCTACATTTTTACCTGCTTGTGCAGAGCCAATAGCCGCACTGTTAGGTGTTTCAAGTGCTGATTTTAATGCACTCGATGTTGAATCGCAGGTCTCATGCTGCAAATCGCCAAGCCCTTGTAAAAAACGGCTACATTGAGCAAACGGTTGCGGGTGAGCAAACACTTTGGTTAATTGGTTAAGTTCTGTGTCTGGGGCGGCTAATAAACAATGCTCTACGCTGTGAGTGACTTCGCCGACAATAGAGACTTGCGCGTGCTGGAGTAAATCAAATACTTCATTAATACTGCCTGAGCTGGTATTTTCAATAGGTAACAAGCCAAAGTCGGCTTGGCCATTTTCTACTTTACCGGTGATCTCATCAAAAGAACTACAGCCAATTTCAATTAATTTGCCTGGTCGGCGACTAAAGTACTTATGACACGCAAGTTGACTGTAAGATCCTTGTCCGCCTAAATAGGTCACCCGATGGGTTTCACTTAGCGCATCAGGGTTGAGGTTTTTTTGCAGCATAGCTTGTTGATGTAATACTGAGTCTTCTAATATGGTTTGAAAAACATTATTTACATAGTAGGCATCTAAACCAAGAGATTTACCATAACCGATTAATTTTTCGAGTAATGCTAATTCACGTGCTTCATCACGAATTGGTTTATTATTCGCTATCTTATATTCAACAACACCATGGCTAATACGGCGTCGCTTCGCTAATAACACAAGTAGGTCAGAATCGATTTCATTTATATCGTGCCTAAGCGTGTCTAAAACATCATTGCTCATTTGGTTTTCCTCATTCCAAAAATGTCACTGTATTTAACAGCGTAAACAAAAAAGCCTCCCAGTTGGGAGGCTTTACTATTCGATTGATTTTATCTCACAAACAGGGAAGCCTCTTCTATATAAAGAAGCTAAAAAAAGATAAGAAAGTAAGCGAGTATTTTATATTCATGCCCTTAATGTATGAAGAGTAACCTCTAATGTCAACAAGCACTTATATTAAATAGGTTTTTTACCTGATATATATACAAAACATATTGTTTTTTAAAAACTTTACAAATAATTTATAATTCTGATTTGAGATCTGGTATATTTCTACTACTCGCAAAAATAATAATTATAAATAAGGTTGGCCTTTTGTGTATCGACGCCCTCCATCTCGATTTGGAATAAACTCACTCAGTGTCAAGTTATCACTGTTGATCTCTGGCATTTGTTTAGTTGCAGGTATTTGTGCGGCTGCATTAATGCTCAAATCAGAAGAGAAACAGCTTGTATTTGAAGAGCATGAGGTATTAAAGCAATCAAATGAATTATTAATAAACCAGTTTAATAATTTGATAGCGACCAAAGTTAAAATAGCTGAGCAAGCTAATATTGTTGTTAGCGAGCAGTTATTTGAGGGGCAATTATCATTTAAGAATAACAATGCCCCGACTATGCAAGTCACCAATGATGGTTCAGTGCGCAGCGCATCTGCCGATGGCTTATCTGCGGCGTTCATTCCCGAAAATGCTTATTCTCCTTTTTATAAACAGTTAATTGCAGATTCTGAATCGCTTTGGAAAGTGATTTCCCCCACGTTAATTCAAGATTTTTATAATTTTTACCTGATCACCAAAGATAATTTTATCCGTGTTGCGCCACCAAATTGGGCACTTAATGTCCCCGGAGATTACACCTTTAATCAAAGCAAAAGTTTTAATTACGCAAAATCGTTAACAAACCCACAACGCGAGCCGCTGTGGTCACGAGTGTATTACGATGGCGTTTGGAATAAGTGGGTCGTTAGTTTAATTGTACCTATTTATAAAAATGATGAGTTTTTAGGAGTTACGGGTAGTGATATTTCTCTCGACTCTCTCATATCGCAATTGCCCGTCGGCGGAAAAGAAAAACATTTAGTGGTGTTCGATAAGCAAGGGCAGCTATTGGCGCACCCTAATTTAGGAGCCGATAGTTATACACAATACGGAGAGGCGGGAAAAAAGTTGCTACCTGGCGATTTTATTTCTCCTGAGCTAAAGCGAGTTATTGATAATGCAGGGCAAATACAATTGCCGGAATATGCCGACTCGTTTTCATTAAATGGTGAAGACTACATTATAAATATCCATAAAGTTGAAGGTGTAAATTGGTACGTGGGCGTATATAAAAAGCGCTCTTCTACACTATCGGCACTGAAAGACTTGAAACTGAAGTTTTTTGGCTTGTTTATTCTGTATGCCATTTTAGTTGCTTTGTTATTACATCAAGCACTTTATCAACTAGTTTTAAGACGCCTGCATTCATTGGTTTATGCGGTTACTAACTTTGGTAAAGGCCAGTTAGAAATTGATTTTCCAAAAGAAAATAAAGATGAAATTGGCACGCTTAATGGTTCATTTAAAGATATGACCATTGAAATCCGCAAACTCATCGATGGCTTAAACCAGCGCATAATAGAAAAAGAAATTGCAGAAAAGGCTGCAAATCGCTTGTCTAAAGCGGTTGCCTTCTCGGGCACGGGTGTGGTGATCACTGATGAAAACTTTGTGATTGAATATGTTAATCCAAAAATGCTGGAAATGACCGACTTTGCAGAAAGTGATTTCCTGCGCCAGCCACTTCTGACTATTATTGCTAATGAAATGACCATGCTGGTAGAGGACATTGATATTGATTTGCGCAACCGTAATTACTGGCGAGGGGATACCCTTATTGAAGCGCAAAACAAGCCACCCATATGGGTATCGCTGAGTGTGTCACCTATTCGTGAAGATGGTGGAAAAATCACCAGTTACGTTGCTTCAGCGCAAGATATTTCATTTGTAAAAGAAAGCCAACGCAAAATGGAACAGCTCGCTTACTTCGACACATTAACCGGGCTTGCTAATCGTACATTCTTTAGAATGCAGCTTAGAAAGTCGATGGCGCTTGCTGAAAGAGGGCGTTACTCGTTTGCTTTATTTTATTTTGATTTGGATGAATTTAAGCGTATTAACGATACTTTAGGTCATGATGCAGGCGATCAACTATTGGTTGAAGTGGCAACGCGCTTAAAGCAGCGCTTACGAGCAGAAGATACTATAGCCCGTTTAGGCGGTGATGAGTTTGCGGTATTACTCAGTGGTATTGAGCATCAAAAAGAAGCATCGGAAGTCGCTGACACCATTCAAAAAACGTTAAATCAGCCAATAAAATTAGGTAGTAACGAAGTGATTGTTAGTGCCAGTATTGGTATTACCTTGGCGCCATTTGATAGCCTAGAAGAAGATCAGTTATTAAAACATGCCGATTTAGCCATGTATGAAGCAAAAGCGAAAGGGCGCAATACGTTCCACTTTTACAGCCAAGATCTAAATGCAGCCGCCAATGAGCGATTATTCCTTGAAAATGAGTTGCGCCATGCAATTAAAGAAAAACAACTCACACTGCATTATCAGCCACAAGTTGATTGTCGAGATAATAGTGTAGTGGGATATGAAGCATTGCTTCGCTGGTTCCATCCTACGCAGGGATTCATTCCACCTACTAAATTTATTCCTATTGCTGAGGCAACGGGTTTAATTGTGGAACTTGGTAAGTGGGTATTACAACAAGCGTGTGAGTTCACTAAACGACTAGAGCAACAAGGTAGAGCGAGCAACATGTCGATAAACCTGTCAGCAAGGCAGTTTAAAGACGCAAGCTTAGTACCTATGCTGAAAAAAATAATCATAGAGACGCAAATTAATGCTAAAAGCCTGCACCTTGAACTGACTGAGAGCATGCTAATGGGTAATGTTGAGGCGGCTATTGATCAGCTACATCAATTGAAAAAGCTGGGTATTTCAATTTCTATTGACGATTTTGGTACGGGCTATTCTTCGTTGAGTTACCTTAAACGTTTTCCTGTTGATATTCTTAAAATTGACCGCTCGTTTGTTAAAGATATCCCTGAAGATGATAATGATATGGAGATCACCGCTGCGATTATTGCGATGGCACAAAAGCTCAAGCTTGATGTGGTTGCTGAAGGGGTTGAAACAATAGAGCAAGTTGAATTTTTACAAAACAATAATTGTTTTATTGTGCAAGGCTATTACTTTAGTAAGCCCGTAGCCGAAGCCGATATCCCTGTGTTGTTTGATCAATTAGCTGCGTTAAAAGTCCCTGAATAGAACAAAAATTGCGGGTTAACCACCCGCAATTTTTACCTTAAACTTTAATCCTTCTAAAATCGCCTTTAACTTATCGCGATCATCACCTTGTACTTCAATAACTCCTTCTTTTACTGCGCCACCTTGGCCCATCTTACTTTTTATTGTTTTTGCTAACTTTTTTAAATCGTGCTGTTGGGGATCTAATCCTACAACTAGCATTACGCCTTTACCTTTTCGACCTTTGGTTTGACGCTCTATGCGAATAGACCCGTCTTTAAATAGTTTTACATCCAGTTCTTTTTCTGGCTTTGGCTGGTCAATTCGCCCTGTTGCTGTTGAATACACTAAGTGATTATCACTCATAATTAACCTATCTAAGATTGAATCTAATATTGGGCTAAATAATAACAAATTTGTGACGCAAAGGCGTAATTTTTGCGCCTAAGCTGAACACCTTTTAATCCCGCAAAGATAAACATCCTCTGTTTAAGTACCGCAATAGTGCTTATGAATAAAAGTGCTTAAGGATTTTAAAAAGCGCTTTAAATTGGCTAGCGCTATAAAAATATCCATGCTACTATTTCGGCATTATAGATGTATGGATGGCCAAATGATAAATTCTTATTTAGAGCAAGCTCAGCTTAATGTAGAGCAACAGTTAATTAATGCTGAGCTAGAAAAGCTTGAGCAGTACTTAAATAGCAATGCTGCACCGGCCGTGCGTTGGCAGTATCAAATTCCAGAACTCGGTGAAGGTGGCGCATGTAGTTTATTCGGCTACTTGCAAGATGAGCCGTTTAATTTAAACGATTACGTTAGCCAAAATACGCAAACAACGGCAAAGTTAGCGCAACTTCAGTTGATTGTTGACTATGTAATCGAAAACACCCAGTTAGATTGGTATGGCATCTATCAAAATACGGCCACCCCTGAAGGCGAGCAGTTATTAAAGCTCGCTTATTTTGGTGCACCGAGTCGCCCTTTATTTCCGCTCACCGCTGAATTTGCAACCGGCAGTAATAATGTGCAAGTGGCACTCAGTGGTAAAGGACGTGTCATTAATAATGTTGAGCAATATTTAGCCGCGGGTGGTGAGTATTACACCTGCGATCCTAAGGTAAAAGCAGAGGCCTGTTTACCACTATTTAATGCACAAAAGCAGTGCATTGGCATTATCGATGGCGAAGCCTTTAACACGGATTTTTTTGATAATGCGACACTCGCATTATTAATTGCATGCTGTATTAAAATTCCTCACTTTTTAGTGTAAATAACACTGGTCAATCGAGAGAGTTTTTATGTTAAGCTTAGCGCAACAGCTAACCCCTAAATAACGAAGAGATAGTCAATGTTCTCAGTATTAAAACCATTACCAACAGACCCTATTCTTGGCCTTATGGCGGCCTATAAGCAAGATACTAACCCTAATAAGATTGACTTAGGGGTTGGTGTATATAAAGACGAGCAGGGGAATACCCCGGTATTAAAGTCAGTAAAAAAAGCAGAAGCGTTTCGTTTAGAAAATGAAATGAGCAAATCTTACATTGGTCTTGCTGGTAACTTAGATTACTGTCAACAAATGGAAAATCTTCTTCTTGGTGAGCACCCAGCATTATTAGCTAATCGCGTACGCACAGCACAAGCACCTGGTGGTACAGGCGCACTTCGTGTTGCAGCAGAATTTATTGTACGTTGTAACCCAGGCGCAACTGTATGGGTTACTAACCCAACGTGGGCTAACCACATTAGCTTATTTGAAGCTGCAGGCTTAACTGTTAAAGAATACCCATACTACGACTACGAAAACAAAGATTTATTGTTTGATGAAATGGTTGAAACATTAACACAGGTGCCTAAGGGCGATGTTGTGTTATTACATGCATGTTGTCACAACCCAAGTGGTATGGATTTAAACGAAACACAATGGAATACTATTGCTGAACTTGCAAAAGATGTGGGCTTTACGCCATTGATTGATATTGCATACCAAGGTTTTGGTTCTTCTTTAGAAGAAGATGCCAATGGTTTACGTATTTTAGCCAATGCGGTTGAAGAGTTGATCATTTGTTCATCATGTTCTAAAAACTTTGGCTTATACCGTGAGCGTATTGGTGCGTGTTCAATTATTGCAAAAGACAGTGCAACCGCTGATATTTCAAACTCGGTATTATTAAGTGTGGTACGTAGCATTTATTCTATGCCGCCAGCGCACGGTGCAGACATTGTAAACACCATTTTAAGCAGCACAGAGTTAACGCAGTTATGGCACAGTGAACTTGATGAAATGCGTAACCGTATTAATGGTTTACGTAGTTTAATTAAAGACAGCCTTGCAGCCAAAGACATTGCTCAAGACTTCTCATTTATAGACCGCCAACACGGTATGTTCTCTTTCTTAGGTATTAATAAAGAGCAAATCGAGCGTCTACAAAAAGACTACGGTATTTATATTGTGGGCTCTAGCCGTGTAAACGTAGCGGGAATTAGTCAAGCAAACATCGATTACTTTGCTAACGCTGTTGCTGATGTATGTAAGTAACCAATAATAAGTTTTAGCTTATTAGCAATAAAAAAACCGCACACTCGTTGCGGTTTTTTTATTGTTTGTAATACCCATCCCCTTATATCAATCTGCTTAGATATAAGGGAGTTTAACTCGTTAAATTGTTCAAATATTTATACAAATTGGTATTACAGCCAGCGAATAGCGCCTGCAATACGTTCATTATACATATCAACCGGTGAGCCTAGGCTTGCTATTAGTACAGTATCAGCTTGTTTTCCTCGGCTTATATGGCCTACGTAGCGAGAGTCACTAAAGTCACCCGAGCCAATTTCAAAGACTTTGTTATCACTAGGGACAATAAACACGGTCATAGGGCCAAAGTCCGATTCAAACACTAAATGGATGCCTTTCTCGCCTTGAAAATCGCAAAAGTTAACATAAGTAACTTTCCCAGGTAAATCATTAAGTTGACCGCCAAGTAAAGCCAGCTTTTCATTGACTGTTTGTAAGCTGATAGGTTGATTTTTATTTAACGCGTTAAGTTCATGATAAACATGCGCCAATGCATGCTCGCCAGCCGCATGATTCAAGTTTTGCTCTGTGCTAAACATAAACGCACTTACCGCAATCACAAATGAAGCAGCGAACGCCAAATATACACGGTCAAACTTAAAGCGTGAGCGTGAATCAATAACGTTGTCTTTTTGTTCAAGCTCATCTTTTCTGGCTTTTTCTTTTAACGAGGTGTTTAAAATAATCCGTTCAGCAAGGTTGTCAGGCACAGGAATATCAAGCGCATCATTGAGTTGCTTATCAAATGTTTTGTTTTCATTTAAAAATTGTTGTCTATCGGGACTGCTGTTTGCAAATTCCAGTAGTTCTTTGTCTAGCTCGTTTGGCTGTGCAATCGTGCGGCGACGAAACTCAAGTTCATCCATTATTTTGATGCCCCTTTAAGTTGTTCATCATCACGGCTTAGTGCCTCTTTAAGTTGATTTTTTGCTCGAAATAAACGTGTCATAACCGTATTTTTGTTTAAATCGAGTATGTCTGCAATTTCATCCCCAGAGCAGCCCATAACCACTTGTAATAGTAGCGGCTCTTTGTATTCATCGGCCAACAACGAAATTTGCCGTTGAATAACGGTTTGCTCCATTTCATCATCTAAAGAATGACTGGTTTGATCCACTAGCGTGTCGTTATCTACATCACTGTAATCAAATTGCTTGCGCTCAAAGCGCCTCGCATTTTCGCGTCTTAAAATTGTTAGCAACCATGGCTTAGCTGCTTTTTGATCGAGTAACGAGTCAAGCGATCGCCAAGCACGTAAAAAGGTTTCTTGCACTAAGTCATCTGCAATATTCGGATCGTTACATAACCAGTAAGCGAAGCGATAGAGTTCCTTATGATAAACGTGAACCAGGGCTTCGTAGCGTTGTTGTTTTTCAGCCATATTTAGTAAGACCCGATCATTCGATTTTTTATTTCCAAACATAAGCACTTTTTAGTTAAAATTATTATAGTCAAAAAAGCAAAATACAATTGAGATCAAGAATACAGCTCTTTTAACGCAGGTGATGAAGGCTTAGCTGTTTGCGATTGATGTGCCTTTAACATGCTAACTATAGCGTCTAAATTGGCGCGAGCCGTTTGCTTACTGTACAACTGTGCTTGTAAATTGTTTATCTGCGCGGTGAACTGCGAGTTGTTTATCATAGCGCATAAATGGGATAGCGCCCCTACCTTTTTACCTGTAAGGGTTAGCGCATACTGATTAAGCGCATCGTAAAATGCTTTTTCGTCATGGCTTTTAGCTAATACCAGCAGGGCTTTTAAAGATGGTTGTTGATTTGTTTTATTAGTTGTTTGAGCCGCTTGTTGCACTTCTTTAGCTGGGCGTTTAATAAAGTAAAAAATCACCGTCGCAATCCATAAAACATAACCAAGCGCGGCCACAATAATTAGCCACAGTGGTGTGGCAGTTTGCTGTTGCACTGTAACTGCTTGCTCCGTTGACTCTGCCATAGTGTTATTTAGGTTGTTTTCAGCTGGCGGATTAAGCGTTTGCACTGGCGCTGTTTTACTGGGTGTTACTGTAATAGTACGCTCAGGTAAGGTCGCATAACTAATTCGATTTATTTTGGTGTTATACCAAGGCAAGCTAATTTCAGGCAATGTGTAAGTGCCAGGTGTTTGTGGCAATAGCGCAAATGAGGCGCTTTGCTGTGATACCACTCGACCATCACGTACCGCATTATTGGTTTCTTTTTCATCAGGGTAGCTGCGAATACCATTAATAGTAGGCATATCAATTTCGGGTAACTGCTCTTTAGTCACCCCTAGCGCGGTGAGCATAATTGTACGTGTTATCGGCGTACCGGCTTCAACGGTATTATCCTCTGGCTGCCATTGCTCGGTTAAGCTCACCAGTTCACTGGGTAACCAGTCTCCTTGATAGTTTTCAGGGATAGGTTTAATTTCAATTTGCTGCTCATCGCCAAGCGCTGACACTTCCAATTGGCGATAGTTTTGCTGAATACGCCCCTGAAAAACGGGAGCTGCAATAGTGTAGGCACCACTTTTTTGGGGCTGAATTAAATAATTACGGGTGATCACTAAATAACGTTTACCGTTAACCAGTTCATAATCTTCGCTTTGTTTACCGAGTTGGGTAAGTTGGGCATCTTCCATACTTGGCGCACTTAAGCTGCCATCAAGAAGCTCTTTGGCTAAGTAAAGCTTAATGGTGTAAACGCCAGCCTCTTGTACAAATAAGCTGTTGTTTGAGAGCGAGGTTTTTAAAAATATATCGTTATTTTTATCTGCGTCGCTGCTGCGCTCTTTAACCGATAAACTAATTGGTTGCGAGTTTAGCCCTGCAACACTAAAACTGGGAATGGTGTATTCACCCGCCTTGCGGGTCATTAGTTTAACAGACCAAGAGGTTTGTTTTTTTATACTGCCATTAATAATGTTAGTGCGGCTACTTAAGCTCATAGGGCCGACTACAAAATCTTTTAATAACGCTGAGGTGTCGGGTTGTTGCCCTTTTATTGAATCATCAATGCTAATATTAAGCATAAAAAATTCACCCGCTAATACTGGGTTTTTATCAACGCTTGCCTCCAAAGTGGTGGCGGCCATTAATGGCATGGCAGTTAATAGCAATAAACAGCAAAATAATCGCATTACCATGATTTTTCTACTCCTGTTGGACGGCGTTGATATTGTCTTTTTTGGGCTTCTAATTGCATTTTGTTTCTTAATAAAATAGCGGGATCGTCGGGCACTTTTCTTAATAACTGATTTAGTTGCTGTGCTTTTTCTTTTTCTTCATTAGTGAGCTCGGCGGCTTGTGCCTGCATGGCTTGTTGCTGTGCTTGCTGTTTTTGCTCATCAGAGGGCGGTTGCTCACTCATTTCATTAGGTTGATTTTGAGGCTCATCTTGCTGCGGTTTATTTTCGTCTTTATTTTCATTTTGTTGGCTTTGTGACTGAGCTTGCATATCAGGCTCATTCTGTTTGTCTGATTGCTCACCAGATTGGCTTTGTTCATCTTTTGATTGTTCAGAGGACTGATCTGATTGCTGTTGCTCACTATTTTGGCTGTCCTCTTCGCTTTTATCTGCGTTGTTTTTCTCGCCATTTTTTTGCTGATCTTGTTTTGATTTATCTGCATCATCTTGACTTTGCTTATCTTGATTTTGCGAATCATTGCCTTGCTGATTTTCTTGGTCTTGCTGTTGATTCAGTAACTGCTCAACAAGCGCTTGATTCTCAGCGGCTTCACTAAAGTTATCTTGCTTTACTTGCGCTTGTTTATACGCGTCAATGGCAGCCTCTAATTGTCCTGCTTTAGCCAAGGCGTTGCCATAGTTATAATAACCGGTTGCTGACTTATCTTGGCTAAACTCATTCAAGGCAGCATCAAATTGCCCTTGCTGATAAAGTGCAGCCCCTTTGAGGGCGCTTGAGCGAGCCTGAGCTGCTTGTTGATACTCTTTGTTGTTGTATGCCTCTAATGCCCGTTGATCCGTATTTTTAAACAGGGTTGGCAGCTCTGCGGCATGCGCATTTTGTTGAGGTAAAAAGCTAAGTAATAGTACTGCGCTAACTAATGCAGAACGTCTAAATAAATACAAAGCTAAAGGCAGTAAAATAAGCAAACCATAAATACCGGCGTCAATTCGCCATAAGGCTAAATTTGGTTTTTCACTTTTTAATACTTCACTGTTTGCTTGCGGTGAAAAAACGGCAATATCGCTATTGCTTGGCTGATAATCGGCAAACTGACCACCGCTATTTTTTGCAAGTCCTTCAAGTAAAGATGCATTGAGGGTTGGCACCACAATTTGACCATAATTATCTTTTAAAAACCCGCCTTCAGGTAACTTTATAGGGGCTCCTTGTGCGGTGCCTACGCCGTAAATATTAAGTCGATATTGACTACTGTTGGTAAAACGGCTTACATCGCTTTGCTGTTGTTGCTCAATACCATCGGTGATCAAAATAATATCGCCATCGAGGTAGCCGGCTTGGCTTAGTAGCTCTTGTGCCATATCTAAGCCAGCGAGTACGTTTGAGCCTTTATCTGGCATAATTTCAGGTCTTAAACTAGGAATAAGGTTGGCAAGAGTCTTAGCGTCGTTGGTCAGTGGTGAAATGGTATAGGCAGTGCCTGCGTAAGCCACTAACGCAGTATCGCCTTCTTTAAATAGCTCAACCATATCGAGGGCTTTAAAACGTGATTGCATTAATCGATTGGGAGCAATGTCGGTGCTATACATAGAGTAGGACATATCCATGACAATAACGCGGGCACTTTTACTTTGAAACACGGGTACTTGTTTCTCTTCAAAGCTTGGCCCTGCACTAAATATAATCGCTAAATTGCAAAATAACGCAACCAGCCACAGCGGCTGGCGAGCTTTATTGTTTGATTCACTCATTACAAATGGTGCCAAATGCGGCGCAATAAGCGGCGCTGACTGGGTTTTTTTATGTTTTAGTAAGGCGATAAAAAATAACCCTGAGGCAGGGAGTAACAGCCATAAAATAGCAGGACGAATAAATTCAAAATCCATTAGTTTGGCTCCTTCATTGCGCGCACCGTTTTTATCAATGCCATTGCACTTATGAGTAAAATGGCCAGTAATAACGGATAATAGAACAAGGCTGTTTGTGGGCGAAAGGTTTGCTCATCGGCACTAATTGGTTCAAGCTTATCAAGCTCAGCGTAAATCTGTTGCAGGCCAGCGACATCTTTTGCTCTAAAATACAGACCGCCTGTTTGCTCAGCAATGTTTTTCAATAAGCCCTCATCTAGGTTACTGCCCCCAGAGCCCATATTAAATAAACTAAAGCCGCGCGGGTTATCTGAACCGACTCCGATGGTGTACACTTTTATACCTTCTTCACGGGCAAGTAGCAGCGCATCTTCTGGGTTTAAATTTCCTGCGGTGTTTTGTCCATCTGTAAGCAACACCACAATACGGTTACTTTCTTTTTTACTGGCAAAGCGTTTTACCGATAAACCTAAAGCGTCACCAATCGCCGTGGCACGTCCTACTAAACCAATTTGCGCCTCAGAGAGCATTTTACTGACGGTTTTCACATCACGCGTCAATGGGGTTTGTAAAAAAGCGGTATCACCAAACAATATAAGGCCGAGTCTGTCGCCTTGGCGCTGCTCTATAAAGTCACTTAGCACTGCTTTAACCATGGTTAAACGGTCAACATATTGGCCATTGTAAGCCATGTCTTGTTCGGTCATTGACCCTGACAAATCCACAGCGAGCATTATATCGCGGCCTTCGTTGGGTAGCGATATGGGCTCATCTAACCACGTTGGATTTGCTGATGCGGTCACTAATAATAACCACAGCAACCACTCGATAATATTCAATTTACGCGCACTTGGCTCTATGCTTTGATTGCTTAAATTATGTGATGCAAAACTTGGAATGCGCAGACGCGTGTTGGCATCATTGGCGGCGGGTTTTAATAGTAACAATATTAAAGGTAGCGGCAGTAATAAAAACAGCCATGGCCAGCTAAATTCAAACATGCAGCGGCTCCTTTAGTTTAAATTGTTTAATGGCTTGGCGAAATTTATCACTAAGTGCTGCCTGTGTTTGATTAGCGTTATATAGGCTTAAAATTTCTTCTTCTGTAAAGCCAATCGCTGAAAGTTGGTTTAATGTGTTGCACCAATGCGTTGTTGACTGCGCGGCCAAACGCGGATCGTAATAGGTGATCACTAAACGCTTTAAAATGACATGCAATTGCTGCGCTGACTGTTGTTGATTAGCTAATGCAATGGCATCACGTTTTGGCTTTTTAAAGCGATAATTTTTATAAATTATGACAATTAAGCTACACAATAAACACACAGCAATTGCAATAACAACCCACCAAGCAGGAGCGAGTGGCCACCAGTCGACTTGGGTGGGAGCAATAATATCGTGTAGACCATCAAGTGGAGAGGTTTGCATGATTTATTTTCTCACTAATTGCAGTTCCAGCGCAGTGGCTGCATCAAATGATAATAGGGTGAGTCCAGACTTTGTTAAGCGATTAATGCGCGCGCTAAATGCGTGCTCGGCATTTTTGGCAAATCGTTGTCTAAAGCTCTTGTCCATTAAGGGCAGGGCAAATTGCTGATTATTAGCACTGACGGTTACCGTTTGTTTAAAAGCAGGTAATTGATGTTCAAAGGGGTCGCTAATATGACACCCAATCAGTTCGCAATGACGCGCCAAAAGTTCCAGTTGCTTGAAGCTGGCGTCATCCAAGGCGTTAAAATCAGACACGATATAAACCAAACTACCGGGCTTAGCTAAGTGATTTAAACGTTTGAGGTTATCGCTAAAATTATTCGCGGCCGGCTTATCAATGTTCTCAAGAGCCAGCTGATGCGCATCGCATAAATTATGGCATAGTTTTAATACCGCTTTTTCACGAGCGCTGGGTTTTAGCTCTAAATGCGAGTGCTGATTAAACACAATACCGCCAATTTTGTCGCCACGCTGACACGCTGACCACGCAACTAAGGCGCTAATATGTGCCGCTTGCACCGATTTTAACAGTAATTGCGAGCCAAATAGCATTGAGTTTGAAAAGTCAGTAAAGACAAATACCGGGCGCTCTTTTTCTTCTTGAAAAAGTTTGGTGTGGGTTTCGCCTGTGCGTGCGGTAACGCGCCAATCAATAGAGCGTATATCGTCACCGTTTTGATAGTGACGCACTTCGGCAAATTCCATACCCCGGCCTTTGTGGGGCGCAAGGTATTGCCCCGCCAAGGTGTTTTTTATTCTAACTTTAGGTGCCAGCTCAAGCAGTTGCGCTTTTGCTTTATAATACATCAGCTCTTTAAGTGATAAATTAACACCGTGGCTATGGCTTAATTTAAGCCATGCCTGAGAATCAACGTGTGTTTGCATAACTTAAGGTACTGCGACTAGTTCAACAATACGGCTAATAACCTGATCTTTAGTAATGCCATCGGCTTGTGCTTCGTAACTTAGAATAATGCGATGGCGCAATACATTATGTACCACAGCTTGTATATCGTCAGGTGATACAAAATCACGGCCACTTAGCCACGCATGAGCGCGGGCACATTTATCCAAAGCAATCGTGGCACGTGGGCTGGCGCCGTATTCAATCCAGCGGCCAAGTTGTTCATCTAAGTTTGCACCTTCTCGAGTAGCAATAATCAACTGAACTAGGTACTGCTCTAATGGCTCGGCCAAATACAGACCTAAAATTGCTTTTCGCGCAGCAAACAAATCGGGTTGTGAAATTTGCTCAAGCACTGGGGCTTCATCATTAAGTGCTTCACCACGGGTCAAACGTAAAATATCAAGCTCATGCTCAGCACCTGGGTAATTAATACTTAGGTGCATTAAAAAACGGTCTAATTGCGCTTCTGGTAGCGGGTAAGTACCTTCTTGCTCAAGCGGATTTTGTGTTGCCATCACTAAAAACAGGTCACTGAGTGGATAGGTGTTTTTGCCTACCGTGACTTGGCGCTCGGCCATTGCTTCTAATAATGCCGATTGTACTTTTGCTGGTGCTCGGTTTATTTCGTCCGCTAAAATGAGATTATGAAATAAAGGGCCTTTTTCAAACACAAACTCACTGGTTTGTTGGCGATAAATATCGGTGCCGGTCACATCGGCTGGTAATAAATCTGGGGTAAACTGAACACGCTGAAACGAGCCTTCAATACCTTTTGCTAAGGCATTAACAGCGCGTGTTTTTGCAAGCCCCGGTGGGCCTTCAACTAATAAATGACCATCGGCTAAAATAGCAATTAATAGTGCTTGAGTGAGCGCAGGCTGGCCAATAATTTGGGTGTCTAAATACGTTTTTAATTGTGAAAATGCGTTAGCTGCCATAATAAGTGGACTGTCCTCGTCAGCTTAAATAATACCTAAATTGGTTAGGTAACAAATACTGAGCTAGTTATAAGGTTTATAAGTGGATAACTCAAGAGTTAGACTGATTTTTTAAAAATAGTTCGTTATTTTTTAACGATTTTTTAGCCTAACATAAAACTTTGTAAAACCAGCTAAAAAAGCCTATTGTATTACCCTCATACAATGTATGTAGTGATTTACAATGGCGCTTTTGTATTAATTTACCTTTATCTATTGGCTTTATCACACGGGTTGTTTAGAATCGGAGAAAACATACAGGTCTGACCTGTCAGCGGGAGAGAATAATAAATGTCTGAGCAAAACATACTTAAAACACCAAAAGGCGACCGTATTGCCATCGTAAGCGGCTTACGTACTCCTTTTGCTAAGCAAGCGACTGCGTTCCATCATGTACCAGCGTTGGATATGGGTAAGTTAGTAGTTAATGAAATGCTTGAGCGATTAAATTTCGACAAGTCAGAAATCGATCAATTGGTTTTTGGGCAAGTAGTACAAATGCCAGAAGCGCCAAATATTGCGCGTGAAATTGTATTGGGTACTGGGATGCCAGTATCGGTTGATGCGTACTCTGTATCGCGTGCTTGTGCGACGAGTTTTCAAGCGATAGCAAACGTTGCCGAATCAATTATGGCAGGCTCTGTAAGCGTAGGTATTGCCGGTGGTGCCGATTCATCATCTGTATTGCCAATTGGTGTAAGTAAAAAATTAGCGGGTAGCTTAGTTGATTTAAACAAAGCACGTACGCTTGGTCAGCGTTTAAAAATATTCTCAAAACTACGTTTAAAAGATTTATTGCCAGTGCCGCCAGCGGTTGCTGAGTACTCAACGGGTTTATCAATGGGACAAACAGCCGAGCAAATGGCTAAAACCCATAACATTAGCCGTGAAGATCAAGATGCCTTAGCGCATCGTTCTCACTCACTGGCAACTCAAGCCTGGGCTGATGGCAAGCTTAAAGATGAAGTAATGACGGCTCATTTACCGCCTTATAAAAGCTTTATTGAAGAAGATAACAATATTCGTAAAAACTCAACGGTTGAAGGTTATGCCAAGCTTAAGCCGGTATTTGACCGTCAACACGGCTCAGTCACTGCAGCCAATGCAACCCCATTAACCGATGGCGCAGCCGCAGTGTTAATGATGAGCGAAAGCAAAGCAAAAGCATTGGGTTATGAAATTTTAGGTTATGTGCGCAGTTTTGCGTTCTCAGCCATTGGCGTAGAAAAAGACATGCTAATGGGGCCGGCTCACTCAACGCCTATCGCACTTGATAGAGCAGGTATTACGTTAGCTGATTTAGACCTTATTGAAATGCATGAAGCGTTTGCATCGCAAACCTTAGCGAATATGAAAATGTTTGCTTCAGATAAATTTGCACAAGAGCACTTAGGGCGTAATAAAGCCATAGGTGAAATTAACATGGATAAGTTTAACGTTAACGGCGGCTCGCTTGCATATGGTCATCCATTTGCGGCAACCGGCGCGCGTTTAATTACACAAAGTTTATACGAGCTTAAGCGTCGTGGCGGTGGTTTAGCGTTAACGACTGCCTGTGCTGCGGGTGGTTTAGGTGCAGCCTTTGTATTGGAGAGTGCGTAATGACAGATTCAGTATTTAATTTAACGGTTGATGATAACAAAATAGCCGTAGTGACCATTGATGTGCCGGGTGAAAAAATGAACACCCTGCGTGACAGCTTTGCTGATGATTTAAAAGCATTATTAGCACAAGCTAAAGAGCACGCAGTTAAAGGTATGGTATTTATTAGTGGTAAAAGCGATAACTTTATTGCTGGTGCCGATGTTAAAATGCTAGACAGCGTGCAAAAGCGTGAAGATGCATTAGCTATTAGCGAATTATGCCATCAAGCATTTTTTGATATGAAAAAGCTTCCGTACACCACAGTTAGTGCTATACATGGCGCAGCGCTTGGTGGCGGTTTAGAATTTGCTTTAGCCTGTGATTACCGCGTAGGTACAGATAGCGATTTAACTAAAATTGGTTTACCAGAAGTGCAACTTGGTTTATTACCTGGCGGTGGTGGTACACAGCGCTTAACTAAAATCGTGGGCATTCAAAAAGCCCTTGAGTGGATGCTAACCGGAAAACAAATTCGTCCTAAACAAGCTAAAAAAGCCGGTGTATTGGATGATTGTGTACCACAAAGCGTACTGCTAAAAGTGGCCAAAGAGTTTGCGGCGAAGAAAAAGCCACAAGCTAAAGAGCCTAAACTTGATAAGATCAGTAAGTTATTAGAATCAAACCCATTTGGTCGTAACTTTATCTTTAAAAAAGCTAAAGAAAACGTTCTTAAAAAAACCGGTGGTCATTACCCTGCGCCGCTTGCAATTATTAAAGCGGTACGTGCAAGCGTAGAGCTTGATGAAATGAAAGCGTATAAAACCGAAGCAGAAGGTTTTGCCACATTGGTAATGAGTGATGAGTCTAAGGCGCTGCGCGGTATTTTCTTTGCAACCACTGAAATGAAAAAAGAATGGCGCAATGATGATGCTCCCGCGATTAGTAAAACTGCCGTGTTAGGTGGTGGCTTAATGGGTGCAGGTATTGCCCATGTGAGTGCGGTCAAAGCTAAATTGCCGGTGCGAATTAAAGATGTGGCAGAGCAGGGCATAAGTAATGCCATGAACTACACATACAAAATTTTAGATAAGCGTCTTAAACGCCGTATTATGTCTAAAGCCGATATGCAGTTAACGATGAACCGCATTACCGGCACTACCGATTACAGCGGTTTTAAACACATAGATTTAGTGATAGAAGCCGTATTTGAAGATTTAGAGCTTAAGCAAGGTATGGTTGCTGATGTAGAGCAGCATTGCCAAGCGAATACTATTTTCGCAAGTAATACTTCGTCATTACCTATTTCGCAAATTGCAGCTAAAGCAGCGCGTCCTGAAAATGTAATTGGTTTACATTATTTCTCACCAGTAGAGAAAATGCCACTGGTAGAAATTATTCCTCACGAAGGCACCTCAAAAGAAACGATTGCTCGTGTAGTTAACTTTGCACGTAAGCAAGGTAAAACGCCAATTGTGGTAAAAGATATGGCTGGTTTTTATGTTAACCGTATTTTAGCGCCATACCTGAATGAGGCGGCAAACTTAATGCTTGCCGGTGAGCCAATTGAAAAAATTGACGCAGCCTTAGTTGAGTTTGGTTTTCCAGTAGGGCCGTTGGCACTGCTTGATGAAGTCGGTATTGATATTGGTTCTAAAATCGCGCCAATTCTTGAAAAAGAACTCGGTGAGCGTTTTAAAGGCCCAGATGCTTTCTCGCGTATGATTGATTCAAAACGTCTTGGTCGTAAAACGGGTCGTGGTTTTTATGAATACGACAAGAAAGGCAAAAAGGTTGATGAGTCAGTCTATGAGCTACTAGGTGTAACCCCAGCTCCACGTTTAAATAAAAACGAAATTGCTAAGCGTTGTATCTCACAAATGCTTAATGAGGCCGTTCGCTGTTTAGATGACGGTATTATTGCCAGCCCGCGTGATGGTGATATTGGTGCTATTTTTGGTATTGGTTTCCCACCGTTCTTAGGTGGCCCGTTTAGCTATATGGATAAATTAGGCGCAGGTAAAATAAGCTCTGATATGTCTACTCTGGCTAACAGCAACGCTATTTTTACACCTTGTGATACTTTACTTACAATGGCTGACAAGGGCGATAAGTTTTACACAACAGCCGCTAATAAAGCTGAAGTGGAGTTAGCGCAAGGTGATGATAAATCAACTGACACTCCAAATGAGACGACTGAACAGAAAGATTAATGTTTTAAGTTAACGTAAAAAAGCCGCAAATTATGCGGCTTTTTTGTGTTCGATAATCAACAATAATACTTAATCAATCGAATTGGTAAAAGTTGCGTCTGGACGCTTATTTACAGTAACGCTTCAATGGACTTTTTATCTTTATCAGGCATGTTGTCGACCACCAAATTAAACGAATTATCAATCATACGCTCAATTTCACCCTGTGGCACAGTCCCATCCAAAATCACAGTATTCCATAAGCGTTTATTCATATGATAACCAGGAATAACGGCAGGGAAAATGTCCCGTAATGATTGCGCCTCATCAGGATCGCATTTTAAGTTTAGCCACCAAATAGGTTCGCCATTTTCATCAGTTTCACCCTCATTGCTAAGTGCAAGAGTGGCAAACATTTTATGATTTACTTTATACACATCAACATCTTTAGCAAAAGGCTGGGTTAGTTTAACTAACGGCTTGTTCATTAAATAGGTATGTACAGTTTGTTGGTTCATGAGCCATTCCTTGAGGTCATAATCGATAACTTAACCATAGCAGCTTTTTGCCACTAGATAACACGAGTTTAAGTCTAAATTACAGATTTATGAGTCAGTACGAAGTAAGAAGCTAATCATATCACTTTATTGTTGAACAAAATCAGTTTCGTGGTATGTTTCTCGCAATCAAAAAAACAATAGGAATTCACCCATGCCAAAGGCAAGTGATGTTAAAAAAGGGACGGCTATTGACTTTAATGGCCGTGTATTAGTAGTAAAAGATATCGTACGCTCAGTACCACAAGGTCGTGCCGGTGGTAGTTTATACCGTATGCGTTTATACGATGTGGTCACGGGTAGCAAAGTTGACGAAACATTTAAAGACAGCGATATGCTTAACCTTGCGGATTTAACCCGTCGTGAAGCCATGCTGTCGTACATTGATGGTGATGAGTATGTCTTTATGGATAACGAAGACTACACGCCTTACAACTTGGCTAAAGACGCCATAGCTGAAGAGATTCAGTTTGTTAACGAAGAGACCCAAGGCGTGCATGTTATTGTGATTGATGGTGCGCCAGTTGGGCTTGATCTTCCTTCAAGTGTTGAGCTTGTAGTTGAGGAAACCGACCCTTCAATTAAGGGGGCTTCAGCTAGCGCGCGTTCAAAGCCTGCTCGTTTATCAACCGGCTTAACTATTCAAGTGCCAGAGCATATTTCTACGGGCGATCGCATCCGTATTAATACCGCAGAGCATAAGTTTATGGGCCGTGCTGACAAGTAAGCCGCTATAAATCTATGTTGATTAGCCGAGTATTTAAGTTGCTCGGCTTTTTTGTGTCTGATTTGCCCCTCAAATTGATTAAGCATTATTGCTGATTAGCAGCATGCGTTGCTTCAAATTTAGCCAGTTTAACGCTATTATACGCGCCTTATTTTTGAGCTGGTTGAGGTGGTGGTGTTATTTATTTTACTTAGCGGTGTATTTATAGCGCTTATGTACTTAGAAACCATTAAAAAGGGCATGCCTGTTAAACGCTGGTTATTTTTAGGTGGCGTGTTTGGTCCTGTTGCTTGGTGCTTGTTTAATATGCATTATCGACGTGCATTGATACGCAATATAGGTGTAAATGCATGTCTATGGCGTGCTTAACTGGTCGCTCTAATTAAACTGAGTTTTGATTGGCTTTGTTGTTGTTTTAAAAACGCAGTAAATTCACCTTTTGAGAGTGGTTTAGAGTAGTAATAACCCTGCAGTGTTTCACAGTTTAGCTCTTCAAGTATGCTTATTTGCGACGCTTGCTCCACCCCTTCGGCAACTACATGCAAATCAAGGTTATGCGCAATAGTGACGATAGAGTCCACCATATTGCGGCCACGTTCAGTCTTCATATCATCGATAAAGGCTTTATCTACCTTAAGCGTATTGAGTGGAAACTGCTTTAAATACGCAAGTGATGAATAGCCGGTACCAAAGTCATCCATTGCTAAGTGAATTCCACGGGCACTTAAAGAGCGCATAATCGCAATGGCTTCTTGTGGATCGTCCATTACGGTGCCTTCAGTTATCTCAAGCTCTAAAAAGTACGAAGGCAGTTCATTTTTTTGTAAAATCACATCTATGCGCGAGGTTAGATCGGGTAGGCTAAATTGTTTTGCTGATAAGTTAACAGCAACACGAGCATTAAATAAGCCTGCATCTAACCACTGTTTTACATCGCGACAAGCTTTGTTTAAAACTACTTCACCAATTTCAATAATTTGCCCTGTTTCTTCGGCAATTGGAATAAATACCCCTGGGCTAATAACCCCCTTTTTCGGGGTAATAAAACGTACCAACGCTTCCATTCCAGCAAGCTTACCAGTACGAATATTCATTTTAGGCTGGTAATACACCTCAAAATGATCTTCTTTTAAGCCAAAGCGCATTAGGTTTTCTATTTGCAGTCGTTTTACTGCTTGGCGGTTCATGGTGTCATTAAAGAACAGGTAGCTGTTACCTTTCTTTTTAGCATGATACATCGCAGTATCGGCGTTCTTTAATAGTATTTCGGGGGTGTTACCATCTTCGGGGAACAACACTATACCAACGCTTGAGGTGATAGCAAGTTCATGGCCTGCCATTTTAAATGGTGTAGCTATGGCCGCCAAAAACTGTTTAGCCATGCGAGTGATAGTGAGAATATCGTTGGTGTTTGACATAACTAGCGCAAATTCATCGCCGCCAAGGCGATAAAATACGTCATTTTCACGGGTGAGCTTATTTAAACGCATAGCAAGCTTTGCCAGTAAACTATCACCTAATTGATGGCCTAATGAGTCGTTTATCTTTTTAAAGTTATCTAAATCAAATACGAGTAATGCATGATGAGAGTGCTGCTTTGCGAGTTTTTGTAAGTCAGAAAAAAACAAATTACGGTTAGGTAAGCTGGTGGTGCGATCTCGGTTTGATAAATTATTCAGTTCAGATTCGGTCTTTTTACGTTCGGTTAAATCTGAATACACCACCACATAATTGGTTATTTGATTTTGTGCGTTTTTAATTTCGTCTATTGAGATTTCAAATGGCAGCAGAGCATGATCGCTATTGCGAAGCTTTACTTCTTCTTGAATATGTTCGTGCTTTCTAACTGTGTTTTTTATGGATTCTATATAGCTTTTGTCGTAACCGGCTAAATGAAACTCTTTCTTTAGGTATTGCTCGCGTACGCCGCCAAACAAAGTTAAAAAGCTTGGATTAATATCCACAAGCCTAAAGTCTTTATCATAAATGGCCAGCGCATCAGTGAGTGACTCAACACATTTTGCAAATAAGTTAAGTCGATCTTCCGTTGATTTTAACTGCGAGATATCTCTGACTGTGCCAGTCATTCGCAGTGGGCTTAGGTTAGCGTCTTTTTCAATGATTTTTCCGCGGTCGAGCACCCAGTGCCATTTACCAAAGCTGTCTTTAATACGATAAGTTGCTTCAAAAAAAGTACTTTCTTCGGCAAAGTGTTTTTTTAGTAGGTAATCAACATGGGTTAAATCGCGGGGGTGGATCAAGCTTTTATTCGGTGGAAATTCTACTAGGTTATTACTATTCATCACGTATTTGTCATTGATACGAATAACTTTACCGGTTTTGATATTCCAATCCCATAGAGTATCACCACTGCCTTCTACGGTACTTTTTAATCGTTTTTCAGAAAGCTGTAATTGAGAGTGTGAACGCTTGAGTGAGTGAACAATCGTTAACAAATAAACCACAACTAACGACATTATTGCGCACACGCTCACGACCAACGCATTTAAATTCAAGTTAAACGATGACTCGAATGCACTCGCTGAGTAGGCTGTGGCCAAAGAGGCCAACAATAGAATGTATTTTATTATTTTTATTTTTTTCATTGTCTTACTTCTTATTAACAAAAGACAATCTAAATCAAGCGCGAGCAAGAGTCAAAGAGAATGCGAATAAAGTGGTAGTTTCTCAGACAAATTCACAGATTTGGCACTTAAAAGCTCATATCTTGGGCGATCTGCATTAAAAATTTCAGCGGCGTAGGCTTTTAAATCTTCAAGCGTTAATGCGTTTAAAGAATCCAGCAGGCGTTGCTGCATATTAAACCGATGATCGCCATTACCTATAGCAAGCCATAAACGTTGTGAACGCAAACGCAAATTTTTGTCTTTTTCAGCAATATGGGTTGTTAATCCATGTTTTTGTTGCAGCCAGTCTTGTTCTGTT
Source organism: Pseudoalteromonas sp. M58 (assembly GCF_042604605.1). NCBI lineage: Bacteria > Pseudomonadati > Pseudomonadota > Gammaproteobacteria > Alteromonadales > Pseudoalteromonadaceae > Pseudoalteromonas > Pseudoalteromonas sp. M58. The sequence goes on from NZ_CP152390.1 coordinate 1,116,503, forward strand.
AGTTCATTAATTGTTGCTAAATACTGGCTAATAAATAAATTATGCCTGTGCAGTAACGTGGTGGGCTCAAATTTTGGTGATTGTATATAAAAGGCAATACCAGCACGGGTATTAAAAGGAGCGTATCCTGCGCCTACTAAATAACCGAGTTGTTGCGTGGTTCTGAGTTCATTAAAGTAATCTTGATTAATTAAATGATTTAGCGCCATCATTTTCACTTTTTCATTAACGTCATCGCTTTGTGCTTGGTAGTAAATCACCATGGCATTATCGCTGCAGGCAAGTTCAAGCTCGTAGCGGGTCACTTTAGTAATTTCATAAAGTGGGCGCTTTAAATCGTCGATAACGGCTGATTTTTTAAGGTGCTGGGCGACCTTCTTTTGAAACTCAAGCGCATCATTTTGCTGCCAATTACCATGTAAAAAAGACTCAACATGAAGGGCATTAAAAAACGCTTGTCTAAATTCATTAAACTGATGGAAACAGGTGTCTTTGAGTGCATTTGCTAACTCGTCAGGCTGAGGATTCCACGGCATTATTTTAGCGCCTAAAATACTAAATAGCTCACTAACGGGTTTGTTTTGATTGCTATTACGCCAGTGTCTAACTAATTGCTTTTTATATTCTGCAAAGCGTTTGGCACAAATTTTTACGTTAAATAGTGCATCAATCAGCTGATCGACTAATTCGAGTTGGCTTGAAGAAAGCCCCGCAGTGTGAAGCGTTAAGCCACCTTGATGAGAGGTTAAGTGATAACTTAAGCCCGCAAGTTCCGCTGGGTAAAACTGTTCGCCAACACTGTCCATGAATAAATCTGAAAATAACCGCGTCAGTGCCATATGTTTCACATCTTTTACTGCAAAGTCAGAGTCCATGGCTAAATAAAAATGCCCTTTGGCGACTCTAAAGGTGGCGTCTTGTTTAAACCAAAAGTCAAAGCCTGCTTCTTTTACCAGTAATGTTGGATGTCGTTGCTGTGATTCAACCGGATATAAAATGACATCTTTAGCTAAATAAGGATTAGCCGTGGGCAATAGCATTTCACTTTGTGGCTGGCTAATCTGTGCAAGTGCTTCGAGCCAATGTAGCGACAATTTTTCAATTTTATAGGGGGTGTTATACCAAGCAGCTGTGTGTTCAGGCTCTACATCAGGATGAATAAGCACTAAACGCATGTTGTGCGGAGTTAACCACTGCATAGCCATTTCATGCGTGCTGGCTTTAAAGCCCTCCATTAAATAGTCACCCTGTAAGTAATTAACTTCATCGTAATGTTGCATGTTAATACTTAAATTACTGACCCAATCAATTAGGCGAGACTTTTCTTGGTTATCAAATGCGATTTGTAATAGTTTTTGCTTATCTTGATATAGGCGAGGTAATTTGCTGGTGTTGTTATTAATTAAACAAATGTATTCAAACACCATTTCAATAATATCTTCGTAGTATTCAATGCCTTCATCGGTCAGCGCCATACTAATATTAAAGTCTTTAAAATTACTGCCATTAATTCCGCCACCTGCAGAGAGGGCATTGATCCAACCTTGCTCTTTAAGCACAGAATACAACGAGCCTTGCCCCTCATAACCTAGTAAGTGCGCAATAAAGCTGACCGTTTTATGACGATAAAAATCGTCAATGTTTGGCATGGCAAAGCTAATAATCAGCTTTTGTACATGCTTGTGTGGCTCAATATGAAGCAACTTACCCAAGTCTTGGCTGCGATAAAGCGGCGCTTCTATAGGTGGCTTTAATTGGTGTTTATCTCCCTTTATCTGGGAGAAATACTGGGTTGCCCATGCCTCAAGTGTATCTAATGACTGATTGGCACAAATCACTAAAGTCATCCACTGAGCTTGGTAATGCTGATTAAAAAAGTCACGTAATTCATCACTAATACAGCGTTGTCTATCGGCTAACGTTTGTAAGTTGCCCACTGAGAACTTAGTAAAAGGATGTTCTGGGTTAACCGTTTCTTTATGCACTTGATAAATTCGACGGCCATCGTCTTTAATTTTTAATTTAAACTCAGCCTCAATAGCATTACGTTCTTTTTCTGTTTCAGCGGGGTTTAGTGTGGGCGCTATAAAAAACCGACTAAATTGTGCTAATGCTGTTTCAATATGATGGTTATTAATATCAAAGAAATAGCAGGTATGCTCTGTGCCAGTCCACGCGTTGGTATTGCCACCAGACTGCGAGACAAAATTATTAAAACTTCCTGATTCAGGATAAAGGTCAGTGCCTAGAAACAACATATGCTCTAAAAAGTGCGCTAGGCCTTGTCTATCAAGCGGATCATCAAAGTGACCAGCGTTAACAGCCATGGATGCGGCAGCTTTTGCTGAGTCTTGATCGTGCACTAAAAGTACTTTTAGACCATTGTCCAGTGTTAGTGTGCGGTAAGCTCTGTTATCATTGGTGCTGATTTTCAAATGATGCTCCTGAAACTAAACGTATAATTGTTAACAACAGATGATAACTTCAGGAATGCAATGCTATTTACCTGAACATCATGAAAGAACTATTTTAAGAAAATAAATAGGTTTGAGTTATTAATATAGCGGAAATTCGAGCAAACTGGCTACTGTTTTATATTCTTTAATTGGTTGATTTTTTATGAAAACAATCTTGATAATGCGTCATGGTGAAGCAATACCGATGCACTCTGATGATGTCAGTAGAAATTTGACTCCTTTGGGCCATCAGCAGGTAGAAAAAATGGGGCTGTGGTTACAAAAAAAACATGCTCCAACGGGGTTATTAGTGAGTCCTTATGTAAGAGCGCAGCAAACAGCTGAGGGTGTTAAAAAAAATAATACCTTTTTATTTGAAGAGACCTGCCAAGATATTATTCCTGAAGGTAACCCGCAGGTTGCTGCAGATTATTTAGAAACGTTAATAGCGCTTCATCCAGAATGCGATACTTGGCTTGTGGTTGCCCATATGCCTATGGTGAGCTATTTGGTTGATCAGTTGTGTGCTGGGCACATGCCTATTTTTAATACCGGCGCTGTTGCACAAATTAGTTATGATGAAACTCGCCATAAAAGTGATTTTATCACCATTAATGCACCAGCGAATGTAGATGCATAGCGTGTAAACGAGCATTTAGCTAAGCCACTTTCTGTTAGATAAATGCCAATACTTTTAGGTATTTGTCTACAGTAGAATTGTTAACCACATACTAAAACTCACCACACTCAAAACTGTCGATAAAACAACCGCACTGGCTAACGTATCTTGATGTTGTTTTATTTGGCATGCAATTAAGTACGCATTAACCCCCAAGGGCGATGCGCTCAATAATACGAGTACTTTTAAGAGTGACTCATTAATAGCAAATACATGTGAGCCTAACACTAATACTAAGGCGGGCAATATAACTAGCTTTAACAGGCTGGCAATAGCTGCCGCTTGCCAGTTATCGCTAATTTTATAAAAAGCTAAGTTTGCGCCTAAAACAAATAACGCACAGGCAATGGCAGGTTTAGCTAAAAGCGCTAAGCCATTAGTTAAATCAGAAAATAAAGTAATCCCTGCTAAATTTACCAACAAACCCGTGCTAATACTCAATACGACAGGGTTGAGTAGCATATTTTTGGCAAATGTTGACCAAGAAAACACATGACTGGCACTGTTTGCACTAATTAAAAAGGTAAGGGTGAACAATAGCGCGCTATGAAAGGTGATGATCATAAAAATAATGCCCATCATTTGCTCACCTAATGCTGCAATAATAATGGGCAAGCCCACCAATACGGTATTTGAATAACTACTGCCAAGGGCAAATACACTGTGACGTTCATATTGAGGATGTTTAGAGAGAGTGTAGCGGTCAATAATGAGCGCAAAAAAATAAATTAAAATAACGGGAATATAAAAGCTTAAAAAGCCATTTAAGCTCACGCTGGTTTTTAGGTCTGCCTGGGCCATATTTAAAAATAAAAAACTGGGTACACTAATGTAAAAAGTAAATTTACTGAGCCCTGTTATATGAATGCGTTCTAAAAACTGACTTCGGCTTGCTGTGTAGCCGCATAACACAATAAAAATAAGCGGAAATATAATCGAAAATATATGCACTAAAAAAGACTCTTATTGATTGGCTCTAGTGCTCAGCGTCTAAACTCATCACTTTGCGGTAAGTTAATTAATATGAGTACCGCCCCTTTACCGCCATACTCAAGCGGAGCTTGGTGCATAGCAATTACATCGGGGTGTTGCACTAAATATTGCGGTACTTTATGCCTGAGGATATGGCCGCCAATTCCGTGTACAACACAGGCACAATAGTAATGCTTTTTTTTACACTCATGAATAAGCCCTGCGAGTTCATCTTTGGCTATCTCTTTATTTAAGCCATGCAGGTCGAGGGTTAAATCAGGAATAAAATCCCCTCGACGAAGTTGTTTGGCTAAAAAACGATCCTGACCCTGTTGTACATAATTAACGGTACCATGTGTGTCTATATCGGGTACATATTCATCAGAAAAGAAAAATTCTGACTGTTGTTGCTTTTTTTGCTGGGCAAATTGCTTCGCTTGTGACACTTTAGGTTTATTGCTAAAACGGTGAGTGTCTTGTTTAAATACACGCGCACCACTGATACTTTGACGGAACAAGTCAATGTCGTCAGGACTAATTAAGCTGTTTGAGTGGAGATCTTTTTTCATAGCGGCAGTCTAAACAAAAAAGCGGTAAAAATCGAGTAAAAAGGTGTGATACCCAAGCAGCTTTGAGGTGCATAGTACAGCGCCATTAAGGTTAGTTTAAAAGCGATTTATACTGCGTTATTGATTTGAACAATAGAGTGACTATTATTTGCAATCAAAGCCTTACCTAAATCGCTTTTAACACTAACTGCGCTCGCACCTAGAGGTGGCTTGGGTATACAATAGGGCAATCATGGGGCCAATGATGCGCCCCGATTGAGTTTATTTTTTTTGAAAGTAGCAGGCAGATAATACTGATGAGTGAATTACTAATAGAAGAAGCAACCCTAGATGAAGCTGTTGCAGAACTTTCAACCTTACACGATTGGCTTCGTTGGACAACTAGTCAATTTGCAAGTAGCGGTATTTTCTTTGGTCATGGCACCGATAACGCATGGGATGAAGCGGTAAGTTTGTTATTACCAGCGCTTAGTTTGCCTATCGATGCACCCAAAGAGCTGATGCATGCGCGTTTAACCAGTACTGAAAAAAATCGTTTAGCGGGCTTGATTGCCGAGCGCATTAACGATTTTACCCCAGTACCTTACCTTACCAACATTGCATGGTTTGCTAACATGCCATTTTATGTGGATGAACGCGTATTAATTCCTCGCTCGCCTTTTGCTGAGCTTATTAATAATCGCTTCACCCCTTGGTTAGAAAAACCAGAGTCAGTAGGGCGTATTTTAGATTTATGTACAGGCTCAGGTTGTATTGCTATTGCCTTGGCACAAGCGTTCGAAAATGCGCAAGTTGATGCGGTTGATATATCCTATGAAGCGCTTGAAGTGGCTGATATTAATATCACTGACTATCAACTAAGTGATCGCGTACTACCGATTCAGTCTGACGTATTCAGTGGTGTACCTGGGCAAAAATACGACTTAATCGTAGCAAACCCGCCGTACGTTGATGCTGAAGATATGGCTGATTTACCACGTGAATTCCACCATGAACCAGAACTAGGATTAGCATCGGGACACGATGGCCTTGATGTAACACGTACTATTTTAGATCAAGCTAGTGAGCATCTAACAGATAACGGTTTGTTATTTGTCGAAGTAGGTAACTCTATGGTACATATGGATGCACTGTATCCAGGCGCACCATTTGAATGGATTGAGTTTGAACAAGGCGGATTAGGGGTGTTTGTTATTAGCAAACAACAACTAGATACCTACTTTGCACAGTAATAATTAGTACTAGCCATTCATCCGAAATGGCTGGGCAAAACAATAGCCGAGTTAATCCTCGGCTATAAGTCATTAGGAATGAGGAAAGTTAATGGCAGGTAATAGCATAGGGCAGTTATTTAAAGTGTCCACCTTTGGCGAAAGCCACGGCGTTGCATTAGGCGGCGTAGTGGATGGCACGCCCGCAGGCCTTGAAATCACTGAGGCCGACATACAACACGATTTAGACAGACGCAAACCTGGGCAAAGTCGCTATACCACGCAGCGCCGTGAGAGCGACCAAATCAAAATTTTAGCGGGCGTTTTTGAAGGTAAAACCACTGGTACCAGCATTGGTTTATTAATTGAAAATACCGATCAACGTTCACAAGATTATGGCAAAATTAAAGATGTATTTCGCCCAGGCCACGGTGACTATACCTACTGGCACAAATACGGCCTTCGCGATTACCGTGGTGGTGGCCGTTCATCTGCGCGCGAAACCGCTATTCGGGTTGCCGCAGGCGCTATTGCTAAAAAGTATTTAAAGCAATTTCATGGTATTGAAGTACGTGCGTGTTTGAGCCAATTAGGGCCAATTAAAGCCGAAAATTACGATTGGGATGAGGTGGAAAATAACTTATTCTTTTTCCCAGACGCTAGCAAGCTTGAAGCACTCGATGAATATATGCGCGAGCTTAAAAAGCAAGGCGATTCAGTGGGTGCCAAAGTAAAAGTAGTGGCTAAAAATGTGCCAGTTGGTTTAGGTGAGCCGGTATTTGATAGGCTAGATGCCGAACTTGCCCATTCATTAATGAGTATTAACGCTGTAAAAGGCGTTGAAATTGGCGATGGCTTTGATGTGGTTGAGCAAAAAGGCTCAGAGCACCGTGATGAGTTAACCCCTGATGGTTTTACCTCAAATCATGCCGGCGGCGTATTGGCAGGTATTTCTACAGGGCAAGATATAATCGCATCCATTGCGCTTAAGCCAACATCAAGCATTACCATTCCCGGTAATAGTATTAATACCGAAAATGAAGCGGTCGAGATGATCACCAAAGGTCGTCACGATCCTTGTGTAGGCATTCGTGCTATTCCGATTGCTGAGGCAATGATGGCCATTACTTTAATGGATCATTTACTACGTCAACGCGGTCAAAACCCACATGTTAACCACGAACATGGGCCAATTAAAGGCGCTATTTAAGCGCGCTTTACTATAAATTAATAATAAACGCGCACTAGCGCGTTTATTATGTACAGGCTATACATCTTTATTGCCGCTCAATAATTTCCATGTGCTTAGCGCACCTAAAAATAAAGAGCAGTTATTATGCAAAAAAATAATCAATCTCACGTTACACAAGCTGAATATAAAGCCACCATAAAACGGCTTGAAGAGTTTAGCCGCTTTACCGACAGCAGCATTGGTATTCCGTTTACTAAATTTAGTTTCGGTGTCGAATCATTGATAGGGCTATTGCCAGTGGTAGGCGATTTAGCCGGGCTTATTTTATCTGGGTATGTACTAATTGAAGCGCAGCGATTGGGTGTTGGTAAGCGAGTAAAAAGCCGGATTATTTTAAACATGTTAGTTGATTTTGTAGGTGGGCTTATTCCATTTTTTGGTGATATTTTTGATGCCATGTTCAAAGCAAATACGCGCAACACCCGCATACTTAAAAAGCATTTAAGCGATAAGCTAACCACAAATCCATAAACCATTTAAGTTAATAAATGTGTAATTAGCTCCCATTATTAATTATTTATTTGGTATCAAAGAAGTACTTAGCGATGACCTGTTTTTGTTGCCCAAACTGATCAGAAATTCCAATTCCAATCCCAATTATTTCACCTTGTGCTTGCGGTGGCTCAGCTTGCATGACTTTATTAAACGCAGCCAATGCAGGGTTTTGCTCATTTGCAAGTAGGGTTAAATGTGGCTGAAAGTTTTGAAACACATTTGGGCTACCATAACGCTCAAAGGCCACGAGTTTATTAGGGTAATGCTTTACCCAACTTGGTACTGGCGCTTGATGATCGCGAAGTGGCTCAAGTTTAAGTGTCACTTCATCGGCTAAGCGTTGTAACTGATAAGATTTTTCTAAGTCTATAAAGGCCCAATTACTGGCAGATACACTAAACCCATTGGCTTTAATTTCAAAAGGTTGATGTTTCTTTACAATACGCCCCACCACCTGCTTAATTTCATTTTGTGCCTCTTGCGGATAATCAGTCAAATATAATGTGGCATGCACGGGTAAGCCTTGCTGATAAAACGTGGTTATTTGCTGTTTGGCTAGTTCATTGCTGGTTGTAGCCATGAGCTCAACAATTGGCGAAGAGGGAATAGCAAACACGTTAATACTCACGCTTTTTGCATAACTATTGGCAGAGGCACTCAGTAGCGCTAAAAAAGTAAGAATGCTAACTGGCCATGCTTTAGTGGTGTGTTGTTTAACCATAAGAGTGTATTCATTTAGGTTTTTAGTTTGCATATGGTAAGCGCAATTAGGTGTTCAGTAAATAAAGGCATAAAGTTTTTAAATTTCTGATTTTGTGACTAATATTATTTTAGCTCAAACAATTAATGATTAACTTACTTCATAGGCTTTGAATATTGCTAAATTGCAATTTTCAACGACGTATATTTACTGCTTTTAAAAGTGTCGCAAGGAACGTTCAATGATATTTAAAGCGCTTAAAAAGTTAACAAAAACAGTACGCTTTTCTATTCGTTTGACGGTTGTGGCAGTATTTGTGTTGGCAACGTCTATTACCGCTATTATAGCTACAAGCTTACAGTATTATTTCAGTGAAAAAATGGCGCTCGAGTCGAACGTGCAACACTTTAATATGACCACTCAATCGGTTGCTGATTACCTAACACGCATTAATGAAAAATCTGAAAATACTTTATATATGATGGTAAAAAACACCTCGTTAGTCGGTGAAAACCTTTCAGATAAAACAGAGCTACGAAATGTATTAAGTGAAATGATGGATTTGAACCCTTTGTTTTATGCTTTTTATATGGGCTATAACAATGGTGACTTTTTTGAGGTTATTAATCTTGAAAGTAGTGCGATGGTTCGTCAGCGCCTTGGTGCAACGGATAATGACCGCTGGGTCGTTATTCAAATAAAATCTGAAGAAGGGCAAAGAATACAGCAAACGCTTTATTTTGATGCGTCATTTAGCTTAAGAGAAAAAACCAAAAAACCGACGTATTTTGATCCCCGCGAGCAAGCATGGTTTAAGCAAGCAAACTCACAGCAAGTAAACAAAACCAAGCCTTATCTATTTACCCATTTACAAACCTCTGGGCAAACGTATTCGATTAAAATAGCGGGTAAAAACCATGTGCTTGGCTTAGGGATTATCGTTGATAACATGTCTAATTATTTAATCGAACAGCAACAGCGTTTGGAGATGCACAGCTCAACACAGTTACTTATTTATAACCGAGAAGGAGAAATTATTGCTTCAAATCAGCCGTTTAGCTCAACGGTTGAGGCAAGGCTAAATCGGTTAATACTGGATGAGCAACAGCAAAAAATAGTTGCCAAATATCCTACTATCACAGTTTCAAATGAAACCAATTGGGCACCTATGGATTTTAGTGTCAGTGGTAAGCCTAAAGGCTACAGTGTTGAATATATAAATGCGATTGCTGAACTGTTGGGTATTAAGGTTAATTATATTAATGGACTCAGTTGGCAAGAATTACTTAATTTATTTGAAAATAAGCAGATAGATGTGATTCATCCGGTACTTAATACACCATCGAATAATACATTGGGTATGCTCAGTACACCCATGGTAAATTTGCCTTTAAGTATCGTTAATCAACAAAACAACCCACCAATTACCCATATGCAGCAACTTGCTGGTAAGTCAGTTGCGGTGGGAGAGGGCTGGTCAATTGTAAAAATATTACGAGCGCAATTTCCAGAAATTAACCTCGTGGAAGTTCCCAACACAAAGGCGTTGTTAATGCATGTTGCCAATGGTGATACTTATGCGGGAATAGACAGCAAAGCCGTATTGCAATATATACAGCAGCAATTTTTTATTGAGGGGATCCAGTACAATCCGCTTGATGAAGACAGTGCCGCGCTTTTTTCAAATGACTACCATTTATTGTTTCAAAACCAAGACGCACAATTAAAAGCTTTGTTTGATTACGCCGCCACGCAACTTCCTCTGCAATTTAAACAACAGCTTAGTGATAAATGGCTCAATACTAACTCAGGGAAAAAATCAAAAATTGTAGGCACTGTTCCTGATGAGCAATTAATCACTTTATTGGATGATGATAGTAACTTCTCTAAGCTACAGTTAGTGAACATTAATGGTAAAGAACAGTATGTTTTTATTAAGCCACTATCTGATTATTTAGCGCTAGCTAGTACGGGCTATTTAGCCATTATGGTTTCTAAAGAAGATGTATTGAGCTCCACAAGAGAAAAAATAAAGCTTTCAATAATAATTACGGTTGCCTGCTTAATTATGATGTTACCAGTGTCGTGGTTTTTTGCATCCCCCATTGTCGGTCCTATTAAAACGCTGGTGGGTGAAAACAATAAAATTAAAAATCGGCAGTTTAAACAAGTCTCGACTTTAAAAAGTCATATTAAAGAAATTAATACGTTAGCTTACTCTATGGTTGATATGAGTAAGTCGATACAGCAACATGAAGACAGTCAAAAAGCACTCATGGCGTCGTTTATCGAGTTAATAGCACAAGCCATTGATGATAAATCTCCCTATACAGCGGGGCATTGCGAGCGCGTACCTGAACTCGGTATTGAGCTTGCTAAGGCTGCTTCAGAGTCAGAGTTACCGGCTTTTAAAGGGTTTAAGTTTAAAAATGATGATGAGGTTGAAGAATTTAGTTTAGCCGCTTGGCTACATGATTGCGGTAAAATAACCACTCCAGAGCACATAGTTGATAAAGGCACTAAGCTGGAGACTATTTATAATCGTATTCATGAAATTAGAACGCGTTTTGAGGTACTTTGGCGAGATGCCGAACTTGATTACTATAAATCATTGCAACACAGTCCTCAAAATCAGCTCGACTTAACCAAGCAGTTGGCAGCTAAACAGCAACAGTTGCTGGACGACTTTGCTTTTATTGCACAATGTAATATTGGCGGCGAAAAAATCACAGAAGCTGCCCTTGAGCGTTTAACTGCGTTGAGTAATATTACTTGGCAGCGTCATTTTGACGATAAGTTGGGGCTTTCACCAGTAGAAATGTATCGCTATGAAGGGACTGATGACACGCTGCCCATCACAGAAAAATTACTCAGTGATAAATCTTGGCACTTAATTCCTCATGATAAGCCGATTGAATATGATGAGCGTTTAGGGATTAAAATTGCCCCATGTAAATATAAATATAACCTAGGGGAGCTTTATAATTTAACAGTTTCAAGAGGCACTCTTACTAAAGAGGATAGGTTTAAAATTAATGAGCACATGATAAGTACGATACGTATGCTCGATACACTGCCGTTCCCTAAAGAACTTGAGCGCGTACCGCGTTATGCCTCTACCCATCACGAAACATTAATCGGCACAGGCTATCCGCGTAAACTCAATGCGGATGACTTATCGATACCAGAACGAGTATTGGTGCTAGCTGATATTTTTGAAGCCCTAACGGCGGCCGACAGGCCCTATAAAAAGGCAAAAACACTCAGCGAGTCGATGAGTATATTAGCCAAAATGGTGGCCGATCATCATGTTGATAAAGCCGTGTTTGAACTGTTTTTAAGTTCAGGTATTTATCTTGATTACGCTAAACGCTACCTCAGTGCTGAACAAATAGATGAGGTAGATATCTCTCAATACTTGTCATAACAACAATGAGCATGACTCAGCGTGTGTAAACTTAAAGAGATTTATGTGAACATCGCTTTAAATCGCTAGCTTTTTACTTTGTGCAGAAAAGTACGTACAATTCGCCTCGTTTTTAGTGCGCTTTATATTAGTTTTATATGGCTATAAAGCATCGGGTTCAAACGAGTATACGAAATATTTATGCATCAAATAGCGGATTTAATTTCTATTTTCGAACACACTTTTTTCCAAAGCTATAATACGCGTTTGGTAAAAGGTGAGCACGAGCCTATCTACATTCCCGCAAATGATACAACGCCTTATCATCAAATTGTATTTGCCCATGGTTTTTACGCCAGTGCGCTGCACGAAATAGCCCATTGGTTAGTGGCAGGTTCTCAGCGCCGCTTAGTTGAAGATTATGGTTATTGGTATTGCCCCGACGGGCGCGATGCTTCACAGCAAGCAGAGTTTGAATCTGTAGAGGTAAAACCCCAAGCAATAGAGTGGGCGCTCAGTGTGGCCGCGGGATTTGATTTTAACGTATCGGTAGATAATTTAAATGGTGAACAAACCTGTCGATTTGCGTTTCAATCGCGTGTACATGCAAAGTTATTACAGCTGCTGCAAGACGGATTTAATCCACGTACTACAAGGTTACTAAAAGCACTGTGTAAATTTTATAACACAACGTGGCCTTTAAATGCTGCGCAGTTTTCATGGCATTCTCCCGAGGAGCTAAAAGATGCAGTTTAAGTTAGGGCTGATTGTAAACCCGGTTGCAGGATTGGGCGGTAGCGTGGCGTTAAAAGGCAGTGACGGCGAAGACACCGCCGCTAAAGCCATTGCATTAGGCGCTGAGCCTAAATCAAATAGTCGCACTAAAGCTGCACTTGAAGTGCTTGTACCTCATCAGTCAAATATTACTATTTATACTGTTAATGATGAAATGGGGGAGCAAACAGCAAAATCACTCGGCTTTAATACGCAAGTGGTTTATCAAAGTAGCTCACCCACAACCAGTGACGATACTGAAGCGGCAGCTCGTTTATTACAGCAGCAAGGTGTAGATTTAATTTTATTTGCAGGTGGCGATGGCACAGCACGTAATATTTGCCATGCGGTAGAAGGCTCTGTACCTGTGTTGGGCATTCCTGCAGGGTGTAAAATTCACTCTGGAGTATATGCCATAACGCCAAAAGCTGCAGGCCGCGTAGTTGAAATGTTAGTTAAAGGTGAGTTGGTAACGCTAAGCGATGCCGATGTCATGGACATTGATGAAGTCGCCTTTCGCCAAGGAACAGTAAAAGCAAAACGTTATGGCGAAATGCAAGTACCCAGTGAAGTGCGCTATGTACAAGCGGTTAAAAATGGCGGTAAAGAAACCGATGAATTGGTACTTGCTGATATTGCCGCTTATGTGGTCAGTGAAATGGATGCCGATACCCTCTATGTAATGGGCAGTGGCTCTACCGTTGGCGCGGTGATGGAAGAAATGGGGCTTGAGAATACGCTGCTCGGTGTTGATTTAGTTGAAGATCAAGCTTTAGTAGGCCAAGACTTAACAGCTCAACAATTACTTGAACTTACGACAGGGCGTGAGACAAAATTAGTGATCACTCTAATTGGCGGTCAAGGGCATATTTTTGGTCGAGGCAATCAACAACTCAGTCCTGCGTTAATTAAAGCGATAGGCCGCGACAATATTATTGTCGTGGCAACAAAAACCAAATTACAGGCTTTAAATGGCCGACCGCTAATTTGTGACACCGGCGATAGCGAGTTAGATGATGAATTAAGCGGTTATATCCGTGTAACCAGTGGGTTTAACGACCATATTATGTATGCAGTAGGTCATCAAGATGGGCTGCACCTTGAGGAGAAGTAACACATGAGTTTAGTAAATTACATAGATGCTGCGCAGCAATATTTTGATGATTTAGTGATAAAAGCCACTGATGATGAGCTATTTGCCGGCGGTTATTTACGCGGCCACTTTGACTTAGCCGTAGGTTATGCACAAGTTGAGGAGCTAAATTTAGAAATTACTGAGCTAAACGACACGGTTGAAAAAAGCTTAGTAAAAGCTTATCGCAACGGCGAACTTAATGAAGACGATAAAGCACTCGTAGTAAGAATATGGGATGAAGTAAAAGCTCTTGCATAAGCTTTTTTATTCATTTATAACTGCGCGGCCACTGAGCCGCGTTTTTTTGTGCCTAAAAAAGAACTTGTTTATTCAGTTAAAATTTACCTCATTCCTTAGATACGCTAAAGTAGCGTAGTCTAAATTCTAGGGAACAAGTGAAATGAATAACAATAATGATGCGACAATGCCAACGGGCATAGTTGCGCGATTTTTAAATTTTGTTGAGCGGGTAGGGAATAAGCTGCCTGATCCAGCAATTATCTTTTTGTTTGCCATGTTATTAATCTGGTTTTTGTCTTGGTGGTTTTCAAGCGTCACATTTGATGCAATAGACCCTCGTACTGGCGAAGCCATTATCATTAATAACATGCTTGCCAGCGATTCGTTGGCCACTTTTTTATCTTCTATGGTAAAAACATTCACCGGTTTTGCGCCACTGGGTGTAGTGCTGGTTGCAATGCTAGGTGTGGGCGTTGCAGAGCATTCGGGCTTTATTAATACCGGCCTTAAATTAATGCTCAAAGTAACGCCTAGAAAATTACTAACACCCTCAATTATTTTAGTGGCTATTGTGAGCCATACGGCGACCGATGCAGGGTATGTGCTGGTTATTCCACTTGCTGGGGTAATATTTTTTGCAGCAGGTCGTCATCCGCTTGCCGGTATTGCAGCGGCATTTGCCGGGGTAAGTGGTGGCTTTGGGGCTAACTTTATTCCATCTGGAATTGACCCGTTACTGCAAAGCTTTACGCAAAGTGCAGCACAAATTATTAATCCAACAATGAGCATTAACCCGCTTAATAACTGGGGCTTTGCTTCAGCATCAAGTTTATTTATTGTGATGCTAGGTTGGTATATCACCGATAAAATTATTGAACCACGTTTAAAAAATTCACCCGTTGATGGCGAAACTCAAGACCTACCAGCATTTGAAGATGCGCGTAGTGACGAAAAGCGCGCCTTTCTTATTGCAAGTAGCGTAATGATTGCAGGTATTGCGTTATTAGCGTACGTATCCGCACCAGCTGATTCAGCGATGCGCAGCAGCGATGGCTCTTTAACAAACTTTAGCTCACCACTAATGCAATCAATAGTACCGCTGATATTTTTGTTATTTTGGATCCCAGGCGCAGTATATGGTTTTACCGTAGGCACCTTTAAAACCTCTAAAGACATGATAGATGCAATGAGCAAAGCCATGAATGGTATGGCGTATTACATTGTTATGGCATTCTTTTGTTCATTATTCATTGCTGCATTTAGTAAATCAAACCTAGGTGCATTGCTTGCAATTGAAGGGGCTCAAGTATTAAAAGCAATGGAGTTACCGAGCTCTGTAACGGTCGTAGGGATTATTTTCTTAACTGGTTTTGTAAACTTATTTGTTGGTTCAAGTTCGGCTAAGTGGGCACTATTAGGTCCGGTATTTGTGCCTATGCTAATGCAACTCGGTATTTCGCCAGACTTAACGCAAGCGGCGTACCGTGTGGGAGATTCTAGCTCTAATATTATCACCCCGCTCATGCCATACTTCCCGCTGGTGGTGGTGTACTGCCAAAAATACGTTAAAGGCACAGGCATAGGTACGCTTATCGCGATGATGCTACCGTACTCAATTGCCTTTATGATTGGCTGGAGTATCTTCTTGCTAGGCTACTGGGCACTCGGTATCCCATTAGGACTTGATGCCAGCTACGTTTACCCAGCAGTAGCGCCTTAACTTAAATCTTGATTCATAAACCTCACTCACTCGAGTGAGGTTTATATAAAAGTGCTGTAATATTCAAAGTAAGTCTAAGTTACCTTTCTAAATCTCTCACTATATAGCCAAACAAACTGGCCTCACCAAGAATATAAACATAATCGTTTTTGTTATTGATTATTGTAGACTTATCTTCGTACCATCTAAAATCATGAGTTTCGTTTGTTTTAGGATCTTTAAAATATAAACGAGTACAACTATCTTCATAATCAGAACCACACTTTTGTACATCAGTTAGGATATATTCCTTATACCAATAGTCGCCTTGCGTGTAGTAAGCCCATAACTTAATGGGGGCAGAGAATAAAAAATAGAGACTTGCATAGATTAACAAAGGGATTAATGGATACGCGAATATTAATGATAATTTCGTTTTTGTATCTGAAAAACTATATTTAAGATGCTCCCTGTATTTACTGCAGCGTCTATATTTATTGAATACAAGTATATTTAAATAGATGAATGATACGCCACAAATAATAGGGAGTGCTATAAAGAAAATAACGTCGTATATTTCATTTGTGATAAATGGTGGATCTGTAAAGTCCATTAAGATAGGAATAATGATACATAATAAAATAGGGAACATTATTGCTACAAAGAGTAAGTTGTCGTAATTTCTTTTCAATTTTTAATTCGTCCATGAATTATAGCCTTTGCTTAGTTTACATAAATTTTATTGTTTTAAAAATCAAAGAAAACATGTTTATACACATTAAGTAATCTGAGTTTTGGATAATAAAGCTATCTCAATCAGCTTTTTCAACGCTAATTACGTTGAATTTACTTACAATAGGCTAGCTATTGACGCGTAATTTCGCCTTGTTTTCACTGCAATCTCTGGTTAGAGAAAACAAAAAAATATTTTTAATTCAATATTTTAGTTAAGTGCCTAATACTGACTTGCGGCTTCAAGTTACGGAAATTAAGCTGATACCTGAATTCCAGACACAAAAAAACCTTGGCACTTTCGTGGCAAGGTTTTTTTACTAAAGGGTCGTTGCTTACTTAGCGGTGAAGCTAACTGGGCGACGTTCTTTACGAGGACCGCTACGCTTATCAGGGCGTTGGCCTTCTTTATTAAAGCTACGCTTCTTGTCACCAGCAGGGCGTTCAGAACGCTCGCCGCGTGGCTCAGAAGGGCCTTGATCTTGTGTTAATGTCATACCCATTGGGCGTTTACAAATAAACACTTTTTGGAAGTGATCAAGTACATCTTTAGGCATGTTTTGCGGTAATTGTACCGTACTGTGACTGTCGTGAAGACGAATGTCACCGATAAACTTGCTTGAAATGTCTGCTTCGTTAGCAATTGCGCCAACAATGTTCTTAACCTGAACACCATGCTCACGACCTACTTCGATTCGGTATGTATCCATAGGGCCTGCATCACGGCTGTTGCGCTCGCGTGGTTTACGCTCAGCGCGCTCACCACCGCGTTCAGGGCGTTCGTTACGACGACCACGGTCATTGCTACGAGGATTACGATCATTACGTTCGTTACGCTCACGCGGTTGAATCTTAACTTCTTCAACTTTAATTGGTGATTGTTGCTGTGCTAAACACAGTAACGCACCCGCTAAGTCTTCAGGAGCAAGCTCAAGTTTTTGTGCCATGTTAGCAGCCACTTCATTGAAGAAAGTAATATCTTTGTTTTCAAGAGCAAGCGTAAGCTTTTCTTGTAAGGCATTGATACGTTTTTCTTCAACAACTTTAGCTGTAGGTAATTCAACTTGTGCGATTTCAGATTTAGTATGACGAATGATATTTTTAAGTAAATAACGCTCGTTATGCTTAACGAAAAGAATCGCTTTACCAGTACGACCAGCACGACCTGTACGGCCGATACGGTGAACGTAGGCTTCAGAGTCTTGTGGAATGTCGTAGTTGATAACTAAGCTTAAACGGTCTACATCAAGACCACGTGCCGCTACGTCTGTTGCAATAACAACGTTTAGCATGCCGCTTTTTAAACGATCAACCGTGCGCTCACGCGCTTGCTGGTTCATGTCACCGTTAAGTGGCGCTGCAGAGAAACCTTCGCGCTCTAATAACTCAGCAAGTTGCACTGTATCGTTACGCGTACGTACGAAAACAATAGCACCTTCATATTGTTCAGCTTCTAAGAAACGAACAATCGCTTTATTTTTATGAACATGGGCATTCCAAAACACTTGTTCAACTGATGATACAGTTGAGTTGCGCGCAGAAATATGAACCTGTTCAGGGTTATTCATATATTTGCTGCTGATGTTTTGAATTTGCTTAGGCATAGTCGCAGAGAAAAGACATGTTTGCTTTTCACGCGGTGTTTTTTCCATGATGCTTTCTACATCATCGATAAAGCCCATACGTAGCATTTCATCGGCTTCATCAAGTACAAGTGCTTGTAAAGCATCAAACTTGATAGTGCCACGGTTTATGTGATCGATTAAGCGACCTGGTGTAGCAACGATAATCTGTGCGCCACGACGAAGTGCGCTCAGCTGGATGCTGTAGCTCTGGCCACCATAAAGTGCCAATACTTCAACACCACGAGTGTGTTTTGCATATTGTTCAAATGCCTCAGCTACTTGGATCGCAAGCTCACGGGTAGGTGTGAGTACAAGGATCTGTGGCTGTTTCACAGACGGGTCAATATTATTTAGTAATGGCAGTGCAAATGCTGCTGTTTTACCTGTACCCGTTTGTGCTAGTCCCAGTACGTCCTTTCTTTCTAGCAATAACGGTATACATTGAGCTTGGATTTCAGATGGTGTCTTGTAACCCAACTCTTCAACTGCCTTTAAAATTGCAGGAGAAAGATTTAGAGATTCAAACGTGACTGGTTCTGACATTAATACGCCTCAACGAATTTAAAGAGGCGCGCATTGTATAGGAAATGCGAGGCAAATGCTTGTATAAATTACAACTAATTTATATGTGTTTGATGTTGGTCGAAATTTAACCAGCCTCAATTGTGCGTTAATTGAGCTGGTTAACACTCTGTCTACAAAATTACTGGTAAAGGCCTAGGTTTTCTTTAGCATAAGCTTCAAATTCAGTGAATCCACCAATATGAGTTTGGTCTACAAAAATCTGCGGTACGGTTGGGCATGGTTTGCCTGCAGACTTCTCTAAATCTTCTTTACTGATACCTTCTTTGATGATGTCGATGTAGCGGTATTTAAAATCATCGCGATCATTAGCAAGTTGCTCTGCAACATCTTTAGCGCGAACACAAAAAGGGCAGCCTTCACGGCCAAAAATTACTGTTAACATAACGCTCTCCTCAAATTAGTTGACCCTAGTGTAACTAATTTCATTTTTTATTACAGTGCAAAAAAACGATTATTGCGTTCGCTTTTTTTAGGGCCTGTAAAAAAATAAAAATATTTTATAAAAAAATCTTGAAATAAAATTGCCCGCCCATAAATAGTTATTTGAGGACGCCTGATGGGTCTTCAGTAAATCAGAACTATCTGAAAATTATATTATTAATTAACTTTTGCCGTTACTTGTTCAAACGAAAAGTAGCAGCAATATATCGCTTAAATATGAGGATATTATTATGCGTACAGTAGATTTATCACCCCTATACCGTTCATTCATTGGTTTCGATCATTTAGCATCATTAATGGATGCCGCTGCACGAACTGATAAGCAGCCAAGTTTTCCTCCTTATAACATCGAAGCGCTTGATAAAGACAAGTACCGTATCACTATGGCAGTCGCTGGATTTAGTGAAGACGAGTTAACCTTACAATCTGAAAATAACACTTTGGTTGTATCAGGCACTAAAGCAGGTAAAGAGCAAAATGATGAGCGTAAATTTATTCATCAAGGGATTGCCGAGCGTAACTTTGAGCGTAAGTTTCAGTTAGGCGACCACGTTAAAGTACTTGGTGCAGACTTAGCCAATGGCTTACTAAGCATCGACCTTGAACGCGAAATCCCAGAAGCCCTTAAGCCACGTAAAATCGAGATTGGCTCAGGCAATATGCTAGAAAGCAAATAGTTAAGCTAGCACACGTATTTTCCCTGTGAAAAGCCGCCATTTGGCGGCTTTTTGCGTTGTTAGTCTTTTAAGTTTATTTGCATTTGTTTTAAAGCGTTAATTTTATCTATCGCAACTTGCAGTTGTTCTTGTGAAAGCTTTTTTTGTCGGCCTTTAGCCAGTAATTCTTCAAGTTTTAATATTTTGGCTTGTGCAGCAATAACAAAACGTTGCTCTAGCTGTCTTTGCTGTTCAAGGTGGAAATCTTGATATGCCTGGTGATTATTGAAATCACCGCTGTACTGAGCAACTGGCTGAGTATTTTTTACTATGTTGGGTAAATAGGCAGGAGAGGTTATTGGTGGCAAAGGCTGAGGGCTCGTATTGTTAGTTGTAACCGTGTTTAATTGCATGCTTTTCAGCTCTTGGGTCATGTCAGCAGTAGTCAGCTCAAGTGACGTTATTTGCTTAACACTTTTAGCTTGGTTAAGGGAATCAATATTCTTTATCGTTGGTTTACTAGTATATTGAGTAAAAAGTGCGTACATACCAACACAAGCTACAACAACAGAAACGAAAACTTTTTTGCTCATAAAATTACTCCTGTCTTATTTTGCCACTTGAGCCAAGTATCCTCATACTGTTGTACCGCTTTTTGTTTTGCGATGGCCTTTGTTGCTTGGTATCGAACGGTTTCATCTTCTGGCGAAAAGTACTCAAACTGATGCTCATAACTGTGTATCACCACCCATTCACCACTGGGTGTACGTATAACAGGAGAAATAGTGTTTTCTTTAGTTGTGAACGCAAGTTGTACAACCCAGTTACTTTTGTTTTTACGGTTTAATTCACTGTTGTATTGAGTATATATATCTTGTTTTCCTGATATTACTAATGCTTGTTTTAGCGTTTTGTTACCGGCCAAGGTGCGAAAACCTACAGCATTGGCTCGATGAGCAAATTGAGCTCCATGGGCTTTTACGTGGCTTAAAAATTTAAACTGCGATTTATTGGCTTGATAAAACGCTTTAATTTCGTTTTTGTTTACTTGTTTCTCTAGTTTTTCAAGAACGGGGCTTTGCATATGCATCATTGTATTTATGCCTAGCCAGCTTTGAATGGAGGGGCGCAGAATATCTCCTTGAGCTATTTCATACAGATGTTCAATATCAATATTCTGTTTTGCCAAAATCGGTTTGGCTTTTGAAAACGCTATATTGAATTGCCGTTTTTTTATTAATTCACTTTTGAATAGTTCACTATCTCCTTTGTGGAGTTTAAAGCGTACCTGCATTGATAGTGAATCGACAAATTCATATAAATTAATAGCGTTATACAAAAGAGGGGTTAAATCAAACTGCTGCATTTTTTTGATGGCGCTTTGCACATACTGGCCATTTTTAGGGTAGGGCCCTAATGTGTGTTTAAGCCATTGGTTATCATAAATTTCAAGCTTTATCGGGCTTGACTGTGCGATTATAGCTAATTGTGAATCGAACAGATTTTTTAAGTAACGTTCAACATGGTATTGAGTACTAAAACCAACGGCAGATTGTCGTTTTATTATCGCAGGGGTTTTTAGCGCAGCTTGTTGTAATAAAAATTGATTCTCATACAGACGAGTTCTAACTTCATTGATTGTAATATCAGGGTTGTGCTTTAAATAAGCACGATGCATAAAGTTAATTTCATCACTGCTGTATTGTGTAAATGATGCCATTACTAGGGAGTGGTAAAACACACCTAGTAATGTAATCACTAAAATAGCCATTTTTTTCATTAGCGAGCAACCATGGCGTGGTTTAATAAGTGCACCACCATTGCTATTGCATGGGGCACGACCTGCTTAGCTATATTAAGGCGATCAAAATGATCTTCTGAGTTGAGTACAATCCCACCTTGTGCATAAGAAAATGAACCGCCTTGAGTTAATAATGGGCGAACATCTTGGCTATTTTTATCTAAAGGCGAGAACGTTTGCATTGCTTGAGTAACGAGTGATAAATCGTTGAGCTGCTCTTGGTCATAGTAATCGTTTACCCAACTTTCCCAACTAGAATGATTTAGATCTGATGTGGTCCATGTGTGGTGAGGTTGTAATAAATCAGTAGTATGAAATACAAACCCTAATACTTGGGGATTGCCGCTTTGTAAGTAACTTTGATACCAATATTGCCCTAAATTATCGATAGGTTGAAATGGCATTTCTTCAAAGTCATCGTACATAGAATAGGTTGAGTTGCTATCGATTCTGTAGTGAGATTCTGTTACACCATAACTGTTATATTTTGAAGAGTCGGCATTGAACCAACCTGTTTCTCCCCCTTTACCATCATCAAGATAGTCACCTTTAAGCCAAGCAGACGCAAGATTATCAATAGTTCCCCAAACGGTGAGCTTTTCATAATTATAACCACCAAAATCGTTTCCATGTTGGTCTGCACCTTGAGTATGATTTTGAAAATGCCAATAGCTTGTATATTTAACTATACTTTGCGCTGCTCCCCATACTGGCGCTTGAACACATGAACCTGTAATAGCACCACAGAAAAAGGTGTCTTCAAAGTCATCTACATCATAAGCAGCTTGTCCCAGCAGCTCGGCTAATTCAGAGATTGTCAGATTGTTTTGTGCAGCGTACTGACGTAGGGCAGCATATTCAGTACTCGTTGGGTGCTGCTGCATATAGTTAACAGCATCAAGAACAATACGTTTGTGAGTTTCTTGACTAAAAGCTTGAGCTTGGCTTGTACTCAGTAGTAAAAGTGTCGCTGCAATTAATTGTTTTTTCATTTTATTCTCATCATAGTCTGGAGTAAGAGATGCAATTAAAAAATAAGCTCATTACACTGACATGACAAATAGATTAAACATTTAATTAACAATATTACCTGTATTTGGTACTTTAATATTAACAATCAAGAATGCTGCCGTCAATTGACGGCATTTATATTTAAAGCTTTTCAATATTATTTAAATAGTTGTTAGCTTGCTCTAAAGTTTCTTGGCGCAATGATTCATCTTGTTTATCCCAATTGCGATAAACCATGCCTATCCGTGGATTTTTTTCAAGCCGCTCTCGGTGTGTTTGCATAAATTGCCAATAGAGGCTATTTAACGGGCAAGCGTCTTTTCCTACTTTTTCTTTCACCTTATATTGGCAGCTTTTACAGTAGTCGCTCATTTTATTTATATAGTTGCCGCTAGCCGCATAAGGCTTAGTAGCAATGATGCCATCGTCAGCAAATTGACTCATCCCTCGTGCGTTAGGCATTTCTACCCATTCAATAGCATCGATATAAACACCCAAATACCATTCATCCACTTCATCAGGGTTAATAGCGGTTAGTAAACAAAAATTACCTATTACCATTAAACGTTGAATATGATGGGCATACGCGCTGTCTAAGCTTTGTGTTAATGAGTGGCTTAAGCAGTTCATTTTTGTTTTACCATTCCAAAAATAACGTGGCAGTGCACGGGTTGCATTAAGCTGGTTTTTGTTAGCGTAATCGGGCATGTTTTTCCAATACACGCCACGCACATATTCGCGCCAACCTAGTACTTGGCGAATAAAGCCTTCAACCTGAGAAATAGATATTTCATCTTGGCGTTGTTGGTATTCTTTGACCACACGGTCGATAACATAGCGAGGGTGTAAAATTTTGGCATTTAACGCAAATGATAACCGGCTGTGATAAAAGGTATCTTTATCAGGGCATTGATCTGTCATCGCATCTTGAAATTGACCAAAGCGGGGAAGTAAATGTGCACAAAAGTGATCAAGTGCGCTTATTGCTTGTTTACGGGTTGTTGGCCAGCTTAATTGGGTTTCTATTTGCCCAAAGTATTTTATTTTATGTTTATCTAAACGCTCAATGATGGTGCTAACATCATTTTTAAATAACTTGGGTTTGGGGATATCGGCTAAATCGCTTTTTGAAAACTTATTACGGTTATTCGCATCAAAATTCCATTGACCGCCATGAGGTTTGTCATCGTCCATTAAAATATCAAACTGCTTACGCATTGCCCGATAAAAATGCTCCATAGTGACGTGTTTATCTTTTTTAAAGCGTTTGTCTATATCGTTAAATGCTAATAAAAAATGCTCGCTGTCACAGGCAGTCACAGCTAACTCGCTGTTAGTGGCAAAGTCGTGCAGTTGTGTTTTTAAACGGTACTCATCTGGGTATTGATATTCAATTGAGGTGCATTCATGCTGCTTAGCTAATCGAGTTAAAAGAGCGGGTAAGTTATCATCGTCTTTGGTGTCATCTAACGTTAAATGCAACACGTTAAAGCCGGCATCTTTTAAGGCGTTAGCGAAGTTTTCCATGGCTTTAAAAAAGGCTGATATTTTTTGCACGTGATGCTTTACGTACTGCGCTTCTTGCATGAGCTCGGCAATAACAAACACGGTGTCATCGGATTTATCTTTAAACCAAGAATGAGCGGGGTTTAGCTGGTCACCTAAAATTAGTTTTAAGGTTTTGAATTTTTTCATAATGAGCCAAAATTATTTTTATACGCTGTATTTTAAAAAGCGATCGATTTCTACATGTCGTTTTAATCATAGAGCAAAGCAATAAACAGCATTGCTTTTTTTATCAACTTATTACTTATTGTGGTTGCTAATTTAGGTGTACATCTTTATAATAGCGGCCATTGTTTAGTAGGTTATAAAATTTACTAACAGCGATATTAAGTTATTAACTTTTTATCTATTGGCGCGGGATGGAGCAGTCTGGTAGCTCGTCGGGCTCATAACCCGAAGGTCGTTGGTTCAAATCCGGCTCCCGCAACCAATCTTAATAGTAGGTTTATGCTTACTACTTTATATCGCGCATTCTAAGTAATGCGCGTTTTGCGTTTAAGCTAATGAAGTTTAATTTGGTCAGGGTACTGACTCGCAACCAAGCTAGGCCCTAGGCCACACAGTTTTGCGTTTTTTGGTGTGACGCCCCGCTTGGTTCGGGGCGTTGTTGTATCTGCACCGTTTGATTTAATGTTTATCGATTAAATCAAAATTTAAACTCAGTATTTTAGGGCTATAAGCCCTTTTTTTGTTTGTATGGAGGATTTTCGTGACAAAACTTGAACAAGATTTAGTAACCATGTTAACGCCTGCGGTAGAAATGTTAGGCTTTGAATTACATGGGCTTGAGTTTGTACAAGCGGGTCGCCATTCTACCTTAAGAGTATACATTGCTCATGAGGATGGGATTTCAGTTGACAACTGCGCAGATGCCAGTCGTCAAATTAGTGCGATTTTAGACGTCGAAGACCCGATTACAAACGAATATGATTTGGAAGTGTCGTCTCCTGGTGTTGATCGTCCATTATTCAAACAAGATCACTACGAGCAGGCGCAAGGAGAGGAAGTACGCGTGCGTACTAAGCTTCCACAAGACGGTCGCCGTAATTTTAAAGGCGACTTAATAGCAGTTAGCAGCGATATGATCACATTATCTAGCGATGGTGCAGAGCATTTAATCATGCTTAGTAACATTGAACGTGCGAACATAATCGCAAAGTTTTAATTCGAGTGCGAAGGAATAGGGCAAGCGAGGCATTACCCATGGCAAAAGAGATATTATTGGTTGCTGAAGCCGTTTCCAATGAGAAAGCGGTTCCAAAAGAAAAGATTTTTGAAGCTCTAGAGTTCGCATTAGCGACAGCGACAAAGAAAAAGCATGATGGTGAAATTGATGTACGTGTTGCAATTGACCGTAAAACTGGCGATTACGATACATTCCGTCGCTGGCAAATAGCTGAAGTATTAGAAGATGGTTCTTTAGAGAATCCATACAGCGAAATCACGTTAGAAGCTGCTCAAGTTGAAGAACCAGACTTGAAAATGGGCGACTACGTAGAAGAGCAGATTGAATCAATTAAATTTGACCGCATAACAACACAAATGGCTAAGCAAGTAATCGTACAAAAAGTACGTGAAGCAGAGCGTGCCTTAGTGGTTGAAGCGTACAAAGATCAGCAAGGCGAGCTAGTAACGGGTGTTGTTAAAAAAGCAACGCGTGATGCAATCGTACTTGATTTAGGTAATAACGCAGAAGCGGTTATTTACCGTGACGACATGCTGCCACGTGAAAACTTCCGCCCAGGCGATCGTATTCGTGGTCTTCTATATGAAGTTAAACCAGAAGCACGTGGTGCACAGTTATTTGTAACCCGTTCTAAACCAGAAATGCTGATGGAATTATTCCGCATTGAGGTGCCAGAAATTGGCGAAGAGATGATTGAATTACGTGCCGCAGCTCGTGATCCAGGTTCACGCGCTAAAATCGCAGTTAAGTCTAATGATAAGCGTATAGACCCTGTAGGTGCGTGTGTTGGTATGCGTGGCGCACGTGTTCAAGCGGTATCGTCAGAACTTGGCGGTGAGCGTGTTGATATCGTACTTTACGATGACAACCCAGCACAGTTTGTTATTAACGCAATGGCACCAGCAGAAGTGGCTTCAATCGTAATGGATGAAGACACTCACTCAATGGATATTGCTGTTGAAGCTGATAACTTAGCACAAGCTATTGGTCGTAATGGTCAAAACGTACGTTTAGCAAGCCAGTTAACTGGCTGGGAATTAAACGTAATGACCGTTGATGAAATGCGCGCTAAGAACGAAGCTGAGTCAGATAAGTTAATTAACTTATTTACTGAAAACTTAGATATTGATGACGAGTTTGCGTCATTACTTATCAACGAAGGTTTCTCAACACTTGAAGAGGTTGCGTATGTACCTGCTTCTGAGTTTTTAGAAATCGATGGCTTAGATGAAGAAACAGTGGACGTATTACGTTCACGTGCAAAAGATGCATTAACAACGAAAGCCCTTAAAACGGAAGAAAGCTTAGAAGGCGCTGAGCCTGCTGAAGACTTACTTGCGCTTGAAGGCTTAGAGCGTCATTTAGCATTTGTTATGGCAAGCAAGGGTGTAGTAACACTTGAAGACTTAGCTGAGCAAGGCATTGATGAGCTTGTAGATATTACAGAGCTATCTGCAGAGAAAGCGGGCGAGCTAATTATGGCTGCACGTAATATTTGTTGGTTTGCAGACGAGTAATTTATTAACGGAGGTATTAGAGACTATGGCAGAAGTAAATGTTGAAAAACTAGCCGGTGATATAGGTACAACTGTTGATAAATTGCTACAGCAGTTTTCACAAGCCGGTATTACTAAACAAGCAGGCGATAATGTAACAGAAGCTGAAAAAGCAACGTTACTTGATCACCTAAGCAAGCAACATGGCGGTACTGGATCTGAAGGTCCAGCGCGTATGACATTGCAACGTAAGAGCAAAAGCACATTAAGTGTGACTGGCTCTACGGGTAAAGCAAAGGCTGTGCAAGTTGAAGTTCGCAAAACCCGCACTTACGTGAAAAAAAGTGCTGTTGAGCAAGAGCAAGAACAGCAACGTCTAGCCGCTGAAGAAAAAGCGCGTCTTGAAGAGCAGCAAAAAGCTGAACAAGAAGCCGCAGAATTGAAAGCGAAACAAGAGGCAGAACGTAAAGCGAAAGAAGACGCTGATCGTAAAGCCAAAGAAGAAGCTAAACGCAAAGCAGATGCTGAGCGTAAAGCGAAACAACAGCAGATGACCCCTGAGCAAAGTGCTAAGTCTGAGAAAGATCGCATCGAAGCTGAGCGTCTGCAAAAAGAAGCAGAAGAGGCCGCATTGAAGAAAGCTGAAGAAGAAGCGAAACGTCAAGCAGAAGAGGCAAGAAAGCTAGCTGAAGAGAATTCAGCACGCTGGAAGAAAGAAGAAGAAGAACGTAAGAAACGCGAAGAAACCGCGGATCACCACCTTACGACTTCAACTTACGCACGTGAAGCAGAAGATGTAGCAGATGCTCGCGAAGAGCAAGGCTCACGCCGTGCGAAGAAAAAGAAAAAAGCGCCAGCAAAAGATAAATTTGCAGCGTCTAAAGGTAAAAAAGGTAAGCTAAAAGCGCCAGCGTCATTACAGCACGGTTTCCAAAAACCAACGGCTGATGTTAAAAACGAAGTGCGTATTAGTGAAACAATTACAGTTGCTGAGCTTGCGTCACGCATGGCTGTTAAAGGCGCTGAAGTTGTAAAAACAATGATGAAAATGGGTGACATGGTTACGATTAACCAAGTTATTGACCAAGAAACTGCGCAACTTGTTGCAGAAGAAATGGGCCATAAAGTTATCATCGTTAAAGAAAACGAATTAGAGCAAACAGTACTTAACGACCGCCATGAAGATGGTAAGTCTGAGCCTCGCGCTCCAGTAGTAACTGTTATGGGTCACGTTGACCACGGTAAAACGTCAACGCTTGATTACATTCGTTCAGCTAAAGTTGCTTCAGGCGAAGCCGGTGGTATTACGCAGCACATTGGTGCATACCACGTTGAAACTAACGGCAACATGATCACTTTCCTAGATACTCCGGGTCACGCCGCATTTACATCTATGCGTGCTCGTGGTGCAAAAGCGACTGATATCGTAATCCTAGTAGTTGCAGCCGATGATGGTGTAATGCCACAAACTAAAGAAGCGGTACAGCATGCTCGCGCAGCTGGCGTTCCTTTAATCATTGCTGTTAACAAAATGGATAAAGAAGGCGCAGATCCAGACCGTGTTAAAAACGAGCTAGCTCAGCTAGACGTTATCCCAGAAGATTGGGGCGGTGATACGCAATACGTTCACATCTCAGCTAAAACAGGTCTTGGTATTGATGACCTTTTAGAAGCAGTATTAATGCAATCTGAGCTGTTAGAACTAAATGCACCTAGCGAAGGTATGGCTGCAGGTGTTGTTATTGAATCACGTCTTGATAAAGGCCGTGGTCCAGTAGCGTCTATTCTTGTTCAATCAGGTACGCTTAACCAAGGTGACATTGTATTATGTGGTCTTGAGTATGGCCGTGTTCGTGCAATGCGCGATGAAAACGGTAAAGACATTAAATCTGCGGGTCCTTCTATCCCTGTTGAGATTTTAGGTCTTTCTGGTATTCCAGCTGCAGGTGATGAAGCGACAGTAGTTAAAGACGAGCGTAAAGCACGTGAAGTTGCACTTTACCGTCAAGGTAAATTCCGCGATGTTAAATTAGCGCGTCAGCAAAAAGCGAAGCTTGAAAACATGTTTACTAACATGACTGAAGGCGACGTGTCTGAAGTTAACGTGGTACTTAAAGCAGACGTTCAAGGTTCAATTGAAGCAATTTCAGACTCACTAACTAAACTTTCTACTGATGAAGTAAAAGTGAAGATTGTTGGTTCTGGTGTTGGTGGTATCACTGAAACAGATGCAACTCTTGCTGCAGCGTCTAACGCAATCGTAGTTGGCTTTAACGTTCGTGCCGATGCATCAGCGCGTAAAGTGATTGACTCTGAAAACTTAGACCTTCGTTACTACAGCGTAATTTACGCACTTATCGAAGAAGTTAAGCAAGCCATGTCTGGTATGCTTGCTCCTGAGTTTAAACAAGAGATCATTGGTCTTGCTGAAGTACGTGATGTATTTAAGTCTCCAAAAATTGGCGCAATTGCTGGTTGTATGGTTACTGAAGGTACTATCAAACGTAGCGCACCAATTCGTGTACTTCGTGATAACGTGGTTATTTACGAAGGTGAACTTGAGTCATTACGTCGCTTTAAAGATGACGTACAAGACGTTCGTAACGGCATGGAATGTGGTATCGGCGTTAAGAACTACAATGACGTTCGCGTTGGTGACCAAATCGAAGTATTTGAAACAGTTGAAGTACAACGTAGTCTTTAATTGTTGTTAGGTGGTGTTGGACATTCAAGGTTGTACCTCGATAGCCCAACATACCCTATGCTAAGATTTTAAATGGGGGCTCAGCCCCCATTTGTGTATCCATTATTTAGTTAACTTATTATTGTTTTTCAATAAGTTATAATTTTAGGAAAGTGAAATGAGAGAATTTTCTCGCACTGATCGTGTTGCTCAGCAAATTCAAAAAGAAATTGCTGTGATTCTACAACGCGAAATTAAAGATCCGCGCTTAGGCATGGTGACAGTGTCTGCGGTAGAAGTATCACGCGATTTATCTTATGCCAAAGTTTTTATCACGGTGTTTAACACTGAAGACGAAAATGCAGCAAAACAGAGTGCAAAAGTACTGAACGAAGCAACGGGCTATATCCGTTCGTTACTAGGTAAACGTATTCGCGCACGTATTATGCCAGAGCTTAAATTTGTGGTTGATAACTCATTAATGGAAGGGATGCGCATCTCTAACTTAGTGGACTCTATCATTCGTGAAGATAATGCTAAGCATGTTGATGATGAAACAGATAGCGAAGAAGGCACTAAAGACTAATGGCAAGACGCAGTAAAGGCCGTCCAGTTGATGGTATTTTGTTGTTAAACAAACCAGAAGGCATTTCATCAAACAAGGCATTACAGCAGGCAAAAGGTATTTATTTTGCGCAAAAAGCGGGGCACACAGGTGCGCTTGATCCGCTTGCGACCGGCATGCTGCCAATTTGTTTTGGTGAAGCGACTAAGTTTACCCAGTTTTTACTCGATACAGATAAAACCTATGTTGTTCGAGCTAAGCTAGGTGAACGTACTACCACATCAGACTCAGATGGCGAAGTGGTCGAAACTCGCGATGTGAATGTTACTTCCCAATTACTAAGCGAAGAGATTGCTAAGTTTTTAGGTGAGTCAGACCAATATCCATCAATGTATTCAGCGCTTAAATATGAAGGTAAACCTTTATATAAATATGCGCGTGAAGGCATAGAAGTTCCTCGCAAATGTCGAAAAATTAACGTATTTAGCTTAACGCTTGATGAGTTTGATGAGCAAGCTAACGAGATACAAATGACTGCACATGTATCTAAAGGTACGTATATTCGTACTATCGTTGATGACTTAGGTGAAAACTTAGGCTGCGGCGCGCATGTGATTATGCTGCATCGTAGTGCTGTTGGGCATTACCCTGCAGATAAAATGGTCACACTTGAGCAGTTAGAAGCGTTATTGAATCAAGCGAAAGAACAAGACGTTGCGCCTTCCACTTACCTTGACGAACTATTATTGCCAATGGATACCGCGTTAGTTGATTTACCCGTTGTGGAAATTACTAAAGAGCAGGGAATGGCATTTAGCCATGGTCAAGCTGTGGTGTTGGGTAAAGCCCTGCCTGAAGGTGCAATTAAAGTCCTGGCTGACGGAATTTTTATTGGTACGGGCGAACGTAATCCTGATGGCCATTTAAAATCAAAGCGCGGCTTGTCTAATCAGCAACCAGAGTAAAGTTTAACTTGTAGTTATGCTGATAATTGGTAGAATACGCCCGCTTAATCGTTTTGGCTGAATTAGTGATCGGCTAAAGCACCTATTAAATTTAACTTTTGGAGTTATTATGTCACTAAGCAATCAAGAAAAAATCGATATCATTGCTAAATTCGCACGCGCTGAAGGCGACACTGGTTCACCTGAAGTACAAGTAGCATTACTTACTTTTGATATCAACAAGCTTCAAGGTCACTTTGCTGATCACAAGCATGACTTCCACTCACGTCGTGGTCTGCTTCGTAAAGTAAGCACTCGCCGTAAACTGCTTGATTACCTTAAAGGTAAAGATATCTCGCGTTACACTGCGTTAATCAAAGAGCTTGGCCTACGTCGCTAAGAACTTGATTATCAAAAGGGGAGCTTTTTAGCTCCTTTTTTTGTGTCTGAATTTTCTCGTCTTCCCCAGTACTTCTTAGTAAACCCCTTGAAATATCGAATAAAAGCCATACTATTATCTTTCACAAAGCGAATGTTTTTGACATTGCTGCAAGCACTATTTTATCTCGGTGCTAAGCTCGCAATTTTACCTGACTTTGTTATATACTATGGCGCGTAGATAAAAAGGTTTATCTACGGTTATTTACATCATTGCCAATTGTAGTACTTAATTGATTTCCAACTGAATACAATTATGTACTGTAATTGGTACTTTGATGAAAACTTAATTAATACTAAAAATACATTTAAGGAATATTTTAAGTGCAAGCAATTATAAAAGAATTTCAACTAGGTCAACACACAGTGACGCTAGAAACAGGTGCTATCGCTCGTCAAGCAGACGGCGCAGTACTAGCAAGCATTGGCGACACGTCAGTACTCGTAACGGTTGTTGGTAAGCGTGAAGCTCAACCAGGCCAAGACTTTTTCCCACTAACAGTTAACTACCAAGAGCGTATGTACGCTGCAGGTCGTATCCCAGGTGGTTTCCTTAAGCGTGAAGGTCGTCCTAACGATGGCGAAACGCTAATTGCACGTCTTATTGACCGTCCAATTCGTCCACTTTTTCCAAATGGTTTCGTAAACGAAGTACAAGTTATCGCGACGGTTGTTTCTGTAAACCCTGAAATCCAACCTGATATGGTTGCGATGATTGGTACATCAGCAGCACTTGCTATCTCTGGTATTCCGTTCAGCGGTCCAATTGGTGCATCACGTGTTGGTTACATCAACGGTGAATACGTACTTAACCCAACACTAAAAGAGCTTGAAGAAAGCCAACTTGATTTAGTTGTTGCTGGTACTGATAACGCCGTACTTATGGTTGAATCAGAAGCAGACGTACTTGCTGAAGACGTAATGCTAGGCGCAGTTGTATACGGCCATGAGCAATCACAGTCTATCATCAAGGCAATCAACGAATTTAAAGCAGAAGCAGGCAAGCCTACTTGGGATTGGACTGCACCTGAGAAAAACGTTGCATTAGAAGAGAAAGTAGCAACACTTGCTGCTGATAAAGTAGGCGAAGCTTACCGTATTACTGATAAAGTAGCGCGTAAAGAAGCATTAACTGCAGCAAAAGATGCCGTAGTTGAAGCGCTTACTAGCGAACTTGCTGAAGGCGAAACGCTTGATAAGCAAGAAGTAGGTAAAGTATTCGGTTCACTTGAGAAGAAAATCGTTCGAGGCCGTATCGCTGCTGGCGAAAAACGTATCGATGGTCGTGAACCAGATATGATCCGTGCACTAGATGTAATGACTGGCGTACTTCCACGTACTCACGGTTCTGCAATCTTTACACGTGGTGAAACGCAAGCATTAGTAACAGCAACACTTGGTACAGAACGTGACTCACAGTTAATCGATGATTTAACTGGCACGCACAAAAACCACTTTATGCTTAACTACAACTTCCCTCCATTCTGTGTAGGTGAAACGGGTTTTGTAGGTTCTCCTAAGCGTCGTGAAATCGGCCACGGTAACCTAGCTAAGCGTGGTATCCAAGCTGTAATGCCAACATTAACTGAGTTCCCTTACTCAATTCGTGTTGTATCTGAAATCACTGAATCAAATGGTTCATCTTCAATGGCATCGGTTTGTGGTACGTCTCTAGCGCTTATGAACGCGGGTGTACCAATTAAAGCCTCTGTTGCGGGTATCGCGATGGGCCTAGTTAAAGAAGAAGAAAACTTTGTAGTACTTTCAGATATCTTAGGTGATGAAGATCACTTAGGTGACATGGACTTTAAAGTAGCGGGTACAACTAACGGTATCACTGCACTACAAATGGATATCAAGATTGAAGGTATCACGCAAGAAATCATGCAAATCGCGCTTAAGCAAGCTAAAGCAGCTCGTTTACACATTCTAGGTGTGATGGACGAAGCGATTTCTGCACCTTCTGAAGAGTTATCTATGTTTGCTCCGCGTATTTACACGATGCAAATCCCACAGAAGAAAATTGCTGAAGTAATCGGTAAAGGTGGCGCAACTATTCGTCAACTTACTGAAGAAACAGGTACTACGATTGAAATCGGTGATGATGGCACAATCAAAATTGCTGCTACAGACGGTGAAAGTGCAGCAAATGCAATTAGCCGTATTGAGCAATTAACTGCTGAGCTTGAAGTTGGTACTATCTACGAAGGTAAAGTTGTACGTATCGTTGACTTCGGTGCGTTTGTAAATATTCTTCCTGGTAAAGATGGCCTAGTGCATATCTCACAAATCAGCACAGAGCGTGTTAACAACGTTGCTGATCACCTTAGTGAAGGTCAAGAAGTTAAAGTTAAAGTACTAGAAGTAGACCGCCAAGGCCGTGTACGTCTAAGTATTAAAGAAGCAATGGAATCAGCAGCACCTGCAGCTGACGAGTCTAAAGACGCGTAATTGCTAATCTTTCATCCAGATAATTACTGGATAGTATAAAAGGGGGCTGTTTAGCCCCTTTTTTTATGCTTTAATGTTAGCAACCTATTATGTTCAAGACGTTAAGTAACATATAACAAGAATGAACCTTACAAGACAGCTTATGTCTTATCTATTTGCTACTTACCTCGGTATTAAGGATTTTAATGAGACTTAAACATTTAGCCTTGGCATCTTTTGCTATTTTGTCTTTAAGCGCTTGTCAGGCTACTACTAAACCCGCTGCTATTATTAATGTGCCATTTACTGCGCCACTTGCATCAGACTTTAGAAATGAAATTGCCATTGCTCGTTTTTCAGAACTATTAAATAGGGCAGACTTAAGTACAGAGCAACAAGCAAAGCTGTATTATGACCGTGGTGTGCTTTTTGATAGCTTAGGCATGACCACTTTATCGCGAATTGATTTTAACCGAGCAGTTAAACTGAAGCCTGATTTAGCCGAGGTGTATAACTTTTTGGGGATTCAACATACCTTGATGCAGCAATACGAAAAAGCATACGAGTACTTTGATTCAGCCATAGAGTTAGACCAAGAACATGAATATGCGTATTTAAATCGCGGTATTGCTTTGTACTATGGCGATAGAGCCACGCTTGCAAAAGATGACTTTAAAACGTTCTTGGAGCGCTCTCCTAACGATCCTTATCGTGTGCTGTGGCTTTATTTAGCGCAAGCGGCACAAGATAAAACTCAGGCACTCGCTTCGTTAAAAGCCAATGCGGCAGCCCTTGATGAAAACGAATGGGCATATCAGCTTATTGCCTTGTATGTAGGTGATATGAGTGAAAAAGCATTTTTTTCAGGCATAGCCGATGGTGTAAGTTCACAACAAGAATATGCTCAACGTTTATGTGAAGCTTATTTTTACTTAGCTAAACAGCACCAAGCCGCAGGTGAGCTTTCAATTGCAACAGATTACTTTAAGTTGGCGCTGGCCACGAACGTTCATGAATTTATAGAATATAAATATGCACGTTTAGAGCTTGAGTTGATGGCAAGTGAAAGCGCGGGCTAATTTTTTTAAATTAAGTATTTTATTACTGTGCACTAGCTTAATTAGTGGCTCCAGTAATAAACAAAATAGCATTGGCTTTTGGCAAGTATTGCACGCCAAAGCCAATGTAATTGACAGTTATTGGCAATTTCCTGGTTACTTTGCATCGCATATTTTACAACTTCCCCCGACCTCATTAGCAACCTTAGCACGCAATAAAATAGCCCATGCACAATACGGATATGGGTTATCATTATTAACCAATAATCAAACTGAAACCGCCAAGCTTTTTTGGCAAGCAAGCCTCAATGAGATAACAATTGAACAACAAAAACATCTCGCAGCTTTATTGCTTGCTCAGCAGCGCTGGCAAGATTTAGCGTTATTAAAAGCCCACAATAAGCTCCCTAAAGGGGATGCCTTTTATCATTTACAGTTACAACAGCGTGCTCCCTCAGATGCATTAAACCAACCCTTTATGAATAAATTAGGGTTTTTGGTAGCGAGCGAGCAAATTGAGATACAAAAGCAATGCACATTTAATGTGCTAATGCTGAGCGATCACCGTGATGGTTTATATAGGCTCAACCACTTTGTGAAAAAATACGCACAACACCCAGAGCCTAGTAGTAATGCATTTTGTTTTTCAAAGCCTATATATGTTGGTAATGCAATTGCTTGTAACAGCACTAAAGCAACGCTTGCGCAGTGCGATTGGCAACAGTCATCACTTAAGCAGCGGCTTCCTAAAGGATTCGATTTTGCGATTATGATGCCCAAGCAAGGTACTGCCAATGTG
The DNA here is from genome assembly GCF_042604605.1 of Pseudoalteromonas sp. M58. Taxonomy (NCBI): domain Bacteria; kingdom Pseudomonadati; phylum Pseudomonadota; class Gammaproteobacteria; order Alteromonadales; family Pseudoalteromonadaceae; genus Pseudoalteromonas; species Pseudoalteromonas sp. M58. The sequence continues at coordinate 1,152,107 of NZ_CP152390.1, forward strand.
CATCAGGGCTTAATGCATATTAACTCGCAGGCTAATTATGCAGTCTTTTTACATGAATTAATGCACTTTAATGGTTTTGAAGATGAATACGCTTTACCAGCAAAAAAACAAGCTTGGCTTTGTCAGCTTGAGGGGTTGGTTGCCCCTAACTTGTTTATTGCTCATAACACTGATGCGCCAAAAGGATGGCACAAAAGCAAAAGCTGTCAGCAAGGAGGTGTTGCTTATAAGCCAAGCGCACAGTGGTCTATTATGCAATATCAACAGGTTGGACTTTCAGAGCAATATCGGGCTTTGTGGCAAACTCATATAGAGCAACATGCAGATTTATTCCCGCGCTTTTAATCATTAAATAGAGTGCTTTTAGGTTGTTTAACCAATGATTATATGAGCCTATTAAAACTGCTTAAAAGCTGAGCCGGTTTTATCCCAGTTCATTAATTTATAGACTTTTTTGTTTGATTATTGCCCCGCTAGAAGCGCTTTCTATAGACAAAAACCGTGTTTATCAGTATAACTGTACGTATTAATGTTGTTAAAAAACAGATATAAAACGTATACCCAAGTCACTTTGGTATTTAATAATAACAAGTAGCGAATTGATAAACTTTATGATTCAAAAAGGCCCTTCATTATGACTTTGCTCTGGATACCCCTGTTATCCTTATTAGGCAGTGTTATTTCTGCATGCACCGGCAAACTTTCTCGAAATCAGGCAACGAGCCTAACGGCTATTGCGCCTTTAGCCGCGCTTGCAATTACACTTTATCATGCGCCTGCGGTTCTCGCGGGAGAAACCATTCGTTTTAGCGCGCAGTGGATACCTGCTTTAGGGCTGGATATTTCCTTACGCTTAGATGGATTGAGTTTACTGTTTTTATTTATGATTTTAGGAATAGGGCTGCTGGTTATTTTGTATGCCCGTTATTACCTAAGTCAAAACGATTCACTGCCAAAGCTATTTAGTTACTTAATGTTATTTATGACCGCCATGCTGGGCATTGTTATGTCAAACAATGTGATTCAGTTATGGGTATTTTGGGAGCTAACCAGTATTAGCTCGTTCTTGTTGATTAGTTACTGGTGGCATAAATCAGAGGCGCGCAAGGGGGCGCGAATGGCACTGGCGGTAACCGGTGCGGGTGGTTTAGCATTACTGGGCGGCTTAATGCTGCTAGGTGATATTGTTGGAAGCTACAACCTAGACACTATTTTAGCTAGCAAAGCGATTATTCAATCACATGATTTATACGAATTAGCGCTGGTGCTAGTATTACTAGGCGCCTTTACCAAGTCTGCACAATTTCCGTTTCATTTTTGGTTACCCCATGCCATGGCAGCACCTACACCGGTTAGTGCCTATTTACACTCTGCCACTATGGTAAAAGCGGGTATCTTTTTACTTGCGCGTTTTTATCCAGCACTGGCGGGTACCGACACTTGGTTTTTATTAGTCGGTTTGACGGGTTTAACTACACTTTTATTTGGCGCTTACATCGCGCTATTCAAACATGACTTAAAAGGCTTATTAGCCTATTCAACAATTAGTCATTTAGGCCTAATTACTCTATTACTCGGCCTAGACACACAACTTGCAACCGTAGCCGCTATTTTTCATATTATTAACCATGCTACGTTTAAAGCGTCGTTATTTATGGCCACGGGTATTATTGACCATGAAACCGGCACGCGTGATATGCGCAAACTCAATGGCATGTGGCGCTACTTACCTTATACGGCCACATTGGCGATGGTGGCCGCTGCCGCTATGGCGGGTGTGCCGCTATTAAATGGTTTCTTGTCAAAAGAAATGTTTTTTGCTGAAACACTGCATCAGCAAGTACTTGGCTCTATGTCGTGGTTAATTCCTGTGCTGGCAACCGTTGCAGGTGCGCTGTCGGTAGCGTACTCATCTCGCTTTATTCATGACGTGTTCTTTAATGGTGAACCGATAGACTTACCACGCACTCCTCATGAGGCACCACGTTATATGCGAGTGCCAATCGAAATCTTAGTGGTGCTGTGTATTTTAGTGGGGATTTTTCCGCACTTTGCAGTAGATGGTATTTTATCGGCTGCCTCATTGGCGGTGCTTGGCCAAGCTATGCCTGAGTACAAGCTAACTATTTGGCATGGTTTCAATTTACCTCTACTTATGAGTGGTATGGCGGTGATTGGTGGTTTATTTATTTACGTTAATCGTAAGTACTTGTTCCAGTTTCAGGCGTCGTTACCTCCTTTTAACGCTAAAAAAATCTTCGAGCGTTTTTTAGCGGTTGTGGTTAATTGGTGTCAAAACAAAATCCAATCAACAGAAAATGGCTCATTACAACGCTATGTATTTATTATGTTAGGTGTTGTATTACTTGCCTCAGGTTGGCCATTATTTGAAATGAAACAGCTAGCTGGCAGTGTACCTAACACCCCAGTTGATATTCAAAATGCTATAGGTGCAGGGCTACTGATTATTGGTGCTATTGCTACCGTTATTTGGCATCGAATTCGGATGGTGTCGTTATTAATGCTGTCGATTGTGGGATTAATGGTGTCGGTAGCGTTTACACGTTTTTCAGCGCCTGACTTGGCCTTAACGCAACTTACAGTAGAAGTTGCGACCATCATATTATTAATGTTGGCACTGTTTTTCTTACCGCAAAGTACGCCAAGAGAGTCAAGCTCGTTGCGTATTTTACGTGATGTGGTTATTTCCTCTACGGTGGGGGTAATTATTGCTAGTATTTGTTATGCATTACTGACCCGTCCTCTTAATTCAATTTCTGAATTCTTTGTTGCTAATGCTAAAACAGGCGGTGGGGGTACTAACGTTGTTAACGTTATTTTAGTTGATTTTAGGGGCTTTGATACCTTAGGTGAAATCACCGTGTTAGGGATTGCAGCACTGGGTATATTTAAACTGTTATCAAGAATTCCGCTTTATATGCCAGCAAGCGACAGTGAAGGGCGCCCATGGTCTAAAGACCGTCACCCTATTTTATTGGCTTGTATTTCACAAAGCTTATTACCATTGGCGCTATTAGTATCCGCTTATATTTTCTTACGTGGTCATAACTTACCGGGCGGTGGATTTATTGCCGGCCTCGTGACCTCTATTGCCTTTATTTTACAATATATGGCCCATGGTACTGCATGGATTAATGAACGTTTTGATGTTAACTATCGAAAAATTATTGCATCAGGTATCGCTATCGCCATGTTTACGGGTGTCGGAAGTTGGTTCTTCGATAAACCATTCTTAACTACCTGGTTTGATTACTTTGATATTCCGTTTGTTGGTAAAACAGAGCTAGCTAGCGCCATTGTATTTGACTTGGGCGTGTACTTAACCGTTGTTGGCGCGACGCTAATGATCCTTGCGAGCTTAGGTAATATGACAGCGAACGCAGAGAAAGAAGAGGTAAATATTTAATGGAACTGTTATACGCATCTTGCGTTGGCGTGCTAGTCACCTGTGGTGTGTTCTTATTATTAAGAGCGCGCACATTCCCAGTGGTACTGGGGCTGACAATGATTTCTTACGCGGTTAATTTGTTTTTATTCTCATCAGGGCGCTTAACTATCAATAAAGCGGTGGTACTTGGAACTGGCGCTGATTACGCCGATCCACTGCCACAAGCCTTAGTATTAACAGCTATTGTGATAGGATTTGCCATGACTGCGTTTGTGGTTATTTTATCGATACGAGGGCGAGCAGATTTAGGGAATGATCATGTTGATGGCACCCTAACCAGAAGTAAACGCAAGGAGAGAAAATGATTCAGCATTTAGCATCTTTGCCTGTTTTAATGCCTATGCTAGCGGCAATCATTCTGCTACTGCCACCGTGTGGCAAAAGTTTATTTGCACGGCGATTAACTTCAAGCCTAATGGCTATTTTAACCTTTGTAATTACAGTATTACTGCTGGTTCAGGTTAAAGATAACGGGATTATTGTTTATGCAATCGGTAACTGGTCAGCGCCGTTTGGTATTGTACTGGTAGCAGATATGCTCTCAACTTTACTGGTTACTTTAACCGCCTTTTTAGGTCTTGGTGTGGTTTTATATGGGTGTGCCGGCGATGACGAGCAAGGCAGCTTTTTCCATCCCTTGGTTCATTTTTTAATATTAGGGGTAAATGGTGCGTTTTTAACGGGCGATTTATTTAACGTCTTTGTCTTTTTTGAAGTGTTACTAATTGCTTCTTATGCGCTATTAATGCACGGCGGCGGTAAACCAAAAACACGTGCAGCACTGCATTACGTTATTTTAAACTTAGTTGGCTCAAGTGTATTTTTAATCGGCTTAGGTATTTTATATGGGGTATTGGGTACCCTAAACATTGCTGATATGGCTAATAAAGTACCGCAGTTAACTGGTGATGATGTTTATTTAGCTAAAGCGGGCGGGTTACTATTGCTTGTGGTATTTGCCCTTAAAAGTGCACTATTACCACTGCATTTATGGCTCCCAAATGCCTATTCAAGTGCGACACCTGTGGTTGCTGCATTATTCGCGATTATGACCAAAGTAGGTGTTTACGCCACTTTACGCGTATATACAGTGGTATTTGGTGAGCAAGCCGGTGAACTTGAGCATATGGCGCAGTCTTGGCTATGGGCGTTGGCCATTGCTACCATAGTGATTGGGGCAATCGGGGTGTTGGCAGCACAAGATTTACGTAAGCTTACCGCAAACTTAGTACTGGTTTCTGTGGGTACTTTAGTGGCACTGGTTGCACTTCAAAATATAAACGCCACAGCTGCACTATTGTATTATTTGGTGCACTCAACGTTAGTGACTGCAGCACTATTTTTACTGGCTGATTTAATTGCAACTCAGCGAGGTAAAGCCGGCGACAGATTAGTTGGCGGACGCGCAGTTAAACAACCATTCTTGTTGGGAGCGTGTTTTATTATCGCTGGACTAACCGTCATAGGTATGCCGCCACTTTCAGGTTTTGTAGGTAAAATTTGGATTTTAAAAACCACCTTAAACAGTGAGCAAGCACTGGTATTTTGGCCTGTTTACTTAATTATGAGCTTAGCGTTAATTGTTGCTATATCACGTGCAGGCACGAGTTTGTTTTGGGAGCATAAAGACAAAGGCGGTGAGGCTGCTGATGTTGCTAATGCACATCCGTTGCAAGTTATCGTACTTGTTGGCCTGCTCACAAGCTCAATACTGTTGGTTGTTTTTGGTGATTTGGCAACGCAATATGCACTTGAAACAGCAACACAACTTCACGATATTAGTGGTGGTATTAATGCGGTACTCAAGGGAGGTCTGTAATGCGCTTAGAAGCTCGTTTTCGTTGGTTACCCACACCGTTTCGTAGTCTATTTTTATTTATAGTATGGCTATTATTAAATAACAGTGTGTCTGTAGGGCATATTATATTGGGTGCATTGTTAGCACTGCTTATTCCTTTATTTAGTATGTCGTTTAGAGATCCACAACCACTCATATTAAAGCCTGGCTTGGCGTTTAAGCAGTTACTTATTGTGCTTTACGATATTATTGTGGCTAATTTACAAGTGGCCTTATTAATATTGGGCCCTTCAAAAAATTTACGTCCAGGTTTTGTTAAAGTGCCTATCGATTTAATGCATGAAATGCCAATTACTATTTTAGCTAGTTGTGTGTCTTTAACGCCGGGTACAGTAAGTGCTGAGGTTTATCCTCTCATTAAGTCACTTAATGAAGACGATGAACCGGCGCAGCGATATTTATTAATTCACGTGTTAGATTTAGATGATGAGCAAGCACTTATCAAACAAATTAAAGCACGCTACGAAGCTCCCCTAAAGGAGATATTTCAATGTTAGATACAGTATTACTGATTGTTTTTTCAATGGTTGGATTGTCATTACTACTAAATTTATGGCGACTTATTATTGGTCCATCAGTACCAGATCGTATTTTGGCGCTCGATACAATGTACATTAACGTTATTGCATTGATTATTTTATATAGCATCAGTATGGGAACAGGTTTATATTTTGAAGCCGCTTTGCTTATCGCAATGTTAGGCTTTATAAGTACGGTGGCAGTATGTAAGTATTTACTTCGTGGCGATATAATTGAGTAAGGTATTAAAATGATAAGTGAATGGATCGTATCAATATTGCTGTTGTTAGGTGGGCTCTTTATTTTAATTGGCTCTATTGGCTTAATTAAACTGCCGGACTTTTTTATGCGTTTACATGGGCCAACTAAAGCAACCACTTTAGGGATGGCAAGTATACTCACGGCTGCGATGGTATTTTTTGCCAATTCAGCTAGTGGCTTAAGCGTAAAAGAAATATTAATCACTATATTTTTATTAATCACGGCGCCCATTAGTGGTTATATGCTAATTAAAACCGCTATTCATCATAAGTTAAAAGCCAAAGATGGAACGAAAGGACTCGATAATATCGAAAAAGATTAACCCTAACAATAAACGACAAAAAGCCGAATAATGGTAGTTATTCGGCTTTTTGTTTTTTTGGTTGTTCCCATTTACAACATTTATTGAACATGTGAGTATGGCGTAAATTCAAATACAAAAAGGATATTAATATGGGTAAGGTATTACTTTTATCACTACTTATTTTTTCAACTAGCCTATATGCAGCGCAAACTACTAAGCAACAAAAAATTGATGAGCTGGTAGAGGTGATGGATATGGACGCTATGGTTGACTCTATGTATTCTCAAGTTGAGGGCATGATGCAAAATATGTCTGTGCAAATGGGGGTAAAGCCAGATGAAAAGCCAATATTTGACAAATATTATGCCGATATGACTGAGGTGCTAAAAACCAAAATGAGCTGGCAAAAAATGCAGCCTATGATGGTTAACCTTTATGATAAGCAATTTAGTGAGCAAGAGATTAGCGATATGCTCGATTTTTATAAAACAGAGTCAGGGCAAGCTATTTTGAAAAAAATGCCACAGGTGATGCAAGCATCTATGCAAATGTCACAATCTCTAGTGCAAGAAGCCATGCCTGAGATCCAAGCAATTGCTGGGCAGCTAGGTGAAGCACTTAAGGAATCGCGTAGCGAAGCTAATTAAACTATAGTTAACTTAACTCGTAGCAAAATAACGTCTACATTTTCTAGCAGTCACTATTTTGTGATTGCTGTATTCTTCTTCTTCTTTAAGCAAACGTAATCACTTATTTAATGTGCCGATAACGCATTCCCTGAGATTTAAAATAGCGGTTGACCTGTGTGTTACACATAGGTTTATTATATTGTCATTAAATAACCAGAGATTTAGTGATGTACGTAAAGCAATTAGCTAACGCTATGGGTGTAACCCAAGACACTGTGCGGCACTACACGCGTATAAAGCTACTTAACCCCATTCGTAGCCAAAGCAATGGCTATCAAGTGTATACTGCTGCCGATCAACAGCGTTTAAAGTTTATTATTAGTGCACGGCAACTTGGTTTTTCTATTAAAGATATTCAGCAAATAGTTGCTCAGTCGGAGCAAGGGAATTGCCCATGCCCACTGACACGACAATTAATTGCAAAGCGACTTGAAGAAACAGAGCGGTTATTTCAAGAAACACTCAAACTAAGAACGCGTATGCAAGCAGCGGTAAAACAGTGGGAAAACTCAAGCGATGGTGCTGTAAGTGCCGATATATGTAGTTTAATTGAGACCTTTGTAGATCCCCTTAACGAACAAGTGAGTTCCGAGGAAGCAAAATGAGCAACAATAAAGACACAGTGCAAAATTTTATAATTGAAGGTGCCAATTGCGGCAGCTGCGTCGCAAAAATAGAAAAAGCGCTAAAAAGCGTATCAGGTGCGCAGCGTGTTGAAATGAACTTTGCTGATCGCAGTGTGCAAGTTGAAGGCAATGCGCCATCAGCTGAGCTGATTGAAGCAGTCGAAAATATTGGTTACAAGGCTAAGCCAATGAATAGCGAGTCGGAGCAAGACGCGCTAGATGAAAAAGCCAAAGCCGATAGCGCACACTATAAAAAGCTAATGCGAAATATGGTATTGGCGCTAGGCGTTGGCGCTCCGCTTATGTTGTATGGGCTTATTTTTGATATGAGTGTCACCACCAACGCGCAGCGCATTGGCTGGTTTATTGTTGGTATAGTCACTTTAGTGGTTATGGCCATTGCGGGTAAACAGTTTTACAACGGCGCATGGCAGTCATTTAAAAACCACACCGCCAATATGGATACACTGATTGCATTGGGCACAGGTACCGCGTGGTTGTATTCTATGGTGGTAGTCATTGCGCCAAGCGTGTTACCCGAGGTGGCCAGGCATGTTTATTTTGAAGCCTCAGCGATGATCATCGGTTTAATTAGCCTAGGCCTTGCCTTTGAAGTAAAAGCCCGCGGTCGTACTTCTGAGGCGATAAAACGCTTAATCGGTTTGCAGCCAAAAACCGCTCGGGTAGTGCGTGATAACAAAGAGCAAGATATAGCTATTAGTGAGGTACTAAAAAACGAGACTGTGCGTGTACGCCCCGGTGAAAAAATCCCCGTGGATGGTGAAGTCATTGAAGGTAGCAGCTTAGTGGATGAGTCAATGCTCACGGGTGAGCCTATGCCAGTCAACAAAAGTGAGGGCGATACCATTGTTGCAGGCAGCATTAATAAAAGTGGCACGTTGCTATTTAAAGCCACCCATATTGGCAGTGAAACCACACTTGCCACTATTATTAATATGGTTAAACGAGCACAAAATTCTAAACCCTCCATAGGGCGTTTAGCCGATGTAATATCCGGCGTATTTGTTCCTACGGTAATGATTATTGCAGTGCTCGCGGGCCTTGCATGGCTTAATTTTGGCCCCGAGCCGAGCATTGCTTATGCGGTAGTGGCCGTGACCACGGTGCTTATCATTGCCTGTCCGTGTGCGCTGGGTTTAGCAACCCCTATGTCAATTATGGTTGGGATAGGTAAAGCCGCTGAATCGGGAATACTTATTCGTAATGGAGAAGCACTGCAAACCACCTCTAAAATAACCACCATGATTTTAGATAAGACTGGCACGATCACAGAAGGAAAACCCACCGTTACCGATATCATTAATTTTAATGACAGCGATAAAGTACACGTGCTAAAGCTTGCCGCTAGTCTTGAAAGCGGCTCTGAACATCCTTTAGCGCAAGCTATTGTAAGTTATGCTGAAAATGAAGATATCACGATTGAAAAAGTCAGCGATTTTAACGCTGTGACGGGGCAAGGTGTTACAGGCACATTAAATGGGCAAACTTTATTGTTTGGCAATGAAGCGCTTATGAGCCAACACAATATCAGTATTGCAGAGGCAAAAGAGCAAGCTGAGCAATTAGCCAGCGCCGCTAAAACGCCAATGTATTTTGCTATTGATACCCAACTACAAGCCATTATAGCGGTAGCCGATCCGATAAAAGACGATTCAGCAGAGGCTATTAAACGTCTACAAAAAAAAGGTATCCATGTTGTTATGCTGACCGGTGATAACCAAGCTACCGCCAGAGCCGTCGCTAACAAAGTCGGTATTAAGGACTTTATTGCCCAAGTAATGCCTGATGACAAAGCCAGTGAAGTAACTAAACGCCAAGCTAAAGGTGAAATAGTCGGTATGACGGGTGATGGTATAAACGATGCGCCGGCACTGGCACAGGCTGATGTTGGGTTTGCTATTGGCACTGGCACCGATGTGGCGATAGAGAGCGCTGATATCACCTTAATGCGTGGTTCATTACAGAGTCTTGGCGATGCCATTGCGATTAGTAGCGCCACTATAGTCAATATTAAGCAAAATTTATTTGGTGCATTTATTTACAATGTGGCAGGTATTCCAATTGCTGCGGGGCTGTTATATCCATTCTTTGGTATATTACTCAACCCGGTTGTTGCAGGTGCGGCTATGGCGTTGTCATCACTAACTGTGGTCACAAACGCCAATCGCCTGCGCTTTTTTAAACCCAGTAAATCGTAATTTTATAAATAGGAGTAGCATTATGTTGATGATCAATATACTCGGCGCGTTGTTAATTGCGGTTATTATATACTGGTTTTGGCTATACAAACCTAAGCAAGTGCAGAGTAATAATAACAAAATAACGATAGTGGTTAATAACGGCGTTTATTATCCTGCCCATATTAAAGTGGCTGCTGATAAAAAAATAACGCTGACGTTTAATCGACAAGACAGCGCCCCATGCGCCGAAACGGTGGTGTTTCCTTCACTCGATATCAGTAAAACGCTCGCTATGGGTGAGAATAACACTGTTGAGCTGCCGGCACTTAAAGTGGGTGAATATGCTTTTCATTGCCAAATGCAAATGTACAAAGGCACGTTATTAGTGTCTTGAATACTAGATTAATAAAACTAAAAATGGCTCTGATGCGTATGTTCAAGCAGAAAACTTAGAAGGCGTAGTATGAATAAATTAAATCCTAAAAAACTGCTTAATAGTAAATGGACAGCGATCCCAGCAATTAATAAGGAAAAACATTTTATTATTGTTGAGGTTGAGTTTGATGAAGACGGCAACGTCGTTGAATGTATCACTTAGGCGGTAATGTCAAAAAACCAATACCCAATTCAGTGGCGCGATTTAAAAGATCAACAAAAATGGCTGCAAGGTTGGAAATAAAGCAGACTTTGTAAAACACATTGCTCATGCTCATAGCCCTTATGAGTATGAGCGACTAGTTTATTGTTTTTTAGAACAACACATTGCTAGCGACTCTCCTTTAATACAGCTTTTTTCATCCCAATTCGCCATTTGGCAACAAAACGATAGTTTTTAAATCGTTCTTCAAACGTTTTTATAAAAATAATCTAAATATTATTTTAGTTTTTATATTTCAATGCGTTATACGTACTATTTTATACCGTTAAAGTAAGCATGGCGCATGTGTTCAGAGTCGGTTTATTCTCATAACTGCTCTAAACATGATTTTTCCGGTTTTCTCATTCCCATGTTTCTTTTTATTATAATTTAACTTATTGATTTTAAATGTTTATTTATTTCAGCCCCAGTGGTTGTTGCTAAAAAGCAACAAAATCATGGTTTATTTTTATTAAAATGCTTCAAAATCATTCTAACTACATGTTTTTAAATAACTTTAAAAACATGGCATCGAAGTTGTAATACCTAAGCTGTATTTAGCGAAAACGTGATAAAGCACATCGCTTCATTGCACAACCTAATGAAGGAATTACATTATGAAAACACTTAAATCAACACTGGTATTAATGGCTTTAGCTTCTTCATCAGCGGCTTTTGCAGCAACCGATTTTGACACACTCGATGTGGATGGCAACGGCGCTATTAGCCAAGCTGAAGCATCAGTTGACGCCTCACTTATGAGCCAGTTTACTGAGCTTGATACTGACCAAAACGGTGAGTTATCTAAAGCAGAGTTTTCTAAGGCGTAACCAGCTTTAGTGCTCAATACTACCACTGATTCTGAGTTGCCCAAGACAACCTAAATAGGCAAGGGAGCCTATGACAAAGAATCGCAAGGATATGAGGTTGATAGTTTTGAGCCAATTATTTTTTATTTGACGAACATTGCACACTTTGAAGGATTATATTATGAAAAAGTTACAATCAACACTGGTATTAATGGCGCTTGCTTCTTCATCTGCAGTATTTGCAAGCACAGACTTTGAAACGCTTGATGTAGATGGCAGTGGCACCATCAGCCAAGCAGAGGCATCGGTTGCTGCTGAGCTTATGGAGCAGTTTGCAGAGCTAGATGTAGATGGTAATGGTGAACTTTCTAAAGACGAATTTTCAGCGTACTAGTTTCCCTTAAGGATCTTTGAAAAGGACTTCTTACCATTTTAATTAAGGCATTTAGCCTAAGGATTAATTATGAAAACATTTACTAAAACACTCGCTTTAATTGCACTTGCTTCATCTTCAGCGGCTTTTGCTGCGGTTGACTTTGATTCTTTTGATACTGATGGCGACGGCGTTATTAGCCAGTCTGAAGCACAAGCTAACTCACAACTAGCTCAATTATTTGGTGATTTAGATGTTGATAGCAACGGTGAGCTTTCAAAAGAAGAGTTCGCAAAAATTCAGTAATTACATTACGGATGAAAGCGTTTATGTAATTTATAAACGAGACATAAAAAGCAGCTAAGTAGTAAATACTCAGCTGCTTTTTTGTGCGTGGCGAGAAATAGTGTGTGCAGTTGTCACTAAAATAGTGCAATGGCATCAATGTATTTAATTTAATCTATTGATTTTTATATTCTTTAATTCTTGGTTTTAAACTTGCTTAGCTGTTGATTAGGGTATTTAAGGAGCCTAACTATGGCGAGAATGAGTTATATAAGTAGTGTTGAGCGCTATAACGAATATGAGCAGATAATACATAGCTTATTAGAATCAATTTTAATGAGTATAGATGACGGCATCGCTAATAATCGTGATATGCGCTATTTAACAAAGCATTATCCTTTTTTAGAATTACAATACTGTTTGGACGAGAAGGGCTCACAACAGGGCAATAACGTTTGTTTTAAACGTGCCTACAATAAAAAATTAGCACAGAGAGGCAATAATCAGGATTTAAGTGAGCGGCCTTATTTTTTAAATGTAAAAGCCTGTAATGCTATTTGTTTTACTGCGCCTTATATTTCTATTGCGACCAACCATTTATGTATATCTGCGATTAAAGAATTAAACAAACCTATCAATAATCAACATTATTTAGTTGTTGATGTAAGTTTAACGCAGCTTATTGAGTTTGTGATGGGTGATACCGCTCGTGCGACTATGTCACCTTATTTTAAAGCAGGTTATGGCATTATTGTGGCGTGCTTATTTAGTTTGGTGCTTTTTTTACTCAACATCGTATTTATCGACATCTATGAATTAATAACTCACGTAAATAGTTCGTCCGATCCCCTAGAACCCTTTAGCATCATTATTTATATCACGTTAGCATTGGCTGTTTTTGATCTTGGCAAAACAATTCTTGAGGAAGAAATCCTCATGCATAAAGATATTTTTAGACACTCATCAACACGACGAACCATTACCCGGTTTATCTCTACCGTGTTAATTGCTATATCCATTGAAGCACTACTCACTATGTTTAAAGCCGCATTAGGGCAATCAGAGTATTTAATGCCAGCTATAGCGATGATGCTTGCAGTGGTGGGACTTTTAATTGCTTTAGCGATATATGTGTATTTAGGGGCAAAAGCTGAAACATTGCTTACACAGGCACGGGTAAAACTAAAATCCTCCGAGTAGGAGGATTTTAAATAGTAATGTTTAATTGTATTTATTGTTTGTCAGCGGTGCGTTTAGCTTTAAAGTCAGACTCGCTTGTCCATTTTGGCCAATCACCGTTATTCGCCAGTTGTGAGGCTATATCAACAATCAGTTCTATATCTTGTTTTACCCCACCTAATGACCAATCAGCTGAGTAATCGTCAGCTTCTTTATGGTATTTATGAGTGATGTAGTCAGGATCGGTATCACCTAAGCTCATAAACAGTAAGCTTGGCACACCTTGTTTGGCGAGTGAAAAATGATCCGATCTAAAAAATAAGCCATTTTGCGCACGAGGATCCAGTTTAACTTGACGTCCTTGCGCGTTTGCGGCTTTAGCTAAATAGTGTTCCATAGTCGAGAGGTCTTTACCGTACTGTAAAATATAGTCGGTGCTATCGAGTACGTTCATCCCATCAATATTTAGTAGGGCAACCATATTCTTTGTTGGGATCACGTCACCAGAGGCAAACTGCGCTGAACCAATTAAACCGGTTTCTTCGGCGGTGAAGTTGGCAAAAATAATCGAGCGTTTAAACGGTGTTTGCTGATGCATTTTTTGCATTATTCGAGCAATCTCAAGGGTGGCCGCGGTGCCTGATGCGTTATCAACGGCGCCATTATAAATTTTAGGACCGCTGTCGGTTTGTTTAGTGCCAAAGTGATCCCAATGGGCACTAATAACGATGTATTCATCTGGGCTTTCACTGCCTGTGATTTTTGCGACCACATTGTGTGATTTTGCATGTGACACTTCGTTTTTAAATGCAAGGGTTGCTTTTAAATTCAACGCTTTAGCTTGAAATTGCTCACTAAGTGCTTGTTGCTTTAATTGTTGGTAATTTAAGTGTGCTGATGCAAATATTTGCTCGGTGGCATCGAGTGTTAGCCAGCCCATAACGGGCAATTCAGATGCATTGAGGTTGTTATCCATTAGACTGTATTTAGTGCCGGTATTTGAGCTTTCAACTACCCCCCAAGGGTATGCGGCAGGAGCTGTTTCGTGAACAATAAAGACCGCTTTAGCGCCTTGGCGCGCGGCTTCTTCATATTTATAAGTCCAACGACCATAATAAGTCATGGCATTACCAGTAAATAACGTATCGTCTTGAGTGGCAAAGCCCGGATCGTTTACCAGCACAATAACGGTTTTACCGGTTACATCAATATTGGCGTAGTCGTTCCAGTTATATTCAGGGGCATTTATACCATAACCGACAAAGACCACATCAGAATTGCGAACATCAATAACAGGCTGTAATTGTTTAGTACGAGCAGTAAAGTTTTTACCCGCTTTAAAGCTTAAATCACCCATGGTCAATTGCATGTTTTGATCTGCGGTGATCATGGCCATTTTAACCGGATGTAAAAAATCACCGTTATAGGCACCAGTTAACCCTATGGCTTTGTATTGTTCACTCAAATAGCCAACGGTTTTTACTTCACCCAATGTTAATGGACCGCGACCTTCAAAGTCATCAGAGGCAAGGGTTTTAATATGCTGTTTTATATTATTTAAACTAACGCCCGGACTGTTTTCGAGCGAGGAAGTGGGGGTTGCAGACTCTGAGCAACCCGTTAGTACAATAACTAAAAAAAATGTGATGGTTTTTATATAAGACATAATAAGTTAGGAAATAATATTTTTTTCGACTATAACCCCAAACAATAACACAATGCGAATTTTTATCCCTTTTAAACCTATTTTTATGCAGCTTACCTCTTTGGCCCTTTACCCATTAACCGCCATTAGGTAAGTTAAAAATAATAACAAAAGGGATAAGTAATGAAGCAATTTAATCGTCGGGATTTTTTAAAGGCAGCCAGTGTAGCTGCCGCTGCTGGTGTGGTTAGTGGCTGTGCATCTAGTGGCAGTGTTCATACTAGCGCGCCTATGCAACAAGGGCGCTCCGTTATCGGTTTGGTCGCACCTAAAATGGATGTGGTGAGAGTAGGGTTTATTGGTGTGGGTCAGCGCGGGTTTGGCCATATAAAGCGTATGAGCCACATTGAAGGCACTCAAATAGTGGCTATTTGCGATACTCATACAGAGGTTTTAGAACGTGCCGCTAATTATTTAGTTGATACGGGAGTGGCAAAGCCTGCATTGTATAGTGGCAGTGAGCGCGCTTATCAACAAATGCTCGAACGACAAGATATTGATATTGTGATTATTTCAACACCATGGGCATGGCATGCGCCAATGGCTATCGATACCATGAACAGCGCAAAACATGCTTTTGTTGAAGTGCCTCTGGCACTGACTGTTGATGAAATGTGGCAAATTGTCGATACCGCAGAGCGTACGCAAAAAAACTGCATGATGATGGAAAATGTTAACTACGGCCGCGACGAGTTAATGGTATTAAACATGGTACGCCAAGGTGTATTTGGGGAGCTGTTACATGGCGAAGCGGCGTATATTCATGAACTGCGCTGGCAAATGAAAGAGCTTGAGCACAAAACAGGCTCATGGCGAACGCAGTGGCATGCAAGACGTGACGGTAATTTATATCCTACGCATGGATTAGGGCCGGTATCGCAATACATGAATATAAATCGTGGCGATCGGTTCGATTTTTTAACCTCAATGAGCTCACCTTCACTTGGCCGAAGCGCCTATGCGCAACGTGAGTTTGCTTCCGATCATCCCCGTAACCAGCTCAATTATATTGCTGGTGACATGAACACGACGCTGATTAAAACTCTCAAAGGGCGCAGTATTATGGTGCAGCACGATACGACAACCCCTCGGCCGTACTCACGACATAACTTAATACAAGGCACGAATGGCGTGTTTGCAGGTTTCCCTAATCGTATTGCTCTTGAAACTGGTGGCTCAAAAAGTTTTCATGAGTGGGATTATGATATGAGCGCATGGTATGAGCAGTATGACCATCCCTTATGGACAAAAATGGGTGAAGAGGCGCAGCGCAATGGTGGTCACGGTGGCATGGACTTTTTAATGTTTTGGCGGATGATTTACTGCTTAAGAAATGGTGAACCGCTAGATCAAGACGTTTATGACGGGGCGGCATGGTCGGTTATTTCGCCGTTATCAGCCCAGTCTGTGAGTGAGCGTAGCCGCTCAATAGATATTCCCGATTTTACTCGCGGGGCATGGCAAACCGCACAGCCTTTGGGCATTGTAAGCTAAGCCAAATAAAAAAAGAGCGCATGCGCTCTTTTTTTATTTATTGGTTATGTTTATTAGCTACTTCTCACATCAACCTTGAGTTTAAGCTTTTGGCCTGGCTGTAAGTATTTTTGCCCAGCCAAGTCATTCCATTTAATTATATCGCTCACGGTTAAATTAAACTTAGAGGCTATACGCGCTAATGAATCACCCCGACGCACTTTATAAGTAATGGTGCGGTTGGTGTTATTCGCTGACTCTTTAGGCTGATTTGCTGATTTATAAACAACCAATTTTTGATTTAAACGCAGCACTGCATTTTTCTTCAGTTTATTCCACTTAGCTAATTCACCCATAGTGACATCGTATTCGCGGCTTATGTCCCACAATGTGTCGCCACTTTTTACCGTGTGTGAGAGCTTAGTACGCAAACTTTTATTAGCGGCCGCGCGTACTTGCTGAGGTAAATGTTCACTGTTAATTTTACCATCTGTTAGCGGCACTAAAATTTGTTGGCCAACACGAATGACGTTTGAATTAAGCTTATTTAATGACTTTATTGCATTGGTGCTAGTGGTAAATTTACTGGCAATTACCGACAGGCTATCACCTTTTTTAACTTTGTATTGTTGCCAGCGAAGACGATTTTTAATGTCAGTTGCAGCCAATTTTTCTGTAAATTGCTCTACTTTATCGGTGGGTATTAATAAAAAGTGTGGGCCATCAGGGTCTGTTGCCCAGCGGTTAAATCCAGGGTTTAGTCTGTATAGCTCGGTAAGGGTCATGTCAGCCATATCGGCTGCCAGCGCTAAATCAATCTGTGACTCAATATTGACCACTTCAACCACTTGCGCGTTAATGATAGGCTTCCATGACACATTAAAATCATCAGCGCGCTTTAATAAATCGGCTAATGCTAATAATTTAGGCACGTAGGCAGTGGTTTCACGAGGTAAATCAAGTGACCAAAAATCGGTAGGTAAATGCTTTTTACGATTCTTTTTAATCGCACGCAGTAAGCGGCCTTCACCTGAGTTATAAGCTGCAATTGCGTTCAGCCAGTCACCCTCAAGGGTTTTGTGTAAGTATGAGAGATAATCAAGCGCTGCGCGAGTTGATTGCACAATGTCGCGACGGCCGTCATACCACCAGTTTTGTTTTAAATCAAAACGCTCGCCGGTTGCTGGCATAAATTGCCAAATACCCGATGCGGTGCGATGCGAGTAGCCATAAGGGTCAAAAGCACTTTCTACTATAGGTAAAAGTGCAATTTCGATTGGCATTTCACGCTTTTCAATTTCTTCAACAATAAAGTGCAAATACGGCTCAGCACGTTTAGAGATACGATCTAAGTATGCTTGATGGCGCGCATAATAGTTACGCTCAGCGACCACTGGGCGATTTTGGGGAATATCGATAGATAATTGGTAACGAATACGCTCCCAAACATCGTCAAACACAGGGGCTTCCTCTTCGATATCGTTCACTTGTTGATATTGCGCGTTCATCATCAGCGCCGTGCTAATATCGTTTGGGCTTGCGCCTTCAAGCTGCTCTAGTGCCTGATTTTGTGAATCTGTGTTTAACGTTGTCAGTGTTTGACAACCGCTTAGCGTCATCGCTAAGAGCAATAAAAGAGGAGATTTATTCATAAATACCAATACATAGGGTAAAAAACTCGGCGAATACTACCCATAATGAGTCAACATTGCCACTTATGACCGTTAAAAGTTTCAAACAAATATGATTAGAAAATGTTAACTTATTGTTTATTAACTAATCGTTTTATTATTGTTGTTGCTAGCGCATGTTTAACCTTGAAAGGTCAACAGGCCCAAATTAAAAATGATCTTTGAACTTTCTCAGACTAGCAAAGTTTTCCCAAGGTTCATTGTTTTTTGTAACTAAACAATATTCTTTTGGTATTAATTCTGTAATGTTTGGCAAATTACTACGCATAAAAGGGTTAATTTTCAGCTCATGGCCTATGGTACTTGGCAACGTTATTTCATCTTTATTACGTTTGTGATCAACGCGTTCACTGTAGGCGAGTAGTTCAGGGTTTCGTGGCTCAACCGCTTTTGCAAACGCCAAATTCGCTTGGGTGTATTCATGAGTGCAATACACTTTGCAATCACTCGGTAGTGCACTAAGTTTATTAAAGGAATGCCACATTTGTTCTGGAGTGCCTTCAAATAAGCGCCCACAACCACCACTAAATAGGGTGTCGCCAGTAAAGGCCAGTGCATCATTAACATAACAAATATGATCGAGTGTGTGGCCAGGCGTGGTGATAATATTAAATGAGGTGCCTAAAACGGTAATCGTTTGGTCTTCATTTAAAGGCTCTGTTATTCCTTTAAATGGACTGTTACTTGGGCCGTAAACCTCAACGTTTGGATACTGTTTTACTAATTGGGCAACGCCATCAGTGTGATCATAATGATGATGCGTTATTAAAATACCGCCTAGGGTTAAATTATACTGTGCTAAATGCTCAGTGACCGGCGCAGATTGGCCAGGGTCAACCACCCACGCTTGATTATTATGCTCGGTGGTTAAGCACCAAATGTAGTTATCAGAAAAGGCTTTAATTGCTTTGACTTGCACCATGTATCGTTGCTCTATAAAGTGGTATTTAATTAATATTATAACGAGCTTATATAATGAAACCAGCCCTTAGTTTTCAAGAAGGCCCCAAACCGTTGTCATGGCAACAGTTTCCGCATGGTGATTATTTACGTTGTGATATAGAACGCAAATTGTCGCCGTGGTTACCACGTATGTTTGGCTATCATATGCTTAAATTGGGTAATTTAAGTGGCGAGTTAGATACCAGCAAAAGTTCCATTAAGCATCAAGTATGCGTTGCAGAGCCAGGCCCTTATACCGGAGTGGTGGCTGACATAGACGAACTGCCTTTTTATGAGCACAGTATAGATGCGTGCATTATGAGCCATTGTTTAGAGTATCACTCAGATCCGCATCATATATTACGTGAGGCTCATCGTACGCTTATTCCCGGCGGTTATATTGCCATTACCGGTTTTAATCCGTTTAGCTTTTGTGGGTTAGCGCAATTACTGCCATTTAGTGGTCAAAAATTACCGTGGACAGGGCGCTTTTTTACCCCTGCACGGGTAAAAGACTGGCTTAATTTGCTTGGGTTTGAAATTGTGGCCGATGAACGCTTTATTTATTCATCGTTGGCACGCGGTAACCGGTTGTCGCGGTTTGCGTTTTGGCGCAGCTTTACCAAGCAATATTTAAAACCTATGGGCAGTGTATATTTGCTGGTGGCACGAAAGCGCGTTGCGCCACTTACGCCAATAAAACCTAAGTGGCATGCTCGGCCACAATTTGCGCCAATAAAAGGGGTAGGGCTTAGGCAAACCTCAAAACAACATTATCAGCAAAATAAAAAATAGTGCGATGTTGAGGGTTACGGTTGGTAACCTTCATCATCAATTAAGTTGTTGCCGCTGGCCGCATCACGGGCAAGGTCGTCAACAATTTCATTATATTTATGGCCACTGTGACCTTTTACCCATTTCCAAGTAACATCGTGCTCGGTGCAGGCTTTATCGAGACGTTTCCATAAGTCGACATTTTTAACCGGCTTTTTAGCAGAGGTTTGCCAACCGCGTTTTTTCCAATTGGTGATCCACGACTCAATGCCTTGTTTTACGTATTGGCTATCGGTAGTCAGGGTAACAGGACATGAACGATTAAGTGATTCTAGCGCAACAATGGCAGCTAGCATTTCCATGCGGTTGTTTGTTGTGAGTTTGTAACCTTGACTTAATTTTTTTTCGTGGGCTTCATAAATCATAAAAATACCATAACCACCGGGGCCTGGATTACCTAAACACGAACCATCGGTGTAAATCTCTACGGTTTTTTGCACTGTTTTACCTTGATATTATGTACAATAAAGTGATTATAGAAAGATACCAGAGTCAGGCTTAATTCGATATGGCACGCAGACAAATAGTTTTAGATACAGAAACCACCGGCATCGACCCTAAACAAGGGCATCGTATTATTGAGATAGGCTGTGTGGAGCTAATGAATCGTCGGTTAACCGGCAATAATTTTCACGTTTACATAAATCCACAACGCAGCATTGAAGAAGAAGCAATCGACGTTCACGGTATTACCAACGAATTTTTACGTGACAAACCGCTTTTTAGAGACATTGCCCAAGAGTTTTTTGACTATATTAAAGACGCAGAACTCGTTATTCATAACGCGCCGTTCGATATTGGCCATATGGATAATGAATTTGCGTTATTAAATCAAGGTTATCAAAACACCCATGATTTTTGTGGCGTGCTTGATACCCTTAAAATGGCGCGTGACTTGCATCCAGGACAAAAGAACAACCTAGATGCGCTTTGCCGTCGCTACGATGTTGATAACACTAAGCGTACGTTACACGGCGCCTTACTGGATTCTGAGATTTTAGCCGATGTTTACTTGGCAATGACCGGGGGACAAGTAAAGCTAAATCTTAATCAAAATAAAGATGACTCAAGTGAAGATCAAAAGGGCGGTATTAGGCGCTTAAACAGCGATAGAGCCCCATTGGTTGTTGTAGCAGCAAGCGAAGCAGAGCAAAGCGCACATCAATCACGTTTAGACATTGTACAAAAGGAGGGCGGCCATTGTTTATGGCGCGCTGAATAAGGCACTATTATGAAAACGCTATTAGTAGTTTCACTGTTTTTAATCGCCGCGTGCTTCATTCCCGATGCACACAGCGTTAAACAAGTTGAAGAGTTAAAAGGCAGCGGAAAACAAAATGAAATACCGTTACTGGATAACCGTTTTCGTATAGATGACAAAATTGATGAAATAAAATTAATATTTTTTAGACGTCCTGGCTCGCCTGCCGTTATTTTAGTTAGACCCGATGGCACTAAGTACTTTGCAACCAATGCGGTAAGAAACACCAGCCTAGATTGGTACGACGAATTAAATTACGACCTAGTGGTTATTCGCAACCCTATGCCTGGGCCATGGCAAGTTATTGGCCAAATAATGCCACAGAGCCGTATTGTTGTAATTGGTGAGCTATCACTTAAGGTTGATCCACTCCCTAAGATTCTTTTTCAGGGTGAAACTGTAAAGGTAACCGGTGAGATTTTAAATGATGGCGAGCCCATTCGCGCTAATCTTTTCAAAGATGCGGTATCGCTCAATGTGAGTTTTGTGAGTACTAATAATGAAAATTTTGAAAATTTTGGAGCGGGCATACAGCAAGTTACTGAATTTAAAGACGATGGCTACGGATTTGATGAAAGTGCAAAAGACGGTGTGTTTACGGGTGAGTTTACTTTAAATTTTACTCCAGGCGAGTGGCGGCCAGAACTTTATATTACCACCGATGTCCTTGAGCGACGAGTTGTTCAAGACACGATAGTTGTGCATGAGCCGCCTTTTAGTTTTACCTCAGTTGAAGCAACCGATGAGGGGGACGATCACCGTATTACTATAAATATTGATGAAAAGTTATTAAAGCCTGAAACCGTGATCATGCAAGGGAAAATTTATTATCCCAATAATGAAGAGCAAGTATTTTACTTAGACACTAATAACACCGCAGTAAGAGAACTGGCTTTACAAGATTACGGATGGGGACGTTACAACATTGAAATTTCTGTGTTTGGCTCAACAGTAAATGACAGAGAGTTTATGGCTACGTTGCCAACCTATTTATTTGAAATAGAAAGACCGATAGAAGTTATTCCTGAAATTCCAAAAGCGAGCCTCATTAAGGAAGAAAATATTCCAGAGCCTGTTATAAAACCAAAAGTAATGGCAACCGGTGTAATGGTAAGTTTAATTATTGGTGGGAATTTGGTCATATTATTTATTGGTTGGTTATGTATTCGTGTTTTTGTGCAGAATAAACCAATAAAACTTAAATTGAATTTTGCTTTTTTAAAGAAAAAGAAAGCAACCGAGGCAAAAAAATCAGAACAGCAAAAAACAACTGATGCAGAAAATGGCTCAAAAAATGACAAAACAGGTGAAATTTTAAACCTTTCGATGTCAGATGACTAAAAAACCTGTAAAAAAACAAAAAAGCCCTTGACGAAGTAGGGGCTGGTTCGTATTATTCACGCCGCTGTCAGGGGAGACTCAGACAGCAACGAAAATGCGGAGTGGTAGTTCAGTTGGTTAGAATACCGGCCTGTCACGCCGGGGGTCGCGGGTTCGAGTCCCGTCCACTCCGCCAATTTTCGACAATTTGTAAGTAAAAGCTGGAGTGGTAGTTCAGTTGGTTAGAATACCGGCCTGTCACGCCGGGGGTCGCGGGTTCGAGTCCCGTCCACTCCGCCAACACTTACACAACATATGGTTGTAAAACATATTCTTATTATGGAGTGGTAGTTCAGTTGGTTAGAATACCGGCCTGTCACGCCGGGGGTCGCGGGTTCGAGTCCCGTCCACTCCGCCAATAAGAAAAAATAACAGTTTAAATACGCGCTGGAGTGGTAGTTCAGTTGGTTAGAATACCGGCCTGTCACGCCGGGGGTCGCGGGTTCGAGTCCCGTCCACTCCGCCAACTATTTAAACACTGTTATATTACAAAATTTGTATGCTGGAGTGGTAGTTCAGTTGGTTAGAATACCGGCCTGTCACGCCGGGGGTCGCGGGTTCGAGTCCCGTCCACTCCGCCAACAAATTAAGTAATGACAAGTAAAAAGATATCTCTGCGGAGTGGTAGTTCAGTTGGTTAGAATACCGGCCTGTCACGCCGGGGGTCGCGGGTTCGAGTCCCGTCCACTCCGCCATTTGATATCGTAACAAAATTAGTAAGTGCATTACCCTATGCACATACCACTGCGGAGTGGTAGTTCAGTTGGTTAGAATACCGGCCTGTCACGCCGGGGGTCGCGGGTTCGAGTCCCGTCCACTCCGCCACTTGTTATTTCCTCAATAACAAGCAATAAATAATTTACTTATTAATAAATCCAAACATCATTTTTATCAGCTATCAGCTATCAGCTATCAGCTATCAGCTATCAGCTATCAGCTATCAGCTATCAGCTATCAGCTATCAGCTATCAGCTATCAGCTATCAGCTATCAGCTATCAGCTATCAGCTATCAGATATCAGCTCGACTCTTATATACTAACCTGCTAATATTCTTGTCTATTCTTCAATATTCAGCTTCTTATCTCTGCATGAATTACCAAGAATCTAATCTCACTTTAAAAAAGGAAGCATTAAGATGAGTACATTAGGTCAGCAATTAAAGCAGCTAAGAAATAATAAAAAATTGAGCCAACCTGAATTTGCTCAGCAAGTAGGTATAGAGCAAAGTTATTTATCAAAACTTGAAAACGATAAATCAATTCCCTCGAATGAAATATTTAGAGCTTTATTGATAGCATTAGACCTTTCAATTGATGAGTTTATGAAGCCCCTTACCTACAGCCATGACAAAACAAGACTCATGCAAATACCCGATTTAGAGCTGTGGTTTAAAAGTAAAGCAGTAAAGAGCTCAGTCGCACAGCGTAAAATTATATACCTCGCTATGTTTCTGATTTCTTTTGGCTGTGCATTATTTTATGCAGGACATAAAAATTATCTGTTCAATGAACGCTTTTACGAATACAAATCACTGGGTGTGATCAAAACAGATGAACCCCTGAATGTTTTTACTCATTGGAGCAATTATATTATTGATTCAAACCGAGAGAAAAGAGAGGAAAAAACGCGTGAAATGCTGGCCAGAAGGGTACCCAGTTTTAAGTTAATGGATGAATACATCGGTGAATCATTTGTTGAAGAAGTCGAGGGAGGTAAACGACTTTATAACGTAGATGAACTCTCGCGAACAATACCACATGCAGGCAATAGTTGGTTTGAGTTTTTAGGTATTTTGGCTGCTGTATTTGGTTTGGCGTTCGCTTTACTGGAACCCAGATTAACCAAGCAATAAAAAAGTAATAAAAAGCCTGCGTACATGAAAACGCAGCAGGCTTTAATATAAATTGGCTTGCAATTATCCTTGTGGGCCAAATAACTCTTTTAAGTAAGTATCTAAAAAGTTGAGGTAGGCGTTTGAGGCGCTGATACGGTTTTCTTTTTTGCTAAAACCGTGTCCTTCATCATCAAATAATACATATTCTACTGGCACACCATTAGCTTTAACCGCAGCAACCAACTCATCGCTTTCAACTTGTAATACGCGTGGATCATTAGCACCTTGTATTACCATTAAAGGCTTAGTGATGTTATCGGCATGAAACAGCGGTGAAATAGCACGGTGACGTTCACCATCGGTGGCAGGATCGCCCATTTCATCGTAAAGCGCCTTTTTAAAGCTTTCCCACCATGGTGGAATTGAGTTCAGTGTGCGTACCCAGTTAGTCACACCAAAAATATTGATACCTACTTTGAACTCTTCCGGTTTAAAGGCAAGCGCGGCTGCGGTCATAAAACCGCCGTAGCTACCACCCATGATGCCGATTTTATCTGCATCGACCCAATCTAGGCTTTGTAAGTGTTTTTTACCGTAGATAATATCTTGTAGATCATCGGTGCCATGTTTTTTATCGTCTAAATGGAAAAATGTTTTACCATAGCCTGAGCTACCGCGGTTATTGACGGCAAAAATAGCATAGCCATGATTAACTAAATGTTGCTGCATTGCGCTATAACCAGTTCGGCTTTGCCCACCTGGGCCGCCATGCACCCAAATAAGTGCAGGTACTTTATTGGTGCTGCTGGCTTGTTTTGGTTTGTATAATACGCCCGGTATTTCTAAACCATCAAAACTTTTAAAGCGCACAATGGTGCTCTCTACTAAGTCGTTTTGATCTATATCTTCACTTAATGTGTTGGTAAGTTGCTTGGCTTCATTACTGCCAACTTGCCAAACAAATAAGTTGCTTGGTGAGGTATCTGAATTTAAATAAAACGCCATGGTTTTCTCATCGCTTGAGAAATTCACACCACGTAGATTTCCCGCAGGTAATTTAGGCATGGCAATTTCATCCCCTGTTTGCGTGTCTTTTACTGTGACCTTTGTGCTGGCATCAGCATTTACACCGCTTACTTGGTATCGCCCAGATTTAGAAAAATCAATAAAGCTAACGTCCCAATCATCTTTTAATGCTGGACTGTGCTTGCCTGTGGCGAGCTCATATTGCCACACCTCTGAAAACTCTCCTTTAGCGTCTGTTGAGTAGTATAAATATTTGCTGTCTACAGAGAAGGTCTCAGGCGTATATTGTGCTGGTGTATCGTGTTTTGAAATTAATTGCGGCTTGAGGGTTTTCTTATAGGTATCAAGAATAAACGTATCGCTGTCTTTATTGGTATTATTTTTAGACAGCGCAATGTAGCGTCCATCGGGGCTAATTGCGCCCACATCTAGTCCTTGTGTGTTTTGATAAACGGGCGTGACTTTATAGGTTTTGCTATCTACGCGATACAAGTCCATAAACTTGGCATCGCGTTGATTACTGGTAATAAAAAACTGACTGCCATCTTTAGTAAAGCCTGCAAAACTCGCGCGGGTTTCTTCCCCTGGGGTTAAATCTTTGATTGAACCATCAACTTCACGCACATAAACATGGTAGCGCTCATTACCGCCTGAGTCCTTGGTAAATAGTACACGCTCATCATTTGGGAAATAGCGAATAGGGTAGGTGCTGTCTTCAAAATTGGTTAGGCGCGTTTTGCTACCTGTTTTTACGTCAACTTCATACAAGCTGTAAATACCGCTTTCATCGCTACTAACTAGAACTTTATCGCTAGTCGGGGAAAAGCTACTGCCCATGATAGATGTTGTATCAAAAAAGGTTTTAGCGTTATAGGTTTTTACTTGTCGTGTTTGCTCAGTTGCCACAGGGGTAGAGGCTGAATTATTAGATTGACTGCAACCTGTTAATGCAATTGATACTGCACAGGTAATACAGGCAAATTTGAGGGCTTTTTTCATAGATACATTCCTTGGATTATAATTATGGACTTTTAGTGTTAACCGAAGGTTTTTTAAACGCAAGTAATTAGCCTATTCGAACTGCAATAAAGTGTTACAAACCATGTAGCCCACGAAAATAGAAAACCAGTTATAATTCACTTTCAAAATCAGGGAGTATTTATGATAGAAGTCATTGGGTTACATAAACAGTTTGCTGAAAACGTATTGTACAGTGGTTATAGTGTGCAGTTTTGTGCACCTAAAATATGCATTGAAGCGCCTAATGGCCAAGGTAAAACAACGCTGTTGATGATGTTGGCAGAGCTCGAAACGCGCCAAAGTGGGCAGATTTTATTTTCTAAAAAAGCATTAACCGAACCGCATAAACAAGTTGCTATAGCCTCAGACTGTATTGCTTTACCTGACTTTCTTACGGCAAAGCAAATTATTAACTTGTCCGTGAATACGCTGGGTTGTGATTGGCCAACGACAATAATAGATGGGTTTAATTTCAATGAATTTTTAAATACTCGTTTTGATGCGCTGTCGTCAGGTAATCAAAAGAAATGCCAGTTAATTTTAGCGCTTATGCGTGATGCACCTTATTTACTTCTAGACGAACCCAGCGCAGCACTTGATCAAGCCAGTATTCAGTATTTATTAGTACTGCTTGATGAATATCTAATAGATAAGCCAAATGGGCAAATAGTCATCACCTGCCATGAACCAGCGCCATTTATTGAGCGTGGCTTTGAGTGTATACCGTTATGATTGCAAATTTAAAACAATCAATCGGGCAATATCGCTCTTTTATGGATTATCGTTATCAGGCTTACAAAACTGAACTCACGCAATTATTGTTACAACTAAAAAGCTTTGGGTTGTTATTTTTAGTGGTGTTAGGCTCGTCAGTGTTGGGTTTGATATTGCTACTTTTTTTAGGCCTTGGAAAAATTATAGACAGCAGCGCAGCACCCCAATACGGTGCACAAATGGCTTTATTTTATTTGTTACTACAAAGTGTGATGCTCAGCGCAATGAAGTCAGCAATTAAAAATAGTAAGCAGCGGTTATTTCAGCAAACTATTGCACGATCAGTTTGGTTATATTTAGTCGATATTAAACTATTAACGCTCAGTAATGCATGGCTTATAGCCAGTGTATTAATTGCGCTAGATTTAACGCTATCACAATGGGTTAAAGTACCGCATTTTATTGTATTTATGTTGCTGCAGTTTAGCTTGGGCGTTTTGTGTTTATACAAAACCAGCGCACTGGTATATGGCTTTTTGTTTAGCACGATATTAGTGCTGGTTCCTATTCATATGCAGCCGCTCACTTATCATATGGGCTTTTCTTTATCGTTTGCGCTGAGCCTTTTTGTCCCCGTGGTTAATGTTAACGGGCGTATTGCAGTAAGTTCATTATTGGGCTTTTGGTTTTGTTATTTATTAAACCATTGTTGGACACTTGTTTGGCGCGTGTCGTTACTTTTATGTGTATTCATGGCATCAGCTGCGCTAATAAACGAACGTGCTGATTTAGTACCTATACTTGTGATATTAGCCATGGCTTTTATTGTACTCTTTAGTAGTTCATTGCAATTTGATTGCGGTAGGGTGTATGAGCAGTATCGATTGTTTTTTAAAACATGCGAGCAAGAACGCGCCTTTTATATTAGCCAGTTTTTACCTAGCATATTGCTGTTTTTATTAGCCACAATAAGTTATAGCGTTATTTTTGGTTACACTCATATTGTATTATTTGTCATTGGAAATATGTGGTGTGTATTACAGGTTTACCTTGCACAAAAAAAACCAGCGCATTATGCGCTGGTTTGGCTAATTTCAACAGGGTTGCTGCTAGCTTTACTAAACTAGTTAAGCGGCATCTGCCTTTTTAGATTTAGCTTTGCTATTACGCGCTGCTTTGCCGGCAAGTAAATCTGCAGGGTCAAAGTCGTCAACGTTAATAACGTCTAAGCGAGCTTGTTCAACAGCTGCTAACTTATCAGCTTCAGCTTGGCTTAAAATGCCGGCTTCTAAGCCCATTTGCGCCACTTTATCAAGTTGGAAGAATGGCAATTTAACGCCTTTCTCTTTACATACGCGTTCAAATAAAGGCTCTACCTCTAGCACATCTTTAAGCGTTTGCTCTTGACGACCTACAAGGTTAAGCGGCTCGTTTGTAAGGTATACATAACTTGCTAAACGATTACGCGTTTCGCTAGGCACTTGCAGTAATTGCGCTAGCTTATGCTCAAGTTTGTCGGTAGGTTTACGAACCGGGCGACCAAACGGGAATAACAATACTTTTAATACGCCACGAAGTGGTGCAGATGGCATATTGTTGATTAAATCAGCAAGCGCACGTTGACAGTGGTAAAGGTGATCCTGACAGCTCCACTGAACCAGTGCAAAATCTTCTTTTTTACGGCCTTCGTCGTTATAACGTTTAAGCGTTGCAGACACTAAGTAAAGGTAGCTTAATAAGTCACCTAAGCGTGCTGAAATACGTTCTTTACGTTTAAGTGAACCACCAAATACTGCCATACTAATATCAGACATAAGTGCAAGTGATGCACTAAAGCGTGAAGCCATACGATAAAACTCTGCCGTTTCGTCTTTGTACGGTACGCTAGTAAAGCGAGCGCCAGTAAGTGCAAGCCACTTAGTGCGCACTAGGTTAGACATGGTAAAGCCAATGTGGCCCATTAGCGCTTTATCAAATACGTTAAGCGCTTCTTCGCGGTCTTCAATTTCACACGCACCTAGCTCGGTAAGTACAAATGGATGACAACGAATAGCACCTTGACCATAAATAATCATATTACGGGTCAAGATGTTTGCACCTTCAACGGTAATGGCAATAGGTGCACCTTGATAGCCACGACCTAAATAGTTATTTGGCCCAAGCATGATCCCTTTACCGCCTAGCACATCCATTGCATGAATGGTGGCATCGCGCATTTGCTCGGTAAGGTGGTATTTAATAATAGCCGAAATAACAGATGGTTTTTCGCCTAAATCAACCGCGCCAGTAGACATACTTACTGCAGCGTCTGAGCTGTAAGCATAACCGGCAAGTTTCGCCATTGACTCTTCAACCCCTTCCATTTTACCAATTGGTAAGCGGAATTGACGACGAATACGGCTGTAAGCACCGGTTGCTACAGCAATCATTTTAATGCCACCGGCTGAATTTGACGGCAACGTAATTGCACGACCAACCGATAAACATTCAACGAGCATACGCCAGCCTTGACCAGCCATTTCTGGGCCACCAATAATGTAATCAAGTGGTACAAAAATATCTTTACCGCGAGTAGGGCCATTTTGGAACGGCACATTAAGCGGGAAGTGACGACGACCAATTTCTACCCCAGGGGTATCTGTTGGGATAAGTGCACAGGTAATACCAGGCTCTTTAACGTCACTTAATAATCCATCTGGATCTTGTAATTTAAATGCTAGACCAAGAACCGTAGCTACAGGTGCAAGTGTAATGTAACGCTTGTTCCATGTAAGGCTTACACCGACTACTTCTTCGCCATTCCATTGCCCTTTACATACTACACCATAGTCTGGAATTGAGCTTGCATCAGAACCTGCCTCTGGCGAAGTAAGAGCAAAACATGGAATTTCTTGACCGCTTGCTAAACGCGGTAAGTAATGATTTTTTTGATCTTCAGTACCGTAGTGCTGTAATAACTCACCCGGGCCTAACGAGTTAGGTACACCAACAATTGACGAAAGCAATGTTGATTTACTGGTTAGTTTTTGCAGTACACACGATTGTGCAAATGCAGAGAATTCTAAGCCGCCGTATTCCTTTTTAATGATCATGGCAAAGAATTTGTTATCTTTCAGATATTGCCATACATCCTGAGGTAAATCAGTTAGCTCATGCGTAGCTTCCCAATCGTCCAGCATACTACATACAACTTCAACAGGGCCGTCGATAAATGCCTGCTCTTCAATAGTAAGTTTTGGAACTGGATACTGGTGAAGCTTTTTCCAATCTGGGTTACCACAAAATAAATCAGCTTCCCACCAAGTTGTACCGGCATCAATAGCTGACTTTTCGGTGTCAGACATGCTCGGTGTAACTTTTTTGAAGACCTTGAAAATAGGCTTGATAATATATTGCTGACGAATGCCAGTAACAGAAAGAGGCACTGCGATGATTAAAAAGATCACCCAGCTAATTAAACCAAAAGCACCAGCAAAGGTACCAATTAATAATGTTGCGGCAGAAACACCAAGTGCTGTGTTCCAACTCGCTCTGTGGTAAAGCGCAATGCTGAGCAGTGCGATTAAACCGAGTGTAAATATGAGTGTCATTGCTAATTCCTTAATAGAGGTCAGACCACCTCGTTTAGAGTAGCGCTAGTAACGCTAAGTTTCAAGTACATTACTTAGATTAAAGTGTAGTTATCGGTACGATTATTACAATGCGTCGTATGTTATACGAACAGTTTGGCTGTAATGGTTTATTTTGGCTTATCATAAAAAATATAAGCATTAAAAAAATCAATTAATCTAGTAGTAATATAAGTTTAATTAAGTAAATATACTTATGGTGATTAGTGTACGCTTATTAAAAATAGAACGATATTCTATGTTTAGCTTTTTAAAGGTTTATTTATTTTATGTGTGAATTACTTGGCATGTCAGCCAATGTGCCAACGGATATTTGTTTTAGTTTTTCAGGGTTGTTGGAGCGCGGTGGCAATACGGGGCCGCATAAAGATGGCTGGGGCATTACTTTTTATGAAGGCAAAGGTTGTAGAACCTTTAAAGATCCCGAGCCAAGTTACCAGTCAGAAATAGCTAAATTAGTTAAAGCTTATCCGATTAAAAGCGTATCGGTGATAAGTCATATTCGTCAAGGCAACCGCGGGCGAGTGTGTCTTGAAAACACCCACCCGTTTACTCGTGAGTTGTGGGGGCGTGAAATAACCTATGCTCATAACGGGCAGCTTTCAAATTATCATGATTTAAAACCTGAATATTATCGACCTGTGGGTAATACCGATAGCGAGTTGGCATTTTGCTGGTTGCTTGACAAAATTCGTGAAAAGTACCCGCAGCGACCAAGTAATATGGCGTCGGTTTTTAGATATGCGGCTAAGCTTTCGCATACGCTACGTGAAAAAGGCGTGTTTAATATGTTATTGACCGATGGTGTATTTGTTTTAGCGTATTGTACTAATAATTTACATTACATAACGCGCCGTGCACCGTTTGGTAAAGCAACACTTATTGATGCCGACATGGTGGTCGACTTTCAACAAGAAACCACGCCAAACGATGTGGTAACGGTTATAGCAACAAGGCCGCTAACCAACGATGAACGCTGGCAAAAAATGCAGCCAGGAGAGTTTGCGTTATTTAAAATGGGTGAATTAATGTAGGTTGGTAGAGTAAAACGAAACCCAACTTAAAGTTTCAAATCTAAGTATTAAAATGAAAAGCCCAAGTTATGGTTGTCACACTTGGGCGTTTCGTATTGCATCTTGTAAGTAATTTATTCGGGGGTTATTTCGTTTTTAACTTCTTCAGGTAAAGCCGGTGGATTGATCACGGTAAACGATTTCATCTGCACTTCAAACTGTTCCACACCTTTTTCACCTTTCCACATGCGCACGAGCATATAATCCATTTCTGGGGCAAACCATGCTAAGGCTTGGCGTTTGTCATTGTCGTATAAACGTTTTACTTTAATGGCTTCTACGTTACCAATCGGTAAGGAAATCATTTCGGTTTCTACCACTTCAAAGTCGTAGTCACGGCAATTACCTTTTTTATCAACCAGTGGAAACGAGAAACTGGTTTTTCCTTTTTTAAGTCCTTCTCGAACTTGCACTTGATAAGAAATACCATCTTGGAAGTTATCATGCCATTGGCATTTTAACGGGTAGTCGCTGGTGTTACTGGTGACAGTTTGTGTTTGACGATCAAAGTTAATTTCATACTTTTTGTCAGGCCCAGTCCCCGTGCGGATCATAGAGTACTGAATAGGCTCTACTTTATCGTTAGCAAAGCTAAAAGTTGATGACTCTTGACGTGAGTCAGAGAAAATCATCCATTCAATATCGCTATGGTAAGTGACTTGGTAGTTATTATTATCGAGTTTTTTAAGCGTCCGCTCGGCTGTACCATGATTTGCGCCTTTGCGCAAAATATCGTAGCTGGCTTGATACTGGGTTAACTCACCTGCAATCAGGCTGGTAGGAAGTAATAAAGTGCCCGCACATAATAGCCAGGCACTTAATTTTTTATTTTGGGTAGTGCGCGCCGTGTGCAGGAAGTTGTTTTTCGTCAAGAACTGCATAATCTGCTTCCATCGTAAGTCGTTGTTCACTGAACCACTTGACCACCAAAGGATAAATTATGTGCTCTTGCGCATGCACACGCTTAGCGAGCGTGTCTGCTGTATCGTCTGCTAATACAGGCACTTTGGCTTGAAGAATAACGGGTCCGCCGTCTAATTCTTCAGTAACAAAGTGAACACTAACGCCGTGAACGTCGTCTTTTGCATCAATTGCTCTTTGGTGGGTATTCAGCCCCTGATACTTAGGCAACAAAGATGGATGAATGTTCAACATTTTTCCAACATATTTTTGCACTAAGCTAGGAGTTAGAATACGCATAAACCCAGCTAATACAACTAGATTTGGTTCAAAAGAGTCAATTATATGCATTAACTGGGCATCATACGCTTCGCGTGAGTCAAACTCTTTATGACTCAGCACGTGTGTGGCAATACCTGCATTTTTTGCACGCTCTAACCCATAAGCGTCTGCTTTGTTACTAATAACAGCCGCTATATGGGCGTTTATCTCGCCGCTTTCACAGGCGTCTATAATGGCTTGTAAATTTGAGCCACTGCCTGAGATCAAAACTACTAGACGAGTGGGTGCCATTACGCAGCACCACCTACAATTTCAACTTGCTCTTCGCCAGCAACTGCATCTTGGATTTCACCAAGGTGCCATGCGTTCTCGCCAAGATCTTTTAAGATATTTAAGCTATTTTCAAGCTCATCCGCAGGTACAACTAACACCATGCCTACACCACAGTTAAATGTGCGGTACATTTCATGTGTTGTAATGTTGCCGTTTTCTTGCAACCAGCTAAACACACTTGGCCACTGCCAGCTATCACCTTTAACAACCGCTTTAGCAGATTCAGGTAATACGCGTGGGATATTTTCCCAAAAACCGCCACCAGTAATATGCGAAAGGGCATGCACGTCTACTTGCTTGAACAACTCAAGTAATGGTTTAACGTAAATACGTGTTGGTTCTAAAAGGTGCTCACCTAAGGTTTTGCCATCAATCACTTGATTAGTATCAGCGTTAGAGACTTCTAAAACTTTGCGAATTAAAGAGAAACCATTTGAGTGAGGACCGCTAGAAGCAAGGGCAATAAGTTGATCGCCTGCAGCTACTTTAGTGCCATCAATAATTTTTGATTTTTCTACCACACCGGTACAAAAGCCTGCCATGTCGTAGTCTTCACCATCATACATACCTGGCATTTCAGCTGTTTCGCCACCAATTAGGGCACAACCTGAAATTTCACAACCTTTACCAATACCGGTTACTACGTCGGCTGCTGTGTCTACATCTAGTTTACCCGTTGCATAGTAATCTAGAAAAAACAGGGGTTCAGCGCCTTGTACTATTAAATCATTTACACACATCGCAACTAAGTCGATACCTACAGTATCGTGCTTTTTAAGGTCAATTGCTAAGCGTAACTTAGTGCCAACACCGTCAGTGCCTGCTACAAGTACGGGTTGCTTATAACCTTCAGGAATTTCGCAAAGTGCGCCAAAACCACCAATTCCGCCCATCACTTCAGGACGACGAGTTTTTTTAACTACGCCTTTAATACGCTCAACAAGTGCATTACCAGCGTCGATATCTACGCCCGCGTCTTTATAGCTTAGAGACTGTTTTTGTTCGCTCACAGGTTTTCCTCAAAATAGTTGTTTTGATGCTTACTTAGAAACGCGCGTATTTTACAACAATTGCAAGGGCGCGGCTAGTTGAAATCTGGATTTGATTTTAAAGACAAGGACACTTGTCCGCTAGTTGCTGTATTAGTAAACAAAAAAAGCGCCCAATGGCGCTTTTTAATATGGAAATAAAAATTAATACTACAAATTAGGCTTTAGCTGTGAGTATTGCTCTAAGTGGAGCAGGGTAGCCTTCAATGGTTTTACTGGTGTCAGCGGGGTCTAAAAAGTCAACTAAAGATTCGTTTTCCATCCAGTCAGTTTTACGTTGCTCGTCGAGCGTTGTAATAGCACAATCTTTAATTTGCACGTCTTTAAAGCCAACTCGTTCCATCCACAGTTTTAATGCCGCAGTGCTTGGAATAAACCATACATTACGCATTTTCGCGTAGCGGTCGGTCGGTACTAATACGGTGTTTTCATCGCCTTCAATAACTAATGTTTCAAGCACGAGTTCTCCGCCTGGGCGAAGCTGTGCTTTTAATTGCGCTAAAAAGTCGATAGGGGAACGACGATGATAAAGCACCCCCATTGAAAATACCGTATCAAACGCTTTGAGCTCTGGCAGGGCTTCTACACCTAATGGTAACAAATGCACGTTTTCATCTGGGTTAAAGTGTTTAATTGCCTGAAACTGGCACAAAAATAAGTCAGATGGATCAATACCCACCACAAATTGAGCACCTTCACCGCGCATACGCCATAGGTGATACCCCGAGCCACAACCAATATCTAATACAGTACGGCCTTTTAATGGCTCAATATGCGGTAGCAGTCGATCCCATTTCCAGTCGCTGCGCCATTCGGTATTTATTTCAATACCGTGAACGTTAAACGGGCCTTTACGCCAAGGCATCATCCGTTTTAATAAATGCGTGGTTTGCTTTTGCTCGCCTTCAGACATTTCGCCAGGCGCACCTATTGCTACTTTGCTGACAATATCAACTTGGTTTGTTGATACCTCGGGTAAGTTTTTCAGCACTTTTTGCCATTGTGGCAAATCGCCATGACTTGCCTCTTGTTGCCAATGCTTTAATTGCGCAGGCAAGGTTTCTAGCCAGTGGCTAAGTGGGCTTTGTGCAATCGCAGCGTAAAATTGGTTAAACCATGCAGACATGTGTCACTCTCTAAATTATTTAATTGCTACCATTGAGCAAAAATTAAAACATTGATACCACACTTGCGTTTGGCTAAAACCAATGTCGCTTAAACGTTGTGTATGTGTACTAAGTGTATCGGGGCGCATTACGTTTTCAATGGCAGTACGCTTTTGGCTTATTTCAAGCTCAGAGTAGCCATTATGGCGTTTAAAGTCGTGGTGCAAGTCAATCAGTAAGTTATCGCACTGCTCGTTTTCGGCTTTAATTTTTTCACTTAATAACAAAACGCCACCGGGCTTTAAATTAGCGTATATTTTTTCAAGTACCGCTTTGCGCTGCGCAGGTGGTATAAATTGCAGGGTAAAGTTCATTGCCACTACTGAGGCATTTTGAATATCAAGCTCGTTAATATCACCTAATGTAACCGTTACAGGAACGTCCGATCTAAATCCTTGTAAATGAACCTTACAACGCTCCACCATGGCTTGTGAGTTATCTACAGCAATAATGTGGCAGCTATCGGTTTGAATATTACGGCGCATACTTAAAGTAACCGCCCCTAACGAGCAGCCCAAGTCGTACAGGTTAGAATTAGGCTGAGCATACTCACCCGCTAATTTTCCCATAGTACTTACAATAGTGGCATAACCGGGTACCGAGCGTTGGATCATGTCGGGAAATACTTCAACCACGTTTTGATCAAAACTAAAGTCTTTTACTTGTTGCTCAGAGGCATAAATACTGTCTTTTATACTCACGAAGGCAGTCTCTTTGAAAATAATAGTGCTATTTTAACATTTTATGCTGGATAGTCAGTGATAAATTCAGTAGCTTGACTAGAATTATGAAGAATAAGTATAAAAGAGATTATTAAATGAGCAAAAGTAAGGTTATTAGTACCGACGATATATTAGCAACATTATGCCACTCAGTAACGGGTGTACTTTCATCAGCCAGCGGCAACGAGATCAGCTATTCAGCCATGGTACAAAAAATAACGCGTACTTGTATGCGACCAGACATAGGCTGTTTTGTTTTATTTGACGGGGGCTTTACCGGCTTAGTTGTCACCAACTTTACGGCGCAAGCGGCCATGGAAATTTACGGCGATTATATGCGTAACATGGGTATGCCAGAAGACGAAATCGCACACAGCCACTTATCTGATGACGTTTCAAACGTGATGGGTGAGTTGATGAACCAAATAGTGGGCGACTTCACGTCAAAAGTGCGTGAACAACTGCATACCTCTATTACCCAAAATCAGCCAAAAATGATGGCTATTAATAAACAAGTGCAAATATCGGTTGATACCACTATGGATCGTCCGCAAGCACGTCGCGTAACGTTTACGACTCGCAACCAAAATATATTCTATTTAGAATTAGCGATGGATAAAACAGAGTTTATTAAACTTCACGACTTTGACATTGTAGAAGCGATAGACCCAGACGATATTATCGAAAATGAAGCCAAGCAAAAAGCGGATAAAGAAAAAGCGAAACAGCCCAAGCAAGATGATAGCGATGACGACTTTATGGCCGAACTAGGGCTTTAATGTTTTTACGTAGGTTGGGTTGAGTGAAACGAAACCTAACGAGCTAGCTGTCAGTTTTTAGCTATCAGTAAATTTTAAAAACGCGATTTAGTATCGCGTTTTTTGTTAACGAGGGCTTTCATTGTGAACTCGTGTGTCATTATTTTGGCTGACCGCTGACCGCTGACCGCTGACCGCTGACCGCTGACCGCTGACCGGTGACCGCTCAATTATACGGATTCTCACCCATCGCAATAGCCACACAAAAAATCCGTAAATCTAGCTCTAGCTGATGGTACTCTGGCTCCATATGGCAGCACAGTTTATAAAAGCCTTTGTTATGGTCTTTTTCTTTAAAATGCGCGAGTTCGTGCACCACTAATGCTTTTAATAATGGCTCAGGCGCGCGCAGTAAATCGCTGTTTATTGCTAAATCGTGCTTGCGGGTTTTACCTTGCATACGGTACGTGTGGGTACCGAGCGCATTGGTAACCATATCACCTTGTTTTTTAAACGCAGCGCGTCCAAATGGCGGGGCGTTTTTTAAATACTGCTTTTTAAGCTCAGTGGCGTAGCTATACAGTAACTTATCACTGGTAATACGATGCGCCTGCGGGTATTTTTTAAGTAAATACTCACTTACTTTTCCTGCTTTTATTAGGCTTAATACTTGCTCAACGATATTGGCAGGGTAGCCGGTAAAGTAACGTGCGTATTCACTCATTATTGTCTCTGTATTTTGAATTTATTTTTAAAAAAGTGCTTGCTGGTGGGCTTCTTTTTCGCCACTAAATGGATTGAGTACGTTGTGATTATACCCCAAATCTTGGCAAAACTGACGAGCCAGCAGCGGCGCTTCGCGGTTATCAGCGGTATGAAAAAACACATAGGGGCTTTTACCTTCATCCAACCATTGGGTTACTTTGCTAAGCCAAGGCTGATAAAAGGTCTTATAATCGTTTTCTAAATCAGCAATAACAAAACGTGCCATAGGCTGCGAGCCCGTAGCAATAGCGTGTACCGGTAAATAAGGCTTTTTTTGTTGTGCATCTATTAGCGCTTCGGTGGTTGGCTTTACTGCAAAGAGCGCCCGAGTATCCATAGCAATGCGGTTTATATTATGTGCCATTAAAAGCTGATTAAGTGCGATTTCGGCCTCACCTTTTTTGAAAAAATCAGGGTGGCGTACCTCAACCCCATAGTTTAGCTCTTTAGGAAGTAACTCAATAAAAGCGGCAAGCTTAGCTAAATGCTGTGGGGCAAACGCTTTAGGTAATTGCAGCATTATTTGCCCTGTTTTTTCAAACAGTGGGGCGAATAAATTAAGCCAATTGGTTAGCTCATGTTGCACGTTACTAAGCTGGAGTTCATGACTAAAGCGACGATGAAATTTAAAGGTAAATTTAAACTCATCAGGTACACTGGCAGCCCACCGTAATACAGTGTCAGGCGAGGGATCGGCATAAAAACTGGTGTTACCTTCCACCGAATTAAAATGCTGCGCATATTCACTGAGCATATCGGCATTTTTACACTGGCGTGAAAATAAATTTCCTTTCCATGCGTTGCTCGACCACTGCGGGCATCCAATGTATAGCATACTAACAAAAGCCTTGATATAAAGTGCCGGTAGTGTAACAAATAACAAAACAGTGCGCTGTAAATTCCACCCCGAAAGGTAAACACGCCCTAGCATCTTCAACCTACTTGGGTATAATGCAGGGCTTAATTTGATTATTTTGAATTGCTAGCGGCTTTATTTTCATTTTGGTGTTTATAAAAACTTTTAAAACAACAGTGTTTAACCGCTATATGCCTTTTATCTGACAGGAAAACTATGCGCTCTATATACTGCGGACAGCTAAATAAAACTCACGTAGATCAGGAAGTTGAACTATGTGGCTGGATCAACAAACGACGTGACCTTGGTGGACTTATCTTTGTCGATTTACGCGATAGAGAAGGTTTAGTACAAGTTGTATTCGATCCGGAAGTTGAAGGATTAATGGAAACAGCTAACAAACTTCGTCAAGAATTTTGTGTTCAGTTAAAAGGGATTGTACGCGCTCGCCCAGACAGCCAAGTAAATAAAGACATGGCTACCGGCGAAGTAGAAATTTTAGGCACGGGTTTAACGATTATTAACCGCTCTGAGCCTATGCCACTTGATTTTAACCAAGTGAACTCAGAAGAGCGTCGTTTAAAATATCGTTACTTAGATTTACGTCGTTTAGAAATGAGCGACCGTATTAAATTACGTGCTAAGGCAAGCAGCTTTGTACGTCGCTTTTTAGATGAAAATGGCTTTTTAGATATCGAAACGCCAGTACTAACTAAAGCAACGCCAGAAGGTGCGCGTGATTATTTAGTACCAAGTCGTGTACACAAAGGTAGCTTTTACGCATTACCGCAGTCGCCACAGTTATTTAAGCAATTGTTGATGATGTCGGGTTTTGACCGTTACTACCAAATTGTTAAATGTTTCCGTGACGAAGACTTACGTGCTGACCGTCAACCTGAATTTACTCAAATAGATTTAGAAACCTCGTTCATGAGCTCTGATCAAGTACGTGGTATGACAGAGAAAATGATCCGTGAAATGTGGCAGTCATTACTAAATGTTGATTTAGGTGATTTCCCAATTATGCCTTACTCTGAGGCAATGAGCCTATATGGTTCTGATAAGCCAGACTTACGTAACCCAATGAAGCTTATTGATGTAGCCGATTTAGTAAAAGACGTAGAGTTTAAAGTATTCTCGGGTCCAGCAAATGATGAAAAAGGCCGTGTTGCAGTACTAACGGTACCAGGTGGCGCATCACTTTCTCGTAAGCAACTAGATGACTACACTAAGTTTATCGGTATTTACGGTGCTAAAGGTTTAGCATGGATGAAAGTAAATGACCGCGATGCAGGCGTTGAGGGCGTGCAATCGCCAATCGCTAAATTCTTAAATGAAGATGTGATCACGCAGTTACTTGAACGTACTAATGCACAAACAGGCGATATCATTTTATTTGGTGCGGATAAACGCAACACCGTAAATGAAGCCATGGGCGCACTTCGTTTAAAAATTGGTATTGATTTAGAAATCACTAATTTAGATAGCTGGGCACCACTTTGGGTTGTTGACTTCCCAATGTTTGAAGAAGATGACGAAGGCACACTTCACGCGGTACACCATCCATTTACTGCACCAAAAGATATTAGTGCCAGTGAGCTTGAAGCAAACCCAGCAGCGGCTATTTCAGATGCTTACGATATGGTATTAAACGGCTACGAAGTCGGCGGTGGCTCGGTACGTATTCACAATGCAGATATGCAAGAAGCGGCATTTAGAATTTTAGGTATTGAAGCGCAAGAGCAGCAAGATAAATTTGGTTTCTTACTTGACGCACTTAAATACGGCACACCGCCGCATGCAGGTTTAGCGTTCGGTTTAGACCGTTTAGTTATGTTGTTATGTGGTACTGATAACATTCGTGACGTTATTGCTTTCCCTAAAACCACACAAGCATCGTGTTTATTAACCGATGCACCAAGCAAAGCTAACATCGATTCGCTGACAGAGCTTGCTATTAGTGTAGTTGAGAAAGAATTACCAAGCGCAGAATAAAGCTAGCTTTTAGTTAGATCAAAACCCCTTAGGCTAAATACCTAAGGGGTTTTTTGTTCGGCAAAACCCAATTTAGGTGCTTTATTTTTATGAGCGAGCTATTTAAAGAAAGTCATTATTTTGATCAGTCATTTTCAAACTTTACAGCAAATGCAAAGCGCTTTAGCGATATTGAGTTTGAACAATGTCAGTTTGTTGATTGCGATTTTAGTCACAGCCAGTTTAGTGCCTGTCGGTTTATAGAGTGTGAATTTATTAACTGTAATTTGACTGAACTTAATTGGAATTACAGCTCGCTAGAAGAGGTGAGCTTTACAAATTGTAAGCTCAATAGCATAGTGTGGGGGCAAGTAAATTGGCCGCAATTAGCGCTAACGTCACCGGTGAGTTTTAAACAGTGTGAGCTGAGCCACAGTTCGTTTTTTGAATTACAGTTAAAAGCCTTAACAATGACGAGTTGTTTTGCCAAAGATGTTGATTTTAGGCACGCTAACTTAACTCAAAGCAACTTCTCGGACACTGACTTTAGATATAGCTTGTTTCATAATACAAATCTTAATAAAGCGAACTTTGTAGGCGCTTCGCAATTTAATATTGATATAACAAGCAATGATGTGAGTAATGCAAAGTTTGAACGGCTTGAAGCGTTAAATTTATTAGCTGGACTTGATATCGAGCTGGTTGATTAGCCGCAAGAGCTTACGGCTAATACGTTATTATATTTACTATTAGCAAGCAGGGCCATTTTTGTTGCGCGCGCTAGCAAGTGCACGGGCTATGCTCAGTAGCTCAGGCGAAATATCATCAGCGCCATCTTTAATCAGTTTAGTTACATCACCAGATGAATATAAGCTATCACGCGGTGATTTAATCCCAAGCTCTCTCACAAAGTCTTTGGTTTTACCTGTACTGCCGGTTTCAATAAACTTAAAAATAATCCGTTCGTTGTTACTTTTCGGCTCGGCTTGTAACACTTTAATTTCTTCTTGGTAGGCTTCAATTCTGCTTTGGAGAATGTCGATGCGTTGTTCAATGCTGCTGTATGATTTCATTAATGGATTCTTTTGCGATAATAGTAAAACAATAATCGCTATTATTGCACAAATTAGCAAAGGCGCGCGCTAACCTTTATAATAAAAATTAATGTTAGTTAAAAATGTATAAGTAATACAAGGGAATGCATGTTAAAAATTATAAAAAAGCGTTTAATGTTAAGTGCACTGACTTTAAGCACTATGCTATTTGCATCATCAAGTTATGCCCAAGACGATGCAATCATTGATGAAAGTCGTAATCGCTCTATACCTGTAAATATTACCCTACCAGCTAACCACCTTAAGTGCAGCGCGCAAGTCAAATGCCCAGTGGTATTTGTAAATGCAGGGTATGGCATTAGCCACAATGAATACACTTTTGCGAGTAAGTTATTTAATGCGCAAGGTTATTTAAGCATTGCGGTAGCACATGAGCTTAAAAGTGACCCTGCGCTTAATGGTGCACAGCCTTATTTGACTACCCGTATGGAAAATTGGCACCGGGGTGTTGTAACCCTCAAATTTTTAGTTAATGAGCTAAGTGTTAAATACCCTGAGTATGAGTTTACAAAACTCACTTTATTTGGCCACTCAAATGGTGGGGATATCTCAGCCTTGTATACAGCTATTTACCCAAGTGAAGTAAGCCAATTAATTACGCTCGATCACCGCCGCATGTTATTGCCACGCAATAAAAACATACATGTGCTCACACTTCGAGGTAGTGATTACCCAGCCGATGCGAACGTGCTTTTAACCGATAAAGAGTTAACTGTTTATCCTGTTACACAAACGTTGATAGCAGAATCACGTCATAACGATATGTACGATGGCGGCCCTAAATGGCTGGTGGATAGAATGAGTAAAGAGGTAGCGGCGTTTTTAGAAAATTAAACGATACAGTCAGCTTTTAAATTAAAATCCTAAAAATAGCGCAGGCCTACTGCGCTATTTTAGTTTTAAGTTACTCTACCAGTTCACTCACCACCAAAGGGCTATTATGTAGCGTTTTATGCACAGGGCATTTATCGGCTATTTCGAGTAATCGATTTCGCTGAGCGTCAGTTAAATCTCCTTGTAAGGTTATTTTGCGGGTAATGGCCTCTATATTGCCGGTTTTTTCGCAATCATCACAATTTCGGTTGTAATTACAGGTATGGTTAAGCTCTACTTTTATATGCTCTAGCGGTAACTCTTTGCGACTTGCATACATGCGAAGTGTCATTGCAGTACACGCTCCAAGCCCAGCGAGTAAATGATCATAAGGGTCTGGGCCTAAGTTTTTGCCGCCGACATCGGTAGGCTCATCAGCAAGCCATGTATGGTTTTTAGTACTCACGTGTTGAGTGAATTGATGATCTTTTTCTTCAACTAATACACTGCCGTTAGTTAATTTTGCACTATAGGGTGTTTTCTCGTATTCAACATAGCGATTAGCCCACGTAGCAATGACGTCGGCTGCGTAGTTAGCGTCTTCTTTATTGCTGAGTAAGTGATCGGCATTATCTAAACTTATAAAGCTTTTTGGATGCTTGGCAGCGGCGTAAATTTTTTCGGCTTCACTAATATTCACGGTGGCATCAATAGGAGAGTGCATAACCAACAAAGCACGCTTAAGCTTGCCTATATGGCTGTTATCGTATTTGGCGATGTCATCTATAAATTGCTTTTTAATCGTAAACTCACGCCCAGCTAAACACACTTTTGCTTCACCCGATTGGTTTATTTCATCTAAATGAGCAGCAAAGTTATGAGTAACATGCTGGGCATCTGATGGCGCGCCTATAGTCGTAATAGCTGACACTTCGGGTATATGCTCTGCTGCTGCAAGCACCGCAGCACCACCTAAGCTGTGACCTATTAATAACTGAGGTGCTTTAAAGTGTGTTCTTAAGTGATTGGCAGCAGCCACTAA
Organism: Pseudoalteromonas sp. M58; assembly: GCF_042604605.1. Lineage (NCBI taxonomy): Bacteria > Pseudomonadati > Pseudomonadota > Gammaproteobacteria > Alteromonadales > Pseudoalteromonadaceae > Pseudoalteromonas > Pseudoalteromonas sp. M58. Next base: position 1,195,675 of record NZ_CP152390.1, read on the forward strand.
GTCTTGAATGTTTGATGAAAAGTTACTGTTGGCAAAGTCACCGTCGCTATTACCAAGCCCTGTAAAATCAAAGCGTAATACGGCAATGCCTTGCTGAGTGAGTGCGCGGCTTATTCGTGTTGCAGCCGCTACATCTTTAGAGCAGGTAAAACAGTGGGCAAATAAGGCATAAAATTTCACCTCACCAGAGGGCTGTTCAAGTTGTCCAGCAAGTTCTAATTCACCGCTTTTAAAAGAGACTTTTTGTCGCATGAGAATACCTTAACTAATTGATAAAGTGTGTGGTGCTGATAAATAAGAGATTGGTACGGTGGGATGAAAATTCAATATTGGCATTATTTTGATCTCGATCAAGCTAGAAAGGGCTTGCCAATTGAGTGCGGACATATGTCCTTATAATTTCAAAGGGGTTTGTCTATCCTCGCACAGCATATAAATGCAGCCTTTATTACTTGAATTAAGTAGTTCAGCTATATTTGAATGTAATACCAATTTGCATAAACCTGTGATTAATTTAATGTATTAAGTCGTTGTTTATCGGCGTTTAAAAAACCTTATCTAGAACAAGTAGATATAATTTTTTTGCGTAGTTAGCATGTAATATTTAGTTAATTTAATGGATATTTACTCAAGCGAATTGGTAAATGGCTTCTAACAACCTACTTACTGGAATGTACCATGCAATTACCTACAGTTGATTATAAAGCGGACGATGCGGCTGCGCAATTTGTTGAATCGTTGAGAAATACTGGTTTTGGCGTATTAAAAAACCATCCTATTCCGCAATCTTTAGTTGAGTCTATTTATAAAAATTGGCAAGACTTTTTTAACTCAGAGCAAAAGCATGAGTTTTTATTTTCAAAAGAAACGCAAGATGGCTATTTTCCACCGTCGGTATCAGAAGTTGCTAAAGGCCATACAGTAAAAGACATTAAAGAGTACTTTCATGTTTACCCTAAAGGCCGTGTTCCTGCACAACTAGAGGCTGATGTGCGTGAGTACTACCGTTTAGCTAATGAGTTTGCGGCAACATTATTAAGCTGGGTTCAGGCTGAAGCGCCTGAAGAAGTCCGTGCTAAGTTCTCTATCGATTTAAAAGATATGATTGCCCAGTCTGAGCAAACGTTGTTGCGTATTTTACATTACCCGCCAATGACAGGTGATGAAGAACCAGGCGCTATTCGCGCGGCGGCGCACGGTGATATTAACTTATTAACTGTATTACCAGCATCAAACGAGCCGGGTTTACAAGTTCAAAAAACCGATGGTGGTTGGTTAGATGTGCCATGTGATTTTGGTAGTTTAATTATTAATATTGGTGACATGCTACAAGAAGCATCAGGTGGCTACTTCCCATCAACGATTCACCGTGTAATTAATCCATCAGGTAAAGCAACAACCAAATCACGTATTTCATTACCATTATTTCTACACCCTCGTCCAGATGTGGTGTTATCTGAACGCTACACAGCAGATAGCTACTTACAAGAGCGTTTACGTGAGCTAGGTGTAAAATAATCCTTTAGCATATGTAATGCTCAGGTAAATAAAAAGCGGCTGTTTAGCCGCTTTTTTAGTATTTGTGTGTATTGATTTGACACAAAGTAAATAATGGCATGCATTCTGAGCTACTAAAGGTATAATGCGCGCAACTGGCCACTTTGGCCTAATTTGAAATAGAGAGTTTATATGAGTTTTGATGGTTTAGGTTTATCACAGTCTTTAGTTAATGCGGTTTTAGAAAAGGGCTATGAAACGCCAACGCCTATTCAGGCTCAAGCTATCCCAGCAATTATTGCGCGTCGCGATGTAATGGCCGCAGCACAAACAGGTACCGGTAAAACCGCTGGTTTTACTTTGCCACTAATTGAGCGTTTATCGTCGGGCACTAAAGCAAAAAGTAATCATGTACGTGCGCTTATTTTAACGCCAACCCGAGAGCTTGCGTTGCAAGTAAGCGAAAACGTTGAAGAATACGCTAAGCATTCTGATGTGAGTTCGTTTGTGGTTTACGGTGGTGTAAAAATTAACCCACAAATGCAGCGCCTGCGTAAAGGGGTTGATATTTTAGTGGCCACACCTGGGCGTTTAATTGATTTACACAATCAAAACGCGGTTAAATTTGATAGCGTTGAAGTACTGGTTTTAGATGAAGCCGACCGTATGTTAGACATGGGCTTTATCCACGACATTAAACGCTTAATTGCAAAAATGCCTGAAAAACGTCAAAACTTAATGTTCTCAGCAACCTTTTCTGACGACATTCGTGCATTGGCCAAAGGGTTAATTAACGATCCGGTTGAAATTTCAGTCGCTGCCAAAAACACGACTGCTAAAAGCGTGACTCAATGCGTGTACGCTGTCGATAAAGCGCGTAAAACGGCCTTATTAAGCCATTTAATTCGTAGCAACAATTGGCAACAAGTACTGGTATTTAGCCGTACTAAACACGGTGCTAACCGTTTAGTTAAGCAACTGGAACGCGATGATATTGTTGGCGCAGCAATCCATGGTAATAAATCTCAGGGCGCACGTGTTAAAGCATTGGAAGGCTTTAAAAGTGGTGAAGTGCGCGTATTAGTGGCAACCGATATTGTTGCCCGTGGTTTAGATATTGTTGAGCTTCCACACGTAGTTAACTACGACTTACCTAATGTATATGAAGATTATGTTCACCGTATTGGCCGAACTGGTCGTGCGGGTGCATCAGGGCATGCCATTTCGTTTGTAACGGTCGACGATGCAGTGGATTTATACGGTATTGAACGCTTTATTGGCGAGTTAATTCCTCGTGCTGAAGAAGAAGGCTTTGAACCGGCTAACCCTGTTGCTGAGCGCGCCCTCGATGCTCGCCCACTGCCTGCTAAAAAGCCAAAGAAAAAACAACCATTTAATAAGCCTAAATCTGATAGCAGCAAACCTAATAGCAAAAAGCCTAACAATGGTGGCAATGGTACAGGCCCACGTCGTGGTGGTTCTAAAAAGCCAGCAGCAAAAACAGACGAGAATGCACAAAACCCTTGGGCAAAACGCCAATCGGTAGGGGGCACTGGTCAGCGCCGTCGTCGTCCAGCAAATAACGACTAATTGTCACTGCGTTTAGTTAAACGCAGCTGCAAAAAAAGCGCTAGCTTTAAGGTTAGCGCTTTTTTGTTTTTAATTTATCAGTAAGTAATTAATGCCTAGGCCAACAAACAGCGTAACGCTAACACTCAGTAACGTGCCTAGCATCACATATTCCGTGAGTTGTTTATCTTTGCTGGCACTTAAGTCGCCAAATCTAAACACGGATTTGGCGGCAATTAAAAACCCAAGCCCAGCAAACTGATCTAATAAAATAAATGTCAGCATAAGTACTCGTTCGAGCATACCAATACTTTGTCCTGCTAAAGGGAGGCTACCATCACTAGAAAAGTGATTAGTTAAACGCTCTAACATCATTCTTATAAATACCGCACTGGGACTTAAAATAATAAGGTAACCAGTTATAACCCACAGCACTTTTTCGTTGAACAATAACGCCATAAAATTGTTAGTAAATTGCTGATTATCAGTGAGCCAAATGCTTATCACAACAAGGACGGTGATATGGGCAATTTGGTCTAATAAAAAAGGCACCACGCCTTTATTTGAATACGATTTTGCAATATCAATAAAGTAGTGGCTGATCATAATAATACCGGTGGCCAGTAATACGCTGCTTAGTTGTTGCCAGCCAAAGCTATATTCCCAAAGTGCAACAACGACAGCGCTGGTAACTCCGTGAACCAATACATGGTAGTAAAGTTTTTTTGCTTTAAAATGACGGGTGTTTCTGTCGTTTACCCAGCTCATGGGTTGCCAATAAAAATCAGCGAGTAAGTGGCTAATAATCAGTGCGACGAGCAATATTGAAAATTCCATTAGTCATGTCCTTGCTGTATGCTTTTAAGCTGTTGTTGTGCATGTAAAATAAATCGTTCTATCAGCTGATAGTTAGCAAGGTTAAGCAGCTTAGTAACGTTTTCGCGGCTGGTGTTGAGCTCATTAGCTAAGGCTGCATGGTTGTTATTAGTATGGGTTAAATATACATACAAAGCATTTGCTTGTTTTTGGGTTATTTTACACAGTAATACATCGACAAACGCTAGGTTTAGCTTAAAGCTCTCATCAACTGGTTGTTTTGCAATAGCAAATGTAAAACGTTGGTTTGTCATTTTATCTAGCTCATGACCAGAGAGAGTAAATGCAGAGCCTGTAGCAGTTTTTATACTCGTACCAGGGTTATCTATGTGTCCCAATGCCATGCTTTGGCGCAATTCATAGCCGGCAGATTTGAGCTGTAGATAGATAAGAATAGCGGTGGTAACTAACCGTTCACTTTTTTCTACTTGCAGCTGAAATGCATCCCCACGGTAAATATCCCAAGATGTTGTTTTATTACAATTTGCACGTAAACTTTGCTCTAGCTGATAAAGCATGGCATCGTATTGTTGTTTAGGTATTTTTTGCGATTTAATTATATCGCCGCTGATCACACCAATCATATAAATCCAGATAGATTATTTATATGTAACTAATTTTGGTTACATCTTAAAATGTAACCGTATTTGGTTACATTGGGTTTGGTAACTAATTTAGGTTACTTAACACGCAATTGCAAGTATTACTCATTAGGACATAATAATGACCTCACAACAAAGCAGCAAACCTCGTGTAGGTATTTTTGTCGATGTACAAAATATTTATTACACCTGTCGCGAAAGCTACGGTAAAAACTTTGATTACAATGCCTTTTGGCGAATGATAGAGCAACAATACGATATTGAATGTGCGTTTGCTTATGCAATATATCGAGGTGATGAAAAGCAAAATCAGTTTCAAAATATTTTGCGCGCTATTGGCTTTGAAGTAAAACTAAAACCCTTTATTCAACGCCGTGACGGCAGTGCCAAAGGCGATTGGGATGTAGGTATAACCATAGATATGCTAGAGCAGGGAAAGCAGCTTGATAAGGTTATTTTACTCTCGGGTGACGGTGACTTTGCGTTATTACTTGGGCACTTAAAAAATCAATACAATGTTTCGTGTGATGTATACGGTGCTGATAAATTAACCGCAGAGGTACTTAAGCAAAGTGCTGAGCAATTTCATTTAATTGACAATCAGTTACTACTTTAAAAAGTATAAGCGCTGCGTTGGTTCGGTGTAATTTTGAGCAGAATGCCCACCTTCAACATGAGCATTTTTAATACAGCGGGTGCATAGATTAATTAAGCCTAATTTAGGCTTTTTTTATGGCGGTAATAAATTGGGTTTAGTGGATGATTATGGTAATTTTAAGAATCAATTAGTATCAAGGAATTACATGCTTAACTACAGTAATATGCCATTAGACAGAGGCTCAAATGCGCGCAAAGACCCTACTTGGGTAGACGCAAAAAAAACAGCAGACAGCTTATGGCTTTTAGTTAAAGGCAATCACACCTTATTTGCTAACAGTAGCCCTGAGGTGGTGTATTTGGCTTACCTACAGGTGGCACATTTAGATTTAACGCAGGCTATTTTTTTAGGTTCAAATGAGCAGGATAATGCCGTATTTGCGCTAGATGTAACCGCACTCGACGAGTCGTTATTAGCAACGATTATTGATGGCGCCCAGTTTGCAGATATTCGCCAGTTTGGTACACAGGTGGCGCTTGAAGATGGCTCAAATGCAGCGCTTGCCCGTGGGTTGTGTTACTGGCATGCCACTCATAGTTTTTGTGGTCGTTGTGGTACCAAAAATCACTTAGTTGAAGCGGGTCACTCTCGATTATGCGACAATCCTGCGTGTTTGCACCAGACTTTTCCGCGTACCGATCCTGCGGTTATTATGGTAGTAACTAAAACATTTTCTGATGGGATTGAACGCTGCTTATTGGGTCGCCAAGCAACTTGGCCAAAAGGATTGTATTCATCCCTTGCAGGCTTTGTTGACCCTGGTGAAACCCTTGAACAAACCGTGATCCGAGAAGTAAAAGAAGAGGCGGGTATTACTGTGGAAAAAGCAGAATACATTGCTTCGCAACCTTGGCCGTTTCCTTCGTCAATTATGCTAGGTTTTATTGCCACAGCAAGCAGTGATGAAATAAGCACAGAGCAAGATGAACTTGAAGATGCAAAGTGGTTTTCTCGCGAAGAACTTGCGCAATTTAAAGATTGGCACCATCAAGGGGAGCATTTAAAGCTACCTAGAGCTGATTCAATTTCGCGTTATTTAATTGAATATTGGCGTACTCAGATAGAAGGATGAATCATGTCGAGCAAAAATAAAAATACTCAGTTAGTCTCATCAGGGCGCAAAAAAGCGTACACCCATGGCGTAGTCAATCCTGTGGTACAGCGCGCTTCAACGATTGTGTTTGATTCTGTGAGTGAGCTTAAAGAAGCGGCTAAAACACGCGGTGATAAAACGTTATTTTATGGCCGTCGTGGCACCACTACGCATTTTGCCCTGCAAGAGGCAATTACTGAACTCGAAGGGGGTGAAGGCTGTGCCTTATACCCATGTGGCGCGGCAGCGATAAGCCAAACATTGTTATCGTTTTTAAAGTCCGGTGATCATATTTTAATAGTGGATACTGTTTACGAGCCAACCCGTGATTTTTGCGACAAGATTTTAGCGGAGCTGGGCATTACTACGACCTATTATCCGCCCATGATTGGCGCAGATATAAAAGAGTACATTCAAGACAATACCAAAGTGTTGTTTTTAGAATCTCCGGGTTCAATTACCATGGAAATTCAAGATGTTCCCGCTATGGTGCAAGTGGCAAATGATCATAATGTGATGACAGTGCTTGATAACACTTATGGTAATGGTTTGCACTATCGCCCACTTGAACATGGTGTTGATATTAGTATTCAAGCGGCAACCAAATATATTGTAGGTCATTCAGATGTGATGATGGGCGTAGCTGTAGCGAATAAAAAATATTGGCCAACACTTCGTGAACACTCTTATTTACTCGGGCAATGCACCAGTGCAGATGATGCGTATTTAGCACTACGAGGTTTGCGTACCATGGCGGTGCGATTAAATCAGCATGAAAAAGCGGCTATTGAGGTTGCTAAATGGTTAGAGCAGCACGAGTTAGTTGATCATATTCGCCACCCAGCATTTGAAACATGTCCTGGGCATGAATTTTTCAAACGCGATTTTGACGGTAGTAATGGTTTGTTTTCGTTTGTAATGAAAACCGGTAACCAAAAGGCCATTGATGCTTTTTTAGATAGCTTGCAGCATTTTAAAATGGGCTTTTCTTGGGGAGGCTTTGAGAGCTTAGTAACGGCAAACCTATCAATGAAAGGGCTGCGCTCGCAAACAGGATGGGAGCATGGACCTGTTATTCGTTTGCACATTGGCTTAGAAGATGCTGAAGATTTAATTGCCGACTTACAGCAAGCATTAGCTATTTATGAGCAACATTTATAATTACTAATTGTTTAAATTACATTATTTGTTACAAAGCCTACCTCTGAGTAGGCTTTTTTTTGCTAGCAATTCAACGTGTTTACACTTAGTGTTGTTAAATAACGCTTATTTTAAAGCATGAACAACGTCATTAAGGATAGTCAATGGCAACACCATTACCAATAAACGTAGGGCGCTTAACTCAAATTGCGGGTTTTGAGCTTGTACGTATGTTTTTAACTAAACGAGGACTTATTGCACTGGCGGCTTTTGCACTAGTGTGGCTTGTTATTTTACGTTACCCCATAGGGCAGGCAGTGGGCATTATCAGCTCCCCCGATTTTGAACAAATAGCCCGTGATATTTCCGGCTCTATTGGATTAAATAAGTTACTTGATTGGCCTGAAGCCGAATTTGCTATGTATTGGCTAATTGCTTTGTATAGTTTTCCTGTTTTTAGCTTATTTATTTGTAGTGATCAAACTGTGGGTGACAGAGAGAGGGGGACTTTAAGGTTTTTATCACTGCGCTCAACCCGCTTTGAAATACTCTTTGGTCGATTTTTAGGGCAGTTAGCGGTACTAACCTGTTTAGTTGGCATTACATTGGTAGCGACATTGGCGGTGCTCGGGTTTCGCGATCCGAGCTTACTTGCTGGTGGCGTTGGCCGTGCAGTTTCAATATTTTTAATTCTCATTGTTACTTTTGCGCCGTTTGTTGCGTTAATGAGTTTGATTAATACTTTTGCGAGCTCATCTCGCTTATCTATTGTGTTAGCCATTTTATATTTTACAGCCGGTGGCATTATTGTTGGATTGCTGGAGTGGCAAATACCCGCATTAAGTGTGCTTGATTATTTATTCCCTGGTGTGCAAATAGAGTTATTAGCGGGACAGAACTTACCGCTATTGGGTGCATTGGCTATTCCGCTTGTGCAAACAGCGGTGCTACTTGTGGTTGCGCAACGTGTTTTTGCAAGGAGCTCACTATGAAATCATTAATCACAGGGCGTAATTTAAGTAAATCGTACGGCTCAAAACTGGCTCTTAATAATGTGAATTTTGAGATTCAAAAAGGTGCTCCCGTTGCGCTTGTTGGCCCTAATGGCGCAGGAAAAACTACTTTATTTAGTTTGCTGTGCGGCTATATAGCCCCTAGCATGGGAGAGCTTGAAATACTCGGCCATAAACCAGGCAGCGCTGCTTTATTTAATAAAGTGAGTGCATTACCGCAAGATGCCCAGCTTGATCCGCGTTTTAATATAGATAAACAACTTAGTTTTTATGCCAAGCTACAAGGCATGAGTACTAAGCAAAGCCACGTAGAGGCACTTCGTGTGCTTGATTTAGTGGGCCTTAGCGAAATTGCAAAAAACCGCGCTGGGGATTTATCCCACGGTATGCGCAAGCGTGTAACCATAGCGCAAGCATTAATTGGCTCACCACAAATTGTAATGTTAGATGAAGCCACGGCAGGGCTTGATCCTATTCATGCCAGAGAAGTGCGCGAGTTGGTATCTCAGTTAAGTGACCAAGCGACGTTTATTTTAAGTTCACATGATTTAACTGAATTAGAACGACTGTGTTCCCAAGTACTCCATTTGGATAAAGGCGTATTAAGCGAGCACCAAACTAAAGCAGTGAACACCGATAAGCACTTTTACACCTTAATGCTTAGCGACGTGTATCAAAATGTGGAGCAACAACTCCAAGCACTTGAGGGGGTGAGTCGTGTTTATATGAGCCAGCACAAAGAGTACGTGATTGAGTATCAACCAACCAGTGATCCGCTCGATATAGCACTATTGCAATTTTGTCGCCAACATAATTGGCAGTATCGGCAGTTAGTAAATGGCCATACATTAGAAAATCAAATATTTAAACAGGAGAAACTATAATGGGACTATTTAGTGGTTTAATGGGTAATGCCAGTGAAGTGGATGACGCTGATTTAGAGAAAGTGTTGGCAAATACCCTTATTGAAGGTGAGCAAGTTGAAAAAGCGTATAAAGTTGTCCGTGATATGTTTATCTTTACTAATAAGCGACTTATTTTAATCGATAAGCAAGGCGTGACAGGGTCTAAAATGGAAATGATCAGTATTGCCTATTCTAAAATTACTAAATTCAGTAAAGAGAGTGCGGGGCACTTTGATTTAGACGCCGAGTTAAAAATATGGGTAGGTTCAGATCCAACGCCTATTAGCAAGGACTTTAAAGCAGGTGATAACATAAATGATGTTTATAGGATAATCAGCCAGTATTCATTATAGAAACAAACAAAAATCGGTGTAAAATTAAAGTAATTGTTTACAGCTTGTTGCGATTACTTTAACATAAATTACTCCAACACTTTCTTACAAATTCCCTAACAAATACAATTGCTTGATTCAGTTTTCGTTCAGTTTCGCGGCGTTAGCATACCCCCACTTTAGCAATGTAGTTAAAGTACAAAAACAATGTACATAGGGATGTTTCATTATGAAAAAGTTAGCAATTATTATTTCAGGTCTTTTATTATCAAGTGCTGCACACGCTGCAGATAGCTATCAATCAATCAGTAACTTAGGCTACACAGATACTGATAACAACGATACTATCAGCGTGGACTCTACTTACTACTTCTCTCCAAAGAGCACACTAGGTCCATACGACCAATTCGAATACATTAACAAGCAAAGCAACGTATTTGGTGGCTACGCTGATGACGATTTTGGCGATGTGACTGCTATTGGCGGTGAATACTTCGTTGAAGATTTTGTTGTTGGTGCGTCTTACCAAAATGCTGATTACAACTCTAACAACGAGTCATACACACTTTCTGCTGGTTATTTCTTTAACCCAGATTTACTTGCAAAAGTAAGATTTGTTGATCAAAAAGATGGTGATAACGTTACATTCTTTTCTTTAGCATACAACCACATGCTAAACGATACAGATTATGTAGGTATCACTGTAGAATCAGATGATGATTTTGATTCTCGTTCAGTAGCTGCTAAATACTTTGTTGATTTACAACAAGGTAACTACTTAACAGTAGAAGGTACATTTGTAAGCCTTGACGAAGCAGATGACCAATGGAACGTAGAAACAAACTACTACTTCTCTAAAGCGACTTCTGTATTTGCAGCTTACGATAAAGAAGACAACTACAGCTTTGGTGCTCAACACTTCATCAATAAAAACATTGGTTTAAAAGTGGGTTACGGCAACAACGCAGATGACTCAGATAACGATGCTTACTTTGCTAACATGCGTTTTCAGTTTTAATTAAATAATTAAAACCAGTTAAGTAGTAAAAAGCCCACACTTTGTGGGCTTTTTGCTGTGTGTAATAAATGCGTAACTCTACTTTATCATTATATTTTAATTACAATAGAATCGGCTCATCATTTAGTGGCACTCCTCTGACAGCCCATTGTATTTAAATTAAGATCGGTCATAATTAAATCAATGTTTTTATAACTGTAAAGGAATGTGTTTATGTCAGTATTTATTATATTGCTGGTTGTGGTGATCGTGGTGTTTGCAATTAAAGATATCCGCCTTAATTTAATTACTCGACCCACTTTTAAAATGTTTAAAAAAGTATTACCGCCATTATCGCAAACAGAGCGAGAAGCCATGGAAGCAGGCGATGTTTGGTGGGATGGCGAGCTATTTAGTGGTGATCCTGATTGGCAAAAATTACACAACTATCCGCGTCCACAGTTAAGTGAAAAAGAAACTGCATTTATAGATAATCAAGTTGAAACTTTATTAGCCATGCTTGATGACTATAAAATTGTACAAAAAGACAAAGATTTACCTAAAGAGGTTTGGGACTTTTTAAAAACCGAAGGTTTTTTTGCAATGATCATCCCAGAAAAATTTGGGGGTCTTGAATTCTCTGCTATTGCTAATTCCACCATAGTGTCAAAAATTGCGACTAAAAGCTTAACAGCCGCCGTAACGGTCATGGTACCCAATAGCTTAGGTCCTGGTGAGTTATTACTGCACTACGGAACAACTGAGCAACAAGAGCGCTGGCTACCTAGCCTTGCAAAAGGCGACGATGTGCCTTGTTTTGCATTAACGGGCCCTGAGGCTGGCTCAGATGCTGGCAGTATTCCTGATTCTGGTGTGGTGTGCAAAGGCGAGCATGATGGTAAGGAAGTGTTGGGGCTGCGTTTAAATTGGTCAAAACGCTATATCACACTTGCGCCAGTTGCGACTGTGTTAGGGCTTGCATTTAAAATGTACGACCCAGATGGGTTGTTAGGCGATGAAAAAGAGCTTGGCATTACGTGTGCACTCATTCCAACCGATCATCCAGGTGTTAAAACAGGAGAGCGTCATTACCCCCTAAATATGGCGTTTATGAATGGCACAACGTATGGTGAAGATGTATTTATTCCGCTTGATTGGATTATAGGTGGTCAGCAAGGGGCAGGACGAGGTTGGCGCATGCTAGTTGAATGTTTAAGTGCAGGGCGTGGTATTTCGTTACCGGCATTAAGCACTGCAACAGGGCATTTAGCGGCTAAAATGACTTCGGCTTACTCTGTTGTTCGACAACAGTTTGGTGTGTCAATTGGTCAATTTGAAGGGGTTCAAGAAGGGTTAGCACGTATAGGTGGCCTAACTTATGCGCTGGAATCGTGCAGATTAATGACAGCTGGTGCTATTGATTTAAAACTAAGTCCATCAGTAGTAACAGCTATTGCAAAATACCATATGACCGAAATGGGTCGAACAGTAATGAATGATGCGATGGACATTCATGCAGGTAAAGGGATTCAGGTTGGGCCTAATAACTATTTAGCACATGGCTATATGGGTATTCCGGTTTCGATTACGGTTGAGGGCGCTAATATTTTAACTCGTAATTTAATGATATTTGGCCAAGGCGCTACTCGTTGTCATCCGTTTGTATTAAAAGAAATGGAAGCGGCTTCAATGGAAGATGATGACGCGGCATTAGAGCAATTTGATGGTCTATTGATGAACCACATAGTGTTTGCTATTAGCAATGCAAGCATGGCTTTAGTGCATGGTTTAACTCGCAGCCACTTTGCCAAAGCGCCTGTGTGCGGAGAAACCGCGGCCAACTATAAACAATTAGGGAGAATGAGCCGAGGACTTGCGTTTACCACAGATGTTGCAATGTTGATGTTAGGTGGTGAACTTAAACGCAAAGAAATGATATCGGCACGTTTAGGCGATGTATTAAGTCATTTGTATATTGCTTCTACCGTGTTAAAACGTTTTGAAGATGAAGGGCGTCAACAAGCTGATTTACCTTTTGTTAAGTATGCAATAGAGACGTCATTATATGAAATAGGTCAAGCATTTGACGGCTTCTTTAAAAACTTTTCTAATCCAGTGATTAACTTTGCACTTAAGCGTATTGTTTTTCCATTAGGTAACCATTATCACAAACCAAGTGATGCGATTGCCCAGCGTATTTGCGAGCACATGACTCAACCAGGGGTATTTAGAAATAGACTTACCCATTTGTGTTATGTGGATGAAAATGCCGGAACGGGTGTTATGGAAAATGCTTTCTTAGCAATGCACGATATGCACAATCAATTTAAGCAGTTGAAACAGTGGCAACGAAAAGGCAAGGTGCCTGCCACCTATGATATTGAACAAGCGATTGATTACGCACTTGAACACGAGCTCGTAACGAAGGTTGATGGTGAGGCAATGCATCATGCTAATAAGCTAAGAATGCAGGCTATTGCGGTTGATAACTTTAAACCAGAAGACATCTAACGCTGAGTTATAATAATAAAGAAGATAATAAAAAAGCCTTAAATTTATGATTTAAGGCTTTTTTTATGTTGTGTGTTTTTTAAGCTCGAATATACGGTTATCTTTACTAAGGCTCTGAATGACTGATCAGCGCCCGTAAGGATCGGCGATGATTTTATCTACGTACCACTTACCTTTTATTTTAAGCATTTCAATGCTGCGGAAATCATCGATTTTTTTACCATTAAAATAACCGGTAAACACAATGTTTATTTTAGCCTGATTGCCATACTGTTCTCGCAGGCTTGAATTTGACATATCAATTTCAATCACAACTTCATCGTATTGTAAATTAATAAGACTACGCGCAAACTGTTTGGCCGTCCCATACGATTTCATTATGCGGGCTAATTTAGGCGTTGCGAAATCGCTGGCTTTTTGCAAGTTATGCTGGTTATAAAGCGCATCAAAATACACAGTAGCAGTGTCGCCTGGACGATCATTGTCAATATACTGCTCTTTAGGTTTAGTATTTTCATTACAGCCAACGATCAAAATACTAAAAATGAGCACAAAAATGGTTAAAATTGTTTTCATATTTGGTCAGGTTGATTACTTATACATAAAGTGTGTGATGGAATGGAGAAGATGTAAAGAGGAGTGGACTAAATAGATAGTAACTTATTAAAAAAGCAATAAAAAAGGATGTTAAAAAACATCCTTTTTTAATCAGAACGCTTGATTATTGCACAAGCTCTTGTTCGCTAAACTCTTCGTCAAACATCGGGCTTGATAAGTAACGCTCTGTTGCACTTGGCAAAATAACCACAATATTTTTATCTGCATTTTCAGGACGTTCAGCAATACGTTTCGCTGCAACCACAGCTGCACCTGATGAAATACCAACTAAAATCCCTTCTTTTTTCATTAGCTCGTGACACATTGCTATACATTCTTCATTAGAGACTTGCTCTACACCATCAATTATTGATAGGTCTAAATTCCCAGGAATAAAGCCTGCACCAATACCTTGAATCTTATGTGGCCCAGGTTTTACTTCTTCACCAGCAAGTGTTTGGCTAATTACCGGAGAGTGGCTTGGCTCTACAGCGATTGATTTTACATTTAAGCCTTTTTCTTTTTTAAGATAACGGCTTACACCTGTGATAGTTCCACCAGTACCAACGCCTGCAACAAAGAAATCGATTTTGCCATCAAGTGCATCAAAGATTTCTGGGCCAGTTGTTTCAAAGTGAATTTTAGGGTTTGCAGGGTTTTCAAATTGTTGTAATAAAATAAACTTTTCAGGGGCTGATGCTTGAATTTCTTTGGCCTTAGCAATAGCACCGTTCATACCTTTAGCACCGTCTGTTAGTACAAGATTAGCACCGAGTGCTTTTAATAGCTTACGACGTTCTAAGCTCATGGTGTTTGGCATTGTAAGCGTTAATTTGTAGCCGCGTGAGGCTGCTACAAATGCCAGTGCAATGCCCGTGTTACCTGATGTTGGCTCTATAAGCTCTTTATCTTTGGTAAGTTGACCTGATTTTTCAGCTTCCCAAATCATCGATGCACCAATACGGCATTTAATACTAAAGCTTGGGTTACGCGACTCAACTTTAGCGTATACATTCCCACCTGTAACACGGTTAAGTTTTACCAACGGTGTGTTACCGATGCTTAGTGAGTTATCTTCAAAAATAGTAGACATAATGTTCCTTTAGGTACAATCTGATCAACACATTAACAGTTAGTCTGTTAACTTTATAAGCCTACTTTACTGTGAGATAAAAAAAGTTAAAGTAAGCTTTGGCTATAACATATATTAATTCCGCTTATAACGGATTGAACTAAAAACTCAACCTGTTATTTTTTTAGTTATTAAAAAGGTGAACTTGAGGCCATTTGTTCGTTTTTAACTTTGTACTGTATTTTTTGTTTATGTAGTCGTTATTTAAACAAATCAACACTACATACTTATATTTTGTTGGTTAATTGTGCAAATGAACTGCGGTTGAACAGTTTATTGACACAAACTATTCAAAACATGATAAAAACACATTATCTAAATTCAATAAAGTAATCACCATGAAGTTAATCTTAAAATTAATTGCCGGTATTGTGGCCGGTATTTTAGTCGGACTCTATATTCCCTTAACTGGCGTTGAGCTTTTATACACAGTAAAAGAGCTTATTGGCCAGCTTATTAGTTTTACAATTCCACTGATTATTTTGTTTTTTATTGCCTCTGGGATTGCCGGGCTTCCTAAAGGATCAGGGCATTTACTGGGAAAAACGGTTGGTTTTGCTTACGGCTCAACAATTATTGCCGGTACCTTAGCGTTTTTATTAGTCACAGCGATTATTCCGTTCCTAAGCGGTGGAATTTCATTTGAAGCTGAAGCAGTCACCGAGGTAGGTAGCTTTATTGACTTAGAAATTCCACCATTAATGGGTGTAATGACTGCTTTAGTCACAGCATTTGTATTTGGTATTGGTATGAGCCAGCTAGGTTTAGACACATTAAAAACGGTGTCTGATCAAGGGCGCGATATTATAGATGGTTTACTTGCTAAAGTAATTATCCCAGCATTACCGTTTTACATTGCGGGTGTGTTTGCTGAAATGACCGTGGCAGGTACCGTTGTTGATACATTACAGGCCTTTGGTGTAGTACTCATTGCCGCATTAGTGATGCATTGGTTATGGTTGAGTGTGCTTTATATTGTATCGGGTCTATTACTTAAGCGTAATCCTATTGAGCTAATTAAAAACATGCTACCTGCGTACTTTACTGCATTAGGAACCATGTCGAGCGCGGCAACCATTCCAGTCTCTTTGCAATCAAGTAAAGCAAATAATGTTAAAGAAGATGTAGCTAACTTTACAGTCCCATTATGTGCCACTATTCATCTATCAGGTTCAACAATTACAATAGTTACCTGTGCTATGGCTGTGATGTTTTTATCGCCTAGCATGGAAGTACCTTCACTAATGGCTATGCTGCCATTCATTATGATGCTAGGTGTGGTTATGATTGCTGCACCAGGTGCCCCAGGTGGCGCGGTAATGTCGGCGTTAGGTTTATTAACTAGTATGCTTGGTTTCAACGAAGGTGCAGTGGCACTAATGATTGCGCTGTACCTTGCACAAGATAGCTTCGGCACTGCGTGTAATGTAACTGGCGACGGTATCATTGCTTTGTGGGTAGACCGTTTTAGTGAAAAAGCCTCAGCTTAAATCACTATGGCGTATTTACCTACGATAGGTAAATACGCTTTGACAATATTGGGTCATAGCGACCGACGGCGAAAGCATAATATTAGTTATGGTTTCGTATTATCTATGCTAATGTTGAAAATTAATTTTGTTAACTTGCATCTTATTAGGCTAGTGAGGGTGTTCCATTGATTAACGTACTTTTAGTTGATGACCATGAACTTGTGCGCACAGGGATCAGACGTATTCTTGATGACATACGTGGTTTTAAAGTAATAGGTGAAGCTAAAACAGGCGAAGAGGCTGTGCAGTTTTGTCGTCAACATGCGCCAAATATAGTATTAATGGATATGAACATGCCTGGTATGGGCGGGCTTGAGGCAACTAAAAAGATTTGCCGTTATTGTCCCGATGTAAAAATTATTGTGCTTACAGTTAATTGTGAAGACCCATTTCCGAGCAAGGTTATGCAAATTGGTGCTCATGGTTTTTTAACCAAGGGGGCAGGATCTGATGAAATGGTGCGTGCTATACGTTGCGTGCATGCAGGGCAACGTTATATTGCGCCAGAAATAGCACAGCAAATTGCGCTTGCGCAGGTTACTGGGCGAACTGATGAAAACCCATTTCAAAGTTTGTCTGAGCGTGAACTGCAAATTATGCTGATGATCACCAAAGGTGAAAAAGCACAGGATATTGCTGAGCGCTTAAATTTAAGCTCTAAAACAGTAAACAGTTATCGCTATCGTATGTTTGAAAAGCTTAACGTAGGGGGCGATGTAGAGCTTACTCATTTAGCCATACGTTACAAAATGATTGATATAGATATCTCTTACTAGTCGATATATATGTCTGAATTTGATCATGCCCAGTTTTTAAAAACATTATCGAGTGAGCCTGGCGTTTATCGCATGCTCGATAATGACAACCAAGTTATTTATGTCGGTAAAGCTAAAAGTTTAAAAAAACGGGTGAGCAGTTACTTTCGCAGCAACATTACCGACAGCAAAACCCGTGTTTTAGTGAGTAATATTTGTAATATTGAAGTCACACTTACTAATACAGAAACAGAAGCGCTTCTGCTCGAAAATAACCTCATTAAGAAATATCAGCCACGTTATAATATTCTGTTACGTGATGATAAATCGTACCCGTACATATTACTCACGAATCATAAGCACCCTCGTTTAGCCTTTCATCGTGGTAGCAGAAAAGTAAAAGGCGAATATTTTGGCCCGTTTCCAAGCGCTGGAGCCGTATCAGAAAGTTTGCGCTTAATGCAAAAAATATTTCCGGTACGTCAATGTGAAGACGCTTACTACCGTGCGCGTAGTCGGCCATGCTTGCAATACCAATTAAAACGTTGCTCTGCGCCGTGTGTTAATAAAGTCTCTGAAGATGAATACGCGCAGCAAGTTGATTATGTCCGTAAATTTTTAACCGGTAAATCCCATGAAGTAATAGCCGAACTTATCGCTAAAATGGAAAAAGCCAGTGAGCAGCTTAACTTTGAACTCGCAGCTAAAGTTCGCGACCAAATTATGCTATTGCGTAAAATGCAGGAACAGCAGTCTATCTCAGGTAATTTTGCTGAAATGGATGTTGTAGGTTTTGCCCATTTAAATGGCTTAAATGGGATTCATCTACTAATGATCCGCGATCATAAAGTGCTGGGTAGTAAGACTTACTTTCCAAAGGTGCCTAAAGACTCACAGGAGCAGGAAATCTTAACCTCTTTCTTAGGCCAATATTACTTAGCACCGGGAGCAACAGGACGCATTGCCAAAGAAATCATCTTACCATTTGAAATTGAAGAAAGTGATGCGCTCAGCGAAGCACTAACTCAAATTAGTGAACGTAAAGTATCGCTTAAAGTGGTTACCCGTGGTGAGCGAGCACAGTACTTACAGTTAGCCAATAAAAACGCATTAAATAGTATTACGGTTAAGCAAAGCACTCAAGACTCTATAAACAAGCGTTATGCTCAATTAAAGGCTACCTTGCGTCTTGATGACATTAATCGCATGGAATGTTTTGATATCAGCCACACCATGGGCGAAAACACCGTGGCCAGTTGTGTTGTTTTTGATTCTCAAGGGCCTAACAATAAAGAATATCGTCGTTACAACGTCACGGGCATAACCGGTGGCGACGATTACGCCGCTATGGAATTTGCACTAAACAAACGTTATAACAAGTTAGTGGATGAAGATAAAATTCCTGATGTTATTTTTATTGATGGTGGTAAAGGCCAATTAGGTAGGGCAGAACAATACTTTGAAAACTGGCCGCATGCAAAAATGCCACTATTAGTTGGGGTTGCAAAAGGCACTAGCCGTAAACCAGGCCTTGAAACTTTACTTATTGACGGTGGGCGTAAAACTATTCCTATGGATTCGGATGCACCCGCACTGCATTTAATTCAGCATATTCGCGATGAGTCGCATCGCTTTGCTATTGCAGGACATCGAAATAAGCGTCAAAAACAGCGAACTCAGTCGCTATTAGAAGAAATAGATGGCGTTGGTTCAAAGCGTCGACAAACATTATTAAAATATTTAGGGGGCATGCAAGGCGTAAAAGCTGCTAATATAGAACAGCTAAAGAAAGTTCCTGGGATCAGTCCTGACATGGCTGAGAAGATATTTAACCATTTGCATGACAAGGGCTAGCCCTATGTGCGAATATAGAAAAAAAGACATATCCAAGTAGTTATGTGGAATATTCCAAACACACTCACAACGTTTAGACTCTTTCTTATCCCCATTTTTTTGGTGATATTTTATATGCCTTATTCATGGGCATTCTTTGTTGCTGCCTTTATTTTTTGGCTTGCTTCAATCACTGACATACTCGATGGCTATTTAGCGCGTAAGCTTGAACAATCAACGCCTTTTGGTGCGTTTTTAGACCCTGTTGCTGATAAAGTAATGGTGTGCGCTGCCTTGGTTGCTTTATCTGAGCATTATCAATCTTTGTATATGACTATTCCTGCACTTATTATTATAAGCCGTGAAATTGTTATATCGGCGCTACGAGAATGGATGGCTGAGCAAGGCAAACGCGGCAATGTAGCTGTATCCGATATGGGTAAGTTAAAAACCGCAGCGCAAATGTTAGCCATTATTGGCCTAATTTGGCAGTACGATACCTGGATGATGTATTTAAGCTATGGCTTACTTTATATAGCGACGTTTTTAACGCTCAGTTCTATGGTGCAATATTTAGTTGCAGCATGGGCAGAATTGACCAAAAATTGATTGTAAACGTCTAATAACGCACCATTTTAGATAAAAAATAATCAAACAGTTCAAAAGTAGCATTTTTTGTGTTGACGCGTTTAATAATCTCTGTAGAATGCGTCCGTGTTGAGAGGGCATAGCCCCCTAGATAAACAAAGCGGCACTAGCTCAGTTGGTAGAGCGCGACCTTGCCAAGGTCGAGGTCACGAGTTCGAGCCTCGTGTGCCGCTCCAGTTTATCTTAAAGCTAACCTAGTATTGAGGCGGAATGGCAGAGTGGCCATGCACCGGATTGCAAATCCGTTTACCCCGGTTCGACTCCGGGTTCCGCCTCCAATCAACACTCCACACGCTTTAATTAGCAAACTCGATGCCCGAGTGGTGGAATTGGTAGACACAAGGGATTTAAAATCCCTCGACTAACAAGTCGTGCCGGTTCAAGTCCGGCCTCGGGCACCACGTTGTGGTTTGGTTACATACACCAATATGTAACTTATAAAAAATCTTATTTAGAATTAATATGATGCGGCACTAGCTCAGTTGGTAGAGCGCGACCTTGCCAAGGTCGAGGTCACGAGTTCGAGCCTCGTGTGCCGCTCCATATTAGTTTTATCCACTTGCTTTAAATAGCAAACTCGATGCCCGAGTGGTGGAATTGGTAGACACAAGGGATTTAAAATCCCTCGACTAACAAGTCGTGCCGGTTCAAGTCCGGCCTCGGGCACCACTTTTAATTATTGACCAAGTTAATTAAAAGTTTGATAAATACTTATTTTATGGCACTAACTCAGTTGCCAGAACGTTTTGCCGCGACATGGTCGCGCACCAACGTACAAATTACTGATAAAGTTTTATGCGGCACTAGCTCAGTTGGTAGAGCGCGACCTTGCCAAGGTCGAGGTCACGAGTTCGAGCCTCGTGTGCCGCTCCAAATTATTTGATATGTTTAGGCGGAATGGCAGAGTGGCCATGCACCGGATTGCAAATCCGTTTACCCCGGTTCGACTCCGGGTTCCGCCTCCAAATAATTACTCCACACGCTTTAATTAGCAAACTCGATGCCCGAGTGGTGGAATTGGTAGACACAAGGGATTTAAAATCCCTCGACTAACAAGTCGTGCCGGTTCAAGTCCGGCCTCGGGCACCACTTTATATTCTTTCCGTAAAATCTAATTAAATCATCATATCTTTATTACTAAGTCCCTTGAAGCACACTAATTTACTACCCCCTGTTGTTAGCAATAATGATTTGTTGCAAGGTCTGATACATACTCTTGGCTCACCAAGAGACTGTCATTGAACACTTCAGACTTTTTTACAAGTTAATCAAGGTGTAGTGTAGGTTGTTAGCTAAATCATAAACTAGACTCTTTAATACCAATTCGCTTAATTAAGCGGTCTATTTTGAGGCAGGAAAAACGGGTTGATAGCTAGGCAAAAAATTCGCTATTTAGTTGTTCTAAATGAGAATTTTTTAACACAGATAGCGACACATTTAGCCCCGCAAAATGATTGAGTATTATTGCGGATTGGTATAATAAGCGCAGTGTTAGTTATTATGGTTATGCAGTAATGTATATAAACCTAAGCGGGGATGTCGTTATAAGCATTGAGACCTACTACATAGGTTATTAAATTTACTTGTAGGATGCTTATAATGTTTGGATAAGGTGAGCTTATAGGTAGGTTGGGCGGCTTTAATAACGTCTATCTTCACACTAGTAATTTATAAGTGACTACTGTTATCAGTAACTTTTAGATTAAAGTTAAATCAATAAAAAACCCGAAATGACAATGGCCGTTTCGGGTTTTTAACTTGAAGTATAAAAACTAATTATTTATGCCAAATACCTTTTGGAATAGTTTTATTGAGTTTGTCGTTCTTACTTGGATCAAACGTCGGTAACTTTCCAGCGCGTCGCTGAGCGTTATAATCTTTGGCAAGCCACACCACAACACCAGAGAGCATAAATAATGCGATTACGTTCACTATTGCCATTAAGCCCATAGATACATCAGCTAATGTCCACACTAGTGGTAATTCGCCCAATGCACCAAACATTACCATACCTAACACTAATAACCTGAAGATCAACATGCCAGATGCGTGGTTATGTTCTAAGAATAATAAGTTCGTTTCAGCATACGAGTAGTTAGCCACAATAGATGTAAATGCAAAAAACAAAATAGCGACTGCTACAAATATGGCACCCCAGCTGCCTACATGTTCTTCAAGGGCTGCTTGTGTAAGCGCTATACCCGTTACATCTGAGCCTGGCACTAATTGCTCTGATAATAAAATAAGAGCGGCAGTTGCAGTACAAATAATAATAGTATCTACAAATACACCCAGCATTTGTACATACCCCTGTGAAGCAGGGTGAGGTGGGTTTGGTGTTGCCGTTGCTGCAGCATTCGCAGCGCTACCCATACCGGCTTCGTTTGAGAACAAGCCGCGCTTGATCCCTTGGATCATCGCTTGCATTACCCCATAACCAATTGCACCGGCACCCGCTTGCTCAATACCAAAAGCACTTCTAATCACATGCATAAATACATCAGGTAATTCAGTGTAATTTACAGCACATATATAAAGTGCAACCACAAGGTAAGCAGCAGCCATAAATGGAACGGCTAATTCAGCAAATCGAGAAATGGTTTTAAGACCGCCAAATATAATAATACCTGAACCAATAACAAGAGCGATACCGACTATATAGTTAGGTATACCAAAGGCGACTTCAAAAGCCGCAGCAATAGAATTTGACTGTACTGCGTTAAAAACTAAACCAAAGGCTAAAATTAAGCACAATGAAAAGACAACACCCATCCAACGCTTACCAAGTCCGTACTCCATATAATAGGCCGGACCACCACGGAAGTTACCTTCTTCATCTCGTGTTTTATAAGCTTGTGCCAATGTACTTTCAGCAAAGCTAGTAGCCATACCAATTAAAGCAATTAACCACATCCAAAAAATAGCACCTGCGCCACCTAAATAAAGTGCAACGGCAACACCTGCCATATTACCAGTACCAACACGGGCTGCTAAAGAAGTACAAAATGCTTGGAAAGAAGAAATGCCGCCGTCAGAGCCTTGACGACTTTGAAACATGACTTTAATCATATGTGGAAACTGTACAAATTGGATAAAACCAAGACGTATTGTAAAAAATAGCCCTGCAGCTATTAATAAGTACACTAAAATATGACCCCATAAGAGACCACTTATACTATTTATTATATCTGTCATGTGCGTTACCTAGTGAACGAGTTGTAAATATCGGGCGCAACTTACCACAAGCACAGTAAATAGTTTAGTAAACAGCGTAAAAAAATGAGTTATCCACAGGGTTTTGTGGGTAACATGTGTGTCTAGATGGGGTATCTTTGGGGTAAAAATTAAATGCAAAAAAGCCTTTAAAAACGCTTGCGTTAAAATCGATTCGCCCTATAATGCGACCCCACTGAGACGGCAGAGCGCAACGCATAGCGAGGCACGAGCTACTTAGTGAGTCGAGTAAAACTTAGTTTCGAAAACTTTCAAGTTTAAAAAATTAAGTGTTGACAAAAAAATAGGAAAGCGTAATATGCGCAGCCCTAGCGAGATAAAGTTAAACGCTTTAATCGCAACGTTCTTTAACAATATAAAGCAATCATCTGTGTGGGCACTCGTACAGATTGAGTTCTAACAGCCAAGCTACTTAGGTAGTGAGGCAAACAAATTTAGAGTCTCAATTGAACTGAGTGACCAACAGAATAGTTACTTCGGTAATTATTCAGCACAGTCAATTCAATATCGAAAGATATTAAATAAATTCAGAATTCATTGAGCTGTCGAAAGACATAAAACTTTTTAATTGAAGAGTTTGATCATGGCTCAGATTGAACGCTGGCGGCAGGCCTAACACATGCAAGTCGAGCGGTAACAGAGATAGCTTGCTATCTGCTGACGAGCGGCGGACGGGTGAGTAATGCTTGGGAACATGCCTTGAGGTGGGGGACAACAGTTGGAAACGACTGCTAATACCGCATAATGTCTACGGACCAAAGGGGGCTTCGGCTCTCGCCTTTAGATTGGCCCAAGTGGGATTAGCTAGTTGGTGAGGTAATGGCTCACCAAGGCGACGATCCCTAGCTGGTTTGAGAGGATGATCAGCCACACTGGGACTGAGACACGGCCCAGACTCCTACGGGAGGCAGCAGTGGGGAATATTGCACAATGGGCGCAAGCCTGATGCAGCCATGCCGCGTGTGTGAAGAAGGCCTTCGGGTTGTAAAGCACTTTCAGTCAGGAGGAAAGGTTAGTAGTTAATACCTGCTAGCTGTGACGTTACTGACAGAAGAAGCACCGGCTAACTCCGTGCCAGCAGCCGCGGTAATACGGAGGGTGCGAGCGTTAATCGGAATTACTGGGCGTAAAGCGTACGCAGGCGGTTTGTTAAGCGAGATGTGAAAGCCCCGGGCTCAACCTGGGAACTGCATTTCGAACTGGCAAAACTAGAGTGTGATAGAGGGTGGTAGAATTTCAGGTGTAGCGGTGAAATGCGTAGAGATCTGAAGGAATACCGATGCGCGAAGGCAGCCACCTGGGTCAACACTGACGCTCATGTACGAAAGCGTGGGGAGCAAACAGGATTAGATACCCTGGTAGTCCACGCCGTAAACGATGTCTACTAGAAGCTCGGAACCTCGGTTCTGTTTTTCAAAGCTAACGCATTAAGTAGACCGCCTGGGGAGTACGGCCGCAAGGTTAAAACTCAAATGAATTGACGGGGGCCCGCACAAGCGGTGGAGCATGTGGTTTAATTCGATGCAACGCGAAGAACCTTACCTACACTTGACATACAGAGAACTTACCAGAGATGGTTTGGTGCCTTCGGGAACTCTGATACAGGTGCTGCATGGCTGTCGTCAGCTCGTGTTGTGAGATGTTGGGTTAAGTCCCGCAACGAGCGCAACCCCTATCCTTAGTTGCTAGCAGGTAATGCTGAGAACTCTAAGGAGACTGCCGGTGATAAACCGGAGGAAGGTGGGGACGACGTCAAGTCATCATGGCCCTTACGTGTAGGGCTACACACGTGCTACAATGGCGCATACAGAGTGCTGCGAACTCGCGAGAGTAAGCGAATCACTTAAAGTGCGTCGTAGTCCGGATTGGAGTCTGCAACTCGACTCCATGAAGTCGGAATCGCTAGTAATCGCGTATCAGAATGACGCGGTGAATACGTTCCCGGGCCTTGTACACACCGCCCGTCACACCATGGGAGTGGGTTGCTCCAGAAGTAGATAGTCTAACCCTCGGGAGGACGTTTACCACGGAGTGATTCATGACTGGGGTGAAGTCGTAACAAGGTAGCCCTAGGGGAACCTGGGGCTGGATCACCTCCTTATACGATTTAGAACTTATTTGTTCGTAGTGTCCACACAGATGATTGTTAGTTAGTTTGCTCTTTGAGTTTACTAATTAATATGCTCTTTAAAAATTTGGAAAAGCTGATAATAAAATTCGTATGAATACAGTGTATTTGTACAGAGTTTTCAAAAGTAAAAAAGAATGATAGCAGTATCATTCAGTGCCATTTAATAAACGTTTCGTTTGTTGATTGGTATCTACTTTAGTATTCAATATTAACTTCTGGCGAAGTTAAACTGTCACAAAACAAAGACCCGTTTGGGTTGTATGGTTAAGTGACTAAGCGTACACGGTGGATGCCTTGGCAGTTGGAGGCGATGAAGGACGTATTAACTTGCGATAAGCCTAGTCAAGCTAGTAAAAAGCACTTGAGACTAGGATTTCCGAATGGGGAAACCCACCTGCTTGCAGGTATCGTTAACTGAATACATAGGTTAACGAGGCGAACGCGGAGAACTGAAACATCTAAGTACCCGTAGGAAAAGAAATCAACCGAGATTCCGATAGTAGCGGCGAGCGAAATCGGAACAGCCCTTAAGCTTATTATGTGTTAATGGAAGGCTCTGGAAAGTGCCACGATACAGGGTGATAGTCCCGTACATGAAAATGCATTTTAAGTGAAATCGAGTAGGTCGGAGCACGTGAAACTTTGACTGAATATAGGTGGACCATCATCTAAGGCTAAATACTCCCAACTGACCGATAGTGAACCAGTACCGTGAGGGAAAGGCGAAAAGAACCCCTGTGAGGGGAGTGAAATAGAACCTGAAACCGTGTACGTACAAGCAGTAGGAGCCCACTTGTTGGGTGACTGCGTACCTTTTGTATAATGGGTCAGCGACTTATATTTTGTAGCGAGGTTAACCGATTAGGGTAGCCGTAGGGAAACCGAGTCTTAACTGGGCGAATAGTTGCAAGGTATAGACCCGAAACCCGGTGATCTAGCCATGGGCAGGTTGAAGGTTGAGTAACATCAACTGGAGGACCGAACCCACTAACGTTGAAAAGTTAGGGGATGACCTGTGGTTAGGAGTGAAAGGCTAATCAAACCGGGAGATAGCTGGTTCTCCCCGAAATCTATTTAGGTAGAGCCTCGGACGAATACTTACGGGGGTAGAGCACTGTTAAGGCTAGGGGGTCATCCCGACTTACCAACCCTTTGCAAACTCCGAATACCGTAAAGTAATATCCGGGAGACACACGGCGGGTGCTAACGTCCGTCGTGAAGAGGGAAACAACCCAGACCGCCAGCTAAGGTCCCAAAGTCATAGTTAAGTGGGAAACGATGTGGAAAGGCCCAGACAGCCAGGAGGTTGGCTTAGAAGCAGCCATCCTTTAAAGAAAGCGTAATAGCTCACTGGTCGAGTCGGTCTGCGCGGAAGATGTAACGGGGCTAAACTATGCACCGAAGCTGCGGATTCAAAATTTATTTTGAGTGGTAGGGGAGCGTTCTGTAAGCGGTTGAAGGTGTACCGGGAGGTATGCTGGACGTATCAGAAGTGCGAATGCTGACATGAGTAACGATAATGCGGGTGAAAAACCCGCACGCCGGAAGACCAAGGGTTCCTATCCCATGTTAATCAGGGTAGGGTAAGTCGACCCCTAAGGCGAGGCCGAAAGGCGTAGTCGATGGGAAACGGATTAATATTTCCGTACTTGGTATAATTGCGATGGGGGGACGGAGCAGGCTAAGCAAGCATGGCGATGGTAGTCCATGTGAAAGTGTGTAGGCTAGTGACTTAGGTAAATCCGGGTTGCTGTTAGGCTGAGACACGAGACGAGTCACCAAGGTGATGAAGTTGCTGATGCCATACTTCCAGGAAAAGCCTCTAAGCTTCAGATTATATCGAATCGTACCCCAAACCGACACAGGTGGTCAGGTAGAGAATACTAAGGCGCTTGAGAGAACTCGGGTGAAGGAACTAGGCAAAATCGTACCGTAACTTCGGGAGAAGGTACGCTCCGATTGGTGATGGGACTTGCTCCCTAAGCTGATTGGAGCCGCAGTGACCAGGTGGCTGGGACTGTTTATTAAAAACACAGCACTGTGCAAAATCGCAAGATGACGTATACGGTGTGACACCTGCCCGGTGCCGGAAGGTTAATTGATGGGGTTATCTTCGGAGAAGCTCTTGATCGAAGCCCCGGTAAACGGCGGCCGTAACTATAACGGTCCTAAGGTAGCGAAATTCCTTGTCGGGTAAGTTCCGACCTGCACGAATGGTGTAACCATGGCCACGCTGTCTCCACCCGAGACTCAGTGAAATTGAAATCGCAGTGAAGATGCTGTGTACCCGCGGCTAGACGGAAAGACCCCGTGAACCTTTACTACAGCTTGGCACTGAACATTGAACCTACATGTGTAGGATAGGTGGGAGACTTAGAAGCAGAGACGCTAGTTTTTGTGGAGTCGTCCTTGAAATACCACCCTTGTAGTTTTGATGTTCTAACGTTGGCCCCTGAATCGGGGTTACGGACAGTGCCTGGTGGGTAGTTTGACTGGGGCGGTCTCCTCCCAAAGAGTAACGGAGGAGCACGAAGGTTGGCTAAGTACGGTCGGACATCGTACGGTTAGTGTAATGGTAGAAGCCAGCTTAACTGCGAGACAGACACGTCGAGCAGGTACGAAAGTAGGTCATAGTGATCCGGTGGTTCTGAATGGAAGGGCCATCGCTCAACGGATAAAAGGTACTCCGGGGATAACAGGCTGATACCGCCCAAGAGTTCATATCGACGGCGGTGTTTGGCACCTCGATGTCGGCTCATCACATCCTGGGGCTGAAGTCGGTCCCAAGGGTATGGCTGTTCGCCATTTAAAGTGGTACGCGAGCTGGGTTTAGAACGTCGTGAGACAGTTCGGTCCCTATCTGCCGTGGGCGTTTGAGAATTGAGAGGGGTTGCTCCTAGTACGAGAGGACCGGAGTGAACGAACCGCTGGTGTTCGGGTTGTCATGCCAATGGCATTGCCCGGTAGCTACGTTCGGAACTGATAAGCGCTGAAAGCATCTAAGCGCGAAGCAGGCCTCGAGATGAGTTCTCACTAGACTTTTAAAGTCTCTGAAGGGCCGTTGAAGACTACAACGTTGATAGGCAAGATGTGGAAGTGGTGTGAGCCATTAAGCTAACTTGTACTAATTACCCGTGAGGCTTAACCATACAACGCCAAACGCGTTTTATGTGATAGTGAAACAAGCGAAGAAGTTAATATAACTAAAGTAGATACTAGAAGACTTTATTATCAGAATTCCAAATTTTAGTTAGTACGTAGCGATACGGACTGACACCAAATTTGCTTGGTGACAATAGCGTTTTGGACCCACCTGACCCCATGCCGAACTCAGCAGTGAAACGAAACAGCGCCGATGATAGTGTAGCATTTGCTATGTGAAAGTAGGACATTACCAGGCTCCAAATTAGAGAAACCCGTTACAGCGATGTGACGGGTTTTTTTACGTCGCAGGAAAGTAAAAACGTAGGTGAAAGGTAAAAGGCATCAGGTAAAAGGAAAATAATAAGCGCCTAATGCCGACTCTATACATTTGCTATGAGACTCTCTACCGCTTTGGGCACTACGCCATTGCCAGACTCCAAATTAGAGAAAGCCCGATTAGAAATAGTCGGGCTTTTTTACGTCTGCAGAAAAGTGAAAAATAAAGGTGCAAGGTGAAATGCACTAGTTAAAAGGAAAAAATAATAGCCAAAAGCTACCTGCATGCTTTCATTATGACTCTCAACGCTGTTTTGCCATGCGCTGTTGCTAAGAAGTAGCAAACAGACTCAAATGAGCCGCAGCTTACTTTGAGTTTTTATATTATTAAAGCAAGCTTAACGGTGTTCGTTTCTGAGAAAAATATAATTTTGCTTTGTTAGTGGCTTTGATTTAGGATCAAAACAGTTTAAAACCAATATTGATTTGCCTGTGTATAGATTATTAATTAGCGCCTTATCCATTTTCTTTTGTGTTTCTGTATCTGCAGTTGAAGTAACTGATCTATATCAAGATATTTTGGTTGTAGAAGATAAATCTCGTGATGCGCGTTTAGACGCTAGTCGCAAAGCGCTTCTTAACGTACTAGTAAAAGTGAGTGGTGATAAAAGTGCAGATGAAAATCAGATAGCACAGCAACGCACCAAAGATATATCTGATTATATGCTTAAATTTGAATACGATGAGCGTATTCCCGGAACGCTTAAGTTACTAGTTAAATTTGAAGCGCGAAAGATCAATGCACTAATAAAAGATCTTAATTTGCCGTTGTGGGGAGCTCAACGTCCACTGGTTGCTATCTGGTTAGGCATTGAAGATAACAGGCAGCGAGAGCTGGTTACTCAAGAGAGTTATCCTCAGTTAGAGCAACTGATTTACGACAAAGCAAGCCGCCGCGGTTTACCGGTTGTTGTGCCTTTACTCGATTTACAAGACAGACGGCTTGTTGGTGTCCCTGAAGTTTGGGGAAATTTTTCTGGGCCTGTAGAAGAGGCATCTAAACGCTACAGTGCTGAGCGAAGTATTACTGCTAGAATGTATCAAGCGTTTAACTCTGATAATTGGGTACTAGATTGGCGCTTTACCAATGATGAAATGTTTGAATCTAACCGTATCACTGGCTATAGACAGCAAATTGTTGCGCAAATGATTGATGATTTAGCACAAGGTTTAGCTGGTGAATATGCGATTGATCCTAATGCTTATTATGAGCAGCGTACTGCCAATTTAACTTTAAAAGGGACTGAGAGCTTTGTTGATATTGAATTGGCTAAGCGCCGCTTAATGAATCTAAGCGTAGTAACTCAAGCTGTTATTTTACGCAAAACACCCGATTCGGTTGAGTTTGAGCTTCATCATACGGGGACTGTGAGTGACCTTAAAAAAGCCCTTGGCCTGGATAACGCCTTTAAAGTCTATGTTGATCCTCGTGCTTTTTATCACATAGTTGATGAGCAAAGCCTAGAGTATCAATGGGTTGTAAATTAATGCTAACTCAAGAGCCAATACAAATGGCATTGCCGGTTACTTTACCGGACGATGAAACATTTGCATCCTACTTTGGCGGTGAAGACTCACTCGAGGTAAATCATCTCAAAGATAGCTTTTCTAAGCTTGCTCACTCTTTTCAGTATACCTATTTGTGTGGCTTAGGAGATTCTGGTAAATCTCACTTACTATATGCTACCTGTATTCAAGCACAAGAGCGTGGCTTATCTAATATGCTGCTTTCCATGCGCGAGGTCATTCATTTTGGACCAATGGTTTTAGATGGGCTTGAAGCATTGGATGTATTGTGTATTGATGATGTGCACTTGGTAGCAGGCAATGATGCATGGGAAAAAGCGTTATTTAACTTTTTTAATCGCTTTAATGAGCCCAATAAAATGCTGGTAGTGACTGCCGATTTACTGCCTAACATGCTTAATATTAGCTTGCCCGACTTAGAATCCCGTTTAAAGTGGGGCACTACGTTTCAAATTCGTTCTATGAGTGACGATGATAAAGCACAGGCGCTGGTTAAGCGTGCAAATATGCGTGGGCTTGAACTGAGCGATGAATGTGCGCGATTTTTATTAACGCGTTTGAGTCGTGATATGCGTGCTTTATTGGATGTATTAGACAAATTAGATCACGCATCCATGGCTGCACAACGAAAATTGACTATTCCTTTTATAAAATCAACGCTAAAGCTGTAGTAGGTCTAGAATCTAGACCCTGCTTTCAGTTATCATTAGCTAACTAAATTGTAATCACCTTCTGTGAAAGATCAGGTATCGAATGAACTTAGAAAACATATTAGCGCAAGCACTTGAGGCGGTAGCCAGTGCCAGTGAAATCGCGCAGCTAGAAGAGATCAGGGTTAACTATCTTGGTAAAAAAGGCGAAATTACCAGCTTACTTAAAACGTTAGGTAAAATTGCCCCTGAAGAACGTAAAGAAGCAGGCCAAGTAATTAACCAAGCTAAGCAAGACGTGCAAGTTGCGATTAATGACAAGCGTGAATTGTTAGCAAGTAAAGCATTAGAAGAAAAACTAGCGGCAGAAACAATCGATGTAACTTTACCTGGGCGTGTTATGCCATCGGGTGGTTTGCACCCAGTGACTCGCACCATTGAGCGTATTGAAAGCTTCTTTGGTGAACTTGGGTTTGCTGTTAAATCAGGCCCTGAAGTTGAAGATGATTTTCATAACTTTGATGCGTTAAATATACCAGAGCATCACCCTGCTCGCGCCGATCACGATACCTTTTACTTTAATCCTAAGCTGGTTTTACGTACTCAAACCAGTGGTGTACAAATTCGTACTATGGAAACTGAGCAACCGCCACTGCGTATTATTTCGCCAGGGCGTGTATACCGTAATGACTACGACCAAACACACACGCCTATGTTCCATCAGGTGGAAGGGTTGATGGTTGATACTGATGTAAGCTTCACTGAGCTTAAAGGTATTTTACATGACTTTTTACGTAACTTTTTTGAAGAAGACATGGAAATTCGTTTTCGTCCTTCATTCTTCCCGTTTACAGAGCCTTCAGCCGAAGTGGACGTGATGGGTAAAGATGGTAAATGGTTAGAAGTATTAGGCTGCGGCATGGTTCATCCTAACGTACTTAAGTCTGTAGGCATCGATCCTGAAAAATACACAGGTTTCGCTTTTGGTATGGGTGTTGAGCGCTTAACCATGTTGCGTTACGGCGTAAACGATTTACGTGCGTTTTTCGAAAATGACTTAAAATTCCTAAACCAGTTCCGTTAAGAGTGAAGAGATAAAATGAAATTTAGTGAAAAGTGGTTAAGAGAGTGGGTAAATCCTGCAATTGATACGCAAGCTCTTTCGGAACAGCTTTCAATGGCTGGTTTAGAAGTAGATGGCGTTGAGCCGGCAGCAGCCAAATTTAATGGCGTTGTGGTAGGTGAAGTGGTTGAGTGTGGCCAGCACCCTGATGCTGATAAACTACGTGTAACAAAAATTAATGTTGGTGGTGATGAACTGCTTGATATTGTTTGTGGTGCACCAAATTGCCGCCAAGGTATTAAAGTTGCAGTTGCCACTGTTGGCGCAGTGTTACCAGGTGATTTCAAAATTAAAAAAGCCAAACTTCGTGGTCAGCCTTCACACGGCATGTTATGTGCGTTTGATGAGCTAGGTATTAGTGAAGAAGGCGATGGCATTATGGAATTGCCACTTGATGCGCCTATTGGTGCCGATTTACGCGAATATTTAGCGCTTGATGACAACATTATTGACGTAGATTTAACACCTAACCGTGGCGACTGTTTAGGTATTAAAGGGCTTGCCCGCGAAGTCGGCGTACTTAACAGTATTGATGTAAATACATTAAGCATTCCAGCGGTAACCCCGACAATTGAAGACAAAGTATCTATTGAGTTGGTTAACGATGATGCCTGTCCTCGCTATTTAGGGCGTGTTATTAAGGGCATTAACCTAGACGCTGAGACGCCATTATGGATGGTTGAAAAGCTACGTCGTAGTGGTGTACGTTCAATTGATCCGGTTGTTGATGTGACTAACTTTGTATTACTAGAGCTTGGCCACCCAATGCATGCATTTGATTTAAATGCGATTGATGGTGGAATTAAAGTACGTAGTGCAACCCCAGGTGAAGAGCTGGTTTTATTAGACGGTAATACGGCTAAATTAAATGAATCGACATTAGTGATTGCCGATCATCATAAAGCGCTAGCCATTGCTGGTATTTTTGGTGGTGAGCAATCTGGCGTTACTGAAAAAACAACTGATATTTTACTAGAAAGCGCATTCTTTAACCCTGTGGCTATTGCAGGACAAGCACGCAGCTATGGTTTGCACACTGATGCATCTCATCGCTATGAGCGTGGCGTCGACTTTGCACTACAACACGATGCCATGGAGCGCGCTACAGCGTTACTTCTGGAGATTGTAGGTGGTAACGCAGGTCCAATCGTTGAAGCTGTTGCTGCTGATAAGTTACCAAAAGTAACTGAAGTGCGTTTACGTCGTTCACGTTTAGACCGTGTTATTGGTCATCACATTGACGATGCTAAAGTAACCGATATACTTACGCGTTTAGGTCTTGATGTTAAATTTGACAATGATAGCTGGAGCGCTGATGTACCAAGCTACCGTTTTGATATTCGTATTGAAGAAGATTTAATTGAAGAAGTAGCACGTGTATACGGTTATAACAGTATTCCTAATGTGGCACCAACTGCAAAACTTAAAATGACCACACATGATGAGTCAACTGTTGCACTGAGCCGTTTTCGTAATGCACTAGTAACCCGTGGCTATCAAGAAGCCATTACTTACAGTTTTGTTGATCCTAAAGCGCAAGCTATTTTACATCCAGAGTGTAACGCATTGGTATTGCCGCACCCAATTTCAATTGAAATGTCAGCGATGCGTGTAAGCTTAATGCCTGGCTTATTGGCATCTGTTGCCTATAACCAAAACCGCCAGCAACCACGTATTCGCTTATTTGAACACGGTCTTAAGTTTATCAGCGATGAAAGCGCAGAAAATGGCGTTTACCAAGTGCCGGTTATTGGTGGTGTTATTACCGGGCTTGTGCATGGCGAACATTGGGTTGAAGAAAAACGTAACGTTGATTTTTACGACCTAAAAGGGGATGTTGAAG
Source organism: Pseudoalteromonas sp. M58 (assembly GCF_042604605.1). Classification (NCBI taxonomy): domain Bacteria; kingdom Pseudomonadati; phylum Pseudomonadota; class Gammaproteobacteria; order Alteromonadales; family Pseudoalteromonadaceae; genus Pseudoalteromonas; species Pseudoalteromonas sp. M58. The sequence goes on from NZ_CP152390.1 coordinate 1,229,353, forward strand.
CATTACTTGCAATTACCAACGATGTTAGCCGCTTTGAAATTAAAGCCGAGCAATCAGATGGCCTTCATCCTGGTCAATCAGCCGTTATTTATGTTGATGGTAAAAAGGTAGGTTTCTTTGGTGCATTACACCCTCAGGCGCAAAAATCGTTAGATATCAATAACGCTACTTTTGTGTTTGAAATTGAAATGTCGGCATTAGAAAAAAGAAATTTACCGCAGGCTGTTGGGGTGTCTAAATTCCCATCAAATCGCCGCGACATCGCTATTTTAGTACAAGACAGCGTTAAAATAGGTGATATTTTAAACGTCATCGGAAAAGTTGGCGGAAATCAATTGGTTGACCTAAACTTATTCGATGTGTATAAGGGCAAAGGTATTGAGCCAAATTATAAGAGTTTGGCGATTGCTCTAACACTGCAAGCGGTTGATAGAACACTCGAAGAGAAAGATATCAATCAGGTAGTTGATAACGTGGTGGCCGCACTGGCCGAACAGTTTAATGCATCGTTGAGGGACTAGATATGGCGCTTACTAAAGCCGACATAGCTGAACACCTATTTGAAAAGCTCGGGATCAATAAAAAAGATGCCAAAGATTTAGTTGAAGCGTTTTTTGAAGAAATCCGCTCAGCGCTTGAAAAAGGCGAGCAGATTAAGCTCTCTGGATTTGGTAACTTTGATCTTCGAGATAAGAAAGAAAGGCCGGGACGTAACCCGAAAACGGGAGAAGATATCCCAATTTCAGCACGTCGCGTGGTTACCTTTAGACCGGGGCAAAAGTTAAAAACCCGTGTCGAAGTAGGCACAAGCAAGAAATAAACAAAAAGGCAGCGTAAGCTGCCTTTTTTGTATCTGTTTTATTATTTCCGGGGGGAAATAAACGTTCCTTGATCTATTTGCTGCAAAGTCTGCTCGGCTAACCTATCTAAACTCTCTAAATTCTTTCCTTGTGCTATTAACTGCTGCTCAATTAACAGTATATCAATATGTTCAATACCAGAGAGCTGAGCTATTTTGGCAAAAATATAAGCATGTTTATATTGTTGATGTTTATAAAACAGGCTGATTAAAGACATATATACTTCAGGATTCGGTTCATGCTTGGCTTTATTCAGCGCTAGCGTGTTGTATAAAAAATTAATCGCTTTTTCTTCATCAACCTTAATGTAATAAGACGCTAAGTAAAATTGCATCTCAGCACTTTGTTCAACTTCTGCAGTATGTTCTAAAGCGAGCAAACGTGTTAATGCACTTTCGTCATTGTTTCTTGACCAATGATAATAAAGCAAGCCCGGGTGGCTGGTGTGTTTTGTCTGTTGATAAATCCGTGCCATTTCCCTCATGCTCGTTAAGTGGGCATGTCGGCGAGCCGTGGTTTTGCTTTTTAGTTTTATGTGCTGAATGTTGGCTGCCAAAGCAATACATTGATTGTAATGCTCAAACGCTTTAAGTAATTGATATTTGTGTTCATCGGTTGGTTGTAAAGATTCAAGGTGACGAGAAAAAATAGTACGTTCTCGCTGCGCTTTACAGTGACTATCTTGGTTAAGATCACTACATATGGCCGGCGATTGAACGCAAATATCTTCAACGGTTAAAGATTCTTCACAGCCTGTAAGCAACATTGCAAAGGCGAGGGTTATGCGCTTAAAAGCCATCCGAGTCTCTCAATTATCAATAAAGTATTATTCTAGCCTAAACTTTAGTCTCTAACAGTAGAGAATAAAATGAGATTAAATTAGAATAGGCCTGCCCGAAGGAATGCGTTGCTCTCAAAATTCGATGCATTCTTAGGCTATCCGTTCAAAATTGTTTAATTAGGTAAAAAAAATGACCTCATCTCACGAGTTAGAATACACAAGTAGCTGGCAAGAACGTCAAGATTACGCAGAAAGCATGCAGCCTATTATTGGTAAATTGTACCGTAATCGTGGTATCGAAATCGCTGTTTACGGCCGTCCATTAGTAAATTCAAGCACTATTGATATTATCAAGTCTCACAAATCAGTAGCTCAATTTGAAGGGACTAAACTGCGCCTACGTGAAAGCTTCCCATTCTTAGAAGCTATCAGCAAAATGGAATTAAATTCTGCCCGTATCGACATTGGTAAATTAGCATACAGCTATTTATACACAGATGCAGCGAATGGTCGTTCAGTAGAAGAGTTTGTTAAAGATGAACTTGCTGAAATTGTTGACTCTAAACCAAAAGCACCACGTGACGTTGTACTTTACGGTTTTGGTCGTATCGGTCGCTTATTAGCGCGTTTATTAATTGAAAAATCAGGCCCGTATGCCGATTTAAACCTTCGCGCTATTGTTGTGCGTGGCGGTAAAGATGGCGATTTAGAGAAACGTGCAAGCTTATTACGTCGTGACTCTATCCATGGTCCATTTAATGGTTCTATTACCATCGATAAAGAGCGTAATGCAATTAAAGCGAACGGTAGCTACATTCAAGTTATCTACGCTAACTCGCCAAGTGAAGTTGATTACAGCGCCTACGGCATCGAAAACGCACTTGTTGTTGATAACACAGGTATTTGGAAAGATGAAGCCGGCCTTGGTCAACACTTAGAATCTAAAGGGGCTGCAAAAGTATTATTAACAGCGCCTGCTAAAGGTAATATTAAAAATATCGTTTACGGTGTAAACAACCAAGATATTTTACCTGAAGACAAAATTGTCTGTGCAGCAAGCTGTACAACCAATGCGATTACGCCAACACTTAAAGCATTAAACGATCAGTTTGGTATTAAGAATGGCCATGTTGAAACGGTTCACTCGTACACTAATGACCAAAACTTAATTGATAACTACCACAAAGCGGAACGTCGTGGTCGTGCTGCGGCGCTAAACATGGTTATCACTGAAACAGGTGCTGCGAAAGCGGTTTCTAAAGCATTACCAGAGCTTGAAGGTAAACTAACAGGTAACGCAATCCGTGTACCTACACCAAACGTATCGTTAGCTATCTTAAACTTGAACCTTGAAAAGAGTACAACGGTTGAAGAGCTTAATGCGTTTTTACGTGAAACAGCACTTCACTCAGACCTACGTGATCAAATTGATTACACAGCATCAACTGAAATCGTCTCTACCGATTTAGTGGGTAGCCGTTACGCAGGTGTTGTTGATTCTCAAGCAACGATTGTTGATGATAACCGTGTTGTACTTTACGTATGGTACGACAATGAGTTTGGTTATAGCTGTCAGGTAGTTCGCTGTATGCGCGACATGGCAGAAGTCTCATTCCCAAGTTTACCTCGATAAACACATGAGCAATTAAGAAAAGCCAGCACTTGCTGGCTTTTTTAGGTCTGAAGATTTTTAAAGTGAAGCGGTTATGGTACGCTTTGTTAAATTGGGTACGCGTTTATACACTTTTAAAGTGCAGTGACACGTATTTACCTCTTGGCTAAATGCCTTAGTCAAAGACACACAGTTAACTAATAGGTTTGTTGTAATGAAAATCAGTAGCAATTTCGACAGTGGTAATATTAAAGTTATTGAAGCCACCGATCCGTTAAATATTCAGCTAGAAATTAATAAAGATCATCAGTCTGAGTTTTATCAGTGGTTTCACTTTCGTCTTGAGACAACGCCTTATCAACTTCATCAGTTAAATATTAATAATCTTGATAAGTCTGCATACCCTGATGGTTGGGTAGACTACCAAGCTGTCGCTTCATACGACCGTCAAACATGGTTCCGTGTACCGTCTTCGTATGAAAATGGCACATTAACATTTGAGCTTGAGCCTGAGTGCAGCAGCGTTTACTTCGCCTACTTTGCACCTTACAGCTACGATCGTCATTTAGACTTATTAGCATGGGCGCAAAGCCAAGAAATTTGCCAACTAGAAACACTAGGTCAAACGCTTGATGGGCGTGACATGAGCGTGCTTAAAATTGGTCAGCCAAGCGCCGATAAAAAAGTAATTTGGATCACTGCTCGTCAACACCCAGGTGAAACAATGGCAGAGTGGTTTGTAGAAGGCTTAGTACACAAGCTACTTGATGATGAAGACCCTCATGCAGCAGCGTTACTATCAAAAGCGGTATTTTATATCGTGCCAAACATGAATCCAGATGGCAGTGCACGTGGTCACTTACGTACTAATGCTAAAGGGGTTAATTTAAACCGTGAATGGCAAACACCCAGCATGGAAAACAGCCCAGAAGTTTACTTAGTGCTTAATAAAATGCGCGAAGCCGGCTTAGACATGCACCTAGACATTCATGGTGATGAAGCCATTCCATATAATTTTGTTGCCGGTAGCGAAGGTATACCAAGCTATGATGCACGCCTAAAAGGCCTAGAAGATAGCTTTAAAGCCGCGCTTTTAACTATTACTCCAGAGTTTCAAGATACGCATGGCTACGATAAAGACGAACCAGGTCAAGCTAATTTAACAGTAGGTTCATCAGCGACAGCAGAAGAATTTAAAGCACTAACTTACACAGTTGAAATGCCATTTAAAGATAATAATGACTTACCCGATCCAGATTATGGTTGGTCAGATCGTCGTTCATATCAATTTGGACAAGATACTTTAGCAGCCATTGTTAATGTTGTAGACAACTTAAGATAAAACGTTTGTTTCAAAGGGTATCAATAATATTGATACCCTTTTTACTTTTAGCTAAACCAACCGTACCAAAAAATAAGAATCATTTACCCACCACAGCACTAAAACGTTTCAATACACCTTCTCGACAGATTTAATACCATATAGTCTAAATCAATTTGCACTTAGTTAAACGTTGCTCTGGAAGACTTAATATAAATCAACAATAAGTTGTTTTGAAAATTAACTGTTAACAAGGTTGGGCACTTAAGTTAATATCGATTGAACAATAAGAAAAACGGAAAAGATTAACCCCTTATTTCGTAAAGCTTATGACAGGTATTCTGAGTAGCAGAGTATGGTAATTAATAATAATAAATATAACTGTGAGGATGTTCATGGAAGCTTTTGTAAGCGCCGTTAATGATGTTGTTTGGAGTAATGCACTCATCTATTTATGCCTAGGCGCAGGCTTATTTTACTCCGTACTAACTCGATTTGCTCAAGTTAGACATTTTAAAGAAATGTGTAAGCTATTATTTAGCCCTAACACCTCAGAAAAAGGAATTTCATCTTTTCAAGCTCTTGCTGTCTCATTATCTGGGCGGGTAGGGGTTGGTAATATTGCCGGTGTGGCAGCCGCAATTGGTTTTGGTGGCCCTGGCGCTATTTTCTGGATGTGGGTTGTTGCTTTTTTAGGTGCAAGTACTGCATACGCGGAGTCAACATTAGGTCAAATTTATAAATTAGAAGAAGACGGCCAATACCGCGGTGGTCCAGCCTATTATTTTGATCGTTGTTTAGGGCAAAAGTGGCTGGCTGTATTATTTGCTGTGTCGGCAATTATAGCCTGTGGGGTTTTCCTGCCGGGCGTGCAAGCAAATGCGGTGGGCAACGCATTCACTCAAGTATTTGGCGATGGCACTATGGTGTCTACAACTTTTGGTGACGTAGGTAGTTTTAAACTGGTTGCGTTGGCCATTATTCTAATCGTTTTAGCGTTTATTATCTTTGGTGGTATAAAGCGCATTGCTAATTTTACGCAAATTGTAGTGCCATTTATGGCGCTTGGTTACATCGTGCTGGCCTTAATTATCGTATTTTTAAATATAGACAAAGTACCAGGCATTTTCTCGCTCATTATTGGTGATGCATTTACAGCCCAAGCAGGCTTTGGCGCTGCAATTGGCTGGGGTGTTAAGCGTGGTATCTATTCTAATGAAGCCGGTCAAGGTACAGGTCCTCATGCTGCGGCTGCGGCAGAAGTTGATCACCCTGCACAGCAAGGTTTAGTGCAAGCTTTTTCTGTTTATGTTGATACACTTTTTGTATGTACAGCAACGGCATTAATGATTTTAATGACGCAGCAATACAATGTAGTCGGTACTTTGCCAGAAGGGCAATTCATTATACAAAATGTGGATGCGGCAACTGAAGTGGGGTCAGCAGCATTTACCCAAATGGCGTTGTTTAGTGTATTTGGTAGCTTTGGCGAAGCGTTTGTAGGTATCGCTTTATTCTTCTTTGCTTTTACCACCATACTGGCTTATTACTTCATTGCTGAGACGAATATCGCGTACTTAAATCGCTATTTTAAAGGAAGTATTCCGCTTGTAGTGGTAAAACTTATGATTATGTTTATGGTAGCCTACGGCATGGTTAACAGTTCCGGTTATATTTGGACTATTGGCGACATAGGCGTTGGCTTAATGGCGTGGATCAACATATTGGGTATATTAGCCATTTTCTTTGTCGCTAAACCGGCCTTAACATGTTTGAGTGATTATGAAGACCAGAAGAAAAAAGGTGGCCAAATCACATTTGATCCCGTTAAGTTAGGGATTAAAAACGCCACCTTCTGGGAAAAACGTCTTGAAAAGCAATCTAAAGACGCTGAATAAACAGATCCCAATAACCTAATATCATCTATTGGGTTAAATTCAAAAAAGACAAAGAGCAATAAAACAAGTACAATGAAAAGCGCCGAAAGGCGCTTTTTTTATGCGTAGTATGGAGAGAGATGTATGGCGATTATTCGTTGCCCCAAATGTGCAAAATCAATTTCAGATAAACATTCGCAGTGTCCACATTGCCAAAGTAACGTTGCTGAATTAAATGCCGAGCAAGTTCAACAACTTCAACGTGAGCAGCGAATTAAAAAGCAGCAAATGTTTATGAACCACTCCTTTTTAGCGCTGATCTTATTTTTAGGTGGCTTCTTTTGTTTGTACTTCCTACAACCTCAAGAAAAAACACTTCAGTGGTATGCGTATACCTCGGCCATTGGCATTGGCTGTATTTGGTACCTTATTAACCGTATTATTTTAGTGACTCTGAAAAAGAAAAAATGACATGAATATTGACAACCTAGTACAGAATATTACTCCAGAATTATTTGAGCGCTTACAGTATGGCGCGGCAACGGGAAAGTGGCCAGATGGCACGCCTTTATCAGATGAGCAAAAGCAACAAACAGTGCAACTAGTGATGTTGTACCAAGCAAAAGTAGCACAATCAAACGAGCAGTTTACCATTGGTGCAAATGGAGAAATGATCCAAAAAACCAAAGCGCAACTACAAAAAGAATTCAAATCAGATAACGAAATAGCTAGGTTCAGTGAAAATGATCTTTAAACACCTTTTTACACCAAAATGGAAACACCCAAAGCAACAAGTTCGTTTAGATGCGATTGAAAAACTTGATGTGGCACGTGACGTAACAATTTTAAGCACCTTAGCCCTTGAAGACTCATCGGCTGAAATTCGTCGTAAAGCACTGCAAAAAGTAAACGACTTACCACTGTGGTGGAAAGCTTACAAACAAGATCAGGCATTGAAAGATGTTGCTGAACAACAAATCTCATCGGCTGTATTAAACAGTGAAAGTAGCTTGTCGGCGCAGATTAAAAATGAGTACATTGAACGCTTTGCACCGGTTAAAACCCTTGAAAAACTAGCATTTGCTGAAAAAGAACTGCAAGTGAGAGTTAAGCTATTAAAACGCCTAGCTAACCCTAAACTGATTGAAAAAGCCTTTAAAGAAGCAAACGAAGAGCTGCAAAAACAGTTAGTTGATTTAGTCATTACTCAGCAGTTAACTAAAGCACTGTTAAAGCATGCTCAAGGTGAAGCCAAAGTTGCGCTAGAAAGTCATCTTGAAAACGAGCGTTTAGCGCTTGAAATGCCATCGCAAGTTGAAAACGCAACCCGTGTTATTTTAGCCAAGCTTAATGCATTGCGTGATAAAAATGACTACGCTATTGTTGACCCACAAGCTGCAGAACTCATGGCGCAGTGGCAAGCTCTTGAATTAAAATGGCTAAGTGAAGAACATGTAAAAACTCTTGATGCTAAATATATATCAATTACCGATAAGCTTGATGCTCACATTGCCACATTAAAAGCGCAACATGAAATAGAGCAGCAACGTTTAGCGCAGCAACAGCGCCAAGTGTTAGCATTAGCAACGTTAGAAGCGCTGAGTGAAGAAATTGAAAATGCATTGCAACTTGGATTAGAAACCCCAGAGCAAATTCAGCAAGATTGGCTTAATGCAAAAGTAGCACAAGCAAAAGACACACTAGATAAAACGCAATTGATGGCTGATCAGCAATCAAAACAAGTGATTAATAAGCTTGAGCAACTATTTTTACAAGTAGCCAAGTTACCTGAGCTAACTACGGCGATTAAAGAATATAAAATTGCTTACAGTGCGCTGTGCGAAATAAAACCCGCCGAGCAGCTCAGTGATTACGATCAACAACTAAGTGCCTTTAATCACACATTTAAAGAGGCACGCAGCCATTTAGATGTACTTAGCAATGATTTACAAGCGTCATTTAAAACCCAACTTAATGCGCATAAAAAGCAATTTTTAGCTGCAATGAGCGAACTCACTAAGCCGCTTGAAAAAACGCAAAGCCAAGCTAAACGCAAGGCACGTGATGTAAAACGTTTAATTGAAGAAGGGCGCTTTAACGTTGCATTTGGTGTATTTAAAGGCTTCGAAGAGTTATTTAACGAATTGACCGAAAAATATCAACAACCGTTGGTTAATTTAAAAGCAGACCTAGAAGCGCAATTAGCCGATGCTAAAGATTGGCAAAAATATGCGGCCGCACCAAAACGTGCAGCACTTTTAGAAGAAGTAACAGCGTTAGTTGATGAGCCGTGTAACGATCCACAACAGCGCGCTGATCAAGTTAAAGTACTTCGCAAGCGTTGGAACGAGCTAGGACGCCTTGATACAGAGCAAGAGAAACAACAGGGCAACGAGTTTGATGAAAAAATTGAGCTTTTATTTGCCCCTTGTCGCAGCTACTTCGCTGAGCAAGAAGTGCAACGTGAAGCAGCAAAAGCAGAGCGCGAGCAATTGATTGCTGATATGCATGCACTGCATTTACAAGCAACTGATACGGCTGATTTAGATTGGAAACAACTAGAAAGCAACTATAACCGTTTGCAAAAAGCATGGCGAAGTGTGGGTAAAGTTGATCCGAAAACATACCGCGTGTTGAACGAGCGTTATAAGGCAGAGCAGCAACAGGTTGTAGCGTCACTTAACGCGTTTCATAAAGGCAATGCCGCACTTAAAAATGAGCTCGTTGAGCAAGCACAGCAATTATCACAAAGCGATAATTTAGCAGACGCTTGCCAACAGCTAAAGCAGTTACAGCAACAGTGGCAAACCATAGGGTTTGCAGGCTTAAAAGCTGAAAATGCATTGTGGCAAAAATTCCGTCAGTTTAATGATGCAACTTTCACTAAACGAAGCGAAGAGTTTGAACAGCAAAAGCGCGAACAAAGCGAGTCAGATAAGCTGGCAACAACTGAGCTGAATGAGCTTGAAGCAGCATTAAATAGTGTAGAAGGTAAAGCCCAATTACTTGACTTGCAAACCAAAGTTAAAGGGTATACACAGTTTAAATCGTTAACCCCTAAAGTGTCTGCTTTGTTATCAGCCATAGATGAAAAACTGACAGGCTTAGCGGCTAAAAATGAGCAAGCTAATTTAGATGCTTTATTTGTTGCACTTGAGAACAACGAGCCAGTCCCGAGTCAATTTAATGGTGCAGTTAAAACAGCATTGAGCTGTGAGCAGCTGTTAACGCGTATGGAAATACTTGCGAGCGTAAGTTCGCAAAACTCATCGCAAAGAATGGTAGAGCAAGTAGCCATGCTTGATGATAAGCACCGTGGCGAACACGCTGATTTAAATTATTATTTAAAGCAGTTATTAGCACTCAGCGAGGGTTCAGTCACAGCTGACACACTAGCAAGGTTGAAAGTTATTTTTGCTGTAAATTAAGCGCAATCACTTTTATCAACTAAAATGAAAAAGCCGCTATTAAAGCGGCTTTTTATTATGGTTACTTACTGCCTATACGATTAACCAATAGGGTTTTGCATGAAAATTTTTGTTTTTATTTCACTACTATTTTTAACTGCCTGTAACAGTACGCAGGGTATTTCGGTTTATTCATTTACAAATTCAGAGGTTGAGTCGTTACTAAATAAAGAGTTACCTAAATTAAGTGAAAAAGTTAGCCTGATGGGCTTACCTGTGCAGTTTGATGTGAATGATTTAAGCGTTAATATTGGCCCAGATAATAGTGATTATGTTTTATTAGGTGCAGATTCTAGCGCCGAGATTAATGCTTTTGCATTAAAGTACCCAGTGCGCTTAAAGCTGCAAATACAGGGCACTCCTTTTTATGACAGCGAGAAAAAAGCGGTATTTTTACGTAATGTTAAGTTACTCGACTCAAGCATTGATGCCGGTGGCTTTAAAGGTAATTTAGAAGTGCTGGATAACGAGGCCATGGATGTAATGAATGCTTTTTTAGCCGTTAACCCCGTTTATAAGTTAAATATGAAGGATCCTAAAATGGCATTATTAAGTAATTTACCTTTAGATTTAAAAGTAGTAGAAGGCGCTATTAAGCTAGTCCCTCGGTTATAATTTAGATCCAATAGGTGTAATAAAACGTATTAGTTGACCTTATTATTAATAGATTAGGTTAATTATGGCTAATGAGCGATTCGTTCCCACATCTCGACTTTCACGTTTTGCAAAGTTAGGCTCATTAGCCACTGGCGTCGCCACGAATATGTTAGTGGGCGGGGCTAAAAGTGCGCTTTCTGGTAAAGGCTGGGATAATAAAAGCTTATTGCTTCAGCCTAAAAATATTGAAAACCTAGCCACTCAGCTATCGCATCTTCGCGGTGCGGCAATGAAGCTTGGGCAGCTGCTTTCAATGGATGCTGGCGACTTACTAACCCCCGAACTTGCTCAATTGCTGTCTTTACTGCGCTCAGATGCCAACCCGATGCCACATAAGCAACTGGTTAGTGTTTTAAAAGAGCAGTGGGGAGAGGATTGGTTATCGCGTTTTTCTCATATTGAGCTCAGGCCGTTTGCGGCGGCGTCCATTGGCCAGGTTCATTTAGCTTATAAAGAAAATGGCGCGCAGCTGGCAGTTAAAATTCAATATCCTGGAATTGCAAAAAGTGTGGTGAGTGACGTAGATAACGTGATCACTTTACTTACCCTATCGCGGTTATTACCTAAAGAGCTGGATATTAAACCCTTAGTGGCAGAAGCCAAGGCACAGCTATTAGCAGAGGCCGACTACACTCGAGAAGCTGAGTATTTAGCACGTTACAAAAATCTGTTAGCAGATAACGCGCATTTCAAAGTCCCTAGCGTGTATCTTCAGCACAGTACTGCGCAAGTGCTAACCATGGAGTATGTAGATGCCAAGCCTATAGAGGGCATTACATATTTACCACAATCAGAGCGAAGCCGAGTTGCTGAACAACTGATTGATTTATTTTTTAAAGAAATGTTTGTCTTTAATTTAATCCAAACCGACCCTAACTTTGCAAATTTTCATTACCAACCTGAATCACAAAAAATAGTATTATTTGACTTTGGTGCCACACGAGAAATTACCCCAGCACTAAGTAATGCCTATCTAGCTTTATTTAAAGCTGGTAGTAATAACGATCGTGAGGGGGTGCTCAATGCCGCCACCGATATTGGCTATTTTAAAGATTCGCTCAAAGACAATTACAAAGAAAAAGTGATTGATTTATTTTTAATGGCCTGCGAGCCACTGCGCTATAACGGCGAGTTTGATTTTAAAAATAGCGCGCTTGCTAGCAATATTAAAGATGCAGGCTTGCAGTTAAGCGCACAGTCGCAGCAATGGCATACGCCTCCTGTTGATGCGTTGTTTATTCACCGTAAGCTAGCTGGCTTGTATTTAATTGCAGCACGGCTAGAAGCAAAAATAGATATTAAGGCATTATTTAGCCATTACTAGGTGCTAAAGCAGGAGAGAATTGGCATAATACTCGCGATATTTCGCGAGGTCTGCAATGATAAAAAACTTTTTAAACGATCCTACTTTATTACTTAATGCGGTAGGTGAGGGCATATATGGATTTGATTTATCTGGTAATGCGGTATTTGTAAACCCAGCCGCAGAGCGAATGACGGGTTGGACAGCCGATGAATTGCTGGGTAAAAAAATACATCAATATCATCATCACAGTCATGCAGATGGCACGCCTTACCCTGCCGATGAATGCCAAATTTACTGCACCATGTTTGATGGTAAACGCCGCGAGGTTAAAAACGAAGTATTTTGGCGTAAAGATGGCAGCGCCTTTGCTGTTGAATATACCTCCACGCCTGTTTATAAAAATAGCCAGCTTATTGGTGCCGTGGCCGTTTTTCGCGATATATCAGCGCAGCAGCGAACCCAAACCGCGCTCCAAGATGCTTTAGCGCAAGTAAAGCATTTAAGCGAGCAGCTCAAAGATGAAAACGACTACCTTACTGCCGAGCTAAATCAAGATTGGCAAGACTCAGGGCTAGTAGGGCGCAGTGATGTATTTCAACGTATGTTGCAGCAAATACAGTTAGTGAGCGAAACCGACAGTACGGTGTTGATACTTGGCGAAAACGGTACTGGCAAAGAGCTGGTGGCGCGTAACTTACATAGATTAAGCAAGCGCAATGAGCAGGCGTTTATAAAAGTTAATTGTGCGGCGTTTACCCCTAGCTTATTAGAATCAGAGTTGTTTGGACACGAACGAGGCTCGTTTACCGGCGCAAATGAGCGACGTAAAGGGCGTTTTGAACTTGCTGATAAGGGCACTCTATTTTTAGACGAAGTGGCAGAGCTGCCGTTAGAGTCACAAAGTAAATTATTACGAGTATTACAAGAGCGCGAATTTGAGCGAGTAGGGGGCAGCCAAACCCTAAAAGTTGATATTCGTATCATTGCTGCAACCAATCGTAACTTGTGGGAAATGGTACAAAAAGGCCAATTTAGAATGGATTTATACTACCGTTTAAACGTGTTTCCTATCAAAGTACCAGCACTAAAAGAGCGAAAAGAAGATATACCTTTTTTATGTCAAAACTTAATTGTTCAAATAAACAAGCGGCTAGGTAAGCAATTACAGGGGTTAAGTAACAAAGCTATCAGGCAACTACAGGCCTATGACTGGCCAGGCAATATCAGAGAGCTGCAAAACGTGTTAGAGAGAGAAGCTATTTTATCTACACAGCCCACACTGCAGTTAAGTCAGCCGCTAAAAGCCGGTGATGCGAATGCTGTTAACCCAACGCTTACACTGGATGAGGCGCAAAGGCAGCATATTATCTCCGTACTGATGTTATGTAACTGGAAAATTGCAGGCGAACAAGGCGCGGCAAATAAGTTGGGCTTACCTGAGAGTACGCTTCGCTCAAAAATGCGAAAATTAGCAGTGCATCGTACTCGTTAACTCGCGATATATCGTGCATGTCGTTAAATGTCGCGAATTTTCGCTTGGGTAGTATATGTAAAATCAATTAATATCAATAAGTTAAATTAACTTTCACTGTGGTCTGAAAGTTGCAAAATCGTACTTAATACCCGTCACTATTAAGTAAGTAACATGAAGTTTGATATTAAAGAAGAAGACATGATCATTAAGCCCTACAAAGAAGAAGGGCCGATTTATATACGCGAGCAAAAAGGGTTTTTTCAGCGTATACGCCGTAATTTAGGTTGGCTGCTAATGCTCAGCTTTATCGCCATTCCTTGGATTCAATATAACGGTCAGCAAGCGGTTTTATTGGATGTGGCCACCCAAAAGTTTACTATTTTTGGCCTAACCTTATTACCTCAAGACTTTATGATTCTCGCCATGCTATTTATGGTGGGGGCGTTTGCCTTATTTTTTGTGACCAATTGGCTTGGCCGTGTGTGGTGCGGCTATACTTGCCCGCAAACAATTTGGATGTTGATGTTCTCTTGGGTGGAACAACGTATTGAGGGAACGCGTAACCAGCGTATTAAGCTTGATAAAAGCCCATGGGATATTACCAAGTGGCGTAAAAAAATCACTAAGCACAGTGCATGGCTGGTTATTTCACTCTTAACTGCCACTTCTTTTTTAGCGTATTTTATTCCAGCTAAAACCTTATACTTAGAAATGGTTAATTTTGAATGGTCTGGAATTACCAGTTTTTGGGTGTTTTTATTTGCGTTTTGTACCTATGGCAACGCAGGTTTCTTACGAGAAAAAATGTGCACAGTGGCGTGTCCGTATTCGCGCTTTCAATCGGTAATGTTTGATAAAGACACGCTGGTGGTAACCTACGATAGCGAACGAGGTGAAAACCGCGGCCCACGTAAACGCAAAGCCGATCCTAAAGCGCTTAATTTAGGTGACTGTGTAGACTGTAACTTATGTGTTGAAGTATGTCCTGCTGGGATTGATATTCGCAATGGACTGCAATATGAATGTATTAACTGTGGCTTATGTATTGATGCCTGTGACGATACCATGGATAAGTTTGGCTACGGAAAAGGCTTAATTAAATACGCCAGTGAAAAGCAAATGGCGGGGCAAAAAACTAATCCATTTAGGCTCAAGTTAGTGGGCTATGGCGCTTTAACTACGCTGTTAATTATTTCTATGTTTGCTTGGATGCTACAACGTACGCCTATCGAAGCCTCTGTGCTTAGAGACAGAAATGCACTGTATCGGGTAAATTATGAAGGGTTAGTAGAAAACCCTTATACACTCACCATCATTAACAAAACGCAGCAACCTCTGCATTATTCTATTTCAATTAGTGGGTTAGAAGGTGCGAGCTTGCAAAGTCCTAACGCTGTGTTGGTAGAGCCAGGGTTGATGAAAAGTGTTCCTGTAACGGTTACTGCCGATGGATATGATATACCCACGAAGGTGAGTAAGCTGCAGTTTAAAATTACCGCACAAGAGGACAATAGCATTTCAATTACTAAAGAGAGTCAGTTTTATAAAAACTAGCCCATTCGGTTTTTCGTTGACTATACCTCGGTCGTGTAATTAATTTACTCGGCTGAGGTAAGCTGACTTTTTATAAATGCCTTAGCGCTTGGCAAGTCATCAAATAAGCAATCTTGTAAATGAGCGTCACGTCCTGAGCTGTGCATAATACGTTGTAGTTGCCTTATGGCTATGGGAGAGGTGAGTATAAAGGCACTCATTATGCAATTATTTATCCCCATTGTTTGGCTAACATCGATCATATTTTTTTCAGCGTCAGGGGTGGCGGCCACAACGTCGGGCGAGTGGCTAATATAGCCCCAAGGTTGATGTTTAAACGTTGCAATGGTGTCTAACAGAGCGGCTTTAAAGTGATTTAATAACTCAGGGTTTAAGTTGCCTTTAAATTGCGCAATAACAATATTACCCTCAACATAAAAACTGTAACTGCCGTAATTATTTTTAAATTCCAATAACCGCTCCTTTGTCTGCACCTTACTATGTGCTGATGAATACCATAACTATTACTTATTAATAATGTAGTCCAACGCACCCGAAATTGCCGCAACTTGCGCTAATATGCACTCTTCAGGGTTGGCCGTTGCACTATCTGGGTAAACTTCCGTGGTTGTAACGTAGGTTGCATCAGATAACCCCATGCATAAACCTAACTCTTTTGCTGCATAGTTTATTACCCCAAATTGTTCTTGAGGTACACCAATTAATTGTTTATTTTCATCGCTTGGAGCGATGTGTGTGACCTTTTCAACACATTCAATAATAGCTTTTTGAAAAGCAGGCTCTGGTTTGTTGCTGTCAGCGACTAAATAAAAACCGTCTGGTATATTCCAATTAGTATTTATTTTACCTTCGCGCGCTGCAAGTGCAGGGCGAAATTCACTGTTATCTGAATCAGTGGTTTCATGCAAATCGATATGCGCGATTAAATCAGTATTTAAAGATTGCACATAATTCATTACCAATGCAGATTCTTGCGCTGGGCTGCCTTCATAAAAAGAACGGTTTGGATCAATTGCCTCTGGGTTCCAGCGGTTTATTGTTTCATAACCCCATGGGCTAATGCAGGGAGTAATCACTAGATTAAATTTCTCTGCGTATTGAGTTGCCAATGTTTTTGCAAACCTTAACGCACCGTGTACTCCGCTGGTTTCGTAGCCATGTACGCCGCCAGTAATTAGCACTGTGTGTTTATTTTTATCAAAGTGTTGGGTTTTTAATGCAAACAAAGGGTAACTGTTTTGAGCATAATTAAGTTCACCATATTGATCTACAACAAGCGTATCTTTTAGCTCATTAATTAGCGTTAATACTTCATCGTTATAACTACGTTTAATTTTCTGGGCTTCAAGCCATTGGAGTTTATGATTGTTATTCCACTTTTCACCAGGGTTGCCAATAGGGTAGGTACTGTTATTCATATTAAACCTTTACGTTGAATTATCTCTGCGGGCTATAGAGCACATAGACCATAATGACGAAAATAAAGCGTTAGCTTAACGCTGACTAAAATAGCGCGCAAGTATATGCGATAGTCACTGCATTAGTTAATGGCTGAGCTTGAATGCGGATAGTGCCTTTGTTGCATAAAGTCTTCTAAAAACCATGCAGCAAATTCATGTCGGCCTTCTACATCGGCTTTACTGTAAATATCGGACGCTTGTTGACGAACGGTTTTTTCTTTTGTGTTTCTTAGTGCGCTTATTTCTTTAAAGCTTAAGCCTTTAAGTAACAACATCGCGACTTCTTGCTCACTGCGGGTCAATGTCCACTGTGAAAATTGGGTTTGAATAACACCACTGTATTCATGACGCGCATCCATCATTGCCTGTGATATGTTTTTAAGTTCTTTTTTTGAATGCACTAATTCTTGTTTCAGCGCATTAATATTGGCAGTACGCGCACGAATATCGCTAATTAAGTAAATAGCACAGGCTGCAGAAATGACAACGATTAAGCCCTCAGAAAAAATATGCCACTGCGGCACGCCTAAATGTATATCCGTTAGTACATCAAAAAAGTTTAGCACCATTATTATTAACAAGGTGGCTGCTATTAACTTGTCTCTCATTAAAACCTCTATTATCAATGCTTTATAAATACAATGGACAAATGTACCATAGCGTAATTTTCGCTATTTTTGGGTACGTTAAGGCGTTTGCCTGATGATTTAACCGTCTAAAAAAGTCATGGTTGATTCTATAAAATTAATCAAATGTGAACAAACGAAATGCTGTTAAATTTTACAAAAAAAATGCGTCATTTTTTGCGTATTCAATATACGTTATTTTTCTTCTTTACGGTGACTTTATTAACATTTAATCCTGTGTTTGCTTCGCAAAATTTAGCACCTGTAGGGCTTTCTTCACTCAGTGGTTTTGATGTTGAATTTGCGCCGATTCAAAAAACAGAGTTTATTAACGGGCAAAGTTTAATTGGTGAAGTTAATTTCAAACCTGGGGTCAATTATACGGTGCTGTTTGCGTTTGATGTACAGCAGGTTCGTTACTTATACCCTAACGGCAGCATGGTTGAAAAGGGCGCCACTATTGCAAGCGTTGAGGGCAGTGATGTACACCATTTTTTAGATGCCTATCAATCAGCAAAAGACATGCTCGCTATTGCTAAAAGCCATTACGACATAAACCAACAACACTTAAAAAACAAAATAATAAGAAGTTCTGAATGGGTTGAAATCACAAAAAGCTATTTTGAAGCCAAGCTAAATTTTGAACATATGCAACATCAAATGGCATTTTTAAACATTGATGATAATGAAAACGTGACCTTAGTGAGTCCAAAAACGGGCATTTTAAAACTCACTAATGAGTCGGGAAACCGTGTGATGGGTGACACCGCGTTTGATATTATCGATGCAAGTAGTATTCGCGTTAAGATTAAAGTTCCTCTTAGTTTTACCAACACGTTAGCGCATTTCAAGCTGTCACAAAGTTGCAGCTTAAATATTGAGAGCTATGACAGTATTGCAGATAAATACCATCAAATAGTGTGGGCGTCGCCAAGCTCAAATGAGTGCCAGCTGACACTGGGGCAAACTATCAAAGTCACACCGGTAAATAAATTAACGGGCTTTAAAATAGCAAAGTCAGCGGTGTTTGAATTTGAAGATGTTAATTACATTGCTTTAAAGTCTGGCGATAACCTTGAGTTACTGCCGATTGAGCTCAAGGGTACACAAGGCAAAGACTATGTATTTACTGCTAACAAAAACCTAGATGATCAGCAGGTACTAATAAGCTCGGTAAGTGCGCTACAGGGTATGTTGCTTCACTTAGGGAGAGAGTAAATGTTAAACCAGCTTATTAAGTTTTCACTTACTCAGCGTTTGTTTGTTAGTATTTTTGTTATTGTTGCTATGGCCATTGGTGCTAAATCTTGGTTAAGTATTCCGGTGGATGCTTTTCCAGAAATATCACCCACCCAAGTTAAAATAGTTTACAAATTACCCGGCATGAACGCCCTTGAAATAGAATCGCAAGTAACACGGGTGATTGAAACCGAATTACTGGGTATTCCGTCACAGCAAATGCTGCGCTCTACCACTAAGTATTCTATTACCGATATTACCATTGACTTTGAAGAGGGCACCGACATTTATTGGGCCCGTCAGCAAGTTAATGAGCGTTTATTAAATATTTTGCCCACCTTGCCCAGTAATATTAGTGGCGGCATGGCGCCAATGAGCACGCCTTTGAGCGAGGTGTTCATGTTTACTATAGAAAGTACTCACTTATCGTTGATTGAAAAAAGAGAGCTTTTAGATTGGCAAATTCGTCCATTACTGCGCACTGTAACCGGCGTTGCAGATGTAAATAGCCTTGGCGGCTTTTCAAAAACCTATGAAATACTTCCCAATACTTTATTGATGCAACAGCATCAAGTCAGCTTTGATGAAATGAAGTTGGCAATCACGCAAACGAATCAAAACGGTGGCATAGGGCGCTTAGAAAAAGGCAACGACACCTTAATTCTGCGCACTGAGGGCAAATACACCGATATAACCGCCATTGAAAATACCGTGATTAAGTCCACTCAAAATAAGGTTATTCGGTTAAGTGATATTGCCACAGTACATGTTGGCAGTTTAACCCGTTATGGCGCAGTCACTAAAAACAGTGAAGAGGCGGTACAAGGGCTTATAATTGCGCTTAAAAATAGTAATACAGCGCAAGTTGTTGCAGATGTAAAAGATAAACTTCGCACTATTGAAGCGTCATTACCGCAAGGCACAAAAATTAATGTGTTTTACGACCGTTCTAACTTAATAAATACCGCAATTAGCACCATTACCAGCGCATTAGGCCAAGCGATTATTTTAGTGATAGTGCTACTTGCCTTGTTTTTAGGTGATATTCGCTCTTCATTGGTGGTGTCTTTGTCTTTACCTATGTCGGCATTGCTGACATTTATAATGATGAAGCAGTTTGATTTATCGGCTAATTTAATGAGTTTAGGCGGCTTAGTGATTGCCATTGGTATGCTGGTGGACTCATCGGTAGTTATTGTTGAAAATATAGTGAATCGGTTGGCTAACAATCAGCACCTCCCTCGGCTGCATGTTATTTATCGCGCCTGTAAAGAAGTCGCGGCGCCAGTGTTCTCAGGCACAATTATTATAATTATCGTGTTTTCACCGCTATTAATGTTAACAGGGTTAGAAGGCAAGCTATTTACCCCAGTGGCGCTCACTATCGTGTTTGCCATGCTAAGTGCGCTGTTGTTGTCGTTAACGGTTATTCCAATTTTAGCCTCATTGTTATTAAAAAATGAACCCGTAACCCAGCCTAAAATGGTCACATTATTACAAGGTTTTTATACTAAAACACTTGCCCAAGCAATTAAAAAGCCGGTGGCTATTAGTGTTATATCGGTCGCTGTTTTAGTGCTCAGTGGGGTGTTATTTCAGGGGCTTGGTAAAAGCTTTATGCCCGTTTTAGATGAAGGCGACATTATTGTGCAACTGGAAAAATCGCCGAGTATTTCCTTGCAAGCCTCGTTGGATATCGATAAACAAATTGAAGATACACTGTTAAAAAACACCCCAGAAATCGTACAAATTGTTGCCCGTACCGGCTCCGATGAACTCGGGCTTGATCCTATGGGGTTAAACGAAACCGATGTGTTTATGGAATTAGCGCCAAAAGATACGTGGCGTTTTGACTCCAAAGCGCGGCTAATCGAGGATATTCGACAAACACTTACGCAATTTCCAGGGGTAAATATTGGCTTTACTCAACCAATACAAATGCGGGTATCAGAAATGCTCACCGGTGGCACCGGTGATATTTCGATTAAAGTATTCGGTAATGACATTGCGACACTTTCCTCATTAGCTGAAAAAATCACGGCACTTGCCACTAATATTGACGGTGCAAGTGATGTGCAAATGGCGCTTATCGAAGGGGGGAAATACGTAAATATTAAACTTATTCCTGAGGTTGCTAGTCAGTTTGGTTTAACCACCGAAGGATTAAGCGATTATTTAAAGTCGCAATTAGAAGGCTTACAGGTATCGGCACTGCAAGAAGGAAACCGCGTGATCCCAATTGTGTTTAATGCACAAAAAGGCGAAAGCGCAGCACACTTTGAGTTGTCGTCAATGAGCGCATTAAAGCAAAAGCTAATTTTAATGCCCGACAACAGCCTACTACCACTTGAAGAGGTGGCTAATATTAGCTTTAAAACGGGGCCATTGTTAATAGAGCGAGAAAAAGCAAAGCGCTTTGCTTCTGTAAGCGTTAATGTGGATAACCGCGATGTGGTTAGTTATGTAAATGAACTGGAAGCTAAAATTAATAGCAGCATAAAGTTACCCAGTGGTTTTACCTTGTCGTTTGGTGGCGAATTTGAAAGCCAGCAACGTGCAACACAAAACTTGCTGGTGCTTATTCCTGTGGCATTAATACTGATTTTCATTATTTTATTTACCACGTTTAAATCCTTATCTAAATCAACGCTGATAATTGCTAATATTCCGTTTGCATTAATGGGGGGAGTGATTGCCCTATTTATTAGTAATGAATACCTCTCGGTGCCTGCATCGGTTGGTTTTGTTGCTTTACTTGGCGTAGCGGTACTCAATGGTATTGTGATGATCAGCTACTTTGAGCAAATGAAAATGTTTTCTGCCAATGTAACGCAGCGCATTTTAGATGGCGCAAGCAGACGCCTTCGCCCAGTGTTAATGACAGCCACAACCGCCATGTTTGGTTTACTGCCACTGGTATTTGCCACCGGCCCTGGCGCTGAGATTCAAAAGCCATTGGCGATTGTGGTTATTGGCGGGTTAATTACCTCAACAATTACAACACTTTATTTATTACCTATCTTTTATGGTTGGTTGGAGAAAAAACATGGCTGAACAGTTACTTTTTACCCTAAATGTACCCACAAACATAAAAGATGACGTGGTTGATATATTAATTGGCATAGACTGCATTACCGGCTTTAACTTAAAAAACATTGAAGGCTACAGTAAAGAGCACAGTGAATTTGACATTGCCGAGCAAGTAGAAGGGCATCGCAGCTTTTATCAGTTTGAGGTGCATATATTATTACCTGAACTTGCCATAGTAAAAACGGCGTTAAGCCCTGTTTGTAAGTACACGCCGTTAAAATATTGGGTTACGCCTATAGTTGAAAGCGGGCATATTGTTTAGCTTTTTGTATTAGGTTTATTTTATAAGCTACTTCAATTGGATTGATATTTGAGCTTATTTAATTGATCTTAACAACTTATCAATGTTTAATGAGGCGATATGTCTTAACTGATTTTTATTATGCACTTTCTCAATAAGTACTTCTTACTTAACGATCATCATACTGCCCATGATGAAGTCGCACACTGGCGGGTGAGTGCACTACGGATAATTTTAACGCTCGTTACTTTGCTCTGTTTTTTGGTCGTTTGTTATACATACACCCGCGCAATTGAATTTAACCTAATTTATATTGCAGTTATTACTATTAGTTTTTTCACTATTGCTTTTAGTCTTTTATTAGCAAGTAAGCGATTTTACACATTTAGTGCAAATGCACTTCTATTAACTATCGTTGCCGGTAGTTTATCAATGAATTTATTTTTAACTGACTTAGAGCTTGCCAAGGTGGGTTCTATGTTTATGTATTCATGTCCCATCATTGCTCTTATGCTACTCGGTTACAGAACGGCTTTGGCCTACGGTATTTTAAACATCATACCTTTTTACATGATTATTAATAATGTTGATTTATCCGGCTATTCAGGAATAGCAAGCCAATTACCAGAAGCTGACTTATATATTACAGGCCTAATATTTTTATTTTTTAATATTTGTATCCCACTTGCCACTGCGCGAACAATTGTTGCTGCCAAACGTTTAAACAAAACCATGTTAAATGCTAATAGCTTCCTTAAAGATAAAAACGAGCTTTATCGCACCTTATTTACTGAATCTAATAAAGCTAAAATTATTGTCGACGAAAATTTAGTAATTACAGATTTAAATCAACATGCTATTGAAATGTTTGGATTAAAAAACAGCTTGAAAGAAAAGGCTGTCAGAATTGATGGGTTATTCCCTGCACTTAATAGCAAAGAGTTAAATATAAAAAATCAAATCATAGAATATAAGAGTCGCTACTATAAGAGTAATTATCAGCAAATAGCAATGAGTACAAATTATCGAGTGTATGACTTTTATGATTGCACGCAAGAGCAGTTAATTAAACAAAACTTGTCTATGATGGAGCAAGAGAACAAACGTCTAAGGTTTAGAGACTCGCAAACGAAATTGCCTAATCGAGAGTGGTTTGAAATGCAATGCGATAGGTTAACGTCTAAATACCAAAAAGGGTTTTATATTGTCGTTACACAAAGCGCAAATAGTGAATATTTAAATTTAAAACTTAACAAAGCTGACTCGCAATCATTGCTAATTACTGCTTATAAGCGCTTAAAAGCAATGTCAGAGGGGCCTTTGCTTTGTGCGTCTATAGAAGGTGGCAAACTTGGCTTTATTATTGGTTCAAGCTCAAGTGAACAGCAAAACAAGTTATTAATACAAATTAAAAGCACCTTAGATCAAGCTTATGATGTGTTTGGTACTAATTACCAACAATCATTTTTATTTGGTTTTGCTAAGTGTCCTGAGCATGGTGAAAATAGTGCGATTGTTCTTAGTAATGCGTGTGAGGCGCTCAAACTCGCAGACTATAACTCGCCATTTAATGGTTACAATCAAAAACAATCACAGGCCTTTATGGAAAAGTATGAAATTTCCATGTTACTTGATGAAGCTTTGCAACAAAATGATCTGTCAGTACATTATCAACCTAAAGTGAATGCAAAAGGTGAATGTATAGGGCTTGAAGCATTAGCTCGTTGGCATAGCTCTGTACTTGGCAGTGTATCGCCCGCTGTATTTATTCCTATTGCAGAAGAGTATAGAATGATTAGCCGATTAACGGACTTAATTATTCAAAAAGTCTGCGCTCAAATTGCCCAATGGAGTAAAGTTGGTTTGCCACTTTTACCCGTAGCAATAAACATATCTTTACTCGATTTTAGCCAAGCTGATTTTATGTCAAAGTTGGTAAAATATTTGGCGGATTTTAATGTAAAACCGAATCAAATAGAATTAGAGCTTACTGAAACGTCACTTGAGGCTAACCAAGTTCACTCTCTAAAACTTATGCAAACTCTGCAAGATTGGGGGTTCACTATTACAGTGGATGATTTTGGTGTTGGATACTCGAATATTGCACGACTTGCTGATTATCCCATTGATAAACTTAAATTGGATCGCTCTTTAATAAGTAAGGTTACAAGCTCTACACGCCAAAAAAGCTTAGTTAAAGCCGTGCATGTGATGTGTGATGAACTTAATATTAAGTGTGTAGCCGAGGGAGTAGAAACCGAAGAACAGGTCCTAATAATGTCCGAAATGGGATGTAAAGAGTTTCAAGGCTATTACTTTTCTAAACCTATGAGTGCTCAGGTTTATGCTGAATATATAAATCAAAATGGTCTGCTTTTTACGACAAAAAACTTAGCTACGGCGAAAAGTAGCTGAATTTAACAACTAGGTTCTAGTGACCTTGTTGGATTGATATTTGTTTAAACTAGGGTAAAAAACTCTTTGGTGTTAAATGCTGCTGAAATATCTCAGCAGCATTTTAGCTGTACTAGCTTATTCAAACACTCCTTTTATAACTGCATGGGTGTTTTGCACCATTAATGTGCCGTTAGCCCATACATACTCAGGGGTTAGGGTCTCTTTATCGAGAAGGACAACATCCGCGTCGCTCGCTGCTTTAAGACGGCCTTTATCAACTCCTAAAATATCGGCAGGATTACTGGTTATGCTCATTAAAGCGTGCTCAATAGGGACGTTATATTCTTTGACTGCTTGCTGAAACGAGGTTAATAAAGATGCCTCTTTGCCCACCTCAAGCCCTAATAAATTAAAGTCTTTATCAAAAATAGGTAAACTGGCATGGCCATCTGAGCTCATAGTGAGTTGATTTGGTGCTACGCCTTGTTCTAAGCAGTAGGCAAGGGCATGGGCTGCTGCATATTCACCATGGGCTAAATCATAGTCGGTTGTGCTGGTGGTAAAGTCGATAGTACCGCCCTGATCACAAAAGTGAATACCGGCATCAAGAAGTGCTTTATTGCGGTTCATATGCGTAGGATAAAACTGTTTAAGCTTAATATCACTTTGCTCAGCCACCTGATGTAAAATAGTTAAATGGCTATCAACAGGGCCAACATGAATACTCACAGTGCCTTTTTTACCACTGAGCATACCGGCTACTTTGGCCTCTGCTGCCAATTCTGCTAATTGCTGTACCGTAGGTTGGCTACTACGATGATCAGAAATCGCCACTTCGCCAACACCTATAAACTCCTCTATATACATGATGTCGTCAGTAATTGAGTGGGTGAGTGTTTTCGCGGGTAAATGATACGAACCGGTATGGCAAAATACATTCAGCCCTTGCTCTTTTAGGCCTTTTGCTTTGGCAACCAAGTTGGTCAGTGTACGTGAGCTTGAATCGGTACCCAGTGCGGCCACCACCGTGGTGGTGCCCGATAAGGTTGCATCGGTTAGGTTCATTTCAGGGGTGCGGCTGGCAAATCCAGCCTCGCCACCGCCACCGGTAATATGCACTAAAGAATCAACAAACCCCGGCGCAACCAGCTTATTTTTACCGGCAATCCGTTTGACGAGTACACTGCTGTCGAGGGTTATATTTTCGTCAATAGCAATGATTTTACCACCGCCAATTAAAACATCTTGTGTGCCTAGGAAGGTAGGTGCATAAACGGTTGCACCTTGAATTAAAGTTAACATAACAAATTCTTTTTATTGATAATTAATAAAGTAAGCAAGAAATATAAAGCCGCTTGCTAATACAAAAAGTGCTAGGGCAAAGCGCCAAATAAACGCAGCCCATTCTCCCCAATCTAATTTCACTACCCCTAAACAACCAATTAAACTAGCTGAGGTGGGAATTAAAATGTTGGTTAATCCATCGCCTAATTGAAAGGCCAATACCACAATTTGCCTTGATACATTGAGCAAATCGCCAAGTGGAGACATCAGTGGCATAGTGATGGCAGCTTGCCCTGAACCCGATGAA
Source organism: Pseudoalteromonas sp. M58 (assembly GCF_042604605.1). Lineage (NCBI taxonomy): Bacteria > Pseudomonadati > Pseudomonadota > Gammaproteobacteria > Alteromonadales > Pseudoalteromonadaceae > Pseudoalteromonas > Pseudoalteromonas sp. M58. The sequence continues at coordinate 1,254,906 of NZ_CP152390.1, forward strand.
ACAAAAAAGTTAAATACACTTTGAAACACCAGCATTCCCCAAGCTGCAATGTAATCTGGCACACTGGCTATGCTGCTTGCACAGTAATAAAGCAGGATGTTGAGGGTTGAGGGAGTGGTTAAATCACTACCCCCTAATAGTAATACAATGCCTTTAGCCAATGCGACCAATAACGCCGCTGGCAATAATTCTTGTGCACCGTGTTTAAACGCATCCGCGCACTCATTCGCGGTTAGCTTTTTAAACACGATGGCAATTATTGCACTGATAAGGCCAATGCAAAAAAACTGTGCAGCAAGCTCAGGAATATAATATTGGCGCGCCATCACCCCCCATACAACCCAAGCTATGCCCAATACAAACACTAATAATGTGAGTGCATCGGCTAGGCTAAGTTTAATCGTTGGCTGATCACCCGTTTTTTGGGGTTGTGTTTTTATCCGTTTTGCATAGCGTATAGTAAACACAAGGCCTACAAGGGTAAAACAAGCCCATGCTAACATACGAAAGCCCGCACCTGAAAACACTGGGATTTCAGCTATCGATTGCGCTATAGCAATGCTAAAAGGGTTCATCCATGAGGTGGCAAAGCCTATTTGCGTGGCCACATAAGTTGTAAGTACAGTGACTTTAGCGTCGTAGCCAAGTTGTTGCATAATAGGGAGCAGCACAATACAAAAGGCAATAGCCTCTTCGCCCATACCAAATACCGCGCCGCCTAACGAAAATAGTAAAAACAGTAAGGGAATAAACAGCCATTCAACCCGCTGGGTCTTATTAATAAGTGCCATAATACCGTTATTAATCGCACCGGTTTTCATAATAATGCCAAAGGCACCGCCAGTGATTAAAATAAACGCCATTACGCCAATCGCTGCACCATATTTATCACCCGACACGAGGCCTTCAAACAATACATTAGCTAAACCAATCTCGCCACCTTGTGCAAAAACAGGTGGTGATTGTTGGTCGTTAACGGCTTGATATTGTGAAAGCTGCACAGTATGGCTGTCAGGCTCTGCATTAAATACCCCAGGGGTAATAAATACCGTGGCCATATAGGCAATCACTGCCACGCAAAGCAAAATGATGCTTGCATCGGGCATAGAAAATTGTTTTTGTTTCATAATTTCACTTTAATAAAAGGTCATTGTGTTGATGCGTAAATAAACGCTTAAACGTACTTTAGCACTTAATAGGCAGTGTCACTGTAGCCATGACCTGTAATAAAAGGAATGCCGCAAAGCGTTTGCTTTGCGGCTAAGCGGTTAAAAACGGTAGCTAATACTTAATTTGTAATTAGCACCTAGGGCATTATGGTTGATTGAATCAAAGCCACGGCTTGAACCATAAAGTGTGGGTGGCTCTTTATCAAAAATATTATTGATGCGCGCGCGCAAAGTCAGCGATTTATTAACATAGTAACCCGCTGATAAATCCCAAACGAGCCAGTCATCAACCTGATGCTCACCTTTTGAGTCTAATACGCCAAGTGAATCTAGCTCATCAATTTCACGGCTACGCAGGCCTTCTATATCATCTTCGTAGCTGCTGGTGTAGTTTGCACCTAAGTTAAGGTAGTAACTTTGCGCTTCCCAATCTATTGACATACGCGCAATATTTTCAGGGTAGCGATAAGTTCCCACCAGCTTCTCTAACGAGTCAGACCCCGGTTTATTACGTTCAAACTCAAGGTAATGAGTGCCGTCAAAGGCAAAGGTCAAATCGCCGCTTGGTAATACAAACCTATGGTCAAACTTAAAGTCTATGCCAGCTAATGTTTGTGTACCAGTGTTTTCAAGTGGGATTGCATGATCGCGAAACAACGGTAAAAATAGCTCGTCATCACGTGGGTTAAATTCATCTATATAACTGCTTAAAATCTCAGTTAAATTAGCGCCGTCTTGCTCTATGTTTAAACCACTGTTGTCGGTGACATCACATAATGCTTCATCGTACGATATGCCTTGCTCGCCCGGTGGTACAATGCCACAGTGACGAAGTGATGCATCGGTTATGGCGCGATCTAACACAGCGGTCATGTTGGTATCGATTACTTCTTCATGATCAAACTGCCAATAATCAATGGTTAAATTAGTATTAGCCGAGGGACTCCATGCAAAACCAACACTAATAGCCTCAGATTCTTCTGCATTTAGGTTTGGGTTACCTAACTCTAACGAATTAACACTCACTTGGGTGCCATCACCCATACAGTATAAATCGGCTACAGCTTGGTTTGCACCACAGTCAAAAGTAGATTGTGTGGTTCTTAATTTAACGCCAGCCTGTGTTAATGATGGTGCTCTAAACGAGGTTGACCATGAACCACGAACAACTAACGAATCAGTTGGGCGATAGCTCAAACCTATTTTAGGATTAAAGGTGCCACCAAAATCATCGTAATGATCGTATCGACCTGCTGCTTGCAGCTCTATTTGCTCTGTGAGTGAAATACTTAATTCAGCAAACGCTGCATATTGAGTGCGATCGGCTTCTGATAAACTAGAGCCAAAGCCAAATACATCAACAAGGTAGTCTTTATCTGCTTGAGCTTGTGAATCAAGCGAAGGAATGTCGCTTAGCTCTTCACGGCGTGCTTCTACCCCAAATGAGGCATAGGCAGGTAGGTCATTAAAGGTAAATAGCTCACCATTAAAATTAGCATCCCAGCCGTAAACTGTACTTTCTCCGCTGCGTGTTGGGCGAGCTTGCGCTGTTGCTAAAACGGCATCATTAGCGGCGTCGCCTTGAAGGAAAGGGTTGTAAAAAGGCAGCAGTTCTCCCGATGCACAGTTTAAGTCAGAACCGTCAAAACTTGCCAGCGTACCGTCTGAACATAGCTCGCCGGTGATCGCGCCATGGAACTGGTAACGATTATAAACCCCTGCAATCGCCTCCTGCTCTGAACGTGAGCGAGAAAAGGTTACCCCAGATTCCCAAGCCCAGTCACCAATTTCACCACTTAGACTGCTTACCAAGCGAAAGTTTTTCGTTTCTACTTCCACCGTTCTTGGGGCATTAAAGCGCGCATCAAATGCAAAACCATACACTTCTCGACCACTTTGGGTATCAAATGGGTCAATGTAGAGTTGATCTAATAAATCATTACTACCATCGGCATTATCGTAAATAAATAAGGCGTCTTCTAAAACATACGGGCCGTCGTCGTCATTAATTTGGTTAATAGGTGAGGGCGATGAATACGCTTTTGCTTTGGTTTGACTGTAAAAAAAGTCAGTATGCCATTGCATACCACCAAGCTCACTATTAAACATAAAGCCGGTTGAAATGCTTTCAAATGGCGTTTCTAGGTAATCATCTTGATTAGGGTAGTAAGCACAAATTTGTTCATCAAGTTCAGTAGTAACTAATTCGGTTTTGCAGTTTGGTGATGGAAGTTCGTTACCATCTCGGCTGCTGAAATAATAAATATTAGGTGAGTTCTCCAGCTTAGGTAAATAGGAGTAACCATTCACTAAAGAGGGAGAGGCCGTGTAATTACGATCGGTCGCTTTAAAAGCGTTACGGTCATATATATCAGCAAATACCGTTAAATTACTTTCGCCTATTTTTGTACCATAAACTAAGTTTAATTGTTTTTTACTTTCGTCATGCTGATCAAAGCTATCGGCAAACGAAGTATTAATTTCAGCGCCTTCAAAATCATCTTTTAAAATATAGTTAATAACACCTGCTACAGCATCGGCACCATAAACGGCTGATGCGCCTGTGGCTAAAATATCAATGCGCTCAATGGCAGCGAGTGGAATAGAGTTTACATCTACAAAGTTTTCAGTACCTGCAGCAAATGAACTAGGCGCAACTCGGCGGCCATTTATTAATGTCAGCGTTGCTGATGGCCCCATGCCTCTTAAGCTCGCAGCTGATTGACCCGCTGGTGTTGAGGTAGACGTACCGCCACTTTCAGAGGTTGAAAATGTGCCGCTTCCGCCCTTAAAAACAGATAAATCTTTGAGTAATTCATGAATGGTATTAGCGCCAGAGCGTTTGATTGCATCTTGGTCTAGTACGGTTAATGGGATAGTTCCTTCAAGATCAACGCCTTTTAAGCGAGATCCTGTTACTTCTACTCGTTCAATGTTGATGTCGGTGTTGGTTTCTTGTGCATGTGCAAAAGTGATCGGGTTCAGTAATGCGCTTACTGTGGCCGCAATTGTTAGTTGACGAAACATCTTAAATACCTTTTGTCTTTTTAAGCGCACAAAAACATACAAACAGATCTGTGGCTTTTAATTGTTATATTTTTAGACAGGGCAGTGGTGAAATGACACGCTAAGCCCCTCACTGTGAAAAAGTGAGGTGGTGGGCTACTCGTCAAACCACTCCGAAAGGTAGTGTGGTGAGTAGAAATATGTTGTAAGCAAACGTGCTTTTTTAAACATAATTCTCATTCCAAAAGGTTTTTGACAAAGCCAGCAAAGGGGTGCTAGCTTACTCGCGTTTTAAAGTTCCTTTTTTTTATAGCAAGTGAGAGACGCTCTCGCAAGTTATTTCTTATAATTTTTTACATGAGTATAACATAATGGAACGAATATATTTACCAAACAAACGGTTAGCTAAATCGCGCATAATAACGGCTTTTTTTTCGTTTTTCATTGCTTTTTCGCTGCAGTTAAGCGCAAAAGAATCTGAACAAACGTTAGTATTAGTCGGCGGTGCACTCACAACGTGTGCTAGTTTAAGCCCTAAAAATTGTGAAAAAAACACACAAATTCCGGGTAAAATACATAATGTATTTGCGCTCTCCCACGCTAAAATTAGTCAAATAAAGCAACAATGGCCAAGTAAAAATACGCAAGCTAAAAACAAAACTATTAAAAATTTAGCAACAATGCAGGCTAAATCATCACCCACATTGTCAAAAAAAGAGCTGTTATGGTTATGGCGCGATATTGATAGTAAACAGCTCAATAGTTTAACGGATCAAGAATACAATTTTGTAATAGATATGCTTGAAGTAGCGCAGCTGCAGGGCGACAATACGCGACTAAAAGAGCAGGTCAATACCGCGCTTAATAGCGAATCCGCCGCGACAGATATTTTGCAATTTATATCAGGCAGTTTAAAAGTAAAAAGTACTAACCCGAGCATACTAGCGATTACCGCCTCAAGCAGAGACCCTTATGAATCTGCTGATTTTTACGAAGGATTACTTCGTTTTCCCAATGTAAATTCACAATGGCTTGCATTAACCCCTGCGCTTGCTAAAGCAATAACCACCAATAAATGTGATGATTTAAACACGCTTAGGCACTCTGAAATGGGGCTATATCAACGTGAACATATTTACCCTGATCGCACTCAAGCAGAATATTTGCTGTGTAAAAGTGGCACAGACGCTCTAGTGCAGCTAATCAAAAATAGTACCGGTGTTATGTTTAATGGCGGCGATCAAAGCTTAACGCGCAAGGTATTGTTTGATGAAAATAATCAGCCATATCCATGGACAAAAGCGTTACAGTCTCGCCCTGTTGTTGTAGGTACAAGTGCAGGCACCGCAGTGCAAAGTGGCGGGCAAGCGCACGGTGGTAATGTGGTTATGATCACTAATGGCACAAGTTTATCGGCATTGAAAGAAGGCGCGCAAGCCACTGATGCGCCCAGTGAGCGCTCAAACAGCGATAGTTTAACTTACAACCGCTTTGGGGGTTTAGGCACATTTAGTTACGGTGTACTCGATACACACTTTAGCGAGCGAAACCGTACATTAAGACTAGGCACTTTGCTCGACAGCCTTGGTGCAAATCAAGCTCAACCCGCATTTGGTTTTGGTGTAGACGAAACCACCGCCTTAGTGGTTATTAAATCTGAATCAGGGAATTTAATGACCGTAATTGGTAAAAATGGTGTGGTGATGGTTAAATCAACAGGGCAGGCTCAGGCTGAAACTAAAACCTACAGTTACTCGTACTGGCCTGCTGGCAGTGTGATTGATATTAAAAATAATGATTTTACCTTAAGTCAGCGCAGTATTAGCCAAGCATTGCCAGCAATTAAAATACCGCCTTTGCCGGTTCAGCGTTTCGGCAGTATTTTAACGGATGCCAAATTGCGCTCTTTAACGCAAGCCATGTGCTTGAGCCAAGAACAAACAGCTGTTGGTCAGCAAGATGCGTTTATTATTAGTCTATCAACTAAGCCTGAGTCGGCTTATCACCGTATTAGTGCTGAGCAGTATGGTTGTGCGGTGAGTAATTTAGAAATTTCAGTGAGTACCTTTTAATTTAATTAAACACGCTGCTTAGTTGATTTTAGATTAAGCGGCCATACTATATTTAAAGCGTGTTATTAAATCACAACAAAAGGAAGGTTCATGAGTAAAGTAGCGGTTATTTATTTTTCTGGATATGGCCATACCAAAAAAGTGGCGGAATTTGTGGCTGATGGAGCAAACGCTCAGCTTATTGCAATCGATGAAAATGGTGATATTAAAGACACCGATTGGGATGCATTAAACAATGCAGACGCCATTATTTTTGGTGCACCTACCTATATGGGCTCATACCCTTGGCAGTTTAAAAAGTTTGTTGATGCCACCTCTAAAGTGTGGTTTACCATGGGTTGGAAAGATAAAGTGTTTGGCGGTTTTACTAATAGCGGCAGCCTAAATGGCGACAAACAAGTCACCCTAATTAGTATGCAAACGTTAGCTTCACAGCATGGTGGAATTTGGGTAAGCCTAGGGTTACCACCCGCCAATAAATTGGAATCAACCCGTCAAGACATCAATAACTTAGGCGGTTCGGTTGGCGTATTAGTACAATCACCTACTGATGCTGACGAAACGGCTATTCCATCAGGCGATTTAGAAACGGCTCGTTTATACGGTGAGCGCGTTGCTGAAATAGCAAAACGATTAAAGTAAAAATGACCTAAATTAAGTTTATTTAATCCGTAAAGCCACACTTAATTAGTGTGGCTTTTTAGTTTGATAGCCCCAGTTCTTGCTTATGCTCAAGTTGATATAAGCTTGAATATTCACGTTTATGCACTTCAAATAAATACGCTCTTAACTGCTCTTTACCATGGTGAATATGCTTTATTTTAGCTGCTATGCCACACTCACTGTGCCTAACGGGTTCTATGTCTAATGATATAGCCGCTTCATTGGGTAAAATAAATTGCATATTTTGCAACTCATCAAGTTCACTGTTTATTGATGTGGGTTTTAAAAATATTCCTGTGCTTGAGATAGATTCAATGCAAAAACCTTGGCTTTGAATATTTAATTCACTTAATCGCCAGCTACGTTGAGTGCCTTTAGTATCAATCACTTCTGGGGCTGCTAACACAGTACTGAAATGGCCTAATTCATCGGTTTTAAATTGAAGTGGAAACCACAGTTGGTAATGAGCTACTTCTGCTAATAGGGTTAATTTAGCCTGACCAAGTAAATGCGCAATACCATCTGGTATTGATGTTTGTACTGTTAGTTTTGTTTCATTAATTAATGCTGTACTTTGACTAGGTTCAAACAACCCAGATAAAAAGTTAATTTCTTCGTCAGACAAATCCATGTATTTTCCTTAATACGTAAACTGTAGATTCTATTCCTTACAAGGTTACTGCCCAATGAATGACCAGTTTATTATTTTGTAAGATTTGGCCTGTACGGCTTTATTTTTATACAATTTATAATCTCAACTTTCCTGGCTGAATTTATAAGTAATTGATTTAAATTAATTATATTTCATTTTAAGCTTGTTTAGTTAAATCACTGAATAAATCTTTTGGTATTCTAACCCCAATAACAGCAATAAGTTAAGTAATAAAGTGTACATAATTAAAGCGCTCTTCAACGTTTTTATACCAACTATGCGTAAATGAGACTTAGGTCTAGCTTACGAAGCATAAGGAAATACTTAGAATAGCGCCCAAATAATAATGGGGTTTAAGGGGTTCCAAATGCAATTAGAACGAATTCGTCGTAGTGACTTACACAACAAAGTGATGTCTGCAGAGCAGGCCAGTTTATTTATTAAAGACGGCATGACCGTGGGCATGAGTGGCTTTACTCGTGCTGGTGAAGCGAAAGCTGTACCACGTGCACTTGCCGAGCGTGTACGTGAAAACCCAATGAAAATTAACCTAATGACGGGCGCGTCATTAGGTAACGACTTAGATAAGCTACTTACTGAATCAGGTGCGTTAGCGCGTCGTATGCCATTTCAGGTAGACAGCACATTACGTAAAGCAATTAACAACGGTGAGGTCATGTTTATTGACCAGCATTTATCAGAAACTGTTGAACAGTTACGTAATCATCAGTTAACTATGCCAGATGTAGCGGTCATTGAAGCCGTAGCTATTACAGAAGAAGGCCACATAGTACCTACAACGTCAGTGGGCAACTCAGCAAGCTTTGCTATTTTTGCTAAAGAAGTAATTGTAGAAATTAATATGTTACATCAGCCAGAGCTTGAAGGGCTGCACGACATATACATTCCATCGTACCGTCCAACGCGTACACCCGTGCCACTAGTGAAAGTAGATGACCGTATCGGTAGTACTGCTATTCCAATCGATCCGGCTAAAATTGTGGGTATTGTATTTACCAATCAAAGTGACTCATTTTCAACAGTAACCGACCCAGATGCCGATACCGCCTCTATTGCACGCCATTTAGTTAACTTTTTTAAAGAAGAAGTAGCGCAACAGCGCATGCCTGCAAACTTAGGCCCATTACAAGCGGGTATTGGTAACATAGCCAACGCAGTCATGATGGGTTTACTAGACTCAGATTTTAAAGACCTCACTATGTACTCAGAGGTACTACAAGATTCTACCTTTGACTTAATTGATGCGGGTAAACTTAATTTTGCCTCTGGGTGTTCAATTATTTTATCAGAGCGTTGTAACGCACAAGTATTTAATAACCTTGAAAAGTACCGCGATAAGCTAGTACTTCGCCCACAAGAAATGTCGAATCACCCTGAAATTGTGCGTCGTTTAGGTATTATTGCAATTAACACGGCACTTGAGTTTGATATATATGGCAACGTTAACTCAACTCATGTGTGTGGTACTAAAATGATGAACGGTATTGGTGGCTCAGGCGACTTTGCACGTAATGCGCATGTATCGGTGTTTGTAACTAAATCAATTGCTAAAGGCGGCGCTATTTCAAGCGTGGTACCTATGGTAAGCCATGTCGATCATACCGAGCACGATGTTGATATTTTAGTGACCGAGCAAGGCCTTGCTGATTTACGTGGATTAGCGCCACGCGAACGGGCTGTTGAAGTAATTAAACACTGTGTACACCCCGATTATCGCAACGCTATGCTTGATTACTACGAGCGTGCTTGTGTACGTGGCGGCCATACGCCTCATATTTTAGAAGAAGCATTCAGCTGGCATACCCGCCTTGAACAACAAGGCACAATGAAGCAAAGCTAATACTTAAAACCCCGCATTTGCGGGGTTTTTACAAATACTTTTAATTTTGCTTTACAGAATGTTGTTATGACTTTGCCTATAAGGTGGTTTAAGTTTTTACTGTGTGCTGTAAAATAACCGCATATTATTGACAGACTCGCTATGGCGAGCAACACATAGAGCAACCACAATGGAAAACAAACTAACTGCAATCGACACCCTCGCTGAACTTGAAAGCTTTTTACTGCAAGTTGAAAACGGCGGCTTAGGTTTAACCGGCGTAACAGGCGTGGGCATGGCAACTAACAATGCTGACGGCAGCCGTTTTGTCGCGGTGTTTGATGACAAGCAACAACTTTTATTAGCACGCGAAATTACCGAAGAGATTTTTCAAAGCGGCCAAGACATGGTGCGCAACGGCGTAGGGCGTAAGCATTAATTCCTTACTACTAATTTAAAAAGCGCCAAATGGCGCTTTTTTTGTGGTTTATTTTAAACAGGTGTTAAATATAAAATAAATTTATACTAACGGTGCTCTTTGTAATGGTTTTACTATATAGAAAAAAATAATCGATAAGGTGAGATTATGATGATTCAACCGTTATTAGGTGTTAGTTAGTATGGACTTTATTGCTATCGGACTTTTCTTTTTAGTCCTTCTAATCGCTTTATCTATTGTTTGGGGAACGCTAAAAACGGGAATTTCACCGATGATGAGCTCAAGCAAAGCGCGCCAAACTATGCTTGCTGCAATAAGCATGGATGAAAAAGGCGCATTAATTGATTTAGGTTCAGGTTGGGGAACGCTTGTTATACCGGTTGCCAAAAAGCATCCTAATAAACAGGTTATTGGCTATGAGTTATCGTGGTTTCCTTGGATGGTTTCAGTGCTTTTTAAATATAGTTTGGGTTTAAATAATCTTACCCTCTATCGTAAAGACTTTAAAAATGCCGATCTCAGTTCTGCGTCTACTCTGGTGTGTTACTTGTTTCCTGGTGGTATGGTAGCGCTTGAAGAAAAGTTAAAACATGACGTAGTTAATAATAAAATCACTATTGTGAGTAACACCTTCGCTTTGCCATCATATAAACCAACTAACGTGATCAAGCTTAAAGATTTTTACCAAACACCGATTTATGTGTACCACTGGCAACCCAAATAGAGGAATATTATTTAGGGTCAGTGCTTAGTTGATGTCATATTTTTTATCCATAAGTTCATCTTCTCTGCAGACATTGGTTTGGCAATATAATAACCTTGCCCATGATAGCAACCCATACCGATAAGTACTTTTTCGAGCTCTTGTGACTCTATCCCCTCTGCAACTAGGTTATACCCAAATGCTTTACTTAGCGCCACGATACACGTAACGATGGACTTGTCTTCATGGTCTGATAGGAGCTTTTTAACAAAGCTTTGATCTATTTTTAATGTATCTAAAGGTAATTTTTTTAAGTAACTCAACGAAGCGTAACCTGTACCAAAGTCGTCTAGCGCAATACTTACCCCTAAATTTCGACAACCATTGAGAACGTCGACTGCTTGGTCAACGTTTCCAATTGTAGTGCTCTCTAAAATTTCCAATTCGAGGGTTTTTGGTTTTATATTATTAGTGCTGATGAGTAACTCTCTGAGGTTTTCAACAAAGCCCTCACTAAGTAAATGAGCTGGAGAGATGTTCACACTCATAGAAAGATGATTTCTTGTCCAAATTTTATGCTGTTTTAAGGCCTCAGCAAGTACCCATTCACCAATTAAAATACCAATGTGTGGATGCTCTAATGCCTCTGAAAAGTGACCAGGATAAAGTAAACCCAAAGTAGGGTGATTCCAGCGTATTAAGGCTTCAACGCCAATCAACTGGTGATCCATCAAATTTACCTTTGGTTGATAATGAAGAATAAACTCTTTGCGAGCAATGCCTTTTTCAGCAGCCAATAATAAATCATGTTTTGCATGCCTTAGGCTTTCTTCTTCTGGATCAAAAAACAGAATTCGGTTTGTTCCTGATCTTTTTGCTTGGTACATTGTTTGATCGGCTCTGCGTAAAATGTCATCACAAGTTAAGCCATCATCACTGGGAAGTGCAACGCCGATGCTGACTGAAATTTGAACGGAGCACGAAAACTCTGCTAATTTTATTGGGTCGTTTACCTCAATCAGCACCTCTTGTAACAGAGTCTCATATTCTTGTATCGTGTGCGCAGCCCCTCTTAATAAAAAGATAAACTCATCTCCGCCAATACGCGCGAGTGTATCTTCTTTGCGTAATGTGCTTTTTAGTCTTTGGGCAATAGTTTTCAAAACGAAGTCACCGGTTTCGTGACCGTATTTGTCATTAATGGGTTTAAAATTATCTAAATCTAAATAGGCAACGGCGAGCTTTTGCTCAGATGTAATGGCCTGTTGGAGTTGATCAATTAAAATAGGGCGGCTTGCTAAGCCTGTTAGGCTATCGTAGTGTGCCATGTCATGGAGTTTTTTTTCTAAGTTTGCGCGTTGAATGGAGCTAGATATAGAGTGTATCAACTGATCGCTTTTTAATTGATTTTTAAGTAAATAATCGCTTGCTCCTAGCCGCATAGCTTCTGCTGCTATTTTTTCATCTCCCAAGCCCGTGACCATAATCACAGCACAGTGGTTATTTTCAGTCTTTCTAATATTATTTAGCAGGGTAAGTCCCGATCCGATACCTAATCGGTAATCAACAATGACACAATCAAACTCACCATGTTCAAGATAAGACATCGAGCTTTCAATAGAGGATGCCTCTGAAATTTTCGCCTGTATATTTGAGCGAGATATCATACGACGTATTTGTTCTCTATCAACCGCATCGTCATCAACAATGAGTAGGTTAATACTGTCGCAGGTTTCAAAATTATCTATTGAAGTTATCATATCCATATCTCTTGCAAAATGGCTTATTCAAGCTCAACGGCATGTATATAAGCATCCATAAGTGTCGCTAATTTGGCAAACTGCGGGCCAATTGCATGTTTCACCATATAACCTGCTACGTTGTTATGGTACGCGCGAGTGCGGTCGTTATCCTCATTGGAGGTTGTTAGTATAAATACAACGGTATCGTTTAATTTTTTATCTTTACGAATATGCTCTAAAAATTCAAACCCATTCATCACTGGCATATTCAGGTCTAGCAATACTAAGTAGGGCTCTGATATTACTTTTTGTTGTGCTTTTTCTCGTAACGCATCTAACGCCAGTTTTCCATTTTGTTTCCAAATTATTTTAATTTTAGGATCCACTTTTTTTAGGCTTCTTGTTACGGCTTCCGCGGCAACATCATCGTCTTCAACAAGCAGTATAGATAGATTTTTGATCATAAATTCTCTTTCCTTGCAAAGCGCGGCCACCAAACATGAAATGTAGACCCTTTTTGCGGTTCATTTGAGCTAACGGAAATGCGCCCACCATGAGCTTGTGCCAGACGCCGACTAATAGACAGCCCAATACCTGAGCCTGACTTATCGTCAGAGGTTGTTTGAAATAAACTAAAAATACGCTCGTAAGCCTCTGCTGGTATACCGGGGCCATCATCAGTCACAGTGATATGGCAAAGCGTATTTTCTGCTACACAACGAATCTCTATAGTTCCCTCTTTAGTGTCGTGGTGTTTAATGGCGTTACTTAATAAATTGCGGACAACGGTTTCAAGTGGCGTCCATGCAGTGACGATAGTATCTAATTGAATGTCTTTATGAAGCTTCATTCCAGCCGGTAAATCTAACAGTTCGGTAACGTTAGAAATTAATTTATGCATATCGATTACTTGAGTATCTTGGGTAGCTTTACCCGCCCTTGCATAGGCCAATAAATTATCGATTAACGTCTCCATTTTATGAATACGATCATCAATACGCGTTAAGTTGTATTCTACTTCAGGCGTGGTAGTGCCTAAATCTTCTTTAATCCATTCAATTAAGTTTGAAATGCCCCGCAATGGAGAGCGTAAATCATGAGAGGCTACATAGGTAAACTCTTTCAGGCTTGTGTTATTTTCTTTTAGCTCAGTTTCCATTCGTTTTCGTTCTGTTATATCTAACAACGAAACAAATACCATGTCTTCATCATTGGTATTTATAAAAGGGCTCAAGCCCACTTCAACGGGGAATTCTTTACCGTCTTTGTGTAACGCGGTTAAATCTCTGCCTACTCCCATACTTCTTACACTGGGTTCACGGTGGAATGAATGACGAAGTGCTGAGTGATGTCCTTGGTAGCGCTGGGGCAATAGCATTTCCATTTTTTTATCGAGTAGTTCTATTTCACTGTAGCCAAAAGATTTGCATAACGATTGATTTACCGCTTGTATAATGCCTGCTTGGTCAACTATTAACACACCATGTGGCGCAGCCTGAATAGATCGTTGAAACATATTATTTGCGCGCAGCCTTTGCGATATATCAACCAATGTAGCTAAAACTAATTCTTGTTGTCCGTGTATTGGGTTTAAACCTATTTCAATTGGGATTTGTTTACCACTTTTTTGACTCGCAAATAACTCACGGCCTTCACCCATTAAGCGTTTTCGAGGGTTAGCAAAAAACTGACTCATCAAGTGGGTATGATTGGCTTTAAATTGAGCTGGAAGTAAACTATCTATGTTCATCCCTATGAGTTCTGAATCCTCATAGCCTAGTATTTCAGATAGTTGATTATTGGCAAAAAGGATCTGAGCATCAGTATTAACTACCATTGCCCCCATGGGTAAACAATTAACTAGTTGAGTTAAAAATGCTTCATCCATATTTACAGTTAAACTTGGTGAGTTAGATTTTTTATTTACTTTTTTAAGGTCCATCAAGCATCCCGCAAGTAAATTTAGTTCCCATAATATAGTAATAGTCGAACAAGTAATGAACAGCAAATCTAGCGAAAGATCATGTTATTTAAATGCTCATTTTAATGATTTCTTCTTATATTTTAGCGAGTCATTATGGACGTACTGTTCAGTGTAAGGTATATAAAAAAGGCGCGTTTCTTCCAGCTATTTACAAAAATAATTTCATACCAACACAAAGAGTTTAGGTTGACACTTGACCTGTCTATTACTCTATAGTTTACATTTAACATCGCACTTAAAAATGTATGGAGTTATATGTGTATCGTATTTCTGAGCTAGGTGCATTAGTTGGTTTGTCGAGGACAACTTTACTTTATTACGAAAAGCTTAATCTAATTTCTAGTAAGAGGTTAGAAAACGGCTACCGAGTATATAGCGAAAGAGATTTACAGCAGGTGCGTTTAGTTCAGCACTTACAAAGTGGTGGGCTGAGCTTGGCTGAATGTAAATCTTGCCTCGATAGTAAGTTAGATAGGTCTGTTCTTAAGTTTCGTTATGGCGAACTAGAAGAAGACATTAAACGAAAACAAAAGTCATTGGCTTTGTTGTCGTCCCTATTAGGAGAAAACAGTAGTAAGTCATGGCATGAAATGCTTAGCGAAGTCGCTCCAGATGCGCATATTGACTGGTTAAAAACTCAAGGGTTTAACGAAAAGCAAGCTCTAAGAATTAGATGGTTATCAAAAGATATGAACGAACATGACAAATATATGCAAGATTTTATGAACATATTTGCAGCACTAGAATCTTGGGGGCCTAATAGTGAAGAGGACACGAAAAAAGCGTTTCATTTACTTAGTAACAATCCTAAACGAATTTTAGAGATTGGTTGTGGTAAGGGTAACTCAACAATATCACTCGAAAGATTATCGAACGCAGAAATAATAGCGACTGACAATGATCAAAGTGCGCTTGATAAATTAGAAGATAAAATAAAGCAGCATAACTTGAGTGAGCGGGTATCAACTAAATGCATCAGCATGACAGAATTAAACTTTGGCACTAAAAAGTTTGACGTTATTTGGGCTGAAGCCTCGGCTTATGTAATGGGTATAGAAAACGCCCTAAAAAAATGGAAATCGTTACTCATCGACGATGGCGCTTTGGTTTTTAGCGATTTAGTTTGGTTAACTGACAGCCCAAGTCAAGATGCTATTGATTATTGGAAGAGCGATTATCCAGATATACAAACAGTTAATACTCGTAAATCACAAATAGAAAAAGCGGGCTACCAGCTTCAGCATACATTTACAGTATCAGAGCAGGCTTGGAAGAATTATTACGAGCCACTTGAACAGCGCTTACAAGATGTTGCATTAAAAATGACTGGGTCACGAGCTGTGGTTGATATTCAAAATGAAATAGATTTATATAAATCTCATTTAGGCGAATTTGGTTATCAGTTTTTTATTGCTAAAAGGCTTTAAGACATTAATAACCATGGGCTAAACCCATAGAATAAATAATTTTAGCTTAAACACTATCCATATTAACCGGTTGAATGGTGTTTTTAATTATTATTTGAAAAGTATTTAAACGAGGTGTGATGCCACATAATCTAAATACCATGGAAATCAAAAAGCAGAAAAACAGTCAATAAATTGGTTGGTGCGATAATTGTACGATATTTTTTTGTATTAAATTAGGTAGAACGAAAGGAAAATGGTTTTTATTGAATAAAACTAAGTTTTGAAGGGATTTAAATGGTCGGTATGGAGAGATTCGAACTCTCGACCCCTGCCACCCCATGACAGTGCGCTACCAAGCTGCGCCACATACCGACTTCGACTGCAATAGTACGTGTATTTTTAAAAAAATCAATAAGCATTTGTTTGTTTGGATGTTTATTGCGCAAGCGTTTAATATTAAGCGCTTGCGCCAGAAGTTTTACACGGCCTTACTCTTTATTTAACCACTGGTTGATCGTGTTATACATTTCATCTCGTAGTATTGGTTGCGCAGTTTTGTTAGGGTGTAAGTTATCGTTTTGCATTAGCTCGCTTTTGCCTGCTACTTTAAGTACAAAAAACGGCATTAAATACGAGCCTGTGGCTTTACTAACACTGGCAAAGCTATCGGTGAACATTTTACTGTAACGTGGGCCATAGTTAGGTGGAATATAAATTTCCATTAGCGCGGTTTGTGCATCTATTGCTTGGCTTTTTTCAATTAGAGCGGTCAAGTTGTCTTGCATTTTAGTAACTGGAAAACCGCGTAGACCGTCATTAGCGCCAAGCTCTATGAGCACATGAGTTGGTTGATATTGCTCAAGCAATGCATCAAGTCTGCGCAGGGCGCCACCAGTGGTTTCACCACTAATACTGGCATTAACTAAGTTGATATTGCGTTGCTCGGCATCGTATTTATCTTGTAACAATTGCACCCAGCCTTGTTCTTGTTTTAAGCCATAGGCTGCGCTTAAACTGTCACCAAGTATTAAAATCGTGTTGTTAGCTGCCGCAGTAAGCGGGTTAATAACTAAAAATAAAATAAATACAAAACGTAGGATTGAATGAGTCATATGTCAGCGCTTTCTCAATTAAATATAATTCAAGTAAATGGTTTGTCTAAAGTTGTATCTACCCTTGAAGGTGAGTTGTCCATCCTCAGCGACATCAGCTTTAATGTCAAGCACGGTGAGTCTGTTGCTGTTGTTGGCACGTCGGGCTCAGGTAAATCCACTTTATTAAGTTTATTAGCAGGGCTTGATACGGCAAGCAGCGGCGAAGTAATGTTAGATGGGGAGCCGCTGCACGAATTAGACGAAGAAGCGCGGGCCGCACTCAGAGCTGCAAAAGTTGGCTTTGTGTTTCAGTCTTTTATGTTGGTACAAAGTTTAACTGCACTTGAAAACGTGATGCTACCGGCAGAGCTTGCAGGTAAAGAAGACGCCAAAGAACAAGCGCTCGCTTTGCTTGAAAAAGTAGGCTTAAGCCATCGGGTTGATCATTACCCGTCGCAGTTATCTGGTGGTGAGCAGCAGCGTGTTGCGATTGCCCGTGCGTTTGTGGGTTCGCCAAAAATATTGTTTGCCGATGAGCCATCAGCTAACTTAGATAGCAAAAATGGCCATATGATTGAGTCGTTATTATTTGATTTAAATAAGCAAAACGGAACAACCCTCATTTTAGTCACTCACGATGAAGCCTTAGCGCAAAAATGTGAACGCATTATTCAAATAGAGGCGGGGGAGCTGGTACAAAATTCAACAGAGGAAATGGCAAATGTGGGCTAAATTAGCGCTTAAACTATTTTCCCGTGAGTTTCGCCGTGGTGAACTAACCGTAATAAGCGCAGCCATTGCACTGGCGGTATTAACCGTGCTTACTTTATCTATGGTAACTGAGCGAATTGCACAAAGTATTGCGCAAAAAAGCAGTGCATTTATAGCAGCAGATCGTGTTCTTGCCAGCAATCACGCCATAGATACCGCCTTTATAACCAAAGCAGAACAACAAAACTTACAAACTGCACAAATGGTGTACTTTGACACTATGCTGTTTGCAAACGATCAAATGCAGTTTAGCTCGGTAAAGGCTGCATCAAACAGTTACCCGCTTAAAGGCCAATTGAAAGTTAAGTCGGGTTTGAATGCTCAAACTGAGGTTGCACCCGGTGCGCCAAGCCCTGGTAATGTATGGTTAAGTGAATCAGTTTTTTATAGCTTAAACATAAACGTAGGCGACCAAGTTGAATTAGGTGCCGCGTTATTTAACGTTGAAAAGGTAATTGTTGAAGAACCCGATGCGCCATTTAATGTGTTTTCAAGTAGCCGCAGGGTGCTTATAAACATAGATGATGTGGCAAAAACCGAAGTAATACAGCCAGGCAGTCGCGTATTTTACCGCCAGTTATATGCAGGTGATGAAAGCGACATCAACAGTTTTTACGATTGGTTAAAGCCGCAACTCAAAGAAAACCAAAATTGGTATGGTGTAAAAGACCGCCAGTCTCCTATTTCAAATAGCTTAAACAGAGCCGAAAGCTTTTTATTGTTAGCAGGTTTGCTGGGCATTATATTAGCCGCGGTTGCTATTGCAGTATCGGCTAAGCGTTATTGTGAGCGCCAATATGACCCAGTCGCAATGATGAAAACCTTAGGTGGCAGCCGCGATATGATCCGCAAAATTTACCTTATGCACTTATTAATGGTGTGTACCATGGCGGTAGTCGTTGGCCTTGCTATTGGTTACGGCTTACAAGAAGTTGCAACTGGTTACCTTGCAAAAAGCATGGGAACCGAACTGCCCATGGCAGGGTTTGAACCGTGGTTAGTCGCCATTAGCACCGGGGTTATTTGTGCGGTTATGTTTTCTATTAAGCCATTGTTAGATTTATTTGATATTCCACCACTTAGAGTGCTTCGCCGTAATTTAGGCGACCGCCTTGCGGTAAGTAAAATCCATTTAGGGCTTAGCGCCTTAACGGTATTTTTATTAATGTGGTTATTTAGTAACAATATTAAAATTACCCTTATTTTATTTGCCTCAACGCTTGCGCTTATTTTAGTGTTGTTTTTAATTTCTAAATTAATATTTGGCGGGGGCCGAAAGCTTGGTTTAAAGCCAGGTAACAGCTGGTCGTTGGCTATTGCGTCTATTCAAAAACGCGCCAACGTTAATGCGGTGCAGCTAATTAGTTTTTCGCTAGCGATTAAATTACTGTTGTTTTTAATTGTGCTAAAAAACGACATTATTTCGGATTGGCAGTCTCAGTTACCAAGCGATGCACCTAATGCCTTTTTGGTTAATATTACGCAAAATGAGCTGGATCCGGTAAATGAATACTTAGCGCAAAAAGGCATTCAAGTGTCGGAGTTTTACCCAACGATTCGTGGCCGCGTGAATGCAGTAAATGGCGAAGCAGTAGCACGTGAAGTGTCATTGCAAGACAACGAGAAAAAAGACGAAGAAGCCCGCTCAGGAATTGGCCGCGAGCTTAACTTAACTTGGCTTAACGAAGTCCCCTCACAAAATGACATTATAGATGGCCAGTGGTTTGGCGATGACGCAGTAGCTGAGGCCTCACTTGAAGAGTCGATGATGAAGCGCCTTGATGTGAAAATGGGCGATACCCTTACGTTTTTAATTGGTGCGCAGTCGTTCGACGCTAAAATTACCAGTGTACGTAAAGTTAATTGGGCCACGCTTAAACCTAACTTTTTCATTATTTTAAGCCCTGATGTGTTGAGCAGCTTTCCGGCCACGTATATTTCATCAGTACGTATTGAGCCTGAGCAAAAGCGTGACTTTAGCCAGCTATTGCGGGCATATCCCACTATTACAGCGATTGATGTAGACAACTTTGTTAAACAAATTCAATCGACTATTGAGCAAGTGTCGTTAGCTATTGGTTTTGTACTGGCTATAGTGGTGTTGTGTGGCGCGTTGGTACTTATATCGCAGGTGCAAGCGAGCTTAGGTGAGCGGATGCAAGAAATTGTGATACTGCGTACGTTAGGTGCTAAAAGCCGATTAATCAAAAATGCCACCTTGTATGAGTTTTTATTACTGGGCGGTTTAGCCGGACTGGTGGCTGCATTTTTCAGTGATATAGCACTGTTATTAGTGCAGCAGCAAATGTTTGATTTAGCGGGTAAGCTGCATCCTAACATATGGATTATAGGCCCCGTTGCTGGCGGCGTGTTTGTAGCAGGATTAGGCTATTTTATGATTGCCCGTACGCTTAAACAAAATACCCAAGGCTTAGTGCGCGCATTGGCGTAAACTTTCCAGCCAAATAGCGTTTAAATGCCTACTTTTTAAGTAGGCATTTTTGTTTTTGCTTTGTACTGGTAATTTATACAGTGCTCTGGCATTATTAGCACTATTAATAAATAACAATAATGAGAGTGCTGTTTGGCCATAATTTTAGGGATCGATCCGGGCTCGCGTTTAACGGGTTACGGTGTGGTTGCGCATCAAGGTGCCAAGTTTACATACTTAGGCAGTGGCTGTATTAAATTAGCCGATCATGACTTTCCCACCCGACTTAAAATGATTTACCGGGGCATTACGCAACTTATAGAGCAATTTTCGCCTGAAACATTTGCTATAGAAAAAGTATTTATGGCGCGTAACCCTGATTCTGCTTTAAAGCTAGGTCAAGCCCGTGGTGCTGCGATTGTCGGTGCCTCTATGGCCGACTTACCGGTTTTTGAATACTCAGCACGGCAAATAAAGCAAGCCGTTGTGGGTAACGGTGGGGCAGATAAATCGCAAGTTCAACATATGGTTAAAAACATACTTAAACTGCCAGGTACGCCGCAAGCCGATGCGGCGGATGCGCTTGCAATTGCAATTTGCCATGCCCACTCTGAACAAAATTTAATAAAACTAGCGGGTAGCGCAAGCAAAACCGTTAGAGGACGTCTAAGGAAATAACAATGATAGGTCGCTTAAACGGCGTGTTAGTTGAAAAACAGCCCCCAGAAATACTATTAGAAGTGAGCGGCGTTGGCTACGAAGTACAAATGCCAATGACCTGTTTTTACGATTTGCCTAAAGTCGGTGACAACGCCATTGTGTACACTCATTTTGTAGTACGCGAAGACGCACAGTTATTGTTTGGCTTTAATAATAAAACCGAACGTGCGTTATTTAGAGAGCTGTTAAAAGCCAATGGAGTAGGGCCTAAATTAGGCTTAGCCATTTTGTCGGGCATGTCGGCGCAGCAGTTTGTAAGTTGTGTAAATAATGAAGATGCCACTGCCTTGGTTAAATTGCCAGGGGTGGGCAAAAAGACCGCAGAGCGCTTAGTGCTCGAAATGAAAGACAGATTAAAAAATTGGGGTAATGACTTATTTACCCCATTTAGCGATAGCGCCGTAATAGAGCCTGCGAGCGATGCAACTATAGCCAATAATGCGGCCGATGATGCGGTTTCGGCGTTAGTGGCGCTCGGTTATAAATTGCCACAAGCGCAAAAAGCAGTAAAATCAGTAAGCAAACCCGATATGTCGACTGAGGTTCTAATTAAAGAATCTTTGAAATCAATGCTGTGAGTAAATTATGATCGAAGCTGATCGCTTAATAGATGCTGCTGAAAAAACCAACGAAGACACCATAGACCGTGCTATTAGGCCTAAGTTATTGGCCGACTATCGTGGTCAGCCGCATGTTAAGCAACAAATGGAAATATTTATTGAAGCTGCGCGTAGCCGCAGCGAAGCGTTGGATCACTTATTGATATTTGGCCCACCAGGCTTAGGTAAAACCACGCTTGCTAATATTGTGGCGAACGAATTAAACGTAAATATTAAAACCACGTCTGGGCCTGTGCTTGAAAAAGCGGGCGATTTAGCCGCATTACTCACTAACCTTGAAGAGGGTGATGTACTGTTTATTGATGAAATTCACCGTTTGAGCCCGCAAGTTGAAGAAATACTCTACCCGGCAATGGAAGATTACCAGCTCGATATTATGATAGGTGAAGGCCCTGCAGCGCGTTCTATTAAGCTTGATTTACCCGCATTTACACTCATTGGTGCAACTACCCGTGCGGGATCATTAACTTCTCCACTGCGTGACCGTTTTGGTATTGTTCAGCGCTTAGAGTTTTACTCTGTGGAAGACTTATCGCATATTGTGGGGCGCTCAGCGCATTATCTTAGTTTAGAAATGTGTGACGATGGCGCGGCCGAAATAGCCAAACGTTCGCGCGGTACGCCACGTATTGCAAATCGTTTATTGCGCCGAGTGCGCGATTACACCCAAGTAAAGTCAGACGGTACGGTTAATGCTGAGGTGGCCCAACAAGCCCTCGACATGATTGACGTTGATAAAAGCGGTTTTGATTACATGGATCGTAAATATTTACTCGCCATCATCGAAAAGTTTATGGGTGGCCCTGTTGGCCTTGACAACTTAGCCGCGGCAATAGGCGAAGAGAAAGAAACCATAGAAGATGTGATTGAACCCTTTTTAATTCAACAAGGATTTATTCAGCGTACGCCGCGAGGGCGAATTGTCTCTGATAATGCGTACCACCATTTTGGCTTGTTACCTAAAAAAGATTAAATAACCAGAATAACTAGACTCTTTCTAAAGCCACTGTCATTTTAACGACAGTGGCTTTTTAGTATGAGCAAAGGCTAAATTTAGACGTATTTTACTTTGCCAATAATTCACTGAGCGTTAAGACATATCAGGCTATTGTGCGCCTGCTGTAACGTTACTGAGGCCGAGTGTAGCTGATTTGACAAATTGCGGGCAAAAAAAAGCCCGCAAATAATGCGGGCAAACAACAAGTTTAAGGAAGTAATCTAGGGAACTACGTTTTACTTATTGAGGTCATACCCCAAGAAGTAAAAAAGTAATACGAAATAAATCATATTACGAAGAACTGGATTCAATGAAATAGCTTTCATTTAATGCGCTAGCTCGGTATGGAAGAATAATACCGAAGCGGCAGAATTTGTTCAAACTAGAAAATTTATATTTTCAGATTAAAAAAACTAATAGCAGGGGCTTTCTGTTTTTACTTAATGTTGCATGTTAATTAACCATTAATTCTATAAGTTAATGAAATGCTTTGTTTATGTATATTAACATATAAACGTTCGGTATTAGTTTTACTATTACGTTAAGGTAAGCGTGTAGTGTTTATGAGTGCTTATGCATTAATTTTGAATAAACAGCGTATTTTTGTGACTCTTTAGTGAAGTTAAGCGGGCTTACAGATAGCTTTATTGTTATTTATTTATACAGTAAAACAAGAGTTAAGTAGTAAAACTATTTTTTTAACGTTTTTTGTTGGCTATTCACAGCAATATCGTTGTCAGCAGGAAATACACTAGATACACTAGCTGAACTTTAATGGTGGCTAATGTGTTACAAAGTTACCTTACTCAAATAAATCAATTTGATGTTTTTAATTATTTAGGAGTTTAACGTGGGATCAGGGCTTAATTTTTTAGATCTAATTCTAGAAGCCAGTTTGCTTGTGCAATTAGTAATGCTAGCGTTGGTTGCTATGTCGGTTATGTCGTGGGCTATTATTTTTCAACGTAAAAAAGCCATCTCTGACGCCTTAGCAAATGCCAAAAAATTTGAGCAACGTTTTTGGTCTGGTGTTGACCTAAGTAAGCTATATAACGAAATTTCATCACGCGGTGGTCAATCAACGGGTATTGAAGCGTTATTCACCTCAGGTTTTAAAGAGTTTGCACGCCACAAAAAAAATACCTTTCAAAGTGCAGGCATTGTTATGGAAGGCACGCACCGTTCAATGCGGGTTGCGCTTTCTCGTGAAATAGAAAAACTAGAATCAAGCTTATCGTTTTTAGCAACCGTTGGGTCAATTAGCCCCTACATAGGTTTGTTTGGTACAGTATGGGGTATTATGAATGCCTTTATTGCCTTAGGTGAAGTAAAACAAGCAACCTTACAAATGGTTGCACCAGGTATAGCAGAAGCTTTGATTGCAACAGCAATGGGTTTATTTGCGGCTATTCCTGCCGTTATTGCCTATAACCGATTTGCTAATAAGGTTGAAAAGTTAGAATCTCATTACATTAACTTTATGGAAGAATTTGCCAATATTTTACACCGTCAAGCAGCTACCCAAATAGAGGCTCAAGCGAATGTACCAGCGTAAAAAGCGTCGCCCAGTCGCAGAAATTAATGTAGTACCATACATTGATGTAATGTTGGTGTTGCTTATTATATTTATGGCCACTGCGCCATTAATAACCCATGGCGTAAAAGTAGACCTACCAAAAATGGAAGAGTCAGACTTAGTTGATACCAAAGATACGCCGCCCATTATTGCCTCTATTGATTCGCAAGGTAAGTATTATGTAAGCATAGGTACTGATCCGGAAGAGCCAATGGAAGCATTAGATGTAGCCGCTGTAATTAAACTACAACTAATGAAAAACCCTGATACCCCAGTAATGATTAAAGGCTCAGGTAAAGTGTCGTATCAAGAAGTGTTACTGCTCATGGATTTTTTGAAGAATGCAGGTGTACCATCGGTAGGCTTAATGACCGAATCCTTTGAGGGGACCAAGTAGTCATATGAATACGTCGTTAATCAAATCAGTAATACTGCATTTAGCATTAGGGGGATTTTTGTATGCATCAGCAAACATTCATCCACCTAAACCTAAAGTAATGGAAGTGACGCTTAATGCCGCCATTCCTGAGCCAGAAAATGCGGTGTCTGCTGTGACCGTGGATCAACAGCAGGTTGAGCAAAAAATTGCTGAGTTACGCAAAAAAGAAGAAGATAAAAAGCGCGCTGAAGATAAACGCATTCGTGATTTAGAGCGCCGTGCAGCCGATGCACGTAAGCAAAGTGAATCTGAAGCAAGACGCATTAAAAAGCTAGAGCAGCAGCGCAAAGCTAAAGAGAAAGAAAGAGCCGAAGCCGAAGCTCAAGCTAAAAAAGCCCGCGAAATAGAACAACGTGAGCGAGCAAAAGCCAAACAAGCGCAAAAGCAAAAGCAAGAAGCTGAAGATGCTGCTAAAGCGGCTGCCGACAAACGCAAAGCCGAAGAAGCCGCGCTTAAAAAAGCGGAAGAAGAGCGTAAAAAACGTGCTGAAGAAGCCGAGCGTAAACGTCAGCAAGCATTGCAAGAACAAATACTGCAAGAGCAACTTGCCAAAGAGCAGGCTGCTCGTAATAAAATACGTCAACAGCAAGTAGTGAGTGAAGTTGATAAATACCGTGCATTAATTATGGCGCGTATTCAGCAAAACTTATTAATTGATGAAAAAATGAAAAACCAGCAATGCCGCATTAATCTCCGTCTTGGGTTTAATGGCTTGGTTACGCAGGTTAAGTCGTTAGGCGGTGATAAGTTAGTGTGTGAAGCTGCTTTAAGAGCGGTTCGCATGGCTGACACATTACCGGTATCGAAAGATAAAGACGTATTCGAACAATTAAAGAATATTAATATAACCATCGCGCCAGAGTTTTAAGGGATGACATGTTTAACAAAATTAAAATAGCCTGTTTAGTTTTAATATTAGGGTTTCAGGGCGTTGCACACGCGGCACTTGAAATTGTTATTACTGAAGGAATAGACGGTGCAAGACCGATTGCGATTGTGCCTTTTAAATACCAAGGTATTGGCCCTATTCCAGAGCAGCTTAGCGATGTTATTGCTGCTGATCTAATGCGCAGTGGTAAATTTAAGCCAGTTAGCGTTTCACAAATGCCTCAACAACCACATAAAGACGGCGATATTGATTACGGCGCTTGGGTTAATAAAGGCGTTGAAGCGGTTTTAGTGGGTGAAGTAGAACAGCAAACCAACGGACGTTACTTAGTACGTTATGAGCTTGTTGATGTTATTCGCGGCCAAATTACTGGCGGTGAAACACAAATGATGAGCAACGGTAAGCTTGTTCAAAGCCAAGACCATATTTTAGAAGCACGTCAAAGCGTAATTGGTGAAACTGGATTTCGTCGATACTCGCACCGCATTAGTGATGTTATTTATGAAAAGCTAACTGGCGAAAAAGGCGCGTTTTTAACAAAAATAGCCTATGTTATTGTACGTGATACCGAAGAAAAGCCTTATCAGTTAGTGGTTGCTGATTACGATGGTTTTAATGAACAAGTATTATTGCGTTCAAAAGAGCCATTAATGTCACCGGTTTGGTCACCTGACGGTACTAAGTTAGCGTATGTAACCTTTGAAAATCGCCAGAGCCAAATTTACATTCAAGACATTTATACGGGTAAACGCGAATTGATCACCAGCTACAAGGGAATTAACGGCGCGCCGCAGTTCTCGCCAGATGGTAAAAAGTTACTGCTAGTGCTGTCAAAAGATAAAACTGGTGCAACTGAGGTTTACTTATTAGACTTACTAACACGTAAAGAGACGCGATTAACACGCCATCGTAGTATAGATACCGAACCTTCGTGGTACCCAAATGGTGAAGATATAGTATTTACGTCGGAAAGGGGTGGTAATGCTCAGATTTATAAGTTAAATTTAAAAACTGGCAGAACGCAAAGATTAACCTTTGACGGTGACATGAACCTAGCGGGTTCTATTTCGCCAGACGGAAAAGAATTAGTGATGGTAAACCGTACTAACGGACAGTATCATCTTGCTAAGAAAGAGTTGGCTACAGGTGCGTTTCAAGTTTTAACACGAACTCGCCTTGACGAATCACCGAGCATAGCGCCGAATGGCTCGATGATTATATACAGCACGCTCCACAATAATAAACAGGTACTTGCGCTAGTATCGATGGACGGCCGTTTTAAAGCACGTTTACCTGTGCTTGATGGACAAGTAAAGGCACCGGCTTGGTCGCCATATTTACAGTAATAATTGCTGGTTTACTCAAAATAGGAATCTACTCAATGCAACTTAACAAAATACTTAAAGGCCTGCTAATTGCTGTGCCAGTAATGACACTAGCAGCTTGTAGCTCATCTTCAGATATCGACGAAAATGCAGCTAACCAGTCAAACCAAGCAACTGTTGAGCAAACAACAACGGATACAGTTGAAGTAGCCACAATGACGCCAGAGCAACAAGCAGAAGAGCAACTTCGTCAAAAGTACGAAGCGCTTCGTCAAGAGCAAATTATCTACTTTGACTTTGATAAAGCGACAGTTGAAAGCAAATATGCAGACTTACTTCGTGCACACGCTGAGTTTTTAGTTAAAAATCCTTCTGTTAAAGTATTAATTGAAGGCCACGCAGATGAGCGCGGTACGCCAGAGTACAACATTGCACTTGGTGAGCACCGTGGACAAGCAGTTGAAAAATACCTACAAAGCTTAGGTGTTTCTGCAAGCCAAATGTCAGTAGTTAGCTACGGCGAAGAAAAGCCAATGGTTAAGACTCGCACAGAAGCAGCTTTCGCTAAAAACCGCCGTGCGGTACTAGTTTACTAAGATAAGAGATATTATGAAGCCGAAAATTATTTTGGCAGCCATGATATTGAGCGGGAGCACCCAGTTAATGGCTGCTCCCGCTCCTGTTTCAGAAGCTGCAAGTTCACAGTCAAGCATTGAAAAGCGTTTAGCAACACTTGAAAGTATGATGCAACAGCGTAATTTTTTACAAGTAGAGTTACAGCAACAGCTCAATTTACTGCAAGATGAAGTTAGTCAAATACGCGGAGTAACTGAAGAGCAAAGCTATAAGCTTGAAAAAGTACTCCAGCGTCAACGCGAGCTTTATCAAGAAATTGAGAACCGTGTTAGCCAAGCGTATGCAAAGCCGACCGCTCCAGCGCCTACAACAGACTACACACAGCCAAGTAATGAGCAGAGCTACAGCAGCGATTTATCTGAAAACGAAGCGTACGAACGTGCTGTTGCGCTTATAATGAAAGATAAACGCTACGACCAAGCTATTCCAGAATTTCAAGCGTTCTTAACAACGTATCCAAATTCAGTGTACACCTCAAACGCACATTATTGGCTGGGACAACTATTAACGATTAAAAATGACGGTGTAAAAGCAGCCGAGCACTTTAAAGTAGTTGTTAACGAATTTCCAAATTCAAATAAACGCCCAGATGCGATGTTAAAGCTTGGTACACTTTTACAAGAGCAAGGTTTGAAGGCAGAAGCACAAAAAATACTGAATGAGCTTATCAATCAGTACCCAAGTACAACTGCTGCTAAATTAGCCACAGAACGCTTATCAAAATAAATGTTGATGCTTGATTAGACTGCTTTTTGTCATAAGCGGTCTAAAATTGCTCAACTAGACATAAAAACTTAAAAAAAGAGACAATTTCGGTTGCACTCATTTTATAAATAAGTATTATAAGCGCCCGCAGCAAACGAATGGTAACCCCACTCGAAATGCGACAAAAAGAGCGGGTCATTAGCTCAGTTGGTAGAGCAGTGGACTTTTAATCCATTGGTCGATGGTTCAAGTCCATCATGACCCACCATCCTTTATTGTTAATAAAGTTTGGTCTTAATCGGCGGATTTACGCAATGTGTTAACAAACACAATGAGCGGGTCATTAGCTCAGTTGGTAGAGCAGTGGACTTTTAATCCATTGGTCGATGGTTCAAGTCCATCATGACCCACCATTCTCTATTGAATGGTTATAATCGGCGGATTTACGCGTACTTACTTTTATAAGTAAATCAGAGCGGGTCATTAGCTCAGTTGGTAGAGCAGTGGACTTTTAATCCATTGGTCGATGGTTCAAGTCCATCATGACCCACCATTCTTTTTATATTAGAATGGTCTAATCGGCGGATTTACGCGTACTTACTTTTTATAAGTAAACCAGAGCGGGTCATTAGCTCAGTTGGTAGAGCAGTGGACTTTTAATCCATTGGTCGATGGTTCAAGTCCATCATGACCCACCATTCTTTTTTATATTTAGAATGGTCTAATCGGCGGATTTACGCGCACTTACTTTTTATAAGTAAACCAGAGCGGGTCATTAGCTCAGTTGGTAGAGCAGTGGACTTTTAATCCATTGGTCGATGGTTCAAGTCCATCATGACCCACCATTCTTTATTGTTAATAAAGTTTGGTCTTAATCGGCGGATTTACGCAATGTGTTAACAAACACAATGAGCGGGTCATTAGCTCAGTTGGTAGAGCAGTGGACTTTTAATCCATTGGTCGATGGTTCAAGTCCATCATGACCCACCATTCTCTATTGAATGGTTATAATCGGCGGATTTACGCGTACTTACTTTTATAAGTAAATCAGAGCGGGTCATTAGCTCAGTTGGTAGAGCAGTGGACTTTTAATCCATTGGTCGATGGTTCAAGTCCATCATGACCCACCACTTCTGTTACACTTTCTTCGATATAAAATATTTCCGACTATCTCCCTAATTTTTATTTATAAACTGCCTTGTTAGATTGCTATTATTTAGTGTTCGTTTCTCGTATAATTTGCACTATTAATTACACTGTAAATAAAGTGGTCGAGAACAATGAGTTTAGCTCAAACTATTATGCCAGAAGGCTATATCTTTCCTCCTAAGCCAGCTCCGTTAACACAAGACGAAAAAGGCGAATATAAAGCGCGAATAAAGCAGTTACTGCAAGAAAAAAACGCGGTACTTGTTGCTCATTATTACACTGATCCTGAAATTCAGGCACTCGCTGAAGAAACAGGCGGTTGTGTAGCCGATTCACTAGAAATGGCACGCTTTGGCGCTAGACACGAAGCCGACATGATCATTGTCGCGGGCGTACGTTTTATGGGTGAAACCGCTAAAATTTTAACCCCCAATAAAACTGTGGTGATGCCAACACTTGAAGCGACTTGTTCATTAGATATTGGTTGCCCTGTTGATGAATTTTCAGCATTTTGTGATCAACACCCAGATCGTAAAGTGGTGGTATACGCTAACACCTCTACCGCGGTTAAAGCGCGTGCTGATTGGATTGTTACCTCATCGTGTGCACTTGAAATAGTAGAGCACTTAGATGAGCAAGGCGAAAAAATTATTTGGGGCCCAGATAAGCATTTAGGCAGCTATATTCAAAAGAATACCGGTGCCGATATGATCATGTGGAACGGCGCATGTATCGTACATGACGAATTTAAAACCAAAGCCTTAAAAGACATGAAGGCATTGCACCCAGATGCGGGCGTACTTGTGCATCCAGAATCACCGGCTGAAATTGTTGAATTAGCCGATGCAGTTGGCTCTACTAGCCAGCTAATTAAAGCAGCGCAAACTATGCCTAATAAAAAGTTTATTGTAGCCACCGATCGCGGTATTTTTTATAAAATGCAGCAACTATGCCCAGAGAAAGAGTTTTTCGAAGCTCCAACGGCCGGTAGCGGCGCTACGTGTAAAACTTGCGCTCACTGCCCATGGATGGCAATGAATGGCTTACAAGCGATTGAGGAAGCACTGATTGATGCCAGCGGTAAAGAAGTGTTTGTTGACATGGATTTGCGCGAAGGCGCACTTAAATCATTAAATCGCATGCTTGATTTTACAGCCAATATGGCAAAATAATAGATGGCAATATAATGCATTAGATAAAGGCGATACTCAGGTATCGCCTTTTTTATTTGCTTATAGGTGGTTAGTTTGATTATTGAGCAGTTAAAAGCGTGATGTTAAAAAGGCCTTGCACCAAGCAAGTGTATTTCATACTATAGCGCGCTGTTGCAATGCAACATTGTGGAGAGATGGCTGAGTGGCTGAAGGCGCACGCCTGGAAAGTGTGTTTAGGTTAATCCCTAACGAGGGTTCGAATCCCTCTCTCTCCACCATTATTCTATATTAGGACGCTTTTAGCGTCCTTTTTTGTGCCTGTAATAACACTAAACGTGTTGACGTTTGTTTTTACGTTGGTGCTTTAATGTATACATTCGTTGGTCGGCTAAGGTTAAGCAGGCTTTGTAGTCATTACATTCCTCACTACTTGCTATGCCATAGCTCAGGCCTGATAGGGGCCAGTTTTTCTGTACTTGTTGATGAATATAATTTAACGATTCGTTGATGCTCAGGGTGAGTTGGCCGAGCTGTTGTGCTGATTTAACGTTACACACACAAATAAACTCATCACCGCCAGTTCTGCATACCTCACCTTTATCGGCTAACGCGCTTTTAATTAACCGTGTAACTTCAATGAGTAGTTTGTCACCGTGAGCATGACCTAGGTGATCGTTAACGCTTTTAATATTGTCGCAATCTATAAACACTATGAGGTAAAAATTATCTAAGTTATCGAGCACTTGTTGTAATTGCAGCCGGTTTCCTACTTTGGTGAGTGGATCTATGCGTGATAACTCTAGCGCTTTTATATAATTGTTTTGCTTTATTTTTAGCCATTCAGATAAAGAAAGCAAAATACAGATACAATCGATGGCCAGAGCAATAAGCACCCATAATTCAGGTGAACTTATTTCTATTAAATTTAGGTGCGATAAAATAAAAATAACCAAGGATAAGCTATAAACAAGGTTGCCAGTTAAAAAGTATTTCGCTCTAAAGTCCTTCATCTCCAGCATTGTAAAGCCAAGCTTTAAGCTTAAATACACCCAAATTGCAGCGAGGAAGTGAGCTAAATAGAACACCCAATGGAAGGATAAAAATAGGTTTAAAAAACCACAGGCAAGTGCCGTTATGGAAAAGTACTTTAAAAATCGGCTAATACCAGAACGGGTATGTTGGTCAAAGTTAAATAAGTAATAGGCAAATGAGCTGGCAGAGGCAATAGCAAAGGCAAAAATATACATGCCAAAGTAATGGGTGTTAATCGCATGGTAATTAAAAAGTAGCGCAGCTATCCCCGCTGCGAATGCCCAACCAATGCCATGTAACCCTATGTAACCTGCACAAAATAATGCCACGCGATGTCGTGTTTTAAAAAACATGATCAAGGCCATGCAAGCCAAGGTCAGCATTATCGTTATAGACACTAAGCTTAATGAATTGATATAAAACTGAAGTTTAACAAACCTAGATTGAGGAATAACGTTAATGCTGACAGGTTTGGCAAAGTGCTTAGCATTAACATAAAGCCATAAAACACCGTGTGAATTAGCTTCTAGTTGTAATTCAAAAGCTCGGCTGTGCATTACAATGGCTGATGGGATGGCACTATCTTGTGAAAAGTCAGCGACTTTTCTGATCCCACTAGCATCTTGATAAAAAGCAACGCCACTATCTAAGTAATTAACTTGGGGTATTATATACCAGCGTCCAGCGCTCGTTGTGGTTAAACTAATTTTTGCTATTGCACTGCCATTCGCACTGTACAGCGAAGTGATGGGAGTATTAACATTGTCATAGGCATTAACGAGTTGCTCACCTTGGGTTGGTTTAGCTAAATCTACTTGATGCCAAATAGCTGATTTTAATTGTAAGCTGTCATTTTCGTTTAGTGTTACAGCAGATGCACTAAAACCAATGGTTTGTAGTAGCAAACAACATATTAAATTGAAAGTGTACCGCATGTAATACCTAAGTTAGTGATCCTTAAAAATTATACTGCATTTTTAGCAGAATAATTATCGTTATGACTGTTTCAGCGTATTTTTACTTAAAATGTGGCTGTTAACTTTATATCGCTCCAAGAAGATAAATAAGTGAGTGGCAAATTATTACGCTACAGTACGTTGTTATCGACGCACGTCTTTTGGTGCGCCACCTTTTGGCCAGTCATCCGCTTTATTGGCAAAAATAGGGCGTTCTAAATGTGAAAAGTAATAAGCAATATCAATAGCTTGTTGCTCGGTTAACATGCCTTCTTGGCCCAATGGCATATTTCCTTTAATAAATGCCGCTGCGGTGTAAGTGCGTGCCATACCTGCACCATCATTAAACGACTGACTGCCGGCAATGGCTGGGAACATGTAAGTATTATTAGGATATAAGCCTTGACCGTCTAGTTGGTGACAACTTGCACAGTGCTGAACGTAAAGAGTTTTTCCGTTATCGGCGTTTGGTATTAGCTCTTTATTAATAGCGACAAAGCCCGTGTTTCCTTGCAGGTCGTCTTTGGTTTTTATATTTTGTGATAAAAAGTTCATGTAGCTGACAATAGCCTGCATTGGCACTGAATTAGTAGGCAGTGGCTGACCGTTCATTGAGCGTTGAAAACAGCCGTTAATTCTGTCTTCAATGGTGTTTATTTGTGCATTGCGAGAGCGATATTTAGGGTATACCACATTCATGCCCACATAAGGCGCGGCTTTGGCTACACGCCCTTCATTAAGATGGCAAGTGCTACAATTGAGCTTATTATTTACGTTATTGGGAAGTTGTTTATAGGTATCAATAATTAATAAGCGCCCATAACGAATTAAATCCGACTCAGGGCTGGCATCGAGCTCATTAATAGCGGGCGTTACTAGGGTGTTAGGGTGATTTGCTGATAAGTTTATAATTGTGGGCGCATTACTTAACGCTTTTTGCACGAGTGATTGTGTTTGCGCTTCTTGTGAGCATACGGGCAAAGTAAATAACGTCGCGAATACAACACTAAAATGAACTTTAAACATAATTAAAACCTAAATATAAAAGAGTATTTAAACGACAGTGCTCATTATTGCTGCAATGTGGCTAAGTGTTTTTAATACCGCTGAATTGGTAAGATGAATCAGTAAACCGTGACCCGCTATCATAAAAATATAGTTAATGATTACTTAAAGGGTTAATAATTTAGTTAGTTTAATTATTGAACAGCAGTGCTTAGGTGGAGGTGTCATTAGTTTGTGATTAATTTATATAAGTTTGGTATGCATAGCCAAATGATTATGAACCATAACGCT
The DNA here is from genome assembly GCF_042604605.1 of Pseudoalteromonas sp. M58. NCBI lineage: Bacteria > Pseudomonadati > Pseudomonadota > Gammaproteobacteria > Alteromonadales > Pseudoalteromonadaceae > Pseudoalteromonas > Pseudoalteromonas sp. M58. The sequence goes on from NZ_CP152390.1 coordinate 1,288,375, forward strand.
ATGCAAAGTGAGGTGTTTTTTGACTATTTTATTTACAGTTATAATCCATAATTTTGTGTGATAAAGCGCTAAGTATGTCCACTACTTTAAAACTTGCTTGCTCCATAAGAGATACTTTTTCTACAGCAGTATTGATATCGCCTAATTGGAATGCTTCTAAAGCAGCAAAGCCATTCTTATGGACATCTTCATGTGGTTGCTCTAATGCTTTAAAGTCGTTAATGCTTGAATATTTTAATGCACCTTCACCTTGGTAATACCATTTACCTAAACGACACATGGTATGATCAGAAAAGTCTTCTGCAGTCTTATTTGATTGCCCTAAAATGACTTTATAAATATCGTATTTCCATACAATGTGATCCATTTTTACTGTTTGAATAAATGCATCGGCACTTGAATTAACAATAACGCTATACATATTTTGTGATAGTTCAACCACCTTTTTAGCGGTAGCATCAATTTCTGATGAGCTATTTGCAATGCCATCACTTTCTTCGCTAACGTTAGTAATGTTAGTTACAACGCTTTGCATTTGCTCATTGACCTTAGCTATTAAATTAGAGATCTCGTTAGATGCATCAGAAGAGCGCTGAGCGAGCGTTCTTACTTCATCTGCCACAACAGCAAAGCCTCGTCCTTGCTCTCCGGCTCTAGCGGCCTCGATGGCCGCATTAAGTGCAAGTAAATTTGTTTGATCAGAAATCCCTTTAATTATGTTTACAAAATCATTAATTCCGATTGTTACTGACTGCAATTCTTTAACGGATTTAGTGGCTGATTTTGTATCTCTTGAGATATTATGTGTTGACGATGAAGTCGTTGCTAACATATCTAAAATTGTATCAAGTAATTCTTGGGATGACTTAAATGACGTAATATCATTAATTAGTTTATGTGAAGTTGAGGCTAAGCTTTCTCTGATGTCACTAATTAAATCAGATGACTGTAATGATAATGTGTTTAATTCACGCTGTTTTACAAAGGCTGTATCATTTGCTATTTCATTGTCGTTTTGTTGTGATTGCTCGCTGTTTGCTGCTAACAATTGCGCTTCAAGCTTTTCATTGGTTTTTTTTAATTGAATTAACTCGTTATTTAACTCATTAATTTTGTTTTTATATTTTGAATTGAACAGCATGTAGACCCCAATTTAAACACAGAAAATAAACGTATATTTTTTATTAAATTTACCTGAACATTGATTACTTTATTCGATTTTTTACAGGGGTGGAATTGACGTCCACCCAGGTCGATTTTTATAAAAGTAAGTTACAACACTATAATAGATGCTTTATAACCTTTTGGTAAATAAACTTTTCTTTTAATGCTTATAATAAGCTTGTTTAAGGTGAACACTGCTTTAGAAGTTAGTACTTCCTAATTGATTTACTCAACTGGGCTTGAAACTCATCAGGGAATAAAATTGTGCCGTCGTCTTCTTCGGTAGGGAACACGGCCACCAGTAAGTCGTCTTCTTCAAGGCCAGGTGTCCAGCGGCTAAACCAATCGTTTGTTGGAATTGCTTTAGGTGTACAGCCTTGCCATTCGCCGGTTGCCCAGGCTTGTGCGAACTCTCGTGTTGGCCATACCGGCACGCAATCGTCGTCCTCGTTAGTGAGCATTACGCAGCCGTCGTCATCGTTTAAAATCCACACTTGCTTAAATTGCTGCACGGTTTCGTACATGTATGCGAGTCGTTTTTTTGCGCCAAGGCCTAAAATTACGTCGTCTTGCTTTGATAAATTATCGGTGGTCATTTTTGGCTCTCTCTCACTGTGGAGTATACAAAGAGCAGCGAGCTGCTGCGCTTTAAAATTTAGTTTAGCTGATGGCTGCTAGTAGCTCATTGGCTAGTTGGTTTAGTGCGTCGGGGTCTTGGTTTGTTAATGCGTAGGTGCGTAATCCATATATACCCATAACACAAAATCGTGCCAGCTCTATGGCACTTCGGCCATTGGTAATTTCTTTATTATCAATTGCTTTTTGTAACTGCTGCGCAAAAGCATGCTCATATGCAGTTAAATTAGTACGCAATACGTGGCAAATTTGTGGATCGTTACCCTCTACCTCGCTAATGCTTTTTGTGAGCAGGCACACTTTGGTTGCTTCACCGTCAACGCATTCTTGCACAATGATATTAAGGTATTGTTTCAGCGTATCTAAAATACAACTGCTGTGCTCAAACAGAGCAGTAAATTGAGTATTGCGATCGGTTTGGTATTGCTCAGTAGCGGCTAAAAAAATGCCTTTTTTACTTCCAAATGCTGCGTATAACGAGCCCGGATGTAAATGGGTTGCTTGAGTCAGTTTTTGCATACTGGTTTTTGCATAACCGTGAAGCATAAACATCGCCATTGCTTGGCGCAGTACAAACTCTGTATCAAATTCTGCAGTTCTCATAATGACTCTTCTCGTTGGCAGAGTAGGTAAAGCGAACTTTCAGCAATAATCCTACCTTAAGCAGCGTTTAGGTAAAGCAGTTTACGCAATCTTGAACAAAGTTTCAAAATTATACTTGAATATTCATTCAAGTGACCTTATCTTGAATGTACATTCAACAAAGGATAAACATTATGTCGATAGACTTACTTTCACCTTTTAAATTAAATAACAGCATTGAACTGCAAAACCGCGTACTAATGGCACCACTAACTCGTTGTATGGCAGATGACAATTTAGTGCCTACACAAGCTATGGTTGATTACTACGCTCGCCGTGCTGATGTAGGATTAATTATTAGTGAAGCAATTATTATTCGTGCCGATGCACAAGGTTACCCAAATACACCGGGTATCTTCACTAATGAACAAGTTCAAGGTTGGAAAAAAGTCACTGACGCCGTGCATGCCAATGGCGGTAAAATGTTCGCGCAATTATGGCATGTTGGCCGTGTTGCTCACCCTCACTTTTTTGGTGGTGATGTTCTGGCGCCATCGGCGATAGGGGTTGAAGGTTCAGTACCGCGTATGCGTGAGCTAACTTATATTACGCCAAAAGCTGCCACTAAAGATGATATTAAAGGCTTAGTGGCTGACTACGCTAAAGCGGCAGAAAACGCGATGGAAGCAGGTTTTGACGGCGTGGAAATTCATGGTGCTAATGGTTATTTAATTGACCAATTTTTACATTATGCGGCAAATGAACGTGATGACGAGTACGGGCAAACACCAGAAAATATGTCTCGTTTTGCACTGGAAGTAACTGATGCAATTATTGATGTTGTAGGCAATGAGCGTACCGCTATGCGTTTAACACCAGGTGCCTACTTTAATATGAGCGAAGATAACCGTGATAAAGCAGTATTTGACTACTTATTACCAGAGCTTGAAAACCGCAAACTAGCCTATCTACACGGCGGTATTTTTGACGACAGCATGCGTTTTGATTCACTAGAAGGTAAATCAACCTCTGAATTTTTACGAGCTGGTTATGCAAGTACCTTAGTGGGTGTAGGTAGTTATAGTTTTGAAACTGCCAAACAAGCGATCAACGATAATAAATTTGATTTAATTGCCATTGGTCGCCCACTTATTGCTAACCCAAATTACATTAGCAAAATTAAAAATGGTGAAGAAGTGACACCTTATAGTGATGAGATGCTTGCTGAGTTAGTTTAAGTTTCAAAGAGTTCTCACTAATAAGCCCACAAATGTGGGCTTATTACTTAAAAGCGGATTTATGAATCTATCTTTTTAGATAATTCTGCAAGCTCTTGAATTTTAGTAACCGTTTCTTTTATGTAGCCGTTTATTTCTTCAGAAGATGCCTTTGAATTGCCTGCAAGAGTTCTTACCTCGTCAGCAACAACGGCAAAACCGCGTCCCATTTCACCTGCTCTTGCGGCTTCAATAGCAGCATTGAGTGCAAGTAAATTTGTTTGCTCTGATATTCCATTAATTGTTTCTACTATTTTGCTGATGGTTTGGCTTATATCTAATAATTCTTTCATTGATATTTGAGTTTGATTAACTGCTTTTTTTCTTTCCGTTATGTTTAAACCTATAAACATATAACTAGTGGTTTGACCATTAACATCACGAAGAGCACATATTCTCGCATCAAAGGCACTGTATTGATTATTTTTTTCAAGTTCAAAAGTTTTTGAGATATGTTTGTTTTTGTCTAAAAATGCTCTTTCTTCAACGCTGAGATCAGAAATCAGATTTTTAGCAAACTCTTCTACAGAAAAATTGGGTTTTAATGCCGTTTTTAGTAATTCGTTACAATCAAGTATTTCACCATGAAGAGACACTTGCAACATAGCTATAGACTCGCCGATAGTTTCTAGTTTGTTTGTGAAATCAAGCGCCATTTGCTTTACTTCAGATATATCAGCTTGAATTGCAATGTAATTTTCTAATTTCCCTTCTCTTATTACTGGGTTGATAGATAGCGAGGTCCAGTAAGCACTCCCCGATTTTTTATAGTTTAATATTTCTCCATAAAAAGGAGTTCGATTTTTAAGATGTGTGCGTATCGTTTCTATCATGTTTTTGTCAGAATCTTTGCCTTGTAAAAAACTGCCTGGTTTCTTACCTTTTACTTCACTTAAAGCGTATCCTGTTAAACGTTCAAATCCATTGTTTACATATTGAATATAGCCCTTAGGATCGGTGATTATTACCGCGTTGTCTGTTTCGTTTGCAACAAGTGACAACATCCGTTGTTCTTCTCTAGTTATTACCTCTTGCGTTACATCTTTGATAAAAGCTGTGTAAATAACGCGATTAGCTAATTTAATTTTCGATAGCGATAATCGCCCCCACACGGTTGTTCCATCTTTGCGTTCAATTTCAACTACTCTACTGGTACCAACTATTTTATCGACACCTGTGTCTCGGTTTGCATTTACAAGCTCATCATGGTTATGTTGTATTGCATGGGGTACTAGCATTTTTACATTGTTTCCCATTACTTCTTGTTTACTGTAACCCCACAGTGTTTCTGCGGCTTTGTTATACAAAGTGATACAATTATTTTCATCAATACATACAACTGCATCAAGGGCTTGCTCTAACGATTGTTCATTGATTTCTTTTGCTTCACGCTCTGCTGATATATCTCTTATAAAAGCGGTGTAATGTTTGTTGTTATTTACTTTCACCTGAGAAAGCGCTAATTCGACCCAAATGCGACTTCCCGATTTAGTTTGTAACTCAACTTCTCGGTAGCTGCCAACAATTTTGTCTTGCCCGGTTTCTCTATGATGATTTACATAGTCGTCGTGGTTTGTTTTATGTTCGTCAGGGACTAGTTTTCGTATGTTGTGACCGAGTACTTCATCTTCTGTGTAGCCCCATAATTTTTGCGCGGCTTTGTTATAAAAGACAATATTGTTTTTTTCATCTATGGAAACAATTGCCGTAATAGACTGTTTTAATGCTTGCTCAGCGCTATTAGCGAAAAAATTAAACATAGTGCAGCTACCTGTAATTAAAGCGTTAATAAAAAGATAGCCCAGAAAAAGCTGATTGCAAAATTGGTTTTTAACTTTGTATAAAACCGTGTTTTTGGGCTAAAAGTTATCACTTTATGGGCTCTTAACTCTTTATATCTAAGTTAAATAAGATTTTGATCAATTGCAGTTAGAAAGAGTGAGAAAATTTTATGACTTTAGAGAGTCCCTTGGCTTTTGGGTGCTGTTTTAGTCTGATTGCTCTTAATTACGATGTGCTTGATTTGATTACTTTACGTCATAATTAACTCATATTTCTTTAACCTGTTTGTCAATAAAATTGCCCCTCGTTGTCATACTTAAAAAATAGACTGTGCCCGCTTTCATAATTACCTTTTATAATTAGAATCAAATGGGACAACAATGTACGCTTTAAAAAATAAATCGATTTTGAGCATGGCTGTGGCCATGGCGGTATCAACTTCAGCTTATGCTAACGATAACGTGATAGAAGAAGTAACTGTTACTGCAAAACCAACCAGTTATGCAAACAACGTTATTGAACCTGCGATGCTAGAACAACAAAGCTCGGTATCGAGTGTGTTATCGGTAATTGATAACTTGCCAGGGATTAGCATAAACGAAGGAGACGCATTTGGCGGCGATGATTGGTCAACAACCATTACCATGCGTGGTTTTAGTATTGACTCTAACCAACAGCAATTAGGTATGACGATAGACGGCATTCCTAATGGTGGCTCTAATTATGGTGGCGGGGCTAAAGCGAATCGTTATCTCGATAGCGAAAACTTGGTGACAGTGGAAGTTGGCCAAGGTACCTCAGATATTAAATCTGCCTCATTAGAGGCATTAGGCGGTACTTTTAATTTTGTAAGTAAAGCACCGAGTTTAGATAAAAGCACCACCTTTGCTTATACCTCAGGCAGTCACGATGCTTCGCGTTATTATGTTAAGCACGAAACTGGCACCATTTTCGATAATACCCAAGCGTACGTGAGTTACTCACAAACCGATACCAGCCGCTGGATTGGCTCAGGCAGCAATGGCGGAAAAGATAACCAACACGCTGAAGCGAAATTTGTTACCACCCTTGATGAGCTAACTATTACAGGGCGCTTATCGTATGACGATGTAAGCGAGAGCAACTACAATAGCGTGAGCCTAGAGCAATTTGAACAAACCCCTGATTGGGATCAGCTAACATGGAACTGGACAGGCGTTCCGCACTTTGACCAAATGTTTGCAGAAGGTTGGGGCACCTTGCGTGAAAATACTCTAGGCTATTTAAAATTTGAATACGCGATTTCTCCAACATCATTATTAACCGTTAGCCCGTATTATCATAAAAATTCTGGTCGTGGCGATTGGATCCCACCTTATTTAACGTCCCCTGTAGATGAAAATGGCAACCCAACCACCGAGGGGGGCACAAACGCAGGCTCTTATGGCTTTACAGATAGCAACGGTAATCCACTTGCGCCGAACGCAGGTTGTATCGCAAGTTTAAACTGGCCGTGGGAGTCGGGCCCTGAGCTTAATCCTGCGTGTTACGACGCTGATGCAACGCCTGTTATGTCTTATCGTCATACTCATTACAATAAAGATCGTTTAGGGGTAATTGCTAATTATCAAGCTAGCTTTGGCATGCACGATATAGAAGCGGGTTTTTGGTATGAGCAAAGTGACCGTGATGAGTCGCGTGATTGGCATAAAGTAATCGATGCCCGTATTTATCATCATTTTGATAGCACCCCATACTGGACGCAATATAAAAACACCTTTGAGACTGATACGCTTAAATGGTATGCACAAGACTCAATGGCATTTGGCGACCTTACCTTAAACCTAGGGGTAAAAAAATACTTAGTGGATATAGAAAAGTATGACCACTATAAAAACGCCACAACAGCTAAAGTAAACAGTGATTCAGATATTCTATTTAGTGGTGGTATTTTGTATCAGCTAAATAGTAATACTGAGTTATTTACCAGCTATAGCGAAAACTTTGCCGCCATTAAAGACGGTGTGCTTGAACGCGATAGCTCTGACTTATCAGCAATTAAGCCAGAAACCGCTGAAAATATTGACCTGGGTGTGCGCTATCAAAATAATGCACTTAAATTAACAGCAACGGCCTATTCAATTGAGTTTGATAACCGCATCACCTTTATAGCACCAGGCAGCGACACGGGCGGTATAGACTACACCATAGGCACAAACGGCTCGTACCTCAATGTGGGCGGTATTGAGTCCAAAGGTCTAGAGCTGTCAGCAAGTTATATGCTTAATAATGAGTGGAATGTATATAGCTCATACACCAATAATAGCTCTGAATACAAAGGCGATGCGCCAGGCTTTGAAGCTGGAGGCAAAGTAATTGACTCAGTGGATGATTTATTTGTGCTATCAACCGATTACTACAGTGGCGATTTCCGCTTTGGTTTATCGGCTAAATACACCGGTGAGCGTGGCGATGTAGATAGCTACACCGTGCTTGATTTAAACGCAGGTTATTCAGCCGAAGTTAACGCAGGCCCGTTTAAAGCGGTTGATATTGCCTTTGTGGTTTATAACATTACCGATAAAAGTTACTTGGCAGGTGGTACGGGCAATGGGAGTACTTACTTTATCGGCTCGCCACGCACAGCAGCGGTTACATTAACGGCTACTTTTTAAACCTAAAGTAATCTTATATAAGCCCATCATCGATGGGCTTTTTACTATATAAAGTTGATGAGAACACCATGAAAAGCATGATAAAAATTATCGGGTTAAGTTTAATTTTATTGTTTAATAATGTGGCATTGGCTGCTCAACAAAATGTAGTGTTAGTCACCCTTGACGGCGTGCGCTGGCAGGAAGTATTTAATGGTACTGATAAAAACCTGCTTAATAATAAAGAATTTGTTAAGCAACCAGCACAGTTAAGCAATGAATTTTGGGATGAAAGGGTGCAACAGCGCCAGCAATTATTAATGCCGTTTTTAACACAAACGATTGCCACTCAAGGCGTCATTATGGGCGACAGAGCAAACGGCTCAGCGATGTCAGTGAGTAATCCATGGTTTTTTTCATACCCTGGTTATAACGAAATTCTTACCGGCGAAGTGAATGAAAACATTAACAGTAACGATAAAGTATTTAATCCAAATAAAACCATTTTAGAGCGATTAGATGCGCAGCCTGAATTTAAAAACAGCACGGCTTTATTTGGTAGCTGGGATGTGTTTCCTTATATTGTAAATACTAAGCGTAGTCATGTGCATGTAAATGCAGGATTTATGCCTATAGCCGATGATTTATTTGCCGATGCCCCCCTGTTAAACGCATTACAAACAGAAATCCCCAGCCCATGGCACAATGTGCGGCTTGATAGTTTTACCTATCGATTTGCTAAAGCCTATATGCTGGCTAAAAAGCCAAGATTATTGGTGATTAGCTTAGGGGAAACTGACGATTTTGCTCACGATGGCCATTACGATGCTTACTTAAAGTCGGCCAAACAAAGCGATGCATTTTTAAAAGATTTATGGCAAACCATTCAAAGCACAGCAGGTTATAAAAATAATACTACGTTAATTGTTACTACCGATCACGGCCGTGGCAGCTACGCAAACGATTGGCAACATCACAGCTCTAAACGGGCATTAGCAAAGTCGGAGCAGGGTAAAAAGGCATTTCCTGAGGGAATTATTGGCTCAGAGCATATTTGGCTTGCTGCCATTGGCCCTACAATTAAAGGTAATGGCTTAATAAAAACCGATAATGAGCTTAAACAAGCGCAAATTGCCGCCACCGTTTTAAAAGCACTTGGGCAAAACCCAAACACGATTAACCCTAATATGGCACCGGCTATTAATGAGATTTTAAAATGAAACAGTTACTAAAAACCTTTAATCATTCAGCGCTGTTACTTGCTTTTGTTATTAGTGGTGGCGCAATGGCTGCGCCGTCTAAAATATTGTTTGGCTCGTGTGGGCATCAAGATAAAGACATCCCCATCTTTAATGCGATTAATAAAGAGCAGGGTGATTTGTTTATATTTTTAGGCGATAACATTTATGGCGATACTAACGACATGGCCGTGCTTAAAAATAAATACCAACGATTAGGGGAAAAGCCTGGCTTTAAAACCTTAAAAGCAAATACACCCCTAATAGCCATGTGGGACGATCACGACTATGGTCAAAACGATGCGGGTAAAGAGTACCCGCATAAAGAAGCATCACGGCAAATTATGCTCGATTTTTGGGATGAACCGGCAAACTCAGCGCGCCGAACCCGTGCTGATGGTATTTATACCTCGTACATGTATGGCGAAGGCGAGCAAACCGTGCAGGTGATCATGCCTGACTTACGCTTTAATCGCGATAAGCTTAATTCAGTGAGCGAACTTGAGTATTTTACAAAGCGTAAAGCAAATAACCAAGGCCCGTACAGTCCAACTGAAGTAAAAGGCGCGTCTATGCTAGGGGAGGCGCAGTGGCAATGGCTTGAAGCCGAACTTAAAAAGCCAGCAGCGATTAAACTAATCGCATCAAGCTTACAGTTACTGCCTGATTTTACTGGCTGGGAATCGTGGGCAAATTTTCCAGAGGACAGAAACCGTTTATTTGCGTTAATTAAAAAACACCACGTAAATGGCGTGGTGATCATCAGCGGCGATACCCATTGGGGGGAAATTTCAAGGTATCAACACAATCTTGATTACCCACTCATTGAAATGACCAGCTCAGGCCTGACTGAAAAATGGAAAGACGTTAGCCCCAATAAACATCGTGTCGGTGATTACACGCATAATGTTAACTATGGCGATTTAACCATTGATTGGCAGCAAGCAGATCCAGGCGTGTCACTTAAGCTCAAAGGCATTGATGGTAACGTAATAATGCAAAGTGATTTTAGCTTATCTAGCATAAGCCCATACCAATAACGGGTTTGTTATTAAAAACGCACAGTGACTAAAGTGAGTCCTGTGCGTTTAAAAAATCAGCTAGCTACTGGCTAACATGCTGATTTATTAACGCCAATACCTCCTTTGCGCTACCGCTTAAATTGAAAATATCTTACACTGGCCTTTATCTCAAGTAAGGCTGGTATCGTATGCTCAATATTATTCAATCAAACCGTATGGAAGCCCTGCAAGCGCAGTTTCATCAACTGTTAAAGGTAAACCCGTTGCAAAGCCCATTTGATAAAGAAGTGGTGTTAGTGCAATCGCCGGGTATGTCGCAGTGGCTAAAAATTGGTTTAAGTGAAAATTTAGGCGTGGCTGCGCAGGTAGACTTTCCGCTGCCGTCGAGCTTTATTTGGCAGTTGTACCAGCAACTATTGCCAAACGTGCCTAAAGAGTCGGCGTTTAATAAACCGAACCTTGCTTGGAAACTGTTTGCAATTTTACCTACTTGTATTGACGAGCCACTGTATTTACCCCTAAAAACCTATTTAGAGGGGGATATTGACGGCCAAAAAACCTTTGCCCTATGTGAAAAAATAGCCGATGTGTACGACCAATATTTAATGTATCGCCCCCATTGGATAGCCACTTGGGATAGCGGTGTTGATACGCTTGACGATGTAGATATCAGCATTGCTCCTTGGCAACCCGATTTGTGGCGCCGCCTTGTCAAATTAAGTAAAACACTTGGGCAAAGCCAATTTCACCGCGCCAACATGCAAGGACAATTACTCAGCGCCCTTGAGAGTATGGATAGCAGCTCATTGCCAAAGCGTATTAGCCTATTTGGTATATCTGCGATTGCCAGCTCACAGCTTGACGTGTTTGAAGCCTTGAGTAAAAAAACTGAGGTGTTTTTATTCTTTTTTAACCCCAGCGAGCATTATTGGGGCGATATAATCGATGAAAAAACAGCGGCTAAAATAAACGCTAAATACGCCAAAATGCCGCTGGTGGAAGCGCAGCAAAAAAAGCAAACGAATCCTGATGAAGAATACTATTTTATTGGTAATCCGTTGTTGTCGTCGTGGGGTAAACTCGGCCGCGATTATTTTGAGCAACTGGTGCAGCTTGATGCCCGTTGGATTGATGGTTTTATTGATGCGTTTGACGATACCTTACTTGGGCAAGTGCAAAGCGAAATATACCAACTTGCCTTTAAAGGTGAATCGCTTACCGATAACAAAGAATGGTTTATAAACGATGAGGGTAAACTGCCCATAAGTGCAAACGATACCAGCATTACGTTAAGTGACTGCCACACACCATTAAGGGAAGTCGAGCGCCTGCACGACTACTTACTCAATTTGTTTAATCAAAACCCAACGCTTACCCCCAAAGACATCATCGTCATGATGCCTGATGTAGGTACTTATAGCCCTTACATTGAGGCCGTTTTTGGTGGTGCGCAGGGCAGCCGATTTATACCATACGCCCTTGCCGATTTAGCCATAGAGCAAGAAAAACCAGTACTGAGCTCGTTTGCCAGTTTAGCTAATTTACCGTTTTCGCGCTTTGGCGTGTCGGATATTCTTGATTTATTACAGGTTACGCAAATTGCCGAAAAATTTGGCCTAGAAGCCCATGAATACGAGCAAATACATTATTGGCTTGAGCGAGTAGGGGTAAAGTGGGGCATAAACGCTGAGCATAAACAAAGCTTTGATTTACCCGCAATTGATTTAAATACCTGGCAACATGGCTTGAACCGTTTATTACTGGGGATTGCCATGCGCGACGAACAGTGCCCATTTAATGGTATTTACAGCGCCGATGAAGTAGAAGGTATGGCGCTTGATACTCTCAATAAGCTGGTGCATTTTATTGATGTGCTTCAAGACTTTAAAGCGAAACTCACCCCAGATGATACGCTTACTAATAAAGCCCAAATTTTAAGTGAACTGCTCAATACTATCTATGAGAGCGAAAACGATGATAGCTGGGATTTATTAGTGCTGCAAAAGGTGCTCGAAGACATTGCGAAGCACCACGACAACGGCGACTACAGTAAAGCCGTTTCGCAGCGCATAGTGAGCTATCTAATCAAGCAAGGTATACAAGAAAAAGGTGTAGGTCAGCGCTTTTTAGTAGGACAAGTGAACTTTTGTACGTTAATGCCAATGCGCGCCGTGCCGTTTAAGGTGGTGTGTATGCTAGGCTTGAACGATGCCGATTACCCACGTACCGTGCAGCCTATCGGTTTTGACTTAGTACCTTATTCTAAAAAGCAAAAAGGTGACCGTTCACGTAAACTCGATGACCGTTACCTCTTTTTAGAAGCGCTCTTAAGTGCCCGAGATAATTTATATATGAGCTACATTGGCCGCTCGTGTTTTGACAACCAGCCGCGCATGCCATCAACGCTTGTCAGTGAGCTTTTAGAATACATTGGACGCAGTTTTAAACTTAGCGAACCCAGTGATAAACCTTTGCCTGAATGCCTTATTACGCAGCAGCATTTGCAGCCTTTTAATAGCCTGTATTACTCAGCTCCTAGCGATGAACAGGCGGGAGTAAATAATCACAGCTATAACCCAATTTGGCTGCCTAGCGAGGCTATTGAGCCAAAAGCAATCACTGCACTTGATGTAACACCCCCAGAGCTACTTGATCTTGATGTGTTTATTCGTAGTGTATGCTATGCCCAAGAGAGCTTTTATCAACAAAGTTTAGGGTTACGCTTGCCGCAATTTAACGATATAGCGAAAGACGAAGAACCGTTTAGCCTAGATGCGCTGCGCCGTTATTTTTACCTTGACGAAATACTTGAAGCAAACATTAACAATACTCCGCTCAGTACCGAGCAAATCCTGCAGCGCGGTGAGTTGCCCCAAGCCAATGTTGGCAGCTTAATTTATGAGGGTATGCAGCACCGAGTTGATGCGCTTGCAGGGCAAGTAAAAGAGCAAATAAAAGCCGGTAAAAGCGAACCGATAGAAGTGTTACTTGCGCTTGAAAATACCACCATTGAAGGCTGGCTTAACCATGTGTATATGCAAAAACAAGTGTTTTACCGCAGTGCCAGTATTAAAGCCAAAGATTTAATAAAAGGCTTTCTTTATCACCTGGCAGCTCAAAGCATGCAACAAGAGGTTGAAACCTTATTACTGGGTTTAGATAAACAAATTAGCTTTGCCCCTATGAGTAAAGCCAATGCCGACTTGCTGCTTGCAGATTGGTTTGAACTATACAAAGCATTACGCAACAAGCCCGTCGCGTTTTTTCCGGTAAGTGGTTATGAATACGTAAAAAGCGGTAGTGATATGGCAAAAGCCAACAGTAAATTTAGCCCACAGTATATTGGCCGAGGTGAAGGGGAAAACCCTTATATTCGTGTCACGGTGCAATCGCTCAATGATTGCCAAGAGGAGTTTATACAATGGAGCGAAAAATTACTCGCCCCGTTATTTGAGCACGCCAAGGAGAGTGACTATGCAAGCGCTTAACCCACTCACTATGCCATTATCAGGGCAAAGCTTAATTGAAGCCAGTGCAGGTACAGGTAAAACCTACACGATCACGGGTTTGTATTTACGTTATTTATTGGGCATGCAAATACCCGGCGAGCACAATACCCCATTGAGTGTTGAGCAAATTTTAGTGGTGACTTTTACCGATGCCGCTACCCAAGAAATTAAAGACCGTGTTCGTAGCCGTATTATTGCCGCGCGTGATGCTTTATTGGGGCAAGTGCCCAATGATGAACTCATTGAAGCTGTGATAGCGGGCGTTGATGATAAACATCGTGCGTTTGACTTACTCGATGCAGCAGCTAAATCAATGGATGAGGCGGCTATTTTTACCATTCATGGTTTTTGTCAGCGGATGCTAAAACAACATGCGTTTGAGTCGGGAGTAGCGTTTAACTTAGAGTTTATTTTAGATGAGCGCGAGATACTGCTTGAGACCATAAAAGATTTTTGGCGCGCGTTTGTCTACCCGCTTAATAAGCAAAAAACAAATGCGATTTTAGAGGTGTTTGCCGCACCTGAATCATTATTTAGCCAAGTAAGCAGTATTTTAAATAAAGCCAACGCCGAAATAACACCGCAAGTAAATTTAGAGGATGTGTGGCAAGCGCGAGATGAATACTTGGAGCTTGTACCCGCCTTTAAAAAAGCGTGCCTAGAGCAAGAGTTTATTGGTGCTGTGAAAGCATCCGATTTAAGTGGCTCAAAAACACCCGGGCGAAAAGGCAGTTTAGCGGCGCTTGAAGCATTTTGCTTAGGCAATGATGACTTTTTTGAATTTGGTACTAACAAATATTCGTTTGAGGTATGGAGCAGCGAGAATTTAAGTAATACCGCTAATTATAAAAAAAATGGCACATTACTGACTCATCCACTTATTAGCCAATTCGATACCTTAGCCGCACTTAACAATACCATTAAACAAGGGTTAAAAATTGCGATAATGCAATATGCGGCAAGTTGGGTAAAAGCGGCCATAGTTAAGCGCAAACAAGAGCAAAGCGTGATCACCCCTGATGACCTACTCACTAATTTACATACAGCCCTTAATAGTGAGCAGGGTGACGTATTGTCGCAAAAAATTGCGCAGTTATTTCCGGTGGCAATGATTGATGAGTTTCAAGACACCGACCCTATTCAGTACGGTATTTTTAGTAAAATATATGCTCAAAGCAATACCACTTTAGCCATGATAGGCGATCCCAAACAAGCTATTTATGGCTTTAGGGGCGCAGATATATTTACCTACATTGGTGCCAAAGAGGCCGTAGAGCAGTCGCAACAATTTACCCTAGGCACTAATTTTCGCTCCAGCAGCGATATCGTCAACAGCGTAAATAGCTTGTTTAGTAAATACGATAACAGCTTTATTTATAACGATGCCATTCCCTTTAATAAAGTGAAAGCCAAGGGTAAAAAAGCCAAAGATACATTTTTAATTGATGGCAAACCGGCCACCGCCTTTGAATTTAATGTGTTTGTGGATGAAGCTGGCGATGAAAAAGGCAAACCGACCAGTAAAGGCTTAGGGCAAGCTCATTTAGCCACCCATTTTGCTAATAAAATTGTTACGTTACTCGAGCAAGCAAACCAAGGAATAGCTTGTATTGGCAGTAAGCCGGTAAGCGCTGCTGATATTTGTATTTTGGTGCGCGATCGCGTTGAAGCGCAAATAATGAAGCAGGCCTTGAGCAAAGCCAATATTGCCAGCGTGTATTTGTCTCGTGATAGTGTATTTAGCCAAGAGCTAAGTCACCATTTACTCAACTTTTTAACCGCATTGCACGGCCAGTACGACGAGTCGCTACTACGAGGTGTACTCGCAGGGCCATTATTCTGTTTAAGTTATAACGATATTTTTGCTTTGGCCGATGATGAAAATGCATGGCAAGAACACTTAAACTTTTTTGCTCAACTTAGCCATATTTGGCACAAGCAAGGGGCTATGGCCATGCTTGAACGCTTACTGAGTCATAATCAACTCAGTGCCAAATGGCAAGGCTTGGGCTATAACGTAGAACGTTGGCTTACCGACTTTAGACACCTTGGTGAAATACTGCAGCAAAAACAAATAGAGCTTGAAGGGACACTTCGTTTGTTGCGTTGGTTTGCGCAAAAGGTGAGCCAACAAGATGGCGAAACTGTGCAAGTACGTTTAGAGAGCGACGCAAATTTGGTTAAAATTGTCACTATGCATGCCTCAAAGGGGCTTGAATATCCATTGGTATTTATGCCCTTTGCCAGTGGTTATCGTGAAACTAAAGACGCGCTTTATCACCATAACGGCAAGTTAATTTTTGATTTAAGTAAAGACGAAGACGCCTTGCAACAAGCAGAGCAAGAGCGCCTAGCCGAAGATTTACGCCTATTGTATGTCGCATTGACCCGTGCAGTGCATTTTTGTGCCTTGGGTGTATATAACATCGGGCAAGGGCAAAGTAGCCGCTTAGCGATTCAAAGTAGTGCGCTTGGGCATGTGTTGTTCTCAGGGTTAGCGTTAACCAGCAGCCAAACATGGCGCACTCATTTAAGTGAGTTTTGTGATGCCAATGATTCGATGGAATATCTGCAAATTACCTCGGGTGAATTACTCGAGCAGGGCATACTTCGCTTTAATAATGAACACGTTGAAAAGCAGGCGCTGAGTATTAATACTGTAACCACGCAGATTGAACGCGATTGGCGGGCAACCAGTTTTAGTGCCTTGAGCTTTAAAAAGCATACTGACCAACTGGCACCTGGGCGCAGCGATGAAGATCATCAAAGAGATGAGTTTGCGGTGCAACAAGATGAACTTCCTTCACCGTATAGCTTTCCAAAGGGCGCAAAACCAGGGAGTTGCTTGCACGAAATATTTGAGCAGCTTGATTTTACCAGTCCGGTAAATCATCCCACGAATATAGAGCAAAACTTAACGGCTGTGATTGAGCGTGCTTTTGAAAAATACCATATTGATGAGCAATGGCAGCAAATTACCGAGCAATGGGTACTCGATGCACTTAATTGCCCGTTAAACAGCGAGAATAATTTAAGTTTGAGCCAATTAGCGCCAAGTGACTGTTTAGTCGAAATGGAGTTTAACTTACCGCTTAGCAGCCTCAGTGCCCCTAAGCTTAATGAAGTGTTGATTAAACATTTTGGCTTTAACCAAAGTAAACTTGAGTTTGCCCATGTTAAAGGGTTACTAAAAGGCTTTATTGATTTAATTTTTTGCTACCAAGGCAAGTATTATATTTTAGATTATAAATCGAATTATTTGGGCAGTACCGCTGCTGATTATGTGTCTGAGCAGCTAGAGCAAGCAATGACCAGTCACCAATATCATTTACAGTATTTAATTTATACCGTAGCGCTGCATCGCTTGCTTAAACAGCGAATTCCCGATTATTCAATAGAGGCGCATTTAGGCGGTGTTTATTATACTTTTTTACGCGGTATGCCAGCAGGTGAGGGAGTGTACTTTAAACAGCTAAGTGCAGATCAAGTCGTTATTTTAGATGGCTTGTTTAGCCAAGGAGCCATGCTATGAGTGATTTAAATCAACAACCGGGTTTGTTTGATGACTTAGATGATGCGCCTTCAGATGATCCTGTGCTCACAACAGCACAGCGAACGATGCAGGCCAGCGAAAGTATTAAAGTCGTGCCGTTGCTAACGTATTTAACGGACGAACATAGAGTGCGAGTGGTTGATGTAAAACTGGCTGAATTACTCAGTGGCACAAACGCACAGCAAGGGTATGACGACCTCTTTTATATAATTTTAATGCTGTGTTTATCACAGCAAAGCCAGCATAGCTGTTTAACCCTAACAGAGGTTGATTGGACTAATCCGTTTAATTTACGCCAAAGCGACTTTACTAAATTAGAAGGCACCGTACCTGACACTCTCACCCCATTTAGTGACGATTTTACGACTGAGGCAGCAATAAGTTACTTACACGCGCATCACAGTGTGGGGGATCACAAGCCGCTGCAATTGTTTAATCAGCGGTTGTATTTTTCCCGTTTAGCAGGCTATGAGCAAACCTTAGCGCAACGATTACTGGCAATGAGTGAGCGACAACTCAATATTGATGATGCAGTCCTTACTGAGTTATTAACACGCTACTTTCCTGATAATCCAACGCTTGATATTGATTGGCAAAAGGTCGCTTGTGCCATTGCTGCAACAAAGGGCTTTAGTGTGATCACAGGCGGGCCTGGCACAGGTAAAACCACCACGGTGACAAAGCTGTTAGCGATTTTACAATCGTTATATCAGGCTGCGCCATTGAGCATAAAATTAGTAGCACCCACAGGTAAAGCAGCGGCGCGATTAACAGAGTCAATTTTAGGGGCTAAAAATAAGCTCACAGAAATACCGGCTGATATTAATGCGTTGATCCCGCAAAGTGCGCAAACTATTCATCGTTTGTTAGGAGTTAAGCCATTTACTAATAAATTCAGGCACGATAAAAGCAATCCGTTGCATGTTGATGTATTGATTATTGATGAGGCCAGTATGGTCGATTTATCGCTCATGGCTAAATTAATTGAGGCCTTGCCAGCGCATGCCCGATTGATTTTACTTGGCGATAAAGACCAACTCGCCTCGGTTGATACCGGCAGTGTAATGAGTGATTTATGCCAAGGTTTAGTACTTGGGCAAACACCGCAGTATTCAAAAGCACGCTGTGAGCAATTAAATAAGGTGTGTTTTAATGGCGCAGCTAAACTTGGCGCGCAAAATCAGAGTGAGTTTAAACTGGCTGATTGCATTGCCTTTTTACAACATAGTTATCGCTTTGATGCCAAAAGTGGCATAGGCCAATTGGCTTTGGCTGTTAATACCAATGATCGGGGTATTTTAAATTATGTCGAACAACACAGTACGCAAGGGCATTTTAGCGATGTGATTTTAGACTACGATTTTGTCTCTACACCGATTGAAAAGCTTATAAACAGCGCGGCATGTCACTACGGTGATTATTTAACACTGATTGCCCAAGGAGCTAGTGTTGCCAAAGTGCATGAGGCTTTTGCCCGCTATCAATTACTTGCCGCAGTGCGTGAAGGCGATTACGGCGTTAATAGTTTAAATGAACGTATTGAGCGGGTATTGCAACAGCAAGGGTTAATTAGCGTTAACCCTAATCAGCGGCATTACACGGGTATGCCTATTATGATTAGCCAAAACGATTATCAACTTAAACTTTTTAACGGCGATATAGGTATTTTAATGCCTGATGACAGTGGCCAACTCAAAGCACTGTTTATTGATGAGCAGGGTAATGAACGTGCATTTTCACCTGCACGACTCCCAGCGCACGATAAAGTGTATGTTATGACCATTCATAAATCGCAAGGCTCAGAGTTTAGTTACACTGCTATGGTATTACCACCACTTAAACAAGCGAGCGTCGGTATTAACCGGCAATTAGTGTATACCGGTATTACCCGTGCAAAGCAGACCTTTGAGCTGGTAGCAGATAAAAAAGTGCTGCAACTGGCGATGGGTAAAAGTGTGTCACGGGCATCAGGACTCTATGAGCGATTAGTGTAACGCAATGCTTATACTAATCGTTTATTTTTGGTGTTCTTTTTCTAAATAGATTGGGCTGCCAGCCAAAATGGAGCGCGCCCAATCTTAAAAAAACACTGACCAACAGCGAACCAAGAATGCACCATAAATAAGGGACTTCTAATAAAAATAGCACGGCATAGGTCAAGCCTCCTGCAAAACAGGCGGTGGAGTAGAGCTCTTCTCGCATCACCAACGGCACTTCTCGACAGATCACGTCGCGTATTAAGCCTCCAAATATCCCCGTAGTCATGCCCATTGTAAGTGCAACCATCATGGTGGTGCCTTCAATTAATGCTTTTTCGATACCGACCACATTAAAGATAGCCATACCAATTGCATCAACCAACAACATGTAATAGTTAGACACATCGGGTAAGTGGCGAATAAACATAACAGTGACAAAAATAGCGCCATAGGTGACATATAAAAAATCGGGGTTGGCTATCCAAAAAACGGGTTGGTTAAGAAGTATGTCTCTGAGCGTGCCACCGCCAAGCGCAGTGACTGAGCCAACAACCACCACTCCAAATCCGCCAATATCTTTATCATGGCCTAATAACGCACCTGAAATTGCAAAAAAAGCCACACCAATTAAGCTTAAAAAATTAAAATATTCTGCTGTCATTAAGGTGTCCTTACCTGATTGAGAATTTATATAATTAAAGGTAAGCGAAAGGGGATTTATATTAGCTGAATAACACTCTCTAATAACACTCTCTAATAAAACAAGCACAAGGTTATTACCCCTGTGCTTGTTACGTTGAGTTGTTATTGTAAGTAGTCAACAACCAGTTGAGATAATGATTCTACGCCGAGTTGTAAGGCGCTTTCGTCAACATAAAACTGAGGTGAATGATTACTTGCTGCCGTTTTAGCGTTTTGATCTTTTGGAGTGACGCCTAAAAAGTAAAATAGCCCAGGGGTTTCAAGCGCATAGTAACTAAAGTCTTCTGCGCCGGTAATTAAATCGGTGGTAATAATATTGTCAGCACCAGCAATACGGGCAAGCGTTGGGGTCATTTTTTGGGTGAGTGCTACATTGTTTACTGTGACAGGGTAGCCGTGATCTATATGCACATCGGCTTTAGCACCAGCGGATTCGGCAACCAGCTCAGCGGTTTTAGCTAAACGTTTTTTAATATCGGCGCGCATAGTTTGATCAAAGGTTCTAATGGTACCAATCAGCTCTACATTATCAGGGATTATATTTGAGCGTATGCCGCCATTAATTGCGCCAAACGAAATGACTGAAGGTGCTTTAGTTACATCAACTTGGCGAGAGGCGATTGTTTGAGTTGCCATAATAATTTGTGATGAAGCAACAATTGGGTCTACGCCATTCCATGGACGTGAACCATGTGTTTGACGACCCGTTACGTTAATTGTGAAAGAGTCTTCACTGGCCATTAGTGGCCCTTCTCTAAAGCCAATTTGTCCGGTATTAAGTGAGCTGGTGACATGCAAGCCAAACACCGCTTCAGGTTTTTGTTTAAATAAACCTTCTTTTAGCATTAGCTCAGCGCCACCTTCTTCGCCCTCGGGGGCACCTTCTTCAGCCGGTTGAAATACAAACAGTACTTCGCCCGCTAACTGATCTTTTATTTTTACCAGTGACTCTGCCACGGCCATTAAAATAGCAACATGGGTATCGTGCCCGCAGGCATGCATAACGCCTACTTCATTGCCACGATAGGTTGATGTTTGTTTAGAGGCAAAGGGTAAATCAACTTGTTCGGTAACCGGTAAAGCATCCATATCAGCACGCAATGCGATTAAAGGGCCTTTTTTACCGCCGCTTAATTTTGCCACAACACCGGTATGCGCAACACCGGTTTGTACTTCAAGACCCAGTGATTTTAAATGTTCAGTAATGTACTTGGCGGTTTCAAATTCGCGATTACTCAGTTCTGGATATTGATGTAAGTGACGACGCCATGTAATGACTTTTTCTCTCACACTTTGTGTTGCTTGTTCAAGTTGGGTGTTAACACTCGCGGCAAAACTAGGGGCGGAAATGGCGGTTAATAAAAAGCCACCACATATTATTTTTTTTATCATTATGATTCCTCGGTTGTTCGTATGTAACTAACTTACGCTATTACGCTGATAAAAAGTAGTGCCGTGCGATAGTTAACAAAAAAGCTCACAGTGTTTTCAATGGCGGTTTATAAAGCCCATAAACTGTTCCAAATAGCACAATAGTTTAGCGCTTTTGTCGTGTTTTAACGCAGATATTTAGCCTTAACAGTGAAAATGATAACAAAATGTTGCATTTTTCAACTTTGTTCCCAATACTGGTCAATGCGTTGCTTTTACCATGCACCGACAACAGCGTGTAACAAGCTAAGCATAATAAAAATATTCAATCAGTTAAGGATTAATATGAACAACACACACATATTCAAACGCGTCTCTTTATTTGCAGCAGCATTAAGCCTGCTAATGAGTTTTTCTGCGCTCAGTAAAGAGTATAAGGTAATTTTAATTCATGGTTTGCAGGTATCACAACTTACCAATAGAGCAGCCAGTGATGTGGTAAACGATGGACAAAGCTATTGGCAGTCTTATTGGGTGAACCGTGCAGACGAGCGCATCGATTGGCCTGCATATGAACGAATAGAAGGAAAAATCACCACCGATTGGGTATGGCCTAAACTACAGCAAATTTCTCGCTCAAATCTATGCGAGCCAGGCTGTGTATTTGTGACTCATTCAACCGGTGACTTAGTTGCCCGATATATTATAGATAACCAAGAAAACTGGCTTGAAAATGCCGGATTACAGCCGCTTAATATTATTGCCACCTTTGATTTAGCGGGTGCTGGTGGCGGCAGTGAATTGGCCGACTTAGCGGTGAGTACATTAACAGGCGCATCGTGGAATTTTGCTGTAGATGCCGCGCTAACGTGGTGGTTAGGCAGTGAAGTTAATGAGGCGGTAGGCGTATTGCACGATTTAAAAGTAAATAATGCACGCAGAATTGCGCCATTACCTGATGCACGCACACCTCGTTTACGTTTTGTAGCCGATGGTAATGCTTACTTAGGTTTAACGGCTGGATTTTTACGCGGTAATGACGACTCGGTAGTGGCTACTCACTCATCATGTGGTGCAAGCTCTGTAAACTCATTTGGTAGCTGTAGCACCAATATTGACACTAATGGGCGTTTAAAATCGCAAAGTGATGCTGTTAATAGTTTTATGCCATATCATTATCCATTAATGATGACTAACAGTTATAGTCATAACGAGATTCAACAAGCGCAGCGCCAAGGAAATGTAACGATTGCGATGAATAACATTACGGTAGCTGGCGACACGCTAGGGTTTGAAACCGTAGATGAAACCACAGGTAGTTGGTTTTGGAAGAAACAATATCGTTATGTAAAAGACTCAGATAATTTGAGTGCATCGGCACTTATATATAATGTGATCCCGTGATATAAGCATACTTAAAACATCGTGTAGTATACGTACTACACGTTTTATATAGGATAACTAACCGATGAAAAAGTCCTACGTGATTGGCTTTGTTATCAGCATGGGCCTACTTATGTGGTTTTTAATTGATGAGGGTCATGCAAGTTACCCCCTAAAACAAGCCCCTCTCAATGATAAAAAGCCGATATCGACACCTCCAGCTCAGCAGCGCACGCTAAGCCAACCTGTGACAAAGGCAACAACAAAAACCAGCTCAGTAACTCAGTCAGCATTTGATGAAGACTTAGCCAAAGCGGCATCGGCGGTGGCACAACAGTATCAACAAAGTTTGGCGTTTCCGCCTTATTCACAACCATTAACGGTATATGATGAGGACAGACTTAAGCCAAATCAGTTCTTTCCTGTTAGCAGCCCAGTGGGTGAGCAAGGAGGGGAGTTAACAGTGAGCTTGTCTCAATATCGGTATGTGTATCCACAAGCTATAGAGCTAACCGTAAGTGCCCCAAATTTAGGTAAGGTGGTAGTAACACTCAGTAATACAGACACCAAAAAGTCGCTAAAAACGCAAAGCGGTGTGGCTCGTCAAAATGAGCTGGCAATGACATTTAAAGGTGAAGAAGACTATCCACGTAATTTACAATTATTAGTTGAAGCCGATATCGCGGGTAAAATAGTCCCGGTGGTGGCACAAATACATTATATGCCGCCTAGTGCAACCTTAACTGGTTTTGATAACGCGTATCCACGTAATGAAAACATGATAGTACCGGCCAATTTAACAGTTATAAAAAGTGGCTTATACCGTTTAAGAGCTAACTTATACAGTGGAACTTCGCCATTAGCACATTTAGTTGCTAAAGCACGTTTAAATGAGGGCAGTCAGCAAATTGACTTTAAAGCGCATTGGTCTGTTTTGCCCAAGCAAACGAATGACTTACGGTTAAGCGATTTTGTTGTTGAGCGTATGTCGCCAAGCCCAGGTGAGCTTAACAGTTTTGGTGAAAGTGAAATTAGCGAGTTTACTATTGATGATTTTGCTTACGACAGCTTACAACAGTTGCCTTATCAGGCAAACAAACAAGAAATGCAGAGTTTAGAGTTTTTACAAGGATTAGCTGCTGGTCAGTAGCAGCATAGAACAAAGTGAAGGGTTTGCATTACTGCAAACCCTTAAAAATTAACTTAAATTAATGGTAACCACGTCGGCTTGGTTTGTTTCATCTTGTTCATGATTAACTGGCACTTTTGGAATATCTGGTTTATCGAGCGCGATATCGCCCCCATCAATAACGTCACCCGTTTGCAAGTTGGTAAAATCAAATAATTGATTATCAGCTAAGTGTGAAGGCACAACGTTTTGCATGGCGGTGAAAATACTCTCTATACGGCCCGGGTGCTCTTTATTCCATTGCTCCAGCATATTTTTAGTGTGTTTACGCTGTAAGTTTTCTTGTGAGCCACATAAATTACACGGAATAATAGGGTAGCCTTGGCTGAACGCATATTTGCTTATATCGGCTTCTTTACAATATGCCAGTGGGCGAATAACCATATGCTCACCGTTATCGCTCATTAGTTTAGCCGGCATACTTTTTAGTTTTCCGCCATAAAACATATTTAAAAACAAGGTTTCTATCATATCATCGCGGTGATGACCCAGTGCAATTTTAGTCGCACCTAACTCTTTAGCCGTGCGATATAAAATACCACGGCGCAAGCGAGAGCAAAGCGAGCAGGTTGTTTTACCCTCAGGAATAATATCAGTAACAATACTGTAGGTATCTTCTTCTACAATTTTGTATTCAATATTTAAATTATCAAGATACTCAGGAAGCACATGCTCAGGAAAACCAGGTTGTTTTTGGTCGAGATTTACTGCAAATAAATCAAACTTGATAGGTGCAACACGTTGTAAATGTTGCAACATGTCGAGCATAGTGTAACTGTCTTTGCCACCCGATAAGCACACCATAATACGGTCACCTTCTTCAATCATGTTAAAGTCCATGACAGCTTGACCTGTGAGGCGGCGTAAACGCTTTTGAAGCTTATTTAAGTTGTATTGAGCTTTGGCTTGAGCAGAATGAGACACTACGCCCCCTTGTAAATAGTACGGCAAAATTAATTGCTAAAAATAAAGGGGCGTATTATATGCCATATGTAATATGGGAGCTACTGCAAACGCTAACTTTCTGCAAGCGGGCTTACGTACCCATCAGGTTTAAGTGCAAGTACATCACAATCAAGGCTGTCAATAACATGCTCAGCAGTGTTGCCTACTAAGGCAGCGCTTAAGCCAGTCCGTCCCACAGTGCCAATAACCACTAATTCGCTGTTTAAGCGTTTTGCAACATCCGGTATCACATCTTCTGGCAATCCCTCTTCAATAAAGCATTGATCAGAGGTTAGGTTAAACTCATTAGCGAGTTCATTGGTTGATTCAATATGATGTTTTTTAACTGATTCGTTATATAACCCTGGGTTAAACTCAGGGATCTCTATGGCTATATTGACCGGTGTAGCAGGGTATGCATTGACTAAGTTAAGTTTAGCATTAGCCAGTTCACATAAAAATTGTGCATCTTTAATTATGCGTTTATTAAGTGACAGGTGCTGATCGTTTTCACTGACTGCATTAACAGCCGCTAAAATATTCCCATGTGCTGGCCACGCCATATCTTTTACAAATAATACAGGGGTTGGGCATTTTCTGACTAAGTGCCAGTCTGTTGGCGTGAAAATAACCGCTTTAAGCGCACCATGCTGATGAGTACCTTTGATCACTAGGTCATATTTATCATTAATAACGGTATTAATAATGGCTTCGTAAGGGCGGTTATGCCAAATGACTTGGGTATTAATATTAATGTTTTGATAAGGAGAGACAAGATCTTTTAACCATAGTTCGCGATCTTTTAACACCGCTTTACGCATTGCTTCACGTTCATCACCTGATAGCATAGTAGTCATTTCGTAAGAGAAATCGTACACCGTCATAAAGGCGGTAATGCTAGCCCCTGATTTTTTGGCTAAATCTATTGAACGCGCGAGGGCATTTTGATCGTCTTTAGTTGGGTCAATAACCGCGATAATACGTTTAATCGTTTCCATTGTGCTACTCCATTCACTTAACAGTTATACCTTGAGTGTAACGCAAATACACAACAGTTAAAGGGGTAGCACTAATATTCTTGTTCTATATCAAGAAATAAAGCTTCTCTAATTTTGAAACCCTTACCCTGCATGAACGTGTGTAGAGCTTTACAAAATTTAATTATTTTCAGGCTTTATTAAAGTGTTGTCTTCCACAGTGAATCCACTCGTTTTTTTCACAAAGTCTACTTCGGGTAGTAAGTTATAAACATTATCTTTGATTGTAGAAAATAGATAACTCTTTCCACCTCGAGTAAATAAATTAATAAGATACCAATATTTTTTTTCAGGATAAACAGTCATATCAACATCAATAAAGTGATTGTTATTGATATAAATGCCTCTTACGTATTTGTCATCTATTAGCTCGCCGGTTACATCTGACTGTATTCTAATGCCTCCCTTAGAACGTAAAACTGTGTTGTGAGTAAAATAAATATTTCCCCAATTAAAAGGCTCGGTCACACTCCTTGGTTTATTTGGGTAAGCATTGAGGATAAACTTATCACTGTCTATAAAAGTGTTAGCAATTATTTTAACATCCGAGTAATAGGTCAGCTCAATTGCAGTGCCTTTAGTTTTTTTAAAGGTATTATATTTTATTAAAGCTTTAGAAACAGGTTTTCTAGTGGCTAGTTTTAAGGAACCTTTCAGACCTTCAAATACATTGCTTTCAACAGTAATATCATGTGTACCACCATAGTTTCCACTCCATGGGTGAGTTGTGGTCACTTGGGTAACATTATTAAAATAATTATTACTAATTTTTACTCTGAAAGAGTTGATAGGGGCATTATATGATGAACGCTTTGAGGACGTTGCTCTTATCGCTGCATCGCCAAAATCAAAAAATTGATTATGTTTAATTGAAATATCTTCGGAGCCGGCAAAAAGGATACCTTGCTCACCCCAAACATAATTAATTTTGTCTGTCGTTAACCCCCTAAAAATAAAACCATTAATTTCTATGAAGCGTGAATTATAAAAGGATAAAATATACTCTCCTTCAAATCGGTCACACTTTTTTAGTATAACGCCAGTATTAGCTGTAATAACAATATTGTTAAGATTTCTAACAATAATAGCTGAGCAGATGTCATAAACTCCTGGCTTGTCTATTTTAAGCTCAGAATTTTCTGCAGTGTTTAAAATCAAGTCTTTTAGTGCTTCTGAGTCATCAATGCCGTCATCGGGGATCATTGAGCTCGATGCTTGGCTACTAAATAAAATACTTAAAGAAAGAGCGATAAATAGAAATAAAGATTTAGGCATAAGATTGTCCTTCTATGTAAGAGTTTAATAGGACGTAGTTGCTTTTATATTAAAAAATGAGCCAGACAATTCATTCATCGACTCTTAAAAGTGAATGGTTAATACCTCTACTCAAAGTGTTAGTAGAGATAGAGCATAATTGCAATAATTACGCTCCAATTCAGGGTAGGATTAATTTTAAAATGAGAAATGATTATTAACGAGGCTTAACAATCGCAGCCGTTTTGGCTAAAGCGTCATTATCTAAAATAGTAATAAATTTACCTTCTACTTTAATTAAGTCGGCTTTTTGAAAACGGCTTAATAAACGGCTGATAGTTTCTACGGTTAAACCTAAGTAGTTACCAATTTCGCCGCGAGTCATAGTAAATCTAAATTCTTTTCGTGAAAAACCACGCTCACCAAAACGCTCTGATAAGTTATAAATAAAGCTAGCAAGACGTTCTTCAGCTGACTTTTTATTCAGTAATAATAGCATTTCCTGATCGTAGGTTATTTCACTACTCATTAAACGCATTATTTGTTGGCGCAATTTAGGCAGTTTACCGGCTAGTTCGTCAAGAGTTTCAAAGGGAATTTCACATACCATTGAGGTTTCTAGTGCTTGAGAAAAACTTTGATGTTGCATTTTATTGATGGCGTCAAAGCCAACAAGGTCACCCGCTAAATGAAAGCCTGTAATTTGTTCATCGCCTTGCTCTGACAAGGTATACGATTTAAACGACCCCGAACGAACTGCATAAATTGCATTTAAAGGTGCGCCCGACTCAAATAAGTAGTCACCCTTGTGTAATGGTTTTTTTCGCTCAATGATCTCATCAAGTTTATCCATTTCTTGGCCATTTAAAGAAAATGGTAAACATAACTGGCTAATACTGCAGTTATTACAGCTAATGGCACAATTACCTTTAGCACGACTTTGAGAAAAATCCATAAGTTCAATCCGTTAAATTTCTATGCACAACATTTACCAATGTTAATGCACTAGCTTGTCTGTTGCAATGATCAGAAGGTAGATACCATACCAAATGATAACACTGCCTAATATTATTCGCGTCCAAGGGTGATTAAAAAGCGTATTGAGCTTTTGTGCAGCCACACCTAAGGTGATCATGGCAGGGAACGTCCCTAGGGCAAATGCCAGCATAACCAGAGCACCATTTATGGCAGTGCCACTGGTCATCGCCCATGTGAGCGCAGAATATACTAAGCCGCACGGTAACCAGCCCCATAGTGCGCCATAACCAAGCGCTTTTAATGGGGAATCAATGGGCATTAAATATTTATTAAGTTTAATTAAGTGCTGCCAAATGAGGGTTTTGCCGAGTTTTTCGAGCCATTGTAATGTCGCGGCTAAGCGCATGATATAAACGCCGACCAGTAACATAAACACGCCCGCTAAAAATGATAAAAACAGTGCAAAGGCCGAGTTTTGTGTGGCAAATTGACTACTAATACCGGCAACAAGGGCACCAGCAAGCATATAACTTAGCGCTCTGCCGCTATTATAGGCTAGAGAATACAACCAAGTTTGGCGCTTGTTACTGGCTAATTGTAATGAGCTGGCAATGCCGCCGCACATAGCAATGCAATGGCCACTGCCAATCAACCCCATTAAAAAAGCGCTAACAAAAATTGGATCAATCATTACTTTTATTATGTTGCTCTTTATCGTCTTCAAACAAAATACTGTGGCCTTGCTTGTTTAAATCAGAGAATTGCTCGCCTTTTACTGCCCAAAAAAACACGCCAATGGCAATTAGTACAAACAAGATAGCGATAGGAACTAAAATATAAATTATGCTCATAACTTTAATAGCCTTAGTGAATTACATATCACAATAATAGAGCTGGCAGACATACCAATTACCGCCATCCAAGGCGCAACTAAACCCATAGCAGCAAGCGGTAATATAGAGCCATTATATAATAAAGAAAGCGCTAGGTTTTGCTTAATTATACGCCGTGTTTGCTTAGCAATCGTCAACAAATGATCAATAGAGGCTAAATCACTGTTAAGCAGCACAACATCGGCACTGTTTTTAGAGATATCAGCTCCTGTTTCCATGGCGATTGATAAGTGAGCGCTGGCAAAGACTGGGCTGTCGTTTACGCCATCGCCAACCATAGCAACAACTTCACCTTGAGTTGACCAATGATCAACGGCGTCTTGTTTATCTTTGGGACTACAACTGGCTTGTACTGAATCAAGCTTTAATTTTTTTGCCACCTTGGCACCGGCATCTGAGGCGTCACCTGTTAGCATATGACAACTTAGATTGGCAGCCTTTAACGAGTTAATGAGTTTATCGGCATCTGTTTTTACTTTATCAACAAAGTAAAAGCGTGCAACGGGTTGCTTGTTTATGTATAGGGTAGCTTGCGCATTGGTTTTTTTGGTATCAAACCAGCCACTTTTACCAATGGCGTAGTGCGTATTATCGTATTGAGCGCTGATCCCAACCCCTGGATGGAGCTGTACATCGTCAAATTTACGCTGACCTTTAAACTCTTTAAAGGCGCTAGCAATAGGGTGCTCAGAATAGCTCTCAAGCTGTGCTGCAATATCAAGAATTTGCTCTTTGCTGTACTTACCATCAAGTATGTCAACAACGTCGAGGCTAAATTTACCTTGCGTAAGCGTACCGGTTTTATCAAAAGCAACTAAAGTAAGCTTTGAGAGTGTTTCGAGCACATGTGCTTGCTTAATTAATATACCTTTACGAGTTAAGGTAGCCACAGCACACGTTAACGCGGTTGGAATAGCTAAACTTAATGCGCACGGGCAGGTGGCCACTAACACCGATATAGTGATCCAAAAAGCGACATCAGGGTCAATTTGATACCAGCCAATGGCGGTTAGAGAGGCAAATACCAGTAATACGGCAACAAACCACTGCGCGACTTTGTCGGTAATTTCTACTAACCGTGGGCGTTTTGTTAGGGCATTATGTTGCAGGCGAATAATTTGATTAAGCAGGGTATTTTGGCCCAGCTTATTGATTTTTATTTCAATAATACCATCATGATTAACCGTGCCCGCATACACGTTATGATTAATATACTTTCGTACTGGCTGATGTTCACCAGTCATCATAGACTCATCAACACTGGTGCTGCCTTTGACTAAGATGCCATCGGCAGGGATAGTTTCGCCTGCTTTTATTAAAACGATATCGTTAAGCTTGAGCTTTTTAGCGGCAATTATGTGCTCTTTGCCGTTTTCATCGAGTGTACGGGCAGTCAGTGGCAGTAGCTTCTGTAAGTTGGCTGTAAATTCACTGGCCTTTAAGCGCGCTCTAAATTCTAAGTATTTACCTAATAAGAGTAAAAAGGTAAACATACAAATAGATTCAAAGTAAACTTCACCGACTTCCATTACGGTGGCGTAACAGCTTGCACCATAGGCACCAAAAATCGCCAATGATACCGGTAAATCCATATTCAGTTGTTTTGCTTTTAAGCCGTTAATTGCATTACTTAAAAAGGGCAGGGCGCTGTATAAAATTACGGGCGTTGCAAGGATCAAGCTGATCCATCTAAAGTACTGTTCAAAGTTGCTGTCCATCCCAGAGAACATACCAAAGTACATAGCAAAGGCAAACATCATCACTTGCATGGTCATTAAGCCTGCCACGCCGAGGCGGCGAATATAGGCTTTAGCTGTTTGTTGTTTTTGCTGGGCTTCTACATCTGATTGGAATGGATAGGCTTTGTAACCTATTTCAGCCAGTGAGGTGATTAGCTCACTTAAAGGGGATGCGCTTTTATCCCATTGGATCATAGCGCGATTAGTTGAGGTGTTTACATCAACGCGCTTTACCGATTTAAGGTTAAGTAATTGCTTTTCAATAAGCCAGGCACAGGCGGCGCAGGTAATGCCCTCAACACTGAGAAGCACCTCAGAGTTGTCGTTATGCGTACTGATAAACTCATCTTGAATATCTTCATTGTCATAGCTTTTAATAAAAGCGAGTTGTTCAGGGACGAGTTGCTCTACTTTACCGGCACTAACAGTGCGATATTTGTAGTAGTCGGTCATCCCTTGGTCAATGATATTTTGTGCAACAGCTTGGCAGCCAATGCAACACATTGGCTCAGCGGTATTGTCTATAACAACATGTGCGCTAAATCCAGCAGGCACACTTTCAAGACAATGAAAGCAATTTTTAGACATACTAAATACTACTTATAGTTAGGAGTCACTAAAACGGTGGCGGTGGTTGGTAAACTAACGTTTTCTTTCATTTTCCAACTATTATCAACGGGTTCAATAAACACCGAATATGCGCCTGGTGTATAGCTTTCTAATAATGCAGTGAACTCTTGATTAGCATTTGGGGTGAGGGTGGCCTCAAAATCGTGCGCTTTTATAGTACGGTGAAAAAACGACAATCTTAATGCGTGTATATTACTGGTATCGCCTTTGGTAAATTTAAAGCTTACACGCTCATCTGATACATTTAGGTCGCCATGTAAATACAGCGCTTTTGCTTTATCAAACTTAACGAGTTCTAAGTTGATTGCTTTGCCTTTTTTATAGTAATCATCTACAACCATATCTGGGCCGTTACCAATGGCTGTAATAAATAAACTAATGCAGCCAATAATTGCAGCTAAAGGAAAGAAGATTAAAAACCAAGGCCAAAAATTTTTATACCACGGAGTCGGTTGCATAGTCGCTCTAAAATTAATTGATGTGCGGCTATATTATAATAAATAGAATGAAAAGACTAAAAAAAAGCCTCCGAGTGGAGGCTTTTTTGATCTGAATTAATTTACTGAAATAAAAAGATTAAACTGAAACGTTTTGTTAACTTTATCGTTATTTATCTTGCGATAAGCTGTAAACGTAAGCAGTTAATAGGTGAATTTTATCTTCGCCTAAAATCTCTTTCCATGCAGGCATTACACCAGCACGGCCATGGTTAAGTGTTTCTTCAACAGCGCGTTGAGAACCACCGTATAACCAAATGTTATCAGTTAAGTTTGGTGCACCAAACGGTAGGTTATGGGCAACTGAACCTTTACCATCTGGACCATGACACGCAGCACACATAGCAAATTTTGCTTTACCTGCATCGGCATCTTTTTGGTTAACAGTACGGCCAGACAGGCTAAGTACGTAAGCCGTCATTTCTTTAACGCCTTGCTCACCTAATGCATCACCCCAAGGTGGCATTGCTGCAACACGACCTAAAAGTAATGTTTCTCTGATCTTGTCAGGAGAACCACCGTACAACCAATCGTTGTCAGTAAGGTTAGGGAAGCCAGTACCACCACGAGCATCAGAGCCATGACATTGTGCACAGTTTTGTGAGAACAAACGTTGACCAATTTCAACTGCGAGTTGACCTTGAGTTTGCTCATGTTTAGTGCCGTTTTCTAGCGCAACTTGCTGTGCTGCATCACCAGCAAATTTAGACTTTACTAAATCTAGAACAGGTATTTGAGCCAATTCATTAAAAATAGGACCAAAACGTTCTTCAGCAGCACGGTATTCAGCATCTAGCTTTACAAAACGGCCATCTTCTTTCGCTTCAATGACTGCTTCTTTCGATTCAGTTAAAGAGGTAATACCTTGGTTTGAGCTTGTCCATTTTGCTAAACCTTCCCAATTACCTAAACCTGGGTAGGCTGCTAAGTAATAAACAGACCACACAAACGTTGCGAAGAACATGTAAGTCCACCATTTTGGTAGTGGATTGTTTAATTCTTGAATGCCGTCAAACTCATGTCCACAGCTTTCACCTTCTTTTACGCCTACATAGTTTTTTAAGTTCCAAACTAGTAGACCAAAGATAATGATTAAGCATGCAAGGGTTAATACAATAACCCATATACTCCAAAAGCTAGTCATTTCTCAGACCCCTTTTCCTCGTTAGAGAGTGTATTGTTGTGTTTTTTTTCATCTTCAAATATGACATTGGCAGCGTCTTTAAAACGACTTTTACTACGCTTGCTATATGCCCATCCAACAATCACAATAAATAATACTAAAATTACCAGAGTCAAAATGCCTCTGTATGTCCCGTAGTCCATAATAATCTACTTCAAATGTGTGCCAAGTTGTTGCAAATAAGCGATAAGGGCTTGCATTTCTGTTGCACCTTTACCGTCATTCATTGCATCAACCTTAGCAATGTCAGCGATTAATTCCTCGTCACTGCCATAACCTAGACCCGGGTGTTTTGGGTTTTCTGGATTGATAGCAAACGTGTCACGGAAAATTTGTAGTTTTTTCAGAGTCAGACTTGTATCAAGCGTGTTCTCTGCTAACCAAGGGAAACCTGGCATATTAGACTCAGGAACCACGGCACGTGGATCCATTAAGTGCGCATAATGCCAATCATCTGAGTAACGTTTACCTACTCGTGCTAAGTCAGGGCCAGTACGTTTAGAACCCCAAAGGAAAGGGTGATCCCATACTGACTCGCCTGCTACAGAGTAGTGACCGTAACGCTCAACTTCATCACGAAATGGACGGATCATTTGAGAGTGACAGTTAGCACAACCTTCACGCACATAAATGTCGCGACCTTCAAACTCTAGTGCATTTAATGGGCGTAACCCATCCACTGGCTTGGTTGTATCGTCTTGGAACATTAGCGGCGTAATTTCTACTAATGCACCGAAGCTGATTGCGAAAACAGTCAAGATGGCCATGAGGCCAATGTTTTTCTCGATAATTTCGTGTTTGTTTTGTGAATTTTTATTGCTCATTATCTAACTCCGTTATGCTAACTGCGCTTGTTCATCAAGTTCTAACGAGTTATTTTTCGCTGAAACTGTACGATAAACGTTATAAGCCATAACCAGCATACCTGTAACGATGAATACACCGCCTAAGAAACGCATAACATAGAAAGGATGAGAGGCTTCTAACGACTGTACAAAGCTGTACATTAATGTACCGTCAGAGTTAACTGCACGCCACATTAGACCTTGCATTACACCTGAAATCCACATTGCAACAATGTATAAAACAACACCCACTGTGTGTAACCAGAAGTGTGTATTGATTAATTTGATGCTGTACATACGACCTTGCGAGAATAACGCAGGGATAAGGTGGTAAATAGCACCGATAGAAATCATCGCAACCCAACCTAATGCACCTGAGTGAACGTGACCTACAGTCCAATCTGTGTAGTGCGATAACGCATTAACAGATTTAATCGCCATCATCGGGCCTTCAAACGTCGACATACCGTAGAAAGACAATGAAACCACTAAGAAACGTAAAACTGGGTCAGTACGTAGCTTATGCCATGCACCTGAGAGCGTCATAATACCGTTGATCATACCACCCCAAGACGGTACGAATAAGATAATAGACATCACCATACCTAAGCTTTGCGTCCAATCAGGAAGCGCAGTGTAGTGAAGGTGGTGAGGACCTGCCCAAATGTAAAGAGAAATAAGTGCCCAAAAGTGAACAACCGACAAACGGTATGAGTAAACAGGGCGACCCGCTTGCTTTGGTACAAAGTAATACATCATACCCAAGAAACCCGCAGTTAGAAGGAAGCCTACTGCGTTGTGGCCATACCACCACTGAACCATTGCATCTACGGCACCTGCATAGATTGAATATGATTTAGTCAATGAGACTGGGACTGCCATGCTGTTAACGATATGTAGAACAGCAACGGTAATAATAAAACCAGCATAGAACCAGTTAGCTACATAAATATGCGCTACTTTGCGTTTTGCAATAGTGCCCATAAATACAATAGCGTAAGTTACCCAAACAACAGCAATTAAGATATCGATTGGCCACTCAAGTTCTGCATACTCTTTAGAACTCGAAATACCCATAGGTAGAGTAATTGCTGCTAGAACAATAACTAACTGCCAACCCCAAAAGGTAAAGGCGGCTAATTTGTCTGAAAGAAGGCGCGTTTGACATGTACGTTGTACGACGTAATAAGACGTCGCAAAAAGTGCACTTGTACCAAATGCGAAAATTACTGCGTTCGTGTGTAACGGACGAAGTCGAGAGTAAGTTAACCATGGTGTGTCAAAGTTAAGAGCTGGCCAAGCTAATTGGGCAGCTATCAGAACCCCAATACCCATGCCAACGATGCCCCAAATCACTGTCATAATAGCGAATTGGCGTACAACTTTATAATTGTACTCAGTTTGTGATGCTACTGTTTGGCTCATTTTCTGGCTTCCGCTGCAATAAATGCGTTTAGAAATGAATTACCTACTTGTAAAAGTAGGACCTACTATTATTCCAAAGTATACTATCTAAAACCCACAATATGTGGTTTTTAAAGATAATAATCTCAAGAAATACTTGTTTTTTTTGCGGTTGAAATGATAAATTTTTTGGCCTTAAAAAGATAGGTCAATTGCGTAATAATATGACATCAATCAAACTTTATTAACTTGCTGTCTATTTTTTGAGGTGATTTGTACCTTACTTGCCCATTAAAGCCGATAATCAACCAACGTGCCCAAATGTTGGGCTAATACATTAGATACTTTGAGAACCTGCATGTATATATATAGAGTATGTTTACTTTCTTTTCTACTATTCTTACTAGGTTGTGACTTTTCTGGATCAACATCAACACCAAAAGTAAATCAATCACAAACAGAGTGTAAAAATAACAACCCGTGTATTTTTCCAAATCAAGTTAAAGTTTGGCTAAGCGAAGAAACCCTATCACCAGAGACACCGTTTTCAATTTACACTCAGTTACCTACTGGTGTAACAATAACTGCAGCTAAATTAGAAGGCGTTAGCATGTATATGGGTTACATTCCCGTACAATTTAAAAATCAGGGCAGCGTTTGGGTAGCTAATACTATGGTAGGGATTTGCTCAGAAAAAAACATGGTGTGGAAGCTTATTCTTACTACTGTCGATACAAACACTGGCATAAGTGAAAATGTTGAATATTTTTTTAACGTTACCTATTAAAGGCTTTCTACTCAGGCGTGGTTTTTAACTGCGCCATTCCCGTAAAATTATAGCGGCAAAGCCAAATGCCTCACATTTAATAGTTATTTGTAATTAAAGTACATCTGATAAAATAACCATTCTTAATAAAGCTTTTATATACCTATTTACCTTCCAAGTTTATAACTTAAGCTCTGCTTGGCTTACTTATTCAATTGTGCTCATACGTGCAATAAAGCACCTATATCATTTATATGTAGATTTATCTAATGGACCCACTTTGATAGCCGTTTTTAGTTTAATTGGCAGCCCGTCTGAAACCTTCAATACACATAAAATTTGCATGATTAAAACTTATAACAAAAAAATTCAGACTAAATAAACAATCTACTTGCATAAATATGGTTAGGAATTAACACCTAGTTTTACCGTTTTAATAACGAGCTGTGATTAACATGTTAATTTTCCTGTTTAGGGCACATTATTGTAATAATTACATTTGATTACAAACTCTACTCATTTGATTTCAGCTGTGTTTTTTATGTGATTGCTTGGTCTTTAGTTTATGATTTTTAACTGTTTTTATTAATTAACAATGAAACATACTGTAACCTTTGTTCCTTTCGTGGGACGTCTTAATTTTCATTGATTGTATAGTGATCGCTCGTTAAGTTTTCATTCAGTTAAAGGCGCCTAAGTTGCTCCCGCTCACTCAAAATTCTCATAAAAGTGAGCATTACCAATTTAGGTAAATTTTCAACAAGTAGGGTTCATCCATGAAAAAATCAACTCTTGGTTTAGCTGTAATTGCAGCGATCCCAATGTTCTCAAGTGTTCAGGTTTTAGCTGCAGACGAAGCAGCAAAGTCAATTGAAAAAATTCAAGTAACGGGTTCTCGTATTAAGCGTTCAGATATGGAAACTGCTAGCCCAGTTACACTTATCGGTGCCGATGAAATTAAAGCATCAGGTGCAACATCTGTAGATAGCGTATTACAACAAATGACGGCTACGGGTGGTGCAATGACAAACCCTGGCGTTAATAATGGCTCTGGCGGTGGTGCATCTATAGATTTACGTGGTTTAGGTTCACAGCGTACTTTAGTACTTGTTAATGGTCGTCGTATGATCAATTCAGGTACTGGTGCGGCTTCAACGGTTGATTTAAATACTATTCCAGTATCAATGATCAAACAAATTGAAGTACTTAAAGACGGTGCTTCTGCTGTATACGGCACAGATGCTGTAGCGGGTGTTGTAAATATTATCCTTAAAAATGACTTTGAAGGTTTAGATTTAAACGTCAACACAGCCATGACTTCAAAACATGATGCGTCAGAAACATCAATCGACTTTACCTTAGGTACAACATTTGACAAAGGTAATATGGTTTTTGGTATTCAATACACTGATCGTGGTGAAGCAAGTCAAGGTGATCGTGGTTTCTCATCATGTCCTTTATTTGAAGGCGAAAATGGACTTTTCTGTGGCGGTTCTTCATTCAGCGAAGGCGGCCATATTTACAATGTTAATACAGCTAATATCATCAACGATAAAGGTGAAATCGAGAAGCAGGGTGTTGCTGACGATGCTGGTTTAAGTGGCCTTGGCGGTAACTTACACCGCTATACCGATGAAAACGATGCATACAACTATGCGTCTAAAAGCTACCTATACACACCTATGGAACGCTTAAACATCACAGGTTTAGGTAATTATGAACTAAATGATGACACAATGCTTTTCAGCGAGTTTACCTATACTAAGCGCTGGTCAGAGCAAAAGTTAGCACCACAGCCTATCAACTTTGGCTTTAAATATACCGAAGATATGGGTGACAGCTTACTGTCACAAACTTATGATAAGCGACAAGTCGTTAACGGTGCATTTGTAAAAGATGCTAATGATAATTACGTTACAACACCGACTAATTACGCCTATGGTGATGAAATAAGCTACCGTCGTCGTATGGCTGAAAGTGGTACTCGTGACTTATCGCAAACAGTTGATACTGTTCGTGTTGTTGTGGGTGCTGAAGGTATTATTGGTGATTATTCATGGGATGCATCAGCAAACTTTGGTCGCAATGATTCTGTTGATAAAATGAGTAATCTGCACAACGTTTCTGCAATCACAGAAGACTTAGCTGCAGGTACATTTAAGCCTTTAAATGAGGCATCTTGGTCACAAGAAAACATTCAAGATTATATATACACAGAGCAAAACTCAGGTGGAAGCCAGTTATTTATTTTGGCAGCTTCATTATCTGGTGAAATGTTTGAGCTACCTGCAGGTTATGCTGCATTTGCAGCGGGTGTAGAGCGTCGCCAAGAAAAGGCATGGTATAATCCTGATTCAATTGCTGCTCAAGGTCTAGGTAACGATCCACGTGTAGATCCAACAAGTGGTGGGTTTGATGTGAATGAGGCTTATGTTGAGTTTGCATTACCCTTACTATCTGAGCTTCCATTTGCAGAATATGTTGAATTAAGTGCGGCAATCCGCGCGTTTGATTACAGCACTTTTGGTTCTGATGAAACATGGAAACTTGGTTTTACTTGGAAAGCAAATGATGAATTGATGTTCCGTGGCGTACGTTCAACCGCATTCCGTGCTCCAACGGTAGATGAGCTTTACTCAGGTAATGCGCCATCTTATGAGCAAGTAAAATACCCAGGTGCTGATAGCCAGGCAGAAGTAACTGTGGGCGGTAATCAAAATCTAACACCAGAAGAAGCTGATACTTTAACGTTTGGTGTGGTGTACGAACCACAATGGTTTGAAGGTTTCTCAATGACCGTAGATTACTACGACATTGAAATCGAAAATGCTATTTCAACATACAACAACCAATTCGTTGTTGATCAATGTATTGGTAATTCAAACAGCAGTTCAAACGAACTTTGTGCAAGCACAGGTGCAATTTTACAAGCTGATGGTCGCATTGTTTTCAATAATCAGCTTCGTAATATTGGTTCTGAAAAAACATCTGGCATTGACTTAAATCTGAAGTATTCATTTGATGCATTAGGCTTAAGCTGGAGAGCTGGCCTTGATACAACATATTTAGATGAATACGTTGTTGATACGGGTGCTGTTGTAGATTACGCTGGTTACATTACGGGTGGAGCTGGTAGTTACGCAGATATCAAATCAAACTTTAACTTAACAGTTAAAGGAGATAACTGGGATGCAACTTATGAAGCACGCTACATTGCTGGCCTAGATAGCTTCGCATGTATTGATGGTGAGACATGTTATGCACCTTCAACGCCTTCAGTTGTGTACCATGACATTAGTGGATCTTACTTAATTAATGATACAGTGACATTGTCTGCAGGTGTTAATAACTTATTTGATAAAGAGCCACCGTATTACTCAGGTAATAACGATTCAAACACTGACCCGTACACGTTTGATACGTTAGGTCGTCGTTTATTCGCTGGCGTAAACGTTAAGTTCTAATTTTAATTCATTAGAACTACTAAAAGGCCTAGTTTTTACTAGGCCTTTTTTGTTGAACAAAATTAAAGAGGCACGTAAACTCAGGTAGGTAACCGAAGGAGGCATCATTGTTAAAGCAAGACGAAAATTTATCGTTTGTTATTGAACCGCAACTATCACCGCGTGCAGAGCAGCGTCTCGATCTTTATTTTTCTATCCCAAACGAAATGGGTATTAACGCGCAAACACTCAGCGAAGAGTCTTACTTTAATAACCAATTTAAATCTTTTGTAGCCTATAACGCGAATAACATTCATCTTCCATTGGTACGAAGCCGCTTTGTGAGTAAGAACAAAGGTGAGCAGCAAGATTACCGACAAAATTTAAATTTATATTGTTATCAAGTGCGTCTGGCAATTGATGCCGATATTAAAGATGCGTTAAAAATTCAAGAAAGTGATGAGTTTTATCAACGAGCCATGGAGCTCTGTGAACAAAGCCAAAGCCTACTTAGAAAACTCAGACGTTACACCCCAGATAACGAAAAGCTGATCCCGTTTTATACTAATGCTGATAACTACCTAAGCTGGCAAATTGAACAAACTTTTTTAAAGCTACTTGATGAAGGCCCGCGTAGTAGCGATCACGCTAAAGAGCGAAATGACTTATTAAACTTTTGTAAGTCAGAGAGTGAGTATCGAGCAGAGCAGCAATATAATTCTGACTCAACGCTTAAAGACGCCAACAGAATTACTAATAAGATGCGTTTACTCCAGCGTTTAATAGAGCATGGAGTGATTTTACAGCGCCAAACACGCTATCTTAATAGCTATTTAAAGCGGTTGGTAAAAGGCTCTGTAACAGCTGTTATAATGGCTTTTGTGATGGTGGTTATTTTAAATGCGCGTTCTACCTTTACTGAAATAACCGCTTCATTAATTCTAATTTTAGGGGTTATTTA
The DNA here is from genome assembly GCF_042604605.1 of Pseudoalteromonas sp. M58. NCBI lineage: Bacteria > Pseudomonadati > Pseudomonadota > Gammaproteobacteria > Alteromonadales > Pseudoalteromonadaceae > Pseudoalteromonas > Pseudoalteromonas sp. M58. Next base: position 1,328,970 of record NZ_CP152390.1, read on the forward strand.
CGGGCTAAGAGAAATATTTAAAGAAGATATTACCCGTATTATTTGGCGTGCTATTGTGCGAGGGCGGCCAAAATGGCGCTTTATTTTTAAAAACAGTATCACAAAAGATAAAGTGGCGAGTCAGTTTATTTGGTTAGAGTACACTCGGTTTAAAAAAATCCCCAAAGAAGTGAGGAAAATTTTTTCTAAGCGTCGTCAGCAAAACAAACAGGCGGCGCAATGGCTGCATTTTGCTAGTGAAACCCGGGTAAGTGCTAAAGAATTTTTGCCAGGCTACGATAGCTTGCAGCAAACGCTGCAATTTAATCTCGCGCCGTTTGCACGTTATTTAAAAAAAGGGGAAGGGAAGCTCTATCATTTAGAAAACAATAAAATTTCTAAACAGGGAGTAGAAAGGCGCTATCAGTTAAACATGGTATTGGTTCTAACCGAACCGGATAAAACGCTCTATCAGCGTTACAAAATCACTTTAAACCGCAGTAAAATAGTCAACATAGAGCTTATTTACACCAGCGATGCAAAAAAAGAGGAATAACATACGTTATTCCTTTGTTGTCCTTATTTATCCGTTAGCCCTTTTTTGCTGTAAAGCGTTACTTTGTCTGATACCAGGGTAATTTCGATGTTTTTAGCGTCATCACCCCAAGTACAGCTAGTATGTAATGTTTTTTCTACACAGTTATCAGCACTGCCTAAAAGTGCTTCAACTTCTGTTTTGTCCATACCAATTTTAATTTTTTCGTAATTTTCCATGCTTACTTTTGAACAAGCAGCAAGACTCAGTGCTGCAGCAATTATTAGGAGCTTCTTCATTATTATTTTCCTACTGTTAATGGTTAAATTTTCGAATTTGTACAATCATACCCATACGAGGATGATCAAAGTAATGAATATCTTCGCTGAAAACGCGTCTAAATTGTGAAAAACGGGCTGATTCTAGCTCACCATTATCTTGCTTTTCACTAATGTCGAAATCCGCATTAATGTATAAATAATGGCGTAAATGTATTTTCAATAAGCCATCTAACTCCCATTTCATGTTCGGAGACTGTGCTTCATTAAACAATGGCTCAGGAGTATCAAGTAAGCTAATAAAGTCGGAATTGGCGTAACTAAAACCGGTGTTCATATTGTTTTTTAATTGGTTGCCTGCAAATAAGTGCATACTAGGGGAGCGTGATTTACTTGCGCCTTCAAACCGCCAGCCGGTATGTAATATAGGGGTGAGTCCTTTGCGGTCTAAAGCTTGGCGTTGTTGTTCAAACTGCAGTTGTTCAGGAGCGAGCAGGTAAGTTTGCTCCATCGTATCTTGTACTCGTGCTTGAGGGGTTACTGGCAGCACATCGTAACTTTTTACATAATCAATGCTGTCGTTACACGCTGCAGACTGTGGGTTTGAATTAACCAAAGTATCAGCAAATGTACGTGTTTGAAAGCGTGGGTCACCGTTTATACACGCGTCCATTGCTTGGTTTTTATAAGCAGAGGCCAATAAATCTAAGGTGTTTTTATCTTCAATGGCGTCATGCTTTAAGCTAAAGTCTTCTTGTAAGTAAGGAGCAGGGCGCTGTTTAAATATTAACACCTCTACTTCAAACCAGCGCTCTGCAAATGCAGTACTGCTAAATAAGCAGCATAAAATAACCAGCGATTTTTTCAGCAACATTAATGGCTAACCTTTTTTTCGAAATCTGCAATCATAGCAGTGATCATTTTTAAGCGTTCACGGGCATTCGCCTCGCTAATGGCAAAGCGTAATTTATTTGCGCCATCCATTTTATAAATGTGTGGCGCACTTTGTATCAAACCAATAATGAAGCTAGGATTAACCTTGGTATTTTGACTAAACTCAAAGTAGCCTCCTTTCGGGTTAGCTTCTATTTTGGTTATGCCCAAATTGCTCGCCTGCATTTTTAGTTGTTGTAAACTAAATAGGTTTTTAGCTGCATCGGGTAATAAACCAAATCGATCTATCAATTCTACTTGCAGTTCATCAATATCAGCAAGGTTAGCACAACTTGCTACACGCTTGTACATACCTAAACGCGCGTTAACATCATGAATATAATCATCAGGTAACAAGGCAGGTAGCTTTAAATCAACTTCGGTTTGTTTTTGTAATAGATTTTCAAGGGTTGGCTCTTGACCATTTTTAAGCGCGTTAACAGCCTGTTCAAGCATTTCCATGTATAAATTAAAGCCAATGGTTTGCATTTGTCCAGATTGATCGTCTCCTAATAGCTCACCGGCACCACGAATTTCTAAATCGTGGGTTGCTAAGGCAAAGCCTGCGCCTAAATCTTCTAATGAGGCAATGGCATCTAAACGCTTTTTCGCATCTTTAGAGAGCGCTTTAGGGTTACCTGTGAGTAAATAAGCATAGGCTTGGTGATGACTTCTACCAACACGTCCGCGTAATTGATGCAGCTGAGCAAGACCGAGTTTATCGGCTCTGTCCATAATAATGGTATTTGCTGTGGGTACATCAATGCCGGTTTCAATAATCGTAGTACATACCAGTACATTGTATTTTTGGTGATAAAAATCGGTCATGATCTGCTCAAGCTCTTGCTCTCGCATTTGCCCGTGGGCTGAGGTAACTGTTGCCTCAGGCACCCATTCGCTAATTTCCTGAGCAACACGCTCAATGGTTTCTACATTGTTGTGTAAAAAGTACACCTGGCCGCCGCGTTTAATTTCACGCAGTACCGCTTCGCGAATAAGCTCTTCGTCGCGTTGGCGCACAAACGTTTTAACAGCTAAGCGTTTAGCCGGTGGGGTAGCAATAATAGATAAATCGCGCATACCACTCATGGCCATATTTAAAGTACGGGGGATGGGAGTTGCGGTCAGGGTGAGTATGTCAACATCAGCTCTCAGGGCTTTAATTTTTTCTTTTTGGCGCACCCCAAATCGGTGTTCTTCATCAACAATTAACAGGCCTAAATCTTTAAAGTTGATGTCTTGTTGAATTAGTTTGTGCGTGCCAATAACCACGTCAAGCTTGCCATTACTCATTTTTTCAAGGGTTTCTTTTTGCTCTTTAGTTGAGTTAAACCGAGACAATACGCCCACTTCAATTGGAAAATCAGCAAAGCGGTCTTTAAAGTTATCGTAGTGTTGTTGAGCAAGTAGGGTGGTAGGGACTAAAATAGCCACCTGCTTATTATCGTTAACCGCAACAAAGGCTGCACGCATTGCTACTTCGGTTTTACCAAAGCCTACATCACCACAGACTAAGCGATCCATGGCTTGTTTTGATTGCATATCACCCAGTACAGCTTCAATGGCGTTACGTTGATCATCCGTTTCTTCAAACGGGAAGCTATCACTAAATTGACGATAAGCTTGGCCATCCAGCGTAAATTTATTACCCGGTTTTGCTTGGCGCTGAGCGTAGATATCGAGCAATTCAGCAGCGACATCGCGTACTTTTTCAGCGGCGCGTTTTTTTGCCTTATCCCACGCATCAGAGCCGAGCTTATGCAGTGGGGCACTGGCTTCTTCACCGCCTGAATAACGACTGAGCATATGAAGCGCTGATACCGGCACATAGAGCTTTGCTTCACCGGCATAAATAATGGTTACAAATTCAGTAACCACACCGGCAGCATCAATTGTTTGCAGTCCTTGATAACGGCCAACACCATGGTCAAGGTGCACAACCGGTTGGCCTTCTTTTAACTCTGCTAAGTTACGAATTAGCGCATCTTGGCTTGCTTCATACTTGTGCTTACGGCGTCTGCGTTGTGATACTTTAATTCCAAGCAATTCTTGCTCAGTAATAATGCTCAGGCTAGGTTTTGTGCTAAGCACGACACTTTGTTCAAGTGGGCTTACAATTAAACCAACGTCACTACTGCTGTTGGTAAATTGCTCAAAAGTATCAAACTCTTTAAATTTTAAGCCGCTGGGTTTTAATATACTCAGTAATGATTCACGTCGACCATCCGACTCAACACTAATGACAACTCGGCCTTTTTTCTTTTTTTGTTCTGCCACATAGCTAATGAATGCGTTGTAAGGTTCATGTTGTTTATGATCAATGCGGACATTGGGTAATTCATTAACGGCAAGGTTTTTATTGCCCGCTTTAGTACCTAATTTTGCTTGTGATAAACGAATACGGCCATAATTACCTAAGTTTGAAAATAGCTCATTGATAGGCTGGTACAATTCATCCGGCGGTAAAAGTGGGCGCAAGGGGTCCACACGGCGGTTTTCATAGCGTACATTAACGTCGTGCCAAAAGTTATCCGCCGCATGTTCTAAATCGCCTAATTGCATTACGGTCGTTGATTCAGGCAAATAGTCAAAAATAGTCGCCAAGCCATCAAAAAATAATGGCATGTAGTATTCAATACCTCCAGGCCAATTACCTTTACTAACTTGCATATAAACAGAGTCTTGCTCTGCGCTTGCGCCAAACTTTTCACGATAGTTTATTCTAAAGCGTTCAATATCCGTGTCGTTAGTGGGGAATTCATGGGCAGGAAGTAACTCAATTTTTTCTACTTTTTCATCTGAGCGTTGTGTTTCCACATCAAATAAGCGAATGGTATCAAGCTCGTCATCAAAAAAATCGAGCCTAAATGGGTGTTTACTGCCCATCGGGTATAAATCAACAATAGAGCCACGTATTGCATATTCGCCATGCTCCATAACTTGTTGCACGTGCATGTAACCCGCTTGCTCTAAGTTTTCACGCAAAGCGTGGGTGTCTAATCTATCGCCCACTTTAAAATTAAGCGTTGAACCGTATATAAACGAAGCTGGGGCCGTGCGCAGCATCAGCGTTGATACAGGCATAATGAGCACGCTTTGTTGCTCGTTTTTCAGGGTATTAAGCGTTGCTAAGCGCGCTGAAATAATATCTTGATGGGGAGAGAAATGATCATAAGGCAATGTCTCCCAATCCGGAAATATCATTACCGGATTATCAGGAAGCAAATACTCTAATTCGGTTTCAAGGCGCAAAGCACTTGGTGTATCTGGCGTAACTATTAACACTAAGTTATCTTGTTGTTTTACACCTTGTGCAATGGCAATGCTTAAGCCACTGCCTAAAAGCTCGCCCCATTGAATTTTATCTTTTTGAGATTTTACCCAAGGCAAGGCTGCCCATTGCTCAAACGCCATTAATTACTCCATTAAATTAGGCTCTTAGCTGCTAAGAGCCATACTATTATTTAGTCGCGATAGATTTTTGTTAAATCTTGATAATGATCAATTCTGCGGTCGCGTAAATACGGCCAGATACGTCTTACGTTCTCGCTGCGTTTTTGATCAAGTTCAACCATTAATATTTGTTCACTTTGGTTATCAGCCTCTGCCAATATTTCGCCTTGGGGACCTGCAATAAACGAGTTACCCCAAAATAGAATGCCGTCACTTTGTCCACTCGGGTCGCGCTCAAGACCAACACGATTACAGCTAATCACTGGAACGCCATTGGCTACCGCATGGGCTCGTTGGCTAATAACCCAAGCATCTTTTTGGCGGGTTTGCTCGTCTTTATCATCGCGTGGATCCCAGCCAATTGCTGTTGGATAAATTAAAAGCTCTGCACCTGCCATCGCCATTAAACGCGCCGCTTCAGGAAACCACTGATCCCAACACACCAGTACGCCAAGTTTGCCCACTGAGGTTTGAATAGGCTCAAAGCCTAAGTCGCCAGGAGTAAAGTAAAACTTTTCATAAAAGCCAGGGTCATCCGGTATATGCATTTTACGGTATTTACCGGCAATACTGCCGTCTTTTTCGAGCACCACTGCGGTATTGTGGTAAAGGCCTGTAGCGCGCTTTTCAAATAAAGACGCCACAATCACGATACCAAGCTCTTTAGCAAGTTCACCTAACGTATTACTACTCGGCCCAGGTATTGTTTCGGCTAAATCAAAGACGTCGACATCTTCGGTTTGGCAAAAGTATAAACTACGGTGTAACTCTTGTAGCACAACAAGTTGTGCACCTTGACTGGCTGCATCGCGAATGCCAGCAATTGATTTTTCAATATTGTGTTCAGCGTTGTCACTGTTGCTTTGTTGCACTAAGGCAACTGATAAATTTGCAGGGCTTGTCATTGTGCTGCTCCAGCTAAAAATCCACGAGGTAATTGCATTGTAATGCAGTGAAGACTGCCAAATTGCTCAATAATAGGTAAACAATTTACCCCAATAATTGTGTGACCTGGGTATGCTTTTTGAACCTGTGCTAACGCGCGTTGGTCGTTTACATCGTTATAAGTAGGCACTAATACCGCATTGTTAATAATTAAGTAATTTGCATAGGTGGCGGGTAAGCGCGTGTTTTCATCATCGTACACGGCTTTTGGCCATGGCAACTCAATTAGCTTATATGGGGTGCGATCGGCAGTTTTAAAGCTTTGTAGTTGCTTTTGCATGGTATTAAGCGCGCTGAAGTGCTCATCGTTTTTATCGTCACATTGCACATACACAAGGGTATTATTTGGTGCAAAACGCACTAAGGTATCAATGTGGCTGTCGGTGTCGTCACCTGCTAAATAGCCATGATCAACCCATAAAAAGTCTGTTGCGCCCAAGTGCGCTTTTAAAAGCGCTTCTATGTCACTTGGGTTTAAATTTGGGTTACGGTTTTTATTAAGCAAACATTCGCTGGTTGTTAGCAACACACCATGCTCGTTTATTTCAATACCGCCACCTTCAAGTACCATATCGAGCGCTTGATAGTGGTTTTTTTTGCTACTTAACTCTTTTACCAAAGTACGATTAATTTGATTATCTAATGCGCTTTCAAATTTATTGCCCCAACCATTGAAAGTAAAATCATATACTTTTAATTGCTCAGGTGAGTCAATAGCGCTACAAGTAAGCGGGCCATGATCGCGCGCCCACGTATCATTGGTAGGGGTTACTACAAAATGAACACGATTCAAAGAGATGTTAGCGCTATTTAGCAATGCTGTAATATGCATTTTTAAGGCGCTATTATGCGCCACAATAACAAGCTTTTGCTGCGTTGTTATATGCTTAGCAAGCTCAATATATACAGGTTCTACACGGGCTAAATTATCAGCCCAATCTGTGTCTTTATGCGGCCATGTAAGCATAACAGCGTCTTGCTCGGCCCATTCAGGTAAAAGTCTAAAGTTCATGGATTTTTAATACAAATAAAGATGGGGCTAGTTTAGCAGTTCAATTACTGCTAAGTCACTTCTAAATGAGCGTTTGGCTCACAATTTTAAAGCGATTTGAGAAGTAAATAAACGCTAGCTTTTATCGTTTGTACTCTCTTTGGCTTTTTCAAGTTGCTGGCGCTTTTTAAGCTGGCGAGTTTGCGCATGTAAGCTGGCTCTTACAACCAGCTCTTGGTCGCTGTCTCTTATTGATACAAATAACAGGGTATATTGGTAGTACTCATTATCTTGTTTTTCAATGGCAACCACTTCGCTATAACAATACACCGCAGAGGCCTCGTGTTGTAAAAAAAGTTTAGTACGAAACTTTTGCCCTAATGTATACAAATGTTCACTGGTAAACTTAATGCCGCCACCGCCGTAACTGTCGCAATAGATTGAGTTATCTTCTGGTTGTTCAGAGGCTAAAATATGACTCATGATCAAATCTATTTTGCGCGACTGAGCTTGTAAAAAAGTAGTTAGTTCTTGGGCAATATCACCTAAATTACGCAAAGGGCCTAAGGCGCTTTGCTCTAAACTGCTTACTTCGTTAGCAAGTTTAAATAAAGGCGGAATATCAGCGTCAAGTTCAGCTAAGCTTTTTGGCACAGCCGAATCATCCACGGCAAACAGATTGACGCGATTACTTTCATCAATTTGAAAATAAAGCTCAAAATCTGATAATTTTTGATTATTCATATGTAACTCCTATCCGTTAATAGTAGCGTTGCGACTACTAAATTACTACACAACACGCCAATAAAATTAAGCTAAATATCTGTTTGCCCTCATTATAAAAAGCCAAATCAACTAAAATTGCGCTAACTTTCAATATTTACCAAACAGGCATAATGATTAAAAAAGTTTTAAAAGGTAATACGTTTACATTGCACTATGTATGTTAGCAACTAATAAATAACCAATAATTAACAAAACTCCTTGTAATTAGCCCTAAAACTCGTAATCTTACGGTAATAATAATAACAAGGGACTACCCACGTGGCTCGAGGACTTAAATTAGCCAGTACATTCTCAGACATATCCACGCAACTGCGGCGCTTCGTGTCTAAAATTGTGTTGCCTGACGATGTTGATGATATTGTTCAAGAAACCTTTGTTAAAAGTTATGAAGCTGAATTAAAGCAAGATATTCAATACACCCGTAGCTACATGTTAAAAACAGCTAAACACCTAGCACTTAATCATATAGCTAAATGGGATAATAAATTTAGTACCCCTTTAAATCACGAAACTGAACTCCCCAAATTGCTTAAATCAATGCAATTAGAAGACGAATACACCTCTAAAGAACGTTTTTTATTATTTTGTCGGGCGACTGAGCAATTAAGTCCTGTTGTAAGAAAGTGCTTTATTTTAAAAAAAGTCTATGGAATGAGCCAAAAAGAGATCGCACAGCAAATGCAGCTAAGTCAAAGTACGGTAGAAAAACACATTGCCAAAGGGTTATTAAATACCATGCTATATATGCGCGAACAGTCACACGATGAGAGCGACCATTGCCAACAAAGTGCGGACATAATGAGGGCAGCAAAATGAATAACATCCATCAATTTACCTCAAAAGAATTAATATTAGAAAAAGCATCGCAATGGATCAGTGCTATTGACCGTGGCCTTACAAAAGAAGAGCAAGAACAATTTAAACTGTGGATGCTACAAAGTACTGCTCATCAAAATGCGGTGTATGAATTAGCTCAGCTTTGGGATGACCTGAGTGTACTTAACGAACTCAGCGTATTATTTCCAAATAAACAACCGGCTAATAGCAAAACAAAGCCTGCGTATGTATTTGGCATGGCAGCAAGTATTGTTGCTGCATTAATGATGTGCAGCTATTTATTGCTAAATATAGATAGCAATTTCAACAAAAATTTAGCCAAGGTAAATTATACAAAAATTTATAAAACAAAAGTTGGCGAGCAAGCAACCTATGTTTTACCAGATGGCACAATTGTACAACTTAATACCAATAGCTCATTGGAAGTCGCTTATAGCCAAGGCCGTAGGCAATTGTTACTAAGTCGTGGCGAGGGGCGTTTTAATGTTGCTAAAGATGCATCACGCCCATTCAGCGTGATGGCCGGTGATAAAAGCTTTACCGCTCTCGGTACTGTATTTAATGTGCAGCGCAATACTTCGTCAGATCTCGAGCTGGTTGTTACTGAGGGTAAAGTGATGATCACCGATCCTAGCGTTGCTGTTAATGCTGATGATTTCAAAGCGTATCAACAAGCTGATAATAACAATCATGAAATTCGTCAAATTAATGCCAATATTGTGATTTCCGGTGAAAAAGCCATTATTGAACAAAGCGTTACCAAACCAATCACACAGTTATCGGTTGATGATGTACAGCGTGACTTAGCTTGGCAAAATGGCATGTTGATATTTAATGGTGAGCAACTGGTAGATGCCTTAAACGAAGTCAGCCGTTATACCGCTACGCGGTTTGAACTATCATCTGATGAGTTAGCCCGTATAAAAGTGGCCGGTGTTTTTAAAGCGGGTGATGTGGCAGGGCTGTTAGAGAGCTTGCAAAATAATTTTTCGATTGAACATGAACGTTTAGGCGAGCATGTTGTTAGCCTAAAATATCAAAAAAAATCATAGGTAATCGTAATGAAAATCACACCATTGTTAATCAATGTTGCTCATAAGAGTGTAAAAAGTAATTTAAAGATTAAAAAAATGATAAAAAACTATAGAGGATTTTTGTTTGCTAACTGTTTATATAAGTTGCGCAGTAACCATACGTGCCATTTAACTCAATTTGGCCTTGTTGCACCGCTGTTTTTAAGTATCAGTGTGTATGCAAGTCAAACCGAGGGGCAAATGATGCAATTTGATATAAAAGCGCAACGAGCAGACAAAGCCTTAATAGAATTTGCTAAGCAAACAGAACAAACTGTGGTTTTTTCGTATGAACTTGCCAAGCAATACGAAGCAAATTCGTTGTATGGATTTTATTCTCAACTTGATGCACTAAAAGCATTACTGGCTGAGACACAGCTCGATGCGGTTGTTGATCAAAATGGTTTACTGAGTATTAAACTCAAACAAATCAATAGGAAAGATAACAACATGATGAAGCTTTCAGGAGTTAGTGCAGCTGTATTACCTGCTTTACTTGCAGTTAATTCACAAGGAATCAATGCCGCTGAACAAAGCGCAGAACAAAACATCGAAAAAATTGCTATTGTAGGTAGTCGTGTGGCAGGGCGCTCAGTTGAAGACTTACCTGTCCCCGTTGATATTTTAAGTGCAGAAGCACTCGAAAATACCGGCCAAACAGAAGTTGGCCGCATGCTTCAAGCTATTGCACCTTCTTTTAACTTTTCAAGTTCATCTATCAGTGATGGTACTGACGCATTAAGACCAGCAACGCTACGTGGCCTAGGGCCAGATCAAACGTTGGTATTGATCAATGGTAAGCGTCGTCACCAAGCCAGTATTATTCATATTAATACTTCGGTGGGGCGTGGTACGGCGGGTACCGATATGAACGCTATTCCAGCCTCAGCAATTAAACGTATTGAAGTACTGCGTGATGGCGCTGCGGCTCAATATGGTTCTGATGCAATTGCCGGTGTTATAAATATTGTGCTCAAAGATGGCAGCGAAGGTGGTAAAGCCGCTATTAACTACGGTGAGTATTCAGAAGGTGATGGCGAAACTGTTAACATCGACTTTAATAAAGGCTTTGCTTTAGGTGACAATGGTTATTTAAATACAACTATAAACTACCGTGACCGCGCACCAACTAACCGTGCAGGGCTTCATGGTTCATGTCAATTTTATGGTTGTACTGAGCTCAGTGACGGCACGTTACTGGCAGGCGACCCGCGTGAACTAACCGCGCCACGCGATACATTTAGAATTGGCGATGCCGACTCTCAACAATTTGGTTTAACGGTTAACACCGGCTACGAATTAGGAGCGGGTGAACTATACGGTTTTATTACCTATTCAACGCGTGATAACGAATCAGCAGCATTTTTCCGTCATAATGCCAATGCCGGTGGTAACCCAGTATTACAAGATGGTGATGCGACAGTTCCGGCTGGCTTTTTACCAAAAATAAACACTACGATTGACGATATTTCATATAACTTTGGTTATAAAACGCAGTTTGATAACGACTCAAGCTTAGACTTATCGTACACCTATGGTGAAAACAGCATTGATTACACCACTAGCGATACGATTAATGCCTCTTATGCCAACTTCCTACGTTACGACCAAGGCTTAAGCGCCGCAGATATTCGCGCCACTATTCCACGTGAAGGTTACGCGTATGGTATGGAGCTATCACTGCAAACGATTAATCTTGATTTTACTCAAAATTTTGATGATTATTCATTAGCAATGGGTGCAGAAATACGCACCGATGAGTACCGTATTTTAGAGGGCAGCGAATACGCATACCGTGATTACGATACCAACAATGGTGTTAATATTTATGATGGACTAAGCGGTGGTATTGGTAGCGAAAATGCATCAGGTGGCACACAAGGCTTTGGTGGTTCATCGCCAGCATCGTCGGTTGATGAGTCGCGCGATGTGATCTCGTTTTATTTAGACGCTGAAGCTTACGTTATTGAAGATGTGATTATCTCAGGGGCGTTACGTTACGATAATTACAAAGGATTTGGCGATACAGTTAACTTTAAACTCGCGGGTAACTGGTCACTAACCGAAGATATTTCACTTCGTGGTGCATTAAGCTCAGGATTTAGAGCCCCTTCAATGCAGCAGTTGTACTTTAACAATATCAGCACGCAGTTTGTTGTTGGTCCTAATGGCAATTTAGTGGCTGAAGAAGTGGGCACGTTTAGAAACGATTCAACCTTGGCGCAAAGTTTAGGTATTCCTAAGTTAACAGAAGAGAAATCTCAAAACCGCAGTTTAGGTATTGTTTATAATGTAAGCGATAATATTAATGTAACGCTTGATTACTACTCAATCGATATTGACGACCGTATTGTAATTAGTAATCGCTTAGGCAAAGGTTTATCAAACAGTCTTGATGCCGCGTTATTGAGCTCGGGTGCTGGTGCAGGACAGTTTTTCTTAAATGGGGCTGACACAGAAACGCAAGGTATCGACTTTGTAGCTACATGGAATACAGAAGGCCTAGGCGGCACGCTTGATTTTACATTAGCGGCCAACTTTACCGAAACCGATGTCGTGTCGTTATTTACACCTGCAGGTTCTGGTCTTGAAACCGTGCCAGTCGATGATGTGTTTTCTGATCAAGAAATTTCTATCATCGAAGAATGGCAACCAGAAGATCGCATTAACTTAAGTGCACTTTATCGCCGTGACGACTGGACTGTTAATTTATCACTTAATCGTTTTGGTGAGTACACAGTTGAAGATGGCGGCCGCCAGACTTACGGTGCTGAAATTTTAACTGACATTAAAGTTAATTACTTTGTAACTGATAATTTATCGGTAAACATTGGCGCAAATAACTTATTTGATGTTTACCCTGATGAAAACACCATAGGTAATTCACGTTCAGGTACTATTGTAGATGCTCAAGGTAATACCATTGTCAGCAGTGATGGGGTATTTAAGTACTCTCGTCGTTCAGCGCCATTTGGTTTTAACGGTGCTTACTACTACGTAGGTGCAGAATACCGCTTTTAATTAATAACTCTCCTATTGTTATTTAACAACCAAAGGGCCGTAAGGCCCTTTTATAGTTTTTAAACTTAATGTTTTTGCATTTTACTCATTTCAGCATGACAGCTTTGCATGGTAAGCAATACCTTTGACAGCGCCGCTTCACAATCATGTGATTGAGGCTTTTTTAACGCTGTTTTGATTTCTTCTAAGGTTTTATCTTCTACTTCTTCAAGCTCTTTAATGTAGGTTTGGTCGTTATCGCTAGTGAATGTACTGAGCAAAGCGGTAAATGCTCTGCGTGCTTCTACCGCGAACGAAGAGCCATCTTCACGTGCGCCTTGTTGATTAATTGCATAGGGTTGTAAGCTTTCAACACTTACTTTGCGGGCGTCGATCATGCGCTGAAATAATGCACTTACGCTAGGATCTTGTACTTTATCTTGTGCTTTTTCGTAAAAGTCGATACCGCTATTCATTACTTGGATAATGTCGGTGATATGATTTATCTCTTGTCCTTGATGGGTGCTCATAATAATGACCTCTGTTAATTTAAAATACATAGATAACTAAGCAAGCGGCATTCCAACGCGGTTTTATTTTTTAACTAATTGTTTTTCATGGTTTTATTTTTATGGGGAGGTCTAGGTAAGCTTGCTAACATGCTGCTAGCAAGCAAAATTTACATAAAAGCATGTAAGAAGGTTATTTAAGCTCTTCAGCTACTTCGGCCACTTTTTGACGTAACCAAATATGGCTAGCATCTCTGTGTAACAAAGGGCTCCATATCATATCAAGTTCAAATGGTGGAATTGGAAAGGGTGGTTCAAGTATTTTAAGCCCCGGATCGTCTACATAAATATTGGCCGCTTTTGAAGGTAAAGTTGCCACGAGGTTTTTTTCTTTCGCTAAATGAATCGCAACATGGTAGTTACGAGTAAACGTGGCAATATTTCGATGCTTCCCAAAATGTGCGAGCGCTTCGTCAACCCAACCCAGCTTTTGCACATCTTTTGGATCCATGCCAACCCCAACACCAAAGCCTGTTTTACTTACCCAAATATGACGGGCTTTTAAATAGCTATCTAGGCTAAAGTTTTCAATAATAGGGTTGTCGGATCTTACTAAACAGCAAAAGCTATCTTTCCAAATTCGCTTATGATGAAACGATTGCGGTAAGTTCTCGAAGCGGTTAATTGCCATGTCTACTTTACCGTTTTCTACATCATGGAAAGTTACATCGCTGGGCGTTAAAATATCTAATGTGGTGTCTGGGGCTTCTTCATGTAATTTCCCTAACAAACGCGGTGCCATGGTACTGGCTGCATAGTCACTGGCCATAATTCTAAACACGCGTTTACTTTGCTTAGCTTCAAATTCGCGATTAGGTGCTAGCGTTTCTTCAAGCGTCATCAAAATACCGCGAATAACAGGCTGTAACTCAATAGCGCGCTCGGTCGGCACCATACCATCGCTGGTACGCACTAAAATAGGATCGTTAAAAAGGTTACGTAGGCGTTTAAGTCCATTACTCATTGCCGGTTGAGTAATACTAAGCTGGTTAGCAGCACGAGTAACGTTACATTCGCGCAGTAATGTATCGAGGTAAACCAGTAAATTTAAATCTATTTTACTTATATTCATTGTGTGTCCTTAACGTTTACCAGTAATGGATAAAACGCTGTGCTGTAGGATAGGGATAAATATGACTCACCTTTCCATTTTTTATATTTTGTTGTGCTTGTTTCCAAAAGCTCACATCAAGTAGTTCTGGGTGCGTACTGGTTAAAAATTGTTTATATGTTGGGTTAGGCATTACAAAGGTACATAATTGCTCTGGAAATACATCTTGCGGAGCAACCGAGTAACTTTGTTCATCCATCAAATAATCATCATAACTTTTTGCTTTGGGTAGTGCTCTAAAGTTCATGTCTGTTAAATATTGCACTTCATCGTAATCATAAAAAATAATACGTTTGTGCTTACTTACACCAAAGTTCTTTAACAGCATATCGCCAGGGAAAATATTCACGGCAATCATTTCTTTAAGCGCCTGGCCATACTCTTCAATGGCATCGGCGGCACTTTTTTCGTCTGCATTTTCTAAAAACAAATTAAGCGGTGTCATTCGCCGTTCAATGTATAAATGTTTTATGATTAACCAGTCACCCTCAATCACCATCGATGAGCCAATGGTTTTGTGCAACTGCGCTAACAAGTTACTATCAAATCGTGCCAAAGGAAATACGACGTTTGAATACTCTATGGTGTCAGCCATTCGGCCAACACGGTCATGACTTTTAACCAGTTGATAGCGTTTTAATACCGTATCGCGACCAAACGGCTTACTTTCGCCAAATTTATCTTTAATAACTTTAAATACATAACCAAACGAGGGTAGGGTAAATACCATCATCACCATACCCGGTGTACCGGGAGCAATGGTAAATTCGTCATTAGAATGGGTTAAATGATTCAAAAACTCGCGATAAAACTCGGTTTTACCTTGTTTATGAAAGCCTATGGCGTTGTAAAGCTCGGCGAGGGTTTTATTAGGCATAAGTTGATTTAAAAACCGCACTAACGCTGAAGGAGCATGAGTTTCTACCATAAAATAGGCACGCGCAAAGCCAAAAATAACGCGCATTTGTGACGACTTTGTAAGTAAGGCATCTAAATAAAGGCCTTTATCTTCATGGTGTAACACCGCAATAATAAAAGGCTGAACGCCACTTTGCGATACAACGCGCCCCACAATGTAAGCGGCTTTATTACGATAAAACGGGGTATGTAATATATCAAAACGCATTTGCCAATGCTGGTGGTGTGTATCGGGTGCTTGTTTATAAAAGGCTTTAACTAATAAACGAATATCGCGTTCTAGATTGACAAAGTCGGCCTTAAAATCAAAGTGATTAATAATACGCTTAATGGTGGGCTTTAAACCATCTACAACAGGAAAATAACTACGGTATTCAGCTTCAACAGGCACAGAAGGCGCATCTTTGAGCGTGGCTTCTACAAAAATAAAGTCATTGTGAAAATAGCGGCGGTGGTACAGGCGGCAGAATACTGAATTATAAAATGTTTCAGCAAGTTCTGCTTGCGGATGAAAACATAAAAAGTGTTGGTAAAGCTTTTTCACTTCAAGCCATAAGCTCTCGTTTAGCGCGTCTGTTTGCTGGCGTTCTCTTAGTGTTTTTGTTGTTTCGTTTACCCGATCATCGTAATAGCTTATACGCAGGCGACTTATATCATTAATAGCTTGCCAGTCTCTTTTAGCAAAAGCGTAGGGAGCCTTGGCTGTTGTTCTTTGAAACAGCAAATAATGCTTTTTAAAACCGGTTAAAATTAATTCAGCAATTTGGCGTGGTTGCATCAGTACTCCTTAATAGACGCCTTTAGGTGTTTAGGATAATGCCGGTGGTTATACCAATTTTATTAAAAACATGATCATTCTAGCGTTTTAAATAATCCGCTAGCTGCGTTAAAAATTATTTATATAGAACAACTATGTATCATAATTTTCGCCTTGTTATCGACTTATTTCTTTGTCGCTATAATAGATCACTAATTTAATGCAATTGGTATTAGTATTAAATCCGAAAAAGGTGGTCAAAGGAAATTACACCACTAAACACACAATAGAGTTTATGCTCTATAGATGTTAAGGGTATGTTATTTTATATTTAAAACCAAGCTAATTAAGATGATATTTATTGAAGTTAGTCTGATTAAGGTTGATAGGCATCAATCTTTTTTTGTAACTTTTTAATACGCTTTTTAATCAATGCTTTATCTTTTTTATATTGCTTATCTAATTTTTTCTGTGTGTTTCTAATATCTTTGCTAATACGCTTTTTATCATCTGCGCTCAATATATGATTTAAACGCTGCTGTTGTTTAAAACCAGCCCTGTCTTTTTCTCGTAAAAGTATTGCTAACTTATGCTGATTACTGCGCAGCTCTGCTTCTAGGTTGGAAATAATCGTATCTCGTTCCAGCTCGTTTAACTGTTTGGTATAGTTTATTTCTTTACCGGCTTGCTTAGGCTCAGTGGCGGTTATTGTGTGTGAGGTAGCATTATCACTACAGGGAAACTGAGAGAAAGTGGTGCCTTTGGGAGTGACGCACTTGAAATAGGTGGTTTGAGCTAATGCAAGAGAGCTAAAACATAAAATACAGACAGTAATGATCAGATTAATAACGCTGAACATAATGATTATCCTTTGTATATTCTGATCGAGTTAATAATTTTTAATGATAAAAACTATAACCTAGCTTGGGGGGATAGCAAGTGCAAAGGAGTAATAACAGAAACTAAGCGAGTCAGTTTTAATGACTCGCTCGTATTATGAGGTGCTATTGAGAAAATGTTTTAAGCTTTTTAATACCATGCACTAAGAATGGAATATCAAGCCCTTGTTCAATTGAAAACCCTTCAGCGGCAGAGATATTTCTAAAATTTCCATCACGATCAATAAGCGTGATTCTATCTTTTTTGTAAGCAATCACCACGCCTTGCGAGTAATTAACCCCAATATTATTACTTTTACTGTACAAGTTATCACCCAGCATAGTTTGCTGCGCAAGCGCATTACAGTTTAAGTATTGGCCAAGGCTCGTAGCGATAATATCGCTGGGCTGAATTAAACCGTTCACTTTAGAAATAAATTTATCGGAGCTGTACAATGTTGACGTGGTTACAATTTCATTGCTATTTTGCGAGATACTAAAAGCAAAAAATTCAGTAGCGTCATCACGTACAGTGGCGTTTTCAGCCCCTTTGACAATTCTTATTGCACTGTCTTTGTGTGCTTGCTCGTTAATAAAGCTCAGCTCATCAATACCGGCCACTTCCACACTACGGCGTTGGCTTTGCCAAACGGGTAAAGTTTGCTGCTCAATAATGTTCGTTTTGTAAAATGCTGGCAAGCCGTACACAAGCCCAAATAACATATCACTATGATCGGTGGGTTGTAAAAATTGCGTGTTTTTATAAATACTTTGTTGGCTGGCAACAAATTTTGCTAGCTGCTCGTCATTATCAAACACCAATATATCAACTTTTGCTGCGCTGTAATCTTCACATTTTTCTAATGGAGCAGGTGCTTGATAATTAATACCTTGGTTATTAATTTTAACGTTGTGCGCTTGCTCGTAGCTTTCAACATCCAGCAAATCGTTTTTAGCGAGTAAGCTTTTTGCCGTAGTCGGGTACGAAAGTGGTAGTACATTATCTTGTTTAGTGATATCAAATTTTAAATTGGCATCAGCCCAAATGTGAATGCTGTGGCTTAGCGCAAAACAAATCACTAAAAATGAACCGGCATAACGGGCAAATTTAAACTGTTTTAAACGCCCTAAATGATGCCAAGTAAAATTACTAACAGTCAATTGAAACGCTAATATTGTTAACACTATGCTCCCTGCAAGCAAGGTGGTAAGTGCGGGTGAGTTTGTTACACGATGCCACAACAGTGAAATAATTTCAGGCAGTGCAGAGGCATTTAAGTGATAACCTAAGTTAAAGTAGACGTAAGCGTCTAAAGTCAGTATTGAGGCCCCGACAGTTGCAATCACTGCTGCCATACCGCGTATATGCCGTGGGTAGGGGAATACTAAACTCAAAGGGAAAACCGTCAGCACAAACGCTAAAAATGCAATAAAGCTAGTGTGGCTTAGCCAAGTAACCATCATATAGGTTATACCCATATAAGTGGTCGGTGGCGAATCGGCAAATAAATAGCTTAAGCTAATTAAAAGCGCTAAGCCAATATTGGCAAATGTAAACCAATGACCCCAACTTAATAATTGACTCGCTTTCGATGAAAACTGGTTGTGCTGCGATAAATTCATAAAGTTTACTTAACCGACTGCGCGAGTGCTTTTGCAAAGTTCTCGGTAACGGCTTGTCTTTTCCCTGTTGGTACATGCTCTTTTAAGATATGCGTGATAGAATTTCCTAAACACATAAGACTTAAATCAACCGGCGCATTATGTTTTGATAAAACATCAATAAGCTGATCGACGATTTGTTCTACTTCTTCATTAGAGTATTTTGATAAGATTGGCATCAGTTGGTTCAATAAAAAGAGTTATATTCCCGTATTTTAACACCAGAGGCGTGAAAAACAAAGATGGCAATAGATGTTAAAAAATTAGTCGTTCACTATGTAGACAAAAAAGACGACGACACTCAAATTCACCTTCGTAACGACGAAATGACTATCAACGATAAAGTGGCTGTATTCATTGAGCAATTACACCATGCCTACAATGGCAAGCCAGGTAAAGGGTTCTGTGCATTCAGTGGAGAAAAAAACAGTATTGTTGCCTCTACCATGCAAAGCTATCGCAATAATGAGCTTGGCTTTTGGCATATGACCGAGCAAGCATCAACGGTATTAAAAGAAGAGTTAGATAAATACGCCTTTAACGAAACGGGATATTTAGTATTTTGTCACTATCAGTACGTGGCGACTGATTATATGTTGATTGCTATGATCAATATTAAAGAGCATTACTCAATGACCTCTGAGCTTGATTTAGCCGCATCGCGTCATTTAGATATTTCGCGTATGCAATTGGCTGCTCGTATTGACTTAACCGCATGGGATACCCAGGCAGACGACAATCGTTATATTTCATTTATTAAAGGTCGTGCAGGGCGTAAAGTCGCTGACTTTTTCTTAGATTTTTTAGGTTGTGAAGAGGGCATTGATCCTAAGCAGCAAAGTCAAGTGATGCTCAATGCGGTAGAAGACTACTTATCGGAGCAAGAGTTTGATAAATCTGAAAAAGACGAGTTACGTAAGCAAGTATTTGATTACTGTAACGACTGTGTTACCACGGGTGAAGAAGCTAATGTGAGTGAACTTTCAGCAACGCTTACCAAAGGTGACGACAACCCGTTTGAAAGTTTTTGTAAAGAGCAAAGCTATGACTTAGAAGAGTCATTCCCGGTTGATAAAAAAACGGTAACCAGCATGGTTAAATTTTCAGGCTTAGGCGGTGGAGTCAGTATCAGTTTTGAGCGTAAGCATTTAGGCGAGCGTGTAACTTATAATGAAGCCACTGATACGTTAGTGATCAAGGGCATTCCACCAAACCTAAAAGATCAGCTACAGCGTTTTATGGAACAACAGCAAGATTAAACTCACAGCGGGCTGCGAGCTACGGGTTGCGGGATCAGGTTCGTAACCCGAACCCCGCAGCCAGCTAACTTTTTTGACTCTAATCTTTGGTTTTTTAACCACAGAGAACACCGAGGCGCTGCGCGCTGCACCGAGAATACAAAACAAAACCAATACCCTGTACTTTTTAATTTCATAACATTTGTATTTAATCATTTCCTCTTTTTTCTTCTACCCTCTGTGGTAAATAAATCACTAAAATCTTATTGTCATGCTTACGGCAATTTGCGGGCTACGGGTTTCGGGATCAGGCCCGTAGCCCGCTCCCCACAACCCGTTAACTTTACCTCTATCTTTATTTTTGAACCACAGAGAACACCGAGGCGCTACGCGCTGCACGAGAATACAAAACAAAACCAATACCCTGTACTTTTTAATTTCATAACATTTGTATTTAATCATTTCCTCTGTTTTCTTCTATCCTCTGTGGTAAATAAATTACTAAAATCTTATTGTCATGCTTACGGCAATTTGCGAGCTACGGGTTTCGGGATCAGGTTCGAAGCCCGATCCCCGCAACCCGTTAACTTACGATTGTAACTTTAATCTCTAAAAGCGCAGCGTCTCTTAGCCCTCTTTGTGAATAATTTTCTTAAAGATCTAATTGCACTGAGAGAAGAGAATGAGGAGTAAATGAGAAGATAAAACAGGTATTAGCAGATAACTGGTAGACATAGAGCTTGATCTCGTGTGAAGCGAAGCTTCGAATGTTTTAACCTTTAACCTTTAACCTTCAGTCTTTAACCTTCAGTCTTTACTCCTTACCCGATCCTCGCAGCCCGAACCCCGTTTGCCAGATACATAAATGCCAGGCATTAAAAAACCGCGTTAAAATCAATTAACGCGGCTTTTTTATGCTTTGAGCTAAACTCAGTGCTTATTCAGCACTCAGCGTTTTAGTCATTGCTGAGCTTGCACGACCGGCAGGTTTTACCGAGCCAGGGCGAAGGCCGCTGTCAGGGATTAACTCACGTTTGTCATGTGCCATTGCAACCGATGTATGCTTGGTTTCGCTATCGGCTACAGGCGCAGGCTGTGCCATTGGCGCACTTGCATGTCCTGCTGTAATCACTGTTTTAGCGTTTACATTAGCTGAACTCGTTTGCGAAACTGCCTTAGGTTTATTTTCAACCACAGGTGCTTCTTTCGCTTCTACAGGTGTTTCAGTAGCGCTAACCGGTGCTGTTTCAGCTTCAACAGCAACTTCTTCAGCTGGTACTGATTCTTCAGCTTTTACTGGTTCTTCAGCTTTTACTGGTTCTTCAGCTTTTACTGGTTCTTCAGTTTTCACTGGTTCTTCAGCTTTCACTGGTTCTTCAGCTTTCACTGGTTCTTCAGTTTGCACTGGTTCTTCAGCTTGCACTGGCTCTTCAGTTTTTACTGGTTCTTCAGTTTTTACTGGTTCTTCAGTTTTTACTGGTTCTTCAGTTTTTACTGGTTCTTCAGCTTTTACTGGTTCTTCAGCTTTTACAGGCTCTTCAACTTTCGCTAATTCTTCTTCAACAATGTTTTGTTCAACTGCATCAGAGGCATCAACGGCCGTTTTATGTGCTTTTGCTTTTAGCTCTGCTTCGTATTCAGCAGCGGCTTGATCCGCAACTGGAATGAAAGCAGGCGCTTCATCAGACTTCTCTTGCGTGCCTTCACCTTCAGGACGACGACGACGTTGGCCAGATGCACGAAGATGACGCGGTGAACGACGTGAGCGAGTACGTGTTTGCTCTTGCTCTTCATCTTGTGTTGCCACGTTATCGTTTGCATCAACAACAGCCTCAGCTTGTTCTTTAGCAGGTGCAGGTGCTTTTTCATCAGATACCGGCGCTTGCTTTTCAACAACAGGAGCTTGCTCTTTCACTTGTGGCTTGTCTTCTTTAACCACTGGTTGCTCAACAGCTTGCTCAGTTGTTTGAACTTGCTCTGTGCTTTCGTCTTTTACGCGAACTTTTTTACGTAAATTACGACGTTGACGACGTACCTTTGGCTTTTGCTCTTTTGGCTCAGCATTCTTATCAGATTTAACTGCAGTATCCGTATTTTGAGTTGCCTCTGCTTTTACTTGCGTTTTATCTTCAGTTTTATGCTCAGGACGTTTACGCGTATTTGAATTACGACGGCGCTTATTGCGATTCTCATTCTTTTCTTGCGTATCATTTACAGGCGCCGACTCATTTTTAGCTTCAGCGTCTGCAGTACGTTCGTTACGCGGTTTATTACGAGGGTTATTATTACGACGACGTTGGTTGTTATTACGACGACGATTATCATTACCACGGTTATTACTAGGGCGATCTTGCGATTGCTTTTCAGTCTGTTTTTCTGATTTTTGCTCAGTATCAGACCCAAATAACGACTTAATCCATTTACCTAATGCGGCAAATAAACCAATTTCAGCTTTTGCTTCTACTACCGGCGCAGCTTTTGCTGCCGCTTGTGGAGCAGGCGTTGAAGGCATAACGACGCCTTTAAGCTTCGGCTCTTCACGAACAGGTGCCGCTGGCGATTTAGACATTTCAAATGCTTCAGGCTCAGGCGCAACAACTTGCTCGTAGCTTACAGTTTCAAGTGTTTCATCTTTACGTAAACGCATTACTTCGTAGTGAGGTGTTTCCATGTGTTGATTAGGAATAATCACTACATCACATTTATGATGCTTTTCAATACGGTGAACGCTACGACGTTGCTCATTCAATAAATAAGCGGCAACAGCAACAGGCACTTGAGCATTAACTTGAGCGGTGTTGTCTTTAATCGCTTCTTCTTCAATTAAACGAAGAATAGACAATGCGATTGATTCGTTAGAACGAATAGTACCTTGACCACTACAACGTGGACAAACACCTTGGCTTGCTTCACCTAGTGAAGGGCGAAGGCGTTGGCGCGACATTTCAAGTAAGCCAAAGCGAGAAATTTTACCAATTTGTACGCGCGCACGATCTGGGCGAGCAGCATCTTTTAAGCGGTTTTCTACTTCACGTTGATGACGTGGAGGTGTCATATCAATAAAGTCGATAACAATTAAGCCACCTAAATCACGTAAACGAAGTTGACGTGCAATTTCATCTGCCGCTTCTAGGTTGGTGTTAAGCGCTGTTTCTTCAATATCGCCGCCTTTTGTTGCTTTAGACGAGTTGATATCGATAGAGGTAAGTGCTTCAGTAGGGTCAATTACAATAGAACCACCTGAAGGTAAGCGCACTTCACGTTGAAACGCAGACTCAATTTGGCTTTCAATTTGGTAATGTGTAAATAACGGTGTATCACCTTGATAAAGCTTAACGCGACTCATGAAATCAGGACGAAAACGCTCTATGTGCGCTTTAGCTTCTTCAAAAACACGAGGCTTATCAATTAAAATTTCGCCAATGTCACGACGTAAATAATCGCGAATTGCACGGAAAATCACGTTGCTTTCTTGGTGAATTAAAAATGGTGCTTTTGCACTGTCTGCCGCTTGTTGAATGGCTTCCCAGTGGACTAATAATGCTTTTAAATCGTAGTTTAGTTCTTCAAACGACTTACCAACACCTGCGGTACGTACAATTAAGCCCATACCTTTTGGAAGTTCTAAGCGGCTTAGCGACTCTTTAAGTTCAGTTCGCTCATCACCTTCGATACGGCGAGAAATACCGCCAGCGCGAGGGTTGTTAGGCATAAGCACTAAATAACTACCTGCCACGCTGATAAAGGTAGTCAGTGCTGCCCCTTTTTGGCCGCGCTCTTCTTTATCAACTTGTACAATAACTTCTTGACCTTCTTTGATCACGTCGCGAATATTCGGACGACCATGAAAGGTGTAACCTTGCGGGAAGTAAGTACGGGCAATTTCTTTTAAAGGAAGGAAACCATGACGATCAGCACCGTAATCAACAAATGCTGCTTCTAAAGATGGTTCAATACGTGTGATTTTACCTTTGTAAATATTGGCTTTTTTCTGTTCGTGACCTGGGCTTTCTATATCTAAATCATATAGGCGCTGGCCGTCAACCAGTGCTACGCGCATTTCTTCTTGCTGCGTTGCATTGATTAGCATACGTTTCATAATGTTACTCTACTAGTTTGTGTCGCTGACATGACGATGTTTTCTCGCCTGTTCAGGTGTTCCTATTTTTAGAATGTGCAGCCTCACGACTGGGTCTTTAACGGAACGGCTCTGTATTTAGTAAGCAGTATTTTAAATGCCGGCAAACAATAGGGTGTAATCACGCTATTAAATTCTAAGGGGATACAAACGTGTCGGCTGTTTAGCTCAATACTCGTTTTATCCAGAAGTTGGCCTGTCATAACAATCTTATTAAATGCATTCATATTAGGTGCGTAGGGCTCTTTAGCTTCAAACCATAGTTTCGTTTTTAAAACTACCGTTATCGTTTTTATGAGCAAAAATCGCTACCGATGTTAATGAACGCTTATTTATTAGATTTTTTTAGTTCTAAATAAGCTGCTGTACGGTACTACAATATTTGAGCGAATTCTGAACGGCGTTTTTTTACGCCGCCACTATCAGACAAATTATCTGTTCATTGCTTTTATTATCACTTTAAAAATCAATTCATGTTCAAACTTAAGCAGCAATATATTACGCGCATTGCCGTTAGTTGTGCGCACGTGTTAACTGGGTATGTATAAAAGCTTTGGAAAACTTAACTCGGATCTGTATGATCGGTTACCCAGAATGTGCATCACGAATGTTTTAATGTGTTAAAAAGCACCGTTGTTATTTGCAAATACTAAATATTTGCGCTGCTGATTATCCCACTATTATAACTGTGTTAGCAACTAAATTATTTTACTTAAATCAGTGATTAGGCAATGTCAGAAAAAACCGGCTTACAAGTAACTTTTGTCACTATCAACGAAGACCACCTAGGTCAGCGTATTGATAACTTTCTTATTACCCATTTAAAAGGGGTGCCTAAAAGCGCAGTTTACAAAATTCTTCGTAAAGGTGAGGTGCGTGTAAACAAAAAACGCATTAAACCTGTGTATAAATTGCAGCTAGACGACGTTATTCGTATACCACCAATCAGAGTGTCAGAGCGTGAAGAGTTTGTCCCTTCAAAACTCGATAAAGTAACGCGCCTTGAAGACGATATTCTATTTGAAGACAAATACCTGATGGTTATTAACAAGCCATCGGGTATGGCTGTGCATGGCGGCAGTGGCCTAAGCTATGGCCTTATTGAAGCATTACGTGTTTTACGCCCAGAAGAGCGCAGCCTTGAGCTTGTGCATCGTTTAGATCGTGATACATCAGGTTGTTTACTCATTGCTAAGCGCCGCTCTGTGCTGACTGCCTTGCATGAGCAATTGCGTGAAAAAACCATGGAAAAAAATTATTGGGCACTTGTTGAGGGTCAATGGGACTCTAAAACAAAAAATGTGACTGAAGGCTTGCGCAAAAACACCCTAAAATCGGGTGAGCGCGTAGTACGTGTTGATAACACTGAGGGCAAACCGTCGCATACCCGCTTTAAAGTGCTTGAGCGTTTTAACGATTGCTCATTAGTACAAGCATCCCCTGTAACCGGTCGTACTCACCAAATTCGTGTGCATACTCAGTGTCAAGGTCATGCTATTGCCTGTGATGACAAATATGGCGATCAAGGGTTTGACGAGTCAATGCGTAAACGTGGTTTAAACCGCTTATTTTTACACGCCCATGATTTAAGTTTTTACCACCCTAAAAACGAAACCACTATGCGAGTAGAAGCACCGCTTGATAAAGCACTATCAAGTTGTTTAGTTAAACTTAGAGCAGCAAAAGCGTGATCTCACCCAGCATGAAAAACTACAAGCTGGTGATTTTTGATTGGGACGGCACCATTATGGATTCAATTAGCAAAATAGTTAATTGTATCCGCAAAAGTGCGCAGTTACTCAATATTGAACCGCCGAGCGATACTGCCAGTAAAAATATTATTGGCTTGTCGCTTGAAAACGCAATAGCGAGCTTGTTTCCTGATTACAGTGAGCATCACGAAGCGCTTATTGCAGGTTATAAACAGCAGTATGCGCTTGATACCACCCCAACACCGGTATTTGAGCACGTTGAACAGGTGCTCTCTGGGTTAAAAAATCAAGGCGTAATATTGGCGGTTGCCACAGGTAAAAGTCGGGTAGGGTTGGAGCGTTTATTGGATGAGAGCCAGCTGCGTCATTTTTTTAGTGCTACGCGTACCAGCGACGACGCCAAATCAAAGCCAGCTCCTGATATGCTCTATCAACTACTTGAAGAGCTGGCTATAAGCGCCGACGAAGCATTGATGATAGGCGACACGCAAATCGACATGGCAATGGCAAAAGCTGCAGGTATGGATAGACTAGGGGTAACCATGGGCGTGCACAACGCTGCGCAATTAAACGAGTTTACGCCTATTGCAACAGCTGACAACTATCAGCAGTTGCAACAACTTTTACTTAGTTAGTTTGAGCGCTTAATACATCTAAGCCAAACTCAGCCAATAATTGGCTGAGTTTAATGAGTGGTAAACCAATTAAACTATTTGGATCGTCTCCGTTTAGTTTTTCAAATAAGCAAATACCCAAGCCTTCACTTTTAAAACTTCCTGCACAATTATAAGGTTGCTCTGCATCACAATAAGCACTTATTTGCGCCGTTGTTAACGTTTTAAAAGTGACATTAAAGGGCTCAACAAGGGTTTTGCTTTGCTTAGTGTCTATATCGTACACACACAAGCCAGTTAAAAAAGTGACCGTTTGCCCACTAAATAAGCTGAGTTGTTTCATGGCGTTTTCTTTATTGTGTGGTTTACCTAATACTTGGTCATTAAATACAGCAACCTGATCGGAGCCAATCGCCAAGCCTTGGTCAAAATGCTCGACCGCAGCTGCGGCTTTTAGTTCGCTTAAACGCTTAACAAGATCGTTAGGTGTTTCGTTGCTGTGAGGCGTTTCGTCAACATCGGGCGAAAACGTTTCAAAAGGCAGATTAAATTTTTGTAATAAAGACTGCCTAAAAGGCGAGCTTGAGGCTAATATAAGAGAGTGCTTCATGGCATGTTTTCCTAGCGTAAATCAGATTGAGTTAGGATAAATCAGATCCGTGAGTAAAACACGTGAAAAACAACGTAAAATTGGTTTTTTACTTTGACTAACCCACTAACTATCTATATGATGCAGCCCCTATGCAAAAGGTGAAAATTCCCATCACCCTTCATCCGGGCAAAGCAGCGCAACACCGTTTAAAGTATGACGGCATTGTACCGCTTGAGAAACTTCCTCGTTTACGAGGGGTTATCCAGGAAGAAGTAGGTGAAATAGCGGTAAAAATTCATTGCAAAAACGATGAGCAAGGTTTAGTTGTGATTAGTGGCAATTTGTCCACACACGTAACTGTCACTTGTCAACGTTGTAATGGTGATTTAGGGTTGGATTTGGATCAAGACTTTGTGTATTCGCCAGTCGGTTTGGATGCAGAGTCAGATGATCTTCCAGAAAGCTACGACGAAGTAGCACTTGATGAAAATGGTGAAATAGACGTATTTGAGTTAATCGAAGACGAACTTATTTTAGCAGTGCCATTAGTGCCTACCCACAACGAAGCTTCATGCAGTTATACAGCAGAGCCTGCCAGCTTTGGTGTTTTAAAGGCGGAAGATGATAAACCAAATCCATTTGATATTTTGAAACAACTTAAGAAAGATTCTTAGGAGAAGACTATGGCTGTACAAAAAAGCAAAAAGTCTCGTGCAAGACGCGGCATGCGCCGTTCACACGATGCGATCAGTGGTCCAACTTTAACTGTAGACCAAACATCTGGTGAGACTCATCGTCGTCACCATGTGACTGCAGATGGTTACTACAAAGGCGTTCAAGTAATTTCTAACTAAGAGATTGCTTATATGCTGACCAATCTAACCATAGCGTTAGATATGATGGGGGGCGATTATGGCCCCCGTTCATCTATCCCCGCAGCCGTTTCCGCGGTAAATGCTAATGCCAACTTAAAACTGATTTTATGTGGCAACGAGCAAGTAATAGCTAAACAATTAGAATCACTCGATTCACTTTCTCATCCCAGATTAATAATTCGCCATTGTAATGACGTTGTCACCAATGCTTGCGAACCCGCTGTTGCTATACGCTCAAAAAAAGATTCCTCAATGCGTGTTGCCCTTGATTTAGTTAAATCGGGTGAAGCGCAAGCCTGTGTTAGCTCTGGCAATACTGGGGCGCTATTTTTTATGGCGCATTACGTATTAAAAATGCTTCCAGGAGTGAAACGTCCCGCACTCATATCGGCTGTACCCACTGAACGAAAAAATCCTGTTTACTTACTCGATTTAGGTGCCAACGTACACTGTGATGCGCAAATGCTGTATCAGTTTGGCATTATGGGTTCGGTAGTGGCAGGACAAGCACTCGGGTGTGATAACCCAAAAGTCAGTTTATTAAATATTGGCGCCGAAGACATCAAAGGTCACGACGAAATTAAGCAAGCCGCGCAGTTAATGCAACAAAGCGAGCTGATTAATTATATTGGCTACAGCGAAGGTAGCGATATTTTTTCTGGCAAAGCCGATGTTATCGTCTGTGAAGGGTTTGTCGGTAACGTTGCACTTAAAACCTGCGAAGGTATTGCCAAACTTATCATGAAAAAGTTCACCCGTGCCCTCGAAAAACACGTTGTTTATAAGTGCATGGCGTTTATGTTGGCGCCAATCATAAAAAAACTCTATAAAAGAGTGAACCCCGACCAGTATAACGGCGCTTCTCTGGTAGGATTGCGCGGTATTGTTGTTAAAAGCCATGGAAATGCCTCAGCTAAAGCATTTCATGCCGCAATCGACGAAGCAGTGAAAGAAGTAGAACGTCAACTTCCGGATAAAATTGCTGCTATCTTCGAAAAAACACATTCTAAAGACACGGTGGCCAATCAGTAAATTGATGTGCCGTGTTATACATTATTTATTTTGTTTAATTAAAAGAGCAAACTATGGCACAAAAAATTGCACTTCTTTTTCCAGGTCAAGGCTCGCAAACTGTGGGTATGTTAAACGAGCTACTTGAAAGCTCAGACATAGTAAAAGCCACATTTGCAGAAGCATCAACCGCACTAGGATACGACCTAGCAGATCTCGTTCTTAACGGTCCAGAAGAAAAACTAAATCAAACTCACCGTACTCAACCTGCTTTATTAACAGCAAGCGTTGCTATTTACCGTCATTGGTTAGCAGCAAATCCAGATGCAGACGTTGTCATGGCAGGTCACAGCCTAGGCGAATACTCAGCACTAGTATGTAGCGATGTGATCAGCCTAAGTGAAGCCGTAAAACTGGTTGAAAACCGTGGTTTATACATGCAAGAAGCCGTCCCTGCGGGTGTGGGTTCTATGGCCGCTATTATTGGTTTAGGTGATGACGAAATTAAAGCGGCATGTGAAGCGTCTGCACAAGGTGAGGTTGTTTCACCGGTTAATTACAACTCGCCAGGCCAAGTGGTTATTGCCGGTCATAAAGATGCAGTAGATAGAGCATCAGTAGCTTGTAAAGAAGCCGGCGCAAAACGTGCGCTACCATTATCGGTCAGCGTACCGTCGCATTGTGAACTTATGAAACCTGCGGCTGAAAAATTAGCCGCCGATTTAGCGGCTTTAATATTTAATTCACCTAAGTGTGATGTAATTAATAATGTTGATGTAAAAGCTGAAGGTTCAGCCGATGCAATTAAAGACGCATTAGTACGTCAGTTATACAGCCCAGTTCGTTGGACTGAAACAGTGCAAGCATTAGTTGCACAAGGCGTAACGCAAAGTTATGAATTTGGCCCTGGTAAAGTATTAACAGGACTTGCAAAACGCATTGATAAAGCGATGGTGTGTGGCTCAGTTAACGACCTTGCATCAATCGATACAGCTAAATAAGAGTATATAATATGAGTAATTTATTTTCTTTAGAGGGCAAAGTTGTCCTGATCACCGGCGCTAGCCGTGGTATTGGTAAAGCGATTGCAAACACCTTAGTGGCACAAGGCGCAAAGGTAGCGGGCACAGCGACAAGCGAGTCAGGTGCGGCTAAAATTAGCGAATACTTAGGTGATAACGGTAAGGGTTATGCGCTTAACGTCACCGATCCTGCGTCAATTGAGGCAACATTAGCGGCAATTAAAGCTGATTTAGGTGATATTGATGTTTTAGTGAATAATGCCGGTATTACGCGCGATAATTTATTAATGCGCATGAAAGAGAGTGAGTGGGACGATATTATCGACACCAACTTAAGCTCTATTTTCCGTTTATCTAAAGCGGTACTTCGCCCAATGATGAAGAAAAAGAACGGCCGTATTATCAATATTGGCTCAGTAGTGGGCACTATGGGTAACGCTGGCCAAGCGAACTACGCGGCCGCTAAAGCGGGTGTTATCGGTTTTTCTAAATCATTAGCGCGTGAAGTTGCTTCTCGTGGTATTACTGTTAACGTGGTTGCACCGGGATTCATCCAAACAGACATGACGGATGATTTGACAGATGAGCAAAAAGCAGCAACGCTTGCAAACGTACCTGCGGGTCGTTTAGGCCAGCCAGATGAGATTGCAGCAGCTGTGTGTTATTTAGCATCTGACGCCGCTGCGTACGTATCAGGTGAAACTTTGCATGTAAATGGTGCGATGTACATGGTTTAGCTTCGCAATGCGAAATAGTTAAACCACAAATTACCAATGAGTTTGCTAAAAAATATTGAATTTTTCGCAAACTTGCTTTAAACATACTTGAAATCGCTGTGAAAATAAGCGATAAAAGATAAAATAAACACTCAAGAGGTTTGACCAGCAAATTATTTATGGTCAAAAGATTGAATCAGAGAATTATCGGACGTAAACTACGCCGCAATCTGAAAATAACGCATTGGCGTTTTTAATAAAGGAAAGAAGAATGAGCGATATCCAAGAACGCGTAAAGAAAATTATCATCGAACAGCTAGGTGTTAAAGAAGAAGAAGTTAAAAACGAAGCTTCATTCGTTGATGACCTAGGTGCAGACTCTCTTGATACTGTTGAATTAGTAATGGCTCTTGAAGAAGAGTTCGACACTGAGATCCCAGATGAAGAAGCTGAAAAGATCACTACAGTACAATCTGCAATCGATTACGTTACAGCTCACGCTGAGTAATTAATCGCAAATTAAGGGCAGCATCCGCTGCCTTTAATCTTTATATCCAAACCACCTCAAAGTACATGATTCAATTCCAAACCCTCACCTATCATCAGCAATTAAGTTGTTATTGCTCAGCGTTGGTTATTGGTTTGAGACTCGCACTTTGAGGTAGCTTGGGTATGATCATCCCCAATACTAATAACATAACTAGCAACAGCGTTAACGCTGAAATAAACTGAGCTAAGTTAATTGGTATAATAATAATTCCTTATTGGAGGCAAACCGTGGCTAAACGTCGTGTCGTCGTAACTGGCTTAGGAATGTTGACGCCGCTAGGCAATGATGTGCAATCAACCTGGCAAGGCTTATTAGATGGTAAAAGTGGTATTCAAAATATTACCCACTTTGATACATCAAAATTTGGTACTCACTTCGCTGGTTTAATCAATGATTTTGATGCATCGGCTTATATGTCGCCAAAAGATGCTAAAAAAATGGATTTATTTATCCAGTATGGCATTGCAGCGGGTGTTCAAGCTTTTCAAGATTCAGGCCTCGAAGTAACAGAGCAAAACGCAACCCGTATTGGTGTAGCGGTAGGTTCAGGCATTGGTGGCTTAACCCTAATCGAAGAAAACCACATTAAATTACTAAACAGCGGTCCACGAAAGTTATCGCCGTTTTATGTACCGTCTACCATTATTAATATGATCTCGGGTCACTTATCAATAATGCACGGTTTGCGTGGTCCTAATATTTCAATTGTAACCGCATGTACCACAGGTCTGCATAATATTGGCCATGCAGCGCGAATGATTGCCTACGGCGATGCCGATGCAATGGTTGCTGGTGGCGCAGAAAAAGCGTGTACGCCAATTGGTATGGGTGGCTTTAATGCCGCACGTGCGCTTTCAACGCGTAACGACGACCCACAAGCAGCGTCTCGTCCGTGGGATAAAGACCGTGATGGCTTTGTGCTTTCTGATGGCGCTGGTGTAGTAGTTGTTGAAGAATACGAACACGCTAAAGCACGTGGCGCTAAAATTTATGCAGAGCTTGTTGGCTTTGGCATGAGTGGCGATGCCTACCACATGACCTCGCCACCAGAAGACGGCGCAGGTGCAGCACTGGCTATGGAAAACGCATTAAACGATGCGCAAGTAAATGCAGAGCAAGTTGGCTACATTAACGCACACGGTACGTCTACTCACGCGGGTGACAAAGCCGAAACCTCAGCGGTTAAAACCATTTTTGGTGATTCAGCGAAAGATGTGATGGTAAGCTCATCTAAATCTATGATGGGTCATTTACTAGGTGCAGCGGGCTCTGTTGAGTCGATAGTGTCTATTTTATCGTTGACCGAGCAAAAAGTAACACCCACGATTAACCTAGACAACCCAGATGAAGGGTGTGATTTAGATTACGTACCGCACACAGCGCGAGACGCCAAACTTGATTACGCGTTGTGTAACTCATTTGGTTTTGGTGGTACTAATGGCTCGTTACTGTTTAAAAAGGTATAATCTTTTTTAACAACGAACGACAATAAGAACCCAGTTGTTTAACTGGGTTTTTTTATGTGTAAAAAAATATGCAAACAATAATAACAGCAAGTGAAACCAGTAGCATAAGTACCCGCGATAGGGGCTTAAACTATGGCGATGGTTTTTTTACAACCGCAATTATTACTCATGGACAGGTTGAGCATTGGGCTTATCATAAAGCGCGTTTAATTGAATGCGCGCAGCGTTTAGGGTTTCCGGCGCTTGAGTTTATCGCACTTGAGTCGCACATTACTCAGCAAATAGCATCACAGGTTCAAGCGGTTCTTAAAATAGTGGTAACACGTGGCGAGGGCGGGCGAGGCTATGCGCCACCAAGCGAATGTAATTTAAACATTATTGTGAGTGTTTTACCTTATCCAGCGCATTATCACAGCTTACGCGAAACAGGAATTAGTTTAGCTATTAGCCCAATTAAACTGGCTTTACAACCGCACTTAGCAGGGCTTAAAACCTTAAATAGGCTTGAGCAAGTATTGATTAAAAATGCCCTACAAGCCGAGCAAAGTGATGATGCACTTGTACTTGACTACAACAGCAATGTAATTGAAACCTCAGCGGCTAATATTTTTGCAATAAAAAATAATAAAGTAATTAGCCCCAGGCTTGATGAGTGCGGCATTAAAGGTGTTTTTCTGCAATCTTTATGTGATAAATTAGCAATTGAATTTAAAACTATCAGCGTTGATGAGCTTACCCAAGCAGACGCGGTATTTGTATGTAATAGTTTAATGAAAATTGTGCCTGTAAAAAGCATAGGCGAGCACTGTTTTGATATTGCTCACAGTCAGTCATTACTAACAGTAGCCAAGGAGGCTTAATGTTAAAAGTTATAATATCAGTATTATTACTGGCTTTTTTTAGCTCAGTGATTGGCTACCAGCAACTACAGGCAACCATTCAAACGCCATTACAGATAGCCAATAACACCCAATTTGAAGTTAAAAAAGGCACCGGCTTTAATAAGTTGTGCCGTCAATGGCAGCAACAACAGTGGGTAGAAGACTGTTGGCGTTTTCAAATATTAGCCAAGCTCGACCCAACCTTGACCGATTTAAAAGCAGGCTTGTACGAGCTAAGCGCAGATAGCGTGCTTAATAACATCAAAAAAATAAATCAAGGTCAGCAAATTAGCTTTAGCTTTACCATTATTGAAGGCCAAGCACTTAGAGATGTTTTAAATACTCTGAGTACTTCTACACACTTACAAAACGATTTAAAACTTGAGCAACTTGGCGAGCAAATAATCGGTAAGCAAACCCATCTAGAAGGTTGGTTATTCCCCGATACCTATCATTACCATAGCAATGATACTGCCAGCAGTTTACTAAAACGTGCTGCGCAAAAAATGCAGCAAACGTTGGCTGATGCTTGGCAGCAACGGGCAAGTGATTTACCTTACGATACCGCCTATGAAGCACTGATCATGGCCTCTATTATCGAAAAAGAAACCGCGCTTGCCAGCGAGCGTCCGTTAATTGCATCGGCGTTTATAAATAGATTAAATACCAATATGCGCTTACAAACCGATCCAACCGTAATATATGGGCTAGGCGAAGATTTTGACGGTGATATTAAACGTAAAGACTTGAGAAATTACACACCGTATAATACTTATCGTATTAACGGATTACCGCCCACGCCAATTGCCATGCCATCCAAAGAAGCGATTTTAGCCGCGGTAAACCCGCCTAAAAGCGAGTATGTTTACTTTGTAGCAAAAGGCGATGGCAGCCATCAGTTTTCAACCACATTAAAGCAACATAATGCGGCGGTTAACCGGTATATTTTAAATAAAAAGAATTAGTGTTTATGAAACCAAAATTTATAGTTATAGAAGGCCTAGAGGGCGCGGGTAAATCAACCGCTATTGCCCTGTGCCAAAACTTTTTAAACCATCATCATATTGATTTTATTAATGTGCGTGAACCCGGTGGCACACCACTGGCTGAATCGTTGCGTACCTTAGTAAAAGCAGAGCATCAAGAAGAAATCGCCTTTGAAACTGAGCTACTTATTATGTACGCAGCTCGCTCACAGCTAATGCACAATGTAATAAACCCAGCACTGGAACAAGGGCAATGGGTATTGGCTGATCGTCACGATTTATCGTCACAGGCGTATCAAGGCGGTGGACGCGGAATTAGTGCAAACACGTTAGCGTCGTTATCCTCTATGGTGTTAAAAGGATTAAAACCCGATTTAACCATTTACCTTGATATTGATCCTGTTATTGGTCTTGAACGGGCAAAAGGGCGTGGTGAACTCGATAGAATTGAACAAGAAGCCATTGAGTTTTTTCAGCGCACCCGTATGCGTTACATAGAACTGGCAAACGATGATGAAAGCATTAAAACCGTTGATGCTAACCAAAGTATTGATAAAGTACACCGTGATATTACCAATGTACTGCGCACATTTTTTTCAGGATTAAAATAATATGGCATTGCCATGGCTTAACGATGTAGAACAACGTTTAGCTCAAAGCTATAAAGCGCAGCGCTTTCATCACGCGCAGCTATTTTGCGGGCCTATTGGGGTAGGCAAGTTTGAGCTAAGCGATCAATTAGCTAACAGTTTGTTATGTCACAATACACAATCGCAGTTGAGTGCACCTAATAGCGTGTTAACGCCGTGTGGGCAGTGTAAAAGCTGCTCGTTAAATCTAGCTGGGACGCACCCAGATAAACGCGTTACCCAAGTAGAAGGGCAAAGCATAGGTGTAGACGACATACGCGGCATAAGCGATTTTATGCACCAGTCGGCGGCGCAAAATGGCAACAAAGTGGCGATTATTGAAAACTGCGAAAAAATGACCACGGCGGCAGCAAATGCATTATTAAAAACCTTAGAAGAGCCAAGTAACAGCCGGTTTTTAATTCTCACAACCAGCCAAGTGGCACAATTACCAGCGACTATTTTAAGCCGCTGTGCTAAAACTGAGGTCAAAGTAACCAATAGCCAGCTAGCACAGCAGTGGCTAAGTTCTTTAGATGTGCCTAACTACCCATGGTTATCATTGTTTTACAGTCAACCCCTGCAAGTAAAGCAGTGGCAACAGCAAAATCAGCTAGAAAGCATTGATACACTCTATAAATTTGCAACTGAGTTTAAACAAAGCCATAATTTCAATGCGTTAGTCGATATAATAAATAAACAGCCTGAGCTTGTTCGTATTTTTACCTTATTTTTAAGTGAGCAGCTAAAACAGCAGCTTTTAAACGGCATGAGTTTTGAAGCCTACCAAGTTGCACAGCAAGCCTTGAATGATTTTTTACAAAATAACATACAAATTCTTGGGCTAAACTTACCGCTTGCGGTATCACGACTAGCGTATACATTACGCAACCAATAAAAAGGATTAGATATGCAAGAGCTATTAGTTGATATAGATGACCTTGACGAACTATATCGCTGCTACATGCCTTTTTTAAAAAAAGGGGGGCTATTTGTACGCACCAATATGCGTTATGAGCCTGGGTATTCACTCGCTTTACGAGTAACCTTACCTGATGCCTTAGAAGACGATGTGGTCACCGGCAAAGTTACGTGGATCACTCCGCAAGGTGCACAAAGCTCAAACCCTCCGGGGATCGGCATTAGCTTTTTAGATGATAAAACAAACCTAAACGCGAAGATCGAAAAACTGCTGGGGACTATGTTAAACTCCGGCAATCCAACTTATACCATGTAGTAAAAACAGGCCTTATTTTGATTGTAGATTCTCATTGCCATTTAGACCGTCTTGATTTTGATAAACTCGATTTAAACCTAGACCAAGTACTTGATAACGCCCGTGCCAAAAAAGTAGAACACTTTTTATGTGTGAGCGTCACACTTGATCAGTTCCCTAACATGCTAGAGCAAATTAAGCATTACGACGACGTATCAGCGTCCTGTGGTGTACATCCGCTTGATCAAAAAGACGCGCTCAACAAACAGCAATTAATTGATTTAGCCTCGCACCACAAAGTAGTGGCCATTGGCGAAACCGGACTTGACTACTATTACGCAAAAGACACTCACGCAGTGCAGCAAGCAAGCTTTGTTGGCCATATTGAAGTAGCCAACGAATTACAAAAGCCACTTATTATTCATACCCGCGACGCACGTGCCGACACCATTAATTTAATGCGTGAACACAAAGCAGAAAACTGCGGTGGGGTATTACATTGCTTTACCGAAGATTGGGATATGGCTAAAAAAGCCATTGATATGGGTTTTTATATTTCTATTTCAGGTATTGTAACCTTTAAAAATGCGGTAGAACTTAAAGAAGTGGTAAAACAAATCCCACTTGATAGACTGCTTATTGAAACCGACTCGCCGTATTTAGCCCCAGTGCCGTACCGTGGTAAAACTAATCAGCCAGCGTATGTGGAAGACGTTGCTTATTATATTAGTGAACTAAAAGGCATTAGCTTTAACGAGTTGGCAAAGGCTACTACCGATAATTTTTATTCTTTATTTAAATTAGCAGCTAAAGGCTAACCTCATGACGACTCTCTCGGTGCAACACCCGCTGTTACTTATGGGGCCTATGGTGCGCCGAGCAGAAAAAACCACAGTTTGTATTCAGTTTGCTACCTCAAAGCAGGTAAACGGCCGTATAGAGCTAATGGGTTACGAATGCTATAGCGAACAAAACAGCGTTAGACTGGGTGAACATTTATTTTTACAATTCATAGTTATTAAACCCATAAACAGCCAGTTCCCGCGCGATATATTACTACAATATCAGCTGTTTTTTGATGATAGCCCTGTTGATTTATCAGCGTTTAGTTTTAATGATGGCGCGTTACCTGCGTTTGTGATCCCCAAAAGACTGACGCAAATATTGCATGGCTCATGTCGCAATGCACATCATCCCGCAAAAGACAGCCTAGTTAGTTCAAGTCAGTGGCAAGCTACTCAACGCAGTAATAATCAACAAGGGGCGCAGTTGCTATTGCTCTCGGGCGATCAGGTATATGCTGACGATGTAGCAGGGCCTATGTTATTAGCTATCCATCAACTCATTGAGCAATTAGGCATTTACAAAGAGCAAGCGCTTGCGCTGGATTTACCCGACGATATTAGCCAACAGCTTTATGGCCGCCATCATTTACTCCCTACCACCTCATGGAAAAAGCGCTCTAAATTAGGCATAGGTTACTGGTTAAAAAAAGACGAGCCGCATTTTTCTAGCGTAAAAGCGTATAACCACCTTATTCATTTTGAAGAGTTTGTAGCACTGTATTTACTTAATTTTAGTAGTACCGCGTGGCAATATGTTGACTTATCAAAGCTAAATTACTCAGGCGGTAACGAAAAAAGCCAAGCATTGTTTAGCACAGAAAAAGCCACACTCATTGATTACGCTAAAGGCTTAGCTGAGGTAGAGCGATTATGTGCCAATGTGTCTACCTTAATGATGTTTGACGATCACGATGTAACCGACGATTGGAACCTCACCGCCGGGTGGGAGCAAGCCATTAATCAAAACCCCAGTAGCAAGCGTATTGTAAATAATGGCTTAGCAAGCTATTGGCTGTTTCAGGGAATGGGGAACGACGCACTGCAAAAAACTGGTGCGCTACTTACTCCATTTACAACAAGTCTAGCTGGGGATAAGCAATGGCAATTCAAAGCATTTGATAAACATCTAAACGATTTTAACCATTGGCATTATGAGCTAACAACTATTCCTAAAGTGGTGGTGCTTGATACCCGAACACACCGCTGGCGTAACGAGCAGAACTTTAATGAACCCTCAGGCTTGTTAGATTGGGAGCGTCTCACTGAGCTTGAAGAAAGCCTACTCAGCCATGACCAAGTCATTATTGTATCGCCCGCACCGGTGTTTGGAGTCAAATCAATAGAGGCGATTCAAGCGGTGTTTAACATGTGTGGGCAACCGCTTATGGTTGATGTAGAAAACTGGATGGCGCATGAGGGCTCAGCTAAAAAACTGCTCGACACATTTAGACGTACCGACACCCCAAATGAAACGCTGATTTTATCAGGCGACGTGCATTATTCGTTTTGTTTTTCAGTGCAAAAGCGCTTTGGCGATCACCCCAACAGAATTTGGCAGCTCACAGCTAGTGGCATTAAAAACGAGTTCCCGCGTAAGCTAATAAATGTGCTTGATAAGCTCGACTCCATTTTATATGGCCCTAAAAGTCCGCTTAACTTTTTTACTAAACGCTGGCATATGGAAGTCGACAAACACCAAACTAAAGGCAAAGGGCAAAAGTACCTAGTAAGTGATTCGGCTATTAGTTTGGTTACTCTCAAAGGCGGTAATTTAGACCGTTACCAGCTCATACACGGCGACGGCCACACCACCGAATTTGATTTAGAAGAGCAGTAAATTTGAACAGGCGATAGGTTTTAAATTGATATTATTGCCGACGTGTAGCAGCGACTTTATGTCGCGGCATTCTTTGATGTCGTGAGCGACGGGCGACGAGCTTCGAGCTTCGAGTTACGGGCTAAATAACTAAAAGCGCAGCGTCTCTTAACCCTCTTTGTGAATAAATCACTTAAACCCAAAACATAAAAATTATTCTTGAACCACAGAGGACACCGAGGCGCTACACGCTGCACTGAGAATACAAAGCAAAAAGCCTAATACCTTTTACTTTTCTAATGCTCATAACGTTTGTATTTAGTCACTTTCTCTGTTTTCTCCAACCCTCGGTGGTAAATAAATCACTAAGATCTTATTGTAATAATAGTACTGGGTGAAGGATTAAGCTCGAAACCCGTTAACTTTATTTAAAACCTTTATTCTTGAACCACAGAGGACACCGAGGCGCTACGCGCTGCACTGAGAATACAAAGCAAAAAGCCTAATACCTTTTACTTTTCTGATGCTTATAACGTTTGTATTTAGTCACTTTCTCTTTTTTCTCCTACCCTCTGTGGTAAATAAATCACTAAGTTCTTATTGTAATAATAGTACTGGGTGAAGGATTAAGCTCGAAACCCGTTAACTTTATTTAAAACCTTTATTCTTGAACCACAGAGGACACCGAGGCGCTACACGCTGCACTGAGAATACAAAGCAAAAAGCCTAATACCTTTTACTTTTCTAATGCTCATAACGTTTGTATTTAGTCACTTTCTCTTTTTTCTCCAACCCTCGGTGGTAAATAAATCACTAAGATCTTATTGTAATGATATAACTGGATGAAGTGTTAGGTGTTAGAGCTTGCTCACGGCGGGTTGCGAACTACGGGTTTCGGGATTAGGCTCGTAACCCGCTCCCCGCAACCCGTTAACTTTCACTTCGCCGTTTTTTAATCCTTTTTGGTGCTGGCAACTTATTGGTTAATAAAGCTAAACATAACACTACTATAAACAACATCGAATTAGCCCCCGCTTGCAGCGAATAATCAACCGACGAATGCAGCATCATTGCCACAATAGCTGTAGCACAACCAAACGCCACACCCTGATAAAGGGCCGTTTTGCGCGTTCGCATAGTATTAATACATAACCATAAACAATAAACCACTAACAGCCCCAATAACGCCGTTGCAGGAATACCCAGCTCAACTGCAAATTGCACATAATCGTTATGCGCATTGTCGTAATAACCAGAGTAGGGCTCAGACTGATATGCAGGAAACGCAGTGTAAAAAGTACCGCCGCCCGAGCCTAATAACGGGTTATCTAAAATTAGTGGGATTGAGTCGCGTACAACTTCATCGCGAGTTTCCGATTGTAAACTGGTTTCGCTAATACGTTGTTTTACTTTTTCTACATCGAAAATGGCACCAATGATGATTAAATCGATAATAAAAAAGCTCACAATCAGTAACTTAAATGCCTTAGGCTTTTGTTTATAAACAAACAGCGCCAGTAAGCTCACTATAATTAAGGCGATAAAAAAGGCCGAATTACCCATGCGACTACGGGTTAAAATAAGCGCCACAATTATAATAATTAGCGATATACGCAAAATTATTTTAGAGCTTAATATAATCTCAGCCCAAGCACGTAAGGTTTGTTTTAAAGTAGGCTTGTAGCCGTTGTTAGTGCGTTTTAGTTCGCTAATTAAAGCACCAATGCCTAAGCATAAGCACAGCGCTAAATAGTTAGCTAAAAAGTTAGAATAGGTAAAAGTACCAATCGCTCTGTCGGTGTGTTTGTAGCCAAATAAAGGGCTAACAATATCGGGCGATAAGTTTAAGTAACTAGCATACAAAGCCTGAAAAACACCGGCGCAAATAACGGCGTAAATTAATTTTTTAATACGATTTACATTATTACAGTAATTAAATATTAACCAGCTCAACATTATTAAAAAACTGGTTTTTAATAACATTTGTTTGGTTTGAAAAGCATCAACACTCACGCCAAATAACTGAACTCCACACACTAAAGCCACAATGCCTAAGGTAGTAAATAACGGCCAAGTATATCGAGGAGGGAAAAGTGCTTGGTGGTTATTTAAAACACTGTTTGCCAAGTGAGTAATAAAGGTAAAGCTAGTTAAAATACCAATAGCTAAAATTGCCCAAGGCCTATAACTACCTAAAGGAAGGGGAAGCAAAAAAAGGATCAGACAAATAAGAAAAAATATAAAACGATTCAAAATAAACTCAAACAAAGTAAAAACGCAGCCAATTGGCTGCGTTTGAATATACTAATAGTAAAAACTAGTTACCGACTTCAGATATACCGTTATCACCGCCTGTACCACCAGAACCTGGAGGTGTTGGTAATGTTGGTAAGCTGCCTACTGGCGGAGCAGGCTGACCCGCACCAGGACCTGCAGCAGTTGCTTCAGAAGCGGTTGTTGCATCAACACCTGCGGTAATTGCTGCTAGGGTAATTGCATCAGTATCTAAACCAGCATCCGAAAGAGCAGCTAAAAAGTCAGAAATTAATGGATTGTCTGCACCAAAACGTGCCACAACAGCAGCAACCATTGCATCTATATCAGCAGCGCCACAAGCGCCATTAAGCAGTTTTTCGTCTAGCTTGATTTTTTCTTTATTTTTACAAATACGTTTAATCGCTTCTACTAAATCTTCGCGTAATTGCTCTGGCGTAGTATCTGCTGTTACGTTATTAAGAATATCAATAATGCTATTTATGCTCACTTCTTGAACCACAGCATTATTATCCGTTTGTGCATAGGTTGGCAAAGCAGTTAGAGCAGACGCACTAGCTACTAAGCCAGCTAAAATTAATTTTTTCATTTCTCGTCCCTTGGTTGAGTACTAATTGCAAAATTTTAGCGCATCGGTGCAAAAAGTAAACTCTTTATTTACGCCATTTTCATTAGATTTAATAATTTTTGATGGTGGCAGTATTAAATTACCTTGTACCCCATCACATCCTAGGTATTCAAGTATTTCTAAAGTCTCGGTTTTTTCAATTAAACAGGCTAAAACTTTAATACCAAAGCCATGACAAATATTATTAACTGTTTGAATATAAAATTGACTTTGCGGGTTAGTTACCAAATCTTGAATGTAACTACCATCAATTTTAACGTACTCAATATCAAGACCTTGTAAATACCTAAACGATGTTAAGCTAGTACCAAAGTGTTCAATACACACATTAATACCCAGCTCTTTAATTGCATCTATATGTAAAGACGCAACATGCACGTTATAAAGCAAACCAATTTCATGTAGTTCAAACACTAAGTTTGTTTTAATTACCGGTTTAGTGTGCGAGTAAAGGGTAAGCCATTGTATAAAGTCGGCTGAATACAATGAGGCCTTACTAATATTTAACGCAAACACATCATTAGGGTAGTGCTCTTTTATATCAACAAAGCTACGTATAATTTTTTTATCGAGCTCTTCGGTTAAATTTAACTTTTCAGCCATCGCGAATAAGTGGCCATTATTTACCTTTTCACCTTCATGAATAAAGTGAGCAAATACTTCAAAGTAACACTGAGAATCAGTTTTATTAGCTTGTTTAACAGGTTGCACCGAAAAACTCACTTCGCCAGCATTTATAATCGACTTAATTAAGGTACGCCATTGGTTAACACTAAATAATGACTCTTTATCGTTTTTATCAAACGTAGTGTCTTCACCTATAGTGCAACCAGTATCAAGTAGCGATAACACTTCACCTAAACTCGCTCCTTGCTCAACACCAACAATCGCTAAATTAGCGTAACCGTTTATATGTAAGCTGTTTTCTTTTTGACTTAAATTATCAATGAGGTCTAAGCGGGCTTTATTTAAAAATAAAACGTCATATGGGGCCAGTAATACAAACGTACCCCCATTAAGCCTAAATATAGTTGAATTTGGTAGCTCATCGGCAACATGCTTAAGTATTTTAGCAGCATCAAGCACATGCTGATCACCATCT
This sequence comes from Pseudoalteromonas sp. M58, assembly GCF_042604605.1. Lineage (NCBI taxonomy): Bacteria > Pseudomonadati > Pseudomonadota > Gammaproteobacteria > Alteromonadales > Pseudoalteromonadaceae > Pseudoalteromonas > Pseudoalteromonas sp. M58. The sequence continues at coordinate 1,371,986 of NZ_CP152390.1, forward strand.
TGGTAGCTTACCACTTGGTTAATATTATTTAACGAGGGTAGGGTAAGCATCATCGCAGTAATTGGCGTATCGTCAGTAATATTATTTACAACAGAATTAAAGTGGTTTTCAAACGACTTACGGTTACCCAACCCCGTTAACGAATCTATGTATACTTCTTCAGTAAGCGCTTGTGTTTGTTTGGTCAGCGAATCAAACGTACTTTGTAAGTTTATAACCATGTTATTTATGGCTTGGGTTACAGTGCGAAGCTCCCGTGCTACTGGTATTTCTTTATTTAAGGTAAAGCGTTTTCGAGTAACTAAAGTGGCTTGGTCTTCTACTGCTTTTAACGGCTTAAATACTGCGCGTAAAATTAAAAATGCAATAGCCAGTGATGCTGCTAATAGCAAAAATGAGCTATATAAGCTGCGGAGTGTGTGTTGCCACAATGTAAGGTAAGATTGCCCAGTATGGCTGGTTACATCAAGTGTGCCTGCCATCATCCAACCATTGTTTATTTCAGAATGCATAGTAGGTGCACTCAGTTCAACAGCACTAATAAACCAACCTGGAACAGATTCAACGCGTTTAGGGTTTTGTAACTCAAACACTATATTATTTTGCACATCGGTAAATTTAATTTGGCTGTAATAACCAGAGTCAAAAATAGCGGTTGCCATCGTTTCGGCAATTACTAGGCTGTCGTCTTCTAAATAAGGAGATATAGAAAGCCCTAAACTGGTAGCGGTGTCTTGCGCATGGCTGGCCATTTGCGTTTGTAAATAATTACGGGTTGTATCCACATCGGTAATAACGCGTACACAAAATGAAATAACCGAAATTAATATGATCAAGCCATATACTTGAGTTTTTAAACTCAATCCATATTTAAATATTCGAGACATAACTACTAGTTCCTTTATTGTTACCGGCGGCGGGGGCAAGCTCACCTTGTTCAATTCGTTCAAGCATAGTGTTCCAAGCAGAAACGCCACGACTATTTTTAACCTTATTACCTAACCCTTTCGATTTGGCTAACCATAAACCTTGGCCATTAAAACTGTATATAGGTTTTAAATCGCCCCGATTGCTTGCAGGCACTAATTTTGTATTAAAGTTATCAAGCACCAACGGTATTTGGTTTGGTTGTTCAAAGTATATAAGCACCATGTGTGGTTGATTAACCGTACGCTGGCGAACATACATAAAGCGTATTTTATCTTCGGGGATACCTAAAGCGATTAAAGTAAAATATTTAGCAATAACATAATCTTCACAGTCACCCATGCCAACACCTAGGCTTTCTAGAGGGGTGGCCCAGTAATCTTTTTTTTGCCAAAGTTCGTCATCGGTTTTGTACTTTATATGCTTATTAAAAAAATCATTAACTAAATGAATTTTTTGCCATTCGCTCTTATCGGCAGAGTCATCTATAAAACTCAGCCACGTTTTTATTCGTTGGTGGCCTGCATCGCCGTAAAACTGTTTGGCACGGCTTATTATATCGCTATTTCGCAGATGCAAAAGCATGTCTTGTGCACAAGCAAAAAAAGACACTAATATAATGATGCAAATTCCAACGCGCACAAAGCCCATCCCTAAAATGTTAACAAAGCCATTATATTCCCATTGGAAGTAAATTGATAGATTACAAAAAAAGCAAAAATAAACCGTTAACAAAAAATTAACCTAAAACAATCAAAAAGGCTGCTTTTTATATTGAGCGATTATATGTGTTGTGTATAATAGCCGCCCATATGGTTAGTAGCGCTTAAAACTCGCTATTCGAAGCGACATTTATAAACAGCTACGTTATAACCAAAAGTAACTATAAAAGGAATTGAAGTGAAAGTATTAAAAGCAGTCTTGCCTGTTGCAGGCTTGGGTACCCGTATGTTACCAGCTACAAAAGCAACGCCAAAGGAAATGCTTCCATTAGTCGATAAGCCCCTCATTCAATACGTTGTAAACGAAGCAGTAAAAGCCGGTATTAAAGAAATTGTACTGGTTACTCATGCTTCTAAAAACGCTATAGAAAACCATTTTGACACTAGCTTTGAACTAGAAGCCACCCTAGAAGCGCGCGTAAAACGCAGCCTATTAGAAGAGGTGCGTTCAATAATCCCACGTGATGTAAGCATTATATCGGTTCGTCAATCGGCGCCATTAGGGTTAGGCCACGCAATACTTGAAACACGCCCAATTATAGGCAACAACCCATTCGCTATTTTATTGCCCGATGTAATTATCGATCAATATAAGTCAAATCTTAAGGTTGATAACCTAGCGCAAATGATCGCCCAATTTGAACGTACTCAACATAATCAAATTATGGTTGAACCTGTCCCTCATGAGGAAGTGCACAACTATGGTGTGGTTGATTTGGCAGGTAAAAATATTGCGCCTGGCGAAAATGCAACCATTACCAATATGGTTGAAAAGCCAAACAATGACGAAGCACCCAGTAACTTAGCCATAACAGGGCGCTATGTTGTATCACCCGCTATTTGGGATTTACTCGAATATACGCCTCCGGGGGCTGGCGGAGAAATACAATTAACAGATGCATTACTGCAGTTACGTCATCTTGAAACAATTGAAGCGTACCATTTAAAAGGTAAGTCACACGATTGCGGCTCAAAACTGGGTTACATGCTTGCAAATGTAGAGTACGCAATGCAATCAAGCCTAATGGGTGATGAATTTACAAAGCGCGTTAAGCAATTAATGGCAAATGCATAAAGTTATGCAAAACCGGTTAGTAAAAAATTAAGGGAAATCATGGCTATTAAAGTATTAAGTATTTTTGGTACGCGACCTGAAGCAATAAAAATGGCGCCACTTGTTAAAGCACTAAATGCAGCAGAAGGTATTGACGCAAAAGTATGTGTTACTGCACAGCATCGTGAAATGCTTGACCAAGTTTTAGAGTTGTTTGAAATTGTACCAGATTACGATTTAAATATTATGAAGCCGGGTCAAAGCTTATACGATGTAACAACAAATATTTTGTTAGGTTTAAAACCTATTCTTGAAGAGTTTAAACCAGATTTAGTCCTTGTTCATGGCGATACAAGTACGACTTTATCTGCAAGCTTAGCTGCGTTTTATCAGCAAATTCCAGTAGGGCACGTAGAAGCGGGTTTACGCACAGGTAACTTAAGTTCACCATGGCCGGAAGAGGGTAACCGTAAACTCACTGGCGCTATTACAAAGCTACACTTTGCACCAACGCAAACATCACAGCAAAACTTACTCAACGAAGCAGTAAATGCTGACGATATCGTAATTACTGGTAACACCGTTATTGATGCATTACTACAAGTGGTTGATAAGGTAAAAACTGATACCGCTTTAATCGCAACATTAAAAGCTAAGTTTCCAGAGCTCGATGAAACTAAAAAACTTATTTTAGTAACAGGGCACCGCCGTGAGAGTTTTGGTGGCGGTTTTGAGCGAATTTGTGAGGCGTTAGTAGAAATTGCAACCGCGCATCCAGATACACAAATTTTATACCCAATGCATTTAAATCCTAATGTACGCGAACCGGTAAACCGCATATTAAAAAATGTTGATAATGTGCATTTAATCGAGCCGCAAGACTACCTACCATTTGTGTACTTAATGAATCAAGCTCACATAATAGTAACCGACTCAGGTGGCGTACAAGAAGAAGCGCCAAGCCTAGGTAAGCCTGTACTTGTTATGCGTGATACTACAGAACGCCCAGAAGCGGTAGAAGCAGGTACAGTTAAATTAGTAGGTACAGACAAATCTCGCATTGTGAGTGAAGTAAATAACTTACTCACTAACGCTCAAGAATATCAATCAATGAGCCGTGCACATAACCCTTATGGTGATGGTAAAGCGTGTGAGCGCATTGTGGCTAAAATTAAGCAACACTTTAAAGATTAAAATAAAGTTTAAAACTTTTTCAAGGATTTAGTAATGACAATTAAAACAGTTTCAGTTGTTGGTTTAGGCTATATAGGTTTACCAACTGCAGCGGTTATTGCATCGCGTGGTATGAAAGTAATTGGTTTAGACGTAAGCGAAAAAGCAGTTAATACCATTAATGCCGGTGAAATACACATAGTAGAGCCTGATCTCGACATAATAGTTCGTGGCGTAGTATCTACTGGTAATTTAAGAGCGACTACAACGCCAGAAAAAGCCGACGCGTTTATGGTAGCTGTACCTACACCATTTATTCACAGCGAAAGTGGTAACCACAGTGCCGACTTAAGCTATATTGAATCGGCTGCAAAAATGATTGCCCCAGTGCTTGAAAAAGGTAACTTAGTTATTTTAGAAAGCACCTCACCTGTAGGTGCAACGGAGCAACTAGCCGCTTGGTTAAGTGAAGCGCGCCCAGACTTAACTTTCCCACAAGATAAAGGCGATGCCGCCGACATTAACATTGCGCATTGTCCAGAACGTGTATTACCTGGTTATGTATTACAGGAGCTGGTATCAAACGACCGCGTTATAGGTGGTATGAGCAAAGCATGTAGCGAAAAAGCGGTTAAGTTATATGAAACTTTCGTACGCGGCGAGTGTATTATTACCAATGCCCGTACTGCTGAAATGGCTAAGTTAACCGAAAACTCATTTCGCGATGTAAACATTGCCTTTGCCAATGAATTGTCGGTCATTTGTGACAAATTAAAAATTAATGTGTGGGAGCTTATTAAGCTTGCTAATCGTCACCCGCGTGTAAATATTTTAAATCCAGGCCCAGGTGTTGGCGGCCACTGTATTGCGGTTGACCCTTGGTTTATTGTTGCAAGCTGCCCAGACGAAGCAAAAATAATTAAACAAGCGCGCTTAACTAACGACGCAAAACCATTTTACGTAATTGAAAAAGTAGCAAAAGCCGCTGATGAATTTAAACGACCAGTTATTGCATGTTTAGGCCTTTCATTTAAAGCCGATATTGACGATCTTCGTGAAAGTCCGGCATTAAATATTGTTGAAGAATTAGCAGCAAAAAATATTGGTGAAATACTTGCGGTAGAGCCAAACATTGCAGAGCTACCAGCCAACCTAGCAGATAAAAATGTTAGTTTAGTGTCGCTAGAAAGTGCTCTAGAGCAAGCAAATGTCGTTGTAGTATTGGTTGATCATAAACAATTTAAAGCGGCGGATAAAACAGAGTTTGCATCAAAAGTTGTTATCGATACCCGCGGTATTTTGTAAGGCTAACATTTATGACTCCTTTTGAGCTTATAAAATGTGATTTGTATCGGAGTACCGCAAGGTACTCCCATAAATTATTAATAAAAAACTTAATCAATAATAACCGTTCTTTTAAGTACACTTTTTGGTGGAGGCTAACTCAGTCGAATAATCTATTGATTAGGGCACTAGCAAGGTTTATGCATTTAACCTTATCTATTAGGTATCAAATACAAATACCTAAAGAAGCAAAAATTGGTCCTGGGTTAAATTTAGGTCATGCTACTGGAATAGTTTTAAGTCCAACAGTAGAAATTGGAGCTAACTGTAATATTAGCCAATTTGTAAACATTGGAAGTAACCATGGGAAAGCTGCATCTATTGCAGATAACGTGTATATAGGACCTATGGTTTGCATAGTCGAAAATGTTGTCATAGGGAATAACGTTACTATTGGTGCTGGCTCTGTGGTTATTAAAGATATACCTGAAAATTCAACGGCTGTGGGTAACCCTTCACGTGTAGTAAATCAAAATGATCCTGGCCGATATATTATGAATAAATATGATGCCTAAAAAACATATAGTTTTAATTATGCCTTTATCTACTTATGACTGGGGTAGTGTTAACTGTGGCGGAGTAGACAGTGTATGCCAAATGTTTGCAGAATATTTGGTTAACCATGATGACGCTAACTTTAGGTTTACCATTATCGGGCTCGACCCGCAGAGTAAAACCCCTTTCGCAGGGAATGTTATTCGTCTATCAGATAATGTTGATTTTATTTGGCTGCCTGCATCAAGTAAGCAAATAGGCTTTAAAATCCCCGGCATTATTTGGCAAAATTGGCATGTTCGTAAGTTATTAAAAACTTTGAACCCTGATTTAGTGCACACCCACCTTTGGAGCTTTTTGATAGGTAGTGGTTTTAGAGGGAAATCGGTTGTTACAGTTCATAGCTATAAAAAAATAGCTCGGCGTAATGTGGGGTTGGTTAATAACTTTTTATATGAAAAAGCAATACCACGGTTAATAAAGAAACGAAATGATAATGTTGTTGTTGTTGGCAAACAGCTACAAAGTGCAATTGCTGCAGATGGGTTTAAATCTTTAGTAGTTCATAACCCAATAGATCAAGAATACTTTGAAGCTAATTACGTCAAACATCAACGAAAAGAAATAAAGCTTGTTACGTGTGCGTTGCTAACACCAAGAAAGAAGGTGGAAGATTCAATTTCTTTACTAGCTAAATTAATTAATGACGGCATTGATTCCTCATTAGCTATCATTGGGCCACATGCTGATAAAGGCTATACAGAGCAACTGATAAAACAGGTAGCTTCGTTAGAATTAGAAAACAAAGTAAAATTTATGGGTAAGTTAAATAAAACCCAAATTGTACAACAATATCTTAATGCTGATGTAGGTATTTTTACTTCTAGTGAAGAGACCTTTGGCTTAGTACCTCTAGAAATGTTAGCAGTTGGATTGCCTCTAATAACAACTGAGGTTGGAATACTTGAAGATGAGAAAACTTTTTTTGATAAAATGGGTGTTTTATACCTATCTGATACGATAACCCCTAACCGTATCAAAAATTTAATTGCTAATCATAATGTTAATGAGTCTAAAAGTGAACTTGAAGTAAAATTTAATATTGCATCTGTTTTCGCGCAATATATTGATTTATATAAAAAGTGTAGTGAAAAAAATAATGATTAGCTCGTTACTTAAATATGCTCCAGTGCAAATTTTTGCTGCAATTAGTGTTTTTGCATTAATTAGTATTCATACCAAGTTATTAACTACAACAGAATACGGAATGTTGGCATTAATGCTATTAACGGTTGAAGTTGTAAGGGCGGTAGCTGCCCAGTGGATAAATTCTAGCATGCTGCGTTTACTTCCTAGTAAAAAAACAGAGGAACATAATAATTTTGCAGCGATTGCCAGCTCAATTATTTTTTGCTGCACATTACCAGCTTTAGCATTAGTTAGCTTGGGGTTATATTTAACAGGTCTATTAACCTTATCTACGTTTTTAGCTACCTTTTTAGTTTTTTTAACTAAAGCCCTCTATCAGTTCTATCTTGAATTAGCCCGTATAATGGAGCGTTTAAACCAATATAGAGTTGCCGTACTTACTCAATCTATTATGGCTATAGTAATTACAGGCGGCTTGCTAGCTTATTCTCCTAATATCCTTTCTGCATTATCAGCCCTTGCTTTGAGCTACATAGCTGCAGGTTTAGTTGTTTTTAAACCGCTTAAAATCAGTATTAATAAACTTAAAACTGCAGACGCTCAGGCTATTTTCTCTTATGGCTTACCACTTATGGCCAGTGGCTTAGTTGCAGCAATATCAAGTCGGTTAGATCGTTATTTTATTGCCGACTCATTAGATTTAGCACAAACAGGTATTTATGCCGCTATATCAAATATTTTATTAGGAATTGGTGCACTTATTTTTATGGTAGTAGCCTTACCAAGTTATCCTGAATTAACAAAAAAAATTAACGATAAAACTGCTTTGTACAAAGCACATGGTGAATATTTAACTTTGTTATGTTTAATTGCAATGCCCGCTTTAGTTGGGTTTTGTATTTTAGCCGAGCCTATAACGCACCTATTGCTTAGTGAAGAATATTTATCACAAGGTTCTACTATTATTTATATTTTATGTGCGGGGGTGTTTGTTTTAAATTTGAAGGGACATTATATAGACCATGGTTTACAGTTCTCTTTAAACACTAAATACCTGCCAAAAATTAGTGTTTTTTCATTAATTTTAAACCTGTCATTATTAGTTACTTTGATTCCTCCTTTTGGTTTGATAGGTGCAGCGAGTGCTTTTTTAATTGCTAATATTATCGCATTGGTTATGAGTCTATGGTTATCACTAAGAAAAGGGTATAAATACACTGTACCGTTGCAGGTATATAAAATTCTACTTTCAACTGTGTGTATGGCTATATTCCTTCCAGAATTACGTGTTTATCACTTTGTGATAATTAATATACCCATAGTCAATATTATTATTGATATCGTTATTGGTGTGAGCATTTTCTCATGTGTGCTTGCCTTACTGAATTATAAAAAATGTAAAGCATGGGTAATAAATAAATGAAAAGTGAAAATATTTATAAAGTAATGGTATTCACTTTTTTGACGGCCTTTATTTTTGGCGGCTATTTACTAGAAAACGTAGGTATAAAATACGTATCAGAAGGCGGAAATCCGTTAGTTAAAATACATATTTCAACGTATATATTAATGCTAACTTTTGCTATCTTTACGCTCAGAAAAGGATTTAAAACACCTATAATTAATCTTAAGGAGCTAAGTACAGCATGGCTAATTAGCTTACTGAGTATAATTTTTGTGATATTTTATGGTTTATATACCTCGGGTATGTCTGGTATAGCTTATTTGGTCAATACCATGATCTCACCACTTTTAGCTATTTATTTATTATGTCAGTTAAGCACACATCATAAAGGTAAATTATTAAGCTTATTTGCTTATCTTTTATTTTTTAATGCCATGATTGCTATACTGGAATTTACGTTAGGCAAAACAATGGTTAGTGTTGAGTTTGCAAACTTTAGCTTTTTTCGGTCAAGTGCACTCTTAGGTTTCCCTCTAAATAATGCATTAATCACAGCTGCGTTAGCCCCTATACTAATGAGTTATACTCGAATTCCTTATTTAATCTATTTTACCGTTGTAACTTTAGCTTTATTTGCATTTGGAGGGCGAGCTGCCACTGCTATATTCATTTTCGGAATGTTGTTTTTAATTATGCCAAAGATACCTAGATTTATAAAATCAGGGTTTCATACATCAAAAATGCGTTTTGCGATAATTCAAGCGCTCGCTTTTTTTGCGTTCATTTTTACAACATTAATAATTACTTTAACTCCAATTGGTGCTCGAATCCTAAGTAAGTTGCATATTGATAAGAGTGCTGAAGCACGTTTTAACGTATATATTTTGTTAGATGAGTTAACCCCTATTGAATGGGTATTTGGAGCATCGTCTGCATTTAAGCAAAATATTGATTTCTACATTGGAATAAATGTGATTGAAAATTATATCATTGGTTGGGTTGTTAATTTTGGACTTATTGGCACGTTTTTACTTGTTTTCACTTGCTATAGCATACCATCAAAATTGATGACAAGAAGTAATATAAAATTAAATGTTGCCTTAATTGTATTTATTTTAGTATCAGTGACCAACAATGCATTAACGACTAAAACGCCAGCTTTGTTATTTTTATTTAGCGTAATGTACCTTTCCAGAGCAATAGAAAGTAAGACCAAAATATAGCTCAGTATAAAATACAGGATTTCATTGTTAGCTAAAGTGGAAATTAAAGCAAAATTTTTTAGAAATTTATACAATTTAAAATGATGAGGTTAAATAATGCCCAATGCAATACTGTTATATAGAGTCTCCAGGTGGCTTTATTTAAGAAAAGTCCCTTTATTACCAAAGCTTATACAGTTAATGATTTTCCTGTTTTATAATTCAAAATTACCTGCTAGCGCGGATATCGGGAAAGGTTCTTTTCTTGTGGTTAAAGGTATTGGGGTAGTAATTATTGATAACGCCAGAATAGGAGAACGTTGCAGGATTGGTATTGGTTGCAAAGTCGTTGGTAAGGGACCTTATAAGCGTGTTCCTAGTATTGGAGATGATGTTTTTCTTGGTCCAGGCTCTGTAATCGTAGGACCAGTAATAATTGGTAACAAAGTAATAGTCGCTCCAAATTCTGTAGTTACAAAAAGTGTACCTAATGGATGCATAGTCGGTGGAGTTCCTGCAAAAATTATCGGGAATATAGACGAATTGAATTATGACATATTAAAAAACGAAAGTTATTTAGATGATGTAGCTCCATATATGGTGAAAAAATAAAACAAGACTTTGTCAAGTAGACAGTCATGTTTAATCTTATGTAATTTAATTGTATTTTGCGATCTCAAGCAATTAAACCTGATATTAAATTAAAGGAATAGTATTGATGTTTACGAGTAAGGTATACATAAAAAGCCCTATTTTCATTCAAAACATTTTATTAAGTAGTCGTGCATTTATACGTAAAAAACTTAGGGAAAATAATGATTGCGAAAAGCTTACTCAAAAGTTACAAGCTCATGAATTTAACAGTGAATTGCTGAAACAGTATAGTGATGGAATGCTCAGTGATGTAGTTACAAATGCAAATGAGACTGTTGATTACTACATAGGGACTGGAACAGATATAGAAAAGTACCCATATATCGATAAATCTACAATTAATAGCCATAAATATGAGTTTGTGTCACCTCAAAAAAGAGGCGCTGTAATTAATGGCGCAACGAGTGGCACAACAGGTGCTCCACTAGTTATCCCGCAGAATATGCAATCAATAATTACTGAACAAGCTTTCGTTAGCAGAGGCTTAGCATGGGCTGGATTTAAAGAGGGTGATAAGCGAGCATGGATCAGGGGTGATATGATTGTACCACTCGAACAAAAAAAGGCGCCATTTTGGCGTTACTCCTATTTCGAAAATATGATTATGCTTTCGTCCTTTCATATGGCGCCTGCTAACTTGCAGTCATACATAGATACAATGGTTAGTTTTGGTGTACAAGTTATTCAAGCCTACCCCTCTTCTATAGCCACGTTAGCTAAATACTTAGAAGTGAATAATCAATATTATCCAGGAGACTTAAAGTCGATTGTTACCTCATCAGAGTCTTTATCAAAGGAAGACAAGCACCTAATTGAAACACGTTTTAAATGCACTGTTTTTGATTGGTATGGGTTATTTGAGCGTGTAGCTGCCATTGCCAGTTGTGAGCATGGGCGATATCACATATTAACAGACTACGCTCATGTAGAATTATTGCCTGCTGGAAAAACTGAGTCAGGTCAGCAACGTGCTGAAATTGTAGGTACTAACTTTAATAATTCACTTTACCCATTAATACGTTATAAAACAGGTGATCATGTTGTAATGTCTGATGAGCCAAACTGCCCATGTGGTCGTGTGTTTCCAATTGTTGATTCTATAGAGGGGAGAATTGGAGATTATCTCTTAGGTGAGGATCGGCAAAAAGTGTATATATTAAATCATATACCAAAAGGTGTTGAAGGGTTATTGGGTTCACAGTTTGTTCAGAAAAAAGATCTGAGCATTGATGTTTTGGTTGTAGTTGATGGGGCGTTATTTAATAAGACTCAAGAAGATAAATTAATATTAAACACAAAAGAAAGATTGGGTGCGTCTATTAAAGTTAGTGTAAAAACAGTTGATGCGATTCCAAGGACTAAAAACGGCAAAGTAAAGCAGGCTATAAGAGAGTTTTAACGTGAAAAAATCAATAAATCTAACAATAGCCACAGATAAAGACGGACAAGGTGGTATTGCAACAGTTTTAAATGTGTACGAAAGCGAAGGGTTTTTTAATGACACAAATTCAGAGCTTTTAGTAAGCCATTCAACCAATACTAGGTTTGGCATGGCAGGCCAACTATTCAATTATTTACTTTGTATTATCAAGTTAGTTTCTAAATTAATAATATATGACGTTGGCGTAGTGCATATTCATATGGCTTCTAGAGGGAGTTATGCAAGAAAGTCATTGCTAATAAAGCTGATTAAATATTTTAATACAAAAATTATTTTGCATTTACATGGAGCTGAATTTAGAGAGTTTTATAATAATGAATGCTGTGAATCTAAAAAAGCACAAATAAGAACAACCTTTAACTCTGTAGATAAGGTTATTGTCTTATCTACTCAGTGGCTGGATTGGCTTGATACTATATTAGACGATCGTAAAAAAGGAGTTGTAGTTTATAACGCTGTCCCTAAGTTAGAAATAGAAAAAGAAAAAGAAAAAACTAATAACTTTAATTTTGTATTTTTAGGCCGGTTAGGTGAACGTAAAGGAGTATCTGATTTAATACGTGCTTTTAATTGTGTTGTTAAAGAGCATCCAAACGCTAGATTATTGCTTGGTGGTGACGGCGAGATTAAAAAATATCAGAAAATGGTTAATGAGCTAGGTCTAGATGAATGCGTTGAGTTACTTGGTTGGGTTGCTGGCGATAAAAAAATTAATATTTTAAAGCAAGCTGATGCATACGTGTTACCAAGCTATAACGAAGGCTTCCCAATGGGAGTGTTAGAAGCAATGTCATGTAACATACCTGTTATTGCTTCTACTGCAGGTGGAATTCCAGATGCCATTACAAATAATATTGATGGCTTACTGATTAAACCTGGTGATGTTGGATCTCTAAAAATGGCAATGAATAGGTTAATTGAGTTTCCTGTAGAAACAGAAAAAATGAGAGATGTTGCAAAAGAAAAGTTTTTAAATAACTTTAGTCCTAGAGTAATCATTCCAAAGCTTAAATGTATTTATAAAGAGCTGGGAGCAATTTAGTAATGTTAGATAGCAACTATTGCAAAAAACTATTACTTAATAAGGCAAAAAAAGGGAATTATGCTGGGCAAGACCCATTTGATGGGCTCAATAGTAAACTATTTGAATTAACTCCTCGATTTAAACAAGGCATTGTAGGGCTTGCTTGGATTCAGCTGCATAAACGTTTAGCTATTAACTTGCGACCATTATGTGCTGTGCCCAAAAAGCGTAACCCAAAGGGTATTGGTTTATTTATTTTAGGTTTATTGGAAGACTATAAAGCAACTAATGAGCAAACTTATTTAGATGAAGCGATAAATCTAGCTGATTGGTTATTGACCCAGCAAAGTGATAAATCTATTTGGCAGCATAGCTGTTGGGGTTACCACTTTGACTGGAATGCTCGTGCTTTTTTTGTACCTAAAGGTAAGCCAAATGTAATTACTACTATTTATGTTGCTCAGGCTTTATATGCATTAAGTGAAATCACCAAAGACAAAAAATACTCAGATCCTGCAATTGATAGTGCACATTTTATTGTAAAAACATTATATAAAGAATGTGATGGTAGGCAGTTTTTTGGTTACATACCGGGTGAAACTGCATTTGTACATAATGCTAGCCTTTGGGGCGCTGCATGGGTTGCAAAAGTTGCCGTGCTGACTAAAAACCAACATTACAAACAGCTTGCTTTAAATGCAGCAAGGCAGTCGGTAAGCGAACAGGGACTTGATGGCTCATGGGTATATGGTGCTCGCCATCATCATCAGTTTATTGATGGCTTTCATACCGGTTATAATCTAGAGGCACTTCGCTTACTGAGTGATGAATTACAAACTGATGAGTTTGAATCGGCAATTGCAAAAGGTCTTACTTATTATAAAACACATTTGTTTGAGCAAGATGGCACTGCAAAATATTACAATAATAATCGCTACCCACTCGATATGCACAGTGTTTCGCAAGCTGTTTTTACGTTATTAAAAGTAGGTAAAACGCCGGATGACTTTATACTGGCTGAAAAAGTAATTAACCGTGCTATTCAAACCTTATATATGCCTAAAAAGCAGCGTTTTATTTATCAAAAAAATAAGTATTTTACCAATAAGGTAGACTATGTCCGTTGGACACAAGCATGGGTATATTATTCGTTTGCTTATTTTAATAGACAAAAATTGAACAGCGCTAAAAATGCAGTTATTGAACAACTTTAAAAAACGGACTCAACAATGAAACGTATTGAATTTTTAAAAGCACCCATGGATATTGCCACTATGCAAGAGACGGTGTCTTTTATTGAAAGTAGAATTGAGCAAAAGCAGTTTTTACAGCATGTTGTGGTTAATGTAGCCAAAATAGTAAATATGCAAAAAGACCCTGTTTTAGCTGAGTCGGTTAAAGCGTGTGAGGTAATTAATATTGATGGTATGGGTGTAGTGTTCGGTGCGCGTTTTTTAGGCCACGATGTGCCAGAGCGTGTAGCGGGAGTTGACTTATTTCATGAATTATTAGCTATGAGTGCCAAGCGAGACTTTCCTGTGTTTTTATTGGGTGCCACCGAAGAAGTAGTGAGCAAAACAGCCGAAGTCGTTAAAGCACAAAACCCAAATTTAAACATAGCAGGTTATAACGATGGCTACTTTTGGGATGATGAAGAGGCTGTTGTCACTAAAATACGCGAATCGGGCGCTAAGTTATTATTTGTTGCGATTACCTCCCCAAAAAAAGAAAACTTTATTAATAAATGGCAAGACAAGCTTGGTGTTGACTTTGTAATGGGGGTTGGTGGTACGTTCGATGTTGTAGCAGGTAAAGTAAAGCGAGCACCACAGTGGATGCAAAAGGCCGGTTTAGAGTGGCTATATAGGGTAATTCAAGAGCCAGGCAGAATGTGGAAGCGCTACTTAGTTACAAATTCAAAGTTTGCGTATCTTTTGATAAAAGATAAGTTTTTTTAATTATGACGCGTATAAATTATATTGATAACATGAAGGCAATAGGAATTACACTAGTTGTACTTGGTCATGCAGCTTGGTTGAATGAAGATGTATATACTTTAATATATTCATTTCATATGCCGCTTTTTTTCTTTTTATCTGGTTTTTTAGCATCATCCAAGCGAGAAGTAAAACAGTCATTGATTAAACTATTCCAGCGTTTAATATTACCATTTACTTTCTTTTTTCTTATTTCCTATCTATTTTGGCTACCACTGAACATTCTTGGTGATGGCCAAGCCAGTAAAATGCAGTGGTTTGATCCTCTTAGTCGTTTAGTTACATCCAAGGCTGATAGTTTTCACATTAATGGGGTTCTTTGGTTTTTCCCTTGTTTAATCATTATTTCATTAGCTCAGGTTATATTTTTTTCTGCATTGAAGCCAATATATAGTTTCGTGATCATTTCAGGAATGCTTTTATTAATGCTATTAAGCAACGAGCTAATTTCGGAAAGGTGGTTTTGGTCTATAGATTCTGCTGTTATTGGTATGTTTTTTTATCAACTAGGTGTTCTAGTTAAAAGAGTTAACCTTTTAAGTTATGCAGTATTTAACAATGAGTTTAAAACTTATTTGATTTTGTTATTTACCATTCCAATTTTTTATTATTTAGCGCTATTAAATGGCCGTGTAGATATAAGAGAGTTAAAGTTTGGTGCTTTCCCTCTTTTGTTCCCCCTAATTGCTTGTTTAGGAATATTTATATTATTTTTGATTAGTAAAAAACTCAAACCTAGGCCAATCTTCCAATGGCTGGCAATTTCTTCAATAGTGATATTTCCGCTTCATTTAATTGTTTTTAGGTTTTTACATAAAATCGAAGTTAAGATTATTCCTAATATTTGGTATTTGTTTGATTTGCTTCCATATCTAAATACTTGTATAGCTATTTGTTGCTTGGTTTTTGTTTTTAGGTTCTTAAAATCTAAGACACCGAGACTTATTGGTTTATAAACTTTAGTCAATCGGGAATTTTGACAACAGTTGTTTTATTCCCATATCTTCACTTATAAAATAGTAAAATCATTTTTCTAGTTGATTCTCCTCACTCACGCCCGTGTCGTTAACATTTACTTTACATTTACTGGTTATTAAATCTTAATCCTTGTTTGTTTATGTAATTTTTTTCTTTGTAAGTCATTGATTTTAATTTCCAGTCCCGTATTTAGGTTCAGAAGTTGGTACTTTCGTAGTGTTTTTTATTCCTTTTGATTTTATTTGTGTATATAATGTTCACCAAGCGATTGATGAATTAACTTTCATTAAACAAATGACTCAAACTTGGTGCCTATAATGCACTTTTCATTTTCGAGGGATAAAATGACTAACTCATTACTTAAATTTAAAAAGCTAAGTGCAGTGATCGCACTTTCTTTAGCCAGTTCTACAACACTGGCTGCAGACTTAGGCGTAGCCAATAATTTTTCAGCATTTGTTTTTGACGATTTTAAATCGCACTTTGGCCGCGCTGATGGTGCAATTGCCGCCGGTGAAATTGATCTTCAAGGTTATAGCGTAGGTTATACTCGCCCTTACAATCGCGATGAATACTATTTAATTAGTGAATCAAGCATAAAATTTAAATACGGTCGCCAATATGTAGGTAGTATGATTGCTGGTGGCGGTACTGACATTCATTGGGGTGTACGCTGGGGTATGGAGTGGGGTTCTAAAATCCTTTCTAACCAAGATGAATCGGCCATGCCTTTTAACTTTGATGAACAAGAAGAGTATTACAAAAGTTTAAGCGCCGAGTTAAATCAGTTAAACCAAACAGGTACAGTTTACCGCAAATGGGGTGGTTTATACCTACAAGGTGACGGAAGGTCTGATAGACAAGTGTTTAATATTGATGGCCGTGATTTTGCCCGTGCTCATACCTTTAAAGTATGGGGTATACCAAGCGATGCAACTGTAATTTTTAATATCACAGGTGGTGCTGATTTACATGTGCGCGGAAAAGGTTTTTGGCATTTACGCCGCCACGCAAGTAAAACCGTATTTAACTTCCCTGATACGCAAAACCTTAATATTAAAGGTAACCGTTGGGAGGGTGTAATTCTTGCCCCTTACGCTGATATTAAAGGCGCTTACGGTACGGCTAAAATGCCAATTATTGGCCAAAGTTTTAAAGGCTCTATGGCATTGCTAGGTGGTGAATTCAATGGTGATTTACCATCAGTTGCTGAGCCTATCGCTCCATTTGCAATGCAGCAAAAATGGCAGTGGAACTCAAGTGAGTTTATGCCTGAGCATGTTCAAGTAATTACTACCCCGATTGTTGCTCAACTTAACGATGATAACGGCGATGGCATTATTGATAACAACGATGTGGCAGATGTAGTCGTTGTTGCATATGACAAAAGTACAAATGCACCTGGGGTAGTGCGTGCACTAAGCGGTATCGATGGCTCAGAGATTTGGACTTACGAGAATGGTGCTGTTTTTAGCGATTCACGTAATTCAATTGCTGCTGCAGATTTAGATGGTGACGGTGTTGTTGAAATTGTTTTAAACGACTATACATCACCAGTGGTTCAAGTTGTTAACAACTTAGGGCAAGTGAAAAAAGAGCTTACAAAATCGGGCAAACCTTTAGGCGCTGTTACATTAAGCGATATTAATAACGATGGAATAGTAGAAATTGTAACAGGCAATAATGTATTCAGTTACGAAACTGGCTTGCTCTACACTACTAATTGGTCTGCTGCTTCAACAACTTTTGATGCTGATAACAACGGCACTCAAGAAGTACTCGCGGGTGGTGGCTTGTATGATTCTTATGGTGCACAATTATGGCAATATGGTGAACCAGGAGCTATGTGGTTTAGCTCAATAGTTAATTTAGATAACGATTTTTCACCTGAAATTGTAATTAGTAATCCAAGTAACAAGCTTGAAGATAGTGTATTTGCTGTACTTGAGCATAATGGAAATGTTAAGTGGCAAGTAACTAATCCTGATAACTTAGGCGGTGGTGTACAAGCGGTATCTACATTCTTAGGAACAAAAGATTTAGGTATTGTTTACGCAGGTTACACAGCAGTTGATATGTATAACGCAAACGGTGATTTAGTATGGACTGTTGCCAATGATGATGAATGGAGTGGTAAAATTGGCGTGAGTGCTTATGACTTTAATGGTGATGGTATTGATGAAGTAATTGTACAAGATCACTACAAAGTAAGAGTGTTAAATGGTGTTAATGGTGAAGTATTATCGACAGTTGCTAACTCATCAGGAACGCTTTGGGAATACCCAATTGTGGTTGACCTAGAGGGCGACGATAATGCAGAGCTTGTTGTTGTATCAAATAATACTGATTCTAGATATAGCATTAACAATGGTGTCACTGTGTATGGTGCTGCTGATAACAGCAAACCTTGGAAAAATGCAACTCGCATTTGGAACCAGCACTCGTACCACCAAACTAACATTAGCCAAGATGGTAAGGTACCAACATATGAACTACCAAGTTGGTTAAATAACAATACTTATCGCTCTAGTACGCTTAAATAAAAAGTACTTTTAGCAAATAAAAAGCCAATTAAGTTTTAATTGGCTTTTTATTATTAAATAGTTGTTTAAAATAATTGGCAATTAATAATCATGTTGCATTTGAGGTTTTTTTGTCGAACTTACAGCAAGATCCAGCTATTAGAAGTTTATTAGAACGAATGCCTAAAAACATTCAATCTACGTTTACTGATGAACAATTAGCGCATTTAAAAATAGCCATAGGTGCTAGGCAGTGGGGTAATCATGCTGTTGATTGCAGAGGCGTAGTTAAGTTTTTTAAATACCGTTATTACTATGTTTTTTTAGCGGGGCGAAACAGGCGCGAATTAAGCATAAAAGAGCAAAAAATAGCAAGGTTTACTCAAGCAATAATTTTAAGTCTGGTAGTCACCTTTACTATTTTATTTACCTTGCTGGTTTTATATTTGATTAAGTCGGCATTGGGAATTGATATTTTTGATGGATATTCGTTTGGGGTTTGGAGTTGGTTTAAGGGGTTATTTAATTAAACTTAAATAAAATGTGAGTATTCTTTTTGATACTTAATAACAAGCAAGAGTTTACTAAAAGATTTAAACATGAATTTTAGTACTTTTGTCGGAATCAGTAATTGAACAAAATTGGCTAATACTATATTATCCCCGTGGATTTTGTGAGGTGCTACTCACACTGAATTAGCTATAAGGAATTAAGCAAAATGACATCTCCAAGGACTTTTAAACCTTCAGGTTCCTCTGATGCCAATTTTTACCGATTATTTGATATATTTGCGTTGTTTTTAGCTTTTCAGTGCGCAGCCCTAATTTATAATTTTAAACTCACTCCTATTTATGCTGCTTCTGCACTAACCGTTGCACTTAGCTTTTTATACAGCGCTGAGCTGTTTTCTACTTATCGCTCTTGGCGAGCTGGCAAATTTAGAACAATGGTAATGTGTGCGTGGGGTAGTGTGCTCATTGCTTTTGCGTTTTTATTAGTCGTGTCTTTTGTATTTAAGTTTACCGAGTCTCTTTCACGTGTTGGTGTGGTTATTTGGTTTACGTTAAGTGTGGCGTATTTATATATTTGGCGCTTAGGGGTTTATTGGTATAAACGTAGCCGCCGTAAGTTAGGACTATCGCAACGCAATGTGGCCATTATTGGCGCCACTGAGTCTGCTGCTTATTTACATGCTGAAATTATAAAACACGATGAGTTAGGGTTTAACTTTAAAGGTTTTTACGATGACAGAAGCCCTGAACGTTTATTTGAACAACTCGAACAGCAAGGTGTTGAGGGGCGTATACAAAGTGCGGTAGACGCAGCACGCAATGGCGAAATAGACATACTTTATATAGCCCTCCCCATGAAAGCACAAAAACGCATAGCTGATATTTTATTACAGCTAGGTGATACCACCGTCGATGTGCACATAGTGCCTGACTTTTTACTCTCAAACTTAATACATGCTCGCATTGAGCACGTGGGTGATGTTGATACATTAAGCGTGTTTGAAGCACCGTGTATTGGTGCTCATGAATTTATAAAGCGCACAGAAGATATCGTAGTTTCAGCTATTATTGTTACTTTAATCACCCCACTATTATTGACTATTGCTGCCGCCATAAAGCTGACATCTAAAGGGCCTATTATATTTAAGCAAGATCGCTATGGCTTAGATGGCCGCAAAATAAAAGTGTGGAAGTTTCGCTCGATGACCGTGACCGAGAATAGTGATGTAGTGACTCAGGCAACCAAAAACGATGCCCGAATAACTCCGTTAGGTGGCTTTTTGCGCCGCACTAGCCTTGACGAACTGCCGCAGTTTATAAATGTTTTAAAAGGTGATATGTCGATTGTTGGTCCAAGGCCCCATGCGGTTGCCCACAACGAAGAATACCGAAAAAAAGTAGAATTTTACATGTTTAGGCATAAAACCAAACCGGGTATTACCGGTTGGGCACAAATAAACGGCTGGCGCGGCGAAACCGATACACTTGATAAAATGGCCAAGCGAGTTGAATACGACTTACATTACATTAAACATTGGTCTTTATGGTTTGATGTAAAAATAATTTTTATGACAATTTTTAAGGGATTTAAAAGTGAAAATGCGTACTAATACAATTACCACTTTACTCGTTGCGTTAGGCTTATCAGCACCTGCATTAGCAGTAGAATTACAACCAGGCAGTGTAATGACTAAAGACGGCGCTGAGATTACACCTACGCTACAACTAGGTGTGAGCAGCAACGACAACTTTTTTATGACGCCGTCTGCCGCTCAGTCACGTTTAATATGGAATATAGCGCCGAGTTTAAATGCATTGATTGAAGACGGCCCAGACAGTTATAAATTTGATATTGCATCAAGCACGTCGTTTCATAATAAAGACACTACCGATAACTTTACCCAAGTTAATGTGGGTGCCGGCGTACATAAAGAGTTTACTAGCCAACACCGATTAGATGTTACTGGCGATGCCGACTGGTTGTACGAGCAACGTGGTGGCGGATTAACTGAAGGTCAGGGCAGCGCACTAGAAGAGCTTGTAAGTTATCAGCAACAAAACCTAACTGCCCGTTATGAATATGGCGCAGAAAGTTCTAAAGCTCAGGTTGCTTTAACGGCAGGTTATTATAACAAAAATTACCAAAATTTTACGGCCATATCGCAGTACCGTGATTATGATAAACCGATGTTGGGTATTACAGGTTATTATAACACCCAAGCAGGTACGCGTGCCTTTTTAGAAATAAAGCAAGAAAACTACCAATACGATGTAATTGATTCAAACGGTATTACCCGCGATTCAGACGACGTAAAAGTATTATTAGGTATGGAGTGGGAAGCCACAGCCGTTACTACTGGCTCGTTTAAAGTGGGTTACCAAAATAAAGATTTTGAGTCAAACCTTCGCGATAACTTTAGTGGTTTAAGTTGGGAAGCTGCTGCTGTTTGGAAGCCGTTGACCTATTCAACTTTACAACTAGTTACCAGTCGTGCCGCTAAAGATCCGTTATTAGAAGGCGATTACATTCGCGAGAGTGTTTACGGTGCAACGTGGCAACACGATTGGAGCGACTACTTAAGCTCTGTAGTCAGTGCTAATTACGTTGATCAACAGTACTCTGGTAATTTTAACCGTAAAGATAAAGTTAAAAATGCCCGCCTAGGCTTAAATTATTTAGCCAGCAACTTTGGTATGGTAACCGGCTATATTGATTTTATAGACCGTAATTCAACCCAGACTAATATTGAATTTGACCGCGTAATTGTTGGCCTTAACTTTACATTTGCATTAAAGGGAAATGAATGAAGGTTAAAATTTTAACGGGCTTAATATTATTACTGAGCTTTTGTAGTTTTGCGAACGATTCGCAAAACTACATTTTAGGTGCGGGTGACAAAATAGAAATTAAAGTATTTGGCCAGCCTGATTTAGATGTAACCTCACTGCTTGGTAATAGCGGTGAGATTAACTACCCATTTTTAGGTAAGGTTAAACTTGTGGGTTTAAGTGTTTCGCAAGTTGAGCAAACAATAAGCGAAGGTCTGCAGCCGGACTATTTAGTTAACCCTAATGTGTATGCGCAGGTAGTAGAGTATCGACCTTTTTATATACATGGTGAAGTTAAAGAACCAGGCGCTTACCCTTACCAACCTGCTATGACGGTAAACCAAGCAATAGCATTAGCCGGCGGGTTAACCGAGCGCGCCTCAGTTGATAAAATATTTATTTTTAAAGAGCAAACCAAACAGCAGCAACAAAAAGGTAGTTTAAATAGCCAAATTGCAGCGGGTGACACTATAAAAATAGAGCAGCGCTTGTTTTAAGCAGTTTAAGGCAGTAATTAAAAAATGAATACACACTCTGAAAAGCCTAACAACAACGAGGAAGTTATTGATTTAGGTGCTTATCTTAATGTTATTAAGCAAAGCAAATGGAAAATTTTAGGTTTTGCTATTGTAGTTACCTTATTAACTATAATGGTTGCGTTGACGTTAGTGCCTAAGTATGTAGCCACAGCCACCTTATTGATTGAGTCTGAGCAAACCAAGGCGGTGAGTTTTGACGAAATATATGGCTTAGATTCTACTAAAAAAGAATATTACTTAACTCAGTTTGAAGTGATTAAGTCAAACAGTATTGCTCGTGAGGTAATTACTAAACTCAACTTAAAAGAGCATACCGACTTTATTGCTAAACCTTCACTTACAGGTGAGTTAAAAGGCATGGTTAAGCAGCTGTTACCTTTTTTAAATAAAAAAGAAAGCTCAGCCCTTAGCGAAGAAGAACAAGCAGAGCGAGAAATGTTAGGTTTGCTTGCTGCATTCAAATCGCGTTTGAGTGTCTCTCCTATAATGAAAACGCAATTAGTGCGTGTAAGTTTTGAGTCGAGCGACCCTAAGTTAGCTGCTTTAGTGGCTAATACGGTAGGCGAAGTTTACATAGAAAGCCAAATGCGCGCTAAAATGGGTATTACTCAACAGGCATCGAGCTGGTTAAATACCCGTTTATCAGAGCTGCGTATACAACTAGATAGTTCTGAAGTGCGTTTGCAAGCTTACCGAGAAGAACAAAAACTGGTTGATATAGAAGGTATAGCAGGGCTTGTTACCCAAGAGCTTGAGCAAACTTCAAAGCAGTTAGTTGATGCGCGTGCGACTAAAAATAACCTTGAAAGCATAAACCGTGTTATTAATGAATATGGTAACGATAACATAGAGTTACTTGGCAGTATGCCTGAGATTACTTCACACCGTGTAGTACAAGATGTTAAACGCGAAGTTGTATTGGTTGAGCGTAAGGTGAGTGAACTTAGCGAGGTTTACGGCCCTAAACATCCTAAAATGATTTCAGCTAAAGCTGAACTTGCCACCGTTAAAACTAACCTTAATAAGCAGATTAAAGGGTTAATTACCGGTATAGAAAAAGAGCTTAACAGAACAACCCGAACTGTAAATGCGCTTGAACGCGACTTAGCTAAAATTCGTGCTGAATATCAAGACATTACCCGTAAAGAAACCCAATATAATCAGTTAAAGCGTGAAGTAGAAACAAATCGTAATATTTTTAATACTTTTTTATCTCGCTCTAAAGAAACCGAAGTAACCAGTGACTTTAGCTCTGCAGCTGCACGCTTTACCGATCGTGCTTATGCACCAAAAGATCCCAGCAAGCCCAATAAAAAGTTAATTGTTATTTTAGCTTTTGTAGCTAGTTTTGGGTTTGCAGTGGTAATGACCTTTGTTTTTGATGCCTTAAACGACACAGTTAAAAATAAAAATGATGTCGAAAATAAACTCGCACAGCGCATGTTAGGATTATTGCCGCATGTTGCAGTTCCTAAAAAGAGCTATTTTCCGATTCATGCTTATTTGGAGGATACCTATCGCCGTTTTGCTGAGTCGGTGCGTACCTTCCGTACTAGTTTATTGCTTACTCATCTTGACAGAGCGCATCAGGTTATAGCGGTTACCTCTACCTCTCCAGGGGAAGGTAAAACCACCACCTCTGCTAATTTAGCGATGTCGTTGGCACAAATGGGCAAGGTATTACTGATTGATGCCGATTTACGTAAACCAACGTTAGCTAAACGTTTTGATATACCGGTATTTCACCCAGGTTTAAGTAATTTAATGATAGGTACTGAGCAACTAGCTGAGTGTGTACATGTTGACACGCAATCGGGTGTCACTATTATGCCAAGCGGGCAAATACCGTCGAATCCACTTGAGCTTTTATCAATCCCACGTTTTGCTGAGTTACTTGGCGAGTTAAAAGCGCAGTACGATCACATTATTGTTGATACACCGCCTACACAAGCAGTGAGCGATGCATTGGTAATCGCACAAAGTGTTGACTCGGTTGTGTATGTTGTTAAGTCAGACATAACTCGTATTAAACCAATTACAGCCGGTCTTGAGCGTTTATTTGAGGTAAAAGCCCATGTTGCTGGTGTGGTACTTAACCAGGTAGATATGAGTAAATCTAAAGATGAGCATAGTCATGGCTACTATGATTATTACGATTACTCACAGCAACCTGAAAAGCCACAAGTGTAATTAAGTAATTTATGATTGATATTCATACGCATATTTTGCCGGGTATTGATGATGGCGCTAAAGATTTAACAGAATCTTTAGCGCTTTTAAAATTGGCTGAAAACGACGGCATTACTCATATTGTGGCAACGCCACATATACATATGGGTCGTTTTAACAATGCGACTGCTCAAATCCAAAACGATTTAGAGAGTTTAAAGCTAGAGGCGCATAAAGAGGGTATTAATGTTAAATTAGCGGCCGCTGCTGAGGTGCGTTTAGACATAGAACTTATGGCAATGGTGATGGCTAATAAGCTGCCTTTTATTGGTAAAATAGCAGACAAAAATGTGTTGTTATTAGAGTTACCGCACTCTCACATGCCACAAGGTTACGATAAGTTTATTCAGTGGCTCGCCAAACAAAACATACGCGTTATTATTCCACACCCAGAGCGCAATCGCGATATTCAGTCTAACCTTTATTATATTCAACACCTAAAGCAGTTAGGCTGCGACTTTCAATTAACAGCATCGAGCATTGAAGGTGAGTGGGGCGAAAGCGCTCAAGCGATATCTTTGCAAATGCTAAAAGATGGTTTAGTGAACTATGTTGCTTCTGATGCTCATTCAGTAAAGCGCCGACCGCCTATTTTAAGCCAAGCTAGAAAAACAGTAGCGCAATTAATAGGTGAAGAGCAGGCTACAGCGCTTTTTGTAACTAACCCGCTGCAACTAACCGAGAGCTTATTTAATGACTAAATTAAACATGGTCAAGGTAGTGCCTGCTGTTATTTTAGCTCTAATAGTGCTTGTAATTGCATATAGCAGCATGCAAAGTATGCGCGCTAATGCATGGTACTTTCATGCGCTTAATATTGTGCAAGAGTCGGATGGTGCTTTATCTGGTTCATCGCTTCAAGCTGCAGAAAATGCGATTACGTTAGCTACGAATATGGATCCCGAGCATCCTCATTATTGGCATTTTTTAGCCCATATAAAATTACTAAGCCTCAGTGGTATAGATACCACATCAAGTGAGCAATCAGATAAAGTAAAGCAAACATATCAACAAGCTGAGCAGGCTTTATTAAAGTCGGTTGAGCTTAGACAAACTTGGGCACAAACTTGGATGAGCTTAGCGCAAGTTGTAAGTTATCAAGAGGGACCAACAGAGCGGGTATACAATTATATTCAGCAAGCCAAAAAAGTTGGCCCATATAAGTTAGATATTCATTTAGGCATTATTCAAATTGCGTTAATGCACTGGAGTGAACTACCACCTACCTACAAAGCCCTTTATGTGAATGAACTTAAATTAGCTTCTAAATATGGTTATAAATTTTATGATGTGTTTAGTATGGCTGAGCAAATGAATCGTTTGCCAATAGTGTGTTTATCGCTGCAATTTGGTTCTCATTATGAGGCTATCAGAGGTAGTTGGATGTTTAATAAATACTGTGGTTAAAACACGAGCCACGAGCTTCGAGTAACGGGCCTTGAACCTCGCAGCTCGTCTACTCTGAACTTTAACCTTTTTTGAACCACAGAGAGCACCGAGGCGCTTCGTGCTGCACAGAGAAAAAGCTTCAATTTTGGAAATCTAATAACTAAGAACAGTTCTTTAATCTTTGTCTTTAATTACTTTCTCTGTGTTCTCCTATCCTCTGTGGTAAATAAATTTTTAAGAGCTTATTGTAATGCCCAGGTCCGGTTGTCCGATCCCTGCAACCAGTTAACTTTCTCCTAAAACCTTTATTTTTGAACCACAGAGAACACCGAGGCGCTTCGCGCTGCACTGAGAAAAAGCTTCAATTTTGGAAATCTAATAACTAACAACAGTTCTTTAACCTTTGTCTTTAATCACTTTCTCTGTGTGCTCTGTGCCCTCTGTGGTAAATAAATCACTAAGTTCTTATTGTAATAATAGGGCCGGGTGAGTGATTAAGCTCGTAACCTGACTCTCGCAGCCCGTTAACTTTCGCCTAGACAAAAAAAGACCCAGAGCTATAAGAACTCTGGGTTATAGAGGGGCTCGTATTTGAGCCCTGCGCTAACTAAAGACACTTTCAGATTCTTAGGGAGAAGAAGAAAGTTATTTAAGTATAGTCAAAAGTGCTAAAAATACACATTTTTGTTCATTTTTTATACTGCAGTAATTACAGTGAGTTACATTTGTTATACACACCTTTATTAGAATTTACGCCCAGTTTATTAACTGCGTATTTTGTACTAAATCTCGTGGTAGTGAGTTTTTAACTTTATTTTTTTGCCATTTCCCTAAGCCAATAGGGCAACCACATAAAGTTAGGATTACCTCGCCGCTGGATTTGGTTACCTCTTCTAGGCGTATATCTTTACCATTAAAGTAATCGTTAGCCTGTTCATTGGTTAATGCCAGTACATTACTTTTACACTGCTTACCAAATACGGTGGCAAATTCGTGCGTTAGGCGTACGCCATTTTTATGAATAACGCCTACCTGAATACCTAATCGCGCATATTTAATTTTGTTTTGTATCGCTTCAAATTCATCAGGAAACAGCCAAAGCTCTTTGTCGCGTTGTTTTAACGTACCTGGCAGACTCGTTAAACCAAATTGCTTTTTAAGGAAACTCATAAACGCAGCACTTTGTTTACTATCAAAGTCACTAAAGGGGAACGCGCCTTTTTTAACTTTTAATGTTTGGTTTTCGCAGCTGCTGTGCTTTTTAAATTTGGCAATAAAAAAGCCTTCGCTGTCGAAGGTTTGCGGCCAAACATGTAAGTAACCCTCGTCTGTAGTGGCTTTTTCAGCGCCAGGGAAAAGGTCATTTAAAGGCTCTGGCGTAATGTATTCGCCAAATTCTTCTAGCAATGCATCACACACTTGTTGGTTTTCGAGTGGGGTTAACGTACAGGTTGAATACACCAATGTGCCGCCAGGTTTAAGTGCGTAAAATGCACTTTTAATCAGATCTTTTTGTACTTGGGCAATGGTAATATTTGACTCGATAGACCAATTTTTTAGCGCGTCGCTATCTTTACGTACTGTGCCTTCGCCAGAGCAGGGCGCATCAAGTAAAATGCTGTCGAAGCACTCAAACATGTAATTGCCAAATACCACACCATCAAAATGCGATAGCGCACAGTTACCTACACCCACACGCTTTAGCGTGGCACTGAGTACTTTTAAACGTGACGACGACAGCTCATTGGCCACTAGCACACCTTGATTATTCATTAACGCGGCAAGTTGTGAGGTTTTTGAACCTGGTGCCGAGGCCATATCAAGAACCGTTTGGCTGGTTTGTAAGCTTTGCTTTAGTGCCATTGGCGGTAACATTGAGCTTGCCTCTTGCACGTACATAGCCCCGCTTAAGTGTAAATCGGTATTGCCAAGCGCTAGGTTTTGCTCTTCATCGTTTGGGCGCTCTAACCAAAAACCTTCATCACACCAAGGAATAGCGGTAAGTTGCCAGTTTTTTTTAGCCGCTTGTTGCTTAAACTCTTCAACACTCATTTTTAATGTATTAACACGAACAGATTTACGCAGTGGACGACGACATGCACTTAAAAAGTCATCTAAGTTTAGGTGTTCGGGTAGATAGGTTTTTACGTCATTAATAAATGGCTCAGGGATATAAGTGTTTGCGTCCACGTTTTGGCTCATACAGTCAAAATAAAGCAGGATAATAGCATTTTTAACGATTTTTTTCAGTGTTAAAAACGAAATAGTAACCCTTAAAAGGTGTCGACATCTTGTTGGGTAAAACAGCTTAAATACATTTTTTATTATACTTTCGGCTAATAATGTCGACAATACGGTGGTTTTTCACTCGATTTAAGTGGTTCTAGGGTTGACAGGTATAAATAATAAGCACATAGTTAGACCATAAATTGTCGACAATATAAAAATACTCTATGACACAGCACTTGTTAAATGAAACATCTATCACAACCGCTTCCGATAAAGTGTTTGTAGATATGCGCCGCGAAATTGTAGAGGGCAGCATTGCACAAGGCAGTAAAATATCAGAGCCGGAACTAGCAAAGCGTTATGGTGTGAGTCGTGCAACGCTTAGAGAGGCATTAAACCGTTTAGAAAGTTGTTATTTAGTTGAGCGTAAAGCCAATATAGGTTGCCGTGTTGTGGCATTAACCGCAGAGCGTTTAATTGAGGTGTATCAAGTGCGCAGTGCTCTTGAGGGACTTGCATGTAGGTTAGCTGCCGACAATATGGAACCAGATGAAGTGCAAGGCTTGAAACAATTACTTAATCAGCATTTGCAAACTCAGCGTGTTAAAGAAGGTGAGTCGTACTATCAAGAAGCAGGCGACTTAGACTTTCATTATAGAATAATCAAAGGCAGTAAAAACGCACACTTAATACATTTGCTATGCCACGACCTGTACCAATTAATAAGAATGTACCGTGTACAAATGGGTATGGTAGGGCCGCGGGTATCGAAAGCGTTTGATGAGCATTTAGCCATTATTAACGCCATAGAAAACCATGATGGTGAGCTGGCCGAAATGCTAATGAAGCGCCATATCAGTGCATCACAAGCAAATATCCAAACAAAATTTGATGGATATCAACAATCAGTACAAGCCACTCAAAATGAAATGGTTAACTAGGGTCTGTTGATCTTTGCGGATTATAATTTGTTCAAACTAGGAGCGGTTTAATCACGGCGCGAGGTTTGTAACCTAGTGGGCTAAGTAAAAACCGAGCAACAAAGAGTAAATCGCTCCTAGGCAGAACCCGAAGGGCAGCGCCTGTTTAGTATTGATGCTGCGTTATCGCCTATTTATGTGGAATAACCACACTACATAGGCTCTGCCTTGCCTAAATACCAAACAGGCTGCTGCAAATTAAATTTTGAAAGGTCAATAGACCCTAATACATATGTCACAATATTAAAAAATACTAAGTTGCCAAAGAGCAGCCCTGTTCAAAGTTAGGAGAAGGTAATGTCAGCAGGATTAAAATTTAAACAGGCAATTGCAAATAACCACCCGTTACAAGTTGTGGGTACTATTAACGCGTATACAGCAATGATGGCTGAAAAAATGGGCCATCAGGCTATTTATTTATCGGGTGCGGGTGTGGCTAATGCCTCATTTGGTATGCCAGATCTAGGTATGACCAGCCTTGATAACGTGCTTGAAGATATTCGCCGTATTACCGGTGCTAGCGATTTACCTTTGTTAGTGGATGCCGACACAGGTTGGGGTGGGGCGTTTAATATTGCCCGTACCGTTAAAGAAATGACTAAAGCGGGGGCAGCAGGCTTTCATATTGAAGACCAAGTGGCGCAAAAGCGTTGTGGCCATCGCCCTAATAAAGAAATAGTTACCCAAGCTGAAATGGTTGACCGTATTAAAGCGGCAGTAGATGCAAAAACCGATAGCGATTTTTACATTATGGCGCGTACCGATGCGTTTCAAAAAGAAGGCTTAAATGCGGCGATAGACCGTGCAGCAGCTTGTGTTGAAGCCGGTGCCGATGCGATTTTTGCAGAAGCGGTTCATGATCTTGCTGATTATCAAGCATTTACTAAGGCGATTAATGTGCCTATTTTGGCCAATATTACTGAGTTTGGCCAAACCCCAATTTACACCAAAGAGCAACTAAGCGATGTGGGCGTAGAAATGGTGCTTTACCCATTAAGTGCATTTAGAGCAATGAACAAAGCCGCACTCAATGTGTATTCGGCTATTTTGAATGAAGGGTCGCAACAAAGCCAAATTGAAAACATGCAAACGCGTGCAGAGCTTTACGACTTTTTAGATTATCACTCGTACGAAAACACGCTAGATAACCTTTTTTCAGCAAAATCTGACAAATAATAAAAATTTCAACAGGAGACACATCATGGTAGATAAAGCATTAGGTGGCGCAGGCTTACGTGGCCAAGTAGCAGGACAAACAGCATTATGTACAGTAGGGCAAACAGGCTCAGGTTTAACTTACTGTGGTTACGATATTAGTGAACTGGCTGAAAAAGCACAGTTTGAGGAAGTGTCGTTTTTACTTTCTCGCGGCGAGCTACCAACATCAAGCGAACTGGCAGAGTACAAAGCTAAACTTAAAAGCTTGCGCGGTTTACCAGAGGCACTAAAAACAGTGCTTGAGAACATTCCTAAAGACGCACATCCAATGGATGTAATGCGCACAGGTTGTTCTATGCTAGGTAATCTTGAAATGGAAAATGACTTTAGCGAAGCAAACGATGCGATTGACCGCATGGTGGCAATTTTCCCAAGTATTATTTGTTATTGGTACCGCTTTACTCATGACGGTGTTCGTATTGAAACACAAACTGATGACGACTCAGTAGGCGCTCACTTTTTAACGCTATTACACGATAAAGCGCCAAGTGAATTATTTGCACAAGTAATGAATGTATCACTAATTTTGTACGCAGAGCATGAATTTAATGCCTCTACCTTTACCGGTCGCGTGTGTGCATCAACGCTTTCTGATATTCACTCATGTGTAACTGGCGCAATTGGTACCTTACGTGGTCCACTTCATGGTGGTGCCAACGAAGCCGCCATGGATATGATTGAAGGCTTTAGCAGTGCCGATCAAGCAGAAGATGCGCTAATGGGGATGCTTGAGCGTAAAGATAAAATTATGGGCTTTGGCCACGCTATTTACCGTGAGTCGGATCCGCGTAATGTAATTATTAAAAAATGGTCTGAAAAATTAGCCGCAGAAGTGGGTGATGATGTGCTTTACCCAGTATCAGTTCGCTGTGAAGAAGTTATGTGGCGTGAGAAGAAGTTATTCTGTAATGCTGACTTTTTCCATGCATCGGCGTACCACTTTATGGGTATTCCTACTAAGTTATTTACGCCTATCTTCGTAATGAGCCGTGTAACTGGTTGGACAGCGCATGTAAAAGAGCAACGTGCAAATAACCGTATTATTCGCCCAAGTGCTGATTACACCGGGCCAGATGCGCGTAGCTACACGCCAATTGAATCAAGAGGCTAATTAGTTAGCGTTTAAGGTGAGCCTAGCTCACCTTTTATTGTTTATAGCGCTGATGATTACTCATTATAGCGCTTTAGCGTACTCTCCTCCGTCACCAAATTAGCGAATTTATTATGACCATTATTAATAACACCCAATACCGTAAGCCTTTACCAGGCTCAAATGTTGATTACTACGATACCCAAGCCGCCGTCGATGCCATTAAGCCAGGCGCATACGCTACACTACCTTACAGTTCGCGTGTATTTGCCGAAAACTTAGTGCGTCGCTGTGAGCCCGAAATGCTAACCGATGCGCTTAACCAAATAATTGAGCGTAAACAAGACTTAGATTTTCCGTGGTATCCGGCACGCGTTGTATGTCATGACATTTTAGGCCAAACCGCACTGGTTGATTTAGCGGGCCTGCGTGATGCTATTGCTGCAAAAGGCGGCGATCCTGCAAAAGTAAATCCGGTTGTACCTACTCAACTGATTGTGGATCATTCATTAGCTGTTGAGCACGCAGGTTTTGATCCCGATGCATTTGAAAAAAACCGCGCCATTGAAGATAGACGCAACGATGACCGTTTTCATTTTATAAATTGGACCAAAACCGCGTTTAAAAATATTGATGTGATCCCACCGGGTAATGGCATCATGCATCAAATTAACCTTGAAAAAATGTCGCCGGTGATTCAAAACCGCGATGGCATTGCGTTCCCAGATACCTTAGTAGGTACCGACAGCCATACCCCACATGTTGATGCTTTAGGTGTTATTGCTGTTGGCGTAGGTGGCCTTGAAGCCGAAAGCGTAATGCTTGGGCGCGCATCATATATTCGTTTACCAGATATAGTGGGCGTAGAGCTTACCGGTAAACGCCAGCCTGGCATAACTGCAACCGATATTGTACTGGCGATTACCGAATTTTTACGTGAGCAACGTGTGGTATCGACTTACCTTGAGTTTTACGGTGAAGGGGCTGATGCACTAACCCTGGGTGATAGAGCGACCATTTCGAACATGACCCCAGAATTTGGCGCAACCGCTGCTATGTTCTACATTGACGATAAAACTATTGATTACTTGCGCTTAACAGGCCGTGATGAAGAGCAAATTGCCCTGGTAGAAAACTACGCTAAAACAGCGGGTTTATGGAGTGATAGCTTAAAAACCGCTCAATACGATCGCGTACTCAAGTTTGATTTATCAAGCGTAGGGCGCAACATTGCAGGGCCTTCAAATCCGCATCGTCGTGTATCTACCAGCGATTTAGCAGCGCAAGGTATTTCGGGTGTTGTTGAAAATGAAGAAGGCTTAATGCCAGATGGCGCCTGTATTATCGCCGCTATTACCAGCTGTACTAATACCAGTAACCCGCGCAATGTAATTGCTGCAGGTTTATTAGCGCGAAATGCAAACGCTAAAGGCTTAATGCGTAAACCGTGGGTTAAAACATCCCTGGCGCCGGGTTCTAAAGCAGTGCAGTCGTACCTTGAAGATGCAAACTTACTCACTGAACTAGAGCAACTCGGTTTTGGTATTGTTGGTTTTGCCTGTACTACCTGTAATGGCATGAGTGGTGCGTTGGACCCTAAAATTCAACAAGAAGTGATTGACCGCGATTTATACGCAACGGCTGTGCTTTCGGGCAACCGTAACTTTGATGGCCGAATTCATCCGTATGCTAAGCAAGCGTTTTTAGCGTCACCACCTTTAGTAGTTGCTTATGCAATTGCGGGCACCATTCGTTTTGATATAGAAAAAGATATACTCGGTAAAGATCAACAAGGTAACGATGTAACCTTAAAAGATTTATGGCCATCTGATGAAGAGATAGATGCGGTTATCAAACAAAGCGTAAAACCAGAGCAGTTTAGAAAAGTATACGAGCCAATGTTTAACTTAACTGTTGATTACGGCGAAGATAACGACCCACTTTACGATTGGCGCCCAGAAAGTACGTATATTCGCCGCCCACCTTATTGGGAAGGGGCTTTGGCAGGTGAGCGCAGTATGACAGGTATGCGCGCGTTAGCAGTACTTGGCGATAACATTACAACCGATCATTTATCACCCTCTAATGCGATTATGGCAAGCAGCGCAGCAGGTGAATACTTAACTAAAATGAACGTACCAGAAGAAGACTTTAACTCATACGCCACTCACCGAGGCGATCACTTAACCGCTCAACGAGCTACATTTGCAAACCCTAAACTATTGAACGAAATGGTATTAGATGAAAACGGAGAAGTGAAGCAAGGCTCGTTCGCACGTATAGAGCCAGAAGGTGAAAACACACGCATGTGGGAAGCAATCGAAACCTACATGCAGCGTAAACAGCCACTCATTATTGTGGCAGGTGCTGATTATGGCCAAGGCTCTTCGCGCGATTGGGCAGCAAAAGGCGTTAGGCTTGCTGGTGTTCAGGTTATTGCAGCCGAAGGGTTTGAACGTATTCACCGTACTAACTTAATTGGTATGGGCGTATTGCCGCTTGAATTTAAACCAGGCACAACGCGTAAAACACTTAATCTAGATGGTAGCGAAAGCTACGACGTGAAGGGCGAACCAACACCAGGTGCAACCCTAGAGCTTGTTATTACGCGTAAAAATGGCGAGGTATTAAACGTACCCATGAAATGTCGACTAGATACGCAAGAAGAGCTCTCTATTTATGCGGCAGGCGGTGTGTTACAACGCTTTGCGCAAGACTTTTTAGAAGCCACGCAAGTATCATAAGGACACACGTTTATGTTTAAACCACAAATTAAAGTGCCTGCGACCTATATGCGTGGTGGCACGAGTAAAGGGGTTTTTTTTAATTTAACCGATTTACCCGCACCTGCCCAAGTGGCAGGTGCGGCGCGCGATAGCTTATTATTGCGCGTTATTGGTAGCCCAGATGCATACGGTAAACAAACCGACGGCATGGGCGGAGCAACCTCAAGTACCAGTAAAACGGTTATTTTGAGTAAGAGTGAACAGCCCGATCACGATGTTGATTATTTATTTGGTCAAGTCGCCATTGATAAAGCGTTTGTTGATTGGAGTGGTAACTGCGGAAACTTAACCTCTGCCGTGGGCGCGTTTGCCATCAGCAATGGTTTAGTTGATAAATCTCGCGTACCGGATAATGGCATTGCTATTGTGCGCGTATGGCAGGCGAACATTAAAAAAAGTATTTTAGTGCATGTACCCATGACCAACGCTCAAGTTCAAGAAACCGGTGACTTTGAGTTAGATGGTGTGACGTTTCCTGCCGCTGAAGTAAAGCTTGAATTTATTGACCCTGCTGATGGTGATGGTGCGCTATTTCCAACAGGTAATGTGGTTGATGATTTAGAAGTACCAGGTGTGGGGACATTAAAAGCAACTATGATCAACGCAGGTATCCCGACTATTTTTGTAAATGCCAGCGATATTGGTTATTCCGGTACTGAGCTACAAGATGATATAAACGCTGATGAAGCCGCACTCACTAAGCTTGAAACCATTCGTGCCTATGGCGCGGTAAAAATGGGACTAATTAGTACTATTAATGAAGCGCAAGCACGCCAACACACACCTAAAGTGGCGTTTGTGGCTGCACCGCTTAATTACAAATCATCAAGTGGTAAGCAGGTTAATGCAAGCGATATAGATTTGTTAGTACGTGCAATGTCAATGGGTAAGTTACACCATGCGATGATGGGCACAGCCGCCGTTGCTATTGGCACAGCAGCCGCAATTGACGGAACATTAGTTAATTTGGCCGCTGGTGGCGGTGCTATTAACGAGGTTAACTTTGGTCACCCATCGGGCACACTTAAAGTAGGTGCCGAGGCGGTTGTTACAAATGGCCAATGGCAAGTGACTAAAGCGAGTATGAGCCGCAGCGCACGTGTATTAATGGAAGGCTGGGTAAGAGCGCCATTTGATTATGACTAACTAGCACCCAAAATACGTACTATAGTAAAATAATAAGCCGCGAACTTAACTTAGTTTGCGGCTTTTTTATTTAGCAATTCAGTAGGTTGTAAAATGTACTTTGTTGAGGGGTGCTCAATAAACAGCAACATTTTTTCTGTTATGTCGGCAAATATTCACTTATATTGAAATGAACACTAGCCCGTGTATTTTTTCAATACAGTTTGTACGGAGTACATTAATGGATTTATCAAGGCTAAATGCAGAAAGGTTAATACAAAACTTACAAACCGGTGTGGTGGTGCATTCACCAGACACAGGAATTTTGTATGCAAATCCTGCGGCTTTAAATATTTTACGTTTAACAAAAGAGCAAGCGTTAGGGCGCGACTCGTTTGATAGTAAATGGAAATTACTGGATGAATTTCGTCAACCACTGCAGAATTCTCAGTATCCTGTTAGTGTTGTTATTAAAACCCAAAAACCATTGATGAATCTTGAAATAGGTATATGTGACAGCTCAAGCGACGAAATTACATGGGTGCTATGTAACGCTTATCCAGAGTTTGACGAGCAGAATAACATTGCTGAAATAGTCGTCACTTTTATAGATATTACTCATCAAAAACAAGCTATTCCATTTAAAGAAATTGTTGAATTAGCCAGCGACGTTATTTTAGTTACCGAGGCAAGCCCTATTACTAATGATGGCCCTAAAATTGTTTATGCAAACCAATCGTTTACTAAAGTAACGGGTTATCATTTAGATGAAGTTAGAGGTAAAACGCCGCGCATTTTACAAGGCGCTAAAACTCAACAAGCCACACGCGATAAAATTAGGCATGCGCTAGAAAATAAACAGCAAGTATCTGAGCAAATTCTAAATTATAAAAAATCAGGTGAGCCTTATTGGATTGATATGAATATTTTTCCATTAAAAAATGCGTTAGGTGAGGTGGCTTACTATGCAGCGATTGAGCGCGATATTACAAAAATGAAGCAGTATCAAGCACAACTAAAAGATTTAACCATTAAAGATCCGCTTACTAATTTGCTCAACCGAAGAGGGTTTATGGAAACAGCTAAACTTGCACTTGATGAGTGTATTAAAGACAGCCAGCACTTAACCCTTACGATGATAGATATAGACCACTTTAAGCGCATTAACGATCAATTTGGCCACGAAGGCGGAGATAGTGTGTTGCAAAGCATAGCTGCTACGTTTAAATCATTTTGTGACAGTGATGATATTATAGCGCGTTTAGGAGGAGAAGAGTTTTGCATTGTTTCTCCTACCAAATGTGTCAGTACCGTTGTTAAAACCTTAGCAAAGTTGCAAGATCATTTAAAAGATAACCCAGTGCAGTTATCAAGTGGCGGGCAGGTGAGTTATACAATAAGCAGTGGTGTATCAAGTTTGACTTCTGAGTCGTGTTCGCTGCAAGGATTATTAAGAAATGCCGATACAGCACTTTATAATGCAAAAACAACCGGACGGAACCAAACGGTGGTGTTTAACCAAAGCCTTAGACTATGAGTAGATATAACTGAAAACAGGCACGCTCAAATTTAGCTGTCTATGGCTTAATCGAGGTTATAACACTGCTGTTTTTTAGTTTTTATAAAGCGCTCAAATTCATTATTTGCACGCATAATCGCTATTTCTGCGTTGATATCATCTAAGATAAATTGCCAATTAGGCGTACTTTTACTGATTTCATAATACAGGGCTTTGTATTCTATGCTTGGCGTTAATGCAACTAGCGCACTAAGCATCCTCTTTTTTTCTCTAGCTGATAATAGTGATTTATAAATACTGGCTCTTAGCACTTCTAAGTCGGCAACAATAAGCTCAACCCGACCATTTAAAAGCAAATGAATAAGCTGATACTCAGTGTTAGCAACAATGGTTTTTATTCCACCTTGTTCAATAAGTTGATCTAATTCTTTACTATTTTTATATGAACGTACCACCCCCATAACCCTGTTTTTTACAGACTCAATACTGCCATCGTAATTTATGCTGTGATCTCTAAGTGCTACAAATGATAAGTCGCCACCAGGAATGGGCTCAGATAACGCCAATAACTGATTACGTGTTTTGGTTAAAATGTTTTCTGACATTACATCGTCACTAATAAAATACTCAGGGAATAAAATATCAGCTTTACCTAATTCAGCTTCACGAACGGCACGCGCCCAAGGGTAAAACTCTATATGTACACCATAGCCGCGTTTTACTAACATGCTTACTGTGAGTTGATATAGCCAGCCCTTATTGCATAAGTGATCGTCTATATAAGGGGGCCAATTAAGTGTAACTAAGCGAAGAACTGTATCGGCTTTTAAATTATAGCCATAGCCGCTTTTGTATTTCTCTCCGGGAAGTGTGATATTTTTATTGTCGACTGTATAGGTTACTGGCGCAGGTTGTGCGTAAGTGAAAAATGATAGTACTAAGGCAGCGATTAAAAATATTCTCATAAGGATAATGCATTTTTATCTTTAATTTTAAGTTTAGTGCGTTATTTGGAATAAACAACTTAAATAGTGAGGTTCTTCTAGTATACAAACAATTAAATATAGCCTTAAAAAGCGATAGCTATTAACATGCAAAGGTAGGTAATTTCACTTTAATACGACATAACAACAAAAAGTCTTTTTACTAGAGGGAATTTTTATGGCTAACAAGCCAATAAGTGAAGACAATCCATTTGCTAATTTATCTGATGTGCAGTGTGAGCAGATCCAAAATTGGTACCAAAAGCATATTTCTTCAACCTTACATTCTTTACTTAAAGGCAGTAAGTCTGGGCAAGTTATTGAGAGTAAGTTAGAAAGTACTTTAAATAAAGCGCTCTCTCAGAGCAAACAGCTTACTACTTATGCTATTGAGGGTAATTCGAGTATTAAATTAAAAAATGCCAGTGTTATGGCTGAGCTTAATGATACCCGTGATTTGTTTTATGGCGCGCAAGTTAAAATAAATAAACTAGAGCAAAAAATAACAACCAGTGCTCAAGAAATACAATTATTAGAGACAGAAAAAAGCGAATTGCAGCTAGAAGTACGTAGCTTAAAGCAACGTTTAAATCACGTACTTTCAAGGCTAGAATCGCAAGGTGTCTCATTCCAAAAAAGCCATTATGTAGGACGTATATTAGTTCAGGCTTTGCGAGCAAGTTTTGAAAATTGGCAGCAAACTCCACAAGGAGGGCCCTTTAAAAATCATGATTTTTACAAGCTTTTCCCGCGTGTTTTGTACTCAAGCTTATTAAAGGAAATAGAAAAACTGCTAGGGGAGCACGATTATAATCAAATCGAGCGTTCACTTAGTGATTTTGTGTTTAAGCAAAAGGGCTCGCCTGTAGAAAATTGGCCAGATGAAGACCCGATTTACGAGACGCGGTTAATTAACCAAAAGCAGTCAGAGCTGTTAATAAAATTACATAGCCAACACCTGCAACGAAAAAACTTTACGTCCTATTTAGAAAAACGCCTTTCTAGTACTGGCTTTACCCATAAACACAGTGATTTATTGATGACTTTAGTTGAGTTTGCGACACACGATGAAAATAGCAAATTTTCTAGTTATTGCCATTAAGTTATTAGTAATGTTATTAGTATTAAAGCAGCATCACTAAATATCATGTTGTTGTAGGCCAAGTATCTTTAATTTGGTTGCTAGGGTATTTTGTGCAAGTGTTTTTTTTACTATTTTATAAAGTGTGTTTACATTAAGTTGGTGTGTAGGGCGAATTAATAATTGGTGTTTATAGGTTTGCGCGACGCGTTCAGAGATAAGCAGCTTTTTTTTACTTTCTGGGTATTTATTGAGGTATTGATTTAAGTAAGAACGGGTAACAATCGCCATATCGCTGCGTTTTTTTAATACTAATTCAATACTTTTTTTATGACTGCTCAGTAACGTCATTTTATATTCGTTTTCAAGTATTGATGGATTGTTTTCAAAGTTTGCTAACTGATAATGATAGCCTAAAATCCCAATGAGGGTTTTATCGTCTAAGTTATCAAACCAAGCTTGTGACTTTGCAAATTGCTTTAAAGCAATAAATACTTCGCTGTCTGTTGCTATCACAGGGGAGTTACTGATTATATGGTTGCCTTGCAGCCACCCCCAGTTTGGATCTTCAAAAAATACCGCATCGAACAAACCTTGCTGATAATCTTTAAAGCGCCGAATAGGTGTGGTGAGCACAAGCTCAAAATGATAGTCAGATTGTATTTTATTAAGTTCGCTAATTAGCTCTACGGTAAGGCCTGAAGCACGGCTGTCAATAATCTCTATGTAGGGAGGAAATTCATAGCCACCCACTTTGACTAGGGTTTTAGCTTGAACTTGCCCAGCAAAAATAAATAGCAATAGTAATGTAATGAGTGCGGCAGACTTCACAGGTAAATCCTTTCCTAGAATACTTTCTGATATTTCATCTTATAAGATAGCCTACTTGTTAACATAGTATTAATTTTCAAGCAATAAATTCTGACTTTGCAACGTGATTAAATGGATGTTACCAAATATTTATTAAGGAAGTTTAGAGCGTGTGCGCTTTTTTGGAGCTTTTTGATGTTGGCGTTGCTTGATGGCGGGTGTTTCCCCAATGTCGGGTGTTTCCCTCAATGTCGGGTGGCCGGCTTCGCCACTTAACCGACCTACGTTCTTAATAATTAACGTAGGTTGGATAATTCGAAGGCGTCATCCGACGATGTTTAGCCGTTTATTATAAGGAGATTTTTTGTGAGATATCGTAGAAATTATCAACCGGGAGGAACGTATTTTTTTTACGGTTAATTTGCAGGATCGTAAAGAGTCATTATTGGTTGAGCATATTGATTTATTGCGTGGGGCTGTGCGCTGGGTAAAAATGCATAAACCATTTTATATTGATGCGTGGGTGGTGTTGCCTGATCATATGCATGCAGTGTTAACTTTACCCGAAGGTGATAGCGATTATTCTGGTCGTTGGCGCGAAATTAAAAAACGTTTTTCTAAAGGCTTGCCTAAAAACGAACATGTATCACTCGCACGCATTAATAAAAATGAACGAGGGATTTGGCAACGCCGTTTTTGGGAGTATACCATTGTTGATGAACGTGATTATTGGCACCATGTAAATTATGTTCATTTTAATCCGCTTAAACATGGTTTGGTTGAACGGGTGGTTGATTGGCCTTATTCAAGCTTTCATAAAGCGGTCGCATCAGGAATGTACAGCCGTAATTGGTGTGGGGAATAATATAATATATTTTATGTCGGGTGTTTCACATACGTTAACAATAATGAACGTAGGTCGGATAAGCCGGAAGCGTCATCCGACGCTGTTGGATAATTCAGAGGCGTCATCCGACGATGTTGGGTAATTCAGAGGCGTCATCCGACGATGTTGGATAATTCGGAGGCGTCATCCGACGATGTTGGATAATTCAGAGGCGTCATCCGATGATGTTGGTATTGGTCATTATCTGTGCATGCTTTGCTTTATGTTGGATGGTGTTTAGTGTTGGAATGCAACCTAATGTCGGGTGTTTCACCAATGTCGGGTGGCGCGGCTTCGCCACTTAACCGACCTACGTTCTTTTTTTATTGGTGCGACTGAGTGGATTCGAACCACCGACCCTTGGATCGGGTGATTAAGAGTAGGTAGTGCTTTTTCTTGAGGTGTTTTTTTGAATTGGTACGACTGAGTGGATTCGAACCACCGACCCTTGGAGCGGGTGATTAAGAGTAGGTAGTGCTTTTTCTTGGGGTGTTTTTTTGAATTGGTACGACTGAGTGGATTCGAACCACCGACCTTTGGAGCGGGTGATTAAGAGTAGGTAGTGCTTTTTCTTGAGGTGTTTTTTGAATTGGTACGACTGAGTGGATTCGAACCACCGACCCCTACCATGTCAAGGTAGTGCTCTAACCAACTGAGCTACAGTCGTACAATATGAAATTCTTAAACTTTAAATACAGCATTTACTCATTTTGGTACGACTGAGTGGATTCGAACCACAGACCTCTGGATCGGGTGATCAAGAGTAGGTAGTGCTTTTTCCTTTATCGTACTTTAAATACAGCATTTACTCATTTTGGTACGACTGAGTGGATTCGAACCACCGACTTCTGGACCGGGTGAACAAGAGTAGGTAGTGCTTTTTCTTTCAACGTACTTTAATTAAATCTTTAAAAATTTGGTACGACTGAGTGGATTCGAACCACCGACCCCTACCATGTCAAGGTAGTGCTCTAACCAACTGAGCTACAGTCGTACTATGAGTTTACGTACTATTTAATTCACCCATGAAGCTTCATCCTGTCGGCATCCTGCCTCCACCTCGTTCGGCTGCGAAGCTTCGCTTCGGTCCAATCTCGCCCAACTGAGCTACAGTCGTACTTCTGTATTTAAAAATTGTTAATTGCTTAACAACGGTCGCTAATATATAGCGTGATGAGTGGTGAATCAAGCATGTTTATGGTTTTTAAGTTTATTTGCCGTTTTTTTATTCATATTGGACTGATTTCGCACGTTTTATAAAATTTTTGCCACCAGATAACATGCTCTTTTGCTGACGCTTTTAGCTGAGAGAGTAAGTTGTTAGAATTTGGGTCAAGTAGGGCATTTACCGCTTCACTACTCACTGCTTGATTAAACCATAGCTGCATATAAAGCGGCTGCAATGTTTCTAAATACCCGCTCAGCTGTGCTTGATAAGGCTGTATTTGTTTTAAATAATATTTATTAAATATATTACTGACAATTTTAGCCTGCTGCTTGTTTTTCCCTTTAGGGCAGATATCTTCTACTACTAATGAATTTACAAACTGGGTTGCTGTATGATTTAAGCTAATTTGTTCTCGCGCAGCTTGAATAAGCTGTTGGTCAAATTTGTATCTGTTGAGCGGTTCAAGCGCTGACAAAATATCATCGCTGTTTATTGCCATACTCCCTTTAGTTTCTATTTGGTGTTTAATGGTCGTTAGCTTTTTAAGCGCCTCAACCGTGTCACTAAACCCAGCCGGTTGGGTGCTGAGTTCTTGGCCAGTTAGCTGCCAAGTGCTGCTCAGTTCAGGTTCACTATATAAAACATTATTAAAATAATGAGTGAGTTGAGTTTGTTTTTGGTTTTTTGCCGCTGTAATTTTACTGTGAACGTTGCTTTGTTTATCTAAGGTGTTTAAACAGTTTTGCGCGCTTTGAATAAAATCTATTTGGTACTTCAATTTACTAGCAGCGGTGGCTGTTTTGCCTAATTGATTATTATGCTCGCTTATCAGAACGTTAAGTTTACATTGGCTAATACCAGCTAGTTCAGTTATGCCAATTTTAATCGCAGGTTGCAACGCTTCAACTGGCTTTACTAAGGCTAATTGTTGCAGTGGCTTTGTGTGTGGCTCAGGCGTTTGTAAGGTATTACTCAAGCGAGACAAATAGGTTTTATTTGCCTCACTGGGCTGCTCTGAGCAGCCCAAAAGCACCATACAACATGCCGCCAATAACCAATTAAGCGGCAGTTTGGTATAGATTGATTGTTTAAGAGAGAATAAATGGTTCACGTTTAAATCGCCTATGAACGGTCAGCATCAGTAGTATAGCTGCAACTGATAAGCCAACGATAATACCTATCCAAAAACCATGAGGGCCCATTGCTGGCACTATTATGTCTGTTCTTGCTAATACGTAGCCTAAACTAAAGCCGATTAACCAATAAGAAATAAAAGTGATATACGAAATCGGCGCTGTGTGTTTTAAACCACGTAAAATACCGTTTGCAGCTACTTGTAATGCATCAGGAAGTTGGTAAATACAGGCTAAAATCATAATTGATGAAGCAAGCGCAAGTACCGCAGGGCTATCGCTATATAATTGGCTGATCACATCACGCCCTATAAATGTAATAAAAGCGATAAACAACGCAACCATAGCCGCCATAATATAACTTGTTGATACTGCTACTTTTAATTGATCTAAATGATTTTGCCCAAATAAATTACCAATTCGTATGCTAATGGCAATTGAGAGGCTCAGAGGCATCATAAATAATAGTGCAGTCACACTGGCTGCAATTTGATGGCCAGACACAGCCACCGCACCCAAATGCGCAATAAACAGGGGAATACAGGCAAACAAGGTCACTTCAAAAAAAGTAGCGAGTGAAATAGGAATACCGAGTTTGGTAATAATACCAATGGTTTTAAAATTGGGTTTTTCAAAGCCAGTTAATAAGCCTTTGGCATCTATTTTTTTACTCAGCTGGCAATAAGTAACTTGCGCAATAGCCATTACAGTAAATACCAGTGCGGTGGCAATACCACAGCCAGCGCCCCCAAATGCGGGTAGACCAAATAAGCCCTTAATAAAAATATAATTGAGTGGGATATTTACCGCAAGTCCGAGTAGGCTGATATAAAACGCAGGCTTGGTCATCCCCATACCTTCGGTCATATTTCTATACACGGTAAAAATTAAAAAACCAAATACACCCCATTTAACAAAATGAATGTAATCAAAAGCAAGTCCCGCAATCGCCGGGCTAGTATCAAGCTGTAAAATAACGGTATTGGCAAGCTGGGCAGCACAAAAACCTGCAAAACTCAAAAGGAGCGTTAAATAAAGCGCTTGCTGAAAATAATGGCTAATGCCGTTGCGATCTTTAGCACCCGCAAATTGAGCAATGACTCCCGTTAGGGCTAATAGAATACCTTGTATTGCTAATAAAATTGGGTTCCATATTCCTGTAGCAATTGAGAGGGCAGCGAGATCGGTTGGACTCACTTGTCCGGCCATAATGGTATCAACCACTGACATTAATACTAAGGTCACTTGTGCTAAAAAAACGGGAAAGGCGAGGGAAAGTAAACGTTTAGCTTCCCAACTACAAAAAGTCATAAAAAACAGCTATTCAGAAAAACATGGGCGCATTGTAATCTATTGTGATTGCTCTATCTATGTAGACAATCAGCGAATCTATTAAATTGCTGCATAAGCTTACTTTTGTTGCGAATAAAAGTGCTATTAAGTGAATTATTTTAGCGATTGATACGTTAAACTAGCACTTTGTTAGAAAGAGAAGCGATTTTTATGTTTACCGGTATTATTCAAACTCAAGCAACAGTAGTCTCTAGAACCCATACGCAGGGTGTATTACGTTTAGTCGTTTCTGTTAATGAGCAATACGTAAAGCATTTAGACTTAGGTGCTAGCATCGCTATAAATGGTTGCTGCTTAACGGTAGTTAAAGTAGAGCTTAGTAATCAAGATGTGGTGGCTCAAGTGCATTTTGATGTTATTGACGAAACTTTGCAGCTTACTAACCTTGGACAACTGGAATTGGGTAGTTTAGTCAATTACGAGCGTTCGGTGTCGTTTGGTACTGAGCTGGGTGGGCACATAGTCTCTGGTCATATTCATTGTACTGCCAAAATAGTGCAAATAGTTAAACTAGAAAATAACTACAAAATACAGCTTAGCCTTCCAAAAAAATGGCAAAGATATGTGTTATACAAAGGGTTTGTATCTATTAATGGCGCCAGTTTAACGGTTGGCAATATTGATGAGCATGGCTTTTGGTTACACTTAATACCAGAAACACTCGATATTACTAATTTAGGTGCAGCTGTTGTAGGTGATGAATTTAATATAGAAGCTGATCAGCAAACATACACTATTATAAACACCGTCGAAAACTACATGCGCCAACATAGCTAAAATATTTGTTCGTCATCGCTGTCCACGTGTAACTCTAACTTATTACGTGCATAGTCTATATGCATATTTAAGTGA
Organism: Pseudoalteromonas sp. M58; assembly: GCF_042604605.1. Classification (NCBI taxonomy): domain Bacteria; kingdom Pseudomonadati; phylum Pseudomonadota; class Gammaproteobacteria; order Alteromonadales; family Pseudoalteromonadaceae; genus Pseudoalteromonas; species Pseudoalteromonas sp. M58. Next base: position 1,416,784 of record NZ_CP152390.1, read on the forward strand.
ATTAGATTACAGCAAGCACTGCATTCTTCATAGTAGTCTTGGTCGCCCATACTGGCATCAAGGTCTAAATGAATATGGTGTCCACAATGTGGGCAGGCGATACGTTGTGATAAAAAGTCTTTCATAACACCCCCTTAAAAATTAAGTTATTTTACCTAGATAGCACATAACGGCTTAATACTAAGTAGCTTGAACTCTGACTAAATGATTTACTCATATTGAGCTATCAACAGTGATTTATTACAAATAAATTCAATGCAATTAGCCCTAAAAATAACGCTTGAATAGATTTATTTTGTAGAGTTCAAGTATAAGTATAGTGCTTATATTTTGTTTACTCATTTATTTAAGTTTAGTAGTTTTTCAACGTGTTCTTTTGCCTGATTTAGGTAATGGCCTGCATAAATATTGGCATGGTTCAAAATAGGGTAAAGCTGATAAATAAGCTTACGATGTTGGTAGTTCTGAGAGAGTGGATAATGATGATCATAGGCGCTATAAAATTCATCGGGTAATGGAGCAAAAAATTCACTCATAGCAATATCGACCTCTCGATCACCGTAATAGCAGGCAGGGTCAAATAGGGTCGGAATATTATTTACAAATCCCATGTTTCCGCGCCAAAAGTCGCCATGTAATAATGAGGGCAAAACATGATGATTATGCAGTTGCTCTTTTACTAAATTTATCAGTTGTTCGGGGTCTGCCAGCACAATGTCTTTTTCAGCTAATAGCTGTAATTGCCAACCAATACGTTCTTCTGCAAAAAATACATCCCATTTTTTATGCCATTGATTTGGTTGAGGCGTAGAGCTTAAATAATTGTCTGTATCAAAACCAAACATCGCTTGCTCGTGTTTTTGATGTAACATGGCAAGGTGTTCACCCATCGTTGACCAATGCGTGTGGGGAAGGTCATCAAGTGTAAGCCACTCTAATACAATAAACGCATATTCTATATTGGCGCCAGTTGTAATACAGTCGGGCACCATAAATATACTGTTTTGAGTGAGTTGTTTTAAGCCCTGTGCTTGTGCTTCAAAGCGATCGAGCTCATTCTTTTGCGCAATTTTAACTAAATAATTGTGCTTGCCATCACTTATATGGAAAAGCTTATCGGTTGATGTGTTTTGCAACTGACGTTTATGGGTGTGTTTAAAATCGTAATGGATAGCTTGGCTGATCTGTTGATTGATTGTTTTCCACATAACAATTGCTCACCTTTTAAACCTATAAATAAACTATGGCAAAAAGGGATTAAATAAACAAATTAATCGGTGTAAAATTAAGACTATCAATTTCTGATAGAAATCACTGAAATGGAATAAAAATGAATAAAAGTTTTATCACTAACTTATTGGCAGCGTGTTGTGTTGTTATTGGTTTTGTATTTGATCAAGCCATTGTACTTTCGGTGGGCTTATTTGCACTCTCTGGTGCGGTTACAAACTTACTCGCTATTCATATGCTATTTGAAAAAGTCCCGTTTTTATATGGATCGGGGGTGATTGCGCTCAAGTTTGAAAGCTTTAAAGTAGCTATAAGAAATTTAATACTTACGGAGTTCTTTTCTGAGCATAAAATAGACAAGCTTCTAAGCAAGGCGCAGCCAACGATAGACTTTGAATCGGTAATTGAAAAGGTAGATTTAAATCCCGCTTTCGATAATTTGTTAGTGGTGATAGAGCAATCACAATTTGGCAGCATGCTGGCAATGTTTGGCGGCACTGAAGCCGTTGAGCCAATGCGAGAAAAATTTATCGAAAAAATGCAATTATCACTGGTGCAAATAAGCGGCACCGACGATTTTAAAATGCTACTAAGCGATATGCTTACTCAAGGCAACAACGCGGAAAATTTACATAATACAGTACTCAAATTAGTGGATGAACGCTTAGATGAACTCACCCCTAAAATGGTAAAAGAAATAATTCAAACTATGATCCGCGAACACTTAGGTTGGCTCGTTGTATGGGGTGGGGTATTTGGTGGCTTGTTTGGTTTGTTGGCAGCGCTTATTTAATAATAAATACACGTTAAGCAGGTACTAAGCCCTGCTTAACGTGTTTGATTCGCATAAATTGAACGTATTAAAAACCGATTTCCTAGTCATAATTTAGGTTATTTAGATCCCCGCCATAATAACCACCATCGGTTTATTTACCTTTGCCAAATCCCTTATTGATGTGCTGGTGGTAGCCTCAATATTGAAAAAGCGTGCAGATTTGTTTAAATCATAAAGCGCTACAAAATCATTCATTGATAAATCATTGCAGCGTAATTTTTTGCCAATTACATGCTTGTTGGTATGGAGCTCTTTAATTGTTTTGTGCAGTGTCAGTTGTTTGTTAGATGCAACGGCCATGCAAACTTGTGTACCGGGTGATGAATCAGCGGCAACAAAAGTGGTTGCCATTACAGGCGCTGTTAATGTTGCTGCGCCCAATAATACAGTTGAATATAGAGTTGCTTTGAAAGAAATCATAGTATTTTCCTCTTTGTTTATGTGCAACTTAAGTATTGTTTAATGTAGCCAGAATGTTGTTAACTGAATGGGACAAGCTGTAAGAAGATGTGTATATAAATTATGCAATTTTGTAGGTGTATGAAAAGTTGTTCATAAGTAACCTGAACTATGGATAATAAATCTATCTCAAGCAGCTATTTTCAGCGCTAACTGCGTTGAATTTACTTGCAATAGGCCCGCTATTGACGCGAAAATTCGCCTTGTTTTCACTGTAAATTTCTAGCTGGAGAAAACGAACTAAATTATTAATATAATTCAATATATTAGTAAATCTCTTAACCAAAGTTCAGGTTAAATAATTTATTTTTGACACACTTTAGCGTTTTCATACTGAAATATTTTTTCAGACTGTTATTATCGCGCCCTAAATTTGTGGCATTTTATATTTTTGGAGCGCAATTGTGAATAAAACGTTAGCCAGTTACTACCAGCAAGCTTATGCGTGTGAGCAACAGCATTTTAACCAATGTTTTTATTGCGGGTGTGAGGCAACAGAGCGCGATCATTGCCCACCATTGCACATGTTACAAAGTATTATTGATTTAGGCGAAGAAGCAGATTTTGTTGCTATTGCGGCTTGTTATGAATGCCATGCATTACTTCATAATGAACGCTTAATGACCATTGATGAGCGTTTTAGTAAGCTTAAAAAGAAACTATCAAATAAATACGCCAAGCCCTTACGTGTGTACAACATGTGGGAAGAAAGCGAGCTTGGCGACATGAGCGATGAATTTGCGCACAGCATTCAAGCGGGCATGAAACTCGGTAAAGAAGCGGCTGAGCGACTCGCCTTTACAGGGTTTAGTTATGCCACTGAAGAAGCGCGCGTTACGGTGCGCGAAAAAACCAAAGAGTTTGATGTAGAAGGCACCGTATTTACCGACTTTAAAGAAGCGCTTAACTATTGCATTACTGTATTAAAAGTACAAAAAAGTGATTTTTATAAAATTTTAGTCGAGGATTATCAAGGCGATTTTAATAAGGCATTGAGCCAATACAGGCATCGTCATGATAAAGTCACCGCCGCAAAAGATGGTAATACATTAATTAAAGATTTTTCAAAATTACATAAGCAAAATTCGGATTTTGTAACCCGAACGGTTAAACACTTTATTAGTAAAGATCCATCGCTCACCACTGAAGGGGCACTGGATAAGCTTTATAACAATTATATAAAAAAATAATTACAGAAACTCACCTTAAATAACCGCCTTTTCACCTGTTTTTTTAGCTTTATGCGTTTGCTTTCGCTAAAGTAGTAAAAAAACAGGAGAACCTAAAAACATGCAAAAATTTGCTCCCTCATTGTTAGCTGTTGGTTTAGCAGCGGCTCTTGTTGGTTGCCAAGAAAGCGGCCCGCAAGATGCAAAAGTAACCATTAATAAAAACCCATACCCAAGTACTTATCAACCCGTTGCTACATCAAGCACATTAATTACCAATGCCACTGTATTAACAGGCACGGGTGAGCGTTTAGATGAAGCCGATGTATTACTTGTTGATGGTAAAGTACAGCAAGTTGGTAAAGATTTAACCGCTAACGCAGACACCACTATCGATGCGCAAGGCAAATGGGTAACACCAGGTATTATTGATGTTCACTCTCATTTAGGTGCTTATCCAAATCCGTCGGTTGAGTCTCACCAAGATGGCAACGAAATGACTAGCCCAAATACAGCAGAAGTATGGGTTGAGCATTCAATTTGGCCACAAGATCCAGGCTTTAATCGCGCACGTGAAGGCGGTATTACCTCTTTACAAATTTTACCAGGTTCAGCTAATTTATTTGGTGGACGTGGCGTTACCCTTAAAAATGTACCGGCTCACACCATGCAAGGGATGAAGTTTCCTGATGCACCATACGGTTTAAAAATGGCGTGTGGTGAAAACCCTAAACGCGTTTATGGCCGTAAAGGTGAATTACCGATGACACGTATGGGTAATATGGCAGGCTATCGCACAGCTTGGATTGGTGCGCAAGAGTACAAGCGTGCTTGGGATAAATACGATGCTGATTACGCTGCGGGTAAAAACCCAGAAGCTCCACACCGCGATATTAAATACGATACCCTTCGCGGTGTTTTAGAGGGTGAGGTTCGTATTCACAATCACTGTTATAAAGCTGAAGAAATGGCGATGATGATCGACCTTTCTAAAGAGTTTAATTACCATGCGGGTACATTCCATCACGGTATTGAAGCTTATAAAATCGCAGATTTACTGGCTGAAAATGGCTCGTGTGCAGCACTTTGGCCAGACTGGTGGGGCTTTAAAATGGAAGCCTACGATATGGTACAAGAGAACGTAGCGATTGTTGATGCAGTTAAAAACTCATGTGCCGTTGTGCATTCAGACTCAGACACGACGATTCAGCGCTTAAATCAAGAAGCCGCAAAAGTAATGTACAGTGCAAACCAAAATGGTTTTGATATTTCTGAGCAGCATGCAATTAAGTGGATCACGGCTAATGCCGCTAAATCACTCGGCATTGAAGATAAAACAGGCTCACTTGAAGCAGGTAAACAAGCTGATGTGGTTATTTGGAATCAAAGCCCATTTAGCGTTTACGCAAAAGCAGAGCAAGTGTTTGTTGATGGCGCAAAAGTTTACGATAGAAACGATAGCGCATTCCAAGCACAAAGTGATTTTATGTTAGGTCAACAATAAGGAGCACCCAGAATGAAAAAATTATCACGTTCGTTTTCGCTTTCTCTGGTTGCTGCAGGGTTACTAGCATCGGGTGCGGTGAGCGCTCAATCTCTTGCTATTATTAATGCAACTTTACATACATCATCAGATCAAGGCGTATTAGAGTCTGCCAGCATCGTAATGAATGATGGCAAAATTACTGCAATCAATCCTAGCGATGTTAAAGCAGATAAAATTATTGATGCCAAAGGTCAAATCGTGACCCCTGGTTTTATTGCCACTGTAAATCAACTTGGTTTAGTTGAAGTAGGTGCGGTTGCAGGCTCTCGCGATGCGGGAGAAGAAAAAGCAGGTATTGATTTTGATGCAAGCTTGGCATTTAACCCTCGTTCAAGCCTAATCCCTTATGCACGTAAAGGCGGTGTTACTCGTGACTTAATCACTCCATACGGTGGTGACAGTATTTTTGCGGGCCTTGCCAGTGTGGTGGATTTAAGTGGTAGCTTTGAAAGCGTAAACAAAAAGCAAGCGGCATTAGTGGTTCATTTGGGTGAGCGTAGCAAAGGCTCTCGTGCATTTACGTTGCAAACACTGATCAATAAGTTAGATGATCACCAAACTAAAGCAAGCAAAGAAGCTAAAAAAGACGATGCTAAGCCAAGTGCTGAAGATAAAATAATGGCTAAAGTACTAAAAGGCGATATGCCATTACTAATTAGTGTGTCGCGTGCATCGGATATTGTTGAACTTATAAAAGTGAAACAGCAGTTTGGGGTAAATATTGTTCTTAATGGTGCGCAAGATGCCGTTGTAGTTAAAGATCGTATCGCAAAAGCGGGTATTCCTGTGATCATCAGTGCAATGGATAACTTACCAGGCAGTTTTGATTCATTACATGCAAGCCTAAATAATGCCGGCATACTAGAAAAAGCAGGTGTTAAAGTACTTTTAACTGTGGGTGGCGATGCCAGTCATAATGTTTACCAGCTCCGCTATGATGCCGGTAATGCAGTGTCTTACGGTATGAGCCAGCAAGGCGCATTAAAAGCGATGACTTCAAATGTGGCTGATGTATTTGGTATTAATGCTGGTAGCTTAGAAGTGGGTAAAGCCGCTGATGTTGTAATGTGGAGTAATGACCCGTTTGAGCTGAGCAGCCACGTAAATAAAATGTTTATTAATGGGGTTGAGGTAAGTACTGAATCTCGCCAAGATAAACTGCGTGAGCGCTATACAACAGAATCAAACATGCCACGTGCATACACTAAATAAACTTGTTTAGTTGAATATAAAGGCCGCATTAGCGGCCTTTTTTATGAATGCCTTTTACTTATACTAATCCGCAAAGTAAACCACTTAAATAAGCGAATAGCTATTAGGCACAAAAAAAGGCGCTCTTTGGAGCGCCTTTTCATTCATTTAATGGATTTATACCAGTTTAGATAAAATCTCGTTAAATGTTGTGCTTGGGCGCATTGCTTTAAAAGCTGCATCGTCATTTGGCTGGAAGTATCCGCCAATGTCCATTGCTGGACCCTGTGCATCGTTTAGCTCGCTAACAATTTGCTCTTTGTTAGTTTCAAGGTCGCTAGCAATTTGCGTAAACTGCGCTTTAAGCTCGCTGTCATCATTTTGCTTAGCAAGTTCTTGTGCCCAGAATAAAGATAAGAAGAAATGAGAACCACGGTTATCAATCTCTTTTACTTTACGTGAAGGCGACTTGTTTTCAGCTAAGAATGTGCCGGTAGCTTTATCAAGTGTATCTGCAAGTACTTGTGCTTTTTTGTTACCTGTTGTTGTGCTTAGGTGCTCAAGTGACGCAGCAAGTGCTAAGAATTCACCTAAAGAATCCCAACGTAAGTGGTTTTCTTTTTCGAATTGTTGAACGTGCTTAGGTGCAGAGCCACCCGCACCAGTTTCAAATAAACCACCGCCATTCATTAGTGGCACAATTGAAAGCATTTTAGCACTGGTACCCAATTCTAAAATTGGGAATAAATCTGTTAAGTAATCACGTAACACGTTACCTGTTACAGAAATTGTGTCTTTACCTTCTTTGATGCGTGCTAGTGAGAACAAGGTTGCATCCATTGGCGATAAAATTTGAATATCTAGGCCAGCAGTGTCGTGATCTGGCAGGTATTTATTTACTTTTTTGATTAGCTCAGCATCGTGTGCACGTTCTGCATCTAACCAGAAAATAGCCGGATTACCTGTTGCGCGAGCGCGGTTTACTGCAAGTTTAACCCAATCTTGAATAGGTGCATCTTTAACCTGACACATGCGCCAGATATCGCCTTTCTCAACACTGTGCTCAAGTAATGTATTACCGTTTGTGTCTACAACACGGATAGTACCGTCAGCTTTTGCTTCAAATGTTTTATCGTGTGAGCCGTACTCTTCTGCTTTTTGAGCCATAAGGCCAACGTTTGGTACGCTACCCATAGTCGTAGGATCAAATGCACCGTGCTCTTTACAAAAATCAATCGTTGCTTGGTAAACGCCAGAGTAACAACGATCTGGAATTACAAAGCTTGTGTCTTGTAATTTATCGTCTTTATTCCACATTTGACCGCTTGAACGAATTGCAGCAGGCATAGAGGCATCGATGATCACATCACTTGGTACGTGTAAGTTTGTAATACCGCGATGAGAATCAACCATTGCGATAGCAGGGCGGTCAGCGTAAACAGCTTGAATGTCAGCTTCAATTTCTTCGCGCTTAGCGTCATCTAAAGTTTGAATTTTAGAGTACACATCGCCTAAACCGTTATTTACATCAACACCTAGCTCTTCAAAAAGTGCACCGTGTTTTGCAAAAACGTCTTTGTAAAATACTTTTACAGCGTGACCAAAGATGATCGGATCAGATACTTTCATCATGGTCGCTTTCATATGAAGCGAAAATAACACGCCTTTTTCTTTAGCTGCATTAATTTCAGCTTCAAGGAATGCTTGTAATTTTGCAGCACTAATACGTGATGCATCAATAACTTCACCAGCAAGTAGCGGTGTGCTTTGCTTAAGTACAGTGATATCGCCATTAGCCGCTACGTGTTCAATACGAACATCCGTTGCTTCATCAACAGTTAGTGACTGCTCTGAACCAAAGAAGTCACCTTCTTCCATGCTTGCAACATAAGACTGTGAATCTTTGCTCCATGCACCCATAGAATGTGGGTTATTACGTGCATATTCTTTTACTGAACTTGGTGCGCGACGGTCAGAGTTACCTTCACGAAGTACAGGGTTTACTGCACTGCCTTTAATTTTGTCATAGGCGGCTTGAATCGCTTTTTCTTCATCGTTTTTAGGTTCTACAGGGTATTCTGGAAGTGCATAACCTTTTTCTTGAAGCTCTTTAATTACAGCGCGAAGTTGTGGAACTGAGGCACTGATGTTCGGTAATTTAATGATATTAGCTTCTGGTGTTTTCGCCATTTCGCCAAGTTCTGCAAGTGCATCACCAATGCGTTGTTCTTCTGTTAGGTAATCCGGGAAGCTCGCAATAACACGACCAGCGAGTGAGATGTCGCGTGTTTCAACTTCAACACCTGCCGCATTTGTGTACGCTTGGATAATTGGTAACAACGAATACGTTGCTAATGCCGGAGCTTCGTCCGTTTTTGTATAGATAATTTTTGATGTCATCATCATTCCTAGATAGTAGGCCGCATTGGCCAAATTCAACAATGCAAAGAAATCATCGCCTAATACCTTATAAATAAAGTATTAATGTATGCAATGAGTAGTCTGTTAGGTGTTGGTACTCGTATAACCTAAACAAGGTAAGAATAATCACACCTGACGGACTAGTGTCTTTTATAACTAAAATTTATGTAAATCTAAACTAGCCATTAGGCTAAAGTAATTACGTTTTACAGGATAAAGAGTGTAACAAGCTTGGCTAAAAAGGGCTAGGATTACGCGCCAAACGCCAGCAGTTAAACATCTAATAGTGAAATTATTGGGGTAGATAAAATAAAATCAAGGAGTGGGGTTGAATTAACGAACAATGAAGCAATTAATATGGAAGTGGTTAGGGGTTTTAGGGAATTAAGCGAGGATCTAAATAGGTCTCTCGCTTTAGTCTCATATTTACAATCACTCTAAAATATCGCCGTTAGGGGCTATATTAGTAGCGTGTAGACCTTTAGGGCCTTGTTGTAATTCGAAGGTAACATCTTGACCAGCTTTAAGCGTCTTGTATCCGTCCATTACAATAGTGGAGTAATGAGCAAAAATGTCGTTCTCGCAACCGTCTTCTACGATGAAACCAAAACCTTTGGCGTTGTTGAACCATTTGACTTTACCACAAGCCATACTTCTACATCCTTCTATAAGTTGACTAATTTAGTTATCCTAAACTGTATTGTTTGCTAGACTGACTAAGGTTTAATCAATCACCATTTGACTGTAGTTTATTTAAGCAACCAGTCAAGTGTTTTGGGTTATTTTTTAACATTTTATTTATTTTTTTATTCAAGTTTGCTTGAGTTACAAAGACAAGACTATATTTAATTATGAGTGGTATGAAAGATTCTGGTGTTATCGACACCGTTCGCGATAGTGAAAAGCAAAAGTTGCAGCCACCGCGAAAATATAAAGTTGTGTTAAACAACGATGATTACACGCCGATGGATTTTGTAATTGAGATCTTGATGACGTTTTTTAATATGGATAGCGATAGAGCAACTGATGTGATGCTGCAAATACATCAGCAAGGTAAGGGCATTTGTGGTGTTTACAGCGCAGATGTAGCACATACCAAGGCTGAGCAAGTTAACCGCTACTCAAGGGATAACGAGCATCCACTGCTATGTAGTTGTGAGCAGGAATAAATACCACAAAGGTGAACTTTCATCTTTGAAGTGCGGTATAAAATTATTATCTCTGTAAGGGGTTGCCAATGCTAAATAAAGACTTAGAACTAACTTTGAACACCGCGTTTCGTGAAGCGCGTACACGTCGTCATGAGTTTATGACCGTAGAGCATCTTTTATTAGCTCTACTCGATAATCCATCAGCTGGAGAAGCGCTTAATGCGTGTGGTGTTGACATTTCTGGATTAAAAACAGAGTTACTTGAATTTATTGATGAAACCACACCGGTTATTCCTGATTTAGAAGAAGAACGCGAAACTCAACCAACGCTTGGTTTTCAGCGTGTATTACAGCGCGCAGTATTTCATGTGCAATCTTCGGGAAAAAATGAAGTGACTGGTGTAAATGTGCTGGTGGCTATTTTTTCTGAGCAAGAAAGCCAAGCAGTTTATTTACTTAAAAAGAATGATATTTCTCGCCTTGATATTGTTAATTTTATTTCTCATGGGATTGCCAAAGGTGACGACGAATTAGGCGATGACACTGACGATATACATGAAGAAGTGCAAGAAGTTGCCAGTGAAGAAGCGAGTAAGCTCGACAGCTTCACCACTAATCTCAACATACAAGCCAAAGAGGGCAACATTGACCCGCTTGTTGGTCGCGACAGCGAAGTAGAACGCACTGTACAGGTGTTGTGTCGTCGTAAAAAGAACAACCCATTACTGGTTGGTGAAGCCGGCGTTGGTAAAACAGCTATTGCTGAGGGTTTAGCGTATCGAATTGTTAACGAGCAAGTGCCTGAAGTTATTGCTGATGCGGTTGTTTACTCATTAGATATGGGCGCTTTGCTTGCAGGTACTAAATACCGAGGCGATTTTGAGAAGCGCTTTAAAAGCTTATTAAAAGAGCTGCAAGCTAAACCAGGCTCTATTTTATTTATAGATGAAATTCATACCATTATCGGTGCAGGTGCTGCATCGGGTGGGGTAATGGATGCCTCAAACTTAATTAAACCGCTACTTTCTAGTGGTCAATTGCGTTGTATGGGTTCTACCACCTATGGTGAGTACAAAAACATTTTTGAGAAAGACCGTGCCTTGGTACGTCGCTTTCAAAAAATTGATGTGCTTGAGCCCAGTGTGGAAGACACCACTAAAATTCTTAACGGCTTAAAAGAGCGTTATGAAGCACACCATGGTATTCGTTACACGCAAAAAGCGTTGAAGGCGGCAGCCGAGCTTAGCGCTAAGTACATTAACGAACGTCATCTGCCTGATAAAGCGATTGATGTTATTGATGAAGCGGGTGCAAGCCAACGCTTGTTACCTACCTCTAAACGTAAAAAAACGATTGGTGTTTCTGATATCGAGCTGATTGTGTCAAAAATGGCGCGTATCCCGCCACAAAATGTATCATCGTCTGATAAAGAAACGCTGAAAAACTTAGACCGTAACTTAAAAATGTTAGTGTTTGGGCAAGATCAGTCTATTGATGCATTAACTTCTGCCATTCGTTTGTCGCGTTCAGGTTTAGCGAATGAGAACAAACCCGTAGGCTCATTCTTATTTGCAGGCCCAACGGGGGTAGGTAAAACTGAGGTTACCAAGCAATTAGCTAAATGTATGGGCGTTGAGTTTATTCGTTTTGATATGTCTGAATATGTTGAGCGCCATGCGGTGAGCCGTTTAATTGGTGCGCCTCCGGGTTATGTTGGTTTTGAACAAGGCGGCTTACTAACAGAAGCGGTCATTAAAAATCCACACGCTGTTGTACTTTTGGATGAGATTGAAAAAGCCCATCCAGATATCTACAACATTTTATTGCAAGTTATGGATCACGGTACGCTAACTGATAATAATGGCCGTAAAGCCGACTTTAGAAACGTCGTGGTGGTGATGACCACTAATGCCGGCGTTCAAGAAACCACACGTAAGTCGATTGGCTTTAGTGAGCAAGACCATACGCACGATGCAATGGGTGAAATTAATAAAGTATTTTCACCAGAATTTAGAAACCGCTTAGATAACATTATTTGGTTTAATCACCTTAATAAAGAAGTTATTTTACAAGTGGTTGATAAGTTTGTTGTGGAGCTTCAAGCGCAACTAGACAAGAAATCAGTTAATCTTGAGCTGACGTCTAAAGCACGTGAATGGTTGGCTGACAAAGGCTATGACAAAGCAATGGGCGCACGCCCTATGGCACGTGTTATTCAGGAAGACCTTAAAAAGCAATTAGCAAACGAAATACTGTTTGGCGAGCTAATCTCTGGCGGTACAGTAAAAGTATCGGTTAAAGATAAAAAGCTGCGTTTTGATTACGAAAGTGATTTAACCCCAGCCTAATGGTCGTTATACAAAAGCCTGCTTTGCGCAGGCTTTTTTATTTGCCAAAGAAATAGACAACAAAAAACCCAGCAAAGGCTGGGTTTTTTGTTTATTAAATGTAATTACTGGCTACTACCATTAATTACATTTAATAAACGCTTAAAGCTAGTTTTCACTAGCCAAAAACTAAATCTCGTTTACGCACTTACTTAGCGAGCACGGAATACGATACGACCTTTCGATAAATCGTAAGGAGTCATTTCTACCGTTACTTTATCGCCGGTTAAAATACGGATATAGTTTTTGCGCATTTTACCTGAAATATGAGCCACAACTACGTGACCATTTTCTAGCTCAACTCGGAACATTGTATTTGGTAAAGTATCAAGGACTGTCCCTTGCATTTCGATTACGTCTTCTTTCGCCATGTTTAGCGTAACACCTCTTTAATAGTTAAACGCTGCAGATTTTGCCCAAAATACGCCAATAAGTAAAGGCGCAGGGGCTATTTTTGTAAATTAAATAGCCAGCCACTGGTCATTGCACTGTTTTTGAGCAGGTAAAAACTGCGTTTTATAGTTCATTTTGTCGCATTCATCTATTTGGTAGCCTAAATAAACAAATTGTTTTTGTTGTAGTTTAGCAAATTTGAGTTGCTGTAATATCATTACAGTGCCTAAACTAAAGTGCTCATAGTCAGGGTCAAAAAATGTATAAATTGCCGAAATAGCGTTGTCCATACAATCAGTTACAGCAACAGCCACTAAGTTATCTTGATCCCAAAGCTCTATAAAAGTAATGGTTAACCAACTACAAAACAAAAAGCTTTGAAATTGTAATTTATCAGGTGGATACATAGAACCGTCTTGGTGACGCAAGCTAATGTATTTACTGTAAAGTGGATAGTATTGTTCGCGTTCAACTTGAGAATATTTTACCTCAAAGCGGTTTTTTGCTTTGTTAAGTTTACGTTTTTGCGATTTTGTCGGCATAAACTCATCAGCTAAAACGCGCACAGAACTACACGCGCTGCAAATAGGGCAGTGCGGACGGTAAATTTGGTTACCACTGCGACGAAAGCCCAATCCTAATAATGACTCAAACTTATTGCTGCTGTAACAACTTGGATCGAGTATGACCAACAGTTGCTCTTGGCGGTTAGGCAAATAACTGCATTCAAATGGTTGGCTTAGGCCAATACGAGCGGGAAGTTGTTCATTCATAAATCGCTAATAGCTCCTGTGGTTGCCACATGCTGTCAGGTGGGGTGTAACATTGTGCTTTATTAAGTTTAGTTAAAAATTCTTCACGTGGAATAACGCTGGCACCTAACGACATTAAATAAGGATTTTCTAATTGGCAATCAATAAAATGAGCATTATGGCGTTTAAGCCAATTAACTAGCGCCCACATAGCCAGTTTGGAGCAATTTGTTTGATGATGAAACATTGATTCACCACAAAAAACACCGGTTTGCATAATCCCATATAAGCCACCTGCAAGCTCTCCCTCGCGCCAAACCTCTAAACTATGAGCAAGGCCATGGTGATGGGCATTAATGTACGCCTGTTGCATTTGTGGGGTGATCCAGGTGCCATCGGTATCAATACGTTGATCGCGACATGCTTCTATCACTTCTTCAAAGGCATGGTTTATGGTTACGGTGACCGGATGCTTTTTTAAATGTTTTCGTAGGCTTTTACTAACATGAAAGTCATTGAGCTCAACAATACCGCGCTCACTAGGCGACCACCACATAATTGGCTCGTGCTCACTAAACCACGGAAAAATACCTTGGCTGTAGGCATTTTTTAATCGCGCTACCGATAAGCATCCACCAATGGCAAGTAAACCATCGGGATCATCTAATGCATGGTTGGGATCAGGAAAAGCAAAGTGGCTTTGAGCGAGTTGATAGAGTTGTTTAGTCATAACACCGATTGAATAACTGCATGGTCAAGGTAAAGTGTAACCTGTTGCTTTAAAATCACAAACCACAAATTATTTTGTTGTCCATAGGGTTGAGCTGGGCTTACATTCCTGTTAGGTAAATTTTAGACATAAAAAAAGCGCGTTAAAAAACGCGCTTAATTAAATGGTAAACTAATCGAATTAGCTAACCACTTTTACAGGTACTGCTTGTCCAGCGTTAAACTTAGTTGTCATTGCTTCTTCAACAGGTGTAAACGAGGTAAGGTCAATACCTTCAACCGCAGACTTATACTCTTCGATAGTCGGGAAACGACCAAGTACAGTAGAAAGTACTACAACCGGCGTAGAACCTAGTAGTGACTCACCTTTTTTCTCAGATGTATCGGCTACTACACGGCCTTGGAACAGACGAGTTGATGTTGCGATAACAGTGTCACCAGGTTCTGCTTTTTCTTGGTTACCCATACATAAGTTACAACCAGGGCGTTCTAGGTATAGGATATTTTCATACTTAGTACGTGCCGCTGTTTTTGGTTTTTCATCGTCAAATTCAAAACCAGCGTATTTAGCAAGAATATCCCAGTCGCCTTCCGCTTTAAGCTCATCAACAATGTTGTATGTTGGTGGCGCAACAACTAATGGTGCTTTGAATGAGATAGAACCGTTTTTCTTTTCTAGGTTACGCAGCATGTGAGCAATAATTTTCATATCGCCTTTGTGAACCATACATGAACCAACGAAACCTAAATCAACAGGTTTGTCGTTGTAAAAAGAAACAGGGCGGATCACATCGTGAGTATAACGCTTAGAAACATCATCGTTGTTCACGTCTGGATCGGCAATCATTGGCTCAACGATTTGGTCCAAATCAACCACAACTTCTGCGTGGTATTTAGCGTTGTCGTCTGGAGAAAGTGCTGGCTCTTCACCAGATTGAATACCTGCAATACGTTTGTCAGCTAAGTCGATTAGACCTTGTAGCGTTTGCGCTTCGTTATCCATACCTTTGTTGATCATGATTTGGATACGTGATTTAGCAAGTTCAATTGACTTAATTAGCGTTTCATCATTTGAAATACAGATTGACGCTTTCGCTTTCATTTCTGCAGTCCAGTCAGTGAAAGTAAACGCTTGGTCAGCCATTAGGGTACCAATATGCACTTCAATGATACGACCTTGGAATACGTTTTCGCCACCAAATTGCTTAAGCATTTGCGCTTGCGTTGCATGTACAACGTCGCGGAAATCCATGTGCTTAGCCATTTTGCCTTTAAACGTCACTTTAACTGAATCAGGAATCGGCATCGCTGATTCACCGGTTGCAAGTGCAACAGCAACAGTACCTGAATCGGCACCAAAGGCAACGCCTTTAGACATACGAGTATGCGAGTCACCACCGATGATGATAGCGCGATCATCAATTGTAATGTCGTTCAATACTTTGTGAATAACGTCAGTCATTGCATGGTAAACGCCTTTCGGGTCACGTGCAGTGATCAAACCAAACTTATTCATAAACGCCATTAGTTTAGGAATGTTAGCTTGTGCTTTGCTATCCCATACTGATGCAGTGTGACAACCAGACTGACAAGCACCATCAACAAGTGGTGAAATCGTTGAAGCCGCCATCGCTTCTAATTCTTGTGCTGTCATTGGACCGGTTGTATCTTGCGAACCAACGATGTTCACTTTAACGCGAACGTTTGAGCCTGCATGAAGTGGTGTATCAGATAGAACACCTACCGCATTACGGTTAAAGATTTTTTCAACCGCTGTTAAGCCTTGGCCTTCATGTGAAATTTCTTTTGAAGGTGCATACACAAGAGGAGTTTCAATGCCGAGCGTTTCAGCAGCAAACGTTTGTAGTTTCTTACCAAATACTACAGCGTATGAACCACCAGCTTTCATGAATTCAACTTTTTGCGGTGTGAACGCTGATGATACATCAACCAGTTCTTTATCACCGTTATAAAGCTTTTTCTCTTTTGTATTGATTGTTAATACAGTACCTGTGGCAACTGAATAAGCTTCTTCAAGCACTGCATCGCCATTTTCATCAGTTACAGTATTGCCGTCTGCATCTACTTTCTTAACCCAGTTTTTAAGATCAAGACCAATACCGCCGGTTACATCAACCGTCGTTAAGAAGATTGGTGCGATACCATTAGTACCTGCAACAACAGGTGCAATGTTGATGAAAGGAACGTATGGACTTGCTTGTTTACCTGCCCAAAGTGCAACGTTATTTACACCAGACATACGAGATGAACCAACGCCCATTGTGCCTTTTTCAGCAATAAGCATTACTTTAGCATTAGGGTGTTTCTTTTGAAGTTCAACGATTTCTTGTTGTGCTTCTTCAGTGATCATACACTTACCGTGTAATTCACGGTCAGCACGTGAGTGTGCTTGGTTACCTGGAGACAGTAAATCAGTTGAGATGTCGCCTTCACCAGCAATGTAAGTTACTACTTCGATTTTTTCTTCGATGTCAGGTAGTTTTGTAAAGAATTCAGCTTTTGAGAAACTCTCTAGTAATTCTTTAGCAATTGCATTGCCTGCTTCGTAGGCCGCTTTAATACGCTCCATATCAGCATCGTATAAGAACACCTGAGTTTTAAGTACTTCAGCCGCTTGTGCTGCGATTGCTGCGTCATCACCAAATGCTAAATCAATTAGCATTTCAATTGACGGGCCGCCTTTCATGTGTGAAAGCAGTTCAAATGCAAATTCTGGAGTGATCTCTGCAACGTGCTCTTCACCTAAAATGATTTCTTTTAGAAACTGTGCTTTAACGCCCGCAGCACTAGTTGTTCCAGGTAAAGTATTATAAATAAAGAAATGCAGTGAATCTTTACGGTGCTCGTTATTAGTATCTTTAATTTGATTAATTATTTCTGATACTAGTTCAGCGCTATCGATTGGTTGTGGGCTTAATCCAAGCTCCGTTTTACGGGTTTGGATTTCTTCCATATATTTTGTATACAAACTCATAGAAAACTCTCGGTAATTTACTTGATATGAAGTTAAGCATTTTAACTGATTTTACAGTCTCTAGTAATGCCTAAATGAATAAAGCTTTTATTCCTGACGATAATTATAGCTAGTTTTACTTATATAATTTGACGGTATTCGTTGCTCACCCTTAGATCCTATCGTACCTAAGCCATTAATTGTATAAATACGATTGATTTTCAGTATAAATTTTGTGAATGTTTATACGGCTGCAATGAGTACTTTTCGGTGTTGGATGAGCCTTTATAATTTTTGGCCACAAAAAAAGGGCTGAAAATTCAGCCCTTACTATATGTTATGAAAACTTATAGGTTATCTAAAAAGCGTTCTGCATCAAGTGCAGCCATACAGCCAGTACCCGCAGAAGTGATTGCTTGACGGTAGATATGATCAGACACATCACCGGCAGCAAATACGCCTGGCACACTAGTTTGTGTTGCATTACCGTTAAGACCAGACTCAACTACTAAGTAGCCGTCTTTCATTTCTAGCTGACCTTCAAACATATCGGTGTTTGGCTTATGGCCAATGGCAATAAACACACCCGCTAAATCAAGTTCTTCAGTAGCATCTGATGCTACATCTTTAATGCGAACGCCGGTAACACCCATTTGGTCACCAAGCACTTCATCGAGTGTACGGTTGTAGTGCATGACAACATTACCGTTCGCAGCTTTTTCAGCAAGTCGGTCAGCAAGAATTTTTTCACTACGGAAACTATCACGACGGTGAATAACATGAACTTCATCAGCAATGTTAGACAGGTATAACGCTTCTTCAACCGCTGTATTACCACCACCAACAACCGCTACTTTTTGACCTTTATAGAAAAAGCCGTCACAGGTTGCACAAGCTGAAACGCCACGACCTTGGAAATTAGTCTCAGACTCTAAGCCTAAATATTTAGCAGAGGCACCTGTTGCAATGATTAAAGCATCACAGGTGTAAGTACCTTGGTCACCGGTTAGTGTGAAAGGGCGCTTAGATACGTCAACTTTATTGATGTGGTCGAACACAATTTCAGTTTCAAAGCGTTCTGCATGCTCTTTCATACGATCCATTAATGCAGGACCAGTTAAACCGTGTGCATCGCCAGGCCAGTTTTCAACTTCAGTGGTGGTTGTTAGCTGGCCACCTTGTTGAATACCTGTAATTAAAACAGGGTTTAAATTAGCACGTGCAGCGTAAACTGCAGCTGTATAGCCTGCAGGGCCCGAACCTAAAATAAGTAACTTACAATGTTTTGCTTCAGTCATGATCTTTTCCTAAACGTTTAATACGGTTTTAATGCGCCCGATTCTAAGAAAAACAAGCAGGAAGTAAATAAAAGATGAGATTATTTTTTTTCGCAAATTCCGAAGCTGTTCATTAATGTGTACTAGCAAATGACTTACAAGCAGTGCTCGACTAATAAATAGACTGTTAGCCAATAAAACGACGTTAATTCATGACCAGCCTGATTTTTTTTGTTATCTTTTAACTAATTTTGATTTGTCACTGCTTAATTATGTGACCTAAGTGAATAGGCAACTATGTTATTTTGGCAAGAGAAACCCGCATTTGGGTTGACTTCAAAAGACGTTAACGTCTTAACCAATGCGCAAGAATACCGTACGCAATTGTTAGATTTAATTGCCAACGCAAAAAAACGAATTTATATCACCACACTTTACTTACAAGATGATGAAGCGGGTCGTGAAATATTAGCTGCACTGCACAGTGCTTCGTTAGCTAATCCTGCGCTTGAGATAAAAGTATTGGTGGATTTTCATCGTGCGCAACGCGGTTTAATTGGAGCTGAAAAGTCAGAGGGCAATGCAAGCTTATATTGCGACGATTTAGAAAAATTTAATTCAAACGTTCAAGTGTATGGTGTCCCCGTAAAGGCAAAAGAACTGTTTGGGGTGTTGCATTTAAAAGGCTTTGTTATTGACGACACACTGCTCTACAGCGGTGCCAGTTTAAATAATGTGTATTTGCAATATAGCGACCGATACCGGCTCGATCGCTACTTTTTAGTATCGCAAAGCGAATTATGTGACTCAGTAGTCGATTTTATCGAATCAACTTTATTAAGCTCTGAAGCGGTACCAAGAATTGATCAACGACCGCTTAAACGTATGGCTGACTTTAAGCTTGAACAAAAGCAACTTATGCGTGAGCTTAAATCGGCAAGCTATAAAAATGCGCAAGAGTTTAATACCCATGCAATGGGTATTCGTTTATTTTTAGGGTTAGGCCGTCGTAATAACGAGCTCAATCGCTTAATTAAAGCGTTATTTGATACCACCGAGCAAGAGTTGGTGTTATACACGCCGTATTTTAATTTTCCAGCGCCTTTAATGCGCTCTTTACGTCGCTTATTAAAGCAAGGTAAGCAGGTGACTATTGTGGTGGGCGATAAAACCGCAAACGATTTTTACCTGCCACCTAGCGAGCCATTTAGTAAAATTGGTGCACTGCCTTATTTATACGAAACTATTTTGCACAAGTTTGTAAAATCGCAAAAACGCCACATAGATAATGGCAACCTAAACGTATACCTTTGGAAACACGAGAGTAACTCGTTCCATCTAAAAGGGATTTGCTGCGACCGCAAAGTACATTTACTCAGTGGGCATAACTTAAATCCGCGTGCGTGGGGGCTCGATATCGAAAATGGCATTCTAATAGAAGATCCTGAACAAACGATAATGCGCGACATCGATAATGAACGCCAAGAAATTTTAAAGCATTGTCGTCGTTTAACCGGCCCTGATGATTTAGAAACCATGGACGATTACCCGCAGCCGGTGAAAAAACTGCTTGGTCAAGCTAAGCGCGTAAAAGTCGATTTTATTATTAAACGATTTATATAATACGAGGGTCTGTTGACCACAGACCCTAAAATTTAGATACAAAAAAAGCAGCTAATTAGCTGCTTTTTTAATGCTTATACCTAAATAATGACTTAGGTATAAGCGGTAACTATTATTGTTACGCGTTTTCTACTGCAGTACGTGGGTCAACATATTCCATGTTGAACGCTTCAGCTACTTCTTTGTATGTTACTTGGCCTTTAATTACGTTTAAGCCTTTTAAGAAGTGAGCGTCATCTAGTAGTGCTTTTTTGTAACCTTTGTTTGCAAGGTTAATGATGAACGGTAATGTTGCATTATTAAGTGCAAACGTAGATGTACGTGGAACAGCACCAGGCATGTTAGCAACACAGTAGTGAACAACTTCATCAACGATGAAAGTAGGATCAGCGTGCGTAGTTGCTTTAGAGGTTGCAATACAACCACCTTGGTCAATCGCAACATCAACAATAGCAGCACCTGGCTTCATTGCTTTAATGTGTTCAGCAGTCACTAGTTTAGGTGCAGCAGCACCTGGGATAAGCACGCCACCAATTACTAGGTCAGCTTCTAGTACGTGCTTTTCAAGCGCGTCAGCTGTTGAGTAAATAGCTTTAACTTTGTTACCAAACTGTGCGTCTAGTGCACGTAGTACGTCGATGTTACGGTCAAGTACAACAACCTCAGCACCTAAGCCAACCGCCATTTGTGCAGCGCTACGACCAACCATGCCGCCACCAATAACAACAACTTTAGCTGGCTCAACACCTGGTACACCACCTAGTAACATACCACGACCGTGGTTTGCTTTTTCTAGCGCTTGTGCACCTGCTTGAATAGACATACGACCCGCTACTTCACTCATTGGTGCCAATAGTGGTAAACCGCCGCGTGCGTCAGTCACTGTTTCATAAGCAATACAGATTGCTTTACTTTTAACAAGGTCTTCAGTTTGTGGAAGATCCGGTGCAAGGTGAAGGTAAGTGAAAAGAATTTGGTCTTCACGTAACATTGCACGTTCAACAGCTTGTGGCTCTTTTACCTTGATGATCATTTCTGCTTTTGCAAAAACGTCAGCAGCTGTTTCTAAAATTTCAGCACCTGCTTGAACATAATCATCATCTGTAAAACCAATGCCCATACCAGCGTTAGTTTCAACAATCACTTGGTGACCGTGATTTACAAGTTCGCGAACACTCGCAGGAACCATACCTACACGGTACTCATGGTTTTTAATTTCTTTAGGTACACCAATAATCATAATTTTGCCTTGTTAGAACGGGATAAAAATTTTTCACTATTATATTCATGCTAGGGTAGTGTGTCTCACCTTTTTTTAAGGTCTTTGTAGTGTTAGTATCTGTTAAATCGATTTTATTAGAATAAAAAACTAAAAAGCTATGCATAACTTATTAGACCGTATTGATCGCAAGATTTTAGTCGAATTACAACTCGATGGCCGCCTGTCAAATGTTGAACTGGCCCGACGAGTTGGCCTAAGCGCCACGCCCTGTCTAGAGCGAGTGAAAAAGCTAGAGCGCGAAGGATATATTTTAGGCTACAAAGCCGTGGTTGATCCTGCCAAGCTTGGCCAAGGGCTTTCTGTGTATGTGGAAGTAACCATTACCAAAACATCGCCCGACGTATTTGAAGAGTTCAGTGCCGCTGTTAGAAAGCACGAAGAAATTATAGAATGTCATTTGGTTTCGGGTAATTTCGACTTTTTATTAAAAACCCGGGTTAACGATATGTCAGAATACCGAGGCGTGCTCGGTGATATATTATTAAAGCTGCCTAATGTGAGTGAAAGCCGCACCTATGTAGTCATGGAAGAAGTAAAAGGTGAAGAGGGCGTGGTTATCCGTCCTTTTGTTGCTTAATGATAGAGTAACAGCCTTTAATATACTTTTATTGTTGCAGCCAACTTTGCTTTTTTAATAAGTGTACGACTAAATAATAAAAACTTGTTCATAATCAGGCCATCATGGTTAAGATAAAGTGCATCAAAATACATTTCCTGCTAAGGTATTCTATTGCCAAGTGAGTGTAAAAAATAATAATGAGGGATAGGTAATTATGCGCCTAAACGGTGTACAAAGACTATTAGAAACGGGGCTCATCGTCAGCACCTTTGCAGCGGTATTTATTTTATGTGCTTTAATTAGTTTTCATCCTGCCGATCCTGCTTGGTCGCAAACGGGTGAATTTACCAACGTACAAAATATTACGGGTACAGCGGGCGCGTGGGTGGCCGACATACTATTACTTACCTTTGGCTGGCTTGCCTATTTTGTGCCAGCGGCTATTCAGCTGCTAGGTTACTTGGTGTTTAAGCAGCCACACCGTATTTTACAACTCGATTACACCACACTTGGATTACGCATTATTGGTTTTGCGCTGTTTATTACCTCAGCCACCGCTATTAGCAGTATTAATTTTGATGATATTTATAATTTTTCATCCGGTGGGGTAGTGGGTGATGTGATTGCATCCGCCATGATGCCAGCGTTTAATTTTACCGGTACCTCTATTTTACTACTGTGTTTCTTTTTTGCAGGGTTAACCCTATTAACAGGTGTGTCGTGGGTACAATTTGTTGATTACTTAGGTGATTTAATTGTTAGGTTATACCGCTTTTTGGTGACCTATGCCCGGGGCTGGATCCAACGTGAACGCATTGCAGGTAAAGTACAAGACGAGCAACCTGATGCTTATTTTGAAGACGATACACGCCAACAAGAACCTGAGCTTGCTAATAAAGTAGCAGACAAACCAAAAGCAATTGATAAACCAGCAACTAAGGTTAATGCCCCTCAAGACGACGAATTTATGCCGTTTGACGAGCTTGACCAAATACTCGATCAAGAAATTAGTTTCAGCGCCATAGACGATGAACCGATGGACACCGAGGCAGCACTTAATGCGCTGGATCAAAGCCCTGTGGTTGAATCTGAAAAACCAGCAACAACCGTGGTTTCACCAGCAAGGCCAATTAACAAGCCAAAATCAGGGTTTCAACCGCCGCCAACTGCAAAAGAGAAGTTTGAACAATTATTAGAGCAAGAGCCACCTCCGGGGCCATTGCCGTCACTGGATTTACTCGACAGACCCGACAAAGCTAAAAACCCAATTTCGCAAGAAGAGCTTGATAGTGTATCGCGCCTTGTAGAAACAAAATTACTCGATTTTAACGTACAAGCAACCGTAGTTGGAGTATATCCAGGGCCTGTTGTTACTCGTTTTGAGCTTGATTTAGCACCGGGTATTAAGGTGTCTAAAATTACAGGGCTGTCAAAAGATTTAGCGCGTTCACTTTCGGCAATTAGTGTGCGCGTGGTTGAAGTTATTCCTGGTAAAACCTATATCGGTATTGAGTTGCCTAATAAATACCGTGAAATTGTACGTTTATCAGAAGTCATAAACGCGCCTAAGTTTGAGCAAAATCCCTCGCCATTAACCATGGTGCTAGGTAAAGATATTGCAGGGCAACCTGTGTGTGCCGACCTAGGTAAAATGCCACACTTACTGGTAGCTGGTACAACCGGTTCAGGTAAGTCAGTGGGCGTTAATGTAATGATATTAAGCTTACTGTATAAATCGGGCCCTGAAGATGTACGTATGATCATGATTGACCCGAAAATGCTTGAGCTTTCAGTTTACGAAGGCATTCCGCATTTATTGTGTGAAGTTGTAACTGACATGAAAGAAGCCGCTAACGCACTGCGCTGGTGTGTAGGTGAAATGGAACGCCGTTATAAGCTGATGTCGGCTTTAGGTGTACGTAACTTAAAAGGTTACAACCAAAAAGTAATGGAAGCCAAAGAAGCGGGCTACCCAATTATGGATCCATTATTTAAAGACACCGACGGCATGAAAGATGGCCCCGATGAGCTAGATAAATTACCTAGCATAGTGGTGGTTATTGACGAATTTGCCGACATGATGATGATTGTAGGTAAAAAAGTTGAAGAGTTAATTGCCCGTATAGCGCAAAAAGCGCGTGCTGCGGGTATTCATTTAATTTTGGCAACGCAGCGTCCGTCGGTTGATGTAATAACCGGTTTAATTAAAGCGAATATACCTACACGTATGGCGTTTCAGGTATCAAGTAAAATAGACTCGCGCACCATACTGGATCAACAAGGCGCAGAAAATTTATTAGGCATGGGTGACATGCTTTATTTACCGCCAGGTACCAGTGTGCCAGAGCGTGTGCATGGCGCGTTTGTAGACGACCATGAAGTACATGCTGTAGTAAACGATTGGAAAGCCCGTGCTAAACCAAATTACATAGACGAGATTTTAAATGGCGATGCCACGGAAGATATTCTATTACCAGGGGAAGCCAGTGAAAATGGCGATGAAGAGTCAGATCCGTTATACGACGAAGCGGTCGCCTTTGTAATAGAAACCGGTAAAGTGTCGGTATCATCAGTGCAACGTAAATTACGTGTAGGCTATAACCGTGCTGCACGATTAGTAGAACAAATGGAAACATCAGGTATCGTGAGTGCACCAGGACACAACGGCGCGCGCGATGTATTAGTACCTAATGGAGCAAATTAATGAAAAAATTAAGTAGTTTATTATTGGTATTGGGCAGTTTAGTGGCGATGCCAAGCTTTGCTGACGACAGCCAAGCATTACAAGATAAGTTATCGACCTTAAAAAGTTTTAAAGCACAATTTAAACAAAACGTAACCGACGGTGAAGGCCAACTGGTAATGCAAGGTCAAGGCAATATTACGTTGCAACAGCCATTAATGATCCGCTGGCAGCAAACTAACCCAGACGACACTTTATTTGTATCAAACGGCGATAAAACCTATTACTTTGATAGCTTTGCTGAGCAAGTAACCATTATGAAAACCAGCGGTTTAATTGACTCAACGCCGTTTATATTGCTCACCTCTAAAGACCCTGCGCAATGGGAAAAATACAGTGTGATCGCTACTGACTTAGGCTTTAGCATTACCCCAAATAAAGGTGTAGAAAGCCAAGTAGAGCAGCTTGATATTACTTTTGCTGATAACGAGCAAGGGCTTGCAAAACTGGTAGTTAAAGATAACTCAGGCCAGCTATCTGCGTTTACATTTAGCAATGCACAGGTTAATACTGAGCTTGATAAAACAACTTTTGAATTTACCCCGCCAGCGGGTGTAGAAATAGACGATCAGAGTAACGGTGAGTAATTTAGGATTTAACTTTGGGCCCGATGTGCGCCCACTCGCTGCGCGTATGCGCCCTTTATCGCTTAACGATTACATAGGGCAGCAACATTTACTCAGCGCTGATAAACCTCTTCATCAAGCGATAGTAGCAGGGCGCTGCCATAGTTTAATTTTATGGGGCCCGCCAGGGGTAGGTAAAACTACGCTGGCACAAATTATTGCCAACCATGCAGACGCTGAACTAATTCAAATGTCGGCAGTAACCGCTGGCGTTAAAGATATTCGCGATAGCGTAACCCAAGCGCGCGATAACTTACAAAGCCGTGGTCAGCGCACTTTGATGTTTGTTGACGAGGTACACCGCTTTAATAAATCTCAGCAAGACGCGTTTTTACCGCATATTGAAGATGGCACTTTTATATTTGTTGGTGCCACCACCGAAAACCCCTCATTTGCGCTTAATAATGCGATTTTATCTCGCGCAAGGGTGTATGTATTAAAATCCTTGCAAGAAAGCGATTTATACACAGTAATAGAGCGCGCACTCAAACAAGACGAACAACTTAGCCAAAAGCAAATCGTGATTGCAGATAACGCCAAACAAGCGCTGTGCCAAGCAAGCGGTGGCGATGCTCGTAAAGTGCTTAATTTACTCGAGCAAGCAGTCGATTTAACTACTGAGCAAAACGGCAAGTACAACATAGACGAACAGGTACTTAGCCAAGTACTCCCCACCCATTTAGCCAAATACGATAAAGGCGGCGATGAATTTTACGATTTAATTTCGGCGTTTCATAAATCAGTACGGGGTAGTTCGCCAGATGGTGCGCTTTACTGGTACTGCCGTATTTTAGCCGGTGGCGGCGACCCGCTTTATGTTGCAAGGCGCTTATTAGCAATTGCTACAGAAGACATCGGCAACGCCGATCCACGAGCGATGGAAGTGGCTTTAAACGCATGGGATATTTTTCAGCGTGTTGGCCCAAGCGAAGGTGAGCGCGCCATTGCACAGGCCACTTTGTACTTGGCTAGTGCACCTAAAAGTAATGCGGTTTATATGGCGTTTAATCAAGCCAAACAAGACGCTAAAAACGAGCCAAGCTACCCGGTACCAGAGCATTTACGTAATGCCCCCACCAATTTAATGAAAGACTTAGGCTATGGCGCAGAGTATCGTTACGCGCATAACGAAGAAGGCGCATTTGCTGCTGGCGAAAAATACCTACCGCCAGAAATGGATGGCAAACAATACTACCAGCCAAGTGATCGTGGACTTGAGCAAAAAATTAAACAAAAGCTCGATTATTTAAAAGAGCGCGACGCACAAAGCCCAATAAAACGTTATGAGCATGATTAAACTTTACATGATGATAGCCCTTGGCGGAGCGTCAGGAGCCTGTTTACGGTTTTTTATTAGCGAAACCATGCTAAAACTCCTCGGTAGGGGATTCCCTTTTGGCACGTTGACGGTTAATATTCTGGGTTCATTGTTGATGGGCATTTTATACGGTTTAATAGATAAACAAGTTATTGCCGTCAGTCCTGCTAAAACCCTCATCGGAATTGGCTTTTTAGGTGCGTTAACCACCTTTTCAACATTCTCAATGGATTCGTTGTTGTTATTACAACAAGGTCACTTTATTAAAATGGCCCTCAATATCATCTTAAACGTGATGGTGTGTATTTTTATGGCTTGGCTGGGCCTTCAGCTAGTAATGCAAAAAGGTTAAAAAACTAACATGTTAGATTCTAAATATTTACGTCAAGATGTCGAACAAACTGCAGCACGTTTAGCCGCACGTGGTTATGAGCTAGATGTAGCGGTAGTGACTGAACTTGAAGAAAAACGCAAAACATTACAAGTAAAAACGCAAGAACTTCAAAGTCAACGTAACGCCAGTGCTAAAGCCATTGGTCAGGCAAAAGCAAAAGGCGAAGACGCACAACCATTGCTAGACGCAGTTGCTAACTTAGGCAGCGAGTTAGACGCGGCTAAAGCTGAGCAAGACGAAGTGTTAGAAGCAATTAAACAAATTGCCTTAGCAATTCCAAATTTACCGGATGAGTCGGTACCAGAAGGCGCTGACGAAGACGACAACGTAGAAATTTTAACTTGGGGTACACCAAAAAAGTACGATTTTGAAGTTAAAGACCACGTTGATGTAGGGCAAGACCTAAACGGCCTAGATTTTGAAATGGGCGTTAAAATTAGTGGCGCACGTTTTACCGTAATGCGCGGCCAAGTAGCGCGTATGCACCGTGCACTTACCCAATACATGCTAGATACCCACACAGATAAAAACGGCTACACAGAAATGTATGTACCGTACTTAGTGAATAGCGCAAGCCTATACGGCACAAGTCAATTACCAAAGTTTGCAGGCGATTTATTCCACACATTAGGCCTAGTAAACGATGATGGCGAGCAACAACCGGGCTTTAGCTTAATCCCTACAGCAGAAGTACCTCTTACAAACAGCGCGCGTGATGAAATTTACGAAGAAAGCGATTTACCTATTCGCTTAACGGCGCACACCCCGTGTTTTAGAAGTGAAGCAGGCAGCTACGGTCGCGATACACGCGGTTTAATCCGCCAGCACCAGTTTGATAAAGTAGAGCTAGTACAACTTGTAAAACCAGAAGATTCAATGCAAGCACTGGAAGAGCTAACAGGCCATGCTGAGCAAATTTTACAAGCGCTTGAACTGCCGTACCGTAAAGTGATTTTATGTATGGGCGACATGGGCTTTGGCGCAGCAAAAACATACGATTTAGAAGTATGGTTACCGGCGCAAGACACCTATCGAGAAATTTCATCATGTTCAAACATGGTCGATTTCCAAGCACGCCGTATGCAAGCACGTTTTCGTCGTGAAGGCGCTAAAAAACCAGAGCTTTTACACACACTAAACGGCTCAGGTTTAGCAGTTGGCCGTACGCTTGTAGCAATACTAGAAAACTACCAACAAGCCGACGGTTCAGTAGTCGTACCAGAAGTATTACGCCCATACATGGGTGGACTTGAAGTGATTGGTAAAGCGTAACGTTTTAGCTGTCATTTTTTAGCTATAAGCTTTAAGAAAGAAAGCCGCTGTTTTAACGAACAGCGGCTTTTTTTGTTTCTTGATAAAAGAAAAGGTAAATGGGAAAAGGTTAAAGGCGAAAGTAAAAGTCTAAGTTACGCTATTTATCAGTAAAAATAATAAACCTGCCTCTATTGTTTATTTGCACAACACTTTTTTCTAATATTACTGATCTCTACCATTTTGGTGTTTCTCTACATTCCGTAAATTTAGGTGAGAGGTAACTAATTGTTTACATGTGCTTATTCGCTGGTTACATTAGATTAATTGTAATATTTGGACATTTTTCGGTTTATGAAGCGACAAATGTCGTAGATAAAGTTGTTAAGTGGACTAATCAACATCGAGTAACTCATAAAGAATGAATGAAGTAAACACTGAAGCAAAAAGAATCGAATTGAGTAGTAGAAAGGAAATAGTCTTATTTTGTCTATATAGCTTCATCTCTATAACAATTGCATTCGCACCCGATTACTCTTTAAGAATCCCACTACAAGAGCCCTTGGCAGCACTTGGTTGGTTTGGGATAATTGCATTCTCAGTTATGGCGGTTTATAAACTTTTTAATATTAGCTTTAAAAATCTATTTCAGTACATTGGTCAAAAAATTAATGAGTATTCTTCCATTGACAAGAACAGTAAGAATGCTCAAAGGTTAGCAATGTCAGGAATGCTAATGATGTTGCTTGCAGTGTTTATAAAAACTTCTGCCTTAGCACAACCACTTTTGATATCAGCAATTATTTTAATGATTTGGTCAATACTTGTATTTTTTGAAGAGTCTAGATTAATTCAATCTTTCGTATCATACTCTTCGACTAAAAAAATAATTGGTTTGCTGTCAGCAATATTAATTTTTTGGGCAAGTTATAGTTCTCTTGCTCAAGTGAATGCAATATTTGGGGTAGATCCAGCTCTTTTCCCTTATTCTACAGCGGTCGGAATATTTATTAATATTGCAAAGGTCTTGGCTCTTACTTCTATTCCAGTGCTCATAATTTCATTTCTATTCTGCTTACTTAACTTGTTTACTTCAAACCACAAGTTCTGGAACGATTCAAGATTAGCTATAATGTTTTGCTCGCTAATAACCAGCCTTATCACAGCTTTTCTTTTACCAGGTCTATGGAGTAATCAGTTTCAGAATGACAAACTTTTACAGGCCGCAGAAGCAATGGATATGAATGGTAACCATTTATGTCATAATGATGCCCTCACAGAAAATGGTAAAAAAATACCAGTAATATTTATGGGTCCAAATTCATATATTGTTCTTGCAAAGAAAGGCAATAAATTTGATATATTCGAGTGCAATCCACTTAACAAGTAAATCCAGTTGACGCCTACGGCGGACCTGATTTAGGCGTTATGTAGATCAATATATTTCGATGCATGCTAAATCGTGAAATCGTGTTAAAATTTTGGAAGTTGTTGTTTTAAAGGGACTATTAAGAATGAAAATTGAAGCTAATGATAAAGAAGTACAAGATATCTTTTCTTCCGGTTACTTTCAAATTCCAAGGTTTCAGCGTCCATATTCATGGGGTAAAGATGAAGTTGAAAATTTTTGGTTGGATATAATCGGTGATAAAACAGATAGCTACTTTATTGGGTCGATGGTTGTTTACCAAACTCGAAAACCATATTTTGGCATCGTTGATGGACAACAGCGCTTGACGACTATCACAATTGTCCTATCAGTGATTAGAGACGCCTTTCTTCGACTTGGTGAAGAAAACTTAGCAAAAGGAATTCATCGTTTTATTGAGACACCAAATAACGATTATGTTAATGAGTTTGTTCTTAATGCCGAGACTTCATTTCCATATCTCCAAAATCATATCCAAGCTTTTTATGATACCAATTCTAGTATCAAAATTAACTGTGAAGTCGGTGCTGAAGAATCCAATTTAAAAGCAGCCTATGAGCTACTTTCAGATAAATTAGAGCAATACATACCTTTTTCAGAAGCAGAAGATCCACAAATGGAAATTTTCGCACATGAAGACCCAGTATTAAAATTGAAAGAACTAAGGGATAAATTTCTATCGTTAAAACTCGTATTTATTCAACTAGATAACGAGGATGATGCTTATTTAATCTTTGAAACACTAAATGCTCGTGGTCGTGATCTAAAGACTTCAGATCTTGTTAAAAACCTGATTCTAAAAACAATAAAAAACTCGCATTATTCACTTGATAGCCCAAAAGAAGCATGGAACCGTCTTATAAAGCGCTTTGATGATATCTCCGATTCCAGTGCTATCGACGCTTTTCTTCTACATTTCTGGATATCAAAGCATGCTTATACGACTGACAAGAAGCTATTTTCCTTAATAAAAGAACATATAACGATAGACTCGAACAACGCTAAAGAGTTGTTAAAAGACCTTGGTGAGTATGCAGTTTGCTATGGCAGAATGTTAAGCCCAGAAAGTTCCGAGTGGACTAAAGAGTTATTTGAAGTGAAATCATCTTTGATTGCTCTCAACAGTTTTAAAGTAAAACAGCAATCGTCATTTGTATTGGCTCTTCTTGTTGCATACTACTCTAAAAAGATAACTCTCAAGCAACTCAAATCGATACTTAAACAAATTGAGCATTTCCACTTTGCGTTTAATGCTGTTACACAGCAAAGATCATCAGGTAGCATTGCGACAATGTATTCTCAGCACTCAATTAAATTGACGGAAGCTCAGGATAATGATGCAGTACAAAGAGTATTGACGGGTTTAAAAAATAAGTTAAGTGAAAAATTACCATCATATGGTGAATTTGAAGTTAAGTTCTTAGACTTGGACTATCTATCAAATAAAACAAAGTCTAAAAACGTCATAAAATACTCTCTTTGTAAGCTTTTAGGCACTCAATCCAATGGGCTTGATATCAATCATACTAACTTAACGATTGAACACATTATTCCTGAAGTGATGATAAAATCTGGCTCAAACCCTTTTATAGTAGGTAATGTGGGCAATTTGTTACTTACTGATGCGAGTACAAATGGTCATAAATTAAAGGATAATTTGCCAGCGGAGAAGATTTCCATACTCTGTAGAGCTGGGTATCCATTAGAGGCGAATTTCATTTATGGGAAGGACTGGAACAAGGAAAAAGTTTTAGAGCGTGCAAAGGCAATTTCTCAACATATTTATAATAAAGTATAAAAACCAAAGGGGTCAAATCTTGACTTCAGACATCAGAACTTAAATTTATAAAAGCGGCTTAATTTAAGTCGTTATTTTTCCTCTAAAAGCGAAGCGTCTCTTATCCTCTTTGTGAATTAATGTTGTTTTGCCAACATAAGTTTTGTGCGTTTGGGGGTAGTTATTTTTAGCATATTATAATTACGATATAGACGTTGGTGAAAAGCCATTTGTTTACTTATTTATAAGGTGGGTTGTTTTCATAAGTGTTTGTAATATAGTGTCTATTAATCAACCTAATATAGAATAAGGAACATTCATGGAATTAGTCAAAACCACAAGTTTGAAATTTGAAGTAACAGAAACAGGTCATCAAATTATTCAGGCTAAGATCAACGAACATAAAGTAAATTTAATTTTAGATACAGCGGCGGGTGCATCTGTTTTAGATAGGGCATGTATTAAAAAGCTTGGAATAGAAGAAGTGTTTAGTGAAGAAAATGCTGCTGGTTTGGGTACCTCAGAGCATGAAATGGGCCTGATTGAATTATTAAAATTTGAATTAGCAGAGCAATTTTTTGAAAGTACAGAGTTTGTTTCACTAAACCTTGACCATGTTCAGGTAGCAGGTGGTGATAATATTATCCATGGATTATTAGGTTCTCCATTTTTTAGAAAATACCAAGCTGTGTTAGATTTTGGCACTAATACACTGACAATTAGAGAGCCGTTAGCTGATTATGAGTAATTAAAGCGACTTATTTAAGCCGCTCTTTGCATATTATACACAGCGTGATAAGTCGGGTTGTCTCAAGTTAATTTATCATTTTTGTCGGATGACGTGGCTTCGCCACTTATCCGACCTACGTTAAAAGGTAGGTTGGTTAAGCCAAAGGCGCCACCCAACAGAGTTCTTAAAGCTATTAAAGCGGCTTAATTCAAGCCGCTACTTACCTCTAAAAGCGCAGCGTCTCTTATCCTCTTTGTAAATTAATTTGCTTTAAACAACATCAGCTTTGCCTCTTTTCCATCCGTTAATATCGCCACATTACCTTCAGCAGTGACAAACACATCTCTGAGCCTGCCTGTGGCTTCTGGAAAAATATGAGTCTGGGTGTATTCACCATTCGCTAAATTAATACTGTAGAGCTTTTTATCGACCAATGTAGTAATAAGCACGTGGCGTTGCAGTGAAGGGAAGGCTGCATGGTTATCGCCATAATACGCCATGCCTGATGGCGCAATTGAGGGCGTCCAATCTACGGCTGGTTTAGCCATTCCAGGGTAGTCTCTAAAGGGAGAAATACGTGCTTGTGAATAATCGTCGCCGTTGGTGATTACTGGCCAGCCGTAATTGGTGCCAGCTGTTAAATAGTTGAGCTCGTCACCGCCTGCGGGGCCATGTTCGTGGCTAATAATTTGCTGTGTATCGTAATCATAAACCAAGCCTTGCAAGTTACGGTGCCCGAGTGAATAAATGGCATGCGCGTTAGCGTTTTTGTGACTAATAAACGGGTTATCGCTTGGTATTGTGCCGTTTAAGTTTATGCGTAATGTTTTGCCAAGTTGACTGGTAATAACCTGTGCTTGCTCGCGGTAGTCAAAACCATCACCACTTGAAAATAATAAGGTATTATCAGGCAGCACAAGCGCGCGGCCAGAATAATGCTGCGGTGTGCCTTTATCGGTGGCGACTTTATAAATAACTTTTGGTACTGAAAACTGCTCGCCATCAAACTTAGCTTTGGCAATAACGAGTCTGTTTGCATCAAGCTCACCTTGGGCATAAGTGAATATTATTTCTTTTGATTCACTGTAATTTGGCGAAAGCACTACATCAAGTAAACCACCTTGCCCTGCAACGTATAAGCCCTCGAAGTTTATTTTAACTCGGGTTTGTTGGTTGTTTTTAATGATAACAACATGGCCATCACGCTCGGTGATTAACCAGGTATTGTTTGGGAGTTTAACCATACTCCACGGTGAATTGAGCCCTGTTGCTAAAGTACTAGCTGTGTATTGCTGTGTTGGTAACTCGGCACTGGCGTGACAAGAAAACGCTAAAAGTGACAGTAGCGTAATACAATATAGAGATTGTTTACCCTGCAAGCCTTTGCTAGTGTAAGGAAAAAGTTTTATTTTAAGTTGAGATAACCATGCAGTTTTTAACACGTATACTCCCGTCATTTTTAGTTTCTTGGTTACTTACATTCACTCTTGCTAGCTTGTTTCATAGTCAATACGTTGTCAATCAATTAGTTAATGTAGGTGTTGTAGTGGGCTTTAATGACCGTGTTAACTTAATCCTTGAAGATTGGCTTGGCTTGCTACCGACCTATGGCGCTATTATTGCTGTTGCACTTGCTATCGCGTTTTTGGTTACTTGGTTTATTGCTAAAAAAATGAACAAGCAAGGCACACAACTATTTGTTATTGCTGGTATGGTGGCGTTTGCAACGGCGTTAATTGCGATTGAGTCAATTATGAATATTACTATTATTGCAGGTGCAAGAGGTTGGGGTTTTTATGCGCAATTATGTGCAGGTGCAGTAGGGGGTTATGTATTTGCAAAACTCATTAAGGAAAATAAGCACAAGGCAGCGCATCACGGCTTTTAAGTTAGTATTGGTCTGCAATGTAAAAAGCCGCTATTAATATAGCGGCTTTTGTGTGTATAAATTGCGTCGTGATATCAAAAAATCAAACTAAACAGCTTGTAACCACTTAAGCCAAAAATAAGCACTAACACCGGTAAAATAAGTAAGTTTACCAACATTGAGTTGGTGTATTTGCCCATTACTGTTTTTTGGTTAACCAGCCACACTAGGTAGGTGGTTACAATAGGCAGTAATAAGCCATTTGCGGCTTGGGCAAAAATTATCACGGCAACAGGGTCTAAACCCAGAGACGCCACGGCTGCACCAAATAATAAAATAACAATGGCGACACTTTTAAAGCGGGTGTTATCCATTTTATTTGACCAACCTAACATGCCACATACTGCATATGCACCGGCAAGGGGAGCTGTTATTGCGCTGGTTAAACCTGCTGCAAATAAGCCAATAGCAAAAAAGTAATGGGCAGCATCGCCAAGTAATGGCTCAAGTTGTACCGCCATGTTGGCAGCGCTAATTTGCCCTGCATCTGTGCCATAAAATGCCACTGACGCGGTTGATAAAATTGCCAGCGTGATCACGCCACCTAAGGTGATAGACACACCCGTATCTACATTAGTTTGCTTAATAACTTTTTGCTTATCACTTTTGCTGTCGTGTCTTGCAGCTAAAACACCTGAGTGTAAAAATAAGTTATACGGCACTATGGTGGTGCCCACTAACGCCAATACGGTGGTAATTGAACCCTCTGGCATACTAGGAATAAAGCCTGCTAACACATCACTCAGCGAGGGAGCAGCCATAACTAACGTAGAGATAAACACTAGGCTCATTAAAATCACTAATAAAATAAGCGCGTTTTCAACGACTTTGTGTTTACCGCTGTAAAGTAACACCGCACTTAAAAATGCAATGAGTGGCGTCCAAAGCTGGGCATTAACATGAGGAAATATTTCAATTAATCCCATGCTGGCACCGCTAAGGTTGCCAGCCTCGTAGGCGGCACTACCTACTCCAATGGCGCTGATCACTAAAAATATAGCGAGAGATTTAAATAGGGGCGTTTCAATGTGAGCTCTTAGCGCTTGCGCTAAATCTTGCCCGGTGGCTACGCCAAGGCGCGCCGCCATAGATTGTAATAATATGGTGGCAATAACTGAAAACAGTAATGTCCATATTAGTGCAAAACCAAAGTTTGCACCTGCCACGCTGGCAGTCGTAATAGTCCCTGGTCCAATGAAGGCAGCGGTGACGAGTAGTCCTGGTCCTAATCGCATAATTGACCTTAATAGTACTTTTGTATATTGCTATTTAAAGTTACATCTAACGTTTTATAACGCGATGCCTGTATTATTGCTGCCACTTATATTAAGTGCCTTGCAGCGATAGCCGCCCCTTGGCAAACCCTTTTTTGATGATAATCATATGTTAAAAAAGGTCGCGTAGCATACCAACTTATATATAAATTTAAAGGGGGTGTGGCGCGTTTGCACAAAATTAATACAATCAATAAATAACAGTAATAACCGCTTACCTCAGTTTAGGGCTTATTTAACGGCTTAGAGGATGACTGAATAACCTTAAATTGTTCACAGGTTTATGCCAATAACTATAGGCACTATAAACGCTTTGCACGCACTGTATTCATGCAAAGGGTTTGAATGCCCTAAATATCAATTCATGCCATCACGGCTTTAATGGCCTCTAAGCCTTTTCGCAAAGTGCTGGCATCGGTTGCATAATTAATGCGAATACACTGGTGTTTGTGTGCCCAAGCATCATCAATACCAATAAAAAAATTATGCCCGGGAATAATATAAACATCCTGCTCTTTGAGCTTTTGGTAAAGTTGTTCGCTGGTTATTTTTGCCTCTTTAAACCACAGCCACATAAAAAATGCGCCTTCTACTTTGTGTAAGTAAACGGGGAGGTGGGCAAATATTTCATCAAACAAGTTCATTGCTGTTTGTGCTTTTTCTCGATAAAAAGGCAGCACTGAATTTTTACACAGCGGAAGGAGTTCATCTTCATTAATAAGGCGCGTTACTAAACTTGGGCCAAAACTGTTTGGCGATAAAACCATACTGCCATTCACACGGCCAATGGCTTTAATTATGTCATTGTTAGCCACTACAATACCGGTTCGCAAACCCGGTAGGCCAAGCTTTGAAAGTGACATGCATAAAATAATGTTTGAGTTCCAGGTTAAGTTTGCGTCGGTATAAATACACCCAGGGAATGGGTCGCCGTAGGCGTTATCAATGATCAGTGGGATATTATATTGCTTAGCCAATAAATCGAGATGCTGTACTTCTTCATCAGTAATGACATTGCCTGTTGGGTTAGTCGGGCGCGATACACACAGTGCGCTAATGCTGCTGTCGCTTGCTAATACTTGCTCAACAGCTTTAAAATTAATGATATATTTAAATTGGTTTGAGCCACTTTCAGTATTTAAAATTTCGATATCGGGCTTTATTGCTACAAACATATCGTCAGTTAAGCCTTGATCTGCATAGCCTACATATTCAGGTGCCAGCGGAAATAAAACCTTTTTATGGCTTCCATCAGGCATACTGCCAGCTAACAGATTAAATAACACAAAAAAATTGGCTTGGCTGCCATTACCAAGCGCTATATTATTTGCGGTTAAATCCCATGAGTATTCACTTTTTAGTTGCTTGGCCAGAGCTGCACGAAATGCATCATTACCCGTTGGGCCATCGTAAAGTCCAAATACGTTGGAAAGTGTATTATTAGCAACAAGCTTTTGTAACTCATTGATAAAAATATCATTAACCTCAGGCACTAGGGCCGGATTACCACCACCGAGCATAACAATATTTGGATTATTACTGTTTTTAGCATCGCCTAAATCTTCCATTAACTGAGTAATACCATTAGGTTGAGTAAATTTAGTGCCGAAGTTTGAGTAATCCATAATGACCGTGTGCCTTAAAAAATGATAAGTTAGTGTAAATTAACACTATGAATTTGATATTGAAAAATTTTCACCGCTTAGATTACTATAGCCATAACCCGCTATAATCGTTTTTCATATTTTAAGTAGGGCAGCCTTATCAGCAACCTTGAATCACACACTAAAACACCTTTAAACACCAAAGCAGACGATTCGGTTATTACTGATACGATTCTTAAAATTGCCACTTTTAACTTGTTTAATTACCTTGAGCCGCCTAATGCTTATTATGAATTTGAACGCATATACACCGCAGAGCAGTGGGCTAAAAAGCAGCGTTGGCTTGTAAATTACTTAACCGAGCATCAGCCTGATGTGATTGGTTTTCAAGAAGTATTTAGTATTGAGTCGCTTAAAGAATTAGTTAAAGAGCAAGGTTATGCGTACTTTGCCGTGGTAGATGAGCCCCAGGTAATCGACGACTTTATTTACAAACGCCCTGTTGTGGCAATAGCCGCAAAATACCCAATTGTTGAAGTGGCAACTGTTGAGCACGACCATGAGCTTGCTAAAACCCTTGGTTTAACTGAGGATTTTACATTTAGCCGAAAGGTGCTTAGAGCTACAATAACTTTACCGCATATCGGCAACACGGATTGTTATGTGGTGCATTTTAAGTCTAAGCGCTCAATGATAGAGCTTGATGAGCAAAACAAAGACCTCACACCCGAAAAAAATATTATCGAGCTTTTAAAAGCCGATATAGCAGGGAGTTGGGGCTCAACTATTCAGCGCGGCAGTGAGGCTACATTGCTGATGATAGACATCATTGCACGCCGCGAATCTACACAAAACCCAATGGTTTTAATGGGCGATTTTAACAACGACTTAGCCGATGGCGTTTTAAGCCATTTACTAACAAATACACTGCGCTTTGCCCCTGCGTTTGACAGTAACACTTACCTTGCAAAATATTGCCTTAACGACGCATGGCAGTTATTTGCAAGGTCGCAATTAAATTTGGCTAATCAAAATAATGAAAATAAAGTGGATTTAAAGCGAAAGCCTACCCATTATTTTGGCGCGAGCAGCTCAGTGCTTGACTACATTTTGTTATCTTGCGAGTTTGACTCAAGTTACGACGACAGTTTTTTTGAGGTGAGCCAGTACCATACTTACGATCGTCATTTAATTAACCCTGAATTTGAGCGTGATGATTTAAGCACCGATCATGGCGTGGTATTGATTAGCTTAGCATTAAGGTCGTAGCGGGTTTTGTTACTATAAATAGTAAGCTAATCTGTCGCTGACATAATTAATATTAAGGCGCTCAGTAGGTGCCTTGATGTTTTCCCTTTCTTTTATCCTGCTGTTTTAAAAAATCACTAATAATTAGTGCATTAACTCTAATTTATATTGATCTACATCATCTTTATTAACGGTGAGAGTGGTAGATTAGTGACGGTGGATTTTTAAGTTCGTTTAAATCGCTTATTACAACTACCCTTGTTGTACTTACAAAGCAGGGTTGCTTTCATATAACAATTAGCGTGCTGTATCCTAACAATTTTTACCTTGACTACCCTCACTTACATTACTTTTACATACATGGAGTTTTAGTACATGACAATTAAATCAACGCTCAAATCTTTGAGTAAACTCGCTGTTTTGGTCATTGTGGGCGGGGCTGGCTGGTATGCTTGGCAAACCTTGCAACCTACATCATTTGCTGAACAACTCCCTGACAGCGTTGCCTATGGAAATGGGCGAATTGAAGCGACTGAGTACGATATTGCTACAAAATTACCGGGCCGCTTAGTTGACGTTATGGTGCAAGAAGGCGATATGGTCAAAGCGGGTCAAACGTTAGCGGTTATTGATACTGATGATTTAAACGCACAGTTACGTGAAGCTCAGGCGGGGCTTCGTGTTGCCAATGAGTCTCGTAAATACGCATTAGCGATTGTAGAGCAGCATAAAAGTGAGCTTAATTTTGCACAAACTGAATTGCGCCGCTCTGCAAAATTATTGGAAAAAGGCCATATTTCAAAAGAAGTGGTAGATCAACAACGAACCACCTCTGCTATTGCGCAAGCTGCTTTAACCGCGGCAAACGTAAAAGTTGTGCAGTCGGATGCTGAAATAGAAGCAGCGCAGGCACGTATTGAGCGATTACAAAGCAACATAGCCGACAGCACGTTAACAGCACCAATCAATGGACGCATATTGTATCGATTAGCTGAGCCTGGCGAAGTGCTTGGCGGTGGTGGCAAGGTTTTATCGTTATTGGATTTAACCGATGTTTATATGAGTATATATTTACCAACAGCGCAAGCGGGCAAGGTAACAATAGGCTCACAAGCGCGCATTGTTATTGATGCTGTTGCCGAGTATACATTGCCGGCTAAAGTGACGTTTGTATCTGCACAGGCGCAATTTACCCCTAAATCGGTAGAAACCCGAAACGAGCGCGATAAACTGATGTTTAGAGTTAAGGTAAAGCTCGACTCGCAGTTATTAAAAGACCATATCAAACAAGTAAAAATAGGGGTGCCAGGGCTTGCTTATGTGTTGTTAGCGCCTGAAAAAAATTGGCCTACGTCATTACAGGTACGAGTGCCTGAATAATGGATAACGACGATAAAAACATTCAACAGCCATCACGTGAAAGTGTGGTTACGCTTACTAAGGTGAGCCATCGCTATGCTAATAATCGCGTGCTGGACAACATTAGTATTTCATTACCTGGCGGGAAAATGGTCGGGTTTATAGGCCCTGATGGCGTAGGAAAATCAAGCTTGCTGGCACTTATTTCTGGGGCAAGGGCGATTCAAGAGGGGGAGGTTGAGGTATTAAACGGCAATATGCGCAGCAGTGGTTTTCGTAATACGGTGTCGCCACGCATTGCTTACATGCCTCAAGGGCTTGGCAAAAATGTGTATCCAACACTTTCTGTGTTTGAAAATATAGATTTTTTTGGTCGTCTATTTTCTCAAAATAAAGCCGAGCGAAAACAACGAATTAATAACCTTTTAAAAAGTACAGGCTTAGAGGCATTTGCCGATCGCCCCGCAGAAAAGCTCTCTGGTGGGATGAAACAAAAACTCGGTTTGTGCTGCGCACTGATCCATGACCCTCAATTATTAATTTTAGATGAGCCAACTACCGGAGTTGATCCGCTATCGCGTCGTCAATTTTGGCAATTAATAAACAGTATTCGCGCTGAAAATACACAAATGAGCGTACTGGTTGCGACCGCCTACATGGAAGAAGCCGATGATTTTGATTGGCTAGTTGCTATGGACGATGGAAAAGTAATCGGTACGGGCAGCCCACAAAACCTGAAAGCGCAAACTAATAAAGAATCGCTTGATGAAGCCTTTATAGCATTACTTCCTGAAGAAAAGCGCCATGATCATCAGCGGTTAGTTGTGCCACCTCGTAAACAAGACTTAAACACAACTCAGTTCGCTATAGAAGCAAATGGATTATGTAAAACATTTGGCGATTTTACCGCCGTTAACAAGGTGAGCTTGAGTATTGAACAAGGTGAAATTTTTGGCTTTTTAGGCTCAAATGGCTGTGGAAAAACCACCACAATGAAAATGCTTACGGGGTTACAACCGGCAACCAGCGGCGAAGCAAAATTGTTTGGTGAAAAGGTCGATGCCAATAACATAGAAAGCCGCAAGCGCGTTGGTTTTATGTCACAAGCGTTTTCGCTTTATAACGAGCTTACAGTGAAGCAAAACTTGTTATTGCATGCGCGTTTATTTCACTTACCTGCAGAGAAAATAGAGCCGCGCGTTAAAGATTTAATTACTCGGTTTAACCTTAAAAAATACAGTGACGATTTTCCTACCGATTTGCCCCTAGGTATTCGCCAGCGTTTATCGCTTGCTGTTGCGGTAGTACATAGCCCTGAAATGCTCATACTTGATGAGCCCACATCGGGTGTAGACCCCGTTGCAAGGGATGACTTTTGGCAGTTACTCATTGAGCTTTCGCGCGAACAAGGCGTGACTATTTTTATTTCGACTCACTTTATGGATGAAGCGGCACGTTGCGATAGAATTTCGTTAATGCATGCAGGTAAAATACTTGCCAGCGATACGCCAGCTGCACTGTGCAAAGCGCGTAATACCGACACACTAGAAGCTGCCTTTATTGCATATTTAGAAGAAGCAGTAAATGCAGCCGGAGCAAGCTCGGCGATACAAGCATCGATAACGGATAAACACAAAGCTTTGGCTACAGCGCCCGCTACTCGTAAGAATAAAACTAACCCCGCATTTAGTTTGTTGCGGTTATTTGGTTATGCGCATCGCGAAACGCTAGAGTTATGGCGCGATCCTATTCGCCTAACGTTTGCTTTACTGGGCTCGATAATTTTGCTGTTTATTTTAGGTTACGGCATTACATTTGATGTTGAAGATTTAAGCTTTGCGGTACTAGATCAAGACCAATCACCCGAGAGCCGCAACTACATTCAAAATATGGCAGGTTCGCGTTATTTTATTCAAAAAGCAGATATTAAAAGCCCGCAAGAACTTGAGAACCGAATGCGCAGTGGCGAGTTAAGCGTGGCCGTTGAAATTCCACCTAACTTTGCTCAGCAATTTAAACGCGGCCGTAAACCTGAAATTGTAGTGTGGATTGATGGTTCTATGCCGTTTAGGGCAGAAACGATTAATGGTTATATGAGCGGCGTGTATTACAGCTATTTAACCAACTTATCTTTGCGCACTTATGCACAAGTACCAAACTTAGTGCCAGCTAATATTGAATCTCGCTATCGTTATAACCAAGATTTTAAAAGCATTGAGGCCATGGTGCCGGCGGTTATTCCACTACTATTGGTATTTATTCCTGCAATATTGATGGCGCTTGGCGTAGTGCGCGAAAAAGAGTTGGGTTCAATCATAAACTTATATGTAACACCGGTTAATCGGCTGGAATTTATTATTGGCAAACAGCTGCCTTACATTTTAGTGAGTATGATTAGCTTTTTTGGCTTAGTTGCACTTGCTATTACTGTGTTTGGTGTGGCGCTAAAAGGCAGCTTTTGGGCGCTTAGTTTGGCTGCATTATTATACGTTACAGCGACTACCGGAGTGGGGCTGTTAATTTCGGCTTTTACAAAAACACAAATTTCAGCACTGGCAGCCACTACGGTGGTGGTTTTGATGATTGCCGTTAACTTTTGTGGGCTAATTGACCCTGTTTCTTCCTTAGAAGGGTTTGGGGCGATTATTGGCAAACTGTTTCCGACCACCTACTTTTTAGAGGCGTGTCGGGGGGTCTTTAATAAAGCGCTTAATTTTTCTGATTTATCAGCCCAGCTACTGCCTTTATTCGCTTTTATACCTGTGCTGACTCTGGCCAGTGTATTTTTACTTCCAAAGCAGGACAAATAGCCATGCAACGTCGCGGAAACATTATTAATTTAGGTATTAAAGAGTTGCGTAGTTTATGGCGTGATAAGGTTTTGCTGCTATTCGTTTTTTTTGCTTTTACTGGGCTGATTTATGTGGTGGCTTCAGCCACGTCGATAGAGTTAAATAATGCACCAATTGCAGTTGTTGATCACGACCAATCGCAATTATCTAAGCGTATTATTAATGCCTTTTATGAGCCTTACTTCAAAACGCCAGACAGTCTTTCATTAAGCGATGTTGACTCAGCTATGGATAATGGCCGTTATACTTTTGTGCTTAATATACCGCCTTATTTTGAGCGTGATGTACTTGCAGCTAAGCAACCTACAATTCAAGTAAATATAGATGCTACGCGTATGTCGCAAGCATTTATTGGTGATAACTATATTCAAACCATTATTAACGGCGAAGTAAATGAGTTTGTGCAAGGTTATCGAACCGTTTATTCACTGCCAATAAAGCAATCGGCGCACATTATGTTTAATCCAAACATGACAAGTGTATGGTTTGGTAGCGTGATGGAATTAATGAACGTGATCACAATGATTTCGATTATTTTAACTGGCGCCGCGGTGATCCGTGAACGCGAACACGGCACATTAGAGCATTTATTAGTGATGCCATTAAGCCCCTTTGAAATAGTGATGGCGAAAATTTGGGCCAATGGGTTAGTGATTTTATTACTGACTGCATTTTCATTATTTATTGTGATCGAAGGTTTGTTACAAGTGCCCGTTCATGGCTCGCCAGGCTTATTTTTATTTGGCGTTGCTATTCATTTATTTGCGACCACATCGCTGGGTATATTGTTAGGCACACAGGCGCGCACCATGCCGCAACTCGGGTTACTGATGATCTTAATTTTATTACCATTACAAATGCTCTCTGGCGGTGTTACGCCGCGTGAAAGTATGCCTGAGGTAGTGCAAAATATTATGTTATTGGCGCCAACAACGCATTTTGTAAAATTTGCTCAAGCAATTTTATACCGAGGAGCAGGGTGGGATGTAGTTTGGCCTTACTTTTTAGCATTAACTGTTATTGGCAGTGTGTTTTTTATTGTTGCATTAATGCGCTTTCGTAAATCAGTGGCGCAAGGTTAGGGTAATATACCAACCTGCATAAATATTTGAACAATTTAACGAATTAAATCACCCTATAACGTTGTTAAAAATTTTTCATTTAGAACAACTAGATATCAAAAATTTTGCCTAGTTATAGAGCAATTTTCTTATCGTTAAAATAGATCCCATATCCAAGCAGATTGGTATTAAATATAACGCGTGTTTTCAAAAAATGACTTTAAGATAAAGCCACCCGTTAACGTTAAAGCGCTAATGGGTGACTATTGAAGTATGGGTAGTGATACCATCCGCAATAATAATTAAGCGAATGGGGATGACTTAGTTTAGTCTTGGGTTAATTTCTAAAGGAGATAGCGTAATGGTCGCATTACTGCTTGCTCCTTTATATTCTTGATAGTCTTTGTTTTCAAACAGCGTGTAAAAAACATCAACATAATCGTCATTATTAGTAAACCATTCATCCGGCATTGCTTTTAGCAGTTCATTGGTCAGCTTAGGAATAATGGCATAACCTTGCGCTTGTAAATCAGGAATGCTCGCCATTACTTGCTCTGATATTTCTAATAATTTTATTGCTAGAGTTTTATAGTTGGTGTTGTCATCTTGTCCCATTAAGAGTAAATCAACCGCCTGCCAACGATAACGCTGCCAATGAATTAGCACCTGATTAGGGCTGTAATCGGTTTGATCATGATCTAAATACGGTAAATCAACGATATCTAATATTGGTTCATCTCGGGTGGGGTCGATACCCGTTACAATGGCATAAATTTCAGCACCACCTGAGATCCAAGGTTCTTTGTCATCTTCTAAGCGTATTTTTTTCAATACACTGGTTTGCAGGGGTTGTTCATTGCTTAACTGGTTTTTTGGACTAACCGTGCTTTTACTGAATTTGTTAGCAGATAAAATTCCTCTCATTACTGCAATACCCGCATCTTGTACTTTTTGTTGATCTAATTCGATAATAAAGACAGGTTGGGTCGGCATTTGGTCAACACTAAGATAATGAATGTCACCATACTGATCGAACGCTTCAATCTCGCTCCATTGCGTATCGTCACCAGCGGGTGCAAATGCAAATAAAGGGCGTTCGCCTTGCTGCCAAGCGCTAAGCATTTTATCGCTTGCCAAACGCACTTGTAACAAACTACCGGTGTTTTGTGGTAAACCTTTCAGTTGTTGTAACGCGTTGTTTGCTAAACGAGTATTTTGTTGTGTGTGCATACCTAAAGACGGTAGCTGATCCGCATTCAAAACCAGTTTATATTGGCTTAGCGTCTGTTTAAGATCAGCGTTTAATACACT
Source organism: Pseudoalteromonas sp. M58 (assembly GCF_042604605.1). Lineage (NCBI taxonomy): Bacteria > Pseudomonadati > Pseudomonadota > Gammaproteobacteria > Alteromonadales > Pseudoalteromonadaceae > Pseudoalteromonas > Pseudoalteromonas sp. M58. The sequence goes on from NZ_CP152390.1 coordinate 1,461,666, forward strand.
GTAATTAAGCGCTATTTGTTTTGCGAAATTGCGTTTAATGGTGGCTACGTCTTTGTATTGCGCCAACTTAGCCAAGTTTTCACCTTTTTCGATTTCATATTGAGCTGAAAAAGCGGGCGCTGATACACAGTTCACTAGCGCTAAGGTTACCAAGCATTTGGTTATTTTATTCATCATATTCATTTTACCGTTCCGTTATCAGTAACACTATAAAACAATACTTAGAATAAATACTCAAATAAAAATTATAAAATACGTAATTAGTGCTGGTTTTAAGTTTCGCTCAGACTCTAAAAAAATACCAAGATGCTGTGATAGAGTAAGTTTTATATAAAGAATGAATCTATTACAAAAAATTATTTTACTAAAAAGTAATTACTATATACATCAGTGGCTTATCTTTGGCTTGATAGTTGCTGTAGCTACTACTCTAATAACAACACAAAGGATTAAACAATGACCGATATAGCACATTCAGCGTTTATAGCATTTTATTTATATTTAATTATGATGTTAGTTCAGTGGGCAGTGGCAACGTTTAGTAAAGCCAAACAGCCTGGGGCTGTACCAGGAAAAATTGATAAAGACCTATCTCATGAGAGTTTTATATTTAGAGCGCATCGCACCTTTCATAACACATTAGAAAACAGTGCGTTATTTATAGGAACGGTTTTATTTGCCTTTGTGATTAATTACCACAGTTCGGTTTTTGCAATCTGTATTTGGATTTATGTTACTGCACGTTTAATTCATATGGCACTGTATTACGCCATTGCCACCGAGAAAAACCCCAGCCCGCGTAGTTACTTCTTTTTAATCGGTGTGATTGCAAACATTGTGATGTTAGTGCTGTTAGGACTGCGATTAGCTAGTTAAGTAAATGATTAAAGCGAAAAGCAGACAGTCTCTAGCTTTTCGCTTACTTATTTTATTGGGCTGGCTTTGTTTTTCGCGTCACAATAAAACACATTAATGAGCCTAATGTAACTAATACTACGCCTTGCCAAAATGCGTTGGTGAGCGATAGTGATAAGTAAATAGAGGCAAATAGCGTAGACAATACAGGAGTAAAGTAAGACAAGGTGCCTAACAACACTAGGTTACCGCCAATGATTGCTTGGTTCCACAATGCGTAACCTCCACCAATAACCACCCCTGCCAGCAATAAAGTAAAACTAGAATATACGTTAAACTCAAAGCTGGGTTCATTACTCAGTCCGTAACTTATCCATAAAGAGATTGCCGTGGCTGCAAAAAATACACTAATGGCATTTTTACCCTCGCTAAGTTTAACCGTTACACTGCAATACACAGCCCAAATAAACGCTGCTGCAAACGCCATAGAGTAGGGCAATGGGTTGTCGCTAATATTAGCGGTTAATACTTCCACAGATAAACCACTATTACCTGCAATGCACCATGCAACGCCTAAAAACGCAATCAGTATGCTGGGGTAGACTAATACGCTTACTTTAGTGCGGTTAACAATAATCGAAAATAAAATGGTTAACGCTGGCCAAAGGTAGTTAATAATCGCCATTTCCAACGCTTGCTGGCGACTATTTGCAAAGCCAAGCGATAAAGCCAAACACATTTCGTAAATCACAAATAAGCTGCCACCAAAGACTAAATAGCGCTTTGGATAATTGTTTAGCTTTGGTACACCCATGACGAGCATTAAAAAAATCGCACTGACGCTATAAATCAAAGCAGCACCGCCAATTGGGCTAAATAACTCCGATAAATCACGAACAAAAGCAGTTAAACTGCTCCAAAGTAAAATAGCGAGCACCCCATAGAGGGTGTATTTATGTTTAATTAAAAAAGACATGGAGAGCTACTTAATGAAAAACAAAAGTAACACTTTAATATATATCAAGGGGTAGGGCATTAGTTTTACTAACTTTTAGTCTGATAGGTAGTAGCAGCATGTAGGGTCTTTTTAATCGTGGCGCGAGGTTTGTAACCTCGTGAGCAGTTGATAACTGCTCATGCGTTATTCTACTGGCTTACATCCATGTAAGAATAAGTAAGTCCGAGCAAAGTTTTCGCGTCTTGCTAACGCTCCTTACCTACATTCAGTGGGCAACAAAGAGTAAATCCACCCTAGGGAAGAGCTCGATGGGCAGCGCCTGTTTGGCATTGATGCAGCGTTATTGCCTAAATGCCAAACAGATTACTACAAATCTAACCTTAAAAGACCAACAGACCCTAGTTAAATAATTTAAATAGCATCCACAAATATAGAAGGGTTATTTATTCAATATTTACCTGAACGCTGCTTACTTGATTATCGTAGGTCGCTGAAACAATAAAACTACCAGCGTTATTCGTTTTACTGGTTAATCTATAAACAGCATTCTCTGTACCTGCGCTAATTAATTTTGTAGTTACCAAACTGCTTCCATTAATGCTCCAATCAGCAAATTCAGTTACATTCACACTTGAAGTTTCATCACTGCCATTAGCCGTCAGTGTGAGATTAATTGAACCAAGAGGGGTCATAGTTAATACTGAACTGCCATCATTTATTTGAAGATCATTTAAATCATCAGAACCATCGACTGTTACTGTAATAATTTTCTGCTTGTTGCCACAGCTGCCAATTAATTGAGTTTCACCAGACTTGAGAGCAACAAGCGTTCCTTTGTTTTCGCCTTCATCTGTTATACCAATATAACGGGTTCCTACTTGCGACCAAGTAATAGTGTCATTAATAGTCTTAGCTTCTTGAGCTACCAAAGAGGCAATTGCACTAACTTGAATACGATCGCCAATATTAAGATTGATCTCTTCAGTTGGCTCATCATTAACTAAAATATCGATAGACTCTAAATTTTTAGGATCTGCTTTCACTGTCAGCTTACCAAGAACATTGTCTATTTTAGCTGTAATAGTTGTATCTTCAACATCAGGAGCGGATGTAAACAATAAGCCGTCAGAGTTGATTGTTGCAGTACTGCCGTTATCAACAGCAAAACTTAAACCTCTAATGGTATTTAAAGATGTATATCCATCAGCATAGGTAAGATCGGCTGATAATTGCGCAGGTATACATGTATTAATGTAATCAATGTTAGAAGCGGCTGTTTTTAAGTTAATTTCAGTGACTGCGACATCACTTACTGAAACCTCACCTTCACCTGAGATATCATTGATGGTAGTTCCTGTGATAGATACAGCCCCTTGGTTTGCTGTAGTACTCGAAACCGCATTTACAACACCATTGCTATTTACAGTTGCAATAGTCGGATCGTTAGACTCCCAGGTTAACTCACTAGTAATGTCGCGCGTGTCACCATTACTATCTATACCCGTAGCACTTAATTGTAATGTCTCACCTGGCTTTAAGCGTTGTTGATCTCCAACTATCTTAACAGATTCTATAATGGTGCCTTCAGAACGAAGTTTGTCTAACTGTATTGCTTTTGCAAGATCCGTTGTATCACTTTCAGAACCGCAACCCGTAACGCTGATAATAAATAATGCGGTTACAGATAATTTAAAAAAACTGTGTGTATTAATCATATTTCTATTGCTTCCTTTCATACATAACTAAAAGTGATAAACAAAGCCTAAGGTATAACCGGTTATTTCAATATCATCACCTTTGAAAAGGGATTGATAACCAAGTCTTATTTGAGTGTTTTCTAAATAAGGAATTTGCTGGTGCATTGCGACTCCCCAAGAAAAACCATCATATTTATAATCACCATTTATTGATGTGGAAGGATTAGACACAACAACTTGATTTTTTGCATAACCCAATGAAACGTCCAGACCAAAGCCATTGACTACATCAGATTGCATAACAAAATATAGGGCTAAGCTTTTGTCTAAATTTAACTCTGTATTATAAATATTATCACTTGTGTTTGATGCTAGGTAATGCGCTTCAAAAGCCATGTTATTGTTACTTATGCCCGCACGTAATAATGCGGCTTTAGGGTTCGCATTTTCATTACTTATTTCAATATCACTCATCATATAATCAACACCTATATAAGGAGTATCAGCAAAACTGTTGAATGATGCGCTAAGTAAAACTAGTGTAAAAAATTTTTCCATAAATCTAAACTTATAATCCATCTATATTTTGGGAACAGATAGTATAAAATCGCTTTGTAATAATCAAGCTAAGCTATTCGACCAATATGAAGTTAGAGGTTAATTGTATTGTTGCGAATGAAGTATATTTATTCGTAACAAGGTCAAGGCAGGAATTTAATTGAGTGTGTAAGGCATCAAAAGTAATGCCTTACTTACTCGTGTTTACTCAACGCCAATAAAGCCGCCGGTTTGATGTGCCCAAAGAGCAGCATAAATGCCGCCTTGGGCAATTAATTCATCGTGACTGCCTTGCTCTACAACGCCGCCTTCATCAAGCACGATGAGTCTGTCCATTTGTGCAATGGTCGATAATCGATGGGCAATGGCGATTACTGTTTTACCTGTCATTAAATCATCTAAGCTTGCTTGAATAGCCGCTTCGACTTCTGAGTCTAAAGCGCTGGTGGCTTCATCAAGTATGAGGATAGGTGCGTTTTTAAGTAGTACGCGTGCAATAGCAATACGTTGGCGCTGACCGCCTGACAGGGTGACCCCTCGTTCGCCTACTTGCGCATCAAAGCCTTTGTTGCCTTTGCTGTCTTCTAAATCGGTTATAAAATCAAGGGCTTTGGCTTGCTTAGTCGCATCGAGCATTTCGGCTTCTGTGGCATCGGGTCTGCCGTATAAAATGTTATCTTTTACTGAGCGATGTAGTAGGGATGTATCTTGGGTAACCATAGCAATATAGCGGCGCAGGCTTTCTTGGCTTACATCCGTAATATTTTGGCCATCAATACTAATGCTGCCTTTGTCGGTGTCGTAAAAGCGCAGCAACAAGTTAACTAAGGTGGATTTACCCGCGCCAGAGCGACCCACTAAGCCGATTTTTTCACCGGGTTTAATGTTTAAGTTTAATCCGTTTATTACGGGGCCACGGTTATTTTCATTCGCGGCTTTACCGTAATTAAAATGTACATTATTAAAGTCGATTGCCCCTTGGGTGACCTTTAACGTTTCGGCTTCTGGTTTGTCCGCAACCGCAATAGGATTAGAAAGGGTGCGCATGCCATCAGCCACGGTGCCAATGTTTTCAAACAAGCTGCTAATTTCCCACATGATCCATTGGGCCATGCCATTGAGCCTTAACGATAAACTCAATGCCACGGCAATCGCTCCTGCACTAATGGCGCTTAACGACCATAAATACAAAGACACTGCTGCTACCGAAAACACTAACAAATAGTTTAAGCTTTGAATAACCACGTTTAAGCTGGTGACCAAGCGCATTTGTTTATAAACAGGCTGTAAAAATACATCCATACTTTGTTTAGCGTATTGTTCTTCGCGTTGAGTATAGGAAAACAATTTAATGGTTGAAATATTTGTGTAGCTGTCGACGATACGGCCGGTCATTTCTGAGCGTGCATCAGCTTGTGAACTGGCAATACTTTTTAATCGGGGTACAAAGTAAATTTGCACGCAAATATACAATGCTAACCACACTAATAATGGCAACATTAAACGCCAGTCTGAGGCGGCCACTAAAAACACCATTGAGCCAAAATAAACAGCAATGTACATAAGTACATCAAGTAACTTAGTGACTGACTCACGCACTGCCAATGAGGTTTGCAACACTTTAGTAGCTATTCTTCCGGCAAATTCATTTTGATAAAAGCTAACACTTTGACGCAGTAGATAACGGTGCGCTAACCAACGTATCGACATCGGATAGTTGCCCAACAGTGCTTGGTGTAAAATAGCCGACCTAAAAAATACCACTATGGGCATCACAACTAGGAGCATTAACCCCATCTTTATTAATTCGGATTGTTGCTGTGAAAATAGCTCTTCAGGGGTGTACTCGCCGAGCCAGTCAACCAGTTGCCCCATGTAACTAAATAAAGACACCTCTAAAATAGCGAGTAATGCGGCACTGAGCGACATAAGCACTAACGACAATTCCATGCCTTTGGTGTAGTGACGACAAAATGCAAAAAGGGTTTTAGGAGGCTGAGATGGAGAACGCTCTGGGAACGGTTTAGTCATCCGTTCAAATAGTCGATACATATTAACTGCTTAATTAAATATTTATAAAGATGTCCCACTATACCATTGTAAAACACAAAGGCGCAGTGGGAATAAGGTGTACGTCGGTTAACTCAAGTTGAGTTAACCGTTTATAGCTTAGTGTGGCCGGTTTTATTTTTTACCAGCCAATACGATATACCCAGTGCTAAGGTAACTAACGCCAGGCCAACAATTTGCTCTGAGGTCACTAATTTTAAATCGAGGACAATAATTTTACGCGCCACAGCCATCAATGCGGTAGCAATAACCAGTTCAACGGGCAGCGAGCTAGAGCCCAAATATAACCGGATATTAGTAAATATTTCTACCGCAATTAGCACCACCATAAAGGCACCAAAGGTTTGCAGAATGTCTTCAATATTTAATAAAAAATAAGGCGGAGAACTTAACCGCATGTATAAAACATACACTACATCAGCAATACTCCAAAAAATAACCAGCACCATGAGCACTGCCAGTATTTTAATTGCAAAGCGAATAGCATGATGTAAATACTGCATCAGGGGATCAACATGATCCTCTGGTAATTCTTCGTGTTTCTTCATGTTATTTCAGCACCTTATTGATTAAATTAGCCTTTATAAAATGATAGCTGATTAATTATGTTTAGCACTATATACGGTCAAAACAGTATAAGTGATTATTTTTATTAAAATAGTGTGCTTGAACAGGGGACTTGTTTGGTGAGGGTTAAATTCTAAGTAAAATTCAAGGTGTTAATAATATGTAATTAAGCGTGTGATTTTTAGTGTCTATCTCAAAAGGTTTGCGGTTATTGGTTTCTGCTGTCATGTTGGTGGCATTCATTATGAGGATAACAATGCTATGTCTAATTTAGGTTTAAAGTTAGTTAATCAACTTATAAAGTATGGTGTGTTGGCATCATTAAGTTCTGTAACGCTTACAAGCTTTGCTGGCGAGTCTACACAACAAGCATCATTGCATAAAATTGCACAAGAAATTTCGGCGCAGCGTATTGAGAGTGATATTCAAACGCTGGTGGGTTTTGGTACGCGACATACGCTATCAGAGACTAAGTCTGATACACGTGGTATTGGCGCGGCAAGGCGTTGGATTAAAAAAGAATTTGAAGCGATTTCGGCACAATGTGGTGGCTGCTTAGAAATAATAGAGGTAAAACAAACCATTTCGGGAGAAAAGCGCATTCCTAACCCTGTAGAAGTGGTTAACATAATTGCGATTCAGCGCGGCAGTACTGAGCCTAATCGTATGGTGATGATGTCGGGTGATATAGACTCGCGCGTTAGTGATGTAATGGATTTTACCAGCGATGCGCCAGGTGCAAACGATAACGCTTCAGGGGTTGCCGGTGTTATTGAGGCAGCGCGTGTTTTATCGAAATATACATTTAATGGCTCGGTTGTTTACGCGGCGCTCTCAGGTGAAGAGCAAGGTTTATTTGGCGGTAAAATTTTAACCGCTTATGCGCAAAAAAATAATTGGCAGGTTCATGGTGTTTTAAATAACGACATGATTGGTAATATTACTGGTATTAATGGCGTAACCGATAACACCACTGCACGTATTTTTTCAGAAGGGACGCGAGTGGTTGAAACCAAAGAGCAAGCGCGTACTCGTCGTTTTACAGGTGGCGAAGTTGACTCAGCGAGTCGTAATTTAGCGCGTTACATAGACACCATTGCCGATAAATACATTGAAAATTTAGACACTATGCTGGTATACAGACTCGACCGATTTGCTCGAGGAGGGCATCATCGCCCATTTAATGATGCGGGCTTTGCGGCTGTACGTATAATGGAAACTAACGAGCATTACGACCGTCAACATCAAGACCTCCGCACCGAAAATGGCATAGTGTACGGTGATACCATCGATGGGGTTGATTTTGATTACGCCGCAAAACTCACGTCATTGAATGCGGTGAGCCTAGCGTCAATGGCATGGGCACCAGCGCCACCGAAAGAAGTGAAAATTAGTGGTGCCGTACGCGCCAGTACCACACTTTCTTGGCAACCATCGGAAGATAAAAATATTGCCGGTTACAAAATTTACTGGCGCTATACGAGTGAGCCACAATGGCAATACAGCCAATGGGTTGATAATGTTAGCGAGTTTACACTTAAAAATGTGGTTATTGATAACTACTATTTTGGCGTTGCTAGCGTGAATAAACAGGGTGTTGAATCGCCAGTGGTGTTCCCCGGTGATGTGGGGTCGTTTGATCACAACATAAAATAATCGGTTTGCTTAAAAACCCAGCAAACAGCTGCGAATAAGGTGTTAAGCACGCTATTTATGCTTGCGCCTTATTTGTTATGCCCTTAAAGTGTAAACAAAGAAGTAAAAAGGTTATTAAAATGCAGCAACAAGAACAAAAACCATTAACACCAGAGCAGCAAGCTGAACTTCAGCAACAAGAAATTCAATGGCAGCGCGAATGTTTTCAAAATGCGCAAAAACATTTAGCTGAAAAAGGCATTATGCCCAAAACATTGCTTGAAAAAGAAAGCCGTTTTTTAGCGCCTTTATGCGCGCTATGGAAATTTAAAGCGCAAAACGGTAAAAGCTACTGGGTGATCACCGGTCGTTTACCAACCGATCACGCTGAAGCATCTGCAGCAAAAGATGCACGCGATGCTATGCGTTATTTTTCACTGCAGTGGCAGTTAAAGGCCGATCAAATTATTACCGCGGGTGCGCGAGATAAAACCCAAGCTGATTTTGCAAATTTACTGATTAACCGTGCACATGGTTTATATGAAATGCATGAAAACGAGCAGCTTTGGGCAAAAGAACCCGCTTAATAAATAAAAGTGAATACATTTAAAAAAACCTAACTTAGTGACCTAAGTTAGGTTTTTTGTTGGAACTTTAATAATTAAGCTCGAAACATAAATAGACTCTAATAAGCGCTATCTACGCGCACTGTGTTATTAGTTAAATAAATAAGGCGTACATTATCACCTTGGTGAAAACGCATAGCGGGGTCGCTATCTTGTACCACCATAAATTGTTCACCACTTTCTACTTGTATTAGCAGTTCAACTAATTGGAGGTTTTCATAGCGTTGTGTCTGTTGCTGATTATGCGCAACATTACCACCAATCACTGATCCTAAAATAGTTGCAACCGTGCGACCACTGCCGCCGCCAAACTGGTTACCAATAACACCGCCTAGTAAGGCACCGCCAAAGGTTTTCCAACCGTTACTTTTATCGTGAACCAATTGTTGCTCTGTAATGTTGCGCACCGACTTCACTTTACCAAATAGTACTTGCTGCACAGGAACGGCTTTATTGCGTTCATACTTGGCAAAAGTGGGGGCACTAAATATTAATAAAGTGCATAAAAATAAGCTAAGCGTTTTCATGGTTCGCTCCTGTTAGTTACCAACCAAAGGTAGATTTTTCACGGGTTTTACGAATTTCAGTTTCGTCAGCCCATTCAACAAGGCCACTTTGCATATCCATTAAGCGCATTGTAAATTTGTAGTACACATCGGCTTTGTCAGCATTGGATTTAACAATGCTCGATAGGTTACCGTACAGCATATATTGCGCACCAATTTGTTTACCAAAGGCCACCGCAGTGCTTGGATTGATCAGTGCATCTTCATTTTGAAATGTAAGTTGTTCACGAACCGCTTCTACACGGGTCATATCAACAAATCTAAATTTTCCACTGCGAAGTAATTGAGTCGAAATTGAGTCGGTAATTGACTCAGTGTCTATGTGTTCACTGGTTTTGTTTTTAATACGCTCAACAAATACCACAGGGCGGGTATTGGCAGTCATAGTACCAACCACTGGCGAACTGAGAAGTGAGTCGGTCATTTGCGAGGCTACTTTTTGTAGGTCGGTAGAGCCAAAGTTTATATCTGTGGTTTCTACGGCTTGGGCATCACCATAACTAACGACTGCTTTATTAGCACAGCCTGTTAGTGTGAGTGCGGCTAAGCCTAAAATTGCATAGCCAGAGAGTGATTTGAATTGTTTATTGATCATAATGGTTTCCTTAATCTTTAAATTCTTGTGCTTCAGTAGACACTTCTCTTACAGCTAAAGAGAAAGTAACGGCATTAGGGCTAGGCGCGAGCCCTGCAAGCTGAGTTTTAGCAAAGCCAAATAATGTGAGGGCTTGCCACGGCGAGTGGTTGCCTTTAATTACAAAGCCATCTTTATCAAACCAGTTAAATTGATACTGTAAATATTGTGACTTTTTATAGGTACTTGCCAAGGTGACTACCACGTCGGTTAGGTTATTTGTTTGACGAGTTTTTACATCACTAATTAATAGCTTTTTTGCTAACTGTGGATTGTTAACATTGAGCTGCTCTTTGTAGGCGTTGGTAGTTTGTTCAACTCCAATGCCTGAGGTTACAGGTCGGCTGCTACATGCACTAAGCATAAACAACGCAATAATGGGGAGTATGTATTTCATGATGGCTCCTAAAGTTGCACTACATGGGAGTTAAAATAGTTATTAACAGAGGTTAGGTAGATTAACGTTAACCTTTGCTTACTAACGGTAAAATTTATTGGCGGTTGTGAGCCAAAATTTAAGGTATGTTCGCCTGCAGTCACTGCACTGCGGGCAAGACTAATTTGATTGGGTAAGGTAAGCCAGCTGCGGGTATCGGCTTGCTCAGAAGCAAGATTATATAAGTTTGCTAAAATATTCCCCACATCACCGCCACTGCGGGCAAGCTCAGCGCGCAGCTTTTCTTTCGCCACTAAGCGCAATATTTGCCTCGATACGCGCCCAGCAACTTGCTGCTCTAACGTTTTAGCGGCCAGTGCTTCTAAGTGCACTAGCGGGCTTAGTGATAATACATGGTCATTAATTTTGACGTTGTTAACGGTGCTTACATAAGCATTATTTATATAAATGGGCATGGCGAGACTATAAAAGCGGGCGTCTCCTTGTGAAGTATAAATGGGTAATCGTAATTTAAATTCGTGTTGTTTTGGTATCAGGCCTTGTTCGAATAATATAACCACTTCGCCTTGGTTTTTTTCTAAGCTGTTAACTTCACCAAACTGGCGTTTAAATTGGTTATAGTCATCAGCAAAACCTTGCTGCTTAGCAAGACGCAGTACATCGTGTTGTAAATACGGATTGTTAGGTTGTATTTCGAGTGCTTTTTTATAGTCTATGTAGGCATCATCACCTTGCTTTGCCGTTTCATATAGCAACCCTGATAAGTAAAACGTGTACGCATTTTGAAAGCCATTTTTGACCGAGCGAATTAAGTTATCCATATCTGGATAGTGTTGCTGTGCTTGGGCAACCGCATTATCAAATTCGCTTTGATTATTTAATAGTTCATCAACTTGTACTTTATTAGCACGGCGTATTTCAACTAAGGCGCTTTCAATATCATGTTTATAAACATAATTGAGCGCTTTGTAGCTATGCAACATACTCATTTCGTAGGCGGGCGGTGTATAACCAATAGCTGAGTCGTTGGTTAACAGCGCATTACTTTGCTCAAGCCCAGCACTTACTTGTATTTTTGCAGCTTGGCGCTTAGATTGCATTTGTTGATAGACAGTTTCAAAATGAACTTGTGCGTTATCGGGGTTGTTGGCTAAATCCGCGATACGGCCTTGCTCTAATTGGTTCAGTAAATAATTACTGTGTGTTTTGCTGTTTTTGCTTATTAAGGAGCGTGCACTCTCAATATTATTATTCGTAATGGCTTGTCTAATAGGGGTGGTATTAGTGGCGTAATCATTAAAGAGATCGTCAAAGCCAATGGTGCTGCAACCACTTACAATAAAGCAAAGACTAAAAATTAAAATGTGACGCACGCGCACTCCTTCTTATTTATTCTGTAAGGTTAACATACTGCCAATAAATACAAGTGTGAAAGATTGTAAAAAAGCGTAGTGTATAAACATAGAAAAAAAACCCTTAATAAAAACTTTATCATTTAAAAAATAACCATGGTAACGTTTACAACATTGGACGTTAATTTAATCGATATATAAATACGGTACATATTTATCAATACGTTAGGAATTAATTTGAAAGCAACACTGTTTACTATTATCGCGTTAGTTGCCTTTGCTGCAAATTCGTTATTATGTCGGTTAGCGTTAGCGCAAGGCTACATTGATGCGTGGAATTTTACCGTTATTAGGTTACTGAGCGGGGCAGTGTGTTTGACCATTATTATGCTGCTCTATACTAGGCAGTTAAATAAAAAAGCGCAGTTAAGTAATCCTATTATTAACGATACTGGCAGTTGGCGAAGCAGTGCTAGCTTATTGATATATGCGCTGTGTTTTTCTGTTGCTTATATCGAGCTTGATACCGGTATGGGGGCGCTTATTTTATTCTCGGCGGTGCAATTTACAATGATTGGCTGGGGCATATATAAACAAGAGCGTTTAAGTGCTGTGCAATGGCTTGCATTTATAGTGGCGTTTGCGGCATTTGTTTACTTAATGCTGCCCTCACAGACAGCACCACCGCTGATGGCTGCATTATTAATGAGTATAAGTGGCATTGCGTGGGGAATTTACAGTATTCGTGGCAAGGCGTGTGTGTCGCCGCTAAGAGCCACTGCCTTTAATTTTATTCGTAGTTTATTAGTGCTACCTATTTTAATTGTGGTGGGAATGAGCCAGCTTAAAAATATACGTATCGAAGGGGCGTTACTTGCAATAGCCTCAGGTGCCATCGCATCTGGAGTAGGGTACAGTATTTGGTATGTGGCTATGCCACTATTAAAGAGCACGCATGCAGCCATAGTGCAGTTATGCGTACCCGTTTTGGCGGCTATTGCAGGGGCTGTGTTTTTATCAGAGACATTAACTGTACAATTTATGCTCCCCAGCAGTATCATTTTACTAGCGGTATTAGTTTTTACTTTAAATAAAAAGACTAAAACTGCTTAGCTGGTGGACTTACATTGATCACAAAGCGTTCATACAATGCAGGTAAGTGGGTTAAAATAGCGTCTTTACCTAATAAATCACTGTGTTTAATGCAGTCGTGCAACACTTCTGGCGTAAGGTGACGAATAAGCTGCGCTGATTGCGCTATGTGGCTAATATGCCAAAGCTCAGGAGCTACCCCGCCCAAGTCATACTGGTAAGGTCGATAAAACCCAAATTCTGCTAGATGAGTTTCTAGCCATTGGCTTAGTTTAGCAAAAGGCCCACCTTGCTGATATTCATTAGGGCTCAATTGCAAAACATAATCGTCACTCACTGCGCCTTTATCGTAAATATCTAAATCAGTCCCTAAATGATGGCGACTCGCCCCCGGTAGCGCAGAATAAAGCATGATGGCAATGCATTTATCAATATCACTGAGCGAATTAATATCAACGTGTTGCTGCGCTTTGTTTAATACCGGCCGCTTAGCGGAAAATTTAGCGTTCCAAATAGCTGATTGACGGTTAAAATCCCGAAAACTTGATGCAATACATAAATCAAAGCCTGCTGATGAAGCCGCTGTTTGCAGTGCAATAAAGTCATTTACAATATCGGCATGCAAAGAGTGATTTTGTATGGCAACTAAATGTGCATCACTTTGGCCAGTGATGCATTGTATGAGTTCTTTATTTGCAGTCATTAAGTTAACAGGTGCTCTAATATTTGTTCGTAAATATCGGCCAGCGCGATTAGGTCGTCGGTGCTAACACACTCGTCCACTTTATGAATAGTGGCATTACGTGGCCCTAATTCAATAACTTTAGCACCCGTTTGTGCGATAAAACGACCATCTGAGGTGCCACCTGTTGTTTCTAAGTTAGTGGTTAACCCCGTTACCGATTTAATGGCGGCTACGGTGGCATCAACCAATGGGCCGTGATCGGTTAAAAACGGCAAGCCATTCACAATCCAATTGAGTTCATAATTTAAATTGTGTTTTTGTAAAATGGCATTTACTTTTTGTTGTAGTTGTTGATGAGTAACTTCGGTACTAAATCTAAAATTAAATTGTACCTCTAGCTCCCCAGGGATCACATTGCCTGCGCCCGTACCGCCATTAATATTAGAGATTTGAAAGCTGGTGGCTGGAAAAAAGTCATTACCCATATCCCACACAGTTTGGCTTAACTCGGTTAAAGCTGGCGTGGCTAAATGAATTGGGTTTTGTGCTAAATGTGGATAGGCCACATGACCTTGCACGCCTTTTATAGTTAAAAACCCCGTGAGTGAACCACGGCGGCCATTTTTAACCACATCACCGAGTACATCGCGAGAAGAGGGTTCACCTACAAGGCACATGTCTATTTTTTCACCGCGCTCCTCTAAAGTATCTATCACGCGCGTGGTGCCGTTAATAAACGGGCCTTCTTCATCTGAGGTAATTAAAAACGAAATGGAACCTTTGTGATCTGGATGCTTAGTCACAAAGCGTTCGGTTGCCACAATCATCGCTGCTAATGAGCCTTTCATGTCGGCAGCGCCACGGCCATGTAATAAGCCGTCTTCAATTAGGCCTGCAAAAGGCGGGTGCTGCCAGTTTTTTTCAGGTCCAGTGGGCACCACATCAGTATGACCGGCAAAACAAAAATGCGGTGATTGCGTGCCTTTTCGTGCCCAAGTATTGAGCGTGTCAGTAAAAAAGAGCGATTCAATATCAAAGCCAATGGCGCTTAGGCGTTCATTCATCATATGTTGGCACCCGGCATCTTCAGGTGTAACCGACTCTCGCTGAATTAAGGCTTGGGCTAGGGTAATTACTGGATGGGTCATTATTTAAAAATCTCATCGTATTGTGCTGCTTTAAAGCCTAAGTGATATTGCCCGTTATTAATAAGAAGAGGGCGTTTGATCATCGCCGGTTGTTCAACGAGTAAATCTATAGCGGTTTGTTTAGTCAAGCTTTGTTTTTGCTCATCAGTGAGCGCTCTATAAGTTGTGCCACGTTTATTAACCAATTGTTCCCAATCAATATGTTCTGCAAAGTCGCTTACCATGTCGTTATTAACGCCGTCTTTGCGGTAGTCATGGAAAGTGAATGCGATGTCGTTATCGCTTAGGTATTTTTTTGCTTTTTTAATTGTATCGCAGTTGCTAATGCCATAGAGAGTGATCATAAATCTACTTCTTTTTAATAATAGTTAATAAGGTATCTACACCGGCATTAACTTGCGGGTGAGAATAATGAAAAGTGCCTAAATTATGGCCATTGAGAATTATAAGGCTGGCTAAAATAGGCGAGTCGAGCTCACGTAAATCAAAATAAGCAAGGCGTTGGCCTTTGGTTATTTTGCTGCCGTTAAGCTGAGCAATATGAGTATGCGTAAGTGTTTGTGAATCGGGAACCGCTAGGTTTATTAATACTTTTAAGCCGTTATTGGCTTTTAAAATAAATTCACAACCGGCACTTTTTACCTGCAGTAAGGTGCCATTGAAGGGCGCTAATACTTTATGACTCGATAAACTAACAACAATACCTGGGCCGAGTGTGCCAAAACGAAAAAAGGGTTGTGGATGCTCTTCCATTGGCATCACTTTACCACTGAATGGGCTCGTGATTTGTATCGCGTTTCGGCCAATTTTATTTTTAGTTAAATAGCTAACGTCTTCAGATTTCATTATTTATTGAGTTACCACGTTGTAGCCATCGGCTTTAAGGGCTGTAATTGCTTTGGTGACCGTTTGTTTTTTTACTAAAATATAGTCGGTATCATATGTGGATATCGAAAAAATGGACACGCCAGCTCTGGCTAATACGCCTGACAGATTTGCCATAATGCCAGTTAACGAAAATCCTAAAGGGCCTATTACTTCCAGTGCTTGCCAATTAGATTCAGTATCTTGGCTATCAATAATAAAGTCGACAGGGCAAACAACTGACAGTTCATCATGCGTTTTTGAGATAAAAAATAACGGTTGTTTTAACAGCGCAGGCGGTATGTCAGCATCAAGGGCTAAACTATGAATAGATAACACGGTGCTGTGTAATTGTAATGTTTGTTTTGACATTAAACGTATCGCCAGCAGCAAAATAATAGCTTTATAGTATAGAGTATTGAAGCTAAATTAAAGGCTCAAGTTTAGGCAGTGCTATATTTTTATTAGCTAAAAAATAATTGTCCACAATTTCTGTGGATAAGCTTGGGGGTTGTGAGGTATAAATAGCCTAACCAGTTAATTATTAAATAAAAAATGGCTAGACTATAAAAAGGGCAAGTTAATTACAGGCCTTAATTAAGCGCTTCTACTTGCGCCGCCTGAATGGCTGTTAAAGCAATGGTATACACAATATCGTCAACTAATGCGCCACGGCTTAAGTCGTTAACAGGTTTGCGCATCCCTTGTAACATAGGACCAATACTGATCAAATCGGCACTTCGTTGCACTGCTTTGTAGGTGGTATTACCCGTATTTAAATCAGGGAAAATAAACACGGTTGCTTTACCGGCAACCGGGCTATCTGGCGCTTTTTTAATAGCTACACTTTCCATAATGGCCGCATCGTATTGCAATGGCCCATCGATAATGAGATCTGGGCGCTTTTGTTGGGCAATTTTTGTTGCTTCGCGGACTTTTTCTACATCAGCGCCACTGCCCGAATTACCCGTGCTGTAACTTATCATTGCTACACGAGGTTCTATGCCAAATGCGGCAGCAGAATCGGCAGATTGAATTGCAATATCGGCTAGTTGTTCAGCATTAGGATCAGGATTAATAGCACAGTCACCATAAACAAGCACTTGATCAGGCAATAACATAAAAAATACCGACGAGACTAATGATGAACCCGGTGCGGTTTTAATCAGCTGTAAAGGCGGGCGAATGGTATTGGCCGTGGTATTGACTGCCCCTGAAACCAGCCCATCTACTTTTCCTTGCTCTAGCATCATGGTGCCCAGTACCACGTTATCTTGCAGTTGTTCCTTTGCAATAACGTCAGTTAAGCCTTTGTTTTTACGAATTTCGACCATAGGTGCCACGTAGTCGTTAATAATACTACTTGGCTCTATTACAGTCACATGCTCGTTCAGTTCAATCCCTTGTTGCTCCGCGATGCGTAATATTTCATCGCGATCGCCAAGTAGAATTGTTTTAGCAATGCCGCGCTGGCCACAAATAGCAGCGGCTTTAATGGTACGAGGTTCGTTCCCCTCAGGCAGTACAATCGTTTTATCCGCTTTACGGGCTTTATCGGTTAATAAATACCTAAAGGCAGGGGGGGATAACTTGCGCGTTTTCCCCACACTTTTTGCTAATGTGTCTAACCAATCAGAGTCGATATGTGCAGCGTTATGATCTTTTACTTTTTCTATGCGTTGTTCATCGTCGCTAGGCACTTCTAGGTTAAAGTTATGCAGCAATAAAGAGGTGCGCCAGGTATCGCCTTCGGTTGCCAAAATTGGCAGACCAGTTTGCATAGCTTGTTCGCATAACGCCATAATACGCGGCTCAGGTTCAAAACCACCGGTAAGTAAAATTGCACCTAGTTTTGTGCCATTCATGGCCGATAAGCAAGCAGCAACGAGTATATCTGAGCGATCGCCAGGGGTAACCAATAACGCACCTGGCGTAAAATAGTTTAAAATATTGGATACTGTGCGGGCACAAAATGTAATTCGTCTGAGTCGGCGGTGTACCATATCGCCTTCGTTGATAATAGTGGCTTTTAAATAGGCACTTAAATCTTTAACACGTGGGGCAACCAGTTCAAAATCCCACGGAATAGCGCCGAGTAACATAAACGGGTTTTTTCTAAAAATAGGTAAAGAAGCTAAGCGGTTTAATTCGTTATCAAGCGCTTCTGGCTTATAGGTATCGACTAAATCGGCGCGAGCACGACCTTCCTCATCAAGGGGGGCGTTTACTTTATTAAAAATACAGCCAAGCACGCGAGGGTGGTCAATGCCACCATAGTTGCCAGCGGCTATTTCAAGTCGGTCTTCAATTTGAGTAATGTTGTAATTGCCAGGGGTAAGTACAAAAACGATATCAGCCCCTAAAGTTTGTGCGATTTCGCGATTTACTCTGCCCGCATACGGTTGGCGACGAGTAGGCACCATGCCTTCAATAATAGCCACTTCATCATCGTTAATTTTACTTTGAAAACGCTCTACAATTTCTTCTAGCAGGTCATCGCCTTTGCCATCGCCAATCATTTGCTCGGCGTAATCCAGCGCAAATGACGTGGGTGGATCAATAGGCGAGCCTTGGGTAACAATTTGTGTTGACTTTTCTGGGCCTGTTTCACCCGCGCGTGGTTGGGCTATAGGTTTAAAAAAATTAACTTTAACAGTTTTTTGTTCCAGCGCCCTTACCAAACCCACCGATACTGAGGTTAAACCAACCCCAGTAGAAACGGGGATCAACATAATACGACGAGCCATATTATAACTCCTTGGTGATGTTTGCGGCATCAAGTGCGATCACCCATTCTTCGTTAGTGGGCATAACAACCGCTTTGCTACGTGAATCAGCTGTACTAATTAACCCAGCTTGGCCAAAACGTGCATCAAGGTTTGCTTGTGGGTCTAAATTAATACCTAAAAAGGCCAATTGTTTAAGTACTTTATCACGGATAATATCGGAATTTTCGCCAATACCGCCGGTAAAAATAACTGCGTCTAGCTGTTGCAGCGGGACCATGTAAGCGGCTATTTGTTTTGCGAGGCGGTAACAAAACATATTAAGAGCCAGCATAGCTTGCTGGTTGCCTGCAATAGCGGCTTCTTCTATGGTGCGACAATCGTTAGACAACTCGCTTATGCCTAATAAACCACTTTTTTGATTGAGTAAGTCATCAATTTGCTGAGCAGTGTAATCGAGTTGCGTGGTTAAAAAGTTAAATAGGCCCGGATCAATGTCGCCACAGCGCGTACCCATAACAAGCCCTTCAAGCGGGGTTAACCCCATACTGGTATCAACACTTTTGCCATTTTTAATCGCACACACTGAACAGCCGTTTCCTAAGTGGGCGCTAATAAAGTTACTGTTTTCAATAGGAAGCGCTAATAACTTCGCAGTTTGCCCTGCCACATAAAAATGGCTGGTGCCATGAAAACCATAGCGCCTAACACCAAAGTCTTTATAAAGCTGATAAGGAAGGGCATAAAGATAAGCGACTTCATTCATCGTTTGATGAAATGCCGTATCGAACACGGCTACTTGCGGTAAGTTTTTAAATGATGCTTGCGCTGATGAAATACCCAGTAAGTTAGCGTGGCCATGCAAAGGTGCTAGCGTAGCTGCTTGCGTGATACCTGCAATAACGCGTTCGTCAATTAATACTGATTGGGTAAAATGCTCACCACCATGCACAACACGATGACCAACAGCAACTAGTTGCTCATCAAGATTGTGATCTTTTATTAAATCAACCAGCGTATCAATGGCATGCGCGTGTGCCTGATTAGCAGCAAGTTTAATGGTGGTCTTTTCTCCCTTAAATTTATATTTTATTGAGGGAGCATCTGCACCTAGGCGCTCAGCTAAACCTGAAATAATGTCTTTTCCTGTGTTTGCATCAATAATTGCAAACTTTAAACTTGAGCTTCCACAATTAAGTACCAAAACATGGTTTGGTTTTTTTGGCAGAGTTGGCATAGATTCATTTTCCATTTAAATATTAATCAGTACACTTGGTTGATATATAAGTATTGTAGGCTTAAATGGGTGTAGACTAAAGTGTAGTTGACTTTATTAAAAGGGCTTTGTGGAATTCTTTTAATAATTTATGCTTTTTGTGAGTTTTACTAATGAAATTAAGCATTTTTACCGATAAAGTGAGAGTTGTGTTACACTTTTATAAGCAAGATGCTTTTACAAGTGTTAAATGCCGTGATTGTGAGGATTTATAATGCAAAAAAGTGTGATATCACAAGTTCAATTAGGGCGCGCTTATGCTAAAACATGGCCTATGCGTAAAGAGGTCGCGCCATTATTTGCCGAGTTTAAAGTGATCAGAGCAACCGAGCTTGCGATTACGGTAATGCCTATTTTAGCCATGCTAACTTTGTTTTTTCAGCTTAATTATTTAGGCCCTGATTTTTTACCTCAAGCTATTGCCAGTAGTCTATTTTTTATCTCCTTGCCGTTACAAGGGCTTTTATGGCTAGGTAAACGTGCGCAAACAGAATTAGAACCCGCTATGCTGCAATGGTACAACGAGTTGTTTGCAAAAATGATCGCCAACGGTTACGACGCACAAATGGGGAAAAACAAGCCCCGCTATTTGGAGCTTGCTGAATTGTTAAAAGACATGTTTGATAAAATGGATAAAACCTTTACTAAAGAGCAGTTTTAACAAACTGGCTAATATAAAATGACAAGGTAACCTTATGATGCTGTTTTTGTTCAAGTGCCTGCCAATGCTCGGGTCTGAACTTCCATGCAAAGGGTGTCATCATTATTAAATTTCTTACGTCGCTAAATGTGAGTGACACTTGCTCTGTAATGAGCTGTTGCGATGATTGTTTAAAGCCTGTCGGCGTAGCAACTTCAGTATGTTCATTTACCGTATTATAGATATATTTTTTCAACTCTTTGAGGTGCATAGGCCCAGGGCTTGCCACCACTAAACAGCCATCCTCTTTAACAAGGCGAGAAAGTTCATCGTCAAACAAAGGGGCAAACACGCTAATTAACACATCAGCAAGGTGATCATTAAAGGGCGCGTGGCTTATTGATGCCACGCTAAATTGACATTGTTTGTATCGTTTTGCTGCGTATTTTACCGCCGACTTAGATATATCAACACCATACACAGTAGCTTGCGTGTTATTTGCTATAGCATGGGTGTAAAACCCCTCGCCACACCCTAAATCAATTACTATATTTGCATTGAGCGGTTTGACTAAATTAGCTAAGGCCGTCTGTAAAAATGCATAATGGCCTTGCTCTAAAAAAGAACGCCTTGCTTGTACCATTTCTAAAGAGTCACCGGGCTGTTTAGAGTTTTTATTTTGCACGGGGAGTAAGTTTACATAGCCTTCTTTGGCAAAATCAAAGCTGTGGTTATTATCACAGTGTAATGTTTTTTCATTAAGTGCCAATGGAAGTTTGCAAATAGGGCAATGGTAATGAAGACTCATGAGCCTAAATAGTCCTTATCAAAAAAAGTTTTTACCCAGTGCGGGCGATAGGTGATCATAACAGTTATTGCCATACCGTTTAGCATTGCTTCAGGAAACGCTAAAATAGGACTGAGATAAATGTAGTTTTCTGTTAGCTGATGCCAATTATATTCGCCAATTGCGTAATAAAAAACACCCCCGAGTATAATGTTAACGCAAGCAACGACACCAGCCGTTAAAAAGCTACAAACAAATATATAGATAAAAAAGTGCCGCGCTAAGTAGTGGTAACAAAGCATAAATACAAAGTAGCTTAATAATACTGGAATAAACGCACTTATTAGTAATTTTACCGCAATCAGCTCGAATGCTATTTGTCCAAAAGCAGTTAGCAGGGCTGTTGCTAATACACAACTTAAAATAGCCAGACGCCAGCCTAAAATCAGCGTAACAGCAGTAATGCCCAGTATATGAAGATCAAGACCAGGTAAAATACCGGCTTTTATACGCCATAGTAAAGCGAGCACCAGCGCGCAGGCAAACACACCGGTTTGCCTTGCTGGCGTATTAAATAAATTGGCGTATGTTGATTTATTAACACTTAAAAAGCCAATAACAATAACACCAATCCACAGTAATGCCTGTAATTGCACGCTTAGCATAATCGTTAATTAAACTCAGACCAAATAGGGGCATGATCTGAAGGCTTGTCGATAGCACGTAATTCGTAATCTATACCGGTGTCGATACAGCGAGCTGCTAAGTCATGCGTTGCCAGAACCACATCAATCCTTAGTCCACGATTATCAACAAAACCCTTAGAGCGGTAGTCAAACCATGAGTATTGATCGTTAGTTTCTGGGTTTTGCTCCCTAAAGGTGTCTTTAAAGCCCCAGTTTAATAACGTTGCTAGCCATTCACGCTCAACGGGTTGAAATGAACATTTTCCGGTTTTTAACCAGCGTTTTGCGTTTACCTCACCAATACCAATATCTAAATCGGTTGGAGAGATATTAATATCGCCCATTACAATTACATCTTGATCAGGCGTGTAATGACTATTTAGGTGAGTCATTAAGTCTTGATAAAATTGACGTTTATAAGGGAATTTAGTTTCGTGGTTGATATTATCGCCTTGCGGGAAGTAGCCATTCATGACATGTAGGTCACGGCCATTTTCTTGCTCTACGGTAACGCTGATCATTCGCTTTTGCGACTCATCTGTGTCGGTGGAAAAGCCTTTTAATACCGACTTAGGCTCTTTTTTGCATAACATTGCCACACCGTAATGCGCTTTTTGTCCATGAAAATAAACGTGGTAACCCATTTTTTGTACATCGTCTAGCGGAAATGCTTCATCGTGCACTTTTATCTCTTGAAGACCAATAATATCTGGCTGGTGTTTATCAATAATAGCTTGTAACTGATGTAGGCGAGCACGCAGACCATTGATATTAAAAGAAATCACTTTCATAAAGTTTACCTTCAAATTTATTTTCATTGTTAGCCAAATTGTATCAGTATTTGGAGCGACATAACATGATTGAAACGAGAAAATAGCTGCACAAATGTTGATCAATTTTTGCTTAATGTTTAAACATTGTAAATGCAATATTAAATAATAAAATAAATAAAATATTCAATTGATATGTTAAAAGTTGTCTATATAATGCGCAAAAATCGTTTGTTTAACTCGTTCAAATAGGACCACCTGATGAAAACTCAATTACTTTTAGCCGCCTCTCTTTTTGTTTCTGTAACTGCTACTGCGCAAAGCAATACGTATTACAGCCAAGACAACAAATTAGAGTCTAATTTATGTGTTGTAAGCGCCAATGAGGGGTTTTCGGCTGCTCGTAAAATGGCAGCAAAGCACGGTGTATATTTATCGCGTTATTCAAAAAGTATCCTATGTAACGGTCAAGACATCCGTGACATTGCAAAAAAAGAAGCAGCAACGCAATCAGTTGTGTCTAAAGTAGAAGTATTTGCAAAAGATTCACACCAAGAAACACAGTTATGTATGACTGCATTAAAGCAAGGCCTACAACCAGTACGTAAGCAAATTGGTAACTTAAATTCATTAAAGTGTAATGGCCAAAGCGTTACTGATTTTGTTAAGCGTTACCAAAACGCTGCAATCTAAATTACCGTATTAGATATAAATAGCTCGGTTCTTACCGAGCTTTTTTTTTTGCAAAAATTACCAGAGTAGCTTGCAAAAATTGCATTATTAAATATCGTAATAGAAGTTGCTCTTGGTTAATTGTTTGATTTTAATGGTTTATTTTTTTGGCATCGTATTTGTATTACTAGATTTGAAATTTATTAATACAAGGATACGTCTGATGAAAAAATTAACGATAGCTTCTACTGTTTTAGCCGCATTGAGTTTAGCCGCTTGTTCTTCAAATCAAGGTTTAGAAAAAATCGACAGTGATTTTGCAAGCTTAGATAACGACAGCGATGGCTTTATTTCTAAAACAGAAGCCGACGATGATAGTATTTGGCAGCACTTTTCAAATATAGATACAAATATGGATAATCAAATAAGCCGTAATGAATATGATGCTTATATGCAGCTAAATGCTGGGAAAGTTGCTACAGATAGTGAAGTGAGTGAGTCTGCATTTAAGGCTGATATTGCGAAGTTTGATAAAATAGAAAATGACTTTAAAAGCTTAGATAATGATAGCAACGGCTTTATTTCAGTTTCTGAAGCTGACGATGATGATATTTCAAATCATTTTGGTTACATGGACAGCAATAAAGATAAACGAGTAAGTAAAAAAGAGTTTAATAGCTATATCCAAAAACATGGTGATTCTGTTGCAGAGGACGATGCACTTGAGCAATTTAAAAATAGCTAAATTACATTATTAAATACACTTGATACCAAGCCAGTGTTTTTCACTGGCTTTTTTATACCTATAAAATGTTATTTTATTAATATGTTTTCCTAGTTTGCCGTTGTTCTGTCATAATAGATGGCTGTGTGTTTTTATTAACTTTAGAGTGATTATGGTTGGTCGGCGAATTAGTGATGAACAATTAATTGAAATCATTGAAGCGGCGATTTTTGTGGCAGGCAAGCCCGTATCAAAACGTCATCTTAAGGACACGGTTTTAAACGACTTAGCAATTTCTATGGCGCGCATTAATGATGCTGTAGAGGCCATTCAAGTTCACTATCAGACGCGTGGAATACGTTTAGTTGAGGTAGGCAGTGGCTATCGTTTTCAAGCGTGCAGTAGTTTAAGCCCATGGTTGAGTAATTTATGGCAAGAACGTGCCCCTAAATACTCTAGAGCTTTACTCGAAACCCTGTCGTTAATTGCATACAAGCAACCCATTACCCGTGGTGAAATTGAGCAAGTGCGGGGTGTAGCAACTGGCTCAAATATTATTAAAACTCTGCTTGAAAGAGAGTGGATTAAAGTAGTTGGGCATAAAGAAGTACCCGGTAAACCGGCACTTTATGCAACGACTAAACAATTTTTAGATTATTTTTCGATAACGGGACTTCATGATTTACCCGCATTGCCAGAGCAACAGCAAAGTAAAATTACCCAGTTATTAAGTGATCCTTCTGTGAGAGAACCATCCGAATGAGTATACAAGGTGAAAAGTTACAAAAAGTCCTAGCCCGTGCAGGTGTAGGCTCACGCCGTGAAATGGAAAAATACATTGATGCAAATCGTGTGAGTGTAAATGGTAAAGTAGCTAAGTTAGGCGACAGGGTTGAAGAAACCGATTTAATTCGTGTTGACGGCCATACCGTTAAAATAGAAGAAAAAGCAGACAGAATTTGTCGTGTAATTATGTATAACAAACCAGAGGGTGAGTTAAGTACGCGTAAAGACCCTGAAGGCCGTAGAACCGTTTTTGACCGCTTACCTCGTATTGATGGCGATCGCTGGATAGCAGTAGGCCGATTAGACGTGAATACCTCAGGCCTAATGCTGTTTACCAATGACGGTGAATTGGCAAACCGCTTAATGCACCCAAGCTATGAAGTTGAACGCGAATATTCAGCACGTGTATTTGGTGAAGTCACTGACGAAACAATGAAAAACTTACTGCGTGGCGTAGAACTTGAAGATGGCCCCGCAAAGTTCACTGGTATCAAGCCTATGGGCGGTGAAGGTATTAATCGTTGGTATAATGTAACGCTTAATGAAGGTCGTAACCGTGAAGTGCGTCGTTTATGGCAATCACAAGATGTGGAAGTATCACGTCTTATTCGTATTCGTTACGGTAAATTAGAGCTTGATAAGCGTGTACCGCAAGGTGGCTGGATTGAGTATGATTTAGATACGGTTAACTATTTACGTAAAACAGTAAAGCTTGGCAAAGAAACACAAACTAAGCTGTCGGTTATTCCTGAAAAGCGTAAAGACAAGCGCGCTAAAATAAACCAAATTCGCAAGGCGGTTAAAAAGCACAATCAACGTGTAAAACCGACTAAACGTAAGTAATTAAAGCATAAAACAACAAAGCCGCTTTTTATAGCGGCTTTTTTACGTTTAAAACTAAATATTACTTTTTAGCTTGTGCGTCTAACGATTGGCCATTGATATCTTTTGAGTCATCACTCATTAAATACAGGTAAGTTGGCATTAAATCTTCAGGTGTTGCTAGTAAATCACGATCTTCACCTGGGAATGCACTTGCACGCATTGATGTACGTGTTGCGCCTGGATTGATGCAGTTAACACGGATTGGCGTTTTTTCAACTTCACACGCCCATGTTTGCATCATACCCTCTACCGCAAACTTAGAAATAGCGTAAGGTCCCCAAAATTCTCTTCCTTTACGACCTACACCCGATGAGGTAAATACCACTGAAGCACTTTTTGACTTACGCATTACAGGGAACAACGCTTTGGTGATCATCGCTTGTGCTGTTACGTTTACTTTCATTACATTTTCGAATGTTGATGAACAAAAGTGCTCCAACGGCCCTAAAGTACCTAAAATACCAGCGTTATTTAATAGTCCATCAAGGCGGCCAAATTGACTTTCGATTGTTGCGGCTAAATCACGATAGTTCTGTTTAGTTGCACCTTTTAAGTCCATAGGCACAATCGCTGGCTGTGGGTAGCCTGCATTGACGATTTCGTCATACACACATTCTAGTTTATTAGTTGTTTTTCCTAATAAAATAACGGTTGCACCATGTTTAGCATAAGTAATTGCTGCAATACGGCCGATACCATCACCTGCGCCTGTTATCAAAATTACTTTGTCTTTAAGTGCGTTTTCAGTTGCTTGATAGGTATGCATAAAAGTACCAATGTTTAAATTTTTTTTGATTTTAACATAGCAAATCGACAAGTAATCGAATTTATTACAAATTTAGGTGGCGAAACTAGAAAGTTTACGTTAAGTTTAACTGGTCTAATGTCTCATTAATATACTAGCTACATTATTTTAACTTAATTACACTGACTATAAACACACTATAAAAATAAGATTTGTGCGGAGAACACTATGAAAAAAATGCTACTCTCGCTCTCAGTTGCAGCTGCATTAGCAGGCTGTGGCGGCGGAGAAACGTTAGAAGATGTTAAAAACGATTCAGTTACAGTTATTCCAAAAGCTACGGTAAAATTTGACCCTGCAAATGGTGTAATTTCGGTTCCTAATGATTTATTGATGAGCGGTACGCGCGATGGCACATTAAACATTCCTGGTGAGCTAAATGACGAAAATGTTTCTATCCCTCGCGCTGCGTATGCAGATCCGCAACTTGCACTAGGGGCACTTGATGGCTGGTCTACGCAAGTTCCTTTTAAAATAGATTTAACGTTTCCACCGGGCATTAGTCTAGATGAAACGTCTGCAGCTTCACCAGGCTCAGTACGTATTTTTGAAGTGATCATGGGTGCAAGCCTAACAGATGCCGAATGCTCACAAGCACCAGCCGGTGCTGCATGTAAATTAGTGGGCGAATTAACCTTTGGTGTCGACTTTGTTACACAAGGCTCTGGAGACGCGGTTGCTATTATTCCACTTAAGCCATTTAAGGCCGGTAGCTCATACATTAACGTATTAACGACGGGGCTTAAAGATTCAGAAGGTCGTTCAATTGAGCCATCATCAACATATGCGACTGTTAAACAAGAAGCGCCGTTAGTAACGCCATCACAACTTGCGCTGCAAGGGGCTGTTAACAGCTACGAAAACGTAGTGGTAAGCTCAGGAAATATCACCAAAGACGATATTATTTACTCAGCTGCCATGACAATGCAATCAGCAGGTCCTGTGCTTGGCACAATCAAAAAGATTTTAGCAGCAAGCTTAACAGAGCCAACAATTCCAACGCCTGCGTTGCAAATTCCAACACAGCCTATGGCTAATGTACAACAAGCGTTTGCAATACAAGGTGTAACGGTGCCTGACGTATTCCAAGTAGCACAGTACCAAAAGGGCAGTATTCAGTTACCTATGTATTTAGGTACGCCGAAGGGTAAAGAAATCAGTGATTTAAATGATACTTACTGGCAAGGTATGTGTGATAACGCAGTGGCTATCATGGGTTATAAAGCGCAAGCGGGTGAAGCGTTCCCAACTGATCCTATTAGCGTTAACGATGCAACATGTGCAGCGTTAAGTGATGGACAGCTTCGTGATTTAGGTTTAGATAGCACGCGTCATTTAACCAAGTATAATGTTATTCCTAAAATGCAAAGTATGGCGACTGTGCCAGTACAAATTACTAAGCCTATTTTACCGGTTGTGAATGCATACCGTGCAGGCTTAGGTTTAGAGCCTTTTGCTGCTATGCCAGAAAATGGCTGGCCAGTAGTTATTATGCAACACGGTATTACCACACAAAAAGAAAGCATGTTGACACTAACAGCACAGCTTTCACTTCAAGGCTTTGCAACGGTTGCAATTGACCATCCTCGTCATGGCGAGCGTGGAATAGATGTTGATGTTGATGGCACAGATGACTTTAACGCAACATCAGGCTCTGTACTTAGTTACATGAACCTAAGCTCGTTATTGGTCGCCAGAGACAGCTTACGCCAGTCAAGTGCCGACTTACTTGGTTTACGTTTAGGCTTAAACTTCAGTGGTGATAGTTCACTCAATTCTAGAGATGTATCTTATATTGGCCATTCACTGGGCTCAATTGTAGCGCCTGCATTTATTGCACAAGCGAATAGCCCATTGGCTGATCAAGTAGACCCATTCTTTAAAGTTAATGCTGTTGCATTGGCAAGTGGCGGTGGCGGTATTGCTAGCTTCTTATTAGAGTCAGCCGCGTTTGGTCCATTTATTCAAGGCTCTGTACTTTCTCAAGCTGGAACTGCTGAAGCTGACGAGTTTAATGCATTCTTAAATGCTGGTGCGTTATCAAACTGTGGTGCCTTGTTACCAGACATGCAGGACTTCTTAAGCTGTGGCTTTAATGAATTTGCAGCATCGCTAACTATGGCGGGAGAAGCTGATAAACTGGCTAACATCAAGGGTGTGATGACGCAGTTTGTATTTGCAGCACAAACTGCATTAGATAGCGGCGATCCGACTAACTACGCAGCAACGGTTAAAGCACTAGAAACACCTGTGTATATGAATGTTGTTGTTGGTGATGGCACTGATAGTAACAAGCCAGACCAAGTTATTCCGCCGATGACTGCTAACAATCCAATTGCAGGTACACTGCCTCTAGCTAACTTTATGGGGTTAGAAACAGTGAGTACAACTCAAGCACCAACAGAGATGGGCGCTAGCTATTTAGTTAAATTTAACACAGGTCATCATGGCTCGGTATTGACACCGGCGCAAGATGAAAGACAGTCGTCTACAGCAGCGGGCAGCGCAGCAGCTAATGCAGAAATGCAATTGCAAATTGCAACTTATCTAGCATCGCGTGGACGTTTATTATCTGTATCAGATACTGATATTGTGACTAATTAATAATCAACCACTCAATTAAGTCTAAAAAGCCACTGTATAGTGGCTTTTTTTTATTTTAAAGCATGCTAAATTGGCTGAAATTTATAAACGGAGAACACAGTTGGAATTTTTATACGAGTACGGCTTATTTTTTGCAAAAACCATTACCTTTGTTATTGCTATTGCTGTGATTTTAACCTTAATTGTAAGCTCGGCTGTTAAGCCAAAAGCGAAAAAAGGTGAGATTGAAATTGATGACCTATCAGAGCAGCTGACCAATATAAAAGAAAGCTTTTTAAATAATACGCTAGGTAAAAAAGAGTTAAAAGCCTATCAAAAACAACAAAAAGCAGAGCAAAAAAAAGCGGACAAAGAAGCGCCTAAATCACGACTCTATGTTATTGACTTTAATGGCAGTATGGACGCACATGAAGTAGAAAGCTTGCGCGAAGAAGTGACCGCGATAATTTCGATAGCGGATGCAAAAAAAGATAAAGTGTTAGTTCGCCTTGAAAGTGGTGGTGGTGTGGTACATGGCTATGGTTTAGCCGCATCACAATTACAACGTTTAAAGTCAGCCGGTATTGAGTTGACTGTATCAATAGATAAAGTCGCCGCCAGTGGTGGTTACATGATGGCTTGTGTGGCTGATCATATTATTGCAGCACCGTTTGCAATTGTTGGCTCTATTGGTGTTATTGCACAAATTCCAAATTTTAATAAAATTTTAAAGAAAAATGATGTCGAGTTTGAGCAAATTACGGCGGGTGAATTTAAACGCACGTTAACTTTATTTGGTGAAAATACCGATAAAGCTCGTGAAAAGTTCCGCGAAGAGATAGAGCAAACTCATGTATTGTTTAAAACTTTTGTGAGCACTCAGCGCCCAAGTTTAAATATGGATTTAGTGGCAACGGGTGAACATTGGTTTGCAACCCAAGCAATTGAAAAAGGGTTAGTCGATACTATTAAAACCAGCGATGATGCGTTGTTAGAGCAACAACAGCAATATCAAATTTATAAAGTGCAATACAAGATTAAAAAAGGATTAAGTGACAAGCTGGCAATGGGTTTGATCCATGGTGTGAATAAAGCGGGTGTAAGTTTAATGTCAAAGTTTAAGGCGTTAAACCCTTAATAATTTAATCACTTAAACCCAACAAAAAAGCCTTGTTACTTAACGAAGTAGCAAGGCTTTTTTTATGACTATTGTCAGAAATACTAATCAATAGATTTGTGGTAGTCCTCTAAATCTTTTGCTGCATTTGGGTCGTTAAAGATACTTTCATCTAGTTCACCTTCGCTTTTAGCGACGACACACGTAACCATACAGTCACCCGTTACGTTTACTGCTGTACGGGTCATATCAAGCAATCTGTCTACACCAATAATAATGGCGATGCCCTCAACAGGTAAGCCAACTTGGTTAAGTACCATGGCTAGCATAATTAAACCAACACCAGGTACACCCGCCGTACCAACAGAGGCAAGCGTTGCAGTTAGTATCACCATTAAGTAATCAGAAATAGTTAAGTCAACACTAAATACCTGAGCGATAAATACCGTAGCCACACCTTGCATAATTGCGGTGCCATCCATGTTAATGGTTGCACCAAGCGGAATAGTAAACGAAGCGACCGAATTATTAGCGCCAAGCTTTTTAGTTGCCGTTTCAAGTGTAATAGGCATAGTCGCGCTTGAACTTGAGGTACTAAAAGCAAATAAACAAGTGTGCTTCATTTTAGCCAAGAAAGTGAGCGGGTTTAGACCCGTGAGTATTTTTAGCAGTAGGGTGTAGTTTACAAATGCGTGTAGTAATAAGGCTAATACAACCACGCCAAAGTACTTAGCTAAACTCACAATTAAGTTTAGTTCAATGGTAGTGAACAATTTAGCCATTAAGAAAAATACGCCGTAAGGGGCAATGTTCATTAGCAAAGTAACCAGTTTTAAGATAACGGTGTTTAAGTCTTCAAATACAGTAGCGACACGTTTACCTGCTTTTCCGCTAAGTGCCATTGCAATACCGAATAATAGAGCAAACACAATTACTTGTAACATGTTGCCCTTTGCCATTGCTTCAAAAGGGTTGGTAGGGAACATATCAATAATTACGCGAGCTAAAGTAGGCGCTTCTTTGGCATCATAACTTGCTTGAGAGGGTAACCCAATGCCTTCACCTGGGTTAAATAGTAACGCTAAGGTAATCGCGACTGTAATCGCTATTGCCGTTGTAACTAAGTATAAACCAATTGATTTACCGCCTAAACGGCCTAGTTTCTTCGGATCGCTTAAACTGCAGGTACCACATACCAGCGATACAAATACTAAAGGCACAACCAGCATTTTCAAACTGGCTATAAATATTTGCCCACCTACATGGAAAAGGCCATCAACAAAAAAGGCTTTAATTGGCAAAGAGAATAACCCAAGAGGAATTAGGTAATCGTCTTCACCAGCTAATATAGCCTGAAATATAAAGCCTACTGCAACACCAAGCACCATACCAATCATGATGCGAGTAGTTAAACTCATTGAACGGATTTTAGACATATTTCCAATCTATTTTTTATAAATTTGGCATAGACTAACAGCATGTAATTTTTTTTACAGAAAAAACGTCAACTTTTTAAAAATTTTTATCAAAAAAAGGAGTAAAAAACTGAGATTTTAGACTAAGTTATAGGTTAACATTAAGTAAATAAGTTTAACTTAGTAATAGCGCAACGGAGAAACCTATGCCTTTAACTCGTTTGCTCAGCATTATATGGCTCAGCACATTACTCATAGCCTGTGGCGGTGGTGGCTCACTGGAAAAAGAAAGTGGAACCGTTGGCGGTGATACTGGAGGCACCGGTGGAGACGTTGTCGAACAAGCAATTCAAGTTGAACTTGATTTTGAAGATAGAATTGTTACTGCTGATAACCCGCTAGAGGTGGTTGCAACGGTAACCGGAAGTGATGGTCAACCTGTTGTGCGTCAAGAGGTAAGCTTTACCACAACACTGGGTTCTTTTATACCGGCTACAGGTAGCGCTTTAACAAATTCCAGCGGTGTTGCAACTATCGAGCTTAGCGCGGGTAGTGTTGAAGGAGCAGGAACCATTGTTGCAAGTTACGAAGATGTCACAAGTAAACTTGGCTTTTACACGGCAGGTGATGAGCCTCAATCGAATGACTCAACCGCAAATATTGACATTAAAATTTTACAAAACTGCCCTGATAGCTGGTTAAATATAGACAGAGATTCTATAGAGCTTGATCCATCTGAATGTTCTCAAAATAGTAATTTACTCGGGCAACAAGCTATTGTATACGCAAAAATCACCAAACCTGGCAGTAATACGCCAGCAAGTAATGTACTTGTTCAAGCGACAACAACGCTAGGTATTTTATTACCTGAAAGCTTAACGGCTAAAACGGATGCGTTTGGTGTTGCTATTTTGAATTTATTGCCTGGCAGCAGCTCAGGTGTTGGCCAAGTTGAGTTAACCGCTCAGGGCGGCGTTGCGAGTGCTTTATTTGAAATTAACGCTGTTCAAGTAAATGTCAATTTAAGCGCGGGTATTGCAACTGGTGATGTGTTGTCTGCAGGTTCTACTACTATTATTACCGCTCAGATTGTAGATAGCAGCAATAACTTATTCACCACTCCACTTGAAGTACAATTTAACTCGGCATGTGCAGAAGAATCTACTCCTAGAGCCACTATCGATAGTGTGGTAACTAGCATTGGCGGCACGGCAAGCGCAACTTATAAAGCGGATGGTTGTAATGGTATAGATACGATTACAGCAACCGTGGTTACCGGTGGCAACGTTGCCACTAAAACAATTAATATTAATGTAGCTGCCGCTCAAACGGGTTCAATCGCGTTTATGGGTGTGACCAATCAAGTGTTAGCTATTAAAGGAGCTGGCGGTCAGACTCTCACTGAAAACTCAGAGCTTACCTTTAAACTTTTAGATATTAATGGTAACCCTGTTGGTCAAAAGCAGATTGATTTTGCTCTTTCGCAAAACCCCGGCGGCGCGTTGCTAGACAGTGCATTTCAGTTTACCAATAACGAAGGTTTAGTAACTGTAAATGTCCGCTCAGGAAGAGCCGCAGGAGTTTTATCTGTTATTGCATCACATCAAGTTGAGGCTGGCGACACATCACAAAATAATGTGATCTCTATTGTGTCAAATGACATAACCATTACCACTGGTGTGCCAGATCAAGACAGTTTTACGCTTGCAGTGCAAACATTTAATACCGAGTCATTAAATGAAGCCGGGGTGACAACAGACTTAACTGTATTTGCAGCCGATCACTTTAATAATTTTGTTCCTGATAACACGGCAATTTATATAGCCAGCGAAGGTGGTGCAGTAGGCACAATAGATGATCAACAATTTACACCTTTATTACTTTGTCGCACCATAGATGGTGTGTGTAAAGCGCAGTGGCGTAGCCAAAACCCAATTCCATATAGTGATATCAAATACAAGAATACTGTTGCTGATAAGTGCGACCGTTACTTTGGTCAAGCAGCACCTTGTACATTAGGTATCAGAGAGTCACAACTAGACGCAAACGGCAATCTAATTACCTATTTTGATAGTAGTGGTAACCCGATATCACTTGCGGATGCGCCAAGTAATGCGCCAATAGATTATCCATTAGGTGGGCGTGTAAGCTTGTTAGCATACTCAGTGGGTGAAGAATCATTTAATGATGTATCTGCTAACGGTGAATTTAATCAAAACGAGTTTGATTCTACATTACAAGATTTACCTGAAGCATTTATAGATTTTAATGAAAATGGTATTTTTGACGGAAATCTACCCGCACCTGCAAACCCAGTAAATTCTAATGGCGGTGAGGATGAGTGGTATGTGGAGCGCTCTGGTGCACTAAATAATGGTCAGTTTGATTCCGGCGATGGCATTTACAATGGTTTGTTATGTAGTGACGAGGCGCTTACTGCAAATGCATGTACGCGTGAAACAGTAAATGTACGCGATCGCTCAGAGTTAGTGATGTCTGGAAGTACACCTTTCATTAGAGCTGTAACGGCTTTAGATGACTGTAGTTTAAGTGATGGTATTCGCTTAGAAGCTTCCGATATGGCGGGTATGTGTGACATAAACCTTATTGATATTAGCAATTCCACACCTTACAGCGCGATTTCAGTGACTATTTTCTTCAGTGATATTTATAACAATCCATTGCCTGCAGGTACTACAGTTACTGTCAGTGCCGATAATGGTGTGTTAAGAGGGTTAACAGATTACACCGTTGTGAATACTGCGCAACAAGTGCCTATCTCTGTTTCAGTAAATATTACAAAAGAGGCTGAGCCAAATGATGTTGATTCTGGCTTTTTATACATCGAATTTGTGACCCCTGGTGGGGTGAAAACTCAATATACCGTGATGTCGATTTTAGACGAGCCTAAGGTTTAAAATTAATAAAGCATAGAAAATGCCAACCAATAAGGTTGGCATTTTTGTTTCTATTCTATATATTCCACATCAATTATTCAAAAAGCACTGGTTTGATTAAATTTACAACAGAAATTGTTTGTTTATTCAGTAAATACTGAAAAGTTTGTATTAAAAGCTTGTAAGAACTAGTGTTTGTAGATATACCTATAAATATTCGCGCCGCATGAGTCGGCTAAACACATTTAAAAAACTAGGTTAGAAATAGGCAACTATGGGCAAATCGCTAGTAATTGTAGAGTCACCTGCTAAGGCTAAAACAATTAATAAATACTTAGGTAATGATTTTATCGTTAAGTCCAGTATTGGACACGTACGAGATTTACCTACTTCGGGTTCTGGCAAAAACAAAGCACCAGCAAGCAAAACGCCTGCTGAGGTGCGTAAAATGCCACCTGATGAGAAAGCAGCGTATAAACAGCAACGTGACTATACTAACTTAGTCGCGCGAATGGGCATCGATCCTGAAAAAGGATGGGAGCCACATTACGAAATATTGCCGGGTAAAGAAAAGGTTGTTCAAGAATTACAAAAGCTTGCCCAAAATGCTGATCAAATCTATCTCGCAACGGATTTGGATAGAGAAGGGGAAGCTATTGCTTGGCACCTTCAAGAAATAATTGGTGGCGAGCCAGAAAAATATAAGCGTGTTGTTTTTAACGAAATCACTAAAAATGCAATACAACAAGCATTCGAAACCCCAGGTGAGTTAAACACCGACATGGTTTATGCACAGCAGACCCGTCGCTTCTTAGACCGTGTTGTTGGCTTTATGGTATCGCCCCTATTATGGGCTAAAGTAGCGCGTGGTTTATCAGCGGGTCGAGTGCAATCTGTTGCAGTGCGTTTATTAGTTGAACGCGAACGTGAAATTAAAGCATTTATTCCTGAAGAGTTTTGGGATATTCATGCCGATGTTAAAAATAGCGAGTCTGACCTACGTTTAGAAGTCACTAAACAAGCAGACAAGCCATTTAAGCCAGTAAATGAAGCTCAGGCTAGTGCAGCAGTTAAAAGCCTTGAGAATGCCGAATATAAAGTTGTCAGCGTTGAAGAGAAACCAAGTAAGAGCCGTCCAAGTGCGCCATTTATTACTTCAACAATGCAACAAGCAGCAAGTACCCGATTAGGTTATGGCGTTAAAAAGACCATGATGCTTGCCCAGCGTTTATACGAGGGGGGTTATATTACTTATATGCGTACCGATTCAACTAATTTATCGAAAGATGCGGTTGAAATGTGTCGCGAATACGTAACCAATGAGTTTGGTGCCAAGTATTTACCTGCTGATCCGATTAACTATAGCTCTAAAGGTAATGCACAAGAGGCGCACGAAGCGATTCGTCCTTCTAGCGTATCAGTGCTTTCTGGGCATGTTGAAGGTGTGGATGCCGATGCGAAAAAGCTTTATGAGCTTATTTGGCGTCAGTTTGTGGCCTGTCAAATGGTGCCAGCTGAGTACTATTTAACCACCTTAACGGTCGCTGCCAACGATTTTACATTGAAAGCAAAAGGACGTGTTTTACGTTTTGATGGTTGGACTAAAGTGCAACCGGCAGTACGTAAAAAGAATGAAGAAGATCAATCGCTGCCTGCTGTTAAGCAAGGCGAGGTGCTCACGTTAGTTGAGCTTGATCCTAAGCAGCACTTTACTAAGCCACCGGCTCGTTTTAGTGAAGCAAGCTTAGTTAAAGAGCTCGAGAAACGTGGGATTGGTCGTCCATCTACGTATGCCTCTATTATATCAACGATACAAGACCGTGGTTATGTACGAGTAGAAAATCGTCGCTTTTTCGCTGAAAAAATGGGGGAGATTGTCACCGATCGCCTTGTTGAAAACTTTACCGATTTAATGAACTTCGATTTTACCGCTAAAATGGAAGGCCGTTTAGATGATATCGCCGAAGGTGAGCGTGTTTGGACGCAAGTTCTCGATAAGTTTTACGCTGATTTTTCAACGCAATTGAATATTGCCAAAGGTGAACCCGATGAAGGCGGTATGCGTCTTAATCAAATGGTAGAAACCGACATTGACTGTCCAACGTGTGGCAGAAAAATGGGTATTCGTACTGCTTCTACGGGCGTATTCTTAGGATGTACTGGTTATAACTTGCCACCTAAAGAGCGCTGTACTACCACTATGAACTTAGTGTCGGGTGATGAAGCGGTTGCAGCTGATGTTGAAGACGTTGAAACAGAAACATTAATGCAAATGAAGCGCTGTCCAATTTGTGAAACAGCGATGGATTCATACCTTATCGATGAAACCCGTAAACTACACGTGTGTGGTAATAACCCAGCGTGTCATGGGCATGTGGTTGAAGAGGGTACGTTTAAAATTAAAGGTTACGACGGCCCTATTATTGAATGTGATAAATGTGGCGCTGATATGGAATTAAAATCAGGTCGATTTGGTAAGTATTTTGGCTGTAACAATGACGAGTGTAAAAATACCCGTAAGTTATTAAAAAATGGCGAAGCCGCGCCACCAAAAGAAGATCCCGTTCATATTCCTGAATTAGAATGTGAAAAGTCTGAAGCCTATTTTGTATTACGTGATGGTGCTGCAGGTATTTTCTTAGCAGCAAATACGTTCCCTAAATCACGAGAAACACGCGCCCCCAAAGTAGAAGAGTTACAGCGTTTTAGAGATCGTATTTCGCCTAAGTTTTACTACTTAGCTGATGCACCAGCTAAAGATCCTGATGGTAATCTTGCTGTTGTGCGTTACAGTCGTAAGAATAAATCACAGTATGTAATGACTGAGGTTGATGGCAAAGCAACTGGTTGGACGGCACACTACGAAGGTGGTAAATGGGTAGAAGAGGCTAAGAAAAAAGCCGCGCCTAAAAAGAAAGCCGCCGCTAAAAAAGCGCCTGCTAAAAGTAAAGCGAAAGCAAAAGTAAAAAAAGACGATGAATAATTAATTATTCACCGCTTTAAGTAATAAAAAACCGGAACGCACAGCCTGTGACAGTTCCGGTTTTTTTTGTCAAATCAAACCTATCGCAATGGCATTTCTAATCTGATTTTTTACTTTACAGGATTAAAAAATGTAACCAATTTAGGTTCAATTCACTCAATTATTCATTAAATTTTAACAGCAGTGACTTTGTTATAGCCTTCAGATGTTAGTTCATCATTCACACACTTTAAAACATAGTTATAAAGCTCTTCATTGCTTACGTCGTCTTCTTTAGCCCAACTAACACACATTTCTGTGAATTCTTGAATCGTCTCAGCTGAAGCGTCTGTAGCATCGTTTGCCACTGCATTAGCAGCAGATAAAACGAAAAATGGTGCAACGATTAACGCGAGTAATGCTTTATTCATTTTCTTATTCCTAAAAATGGAGTAACAATCGAGTTATGTATTCATACAATGCCTACATAAAACAAGTGTAACCAAGCCAGAACATCTCTGTTGGTATATTGATTTTTAATCGAATATAAAATAAAGGGAAACGAAATATTTTTATCGTCAAGATGAGCGTATCGCGTAAAAGTGTTTAACCTTAACTAATTGTGTTACAGCTAAATTTAGGCTAATGTCGCGTTTTAATTTTTAGGTGTTCTTATGTCAGAGCCACATACAAATAATATAAATAAAAAAATACAACCTGTTCATAAAGTAGAGCATGCTCTTGAGTCGTTTATATTCAAAGGACGCTGGTTATTAGCCCCATTTTTTGTCGGTTTACTATTTGCTGTGGTTTTATTACTAATAAAATTTTTTAAACAGCTGTATTTGATGGGGATCGCAACGTTTACTGCCAGTAATCAAGAGTTGTTGGTGGGTATATTAACTTTGGTTGATACCGCTTTGTTAGCTGGACTTTTATTAATTATTATATTTAGTGGCTACGAAAACTTTGTCTCTAAGCTTAATATCGAAAATCATGAAGACCGTCCCGTATGGATGGGAAAAGTAGGGTTTTCTGGTTTAAAAATGAAACTGATTAGTGCAATAGTCGCCATTTCAGCCGTTGAGCTACTAAAAGTGTTTATAAGCTCTGCATCTCATTCAAATGATGAATTACTCTGGAAAGTGCTGATACACGTTACCTTTGTTGTGTCGGGTGTACTGTTTGCATTTACTGATTACTTAAATAGTAAAACAATTAGCCATTAAAAAATGCTAAAAAAACCCGAGCACTGCTCGGGTTTTTTATAATAATGCAAATATTAACTGCAGTGGGCGTAATAACAACCAAATGGCTCAATTGTCAGTGTTTCATTATCAAGCTTTGCGTTGTGATGAGAAAGGTCGCTATGTTCATTTTCAACACTTGCATTAATAGTAAGTTTTGCTTGTGAAGCACTCAAATTGAATACACACAACATTTTTTCATCGTTTAGAGTACGGTAAAACGCTAAGATTGGCTCTTCGGTTTGTAAAAACTCAATATCACCTTCAAGTAATACCGGCTGGTTTTTACGCCATGCCATAAATTCACGGTACGCATTTAATATTGAGTTTGCATCATTCTCTTGTTCAGCAACTGCTTGCAGCCTATGTTGTTGATCAACAGGTAACCACGGTTTTACTTCACTAAAGCCCGCATTGTGAGCATTGGCATGTGAGCTATCAAGGTTTTCCCAAGGCATTGGGGTACGACAACCATCACGGCCTTTAAAGTTTGGCCAAAACGTAATGCCGTATGGGTCTTGTAAATCTTCAAACGCAACGCTTGCTTCACCGAGTCCGAGTTCTTCACCTTGATACATACACACGCTACCACGTAACGAGGCCAATAGGGCGGTTAACATCTTACATTGCGCAGGGTTTACTTCACCCGTTTCGCTCCAACGACTTGCAACGCGCTCTACGTCATGGTTACTAAATGCCCAGCAAGGCCAGCCTTCAGTCATACGTTGTTCAAGTGTAGTAACGGTGTTTCTTATATATTCACTCGAGTAGTCATCAGTTAGTAGCTCAAAGCTGTAACCCATGTGCAGTTTATCGCCGCCTTGGGTGTATTCTGCCATGGTGGCTAATGAATCTTCAGATGAAATTTCACCTAGTGACACGGTTCCTGGGTATTTATTGAGCAAGGTGCGAATATCACGCATAAACTCAATGTTTTCTGGCTGTGTGTTGTTGTAGTAGTGATACTGAAAAGCATACGGATTATCTTCACTAAAACCACGGCCCTGACGCTTTTCTTTTGGTTTTGCAGGGTTATCACGAAGCTGTGCGTCATGGTAGCAAAAGTTAATTGCATCTAACCTAAAACCATCAACGCCTTTTTTAAGCCAAAACTCAACATTATCTAATACAGCTTGGCGAACATCAGGGTTATGAAAGTTAAGATCTGGCTGTTCCGTGAAAAAGTTATGTAAGTAGTATTGTCCACGACGCGGCTCCCATTGCCATGCACCGCCACCAAAAATTGATAACCAGTTGTTTGGTGCTGTTCCGTCTTCTTTAGCATCGGCCCATACATACCAATCAGCTTTATCGTTGGTTAAATCTTCACGGCTATCAATAAACCATTGGTGTTGATCTGAGGTGTGACTAAGCACTTGGTCTATAATAATTTTAATATCGCGTTGATGTGCTTGCGCAATGAGCTCATCAAAATCATCTAAGTTACCAAAAAGGGGGTCGATATCGCGATAGTCGCTAATATCATAACCAAAATCTTTCATAGGTGATTTAAAGAAAGGTGAGATCCAGATAGCATCCACCCCTAAGCTTTTAATGTAATCAATGCGATTAATTATCCCTTTTAAGTCACCAATGCCATCGTTGTTGCTATCTTGAAAGCTACGCGGATAAACCTGATAAATAACCGCACCTTTATACCATTGCTTTTGGGCCATGCCTTTCTCCGTTTTCACACTGTCTTTGTGTTGTTCTTTTTTAGAGGTGTTAATCCTCGTTTATTTGAAAAAGCATACTTGAAGCCCGTCATACTGTAAAAAGTCTGCATACGTATGCACCGTTTTAAGGCCATTAAAAGAGGTTAAATCAATCGCTTATTTCATCGATTTTAACGCCGGTTTATTGAATATCTCTTTACCAATTTGGTTTGTTAAATTGTTAATTTATTGTTTGCGTTATTTAGGTGCTTAAAAATAAGGGGGTGCACTAAATTGGTGATTATTAATATTGGTCTTACCAATTGTACATAAATAAATGTTCTCCATAATAATAAATTAGAAAATAAAATAGCGTCGTGTCACTTTATTTATGTTTAATGACACACTTATTTTATCAAAAAATAAATAATGACTATCATTAAAGCTATAAATGCTAATTGCACTAAAATAACTCATAATAAAACAGTCACTTATAAAATAGTGTGTAAATTTAATGTTAACTTAATGCGTGTGGTGTAACTTTGAATACGTATGCATAAAGTTGTTAATAAAATAATACGAGCGTTAATATTCATCCTGACAACAAAATAAGCTCGCAGGCTTAACTATCACTTAAGCAAGTAAGCGGGTATCACATTATGGGTAACGGGAAAACATTATGGCTATGTTCAAACCAAGTATACTAACGCTAGCATTAACTGCTGCCGGACTATCAAGCTTTGCCACCACTGCGGCACAAGAAGAAACAATAAAAAATGATGATGTAGAAATCATCGAAGTAAAAGGTTTTCGCGGTAGTGTTGTTGAATCAATTAATACTAAGCGTTTTTCAACACAGGTGGTTGAGTCAATTTCTGCAGAAGACATTGGTAAACTTCCAGATACATCTATTGCTGAGTCAATTGCACGCTTACCTGGTTTAACAGCCCAGCGTCTTGATGGCCGTGCTAGTCGTGTAAGTGTTCGTGGTTTTAGCGAAAACGAAAGCGCAACCACATTTAATGGTCGTGAGCAAGTATCGATTGGTGACAACCGTGGTGTTGAGTTTGACCTTTACCCATCAGAAATAATGAGCGGCGTAACCGTTTATAAAACACCAAGTGCTAGCATTGAAGCAGAAGGTATTGCCGGTGTAATCGACATGCAAACGGTAAAGCCTTTAAGTAAAGGCGAGCGCGTGATCATGTTTAATGGTCAGTTAGAGCAGTCAGGTTTTGATAAGCTAAACCCTGATGGTGATGATAAAGGCTTTCGTGGCACGGTTTCATACATTGATCAGTTTGCAGATGACACTATAGGTGTTGCATTTGCTTACAACACAATGAGCTCACCAAATCAAGAAAAACGCTGGAATTCTTGGGGATACCCTGAATTCGACGTTGATGGACAGAATTATTCAATCTTAGGCGGCGCTAAACCATTCGTACGTTCATCAACACTTGAACGTGATTCAGCGATGCTAGTAGTGGAAGCT
This sequence comes from Pseudoalteromonas sp. M58, assembly GCF_042604605.1. Lineage (NCBI taxonomy): Bacteria > Pseudomonadati > Pseudomonadota > Gammaproteobacteria > Alteromonadales > Pseudoalteromonadaceae > Pseudoalteromonas > Pseudoalteromonas sp. M58. The sequence continues at coordinate 1,503,498 of NZ_CP152390.1, forward strand.
GCACCAAATGATCGTCTAAACATGACGTTTGATGCGTTATATGTAGATTTTAACGATGAAAAAATCTTACGTGGTATTGAAGTACCTTTCGCCTGGGGTCAAGGTAGCATCGACCCGAATAGTGTTACTGTAGATGAACAGTCTGGCTTTATCACCAGTGCAACAACGCAAGGTCAACGCGTTGTAGTTCGCAATGATGTTGAAGAACGTGATGCTGAATTAACGCAATTTGGATTTAATACTAAATATGACATTGACGATTCATGGTCGGTAGAGTTTGATGCGAGCTTATCTGAAGTTGAGCGTAAGGACTGGAGCTTACAAAGTTATTCTGGCACAGGCCGTGGCGATGCAAACGGTATTGCTGACAACATTGGTTACTCACTTGATGGCGGCAATACCGGCGCCAAATTTAGCCACGAGTTAGATTATAGTGATTATGCTTTAATTCAGTTAGGTGGTCCTTTGTCATGGGGAACCAGCTCAGCGCTAAATAATAAGTACGGCTTAAATGATACGGCTTATCAAAACACCGCACAAGATGGCTTTATTAATGCACCTGAAGTTAATGATGAACTACATACTTTAAAACTAGCAGCAAGCAAGCTATTAGAAAACGATTACTTAAGCAAAGTAAGTTTTGGTATGTCATATCGCGACCGCGAGAAGAGTAAAAAGTCTGAAGGGTATTACTTAACATTAAGCGATTTCTCATTAGATAATCCTGGTACGCTTGTCGTTCCAGATCAATATCGCCTCGGAACAGCTAGCTTAGGCTTTATCGGTATGGGGGATATGATTGCCTATGATACCCGTGCACTAGTTGACGATGGATATTATGACTCAATTCAAGAAAGTTTAACGGATATAAAACACACTACGCAGTCGTACACAGTTCAAGAAAAAGTTACGGCGTTTTTTGTTCAAGCTGATGTTAATGCTGAAGTAGGTGAACTACCATTAACAGGTAACTTTGGTGTTCGCTATGTTAGAACTGAGCAATCTTCGCAAGGTTTTGCGGCTGTGCCGAATGACGTGACTGGTCTAGTTGACGCCGTTCCTAACAATGTGTCACACGATTATAGTCATGTTTTACCTAGTCTTAATTTATCTTTAGCGCTAGATGAAAATCAAACTGTGCGTTTTGGTGCCGCTAAAACTATCTCACGAGCCCGCCTAGATGAAATGAATGCTTCTGTTAATGCGAGCTACAATTCTGAGCGTCCTGATGAGAATGGCAACTATTGGTCAGTATCTGGTGGTAATCCTACACTTGAACCAAAAGAAGCAACGGGTTTTGATTTTACTTATGAAAACTACTTTAGTGCAGAAGGATACTTCTCAGCGGCTGTATTTTATAAAGACTTAAGCCAATGGATATTTGATGGTGTATACGAAGTTGATATGTCAGGAGTTGCTAACCCTTCAACGGGTGAGATACCAGAGAATAGTACCGGTACTGGATCAGGTAAAGTGAATGGCGGTGGTGGAGATCTTTGGGGCTATGAATTGTCTCTTGCTCTACCGTTTAATATTTTTAGTGATTCATTAGAAGGTTTTGGTTTAATTGCCAGCCATACAGGAATTGAACAAGATATTGAAGATCAAAACGGTAATGAATACGAATTACCTGGTTTGTCGGATAAAATTGAAAGCATAACTTTTTATTATGAAAACTATGGCTTCCAAGCACGTACTAGTATGCGAAAGCGTAGCGACTTTAAAGGTGATATTTACAACGCAGGTTATGAAACTCAGCAAGTGAATATCTTAGGTGAAACAATTTGGGACGTACAAGTTGGTTACGATTTTGGCGAAGCAGGTGTTGAGAGCTTAGATGGCTTAAATGTGACATTCCAAGTACAAAATATCACTGAAGAACCATTTACAACACTAAGTGGTGATAATGCTTTACAAGTGCGTGATTACCAAGATTATGGGCGTAACTTTATTCTTGGATTTAGCTACAAGCTTTAACTGAAATTTAGTTAAGTTATTAGCCCTTGTAATTAGTTTTACAAGGGCTTTTTTATAACTACCTTACCTAAGTTTTATCAAACTTTTTAAATTCTGATTTAAAAAAGTGAGCAATAATATGAAGCCAATAAAACACGTCGTCATTGCAGGCGGTGGTACAGCTGGATGGATAGCCGCTGCACTGTTAAATAAAGTATTAGGTAAAGTAATTAATATTACCCTAATAGAATCAACTCACATTGGCACAGTGGGCGTAGGGGAAGCCACTATTCCCCCTATAATGCAGTTAAATAATGCATTGGGTATCAATGAACAACACTTTATAAGTGCTACTAACGCGACGATTAAGCTTGGTATTGAGTTTGAAAACTGGAAAAGCTCAGCACACAGTTATATGCATGCGTTTGGCACTTTGGGTAAAAACTTTCCTTTTTGTGACTTTTATAATTTTTGGCTTAAAGGCCAAACGCAAGGGTGCAAAGATGATTTTTGGGATTTTTCATTAAATTATCAGGCTGCGAAAAACAATAAATTTGCTCCACTGAATACCATTTCTAACACGTCGTTGCCAGGATTAAGCTACGCGTATCATTTTGACGCCAGTTTGTATGCTGAGTTTTTAAAGCACTTAGCCACAGAGCGGGGGGTAAAACATCTAGATGCTAAAATTAATGAGGTCATGCAGTGCCCAACCAGTGGCAATATTCAGAGCCTAACCCTTGATGATGGCAGCAGTATCAGTGGCGATTTATTTTTAGATTGTACGGGTCTGCGTGCCTTACTGATTGAGCAAACACTCAATACTGGATATGTAGATTGGTCGCACTACTTACCCTGCGATAGCGCCATTGCAGTACAAACAGCATCAAATGATGAATTAAAACCTTATACACGTTCAATTGCGCACAGTGCCGGTTGGCAGTGGCAAATTCCATTACAGCACAGAATGGGGAATGGCTTAGTATATTGTAGCCGCCATATATCTGATGACGACGCAAAACAATTATTACTCAATAATCTTCCTGCAGAGCCTATTACTGAACCCCGATTAATTAAGTTTAAAACGGGTCGTCGTTTAAAACAGTGGCATAAAAACGTCGTTGCCATTGGCTTATCGAGTGGGTTTTTAGAGCCACTTGAATCAACCAGTATTCACCTAATACAAAGTGCTGTGACGCGTTTAATTAAGTTATTTCCTCGCCATGGGGTTAGTGATGCGTTAGTAACAGAATTTAATAAGCAAAGCATCACCGAAATCGAGCATATTCGTGACTTCATTATTTTGCACTATAAGCTAACTGAGCGGGAAGATACTCCATTTTGGCGTCAATGTAAGCAAATGGAAATTCCGCAATCGTTAGCGCATAAAATGGATTTATTTAAACAAACAGGCAAAGTAGTGCGCGAAAACGACGAGTTATTTGCCGAAGTGGCATGGCAACAAGTCATGATAGGTCAAGGCCTATTACCCGATGATTACGGTGCACTAGCAGATTCATTAACCAATGAGCAATTAGCCGAGTTATTTAGTAATTTAAAAACATTAATAAATTCAACGGTAGAGCAACTGCCAAGTCACACCGTATTTTTAAGTAGTTTAAAACCAAAGTAAGCCCCAAAAAAAGTTTCATGCTGGCAGTTTAATTTTTGGGTTAACAGGGTCTGAATATAGCTGTGAATACGTATGCAGCAACTGTAACCAAACTACAGTTAGCTTTAGTATAAACCAATGACAACACTGAAATAAAAATGACACACACAATGAAAAAAAGATTTTACATACCCTTGCTGCTATTAAGCACATTAGTTGTGCAAGGCTGCAGTGATGATAATGAAAGCACGCAAGCAAAAACGGTTGTAAATAAGACAGAGCCTGTAAAGCCAGTTGTTTATCAAGTGTTTACTCGTTTATTTGGTAATACGCAAACAGCTAATATTCCGTGGGGTACTAAAGAGCAAAATGGCGTGGGTAAGTTTGCTGATTTTAACGATGCTGCGCTTAAAGGTATTAAAGAGTTGGGTACTACGCATGTGTGGTATACCGGCGTTTTACATCATGCCTTAGTGGGTGATTACACCGAATATGGTATTAGTCAGGATGATCCAGATGTGGTTAAAGGGCGTGCAGGCTCGCCCTATGCAATTAAAGATTATTACGATGTAAATCCTGATTTGGCGGTAAATGTAACGAACAGAATCGAAGAGTTTAGCGCGCTTATTGAACGTACCCACGATCATGATATGAAAGTGATAATAGACATTGTGCCCAATCACGTTGCACGTGATTACCACTCAACGGCTAAGCCTAATGGCGTTAAAGACTTTGGTGAACAAGACGATACCAGCAAAGACTATGATGTTAATAATAACTTTTATTATGTACCTGGTGAGTCATTTCAAGTGCCTTCGAGCGACAGTTATCAAGTGCTTGGCGGAAATTCTCATCCCTTAGCTGATGGTAAATTTAATGAAACACCGGCTAAATGGACAGGAAACGGTGCACGCTCTCCACAGCCTGATATAAACGACTGGTACGAAACAGTAAAAGTAAACTACGGCGTTAAACCCGATGGTAGCCTAGATTTTCCAACTTTACCTAAGGCGCTAGAACACCAAGACTACCGCGCTCATTACGCCTTTTGGCAAGATAAAGAGTTACCTAATAGCTGGTATAAATTTAGAAATATTGCGCTTTATTGGTTAGATAAAGGCGTGGATGGCTTTCGCTATGATATGGCTGAAATGGTGCCGGTTGAATTTTGGAGCTTTTTAAATTCATCGATAAAAATGCATAAACCCGATGCGTTTTTACTTGCAGAAGTGTACAACCCATTGATGTACCGAACTTATATTCACCAAGGTAAAATGGATTACTTGTATGACAAAGTAGGCTTTTACGACACCTTAAAAGCCATAATGCAAGGCAAGCAAGCCGCAAGTAGTATTTTTAATGCTCAGCAAAAAGTGGCTGACATAGAGCAACATATGCTGCACTTTTTAGAAAACCATGACGAGCAACGTATCGCAAGTCCTGATTTTGCCGGCGATGCCGCATTGGGCAAGCCAGCAATGCTGGTCTCTCACCTAATCAGTCGCTCGCCAAGCTTGCTTTATTTTGGTCAAGATGTCGGTGAAGATGGCTCAGAAAACGCGGGGTTTGGTAGCCCGACTCGCACCAGTATTTTTGACTATATTGGTGTTCCTGCTCACCAAGCGTGGATGAACAACGGTAAATTTGATGGCGGTCAGTTAACAACTGAACAAGCGCAATTACGCCAATATTACATTTCAATTATGGCACTTAACGATTTACCAGCGATTGTTGCCGGCGATATGGCACCCTTGTTGGTAACAGGCAGTAATAGAGTGGTAGGTTTTGTACGCACCCTAGGACAGCAATCATTATGGGTGCTGAGTAACTTTAGTCAGCAAGCGCAAACAGTCACTATTACGCTCACGCCCAATCAAGCAACAATGCTCAAACCAAACTCAACGCTTTACGATCTATTAGAGTCGCATAACGGTATTTTGGTGAGCGATGAGAAACAAAATACAACCTTTACGCTGACCCTTGATGCACTCAGTAGTGCCGTTTTAACAAATAAGGCTGACCATGAATTATAATAACAAACCAACCTTAAGCTTTTGGCAAATATGGAACATGTGCTTTGGCTTTTTAGGCATTCAATTTGGCTTTGCACTGCAAAACGGTAACGTAAGTCGGATTTTTCAAACCCTTGGGGCGAATGTAGACGATATTCCTATTTTGTGGGTAGCAGCACCACTTACCGGTTTAATTGTACAGCCAATTATTGGTTATTGGAGTGATAAGACGTGGGGCAAATTAGGTCGCCGTCGTCCGTTTTTTTTATACGGCGCTATTTTAACCACATTATCGTTATTTATTATGCCAAACTCACCAACACTTTGGATTGCAGCGGGCATGTTATGGATCATGGATGCATCGATTAACGTCACCATGGAACCATTTCGCGCCCTTGTAGGCGATAACCTACCAAACAAACAGCGTGCTACTGGCTATGCAATGCAAAGCTTTTTTATAGGCGTAGGCGCCGTGGTTGCTTCTGCACTCCCTTGGATGATGACGAACTGGTTTGATATTGCCAACACCGCCGCTGCAGGGCAAATTCCTGATTCAGTAAAGTACTCATTTTACTTTGGTGCAGTTGTATTGCTGGTCGCAGTGGGCTGGACAATTATAACCACCAAAGAATATTCACCTGAAGAATTGGCCGCATTTAATCAACAAGAGCAAGCTCAAGTTGAACAGACGGTTTGTGCACAAATTAACTTTAGTAAAGGCGGCAGTGTATTTACCGTGCTAGGGCTTGCCGTACTTGGTTTAGTCACGGGATTAAACCTAGAAAAAGAGCTGTACCTATTAGCAGCTGGCTTAGTGAGTTTTGGCGTTATTCAATTTATTGCAGCCGCACTTCAGGCAAAAAACCACACCAGCGGTGGCTTTTACCAAGTCGTTAACGATGTATTCACCATGCCAGAGGCGATGAAACAACTTGCTTGGGTACAGTTTTTTAGCTGGTTTGCTTTATTTGCCATGTGGATTTACACCACCTCAGCGGTAACCAGTTTTCATTATGGTAGCAGCGACACAAGTTCAGCGGCGTATAACAATGGTGCAGACTGGGTGGGTATTTTATTTGCGGCTTACAACGGTTTTGCTGCATTGGCGGCTTTATGTATCCCGATCATCGTTAAGCGTGTTGGTTTAAAACTAGCGCATGCACTTAACCTTATTTTAGGTGCCTTAGGTTTAGCGAGCTTTATGTTTATAAAAGATCCGAGCTTACTTATTTGGCCAATGATAGGTATTGGTTTTGCGTGGGCGTCTATTTTGTCGTTGCCTTACGCCATGTTAAGTACCTCAGTACCGAGTCATAAAATGGGTGTGTATATGGGAATATTTAACTTTTTTATTGTGATCCCACAATTATTAGCCGCCAGTGTACTTGGCCTGATACTCCGTCACTTTTTCCAAAATCAACCTATTTACGCATTGATGCTAGGTGCTGTGTCTTTTGTACTTGCAGCGGTTGCCGTACTGCGTGTTAAACAGTCTTAATTTAAGGGGCTAAAATGAAAAAATATAACCTAATTACCGCGACAATATTGGCCGCAGGCCTTGTAGGTTGTGGCGTGCAAAATACGCAAACCAGTGCAGTAGCAAAAACATCAGTGAGTGCGCCAGGCGCACCAGGCGAAGCCCCATTTTGGGCATACGCAGGCAAAACTGGGATAGGCACGTCTTTTGAGCAATACCAAAATGGCCATTACAGTGACGAAGCACCTACAGGTAAAGTGTCAAAAGTATGGTTTTCGATTGCCAAAGGGATGATCACCGAAACCATGTTCGGGCTTATTCATCAAGCGCAAATTAAAGACATGCAATTTGTTGTAGTCGGAAAAGATTTTACAGTCACCGAAGCTGACGATTTAGACGTTACCATTGATTACTTATACAAAGACGATAAAGGCCGCCCGTTATCATTAGCATACAAAGTAGTAAGCAAAGATAAGCAAGGTCGCTTTAGCCTCGAAAAACATATATTTACCGACCCAGACGGTCAAAGCTTATTTGTACGCAGTATTTTTAATACCCAGCTTGACGGTGTAAAAGCATATGTAACAGTTAACCCGTATATAAACAACAACGGCTTAGATGACTTTGCAAAAACCACCGAGCAAGGATTGGTAGCGTGGCAGGGCGATAATTACTTGTCATTGCAAGGTGCACAGCCATTTAAACAAACAAGTGTCGGTTTTACGGGCGTGAGTGATGGTTTAAGCCAGCTTAAAACAACTCAGCAGCTTACCCGAGTTTATAAAACTACCGGTGAACAATCGGGTAATGTTAGCCTACTTGCAGAGCTGGGTGAAATTGGTAAAAACAGCCAGTTCGATTTAACCCTAAGCTTTGGTAACAACCAGCAATCAAGCTTTAAACAAGGGCAAGCTACGCTAGCCAAAGGTTACCAAGCTGTGCTTGATAATTACAACGGTAAAGGCGAAGCGCTTGGTTGGCAAGACTACCTGCAAAGCCTTGCACCGCTAAACAACATGAGCGAACAAACCGCTGATAACGGCAAGTTACTTTACACCAGTGCTATGGTGTTAAAAGCGCAAGAAGACAAAACTCATGCTGGGGCACTTATTGCCTCTTTATCTAACCCATGGGGTGAAACCGTATCGTCGAAAACCGGCTCTACCGGTTACAAAGCGGTATGGGTGCGCGACTTTTATCAAGTTGCCATGGCATTTATGGCACTAGGCGATACCGCAACAGCCAAAACCGCATTTGAATACCTTGAAAAAGTACAAGTAAACAGCAAAACCCCGGGCAACAAAGGCGACACAGGGTGGTTTTTACAAAAAACACACGTAGATGGCGAACTTGAATGGGTAGGCGTACAGCTAGACCAAACCGCTATGCCTATTATGCTAGCGTGGAAGCTTCATCAGGCAGATGTGTTAAGTGATGCTGAGCTAACTGATTGGTATACCCGCATGTTAAAACCGGCCGCTGACTTTTTGGTAGACGGTGGGCGCGCTAAAATCCTATGGAACGACATGCAAATAACCCCACCTGCGACTCAACAAGAGCGTTGGGAAGAGCAAGAAGGGTATTCGCCATCAACCACCGCTGCTGTTATTGCCGGTTTAATTACCGCCGCTGATATTGCAAAAATGGCAGGTGATGAGGTAAATGCTAAACGCTACCTTGCAACAGCAAAAAGTTACAACGCCGATATAGAAAGCATGATGTTTACCACCGCAGGAAATTTAGAATCAAACGCATCAGACGGCGAGTATTTTATACGTATTGGTCAAGACAAAGACGCCAATTCAAATACTAAAATTAACGCCAATAATGGCCGTGAAGGGTTTAATAAAAAGCAAATTCTCGATGGTGGATTTTTAGAGCTCGTTCGCTATGGTGTACGTGATGCACTAGCGCCTAGCATAGTAAAAACACTCCCAGAATATGATGACGAAACCCTAACCGATAACCTACAAGTTAAATACAGCTTTGAGTTTATTGATGGCAGCGGCACATTTGCAGGATACCGCCGCTATGGTAACGACGGGTACGGTGAAGATGAAGTAACTGGCGCTAACTATGCGCAAGGTGGAAAAAATAGCCCAGGGCAACGTGGGCGAGTTTGGCCATTTTTTACCGGTGAACGTGGTCATTATGAAATTGCCGCCGCAAATGCTAATAATACCTTAGATGCAACAAAACAGCAGGCTATTAAAAATAGCTATGTAAAAGGGCTAGAGCAATTTGCTAACGAAGGTATGATGCTACCAGAACAAGTATGGGATGGCGTAGGCGTAAATAAAGCAGGATACACGTTAGGCGAGGGTACAAACTCGGCCACACCACTGGCGTGGACGCATGCTGAATACGTGAAGCTAGTGCGCTCACTAAGCGACAAACAAGTATGGGATCATTATCCGGTGGTAACTAAAGCACTAAAATAACCACAAACTATCCGCAGTTCAGGTTAATTAACATAGCCGTAGTAAAATACGGCTATGTTATTTATTATAATAATAACGAGGCTGAAATGAAAACATTTACCTTGAGCGCATTAGCATTAGCAATCATGCTAACAGGCTGCCAAAGCGCACCATCATTAAATAACAACACGAATAACACCGAGACATCGCAATTAAATACTAAACAACAAGTAAGCCCGTGGTGGGAAAGCGCCATTTTTTACCAAATTTGGCCACGCAGCTTTTACGATAGCGATGCTGATGGTCATGGCGACTTTAACGGTATGACCCAAAAGCTCCCGTATTTACAAGAGCTCGGCGTAAATGCACTGTGGTTAACCCCCATGTTTGAAGCACCGTCGTATCATGGCTATGATTTTACTGAATTTTACCAAGTAGAAAACGACTACGGCAGCATGGCCGAGTTTGAAGCCTTTATAAAAGCCGCTGATGATAAAGGCATGAAAGTCATACTTGATTTAGTTATAAACCATATATCAAGTAACCATGAATGGTTTCAGCGTTCAGCAAAACAACAAGCCCCTTATGCTGATTACTTTATTTGGCGCGACGATATGCCAAAAGCCGGAAGTGGCTGGGGCCACGCATGGAGTAATAACGACCAACCCGATGCAGTATGGCATTGGAATGAAACACGCCAGCAGTATTACTATGGTGCGTTTGGAGCAAGCCAACCTGACTTGAATTTACGCCACCCAGATGTTGTTGCCGAAATGGAAAAAATGGCTAAGTTTTGGCTTGATAAAGGCGTTGCAGGGTTTAGATTAGACGCAGTTCGTTTTGCAATGGAAGGTGGCGCAGATGCGCAAGCCGATATCGACGAAACCATTGCATATTGGCAGCACTTTAACCAATACGTAAAAAGCGTTGATCCAGAGGCATATTTAGTGGGTGAAGCTTGGGCAGACATTCCCGTTGCAGCAAAATACTTTGGCGAAGGTAAAGGCCTCGATCAAGGCTTTGATTTTGAAGTGGGCTATAAAATACTGGGCTTATTAAAACCCGATGTCAGTGGTGAAGCGCAATTTGGCACCATGCAATCTAATCAAAAAATCAACGCAGTTGATGCCAATGTGCTCAAACAAAATTTACAGCAGCGTATTGATTCAACTGCGCCGCTTGATTTTTTTGCACCGTTTTTAACTAATCACGACCAAGAACGTATCGCTTATCAACTTGCAGAGCACGACGATAAAGCAAAACTTGCTGCCGCCATGTTATTTAGCTCTCCTGGTACGCCGTATATTTATTACGGTGAAGAGATAGGCTTAACACAAGGTGGCACAGGTCACGATGTGTATAAACGTGCGCCTATGCAATGGGACAACAGCAATCAAGCCGGTTTTACCAAAGCTAAAACGAGCTGGGTTGAACAAAGTGAATTATTTGGTAAAGACTTTACAAGCTGGTGGCCTGAATTTTTAGCCGAGCAGCTTAGCGCAGGTGATCGCAATGTTAAAGTACAGCAAGCACAATCTGACTCACTGTGGCGTTTATATCAGCACTTAATCGTACTAAAAAAACAGCGCCCAGAGCTGGGTATTAAAGGCAGTTATGAATTAACGCAACACGACAACGGCCTAGTTGAAATAACCCGCGAGTTAAACGGCAGTAAAAGTATGTTTATTCTTAATTTAACCGCTAACCCGCAAAGCATCAGCGGTATAAAACGTCAGGGGTTAACGCCTAGCTGGCAACACGACCTCAATGACGAGCAACTCGCAGCTTATGGTTTGTTGTTACTGAATAACACACTGTAAATAAAGTACATAAAAGGGGCTAATATACATTAGCCCCTTTTGGTAAAAGTGCTATTATTGCATTCCCCCCAAGTTATACCCCATTTTAATGAATCATAAGTCGCTTAACTTCTTCTGGCGTCATGGCACTTATCATGAAAATGAATATAAGATGCAATCCACCTCAGGTAGGTGCCCACGGTACGTAATGAATACTGATGTACCAACATATATCCAGCAATGTAATTTAAAAATGGGGAACGCGTTTTCATATCATCATCAATGCTTAAGGCTGTATAAATATATAGATTAGTTGTTTCCTTCTATATTCAAGAAAATGAGCGACGAGCGCATTTTCATCTTTCATATTATATTTAGTAGCAAGAAATAATTATAGCTAGCAATGAGTTAAGTTATTTGTTAAAAAAGTAATTAATAAATATATTAGCGTGACGTTGGCAGAAATGTACGCGACGAGCGCACTATAAAATTGTTAGGTGTTTCTAAGGTTTGGAGTTCAAATGGGATTTAAGTTTTGGTTCGTTAGAGCATTAAAAGTATTTCTTGGAGTAGCAGCCTTACTTTTTATAGTTGAGTTGCTTAAACAGCACTCAGTTCAAGAAGCATTAACTTTTGCTTGTACTTGGTCATTGATTACAACAGCAGTGTTTATATGTTCAAGACTATATCAATCACGTAAAGGTGTAGAGTGTGCTTTGTGCAATGATATTCCAGACAAAAGTGATAAAAACACCTAACAAGAATTTAAAGCGGGACTGCTAACAGTTTGCTCGGTTTCGCAACGCTACACATTTTAGCAAACAATTAACAGCCCCTTAAATGGGCGTTATGTTACTAGATAAGGATATTTATGAAATTAAGCATCGGAGCTTTATTAACACTCTTTCTAATCTCAGGCTGTACAAGTACATCAATTAAGCCGTTGAAATGGGAATACAAAACTATAAATGTAAATCCATTTAAAAATGGGCTTATTGGTAGAGAGCTAAGAGAAATCGAAAAGGAATATTCTAATACGCAAAAAGAGCTTCTTTCAAAATATGGTGAAGATGGCTGGGAATTGGTTCATATTGAGGGTAAAAACTATATTTTTAAAAGGCCAGTTCAGGTTAATTAAGTAACATAACAAGTGACTATGGTGTCAATTCCTAATTTTAAACCATTTTAGGATCCCACATGGCACCATCCCTCACCATAGAATTTATGATGACTACCAGCTTTCGTATGCACGCAATAATGGCTACCTTTTTAGGCTTTCCTGCTTTAAACATGCGTTGATAAAGGTCTTTAAATTTAGAGTTGCACTGAATGGCTGACATCATCGCCATGTACATGGCAGTTCTTATTTTAGGTCGGCCGCCACGTATCATTCGCTTACCTTGATAGACGCCACTTTCACGATTAAATGGGGCTACACCCACTAAAGAAACGGCCTCTTTGTTGTTCACATAACCTAACTCAGGCATATCACTAAGCAAGTTAAATGCGACCACATTGCCAACACCTGGCACACTTTGGATAATGGCATTTTTTGCTTTGTATTCGTCTCATTCTTCAATCAATTTTTGAAGTTTTAAATCGACTTTATCTATTTGGTTTTTCAGTGCAGTTAAGATAGGTTTTATGAGTGACGATAGTGTTTTTGGCATTATTTGAGAGCGATTTTTCTCCATCGTTTGCATATTCATTAACTGACGTCTTCTCGAGAGTAAATCGCTCATCAAGCGCATTTGCTCTGGCTTTAAAGATGATAAAGGCGGTTTAATCGCTTCACCAAAGTGAGCAATAAGTTGTGCATCAAGTTTATCCGTTTTTGCTTTTTGGCCGATAGCGCCTGCGAAGCGTTTTATGTTCACGGGATTAGCAATAACGAATGGAATATTCGCCTCAGCGCAGGCTATGATAAAAGGCTGTTCAAGACGTCCACTTGCCTCAATAGTAACGCGTGTTACTGGGTGTTTTTTTAAGATTTGAATGGCGTGTTTAATGCCACTTTGATTATTTTCTACAGTAAAGTAAATGTCTAAAGGCCTGATATAAATATCGAGTTGTGTTTTACCTGTATCGACACCGACGTTAATTTCATTTTGATTATTTATTTTATTCATAATAAGCTGACTCTGCCTTGCTATTCGGGCTCGAGGCCCCGTTGACTATCCGAGTTTAATGCTTGGAGTTTATACAGCGTTCTAACTTGTTACCGGTCTCTCAATAGAGGAGCCTACGCTCAATCGAACTACTGTATAAAAGGCTTTGGTTGCAGCCAAAGCTTGGGCCTCACATTACCCGAACTAGGTTAAAGTATTAATTAATTTATGGGTTTATTATCCATACAAGTCGTTAAAGCAGGACACTGCTCCTCACCCGTTTTAGTGAACAACTCCACATAACATTAAGGAGTAACACAGCCTAATAGGCCCTTAAACATAGCGAGTTGATTTTAGTTTAAAATAAACTCTTGACATAGTATGTCGTGGTGGTTACTTTTAATACATAATATTAAAAGGAAAACTAAAATGGAAATTTGGAATTTATTTACAGATTTTATCGTGCAATCAATCACCTTTTTTACCCAAGAGGTGGGCGTAAGCCAAGCGGCTGCTATTATTTTGTTTACCGTTATTGGACGATTAGTCTTAATGCCGATTAACCTTGTCGCTATGGCTAATATGGTTAGAAACAAAAAAGCAATTGCCGCACTAAAACCTGAGCTAGATAGCATAAAAAACAAATATAAAGATCAACCCAGTCAAATAGCCCAATCGACAATGGCACTGTATAAAAAGCACAACATTAAGTTTATCGATAAAAAAAGTGTGATTAATATGGCAAGCCAAGGGGTATTTGGCCTTGGAACTTTTCAGGCTCTGCAACAAATTGTATTTACTAGTAAGTTTGCCTGGATTGCCAATATTGCAAAGCCTGATATTGCGCTTTCCTTATTAGTGGGGGCTATTACATATTTATCTATGATGATGATGCCTGGTAGCGCAGAGCAAACCAGCACTTTATTGTTCCTAATTCCCGCAATTATTTGTGTGGTTACTCTCGTTAATTTTCCTTCTGCAATTGGCTTATACTGGGCTACATCAAGTAGTACTAGCTTGTTGCAGTCATTATTAGTAAATAAGTATTTTAAAAACCATCAGCCGCAGCATGCTTTGTAAAAGTCGCTAAACAAAGGAATGGCAATAATGAATATGTATTATCAGCCCACAGCCGAACTAATGGCTTCTGCACAGTTAACCTATACCAATATGCGTAGATATTATGAGCATTATGGTGTTGATTGGCAGCAACTTAAAATATGTGAGCAAATTTCAGACCTTGAAAATTGGGATGTTTTGTTAAATGGCGATGTAGTGGGTGCAATGCGCTTGGCTTTCGATGATGAGGGTTGCTATATACGTGACTTACAAGTAGATGCTGCGTTTCAAAATATGGGTATTGGTGCAGCAGCAATTAGTGAGTGTTCTCGTTTAGCTGTGCACAGAGGTGCTATGCAACTTAGGCTTCGCGTTTTTAAAATAAGCCCTGCGCACAAGCTTTACACACGTTCAGGTTTTAGCATAGATAAAGAAGACGACAGGTTTTATTATATGTCTAAAAGCTTAGTTTAATGAGCGTGACTTTTATTTTAAAAATTAATGTTGCTCAGTCACTGTAGATTAATATTCGCTCATTCAAACTGCTATCCCGACAATTTAATAAAATAGTTATGGATAGATTATGCGCTTTTTTACAAACAAAACAGCCACATTGAGTGTTTGCTTTTTATTGCTTGGCACGGGTTTTATGCTGATAGAGCACAGTCTGTATCAATATGTTGATCATAATGGTGTTCTACATGAAAGCTTGTTTATGCCCTTGAGCATACTGTGTTTTGCTTTGGGGTTATTTTTTGTGGCCAGTTTATTAGCCCGAAAAGTATTCGGGCTCTTTAAAAGCGCTAGTGGAGGTGGGCATTAACCGCTACTGTTATTGCTCATTATTTAAGTTAGCGGGCTCTAATAAGTTAAATGTCGGTAAGCGCCATTTAAAGCGTACCGATGCCATTCGAATTAAATAGCCTACTACTAAACTTGCAACCACGCTGATATTGTCGTCAATGTTGTAGTGATGGAGTGCTAAGTATAAACACGCGACTATTAGCGCTACACTTGCGTAAAGTTCATGGTGTAATACCAGTGGTGCTTGGCGACAAATTAAATCACGCAATAATCCACCAAATACGCCGGTAACTATAGCAGCGACCACACAAATACCATAGTGCAAACCCATATTAAGCCCAACTTGGCAGCCAATAATACTAAATGCGGCAAGCCCTAAGGCATCTAAACGCATAAATATGCCTTTAAATTTAACCACCCATTTTGCTAGCCAAGTTGTAACAATACCCGCCACGCAAGTGATCAGTAAATATTCAGGATGCTTTACCCACGTTAACGGGTAATTGCCCAGTAAAATATCGCGTACGCTGCCACCCCCAATGGCTGTGGCACTGGCTACTAGCATAACCCCAAACCAATCCATGTTTCTGCGCCCAGCGCTGAGTGCACCGGTCATGGCTTCTGCTGTAATTCCGATGATGTAAACAATAGTAAGTAGCATGAAATAGTCACTTAAACTTTTAAGAGCAAAAATTAAAGTGCGATTGTAGAGATAAAATAGTGCATTGACGAGTGAAAAATCACATTAAAAACAGCCACTTTCGGATTAAAAAAACTAATGTTATAGCAAGGTGTGAATAGGCTGTTAATCTAAAGAACACTTTTGGTTTGCTGGTAAAAACAGCAAGGACAAATGACCGTAATTAAGCCAATAAAGCCCAAATAAATATAAGGGTAAGAGGAGGGGGATTTGGCTACTTTTTAAAGGGTGGCCTCACGCAATGAGTTAACTTGAGCCACGCGCAATTAAACGCGGTGGCAGCAGGGTACTTTGTACTTGCTCACCACGAATTAATTTAAGTAAGTTTTCAACTAACATTTGCCCCGCTATAGTGGTGTTTTGCTCTATGGTTGTGAGCGGAGGATTAATGTAACTGGCAATAGAAATATTATCAAAGCCGATTACGGCTACATCTTTTGGCACGTTAATATTAGCTTCTTTAAGCGCGCGTATTGCGCCTATGGCAATCAAATCGCTGGCAGCAAAAAGTGCATTAAAAGTAATGTTATTAGCAATTAAAGAGCGAGTAGCATGGTAGCCAGATTCTTCGGTAGAAATTGCATTGGCAATTTTACGATCATTTAAGGTGACACCGTTTTGCTGTAGTTCGTCTTTAAAGCCATTAAAACGGGCAAAAAACTCAGGGCTGTGATCAGAGGCATCGCCAATAAATGCACAATCAGTTCGGTTATGCGCAAGTAAATGCTCAGCGGCAAGTTTACCACCGCCATAATTATCGCAACTTATAGTTAAATCAGGGCGGTTATCAACGCTTGCTCCCCAGCAAACAAATTTAGTGTTTTGTTCAAGCAAGGTATTAAATTTTGGTTGAAAATCAATGTAGTCGCCATAGCCTAATAAGATTATTCCATCTGCTCGATGGCTGTCTTCGTAGTCTGCTTGCCAATCAGCGCTGGCTGATTGAAATGAAACAAGTAAATCGTAACCCTCTTTTGCGCAGGCACGAGTAATACTCCCCAGCATGGCTAAAAAAAACGGATTGATTTGTGATTCATCTGAGGTTGGGTCTTCGAACAACAGCAATGCTAGGGTACTGCTTTGTTGAGTGCGAAGGTTACTGGCGTTTTTGTCTACTTTGTAATTAAGTTTTTTAGCAATATCGTGAACACGTCTTCGTGTTTCGTCATTTACCAATGGACTATTTCGTAAAGCACGGGAAACTGTAGATTGAGACACCCCAGCATAGTGGGCTATATCAAACGAGGTGGCTTTACCTTTCATCACGATTACTTACTTAAGAGGACAATAAGGGGATATTCTCGTTTATTAGTGATTTTTTTCAAGCTTATTTGTCAATAAAGGCATTTTTTTATTGATTTTTTCATGACACCGGTGTCACAATGAGGGCGTTTTATCATTTTGTTGTCAAAACGTATTAGCTACCTTTATTATTAAAGGTAGCATTTTTTACAGTGATAGCTGCTTTGAGGTGATAGCTCAAAGTAAATAAGTATCAATGATACCCCATTAAAATAATAAGTACTCATTACTTAAACAAAAGAGATAACACTATGGGTTTACACTCTAGCACACACTTTGATCCTATTCTGGTTGCTGATATTGGCGGCACAAATGCTCGTTTTGCGTTGATCACTGGGTTCGACGAATCAAGTAATCAATTTACCATTGAGCATAATCATACTTTTCCCAGTGCTAACTATGGATCGCTCGAAAGTGCTACCGAGTACTACTTATCAACAGTGTCTCATATAACCCCTAAACGCGCATGCCTTGCAGTAGCAGGCCCTATAAATGCAGGGCAAGTTCATTTAACTAATTTAGGTTGGCACTTTAGCGTTAATGATTTTAAACACCACTTTGACCTTGCTCAATTAAGCGTTATAAATGACTTTGCTGCTTTTGCCTACGCAGCACCGTATTTAGACCCTTCACAAAATGTCACTGTTAAACCTGGTCAAGCGGATGAGTCTGCCAATATAGGTGTAATGGGCCCAGGCACTGGTTTTGGTGCAGCGTGCTTAGTTAGAACGGCACATTCGTGCGCGGTAATGAGTTCAGAAGGCGGGCATATTTCGTTAGCAGCCGTTAATCAACTCGACGCTCAACTTATTCAAGAACTCAAAAAAGATCACCCTCATGTATCGGTAGAAACGGTATTTTCGGGCCCTGGCATTGCTCATTTGTATAAAGCCATGGCTGCGGTTAAAGGGGTGGCGGCAAAAAATTTAGATGCCGCACAAATTAGCAACTTAGCCAATAGCGGTGAATGTGAAGTGTGTGATGCAACGCTTAATCAATTTTGTGACTGGATTGGCAGTGTTGCGGGCGATTTAGCATTGGCCTACGGCGCCTTAGGCGGCCTTTATATTGGCGGTGGAATTTTACCACGCATGCAAGCTCGTTTACTTGAAAGTCGTTTTATTGAGCGCTTTTCGCAAAAAGGTATTATGTCGCAGTACACAGGTCAAATTCCGGTGACGTTAGTAACACAAGACAACATCCCATTAATTGGAGCTGCCGCGTGTTTGCATACGAGTCAACAGGATTAATCGCTTTGCATAGGTTTGGAAATAAATAGATGAAAAAAGTCACTATAAACAGCGTTGCCAGTCATGCAGGTGTTTCTAAAAAAACCGTATCGCGAGTACTCAACAATGAGCCTAATGTCAGTGCAGCTACACGCGAAAAAGTGTTAGCCGTATTTAAAGAGCTAGATTACACCCCAAACCCAATTGCACGCGGCCTTGCACAAAATCGCAGCTTTATCATTGGTTGCATTTACGATAACCCTAGTAAAAGTTATATCACCCGTGTGCAAACAGGCGCACTGGCTGCCTGCCAAGAGAACAACTATAACTTGCTTATTCATCCTTGTGAGCTCAGGGGCGATGCACTCATTAACAATATTGAGCAGTTATTGCAGTCATCACGCCTTGACGGTTTAGTATTAACCCCGCCATTTTGTGATTTTGGCGAGTTGGTAGATTTTTTAAAGTCGAAAAAAATCCCTTATGCTCGAGTCGCTTCTGCAATTTTAGATGATGATTCTATTTCTGTGACCAGCAATGACGAGCAGGGGGCGTTTGAAATTACCGAGCATTTAATAAACCTAGGACATACGTCTATCGCGTTTATTAAAGGTCACCCAGATCACAGTGCCACTGAGCAGCGTTTTAAAGGTTACAGGCGCGCATTAACAACTCATGGCATTGAATTTAACGAACGCTTAGTTGAAGAGGGTAACTTTAGTTACCATTCAGGGGTAGACAGTGCGCGTAGTATTTTAGATTTATCGCCACGTCCTACTGCTGTATTTGCATCAAACGACTACATGGCAGCGGCAGTGCTCAAATTAGCCACGCAGCGTAACTTACGTGTACCTGATGATATTTCTATCGCTGGGTTTGATAATGCACCAATAGCGCGCCACATTTGGCCTGGGCTGACCACCATAGCGCAACCTGTAGAAGAAATGACAAAACAAGCCGTTACGCAATTGATCACCCATATTATTGAGCCGCAAGAGTCGCCATATAAAGTGATTTTAGAAGCAAAATTAATCACGCGAGAGTCAACTGCAGCCGTAAAATAAAACCCTTTTTTCACAGTAGCCCGAGTATGAGTGACGCTTACTCGGGCTTTTTTTTGTCTGTACTTTTAATTTTCATTATTTGCTTGCTGGTATTTCACTAAAAATTCACGTTTATTTATTGTACATGTTAAAAAAATTGGCTATTTTTATGACTCAGGGTTGACACCGGTGTCAATGTCATGCGTTAATACCCTGACACCGGTGTCAGGGTTGTTGTGAGAGGCTCCCTGGTAGCGTACCTTTGAACGGGTAAGTCAAAGATGCTCAGTACAGTTATTTTCGTGGAGTCTATAATTGTTACTGAGCCTTTATCCTCTAACGAATAGAGATGAGTAAAATTATGTTGCACCCTCGAATTCAAGAAGTCACAGATCGCGTTATTGAGCGCAGTAAACAAACCCGTCAAGCCTATTTAGATCGTATTTCGCACGCAAAAAAACAAACAAGAGTTCGTGCTGGATTAGGCTGTGGCAATATTGCTCATGTAATGGCTGCGTGTAGCAGCGATGACAAAGCGCGTTTAAAAGCAGACGAGGTGCCAAACCTTGCAATTATCAATTCATATAACGACATGTTATCTGCACATGTGCCTTATAAAGAATACCCCGATTTAATTAAAAGCATTGCCACTAAATTTGACGCCACCGCGCAAGTTGCTGGCGGTGTACCTGCGATGTGTGATGGCGTTACGCAAGGGCGTGATGGCATGGAGCTATCGCTTTTTTCTCGTGACGTTATTGCTATGTCTACTGCGGTTTCGTTATCGCATGACGTGTTTGATGGTGTGTTTTGTTTAGGCGTATGTGACAAAATTGTCCCAGGCCTATTAATTGGTGCTTTATCATTTGGTCACTTACCTGTGTATTTTTTACCAGCAGGGCCTATGCAATCAGGTATACCAAACAAAGACAAAGCACGTGTTCGTCAAAAGTTTGCACAAGGACTGGTATCTCGTGAAGAGCTACTAGAAGCTGAAAGCGCTTCTTATCACAGTGCGGGTACCTGTACGTTTTATGGCACTGCAAATTCAAATCAAATGCTGATGGAAATAATGGGCTTACACTTACCAGGTAGCTCGTTTATAAACCCATACACAGAACTGCGTGATGGCTTAACCGGTAATGCGGTTGAAACCATGCTTAAGCAGCTTACTGAAAACAAAGATGGCCCGTGTTTAGCGGATGTGATCAGCGAAAAAACCATTATTAACGGCTTAGTTGGCTTGTTATCAACAGGTGGCTCAACAAATCATGCAATCCATATTGTGGCGATTGCTAAAGCGGCCGGTATTCAAGTTACATGGAAAGACATGTCTGATTTATCAGCGGTTGTTCCATTACTGACGCGTATTTACCCTAATGGCTCTGCAGATGTTAATCACTTTCAAGCAGCCGGCGGAATGGGCTTCTTAATGCGTGAATTAGCAGGTGCTGGTTACCTTCATACAGACGTAACCACTATTTTAGGCGAAGGCCTTGCACCTTACATGTGTGAGCCACTACTCGATAAAGACGACAACTTAATTATGAGTGATGCGAATGGCCCAAGTAAAGTTAAATGGGTCGCGTGTCCAGAAAACTCACATGATGAAGAAGTACTTCGCCCAGTAAGTAACCCATTTAGTAAGCAAGGTGGTTTACAGCTACTAACGGGTAACTTAGGTAAAGCGGTTATTAAAGTTTCTGCGGTTGCAGAGTCTCATCAAGTGGTGTCGGCACCGGCTAAAGTATTTAGCTCACAAGGTGAGTTACAAGATGCCTACAGCCGTGGCGAACTTAACCAAGATTTTATTGCTGTACTTAAAGAGCAAGGGCCAAAAGCCAAAGGCATGCCTGAGCTTCATAAGCTCACACCAGTAATGGCAACATTACAAGATCAGGGCTATAAAGTGGCTATTGTTACCGACGGTCGTATGTCGGGCGCATCAGGCAAAGTACCAGCGGCAATCCATTTAGCACCTGAAGCGGTTGAAGGTGGGATTATTGCTAAAATTCATGAAGGCGATATTGTTACTCTAGATGCGCCAAATGGTATTTTAAAACTGCATGTTAGCGATGAAGAGCTTGCTAAACGAGAGCCGCAAATTAGCCAAGCAAGCCAAACGTTTGGTACAGGTCGTGAATTATTTACTGGATTTAGAAACATAGTAAGCAGTGCCGATTTAGGTGCAAGTGCTTTTGGACTTGAATAATAATTAGCCATATTGGGTAATGAGGAACAAGTAATGAGTATTGAAAAAATCTTAGCATCGGCACCGGTAGTGCCAGTGGTGGTAATCGAAAAATTAGAAGATGCAGCACCACTTGCAAGAGCGTTATATAACGGTGGCCTAAAAGCACTTGAAATTACACTGCGTACACCCATTGCAGCTGAGGCTGTAAAACTAATGAAAGCAGAAGTGCCCGAAGCTTATGTTGGTACAGGTACTGTGGTTGATAAAGCAAGCTTTAACGCATCAGTAGAGGCGGGTGCTGACTTTATGGTAAGCCCAGGTGTTAGCGATGAGTTATTAGCGCTGGCAAAAGAGTCTACTATTCCATTTTTACCCGGTGCAGCGACCCCAAGCGAAGTGATGAACTTAGCTGCTCATGGTTTTAAGTTCTTAAAGTTTTTTCCTGCAGAAGCTGCAGGCGGTGCTGCCATGCTTAAATCTATTGGCGGCCCATTACCTGATATTACTTTTTGTCCAACCGGTGGCATTAGTTTAGCAACCGCACCTGATTACTTAGCACTTAACAATGTTATTTGTGTAGGTGGTACCTGGATGTTAGATAAGCAACTTATTGAAAATAAAGACTGGCAAGCTATTGAAACGCTTGCTCGCCAAGCATGTGAAGTTAATAGGAGTCAAAAATGATTAATGTAGCAATTAATGGCTACGGCCGAATTGGTCGTAATGTATTACGTGCACTGTATGAATCAGCGCAAAATAATGAAATTAAAATTGTGGCTATTAACGATTTAGCCCCAGCCAATGTAAATGCTCATCTGACTCAGTTTGACTCAGTACATGGTCGTTTTTCACAGCAAGTAACGCTTAAAGACAACACCATGTTAATTGGCGATGATGTGATCACCTTAACGCAAGAACGCGATCCTGCTAATTTACCGTGGAAAGCGTTAAACGTTGACATAGTACTTGAATGTACAGGGTTATTTACGTCACGCGAAGCGGCTAATAAGCATATTGAAGCCGGTGCTAAAAAAGTAGTGGTATCGGCACCTGGTACAGATATGGATGCTACCGTAGTGCACGGTGTAAATAGCGATGTAATTAATGCCGATAGCAATATCATCTCAAACGCGTCGTGTACAACTAACTGTTTAGCGCCAGTAGCCAAAGCAATAAACGATACGGTAGGGATTGAACAAGGTAGCATGACTACTATTCATGCTTATACCAACGATCAGAACTTATCTGACGTATACCACCCAGATTTATACCGCGCGCGTAGTGCGACTCAATCTATGATCCCAACTAAAACGGGCGCTGCAAAAGCGGTTGGTTTAGTACTGCCTGAACTTGCCGGTAAACTAGATGGCATGGCGGTACGTGTACCTACAATTAATGTGTCGTTAGTTGATTTAACGTTTATTGCTAAACGTGACACAAGCATTGAAGAAATTAACCAAGTGGTTAAAGCAGCCTCGGAAGGGCCAATGAAAGGTATTTTAGAGTACAACGAGCTGCCGCTTGTTTCTATCGACTTTAACCATAACCCAGCTTCATCTATTTTTGATGCAACGCAAACGCGTGCTGATGGTAAATTAGTTAAAGTAATGGCGTGGTACGACAACGAATGGGGTTTCTCAAACCGCATGTTAGATCAAGTTAAAGCGCTGGGTGCCTATTTATAAATTTTCCGTGTAGTTAATTTAGCTTTATCCAGCCAAGCCACGCATTGCGTGGCTTTTTTTGTGTTTTAGTTAGCCCAAAATTTGCTAGAATATGCGCACTAGAATAGGGACTGCATATTATATTAAGGAAAATAATGCTAAAACACGTCACTAAAAAAATATTTCGCACCAGTCACCTGCAAATTGGTGAGGGTAATATCAGCGGTTACATTGCTTGCTTTTTGGCGATATTAAGTTGCTTGGGAGTGCTTGCATTCCACTTCCCTGAATATTTAACGACTCCAGAATTGCGTAAAAGTTATAGCGTCGAGTTTTTACGTCAACTTATGTTTGTTGCCCTTATTATTTCAGGAAGCCTGGGTTTACTTAATTTTGTACGAAATACCAATAAGCGCTTGGGGGCGACTGCGTGGTTTTTTATTGTACTAGCAATTGGCTTTGGCGGCCCGAATGTTGAAGTGAATGACTTTGCCGATAACACCCCATATATTGGCTTAGACTGGTTTATATTAGACTTATTAGGCTCAACCTTAATTTTTATTTTAATTGAAAAACTGCTTCCGCATCGAAAAGAGCAAAAAATACTGCGTAGTGAATGGCGCGGGGATTTAAACCATTTCTTTGTCAATCATCTAATAGTGGGCTTTGTATTACTGGTTACTAATCATTTTGTTCATTATGGTTTTGGTTGGGCGGTGTCGAGCACATTACAAGGTTACATAGCGCAAATGCCGTTTATACTGCAGCTATTTTTAATTATTTTGGTGGCTGATTTAATGCAGTATTGGACACATCGTGCGTATCACGAAGTCCCCTTTTTATGGCGATTTCATGGTGTGCACCACAGTGCCAAAGAAATGGACTGGTTAGCAGGCTCTCGTCAGCATATTTTAGAAATACTGGTTACCCGTAGTTTAGTGTTAACGCCTATATTTGTGCTGGGTTTTTCACAGCAAATTATTAGTTTGTACGTGATTATTGTAGGCTTTCAAGCGGTATTTAATCACGCCAACGTAAATGTAAAATTTGGGTGGTTAAAGTATTTTATAGTTACACCGCAGTTTCATCATTGGCATCACGCATCCGATAAAGCCGCAATTGATAGAAATTATGCAGCCCATTTTTCGTTTTTAGATTACTTGTTTGGCTCTGCAGTAAAAGGGCAAGCAGAGTGGCCTAAAGAATATGGGGTTGTGGGTGATTACATGCCTGTAGGTATGCTAAAGCAACAAATTTACCCGTTTAAAAAACAAAAATAGTGTTCAATTTTAGCTTGTGGCCATAATATTAATGGCCGCATAACCACTATAAAAAGTCAGCTAATGCGCTAAGTGTTGGCCGCTGTGTGATATTTTCGCTCATGCATTGCTGCGCAATATGTTTTAAGTGCATGACTTCAGCGTTTTGCTCTTGGCAGGTTGTGAGTAAATCCTCGATTAAACACCCTAAAGCACGCACTTCTATTAACTGCATTTGTTGACGTTGATAGTCACTGAGCATAGTAAGATCAGTGGCCGCGCCAAAATCCCCAAACAGCACACGCGCGTGCGGGTCAACCATGGTATTGTGCGCATATATATCACCATGGCTTATATTGTGCTGGTGCAAGTGGGCCACAGTGCTAACCATTTGCTGCGCTATGGCATAAATTGCGTGGGTAGAGTAGTGGCAATCGCTTTCAAATGTATCTCTAGTACAGGTATCAAGGCTGGGCGGTAAGCCTAGATTTGTATAGCTTGTATCAATTAACTCCATCACTAAACCAAGCTGTTGCTGTTGTTCAATGTAAGCCAGTACTTTAATTAAGTTTGGATGCTCAAGCGCTTGCAAGCAACAATTAACTTCATCCAGCGGGTAACCATCGCTTGTAATAGTCCCTTTAAATAACTTAACAGCAACCGGCTCTTTATTCGTTGAATAAGCAAGATGGATAATCCCTGATGCGCCTTGGCCTATTACTTTACTGAGCGAGTAATCTGCCAGTGGTTTATTGGCTAAATTTGATTGGGTAAGGCACTGTGATTTATTAAAGCAATTACCTGCAAATGCAAGCCAAGTCAGTTTTGGTAGTTCAAATAGCCAATCATCAATTTGAGTTAACTGATTTGCAGAGAGCCTAACTAGTTCTAGGTTATGGCAGTTTGCCATGCTTATTGGTAGCTCACTGAGCTGATTACCTGCCAATGCCAGCTTTTTAAGCGCAGTGTATTGGCCAAATGTTGCAGGCAGCTTAGCTATTTTATTATCTGTAAGAATAAGCCATTCAATCGTTTTAGGTAGGCAGTGATCTGCAAATTCAGTGATGTGATTACCTTTAAATGCAACCATTGTCAGAGCAGGGCACTTAGCGAGTATTTTAGGTATATGTTTAAACTGATTAAACGATAAAAACAGTCGTTTTAATTTTGTTAGGCAGGCAAATTCATCAGGTAAATCAGATAAATTGTTATTAGATAAATCCAAGACTTCAAGGGTATCCGCGAGGGTAAAAATTTCCTCTGGAAAGTGGCTTAGCGCTTCAACTAATTGTAGGTGTTTTGCACCAAGTAATTGGCCGCTGCGAAGTTGTGAAAGGGTATTCAAAATTAATAATCCATTTTAAAATCAATAAAAAGGCCAACTAAGTTGGCCTTTAAACACGATTAAGCTTTAACGTTTAAAATTGTGCGTTGTGGTACACGTTTTGTACGTCGTCACAATCTTCAAGCATGGCTAAAAAGCGTTCCATCACTTCTACATCTTCGCCTTCAATAGGGGCTTCTACTTGGGGTACAAAGGCAATTAAGTCTTCGTCAAATTCTGTCACACCCATTTCTTCAAGTGCGGTACGCGTATTGTTGTATTCAGTGTGTGGAGCAAATACCGTCACTTTACCATTTTCTACTTCTACATCGGTTACATCAACGTCAGCCATCATTAGCGCTTCAAGTACGGTTTCATCGTCGTCACCGTCAAATACAAAAATAGCAAGGTGATCAAATAAGTGTGATACCGAGTTTTGTGCGCCAATTTTAGCGTTTGCTTTAGTAAAACACACACGTACATCAGCAAAGGTACGTTTGTTGTTGTCGGTTAAACAGTCAACAATAATCATGCAATTACCTGGGCCGTAACCTTCGTAGCGCGTAGCTGCATAGTCTTCACCGCCGCCGCCTTTGGCTTTATCAATGGCGCGTTCAATTACGTGAGCCGGTACTTGGTCTTTTTTAGCGCGTTCAATTAAACGACGCAGTGCTAGGTTACCGTCTGGATCAACACCGCCGTTTTTTGCACAAATATAAATTTCTTTACCGTATTTTGAATAAACTTTAGTTTTAGCACCCGCAGTTTTAGCCATTGAATCTTTTTTGTTTTGGTAAGCTCTTCCCATCTGCGTTTCGCCTTAATATGTATAAATAATTGAAAAAATTTGCAAGCCCATATTCTAAAGGTAAATGCCGGGCAGGGCTAGTAAGTATTGAGATTGATTACTAAGTAACGGGGGGAACAGTTATTATGAATGGAAAATAAAACAACCCGCCGAAGCGGGTTGTTTATTCGTTACAAATGATGAACGTTTGTCAGGGGATTACCAAATACGAACACGTTCGTCTTCTGGTAAGTACAACTCATCACCTGGTTTTACATCAAATGCTTTGTACCATGCGTCGTGGTTACGAGGAGCTTGTGCTCTAAAGCGACCTGGCGCATGCGTACCGCCACGTAATTGATTTAACATGCTTTGCTCAGTACGTTTTTCTTTCCATACCTGTGCCCACGCTAAGAAGAAACGTTGATCGCCGGTTACACCATCAATCACAGGGGCTTCTTTACCATTTAGGCTTAGTTTGTAGGCATGATAAGCCATGGCTAAACCACCTACATCACCAATATTTTCACCTAAGCTGTTGCGGCCATTTACAAAGTTACCTGGAATTGGCTCATATTTGCTGTACTGAGCCGCCAGTTTGTCGGCTTTAGCATCAAAAGCAGCACGGTCTTCGTCAGTCCACCAGTTACGTTGTATGCCGTTAGCATCTGATTTTGACCCTTGGTCATCAAAGCCATGGCCCATTTCGTGGCCAATCACGGCACCAATACCACCGTAGTTTACCGCAGGATCTGCATTTGGATCGAAAAACGGCGGTTGTAAAATAGCGGCAGGGAATACAATTTCATTAAATGAGCTATTGTAATAAGCATTTACACGTTGTGGTGTCATACCCCAGCGATTGCGGTCGGTTTTCTTAAGCTCTTTTTCAACGCTATCGGCTTGGAAAAACTCACGCATATTTTTTACATTAGCCATTAAATCATTTTTGCTAATGCTTAAGCCTTCGTAAGATTGCCATTCATCTGGGTAACCAATTTTTGGCACAAACGCCGCTAATTTTGCACGCGCATTCACTTTTGTTTCTGCGCCCATCCAATCTAGGTTATCAATACGCTCGCCAAGGGCTGTGCGTAAGTTTTCAACCAGCTCAGACATTTGTTGCTTTGATGACTCAGGGAAATAACGTTCTACATAAATTTTACCAATCGCAAAGCCTAGTGAACTAGTGCCTGACATTTGGCTGATCGCACGTTTCCAGCGCGGACGAGGCTCCTGCTGACCATTTAACTCTTTACCAAAGAAAGCAAAGCTGGTGTTAAATATGTCTTCTGACAACAGCCCAGCGTTACCATTAATTGCATGATATGTTAGGTAGTCTTTCCATACGCTTATATCTTCGTTGTTGATTAAATCAATCATGGCCTTTACAGGTTCAGGCTGTGACACGTTTAGCTGCGGTACTTTGTAACCTGTTTGCGCAAAGTATAAATCCCAATTAAATCCAGGGTACTGAGTACTTAACTCGTCGCGTTTTATTTGGTTTAACGTTATGTCACGATTACGGCGTTTTTCACGTGGCCAATGACCTTCTGCAATTTTTGTCTCTAGCGCTAAAATTGCTTGTGCACGTTCAGTGGTATTTTCAACACCAGCAAATTTAAGCATGTCCTCAATATGTGCAACATACGCTTCACGAGTTTTGACAAAACGCTCTGCATCTTCAAGGTAATATGAACGATCAGGTAAGCCTAAACCACCAGCACCTAACGACATTTCGTATTTATTAGGATCTAAGCGGTTAAACCACATACCACCACCAATTGGGGCGCTAACACCAGTGAGCCATGAATTACCAAAGATTTTTGCTAAGTCATCAGTTGAGTCGACAGCGTTAATATCGTTAAGCAATGGCTTAATGGGAGTCACACCGAGCTTATTTAGCGTGTCGGTATCCATGTACGAATTATAAAAATCAGCAACTAGTTGCTCTTCTGCATTTAAATTTTCACGTGCTGCAATATCTTCAATAATTTCTTTTACACGCTCTTCACTGCGTTCAGCTAACGCAGAAAACGCACCATAGCGTGTTTTATCTGCTGGCATTTCGTAGTTGTCGTACCATGAACCGCTGGCATACATAAAAAAGTCATCGCCTGGTTTTACAGCTTCATTGCGGGCAGTTAAATCAACCCCAAAAGTGCCTAATTCAGCTTGCTCAGTTGCTTGTGGTTTTTCAGCGACTGCTGCGACTTGCTCAGTTTTTGTAGTTTGTGGCTCTGAACAGCCGGTAATAAATGTAGCGGCGAGTGCCGCTGCAATTAAACTTTTTTTCATTACTTTCCCCTATGAATTCACGTTATTTAATTCGTTATATTTTTGTTATAAAAATAGCTATTTGATTGTATTGATAACTTCACTTCAAACAAACCTTTTGAGGTGAATAACCGTACCGGTCGATAAGATGAATAAAATACTATCAAAATAGCAAAAAAACACTCAACTACTTAAATCGTTCTTGAGCGGCTTAGTTTATTGCGCCTTTGACTGCTTTTGCTGTAATGCCCACATACGGGCATATTCACCGTTTTGATTTAGTAGTTCTTGGTGTTTGCCTTGTTCAATAATTTCACCAGCTTTTAAAACAATAATTGAGTCTGCGTCGGTTATGGTCGAAAGTCGGTGCGCAATAACAATACTGGTGTGATCATTTGCCACTTCACGCATTGCTTTTAAAATAGCTTGCTCTGCATGAGAGTCGAGCGCAGAGGTTGCTTCATCAAAGATTAAGATGGGTGATTGCTTTAAAATAGCACGGGCAATGGCAATCCGTTGTTTTTCACCCCCTGAGACTTTTAACCCACGCTCACCCACGAGGGTTTTATCGCCTTTGTCTAAGCTATTTATAAAGTCGGTTAAGTGCGCCATGTTAATTGCTTTATTTATTTCATCTTCAGTTGCTGAGGGTCTGCCATAGGCAATATTCTCACGGATGGTGCTATTAAACAGCACAGTATCTTGGGGGACTATCGCAATGGCTTTACGCAAGCTTGCAAGAGTAACTGTATTAATTGCTTGTTTATCTATGCTAATAGTGCCTGATGACAGCTCATAAAAGCGATACAGTAATCGGGCTAATGAGCTTTTTCCTGCACCACTTGCACCCACAATCGCGACTTTTGAGCCGGCAGTAACATTAAAGCTAATGCTTTTTAAAATAGGCCTTTTACTGTCGTAGTGAAAGCTTACTTTATCAAAGCTAATTTCACCTTGTTTAATGACCAATTCTTTAGCCTCATGAGCATCCGCCACTTTAGGTTGTGTATTAAGCAGGCCGAGCATGTTTTCAAGGTCGGTGAGGGCACGGCGTATTTCGCGATACACAAACCCTAAAAAGTTGAGCGGTAAAAAGAGTTGAATCATATACGCATTGATCATCACCAGTTCACCAATCGTTAACTCGCCCGTGACAACTTCGCTTGCGCCAAGCCACATTAATGCGGTTATTGCACAGGCAATTATGAGTGCTTGCCCTGAATTTAGCGCCAGTAACGAGAGTCTGTTTTTTAATCGTGCTTGTTCCCAGGTTGCTAAAAACGTATCGTAAGTTTTAGCTTCATACTCTTCGTTATTAAAGTATTTAACGGTTTCGTAATTTAATAAGCTGTCGATGGCGCGTGTGTTACTTTGGTTGTCGGCAGCATTTGACTCGCGAATAAAGCGGTTTCGCCATTGGGTAACTGCCACGGTAAAAAAGATATAAATAGCCACAGCAAGTAGGGTGATCAGCGCAAACCAAATAGAAAATAAGGTGCCAAAAATAATCGCCACGGTCATTATTTCAAACAACGTGGGCACAATATTAAACATTAAAAAGCGCATTAAAAAGCTCAAACCACTGGTGCCGCGCTCTATGTCTCGACTTATACCGCCAGTTTGTCTGTCTAAATGAAAGGCTAAATCTAACGAATGCAAATGTTTAAATACTTTAAGGCCAATATCACGCATGGCATGCTCGGTGACTCGAGAAAATACAGCATCGCGTACTTCACCTAAAAACACGCTGGCAAATCGCAGTGCGCCGTACATAACGAGTAATAAGGTTGGGACGAGCAGTAGCGGGTTAATTGATTTATCAACCGCATCAATTATTTCTTTTAAAGCCCATGGCATGAGCAATGTCGCGCCTTTAGCACCGACTAGCGCTAATATGGCAATCAGCACACGACCTTTAAATTTAGTGATATAAGGCCAAAGAGTTTGAATGCTTTGTTTTAAATTCATAGCGTCGGGGCGTTTTACTGAACTTTGTCTGGAGCGCATCGAGGATCTCAGTATTGTTTTTATATAAATGAAATAGCTTAATGTTGGCTATTGTATTTTAATTAGCTGCCCTTATATACTAGCTATCCTTTATTTTAGTTTTAAATGACAGATGTTAAAATTTCGCGTTTTTTTAGCTACTTGCTTGTTTTTTGCTGCACTCTTTAGTGTGCAAAGCCATGCTATGGGCGTAAAGCACGAATTAAACAGTAACCAAAGCAGTTATAGCCATGTTGTTAATGTCGAAAATTTAACTAACGCTCCCACACCGTTAAAATCGCTAGGTAATTTACAGCATAAAAACTCAAAGCATTCTGAGTTTGCTGCGCATCAACCTAGGCTAACAGCCAATAACTCATTTTTATTTTTACACAGTGCGCAGGGCGATCCTGAATACGATGTAGTGCATGAGTTTTTTGCGCTAAATGGGTGTAGGCATATTTTTTTGCGACCGCAAGCAGTCACCATAAATCAGCCTTGGTATACTTGGGTTTTTAAAAGTAAAAAGTCGCGCTTGAGCGGCTGGAAAGATGCGAATCTGTTATACACCGCTGTAACCACCTACCACGCTTAAAGTTCCTTAATTATCGTTAATTGGTTTTAACGCATCGCGTTTTGACCTTAATTTTAATTGTGCCTAATAGGTACGTTACTGAGCTATGCCTAGTAATAAGGAACAACTATGTTAAGTTTTAAAAAACAAAAAAAGCCATTTATGGCTAAATTTAAATTAAGCTATGTAGCCATGTTGGTTGTATTGGTTTTACTGGCAATAAGCGCTTTACCTAATTTATACCCGAATAAATCGTGGTTGCATATTAGTGCCGCACCTGAGGTTAAAACACAAGCAATACCAAGTACTGAAAACATAGTGCGCTTTTTAAATAGCCAAGGGTTTGAGGTCAGCCAAGGGGTAGAAAACCAAGCAACAATTAATGTGCTTTTAAATACACCTACGCAAAGTGCCCAAGCTCAAGCGGCTATAAAATCGAATTACCCAAACACACAAGTTAAAATTGTAGAACATGCAACCAGCCCTATTTGGTTACAAGAGTTTGGTCTATCGCCCATAAAGCTGGGTCTTGATTTAAACGGCGGAGTATTGTTTGTACTTGATGTTGATTTAGATAAAGCCATTGATGAGCAATTACTCAGTGCTTACCAGCAAACGAAAGCCATTATTGTTAAACAAAAAGCCTATGGTGTTAAAGCAAAGCAAACTAACCAAGGCTTTGAAATAAGTGCATTAGAAAATGCAGCTGAAAAGCTAACCTCAGTTATTAGCGACCTTAAAAGCCGCTTTGAAAATCTAACTTTAACCACATCAACTCATGGCAACTTACAGGTCGTTAAAGTGAGTTATTCTGAGCAAGGGCGCAGCGCATTTGATAAACAAGTCATGAGCCAAACACTCACTACGCTTCGCTCACGCATTGAAGAGTTAGGAATTACCGAGGCGGTTACACAGCGCCAAGGTAAGCAGCGCATTCGCATTGAGCTACCCGGCGTCCAAGACCCAGCCGAGGCAAAACGTATTATTGGTGCTACCGCGTCACTTGGGTTTTATCAACTTAAAGAGATTGGCGGACAAACATTTAATTTGCAATCGGGTGGGACTATTAAGCTCGACCCTGTGCCTATTTTTACTGGTGAGCACATTAATAATGCCAATATTGGCCGTGATGACTGGGGTAAACCTTTAGTACAACTGAGCCTAGATAGCCAAGGTGGCGATGCTATGTCGGCGTTTTCTAAGGCGAATATAGGCAAGCCGATGGCAACGCTCTATTCAGAGTATTCACAAAATGCTAAAGGTGAAGTGGTTAAAAAAAGCGAAGTCATTAATGTGGCGAATATAGCCCAGCATTTAAGCTCACGCTTTAGTATAACCAATATGCAAAGCCAGCAAGCGGCTGCCGATTTAGCGCTATTACTCCGTGCAGGATCGCTTACGGCGCCAGTAACCATAGTACATGAACAAACTATTGGTCCAAGCCTTGGCCAAGACAACATTAACAATGGATTGGCGGCGTTAATGTTAGGCATGGGGTTAACGCTTGCCTTTATGGCGCTGTGGTATCGTCGTTTAGGGCTTATTGCAAATGTTGCGTTAGTTTTAAATTTAACGTCTTTAGTGGGGTTAATGTCATTATTACCTGGGGTGGTTTTAACACTTCCTGGTATTGCAGGTTTGGTGCTAACCATAGGAATGGCAGTTGATACTAACGTGATTATATTTGAACGCATTAAAGAAGAGCGCCGCAAAGGACGTCCTCCATATCAAGCGATACAAGAGGGCTATAAACAAGCTGCGAATACGATTTTAGATGCCAATATTACCACGATGATCACCGCGATTATTTTATATGGCATAGGTTATGGCCCTGTAAAAGGCTTTGCTATAACGCTGGCGCTGGGACTTATCACATCGGTATTTACTGGTGTGTATGTATCGAAATATTTAAGCCAAAGCTTATATTTAAAGCTGGGTAAAAAAGCAGGAGTAAACGCGCATGCTTAATTCTTTTTTAAAATGTGAGGCAGGGTCTCGTATACGTTATACAGGCATGCTGATCAGCGCCATATTTGTGTTGTTGTCGGTATTCACCATTGCACAAAAAGGGCTAAACTTTGGCCTTGATTTTACGGGTGGATACTTAACAGAGTTTACCACCAGCCAAGGTGTTGAACTAAAACAGCTTGAGCAATTTATTGCAAAAAATCATCAGGGTGAATTTGAGCTAACAGCACAGGGCAATAATCATTTTCAACTAACACAAGGCCCCAATAATACAAGCAATAACGATGACTGGAAAACGGCTATTAGCCAAAACCCAACTATAAATGCTGAGGTTTTATCATCGGCTTATATTGGCTCTCAAGTGGGTGATGAACTATTTGAACAAGGCTGCTTAGCATTATTTGCTGCGATGGTCGCGGTAATGATTTATTTAGCTGTTCGTTTTGAATGGCGTTTGGCATTAGGCTCTGTGGTGGCTTTATTTCATGACTTAGTGCTGGTGGTTGGCTTATTTGCATGGTTACAAATAGAGTTTAACCTAACTGTTTTAGCCAGTTTGTTGGCGATTATTGGCTACTCATTAAATGACTCAATAATAGTTGGAGATAGGGTGCGCGAGCTGTTGCGCATACCAACAAACATCACACTCAAACCAAGCAGTATTATCAACAGTGCTATTAAAAGTACCTTAACTCGTACGCTTATTACCTCCGGGACTACGCTCGCAACGGTGGCAAGTGTTTGGCTGTTAGCAGGGGCGCCGCTTCAGGGATTTGCAATTGCTCTGTTTGCAGGAATAGTCGTAGGCACGTTATCGTCCATTTGTATTGCTGCAACATTACCCGAGCTACTTGGGTTAAGTGCTAAAAACTACGATAAGCAAGTGGATCAGCAAACGCAGGCATTAATGGATATGCCATAGGCTTAAATCAGCATTGTTGTTACACAGCAAAGGGATAGTGTTAGGTGTAGCAACAATGCTAAAATGGCAAAATTATTTTACCGTATTTAGTGAATTTCCAAATGAATAAAGCCCATGTTACAGAGCACCTGCGTTTTGCCTTAGAAGAGCAGCTTAATACTGCGAAAATTGCAGCTCAAACAGCCCACGATACCGCGACCCACGAAGAAAGTATTGCAGAAACTCAATATGATACGCTCGGGCTTGAAGCTGCGTATTTAGCGCAAGGTCACGCTGATCGGGTGAATGAGTGTTATAAAGAAATACAACTATTTGAAGCCATCTACAACGACGTCGTTACAGGCACAATAGCAGTCAGTTCATTGGTGTGTTTAGAAGATGATGCAGGCACACAAAAATGGTTTTATTTAGGCCCTGCAGCTGGTGGATTAACCGTTGATATTAAAGGCACAACTATTCAAGTACTTACCTCTGGTGCACCATTAGGCCAACAGTTATTAGGTAAACAAGTCGATGATGAAGTTAGTTTAACACTCGGTGATGTAAAACATAGTTACGATGTGGTTAAAGTGCTTTGAATGTAGTATTTATTTGTCTCTTACGCTGAGACGCAGCATCTCGTAGGCCTCTTTGTTAAATAATTGCCTGAAACTTATAGAATAAAATTAGAGATGAGCCGTTTATGAACTTAGTTTTGGTTAGTGATATATTTGGTAAAACAGCGGCTTTAAAAGCATTAGCTGAAGAACTAAACGCTCAGTCTATTGTCGATCCCTATGGCGGGGTGGATTTGGCATTTAACAGTGAACAGCAGGCCTATGAGTATTTTAGTCAGCATATTGGCCTTGATGAGTATGTCGCTATTTTACAAAAAGCGATTAAACCACTCGCTGGTAACATCATATTGATTGATTTTAGTGTTGGCGCATCGGCAATTTGGTCAATGTCTGCACATCCGGCGATTAAAACGATAGCTAAGGGCATTTGTTTTTACAGCTCGCAAATTAGGCACCATACTGAGCTAAACCCGGCATTTGAAATAGAGTTAATTTTTCCTCACTATGAGCAACATTTTGATGTAAAAGCACTTCAGGCTAAGTTGGCAACAAAGCCTAATGTTTCCGCTAAGTGTGTTGATTATTTGCATGGTTTTATGAACTCGCATTCGAATAATTTTAATCAACGCGCTTACGATGAAACATTAACTGTGTTATCTAATAAGCTAATATAATAAACTAGTTAAGGAGTGTTTATAACTCGATGTTAGCCGGTTTCACTCAATCACAACTAAGGCATTTATAGCGTGAACTTATAAGATTTGCTTGAGTCTGATAATCATTAACGGATAAGCAGTTAAATAAAGGACATAAATTTAAGGGAATATTATGGAGATAGGGATTTTTACCGTCACAATTACGGGTGTTTTACTCACGGCTTTATTTATAAAGTACTTAACTTTTAGGCCTGAGCGTGTTTTTTCTGATATTGGAGAAAACGTTCTACTTTGCAAAAAACCTCACTGGTTCAATAATAATAAAAGTAGAATGCAGCTTATTCCTAAAGGGGCGATAATTAAAATACAGCTAGCGTCAAATACCGTTACTTTATTTTGTAAAAGTGGCAATGTTATTGATATACCAGTTCCAAACTCAAAGTTTACTGCCGATGTTTTGCAAAGCGCAAAAACACACTTTCACAAAGCAGAAGTAGTAATACTAGACAACTAACACACCACTATGAGAACTGAATATAGATTTTAAAATTTTTTAAAAGGCGCTGAAAATCGATTAGTTAAAGTGGATGTCAGTTTGTTAATGTAATAAAGCGCCAAGATTACGCAGGTTATTGCTGTATTTAATTGTTTATCTCAATGGGTTTAGGCTTTTTTAACAAATTTAGCCGTCACCATCATTTCACCTATGCCATCTACTTTACAGTCAAGCTCATGATCTTTTTTATCAAGTACACGTCTTACTAAGGCTTTGGTGCCAATTTTAATAACTTGTGAGCTACCTTTAATTTTTAAATCTTTAGCTACGGTTACTTTGTCGCCATCAGCAAGTAAAGTGCCGTTTGCGTCTTTCACTAAAATAGCGTCTTCGTCATTAGTAACATTCGGGTTCCACTCATAGGCACATTCTGGACAAATAAGCAGCTGTTGGTCTTCGTAAACGTATTCACATTGGCATTTAGGACAAGCGGGAAGAGACATGATGATCACTTTTAGTATTAAATTTTGGCTATTTTAAAACACAAATTAGCAATAAAAAAGTTCATCAAAAATTTTTATCTTTACGCTAAAAATATCTCGTTTGTGTGCATCTAAAAAAGGGCATATAAATCACCTGTCGCTTAAGCAATTTAAGCGCTAACGTTTATAGTAGATATTCGTTAAAGCACCTATCGTATTAAGTGATTTGCTAAATGCTGCACTTAGTGCGATAGGTGTTTCTATTTGCTGTTTTATTCGCTGAGCTAACTGATTAGCAAGGCTGCTTTGTATATTTTGACTTAACTAGGAAAAGTCGTGTTTAAAACCTTAATTGTGGTTGATAACAATGAGCAAACGCTTGCTCTTTCATTTGAAAATGTCATTACATTTGACACCTATTTGCGTGACTACCCAAAACGCAACGAACCAAAAACCCGCATAATAAACCTATGTGATGCTAGCCAGTATTTAAGTAAAGGCTATTACTGTTCGTTACTTGCTGAGGCGCGCAAGCATCAAGTATTACCGAGTGTAAAAACAATTAACGCGCTTCGAAGCAATCAAGCGTCATTACAAAATATTGGCCATATTGATGGTGCTGTTTATTTTGGTCATGCGGGAAATGATCAACAAGCTAAAGCCGCTAAATCGGTATTTAAACAATATCCGGCACCTATTTTATTTGTTGATGAGCAAGGCCTATTACAACAAGGATCATTAGCGTCACTAAGCGAGCAGCAGTATGCTGCGTTTATTGAAAAGCTAAATGAGTTTACCCAAACGCAATGGCGTATTGGTAAAGTAGAGCGCCGTTTTCGTTGGGATATGGCGATATTGGTTGATCATAACGAAAAAGTACCGCCAAGTGATAAAGATGCAATAGCCCGTTTTATAAAAGCAGCAGCGAAACATGGTATTAACGCAAAAGCACTCAGCTTTGAGGAAATAGACAATATTGCCCAATTTGATGCGTTGTTTATTCGCCAAACAACAGCGATTGATCACCCAACGTACCGCCTTGCAAGTAAAGCGCAAAGCCTAGGTTTAGTGGTGATTGATGATGCGGAGTCTATTTTACGATGCTGTAATAAAGTGTACTTACATGATGCATTCAATTATCAAAAAGTACCGAGCTTAAAAACCGTGGTGGTCGCAGATCAATCAAAAGACACAATTGAGCAACTAGAAGCGTCGTTTACTTATCCGCTGGTATTAAAAATGCCAGAAGGGTCGTTTTCTAAAGGCGTGTATAAAGTTGCTAATCGTGATGAATTAGAAGCTAAGCTTAGTGAGTTATTTGCTTTAAGTGCGCTAGTTCTGGCGCAAGAGTACATGTACACAGAATACGATTGGCGTGTAGGGGTACTTAATGGCCGTGCTATTTATGCGTGTCGTTATTTAATGGCGCGTAACCATTGGCAAATATATAACCATGACGCAAAACGCTTTTTCTCGGGTGGCTTTGAAACATTGCCTACGTTTGAATTACCTAAAGCTGTACTGGATGCTGCTTTAAAAGCATGTAAAACCGTGGGTAAGGGTTTATACGGTGTGGATGTAAAAGAGCATCAAGGCCGTGCGTATGTGTTGGAAGTAAACGATAACCCAAGTATTGATCACAAAGTAGAAGATGGTTACTTAGGTGATGAGTTATACATGATCATTATGGATGAGTTTAAACAGCGCCTTGAAGCACGAGGTCGCGGCTAATGCTTAACGCATTGTCTGATATGACGATTTTGGCAGGAGCGGGTATTAGTATTCGCCCTGCAAGCGCGAGTGATTTAAACGCCTTAGTGGCGCTTGAAAATGCCTGCTTTAGTAACGATAAGCTTAGTGCGCGAAGTTTAAAGCGTTGGCTTAGTGCTAAACATGGGATTTTATTAGTCGCCGAGCATAATTCGCAATTATGTGGTTACGGTTTGGTGTGGTGCCACAAAGGCACGCGGTTAGCGCGTTTGTATTCGTTAGCCGTATTACCGACGATGCAGGGCAAAGGAATCGCTAAAACGCTGCTTAAAGCCCTTGAAAAAGCCACTAGTGAGCGTGGGCGTATTTATTTGCGTTTAGAAGTGGCAGTAAATAACGACAGCGCCATAGGGCTTTATAAAAGTGTAGGGTATCGAGTTTTTGGTCAATACAGTGATTATTACGATGATCACAGTGATGCCTTGCGCATGCAAAAAAACATTCGCCAAACCAGCGAGTTGCAAGTTGAGCGTTTAACGCCATGGTATCAGCAAACTACCGAGTTTACCTGTGGGCCTGCGGCATTATTAATGGCAATGGGCTCGCTTGATAACAGCACAGAGCTGAGTCAGTCACATGAATTAGCTTTATGGCGTGAAGGCACCACCATTTTTATGACCTCGGGACATGGCGGTTGTCATCCGTTTGGATTGGCATTGGCTGCAAATAAACGGGGATTTAAAAGTGAGGTCATTGTTAATACCTCAGAGCCATTATTTTTAGATGGGGTACGCAGTGATAATAAAAAAACGGTGCTGGCGACAGTACATCAGCAATTTGTTGAAGGCATAGCCTCGGCTAATATTCCTGTTACCTATAAAGATGTTGAACTAACTGATATAGAAACGTGGTTAAACCAAGGTTTTAGTGTGTTACTGTTAATAAGCACTTATCGGTTTGATGGAAAAAAATCACCGCATTGGGTATGTGTTACTCATTTAGATGCGCACTGTGTGTACGTACATGACCCGTTTTGCGAACCAGGTAACGACAATCAATTAGCGATTGACTGTCAATATGTGCCAATTGCACGCAGCGATTTTAGTAAAATGTCGGCTTTTGGTAGTCAAAGGCTTAGAACGGCAGTTGCTATTGGTAAAAAATAATAGATTAGGATTTTAAGTGACATTTTTAGATTTTATCGATGTAGCCCCATACTCGTGGTCAGCTATTGGTACGGCGGCTTTTTGTGGGGCTATTATTGGTATAGAACGGCAATTGCGTGGCAAACCTGTAGGGATCCGTACTTCTGCACTGATCACCTTAGGTACTTACTTGTTTTTATCGACTGCGTTTAATTTACAAGGGGATGTGATTGATCATTCTCGCGTAGTCGGGCAAATAATTACCGGCATCGGCTTTTTAGGCGCAGGCGTAATGCTCGCAAAAGACGGTGCGGTAGTCGGGGTTACCTCTGCTGCCACCATTTGGGTACTGGCCTCCATTGGCGTGATGATAGCAACCGAAAACCTCGGGGCTGCTATTAAGCTCTCGGTGCTTGTGGTGGGTATTTTATACGGCGTTGACGTGCTAGAAGCTAAGTTTAAAAGCTTAAGTAAAGGCGTGCATGCTAAAGTGAAAAGTTATCATAAACGCTATTATCGAAAAGACAGTATTGATACCGAGCGCCACTAATTAGTGGCGTTTTTATGCGGGTAGTGCTTTGTTTTGGAAGCTAAGCGCATCTTCAATTGGTGCGGGGCGGCCAATAAAATAACCTTGTACACTGTCTACATTGAGTATTCTTAACGAGTTTAGTTCTTCTGCGGTTTCGATCCCTTCGGCAACAATGGTGCAGTCGATTGCTTTTGCAAATCCACACAGTGCTTTTGCCAGTAAAAATTTACGATCGTCTGTGTTTATATTTTGAGTCAGGCTAATATCTAATTTTATAATATCGGCCTCAAGCTCTAGTATGTGCTGAAATGAGGAAAAGCCAGCGCCTACATCGTCAATGGCCAAGCGCAGACCTTTGTTTCTGAGAGGCCTAAGTGCAGCTCGCATTTTTTCGTAATTAGAAATTGGCGAATGTTCAGTAATTTCTAATACCACCCTAGTGCAGTCAATCTGTTGTAATGTTCGTTCAAGTGCGCCGCTAAGAATGTGCGAAGGCGAGCAATTAATGGCAATGTAAGTTGTATTATTAAACTTTGCCATATTGGCTACTGCATTTTTAATGGCCAGCATTTCTAATGATTCACTTAAACCCACCTTACTCGCTTCTTTAAACCAGATATCAGGGGTTTTATAAGGGGTGGTAAAAAAACGTGCAAGCGATTCAAAACCTACAACTTTATTATTTAGTTGACTATAAATAGGCTGAAAATAGATACTAATATCATTATCGCTAATAATTTGCTCAATAGTTGATTTTGTGTGGTTGTACGATACGCTTTTATCTAAACTCTTTTCAATTAATCCGGTCGCTATTTCTGAAATAATATTTAAAAAAGATAAATCGCGCTCATTTAAGCTCTCATCATGGTGTGATTTATAACAACAAAACGTACCATATAATTTCCCGTTCGACAGGTTGATAGGTACACCTATATATGCCCCTATACCTAATTTTTTTGTAACCGGCATCGCTTTGGTTATTGGGTTTGCTTTGGTATTAGTAATAATAGGGCTAAGCTTGTTGTCGGTGATTTGTTGGCAATACGTTTCATTAATCGGATCGGCATTACCCACTTTAACAATTTGGTTTTCAGAGGGGTTATCGACCACTTTAAAAACACGCTCATCGTTAATAAATTCAGATATAAAAGCAACATCCATATCTAAATGTTTACGAACCAAAGTGAGTAAGTTAGCTAGTTTAGCCTTAATGGATGCATTGTTGTGTTGTTCGACAAGCAAATTGGTTAATTCATCCATCGGCTATCTCCCTATGTTAATACCACTACACCTAATGAGTAATACTATAATTTATATATATAAAAAGATCTAATCAAGGCCTATCAATCTTTGTTCACGCATATTTAAATTTAGGCTAATTTTAGCTGTTATAGTAAGTAGGCTTACATATATGTTGTAGTTATTATCTATTTTTTAATCCTAGGCTGATATGCTTGAAGTTTATGGGAGGTAATTATTTAAAGGGATATTAATGCATCAGCATTCATTTGATAAAACAGAATCAGTCAGATTAACCGTATTCAAAAATATAAGCTTAATAATTACATTAGTTGCTTTAGTTGTCACTTACGTTAATGTGTTTATGAGTAAAAATTATGTTTTGGGCTTTATTGAACTTGCATTAGCTTTTTTTTGTATTTATACGTATCACCAAACGAGAACAAATCGCTCTAAATTATGGCATCGCTATGCTGTTATTTATACTTACTTTGCAGTTGTGTTGCTTGCTATCACCGCAATTAACTTAGAGACTGGCATATCGCATTGGGTGTGTACTCTTCCTGTATTGGTTTACTTATTGTTTGGAAAAAGCATGGCTTTATAAGCAGCTTTAGCTTTTTGATTACGTTGTTACTGCTGTTTTATGTTATCGACAAACGGTTAGTTGAAATAAATTTTAAGCTCATCATTAATCTTTCTCTGACGTATATTATTGTGTGGGGTGTTTCACATGTTTTTGAATCGATGAGAGCCTCTAATCAAGAGGAAATTATTAATTTAGCATTACGCGACAGCTTAACACAGGCTTATAACCGGCGTGCTTTTAAAAGCCATTTTCATAACCATATCGACTTTTCTAACCCCTATTGTTTTGCCTTAGCTGATCTGGATTTTTTTAAAAAAGTAAACGATAAATATGGGCACGATGCCGGTGATGCAGTGCTGGTACAATTAACACAGTTATTTAAAAAACATTTAGGCGATGAACATGTTTATCGTTTTGGCGGTGAAGAATTTACATTGGTGGTAAATGACGACATAGAGGTCGCTGTAATCACAATGGATAAGCTAAGAACTGACATACAAAATCATCAATTTACTTATATGCAGAGCACGTTAAACATCACTATCAGTATTGGCTTGGTCGGTATTGATGCACATGAGCATACTCACCTGAGTGAAATTTTAAGATTAGCCGATAATTATTTATATTTAGCTAAAAACAACGGTCGAAACTGCGTTGTCAACGGCCTGACTAAAATATCAAACAAGGGCAAAGAAACATTAACCAAATAACTTTCGTCTGACTACTTTTCTGTATTCGCTCGGGGTTTGGCTCAATACCTTTTTAAACACACGGGTTAAATGCCCTTGATCGTTATAACCAACTTCT
Organism: Pseudoalteromonas sp. M58; assembly: GCF_042604605.1. Classification (NCBI taxonomy): domain Bacteria; kingdom Pseudomonadati; phylum Pseudomonadota; class Gammaproteobacteria; order Alteromonadales; family Pseudoalteromonadaceae; genus Pseudoalteromonas; species Pseudoalteromonas sp. M58. Next base: position 1,546,187 of record NZ_CP152390.1, read on the forward strand.
AACGCGACTTCCTGAATTGATAAGTTCGATGAGGCCAGTAATTCTTTGGCACCTTCAACACGTAGCTGCTGCCAGTACTCTATAGGGCTTTGATTTGTAGCAAGTCGAAACCTGCGTGTAAACGTGCGGTAGCTTAAGCTAAATTGTGCCGCGACTTCTTGTAAATCTAACTCACTAGATAAATTAGTTTTTAACCAAAATTGTATTTGTGCAATAAGTTCATCAGCATGTCGGTTAACGGCGCCTTCTAAATAGCGTTGATCTTCGTAGGGTTTACGTATTTCATGTGAAAAGTTCCGCTCAACATGCTGCGCCGCTTCTTTACCATAGTATTGACTAATAATATGAACAATAACGTCAGCTAAGGCATTTAAACTGGCTACCGTATACATGCGCTCTGATTGGGTAATAAAAAAATCAGGTTTTAAGCTAACGTTTGGATAATCTTGAGAAAATTGCTTGGCATAATGCCAGTGAGTGGTTGCAGGGTGACCATCAAGTAAACCGGCTTCTGCGAGCAAACAATTGCCGGTACCAACACCAATAATATGGCTTCCCATCGTAAAACTCTCATTGAGCCAATTAACTATTGGTTGATTCGTTTTAACAACAGGCCGTGGATTACGCCAAATACCCGGAACAATGATTAAATCGCAATAGGGGGCGTTATCACTGCTGCAATCAGGCACGATGGCTAAACCTGTTCTGGTTGCAATAGGTGCCATATTTTTTGCAATTAAATGAATATTCAGTGCTCTGAAGTTTTTTTTACTAGTGTGTCCCTTGGCAAACGCTTCACCTGCTCTGAGCATTTCAATTGGCAAGGTTAAACTAGTTACCAGTAGATGCGAGTAAACAGCAATAGCTATATTTAATGGTAGATTTGTTGGATTATTGCTCATTTAAATGCTCCGACCAGTTGTTTTTGGCCTTTTGTGCTTAATATTTGGCTATTAAAGCACAAAGATATGTGCGTAATCCATTTAAACTGACTCCATATTCTTATAACACGTTTTTTTAAAGGTAAATTATGACCGCATTACCCGTCATTGTCGGCATGGGAGGCATTAATGCCGCTGGCCGTACTTCTTTTCATCAAGGTTATCGTCGTATCGTGTTAGATAGCTTAGAGTCACAAGCTCGCCAAGAAACATTTTTAGGCCTCGCCACATTAATGAATTTAGTGAGTGTTGTGAATGGACAACTACAAGACATGCAAGGCAATAATGTTGAGCAAAGCGACATAGAAGCACGTTTTGGTGAGCAAATTATTGCAGGTACATTAATTCGTAAAATTGAAAAACAACACTTTGATGTAGATGCCACGCCGTGGCAGCAAAAAATGACGTTAACCGCATCGGATGAAAACGCGATTGTGTTTGAAACACGCCGTCGTGATTTACCTTCGCCAGTACCTGAAAGTTGGCACGTAGAAGAGCTTGAAAATAAAAAAGTGAAAGTAACTATTGCGGCTCAATTTGATATTAAACATGATTCTACTCGCGATAATCCAATTAAATCTGCTGGGCAACTACCCACAGGGTTTGATCCGTCAATTATGTACAATAGCCGCTACCAACCTCGTGGTTTACAAGCCACTATTTTTGCTGCCACCGATGCAATAAAATCAACCGGACTTGATTGGCAATACATTATGAATAGTGTTGAGCCTGATAAAATTGGTACCTATTCAGCATCGGTTATTGGCCAAATGGACGATAAAGGCTTAGGTGGGTTAGTCAAAGCGCGCCAGCAGGGTGATCGCGTCAGCACTAAGCAGCTAGCACTGGGTTTAAATACAATGTCGACCGATTTTATCAATGCCTATGTTACGGGCAATGTAGGGACTACTTTTTCTACATCGGGTGCGTGTGCTACTTTTTTATATAACTTGCGCGCAGCAGTAAATGATATACAAGCAGGGCGCACACGTGTTGCAATTGTGGCAAGTGTAGAATGTGCGATTACCCCTGAAGTGGTTGAAGGCTTTGGCAATATGAGTGCGCTGGCTAATATTGAAGGTTTGCGCCGCTTAGATGATTTAAGTAATGACGATGAACCTGATTATCGTAGAAGCAGCCGCCCATTTGGCGAAAACTGTGGCTTTACTTTAGGTGAAGGCGCACAAGTGGCTATATTAATGGATGATGCGCTGGCACTTGAACTAGGTGCAGACATTATGGGCTGTGTGCCTGATGTATTTGTTAACGCCGATGGAGTAAAAAAATCAATTACTTCACCTGGGCCTGGTAACTACATTACCATGGCAAAATCGGCTGCACTTGCCAGTAGCTTACTAGGTAAAGAGGCATTACAGCAACGTAGCTTTATTTTAGCCCATGGTTCAAGCACACCACAAAACCGCGTAACTGAGTCGTTAATTTATCATAAAGTAGCGCAAACATTTGCAATAGATAATTGGAAAGTAACCGCCCCTAAAGCGTATGTTGGCCATACTATAGCACCTGCCAGTGGCGATCAGCTTGCCATTGCCTTAGGTGTATTTAGTCATAATATTATGCCGGGTATTACCACTATAGATAAAGTGGCTGATGATGTTTATGCAGATCATTTAGATATTCGTAACAGTCACTATGATTGTGGTGATATGGATATTGCATTTATAAACTCTAAAGGGTTTGGTGGTAATAATGCAACAGCCACAGTGCTTTCAGCAAAAGTAACGATGCAGATGCTTGCTAAGCGTTATGGCGATGAAATGATGGGGCTCTATACCAGCAAACATGCAGCGGTAAAAGAAGCACAACAGCACTATCAAAAACAAGCAGATTTAGGTCAATACGCGCTAGTTTATCGTTTTGGTGATGGGCTGATTGATGAAAATGACATTGTTATTGATGAGCACAGCATTCAGCTGCCAGGCTTTGAAAAAGCAATTATATTCAATACAACAAATTCCTATCAAGATATGTTCTAAGCACACATACTTGTTAGCAAGGCGCTTTTTAAGCGCCTTTTTTAATGACTAAAAACAACAGCGTAATAACTAAATATATTTAGCAATCAGGCTGTTTTTATTACGATATTTCCAATTTAAGTAGCGCTTAGCGAGTAAGGCGGTAAGCACAACCACTACAGCTATCATCGCCATGGTTGCAATATAACTCATACCATACCCTGATGGTAAGCCAACAAGGGTTTCACCATAGGTCATATCACTAAAGTTAAAACCAAGAACAGGTATTAAAAGCCAACTGATAGCATGCAGCAAATACAAGTGAGTGAGGTAGGAAAACATGCTGGTTTTACCTAGTATTTGCAGAAAATTTTGCGAAAAACTAGCCTTTAAGTGGCTCAACAGTTTTAGCGCAATTAAACCAAGCCCTACAGTAAGTAACATAAATTGTAACGACAACGGATATTTAGTCGGATTTAAAAACGACATAATAGTCAGCAGTGGATCTGTATGTGTAGAAAACTGTGACATATCACCGTATAAATTAAAGCCGCGTAGTATTGAATAAAGTGCTAGGCAGCTCATACCCATAATAAACGCGTAATTCATCACTTTTTTACTATAATGCTGAGATTTATAATATATACCTGCACAATAAGCCAAACACATGAGTCCAACAATAGGCGCAACGGGGTAGGTCGTTCTAATAGAAAAACCAAACGGCAGTGCTAATACATTTTTTTGATGAACGATAGACCACAGTGTATGCGCTATTGTATTAGTTTCAAAGGTAATGCCATCAAGTAAGTTATGACCAAATACCAGTAATAAGCCAGCTATAAATACAGGGTATATACCTGTTAAGCGAAGCAAGCCAAGCACCACAAAGCCCCAGCCAATCGCCCAAATTACTTGAGCATATAACATCGGGAAAAGAGGATTAAAACTCCATGACCATGACACAATTGTAAACTCAAATAAAATAAGCACTAAGCCTCGAACTATTAAAGCGTTAGCAAACTGACGAGTACACGCGTATTTATGCTCTGTAATAGCGGCAGAGAGGCCTGCTAAAAATACAAATAATGGCGCACAGAAATGCGATATAAAGCGTGTGAAAAAAGTAAGCGCATCTGTTCCGGGTATGGTCATGGGATCAGTTACTGAATAATTTATACAATAATACATGCCGTGATCTATCACCATAAATATGATGATAATGCCGCGTAATAGATCAATATGATGCAAGCGACTTTGCGATAAAGATAATGACATAAAATACAATTAACAAGAATGAAAAAAATGAACTTGATTATATGTTATATTATATCAAAATGCGAGTTTGAAGATTGAATTTAACAGGGTGATCGCATCAGCGCTAAGCAATTAATTATAATTTTCATTATTTAAATTTTTTAACATACCTAAGCGTTATGAAGTTTATTACTGCCAACAAAATAGCTATTTCATAGCGGCTGTACGCAATAGCGATACCAATTAAACCCATATTCCAAATACTCGCAGCTGTTGCTGTTCCAGATGTAGACTGGTTATTTTTTAAAATAGCGCCGCCACCAATAAAACCAATACCTGTAATAATACCTTGTAACATTTTAGATTGCGCCTCTGCGCCCTCCAAAACTGACATAGCAATCAGTGCATAACCACATGATGCGACGGCAACTAAAGGAAACGTTCTTAGACCTGCACCATTATGGCTATGCTCTCTATCATATGCCATTGGCAGGGCAAGTAAATACGCCATGCCAAGATGAATCAAGTTATCAATAATGTCTCTCCACTGTAGATCAATCTCCATTGCTATTTCCACGTATAAATTTTAAATAAGTAGCAAAAATTGAACCAAGGTATTAATTTAAATAAAATCATTGTGTTACCTTTGTTTTATCGAGGGGGATGAGTGGCGTTAGCAATATTTACACAATAAAGTGCGTTTTTACCCAGCAATGAATTTCAGCTGCGTACCACACAAGCAAACTCTATTATGTAAAATTGTGGGGCTTACATATTTTTACAACACTCCTTTTTTAAGTCGTATATAATTTGGCTTATTTGCAACGAGAGTTTACATGCGCATTTTATTAATTATTATCTTTTTAAATGTATTAAGTGGTTGCACAGTAATGGGTATATTTTTGGATGAAACGGCGAGATCCAATTCCAACATCAATAGCACTAATAGTTATGTAAAGGATAAAGATGGTTTTAGTTTTAGCAAACTTGGTTACGAAACTGATAAAGCCATAATTGAATTTATAAAAGAAGATAACGGTGTGATTAAAAAATGTAGGCAGGTTACTAAAGTCTTAAAAGAATGTGTAGAAGTAGATAAATCTACTCTACACAGTAATGAATCTAAGCCGATAAAAACTGATGATGAAATAATAAGTGTTGGTCTATAAAGCTACTAATAAAAAAGTAACTATGATCGTAGCCAGCGTGCATTTCGAGCTGCAGCGGATACGCTTTTTTATTAGCGATATCGACCAAGTTTTGCGGCTTAAGCTGCTCTTCTAAAAAGTTATCAGCATCACCTTGGCTTACCAGCATAGGTAAATAGTTTGCTTGCTCGGCTTGTTGCATTAATTCGCAAGTATCGTAGTGTGCCCACGTTGTTTTGTCGTCGCCTAAGTAGCCTGTAAATGCTTTTACACCCCACGGACACGCCATAGGATTAACAATAGGACTAAATGCCGAAGCGCTGGTGTACGATTGTGGGTTTTTAAGTGCAATCATCAATGCGCCGTGCCCGCCCATTGAATGACCACTAATTGCTTTTTTATCTGTAACAGGAAAGTGTTGCTCAATTAGTGCCGGTAACTCATTAACAACGTAATCATACATATTAAAATGGGTGTTGTAGGGCGCTTTTGTGGCATTAAGGTAAAACCCAGCACCTTGTGCAAAATCATAGCTGTCTTCGTTTGGCACGTTATCACCACGTGGGCTCGTATCTGGCGCTACAATAGCGATACCCAGCTCCGCTGCTTTTTTAAATGCGCCTGCTTTTTGCATAAAGTTTTCATCGGTACAGGTTAAACCTGATAACCAGTACAGTACCGGCACCTTATTGGTTTCACTGGCGCCTGGCGGTAAAAAAACTGCAAAACGCATAGTGCAACGAGTGCTTGAAGCGCTATGGCTGTATTGCTTATGCCATCCGCCAGCCACTTTCGCTGTTGAAATATTTTCTAACATAACAATCCTTAAAAGCCGTTACTTAATAGCAACGGCTTGTGATGGTAATTAAGTGAAATGAGCGTATTAGTAATGAATTACAGTACGAATACTTTTACCTTCATGCATTAAATCAAAGGCATCGTTAATTTCTTCTAGACTCATGGTATGAGTGATAAAGTCGTTTAGCGCAAATTCACCCGCCATGTAACGCTCTACAATTTCAGGAAGTTGTGAGCGGCCTTTAACACCACCAAATGCGCTACCACGCCATACACGGCCAGTAACAAGTTGGAACGGACGAGTTGAAATTTCTTGGCCAGCACCGGCTACACCAATAATCACCGACTCTCCCCAACCCTTATGACAACACTCAAGCGCAGAGCGCATCACATCAACATTACCAATACATTCAAATGAGTAATCAACACCACCATCTGTCATTTCAACAATGACTTCTTGAATTGGCTTGTCAAAGTCTTTTGGATTAATTAAGTCGGTAGCACCTAGTTTGGTCGCCAAGTCAAATTTAGAGGTATTAATATCAATACCAATAATACGGCTAGCACCAGCCATTTTAGCGCCAATAATGGCAGATAAACCAATACCGCCTAAACCAAAAATAGCCACCGTATCGCCGGCTTTTACTTTAGCCGTATTTGTTACAGCGCCCATACCGGTAGTAACACCACAGCCTAATAAACAAATTTCTTCTAACGACGCTTCTTTATTTACTTTAGCCAATGAGATTTCTGGCAATACTGTGTATTCAGAAAATGTAGATGTACCCATATAGTGGTAAATAGGCTCGCCATCTTTGAAAAAGCGAGTGGTGCCATCTGGCATTAAGCCTTTACCTTGCGTTTCGCGAACTGCTGAACACAAGTTTGTTTTACCTGAAGTACACATTTTACATTCACCACATTCTGCGGTGTATAAAGGAATAACGTGATCGCCAACTTCTACACTCGTAACGCCTTCGCCCACAGCGTAAACCACCCCAGCGCCTTCATGACCTAAAATAGCGGGGAAAATACCTTCAGGATCTTCACCTGATAAAGTAAAAGCGTCTGTATGGCATACACCAGTGGCAGTGATTTTTACCATTACTTCGCCTTTTTTAGGCATCATCACATCAACTTCTTCAACGCTTAAAGGCTGATTAGGGCCCCAGGCAATCGCTGCTTTTGATTTTATAAATTCAGACATGTGTATATCCTTTGTAGTGGTTTGAATATGAATTGTAGACCCATACTGTTTGGGTGATGAGGTTATTGTATTTGTTTCTCAGATAATGATAATCTTCAATTTAATAAAACACTTTTACAGTATGGTAATAATTATGCGTTGGGAAGGTATTGATGAGTTTATTGCTGTTGGCGAAGAGGGAAGTTTTACCCAAGCTGCACAGACGTTAGGTTTATCGGTTGCTCATATTAGCCGCCATGTTACAAAGCTAGAACAACGGTTAAATACGCAATTATTAACACGTACCACTCGAAAGGTTGTGTTAACCAAAGAGGGCGAGCAGTTTTTACACCAAGTTAAACATTTACAGCACGCAATGGACGAGGCCACTCAAGGCTTAGCATCGGTACAAACCTCACCTAAAGGTAAAATTAAATTAACAGCACCGGTTATGTATGGTGAAAGTTTTATTATGCCCATTGTGCATTCATTTATGCATGATCACCCAGAGGTAGAAGTAATCGCAACGCTCTCTAACGAGCAAGAAAACTTATTAGAGGGGGGCTTTGATTTAGCCATTCGACTAGGCCATTTAAAAGATTCAAGCTTAAAAGCGCGGCGCTTGAGCTCGCGACGATTTATTATGTGTGCTTCACCTGCATATTTAGCGCGTTTTGGTGAGCCTCACACTTTGGGGGAGCTTAATAATCATCAATGTTTAATTGGCAATAGTAGTTATTGGCGAGTAAATGAAAATAATCGTGATAAACATATTAAGGTAGCAGGGCGATTGCATTGTAATAGCGGCTGGGCACTGGTTGACGGCGCTATAAAGGGTTTGGGTATTGTTCAGTTGCCTGATTACTATATTGAAAATGAAATTAAATCCGGTCAGTTAGTACCTATATTAACTGCATACCAACCACAACAAGAGGGCGTGTGGGGTCTATATCCGCCACGGCAATTTGTGGCTACTAATGTGCGGGTATTACTTGATTACTTAGTAACAGGGCTGAAAGTTTAGCAGGGTTTACTGGCTTGTTTAAAATATAGCCAAGTATCAGATTTATAAATTATTTCTTACATTTATGGTGATATTCAATTGCGCTGAGTTCGTGCTACTATAACGCCACACTTTTGGCATTAATGTTTTAATTAATATGTTTCAACCTGTTAGCCTATTTATCGGACTCAGATATAGCCGCTCCTCTAAAGGCAATGCGTTTATTTCGTTCATTTCGTTTTTTTCTATTGCAGGTATAGCGATTGGTTTAATGGCGCTTTTTACGGTCAGTAGTGTAATGAACGGCTTTGAGAGTAGTTTAAAATCTAATATGTTGGGGCTTATTCCACACGTTGAAGTACAAGCCAAAGATCACTCCAAAGCGCAAATGAATTCGTTAAAATCTGCGCTTGAGCAATTACCGTATGTTGATCATGTTAGTTTGTACCGCCACGGTGAAGCCATATTGCAAACCAATAAAGATCTTCACGGGGTGTTATTACAAGGGCTTTACGACAATAACGGCTCGCTGTATAAAATCACCGACAAAATAGTGCAAGGCAATTGGCAAAGCGTACTAAATAATAATTATAATATTGCAATAAGTCGTTATTTAAGCCGCAAACTTGGCGTTGGCTTAGGTGATAAGTTACGTGTAATTATGCCTAACGCATCTACGTACACCCCACTTGGGCGCATGCCAAGCCAACGTTTATTTAAAATTGCTGCTATCTATGAAACTGGCTCCGAAATAGACATGGGACTGGCATTTACCAGTGGCGTATCACTACAACGGGTTTTAAAACTTAGCAACAATACGGTACCTAATTTAAGCGTGTCACTGCATGAGCCGTTTGCACTTGACCAATTTATGCAAGACAGCCAACACATACTCAATGACTTTAAACTCACCGACTGGCGAAGCAGTCAAGGCACTTTATTTGCCGCCGTTGCGATGGAAAAACGCATCATGTCTATGCTCCTTGGCTTAATTGTGCTGGTGGCGGTATTTAATATTGTATCGGCACTGACCATGATGGTCAGTGAAAAACAAAGCGAAGTAGCAATTTTGCAAACATTAGGACTCACACCAAGCCAAGTGCAAACCGTATTTATGGTACAAGGGCTCTATAACGGAGTAATTGGCACGGCCGTGGGTGCTTTTTTAGGTCTTTTATTAAGTTTATATATAAATGAACTGCTGGCTTTGGTTGGTTTAAATTTACTATCGGGAATTTCACTCCCCGTCAAATTTGATGTGGTTAGTTTAAGTGTTATTGCCGTTTTAAGCTTAGCAATGAGCTTTTTAGCGACTTTATATCCAGCGCGCCAAGCCGCTAAAGTAAACCCAGCAGAGGTATTACGTTATGAATGATTTAGTAATTAGTTGTGAAAAAATAAGTAAAGTGTACCAAGACGGGCAAAATCAGGTTGAGGTATTAAAAGGCGTTGATTTAGTCCTAACGCAAGGTGAAATGCTGGCAATTGTAGGCAGCTCAGGTTCAGGTAAAAGCACCTTGTTACATATTTTAGGCACCTTAGACACGGCCAGTGCGGGTAGTGCAAAAATAAAAAACCAAGACGTTGCTAAGTTATCTCGCTCGCAGCAAGCGGCTTTCAGAAATAAAAACTTAGGGTTTATTTATCAGTTCCACCATTTATTAATGGAATTTAGTGCGGTTGAAAACGTTGCCATGCCATTACTCATAAAAGGGTTGAGCGCGAAAGAAGCCAAAAAGAAAGCACTTAACATGCTAGATAAGGTAGGCCTTGCACATAGAAGTAGCCATAAGCCTTCGGCTCTTTCTGGTGGTGAACGTCAGCGTGTTGCCATTGCACGCGCTTTAGTGACAGAGCCTGCGCTGGTGCTTGCTGATGAGCCAACGGGTAATTTAGATAAGCAAAATGCGATTAAAATTTACGATTTAATTAATGAGTTAAATAAAAGTTTAAACACCAGCTTTGTGGTAGTGACTCATGATTTAGAACTGGCAGATAAACTGGGTAAAATAGCGTACTTAGATGATGGTAAACTATCAATAAAAGAGTCTAGCCATGTTGCTTAGTGCCTTTATTAGTAAACGCTTTAGAGCCTATTCAGGCCATAAAGATGAAAAAAATGCCTTCGTAAGTTTTATAGCCAAAGCATCCACTATTGGTATTTTACTTGGTGTTGCCGTGTTAATTGTGGCGTTATCGGTGATTAATGGGTTTGAGCAGCAATTAGTGCATCGTTTATTAAGTGTAGTGCCGCAAGTTGAATATGTTGCCCCAAGTAGGGCAATTGCCGATTGGCCCACTAAAGTCGAAAAGTTAAAACAGCAACCACACGTAACAGGCGCAGCCCCATTTATTGCTGTTAATGGGATGGCGCAATTTAAAAGCCAATTAAAAGCGGTTGAGATCCGAGGTGTTGAGCCTTCGTTGGAAGGTGATGTGTCAGCCATTAACCAATTTACACAAGGTAAATTAGTCAGCCAGTTAACAGGTGATGATGTTATTTTAGGCAAGCAAATTGTTAAGCAACTTAATATCGCATTAGGTGATAATGTGACCTTGTTAATCCCGCAAATTAGTGAAAAAGGCCAGTCATTACTCGCCCCAAAACGTGTTACCCTCACGCTTGCGGGCATTATAGAAATGGGCGGACCAATCGACAGCAGCGCTGCTTTTATTCATCTTAACAAAGCACAACAAACCTTAGGCTATGATCAAAGCCAAGTAACAGGGTTACGCTTGCGTGTTGATGATGTGTTTTCGGCGCATCAAGTAGCGCTTCGTGTTGGCCAGACTATTACCGATTATGTGTATATTTCGAGTTGGCTTAGAACGCAAGGTAGCTTGTATCAAGATATTCAAATGGTGCGCACGATTGTTTATATTGTGGTGTTTTTAATTATCGCGGTGGCGAGTTTCAATATTGTGTCTTCACTGGTAATGGAAGTGCGTGAAAAAGAAGGCAATATTGCTATTTTAAAAACCATGGGTGCCAAAGACAGTACCATATTGGCTACTTTTGTCATGCAAGGCTTAACCCAAGCATTTGTGGGTGTACTTTTAGGCTCAATTATTGGCGTGATTTTAGCAATTAATATTAGTGAGCTATTTACTTGGCTGAGCTTATTATTGGGTGAAAACCCGCTAGAAGGTGTGTACTTTATCGAATTTTTGCCCAGTAAATTAGTTTGGCAAGATATTGTGTTGACCGTTATAGCCACCTTTGTGCTTGCGATATTTGCTACGCTATATCCAGCATGGCAAGCAACACGCGTAGATCCGGCAAAGGTATTGGGTAATTAAACACAGTATTTAATAGGGTGCTTAGTGTAACTCTGATAAACTGCGCCGCTACTAAACAGCTTTTGTTTGCTGAGCGCTTATTTACCTTGGGATTTACTTTGACAAATAACGATATTTTACGCCGTATTCGCTACACCTTTGATTTAACTGATTCAGCTATGGTTGATGTTTTCGCCGCAGCAGCGCAGAGCATAAGCACTGAGCAGGTGATTGCATGGTTAACTAAAGAGGGCGAGCCTGGGTATACCCCAATAAGTGACACTGAATTTGCGGTATTTTTAAATGGTTTTATAAATACCAAGCGCGGCAAGCGTGAAGGTGAGCAGCCAGAGCCTGAAAGTAAATTGAACAACAATATTATTTTTATGAAGCTACGTATTGCTTTAAATATGAAAGCAGAAGACGTGATCGCGACCTTGGCGTTGGTTGATTTTGATTTAAGTAAACATGAGCTAAGCGCATTTTCACGTAAAGTTGAAAACAAGCATTACCGTGTGTGTAACGATCAAATATTGCGTTTATTTTTAACCGGTGTACAGAGTACTTTTCGCCCAGATGGCGAAAAAGCTTAATGCATTTTATGGAGGTTGAATACAACCTCCATTTTGACCTCTCCACATTTACTCAATTATCAGTCTATCCTTCTACAACTTCAGTCTCATAAAGCAGTTTATTTTGTCGCTCTCGTAAAAATGTAGAGTCGTATTTTGTTTTACTATTTTTTTAATACTTTTAACGTGTTATTCATTCAAATGGGTGTTTTTAGCATATAAATTCTTTTTTAATGAGTTTTTATACAAAAGAAAGGCTCTATTATCGTTAAGTGTTGAATAATTTCTTTTGTGTGGGAAAACGTGGAAATTACTTATTATTCCCACGCTATTTTGGAAAGCATTTTAAATATTATTCACATTGAAGTTTTGCTTGTTCAGCACACCTAGCTTTTGCTTCTTCTTCAGAACTTCCACCCATACAAAAATCTAAGCGTATTACCTTTTCTTCGGCTTGGTTTGGCTGGCCTGAAACATTTTCCCAGCGCCACTTTTTTATGACCTTTTTAGCTGGTTTGAAAATAACTTTCTTAGGAATAGACGAAACTAATTCTATATCTTGTGAATTACCGTCTTCATCTACGGTCAGCTTAAAGACTCCACAACCAGCTATACCTTTCATAGCTAGATCCATAGGGTATCTAGGAGTGACTTGTTTAGTTCTAACCCATGTGGCAGCAGACTTTTCTGGATCTAGGTGAGTAAGCTTAACGTCAGCATAGTTATTAGCTTGAGCTACAGCAGAAAACTGCAACCCTAATATTGAACTTAATATTGCGATTCTCTTTTTCATTTTTTCCTTCCTTAGTATTTTTATTATCAATATGTAAGTACACATTAATGTAACAAAATCGCCTTCATAATCAAATAAATATAAATCTAGGCAACGAGGCCATAAGCAAGATTTTCGTCAATTAAGTATGCAAGCCTTACCTCTTTGTACTTATCTTTCTTGCTATCCATCATTCTCATCCAACCTAAGTAGTTTGGGAGATATTCTGTACCAACACCATTAAACCTTCGCATCCAGCCCCGTAAACGGCTCATATAGCCATTTACGTTCTGGATATGAAATTGACCACCGATCACTCGCTCACCTTTACTGACTATAGTGCGATAATGCTGGATATTTTCTTCCTTGGCGAAAGAACGATAGGCGTGTGCGCCATCGCTACAGAGAATACTGTCGTGATTTACTATTGGTCTCATTGCATTATGAATTTCATCGCTTGAATGTTCTTCAAGTACGAAGTCTGTTAAACCACCGCTTCTATCTACTACGATCAATACAGGGATTTTATCATCAACAGTACGTCTATCGCCCATGCCACCTCGTTTTCTAGGCTTACGATAATATATCGTCTGGTTGCCTTTAAAACTCTCCATGAAAAACATTTCATCAGCTTCGATGATTCCCGCTACTTCTGATGGTTTGCGCTGTGCTGGAGCTTTGAGGAATCTGTGTCGCCATCGAAACGCTGTAGTCTCTGCAACTTCTAAGAGTTCAGCAACTCGTCTAATTGGCAAGCCATCTAACATGTACTCTAGGTTCTTTGCCCAGAGTTCACGCTTTCTCAATCGAGCTAGAGGTGTTTTAGTTAAAGCATTAAAAGTTTTTCCACATGAAGAGTTTTTACATTTGAAGCGTTGTAAGCCAGCAGCCATGCCCCATTTTCCAATTTCCTCATTACCACAGTGAGGGCAAATAACATCATCGCCTTTACATTCATTGATCAGGTTATCAGTATCACCACGTTTGAGGTCTTCAACAACGTGATGGTGTAGCAATCGTTTTTGGTTATGTGTTAGCTTAGATAACGATTCAATTATTAGTGTGAATTGATTTTTCTTCAATGTCCCGACCTCTCTAGCTTTGGGACAATTAATTATAGTACAAATTCAGAGATCAACAACTAACGCAAATAGAGCCAAAAGAAACAACAATTTAATTTAACATCAAACACGTGCATCCAGTTTATCTATGATGTTAAAGTGTGAAAATAATGATCGGATAATTAATTTCTTCACTAACAATAGCATTGATCATTTTTCCTATTTCAAATTAAAAAATACCTACATGGAAGAATAAATATGAATTATATACACACAACCATTGCGCAGTTAAAACAAACGAGCCCTGCGCAATGTGAGTTTTATCAAGCAGTGGAAGAAGTGCTTGACTCACTTGAACCTGTATTTGCGCAAACAAGTCATTACCAACAACAAGCAATTATTCAAAGAATGGTAGAGCCAGAGCGCCAACTAATGTTTCGTGTGCCTTGGGTTGACGATGAGGGCAATATTCAAGTGAATAAAGGCTACCGTATTGAATTTAATTCGGCGTTAGGGCCTTACAAAGGCGGCTTACGTTTTCACCCGAGTGTAAATGCCAGCATTATAAAGTTTTTAGGCTTTGAACAAATTTTTAAAAATGCACTAACAGGTTTGCCTATTGGTGGGGGAAAAGGCGGTGCGAACTTTGATCCTAAAGGACGCTCTGATGGCGAAATTATGCGTTTTTGCCAATCCTTTATGAACGAGCTATACCGCCATATTGGCCCGACTACCGATGTACCTGCCGGCGATATTGGCGTAGGTGCCAGAGAGATTGGCTATATGTTTGGTCAATACAAACGCTTAACAGGGCGTTATGAAGGGGTGCTAACGGGTAAGAGTTTACTTTGGGGTGGATCGCTTGCCCGTAAAGAGGCCACAGGCTATGGCGCTGCCTATTTTGCTAATAATATGCTTGAAGAGCGTAACGATAGCTTATCAGGTAAGCGCTGTTTAATTTCAGGCTCTGGTAATGTGGCTATTTATGCCATGGAAAAGTTATATCAACTTGGTGCAACGCCAATTACCTGTAGTGACTCTAAAGGCACTTTATATGATGAGAATGGTATTGATTTAAAGCTGATAAAACAGCTCAAAGAGCAATCAAGAGGGTGTTTAAGTGACTATTTAGATAGTCATTCACAAGCCAAGTATACGCCTCGCGATGACTACCCAGAGGATGGTCATACGGTATGGCGCTACAGTGCGGATGCTGCGTTTCCTTGCGCCACGCAAAATGAATTGACCGAAGCGGATGCAAAAGCGCTACTTGATAATGGCTGTAAATTAGTATGTGAAGGAGCCAATATGCCCTCAACCAAAGAAGCGATTGATTGCTTCATTGAAGCAAAAATAGCTTATGGCCCGGGTAAAGCGGCTAATGCCGGTGGCGTGGCAACCAGCCAACTAGAAATGGCGCAAAATGCCAGTATGCAAAGCTGGACGTTTGAAGAAGTTGATGAAAAGCTCAAGCAAATAATGAAAGATATTTTCACAACAGCAAGCGATACCGCAAAA
The DNA here is from genome assembly GCF_042604605.1 of Pseudoalteromonas sp. M58. Taxonomy (NCBI): domain Bacteria; kingdom Pseudomonadati; phylum Pseudomonadota; class Gammaproteobacteria; order Alteromonadales; family Pseudoalteromonadaceae; genus Pseudoalteromonas; species Pseudoalteromonas sp. M58. The sequence goes on from NZ_CP152390.1 coordinate 1,561,695, forward strand.
GAATTTGATCAGCCCGGTAATCTATTACTAGGCGCTAACATCGCTGGTTTTAGACGTGTAGCCGATGCAATGATTGAACAAGGCGTTGTATAGTAGCGCCTCGGCTATTTAATTAACTCTCTACTTTTATTCGTTATATCCTGAATAAGAATTGTTCAGGATATAGCAAAAATAATGTATAATATTATTTAATAAGGTAAATTTAACTCGCTAATTAATAACAATAAACTATAGTATGGATAAGGATCAGTGAGCTTATTAAGGAGAGTGCAGGTGCGACTTATTCCCGCAATTTTTTATTTTTCAAGTGCGACAGAGCACGACTTCCAAAATCAACTTAATAAAAGCTCAATGCGTCTTGCTGATGCATCACTCTACCTTGTAACACTTTTTTTATTATCTTTTATTTTTATGTCTTGGTTTAATCAACAAGAGCCTGCTAATTCAACCATAACAATTTTACGTGTAGTTATGGTATTGCTATCGATAGTTCTGATTATTATAAATAAAACACTAAGTTCAGAGTACTTACATTCGCGCTTTTTTATTTATGCGGTTTTATTTTGTTTTTTATTTAGTTATTTCTTCTGGGTATATGTTCAGCGTTACGGTGAGTTGAAAGAGGGAGGGCCTATGCTTGTAGCGGCTGCATTTATAGCCATACCGATGCTGCACTTAGGACATAAACTGGTTTTATGGTCAATAATCGGCATTGCCTTGATATTTATTGAGCTTTTTTCTTCTACTTCGATTGTATGGACACTTTATTTTTATTTTAGCATGGTGATTGTATTGGCTATTGTGCAATATCAACTAGATACCTTATTAAGAAAGCAATATAAAGCGGAGTTATTTGAAACGGAAAAAGCCAACACCGATCAGTTAACAGGTATGCATAATCGGCATAGTTTTGATCGGCGCTGTAAAGCATTAATTAACAAGTTAGCGCCATCACAATATTTAGGGTTAGCCATGATTGATGTCGACTATTTTAAAAAATATAACGATAACTACGGCCACTTAGAGGGAGATAACGTACTAATAGCAGTAGCAAACCGATTAAAGCATTGTGACGCTGATATTGTGGTGCGTTTTGGTGGTGAAGAATTCATATTGGTAAAAACATTGCAAGCGAATGAGCTAGATTGGTTAAGTGACTTACCTAAGTGCTTCGCAGACGACCCCATTGCACACCAATATTCACCTTTTAACCGTATTACTGTCTCTGCCGGTATTGCAATTGATCAATACACGACATATAGACCTTCAATAAAATCATTGTTAGCAACAGCTGATGTAGGGGTTTATAAAGCTAAAAATGCAGGACGAAATATCAGTATTACCGATTTTGTTGACCCTAAACAACCTGAAATTGAGTAAGACAATGCAAAGCACTAAGCTGATAGTGCTTCGCATTGAATCGGTTTACGAAAATGCAGATTCGGCGAGCTCTTCTTGCATTTGTTCACGCATTTTAAATTTTTGCAATTTACCGGTTACCGTCATCGGGTAATTTTCAACAAAGCGAATGTATTTAGGTTGTTTAAAGTAGGCGAGTTTGTCCTTTAAAAACAGACGAATTGCTTGCTCATCAAGCACTTCACCTTCTTTAGGCTGGATCCAAGCACAGACTTCTTCGCCAAATTTTTCATCACTAATGCCAAAAATAGCGGCGTCTTGTATACCCGGATAGGTGTAAAGCACTTCTTCAATTTCACGCGGATAAATGTTTTCACCACCACGAATAATCATGTCTTTAATTCTGCCAACAATGCTGACAAAGCCCTCACTGTCCATTACCCCTAAATCGCCCGAGTGCAGCCAGCCGTCATTGTCGATAGTGGCTTTGGTTTTCTCTTCATCATTCCAGTAGCAACGCATAATGCCGGCCCCACGGCTACATACTTCACCAGGCTGCCCGATTTTTTGAATGTCACCAACCTCATCAATAATTTTTACTTCGGTGTGTGCAAGTGCTCGGCCAACCGTAGTGACTTGACGCTCAATAGAAGAGTCGGTTTCGGTAATGTTATTAATTGGGCTGCATTCTGTTTGCCCATAGGCAATTACCACCTGATTCATATTCATGAGTGTTTGTACTTTACGCATCACCTGTTCAGGACAAGTTGAGCCTGCCATAACACCCGTTCGCAGTGTACTTAAGTCATACTCGTTAAAGTTATTAAGCTCTAACTCGCTTATAAACATAGTGGGTACACCATGAAGGCCGGTGCATTTTTCTTGTTGTACCACCTCTAATGTAGTTTTTGGATCAAAAGAATCACTTGGATAAATTGCAGCGGCCCCTTTACTGACACACAATAAACTGCCTAATACCATGCCAAAGCAGTGATATAGCGGAACAGGAATACAGAGCTTATCGCGCTCAGTAAAGTGCATAGCTTGTGCGACTAAAAGCGCATTATTCAATATATTTTTATGCGTCAACGTAGCCCCTTTAGGGTTTCCTGTTGTGCCAGAGGTAAATTGAATATTTATATCTTGATTGCAATCGAGGGTTTTGGCCACCGCTTGCAGTTCTAATTTATGTGCATCGGTGGGCATGCTCATAACCTCATTAAAGGAAAACATCCCATCGACGGGTTCATCACCAATACAAATTACATTTTTTAAAGTGGGTAATTTGACTGCGGTTAACTCACCTTTGTTACAACCGCTAAGCTCAGGAGCTAAACTTTGCAGCATATTAATATAGTGGCTGCCTTTAAATTCAGTGGTGGTTATAAGCGTAGAGCATTCCACACTGTTTAGTGCATATTGCAGTTCACTAGGGCGGTAAGCTGGGTTAATGCATACCATAATGGCACCTATTTTAGCGGTGGCAAATTGTGTTAAGCACCACTGTATATTGTTCGGTGACCAAATACCGACCCGTTCACCAGGTTTTACCCCTAAAGCCAGTAACCCCATAGCAAGTTGATTAATCTGCTGTTGAAATTGCTTATAGCTTAAACGTATATTTTGATGGGCAACGACTACGGCCAGAGCGTCTGGGTTATTGTCGACAATGGCGTCAAAGTAATCGCCTATGGTTTGTTCTACTAATGGTGTGCTCTGAATTCCTTTAAAATAGCTGCTTGATAGCGGTATAGTGTTTATTTGCTCTACTTCTTTTATCACTTTTTGTGTCGCTTTCATGACATACTCCATGTTTTTATTTTTGAGAGGCCTGCTGTTTAAATAAACACGAATTGTCGACAAAAGGAAGAGGGTTAGACTAATGTATTATACCAATCGGCAATAATACTAAATCATTTTGAGGGGGCAAATCAGACGCTAGCTGTGTTAAAAATTTCTCATTTAGAACAACTAACTAACGAAATTTTTGCTTTGATATCGACACGATTTTCCTCCCTCAAATTATATCACTTAGTTAAGCGAATTGGTATTACTGTTTTTATGTAGAATTTAAAGACAAAAAAACGCGTACTCTCTAGCGAATACGCGTTTTTATAAGGATGTAATTAATTTACATTTCGTCGCTGCGATACGTTTTTTTCATGATGTAAACGTAAGCATTAACAAATGCATTTTCTTGATACTTTTTAAGACCGGTGTCTTCAAACGCGATAGGTATCGGATTACGTTTTACTTGTTCTTTTATTTCGGTGGTTGAAAACACACGTACATCGAGATTATCGATTAACTGAATAGCGGTTTCCATTTTGAATCCTTTAGCGCTACCAGCAAACTTACCTTTAGGTTGGCGTTCGCGAATGGCAACCGAATCAATTTGGTAATCTTGCATTAACTTGGCAAAATCAAACTGAAACTTACGCATTACTTCAGTGTCGTTACCGTTACCTAAGGTAAAGCGTGTTTGGCGCACATCACGAATATCAAAAACGTCATTATCTTTACTTAAAATACAAAGTAGTACATCACTACCGGTAATTTCTACACCACATGTTCTCATTGCTAATCTCTACTATAACTTAATTACCCGTTATTATACGCAACACGCATTAAAATGCGAGTTTAAGCACTTACAGTGGTGTTTTTGTTAACGCTTAACGTCCATTCGTCATTTTGATGTAACAAGGTCTGTTTATCTTTGCGGCTAAATGTGCAGCCCTCCTTTTTTTAGCTAAGACAGCGCTATGGTTTGTTTACTTTAAATAGGTGTGAGCGTTGCTCAATTTTTTACTTAGCGCCAGGTGATAGCTCCCGGGCTTTAACTAAATCGCCCCTAGATTGAACAAATCCTAATACAGAAAGCCAACAGACTCTTATTAAACGTTATTAATTGCACTTTTATGGTAAAATAGGGTGGCTTTTAATAGCTTAAAACTTGTAATTAATGCTGCAGCACGCGACAATAACTCTCTTGTAGTTGAGCAGACTCAGCATCTACATTAGCCATTTTTGGCGAAAAATAGTCAATGCTTATTCGTAAAAGCGTTGTCGAGTCATTCTCATTTAATTAATTAAAAATACACGTGATACATTGTAGGTGTCACCACTGTATGTAAGGATTTATAATGCCAGTTATTACTCTTCCTGACGGTAGTCAGCGTAGTTTTGAAAACCCTGTAAGCACACTTGATGTAGCAAACGATATAGGCCCAGGTCTTGCTAAAGCCACCATTGCGGGTCGTGTTAATGGCGAACGCGTAGATGCGTGTGATTTAATTAGTGACGATTCTCGTCTTGAGATCATTACCGCAAAAGACGACGATGGCCTAGAGATTATTCGCCACTCGTGTGCGCACTTAATTGGTCATGCTGTTAAACAACTTTTTCCTGATGCAAAAATGGCGATTGGTCCAACAATTGATAACGGTTTTTACTACGATATTGATATGGAACATTCGTTATCTCAAGATGATCTTGATGCCATTGAAAAACGTATGCTACAGCTCGCAAAAACAAACTACGACGTAGTGAAAAAAACCGTTAGCTGGCAAGAAGCGCGCGACACTTTTGCAGCGCGTGGCGAAACATACAAAATTGAAATACTAGACGAAAATATCGCACAAGATGACCGTCCAGGTTTATATCATCACGAAGAATACATCGATATGTGTCGTGGTCCTCATGTGCCAAACATGAAGTTTTGTCAAAACTTTAAAATTATGAAAGTGGCCGGCGCATACTGGCGCGGTGATTCTGAAAACAAAATGCTACAGCGTATTTACGGCACAGCATGGGGCGATAAAAAGCAACTTAAAGCGTATTTAAAGCGTTTAGAAGAGGCTGAGAAGCGCGATCACCGTCGTATCGGTAAAGCACTCGATTTATGGCACTGGCAAGAAGAAGCGCCAGGTATGGTATTTTGGCACAACGATGGTTGGAGCATTTACCGCGAGCTAGAAGATTTTGTGCGTGAAAAATTACGTGAGTACCAATACGAAGAAGTGAAAGGTCCAATGATGATGGATCGCTCTTTGTGGGAAAAATCAGGGCATTGGGAAAAGTATTCAGAAGCCATGTTTACCACGGAATCTGAAAAGCGTGAATACGCAATCAAGCCAATGAACTGTCCAGGTCACGTACAAATATTTAACCAAGGTTTAAAATCATACCGTGATTTACCACTGCGTATGGCTGAGTTTGGTTGTTGTCACCGTAATGAACCATCAGGCGCGCTTCATGGCTTAATGCGTGTACGCGGCTTTACCCAAGATGATGCTCATGTATTTTGTACAGAAGAGCAAATCATGGATGAAGTATCGGCCTGTATTAAAATGGTTTACGATACCTATGAAACATTTGGTTTCGAAAAAATTGTAGTTAAACTTTCAACTCGCCCAGAGCAACGTATTGGCGAAGATGAAATGTGGGATAAAGCAGAGCTTGCACTTGCTGACGCACTTAAAGCAAATGACATTGAATTTGATTATTTACCAGGTGAAGGGGCGTTTTATGGCCCTAAAATTGAATTTACTTTGTACGATTGCTTAGACAGAGCGTGGCAGTGTGGTACAGTGCAACTAGATTTTGCATTACCGGGTCGTTTGGGCGCTACTTATGTAGCTGAAAATAACGAACGTCGCACACCTGTTATGATACACCGCGCTATTTTAGGGTCTATTGAGCGCTTTATCGGTATCTTAACAGAAGAGTACGCTGGTTTATTCCCAACGTGGCTTGCGCCTAAGCAAGTGGTGATTATGAATATCACCGATAAACAAGCACCTTATGTGCAGGAAATTGTACAAAAATTAAATAAACTTGGAATTAGAGCCGCTGCTGACTTGAGAAATGAGAAGATTGGCTTTAAAATCCGAGAACATACACTTAAGCGTATTCCTTACTTACTGGTTGTTGGCGATAAAGAAGTTGAACAACGAGAAGTAGCAGTACGAACTCGCACAGGTGAAGACCTAGGCAAATTTAATGTCGATGATTTTATCGCTAAAATCAGTGAAGAAATCAAAAATCGACAGTAAAAATCGAGCGTGTAGGGCAATCTCAAACAGCCAACTACACGCTTATATTATTGATATTCTTGGAGGAACGTACCATTAGAGGCGGCAAGAAAGGGCAACAAACAGCTCAAAAAAATCGTATTAACGAAGAAATTACAGCGCTAGAAGTTCGTTTAATCGACATCGACGGCGAACAAGCTGGAATTCAGTCATTAAAAGACGCGCAAGCTATGGCTGATGCAGCGGGTGTTGATCTTGTAGAGATCAGTCCAAACGCTGAGCCGCCTGTTTGTAAGGTTATGGACTACGGTAAGTTCATCTTTGAAAAAAGCAAAGAACTAAAAGAGCAGAAGAAGAAGCAAAAGCAAATCCAGATTAAAGAAATCAAATTCCGTCCGGGAACGGATGAAGGCGATTATCAGGTTAAGCTGCGCAACTTACGTAAGTTCTTAGAAGCTGGCGATAAAGCTAAGATAACTATCCGCTTCCGTGGTCGTGAAATGGCTCACCAAGAAATTGGTATCGAATTATTAAACCGTATTAAAACCGATTTAGAAGAGTTAGCAGTTGTTGAGTCTTTCCCAAATCGTGTTGAAGGTCGTCAAATGGTTATGATGATGGCACCGGTTGCTAAAAAGTAATAATTAGGCGATAATACGCACCGAATTTAGCTCAGGTTTGCAAGTGATGTGGAAATGTCCACCTGAGTTAACCGGTTTTAAAGTAAAATTGCGGTATTTATATCGGGTTTTCACCGGAACATAGCAGTAAGTTAGGCCTTTAAAGTGGAGCTATAGCAATATATCTCACGCCTTCTTACTAAATTTAAAGCAATACAATTGGAGTTATTGCAATGGCTTACAAGCTAAAAAGTCACAGAGGCGCAGCTAAGCGTTTCAAAAAGACTGCTTCTGGCGGTTTCAAGCGTAAACAAGCGCATCTTCGTCACATTCTGACTAAGAAAACTTCTAAGCGTAAGTTACACCTACGTCCTAAGATGATGGTTCATAAAAATGACCATGGTCTAGTTTCACGTATGTTACCATTCGCTTAATAGGGGTTTTTAGAAATGGCAAGAGTTAAACGCGGCGTTGTCGCACGTGCACGTCACAAAAAAGTTTTAAAACAAGCGAAAGGTTACTACGGAGCACGTTCACGTGTTTACCGCGTAGCTTTCCAGGCTGTTACTAAAGCGGGTCAATACGCTTACCGTGACCGCCGTGCTAAGAAACGTACTTTCCGTCAACTATGGATTGCACGTATCAATGCTGCTTCACGTCAAAATGGTCTGTCTTACAGCCGTTTTATCAATGGTCTTAAAAAGACATCTGTAGAAATCGATCGTAAGATCCTTGCAGATATCGCTGTTTACGACCAAGTTGCATTCGCAGCGCTTGTAGCAAAAGCAAAAGAAGGCCTAGCGGCAGCTTAAGTTTTTGTATAAGTAATGAAAAGGAGCCCATGGCTCCTTTTTTTGTGCCTGTAATTTATTATCTTTTTTATGCGCTTGTAGGCTTTTTCCTTTATTTATTACCGTTGTGTGTTCGTTTTTTTAGGTACTTATTAGCCCTTTTTATTCAGTAGATGTTGATAGCGTGGCTGGGCTGCAACTAAAAATGCCGTTGGCTGTATTTTTTTGTTGAACCACCGCAGTTTTGGCAACTAGAAAAGTTTAATTGCTATAATTTTTCTTAATTAATGGGTTTGTTAGAGAAGTATATGTTTATAAGTTTATTGGTTTTATCTGCAAGTATGGCAAATAGCAATCATTTACCGCCATTATTACCATGGGAAGGTAGTAGTACCTCACTATTGCAACAACAGGGACCCTTAACCACAGACTTTGAAATTTCTGCAGGAGTCTCGTCTCCCAATTATGCTGATACCATGGCATTTGTTGATAGATTAGTGGCGGCGAATCCCACTCAATTTAAATCAAAAACGATTGGCTATAGTAATAGTAAACGAGCAATAAAAATGTTGATTGCCAGCGAACAAGGTTTTTTTAATGCGGGTCAAATGGCCAATAGCACCAAACCAACCGTGCTTATTCAGGCTGGTATTCACGCTGGTGAGATTGATGGTAAAGATGCGATGTTTATGCTGCTTAGAGATATTGCTACGGGTAAACGACGCGATATATTAAAAAAGGTAAACATTTTATTTATCCCAATATTAAACGTTGATGGTCACGAGCGTAGTAGTGCGTTTAATCGTATTAATCAGCGTGGCCCTGTAAAAATGGGTTTTAGAACAAACGCAAATAATCTTAATTTAAATCGTGATTACACTAAGCTTGATACGCCAGAGATTAAAAGCGTCCTTCAAGTAATTAATGATTATAATCCGAATTTGTATATTGACGTACACGTGACTGATGGGGCTGATTACCAATACGATGTAACCTATGGCTATAACCCGGTATTTGCTAGCGAGTCGCCTGCCATTTCAGATGCGCTTAACCGTTATTTTAAACCAATGATTGATCAAACCCTCACTGAGCAAGGCCATATTCCGGGCCCTTTAGTGTTTGTTATGGATAAGCAAGAATTTAAATCAGGGCTGGCCGGTTGGGTTGCCACACCGCGGTTTTCAAACGGGTGGGGTGATTTAAAGTCATTGCCTACCATTTTAGTTGAAAACCATTCTTTAAAGCCATACAAACAACGCGTGTTAGGGACTTATGTGTTTATAGATGGTGCTATTGAAGCATTATCAGCGCATAAAGATAAACTCGCTAATGCAGTAAAAAAAGAACAAGAATTTGTTCCTAAGCAATTAATTGTTAAGCGTGGTTATTCTGAGCAGCCTGATCATATCGCGTTTAAAGGTATTGCTTATTCTAAAAGCCTGAGCCCATTGTCAAATCAACAAGAAGTAAGCTATTTGGGTAAAAAACAGGATTATGACAAGCTGCCTATTTTTTGGCAAAAAGAGGTGCAGCACACGGTTGAAGTACCAAAATCATTTTTTATTCCACCTGTTTACACCGATATTATTGAGAAATTAGCCCTGCATGGGGTGTCAGTTAATAAGCTCAGTGGTGCCAACACTCAGCCATTAAAAATGGCAAAAGTAGCGCAATATAGTTTTGATAAAGCGCCATTTGAAGGGCGTTTTAGAGTGTCGGCTAGTTTTGATTATGTACCAGCTACAAATGTGGATTTAGATGGTTGGTTTGAAGTGAGTACGCAGCAAAAGGCAGGAGAGTTAGCTGTCCACTTGCTACATCCTGAAGCACCAGATTCATTTTTTGCTTGGGGGGAGTTTAATACTATTTTTCAGCGCACTGAATATATGGAAAATTATGCTTTGATACCGTTTGCTGAAAAAATGCTTGCTGATGACCCCAAATTAGCCCAAGAATTTGATAAAAAAGTAAACCAGGATAAAGACTTTGCTAAGAACGCTGAAGCACGTTTAAATTGGTTATATGAGCATAGCCCATTTTATGATCAAGCTTATTTGAAATACCCAGTTTTAATGTCATACGAAGAGAATATAGTTATTCCAGCACAAAAAGATAAAGAAATATAAGATGAAAATAATCACTATTCCCGTAACCCCGTTTATGCAAAATTGCCGCATTATAGTATGTGAACAAACCCAGCAAGCTGTCGTGGTCGACCCTGGCGGTGATGCTGACAAAATTAATGCATCACTTAAGCAGCATAATTTATCATTGGCAGCGATTTGGTTAACCCATGGGCATTTAGATCATGTAGGCGCTGCGCATAATTTACGCGAGCAACACAAGGTAAAGATGATTGGGCCTCATGAGGATGAACGTTTTTGGTTCGACAATTTACCGATGCAAGCCACTATGTTTGGCTTTAAACCGATCAACTCCTTCTATCCTGATGAATGGTTAGCCCATGGTGATAGTATCAAGGTTGGGCAGCTTGAGTTTAAAGTACTTCATTGCCCAGGGCATACGCCAGGCCATGTTGTGTTTTATCAACAAGCACACAATACGGTTATCGTCGGGGATGTTATTTTCAAAGGTTCAATAGGGCGTACCGACTTTCCTAAAGGCGACAGCAAGCAGCTAATCGACTCTATAATGCAACATATCATGACATTACCACCGAACACTGCAATTTTAAGTGGCCATGGTGACAACACCCATATTGCTCATGAACAGGCTACTAACCCATTTGTAAGTGGCCAGTTTGGTTGATGTGCATATTTGTTAAAAATAAGCAGACTGCTTTTTAAAAAGGCTGTATAATTTAACCAATTTATTAGATAAATAAGAAATAAAATGTCTCTAAATCACGTAGATCGCCAAATATTGGCACTTTTACAACAAGATGCAAGTTTATCAACTGCTGAGATTGCAGACAAAGTCGGACTTTCTCAGTCTCCTTGTTGGCGTCGTATTGCTAAATTAGAACAAGATGGCTACATCAAAAGTAAAGTCGCATTGCTTGATGAAAAAAAGCTGGGCTTTGATATGTTGGTTTACGCCCATGTACGTTTATCAAACCATGGTAAAAAGAATTTAGCTGAGTTTGAAAAATTAATACTTAGCTATGATGAAGTGACTGAATGTTACACCATGGCTGGCACTATGGACTTTATGTTGCGTATTATTTCTCAAGGCATAGAAGGTTATGAGCACTTTGTACGCGATAACTTGCTTAGCTTAGAATATGTACAAGAGGTTCATTCTAATGTGACCATGACGTGTGTTAAACGAAGCACGGCACTGCCACTTTAAACTTTACTAAGCAGCTAAAAACACACAGGCTGAATTAACTATAATTGTGAAATGAGCGCTAATTTGATAAAATCTAGCGCTTTTTTTGTTAGCGAAATAAAACTGAGGAACTCAATGTTTAACTTACTCAGCAGAGCGCCAAGCTCTGCTAAAAACGATATTCTCTCTGGATTGACAGTGGCACTTGCCTTGATCCCAGAAGCTGTTGCATTTGCCTTTGTTGCAAATGTAGAACCTCTTGTTGGTTTATACGCCGCATTTATTGTGGGCTTAATTACGGCTATTTTTGGTGGTCGTCCGGGTATGATTTCGGGTGCAACCGGTGCATTAGCGGTTGTGATGGTAAGTTTAGTACTTGATCACGGAGTGGAATACCTATTTGCCACTGTGTTGCTGATGGGACTACTACAAATATTGGCTGGGGTATTTAAGCTCGGTAAATTTATTCGTATGGTTCCGCATCCTGTTATGCTCGGTTTCGTTAACGGTTTAGCGATTGTTATATTTTTAGCCCAGCTTGGACAGTTTAAAGTGCCTGATGGTGCTGGCGGCCAAATGTGGATGACGGGCAGTGCGCTTTACATCATGTTAGGTTTAGTGGCGCTAACGATGGCAATTATTCACTTTTTACCAAAATTAACTACCGCAGTGCCTTCATCACTGGTTGCTATTGTTACTGTAACGGGTTTAGTGATTGGTCTTGATTTAGAAGCACGTACGGTACTTGATTTCTTAAAAGGCATGACAGGAAATGAAGCTGCAACCATTGCCGGTGGCTTACCACAGTTTCATATTCCTATGGTCCCTTTTAACCTAGAAACACTACGAATTATCTTTCCATATGCGCTTATTCTTGCAGCAATTGGCTTAATTGAATCGCTGTTAACGCTAAGCTTGATTGACGAAATTACAGAAACCCGTGGCCATTCTAATAAAGAATGTATTGGCCAAGGTGCGGCCAATGTCACATGTGGTTTCTTTGGTGCAATGGGTGGCTGTGCCATGATTGGCCAATCTATGATCAACATTAATTCAGGTGGACGTTCGCGTTTATCAGGTATTAGTGCCGCATTGATGTTACTTGCATTTATTATCTTCGCTTCAAGCTTAATCGAAATGATCCCACTGGCCGCATTAGTTGGGGTTATGTTTATGGTGGTGCTGGGTACGTTTGAATGGGCGAGTTTCAAAATGATGAAACGCGTGCCTTTATCTGATGCTTTTGTGATTGTATTAGTTTCGGGTGTAACGGTTATTACCGACCTTGCGATTGCGGTGTGTGTAGGTGTTATTGTCTCTGCGTTAGTGTTTGCATGGCAGCATGCAAAACATATTTACACAACTAACTATATTGATAAAGAAGGTTCAAAAGTGTACGAGCTACATGGGCCTTTATTTTTTGGTTCGGTTAAAAACTTTGCTGATTTATTTGATGTTAAGAATGACCCTAAAGATGTGATTGTTGAGTTTAAATACAGTCGCGTTGCGGATCATAGTGCGATTGAGGCCATCGACAGCTTAGCTGACAAATACAATAAAGCGGGTAAAAAGCTGCACTTGCGTCACTTAAGTAAAGACTGTACAGAACTACTTCATAAAGCACGTGACTTAGTTGAAGTGAACGTAATTGAAGATCCGACTTATAAAGTTGCTTCAGATAAGCTTGCTTAAAAAATAAAAGTAAACATTGATAAGCGAAAGGTGGATGCCTTTCGCTTTTTTTATGCGCTTTAAACCATCCGCAAGGGGTAATTGCAACACGAGTTTTAGCCTGTTTAACGTAACAACTAAACCAGAACTGAACATCCATCCTGTATTTATTTAATTTATTGTTTGCGATAGGGCTATTAAAAAGTAAGACAGTTGGTAGTGCTATACCCGACGATAAATCGATATAATAGTGACAAATTTACAAGGTAATAATTAATTTTGAATTGGCAGTCTTTAATTGATAACAGACAACGTTTTTTCTGGCTTTTGCAAATTGCAGGCTGGATAGGTTATGCGTTAGTTAACTATATTGGTTCTAAAGTATTCGAAATGCGTGATATTTACGTATTCGTTATTTTACTAAACGCCTATGCGGGCTGTTTAATGACTGTGCCTCTGCGTTATATTTATCGCAAAATTTGGAATGCCTCACCTTGGGTATTAATTATTGTTGTATTTGGCGCCTCTTATATAACCGGTACATTATGGGCCGTGGTGCAAAAGTTTAACCTGTGGGAAATTTATCGCCACGGATACCGTCCTGAAGAATGGTTTTATTATTTACAACAAGGACTTGATTCTGTTTATATTATTTTGTGTTGGAGTGGTTTGTACTTTGGGGTTAAGTATTACCAGTTATTACAAAGTGAACGTCAAAAAGCCTTAAAAGCGACCACAATGGCGCACGAAGCGCAGTTAAAAATGCTTAGATACCAGCTAAATCCTCATTTTTTGTTTAATACGCTCAATGCAATATCAACCTTAGTTTTGGTAAAAGAAAATAAAGATGCTAACTTGATGGTATCTAAATTGAGTGACTTTTTACGCTATACGCTTAATACTGATCCAATTAAAAAAGTGCCGCTGGAGCAAGAGTTACATGCATTAATGCTCTATTTAGAAATTGAACGTGTACGTTTTGATGAGCGCTTACAAGTTAATGTGGACGTGAGTGAGCAGGCCAAACAAGCATTAGTGCCGAGCTTAATATTACAACCGATCATCGAAAATGCCATTAAGTACGCCATTGCCCATATGTCAGAAGGTGGTGTTATTGATATAAAAGCGCAAGTTTTTGCTAATGAATTATTACTTGAAGTGGGCGATAATGGGCCTGGCACTGATATTGAAAATGGTCAGTTAGTTAATGCACAAGGCGTAGGGGTAGCAAACACCCGAGACAGATTAAAAACGCTCTACGAAAATAATTACTCGTTTGTATTATCACATAATACGCCAAGTGGATTAAAAGTTAATCTGCGAGTCCCGTTTGAGAAGGCTGTGAAGAAATGACAAGAATAAAAACGCTTATTGTTGATGATGAACCATTAGCACGTAAAGGTTTAGCCGTCAGGCTTGAAGAGTTTTCTGATATTGAAGTGATCAAACTGTGTAGTTCAGGTTTTGATGCGATTGAAAGTTGTAAAAACGAAAAAATTGATCTTGTCTTTCTTGATATTCAAATGCCTGGTATGAACGGTTTTGAAGTCGCACGTGCTTTAAGTGAAAGCAGTAAAGATTTACCTGCCATTGTGTTTGTTACGGCGTTTGATCACTTTGCTGTTAAAGCATTTGAAATTCATGCTTTAGATTACATTTTAAAACCCGTTGATGATAACAGGTTAAAACAGGCGGTAGAAAAAGTGCATACCTATTTAAAAACTCAGCAGGATAACGCCCATAAGAAAAAACTAGCGAGCTTCGTAGCAGGGATAACAGGCAATAACTGCGAAGAAATTTTAAAGAAATTAGCCACAGGCGATACCCTTACGGATCGTCGTTATCCTGAGTCATTGGCCGTAAAAGAGCAGGGCGAAATTGTCAGAGTACCCGTTGCTACTATACAGTGGGTAGATGCGGCAGGTGATTACATGTGTCTGCATTGCCAAGATGGGCAAACGCATATATTACGTAAAACCATGAAAGAGCTTGAACAAGAATTAGATCCAAGCTTATTTGTACGTGTTCATCGCAGCGCGATTGTTAACACCAAACAAATTAGCAAGCTGGTAACTCAGGTTAGTGGTGAATATTTATTAGTGTTAGATAACGGACAAGAGCTTAAAGTAAGTAGAAGTTACCGTGATAAAGTAAAAGCAGCACTGGCTAGCTAACTTTAATAAATAACATAAAAAAACGCGAGCTTTTAGCTCGCGTTTTTTTATGCGCGTTACAGTTACGAAACCGTGACTATTTTCATCGTGTTGGTTGCACCAATCGTTTCCATCGCATCACCGTGGGTAATAATCACGGTATCGCCTGCTTGTAAAGAGCCTGCGGCTACAAGTGTGCTTAATGCATCTTTAACCATGCTATCTTTTTCACATTTTGTAGAGTCAAAAAATACAGGGTAAACACCACGATACAGTGCTGTTTGACCTAATGTACTTGCATGACGTGAAAGTGAATAAATAGGCAGTCCAGAGCTAATTCGCGACATCAATTTTGCCGTGCTACCCGACTCAGTCAAGGTGATAATCGCTTTAACAGAGTCTAAGTGGTTAGCTGCATACATAGCTGATAAGGCAATTGATTCGGCATTAGAAGAAAAACGGCTGTCTAAACGATGTTTAGAAACGTGTGTTTCTTTTTGCGACTCAGCACCTAGACAAACACGCGCCATAGTAGCAACGGTTTCTTCCGGGTAATCACCAGCGGCTGTTTCAGCAGAAAGCATCACTGCATCTGTGCCATCAAGTACTGCATTGGCAACATCCATAACTTCTGCGCGTGTTGGCATAGGGTTATCGATCATCGATTCCATCATTTGCGTAGCGGTTACTACGGTACGATTTAATGAACGAGCACGACGAATAATGAGTTTTTGTTTACCCATTAGTGCAGCATCACCAATTTCAACACCTAAGTCGCCACGGGCAACCATAACAGCGTCAGAGGCTAAAATAATGTCATCAACTGCTTCTTGTGTTTCTACTGCTTCAGCACGCTCAATTTTAGCTAAAAGCTGTGCATTAGAGCCTGCAGCCTCCGCTAATGAACGCACATAACGCATATCATCGCCACTGCGAGGAAAAGAAACCGCAATGTAATCAACGCCAATTTCAGCAGCGGTGATTAAATCTTCTTTATCTTTTTCCGTAAATGCAGGTGCTGTTAAGCCTCCACCTAAACGGTTAATCCCTTTATTATTAGAAAGTACGCCGCCAACAGTCACAATGGTATGAACTAAGTGACCTTCAACACTTTCTACGGTGAGTTGAATTAAGCCATCGTTTAATAGCAATAAATCACCTGGGGCAACATCTTGTGGTAGCTCTTTGTAGTCAATACCGACGGCGTTAATATCGCCTTGGCCTTTTTCCATTTTGGCATCAAGAATAAATTTTGCACCAACAGATAAGGTCACTTTGCCTTCTTTGAAGGTTGAAACGCGAATTTTTGGGCCTTGTAAGTCAGCGAGAATCGCGATGTGCTTACCAAGTTTAGTTGCAATATCTCGAACAGCTTGTGCACGGTCTTTATGATCTTGTGCAACACCGTGTGAGAAATTTAATCGAACGACATTTGCGCCTGCACGAATAATTTTTTCTAAGTTATTATCTCTATCTGTTGCAGGTCCAAGTGTCGCGACTATTTTTGTACGTCTTAACATTAAATTCTCCTGTGTGCTTTTTTTAAGCAAGTTGACGGTTATTTTGTTTTTAGCGATTACTAATAAAGAGCAATCTTTAGTTTTATGCAATTTTTATAACATTGCGACTATTATATACAAAATGAATATGTCATCATTATGACACCGGTGTCACAGGGCGTCAATGATCTAAAAATTTAAATAGCACTGCTATTTCTTCCCCTGAGAGGGCGGTTGTTTGATATAATTACGGCGTTTATTTTAACTGTAATAAATGCATGTAGCTTTGCTCATGGCTGCGGTCTGAGTATAATGCACGCGGTATTATTTTAATTTACTAACCAAATAGTTGTTACCGAGGAGGGCACTAAATGCAAGTTGCATTAGTAGGGTTAGGCGTTATGGGGAAAAATCTTGCCCTGAACTTGATTGAAAAAGGGATAACGCTTGTCGCTTATGACAAAAACCCAAATGCGGGTGAAGAATTACTAAGTTGTGCTAAATCACAAGGCATGGCTGATAAACTTCACATTGTCTCTGATCTAGGGGATATGGTTAGGCGTTTAGAAGCACCGCGTTCTATTTTATTACTTGTGCCTGCTGGTGAGTTAGTTGATGCGGTTTGCAACGAGCTTATTGAAGCGGGTGTTCAGTGTAGTGATATTATTGTTGATTGTGGTAACAGTAATTATAAAGACGGTATTAACCGTAAGCTCAAATACCAAGATAAGTTTGAATTTGCCACTATGGGTATTTCAGGCGGTGCCGAGGGTGCACGTCACGGTCCAGCTATGATGGCCAGTGGTTCTGAAGGTGGCTGGGAGCGTGTCGAGCCATGGTTTACAAAGGTTGCTGCAAGCTATAAAGGCGAGTCGTGTTTTGCGCGTGTGGGCCAGTCAGCCAGCGGCCATTTTGTAAAAATGGTTCACAATGGAATTGAATACGCACTCATGCAACTGATTGCAGAAATGTATCAGCTATTGCGTCACGGCACTAATCGCTCACCTAAAGAAATTGCAGAGATATTTAACGAATGGTCTCAAGGGCAGCTAAATAGTTATTTACTGTCAATCTCAAGCCATATTTTATCACTTGAAAATTCGCATAATGTGCCGCTTGTAGATTTAATTGACAATAAAGTAGGCGCAAAAGGCACCGGTTTATGGACAGCACAAAACGCCCTTGAATTAGGTATTGCGGTACCGTCGCTAGTGGCTGCTGTACAAGCTCGTCATTTAACTAATGCGTGTAATACCACTGCCGCACAAGAAATGACGTACAGCGCACAAAATACCACGCAAGTTGATATTGATTTAGACGAGCTAAAAGATGCGTTTACCCTTGCGAGCCTATTGGCATACCGTCAAGGACTTGCATTAATTAAAGGCGCTTCACGAACTCATCAATGGAAAGTTGATTTAGCGAAAACGCTACAAACATGGCGTGCAGGGTGTATTATCCGTGCTGATTATCTAGATAGTGTAGCGCAAGGCGTTGAGTTTATTGATACGCTTGAAAAAGAGTCATTAGCGATGCGTAAAGTGACTGGCCAAGCCGTTATGACGGGTCTGGCGTTTCCTGTGCTTAGTGCAACACAAACCTACTTAGCAACGTTAACAACACCAAGTAATGGGCACTTAGTTCAAGCCCAGCGTGATTACTTTGGTGAGCATGGCATTAAAACCCACAGTGGTGAAACGTGTCATTTAACTGACTTAGTTGATATTGACGCAAAAGTTCGTTAATAAAATCTAAGTAATCAAAAAGGACGCTAAGTAGCGTCCTTTTTTGTTATTCGCTTAACTGATTACTTAACGGGTCAGCTCACCACGCAGGTTATCTTGCATTAAATGGCGAATTGTTTCAATTTCTAGGTTTTGACTAAACAAGTAATGCAGCTTAGTTAAGCATGCTTCTAAGGTCATATCGTAACCGCTGATCACGCCTATGTTTAACAGCGCATTACCCGTGGCATAACCGCCCATGTTCACTTGGCCTTTTAAACATTGGGTTAAATTAGTAATAATAACACCCCGTTTACTTGCTTCATCCAGAATATCTAAAAACTCAGGGTCTTGTGGCGCATTGCCTACGCCAAAGCTTAGCAGTACGAGGGCTTTAATATTGCCATTAACTAAGCTTTTTACTACTTCTTTGCTGATCCCTGGGTATAAATACAGCACGCCAATAGCTTGCGGTGTAATAGGGGTAACTTGGAGTTCATTTTCTACATACGGGCTTAATTGCCCTTTGATCAGCTGAATATTAATACCTGAAAGCGCAAGCGGCTCTAAGTTAGGTGAGGCGAATGCATCAAACCCATCTGCATGGGCTTTGGTGGCACGATTACCTCTGAACAACTGATTATTAAAAAATAAGCTGACTTCTGCAATGGGGTAGTTAGCCGCTAAATACATGGCATTAAGTAGGTTAACTTGACCATCAGAGCGTAATTGAGACAGCGGAATTTGTGAGCCGGTCACAATAATAGGTTTAGTTAAGTTTTCAAACATAAACGACAGAGCTGATGCAGTATAGGCCATAGTATCGGTACCATGCAGTACCACAAAGCCATCGTAATCTTGGTATTTACTTTTTATATCATCGGCGATGAGTTGCCAATGAGCAGGTGACATATCTGAAGAATCTATAAGTGGGCAGTATTCATGAATATCAAATAATGGCATTTCTTCACGATTAAACTCTGCGTTATTAACCACGGTTTCGGTTAAAAACCCTTCAGCAGGAATATAGCCGCGAATTGATTTTTTCATTCCTATGGTACCGCCAGTGTAAGCGATATAAATGCGTTTACGTTTCATAAAAAAAGCCCAGTAAAAAAACTGGGCTTAGTATAACGCTAACTGCTAATCAATACAGCCTGTTAAGGCACTATTGTGCAACTGTACACTCTAAACAGCGGGCATAAACACCTTGTGGATCGTTATAATCTTTTAGGTTTTCTACTTCACTGCTTAATTGTTTAATAACACTTTGCAGATTAGCTTGGCTGGCTAATACTGCTGTTTTTTGTGTTTCAAGCCCAAGTACTGATTTAACGGCGGCACTGCCGAAAATATCTTGAAGCATTTTTTCTTGTGGGCTAAGCGATTGCTTAATTGTTTTAACGTCATAGTAGTTAAGCTTTGCAAGCTCTGCAGCTGCTTTAATCGCATCTTGTTTATTACCAAGTTTATCAACTAAACCAAGCTCTTGAGCTTGAGAGGCAATCCATACCCGACCTTGGGCAATTTTATCAACTTGCTCTGGGGTCATATTACGTGCCTCAGCAACCACATCTAAAAAGCGTCCATACGCTTCTTCAACACTCATTTGAATAACTTTAGCCATTTTCTCGTTAAGTGGGCGAGTGATTGAAAAACCTGCCAATTCGGTGGTCGCTACGCCATCTGAATACACGCCTATTTTAGCGAGGGTATCTTCAAATGTCATAAAGGTACCAAATACGCCAATTGAACCGGTAATTGTACTCGGCGCTGCCCAAATTTCATTGGCCGCCGATGCAATCCAATAACCGCCTGATGCAGCTACTGAGCTCATTGATGCAATAACGGGTTTACCAGCAGCTTTAAGTGCAAGTACTTCAGCACGAATTACTTCTGAGGCAAACATGCTGCCACCGCCTGAATCTATTCGTAAAACCACCGCTTTAACCTTGTCATCAAGTCGCGCTTTGCGAAGTAGGGCTGCAGTTGAATCACCACCAATTTCACCAGCACGGCGCTCACCATCAACAATAGTGCCTTTAGCAACCACAACAGCGACTTTTTCAGTCATAGGGTTATCAAACTCAATAGGCGGTTTTACTAAACTTAAGTATTCACCAAAAGAGACTTGTTTAAATGTTTTTCCATCTTCATTTTCTCCAACCAATTCAATTAATTGTTGGCGAATTTGCTGATTGGTTTTTAATGAATCAACCCATTGGTTATCCAGTGCATATTTACCGGCATCACCATTAGCGGCTTGCATTTTAGCTAAATAAACATCCATTGTTTCATCAAAGTTTGACTCATCAAAAGGACGTACAGCACTAACGTCTTGCTTATATTCATTCCATAAAGCACCAAGCCATACACGGTTTGCTTCTTTAGCTGCCTCTGACATATCGTTTCTGATAAACGGTTCAACGGCCGATTTAAAGGTACCTACACGGAATATATGCTGAGTGACTTCTAATTTTTCTAATGCGTCTTTGAAGTAAAGCGGGTACATACCGTAGCCTTCAATAAGCACACTACCATAAGGATGCATCGCAATTTCGTCTGCATGCGCGGCAATGTAATATTGTGCTTGGGTGTAGTAATACCCTGAGGCAATCACTTTTTTACCAGTTGCTTTAAATGTTTCAAGTGCCTGTGTAATTTGTTTGAGCTTATTTAAATGTGCTTTTGGCATTTCTTGTAAATCAAGCAAAATAGCGCTTATACGCGAGTCTTGTGCTGCTTCATTAATTACTTCAACTACATCGTCGAGCAATATTTCACTGGGTGAGTCAGCACTGGCCGTTGCATCATTAATAGCGGCTTCAACAGGGTCTATATAGGTTTTTTCTTCGACAATAGGGCCATTAAGGTTAAGTCTAAGAACAGAGCCCTCTTCGACAATAATTTTATCACCGTCACTTGATACCGATACGATAAAAATGACGACCAAAAATAAAAACAATACGTTGAGTATTAAACGACGTGAGAAGTTGATCCCCGTCCATATACCTTTAAATACCTTTGCTATCAAAATAGCTCCTTAAATTGGTACAGCTAAAACGTTATTGCCATCTTAGCGTAGAATATAAATAAATTTAACTGCTAAATCGTAACGAAACATTTATAAATTCAATTACACTTGAGATTAAACACGTGTTTATTTAATAAATAATTACTGAAATTATGGCTGTAGTCACTACTTTTAACTCACGCTATTGGTCAAGATAAACGCAGTCAACAGGTTTTAAGTTAAAAAATTATTAAGTTTAATCTGCTCATATATTGCTTATTGTTGGTCATTAAAGCAGAATTGACTAAATGCACACAGGTTAGACCAGTTATTGGGGCACAGGATGTTAGAACAAAAATTAGAACTAAAACACACACAATTACGCAACCGTTTAGTAATGGGATCAATGCATACCGGCCTCGAAGAGGGATGGCATAATCGTAAACGCCTACGTGCTTTTTATGAAGCACGTGCTAAAGGTGGCACAGCAATGCTCATTACGGGGGGATATAGCCCTAATCTTCGCGGCAAGTTAACGCCTATTTCATCATCATTTAATAGTTATTATGATGTTTTTAAACACCGTGCTTATACGCAAGCTGTTCATCAACATGGTGGTAAAATTTGCCTGCAGTTATTGCATGCTGGGCGCTATGCCTATCATCCATTCAATCAAGCCCCAAGTGCGATAAAAGCACCGATCAACCCTTATAAACCTAAGGCTATGTCTTTAAGTTCAATTAAAAAAACCATTAAAGATTTTGCTCACTCTGCATATTTAGCAGAAAAAGCAGGTTACGATGGCGTTGAGGTGATGGGCTCTGAAGGTTACTTAATTAATGAATTTATGGCACCGCATACAAACAAACGAGACGATGAGTTTGGTGGCAGTCTTGAAAACAGAATGCGTTTAGCTGTTGAGATTGTAAAAGCAGTAAGAGCTAAAGTTTCAGATAAATTTCTAATTATTTTTAGACTGTCTGTTATCGATTTAATTCCGAATGGCTCAACTCCTGAGGAAGTAACACAACAAGCTATTGCACTTGAAAAAGCAGGTGTTGATATTTTTAATACTGGCATTGGTTGGCATGAAGCTCGAGTACCGACAATTGCAAGCATGGTACCCCCAGGCGCATTTAAAGAAGCGTCAAAGCGGTTGAAAGATGTCATTAGCGTGCCTGTTATTGCCGTAAACCGCATTAATACACCAGAAATTGCCAATGATATTTTAACGGCGGGTGAAGCTGATTTAATCTCTATGGCGCGTCCTTTACTTGCCGATCCTGAGTTTTTTAATAAATACCAAGCGAAGCGCTCTGACCATATTAATATTTGTATTGGGTGTAATCAGGGCTGTTTAGACCACGTATTTAAAGGTAAACGTGCCACGTGCTTAGTTAATCCACAAGCGGGTTTTGAACTTGATTACCCTCTAGAAAAAGCCGCAACAGCTAAAAATGTATTAGTGGTTGGAGCGGGTCCTGCTGGGCTTTCTTCAAGTTGTTACTTAGCGCAAAAAGGTCACAATGTAACGCTTATTGACCAAAAGCAGCATATGGGTGGGCAGTTTAATTTAGCCATGCAAATACCAGGTAAAGAAGACTTTAACCATACATTGGCTTACTTTACCAATGAACTTAAGCGTTTAAACGTCACCATTGAATTAGGCAAAGCATTTGATGATAGTATGCTGAGCCAGTTTGACGATGTGGTTTTTGCCACGGGTGTAAGGCCACGTGAAGCCTCTATAGAATGTAGTGATGACAAACGTGTTTTTGCCTACGATGAAGTCATTCGCGGTGAGGTTGAACTTGGTAACTCGATTGCGATTTTAGGCGCAGGCGGTATTGGTTTTGATATGGTGGCATTTTTAAGTGAACATAAATCACAAAGTATCAGCGACTTTAAAACCCAGTGGGGAATAGAGTGCGATGCTCAGCCTCATAAAGATGAGCGTCAACTTTATATGCTTAAACGCAGTGAAGGGCGCTTTGGTGGTGATTTAGGTAAAACAACCGGTTGGATACATCGTCAAGTTGCTAAACAACATGGCGTTAAGCAAATTGCCAATTGCCAATACCATCGTTTTGATAAAAACGGCCTAACGATCAGTGTTGCTGGCGAAACACAATTATTGCCAGTTGATACTGTGATTGCTTGTATTGGCCAAGTGTCTAATGACGAACTATTTAAGACGCAAGCAGAGAATGCCAAGGTTCATGTTATTGGTGGCGCTAAACTGGCAGCGGCTATTGATGCCAAGCGCGCTATATTTGAAGCTTTACAAGTTGCACGCAGTATCTAATATGCAATTTAAGTAAGTACACGGGTCTGATTATTTTTTAAAGATAGTTAACTTATAATCAGACCCTTATATTGTTGATTTTAACTTTCCCTCATTTCTTGTATAGCTAATAAATACGCTATTACGATTTTTAATGGTACCTCGGCTACAACGCTTAACTGGCAAAATTAAATCTATAAAGCCCCTCATTAGTTCGACCTAATTATTTACACGCAAAAGGCGAGCGCTACTTTGTAATGGCACAAATACACGGCTATCTGGGTTGCGATATTATTTGTGTACTTTTTAACCTAGGTACTTTCTTGATAAGCAAATAATAACAGCGGGGTGCCCATTATATTTTAACCTAAGGGTTTCAATGGTATGCTATTGTTTTGTCTTTTGAGTAATTATAATGGATGCTATTGAGCTTTTATTAACCCGCCAGTCAGATGCAAAACTGACAGAGCCAGGCCCTAATGAAGAACAACTAAACATTATTCAGCAGGCTGGGCTCAGAGTTCCCGATCATGGCTGTATTGCGCCTTGGCAATATATTATTGTTCAAGGGGATGCACGTCATAAGTTGGGTGAAATTTATTATCAAAGCGCTTTGGCCGAGCAGCAAGCTGAAAAAGTAATTAATCGTGCTAAAGAGTTACCCCTTAGAGCACCCATGATCATTATTGCAATTGCAAAATATCAACAACATCCAAAAGTACCAAGAATAGAACAAGTTCAAAGTGCAGGCTGTGGTGTGCTGGCTATGCAACAAGCTGCATTTGCACAAGGGCTTGGCGGTATTTGGCGCACAGGTTACTTTGCACAAAGCCCCAGTGTTAAAAAAGCGCTTAACTTAAATAATGATGATGAAATAGTGGGTTATTTGTATTTAGGGACGCCAGCAGTTGAGTGTAAAAAGTCACCGCGCCATAAGCCAGAAAACTATTTTAGTTTTTTGTAGCAATAGGATGAACTTTTTATATTCAATATAGTCATAATTCATTAAGTTAATCGTGTTACACTACCGCGGTTAATATTGTAGCTGCGAGAAGCGCACGGAAGCACCATACGCAATAAATCTTCTTCAGTTTGTTTTTTAATCGGTTGTTTTTTGGTAATGTATGGAAAGTCTTACCAATAATAACGATAAAGAAGACGAAAATGATGGGAAATTTATTTTTACGTGAAAAAGAAAACTGGTTTGCTTGGTCAATCTGGGGTGTTGTTGGCGCGCTTGCGACATTTTATGTTGCAATGAATACACAAGCAGCTCACTTTATTGCTGCAACTGCGATGGGTGTCCTAGTACTACTAACATGGTGGATGCAACAGTCTCGACGATTTGATTTTGGCAGAGCCTTTAAAATATGCTGCTATGTTCTATTATTCACCGTCCTACCTTCGTTTGTGTTAGTTGTGATCCCAAGTGATGATTTAAACCGCTTCGATTTAATATTTCAAAGTATTGCATTTTTAACTGCCAGCTTATTGGTGTGTTTAGTATGTTCTTGGATTGCCCGCAGACCTAAACAATATTACTAGGGTTTATGACTATCTTGGTTAATATTTAACTATTTAATCAGTTTTAGTAAAATAGGGCTTTACAAGCTAAGCGTATGATCTTATTATGCGCGCCGTACGGAGAGATGGCAGAGTGGTCGAATGCACCGGTCTTGAAAACCGGCAGGGGTTTATAGCCCCTCTAGGGTTCAAATCCCTATCTCTCCACCATTATTTAAAAAACCGCCTTATTGGCGGTTTTTTGCTATCTGGAGCTTTATTATGTCACAGTCCCCGGAGTTATCCTTCTCTAAACGTTTACTCAAGCACATCCTGCTATGGACTGTGTTTGGTTATTGTTACCAAAGTGCCATATCGTTATTACAAAAAATGGCCATTGATGCATACCCAGATAATGCGCTGATGATGACTTTCTTATATGGCATCGGATTTAATCTTTTATCCGGGCATTTAATCACAAAATACGATCATTTTTGGCCAGTGTGGGGTGCGTTTTACATTGGCATTATCGGTTTGGTGGCTGTGCCTCTTTTGTTGATCGGCGTGGTCGGATTGTTGCCGATGAGCTTACTTGTTGGAATTTTGCTCAGTTTACCTGTATGTACCTTTGCTATTGGTTTAATTAAAGAAAAACTCAATAAAAACTAGCCCCAAACGGCTTTTATTTTGTGATAGCATATACGGGTCTTTTAACTAACAAAACGTGAATAACACATTATGTCAGATAATTTTACTACAGATGCTGAAAAAGCAAGTTACGGTATTGGCTTACAAATGGGTGAGCAACTTAAGGCTAACCCTTTTGAAGGTTTAAACTTAAATTCAGTATTTGAAGGCATGAAAGATGCGTATGCAGGCAGTGCTTTTCAAGTAGAGATCCCTGAGATCCAAGCTGCATTTGAGAAAATCAACGAAGAGATCCAAGCTCGTCGTGAAGAAGAAGCTAAAGTATTGGCTGCTGAAGGTATTGCATTTTTAGAAGAAAACGCAAAACGTCCTGAAATTACAGTTACTGAGTCAGGTCTTCAGTACGAAGTACTTGCAACAGGTGAAGGCGAAAAGCCAACTGCAGAGTCTACAGTACGTGTTGATTACCACGGTACTTTAGTAAACGGTACTGTTTTTGATAGCTCATACGAGCGCGGTCAACCTGCTGAATTCCCAGTAGGTGGCGTGATCAAAGGTTGGACTGAAGCATTACAAATGATGCCAGTAGGTACTAAATGGCGTTTATACGTTCCTCATGAGCTTGCTTATGGTGAACGTGGTGCCGGTGCTGCAATCGCACCTTACTCAACTCTAGTATTTGACGTTGAGTTACACGCAATTCTTTAATTAGAATTTAGTTGTAAAAAAACCGCATTCATTATTACGAATGCGGTTTTTTATTGTCTGATTAAAAATGAGCGCGTTTTAAAAGTAGCCTCTAACGCCAAATTGGAAGTTACGTCCAGGAAGAGGTGCCGTATCTTTAATAAATGAACTATGTACAAAACCAAGTTCATCAGTAATGTTATCAACACTTAGGTATAGCTGCGTGTCAACTGCGCCTAAATCAAGTTGATAATTGGCTTGTAAATCAATTAATGTATAGCCATCCGTTGCCGTTTCGTAAGCACTAATATCATTTTGCTCAAAGTAATGGGTTCCTGTTAAGGTAAATTGCGCATTACCTAGGGTATATTGTAGTTCTGAGCCCAATTTATTGGCAGGGATACGTGGTAAATTACCTTCATTATCTTTTAGTTTGGCGCGAGTAGAGTCACCAAATACTTTTACCATGGCGCTGGGGTTTATTTGATAATGTGCATCAAATTCAAAACCATAAAGCTGCGCATCTTTACTGGTAAATTGATAAACATCAATTGCATCGCTGTGTCCATTGGCAGCAGACTCAAAGCCATCCATCTCATCAAACACTAATCCGGTGTTTTGTTGATAATAAAAGTTTTTAATATCGTTATAGAAAAAGTTGACGGTGTAGCCAAAGTCACCGCTAAAACGACGTAAACTAATATCAAGATTGGTTGAGGTCTCTTGTTTAATTTCTTCAGGTTCAAAATGCGCTTCTGCCCCTTCAATATGATAGCCCAAACCAAGCTCATAAGTACCTGTGGCAACATGCACACCATTAGAGAGTAACTCAGCTGAAAGTGGCGCACGCTCTGAATGTGATAAGCTAACGGCTAGGTTGTGACTTGGCATATACTCCCAAATTGCACCGGCTGAGGCACTTACATTAGTAAAGCTTTGGGTGTAGTTAATAGTCTCATCTGCCGATACAGGTTGTTCATCATGGCTGTGCTGATGTGTATCTACATCACTTTTGATATCATAATCTTCTAGGCGGGCGCCAAGCTCTACGGTGACATCGCCAAATGTGCGTTCTTCAAGTAAATATAACGCATGAGTGGTAGTGACACTTGCAGGCGTAAACGCTTCTTCGCCAATTGCATCGTAATCAGATTCACTATAGTGATAGCCAATCATGCCATGCCATTGGCCTAACTGATGCTCTACATTTAAACGTGCTTCAGTGGTTTCGTTACTAAACGTGGTGCCAATCGCGCCATCTTCAATTTCACTGTGAGTGTAGTCGGTGTAGCCAAGACGAAGATTAATCGATTCAATCCAGTTATCATGAAATGCATAGCTTACCAGTCCTTGCCAACGATCTTGCTCTAAATGAGCATAAACGGGAGTTTCTATATGTTCTTCATCCGCATGATCTTCATGATCGCCTTCTTCTTCATGGGCATGACCGTGATCATGTGAATGCCCTGGAATGCCATAGTCTGTTTCAATATTGCCGTATGAAAAGCCAACGGTTAAATGCTCACCGACATAGCTGGTACCAAAGTTCACTGTTTCACTGTCGATAAAAGTATTTTCAACTGAAGTGGCTGTTTCTTCATCGCCCTCAATGTGTACTTCACCTTCTTCATGTTCATCTGGTAGGTTAAAGCGAGGCGTTTGATAGTCATCACCACTGCGTTTGGTGCCATCAAAATGAAAATTAAAGTTATTGCTGCCTGTTTCTAATTTTGCCGCATAGGTGTTCGCATTTGAAACGGTATCGTGTGTGTATTGTGCCGCTCCCGAGAGTGCGTCAATATTATTGGTTGGAATACGGTTATCAACCACATTTACTACTCCGCCAATAGCACCAGAGCCATATAGTAGGGTGCTTGGGCCTCGTAGTACTTCAATTTGTTCAGCGGCTAAGCTATCACTTGATGTCGCGTGATCTGGACCAATACGTGATGCATCACTGCTATCTAAACCGTTTTGAGTAATTTTAACACGAGGACCACCTAGGCCACGAATAATCGGACTTGAAGACACTGGGCCGAAATAACTCGCGTTTACTCCTGGTATTCCTTTAAGTGTTTCACCTAGGGTCGGTTTCGCTTTATTTTTTAGTTCATCCCCTGATAGTACGCTCACAGGTGAAATCATTTCTAAGCTATTTTTATGCAGTGCCGAGGCATACACAACCACAGTTTCAACCGAAGACGGCTTTAATGTAACAGTAATTGTATCGTCTACATTCTCAAGCGATATACGTGAATCGATGTAGTTATCTTTACTAATATGTAATTGGCTTTTAGCATCTATGTCGATGCTAAACTGACCTTGTTCATTGCTTTTCACGCTTTGTGACTTTCCATGAACATGGATAGTTGCATTAGCAATAGGTTGTTTTTTTGAATCTGTTACTGTGCCGTTAATCGTTGCTGCTAGGGCAGAGTGAGAACACAAAACAGACAGTAGCGCTGAGGATATGAGTGTTAACTTTGTCATAATTACTTCGAATCGTGGTTGTTATGTTGTGATATAATATAACACTACAAAATGGCATCATCAACAATGTTATACTATAACTTTTAATTTTGCGTTGAATGGCAAAATAATCGCGTTAAATTTACATTACCAGCTCATTATTACAGATCAGTGCATTTGTTATATTTATTCGCTTAAGAGCGGCTGTCTATCATTAGTATGTCTAATTTTTTTTGTGCTTTGAAAGGATTTTGTTTATCGATTGGTTCAAGCATTTCACAGTCATCGTTTATCATTTCTGAAATTAAACTTGGGTAGTGTCGGCAATCTTGAGGACGGTCATGGTAAATACTGCATGTATACTTATCTTTTTCTTGTGGATATTTTTTACTGCTAAGTACTAAAAATGGGCATTGCGTTAATTGCTCGCCTGTTTTGGGATCAAACCATAACTGATCGTTTTTAACATATTGAAATATTTCTGGGTTGAATAACGCCCACATTTCAATTTCATCCTGATTTGTATCTAAATCTGCCGCACCATATTTAGTGCAGCATTTACCGCATTGATTGCAATTTTGCATAGGGTAGGTATTTACTATTGCGACTTAAATTAAGCGTTAAGTGTAGCACTGTAATATCCAGGTTTTTAAATTAAACCTCTGTTTTTATCGCTTATAATACTTTTGTAACAACGCAGCGCTTAATAATAATGTACTATTAGGGAATATATTTCGAATACGATGCCTTTAATAAGTCAAAAAAGGCGCGTTAATAAGGTAGCGAGTAATTATGAATACTAAAGTATACAAAGCGGTTCACGATTTGGCGGAAAAGCTGATGGCAGCGGCTAATAAAAATGATACTAAACAGTTTGAATCTTTATATGCTGAGCTAAAAGCTATTTGTATTGAAAACGAAAATACAGCGAAAGATCACCCTGTTCAGTGGGAAACATTGGCTGATTTCACCGAAGAGCTAGAAGAAGCTATCGAGACTTACGAAAAAGCGTTACAGAAGTCGATAGAAATTAATAACAAAGATCATATGTCGTCTGTTGCCTTTTCTATGGCTACTTTACAGCTTGAGCTGGGTGATAAAGAAGCGGCAATTAAAAATCTGCAAGATGCTAAAATCAGTGCAAATAAAATTGAAGACAAAGAATTAAAATCAGAGATCCATGAGTTATTAGAATCATTGGTTGAAGAAGAAGGTTAGTTTAAAGCGTTACTTTGTATTTATCATTCTAATAAGCGTCAGTAATAATACCATTGGCGCTTTTTTATTGATAAAAGCAAATTCTGCGTCATTAAATGTTTATGCTTAAATTAAGTCACTAAGCAAATTTTTTGGAGAAAACATGCTAGCGCAAATAGAACAATGGATTGATAAAACGAATAGCGAGTATGTTGATCAAAGAATATGTTGTGATACATTTGTTAGCGAATTTGCTGGCTTTTACCCGCATGATTTTTTGAAAACTGCATTTTATGTGGTTGTTGAACACATTCCCAAGCCTGACTTTACTGGTTTACGTGAAATTGGTTTAAGCGATTTTATTGACATGGATGTAGCAGGGATCACCTATAAAAACACTTATTACATATTACCTCATGTTGCGCGTAATTTAAGAGTGCATTTTCATGAGCTGGCTCATGTCGTTCAATGGCGCGAGCTCGGTGCTCACGCTTTTATTATGCGCTACATCAATGAAATCCAAACCTGTGGTTATGATGATGCTCCGCTTGAAAAAATGGCCTATGCACTTGATGCGCACTTTACCAGCAATGGAAATAAATTTAATATTCCTGACTATATTACTCAACAGCTTTAGTTAATAAATATTATAAAAGGAATTTATATGTCGCGCTTTGTGCTCTATTTACTAGCTTTATCTGCCCTTGATGTAAAGGCAGCCGATTTTAATCATGATATTGTCAACGCATTGATACACAGAACAACGCAACAAGTAACTTACGATGGCGCCTATCATAGGCTTGAATACCCTGGTGGCGATGTACCCGCTAATATTGGTGTATGTACCGATGTTATAATTCGATCCTATCGACAGCTTGGTATTGATTTGCAAAAGTTAGTACATGAAGACATGCAGGCCAATTTTCGCGCATATCCTTCTAAGCGTATTTGGGGATTAACCAAGCCAGATAAAAACATTGATCATCGACGTGTACCTAACTTACAGGTTTACTTTGAGCGCCATGCTCAAGTGTTAACTAAATCGCTTAATGCAGCAGATTATAAAACCGGTGACATAGTCACTTGGATGCTGCCAGGCAATTTACCGCACATAGGTATGGTCGTTAATCAAATAGCGCAGGACAGTGGTCACCCGCTTATTGTGCACAATATTGGTCGCGGACCTGAAATGAGCGATATGCTTTTTGCTTATACAATTACGGGTCATTACCGATTTGTACCTGCTGCTTATTCAGAGTAAATAACACGGCTATAATCGCGATTACTTGAGTAATAATTGCAGAAACAGGTAAGTGAATAAAGCGAGCTGTTAGGCATTATACTGTGTGGTTTGCTAGTTACTTTAAATTAATACTGATATCACCATTGGGCTTGCAGCAACACAATAGTATTTCACCATCACGCACAAAGGCTAACGGTTCTTCATTGTAATTGACTTCACCAGAGACAAGCGTAGCACGACACGCACCACAATATCCCTCACGGCACTGGTAAGCAGCATCAATTTTATTCGATTCTAAGCAGTGTAAAAGAGAAGGGCAGCCAGCGGTAAAATCTAAACACTGGCTGTTATCTGCAAGCGTAACACTTGCAGTGGTTCTATCAGTCATTATAAATCAAAGTCACCAAATTCAGCTGCATCAACCTGTGAATCAATTTGACCTACAAGGTATGAGCTAATTTCCGCTTCTTGTGGAGCAACTTGCACGTTATCAGAAACAAGCCATGAGTTGATCCATGGAATCGGATTACTGTTATTATCAAACTGTGCTGGTAAACCAATAGCAGTCATGCGTGCATTGGTAATGTATTCAACATACTGACATAAAATATGTTTATTTAAGCCAATCATTGAACCATCTTTAAACAGGTACTCTGCCCATTCTTTTTCTTGCTCTGCAGCGTCAACAAACATTTTGATTGCTTCTTCACGGCACTGTGCAGCAACAATTGCCATTTCAGGGTCGTCTTTGCCATCCTGCATAATATTTAAAATATGCTGAGTGCCTGAAAGGTGAAGCGCTTCATCACGGGCAATAAGCTTAATAATTTTTGCATTGCCTTCCATTAGCTCACGCTCTGCAAACGCAAATGAACACGCAAAGCTGACATAAAAGCGAATAGCTTCAAGAATGTTCACTGACATCATCGCCAGGTACAATTTCTTTTTCAGCTCGAATAGGTTAACCACCACGGTTTCACCATTAATGTCATGTTTGCCTTCACCGTACAGGTTGTAAAGCGACACTGAGTTAATTAAATCGTCGTAATAAGTGGTTACGGCATCGGCACGTTCACTAATTTTGTCATTGCTAACAATGTCGTCAAAGATGAGTTCAGGCGCTTGGGTTACGTTACGAATAATATGTGTGTATGAGCGGCTGTGAATGGTTTCACTAAACGCCCATGTTTCAATCCATGTTTCAAGCTCAGGAATTGACACAATTGGCAATAGTGCAACGTTAGGCGAACGGCCTTGAACACTATCAAGCAAAGTTTGGTATTTTAAGTTACTTAAAAAGATATGCTTTTCGTGATCAGGAAGCGCTTGAAAGTCTAAACGGTCTTTACTTACGTCAACTTCTTCAGGACGCCAAAAGAAAGACAATTGTTTTTCAATCAGCTTTTCAAAAATAGGGTATTTTTGTTGATCGTAACGTGACACGTTAACGGTTTGACCAAAAAACATTGGCTCTTGCATTTGGTTATTATGATTTCTGCTAAAAGTAGTATAAGACATGTTTATCACTCAAAAAACTATCACTAAAACTATCAGGACAAAGCGGGCAAGGCGCCCGCTTTAAGTTTAACTATTAAATTTTACACGCGCCGCCTGCACAATCGTCATCTTCCACTTCTGGAGCGTCTTCTTGTGCATCTGATGCGCCATCACGGGTGTTATGGTAGTACAGCGTTTTAACACCTAGCTTGTAGGCACCAAGTAAGTCTTTTAATAAGACTTTCATAGGTACTCTACCGCCTTCGTATTTATTTGGATCATAATTAGTATTTGCTGAAATCGTTTGGTCGATAAATTTCTGCATTATGCCTACTAATTGTAAGTAACCATCGTTAGATGGGATATCCCACAGTAGCTCATAGCTATCTTTGAGGCGTTCGTACTCAGGGACAACTTGTTTTAAAATACCGTCTTTACTTGCTTTAACACTAATATGGCCACGCGGTGGCTCAATGCCATTGGTTGCATTAGATATTTGCGATGATGTTTCTGATGGCATTAATGCGCTCAGTGTTGAGTTACGCATACCGTGCTCTTTAATGCTGGCACGTAACGTATCCCAATCAAGATGAAGTGGTTCATCACAAATTTTATCTAAATCACGCTTGTACGTATCCGTTGGCATAATACCTTGTGAGTACGTTGTTTCGTTAAATTTAGGACAGGCACCACGTTCTTTTGCCAGCTCATTAGACGCTTTCATTAGGTAGTACTGAATCGCTTCAAATGTTTTGTGCGTAAGCGCATTTGCGCTGCCATCTGAATAACGCTTACCGTTTTTAGCTAGGTAGTATGCGTAGTTAATAACGCCTATGCCTAGCGTACGACGTCCCATAGTTGCATTTTTAGCTGCAGGTACTGGGTAGTCTTGGAAATCAAGTAGGTTATCAAGTGCGCGTACTGCAAGCTCAGCTAACTCTTCTAGTTCATCTAAAGACTCAATCGCGCCTAAGTTAAACGCAGATAATGTACAAAGTGCAATTTCACCTTCTTCATCATTCACGTTGCTAAGAGGCTTAGTTGGTAACGCAATTTCTAAACATAAGTTAGATTGACGGATCGGAGCCACTTTTGAGATAAACGGACTGTGTGTATTACAGTGGTCAACGTTTTGTAAGTAAATACGACCCGTGCTAGCACGTTCTTGAGCAAACATAGAGAACAGCTCAATTGCTTTAATTCGTTTTTTACGAATTGACTCGTCTTGCTCATATTTTACATATAGCGCGTCAAACTCGTCTTGATCTTCAAAAAATGCATCGTAAAGGCCAGGCACATCAGAGGGGCTGAATAACGTAATGTAATCGTCTTTAATTAAACGTGAGTACATGAGTTTATTAAACTGTACGCCGTAATCTAAGTGACGTACGCGGTTATCATCAACGCCACGGTTGTTTTTAAGCACTAATAAGTTTTCAACTTCTAAATGCCAAAGCGGGTAGAAAAGGGTTGCTGCGCCACCACGTACACCGCCTTGCGAACAGCTTTTAACCGCTGTTTGAAAGTGCTTATAAAACGGAATACAGCCAGTGTGATACGCTTCACCGTTACGAATAGGGCTACCTAGTGCACGAATACGACCTGCATTAATACCAATACCAGCACGTTGAGAAACGTATTTAACAATCGCTGATGATGTAGCGTTAATTGAGTCTAGGCTATCGCCACACTCAATAAGTACGCATGAGCTAAACTGGCGTGTTGGCGTACGTACGCCCGACATAATTGGCGTAGGTAAAGAAATTTTAAATAATGAAACCGCATCATAAAAACGTTTAATGTAATCAATACGTGTATCACGAGGGTAATCAGAGAATAAGCTTGCAGCCACTAAAATATATAAAAACTGCGCGCTTTCGTAAATTTCACCCGTTACACGGTTTTGAACTAGGTATTTACCTTCAAGCTGTTTTACTGCTGCGTAGCTAAAGTTAAGATCGCGAGAATGATCTAAGTACGCATCTAGCTCATCTAATTCTTGCTCTGTGTAATCAACGAGTAAATGTGCATCGTAACGTTTTTGTTCAACCATGTTAGTAACATGGTCAAAAAGACGCGGTGGCTCAAACTGGCCATAGGCTTTTTTACGTAAATGGAATACAGCTAAACGAGCAGCAAGATACTGATAATCAGGTGATTCTTTTGAGATCTGATCCGCAGCGGCTTTAATAATCGTTTCGTGGATGTCTTTAGTACGAATACCGTCATAAAATTGAATATGCGATTTAAGTTCAACTTGTGAAACCGAAACGTTATTTAAACCTTCGGCGGCCCATTCAATAACGCGATGGATCTTATCAAGATCGAGTGGCTCTTTACGACCGTCACGTTTGCTTACAGATAACTGTTGGTTCATAGCTTTGCCTGTATTCCTTGGGAATTAAATATTTTTGACCAATGCGTGCACCTAAAAAAGCGCAGTGCCTATTCGTTTATTGTTATTTTCACCGGTTTGGTGAATTTAATTGAATAACATTTAGCCACAATATCTGGTGTTGTTCAAATTAGAGATCACAAGATAGTGTGGTCTGGTATCTTTTGCAAGGGACAGAAACCGCTCTCATTGTGGATAACGTTGGGATAACGTAATTGTGTTAGTAGGCATTAACCTTTGATCAATCGGTTAAGTTGAAATTTGTAAAAATCAACTAAGGAAAGATTAAATTTACGCTTTTTTAAAATAAATTTTGTCTGCTTTTTTTATCATCAAGCTTTGCGTAAAAACTAACACAATCACAATATGTAGTGTTTATTAATTAACATGGCACTATATGTGGTTAAATGCATCTATAGGACTGTGCCAATTAAAATCCGCATTCCAAGCCAATGCCTCGTCAACACTCGGTACATATCCCCATAGTGCGGTTGCGGTGTGCATATTGGCTGCTTTACCTGCTTGAATGTCACGCTGCGCATCACCTATATATAAGCAACGCGAAGGATCAACACTCATTTGCTCAGCGCAATACAGTAAAGGAAGGGGTGAGGGCTTAGATTCAGCTAAGGTATCACCGCTTATCACAATACGTGCATTTTTTAATGCAGGAATCGCCTTGACTAAAGGATCAGTTAAAAATCCGGGCTTATTAGTCATAATTCCCCAGGGTATTGCTTTGTTATCAAGTGCGATTAGTAATTGCTCTATTCCTACAAAACATCGAGTATGGGTGGCAATATTGGCAGCGTATTGCGTGACTAGCTCATGTAAAAGTTGCTCTTGCGGCTGTTGTGCCCAGCTTTCTTTAAAACCAGCAGCCAATAAAGCGGCAGCACCGTTTGAAGCCGCGGGGCGATATATATCACTGCCCACTTGGGGCTGTTGATGATTTTGCAGCACGGTGTTTAGTGCGGCGCCTAAATCATCAGCGGTATCGAGTAAAGTGCCATCTAAGTCAAACAGCAATGCTTGATATTCCATTGGGACAATGGGGGTTTGAGAGCTTGCCATTACGCTAACTTCTCAAAATGCAGCATATAATTTACGCTTACATCATCATTCATTGTGTATTGCTTAGAAAGCGGGTTGTAACTTAAACCAGCACTGGCACGTACTTTTAAGCCAGCTTGCTCTGCCCATGCAATTAATTGTGCAGGTTTAATAAACTTTTTATGGTCATGGGTACCCTCTGGGACCATTTTTAACAGTTTTTCTGCACCGACAATAGCGTATAAGTAAGCTTTTGGGGTTTTATTAAGAGTAGAGAAAAAAACATCAGCCCCAGGTTTTGCTAATTTAGCCACCGCATGAATAATAGAAGCAGGGTCGGGGACGTGCTCTAACATTTCCATACAAGTGATCACATCAAAGCGCTCAGGGTGCTCATCTGCAAACTGCTCTGCAGGTACTTTTATATACTCAACGGGGACACTTGTTTCTAAGCTGTGTAACTTAGCTACGGTTAAAGGCTCTTGGCCCATATCGATGCCTGTTACGTTTGCGCCCATTCGCGCCATGCTGTGACTTAAAATGCCACCACCACATCCTACATCTAGGGTTTCTTTATCAAATAATCCTTTGGTTTTGTCTGCGATGAAATCTAATCGTAATGGATTAATTTCGTGAAGCGGCTTAAATTCGCCTTCTAAATCCCACCAACGTTCTGCGATGGCTTCAAACTTTGCTATTTCTGCGTTATCTACATTTTGATGTTCGGTCATAAAATACTTCCTCGTCAATCTGAGGCCATTATATAGGCCTAAATTGATAAATCGCAAAGTTTTGCGCCTGTAAATTAAAATTAATTGTGATAGCATGGTTACTTAGAAATAATAACAAACACTCTTAATACCTAATACTGGGTTGTTAAGAGCTGATACTGAAGGAATGTGATATCAAATGACTGATCTCGCCAATGAAATTCTGCCAGTCAATATTGAAGACGAGTTAAAAAACTCCTACTTAGATTACGCCATGAGTGTAATTGTAGGACGTGCATTACCAGACGTACGTGACGGTTTAAAACCTGTTCACCGCCGCGTTTTGTTTGCAATGAACGAGCTTAGTAATGACTGGAACAAGCCTTACAAAAAATCGGCCCGTGTGGTCGGTGACGTAATCGGTAAATACCACCCACACGGCGACAGTGCAGTTTATGACACCATCGTACGTATGGCTCAGCCATTCTCACTGCGTTACATGCTAGTAGATGGTCAGGGTAACTTTGGTTCGGTTGATGGTGATTCTGCAGCGGCAATGCGTTATA
Organism: Pseudoalteromonas sp. M58; assembly: GCF_042604605.1. NCBI lineage: Bacteria > Pseudomonadati > Pseudomonadota > Gammaproteobacteria > Alteromonadales > Pseudoalteromonadaceae > Pseudoalteromonas > Pseudoalteromonas sp. M58. The sequence goes on from NZ_CP152390.1 coordinate 1,599,101, forward strand.
CAGAAGTACGTATGGCAAAAATGTCGCACGAATTATTAGCCGATCTTGAAAAAGAAACGGTTGATTTTGTGCCTAACTACGATGGCACAGAGCAAATTCCTGATGTGTTACCCACTAAAATACCTAACCTGTTAGTTAATGGTTCATCGGGTATTGCGGTTGGTATGGCAACAAATATTCCGCCACATAACTTAACAGAAGTCGTGAATGGCTGTTTAGCGCTTATTCAAAACCCTGAATTGACCATTACGGAGTTAATGGATTACATTCCTGGGCCTGATTTCCCAACTGCGGCGATTATTAACGGTAAAAAAGGCATTGAACAAGCTTATCAAACCGGTCGTGGTAAAGTGTACATGCGTGCGCGTGCTGACATCGAAACCGATGAAAAGACGGGTCGCGAAACCATTATTGTTCATGAAATCCCTTACCAAGTTAACAAAGCACGTTTGATTGAAAAAATCGCCGAGCTAGTTAAAGATAAAAAAATTGAAGGGATCAGCGCATTACGTGATGAATCAGATAAAGACGGTATGCGTATCGTTATCGAGATCAAACGTGGTGACGTAGGTGAAGTTATTTTAAACAACCTTTATGCACAAACTCAGTTGCAAACTGTGTTTGGTATGAATATGGTTGCGTTAATTAATAACCAACCTAAGTGTTTCAACTTAAAAGAAATGCTTGAAGAGTTTATTATTCACCGCCGTGAAGTTGTTACCCGTCGTACGGTATTTGATTTACGCAAAGCCCGCGACCGTGCGCATACGCTAGAAGGTTTAGCGATTGCACTGGCTAACATTGACCCAATTATCGAACTTATCCGTAAGTCGCCAACACCTGCTGAAGCAAAAGTTGCATTAACAGCGCGTCCATGGGAATTAGGTAATGTTAAAGCCATGCTTGATAAAGCAGGCGAAGACAACGTGGCACGCCCAGATTGGTTAGCAAGCGAGCTTGGTATTCGTGATGGTCAGTACTATATTTCTGAGCAACAAGCTCAAGCAATATTAGACTTACGTTTACATAAACTTACTGGTCTTGAACACGAAAAAATTCTTACCGAATATCAATCATTACTTGAGTTGATTGCTGAGTTATTATTCATTTTGGCAAATCCAGAGCGTTTAATGGAAGTTATTCGTGATGAGCTCGTTGAAATTAAAGAGCAATATGGTGATGAGCGCCGCACTGAAATAAATGCTGCAGCACACGATATTAGCCTTGAAGATTTAATCAACGAAGAAAACGTAGTTGTTACGCTTTCACATGAAGGGTACGTTAAGTATCAAGCATTAACTGATTACGAAGCGCAGCGTCGTGGTGGTAAAGGTAAATCAGCAACTAAGATGAAAGATGAAGATTTCATTGAACGTTTATTGGTTGCCAATACGCACGATACTATTCTTTGTTTCTCTACAGCGGGTCGTTTATATTGGCTTAAAGTATACCAGTTGCCACTTGCCAGTCGTGCAGCGCGCGGTAAGCCAATTGTTAACTTATTACCACTTGAAGCAGATGAACGTATTACTGCAATCTTGCCAGTACGCGATTATGAAGATGATAAGTACATCTTTATGGCGACAGCATTTGGTACGGTTAAGAAGACGCCATTAACGGCATACAGTCGTCAACGTGCAAGCGGTATTATTGCGGTTAACTTAAACGAAGGTGATAGCTTAATCGGTGTTGATATTACCGATGGCAGCAACGAAATTATGTTGTTCACTGATGCGGGTAAAGTTGTTCGCTTTAAAGAAGCTGAAGAAACGGCTGTCGTTGATGAAAATGGTAACCCAGTACTAGACGAAGAAGGCAAACCTGAAATCCGTTTCAAAGGTGTACGTCCTATGGGCCGTACTGCAACGGGTGTTCGTGGTATTAAGATGCCAGACGATCAGCGTGTTGTATCACTTATTGTACCAAAGAATGATGGTGCAATATTAACAGTGACAGAAAATGGCTACGGCAAGCGTACCCAACTTGAAGATTACCCATCTAAGAGTCGTGCAACTCAAGGTGTTGTATCAATCAAAGTGAGTGAGCGTAACGGTGCTGTTGTTGGTGCTGTACAGGTTGATGACAACGACGAAATAATGATTATTTCGAATCGTGGTACCTTAGTGCGTACTCGCGTTAATGAAGTTTCTACGGTTGGACGTAACACTCAAGGTGTTATTTTGATCAGAACTATTGACGAAGAGCAAGTAGTTGGTTTACAACGTATAGAAGAAATTGAAGTGACTGAAAGTGACTTGGTTGATATCGAAGACGTTGAAACAGTAGATACAGTTATTGATGAAGTGGCGGATGACAATCCTCCTTCAGAATAATTAGATTGAAAAAAGCGGCCTTGGCCGCTTTTTTTATGTGGTTGAAAAAAATTAAATTAGTTTAATTCAAGTTAAATTACTGGAATGAGGAAAAGGTAATGAGTATATATAATTTTTGTGCAGGCCCTGCAATGTTACCACCGGCTGTTATGCAAAAAGCGCAAAAAGAGTTTTTAAACTGGCAAGGTCTTGGTGTATCGGTGATGGAAATAAGTCATCGTAGTCATGAATTTTTAGCATTAACCGCTAAATGTGAAGCCAGCCTGCGTCGTTTAATGAATATAAGTGACGAGTTTGAAGTGCTATTTATGCACGGTGGTGGTCGAGGTCAATTCAGTGCCGTACCTTTAAACCTTCATGTTAACGGTAAAAAAGCAGTTTATTGTGAAAATGGCGTTTGGTCAAAAAGTGCAACCAGCGAAGCCGATAAGTTTACAAATACACACGCTGTTGATGTGCGCAATGATGATAACGGCCTGTTTTCTATTAAGCAGGTAGCCGATTGGGTTTTACCTGCTGATGCGGCTTACATTCACTATTGCCCGAATGAAACCGTAGACGGCCTTGAAATATTTGATGTACCCAGTCATCCAACGGCGCCGATTGTGGCCGATATGTCGTCGACTATTTTATCGCGCGAAATTGACGTTAATAAATTTGATTTAATCTACGCGGGTGCACAAAAAAATATCGGTCCGTCGGGCATTGCTATTGTGATTGTTCGCAAAACGCTACTTGAGCGTGAAGGGCTCGCCAAGCCGGGTATTTTAGATTACGCCCTTGAAGCAAAACAAGGCAGCATGTTTAACACCCCACCGACTTTTGCTTGGTATTTAGCGGCAGAAGTATTTGCATGGCTTGAGCAAACCGGGGGTGTAAAAGCCATGGAAGCTCATAATATTGCCAAAGCGCAGCTGCTTTATGATTTTATTGATGGTTCAGATTTTTATACCAATAAAGTAGCGAAGCATTGCCGTTCACGTATGAATGTGCCTTTTTGGCTGGTTGATGAAAGCTTAAATGATAAGTTTGTTAAAGAGTCAAAAGAAGCGGGCTTGTTAGCGCTTGAAGGTCATCGTATTGTTGGCGGGATGCGCGCCAGTATTTATAACGCGATGCCATTGGAAGGTGTACAAGCCTTAGTTGACTTTATGGCTAACTTCGCCAAGGAGAATAGTTAATGGAGCAACTTTCCTTAGCCCCTATTTCACAAGTGAATGGCAGTGTGACATTACCGGGCTCAAAGAGTTTATCAAACCGAATTTTATTATTAGCAGCATTATCTAACGGCACCACGGTTGTTGAAAACTTACTCGACAGCGACGATATTCGCCATATGTTGGGTGCGTTAAAGCACTTGGGCGTTAATGTAACGCTTAATACTGAGCGCACCGTAGCGACCGTAGAGGGTGTGAGTGGCGTGTTTAATACGCCAACTGAGCCGTTGTTTTTAGGTAATGCAGGTACAGCGTATCGGCCATTAACGGCAGTACTGAGTGCGATTGCTGGTGAGTATGAGTTAATTGGTGAGCCGCGCATGGAAGAGCGCCCTATAGGGCATTTAGTTGATGCTTTACAAGCGCTCGGGGGTGATGTTAGTTATTTAAAAAATAAAGATTACCCACCACTTAAAATTATCGGTGGGCAAATAGCCGGCGGTGAAGTCGAAATTGACGGCAGTATTTCAAGTCAATTTTTAACGGCGCTGCTCATGGCTGCGCCGTTATTTAAAGGCGATACACACATTAAAATTAAAGGTACCTTAGTCTCTAAGCCTTATATTGATATTACGCTGGATGTGATGGCGCGCTTTGGTGTAACTGTTGAGCATGATAATTACACCACGTTCTTCGTTAAAGGTGCTCAGCAATACCAAGCGGTTGAGCGCATAATGGTTGAAGGTGATGCTTCATCGGCTTCTTATTTTATTGCTGCTGCAGCAATTGCCGGTGGCGAAATAGAAATTAAAGGCGTTGGCGCTAAATCAGTTCAAGGTGATATTGGCTTTGCTAAAGTGATGGAGCAGGTTGGTGCCAAAATTGATTGGTATGACGAGCGCTTAGTGGTACGTAAAGGTGAATTAAAAGGTGTTGATATCGATGCCAATGCTATTCCTGATGCGGCGATGACCCTTGCAACAGTGGCGTTATTTGCAGATGGTCCAACCGCTATTCGTAATATTTATAACTGGCGCGTAAAAGAAACTGATCGCTTACATGCAATGGCGACAGAGCTGCGTAAAGTCGGTGCAGAGGTAGTTGAAGGTGAAGATTTCATCGAAATAACACCGCCAAAACACTTTAACGATGTGGCGATTGATACCTATGACGACCACCGTATTGCAATGTGCTTTGCAATGGTGGCAGTAGGGGGTAAGCCCATAACGATTAACGATCCGGCCTGTACTTATAAGACATTCCCAACATTTTTCAAAGTGTTAGCATCTGTCAGTAAATAGGCTATTTATAAGTATTTATAAAAAGTTACATACTAAAAGCGGATAATCTTTATTAATTGGCGTATAATGTGGCGGTTTATTTTGGTGTGCATTGAAGGAGGTTTTAAATGCCGGCGTTATTAATGCCCGTAATCACCGTAGATGGCCCAAGTGGTTCTGGTAAAGGAACTGTTTGTCGCCTATTGGCTGAAAAATTAGGCTGGGATGTGTTAGATAGCGGAGCAATTTATCGCGTACTATCACTTGCAGCACTTCATCACCAAATTGCGTTAGATAACGAAGAAGCACTTGTCCCACTAGCTGCAAATCTTGATGTGCAGTTTTTGATAGACAGTGACACTAATGCAGGAAAGATTATTTTAGAAGGCGAAGATGTTACAACCACTATTCGAAATGAAGAAGTGGGTGCTGCAGCGTCGAAAGTGGCCGCATTGCCGCGTGTTCGAGAAGCGTTGCTTCGCCGCCAGCGTGCGTTTAGAACAGAAAACGGTTTAATTGCCGATGGCCGCGATATGGGCACTGTGGTATTTCCAGATGCGCCATTAAAGATATTTCTAACCGCAAGTGCAGAAGAACGTGCTCGCAGACGTTTTGTTGAGTTGAATGAGCGCGGGCTTGATGTTACACTAAGTGGTCTATTACAGGACATTCAAGCACGTGACGATCGCGATATGAATCGTGCCGTTGCGCCGCTTGTACCTGCAGAGGATGCGATTGAGCTTGATACTAGCGAACTCAACGCACAGCAAGTCTTTGATAAAGTTATAACTTTATTAGATGCGAGCATCTCAGAAGGTAAGCTTCCTAAACGAAGCTAAATACATTTTATGCACCAGCAGGATGCCAGTGCTATTTTAACAACCCCATGCAGCATGGTTGCTTATTGGTATTAATATATGAGACGTATATTCGTATGTCAGAAAATTTTGCGCAGTTATTTGAAGAAAGCTTAAAGGGTTTTGAAGCAGAGCAAGGCTCTATCGTTAAAGGTACAGTAATCTCAATCGAGAACAACATTGTACTTGTAGATGCTGGTCTTAAATCAGAAAGTGCTATCCCTGCAGAGCAGTTCAAAAATGCTGCTGGTGAACTAGAAGTTGCTGTTGGCGACGAAGTAGATGTTGCACTAGATGCAATCGAAGACGGTTTTGGTGAAACTATCCTTTCTCGTGAGAAAGCGAAGCGTCACGAAGCGTGGATCCGTCTTGAGAAAGCATGTGAAGAGCAAGAGACTGTTACTGGTGTTATCAACGGTAAAGTTAAAGGCGGTTTCACTGTTGAAGTTGATTCAATCCGTGCTTTCCTACCTGGTTCACTTGTTGATGTTCGTCCAGTACGTGACACAACTCACCTTGAAGGCAAAGAGCTTGAATTTAAAGTAATCAAGCTTGATCAAAAACGTAACAACGTTGTTGTTTCACGTCGTGCAGTTATCGAATCAGAAAACTCACAAGAACGTGAAGAGCTTCTTGCTAACCTTGTTGAAGGTCAAGAAGTTAAAGGTATCGTTAAGAACCTTACTGACTACGGTGCATTCGTTGACCTTGGTGGTGTTGATGGTCTACTACACATTACTGATATGGCGTGGAAGCGTGTTAAGCACCCTTCAGAAATCGTTAATGTTGGCGACGAAATCGCAGTTAAAGTTCTTAAATTCGACAAAGATAAAACTCGTGTATCTCTAGGCCTTAAACAGCTTGGCGAAGATCCATGGGCAGCTATCGCTGGTCGTTACCCAGAAGGTTCTAAACTTTCTGGCCGTGTAACTAACCTTACTGATTACGGTTGCTTCGTAGAAATCGAAGAAGGCGTTGAAGGTCTAGTACACGTTTCTGAAATGGATTGGACTAACAAGAACATCCACCCTTCAAAAGTTGTATCATTAGGTGACACTGTTGAAGTTATGGTTCTTGAAATCGACGAAGAACGTCGTCGTATTTCTCTTGGTCTTAAGCAATGTATTGCTAATCCTTGGCAGGAATTTGCTCGTCTACAAAACAAAGGCGACCAAGTTACTGGTAAGATCAAATCAATCACTGACTTCGGTATCTTTATCGGTCTTGACGGTGGTATTGATGGTCTTGTACACCTTTCAGACATTTCTTGGAATACACCTGGCGAAGAAGCTGTACGTGAATTCAAGAAAGGCGACGAAATCACTGCTATCGTATTGCAAGTTGACCCAGAGCGTGAACGTATCTCTCTAGGTGTTAAGCAAATCGAAGCTGACCCATTCAATAACTACCTTGATGCAAACAAAAAAGGTGCTATTGTTAAAGGTAAAGTGACTGAAGTTGATGCGAAAGGCGCAACTGTTGAACTTATCGAAGGCGTTGAAGGTTACATCCGTGTAGCTGATATCGCTCAAGAGCGCGTTGAAGATGCAACTACTGTTGTTTCTGTAGGCGACGAGATTGAAGTTAAATACGTTGGTGTTGATCGTAAGAACCGCACTTTAAGCTTATCTGTTAAAGCTCTTTTCGAAGCAGAAGAGAAAGAAGTACTAGAGAAGCTTAAGAAAGAAGAGCCAGTGTTTGAAAACGCAATGGCAGCTGCTTTCGCAAATGCACAAAAAGACTAATTAATTATAGTCTTTTAATTGGAAGGGCAGTTTATGCCCTTCCACTATTTCTTTTTAAGGAAACGCTATGACTAAGTCAGAACTGATAGAAACACTTGCTGAACAACATTCACATATTCCTGTGAAAGATGTTGAGAACGCTGTTAAAGAAATTCTTGAACAAATGGCCGGCTCATTATCTTCTTCAGATCGTATTGAGATCCGAGGTTTTGGAAGTTTCTCTTTGCATTACCGTGCGCCTCGTACAGGCCGTAACCCTAAAACAGGTGAAACTGTAGAGTTAGATGGTAAGCATGTACCTCATTTTAAACCAGGCAAAGAACTACGTGACCGTGTAAACGAGAGCATTGCTTAGTAAACTTATTGGAGTAGTTACTTGTTCAAGGTATTAAAAATTATTCTGGCGGCACTTTTTTTAATTGGTGCATTTGTATTGGGTTCTCAAAACCCACAATTAACACAAATTAACTACATAATAGCCAGTAATACATTACCTTTAGCCGTTATAATAAGTATCTGCTTTTTGCTAGGTGTTGTAGTGGGTTGTTTTGTGAGTTTTAAATTGTTCACGCAATTAAAGTGGCAAAATTACCGTTTAAAAAAGCAATTAACGCCTGAAAAAGATAATAAAAAGCGTATTGCCAACAAAGACACCTAATTATGATTGAGCTGTTGTTTTTACTGCTTCCCGTTGCTGCCGGTTATGGTTGGATCATGGGGAAAAACAGTGCAAAAAATCAGGCTCATCAGTTTAACCGTCAAATTACTTCTGAATACAGTAAAGGCTTAAAGTTTTTACTGGACAGAGAAGAAGATCAGGGGCTTGAGCATTTAATTAATTTGCTCGAAGTAGCTGCTGACTCTGTTGAACATTATTCTACTTTAGCCACCATGTTTCGCCGCCGTGGTGAGCTTGACCGCGCAATAAAAATTCATGAACTGCTGCTAAAACACCCAAGTCTTAACGAAAAACAAGCCGCTAATAGCCGTTTAGAACTAGCCGAAGATTATATTATGGCTGGCTTATTAGACAGCGCAGAAGAACATTTAATATGGCTGGTAAAAAATAGCCATGTAGATGCACTCGATCCGATAATTTCTTTATATTCACAAACCCGTGAATGGCAAAAAGGCATTAATATGTTTGAAGCGCATACTGAGCTTTTTTCAAAAGAACAACACTTTAAAGCCATCGCTAATTTTTACTGTGAGTATGCCATTGCCAGTAATAACCCACAACTTATGCGTAAAGCCATTAGCTTAAACTTTAAAACAATTAGGCCTTTATATGAGCTTGGACTGTCAGCTTATACCAAAGAAGATTACGTCAAAGCAATTTACTATTGGCGAGAATTAATCTGCCAATTTACTTTTTTTGCGCCATTGTTTATTGAAAAGTTAGCTCACAGCTATAAGCAATTAAAATTAACTCACCAATTTCATGAACTCATTACTGAGTTACTAGAAAAGGGTGGAGTGATGATAAAAATACAGCATTGCCAAGCCTTGCTTGAGCAAGGACACACTGAACAAGCCTTTGAATTTTTAACTGATAATTTAAAACGTCAACCCACTATTCGTGGCTTTAGTTTTTTATTACAGTTAATGAGTACAGAAAATAAAAATACAAAAGATGTGCTTAATCAAATCGATAAACTTGTTACTTCTTACATTGCCACTAAACCTGACTTTCAATGTCAGCATTGTGGCTTTACTAGCTACACCATTTATTGGAATTGCCCTTCATGTAAACACTGGGAAACCATTGTGCCTAGCAGAGGCTTAGACGGATTTTAATCTTTATACTTTTCGCTCACTAGTAGGATAGTTATGTCTTTCGAAAAATCAAAAAAAATTCTTATCGCGCTTGATTATGATGATCAGCAAACTGCTTTAGCATTTGTAAAACAGTTATCACCAGATACCTGTCGATTAAAAGTGGGCAAAGAAATGTTTACTTATTTTGGTCCTGCATTTGTTAAAGAATTGGTCGATTTAGGTTTTGATGTATTTTTAGATTTAAAGTTTCACGATATTCCAAACACCGTTGCTAAAGCGGTGACTGCTGCGGCTAAAATGGGTGTATGGATGGTCAATGTACATGCATCGGGCGGTTATGAAATGATGCATAAAGCTAAACAAGCACTCGAGCAGTTTGGCGACAAAGCGCCATTACTGATTGCGGTAACTGTATTAACCAGCATGGACGAAGCTGAACTTGAGCGTTTAGGTATAACTAAATCACCCCAAGAGCAAGTTATGCATTTAGCTAAATTAACAAAGCAAGCAGGACTTGACGGTGTTGTTTGTTCCGCGCAAGAAGCGCAAAGTTTAAAGGCTGCTTTAGGGAAAGAGTTTAAATTAGTTACGCCAGGTATTCGCCCAGCGGGAAGTGATGCAGGCGATCAAAAACGTATTATGACACCTAAAGAAGCGATTGAAGCGGGTAGTGACTATTTAGTGATTGGGCGTCCGATCACTCAGGCACAAAACCCTGTAAAAGTACTAAATGATGTAAATGAATCAATAGCTTAAATTAAAAATTAGCATAATTGAGAGCAGTTCCTTACAACTGCTTTTCTTTGTGCTACATTTAAATTATGGGTGTGCAGTGAGGGATTTGCTTTGCGTATAATAATATTTTTAGTTGTAATTATCATTAGTGGCTTTGCTGTTAATAAATATGTTTTTTCAACTAAAATGTATGATGATGTTTCAAACGTTACTGACTTGGTATCTGGTTACCCCGTTGATTTATTCAAGTTTAAAAAAATTGCTCAAAATTATGCCCAGCATCTGTGTTACACCAATGAAGGTGTGTTAGCAGGAATAGATGTTAGCAGCAGAGACTGTGTTGCGACACATGATGAAATGCAAAATGAGTGTACAGAAAAAGTTTTTAGGCTAGCGCCGTTAAATCTAGATTCTAAAAAAGAATTAATTGAATACTCAAATGAATATTCTCGCTGTACCTTACCTTATAAAAATATTAGGTTATAAATTTCAGATACTAAAAAGCCACTTAGGTTTAAAACTTAAGTGGCTTTTTATTTAATTATTTTAAACGAATAGACTTAGCTTCAATATCAATTAAGCCTTGTTTAAATAAACCGCCAATGGCTTTTTTGTAATTTGCTTTGCTGGTCGAAAACACTTTTTTAATTAATTCAGGTTCAGACTTATCGCCTATGGCTAATATGCCACCCTCATCCTTTAGTTTTTCCATTATTTTTTCACCAAGCTCGCTTACTTTACCCATGCCTGGTTTTTCAAGTATGACGTCAATTTTTCCGTCTTCACGTACTTTTTGAATAAATCCTTTTAGCTTTTGACCAACAAACAGGTTTTTAAACACCATGTTGTAAAACACGACGCCAAAATGGGATTCTTCAATAAGCACCTTGTAACCAATATCAGTTTTGCCTGCAACAATTAAGTCAACTTCTTGTAAGTGACTATACTGAGGCTCATCTTTTGATAAAAAACGGTTAAAGTTAGTTGAGGCACAAATACGCTGACTGGCGTTATCAAGATATAAACGCACTAAATATGAGTAGCCTTCTTGCATACGTGGTTTTTGTTCATTAAACGGTGCGAGTACGTCTTTTTCTAAGCCCCAATCTAAAAACGCGCCTATGCTGTTTATTTCTTTTACACGCAGTAGGGCATATTCACCCACTTGAGCATGCGGCTTTTTAGTTGTTGCTGTTGGCAGGTTTGCATTATCTAAAAATGTGAATACACTGATGCTATCGCCGGCTTCAAGCTCATGTTTTATTTCATGTTTAGGTAAAAAAACTTCACCTAAGTCGTGCCCATCTAAATAGGCACCTTCGTTGCTGACTTCTTTAACAAAAAGGGTTTGGGTGGTTCCTAGGTAACTCATAATTATTCCTGCTCAGGCTTTTTTTTACGACGCATCGGGGTATCACCATCAATATTAAGAGGTGCTTTAATTGGGGCCGCTGGCTTTTTCGGTTTTGCTGTTCGTTTTGGCTGTGGCTTATTCGCGGTCACTGCTTTTTTAGTCGGTTTGATTGGCGCTACTTTTTTCTCTTTAATACCTTTAAATTTCGCTTTTAAACCCTCAACAGCAGCAAACGATAATTCATCATTTAAAAATGATTTTATTGCCAAGTAACTTGCCCAATCTTTAGGGCCCACAAGTGATAATGCGTTACCTTTAAAACCAGCACGACCAGTACGACCAATACGATGAACATATTCTTCTGCGTGTTTTGGTAAATCAAAGTTAATAACATGGGTAACACTGAGTAAATCTAAACCGCGCGAAGCAACATCTGTAGTAATTAATATTTTAAAGTTTTCACGGCTAAACGCATCCATAATATCAAGACGCTTACTTTGAGTTAAATCCCCAGCTAATGCGACAGATTTAAAGCCTTTACTATTTAATGATTCACTTAAACGGCTGGTATCAGCTCGTGTGGCAGTAAATATAATGCACTGGCCAACGTTATCTTGATTTAAAAAGTGCTCAAGCAGTGCTTCTTTATGATCAAGATGGTCAGCTAAATACAGTGTTTGTTTAATATCACTGTGTTGCTCATTGGCTGCACTGAGCATAATTTGTTTTGGTTTTTTTAATAAATTACGCGATAACGCATCAACTTGAGCATGATCTAATGTCGCCGAAAACAACAAAGTTTGACGAAGACGATGATCGGCCAGTTCATTAATTAATTTAAGTTGATCGGTAAAACCTAAATCTAAAATACGGTCAGCTTCATCAAATATAAGTAACTCTAGGCCACTTAATTGTAATGAACGTTGCTTTAAATGATCGGCTAAACGCCCAGGTGTGGCGACCACAAAGTGAGGGTCGTTACGCAGTGCTTTAATTTGGTCGTTAAAATTTTCGCCACCGAGGATTTTAACGGCCTTTATGTTGGTACCGGCAATAAGTAATCGAAGTTGAGTAAAAACTTGGGTCGCAAGCTCACGAGTTGGAGCAACAATAAGTACACGAGGATCACGTTTACTGAGTGCTTTTTGTTTCATTACACGCTGCACAGCCGGTAATAAAAACGCTAAAGTTTTGCCTGACCCAGTTTTTGACTGAGCGAAAATGTCATGTCCCGCCAGTGCCGTTGGCACAGCATGAGCTTGAATATCGGTAGGCTGGGTGATCCCTTGGTGCGCTAATTGTGTTTCTAGGCGAGTATCAATCCCAAGATCAGTAAAGTGCAATGTATGTTTCTCCAATATGAGCAAGTCTGTATAAATTTATCCGCGCATTATAGCCCACTGAGCTACTGCGCTAACAGTAAAAAGCGCATTATCATCCATTTTTTTGCATTTAAATAAAAAAAGCGTAAAATACGCGCCCCATATGCGCCGGATTTACGATTCGGTAAACGCCCCTTGCGGGTTTTAAAAGCAAAATAGGAATACCATGACTGCTGTCCATAAAGATAATGTAACCAGCGAACACTTTGTTGTATGCGCTCTGTATAAATTTGTTTCTCTGCCGGATTTTGAAGCACTTCGCCAACCTTTACTTAATGTAATGGAGCAAAACGAAGTACGAGGCACTTTATTAATTGCCGCAGAGGGGATTAACGGTACTGTCTCTGCAAAACGTGAAGGCATAGATAATTTACTTTCGTGGTTAGACACCCAACCAAATTTAGACAACATTGTTACCAAAGAATCATTTGATGACGAATGCCCGTTTTACCGCACAAAAGTTAAGCTGAAAAAAGAAATTGTGACTATGGGTGTTGAAGGCGTAGACCCATTAAAAGTAGTGGGCAGTTATGTTAAGCCACATGAATGGAATGCCCTTATTTCTGATCCAGAGGTGATCCTTGTTGATACCCGTAATGATTACGAAATTGAAATTGGTACGTTTCAAAACGCAGTAGACCCAAACACTAAAACGTTCCGTGAATTTCCTCAGTGGGCCAAAGAAAACTTAGACCCATCAAAACATAAAAAAGTAGCCATGTTTTGTACTGGTGGTATTCGCTGTGAAAAATCAACAGCCTATATGAAAGAGCAAGGTTTTGATGAGGTTTACCACCTTGAAGGCGGCATATTAAAATACCTAGAAGAAGTGCCAAAAGAAGAAACCATGTGGGAAGGCGAGTGTTTTGTATTTGATAACCGTGTAGCGGTAAATCATGACTTACAAAAAGGCTCATACGATCAGTGTCATGCATGTCGCATGCCTATCACAGAAGAAGAAAAGCAAAAGCCAGAATACATGGAAGGGGTGTCGTGTCACCACTGTATTGACAATGTAACCGATGAACAACGCGCTCGCTTTGCAGAGCGCCAAAAGCAAATAGAGCTTGCTCAAGCGCGCGGTGAAGGCCACATTGGTAACGAAGCACAAGCTGTTTTACAACAACGTAAAGAAGCTAAAAAAGCGCAAAAAGACGCACAGCGAAATAAATAAGCGGTACTTTTTGTTTGTACGCTATTAATAAAAACCTCAGTTTCAACTGAGGTTTTTTATTTTAAACTCTTTTCACAATTGCTTGCGTCTGTAGTAGAGAGCGTGACCTTGTTGGCAGCATTGACGAGCACACATTTTGTGTTTTTATCGAGCTTTTTCTTTTGAATAACGGTAAATTTACCTTCATCAGCAGCATATAGATTATACTGATACGCGGTATTCCCCCCTTCAAATAAAGCAGTAAATAATCCACCGACTAATCCACCAACAATGGCGCCGCCAATCATTTCTTCTTTATTGCCATCTAAGCTATCTACAAAGCCAAACCCCGCACCAGCAGCTATTCCAGTTCCCACTTCTGAGGAGAGTGTTACTTTTTGTATTGATTCAACAGACGCATAATAACGTTTAACAACTTGATTTTGATCTGCCCGATCAATCCCTGGTGATGCACAGCCTGATAGCAAGATCACCATAATTAAACTCTTTTTCATAAATGTGCCTTTATTAAAAATATTGATGAGCTAAATCATAGTCATAAATGTAATTTAAATATGTGTGGATTTTGTATGCAGCTGTAAAAATATGTAAGAGTGGCTAGCATGCTTAATTTCAGCTTATTGTTTTGCTAATTTATCGTACTTAGCTATTTATTGATCATAGAGCTGTTAAACTGCGTAACATAATGGAAATAATAATTAATTAGGGTCATCCTTTGAAATCGCGAATTCTTTTTACCAGCGTGTTTTTTTCTTTAATGTCGTTAAGTTTATCTGTAAAGAGTGCCAATGTCGTGGTGGAGCAGGTAGCGATGGAACGTGCTAAAGAGCAAGTTCAGGCTGTCGGTAACGCCGAAGCAATTCATTCGGTTATTTTATATCCGGCTGTGGGCGATAAAGTAACGGCGGTCCATTTTAAACCGGGTGATAGCGTAAAGGCCGGTGATGTGTTACTTGAACTTGATTCTCGCAGACAAAAAGCAGCACTTGAAGAGGCAAAAATAAAACTTGCTGATACCCAAAGAACCCTCGCACGTTTAAAGCAAAGCCAAGCAAAAGGGGCTGTGCCACAGAGTGATGTGGATGATGCAAAAACAGTTGTTGAATTAGCAAAAGTGACCCTTACCCAAGCAGAAACAGAATTTGAAGACCGCCAAGTTCGTGCGCCTTTTAACGGCACTATGGGACTTACCGACGTTGAAGTGGGTGACAGAATAACTCCCCAAACGGCGATTGCAAGTATTGATGATACGCGTGCTTTATATATAAACTTTAACGCCCCAGAATCGGCCGTTTATATGCTGCGCAATAAAGGCAATGTAAAAGTATTCCCTTGGCAGTCACAAAATGCTGTAAACGCAAAAATTGCTTATCTAGATTCACGAATAGACCCACAAACCCGCACCTTACGTGTAAAAGCGCAGCTTGAAAACCCGCAGCAAAAGTTCTTACCCGGCATGAGTTTTCGTGTTCATATTGAAGTAGAAGGGCAACGTTTTGCTGCTGTACCTGAGGCGGCATTACTGTGGGGAGCAACAGGCCCTTACGTATGGACAAGTGTTGATAAAAAAGCCACTCGAATTGATGTTAAAATTGAACAGCGCCTTGCAGGTCGTTTATTAGTTTCGGGGGCTTTAAAAGAACAAGATAACTTAGTGGTAGAGGGCGTACAGCGCTTACGAGCTAACCAAGAGCTAAGCTTCTCAGCGCCAATCGCTAATACGCAGGAGTAGCCATGAAACAGCAACCTATGATGCAAGACTTGCCATCAATGGCTATTCGCCGCCCAGTGCTTATTGTGGTTCTGAATTTACTGATTATTATTGCCGGAATTGCCGCCATAGCAGGCGTAGAAGTTCGAGAGCTTCCAGATGTAGACAGACCCCGAATTACCGTATCAGCCTCGTTCCCTGGTGGTTCACCTGAAACCGTTGATACCGAAGTTACCAGTAAACTTGAAGGTGCCGTGGCCCGTGTGAGCGGTGTTAAATCGATTCGTGCGCAAAGTGAAGAAGGTAATTCACGTATTGTGGTTGAATTTAGACCGGGTGTTAACCTTGACGACGCTGCGAATGAAACGCGTGAGTCCGTTGCTCGAGTGCAAAGAGAGCTCCCTGAAGAGGTAGAGCGCGTTTCTATTATTAAGGCTGATAACGACGCTGAAGCGGTGGTTTCATTAACAGTATCAAGTGAAAGCTTATCGTTAGAGGCATTAACAGAGCGGGTTGATGTTGACTTAGCGCCGCAGTTTTTAACTATTCCTGGTGTTGCCGACGTACGATTAAACGGCGATAGAGAACGTGTGCTCAGGGTTCGCATTGATCCATTAAAGCTCAGCAGTTTTAACTTAACGATTCCAGATGTTGCCGATGTACTCAGACAAGCCCCCTTTGATGTGCCTGCAGGGAGTTTAAAATCAAACGATCAGCAAATAATAGTGCGCGCTGATGCAACGTCTGTTACCCCCGCACAGGTGGGCGATATTATAATTCAGGGCGATACCCGTATTAGCGATATCGCCGCGGTATATTTTGGCCCAGCCGATCCGCGCTCTATGGTAAGACTTAATGGTAAACCTGTTATTGGTATGGAAATTATTCGCCAAGCACAGTCCAACACCATCGAAATTTCTGATGAAGTACTCAACCTTATAGAGGGAATGCGTGAGCGCTTTCCTGAGATGGAGTTTACGCTAACATCAGATGATGCGCAGTTTATTAGAAGCTCAGTAGATGAAGTGATTAACTCATTGGTTCTAACGGTACTGCTAGTGATCATCACCTTATGGGTGTTTATTGGTTCATGGCGTGCAACATTAGTCCCAGCATTTGCCATTCCTGTTGCGCTTATAGGTTCATTAGCTCTGATATGGGCACTTGGGTTTTCAATTAATATTTTAACCTTATTAGCACTGGTATTAGCGACAGGATTAATTGTTGATGATGCAATTGTAGTGAGTGAAAATATTCAACGCCAGCGAGGGTTAGGCCTTGGAAGGCGTGCCGCAGCGGTTGTTGGTACCCGTGAAGTATTTTTTGCCGTTATTGCCACCACTGCAGTATTAGCGGCTGTGTTTGTACCCATCGCATTTTTACCCTCTACAGCAGGGCGTTTATTTAGGGAGTTTGGTGGCGTACTAGCTGGTGCGGTAATTATATCTAGCTTTGTTGCGTTATCGTTAGTGCCGGCGCTCACCTCTAAACTAAAGCTTAAGCAAGGTGGTTTTCATCCCTTTGCGAAATTTGGTAACGTGCTTGCCAATATTTATACCAAAACAATTCATAAAGTACTGGATCATGCGTGGGTTACCTTTATTGTTTGTTTATTAGTTGCAGGCGGTTCGGGTGCTTTGTATATGAGTTTAGATAACGAACTGCTCCCTACTGAAGACCGCGGTAAAATTAGAATATTTGCCCGCGGACCTGATGGCGTAGGCTTAAATTTTATGGATAGACAAGCCATTAAAATGGAAGATACCTTACTGCCTTTCGTTGAAAGTGGTGAAATTGAGTCTATTTACACTGTGGTTGGGCAATGGGATCCCAATATTGTGTTTATTACTGTGCCATTAAAGCATTGGGATGAACGTAACTTTAGCCAACAAGAAATTATTAATAAAATTCGCGAGCCTTTAGGTAACATCCCTGGTGCACCTGCTTACCCTGGTGGTGCAAATAGCTTAAATTTACGTGGCCAAGGTGGCGGCATAGAAATCGCTTTACTGGGACAAGATTACCTTGAAATATTTAAGGCTGCACAGCAGTTTTCAGCTGATCTTGAAAAAGCCGTGCCAGAGGTTGCGCCGGTAAGAGTATCGTATCAGCCATCGCAGCCGCAATTGCGTGTTAATATTGACAGACGACGCGCAGAAGAACTTGGCGTGTCTTTAAGTGATATCGCAATTACGTTAAGAGCCGCTATTAATGGTGACGATATCGCTGATTTAAACATTGGCGATCAATCTATTCCTATTATGCTACAGGCACAAAATCAAACTATTAACGACCCAAGTGATTTAGCAAACTTGTTTATTAGAGCTCGTAATAATCAATTGGTACCGCTCAGTAGTGTCGCTAACATTTCAGAGGAAGGGGTTGCTGCCGAGCTTGAGCGTCATGCTCAGCGCCGTGCCATAGAGCTCAGTATGGAGCTGCCTGAGGGCTTAACAATTGCCACCTTAGTGGAGCAAATAAAGCAAGTGTCTGAGCAATCATTACCAGCAGGTATCACCCTTGCGTTTAAAGGGGAAGCACTGACATTTGAAGAAACCTCCAACGAAGTATTAATGACCTACGTATTGGCATTTTTAATTGTGTTTTTAGTACTTGCGGCGCAATTTGAAAATGTTAACAGTGCAATCGTGGTAATGATCACTGTACCATTTGGGATTACATCGGCCATTCTAGCGCTGTATTTAACCGGTACCTCACTGAATATTTACTCGCAAATAGGCCTAGTGATGTTAATTGGGTTAATCGCTAAAAATGCAATTTTATTGGTCGAGTTTGCTGATCAATTAAGAGATCAGGGGCTGAGTGTTCGAAAAGCGGTTGAACAAGCAGCATTGGTACGTTTAAGACCAATCACCATGACCTTAATATCGACCTTACTCGGTGCGTTACCCCTCATTATGTCAACAGGTGCCGGAGCAGAAGCACGTAATGCCATTGGCTGGGTGGTATTTGGTGGACTTGCGTTAGCGGTATTGTTTACGCTTTACTTAACACCGGTGATTTATTTAGGATTAGCCCGCTTTACCAGTCCTCGTGGCGATGAGTCAAAGCAATTAGCCCAAGAGCTGGAGCAACTTGACTAACTAATTACGCTAATTGGCTATTTTTCTTTGAAAAAATAGCCAATTAAGCCCACAATTCAACTAGATTAAAGCCACAAGGATCACCCATGCAGGCCGAGCAAGTTGAAATAGCCCAATTTTTAGTTGAACACCCCCCCTTTGATACGCTTGAGAGCGAGGCACTAAACGAACTAGCAATGCAAATTGAAGTTGCTTATTTTCGTGCGCAAACTGATATTTTACATTTAGGCCAAGATATTAGTGACTTATATATTATTCGTAGTGGCTCGGTTGAAATTTCACGTCGTAATGGCGAGCTCTATAATCGTTTAGCCACAGGCGGCATTTTTGGCCAAATGGGCCTATTGATGAACCGCAAAGTGCGCTTTCCGGCTCGAGCCCTAGAAGACACCTTAACCTATTGTATTAACGTTAATACCTTCAACGAATATTGTGATAAATACGAAACCTTTGCCGATTTTTTTGAAGTGGATGGTAACGTACGTTTGCACCAAGCCATTGTAGAGCAAGCCGACAGCAATGATTTAACCACCGCGAAAGTGAAGTCATTATTACACCGTGATGTGGTCACAGTAACAATGCAAACTGCTATTCAAGACGTCGCATTTTTAATGACGCAAGAATCGGTCTCTTCAGTGTTAGTTACCGACATAGAAAAACAAATAAGCGACGATCCAGAAGAAGACGACGGTCAAGTTGTTGGGATCATAACCGACAGAGATATTCGCACTAAGGTGGTTGCCCAAGGGTTAACATATGATACACCCGCCAAAGAAGTAATGACATCAAGCTTAGTACTACTTGATAGCAACGCCTATGTTTTTGAAGCCGTATTAGCCATGCTAAGAGATAACTTACATCATTTACCTGTGGTACATAAAAAACGGCCTATTGGGGTAATATCGCTGTCTGACATTTTACGTTATGAATCACAAAGTAGCTTACTGTTAGTACGCGGTATTTTAGCGCAGCAATCAGTTGATGACTTAGTTCATTACGCGCGGCAATTACCTAATGTATTTGTACGTATGGTTAATGAAGATGCAAATTCGCATATGATAGGAACCGCTATGGCGGTCATAGGCCGTACCTTTAAACAGCGTTTGTTAGCACTGGCCGAAGAAAAATTTGGCGAGCCGCCTATTCCTTATTGTTTTATAGCCTTAGGCTCAATGGCCCGCGACGAGCAGCTAATTGTGACTGATCAAGATAATGCTCTCATTTTGGATAATAGTTTTGATGAGGCACTGCACGATGAGTATTTTCAAAACCTATCAGATTTCGTGTGTGATGGTTTAGCTAAATGTGGCTATACCTATTGTGAAGGTGAAATTATGGCGTCGTTTAAAAAATGGCGTATGACCCGTACACAATGGAAAGAAAAATTTGCTAGTTGGATGGCCGAGCCGAAACCGCAAGCACTGCTTAATAGTTCGATATTTTTTGACTTAGATGGTGTATGGGGCAAGCTAAAATGGGCCGATGAGCTTAAAACGCTGGTGGCCAAAGAAAGCAAAGTAAACAAACGCTTTTTAGCGAACCTTGCTGCCAATGCCCGCAATAGAACGCCGCCACTAGGATTCTTTAACGGTTTTGTGCTTGAGCATAATGGCCAGCATAAGCGGTCAATGAACTTAAAACGCCGTGGTACGGCGCCACTATCTGATGTGGTGCGCGTGCACGCCTTAGCGGTTGGCTCACGTAAACAAAACTCCTTTGAGCGCTTAGAAGATATTATAGAGGCAAATTTACTGCCTAAAGGTAAAGCACAAGATTTACGTGATGCGTTTGAGTATATTGCCACAGTACGTATTCGTCATCAGGCGTGGCAAATAGAGCAGGGTGAAGCCCCAGATAACGATCTAGACCCCCATTTACTTTCACCCTTTGAGCAAAGTAATTTAAAAGAAGCCTTTGCTATTTTAGAAAAAGCGCAAAGCTTTTTAAAATTTAGCTATTCTGCGCACCCGGGTGTGAAATAAGTTATGGCTAAATCACCGTTAGATTGGTCACAGCGCTACGAGCAGTTATTGCAAACTGCGCAAAACCCGTTACTTAAAGACTTTTATCAACAAGCGTTTACCAATCAGGCTGCTCCACTTAAAGATGTCCCTTTTGTGGCGCTCGACTTTGAAACAACCGGCCTTGATGCGAATAGCGATGATATTGTTAGTGTGGGGCTGGTGCCTTTTAATGTAAATCGTATTTATTGTAAAGAGAGCCGCCACTGGGTGGTGCAACCACGACGAGATTTAAGTGAAGAGTCAATAGTTATTCATGGAATTACTCATTCAGAAGTGGATGAAGCCCCTGATCTTAATCGAATTTTAGCGCCACTGCTTGATGCCCTTAAAGGCAAAGTGGTGGTGGTACATTATGCTGCAATAGAACGTCATTTTTTTTATAACGCGCTACTTATGCGTATAAAAGAGGGCATTGAGTTTGCACTAGTTGATACGATGGAAATAGAAAGGCGGGCGCTTAAAGCGCGGCAGGGGTTATTAGGCAGGCTGTTTAATTCAAAGCTAGGATCACTTAGGTTAAGTGATACACGGGAGCGTTATTCATTGCCACTGTATCAAAACCATAATGCGCTTACTGATGCACTAGCCACTGCCGAGCTGCTGCAAGCGCAGCTGAGTTACCACTATAGATCAGACACGCCAGTGAGTGAAATTTGGCTTTAGCTATTGAAGCATTACTGTTAAAAATAGAGCACAAAAAAAGCCGCAATTTGCGGCTTTTTTATTATGGAATGTGTTGTGTTATTTAACTGGGCGAGGCTCAGTTCGTAAACCTAAAATTAAGCTTACACACATCAATAACAATACAATGGTAAATGGCAGACCGGTTGATATAGCCCCCGCTTGCAGTGCTTCAATCGCTTGAGTGCCACCAATCCAAAGTAATGCAGCAGCGATAGCACCCTCAACAGACGCCCAAAAAATACGCTGTGGTACCGGCGCATCAATCTTACCACCTGCTGTGATTGAATCGATTACAAGTGACCCTGAATCAGAAGAAGTAATAAAGAATACCAGTACTAAAACAATAGCAATGAAAGATAAAACGTTCGCCATTGGCATTTCATCAAGCATTTGGAACATCGCCATAGGCACACTTGTTAAACCGTCAGTTCCTAGGGCACCAATTCCATTAACTACTTGGTCAATTGCGATGCCGCCATAAATAGACATCCATAAGATAGTGACTGCTGTAGGAATAAGTAGTACAGCGGTTAAAAACTCACGAATTGTACGACCACGTGAAACACGGGCAATAAACATACCTACAAACGGTGACCACGAAATCCACCAAGCCCAATAAAATACTGTCCATCCATGCATCCATGTTTCATCTTCACGACCATGTGGGTTACTTAACGGAATAATGTTTTCTACATAGCCCATTACTGTGTTTGGTATATTACCCATAGATACAGCAAAACCAACTAAACATACAAATACCAGTAGCACTAAAGCAATAAGCATATTGACGTTACTTAGTAGCTTAACGCCACCATCAATGCCTCGAATAACTGAGACAATGGCTAATAACGTCACCCCTGTAATAACCAGAATTTGTGAACCTACGCCACCTTCAAGACCAAATACGTGGTTAATACCCGCTGAAGCTTGTTGAGCACCTAATCCTAAAGATGTTGCCAAACCAAATAAGGTCGCAAGCACAGCTAGAATATCGATTATATGCCCCGGCCAGCCCCATGCTTTATCACCTAAAATAGGGTAAAAAATTGAGCGTATAGAAAGCGGTAAGCCTTTATTGTATGTGAAAAACGCTAAAGAAAGCGCGACAACCGCATAAATGGCCCAAGGATGAAGACCCCAGTGGAACATAGTTGCGCCCATTGCAAGCTTTGCTGCTTCTGGGGTGTTGGCAGCCACATTAAGCGGTGTTTCATACCAGCCGGTGTAATAAGCCACCGGTTCAGCAACTCCCCAAAACATTAAGCCAATACCCATACCTGCTGCAAATAACATTGCCAGCCAAGAAATACGAGAGTGAGATGGTTTAGCATCGTCGCCGCCTAAACGGATATTGCCGTAAGGCGAAAAAATTAAAACTAAACAAAAAATAACAAAGAAGTTAGCAGCCCACATAAACAGGCCGTCAAAATTATTAATAATATCGGTTTTAATACCATCTAGCGTCGTTTTAGCAACTTCGGCATCAGATACTAATACGGCAATTAAAAACAGCGCTATTAACCCTGCACTTATTCCGAATACAGGGTTATGTATATCAAACCCCCATTTTTGCACGTTGTCTTGACCTACGGTGTAGTCCGTATTGTCAATACTGTACTTGTCATGATTCTCGCTCATGCAATACCTCATTGGTTAATGAAACAGGCTGGCTTAATGCCAGTTTTTTATAGTTCACTGTATTCGTCTTATTAGATTCTTTGCCAAAGCTAACAACACGAATAATTAGAAGACTAACTAATTTAATTGCCCATCATACCTTTACTGCTAGGGGAGTTAAATATTAAATACGAAAGAATTAACACTTTGCTAAAATTTTGAGCTGACTTTGTCTTTTTATTGTACATATCTGGTCGCTTAGAAAATGAAAACTAACGCGTTAGCACTTTATTTTATAGTCGTAAATAGCAATGAATGCAAAAGCTAAGTTAATGAATATTCAAATTAATAGGGAGTATAAACAGATAAATCACTTGATTGGATACGCTAAAAGCGTACTCTGATTTTTAAAACTAAGAGTAGTTTGTTAAATGGGCTTTTTTATGACTTTTTAATTACATTTTTATAGCTTTGGGTTTTTAGCTAAGGGGAGGTTAATAGAGTCAGCAATGAGAATAGCGATGTTAAAGTAGTTTTTATAAAAAAGTGGCTTATTTATTTTGCGGTTTAAACTAATTTGGCTTCCTCGTTTATTTTGAGTCTTAACAGCTTAACTCACAAAGAGGGTAAAGAGACGCTGCGCTTTTAGAGAAGTAACAAAACCAAAATAATTAAACAAAAATGATTAGATAGAATGGCTTTTACTTTTTCATTGAGTCATTATTTCATCTATTTGTGCAAATAGATTTTTAAGTGCTTAACTCACAAAGAGGATAAAGAGACGCTGCGCTTTTAGAGAAGTAACAAAACCAAAATAATTAAACAAAAATGATTAGATAGAATGGCTTTTACTTTTTCATTTTCTTCTCATTCACTTCTCTCAGTACAATAAAACCTATAAAAAATCATACGCAAAGACAGCAAAAACGCTGCAGCTTTAACACTGCAGCTTAGGATGGTTAAATTTTTATTTGTACGCTTCGTTATGAACGCCCGCGGCGCGCCCTGATGGATCGGCATTATTTTGAAATGATGCATCCCATGCGAGTGCTTCTGGGGTTGAACACGCAACTGATTTACCATGTGGTACACACTTAGCCGAGGCATCGCCTGGGAAGTGCGACTCAAAAATACTGCGGTAAAAATACGCTTCTTTAGAGTCTGGGGTGTTAATTGGGTATTTAAATTTGGCATTCGCCAATTCTTGATCCGTTACTTGCTCATTAACAAACTCTTTTAAGGTATCTATCCAGCTGTAGCCAACGCCATCAGAGAATTGCTCTTTTTGACGCCATAACACTTCATCTGGGAGGTAACCGTCAAAGCCTGCACGTAAAATGTGTTTTTCAATTTTGCCGTCTTTACACATTTTAGCTTCAGGGTTAATGCGCATTGCCACATCAACAAACTCTTTATCTAAAAATGGTACGCGTGCTTCAACACCCCAAGCTGCCATTGATTTATTGGCACGTAAACAGTCAAACATATGGAGCTTTGAAACTTTACGGTTCAGCTCTTCATGAAATTCTTGTGCATTAGGCGCTTTATGAAAATATAAATAACCGCCAAATAATTCATCTGCACCTTCACCTGAGAGCACCATTTTTATACCCATGGCTTTAATTTGACGGGCCATTAAGTACATTGGGGTTGATGCACGAATGGTGGTTACATCGTAAGTTTCAATGTGGTAAATTACTTCTTTAAGTGCATCAATACCTTGTTGAATAGTAAAGATAATAGGGTGGTGAATAGTCCCTATCATATCAGCTACTTTTTGCGCTGCGGCTAAATCGGGGGAGCCTTCTAAACCCACCGAAAAGGAATGCAGTTTAGGCCACCAAGCATCGCTTTCATCGTTATCTTCAATACGTTTTGCAGCAAAGCGCTGGGTAATAGCGGAAATAACCGATGAATCTAAGCCACCCGATAGCAATACGCCATAGGGTACGTCACACATAAGCTGGCGCTTAACCGCCGCTTCCAATGCATCTTTTACATCTTCTGCTTTGGCATTGTTGTTTTTAACAGCGTCGAAGCGTTGCCAATCACGTTGATAGTAAGGGGTTAATTTGCCGTCTTTGCTGTAAAGGTAATGCCCCGGCGGAAACTCTTCAATGTGCTTACAAATAGGTGAGAGCGCTTTGAGCTCTGACGCTACATAAAAGTTACCGTGCTCATCGTGACCTGTGTACAGTGGAATAATACCAATGTGATCGCGACCAATTAAGTACGCGTCTTGCTCTTCGTCATATAAACAAAAAGCAAAAATACCATTTAAGTCATCTAAAAATGCCGGCCCTTTTTGTTTATACAGGGCTAAAATCACTTCACAGTCTGACTGGGTTTGAAAATCAAAGTCGACCTCTAAGTTAGCGGCCAGCTCTTTGTGGTTATAAATTTCGCCATTAACCGCTAAAATATGGGTTTTTTCTGGGTTGTAAAGGGGTTGAGCACCGCTTGATACGCCAACAATGGCTAAGCGCTCATGCACTAAAATTGCTTTATCAGATGAATACACACCAGACCAATCTGGCCCACGATGACGTAACAGTTTAGACATTTCGATTGCCTGAGTGCGTAACTGGCTGGGATCCGATTTAATATCGAGTACACCAAAAATTGAACACATAATTTTTCCTCATTCCTATTAAGTGCCTACGATAGCGAGTTTGCTAAAGACTAACCTTGTTTTATCAGAAATAAATAACTAAGTCACACGGCTTTTTTAAATTAATAAGAATAATTTATGCACCAAATAAGTTGCTGGCGCACCAAGATGGTGAGATTGATAGTATGATAGCAACGAATTGTACAATTTTTAATTTAAAACCGGCTGGGGTTAGCGTTTCATGCTGATGTAAATTTATATTTGCACCAAGTGGGTGCAAATATAATCGTTAAGAAATAGCTTTATGTTAATTAGCCCAATAGCGATTTAAACTTAGTTTAAGCTGAGATATATGCGCATCGAGTTTACTTTTTGCCGCGGTTGCTTGTTCAAGCGTTACAAACTCAAAAGTAATAGAATCGGCGGTTCTAAACTGAGCAAACTGATGTAAATCCGCCTCTATTACATGGCCTATCAATGGGTAGCCCCCCGTTGTTTGTGCATCATTTAACAGCACAATTGGGTTGCCATCAGGTGGGAGTTGCACGCTTCCCGGTGCTACCGCGAGTGAGTGCAGTGAGAGCGAGTGTTGCATTATTTGGCTATTATTATGATCTAAGCGTACTCCCATTCGATTACTATTCGGGTTAATAGTAAATGAGGTGGTACAGAAAGCGTTTATACACTCAGGTGTCAGTAGTTCATGATGTGGGCCTTGATGTAGCCGAATAACTTTTCGTTTAGGCGGTGTTAATGCACCTCTATTGCATAGCCAAGGCTGAGTATATGGGGTTATTTTTATAATATCGTCGCTTTGTAATGCTCGGCCATTAAAACCACCAATGGCTGCTCCTAAGTCGGTTGATTTAGAACCCATAACTTCAGGGCATTCAATTCCACCTTTTACGGCAATGTAAGCTCTGGAGCCACCGCGTCCTGTATCAAATTTAAGTGTTTGTTTTGCTTTTACCGGATAACTCCACCCGGGGTAAACGGCTTGAGCGTCAAGTTTAGCGTTTAAGTCGGCTCCATGCAGAGCAATGACGGTATCGCACTCAAATTGCAATTCACATAACCCAACGGTGAGTTCAAGTACGGCATCGTTATCGTGATTATTTACTAAGCGATTGGCAATAATGTGCGCATAGGCGTCTAAGCTACCCGAGCGGCTAACCCCTAAATGACGAAAACCCACACGGCCTAAATCTTGGATTGTAAGCTGTATACCGGGTTTGATTACTTTAATCATTGTTTACTCCTTTTAACAGGCACAAATTCAAGGGTGTCACCGGGTTTAAATAAACAAGGGTTTGAGACGGTTGCATCAAATAAACAGGCATCAGTATGAGCAATAATATGCCAGCCACCAGGTGAGTCTTCAGGGTAAATGCCTGTTTGGTCTGCCCCAATCGCAATCGCGCCTTTAGGAACACTGACTCGTGGGTTATCACGCCTTGGGGTAAACAGTTGAGAATTGAGCCCATGTAAATAAGGAAAACCGGGCACAAAACCTAAAAACAACACATGGTAAATTTCTTTACTGTGTAAATTAATTACCTCATCTATTGTTAGCTTGTGATAATTAGCCACATAGTTTAAATCCTCACCTTGGTAATAGGTGTCTATTTTATGATGCTGACTTTCAAAGGCGTAATCATCAACCTCATCCCATAGTTTGGTTAAGGTGTTTTGCCATTGATGTAAATTACTGGCTGATTTTAAATACAAGGTTAATGAGTTCATTCCGGGGACTAAATCTATAAACTCATTGGTGTTTTTACAATACTGTGACAGCGCCCAGAGTTTTTTTTGCGTCGCAAGTATGTGTTGTTCGCTGTAGTGAGAAACATCAAAAAGCAGACTAGAATTTGTTAATATTTTTATACTTGGCAAAGTGCTCATACAGATAACTTATTAATATTGTTTGTATTTAAGCTATCACAGTCGTTGTGCTATTACGATATTAATAGACAAACTCGGATCGATTAAATTCCCGTCTTCGTAAAGTTTTATTGCGTGTGAAATTTATTGTTGAGTTTACAGGTCTGCTCAAAGGTAACTAAAACTAAGAGGTCATCGTATGTTTAAGCGGGTAATACTATCGGCGTTTGCCATTGTGGGCATACTAAGTGCAATGAGTGCCATATCGTCAGATGAAATAATCAAACCAACTGATTTAGATGCAACCATGCATGTTGAAAAAATAGTGCTGGGTTCGGGCTGTTTTTGGGGTGCAGAAAAACGCTACGAAGCACTTAATGGTGTGTTAGACGCTGAATCGGGTTACGCCGATGGCCGGGGGTTTAAGCCAACCTATAGAAATATCACTAAGTTATCCCGTCGCTTTGATGAAGATAATTACGCCGAAGTGGTGCAGGTTACCTTTAATAGTAATATTATTTCAGCAAGAGAGTTGTTGCAAAATTACTATGAGAGCCACGATCCAACGCAAAAGAATCGTCAAGGTAATGATGTAGGCACGCAATATCGCTCTATTATTTTAACCACTACCGATCAGCAAGCGAGCATCGCAAAAGCGGTCACGAGTGAGTATCAGCAATTATTAAGTAAAGCCGATTATGGAAAAATAGTGACGCAAATAAAGCCACTTGAGCGCTTTTATTCGGCTGAAGAGTATCATCAAAATTACCTTGAAAAAAATCCAAACGGCTATTGCCCTGATCATTCAACCGGCGTTGTATTTACTCAAAATGATAAACCGAAGGTAGATAATACTGCATTATTAAATGGCAAACAGATTGTTATTTTAGACTCGCAAAGTTATTGCCCTTACTGCGAAAAGTTTAAAGCGGCCGTTGCCAATGATTATAAAGGCACAATTCCAATGACTTTCCGCCATGCTGATCAGCTTGATGGGTTAACGATTAAATCGGCAACATGGGCTAC
The DNA here is from genome assembly GCF_042604605.1 of Pseudoalteromonas sp. M58. NCBI lineage: Bacteria > Pseudomonadati > Pseudomonadota > Gammaproteobacteria > Alteromonadales > Pseudoalteromonadaceae > Pseudoalteromonas > Pseudoalteromonas sp. M58. Next base: position 1,627,555 of record NZ_CP152390.1, read on the forward strand.
ACCTACCATATTATTTTTAGAAAATGGGGTTGAAGTCTATTCTCGCCAAGGCTACATGAACCCAGAGCAATTTTATAAAGCATTAGGTGCGTTTAAGCTTGGCAACAGTGAAGCTTATAAGGTGGCTTTTAATGCTAAAACCGACAGCCCTTACTGCAAAGAATATGCTATTTTTAAAAACACGCCCGATGGCATCTTTATTGATAAACTAAGCGGTGAACCCTTGTTTGATACCCGCGATAGATTTAACTCAGGCACCGGTTGGCTTTCATTTACCCACCCAATAAAAGACAGTGTAACCCAACATGAAGATAATAGCTGGGGAATGCAGCGCATTGAGCTTAAGTCTAAAAGTACCGGTATTCACTTAGGGCATTTATTTCCGGGTGAGGGGCCTAGAGGGCAAGATAGATATTGTATTAATGCGACTGTTTTAGAATTTGTAGCCAGAAAACAGTAAATTTTAAGCAAAAAAAAGCAGCGATGATTAAGTAGATACTTAACGGTCGCTGCATTTCAATTAAAAACATCTTCACACACAATAAAGATTCGGGGGGTTGTATTAGTACAAAACTAACTCTGGCTTATTGTTGTTGATGAGAATGAAAATAAAAACAACCCAAGCTCAGTCACCACCGGACTTGAGTTGTTTTTTACACTGACAACATCTTCACACACAATAAAGATTCTTAAGTTTATTGGCGGGTGTAAGGGTAAAAATAAAAACAACTCAAGCTAAGTCACCACCGAACTTGAGCTGTTTTTTACACTGACAACATCTTCACACACAATAAAGATTCTTTTTTACTAGCTCGTTGTTACAAACTAATTAAATCTGATTTTGGTAACACGTTTTATATTTTTTAGCGTGTTGCCGTTTGGTTGAGTTAACTTTAGAGCTTTTACTCAATTTCGACAAGCGATAAAAACAAAACTAATAAGTGAAAAAAACTAACTTATGGGGTTTTAGATTTTTCCAATATATAAAACACTGATAAATAGACGCTTTTGTTGTTTTTCCGGTAGGGGGATTTTAAAAATAAAAGTTGCACACTTTAAAATTAGCTAAAAAGCGCTCAACAAGGAGCGCTTAATTGAATGTGCTATTTAGTTTGCCTAAAGGTGTTAATCACCCATTTTGCAAACAAATCGAGAGGGTGATTAGCGGTACTTGAGCCATGCTGAACTAAATAGTATTTGTCTTTTGTTGTTAGTGGTTGCTCAAACAGTTTGTAGAGCCATTGCTCATCCAGCCAGCTTTGACTTATTGGTAAAGGAATAAGCGCAATGCCCATACCTTGCTGTGCAGCCCGTGCTACGCCAAACATACTGTCTATTTGAATAATTTGTGCAGGGGAAAAGTCATCAATACCGACTTTTTCAGCCCATTGGTGCCATGCCCAAGGCCGGGCTTTATGAACAATAAGCGGCACTTGATTGAGTGCCTGGCAATGATCGTTTTGCCACTGATCGAGCAGCTTTTTATTACACGCTGGAATATATTCTAAATTAAATAACTCAGTAGCCAGCCCATCAAGCGGTTTACTTGAAGATAAAATGATTGATAAATCACTTTGGCGTGTCAACTCTTTGCGTGTTTTAAGGGTGTCCATATGTAAATTAATATTAGGATGCTCACTCGTCCACTCACTCAGTTTTGGCATTAGCAATTCACTGGCAAAAAACTCGGGCAGGGTAATGGTTAAATTTACATTTTGTTGTAACTGACTAAATTCGGTAATGGTGCTTTCCAGCATATTTATAATGGGGTAAATCGCTTCAAAAAAGTTTTTTCCAGCTGGCGTTAAGCTTATGGAACGGGTTTGCCTTTGAAATAAATCAATGCCCAGCTGCTCTTCTAGCTGCTTTATTTGATGGCTGACCGCCGATGGCGTTAAATACAGCTCTTTGGCGGCATGTTTAAAACTTAAGCTTTTTGCGGCAAAACAAAAAGAGCGAAGGCCGCGAATAGGTGTTTGCATGGTATCCAATATAAAGTTATTTCAATCACCTTATTACAGGCAATTATTAAACCAAAAATAAAAGTTAACTATATCAGTTATTTAATTTTTTTATTAGGGCGAATTCACCTAAGTGGTGCGTTAAATTCTCACTATAGTGCAAAAACTAAAATAAAGGCAAAAAAAATCCCTCTTGCGAGGGATTTTGGGTAACTCAGCGCCATTGGCACTGGGAATGAGGTCGGTACAGGGTGAAATTGTGAGTAGTTTAAAACACCATCTCAGGAATATCACCGTCAACAAGCAATTTACCTGCCGTTTTACTAATAATTTCATCAACTGATACGCCTGGTGCGCGTTCTAGCAAATGAAATGCGCCGTCTTTAACTTCTAATACGGCTAAATCGGTTACTATTTTTTTAACACAGTTAACGCCCGTCAGCGGTAACGTACAGCTTTCTAATAATTTAGAATCGCCGTGTTTACTCGCATGGGTCATAGTAACAATAATGTTTTTTGCACCAGCAACTAAATCCATTGCTCCGCCCATGCCTTTTATTAATTTTTTAGGGATCATCCATGAGGCTATAGACCCGTTTTGGTCTACCTCAAATGCGCCCAGAACCGTTAAGTCTACATGACCACCCCGTATCATGGCAAAACTATCTGCACTATTAAATATAGCTGCACCGGTAGCTGCCGTCACGGTTTCTTTACCCGCGTTGATCATATCTGCATCTACAGTGTCTTTGGTTGGGTATTCACCCATACCTAATAGGCCATTTTCGGACTGTAGCATAACTTCTATGCCATCGGGTACATAGTTTGCGACGAGTGTCGGAATACCTATGCCTAAATTAACATAGTACCCATCTTGTAGCTCTTGAGCGACGCGCATTGCGACTTGTTCACGTGATAATGCCATTTTAAGTGCTCCTGCTTAATCTCGTGTGGTAACACGTTCAATGCGTTTTTCAAAGTTACCCTTGATCACGCGATTTACAAAAATGCCAGGGGTATGAATTTGACTTGGCTCTAGCTCACCGGGTTCAACAATCTCTTCCACTTCGGCAACGGTAATTTTACCTGCGGTTGCGGCCATTGGGTTAAAGTTCATTGCGGTATGGCGAAATACTAAATTACCGTAACGGTCTGCTTTCCATGCTTTTACAATGGCAAATTCGCCCGTGATTGACTCTTCTAAAATATAAGGGCGACCATTAAATTCTTTTACTTCTTTACCCTCAGCTACTGGCGTACCGTAACCCGTGGCGGTATAAAAAGCAGGAATACCGGCACCACCAGCACGCATTTTTTCTGCTAGAGTCCCTTGCGGTGTTAGCTCTACATCAATTTCGCCATTCAGTAGTTGTTGTTCAAAAAGAGCATTTTCGCCCACATAAGAGGCAACCACTTTTTTAATTTGTTTGTCTTGTAATAAAAGTCCTAAACCAAAGTCATCAACGCCGCAATTGTTCGATACGACCGTTAACTCTTTGGTTTGCATTTTTTTAATTTGTGCTATTAATCCCTCGGGAATACCGCATAAACCAAAACCACCAGCGATGATAGTATCGCCGTCTTTTAAACCTTCCATTGCAGCTTCGTAACTCGAAACTACTTTATCAAAACCGGCCATGAGTGACTCCTCATTCTATGCTATTGCAATTATTGTGTGTGTAATGCCACTGAAACTTTACTAACAGGCTGTTTATTAAGCGCATTAGTAATTTGCCAACCTGCTTGTGCAAGCCTTTTTAAATCAATTCCATGTTCAATGCCAAGCCCTTGCAGTAAGTAAACAACATCTTCGGTGGCAACATTTCCTGACGCACCCTTAGCGTAAGGGCAGCCACCAAGGCCAGCAACGGCAGCGTCAACCGTTGAAATACCTAGGCTTAAGGCAGCGTAAATATTTGTGAGCGCCTGTCCATATGTATCATGAAAGTGTACTGCAAGCTTACTTTTATCGATATGCTTGAGCAGCAATGTAAGCAGCTCAGTTACTTTACCTGCGGTGCCGACACCAATAGTATCGCCAAGGCTCACTTCATAGCAGCCAAGTGCTAATAACTTTTGTGCCACGTTTAAAACAACCTGAGGATCAACGTCTCCCTCATAAGGGCAGCCTAAAACACAGCTTACATAGCCTCGAACGCGTATATTATTCGCTTTAGCAAAAGTCATTACCTCGCTAAAACGATCAATACTTTGCGCTATTGAACAATTTATATTTTTTTGACAAAACGCTTCGCTGGCCGCCGTAAATATAGCAAATTCTTTAATACCAACAGCATGCGCAGCTTGTGCGCCTTTTAAATTTGGCGTTAAGGCACTTAAATTAATCTCTGGAAGATCAAGGGCACTGATCACTTCGCTTGAGTCTGCCATTTGTGGCACCCATTTTGGGGATACAAATGCACCAGCTTCTATGTCTTTTAATCCCGCGGCGGCGAGGGCATTAATAAGTGTTACTTTATCTTCAGTGCTGACGGTTTTTTCATTTTGTAAACCATCACGTGCACCCACTTCAACAATACGAACTTTGTTTGCAAAGGCACTCATTAAGCACCTTCCTGCACAGTCGTATCTTCAACAATGGCTAACAGTGCGCCGTGTGAAACTAGTTCACCTTCACCAAAGCAGTAACTCTGTAATATGCCGTCATGTGGTGCATTAAGTGTATATTCCATTTTCATGGCTTCAATAATAACAACGGCATCACCTTTGGTGATAGTGCTACCTACTTCAATTAAATGTTTTACTACCGTGCCATTGAGTGGCGCAGCGAGCGGCAGCGCGTCATTTTCGTGTGAACTAATATAATGTTTATCTACACATTCAAACTTAGTTTGCAGTGCTTTATTCATTACAGTAATTTCATTGTCAGTTATGCTGACATGCGCACTGTGCTTTTCACCGTTAATAAATACGCAGCACTCACCATTATTTAGCGTCCCTTGTACACTGTATACGCCCGCACTGTGTGTCACATTGTAACCCTGCGCTGTTTTGACGGCGCTTAGCGGTAAATCTACAAATGGGATTTTAATTGCCTGCGGTGCATTTAAAGTAAACCCAATCAGTTGTTGCCAAGGGCTGGCACTATTGTTTTGTGCTTGGTGCGTGTTTAACGACTCTAAATAGGCAAAAGCAGCAATAAGCTGGCTTGATAGCAATAATGACTCATCAACCGTAGCGAGTGAATCACCTTGCTCAGCAATAAAGTGTGTACTTGGCGCGCCTTGTTTAAAGCTTGCGTGGCAAGCTAAGTTATGTAAAAAGCCAATATTAGTACTAAAGCCTGCTAAATGAAATTGCTCAAGCGCCTGTTGCAAACGAGAAAGCGCTTGTTCGCGATTATCATCATGAACAATTAACTTTGCGATCATTGGGTCGTAATAGGGGCTTATTTCATCACCTTGGGCAATCCCGGTATCTATACGTACAAATTCACTATTAACGGGGACATGTAGCGCTTCAATGGTGCCTGAGCACGGAATAAAGTCATTTGCAGGGTCTTCGGCGTAAATACGCGCTTCAAAGCTATGGCCTTGCAGTTGAATATCAGATTGCTTTAACGGCAGTGTTTGCCCGCCCGCTATATTAATTTGCCAGTTCACTAAATCAACGCCGGTTACCATTTCGGTCACTGGGTGCTCAACTTGCAGGCGAGTGTTCATTTCCATAAAGAAAAATTCATTACCGCAAAGTAAAAACTCAACGGTACCCGCACCACGGTAATTAATGGCTAATGCACAGCGTACAGCCGCTTCGCCCATTTCTTTACGAAGCGCGTCAGATAAACCTGGAGCAGGGGCTTCTTCAATCACCTTTTGGTGTCGGCGTTGCAACGAACAGTCACGATCACCCAAATAAACACAGTTACCGTGATTATCTGCAAATACTTGTACTTCAACATGGCGAGGTTGATTAACGTAGCGCTCTAATAGCACTAAATCGTTACCAAAACCGGCAATGGCCTCACGTTGGGCGCCTTCAAGTGCAGTTATAAAGTCTTTCGGCTTTTCTACCACTCGCATCCCTTTACCGCCGCCGCCAAAGGCCGCTTTGATAAGAACAGGGTAACCAATTTTTTCGGCCTCAGATTGCAAAAAAGTAGGGTCTTGTTTATCACCATAGTAACCAGGTACCAAAGGAACGTTAGCCGCGGCCATTATTTCTTTAGCACGGGTTTTTGAGCCCATTGCTTCAATACTCGTTGCTGGTGGGCCAATAAAAGCAATGTTATGGGTTTCACAGGCTTTAGCAAATTCACTGTTTTCTGATAAAAAGCCGTAGCCTGGATGAATGCAATCAGCGCCACTGGTTTTAGCAACCTGCAAAATTTTATCTGCGACTAGGTATGAATCTTTACTTGGCGCAGCACCAATATGGTAGGCTTCGTCGGCCATTTTTACATGTTGCGCGTTTTTATCTGCATCTGAATACACCGCAACCGTGGTTAAGCCCATTTGCTTTGCGGTGCGCATAATACGACAGGCAATTTCGCCACGGTTAGCAATCAGAATTTTTTGTAATTGTACTGTGTTCATAATGCGTCCTAGAGTTGCCATTGGGGAGGGCGTTTATCAAAAAAGGCGCTCAGTCCTTCTTGGCCTTCAGTTGATACACGAATTTTAGCTATACGCTCTGCAGTCAGTGCAATTAGCTCCTCGTTTATCTCTTTATTGGCAACATCGTTAATAAGTGCTTTTGCGGCCTTAACGGCAATAGGGCCGTTATCAATCAAGGTTTGCAGCAAATTATCGAGGGCTGTTTCTAAGTTCCCAGTAATTTGATGCACTAAACCCAGTTGCTTTGCGGTATGGGCATCAAATACCTCTGCAGTTAAAAAATATCTTCGTGCAGCACGTTCACCAATGGCCTTAATCACATAAGGGCTGATCACGGCAGGTATTAGCCCAAGTTTAACTTCACTTAAACAAAATTGTGCATCGTCTTTACTAAGCGCAATATCACAGCAGGCAATTAACCCTAATGCTCCACCAAAGGCGGCACCTTGTACCGCACAAATTGTAGGATGTGGGCTCTGTGCTAATACTTGCATAAGTTTAGCCAGTTGCATTGAATCAGCTAAGTTATCGTTATAGTTATTATCTGCCATCGATTTCATCCAGGCTAAGTCGGCACCGGCTGAAAAATGTTTACCTTCGGTTTTGAGGACTAAGGCACGAATATCGAGCGTATTAGCATGTTCAATACATTGAATAAGCTCATGGATAACGTCGCTATTAAACGCATTACGTTTTTCTGGGCGGCTTAAAACGAGTACAGCCACATTAGATTTTGTTATTTGTAGTGTTACTGACATTGTGCGCTCCGGTTACATTCTAAATACGCCAAACTTAGACTCACGCTGTGGTGCATTTTTAGCTGCAGTTAATGCAAGCCCCAACACATTACGTGTATCGACAGGGTCTATAATGCCATCATCCCATAAGCGGGCACTGGCATAATAAGGATGACCTTGTTGTTCGTATTGACTAATAATTGGCTTTTTAAAATCGCTAACTTCTTGCTCGCTCATGCTTTCGCCTTTACGGGCTAATCCATCTTGTTTAACTTGTGCCATAACACCGGCAGCTTGCTCACCACCCATGACTGAAATACGGGCATTTGGCCACATCCACATCATGGTCGGTTCAAATGCACGGCCACACATACCATAATTGCCGGCGCCATAAGAGCCGCCAATAAGCACGGTGAATTTTGGTACATCAGCACACGACACCGCCATCACCATTTTAGCGCCATGCTTAGCAATGCCTTCGGCTTCGTATTTTTTACCGACCATAAAGCCAGTAATATTTTGTAAAAATACCAATGGAATGTTGCGCTGAGCACACAGCTGAATAAAGTGCGCGCCTTTTTGCGCCGACTCACTAAATAAAATACCGTTGTTAGCCACTATGCCCACAGGGTTACCATAAATGCTGGCAAAGCCTGTCACTAGTGTTTCGCCAAAGTAACGTTTAAATTCATCAAAAGACGAGTCATCGACAGTGCGAGCTATTACTTCACGCACATCAAATGGCTTTTTAAGATCAGTACCAACAATGCCGTAAAGCTCGTTAATATCGTATCGTGGAGCTTTTACGTCATCTAATAATGGGGCGGTAGGACGTGTGTAATTAATTCGCTCTATACATTGGCGTGCAATTGATAATGCATGCGCATCATTTTCAGCGTAATGATCTGCCACACCCGATGTTTTACAATGAACATCGGCGCCGCCAAGTTCTTCTGCGGTGACTTCTTCACCGGTTGCCGCTTTTACCAGTGGTGGGCCTGCTAAAAATATAGTGCCTTGCTCTTTTACAATAATACTTTCATCGGCCATAGCGGGCACATACGCACCGCCTGCGGTACATAAGCCCATAACCACTGCAATTTGAGGAATGCCTTTACCCGACATACGTGCTTGATTGTAAAAAATACGCCCAAAATGCAGTTTGTCTGGAAATACATCGTCTTGCTCTGGCAGGTTGGCACCGCCAGAATCAACTAAGTAAATACACGGTAAGTGGCAACGCTCAGCAATATCTTGTGCGCGTAAATGCTTTTTAACAGTAAGCGGGAAATAGGTGCCACCTTTAACTGTCGCGTCGTTTGCAATCACCATACATTCAACGCCTTTTACGCGACCAATACCTGCAACTACACCGGCACAAGGTATCTCTTGTTCATACACACCAAATGCAGCAAATTGCGATATTTCTAAAAAGGGTGAGCCTTCATCTAATAAAGTACTGATACGGTCACGAACAAACAGCTTTCCTCTGCTTTCATGGCGCTCTTTAAGTGCAGCGCCACCACCTAAGCTAATATTGGCAACTTTATCGCGTAAATCATCCACCAGCGCCGACATATTTTTGTGGTTTTGCACAAAGCTAGGATCGTGGGGATTAACGCTCGATTTTAAAATCGTCATAAATTAATCCTTAACGGCTTTCAGTAAATAATTCACGGCCAATCAACATGCGGCGTATTTCTGAAGTGCCTGCGCCAATTTCGTATAATTTCGCATCACGCAGTAAACGACCTGTTGCGTATTCGTTTATGTAGCCATTGCCGCCTAAAATTTGGATTGCATCAAGGGCCATTTTAGTTGCAAGCTCTGCAGCGTATAAAATTGCGCCAGCTGCGTCTTTACGGGTGGTTTCGCCGCGATCACAGGCTTTTGCTACTGTGTACACATATGAGCGAGCAGCATTCATTTGTGTATACATATCGGCAATTTTGCCTTGAATTAACTGAAATTGACCAATCGGGCTGTCAAACTGCTTACGCTCATGAATGTAAGGCACCACAATGTCCATACATGCTTGCATAATTCCTAACGGGCCTGCAGCTAAAACAACTCGCTCGTAATCAAGGCCGCTCATAAGTACCTTAACGCCTTCGTTTAAGTTACCTAAAATGTTTTCTTCGGGTACTTCGCAGTTATCAAATACCAGTTCACAGGTGTTTGAACCGCGCATACCGAGTTTGTCGAGCTTTTGTGCGGTAGAAAACCCCGGGAATGTTTTCTCAACAATAAAGGCGGTAATACCTTTCGCACCGGCGTTTAAATCTGTTTTTGCGTAAATAACTAAGGTATCGGCATCAGGGCCATTGGTGATCCACATTTTATTGCCGTTTAAAATGTACTTATCGCCTTTTTTCTCGGCTTTAAGTTTCATTGATACAACATCAGAGCCCGCGTTAGGCTCACTCATGGCTAAGGCACCAATGTGTTCACCGCTAATTAGTTTAGGTAAATATTTTTCTTTTTGTGCTTGTGATCCATTACGGTTTATTTGATTAACACACAGGTTTGAATGCGCACCATAGCTTAAGCCAATAGAGGCACTTGCACGGCTAATTTCTTCCATGGCAATAACGTGCTCTAAATAACCTAAACCCGCACCACCAAATTCTTCATCAACGGTCATGCCTAAAACGCCCATTTCACCCATTTGCGGCCAAAGTTGATTGGGAAACGCATTATCCAGATCTGTTTTTTCAGCTAGTGGGGCAATTTCTTGACTTGCGAAGCTATTAACATGACTGCGGATCATGTCCGCTGTTTCGCCAAGACCAAAATTCATTTCTTTATATAGTGAAATAGTGCTCATGATTCATTCCTGTGTGTTTGATGACGTTTATTATATTTTATTCATCTATTTTGCTAAGCGTGTCGCGACAACGACGTTCTGCGGTAACCAACTCCATTAGCACAACTTTAATGTCGTCCATTTGTTGAGATAGGTCGGCCTTTTTTTCGCTGATGAGGTCAAGCATAGTAACTAACTGTTTAGCGCTTGATTTGTCTGCATCATAAAGTTCAAACAAACGACCGGTTTCAGCCAAGGTAAACCCTAAACGTTTACCACGAAGTATTAACTTAAGGCGTACTTTATCGCGCTTTGAGTAAATACGAGTTTGGCCGTTGCGCTCTGGTGATATAAGCCCTTGGTCTTCGTAAAAGCGAATAGAGCGCGTGGTAATATCAAATTCTTTCGCTAATTCGCTGATACTAAAAGTCTGTTCGTTCTTAGCCGGCTCATTGGCTGAATTTGCAAAGTTTGTTTGATTATCTGATTTCATTGTAATGTTTACCTCATTCGAATATCACCAATATAAGTGAAGTTTACGTAAAGGTAAAGTGCGATCTGGTTGTTATACTTTAGACGTACAAAATAAATGCGGATTTACACTAGAAGTTGAGTGTTTATAAACGTTATAAGCCATTTGTGGAGGTTCCAATACATTTTCAGCAAGCTTGCTTTACAGTTTTTACACTAATTAGAAAGTTGATTTTAGATTTACGTTGGCGTAAACGTAAATTTTATGTATGCTCGTATTTATCAGATTAGTTTAAACATTAAGCTAAACATAATAAAACATGTTTGCGTTAATTGAAAATGGAGCCTTTTATGTCTTTAGAAAGCGTTGTAATTGTAGCAGCAAAACGCACCCCAATGGGTGGATTTATGGGCGCACTAAGTGATGCGCAGTCTACCGAGCTTGGTGCTACAGCTATTGCAGGTGCACTTGCTCAAACGGGTTTAAGCAATGATGCAATTGATGAAGTGATTATGGGCTGTGTATTACCAGCCGGTTTAGGCCAAGCGCCTGCACGTCAAGCAATGCTTAAAGCAGGGCTTTCACTGAGCACAGGCGCTACCACTATTAATAAAGTATGTGGCTCGGGTTTAAAAGCAGCGATGTTAGCGAATGATTTAATTAAGGCAGGTTCTATTGAATCAGCAATCGCTGGTGGTATGGAAAGCATGACCAATGCGCCTTACTTTATTCCTAAAGCCCGTGGCGGTATGCGTATGGGACATGGTGAAATAAAAGATCATATGATGAGCGATGGCCTTGAAGATGCTTACGACAATAAAGCAATGGGTTGTTTTGCTCAAGACACGGCTGATGAATATGGCATTGGCCGTGAGCAAATGGACGCGTTTGCACTGGGTTCGTTAAGTAAAGCAAACGCAGCCATAGAAAATGGTAGCTTTGACAACGAAATCGTCCCTCATACTATTAAAACCCGCAAAGGTGATGTAACAGTTTCAATTGATGAACAACCTGGTAATGCTCGCCCTGAAAAAATCCCAAGTTTACGTGCAGCATTTAAAAAAGACGGCACTATTACTGCGGCAAACTCATCGTCTATTTCAGATGGTGGCGCAGCACTGATTTTAATGAGCGAATCAAAAGCAAAAGCAGAGGGTTTAACGCCACTGTGCAAAATTGTGGCTCACAGCACGCATTCTCAAAAACCCAGTGAATTTACCGTAGCGCCTGTTGGTGCAATGAACAGTGTGCTTGAAAAAGCAGGGTGGACAACCGCAGATGTTGACCTATGGGAAATTAACGAAGCGTTTGCCATGGTTACCATGCTAGCTATTAACGAGTTAAAGCTCGATGAAAGCAAAGTTAATGTTAACGGTGGCGCTTGTGCATTGGGTCATCCTATTGGTGCCAGCGGTGCGCGTATTTTAGTAACACTTATCCATGCACTTAAAAACCGGGGTCTTAAAAAGGGCGTAGCCTCTTTATGTATTGGTGGCGGTGAAGCCGTTGCTATGGCCGTAGAAGCACTTTAACTAATAATAAAGCCGCAGCAACTATAACAAAAACGCTGCTGTACCCAATTTAATCAATAGGATTTTAATTATGCACCAAGTACCCTTACTCATTAACGGCGAATTTATTCAATCAACTTCAAATGAACTAATTGATGTTGTAAATCCTGCTAATCAAGAAGTGTTAGCGCAAGTACCTTGTGCTACAGACGCTGAAATGGACGCGGCTATTGCCTCTGCCAGCGAAACGTTTAAAACGTGGAAAGACGTTCCTATTACAGAACGTGCGCGCATTATGATGAAATACGCGGCGCTGTTAAAAGAAAACCATGATGAATTAGCCACTATTATTTGTCATGAATTAGGTAAAACATTTGAAGATGCCAAAGGTGATGTGTGGCGTGGTATTGAAGTAGTCGAGCAAGCTGCTAATGCACCATCATTAATGATGGGCGAGACGATGGAAAACGTAGCGCGTAAAATCGATACGTATTCTTACATGCAACCATTGGGTGTATGTGCAGGTATTACCCCATTTAATTTTCCGGCCATGATCCCACTTTGGATGTTCCCACTGGCAATTGTGTGCGGTAATACCTTTATTTTAAAACCCTCTGAGCAAGACCCACTTACGCCAATGCGTTTAGCTGAGCTATTTATTGAAGCGGGTGCACCAAAGGGTGTTTTACAAGTTGTGCATGGTACTAAACCACAAGTTGACCGTTTATTAGAAGACAAAGCGGTTCGCGCTATTTCATTTGTAGGTTCATGTGGCGTAGGTGCATACATTTATTCTAAAGGCACACAACATCTAAAACGTGTGCAAGCCTGTGTGGGCGCTAAAAACCACATGGTAATTATGCCTGATGCAAGCAAGTCTCACGTAGTTAATAACTTAGTAGGCGCATCGGTTGGTGCGGCAGGTCAGCGTTGTATGGGTATTTCAGTGGCGGTATTTGTTGGCCAAGCAAAAGACTGGGTTGATGAAATTAAAGCTGGCTTTGAAGGTGTACGCCCAGGTGTATGGGATGATGCAGACGCCGCTTATGGTCCGCAAACATCACCAGCTGCAAAAGCGCGTATTTTATCATTGATTGCCGATGGTAAAGCGCAAGGCGCAACCTGTTTAATTGATGGCTCTGATTTTACTGTTGAAGGGTTTGAGCAAGGTAACTGGGTAGGTCCAACGTTATTTACTGATGTAACCAAAGAGATGAATCTTTACAAAGAAGAGATTTTTGGCCCAGTACTGGCGTGTATGTTTGTAGATACGCTTGAAGAAGCCATCGCCCTTATTAACGAAAGCCCTTACGGTAACGGTACCTCATTATTTACATCAAGTGGTGCAGCTGCACGTAAGTTCCAACACGAAATTGAAGTAGGCCAAGTCGGTATTAATGTGCCTATTCCTGTGCCGTTGCCATTTTTCTCGTTTACTGGCTGGAAAGGCTCATTTTACGGCGATACTCACACCTATGGTAAACAAGGTATTCGTTTTTACACAGAAACTAAAACTATTACCTCTCGTTGGTTTGAGGATGACATTGCCTCAGGTCCAAACATGAGTATTAATCTTAAATAATATTGCACTGAATAATTAATAAAAAAGAGGGGCACAACACACAGTGTTGTCGCTCCTCACTAATTACTCCCGTTATGGGATGAACTGACAACAAACAAAACACACTTAAAGAGGTCTACCATGGACTTTAACTTATCTGAAGATCAACAAGCCTTTGCGCAAACGGCTCGCCAATTTGCAGAGTCTGAACTAGCACCACACGCTGCCAAGTGGGATCGCGAACATATTTTTCCTAAAGACACAATAAAAGCCGCTGGTGAGCTAGGTTTTTGTGGTTTATACACCCCAGAAGAAGCCGGTGGCTTAGGTTTATCTCGCTTAGATTCAAGCATTATTTTTGAACAGCTGGCGATGGGCTGTACGGCAACAACGGCCATGTTAACTATTCATAATATGGCAACGTGGATGATAGCCAGTTTTGCGACCGATACCGTAAAAGAGCAATACGTTGAACAATTAGTAATGGGTGAATTACTTGCATCGTATTGCTTAACTGAGCCAGGCTCGGGTTCTGATGCTGCGTCATTAAAAACTAAAGCAGTGCGTGACGGTGATGAGTATGTTATTAACGGCTCAAAAATGTTTATTTCAGGCGCTGGTGAAACCGAAATATTAGTGGTAATGGCACGTACGGGAGCCGACGGCCCTGGCGGTATTTCGGCTTTTGTTGTACCTGCAGATGCACCAGGCGTTGAATACGGAAAAGCAGAAGAAAAAATGGGCTGGAATGCACAGCCTACACGTTTAATTAGCTTTGAAGATGTGCGTATTCCAGCCGCAAACTTATTAGGCCAAGAAGGTGAAGGCTTTAAATTTGCAATGCAAGGTTTAGACGGCGGCCGTATTAATATTGCCACTTGCTCTATTGGTACAGCACAAGCGGCACTTAATACCGCACGTGAGTATTTAAAAGAGCGTACCCAATTTGGTAAGCCATTGGCTGCGTTTCAAGCGCTACAGTTTAAAATTGCCGATATGAATACCGAGCTTGTAGCAGCACGCCAAATGGTGCGCTTAGCGGCGTTTAAACTCGATACTAACGACAGTGAAAAAACCACTTATTGTGCTATGGCTAAACGCTTTGCAACCGATGTAGGTTTTACTGTTTGTAATGACGCGCTGCAAATTCATGGTGGCTACGGTTACATAAAAGAATACCCGCTTGAGCGCCATGTTAGAGATGTACGTGTTCATCAAATTCTTGAGGGCACTAACGAAATTATGCGTGTGATTATTGCGCGTCGTATTTTAGCCGAATCAGCCAGCGAAGTTTTATAAGGAGATTAGTATGTCAAATCCTAGCATTGAGTTAACTATTGAAGGCCATGTAGCTATTTTAACCATGTCGAATCCGCCAGCGAATACCTGGACGAAAGACACCTTAGTGGCGCTTAAAGACACGGTTAACCAATTAAATACCAATAAAAATATTTATGCGTTAGTACTGACTGGTGAAGGCGAGAAGTTCTTTAGCGCCGGTGCCGACCTAAATGTATTTGCCAGTGGCGATAAAGGTGTAGCTGCAGATATGTCACGTGTATTTGGTGAAGCGTTTGAAGCGCTAACTAATTTTAGAGGTGTGTCGGTTGCAGCCATTAATGGCTATGCAATGGGTGGCGGCCTTGAAGTAGCGCTTGCTTGTGATATTCGTATTGCAGAAGAGCAAGCACAAATGGCGTTACCTGAAGCAAAAGTGGGTTTATTACCCTGTGCTGGTGGAACGCAAAACTTAGCATGGCTCGTAGGTGAAGGCTGGGCAAAACGCATGATTTTATGCGGTGAGCGCTTAAAAGCCGATAAAGCCCTGCAAATTGGTTTAGTAGAAGAAGTGGTTGCACAAGGTGAAAGCTTTGCCGCAGCATTAAAACTGGCAAACCAAGTAGCAGAGCAAAGTCCATCGTCGGTTGCTGCATGTAAAACCTTGATTCAAAAAGGGCGTCATCAACCAATGGCGAATACATTGCCACTGGAGCGTGAACTGTTTGTTGGTTTATTTGATACCGAAGATCAGCAAGAGGGCGTGAACGCCTTTTTAGAAAAACGTAAAGCTATTTGGGTGAATGGCTAATGACCGAACTTACTCGTTTAAATTCAGCTGATGCTGCCGTGGTATTTGAAACGGCAACCACAGACAATGGCCGACTCATTGGTTTTGCAACCTTAAATGCGCCTAAATCGTTAAATGCTCTTAATTTTGAAATGATCAGCTTACTCGAGCCGCAACTACAGCAATGGGACAAAGACGATAACATTGCATTAGTGGTTCTTAAAGGCGCTGGTGAAAAAGCATTTTGTGCCGGTGGCGATGTAGTGAGCTTACACAAAGCAATGAGTGAGGGAAAACCGAGCTCACTGGTTGAAGAATTTTTTACTCAAGAGTATCAGCTCGATTACCTAATTCACTGTTACAACAAACCCATTTTAGTGTGGGGGAACGGGATTGTAATGGGCGGCGGTTTAGGTTTAATGGCCGGTGCTAGCCACCGTGTGGTTACCGAAACATCACGCATTGCCATGCCAGAGCAAACTATTGGGCTTTACCCTGATGTAGGCGGCAGTTATTTTTTACATAAAATGCCCGCCCATGTTGGTTTGTTTTTAGGGCTGACCTCGGCATCTATAAATTGTGAAGACGCTAAGCTTGTATCGCTTGCCGACCACTTTGTTAATGCCGACAAGTACCCAGAGCTTGTTGAAGCATTACTCAATACTAAATGGGGTAAAACAGCAAGTTTAAATCACGACAAGCTAAGTACCTTGCTTATTGAGTTAGATAACAACTCTAGCCGTATGCCAAAAGGCAATTTAAAAGCAAACTTAAGCTTGATTCAAAAGCTTGGCGAGTTTGACACGTTACAGCAGCAGGTAGATTACATTTTAAATCTAACCACAGATGACAAATGGCTACAACGCGCACAAAAATCGTTGGCGCATGGTTGCCCATTAAGTTGTGCCTTAGTAAGTGAGCAGCTCAAACATAGCAAAGGTAAAAACTTAGCTGAGTGTTTTAAAATGGAATTGGGCATGTCGGTTCGTGCCGGTGAAGTGGGCGAGTTTCAAGAAGGTGTACGTGCCTTACTAATCGATAAAGACGGTGCGCCACAGTGGCAGTTTAAATCGTTAGCTGATGTACCAAAAGAAGTAGTAGAGAGCTTTTTTGCAAACCGCTTTGGCGAGCAACATCCGCTAGAGCCGTACTTTTCACAACTAAATTTACAAGGGTAAAGCGATGAGTAAACTTAATATAGGATTTATTGGTTTAGGAAACATGGGCGGCCCAATGGCAGCAAACTTAGTTAAAGCAGGCCACAGTGTGCGCGTGTTTGACTTAAGTGCAGAGGCCGTGAAAGAGCTTGTGAATCATGGGGCTAGTGCGGCGCAAAGCGCCAGTGACTGTGCTCACGAGGCTGATGTGCTAATTAGCATGCTACCGGCAAGCAAACATGTTAAATCACTTTATTTAGGCACAGACGAGCAATCGGGTTTAATTAAAGTACTAAGTAAAAGCACGTTAGTGATTGATTGTTCAACTATAGATGCACAATCAGCACGTGACGTTGGCCATGCCCTAAGTGAGCAAGGTATTGCGTTTGTTGATGCACCGGTATCGGGTGGTGTAGCAGGTGCAACAGCAGGAACGCTTACGTTTATTGTTGGTGGTGAGCAAGCTGCATTCGATAAAGCCAATACTGTATTAGTCGATATGGGTAAAAACATATTCCATGCTGGTGATATTGGTGCAGGGCAAGTTGCCAAAATATGTAACAATATGCTGTTGAGTATTTTAATGGCAGGCACCAGTGAAGCCATTCAAATGGGCATTAATAACGGCCTCGATGCAAAAGTACTCAGCGACATAATGAGCGCAAGTTCGGGTCGTAACTGGACGTTAGAACTTTATAACCCCTGCCCAGGTGTTATGGAAACCGCACCAGCTAGTAACGACTATAAACCTGGCTTTATGGTCGATTTAATGGCTAAAGACTTAGGCCTTGCTATGGAAGCAGCGCAACAAAGTAATTCACTAACGCCAATGGGCTCAATGGCTAAAAATTTATACACTATGATGCAGCACAAAGGTGCAGGCAGTGATGATTTTAGTGCCATTTTTAAATTGTTTTCGAAGTAGGAAAGTATTGTGGAAATAAAAAATAATACCGTAGTTATTACCGGTGGCGCACAAGGCTTAGGTTTTGCAATGGCGCAAAAGTTTGCCTTAATGGGCGCTAATATTGCCTTAATTGATATGGCGCAAGCCCAGTTAAATGAAGCAACCGAGCAGCTATCTGCATTAGCAGGCGTAACAGGCACTATTAAAGGCTACAGCGCTAATGTAACCGTTGAGAGCGAAGTTGAAGACGTATTTAATACTATTAACAGTGACTTTGGTCACATTGGGGTATTAATTAATAACGCCGGCATTTTACGCGATGGTATGTTTATAAAAGCCAAAGACGGCAAAGTGGTTAAAAAAATGTCGCTTGATCAATTTCAATCAGTAATTGACGTTAACTTAACAGGTGTATTTTTAGCAGGGCGCGAAGCGGCTAGCCACATGATTGAATCAGGCAAAGGCGGCGTAATTGTAAACATGTCGAGCGTAGCGCGTGCGGGTAATATTGGCCAAACAAATTACGCTGCCTCAAAAGCGGGTGTTGTGGCATTAACCACTACATGGGCTAAAGAGCTTGGCCGTTTTGGTATCCGCGTTGGCGCAATTGCCCCAGGTGTTATTAGCACCGCGATGACAGATGTAATGAAGCCAGAAGCCAAACAGCGCATGCTGGCTGTAACACCAGTAGGGCGCTTAGGTGAAACCGCTGAAATAGCCCATACTGCTCAGTATATTATCGAAAACGACTTTTTTACTGGCCGTGTAGTAGAGATAGACGGCGGTATTCGTTTGTAAACTAATGTTTATAAACGTATGAATGTTAGTTGATTAAAAAGCACAGCCTTTTGGGTTGTGCTTTTTTTGTTTTAAAGCGCACCATTATAATTTAATCATGGTTAGAAACAGAGATTTCATAAACGATATTTAACTTAAAAAAGAATACTGTATATATAGACAGTTAATGGTGTTTTGTCCAATAACATTATTAAAAGTCGTTTTGGTGTATTTTAAAAACGATAATTTTATAACTTGCGTAATAACTTGTTTACATTGAAGTTATTTAGTGGAATTATTGAGCCATGTAATATACGCCGTTTTGGGGTTTTATAACCCCCCAAAGTGGTGTTCAATAAGCTGTTAGGTTTTAAGTAGTTCAACTCAACTTAGGAGAAGTATATGAGTTTTTGGAAAAAAGCGGGTGATTTAGCTATGAAAGCAGGTGGAGCTATTGTTGATGAAGCAAAGGCTGCGAATGAAAGAAATAGAGAGTTCAAGGCTGAAATGCCTTCGAAATCTGATTCTGAATTAGCAAGGATTGTTAAAAATGAAATGAAAAGATCCCCTTTAAAAGGGTCTGCAGCATTTCAAGAATTAAAATCTAGAGGTTATTCACCTGAAGAGATTAAAGGGATGTAAATGAAACTTAAATGTAACAAATGCGGAAAAAAAGAAGCTGAGCTTATGTCTAAAGCTGAGATTAAAACAGCTAACTTTTTGCCACCTACCGTAGTTGATCGTATCTTAAATATGTTTTTAGATATGATTGAACAAAAATATATAGTTTGTCGCTCTTGCGGACATTACGAAACGCAATAAAACCTAACAAGGTTATCAAGTCGGATTTAAAAAGTTTGGCTTGCCCTTCGGGCAGTATAGCCAAAACTTTTTAAACCGCTTATAACGGCGTTAACAGGCAAAGGAGTATACTGTGCCATCGACCCAAGTAGAACAACAAATACTTACCGTCACCGATAATCTATTAGCATTAGATCTGTCTAAGATAGAAGAAGCTAAACCGGCGTTAGCTCCTTGGCAAAATTTGACTGTTGATGATTATCTTGTTGCCGTGAATGATCTTAAAAAATCGGTGAAGTCTTTCAAACAAGATGGCTTTCTATCTGATATTCCATGGAACATATTAAATTCCCTACATGGGCAATTAAACAATGCATTTACGCATAGCCAGAATTTTATAAACTCTAAAAATCAGCAGCATTTTCATCAAGCCTTTCAACAAGTTGAAAGTGCGCGTACAAACCTTCAAACATGGGGAATTAATTATTTATATACTTTAGGTAAAGAATTAGAAGGTAAGTCTCAATTACTTGATGATGAAATTCAAAAATTTCTTGCGCACAATCGAGAAGTTGAAGTAATTAAACAAAATGTGAATAAGTTAATTGAACCTGCTGTTGCAGGTTCATTATCAAAATCATTTGAAAAGCGTAAAGAAGATCTCAATAAAAATCAAAAACGTTGGTTTTGGGCCTCAGTAATTACGGCGGTAACTTCATTAATAACTACTTTTTGTGTTGTCTCTTCAATAATTGGTGTTTTCGACAATGAAACAGTAGCAACCTTGATAAAAGATGCTGAAAACGGTTCTGGTGTTCTTTGGTCGTCGGTTTTATTACGTATTGGTTTATTAATTCCTGTTTATGCTCTCTTTGCCTTTGCATTTGGCCAATATAAGAGAGAGCGTACTCTAGAAGAGGTTTATGCTCATAAAGCAGCTGTTGCAACATCGTTACCTAACTATGGAGACTTGGCTGTAGACAATGAGGTGAAAGATCAAATTCTTTCGGAAGCGTCTAAAGTTATTTTTACTTCACCATCTGATAATCAAAAAGCAGATAAGAAAAGTGAAAATGTCGTGGGGTTAGACCAAGTAAATCAACTTATGGGGAGTATAAATAAATTGATCCCTAAGTCTTGAGAATAAGCCTGTTAACAAGTCGTTTAAAGAACTAATGGGGTCAAATCTTGACTTCAGACATCAAAAACTAATGGGGTCATCTTGGTTCTTAACAGGGCGTTAAGCCTAATTCTGGGCATAAGTTAAATCAATGGAGTGAATATGAAAAATTTAGTTTTGGCATTGGGCATCATCCTTATCGGCTTTGCTCTGCCAGCCCAAGCAGGCGACGCCAAAAAGATTCTGATCATCGCCTCAAATTTGGAAGATATGGGCGATCCTGATAAGCATGATGCTAGAAATAACCTTTGGGAATACGCACCTTCGTATCATATCTTTGTTTCTCATGGCTATACAGTTGATTTTGCTTCTCCGGCCGGAGGTGCAGTGCCGTTTATGATGGATCCTCTTGGTATCAGCAGTTACACAATAAAGTATGAAGGTTTTTTGGGCAGGGCTAATAGCTCACTGAATCCGGATCAGGTTAACCCTGAGGATTATGCTGCCGTTTTTATAGGTGGGGGCTACGGGACGCTGTTCGATGTGGCTTCGAATGAAAAGTTACTTGATATAATGGCGAAAATTTACGAAAGCGGTGGAGTTATCGGGAGTAGTGGGCATGGAGCGGGCGCTTTTGCGAATGTAAAGCTAAAAAATGGCAAGTTTTTGGTTCAGGGAAAGCGAGTTGCGGGTTTTCCAAACTCGACAGAAGAGGAGAAGACCTGGGCTAAGCAGGGGACTTTGTTGCCATTTCTCGTTGAAGACCAGCTTCGTAAAAACGGTGCACTAGCAATCAATAAAGACAAGATTACCGATAAACATGAGGTTATCATTGATGCTCGCATAATTTCAACAATGTTCTTGCCACCTGCTGCATTGGTAGCTAAAGAAATGCTTATTTTGCTCGAACACGGAGAAAAGATAAACAAATCAAGAACTAAAGGGGTAAAATCTTGACTTCAGACATCATAAGAGCCAATTCTTCAAGCTTTGGCTAGTCTAAATCACTCGTCGTTCTCGATACTCTTTCATTTGCTGCTGTTTATTATTTTTAAAACACGTTAATTGTTTAAAACGATAACTTAAGGTTGCCGTTTTTTGCCTACTATTTAAGTTTATTTTAAGTTTGCATAGTTATTGTAATTAAAACCTTTAAACCATTCATCTGAGTTAATAGCTAATTTCATGTTTCAGATCATTAAAGTGTGAGTGAGTAAAGGTTAACGTGTAAACATGTAGTCATAACGCATAAAGTGAGCACTTTACTCAATTGCGTTTCTTCACTAAAAGAGGCCTTATGAATTTTAAAAACACAACGACTCATTACAATACACTCTCTATAGCCTTGCACTGGCTTATGTTTATTTTAATTGTCACTGTTTACGGCAGTATAGAGCTACGTGAATTATTTGATAAAGGCACAGAAACCCGTGATGCCTTTAAAATGTGGCATTTTATGTTGGGTTTATCGGTTTTAGTTTTAGTCAGCGTGAGGATAGTTGCGCGTGTAGTGGGGGGCTCGGTACCAGCTATACACCCTGAGCCTGCAAAGTGGCAAGATAAGTTAGCTAAATTTGTACACCTTGCGCTGTATGTGTTTATGTTTGCTATGCCAATTGCGGGTTGGTTAATATTAAGTATGGCAGGTAAACCTGTGCCATTTTTTGGTTTAGAGCTGCCTCCATTGGCAAGTGAAAACAAAGAGCTGGGTAAAACCATTAAAGAAATACACGAAACTGCGGGTGAAGTTGGTTATTACGTAATAGGCTTACATGCGGCGGCTGCATTATTTCATCATTACATTTTGGCTGATAACACCTTTAAACGTATGCTATTTTCTAAAAAATAAACACATCACTTATAAAAAGGGAGACCATGTGTCTCCCTTTTTTAATGTTTAGTACTCTTAAACCCTATTCTAAACCCGCCCCAATGTTTACCGTTTACATAAATTGGCACCGAAAGGTCATGCAGTATTTCACCGGTATCACGTTTATAGGTTTGTAATAAAAAGCTTTCTGTGTGGCTACCACAGCGAATTCCTGTCGGGTCATTAAAAATACGTTTAGTACGGTTGTTTACTAAATCTTTTTCAAAGTTACCGGTTAGGGCTTGGCTATAGCGTTTGTTATGAGTAGGAAAGTAGCCCTTAGTATCAACGGCTCCTGCAAAAATTATGTCTTTATTTTCCAGTATTGGTTCTTGAATAGCCGGCAGTGATTGATCTGTAAGTTTATCGTAATCGGTTGTGTACTTGGTTGGATTAGTATTCTCGATGGGTTTATAGTTTTGCGAAAAAAGTTGTTGCTGGGTTATTTTTCCGCTTTGGATCCAACCCTCAAAACATTCGCCAATTGCTTTACTGGCGTGTTTAGCCGATATCAGGATTGGTTTAAAGAATGCGTCATACTCTATGTTTTCAAGCTCTCTAAATATTGATTCTGATCCCAGCGATAAAGAAGACGCTTGCTGAGAAATTGTACTGCCTTTTTTAGTAACTTCGCCCAATAAACTACTGATGCTAGTGACTGAGCTATTTATTTGTGTGGTTGCATGCTGAAATGCAGAAACAGACTGATGCATACTATCAAGCGCGGTAGATGAGGCACCAATATCTTGGTTAATTGTTAAAAAGGATTGAGTCACGTTTTCAAGCTCTGATTTTACAGAAATACTTTGCTGTGAAACCTGCTTCATATCTTCATTGGTTTTTATACTGTTGGCGTTAATGTCTGTAAGCATGTCTGCAATTTGTTTGGTTGCTTCATTGGTTTTATTTGCAAGGTTACGCACTTCGTCGGCAACAACTGCAAAACCACGACCTTGCTCACCTGCGCGAGCGGCCTCTATGGCAGCATTTAAAGCAAGTAGGTTGGTTTGCTCTGCAATGTTTTGAATAACTTGGGTAATGCTTTGTATATCACTGGCACTTTTTAATAATAAATCTAATTGCTGGGCCACTTTATCTATAGAGCCTGATAACGAATCAATTTGGCTGGTGGCCGTTTGTAAGCGGCTATCGGCAGAGCTTGAGGCTTGCGCTGTTTGTACCATTGCTTGATTAATGGTGGTCATGTTGTCACTGAGTTCAGTGCTATTTTGTGAAAGCTCGTGTGTGGCACGCCCGACAGTTTCACTCTCGTTATAACAAGCGTCTATTTCTTTGGATAAGCTATCAACATAAAATGACACTTCAGCTGCGCCCATGGCATTTTTTGAGGTGGCTTTGGTAATGTTTTGTGCAATTTTGTTATTGAACGACTGCGCTGCACCTAGTGACGCATTGTCATTTGCTGTTTCAGGTTTTGCTGGTTTTATATAAAAAATTGCAGATAACAACACTATAATAGCTGCAGCAATGGCGGAGAGTTGTTCAAAATAGAAAAGAAAACAAATGCTTAAGTAAAACATGCTATAGAGCAGGTAGGTTATTTTCATTCCTTTGACCTCGTTACTAATTGTTCCTTCTATCTTTGACTATAAATCAAACAAAATCAAATAATAAACACACTTTTAAGGATTTATTAATAGTGATGTATCGAGCTCTATAAAACTGCTTTATATACAAAAAGCGCCAAAACAGTAAAACTACTTTGGCGCTTTTATTAGTATTAATAAACAATTAGTTAGCTAATAACCACTCGCTTAGTAAGCGAACACCAAACCCCGTTCCCCCTGGCGAAAGCTCATCTTTACCTTTTTTCACTAAGGCATTACCCGCAATATCGATATGCACCCAACGGGTATCGCCAGCAAAATGCTCTAAGAAAGTGGCAGCAGTGGTTGCGCCTGGGCCACCTGAGCCCACATTTGTTAAATCTGCAATGTCAGACTCCAACATATCTTTATACCCTAAAGGTAGGCGCCATAGGTTTTCGTTTACTTGTTTACCGGCTACCGTTAGTTGAGATACTAGCGTATCGTCATCTGAGAACACTGCCGCGTATTCATTGCCTACAGCACGGATTTTTGAACCGGTGAGTGTTGCAACATCAATCATAATTTCTGGTTTGTAGTGCTCACGTGCATACCACATAGCATCACTTAATACTAAGCGGCCTTCAGCGTCGGTATTTAAAATTTCAACACTTAAGCCCTCAGCGGTGCGAACAACATCACCTGGGGCTACAGCGAACTGCGATACCATATTCGCAGCCATACCCATAACGGCTACCACGTTTTTGTCAGCTTTAGCTAACGCCATTGCTTTAACTGTACCAAGCACTGCAGCAGCACCGGCCATGTCTGACTTCATACGTGCAATAGATGCACCGGTTTTAATGCTGTAACCACCTGAGTCAAACGTAATGCCTTTACCAACAAGGGCAATAGGGGCATCGTCAGACCCTTTATAATGGGCAACCACTAAACGGGCACCTTGCTGGCTACCTCGACCAACAGCTTCTAATGCACCCATACCCAGTTCTTTTATTTCTTTAGGCTCCAATACTTTGATGGTTACGCCCAAAGATGCTAATTCTTTTGCCGCATTAGCAAAGTCAACAGGTGTCATTTCGGTAGCGACTTCAGAGGTTAAATCGCGGGCTAAAAAAACACCGGCTTGAATGCTTTCTAATTGGGTGTAAAGCTTGCGAGTTTGCTTAGTGTTATCAACATCAAATGTATAGCTAACTGTTTCAGTGTTTGGTTCTTTTTTATAGTTTTCAAAACGATGATCGCGTAAGTTTGCACCATGGGCAAAGTTAGCAGCAAGTAATGCATTGTCACTTACACCGGTTACATCTTCAAATACAACGCTGGCAGTGCCTACTTTGGCTTTAACTAGTTGAGCGTGAATATTACCGCCTAACTTAGCTGCTTTTGCTTTATCAAGCTCGCTAGTTTTACCAGTACCTACGACTAAAACGCGGCTGTAGTTACTTTTACTTGGCGCAACAAGTTGTGCCACTTTAGCGTAATCGCCGGTAAAATTTTCTATATCAATAACGCGTTGCAATTGGCCATCAAACTGCTTGTCGAGCGCTTTAAATTGGCTGTTGTTTCCATCTTGGCTATAAAATACAACCAGCGTATTTGCATCGCTGTTCACTTTTGAAGAAAAATTAAAGTCTGCGGCTTGGGCATTCATGCACATACTCAGAGCAAGCGCGATTGAAGAGGCTTTTATAATACGTTTCATTTTTTTAACCTAAGAATAATATAAAGGTGTGTTTTACCCTATTTACGATGCTGTGGTTAAGTAGGATACGGCGAAATAGCAAATAACAGCGATATATGTCTAAACCATTACTAAATATCATGACATAACGGCTTGATAAACATATTGTCATGCTTAAAGGTTTAATTAACACAATGCTCGCGTTACTATCAAATATAAAAGTAACACTGCGCTTTTAACAACTAACCTAGAGAACCCGCATTGAAAGCTAAAGAAATTCGCAATTTTTATATCAACGAAGAGCAGTCGGTTTATTTGCTGTCACACCGTGATGCAAAAAAACATCGTCAGTGGCTTAATATTTGTATTAAACAGCTCACTTTGCTTGGGTATAAAAAGGTAGAAATGATTGGCTCAGGGGCATTTGGGTTTGTATTTGCAGGGGATGATGAACATGGCCTGCCTTGGGTGTTTAAGTTTTCTAGAATTACGCTCGCGCAAAGTGTACGTGATCGCCTTGAAGATGAAGCGTATATGCTTTCGCAAATCAAAAATCCCTTAGTGCCAACATTTTATGGCTTTGAGCGAATAAAAAAACAAGGCATTTTGATGATGGCGCGTGCTATTGGTGAAGACCTTGAAAAAGTATCACTAAAGCAAGGGCGCTTACCGGCCGCCAAAATAATGAACTTAGCGGTTAAATTAAGAAATGTGTTGCTTGATTTACGTCGTCATAAAAATGGTTTAAGCCCGCAGCCTATTGTACATGGTGATATTAAACCCTCTAACTTGGTGTGGGATGAAAATAAAAAGCAGCTATCCTTGGTTGACTGGGGAAGCTCTGTTTATGCCCAAGTAGATGAACAAGGAAACCCAATTGCCAGTAATTTTATGGATTTAATGTCGGGTGACTTAAGTACTACCAATGCCCGTATGGGCGATGTGTATTTTATAGGTGATGCGCAAATGTCGGGTGAAAAGTCATCCCCTCGTTTTGATGAGCAGGGGGTTGCATCAACGCTATATGCACTTGCCTCGGCGCAGTCTTGCCGATTTGGTGCTCAGGCTATACCGGCCAGTAGTTTAATGTTACCTAAGGAGCTGGCAAACGTTATTGATGGCATGCTTTCAAAAGAACGGTTAGTCAGAGACAAAGCAGGTGACTATTTTATGCGTAACATAGAAACCATGGCAAAAGCGTATTTACCACAACTACCAAAAACAGAAACTAAAGCGGCAATTCCGTTTTGGTTTAGCCAAGACCCCGAACCCGAAACCGTAGTTTATAGCTCTAGAAAACAATTTTTACGCCAAGCCGATCATAAACAACAACTTTTAGATGTTAACGATGCTCAGCTTGATAGGTATTATAAAGAGTTTTTATTTGATACTGGGGATACCGAAAAAGCGTTTTTAGCCTCTATTAGCCGCTTAGCTAAATATCCTGTAGTAGGAGGGCTCAGCTTTCATTGGAAAGATGAATCTTTGTATGTTGAATCGTCACTCATTATGCATGACGAGACCCTCGCAACCGCATTCACCGATGCAGTAAACAACACAGTAATGTTAGCCCAGGCTATTAGCCAAAAAGGCTTATTTAAGTGTTGTTTATTTGATGCCCGCAAAACAATTCAGTTAGAACGTGATGGCACTGGCGCGTTCAAATTTAACCAGTTACCTGAGCTTGATTATGAAGTGGTTAATGTAAAAGCCAGCGATGTAACCCGTCCGCATTCATATTTTGAAGATGGTAAAGACCCCGATGAGCAACTGCAACTGCCTAAAAAAGTGATTAAATGTGTATTTGAGCTAAACCAGATACATCATACCGGCTGTATTATTTTTGAAGCGCTGCCAGATAGGATGAAAATTCACCATTACTACAGATTACTTGATGCCAGCAAAGAAGTAGAATTTAAACGTTTACTAAATAAGCTTATGCAATACGCGGTAAATATTACCGACGTGGGGGTGGCTGGGTTTATGAAGTTACCTTATAAAAATACTCGTGAGTTCGGTTTATGTGAACAACAACCCAGCAATTATTACCCTAAAAATCCAAAGCAACTACTTAATTAATAAACCGCTCGCTTAAGCTGGGGTTTAAAAATTGAAAGTACAAAAATAGAAAGTTCAATGGCAAAATTTAAACCACAAATTACATTACAAAGTTTCGGCATATATAGTCACTGGGACAAAGACAGTAAATCGCTACCGCAAATTACTCAATTCACTACGCAAGTCAAAGCAGAACTTGATGTAGAATTTGGTCTGATAGTTAATATTAAAAAAGCTAAAGGCGAAAAACTACATTTTTGTATTTACCACCCCGGTATTATAGATACCAATAGCGAAGTGATGCTGCCTTTTGAGGGCACTGTATACGTTAAAGATAACGACTGGTCGTTTTATTTAGGCGATACGGTATGGGAGCCTATTGAGGATAAAATAGGTGACTGGCGTATGACCCTATCTTTAGCGGGGAAAGTCATTGCGGATAAAACATTTAATCTTATTAATGAAAAAACTAAAACTAAAACTGAAGACGACTTTTGGAAATACCGCGGTTATTAATGACTACAGTTCACAGTAACGCAAGAGTTAACGTTTAATGTTAACTCTTGCCTAAAATACGTATTAGTTACCCCACGGGTTACTTGAATTTGAACGTTGCTTACGGGTACGCGCACGTTGTTTTGCTGCTTTTTTTTCTTGAATACGTTTTGCATCAGAAAAGCTTAACTCGCAAGGCTCACCTGGTTTATCGCCTTCAGGAATAATGCGGTCGCGTGGAGGCAGTTCGTATTGTACGTCATCTGGGCGAGGTAAGTTTTTAAGGCGGTACAAATAGAAATTATCTACTTTTTGTTGTGCCCACTCGGTTTTACGTAAAAATTTAACTGCAGATTTAATGTCTGGATTATTTTTAAAGCAGTTAAGTTGTAAGTAGGCATGCAGGAGTTCCCACCCATATTGCTCAACCAGTTCTTCAACCACTTGCTCTAATTTAACGCCTTGCAGTGGGTTATTACTGAAAAGTTCTTGGTTGCTCATAGGTGTTCTCTCGTTATTAAAAAATCAGCGAACATTATAAATTTAATAACGAGAGTTTAGTAGCAAAAATGCTTAACTTTGACAATTAACCACTACACGACCACGAATTTGGCCCTGCATTAGTTGCTCGGCGCTTTCAATGACTTGATCAAGATTTATTTCAGTTGAAATTTTATCCAAGTAATCGGCATTAACTAATGAAGCTAAACGATCCCATGCTTCAACACGATCCGCTTTTGGGCGCATAACGCTATCAATACCCATTAATGAAACCCCACGTAAAATAAATGGTGCAACCGAGGCCGGTAAGTCCATACCTTGAGCAAGCCCGCAAGCAGTAACAACCCCCCCATATTTAAGTGATGCACAAATATTTGCAAGTGTGTGACTACCTACAGAATCAATAGCTGCAGCAAAGCGTTCTTTTTGCAAAGGTTTACCAGGGTTAGAAAACTCATTTCTATCAATTACATTAGTTGCTCCTAATGATTTTAAATAGTCTGCTTGCTCCATACGACCTGTTGCAGCGGTGACTTGATAACCTAGCTGGCTTAGTAAATAAATAGCAAAACTGCCTACGCCACCATTAGCACCGGTCACTAAAATTTCACCTGACTCGGGAGTAACGCCTTGCTTTTCTAGTGCAATAACACTGAGCATTGCCGTATAACCGGCAGTACCAATTTGCATAGCTTGTTTAGGTGATAAGTTAGCGGGTAGGGGAATTAACCAATCACTGCTCAGTGCCGCTTTTTGAGATAAGCCACCCCAGTGTTTTTCGCCAACACCAAAACCATTTAAAATAACGTTGTCGCCACTTTTAAATTCAGCACTGTCGCTGCTAGTCACTGTACCCACTAAATCAATCCCCGGCACCATAGGAAAGCTACGTACAACAGGGCCTTTACCCGTGATGGCTAAGCCATCTTTATAATTTAAGGTACTGTAAAGCACATCAATTAATACATTTTCGTTTGGCAGATCGTCACTGTTTATGGTGCTTAGGGCTGCAGTGTAGTTGTCGTCTTGCTTATCTATAACAATAGCTTTAATAGAATTGCTCATTAGATTTCCTTTTAGACCGATCGTCTTTAAATTAGTAATAAAAAATGCATTAACTGAGTAATGCGCGTAAAAACATTTCTGTGTATAAAGTAAGTGGCTTACTTGATTGGGTTAGTTTAGCTCGCATTACTGCGCCTTCCCAACCCACCCAAAAATATTCACTCATTTGTTCGGTATTAATGTGTGGATTAATAGTTTGTTGCTGCTGGGCTAAATCTAAACATCGTTTTAATTGTTGTTGCCAAGCGATGTAGCTTTGCATTAAACGGGTTTTAAAGTCGTCACTTAAATGATTAAGCTCTTGATTTAAGTTACCCACCAAGCACCCGCGTTTGTAATCATACTTTTGCATTCCAGCAATTGCGCTTTGTGTGAAATTAACAATGCGCTCGAGTGCGGGGACTTCAGATTGCTCTAGGTAAAATTTAAGTTTATTTATAAAAAAATCGTCGTAGGCATCAACAAGAGCCAAACCATAGGCTTCTTTACTTTTAAAGTAATGATAAAAAGAGCCTTTTGGTACTTTTGCTTTTTTTAATATGGTATCGAGCCCGGTGGCACTAAAGCCAAACTCAGTTAAGGTTTCTAAGCCCACACGAATGAGCAGCGCTTTTGTATCTGCGCTGTCTCTGGCTATTTTGGGTGGGCGGCCACGCCTAGTTGCAACTGCTGGTGTTTTGTTCATGCTTCATATTAGACCGATCGGTTTTAATTAATCAAGCTTTTATTTGGGATGTTTTTAAAACAGCTCTGACGTTCATTTTTTGATTACAAATTAATTGGGAACTTAAGGGTATATTGTTAGTCACAAATATGACACTTATGTGTTTTGAACCGATGTATCGGAACATTTTAATAAAGTTAAATTGGTTAAAGTTGAGCAATAAAATTATTTTTAAATTAATTTATCATTGCATCAGCAGCTTAGTTAAAGTCAAACAAATTAATTGTATTTTGTGTTTGAATTAAACATTTTTGTTGGCTATTTATTAAATGTAGATGAACTTAATGCTACAAAAATATAAATATAAAGGTGAGGATTTTACCGATGAAGAGACAGAAAAGAGATCGTTTAGAAAGAGCTCATTCTCAAGGTTTTAAAGCTGGTTTAGCTGGTCGCTCAAAAGAGCACTGCCCTTATCAACAAGTTGATCCTAAGTCTGAGTGGCTTGGTGGTTGGCGCGAGGCAATAGAAAATCGCAATATGTATAAAACATAAACTCACAACGAATTTAAGCAAAAAAGCCTCTAGTTAGAGGCTTTTTTGTTGCGTGCGTTAAAATTAAAACGCGCTAGTGTCTTGGAATAAGCCCACTTTTAAATCTTTTGCTTCGTATATAACGCGGCCGTCTACTTCAACAGTGCCATCAGCCATGCCCATAAACAACTTACGTTTAATAACGCGTTTCATATCGAGACGGTAAGTTACTTTTTTTGCCGTTGGTAGAATTTGGCCAGTAAATTTCACTTCGCCTACACCTAATGCGCGGCCAAGACCTGGGCCACCAGACCAGCCTAAGAAAAACCCAACCAGTTGCCACATTGCATCTAAGCCTAAACAACCCGGCATTACAGGGTCGCCTTTAAAGTGGCAGTCAAAAAACCAAAGGCTAGGGTCAATATCTAGCTCAGCAATAATTTGGCCTTTACCGTGCTCACCACCATCATCGGTGATAGAGATGATACGATCCATCATTAACATGTTGTCACTTGGTAAACGACAATTTCCTTCACCAAACATTTCACCTTGACCACAAAGGATCAAATCTTCTTTTGTATAGCTATTTTTAGGTTCCATAACACTTTATCTTTGCTTAGAAATTGCCCCGTACTTTAGCGTACACTTGTACGCTAAACAACTCGGAGCAGTTAAAAAATGGTTTAAATATAGCCAATCAGACAATGCAACTGATTTTAGTATGATTAAACCGCGCAATTACTAACAGAAATCATTATAATTAGGGCTGACTTTTAATCAGTTTAAAGGAAATTTATGACCCTTTTTGTTAACTCACTCACTGTGATTGATTTTTCTTACTTATGCAATAAACGCGGTGCAGTTGGCGAAAGTTGGATTGTTGATTTGACTTTACATGGCAAACTAAATGAAGAGTCTATGGTTTTAGACTTTGGCTTAGTTAAAAAGCAAATAAAAGGCATTATTGATGAGTGTATTGATCACCGTTTAGCTGTTCCAAATAACATAAACGGTAGCATTAATGAGTTTGCTGATCATAAAACATTAGATTGTACATTTGGTGAGAATAAGCACCTTGCAATGAGTGCGCCTCATCAAGCTTTTTGCCTGATAGATACCGATAAGATAACCATTGAGTCGGTTACAGAGTATTTAGTTGCCACAATACTGCCACAGCTTCCTGATAATATTGAAAAAATTGAACTGGTATTAAAGCCTGAGCACAACCAAAGTTTTTACTACCACTACAGCCATGGCCTTAAAAAGCATGATGGTAATTGCCAGCGCATTATTCATGGCCATCGTTCACAAATAGGGATCAGTTTAGGTGGTATCTCTATGCCTCGTTTACAAAAACAGTGGGCTGATAAATGGCAAGATATTTACTTAGCTACCAGCGAAGATCAAATCAGCGCCTCTGAATTAAAACACATTGTCGCCAAAGAAGATGACGTGTGTTTTGCATATACAGCCGCGCAAGGTTATTTTGAAATGGCTATTAGCGAATCGCGTTGCGACATTTTACCCATAGATACTACAGTAGAATGTATTGCTGAGTATATTGCCGGCCAAGTAAAACTGCAGCATCCTGAAAAAGACGTAAAAATTACCGCTTATGAAGGCGTTGGCAAAGGGTCAATTAGTTATGCTTAAATCCTTATTAGTGACAGCGTTAATTGCATCATTTAGTTTTAGTGCTTTGGCAGTTGAACTAAAAGGGCATTTAACTCAAGGCGGCTTGGTTACAGGGCAATTAAATAACGTAAAATCGGTTAGTTTAAATGGTAAGCCATTAAAGCTATCTGATACTGGCTTATTTGTATTTGGTTTTGGTCGTGATGCAAAACCAAACCACACTTTATCATGGGTTGATAAAAGTGGAAAAAGCCACAGCCAAGATTTAGTTATAACCCTTCGTGACTACAACATCGATAAAATAACCGGTGTTGCAAAAAAATATGTATCGCCACCAAAAGCGGTCAGTGAACGTATTAGCCGTGAAGCGGTCGCGGTAAGAAAAGCGCGCGCTGTTAACTCTGACCTAGAGTACTTTTTACAGCCTGTGCTTAGGCCTGCCGAGGGCCGTATTTCAGGTGTTTATGGAAGCCAGCGTTACTTTAATGGTGAACCACGCAGACCACACTTTGGTTTAGACATAGCAAATAAAACAGGCTCTCCTGTGTATGCGCCGATCAGCGGTACCGTGGTATTTGCTGAACCAGATTTATATTACTCAGGTGGTACTTTAATTTTAGATCATGGCCACGGTGTTACCTCGACTTACATTCATCTAAGCAAGCTAGATGTAAAAGTGGGGGATAAAATTACACAAGGTATGAAAGTGGCTGAAATAGGTGCTACGGGCCGTGTAACTGGCCCGCATTTAGATTGGCGATTTAATTGGCAAGGTGAACGCCTTGACCCTGCATTATTGATGCAAGACACATTAGCAAACAAAAAGTAGAGATTATGACTCAAGTAGAGCGCGAAGCAATTATTGCGCAGCGTATAAAAGATTCGACCACATCGGTTACAAAAGCGGTATTTCCTGGGCGTACTAATCACCACAATACGCTATTTGGTGGTGATGCATTAGCGTGGATGGATGAGGTTGCTTTTATAGCAGCTACCCGTTTTTGCCGTAAGCCATTAGTGACTATTTCATCTGATAGGGTAGATTTTAAAGAGGCTATTCCAGCAGGTTCATTTGCCGAATTAATCTCAAAAGTGTCGCATGTAGGGAATACCAGCCTAAAGGTAGATGTTGAAATATTCCTAGAAACCATGCACAAAGATAATAAGCATTCTGCTATTACGGGTAGTTTTACCTTTGTTGCCGTGGATGATAATCACAGACCAACACCGGTAGTATGCGATAAAATGCTACATGGCTTTGAGTTATAACGCGATATAATAAATTAATATAAGCACCTAGTTTGGTGCTTATATTAAAACCCATTGAGAACACATCATACTTTATTTCTTAGTGCTACAAACTTAGCATTAATGTTTGTTTGAGATAAAGAGTAAAAAGGAGGGTGTAAATTTCAAAATAAAAAGGCGTGCACAAAGCACACCTTTTAAAAATTAAAGTACCATGGCGGCTATCCAGCCGAATACCAATAGCGGTAAATTAAAGTGAATAAAAGTTGGAACAACCGAATCCCAAATATGGTCGTGCTGACCATCAGCATTAAGGCCGGAAGTTGGCCCTAATGTAGAATCAGATGCAGGGGAGCCGGCATCACCTAATGCGCCAGCAGTACCAACAAGTGCAGCGGTTGCCATAACGGAAAAGTTTAGCTCTAAACATAAAGGAACAAATAAGGTGGCAATAATAGGTACCGTTGAAAACGAGCTGCCAATTCCCATCGTTATAAATAAGCCGACTAATAAAATTACAGCCGCAGCCATCGGCTTATTACCATCAAAAATAGCGGCGCTACTGTGAACTAAGCTGGCTACGTGCCCAGTTTCTTTCATGACCGCGGCAAAGCCTTGTGCTGAGATCATAATAAAACCAATCATGGCCATCATTGCCACGCCTTTACTAAATACGTCGCCGTTTTCTTCCCACTTAACCACACCGAATATACTAAATATAACCACACCAACTAGGCCGCCTAATATCATAGAGCCACTGGCATTTTGAGCAATTAACGACGCAACAACAGCAAATAAACCAACCATCATTACTTTTTTGGGGTTATCAATTTCTGTTTGTTTACTCTCAACGGTAAGGGCGGTATTTTTATATTCTCGGCGTTTTCTATAAGTAATAAACAGCGCAATTAACAACCCCACGAACATGCCAATAGCTGGAATAATCATCGCCAAAGGTACGCTGGTATTGACTATTTCAAGACCATTATCCACTAGGTTTTTATGTAATATTGAGTATAAATAAATTCCACCAAACCCATAAGGGAGTACCATATACGAGGTGGCTAAACCAAAGGTTAAAATACAAGCAATGGCGCGTCTGTCTAATCGCAATTTGTTAAACACCACTAATAGCGGCGGGATTAAAATAGGAATAAACGCAATATGAACAGGGACTAAATTTTGTGATGAAATAGCACAAATCAAAATAATAAACAGGATAAAATAGCTGAGCAGGCTTTCGCTTGAGCCAGTTTGTGCGTTAACTTTTGCCAATAACTTCGCGGCTAAAATACGTGTTAGGCCTGACTTAGAAATTGCCACGGCAAATGCGCCCAACATAGCATAACTTAAAGCAATCTCGGCACCTGACGATAATCCTGAATTAAATGCATCGATGCTTTCTTTCAATCCCATGCCAGCGGTTAATCCGGCAACCAGTGCACTTATCGTCATTGCAACAATCACATTTACACGGACTAAAGTGAGTCCAAGCATTAAAATAACGCCGATAATTACTGCGTTCATAGATTTCTCTGTTTTGTAGATTTAATTAATTTTATCAGATCTTTAGCCTGATTTTTACGTTCTTTAGTAAATGGGTGCCTTGCATAGCGCACTTGCTTAAATAACTCACAAAAAGCGGTTATTTGTTGCTCTGCATGGGGCGCTTGGTTGCTAATGTGTTCTAAAGTTTGGGTTGGTGTGACATTTTCAGGATAGCTAATCGCATGTTTATTAGCCCAACGAATAATTTCATAATACTCATTGACCAGTGGCGGTTGTTTTGTTGAGGCTTTAGGTCTGTTTAAATAAATAAAGTAAGCCGTAAAACTCAAAATTAAAATAATAATAACCCCAAGTGGCACCAGCCAAATAAACTTATTACCAAATAAGGTAGCAAATAAATCTTGTTGTTTGTCTTTATCAAACCCAAGTACCCAACTAGACCATTGATAATCTAAGTTTTCTAATTCAAGTCTAAGCCAATTAATGGCGGCATAGTTACTTAAACTAACGAGTCCAAAGCTAATATTATTTTTAAATTCGTCATTAAGGGTGTTACTTTGTGACAAGGAGCCGTTTAACCGCTCGGGTGCGACAACCGCTGTGGCATCAAATTCTCTCCAACCGGCACCGGTATATACTTCAACCCAGGCATGCGCATCGTATTGACGAATAGTCATATAATCACTGTTTTTATTTAGCTCGCCTCCTAAATAGCCACTGACAACACGCGCAGGAATACCTGCACTTCTAAAAATAAAGGCGGCGGCACTGGCATAATGCCCGCAAAAACCGCGTTTATTATCAAACATAAACTGATCGAGCGTATTTTCGCCGCGCATGGGGGTGGGTGTAAGTGTATAGCTAAATTCATTTTTTGAAAAATAGCTTAAAAGTCGATTAAAAAATTCATCAGCATTGGCGCTATTATTTTTTAATTGTTGCGCTAACTGCTGAGATTTTTGATTATTACTAACAGTTAATTGGCTATAAAACCGCTGTTGGGACTTATTAAGCGATGTACTAGATAACGGTTCACTATTAACTGCATATTGTAAAACCTTGGATTTATATTGTTGTTTACGTAATAAACCTAAAGTATTGGCAATAACATTGGGGCTTTCACTGCTTGAAAAACCAAGCCCATATAGCCAATCTGAAATAGCAGGCTCAGCTATGACCGTATACTGAGCCTCATTTTCACTCGTACTTTTTTTAGCGGGTAATATCAACGCTTGCTTTAAAAAGGAGGATGTTTTCCAGGCTGCACCATCAAATTCATCATGTACAATAGCGCGCCAATAATAGGGCGTAGGGGGTGGTGTACCATTAAATTTTGCTCTAAATACCAGTTCATCAGAATTTGATAACTTTGCTATATCAAACGGATCGACTTGTTCAGATAATCCTGTTTGTGCCATTTTTGGACCAGGTAGTTGCCAAAATGCCGGAAGTTTAGGTAAAAATAATAAAAGTATTACGGCTAAAGGAAAAGCCAGTAGCATAATTTTAGCACTTTGTTTTGAAGAGAGTTTTAAGCTATGACTAGACTCTAATAACCCTAGGACCGCAAAGTTTATAATATATAAAGTGCTTATAACTAAGGTAGTAAAAATGGTTTGGCTAAACAGATACACCGCTGAGAGTGAAAAGAACGTAAGGGTAATGATCAATTGGTAATGCTGTTTTGATTTTGCCTGCAATAATTTAAAAACACACGACAATAACAGCATGGCTACAAACAATACAACGGTATCTTTAAAGCCTATGCTGCTTAGCATAATAATTAATGCAATGGCGGCAAATCCATTAGCAAACCACGCGTTGGGTTTTTGCTTTTGCTTAACTGTTAAATAAACATTCCAGCCACATAACACGCTAAGCATTGCAATAAAGGGCAGGGGTAAGTGCTCTGTAAAAAAACTGACTAGCCCTAAGTATATAAACGATAGAGCAAAGTTAATAACACGATGGTTTTTAATCTTATTCATTATCATCACCGACTTGGCTTAACGCTTGTAAACAGCGCTGATGATGCAGCTTGCCTGAATTGGTGGTGATTAATTTATTGGGAAGTTTTAAAGAATAATTAATGTCACTTTCAAATGCTTGGCAAACTAAAAAACAGAGTTGCCCTAAACGCTGTTCGGTATCGCCCGTGACTAAATTAAAATCGAATTGTGCATCGGCTGATTTAAAATCACTAAATTGTTTTACAAGTAATTGCTGTGTTTTTGCATAGTGCTTCCATGATATTCGCTGTAACCCCATTTCTGGTAAATGAGTAATTAAACTTTCAAATTCATCATCACCTTTATGTTTTTCAGTACCTTCATCGGTATTATTTGCAACTAAGTTTTGGTGTTTTTGATTTGTTGTTTTAATTATTGACGGATAAACATACACTGCTTTATTCGGTTGTATATAACTCCACACACTGACTAAACCAAAGGGGTAATTACTGGCAATTTTTATTGGCTTTAACTTGTAACAGCCTCGCTTGGTGTAAGGTAATGATAATTGGCATTTTATTACTTCATTTTTAACGCGCGTAATGTAACACGCATTTTTTAAATCCTTGGGGTAACTCAATGTAATGGATTGGCAAGGATCATCGGCTTCTATTTGCCAAACTAGCTGTGGTGTCTGAGGCGCAAAACTGTCAATGGCGTATTTAAAGCTGACAGTTAAACCTCTGGCATTACTGTAGCCCAATAACAATGCAAAAATTATAATTACAAACATTAAATAAGCCATAAACAGAATTAAATTATTTTGATAATTAATCCCCATTACAAAATTTAATGATGCAACAACGCTAAAGTAAACGCCAAGCGTGGATGGTAAAACATAAATAGTATTATGTTTTAAGGTGATGCTATTTTTTTTGTGCTTATTTTTTAATAAGGCAGTTAAAATCGCGCTTTTTATATCGTGAATAAAAGTAGGGCGCTTAAATTTATAAATACGCATTTACCTAAACGGGCACTAAAACATGTTTTAAAATGGCCGCTATTTGTGTATCGCCCGCATCACTATGTAAACCTAATCGATGCTGACACACACTTGAAAATACAGCCTGTACATCTTCGGGTAGTACATAATCACGGCCTTCAATATAAGCCCACGCTTTGGCCGATTTAGCCAGTGCCATACTGGCTCTTGGGGAAAGCGAAGTCGTTAATGTTTGAGACTCACGAGTATAAGTCACTAACTCAATTATATAATCAACCACCGGCGAACTTAGCGTGATATTTGATATAGCATCTTGAATTTGCTTAAGTTGATGTTGTTCAATTCGCTGCGGTAACTGCGAATAATCACGTTTTAGATTATTTAACAGTAACCGTTTTTCTGCATCTTTAGGTGGAAACCCTAAACTTATTCGCATTAAAAAACGATCTAGTTGTGATTCTGGTAACGGGTATGTACCTGCCTGATATAATGGATTTTGAGTCGCAATTACAAAAAATGGAGTAGGGAGCGGGTACTTGTCTCCATCTACTGTTACTTGATGCTCTTCCATCGCCTCCAATAAAGCACTTTGTGTTTTAGGACCCGCGCGATTTATTTCATCAGCGAGCACCACTTGGCTGAAAATTGGGCCTTTATGAAATGAAAAACTATGTTCATTATTATTAAATATATTGGTGCCAATAATATCAGCGGGCAATAAATCGCTGGTAAATTGTATACGCTGATACGATAACCCCAGTACTGCAGCTAATGCATGCGACAAAGTGGTTTTTCCCATGCCGGGTAAGTCTTCAATTAGTAAATGGCCTTCACTAAATAAACAGGCTAACGCTAATTTTATTTGTTGTTGTTTACCAAATATAACGGTAGATAGGTCATCAATTATTGTCGTAACAATGTGCTGCATAATTTCCTTTAATCTATGAGTTCTAAACGTTTCATTACCGCATCAACTTTTTGCGCGTTAAAGGGCTTAGCTATAAATTCTTTTGCGCCTAGCTCCCAGGTATTTTGCACTGTTTCAAAGCTATTGTGGCCTGAACACATAACAACATGT
Organism: Pseudoalteromonas sp. M58; assembly: GCF_042604605.1. Lineage (NCBI taxonomy): Bacteria > Pseudomonadati > Pseudomonadota > Gammaproteobacteria > Alteromonadales > Pseudoalteromonadaceae > Pseudoalteromonas > Pseudoalteromonas sp. M58. The sequence continues at coordinate 1,666,868 of NZ_CP152390.1, forward strand.
GCATGAGGGTGTTCGTTGTTAATTGACTCTAAAATTTCAATGCTTTCAGAATCAGGTAAATCAACATCTAAGAATATAACGTTGGGTGATTTTTCAATAAGCAGAGGTTTAGCACAATTAAAATTATCGCACTCAATAATGTCATCAAAACCTAAACCGGCTAATACTTGGCTTAAATCAGCGCGGATCTGTTTAACATCATCAATAATTAAAATTGGTTCGAGTGGGCGTACAAATTCCATATGAATACTTCAATGTTTTTTACGGCTTGTGCTTTAATATTAAGCTAAGCATTAAGGAACCTCAAGGTGATAACTATGAATAACCATAATAGTTGTTTAAAGCCACATAATGTCCGATACCGTCTAGTATTGGACTTAGTGAGCTTGTAGCTTTTAAAATAGACCGCTGCTTATATATAGATATATAACTACCTATAATTTATATTATGTTAAATAGCATATATATGTACTTAAGCAAAGTAACTGTCGGCAATTACGTCACTTATAAACATGGTATTTTAGCCCTTTTATTCGCACATTATTTATTTATAGTAATATGCTCTACTTTATTAAATATAAAAACGCTGTAATGACATTTTAATTAATCAAACTATTTAGCTCATCAATTAATTGCTTAAGCTGTTTAGTTTCGTCGTTTAGTTTTTGCTGATACTTTTCAACTTTGTCATGCTTACCTTGACGCTTAGCTTTTTTAAGATCGGTTTTATATTCTTCAATTTCGCTATTGGTATCATCTATTTTTTGTTGTAACTCTGCTTTTAATCCATCCTGGGTGCAGTATTCGTTTATATTATTGAGTGCTTTATTAAGACCTGCAACTTGGTGTGAATTACCTTGGCGTTTTGCAGTTAATAACTGGTGGTTAACTTCACAGGCTTTTTTCGCACACCCTGTTAAATCTGCACAATCATCTTTGGCCAATACGACTGTTGAACCGGCAAATAAAAAACTTATTGTAATACCTTTAATAATCGTCATTTTAGAGTTTTTATTATCTCGCATTGGTCATTATTCCTCTTTAATTCATTGTTAGCGGGAAAATACAGATAACAGCCCTTGCAGCTCTTTATTTATAACATGTTGTTTTACAACATCTTGCATAGGAGTATTTGATACTTTGTTATTTAAAATACCCACCATTTTAGCGCTTTCTCCAGCACATAAAGCCTTAACACTGTGTACGCATAATCTTATTGCTAACATACGATCCGCTGCAGATGGATTACCGCCGCGTTGTAAGTGCCCTAGCTTAGTTACGCGCAAATCTATACTGGGATTAACGGTACTTATTTTCTCACATATATGCTCAACGCCAATTTCATCACCTTCAGATACCACCACAATAAAAGCATGCTCGCTGTGATAATCGCTAATTTTATTCACTAAATAAGTTATGTCTTCATCACTTTCAGGTATTAATATTGAATCGGCGCCAGAGGTTAAACCGGCATAAGTGCCAATATAACCAGAATCACGTCCCATTACTTCAATAACAAACACCCTATTATGTGATTCTGCAGTATCTCTAATATTATCAATACATTGCATTGATGTGTTTACTGCGGTATCAAACCCTAAGGTGTAATCTGTACCCGCAATATCATTATCAATAGTGCCTGGAATGCCTATATACGGTATGTCAGTAATTTGTGATAACCATAAACACCCTCTAAATGAACCATCTCCACCTATCACAATTAAAGCGTCAATATTATTATGTTCAATTGTGGCTAGTGCTTGATTTCTACCGGCATCACCTCTAAATCTTTCACTACGCGCTGTTTTTAACACAGTACCACCTAAGTGCATGGTTTGTTGTAGGTTTTTGCAATCAAGTGTCACTAAGTCATTATCAATTAAACCCTCAAACCCTTTTCGAACGCCCGACACTTTTATTCCGTGTTGTTGAGCGGTTTTTACTATGGCAAATAATGCGGTGTTCATCCCAGGCGCATCGCCCCCTGAGGTTAATACGGCAATGTGTTTAATTGGCTGCATCGGTTCACATCCTTCGATAAGCTAAACTTTAATAATTCATAATAGCTGTTTATGAGTAGGCTGTGTAAAGTAAGCGCAGTAAAGTTGATCTACATAGGGTTTATTTGATTGTTTAATTAGTATGAAGGGAGCAGTTATAAATTGAAAAGTTGGTATGTTGCTTTTGCTTTTAAAACAACATACCGTAATTTTTAATGAAGAGCCGCTGTAAAAGGAATGTTTTTACAAATTTCGGCTTCTATTGTTAGTAACTCGTCTAAGCGTTCGTCAACTTCTTGCTTATCAAAGTATTCGTAGGCGAGTTCCACAAATAAATTTTTATGTTTTTCTTCTGATTTAGCAATTGCGACATAAAAATCTTTTTCTTTTCCTTCAGGTAGTGCCTCGGCAACTAAAGAAAAACGTTCATGTCCCCTCGCCTCAATTACCCCACCTACTAATAGTCTGTCCATTAAAAAACCGTCACGACCATGCCTAAAGTGTGCACGAATTTGTTTAATGTATGGATCTTTTTTATCATCACCCAAATTAGTATCGCGTTCAATTAATAGTTTAAGTACTTGTTTAAAATGAATTAACTCTTCAAGAGCTAAGTCAGTCATGGCTTTAACTAATTTACGCTTATCCGGATAATGTGAAAGCATTGACATAGCCATGCCAGATGCTTTTTTCTCAGCAGCAGCGTGGTCTTGTAAAAAGGTTTCGAAGTCAGCTAAAACAACTTCGGTCCATTCAAATGGCGTGTGGTATTTTAATTCAAACATAGGGATACAACTTATAAAATAATGCGTGGATTTTAGCGTATTTAAAAATAAAAATCTTTGATCGCGATTTAAATTTAACTTTCATAAGGCAAAAACTTATCAATCCGCCCTTTCGCCGTCGACTCAATTTTTAATGGGTGCTTTATATCATTCCATGCAGTGACTTTACCGCCCATGTTCATTTTTTCAAAGCCAGCTAAGCTGCTGGTAATATTTAAAAACTCACATAGCTTATTAAAACTCTCGGGATTTGCTATATCAATGGTCAAAAAATCATTAGGCCGGTCGGCAAAATAACTATTGGCACTATTAAAATGAGTGTTATAACAATTAGTTAAATATTCATCCTGATTAATGTTTTCGAGTGAAAAATCACTAAACGTATTTAAGTAACAACGCTTTAAATGAATATTAAAGCCCCCATCAGCACGCGTTAAATTAGTATGCATACGCAGTAAAAGCTGTTTGATTGAAGGCAACCACGCATTAAGTTCTCGCTTTAAATATACAAATTTAGAACCTGGGTAATATTTATCTAATGTTTGATAATCGTTAAATATGGGGGTGTCTGCGATAGCCACCGCATTTTCAAAACAAGCGTTAGTGTAAGCAGTATGGGCAGTAGGTATACCAAAATCTAAAAATGCATTACATACGCTAGTCGTTCCAGTGCGTGGTAAACCAATAATAAATATTTTTTGTGTCATGGCGTTTTAAATGTCTTTTTCTGAAAACCAAAGTGATGCATCATTAAGGGGTGTTAATGCGGGTAACTGATTGTTTTTTAATTTAATGATGATTTTATTTTTTATATCTGCATGCTTAATCGCACTGCGATGATAAGCCTTAAACAAACGATCAAACTCACCGTTTTTACGCATAATAGCTAAGCCTTTCTCAACCGCTTGCGCTATTTCGGGCTTTTCTTTACTAAAAAAGAAGTAGATTGCACTAGGGTATTGCAACAATAAGTGTGGCACTATCGTGAGGTTAGCACCGGCTTCATCTTTAAAGGTATTGAGCTCAGTTTCAACCTCTAACACAGAACGAGGAAATACATCACCTCGGCCTTTTATCAACATATTAAATAACGAACTATATTCGATTGATGTCGATACAGTTAAGCCGTTATCCTGCAGTATTTGTGTGTCAGGCCAATCATGCCCTTGAATAAAGTGTATGCTTTTAAAGTCGCTAAGGGTATTGATGTTTAATAAGGTATTCACTTTATCCTGTGTAGTTACCAAAACACGCCACCCATATAACCCCTTAAATATAGGCACTCTAACGGGTAGTAATTGTTGCTCACGCTGTTTAGAGGTCATGGTCCAAGCTACGTTTATTTCATCATTATGAAGAATTTGCTTTAACGATCGGCTCTGTGGCATCGAAATACTTGAGGGTTGTAATGTAAAATTTTCTCCGCTGAATTGCAGAGCTGTTCTTAATAGTACTAACGGGTATAATATTTCATCTTCACCACTGCGCATTGTTTTGGGGTATACAACATGCAAACTAGAAACGGTGTTTTTGCTATTATTTTCTATTGCCCATGCAAATAATGTCAGCGAACTGAAAAAATAAACACATGTAAAAACAATAGCTAACCGCATAATCGTTTATCTACTTAAAAGTAATAACACCGCGCTTATTATCACAATAGCAAAGGTGATCATCATGCTCAATCCACGTGCCTTCAAATTATTGTTAATAATGGCAGAACCATGAACAACACGGCTGATAAATAATAAACCGCCTAGTGCATGCACATAATGACTAGCTAACCCTTGATACTCCAATAAAAAAACTAAAATTAAGCTAATGGGCACGTACTCAATAAAATTACCATGCGCTCGGGTTGCACGTTCAAGCGCGGTATTACTGCCATTACCTAACGAAATCCCTTCGGCTTTACGTATTTTTATAACATTAACACTCAAATAAATATAATAAAGGGCCAATAAGGCCGCATAGCTAGATATGATCACAGTATAGTCCATTTAATTTTTCAGCAATAATAACACATAAGTTAAGCGGTAAATCAGTAGTTTTATCATGAACTATGCTAGAGTAATTTATACTTTGGAATAGTAATAAGTAAGGATAATATGTATTTAAGAACAAAAATCACCAATCACTATCGTGAAATAATAAACAGTATTGGCTTTTATCCCTCGCTACTGTCTGTTGCGTTTTTAATTTTTGCTGTACTCACTATGTCTGTTGAGTACTTAGCCCCTATTGAGCAATTTAAATCATTAATCTCATTTGTATTAGTAGACAGTGCAGAAAACGCACGAACCATATTAAGCACCTTAGCTGGTAGTATTATTTCGTTAACCGTATTTAGTTTTTCTATGGTGATGGTGGTTTTAAATGCGGCCAGCGCTAGCTTGTCACCCAGAGTCGTTCCTGGGCTTATTACCCGTAAATCGCATCAAATGGTATTAGGGTTTTATTTAGGCAGTATTATTTATTCTATTATAATGCTCATTAATATTAATAAGTTAGATAACGGAAATACGGCAATACCCTCATTAGGGGTACTCTTTGCGTTAATTTTTGGTTTGATTTCTTTGGGCTTGTTCGTTTTTTTTATTCACTCTATTTCAAAAGCAATTCAGGTTGATAACGTATTAAATGGTTTATTTAGACAAACCAAACAAGAGATCCAAGACATCATCAACAAACAAGGCGATAACCCCGTCGATAACTTTCCTGAATTTTCAAATTGGCATTCAATAAAAAGTACTACTGAGGGTTACTACAAAGGGGTTCACACAAATAAGCTGTGTGCTATTTTGGCTGAAGAAAAAATAGAACTTTTTATTACCGTTAAGCAAGGTTACTTTACCGTTAAAGGCTACCCGTTCTTAAAGTGTAATAAAGACATTTGTGAAAACGAAGAGTTAATAGAGAAAATCTTAGACTGCTTTATTTTTTATATAGAAGAATACATTAGCGATCATTACCGTTATGGATTAACCCAAATTTCTGAAATTGCTGTAAAAGCAATGAGCCCTGGGATTAACGATCCGGGCACAGCGGTTAAAGCTATTGATATGCTGAGTATTTTATTGATTGCTCGCCTAAAGATTAATGCGATTAACTACGCGTGTTATCAACCAGAAGAAGCCCCTTTGCTCTATTTTCATGAAACCAGTTTTGATGAATTACTGCACGATAACTTCACTCCTTTGCGTAATTATGCCAAAGCAGATGCCTATGTAATGACCAATGTTATTGAAGCATTTAAAAATATTTTGTTTATTGCCAACGAGGATGTTGAAGCTCGAAACAGTGTGTTTAATTATTTAGGTGCCATTGTTGATGATATTAATCAGCACATTTGTAATGAGTATGACCGACGAGAAATTAGAAATATGCTACAAGCAATAGTGCGAATTAGTGAGTTACAAGGTAAGCAGTTGGTGGCACGTTTTGAGCAGCACAGACCTATTAGCGAGTAAGCTTTGTAGAGCTATTTATTCTGCCGAGGGGCAAAGAGTTATCGCTCCTCGGCAGCGCCTATTTGGCATTGAAAGATCACCAAACCCTAATCTATATAATAAATTGCATAGCTTGACGCGCTAATAGTGATTTCACCCGCATGATAGGCATCAGGGACATAATTATCAGGTGCACTGTCTGCCATCATTACTTTTTCACTGCGCATGTACGGTGTAGATGGCATATCAAGCGGGGTTAAAGACGCGCTATATAAGCCTTTTAACTCTACATCAAAGTCGTCACTTAGCTCTTTTGCCGCGACTTTGGCTTGTTTAATTGCCATTTTTTGTGCTTTTTTATGCAGCTCATCGTAGTTGCTAGCTAAAAATTGCGTTTGTCTAATTTCATTAATGCCATTATTAACTAAGCTCTGTAGTAATTCAGGGTATTTATTAATTGCAGAGAGTTTAATAGTGAGCGTTCTTGATACTTTAAAGCCAGTAAACTCTTGTTTGCCTGTTTCACGGTTATATTGGTTATCACGGTATATAGAAATTTGACCGGCATTAATATCCGCATCATCTACCCCTAGTTTTTTTACTAAACTTATTGCACTGGCCATAGTGGTATCGGTTTGTTTTTTTGCTGCAATTAAGTCTTTATCTATTTCAGTAATGCCCACCGTTAATAAAACATGATCCGGCATCGTCGTTAGTGAAGCTTCACCTTTAACATAAATATGCGGCTCTTCTGGGGCGTTGCTTGCATAAGCTGATGTACTGAGTAATGCGGCGGTTAAAATCGAAAGCGTTTTCATAAGTCTATCCTTTTAAATTTGATTGCCTCAGTTAACACCTTATGCGGTTAATTAAAGATGAACAAGCATAAAAAAACAGGCAAAAGCCTGTTTTTTTAATCTCTACTGTAATTAAATGCTGCAACGCTTGTAGTTACGGTATTTTGGTAACCAGTAGTTTTTGTCGATGGCTGCCCACAGCGCATCGTCTGAAATTTCAAGGGCTACGCCCTCTTCAATTGCTTTTTTAGCCACTGCAAACGCAATACGTTTACTAAGCGTTTCAATTTCAGTCAGTGCCGGTAGTAAGCTGCCTTTACCTGTATTAGCTAAAGGTGACGACTCAGCCAACATTTCGCTCGACATTATTAGCATCGCATCGGTAATACGGGTTGCTTTGGCGGCAATAACACCTAAGCCAATACCCGGGAATATGTAACTATTATTACATTGTGGAATTGGGTAAGTCACACCGTTATAAACAACTGGGTCGAATGGGCTGCCAGTTGCAACAATTGCTTTGCCATCGGTCCATTTAATTACATCTTCTGGATACGCTTCAACTTGCTTAGATGGATTACTTAACGGGAAAATAATTGGCGATTCACATTTAGCATGCATAGCGCGAATGACTTGCTCGGTAAATAAACCAGGTTGGCCTGATACACCAATTAAAATATCTGGTTCAGCACAATGCATTACATCTAATAACGACGCGTATTCACCGCTATAGGTCCAATCAGCTAAGCAGCTAGTTGGTTGTGCAAGCATTTGTTGAAAGTCACGTAAGCCTTGCATACCATCAGTTAATAAGCCAAAACGGTCAACCATAAAGACTTGGCTACGTGCCTGTGCTTCACTAATACCCTCAGCAACCATAGTGCTAACAATTTGTTCAGCAATACCACAGCCTGCAGAGCCTGCGCCTACAAAAACAACTTTTTGAGTTGATAATTTAGCACCTTTAACACGACATGCTGCTAATAAAGAACCCACAGTGACCGATGCAGTGCCTTGAATATCATCATTAAAGCTACAAATTTCGTTGCGGTAACGCTTTAATAATGGCATTGCATTAGGCTGAGCAAAATCTTCAAACTGCAGTAACACATTTGGCCAGCGACGTTTAACTGCTTTAATGAATAAATCTAAAAACTCATCGTATTCATCTTGTGCAATACGTTTATGGCGGGCACCCATGTACATTGGGTCGTTTAATAATTTTTCGTTATTGGTTCCCACATCGAGCATAACCGGTAACGTATAGGCTGGGCTAATACCGCCACACGCGGTATACAAAGAAAGTTTACCAATTGGAATGCCCATACCGCCAATACCTTGGTCGCCAAGGCCTAAAATACGCTCACCGTCGGTAACAACAATCACTTTTACTTTGCCTTTTGTGGCATTACGTAAAATATCGTCAATGTGAAAGCGATCTTCATAGGAAATAAATAAACCACGGGCACTGCGATAAATATCAGAAAACTTTTCACAGGCATCACCCACTGTTGGGGTGTAGATAATAGGCATCATTTCTTCGATATGATCGCGCACTAAACGGTAATAAAGCGTTTCGTTATTATCTTGAATGGCGCGTAAATAAATGTGCTTATTTAAGTTGTCGTTAAAACTTGAGTACTGTTGGTAACAACGCTCAACTTGCTCTTCTATTGTTTCGTAACGAGGAGGAAGTAAACCAGCAAGATTAAAGTTTTCACGTTCTTTTTGGCTAAAAGCACTTCCTTTATTCAATAGCGGGGTTTCAATTAGGCCTGGGCCAGAATAAGGAATATAAAGATAATTTGGATCGGTATTTGTAGTCATATTTCCAAGCTTTACTGAATCTTAAGTAATGATCTGCCATTATCATTGTTAAAGGCTAAATTGCAATGACATTTAAGCTTGTCAGACCATTGAAAATTTACAAATACAAGCGCTACTTTAGTATAAAGCCACTCATATTTGGTGAATATGTTAGCTGGCTGTTGTGAGTTTATAAAAATTAAAACGGGCATTAGACCAGCGTTTGCTGTGTGCAATGATTACAACAGTGTCAGTTATTTTTAGATTTGCTAATTTTTTACGTTAGTTAACATACTATTTTCAATCAAATAATCATTAACTATTAAGCTGTTACATAAATAACAGCAGGTAATACATTAGCTGCAAACCTGCTGTTGATTATACATGTTTTAGAATTTAAATGAGGCTTTATTATTACTTAAATCCGATAATGCCATCCCTTCCCTGCGAGGATCGGCGGCGCCATACAAACGGTTGTTTTTAACTTCTACCGCATGCAACCCAGAGTTTAAGTCAATCACGCGCACATCATGGCCGCGCTTTTTAAGCTTTGGTACCACCGCTTCAAGTGCAGTGCCTTTTTCTACGCTGGTGTAGTCGTTGCGATTAGTGGTACGCGGTAAATTAATGGCTTGTTGCGCATTCAAATCCCAATCTAAAACGCCAATAACAACTTGCGCTACATAATCAATAATGCGACTACCACCAGGAGAGCCGACCACTAGACGTAAGCTCCCATCTTGATTAAATACCATCACGGGTGACATTGAGCTGCGCGGACGTTTATGGGCTTCTACTCTGTTAGCCACTAACTTGCCATTTTTACGCGGCGAAAGTGAAAAATCAGTCAGCTGATTGTTTAAAATGAAACCATTAACCATGACCGTCGAACCAAACGCCATTTCTATAGAGCTGGTCATCGAAACAGCATTGCCTTTGCTATCAACAATCGAGACATGTGACGTAGACGGAAGTTCAAAAGAGTCATCATTTGCGTAGCTTAAGTAATCAACTGGATCACCAGGAAATGCTTTTTGATCTTTTTCAGTGATCAATTTTGCGCGGGTGGCGATATAGTCTTTGTTTAATAACTCCTCGGTAGGGACTTGGGTAAAATCAGGATCGCCAATGTATTTATTTCGATCGGCAAACGCAATGCGCGATGCTTGGCTAAAGTAATGAATAGCCTCTGCGCTATTAGCTTTAATATTGGCCATGTCTTTGTGTTCAAGCAAGCCTAAAATTTGTAGCACTGCAACACCGCCACTACTAGGTGGTGCCATTGAGCACACTTTGTAAACGCGGTATTTAATACATACAGGGGCGCGCTCTTTGCTGGTGTAGTTAGCAAGATCTTGCTCAGATAATTTACCCGGTGCAATTTTTGATTTCTGCACTGCACTTACCATGGCTTTTGCATTATCACCTTTATAAAAAGCGTCAATCCCTTGTGAGGCAATGTCTTTGTATAAATTAGCAAGCGGCTGATTTTTTTTAATACTGCCTACTTTGATCACTTCACCATTGGGAAAAAAATACTCATTTATGACCGGCATACTCATAACACCCGGGTTTAACTGCCTAACGAGTAAACCATGTAATCGTGGAGATACTTCAAACCCTTGTTCAGCTAGCGCAATAGCTGGCTTAAATAACGTTGCCCATGGCAAGTTACCATATTGTTTATGGGCACTGGCAAACGCATGTAAAATACCTGGTACACCCACCGAGCGACCACCTACAACTGCTTCAATCCATTTAACAGCTTTGCCATGTTCATTTAAAAACAGGTTTTCATCGGCATTACTGGGGGCTGTTTCGCGACCATCAAAACTGGTGAGTTTATTGTTAGCTTTGTTGTAATACATCATAAACGTACCACCACCAATGCCTGATGATTGCGGCTCAACTAATGTAAGCACTAATTGGGTGGCAATTGCGGCATCAACGGCGCTTCCGCCTTGGGCTAAAATGGCCTTACCCGCTTGTGAGGCATAAGGATTTGCAGCCGCAACCATGTATTTATCGCCAGGTACTAACTGCTTTTGTACTACCCCTGTGGCGGCTTCTGGTTCACGGGTTTCAATTTGGCTTGCTTGCTGTGCAAATAAAGGAAAAGACAGTGCACTTAAAGAGAGAGCAAATAAAGAGTTGAGCTTAAAATTCATAATTACTGATTAAACTTAAATTGCATGGAAGATAATTGGCATCTTAAAGTTAAACAGGCACAATATGCAAAAATAAATATAAAAAAATGATCATTAAATGCTTAATTTACCCCTTCAGCCGCGTTATGTTTTACCCCCCTTGTGTTTAATTGTATTAAGTACGCTCTTAGCATGGCTTGGTATGAACAATGAGCTTGAGTTTAATCGCCCATTAATTGAACAAGGCCAACTATGGCGCTTATTTACCAGCCAATTTGTACATGCTAACTGGGTACACCTAGGTTTAAATTGTGCTGGTATCGCGCTTATTTGGTTATTGCACGGTGAATATACTACACCTAAGCAATACAGCTTTAATATTGCACTCCTTGCGCTTTGGTGTGGCTTGGGTGTTTATTGGTTTTGTCCAACAATCATTATTTATACAGGGCTGAGTGCGCTATTGCATGGCGTGATCGTGTGGGGGGCCATAAAAGATGTCACCGTCGGGCTAAAATCAGGTTATATCTTGTTTATTGGTGTATGGATAAAACTTATTCTTGAGCAAGTTAATGGTCCAAGCGCAGAAATAGGTCAACTCATTCAATCAACGGTGGCCGTTGATGCGCATTTAATTGGTGCAATTGGTGGGGTTATATTAGCTGTGCCGCTGGTTGTAAAACACATCAAAAACGATAATAAACACGGTTAAAAAAACGCCACATAAGTGGCGTTTTTATTTTTAGTCGATTAAAGCGTTTCTTTAAACAGTTTATAAATTCGACGGTATTCATCTAACCAGCTCGAAGGCTGAACAAAACCATGCGGTTCTACTGGGAAGATTGCTGTTTCAAAGTTTTCTTTTTCAAGTTCTATTAAACGCTGTACTAAACGCACTGAATCTTGAAAGAACACATTATCATCAACCATAGGCGCATTTATTAATAAATGCTTTTTAAGCCCTTCTGCATAATAAATAGGTGAACTACGCTCATAGGCAATCGGGTCAACATCAGGGTGATTCAAAATGTTAGCCGTATAACCTGTGTTGTAATGAGCCCAATCAGTCACTGGACGAAGCGCTGCGCCTGATTGAAACAAGTCTGGTGCGGTAAATAACGCCATGAAGGTCATAAACCCACCATAAGAGCCACCGTAAGTCCCTACCGCTTGGGTATTAACATTGGCATTATCCGCCATCCATTTTACGCCATCGGCTAGATCTTGTGTTTCAGGTGTTCCCATTTGGCGATAAATAGCCGTTCGCCAATCACGACCATAGCCTTTAGATGCGCGGTAATCCATATCCATTACTACATAACCTTCATCTGCTAGTAATGAATGGAACATAAATTCACGGAAGTAGCCAGACCACCCCATGTGTGAATTTTGCAAGTACCCTGCACCGTGGTTAAAAATAACCGCTTTGCGGGTTTTGCCTGTTTCACCCTCTTGGTAATCAGCGGGATAATAGACTTTGGCGTATATGGGCTGATCTGTATGACTAGATGGCACAGCAACAATTTTAGGCGCTGTGAGTTTTTTAGCTAAAAACGCATCAGATATCGTATTGGTTAAACGAGTCGCGGTTGTGTTTGCTTTAGCCTCTGCCACATAAAGTTCAGTCGGCATAGTGATTTTAGAATGTCTAAGTAATAACTTAGATTGATCAGGGCTTAAGGTGTAATCCGTCATACCGTTTAAGTCGGTTACTTGCTCACTAACACCTGTTTGTGGATTAACGCGGTATATTTCGTAAAGACCCGGATGCTCAATATTCGCTTTATAATAAATAGCACTATTGTCATCAGTAAGGGTTAAGTCAGACACTTCAAACTGACCTTGTGTTAAAGCCGTAGCCTTGCCATTTAAAGGTTTTTTATAAAGCTGACTGTACCCCGACTCTTCCGATAAATAATACAGCGTGGTTGAATCATTTAACCAACCAAAGTCGTTAAACGCATACGCAATCCACGCATCGTCATGTAAACGGTGTTGAGATACGAGTTTGTTATTTTTAAAATCAACGGTGGCTAACCAACGATCTTTGTTATCCCACGCTTCAAGCATAATCGCCACTTGGCTGCCATCATCGTTCCAGCTGATAGGCGATTGATCCCATCCCCAGTCTGAAATTACATTAATGCCACGCGGTTGTTTCTTAGACTTATACGTTTTGCCTTCGCGGGCATAGTTTTCTTTTTTAACCTCAGCGAGTACATCTTCATCAAAACCAGGCAAGGTATTAAACCCTAAAGTAGTTTGGCTTTGATCTGTAAGGTTAATATAAACAATTTCAGAAGTTTGCTCTTTAGCGTCAGCCACACGACGGCGAACTTTTTTAGGCTCTATTGTCGCATCATCAGTGATGTAGTTAGGCATAATGTCGCCTTCACCACGCCATGAACTTTTTTCTTGAACAACCACAATTAACGCGTCGCCATTTGGAGAAAGCTGGGCCTCATCAACCGTGTTGCCATCGCCTAAATAGTAATGCGTGTTGGCAATTGAGCTATTTTGAGTTTTGACTTGCTCATTTCGCGCATACTTGTCTTGTTTGTTTTTATGCTGCAGTGCAATGTAATCAATCAGCTTATGTTGTTCTTTGGCAATATAAGTTGTTGGCTCTTTTACGCCTTGTGGTTTGTCAGCCAGTTTTAAATTAGCAATTTCACGGGTTAAACCTGTGGTTAAATCTACTTTAAAAAAGATATTACCTTGGCGATACGCTAAATTACCATCGTTTAAAAATTGTGGTTTTGACTCGGTGGCTGAGCTTTGCGTAATTTGCTTAATTACACCTGACTGTACGTTTTTAATAAATATGTTGCCTTCAAACACATAAGCTTGAAGTGATTTATCGTTAGAAAAAACAGCTTTACTTGAGCCTACGCTGTGAAGCTGATTTAAAGCCACTTGCTCTGCTGTTTGAGCGTTTACAGCTTGAGTGAATAAATCTCTTAGCTCACTACCTTGTTGTTTACGCGCGTAAATAACGGTACTTGAGTCAGCACTCCAAAATGCACCTTGCGGTTGGCGTCCAATCCAATCAGGGTGAGCCATCGCTTGTTCAAGCGTAATTTTTGAGACACCCATGTCTGCAGGTGTGTTAACAACACTTGCAACCTTGGTATTTGTTTGAATAGCTGAGTCATTAGAAGTTGTGGCGGTTGCTGTACAGCCCGCTAACATAACACTTGACGCAACAGCCATTGCAACAAGTGTTTTAGAAGATGAAAGTTTAAAAATCATAGTGCTTCTTGACGGTTATTATAATTAACCGTATTTAAGCAGAAGCACCTTTATAATTGCAATTATTTAAGATAAACAACGCTGATATCGGGGTGAGTAACCCGTTTATTCAACCGTTAAATCAAGCCATACCATACGGTGGTCACTTGATGCGTTTCTATCTTTGATTAAACGGTACAATTCGCTTTGTTTTTTCGGCCAAAATACGCCACCATCTTTAATGGTTAGTCCATAATTTGAAGGCAGAACGTAATCAACGCGTGCCTGCCAATTAGCAGTATAATTTTTAGCATAAGCTTGTGGGTATTGCTCTTTAGCGCCCTCACTGGTTGGAATAAAACCGGCATTAATCATCGGGCTTTTAAGTAACTGATCTGTTGTATTTGTGCGCTTTTTATCGCCCTCAGGGGCGGCATTTAGATCACCTAAAATCACAAAGCGTGATTTTGCTGCAAGGCCGCCCTTTTTACCGTTATCGTCATACAGGTAACTTTCGTTATTAACGTAATCAGCAATTAATCTAATTTCATCATGATTACGAATGCCGTTTCTGTCTTCATCACCATCAAACACAGGCGGCGTAGGATGCGAGGCTAACATGTGAACTACTTTATCATTTACTTTTACCGGTATATCCCAAAACGATTTAGAGCTTAAACGTAAAGCATTCCATTCTTCTTCGTTATACCAATTTGTATTGGTTTTTGGATCTACCGGCATTTTCACATTCGGTAAATCTTTGTGCTTAAACGTTTGCAGGGTTCTGATGTTGTCAAAAACAATGGGGTAACGAGACAAAAACGCCATTGCGTAGTGGCCTTCAAAAAATCCAAAACCTTGCGCATCGCCCATCACACCATTTTTTTTGCCATCGTTGTCTAAATCAAACTCTGTGGCTAAGCCTGTGTTAACTGGTGCAATGTAAACATAAGGATAATCGATAGCCGCTTGATCATTTTGTCCTACATTTAAGTAATGGGTTTTAAAGTATTCTATCCCTTGTGATTTAGGGACGTAGTCAAATTCATTTAAAAGCACTACATCTGGACGAACGCGTTGAATTATTTCAGCAATATTTTTAATTTGCTGGTGGTCAGAGCGCAGCGCGTTAACTAAGGCATCGCTTTTTACTTTTTCATTTTTAGCGGTGTAATTGGTTGCATCCATACTGACATTAAACGTTGCGACCCGTAATGACTCTGCGTGAACATAGCTTGCTGAAACCAGTGACAATAAAAAGCCACCAATAATTTTAATACCGAGATCATGTCTCATTATATGAATCCATCTATAATTAATAATAAAATAACACTGCTAACCACGATCCAAAGAATCACAGCCATTAAAAACGGTTTAATTCCCGCTTGCTTTAGTACCGATAACGACAAACCACTGCCAATTAAAAACAGTGTCATCACTAGTATTTGCTTCGCTGCAATGTTTATCAACTCCCAATAAGATGAAAGCGACGGCACATAGGTATTAATTAATGCGGCTAATAAAAAGCCTACAATAAATAATGGAATACTCGCCTTTTCATCTGAGCGCATAAACACACCCGCAAGCGTAGTGTATGGAATAATCCACATAGCACGAGTAAGCTTCACTGTTGTTGCTATGCTCAGTGCCACTGCACCATAAGTAGCCGATGCACCTACCACGCTGCTGGTATCATGAATTGCAAGTGCAGCCCATAATCCAAACTGTTCTTGGGTTAATTCAAAATAGTGCCCAATTGCAGGGAATAATAATAACCCTACACCATTGAGTAAAAATACGATACCCAGAGCCACAGCCACTTCATGATCTTTGGCTTTTATAACCGGTGCCATGGCCGCAATAGCGCTACCACCACAAATAGCGGTTCCAAAGGAAATTAACACGCCTGTGTTACGATTAAGTTTAAACACTTGAGTTAAAATTTCGCCAAGTCCAATTATGGCAGTAATACTGACAATTGTTAACACTAAAGAGCTGCGACCAACCTCAATTACCTGATTAAAATCAACAGCAAACCCCAGCCCCATAACCGCCAACTTTAGCATCCATTTACTGGCCTTTTGTGATAACTCAGCAAACGGGTTACCCAAGGTAATCGCAAATAACGCCCCCATAACCAAGGCACTACCAGCGCCAATAAATGGAGTGATGCACAAAGCCAGTAATATTATAAATACAGGTTTATGTAATTTAGCGATAATCATAACGTTAAGCGCGAATGAGTTTATTAGTCAGTTTATGGACAACGGGGGCAACAAATATAACCGTTGGAAAGGCAATACAAAAGGCAAATAACCACGCTTTAAGCCAGATAGATACGATGTTATCGACCATACCAACATTAAATAGAGAAATAACTAACGACATAAAACCTGACATGAAAAGTGCCATAAAAAAGGCAAACACAATAGTACGAAACTTTGGATGGATCATTGAAAAGAACCTTTAGAAGGTAAAGCGATATATTGAAGTTAAGTTCAATTTATCGCTTTGTTTTTTAACTTATAATAGCGATTTGCTGGTAGCTAATACACCGGGGTAATCTTGCTCTGGTAAGCACATTGCGAGTTCACCAAGGCGTTCACCTAATTGCTGTAAATTATCAGCAGATACATTAATGTGGCCCATTTTGCGACCAGGTTTTACACTTTTACCGTACCAATGGCTGGTTACATCTGCTGTTTTTAACACATCAGTAGGGATTTGTGCTTGGCCTAATACATTTATCATAGCAGTCGGTTGCTTAAGTTGCGTACTACCTAAAGGTAAGCCGGCAACAGCGCGCATATGGTTTTCAAATTGCGAGCAATGAGCACCTTGTTGCGTCCAATGGCCTGAGTTATGAACTCGCGGCGCAATTTCATTAACCAGTAATGTACCTTGCACATCAAAAAACTCAATGGCGAGTACACCCACATAGTTAAGCTCATTCGCAATTCGGGTAAATGCCGTGATTGCTTGTTGCTCTAGTTGGCTATTATTGTTTTTACCTGCAACCGAAAGCGTTAACACACCCTCGGTGTGCTTGTTTTCAGTTAATGGATAAATAGCAACATGGCCGTGTTTATCGCGCGCACCAATAATAGAGACTTCACGATCAAACGGGATCATTTTTTCTGCAATTATGGTGTGCGGAGCGTGCTCAGTGCCTGATGCAATAAAATCAGCCATTTCAGCCCAAATTTGCTCAATTTGATCGTCTGATTTTAAACGCCATTGGCCTTTACCATCGTAACCCGCTTGGCATGTTTTAATGACTAATGGCTTACCAAGTGTTTGAACCGCGAGTTCAAGATGCGCTTTTTCTGTAATTAATTGATATGGCGCGCATGCGACCGCGGTTTTATCTAGGAGCGCTTTTTCAAGCGCACGGTCGCCACCGGTTTTAATGGCTTGTTTGCCCGGATAAAACTTATTGCTATTACAACACTGTGTAAGTACATCATCTGGAATATGTTCAAACTCGGCCGTAATAGCATCAGCGTTTTCTATCGCCAGTTCGAGCGTTGTTGGGTACACTTCATTGGTAAGCGGATGTACAATCTTTTTGCTGCCTACATCATAAGCAACCACATTTAAATTAAGCGGTGCACCGGCTAAGCTCATCATTCGTGCTAGCTGCCCTGCCCCTAAAATTAAAATATTCATGATCACTCTGCAGGATTTGGGTTAGCTAAAACAGTCTCAGTTTGTTCTTTACGGAACGCTTCGATTTTTGCGAAGATTTCTGGGTTTTGACATCCTAAAATTTGTGCCGCTAATAAACCTGCGTTTGCAGCACCGGGCTCACCAATAGCAAGGGTACCTACCGCAACACCTTTTGGCATTTGGCAAATAGATAACAGAGAGTCTACACCGTTTAGCGCTTTAGATTTAACGGGTACGCCTAAAACTGGCAGAGATGTAAACGCTGCCGCCATTCCCGGTAAGTGCGCCGCGCCACCTGCGCCTGCAATAATAACTTTAATACCGCGTTCTGCGGCTGAACTTGCGTAATCGGCAAGTAATTGAGGAGTGCGGTGGGCAGAAACCACTTTAGTTTCATACTCAATGCCAAATTTTTCTAGCATAAGGGCGGCGTGTTCCATGGTTGGCCAATCTGATTTAGAACCCATAATAATGCCAACAGTCATAAATACTCCTCAGTAATGTATTTTAAAAATAGCGGACTTATGTCCGGTTTTATGGCGGGTATTATATACTTAAATGCTGCACTAATGCGACCAGCAGGCAATAAAAAAGCCATGTTAAACATGGCTTTTTTTAAACAGCGAAACAATCAGCAATTAAGCTTCTTTACTCGCTAAATATTCTGAGTAGTTACCTCTAAAGTCGATAACTTTACCGTCTTTAATTTCCCAAATACGGGTGGCAACTGATGATACAAACTGACGGTCGTGTGACACAAACATCAAGGTACCTTCATACGCTTCAAGTGCTAAGTTAAGCGCTTCAATTGATTCCATATCCATGTGGTTGGTTGGCTCATCCATTAATAAGATATTTGGTTTATGCATCATGATTTTACCAAACAGCATACGACCTTGCTCACCACCAGATATTACTTTTACTGATTTTTTTATATCGTTTTGTGAAAACAACATACGACCCAAGAAGCTACGCACTACTTGCTCATCGTCGCCCTCTTGTTGCCATTGCTCCATCCACTCAAACAAATTCATGTCTTTTTCAAACTCATCAGCATGATCTTGTGCATAGTAGCCAATGTTTGCATTTTCAGACCATTTAAACTCACCGCTTTTAGGCGCTAAACGTCCTGCTAAAGTGTTTAATAATGTTGTTTTACCCACACCATTTTCACCAATAATAGCAATGCGTTCACCTACTTCAACCAAACCCTCAAGGCCTGAGAATAAAGTTTCTTCAAAACCTTGAGATAAGCTAGTCATTTCTAGTGCGTTACGAAATAACTGCTTTTCTTGTTCAAAACGAATAAAAGGTGTTTGACGTGACGACGCTTTTACTTCGTCTAATTGAATTTTATCAATTCGTTTTGCACGTGAAGTGGCTTGCTTTGCCTTTGATGCGTTGGCAGAAAAGCGCGATACAAATTGTTGAAGCTCTGCTATTTGGCTTTTCTTTTTGGCGTTTTCACTTAATAAACGTTCGCGTGCTTGAGTAGCTGCAAACATGTATTCATCGTAGTTACCCGGGTAAATACGTAGTTCACCGTAGTCAATATCGGCCATGTGCGTACATACCGAATTTAAAAAGTGACGGTCATGCGAGATGATGATCATGGTACAGTCACGTTGATTCAATACATCTTCAAGCCACTTAATTGTATAAATGTCCAAGTTATTGGTAGGCTCATCGAGCAGCATGATATCAGGGTCTGAAAACAACACTTGAGCTAGAAGCACACGAAGTTTAAAACCTGGTGCAATTTCTGACATAGGTCCGTAGTGCTGCTCTGTAGCAATACCCACACCTAATAGTAACTCACCCGCTTTAGATTCAGCCGAGTAACCGTCCATTTCAGCAAATTCAGTTTCAAGATCGGCTACTTTCATGCCGTCTTCTTCACTCATTTCAGGTAGGCTATATATACGGTCACGTTCTTGTTTGATATCCCACAATTCTTTATGACCCATAATCACGGTATCAATAACAGAATATTCTTCGTAGGCGAATTGATCTTGGTTTAGTTTAGCAACGCGCTCATTTGGATCAGTACTTACGTTACCCGAAGATGGTTCTAATTCACCACTAAGGATTTTCATAAAGGTCGACTTACCGCAACCATTAGCACCAATTAAACCATAACGGTTTGATTCGCCAAATTTAGCTGAGATATTTTCAAATAACGGTTTAGCACCAAATTGCATGGTGATGTTAGCTGTACTAATAATAGCGCTACCCTCCAAGGGAGACTGAAGTATTTAAATTGCGCGCAGTTTAAACCAAATCACCGTTTTTTTCTATGAAAGTTTATAGCACCAAACTCAAAGTAAACGGTGGCTGTTTATTAACTATAAAAGCAATTAAATAGCCAAAGTACTGGGCGAGTAAATGTGCTGAAAAGGTGAGTAAAACTCATTATTGTACTGTTGATGCAGTAAAAAAATGTTTAATAAAAAAACAACTAGCATAAAACCCTTTATAAATTATTTAATCGCGTTTACAGGCGACTTGGTCGCATTTTACTTTTATTAACAATTAATACGGCTATATTAACGTTTTTTATAGTATTAGAGTTTTAGCTCTACCCATGCCGATAGGTGCAACTATGAAAAAAATTCAACACACCCTCTCCTACATTTAAGCCTAATGTCTTATTACAAAATTAAATGGCAGTTTATACGGCTACAAAATAAAAACAGCATTAACTTAAAATGAACAAGCTGCGTGTTTTATGCTAATTGTGATTGATAATTTTTCACTTTTGAGCCTTTTATTGCTTTGCTAGTCTGCACGACTTCGAATTTAGTAATTATAAAAACGTCTTTAATTTAGGCAAGGCACACACAATGAAAAGAAAATTAGTATCGCTAGCAATTGCGGGTATTTTAGCTGCTCCAAGTGTTTCAGCAGTAGAAGTGTTTAAGGATGAAAAAAATACAGTCGCAGTAGGCGGATATATTGATGCGCGAGTGATAAATACTCAAGGTCAAAACGAAATCGTCAATGGTGCCTCACGAATTAATTTTGATTTTAAACGCCAACTAAAAAACGGCTGGGAAGCAATGGCTTTAGTTGAATGGGGTGTCAACCCTGTTGGCAGTAGCGATATTGTATACAACAACCGTTTTGAATCTATTCAAGATGAGTTTTTATATAATCGTTTAGGTTATGCAGGACTTAAACACGATAAATACGGCCAAATTACGATTGGTAAACAATGGGGTGCGTGGTTTGATGTTGTGTATGCTACAAACTACAGCTATGTATGGGATGGTAACGCTGCCGGTGTTTACACTTACAACAAAGACGATGGTGCAGTAAATGGTACTGGTCGTGGTGATAAAACACTGCAATACCGTAATAGCTACAACGACTTTGACTTTAGTGTTCAAACTCAGTTAAAAAATAGCGCTTTTTATACTTGTGATGTAAGTAATATTACAGAATCACAATGCCAAGCAAATTTTGAGTCTGGAGATGCTGCTGCACAACAAGTTGAATTTAACTATACGTTTGGCGGTGCAGTAACCTATAACGTGACTGATAAGCTAAAACTGACCGCGGGTATTAACCGCGGCGAGTTTGAATTAACGTATGGCGACGGAACAACCCGCTCTGTTGACGATTTAATTTATGGTGCAGGTGTTATTTGGGGCAATATTGATGCGCCAGGCTTGTATGTAGCCGCTAATATCAACAAAAACGAAAACCACGATACAGATAACATAGGTCGTTTAATTAAAGATGCGATTGGTATTGAAACATTTGTGTCGTATCGCTTTGATAACGATTTTAGACCATTCATTGCCTATAACTTATTTGATGCAGGTGATGACTACGTAATTCAACCAAACTTTAATGCCGATCCTAACGATGTATTTAAGCGTCAGTTTGCAGTTATTGGTGTGCATTACTTAATTGACCAAGACACACAACTTTATGTAGAAGCACGTAAAGACTTTGGTGATTTTGAAAGTAATAATAAACAGCAGCAAGCGCTAATGGAGCAATCTGAAGATGACGGTATTGCTTTTGGTTTTAGATACGTTCTTTAATATCAGTTGAGCTTTCAAGCTTAAAATCACAAAGCTAAACTTAAAGCCCTGCAAAATAGCAGGGCTTTTTTCGATTTGTTTAGTTGAAGCTTGAGCTATTTTTTCTTAAATGCTTTTTTTAACGCACGCGTTCCCTCTGTTGGCCCTAGAATAAGCCATAAAAAAGCAACCCCTCCTGGGACTAAAACTGCTTTTAATATTGGCCCTAGCAAATAAGAATAAAAATAAATTAGTGGAATAAAAAGTACATAACCAATAACACGTTTGATAAACTTCATGTAACATCCTTATAAAAATGAGCGTGCTCACAATATTAATTGAGCACGCTCAATTAATCAAATAATGATTTAGCCCTTTTATTTAACAAACAAGTAAAGCATTGAAATATAATGAGTAAAAAAGAAAAGACACGCGATAAAATTTTAGCTTCAGCATGGGAATTATTTTTGCTGCAAGGTTACGATCACACATCAACAAGAGAAATAGCGGTTGCAGCCAATGTTGCTGTAGGTACAGTGTTTAGTCATTTTGAAAATAAAATTGATTTATTGATGGCCGGTATGCAACAACAAATAGCCGTTATTATTAACCAAGCAAAGCAGTTAGATACGCAGCACTCCCCTCGCTTAAAGTTACGTCATTACGCTCATCCGCTTTATTCTTTTTATTGTGAAAATAGTGAATTTAGTAAGCTATTAATTAGCGACATCATTTGGAGAACGTCTTTTTTTAAAGCGCAGATGGATGAGTTTAAACAACTGCTTTTTAGTGAACAACCGAAGTTTGATGAAACAAAAGCAAGCGTAATGATGGACTGTTATTTTATGACCTTAATAGATGGGTTAAACGATCCCTTACCAAATGCTGAAAATATGCTTAGACAGTTAAGTAATAAAATAGCGCTTTTGTAATTAAGTCCTAAACGTATAGACCGGTGCTGATATAAATAAAGCACCGCCAACCTTTTTTGTTATTTAAGTTCTTTATTTAACGACCCAGATAGCCAAACTCAATAAGCGTTATAAACCCACCACTCCACTTATGACTAAATTGATAATTTGTATTACGCCATTGCTAAGATTACATTTAAACACAATTAAGTATGATGTGTTCTTACATGTGTTACTTTACATCCACCAGCCATTTACACCATAAAATAATTTATAGCAAAACGGCTTAACTGTACATATATACAGTTAAGCCGTTTTGCTAGTACTACTCTTAATTAAAGTTTAACAATATTATTAATTAATAAATTCATCATAGGCCATTAAAGCCCCCGTAATACTCAATGCTGGATTATCATTATGCTTTGCATCAGGGTTTACTTTACTGCCCCACACTAACCAGTTACTAGTATGGCTTACTAAACTTTGCTCCAAGTTATTATACGCCTCAAGCATTAATTTATGCTCAGCCCCGCCAACAGTAAAATATAATAAGGCGGGTCTATAGTAGCTCTGTGTTTTAACTTGTAAAAAGCTATTAAGATGATTTACTACGGTCATATCGTCATACCAAGCCGCAGGGCTAAATGCAAAGTAACCATTAAATAGCGATGGTTTGGTATGCAGCGTATATAAAGTAAAACTGCCCCCTGCCGAAAATCCCGTTAATATACGGTTTTCAGTTAACCTGTAGTTAGCCTCTAAATAAGTAAGTAGCTCTTGCTCTATAAAAGCTAAAAACAAATCAGCTTTACCAAAAATTTCTGGCGAAGTTTCATGTTTAGGTCGAGGATTTGTATTTACGTCCTTCCTTGCATAAGGTGGTACAAGATCACGATTTCGGGTATCAGTAAAAAACTGATTAGGTATAGCAACTAAAATAGCCTCATTTAATATACTTTCAGGATTTAATGCTTTTAGCGCTTTATCCCAATTAGCTAAATTAAAATTACCATCTGTTTTTATAATAAGTGGATACGCTTTATTTTTATCAAAATCATCGGGGAACCTTATAAATACCTTACGAGACTCATTAAGCACCTTTGAATCTAGGGTTACATCAACAAAATCTGATACATCATTTTTGTAATAACTAAACCCAATTGTTGTAACCCCAAATACACTAACAGCAAGCAACACATTTAAAATAATCGCTTTTTTTATTCTCATGCGTCACCCATTTTAGTTAATTGCTTATGCCAAATACCATTGTTTAATTGCTCGTTTAACACAAACCCAAGCTTAGTCAGTAAATTATAACTACGAACGTTATGTCCGTGAATTTCAGCATATAATTGCTCTATCTTTAATACACTCGGTATCTGGCTCATAAAACCGCGCAGCACTTCTTGCATTAAACCTTGCTGCCAATAAAAAGGATCGAGTTCGAAGCCCAAATAAGCACTTTTGGTTTGTTTACATATTTTATATAAGCCACATGTACCCAGTAGTTTGCCACTCATATTATGTTCAATAGCGAGTCGAATCACTTCACCTTCGTAATATCCGCTTATATCATCTTGAATTAATTGTTTAATATGCTGTTTATTTAGCGGGGTTTTATAATCGTTAAACTCATAAACGAGTGGATTATTTAAAATTGTTAATAGAGCTGCGCCGTGTTTGTGGGTAATTAAACGTAAGGTAACGCGGGGTAATTTTATAGTTTTAAACATGCCTACGCCAAATAAAGTAAACGCGCTTTAAATAGCACTTTATAGAGCGTCATTATTAACTTACCATACCGTATTCACAAGCATTAATTGAGATAAACTATGAGTGACAATTTTAAAGTAATACAACCAACTACTACTGTTTACTGCCCAAAACGTGGTGAAGGTTGGACCCTTACCGGCATTACTAATATTAACGAGTTTACGTCGGTTATGTTTGATGGTGTACGTTACACCTTACCAGCGAGAGAAATTGTAGAGCAGTTGTTGCCTAACCAATTAGCGCGTGAACAGCAAAATAGCTAAATTAAACAAAATTTATCACTTAACCATATGTACACAGTTTTCTGGTAATGGGCTTAAGTCATGATTTTCTGGGGTATTAGCAGCAACTTTAAAGCCTAGCTTTTTATAAGCCGATACTGCTGCTCGGTTGTATTTATAAATAAACAATGAGCAATCATTAACATTTAAGTTTAATTGCCCATGTTTACATAATGCTTTAATTAGGGTGGCTGCAATTCCCTCCCCCCTTCGTATAGGGTTTACTATTAAACGCGCCAAATGACATTTGTTTTTTTGTTGATAATATTGCCCAAAAGCGAGTAATACGTTTTGTTGTCCAACCAATACAAAAGAAGTCGAGACATCAAGGTTTAAGTTTTCAATAAAAGTCTGCGCCGTAAATGGGTACCTAAAGTAAGGGCCAGCCCATTAAGTTATGTCATGTTGATCATTAAACCAACTCATTAGCTCGATAATATGCGTATTATTAAGTGGTTGTAATGTCATTCGCCTTGTTGATTCCTTCAAAACGCATCATCTTCGCTATACACATTTACGCCAAGCTCGTCTTCATCATCAAACACCACAAACGTAATGGGCTTACAGCATACTTGACAATCTTCTATGTATTGCTCATCAATATCAGCCACATCAATTAATACTTCTATGGTTTCGCCGCAGTAAGGACAACTGATTGACTTTTCAGTTAACTGGTTCATGATTTCCTCTTTCAAATTTACATAAGGTTATAATTTCACTTTAGTAAACAACCCTATATAAAACAATGCTCGTAAAGTGACTTAATAATTCAAATTTAAACAGCGTTAGCTAAAATATTGTTTAACTTAATTAAATCAACTAAGCCATGTTGGTTCTGATTTAAAAAATAATCGCATTGCCAACGCTGAGTAACTTTAGCAGAGTTACTAAATGCGCCAATCCCTTTTAATGCCCTACTTTCGCTCCAAGGCGGAAATACTCTAAAAGCCGTTTTACCTTTATAGTTTCTACCTGTGACGATGCCTTTTTTAACTAACAATTCAATCGGAAATAAAAAGAAACCTTTTTGTATATTTGCTACTTGGTTATTAATAGTGGTTAATCCATCACTTGAAACAGCTACTAATAAATAGTCAAACTCATTGGCAAATGGAATTGGTTTAAAATTACTCAAATCCGCTGGGCGTTTCCATAGTGCTAAAAAAGCGCCAGGTCTGTCGGGTGTAACTTTAGCTTTTCTGTAAATTATACGTTTTTGGTTTAAAGTAAATGCATAGCCATGGTATTGGGCATTTTGATTATGAGGTATCAACTCATCAGCGTTTGGTAGTTTATACCCTGAGGGAGCAAAGTTGTTTTGTAAAATGATTAATAATTCATCATGCAAATGATCATTCGTCATTAAACTTTTCATATCTCGCATCCGTTTTATATAAAGTGAGTTCAAACCCTTAAGCAACTTTGTAATGAAAGAGTTTTTAAAGTTAGCGGGTCTTACTATACAAGTATTTATACATAACTAAAGGTGAACATTTTTATGAAACACACATTAGCGCTAGTATTGACCTCTATGGGGATTTTGTTTAGCTCATTAACATACGCTAAAACCGAACAAGCTATTTTAGCCGGTGGCTGTTTTTGGTGTATGGAAAGTGACTTTGAAAAACTCGAAGGTGTAACCGATGTGATCTCAGGGTTTACTGGTGGTGAACTTAAAAATCCAACCTACAATGGTAATCACCAAGGCCACTACGAAGCTGTGCTGGTTACCTACAACACTAATGTATTAAGCTATCAAGATATTTTAAACCATTACTGGGTGAATATTGATCCTTTTGACGCAAAAGGTCAGTTTTGTGATAAAGGCCCAAGCTACCGTAGTGCGATTTTTGTTGCTAATGAGCAACAGCGACAATTAGCTAAGCAATCTAAACAAGCAGTAGTTAACGAATTTCCTGAGCAAACGGTAGTAACCCCTATTCTCGATGCTAAAACCTTTTACCCTATAAAGGGCGATGAAAGTTATCACCAAGATTACTACAAAAATAATCCTATTCGTTATAACACCTATCGCTGGCGTTGTGGCCGTGATAGTCGCCTAGAAGACATTTGGGGCGATCGAGTTACCCACTGAGTTTATAAACCAAAAGGCTGCAAAAATTGCAGTCTTTCTAATATTTAAGCAAAGTAATAGCAGACTAATTATTTATTCTATGCTCAAAGCTGCAAGCCCACTTAAACAATTCATTTTTTAAGACGGTTAAATAGGCTTCCTATCATGATGATTTCTTTTTTATAGGAAACACCTGAAACCAAAATGCCATTTCAAAAACAAAGCCCGCAATAATAAAAATAAATAAGCCAGTAGTGCTACCATAAGAATAACAGCCAATAGCAGCAATAATTAATGCAGCTATAATCAACCATTTTATAAACACATTCATCTTTAATACCTTCAGTTCTGTTGATTTATCGTGGCAAATCCCATTTAGGTAATCAGATCCTATGCATCATGATTATTCCCAAAAAAGTGTGTCTAGCGTAAATACTCGTTTATTGTTTGTCTACTAAAACGTATCGTAAAATGTTACGCATTGTTTCTATTGAGTTTTATTTTCAAAAACGCGTTATTTGCAGAATCTTTAATTACTAATACCTCAAGTAAGTACACCTTCGCTCACAATAATTTATTAAATGTTCTAATACAAAGGTAAATTTTTTGTTGCCACAAAAGGGACTAATGAGTACTTTAATTAAATAATTAGTTTTATAACTTTAACTAATTATTAAGTACTAAATACAATTTCATGTCTTAAATTTATACGGGAGATTTACCTTGCTTGATATCATCGCGCTTTTTATAAAAGTAAATCATTACAAAACATTTAATGAAGCGTCAGTAAAGTTAAATATTCCTTTACCCACTTTACAAAGAAAAATAAAAAAACTTGAAGAAGACTTATCGTTAGCGTTGTTTTATCGTGAAAAAGGAAGTTTGCGATTAACAGAACCTGGAAAGAGTTTTTATAGCCACTGCCTAGCCCATGTAGAAGGTTTACAAACTACGCTGTGCAATTTTAAGAATTTCAGTGAAAATAAAGTGAGTAAAATTAAACTAATAGCGCCGCAAAACTTTATAAAGAGTGTGTACTTCTCAGGCATTATAAATCAATTCACATTACTTTATCCAAATATTAAAATTCATATGATGCTATCGGATGAACGCCTTGATTTAAAAGCCACCGAGTTTGATTTAGCCATTAGAATTGGAAAACTAGATAGCTCACAAAATATATGTAAAGTGATTAACCAAATGAGTTTTGTTTTAGCTTGTTCATCGAGTTTAATTGAGCAATATGGCATACCAAGTAATTTTGACGATTTAGCTAAACTACCCCACATATCGTGCTCGCCATTCGAAAACTGGTCCTTTAAAACAAATAAAAATGAACAGGTAATTTTTAAACCTCAACCTAACTTTATTTCTAACGATATAGAAATGTGTGCCTTAGCTGCTATTGAAGGAAGAGGTGTATATTATGGCCCTAAATATTGTTTATTACCGCATATAAAAGACGAAAGCTTGGTTGAAGTATTAACGCAATTCAAACCCATAAAGCGAGATGTAAACCTGATATGGCCTGATAAATTAATTCCAAAAAGCACACGCTATTTAATTGATTTTTTAGAGCACTCTCTCAAAGGAATCAAAATGTAGCTACCGCAGCATTAATAATTTAATTAATTTTTGTAATGCTTAAGCAACTAATATTTTTGAAAAATCAACTTTCATATAACACTCTATAAAAATAAAGCGAGTTCTTTAGAATCAAAATCGGTCCAAAATTAGATTATTTAATTAGGACCTCATTTAAATATAATTTTAAAGGATGTAACTTAATGAAAAAAATATTACCCCTATTGCTGTTGTCGCATACAAGTTTTGTAAGTGCTAATACAACTGCAATTTATCCAGATCAACTTAAAAATGAAAGCTTAGGTGCTGGAGTTTGCTCAGCTGATAATAGACTAATTACAAAGGCTGAAGCGCAAACCTACAGAAATGAACTTACTAACAAAATGGGTAAGTGGCAAATAACGGGATTAGCTAATGGCTGGGTTATTATGGGTTCTGGCTACGCAGGTGAAATAAAACAAGGGACTGCTGTAAATTCTTGGTGCTACCCTAACGATCCTATTAATGAGATCCCTACATTAAGTCCCGTAAAAGTATCGCCAGGCAGTCAAAGCCAAATTGAATGGGACTTAGTGAATCAAAAAGAGGGGTTTATAAAACCCCTTTCATACCTTGCCCATACAATGGGATTTGCGTGGGTTGGTGGAAATCGCTCTAGCTATGTGGGTGATGACATGGAGGTAACCAAAACGGGCTCAGGGTGGAAAATACAAGGTTACAATGGTGGCAGTTGTGATGGTTATCGATGTGATGAAAAGTCAGCTATTACCGTATCTAACTTTCAATATGTGATGGATAACGAGTCATATAAAATAACAGGTGATATTGTTGCTGCCGACAAAGAACTAATAAAAACGTTAACAGTCCCTGCAGTGAATGACACGTCAGCAGCTCAAATGTCAGTGGTTACAATTGAATACGATGCGGCAACCAACTGGTCTAAAACCAATGATTACAGTATTTCTGAGTCTGTTACATTATCTAATACATGGAAGTCTCCCTCTGTTACTGGCGGATCAGACACTTCGTTATCAGTCACAATCGCAGCGGAGCAAGCATGGGGAACAAGTAATGGCGGCTCAGAAGCTGAGCGAGTAGTTGTACAGGCAAGAACCAATGTACCAGCATACACACAGCTTAATGCAAAGGTCGATTTGTTTAAATCATCAATATCATATCCTTATGCATTCGATGCTGATATTACCTATGATCTATCTATAAATGGCTTTATGCGATGGGGAGGCAATGCTTTATTAACCCACCCAGAAAACAGACCTAACGACACTGCTAATTTTGTAATTGGCCGTTGGGCAGGCCAAGATAAAAGCATTGAGTATCAATGGGAACACCGCTATATACCAGGTGAGAATAAAAAATGGGATTGGCCTTGGATGATACAACAAACAAGCTTATCAACAATGCAATACTATTTAAGCCATGTTTTAAGACCTAAAAAAACAACCCTAACAGGCCACTTTTATGCACAAAGCCAATTTGCGGGCAGTGTTTACTTTGGTGACGAAACCCCACTTGTCACTAACCAAAGAAGTAAGCGAAGTGTTTCATCTAGTGAGTACTCAAGTGCTGAAAAGTTAAAAAAAGAGTTTGAAGATGCGGGTTTTAAAAATGTCGTTGTTAATATTGAAATGATTGATTTATAAACACCTGTGGGCTCTCATAATGAGAGCCCTATTTCATAAATTTAAACAAAAATATTATTACTACTCACCTACTTTACTATTCCCTTTATTAAAATACATATACAGCTGAACCAACCTCGCCTTTAGTTTATTAAGAAATTATGCTTTGATGCATTAATAAAACTATTAATCACATTAGTCTATTAAACATACACCAGCACAAAATGATTATAAAAATAATAAGAGAACAACAATGGCACAAAATACAAACAACAGCGTAGTAATACTCAGTGCGGTTCGTACCGCTATCGGCAGCTTTGGTGGCAGCCTCAAAAATTTTAGCCCGGCTGAGCTTGGCACTTTGTGCGCAAAAGAAGCCCTAAATCGGTCTAAAGTTTCTCCTAACCAAGTAGGTTCATGTGTTGTGGGCAAAGTTATTCATAACGGCCCTAAAGACGCATACCTTTCAAGAGTCATTGGTCTCGATGCTGGGTTGCCTATAAGCAGCCACGCTGTAACGCTTAATCGCTTATGTGGCTCTGGCCTTGAAGCCATTATACAAGCGGCACAACAAATTCAATTAGGTGATGTAGATGCAGCCCTTGCTGGCGGAGCTGAAAGCATGAGTAGCTCTGCCTATACTCTCGAAAGTAATCGCTGGGGGCAAAAAATGGGCAATAGCACTATGGTCGATGAGCTCACCACGACCTTACAAGACCCATGGGATAATAACCCGATGGGAATAACTGCTGAAAACATCGCAGAAAAATATTCAATTAGCCGTCAGCAGCAAGACGAGTACGCAGCAAAAAGCCACCAAAAAGCCGCAAAAGCAATTGCTGCAGGCCATTTTAAACAGCAAATAGTACCTTTAGAAATCAAGTCGCGAAAAGGGACGCACATTTTTGACACCGACGAACACGTTCGCGCCGATACCACAGCCGAAAAACTTGCCACCTTAAAGCCCTACTTTAAAAAAGATGGCACCGTTACCGCAGCAAGCTCATCCGGTATAAACGATGGTGCGGCCATGTTAGTACTCATGTCTGAGCAAAAAGCGAATGAGCAAGGCTTAAAACCGCTCGCTCGTTTAGTGGGTTATGCTAGAGCAGGCGTTGATCCTACTTTAATGGGTATCGGCCCTATTCCTGCAGTACAACAGGTATTTGAAAAAACCGGCTTAACCATTGACGATATGGATGTAATTGAGTCTAACGAGGCCTTTGCAGTACAAGCTCTGTGCGTTGCAAACGAGTTAAACTTTCCTGCGCATAAGGTAAACCCGAATGGCGGCGCCATTGCATTAGGCCACCCTGTTGGCGCAACGGGCGCCATACTAACCACCAAATGCTTGTACGAACTCAAACGAATTCAAGGCAAATATGGGCTAGTCACAATGTGTATTGGTGGCGGGCAAGGCATTGCAGCCATTTTTGAAGCGCTTTGATTCTAAGTTTATAACAACTATTTAATATCACATTAGGTTTAAACATAAAGGCTTTATACACAAGGAGTACTAAGAGACGCTTTGCTTTTAGAGGAAATAAAAACGTGGAAGTTATATTCTTTCGTACTCCCCCTCTTGAGTTTCTCTTTGTGAAAATCGATTTTAAGGCTTTTTTCACTTAGGGAGATAAAAGTTGCGTCAACTTATAGGTTAACTATCAAACATGAAAAAACTCTCGTCTACAAAACGTGTTTTATAGTTAACTTTCTTACGCCTACTAAAACACCACCAAATGAGATTAAAAATAATATTGGCAAAAACAGTAATGTTTCTGTGTTTTCTATATTTATAGCTGGGCTGCCAATAACTGCCAACGTATTAATTAACAGCAGTATTAAGCTTGATTGCAGATAGCCCTTGTATCCAATAGCTCCTGCAAATAACAGCATAATAAATGATCCTGATATCGCAGGCGTAAAAGGTGCGGCGGCGAGTAACATACAAACAAACGAAAATATAACAGCACATCCAATTATTACTTTAAACATAACATCCTCCATGGTGTTTAACAGTTAATCCAATATAGCTTAACGTAAAGCACCTTATCGTGCCTTTATTCCACCAGCTATTTATAGCAGTATTATCAAAAATCGTATTCCATTTAACAGGTTTAACCAAATTACTGTTTTATCGATAACCCCTATATAAAAACTACTTATTTCCAAACTGCCGTTCACAGGGCTTGCCATCTTTATCCCCGTCCATTTTGGTATTGGGGCAATGTTGAATAAAAAATAACGCCTCTGCATAGGAGGTCATTTGGCTACAATGTTGGCGGCCATCACAACGAAATGCTTGCTGTGTTTTATTAAGTGAGCTTGAACCCGCGGGCATAAATGACTCTAAGTTAGCATTAGTCACTACAGGTGTTTGCTTGGTATTTAAAAAACCGGTTTTATAAACACTAAAACCAATACCAAAAATAATACCAAGTGTTATAAGCTTCATTAATGGTGAGTTTTTACGTGCGGTTTTGCTTATTCTAACCGGCCTTGTTGAAGTGTTTATGTGTGGTTGTGCTAATACGCCCTCAATACGGCAATTTACAGCTTTAGTTTTACCGTTGGGATCAGTCGCTACCTCAAAGTAAATAATGTCGTCCACTTTAGGTTTACGGCTCATGTGTTTGAGCGATGATATGTGTATAAAGGTATCGTGTTGCAGTGTAGTTGATTTGATAAAGCCAAAACCTTTCTCGTCATTCCACGATTTTAATAATCCTTTGTTCATCCTTAAATCGTCCATTTAATAACTGTTAATTTTACACCCGTTTTAAAAAAGGTTTAAAACCAAGCAAGCCTTATTTTCCCTATTAACTAACTCATTTTACAAAAAAGCGTATTTTTGCTTCTTTTAATGTGTTTAAAAATACAGAAAACGCACAAATTCCGCCCCCCATAAACGCAATTTGAAAGCTTGATAGTGACGAGAAACTAAATTGCTGAGAATACATGTACTGCCCAAATAACTGTGCAAAGGTAGCCACACCTAAAATAATTAATAATGGGCACACAACAAGCGTAAACCAAAACCAAATACGTTTAATACCTTTCATAAAAAATCCTTTTATTTTAAATTTAACTTAGAGATTAATTAGCTTATAAGCTACCAGCATTTTAAAAGCCGCTTATAAGGTTGCCACATGAGTTTGATGTTTGAAGTCAAGATTTGACCCCATTTGGTTTTTACGCGGCAACTCCAACATTAACGCAAACCAAAATCGCCGAGCGTTGAGGGTCTGCTTCAATTGTTTGTTAATGCTCTTTACCCAGGGCCATAATCTGATAATCAGACAAAGAAAAACCCGACTTTTCGTAAGCTCGCTTGGCAACAGCATTGTCTTTATGTACGTATAGCCTCAGCTCTAAACCGCCTTCGCGATACATTTCTGACTCTACACATGTGATCAACTCGCTCATTAAACCTTTGCCTCTATACTCGGGTCTTAGGTACATGCTTTGAATCCACCAATAATAGCCAGCATTCCAATCACTCCATTCTCTTATCGAGGAAACACTACCTATCGGAATATCATTTTCATCAGTCATAACCCAATAACTTGCAACATCTCGGTCACAAAGTGCGACTTCTATACCACGCTTTAGAGTTTCGGGTATCTTGACAGCATTCTCAGCTTCACGAGCTTCTTCGGAAGTGAACTCGACTAAAAATGACAAATCTCGTAACTCTGCTTTTCGTATATTCAAACTATTTCCTCTCATAGAGCACTAACGCCACAAATAAACGGTAAAAATTAGTTGGCTAAAATTTGTGAGGTACGAACAAAGCCAACTAGTTTTTGTCCGCACTTTTTAATTTACTTTGTTATATGCCGATTACCAATTCGCCTGCTTAGTTTTTTTATAACCTAGCCACATAGTAATTGCTAGCGTTAAACATCCCAACAAAATGAAAATAGCTGTTACATTTGGGGACTCTTGCACAATGCCAAGATTTCCATTTAACCATGCAGGGAAGAATATACTAAATGGGATGTAGGTAACGATAAACAACAGAAACCAAATATATTGGCTAAACACGTTTAACAAACTACGACGATTAACCAGTTTAAGTTTATCTGCTAAATGTTTATGGAACTTTACGATACTCAAGCAGAGCCAAACATAGACCACAAATGAAACTACAAAAATAGCAATATTCACATAACTCTCTTAGGCATATAACGCCCCATTAATGGGCTAAATATTGTTGGCTAAAATAAGCGACGAAGGAGCAAAAGCCAACTGTTTTAAGTCCTTGTTTATTTTCTTGTTATGTTTACTCATCACCGTAGCACTTTATGTCAGATGGATTTGATTTAACGTAGAAACATGGGATAAATGATTCTTTATTTAAATCCGCACCATCTTTAGGTACTTCGAATTGGCGCTTAGCTAATTTAGCTTCCACTTTTTTAACATAGTTAGAAGGTGGCTGAAAATTAATATCGATATTTTTTATTGGGTTAGTTGCTTTTGAAAAGCGTAGATTTGATAATTTACCGTCTTTATCTACTTTAACTGCAAATATAACTCCGTAAATATTTACATTATCTCCACTCGAATTATTGGTACTTTGACAAACGAATAATGACACCAATATCGATAATATAAATAGCTTTTTAAACATACGCCGAATTTCCTTGTAAACATAACGCCGTAATGTGCGGCTAATGGTGCGAAGCAACATTAGTCCGACACCATTACCTTGTTATGCATTTACCAATTTATGTTGTATGGCGTATTTTTTACCTTCGGGCTGCAGACGGATGTCTCCGTCACGATCTAAAGCTATATATCCTTTTTGGACAGCTTCGTTAATTATTATGTCAAGCATGATGCGAGACATATCGACAGCTTGGACCAAATTTTTGTAAATTGTGTAATCATCACCATTTTCAAAATCACCAACGATGTGTTTCATTATTTCCCTTATCGGATCGCCTGTTTTTTCAGGTGGCGTTTCACTTACAGGTGTAAATGGATTATTGCCAATTTCGGGTTTCTCAAAGAGAGGAGCTCCGTGAAATGTTCTAACGAGCTCATCAAAGCTGAATTCGTAATCATCGTCTTTTGAAAAATTCACAAACAATTTTGTTTTTAGAAATGTTGGTACATTGTGCGTACCAAATTGCCTTATTACAGGTACAATTTTATTTGAATCAATACTAGAAAGGAGGTCGGCAGTGATTATCATTTTCTCATAGCCTACGCCGCCAGTTCCTTTATTAGCTTTCTCTACATATTTATCGGTGCATACCATGACTACATAATCAGAATCTGCTAGGTGTGTTTCCATGAAATACGGCAGGTCGTCACCTGGGCGCAACTCCCATTGATCAATAATTGCATCTACGCCGCTATTCCTCAGCCGTGTCGCCAAATCTAGAACCCACTTTTTGTGCTCTTGCGAGTCGTGTGAGTATGATATAAACACCTTAGGAGTTGACATAACTTTCCTTAACCTTTCTATTCATTGCATAACAACTTTGTCTACGACATTTGTCGTTTTATAAACCGACAAATGTCCATATATTACATAGAATTTATCTTAGCCCTCAAATAAACACCTGTAAACAACTAGTTAACTTCGGCTCATACTTCATAAATGCACAAATATCCCAAAATGGTAGAGATCAGTAATATTGGACAAAATGCCACACACTTTATAAATATACAGTACCCATAAATATGCCATTTTCCGCTTACAAAGCACCCAACTAACTGGCTGGTAATTTAGCTAGGTGGTTTTAATTTTTGCTGCTGTTTATTATGATGAGCGTACACCCTGCCTTTTTAAATCCATTAAGGTTTTAAAGTTATTTTTTAAGGATTATTTCATGTCTAGCTATAACGAATCTCCAGAGCAAATTGCACAAGCCACTGAGGGCTATGTAATGCAGCAAACTATGTTGCGTATTAAAGATCCAAAACCGTCGCTGGCATTTTATGAAAACGTATTGGGCATGAAGTTGTTAGGTAAGTTCGACTTTCCTGGTATGGAGTTTACCTTGTACTTTTTAGGCTACGAACAAGACATGCCAAAAGGCGATGATAAACAAAAAACGCAGTGGGTGTTTCGCCGCCCTGCACTCATTGAGCTTACCCATAACTGGGGCACTGAAAACGACGACAGCTTTAGCGGTTATCACAGTGGTAATGAAGAACCAAAAGGCTTTGGCCATATTGGTATAAGCGTACCCGATGTATACGCAGCCTGTGAGCGCTTTGCTAAATACGATGTTGAGTTTGTAAAAAAACCAGATGGCGGCTCAATGAAGGGGCTTGCCTTTATTAAAGACCCAGACGGTTACTGGATTGAAATACTTTCGCCAGAGGGCATTACTGAGATTATTCAATCGCAATAAAAACCATTAAACATAAAAAAGCCTGCAAATGCAGGCTTTTTGTTTACAAGTACTGTGAAAAACTTGAATTTTTTTAACGACGTAGTGCGTCTATACGTGCGTCAAGCGGTGGGTGAGATGAAAACAACTCAGCCATGCCTTTACCACTGGCAATACCAAAGGCCATCATTGAGCCTTCTAATTGCGATGGGTGGTTTTGCTTTAATCGCTCAAGGGCTGAACGCATTTTATCTGCGCCTACCAACTGAGCTGCGCCGTTATCGGCTGCAAATTCACGCTTACGGCTGTAATGGGCAACCACAATGCTTGCCAATACGCCAAATAATACTTGGAATAACATATCGAATAAGAAGTAAGTCCAGCTGCTGCCGCCCTCTTCCTCATCGCTATTGATAAAGTTATCTACAATGCCAGCCAGTACTTTAGCGGCAAAAATAACAAAGGTATTAACCACACCTTGAATAAGCGTTAGCGTTACCATGTCGCCATTAGCCACATGCGATACTTCGTGCGCCAGTACGGCTTCGGCTTGATCTTGGCTCATGTTATGTAATAAACCCGTACTTACCGCCACCAGCGAATTATTTTTACTCGGGCCCGTTGCAAACGCGTTCATTTCTGGGCTGTCGTAAATAGCCACTTCTGGCATGTTAATACCGGCTTTTTTAGCTTGAGCAGCCACAGTGCTTACCAGCCATTGTTCGGTTTCGGTACGAGGTTGGGTGATCACTTGCGCACCGGTTGATTTTTTGGCGATCCATTTCGACATAAATAACGAAATAAACGATCCACCAAAACCAAATACAGTCGCAATTAGTAAAATTCCGCCAAGGCTACGATGGCTTAAGCCCAGCGCACTCATTATGATTGAAAGCACCACACCTAGTACCAACATAACCGCGAGGTTAGTTAATAAAAACAAAAATACACGTTTCATACGAGTTCTCCAAAAATAACATTTATTGCTGAGCGATTTACTATGTTTGATCGGCTTTGAGCAATCACTGCGTTATGACACACTATGTCATAACGTCAGCGCTATTCTGTGACAAACTATGTCACAACACAAGGGTTATTTATGGATTTATCGATAATTTTTCAAGCAGGGTTTTATAAATTTGTAATTTAGGGGTTTGCTCGGTATAGGGGCTTATAGCAAGCAGCGGGAATGGTAAGCGTGTTTTAAGTGAATCAAGGTTTGCTTGGTATTCATCCATAGTGGCATCAACTTGGTTAGCAATCCAACCAATGCAATTAACACCCATACTTTGCATATGTGCTGCAGTGAGTAACGCATGATTAATGCAGCCTAGTTTCATCCCTACTACTAATATTACGGGTAGTTGCTCTGCTTTTACCCAGTCATATAAATATTCGTTATTATTAATTGGCAATGCCCAGCCGCCCGCGCCTTCTGTTAACAGGTA
The DNA here is from genome assembly GCF_042604605.1 of Pseudoalteromonas sp. M58. Lineage (NCBI taxonomy): Bacteria > Pseudomonadati > Pseudomonadota > Gammaproteobacteria > Alteromonadales > Pseudoalteromonadaceae > Pseudoalteromonas > Pseudoalteromonas sp. M58. Next base: position 1,704,847 of record NZ_CP152390.1, read on the forward strand.
ATCTGCGCCTTGTTGCTTAAGATGTTGATAAGCCATGCTGAGCTTCTCTACTGTTATGTTTATACCCGCTTGCTCTGCAGCAATGTGCGGGGCTATGGCGGGCTCAAAAGCAAACGGGTTAATTATGTCGTATTTTGCACTTACAGTTGCACTTTCCATTAGCATTAAGGCATCGGCATTCACGAGCTGATCAAACGCAAGTTCACACCCTGATGCAATCGGTTTAAAACCTATTGCACGCTTTTTATGTTGCGCGAGTAACTTTAACAGCAAACTGGTTACATGAGTTTTACCGGCGTCGGTATCAGTACCGGTAATAAAAAACTGTTTCATGGCATGGCCTTATTATTTTTACTGGGCTTTTTCTAATGATAACAATACCACATGGTAAGATACATGGGCTTTATTGTTTATAAGCGGATAGGCATCACATACTTTTTTTAGCGCTGATTTGGTTAATAAACCACGACGACTTGTTGCGTGGTTTTGTGTGGTGGCACCAATGGCTTTAATCGATTTTATAGCGGCTAATGCACTGCTGTGCTGATCGGTATAAATGACTTTTTTTGAGGCGTTGATCTTAAACCCGGCCTTTTCGACCGATTGGTTTATATTATTATGGCTTGCAAACTGATTAATATGATTATGTGAATCAAGCACTTCAAAGGCGGTTTTGATCTCGTTTAGTGACCCTGCAACAACCGTACTAATATAGGCTTGCCCGCCTGGTTTTAATGCTTGGTAAAGCGAGTGCATTAAGGCTTCAAAATTAGTAGACCACTGCAGCGCAAAATTACTAAATAGCACGTCAATACTGTTAGCTTGCAGCGGTAAGTTATCCATGTCGGCGCACAGTTTTTGGGTGTTTAAATCACTGCTTTTTAGCATGTTAAAACTTAAATCTATGGCAACAACTTGGCCAAATAATGCCTTTAAAGCCTGAGTATTAACAAGCGGCCCTGCGCCTAGGTCAACACAGAGCTTATTAGGGTTTGCACTAATGAGTTTAAATAAATCATTTGCCGCTTGTTTTTGCACATTGGCATGCTGGCTGTAACTGTTTGCTGCCTTTGAAAAGTTATGCGCTGTTGTTTTTTTTAAAACCTGAGCAGCTAAACACACAGTTGTAGGGCTAAGTGGCTTAGTTTTAATTGCCTGCGGGCTTATCATGAAATGACCTTTTGTAAGCTACCAACGAGTTGTTTTATATCGTCATGGGTGTGGGCTGCACTTAAGGTAATACGCAAACGCGAGGTATTGTGTAAAACAGTTGGCGGGCGAATAGCCGTTAGCCAAATGCCCTGCTGCTTTAGTTGCTCACTGGCTTTTAACGTTTGCTCGGCGCAGCCTAAAACAATTGGCTGAATCGCGGTATTAGAGTCCATTAGCGCAATGTGCTGCTCTTTTGCTAAGCATTTAAACAGCGCAATATTAGCGTTTAATTTAGCTCGCCTGTCGTTGGCGTCTCTTATGCTTTTGATACGCGCCAAAGTATGAGCGGCAATAAACGGTGACATAGCGGTTGAGTAGGTATAATCACGATTAAACTGAAGCATGTAATCTATAAAATGCTGCGAACCTAATACGCACGCCCCACTACTAGCAACCGCTTTACCAAAGGTGATCACTAAAATATCGGGCAAGGTGTCGGCTGCAATTAAGGCTTCACAACTGCCAAGCCCCGATTTTCCTAAAACACCAAAACCATGGGCGTCGTCTATCATTAACCAGGCGTTATGCTGCTTTGCTAAGGTAAATAGCGCTTTAATTGGCGCGGTATCACCATCCATGGAGAACACACCTTCAGACACAATGAGCTTATTGCGCGCTTTTGATTTTTCTAGCCGTGAACGTAAATGGTTTATATCGTTATGGTTAAAGCGTATTAACGCGGCGTTGGCGTGTAATGCGCCATCAATTAAACTGGCATGATTGAGTTTATCTTGAAAAATCGCACTGTGTTGCGCTGTCGCTTTATCTTGAAACAAGGCTTTAATCACACTGCTATTTGCGCTAAAGCCCGAATTAAACAACATGCCTGCCTCATAACCCAAAGCACTACATAAAGCTTGCTCAAGCGCTTGCTGTGGTTGTTGATAACCCGTTACTAATGCTGAGCTGTGGCTACCTAGTAATGGCGCGCTGGTTAACTCCACCGGCGAATCGCCAAACCCTAAATAATCGTTACTCGCAAAGTTAAGGTAGGTTTTATCATTAACCGTAATAGTGCGCGCCGTTGCGCTTTGCACTACATAGCGTTTACGCAATAGCTGTTGTGCTTTGCGTTCATCTAAATGAGTGTTTATAAATTCAAATGACATAAATGCTTTAACCTTCAACGCGATACTTTAAACCATTAGCATAGTACTGAGCACTTTACGCTTCGTAAAACAATTCTGCGGTTGCTTTATCAGCCACTTGCGATGACAAAGACGCAGCAACGGCTTCATCAGAATAATCGTGGCGTGTTTCTGGGTTCATACCGAGTTTTTTAATTAATTGCATGTCGGCATCGGCTTCTGGGTTTTCGGTAGTAAGAAGTTTATCGCCATAAAATATAGAGTTTGCACCGGCAAAAAAGCACATTGACTGCATTTGCTCGTTCATAGCAGTGCGCCCCGCTGATAAACGTACGTAGCTATGGGGCATCATAATACGTGCTGTGGCAATGGTACGAATAAACTCAAACTGATCTAAGTCATCAACGTTTTCAAGCGGTGTCCCTTTTACCTTTACTAGCATATTAATTGGCACGCTTTCGGGCTGCTGGGGTAAATTAGCCAACTGCATTAATAAGCCATAGCGATCGCTTGCTTGCTCACCCATACCGACAATACCGCCGGAGCAGACTTTCATACCAGCGTCTCGCACATTGCCTATAGTATCAAGGCGGTCTTGAAAGGTACGAGTTGATATAATTTGCTCATAGTATTCAGGTGAAGTGTCGAGGTTGTGGTTATAGTAATCAAGCCCTGCACTGCGCAGTTCATGGGCTTTTTCGTTATTTAACATGCCTAAAGTCATACAGGTTTCAAGGCCAAGGGCTTTTACTTCTTTTACCATTTGCGAAATGTATGGCATGTCTCTGTCTTTTGGATCTGACCATGCAGCCCCCATACAAAAACGGGTGGCGCCTTTTTGTTTTGCTAACCGCGCTTGCTCTACCACTTTTTCTACTTCTATTAGGCGCTCGCGTTCTAAATCAGTTTTGTAATGCCCTGATTGCGGGCAATATTTACAGTCTTCTGGGCAGGCACCGGTTTTAATAGATAACAACGTAGAAATTTGTACTTCGTTTGGATTAAAATTAGCGCGATGCACAGAGGCGGCTTTAAATAATAAATCGTTAAATGGCATTTCAAATAAGGCTTTCACCTCACTGTGGGTCCAATCGTGTCGAACTGTTGCAAGCTCCATAATACTCTCTTTTATTTTTTGCTCTTGGTGTTATTGGCTTAGAATACGTATTGCCGTACCATTGTCAACGAAACCCACTTAGCTAAAGTTTACATATGATTAATAAACAAACGATAGACCTTGATTTTGATCGTCAGCACATTTGGCATCCCTACACCTCAATGACTCAACCTATTCCGGTTTACCCCGTAACGCATGCAAATCACAACCTTATTCACTTAGAAACGGGCGAACAACTCATTGACGGTATGGCCTCATGGTGGAGTGCTATTCACGGCTATAACCATCCGGTTTTAAATGAAGCGATGCACGCCCAGATAGATAAAATGAGCCATGTAATGTTTGGTGGCATAACCCACCAGCCGGCAGTAGAGCTCTGTAAAAAGCTGGTAGCGATAACGCCAGAGGGATTAACAAAGGTGTTTTTAGCCGACAGTGGCTCAGTAAGTGTGGAAGTAGCGATAAAAATGGCGCTGCAATATTGGTTAAGCCAAGGGGTTACAACAAAACAAAAATTAATGACCCCGTTCAAAGGCTACCATGGCGATACGTTTGCAGCGATGAGTGTGTGCGATCCTATTAATTCTATGCATAGTTTGTACGCTGGTTTTTTGCCTGAGCATATTTTTGTGCCTGCCCCTATTAGCCAATTTAATAGTGTGTTTAATCAAGCTGAGGCCGATGAACTCGAAAGCTATTTTTTAAAGTACCACCAGCAAGTCGCCGCCTTTATTATTGAACCTATAGTGCAAAACGCCGGGGGGATGAATTTTTATCATCCTGAGTATTTAGCCTGTGTGCGTAAGCTCTGCACTCAATATGATGTGCTGCTTATTTGCGATGAAATTGCCACTGGATTTGGCCGCACCGGCAAATTGTTTGCTGTAGAGCATGCCAATATAGAGCCCGATATACTGTGTATAGGTAAAGCGCTGACTGGTGGCGTAATGACCCTTTCGGCAACCATAACTAGCGACAAAATAGCCACAGGAATCAGCGAAGGAGAAGCTGGGGTTTTGATGCACGGGCCTACATTTATGGGAAATCCGCTGGCCTGCGCTGTTGCCTGCGCCAGTATTGATTTATTACTAAGCCAAAACTGGCAACACCGTATCAGCGAAATAAATACTCAATTACAGCAGCTGCATAAATGCCAAGCGCTCAGGGGCGTGGCGAATGTACGTACTTTAGGAGCTATTGGCGTAGTAGAGCTAACAGAAGAGGCTGGTAGCATTGATGTCGCTAAGATTCAGGCTTATTTTGTATCTCAAGGAGTATGGATACGCCCCTTTGGTAAGCTAATTTATCTAATGCCACCGTATATAAGTGACAAAAACAGTATTCGCGCTTTATGTGATGCTATTTGTAACGCCATAAAAGGTAAACATTACGTATAGATAGGTTAACTATTATTAAGGGTTACGTTAAAATTTATGCAAATAATTAGTTTGCTGCCTATTCGTCCCAAAACATTGGTATTTTTAGCCCTGACCTGTCATTTAGTGTGTTGATCTGAGTGATCTTTAGGGATATGATAATGCCTATCATTTACAATAACATTTATGGACTCACTTGCTATGAAAATATTACTTAAGCCTGCCAAGACATTAAGTGCAAGTTTTTTACTCGCCTCTGCGATTTTTGCACAACCGGCACTTGCTAATGGCCCTATTGGTGAGCATGTTAATCACCTTCAAGCTAATTTAAAAACTTACAATGAAGACGTTGAATGGATGATCTCTAAAGTCGATACCATGGTAAGCGATTACGAGAAAAAAGGCGCAAAAGCAGTCAATAGTGATGATTTGGTTGAGTACTGGGAGTCAGTTAAATTCCACAGCGCAATAGAAACTAATTACGTGCCTGTCTATGCCTCTATTTGGCAAGGTTTGTATGGCATAAAAATGGCTATCGATAATAAAAAACCAGCGTCAGAAGTACGCAAACAACAACAAGCAATGAATAATGCCCTATGGCAAGGATTAGGCGCAGTTAAACTGGCGGCTAAGTTTCAACAAAAAGGGTTATTAGATAGCGTAAAAGCTACAGCAACCAAAGAAATGACGCAAAGCGCGACTATCGACGAAATTAAACATAAATTAGACCGAGTGGTCGCTAAATACGCAGAACGTTTAAGCGATGAAGCCACCAACATAGTGCACGATACTTACCTACATTTATTTGAAGGTGTTGAAGGTACACTAATTGAACAAGACGCGAAGTTAGTAGAAGTTCTAGAAAAAGACTTTAACGTAACACTTCCACAAGCAATTTCTAATAATAAAAGTGTTGATGAAGTTCGTGATGTGGTTGTTGATATGCAAACCAAACTAAGCCGCGCTCAAACGCTGATTGAAAAAGCAGAAAAAGCACGTAAGGATGTATTTTAAGTGAAACGCAGAACCTTTATTCAAGGCTTAGCTGCGTTAGGGGTAGCGGGTGCATTACCGCTATCGCTTTCACGCGCTTTTGCCGCTGATATTGCTATTTCAAACCCCGTGTCTGTTGATACATTGCCTAAATTAAAAGGTGCATTAACGCTTTATTTAGGCCGTGGTGAAGGTGGCTTATACGAAAACGTATTACAAGCCATTCAAAAAAAGAACCCTGATCTTGACCTTGCCATTCGTCGCGGCCCTACCGCAGCGCTTGCCAACACTATTGTTGCCGAAGCAAATGCAGGGGTTAAACGTGCCGACTTATTTTGGGCAGTCGACTCTGGGGCAATTGGTTTAGTTACCGATGCCGGCCTTGCCAAGCCCATGCCGAGTGATTTATCAGCGCAATTACAGCCACAATTTAGATACGATGAATGGGCACCTGTTACTGGCCGTATTCGTACTTTACCCTTTAATACCGATCGCTTAACCAAAGAGCAAATTCCAACGAGCATTATGGACATTGCCGACAGTGATTTAAGTATTGGTTGGGCGCCTGCTTATGCTTCTTTTCAATCGTTTATTACCGCTATGCGACTTTTAGAAGGTGATGATAAAACGGCTAAGTGGCTCAAAAAAGTTAAAAAACGTTCTAAAACCTACGCAGGTGAACTCGGTGTGGTAATGGGCGTTGAACGTGGTGAAGTAGACATTGGTTTTGCTAATCATTACTACACGCTGCGCTTAAAATCAGGTAAACCCGATGCAAAACTTGATTTAGCCTTTACGCAAAATGATGCTGGCTGTTTAGTTAACGCTTCAGGTATTTTATCGTTATCTGAAGACCCACTGGCAATCAACTTTATGCGCTATTTACTTAGCATTGAAGTGCAAAGTTATTTAGCAAGCGAAGCTTATGAAATCCCACTGGTTAATGGCATTACTCAACCCGATGGATTGCCAAAGTTAACCAGTATTTCGCCACCTAAAATTGATTTAACCCAGTTGGCTGATTTACGCCCAACTATAGATTTAATGCGCAGCAGCGGCGTTTTATAATGCGAATACCTACATCTTACCCAATGGCGCTGCTTGCAGCGCTAGTGACCCTGACTCCTATTTTTGTTTTAATTACGCTTGCCTCTGACGCAAGCTCTTTTTTTGATAGCCATAATTTAACTATTTTAGGGAATACCCTGTCGTTAATGGGATTAACTGTATTAGGTTCAATTTTAATTGGTGTGCCCTTGGCATTCATTAGCGCCTATGTGCAGTTACCGTTTAAAAAGTTTTGGCTGGTGGTGTTTGCAGCCCCGCTTGCTATTCCTAGTTACATTGGCGCTTTTACGCTTTATGCTGCATTTGGTCCCGGCGGTGAAATAAACAACTTACTTGGTTTTGAAACCCCTTCTATGTATGGCTTAACGGGAGCCGCCATTGTAATGACCTTGTATACTTTTCCGTTTGTTATGATGACTACCCGTTCGTCTTTACTTAGTTTAGATGCCAGTATGGTCAACGCTGCTCGCACACTGGGTATGTCGATGACGCAAAGCGTATTTAAAGTTATTTTACCCCGCGTAATAAATGGCATTGCTGCAGGGTCATTATTGGTTGCACTATATACCTTATCTGACTTTGGTACTCCCGCAATGATGCGCTTAGATACGTTTACCCGTGTTATTTATGTGGAATACAATGCTTTTGCCTTAAGCCGTGCGGCTATGTTGTCACTGCAACTGATGGTGATTGTTGGCTTTTTATTAATGATTGAATCACAAATAAAAACCGCCTCAGAGCGTCAAGGTCGTTCGCTTATTTTATTCCCTAAAAAATGGCAACTAAGCGCTATGTTTGCCACCTTTGCGCCTATTTTATTACTCGCTATTGGCCTTCCTTTAGCAGTATTTACTTTGTGGTTAGTGCGTGATGGCTTTAGCTCGTTTGATTTTAGTATTGCCTGGCATTCAACCTATGCTTCAGCCATTGCGGCTATTGTTACGGTTATTGTTGCCATTCCGGTTGCCCATGCGGCTTTAAGTGGTAAGGCCGGTAAAGTAATGGAACGCGTTACTTACTTTGGTTTTGGTATTCCGGGTATTGTTATGGGCACAGCGCTTGTGTATGGCGGCTTACAACTGCCCTTTTTATATCAAACGCTGGGCTTATTGATTATTGCTTATATGCTACGTTTTTTACCACTTGCGGTAGGTTCTGTGCGTACCAGCACCGAGCACCTTGACCCGAGTTTGGTAAAATCAGCGCGGGTATTAGGCGCAAGCCCGCGCGAAGCTTTTACGCGTATTACTTTACCCCTAACTATGCGTGGTATTATTGCAGGTGGCGCCTTGGTCTTTTTAGAGTCAATGCGTGAATTAGAAGCCACACTTTTATTAGGCCCCACTGGCTTTGAAACGCTATCTACCTACTTATGGCGTGTTTACGAAGCCGGTTATTTTGGCCGTGCTGCTATTCCTGGGTTATTGTTGGTGGTGATTTCTGCGGGTGCTTTAGCTATTATGATGTCTGGCGAAAAACGCAACCAGTTTGAACATTAAGGATTTATAAAAAATGCTATCTGTAAGTCAGTTGTCTATAGATTATGGCAGTAATCGTGTTGTTAGCGATTTAAATTTCACCTTAGGTGAAAGCGAAATATTAATGCTTGTTGGTCCAACAGGTTGCGGAAAAAGTACTATTTTACAAGCGTTAGCGGGGCTTTTGCCAATTAGCGAGGGTGAAATTAAAGTGGCTAAATGGACAGCGACACCAAAGCATACTGTGGCGCCTGAAAAACGCAGCGTAGGTATGGTGTTTCAAGACTTTGCGTTGTTCCCTCATTTAACAGTTGAACAAAACGTATGTTTTAAACTTAAAGACAGCAGCCCTGCCGATCACTGGCTAAAACTTCTTGGTTTAGATGCATTTAGGCATAAAAAACCAGCCACACTGTCAGGCGGGCAAAAGCAACGCGTAGCATTAGCGCGTACCCTTGCCCACCAACCTGACTTTGTCTTACTTGATGAGCCGTTATCTAACCTTGATGCTGCCTTAAAAGATATGTTGCGTTGGGATATCCGTAACGCATTAAAAGAAGCTGGTGTACCGGCAATTTGGGTAACGCACGATCAAGAAGAAGCGCTTTCGGTGGGCGATCGTGTGGGTGTTTTAAAAGGCGGTAAAATACAACAAATTGACACCCCAGAGCAGTGTTTTAGTACCCCAAACAACCGCTTTGTGGCCCGCTTTTTAGGTGAAGCCAGCTTTATAAAAGGAAAGCTAAATAACGGCCAAGCGCTTACTGATATTGGTAATGTACCTGCAAACGGCGTTGATTGTGACACTGGAGAGGTAGAAGTTCTACTTCGTCCAGATGATGTATTATTAGTACAAAGCAGTATTGGTAATAATGGTGAAGTAATTTGGGTACGCTTTGAAGGCGGTAGCCGTTTATGCGCGGTTAAACTTGCATGCGAAACCGTGGTAACTAGCCGAGTAAGCCATGAGGTGGTTGTACACCCAGGTGACAAGGTACATGTTTCGCTCAGTACATCTCACCCATTGGCGGCATTTAAGAGCTAGTAGCCTATTTATCTTACTTGAGAGGAAACCATGAACGGACCAAATCCAAACAATCCATCACCTATGGACGGTTTTCCTCAAGTAGGTTATTTAAAAAACTTTATTAAGTCACCTAATATAGAAGTAGGTGATTACACGTATTACGACGACCCTGATGGGCCTGAACATTTTGAAAAAAATGTGCTCTACCATTTCGATTTTATCGGAGACCGTCTCATTATTGGTAAGTTTTGCGCCATAGCTAAAGACGTTATTTTTATAATGAATGGAGCTAACCATCAAACCTCCGGCTTTTCTTCTTATCCATTTTTTATATTTGGTAACGGTTGGGAAAAGTCTGCACTCAACAAGGTGACTTACCTTTCAAGGGCAATACTGAAATAGGTAATGATGTATGGATTGGTTACAACGCCACTATTATGCCGGGGGTAAAAATTGGCAGCGGCGCCATCATAGCGAGTAAATCTGTGGTAACCAATGATGTACCTGCCTATAGCATTGTAGGCGGTAATCCTGCAAAAGTAATAAAAAAGCGTTTTAATGAAACAACTATCAATCAACTTTTAGCGATTGCATGGTGGGATTGGAGCAGTGAAAAAATTACCGCTCATTTAGATGCCATTACCCACGCTGATATAGATGTATTAGCTAACATTTAATAATTACCACTCAAACATGTAGGCCATTTTACTAATGGTTTTAAGCGGTATGTTATGGCTGTTGCGCTTGGCATATAAGTGCTGCATTGATTTGTCTTTTACTTCACCAACAATCACTTCTTTTACTTGATACCCTAAAGCTATCGCTGCTTGCGAATAGGCAATGAATTCCCATTTTTTAATGTTAGTGTTATCAACAATAACCAGTTCAATACCTTGTGCTAACGCGTTAATAAAACGTGCTAGGTTTAGGTTATGATATTGCGATAATTTAAACTTATCGAAATGATATTCACCCTGCTCGTTTACAAAGTAATCATCTGTTGAGCAAATAAAATAATTGCTTTCATCTGCGCCCGATAATTCGTCAGCGAGATTTTGCGCATAATATGACTTACCACTGCCTGGCAGTCCTCGTAAAATAAAAACTTGTTTCATAGCATCCATTTTTTATTAATGGTAAACGTAAATTTGGTTTGTTTACTAATAATGCCACAAATTGATGAATTTTCAGAGTAACAAATAGTAATAGTGGCCATTTAACACTAAAAACTGGTTAAAAAAACCGCGCACGACTAAAAACTTTTAAAGAGTTGCCCACAACAGTTTTTTTATTTTACTTTACTAGGTATTATACAAGGTTCAAGTGCAGTGACCTTACATGCATAAATGCATGAGTAACGCACAATTAATTTATATAGTTAGGCAACTTATATCATTGGAGTGAAGATGAGCCATTTAGCGATTTCAGAGCTATTAAAAGGCAATGTTGCGGTAGACAGCCAAGTAACCATTAAAGGCTGGATCCGTACACGCCGCGATTCAAAAGCAGGAATATCATTTTTAGCCGTTCATGACGGTTCGTGTTTTGATCCTATTCAAGCGGTAGTTCCTAATTCACTGAATAATTATGATGAAGTTACAAGCTTAACAGCAGGCTGTTCTGTATCGGTTACCGGTGTATTAGTACAATCAGCAGGACAAGGCCAATCTTTCGAAATTCAAGCTAACTCAGTGACTGTGTTAGGCTGGGTTGAAAATCCAGATACTTACCCAATGTCGGCTAAGCGCCACAGCATTGAGTACTTACGTGAGCACGCTCACCTTCGCCCGCGCACCAACATGATTGGCGCAGTAACGCGTGTACGTAACTGTTTAGCGCAAGCGATTCATCGTTTTTACCATGAGCAAGGCTTTTACTGGATCAGTACACCAATCATCACAGCCAGTGACTGTGAAGGCGCAGGTGAAATGTTCCGCGTATCAACCCTTGATATGCAAAACCTGCCAATGACAGATAAAGGCGAAATTGATTACAGCGAAGACTTTTTTGGTAAAGAAGCATTCCTAACGGTATCTGGCCAGCTAAACGGTGAAACATATGCGTCAGCTATGTCAAAAATTTACACCTTTGGTCCTACGTTCCGTGCAGAGAATTCCAATACATCTCGCCACTTAGCTGAATTTTGGATGGTAGAGCCAGAAGTTGCGTTTGCTGATTTAGAAGATATCGCAAAATTGGCTGAAAACATGCTTAAGTACGTGTTTAAAGCCGTACTTGAAGAACGCCGTGACGACATGGAGTTTTTTGCTCAACGTATCGAAAAAACAGCCATTAGCCGTTTAGAAGAATTTGTTGAAAAAGACTTCGCACAAGTTGATTACACAGACGCTGTAGAGATTCTAAAAGCGTGTGGCAAGAAATTTGAGTACGCTGTTGAATGGGGTGTAGATTTACAGTCTGAGCACGAGCGTTACCTAGCAGAAGAACACTTTAAAGCACCGGTTGTTATTAAAAACTACCCGCGCGATATTAAAGCATTTTACATGCGTCAAAACGAAGACGGCAAAACTGTTGCGGCTATGGACGTAGTAGCACCTGGCATTGGTGAGATCATTGGTGGTTCACAACGTGAAGAGCGTCTTGATGTATTAGATGCACGCCTTGACGAAATGGGCTTAAATAAAGAAGACTACAGCTGGTACCGCGACCTACGTAAATACGGTAGCGTGCCACACTCTGGCTTTGGTTTAGGGTTTGAGCGCTTAGTTGCTTATGTTACCGGTATGGGTAACGTACGTGATGTAATTGCATTCCCTCGTACTAAAGGCAGCGCAACGTACTAAGCCACGCTTTGTAACGTTAAATAAAAAAACCAACCTAAGGGTTGGTTTTTTATTGTCCTAAATCTTTATAAATATCTTGCGCTTATAAAGCATATTTGAAATTAACCAAAAGCCAATAACATGTAATAAAGCAAAGGTGAACGATGCCAATTTAGCACTCATGACTAAGGCTAACTGTTGATACATCCAATCCCCCAAGTTTAGCTCGCCAATATTAATCAGTGAATAGCTCAGTACCCACACACCCGATAACACATAAATAAACAACGGATTCGAGCCATACACAATTAATGGATTAACAAGGCGTTCGGGTTTTACTATGTCGCAAAGCCACACAAAAAAGGCCAGTACAATACAGGCAATCCCTGAGGTGTAAATAACGAAGGTACTGGTCCAAAGCGATTTATTAATTGGCATAATCAGCGAGCCTAATTGCCCTAAAGCGATACCAACAACCCCAATGACCAACAAACGCTTAATACTTGTCCATTGACTGCTAGAGCTGGTAAGTAAACGGGTAACCTCAAAGCCAAATAAAACACTTACTACACTTGGTAAGGTGCTCAAAAGCCCTTCTGGATCAAACGCTAATCCTTTACCTTGCCACAAATGCGATTCACCTAATACCGCTATATCAACCGTTCTAACTAAGTTATTCTCTAGTGTATACGCATTATTAGGACCAACACTTAAAAGCAGTAACCAATATGCAATTAAAATAACAACCGATAAGCTGATCACCCCTCGCCTGTTGAGTAACAATACACAGATAGACGCTAAAATATAGGCAATGCCTATTCGCTGTAATACGCCCAGTATTCTTAAGTTTTCAATGCTCGTGGTAAAGGGATAAATATTTAACGCTAAGCCAATAGCAAAAATAATTGCTCCTCGTTTTATCAGCCGTAACACTTGGCTTGCATTAGCTGTGCTGTTGGTTTTTTTAAATGAAAAAAACATCGCAGAGCCAATAATAAACATGAAAAACGGAAAAATTACATCCGTTGGTGTACACCCATGCCAATCGGCATGAAGTAAAGGTTCATACACGTGGGACCACGAACCCGGTGTATTTACCAGTATCATTAATGCGATGGTTAACCCCCGCATAGCATCAAGCGCTTTATACCTTGTCATTTTGGCTCCTATTTAATAATTTGTATGTCTACAAATGACAACGCTGTCACTTTGTTATAAAAAAAAGCCAAGCGCAAGTAATTTAGATAAGTGGCGTTTTTGAATTAAAAAAGCCGCAGAATCAAGAATGAAACGGCGGCTTTAAATCAGAATATTTAACTTTATATAATGCTGTGGTTATTTAACTTTATAAAGCTTGTTCAAGCTCGGGTAATACATCAAATAAATCAGCAACTAAACCGTAATCAGCCACTTGGAATATTGGTGCATCTGGGTCTTTATTAATGGCGACAATAATTTTTGAATCTTTCATGCCTGCTAAATGCTGAATTGCACCACTAATACCCACGGCTATGTATAAATTAGGCGCTACAATTTTACCTGTTTGGCCTACTTGCATATCGTTAGGGACAAAGCCTGCGTCAACCGCTGCACGTGAAGCGCCAATTGCAGCTCCCAGTTTATCGGCAATACCATTAAGAAGTGCAAAGTTTTCACCATTTTGCATACCTCGACCACCTGAAATAACTACATCAGCTGCAGTGAGCTCTGGGCGTTCAGATTCAGTTTGCTCAACACTAACAAAACTACTTAACTGTGAATCAGAGACCGTATCTAAGGTTGTGACATTAGCTGGTGCTTGTTCGCCTTGTAAATCAAAGCTACTTGCACGCACGGTGATCACTTTTTTACTATCGAGCGATTTAACCGTTGCTATGGCATTTCCCGCATAGATTGGGCGTTTAAACGTGTCTGCGTCAATAACATCAATAATTTCTGAAATTTGTGCAACATCTAATAATGCGGCAACACGCGGCATAAAGTTTTTACCTGTCGTTGTGGCACTTGCCACGATATGGCTATACTCATTTGCAAGTGATAACACTAGATCTGTCATGCTTTCAGCAAGTTGATGTTCGTACACCGCGTTATCTGCAAGTAATACATTTGTAACACCCTCGATGCTCGCAAGTGACTCACTCATGGCACCTAAGTTTATGCCAGCTAACAATACATCGACATCAAAGCCTAATTTTTTAGCGGCGTTAATGGTTTTTGAGGTTTCTGGTTTTAAGGCACCGTTATCGTGCTCTGCAATTACAAGAGTTTTCATTTAAATCACCTTTGCCTCTGTTTTAAGTTTTTCTACAAGCTGTGCAACGTCTTCAACAATAATGCCGCCGCTGCGTTTTGCTGGTTCTTCTACACGAACGACTTCAATACGCGGTGTTAAATCGACACCTAACGAATCAGCCGCAATAACTTCTAGCGGTTTACGTTTAGCTTTCATAATATTAGGTAGCGACGCATAACGAGGCTCGTTTAAACGTAAATCGGTGGTTACAATCGCTGGTAAATTAAGTGCAACAGTTTGCAAACCGCCATCAACTTCGCGGGTTACATTCACTTTGCCATTTTCAATAACGACTTTTGAAGCAAATGTACCTTGGCCGCGATTAGTTAATGCAGCGAGCATTTGGCCCGTTTGATTATTATCAGAATCGATAGATTGCTTGCCTAAAATAACGAGCTCAGGAGATTCTTGCTCAACCACTTTCGCAAGTAACTTAGCAATATGGAGAGATTCTAGGTTTTGCTCGGTTTCAACATGAATCGCTTTATCAGCGCCAAGGGCAAGTGCTGTGCGTAATTGCTCTTGTGATGCTTTAGCGCCAATAGTCACAACAACCACTTCGCTTGCAGTACCTGCTTCTTTTAAACGAATCGCTTCTTCTACCGCAATTTCACAAAATGGGTTCATTGCCATTTTTACGTTTGTTAAATCAACACCGCTGTTATCAGGTTTAACGCGAGCTTTTACGTTGTAATCAATCACTCTTTTTATTGGTACGAGAACTTTCATAGGGACTCCATAATTATTTAAACCTATAAGCTAACGTATACGTCAACCTATTTATTTTATGAAATCAGACTACTTCCTGTTGACGTAAACGTCAACCTAAAATAACCTTAAACTATTCACAACCTGTAACGTTTAATTTGCATCACAAAATAACAGGTTGCTTAGCTTACTTTTTGCCTACAGGGCAAAAGTGAGTCCGTCATAGATAAAGAGGTTATTATGATTGAACGCGAAACCATGGAATTTGATGTTGTTGTTGTAGGGGCAGGCCCTGCTGGGCTTTCAACAGCAATTAAACTCGCGCAGCAAGCACAAGAAAAACAACAAGAGTGCATGATTTGTGTGGTTGAAAAAGGCTCTGAAGTGGGCGCGCATGTATTATCGGGTGCTGTTTTTGAAACCAAAGCATTGGATGAGCTACTGCCAAACTGGCAAGAATTGGGCGCGCCTGTTACGACTAAAGTCCAAAGTGATGAAATTTATTGGTTTAATAACGAACAAAAAGCAACCTCTATTCCTCATTTTGCAACCCCAAACACATTTCATAATAACGGTAACTACATTGTTTCTATGGGGAATGTATGTCGTTGGCTTGCTGAACAAGCAGAAAGCTTAGGCGTTGAAATTTTTCCAGGCTTTAGTGCTCATTCACTTATTATTGAAGATGATGTTGTTAAAGGCATTATCACCGGTGATATGGGGCTGGATAAAAACGGCGACGAAAAAGACGGTTACATGCCGGGTATGGAGTTACGTGCTAAATACACAGTATTTGCTGAGGGCTGTCGCGGCCATTTAGGTAAGCAACTGATCAATCAGTTTGCTTTAGACGATGAAAGCTCGCCACAGCATTACGGTTTAGGCTTTAAAGAAATTTGGCAAGTGGATGAATCTAAACACCAGCTTGGTAAAGTAGTTCACGGAACCGGTTGGCCATTGAGTGGCGATACTGGCGGTGGTGCTTTTATGTATCATAGCGAAAACAACCAAGTGGTGGTTGGTTTAATTGTTGATTTAAATTATTCAAATCCACATTTAAGCCCATTTGATGAGTTTCAGCGCTTAAAACACCACCCGGTATTTAAAAACACCCTCGAAGGGGGTGAGCGTATTGCTTATGGTGCGCGCGCCATTGCCAAAGGCGGTTTACACTCTTTGCCTAAAATGCATTTCCCGGGTGGCTTGTTAGTGGGCTGTGATGCAGGCACGCTTAATTTTGCAAAAATTAAAGGTAATCATACGGCTATGAAGTCAGGCATGATAGCCGCTGAGGTCATTTTTAATGCGCTACAAAACAATTTAGCTAACACGGATTTAACCCAGTACACTGCTGAGTTTAAAAAATCATGGGCGTATAAAGAGTTGTATCAATCTCGTAACTTTGGCCCTGCAATGCATACATTAGGTAAATTTGCAGGCGGTGCATACAACACCCTTGATCAAAACATATTTAAGGGTGCCCTACCGTTTAGTTTTAAAGATAACGTACCCGATCACGCCACTTTAAAAGACGCTGATCAAGCTGAAAAGATTGCCT
Source organism: Pseudoalteromonas sp. M58 (assembly GCF_042604605.1). Classification (NCBI taxonomy): domain Bacteria; kingdom Pseudomonadati; phylum Pseudomonadota; class Gammaproteobacteria; order Alteromonadales; family Pseudoalteromonadaceae; genus Pseudoalteromonas; species Pseudoalteromonas sp. M58. Next base: position 1,721,548 of record NZ_CP152390.1, read on the forward strand.
ATCCGAAGCCTGATGGCAAACTCAGCTTTGATAAGCTTTCTTCGGTATTTTTATCAAACACTAATCATGAAGAATCGCAGCCGTGTCATTTGAAACTCAAAGATTCATCAATTCCGATTAAGGTAAATTTAGTTAAATTTGATGAACCTGCACAGCGATACTGCCCTGCCGGCGTTTATGAAGTACAAGAAGTCGAAGGCGAGCAAGCCTTTGTGATCAATGCGCAAAACTGTGTGCATTGTAAAACCTGTGATATTAAAGATCCGAGCCAAAATATTACTTGGGTCACCCCTGAAGGTGCTGGCGGTCCTAACTACCCCAATATGTAACAACCTTTCTAAAGAAATTATAAACTTATCCTAAATTGCAGGGGCTTCGGCCCCTTTTTTGCGCTATGCTGTTAAGTAATATGAATAAATGAGAGTGTGTTATGGCGTCGTCGAGTGTAATTTTTCGTTTTTTAGCAGAGCCTACCGATGTAAATTTTGGTGGTAAGGTGCATGGTGGTGTGGTCATGAAGTGGATTGACCAAGCAGGCTATGCCTGTGCTGCAGGTTGGAGCGGTCATTACTGCGTAACCGTATCGGTTGCGGGCGTTAAGTTTAGCCGTCCTATTTTGGTTGGCCAAATTGTTGAAGTGGAAGCCAAAATTGCACACACCGGTAAAACCAGTATGCAAATTTTCATACAAGTACGCTGTGGCGACCCTAAAACCCAAAACTTAGTTGAAACTAATCATTGTGTAATAAGTTTTGTTGCTATGGATGAGACGGGTTACCCTGTTGCCGTTCCTGAATTCACATCTGTTACTGACGAAGATAAAAAGCTAGAAAATTACGCCATTAAAATGAAACAAATAGCGATAGAAACAGAAAACTTACTTTATCAAGTCTAATTCGGTACCTTTTGCAGGTATGTATAAACTACAACAAGCTGTAAATTCTACAATTTTTATTTTTTACAAATTAACAGTACGCTTAACAGTTGAATGTTTTGCGTACTAAAACCACCAAAAAAGTTCAATAAACATACTTCAAGGGCAAATATTAAACAAAAAAATTATTGGCATGTTCACTGCAATAAGTAAATCGACGTTTGATGAATCTATCGAACATTAGATATTATTTTTTAAAGGAGCTATACAATGATTAAAACACTTTCTCTTTCTGCACTTGCTTTAGCAACACTGGGTTTTAATTCAGCAGCACAGGCTGATGTTACCGACATGGACTCTCCACGTATTTATACGGGTATCGGTTACGGCCAATATTCATTTCAATTTGAAGATAGCGAAAACGACACCGATTTCGATGACGACGCGCAAATGTTAAAAGGTTATATCGGTACTCAATTTAATGAACATTTAAGTCTTGAGCTTGCCTATCAAAATTTTGATGAAGTGAGTGACATAGACAGTAAAGCAGAAATTGATGGGGTATCACTGGCAGCGCGTTTTGCAGCGCCAATCACTGAAGATTTTTCTGTTTATGCAAAAGGCGGTTGGTTTGAATGGGATGCTGATTTAACTCAAGAACTACCCGTAGGCAGCGTTAGCGTATCACAAGACGGTGGTGACGTATTTTATGGTGCAGGTATTGAATATGCTTTCACAACCAATATGCAAGTGCGTTTAGAGTATGAGCGTTACGAATTAGATGATGATATTGATCCAGAAATGGACGTTGCGTCAGTATCATTCCAATACATGTTTTAATAATAGCTTGATTATTAAAACGTTAGGTAAGGCTATTTGTAGCCTTGCCTTTTTTATTTCACATTTAAACCTGTTAGTCTAAAAATAAAATACTCTCCAAATTAAGCTAATGCCAGCAACGTTAATAAAAGGTAGAATAACGCTCTATTTTTTCTATAACCGAGCATTATGAGCGATTATCAAATTTCGGCTATTGGCCATATCCAATCACCGTATAAACAAAAGTTTGCCATTCCTAGACAACCTCGATTAGTGCCAGAAGCAAAAGCTAAACTTATTTTTGCTCCAGATTTTAATCGTGAAGAGTTTGTTCGTGGTTTAGATGAATTTAGCCATATTTGGCTATTATTTCGTTTTCATGAAACCGCAGATAAAGGCTATTCAGCAATGGTGCGCCCGCCGCGCCTTGGTGGCAATGAGCGTAAAGGCGTTTTTGCCACACGCGCTACATTCAGACCTAACGCTATAGGGATGAGTGCTGTTAAGTTAGAGGGAATTGAATACAAAAATGGGCAGTTAGCGTTATTGCTCGCCGGTATTGATTTACTTGATGGCACACCCATTGTAGATATAAAACCTTATTTGCCCTATTCAGACTCATTACCCGATGCCAGTGCAGGCTTTGCCGACACGCGCCCAGAAACTCACATGAGTGTTGAATTTAGTAAGCAAGCTTTGGAATTTATAAATAAACAAAGCCACTATCCTGAGCTACAAGCGTTTATCAGCAATGTGCTAAAACAAGATCCTCGCCCAGCGTATAAAAAGCAAAAACAAGGCATGCAAAGTTATGGTATGAATTTGTATGAATACAACATTACCTGGCAAGTGACTGACTCTCATCATCTGGTTACTCATATAGAGCCCAGTTAAACTAACTTTAAAACCCTGCTATGGCTATAAAATGCGATAAAAAATCACTTAGCGCTTTAGTGTCAATGCATCCGCTGGTAAACTGAGCGCCTTAATTAAAAGAACATATTACTCTATTTCGGAAAAAACATGCGTACTAGTCAATATATACTCGCTACACTTAAAGAAACGCCATCAGATGCGGAAATTGTATCGCATCAATTAATGCTTAGAGCCGGAATGATCCGTCGCGTCGCTTCGGGTTTATACACTTGGCTACCCTCTGGTTTACGTGTGCTTAGAAAAGTAGAAAACATTGTACGCGAAGAAATGGATAAAGCAGGCGCAATTGAAATGCTCATGCCAGTAATTCAACCGGCTGACTTATGGGAAGAATCGGGCCGCTGGAGTGAGTTTGGTCCAGAGCTTATGCGCTTTACCGATCGTCACAATCGTGAATTTGCTATGGGTCCTACCCATGAAGAAGTGATCACCGATTTTGTCCGCAAAGAAATTAACAGCTACAAGCAACTGCCTATTACTTTGTACCAAGTACAAACTAAAGTACGTGACGAACGTCGTCCGCGCTTTGGTGTTATGCGTGCTCGTGAGTTTACTATGAAAGATGCCTACTCATTCCATTTAACCGATGAATGTTTAGATGCAACTTATCAAGTTATGCACAAAGCCTACTGTAATATTTTTGAACGTTTAGGCCTTGATTTCCGCCCTGTTATTGCTGATACCGGCTCTATAGGCGGTAGTGTATCGCATGAGTTTCACGTACTTGCTGAATCTGGCGAAGACGCTATTGCCTTTAGTGATGCCAGTGACTACGCCGCTAATATTGAAAAAGCTGAAGCGCTAGCGCCAACTGAATCGCGCCCTGAAGCAAGCAAAGAGCTAAAAGCATTCCCAACGCCTGATGCTAAAACAATTAATGAGCTGAAAAAACACTATGGTGTAAAACCACATCGCGGTGTTAAAACACTGATTGTTTATGGCACCCCTGATGAAGACGGAAAACGTGGCTTAGTTGCACTAGTACTGCGTGGCGATCACGAGCTTAATGAACTTAAAGCTGAAAAACACCCACTGGTTGCTGCACCATTAGAAATGGCAACCGAGGCAGATATTGTGGCTGCCATTGGCGCAAAACCGGGTTCTTTAGGCCCTGTTGGCTTAAACATGCCAATTATTGTTGATAGAACAGCGAATGTAATGGCTGATTTTGTAGCTGGTGCCAACAAAGACGATGAGCACTTTAGTGGTATTAACTGGGATCGCGACGTAACAGACTACGAAGTTGCTGATATCCGTAATATTGTTGAGGGCGATCCTAGCCCGTGTGGTCAAGGCACGTTGCAAATTAAGCGCGGTATTGAAGTTGGTCATATTTTCCAACTAGGTACTAAGTACTCTGAAGCAATGAAAGCAGGTGTATTAAGCGAATCGGGTAAAAATCAAACAATGACTATGGGTTGTTATGGTATTGGTGTATCGCGTGTTGTTGCTGCAGCTATTGAGCAAAATAACGACCAATACGGTATTACCTGGCCTAAAGCCATCGCCCCTTTCGATTTAGCAATTGTGCCAATGAATATGCATAAATCGCATCGTATCCCTGATATTGCTAATAATCTATATCAAGGTTTGAAAGATGCAGGTTTAGATGTGCTATTTGATGATCGTAAAGAGCGCCCTGGTGTTATGTTTAACGACATGGAATTACTCGGTGTACCTTACACGCTTGTAATTGGTGAGCGTAACCTTGATGAAAACAAGGTAGAACTTAAAAACCGCCGCACTGGTGAAAAGCTAATGATAGATATTGATAGCGCAATTGAAACAATCAAAAATCAATTTAATGCATAAGCTTAAAATTAATTAAAAAAACCGCTGTATGATTTTTTCATACAGCGGTTTTTTATTAATTCCTGTAAGCCAAGCTCGATTTTTAAGTTCTCATTTCAGCACTAAAACCTAATAATAATTAATAAAAAAGGTCGCTCTGCGACCTTTTTATACTTATGAATTATCTAAACAACACATCTTCACGGTTAAACCATTTCACACAAAATGCCAGTAGTGCCCCAGCGATGAGTGCTGTTGCTAGGAATATCAATCCCACCAGCGTGTAATCGACGGTGCCTTTAACAATTTCTTTAATCGCTAAGGCGACGTTAGTCACTGGAATAAACGCCGTTTTCGAGGTCAGTTCCATATTAGGCATAATTGAAATAATAATCGGGAAAAACACGACCATGCTTAATGGCGTCATGTAATTTTGCGCTTCTTTAAACGAGCGTGCATAGATTGATATTGCCAAAGCTAATGCAGAAAAGGTTGCTGCTATAGGCAATAATAATACAAAAATCATCAGTAAGTCTGTGATAGCCAATGTACTAAAAGCGGCTTTAATAAATTCAAGATCAGCAAAAGCCAGCGCTAAGGCTATCCAACACCCCATACTAATTACGGTTATAGTGGTTGATGCAATTGACGTAGTGAGTAGAGTAATGAATTTACCCAATACTAGCTCAGTACGAGTAATAGGCGTAAGTAATAAAGTTTCTAAGGTACCTCGTTCTTTTTCACCGGCCCCTAAATCAATAGCCGGATACGTTGCGCCTACCAGTACTAACGGAATAAGTAGATAAGGTAAAAACCCACCCACTTTTTCACCTAGGTTTTCGCGCTTATCGGCAGTATCTACTTTAACTACATTAACTGGCTTTAAAATAGCTTCTTGTGCGCTTTTATCTATACCAAAGCTCAATAATTTACTTTCTTGTAAAGTATCGCTGTACTCTTTAGCAAGCTCTTTGACACGCTCAAATAAGAAGTTAATTGATTTTGAGTCATTAAATACAACTTGCCATTCGCTTTGCTGTTGCTCATTTAATGTTTGCACTGCATCGCTTGGCAGATATATTCCCATGTCGATATCGCCAGCGTTTACACCTGCTTTTAACTCCTCAACACTGTTAAAGGTTTTATCACCTTTATATAACTCAAAGCTTTTGTGATAAAACACTTTATCAGAAAATTCTGGCGCATAGTCGCCATTGATAATCACATAGGTATTTACTTTTTGTTCAGCATCAAGCGCAGCTTGCGAGGATATAAACGCAACCACAGCAAATAACAACGGGAAAACTACAATAGGAAATACCACCACGAACAATAAGGTTTTTTTATCGCGTAGCAGCTCTGTTAATTCCTTTTTAAATACTTCAAACATCATGTTTCTCCGTTAATATGTTCATAAACGCTTGGTTTAATTCTTCACTGTTGCCTGCCTGTTTAAATTCAGCAAGCGTGCCATCAAAACAACTAACGCCTTCATTAATCACCGCAACGCGGTCACATAAAAGAGCTACTTCATCTAAATGGTGAGTCGAAAAAATAACGGGAGTACCTTGTGCCTTTAAGCCTTTAATGAAGTTGATCACCGTTTGGGTGGTCATAATATCGAGGCCGGTAGTTGGCTCATCGAGAATAACAACGTCTGGGTGATGCACCACAGCACGCGCAATATTGGCTTTTTGCTTCATGCCGGTTGATAAATTTTCAGCGCGTTTATCAATAAATTTATGCATATCAAGTAAGGTAAATAATTCTTCACAGCGTGCCTTGATAGCCTGCTTGCTCATGCCGTGCAGTTTTGCAAAGTACTCTATGTTTTCTTTTACCGTTAAACGACCATATAAACCAGTCGAGCCGGATAAAAAACCAATACACTTACGCCCAATGAGTGGCTTTTTAATTATGTCGTTTCCTGCAATAGTAATACTGCCATCATCCGGTTTTAAAGCGGTAGAGATCATTCTTAACGTCGTGGTTTTGCCCGCGCCATTCGGTCCTAATAGCCCTAGTACTTCGCCTTTTGCACAGCTAAAGCTGACATTTTTAACCGAGTGAAAATAATCTTTATCTTCACGGGGGTCTATATCATCTATTTTATTTTTTTTATGATCTTTAGTGAGCTTATACTTCTTTTTAAGCGCGGTAACTTCTATCATTTTCGTGTCCTTCGTTTCGGTCTAAAATAGTCCGTGTTATCGTAAAATGATGGATTGTTATTCTCATCACACCAACCAGGAACACCTAATAAAGGTAAAGGTGAAAGCTGTTTGTTATCGGCTAAACAATCATCAGTTTTAATCATCTCATAAAGGCGCTGATCTAGGTACTGGTATTGAGTTACTAAATCTTTACAAAATATTTCATCCGGTACATTTACAAATAAGGCTTTGCCAGTCAGTCCAATATAAGGTTTGGTTAACATTTCATAATTGGCATGGCCAAACATGAAAGGTGCAATGGTTTTACCCCACTGCTCTCTATGTTCGATGAAGGCTGTTTTCCATTGATGATCTCTTAACCACTCTTTCCACTGTGATTCGCTAATAGCTAAAACCACACCGCATTCGTCAAACAAGGTCAGTGCGTTACGGTGTTTACTTCGTTGTTTTAACCCATGCAACGCTATTTCATCAACATGACGCTGATTAATAAGGGCTTTTGTTTTTGGAAATAAGCACCAAATAAAACCACCAAACAGATCATGCCAGTTTTGTTGTCGGGTGGGCACGTCCCCTGTTTCAAAAATGACTTGTTCATAATAGCGCTCAGCAAAATCAACCTTGGCATCATCGACAAAACGAATTGGCAGATTATTAGCATTGATGGCGTTTAAATACGGGGTAAAGTACGCAGGCTCAGGCCAGTCTGTTTGCTGATCTATTTTAAACAGCTGACGAAGGTGCTCAAATGCACCTCCATTTATACTCGTTACTTGAAATTGTTCTGGGGGAGTAAAACGCTTCATTGTTACCTTTACTGTACATTTTTATCAGCAACAGTTTACCGCAAAAACTGGTTCTAATTAACAGAAGTTCATATACTAACGCCACTTAGAACAAAAAAAGAGCCAATATGAAACGTTATTTTTCTTTGACCCTAATAACAACGGCAATTTTAGCCGGTTGTGCAACAACAAGTATCACATCTGATGATGTCGCTAAAGGCTACAACAGCATTCAAGCGGATGAAATTGCTAAGCATGTAAAAGTGTTAGCTTCTGATGAATTTGGTGGACGTGCTCCTTCATCTGAAGGTGAAAAGCTTACGCTTGATTACTTAACAAAAGAATTTACTGCTTTAGGCTTTGAGCCGGGTAATGGCGACAGCTTTTTCCAAGAAGTGCCGCTTGTATCGTTAGAAGCAGACTCTGATATGGTGCTTAATATTGGCGGTAAAGACTACCAATACAAAAAAGACATGGTTATGGGTAGTAGCCGTATTAGTGCGCAAGAAGGAATTGAAAACTCGGAGCTTGTATTTGTGGGCTACGGTGTTAACGCACCTGAATATAACTGGAATGATTACGAAGGCCTAGATGTTAAAGGTAAAACCGTTGTTATGCTGGTAAACGATCCGGGTTTTGCAACTAAAGATCCGGCTTTATTCACCGGCGATGCAATGACCTATTACGGGCGTTGGACTTACAAATACGAAGAAGCAAGCCGTCAAGGTGCTGCAGGCGCTATTATTATTCATGAAACTGCTCCAGCGTCTTACCCTTGGTCTGTGGTTGAGAACTCATGGAGTGGCGAGCAATTTGGTTTCGTAAAAGAAAACAATAATATGGACCGTGTTGCTGTTGAAGGTTGGGTTACTGTTGATGTTGCAAAAGAGCTTTTTTCTAAAGCAGGCCTTAATTTTGAAACCGCCAAAGCAAACGCTGCCAAAGGTGCTTACCATGTTGATATGGGCGATTTAACAGCCACTGTGAATGTAAAAAACACCATCAAAAAATCGGTATCTTATAACTTTATTGCCACTCTTCCTGGTAGTAAAACACCCGATGAGCATATTATTTACTCTGCGCATTGGGATCATTTAGGAACGGATAAAAATCGTAATGGCGATCAAATTTATAATGGTGCCCACGATAATGCAACAGGTACAGCCGGTATGATAGAAGTTGCCGAAGCCTTTACCAAACTAGGTAAACGCCCTGACCGTTCAATGACCTTTTTAGCGGTAACCGCTGAAGAGCAAGGTTTATTAGGCTCGAAATATTATGCTGCGAATCCAGTTATTCCAGCTAATAAAACCGTTGCAAATATTAATATGGACAGCTTAAACCTATTAGGTAAAGTAAAAGATATTAGTGTGGTGGGTATTGGTAAATCACAAATGGATGAGCTATTAGCAACTGCGGCCAAAGAGCAAGGCAGAACAGTATCGGGCGACCCTAAACCATCTTCAGGTGGCTACTACCGCTCAGATCACTTTGCCTTTGCTAATATGGGTGTTCCTGCCATGTATGCCGGTGGCGGTACACAAGCGTTTGACGATGAAACTGCAAATTACCGTAAGCGTATGAGCTTAGTACTGCGTGGTTGTTACCATCAACCTTGTGATAGATACCGCGATGAGTGGGATTTATCAGGTGCGGTTCAAGATTTACAATTATTTTATAAAGTAGGTTTTGATATTTCACAACAAACTCAGTGGCCTACGTGGAATGAAAACTCAGAGTTTCAACGTAAAAAGTAACTACTGCGACAACACGTAAATGATATTGATTATCATTTAATAAAGTAGTACAGTGCGATCTCATTCTTTAATTAGGTCGTACTGTATGTTTTTAACATCCCATTTAGGAGTTATTTCGCCAGCTGCAAAACGTGTTTTTCATCAAAATAAACGCCTAATTTTACCTCTGTTAATTTTAGTCTGTTTAGCCCTGCCCGATTTACGCGCCATAACAATTACTGCACTCAGTGATGCCTTTTTTCAAGTCAGTGTGTTTGTTGCTGCGACCTTATTTATTTACTACTACGCGATTGATCATTTACCCCAACTAGAGCTTCGTTACCTAAATGCTAAGTCACCGGTATTAGAGGTCAGCTTTGCTGCTTTTTTAGGCATGTTACCAGGCTGTGGTGGCGCGATTATTGTGGTGACTCAATTTACAAAAGGCCAAGCTAGCTTTGGCGCAATTGTTGCTGTATTAACGGCGACTATGGGTGATGCCGCGTTTTTATTATTAGCGACTCGCCCTACCGAGGGTTTAACCATCATGGCAATAGGGTTTGTGGTTGGTTCTGTAACGGGTTTAATCGTCAACACACTTCATAAAACAGGCTACTTATGCCCAACTGATCAAAAGCACACACCACAGATTACCCTTTTACCGACGAAAATAATTACGCTCAGTAAGCCTATTTGGTACATCGCTATTATTCCGGGGTTACTCATTGCCTTTTTACTCGCTTTTAATATTGATTTGAGCCAATTTGGGCAGTACACCACATTCACTATTACTCATTTTGGCGCATTAATGGCGTTGTTTGTCGTATTTATGTGGGCGTTATCTTCAAAAGGTGAAAGCTATAAAGAAGTAACCTCAGAAGATGATATATGCAGTCCACCTTCAAAACTCACAAAAGTACTGCAAGATACTCATTTTGTAACCGCGTGGGTGGTTGCCTCCTTTATATTATTTGAACTACTGGTGACAGTGTTTGGCCTTGACTTAAAAACATGGTTTTTAAATTATGCTTATATGGCCCCGCTCATAGCGGTATTAATTGGTTTTTTACCTGGCTGTGGCCAGCAAATAATTGTTACCACTTTATATATTCAAGGGGTTATTCCGTTTAGCGCATTAGCGGCCAATGCCATTTCCAACGATGGCGATGCGCTTTTCCCAGCCATTGCCATGACACCTAAAGCGGCTATTATTGCCACGCTATATACCGCTATTCCAGCATTAATGGTTGGTTATGGCCTGTATTTTCTGAGCTAAATCAGTCTAGCTTTTATTTATTTAGTTATAAAAAAACCAGCTAGTTGCTGGTTTTTTAATTTATAAATGAATATAAAGACTTAGCGCATAGCCATCATCATTTTAGCTGGCTGCTCTAAGTATTCTTTCCATAAATTATTAAAGCGCGCGATAGTGCCGCCATCAATTACACGGTGATCCCCTGACCAACTTACTTGCATAATTGCACGCGATACCACTTGCCCTTGCTCGTCAAAGCGCGGAAGGTGCTGTAATTTACCTAAGGCAACAATCGCCACTTCTGGCTTATTAATAATTGGCGTAGCTATAGTGCCACCAATCGCACCAATATTAGAAATACTAATAGTACCGCCTTTTAAATCATCTGGTGCTACGCGGCCTTCTCGAGCTGAGTCAGTTAATTGCGTTAAATTATTAGCCACCTCTACAATACTCTTAGTTTGGCAGGCTTTAATATTTGGTACTAATAAGCCCACTTTAGAGTCCACTGCAACCCCAATATTGTGATCATCATAGTAGGTAATTTCACTGCAATCATCGTTTACTTTTGAGTTGAGTACCGGGAATTCAGTCATTGCCAACGATAACGCCTTAATAAAGAACGGCATCATAGTTAACTTAACGCCCTGTGCTTTATATTGCTCTTTAAGATCAGTTCGAAGTGCAATTAAATCAGTTAAGTCAATTTCATCACTGTAGGTAAAATGTGGAATAGTAGAAACCGACGCCACCATTTGTTTTGCCATGGCCGCTTTAATGCCTTTAATCGCTTCTGTTCGTGTTCCACCCGAACTAGTTGAGTTCTCAGTACTACGAGTGTTTTTACTCTGAGTCGTTTGTGGCTTGTTAAGCTCAGAGGTATCCATGCCAGATGGCACTTCATTTTTTATAAACGCCTCAATATCTTGTTTATAAATACGGCCATTTTTACCACTACCTGGTACGCAGGTTAAATCAACGTCAAGCTCACGCGCTTTACGCCTAACCGCCGGTGATGCAACCGCTTTTTCGTTAACTATTGCAGTTTGCGTTTGCTTAGCAGGTGCGTCTGACGTTGCATTACTTTGTGCTTTTACAACTGCTTGGTTAACATCAACGTCTTCTTTTGCGACTTGCCCTGCAACCGTCATTTGAAATAATGGGCTATGCACCTTTGCAATTTCACCTTTTTGATAATACAGCTTTTGCACTGTACCGGTGTATTTAGCCGGTATTTGTACTAATGCTTTATCGGTCATTACATCACAAACGGCTTGGTCTTCTTCTATTTCATCGCCCTCTGCCACTAACCACTCTACAATTTCACACTCAACAATACCTTCACCAATATCGGGTAAAATAAAGTCTTCTAAGTGTTCACGAGTACTTGTTGGTGAAGAAGCTGTTTCAGTCTCTTCACTAGGCGCTTCACCGGCAACATCCATTGCAAATAACGGCGCATGTACTTTAGCAATATCGCCTTTTTTACAATGCAGCTTAGTGATCACCCCATCGTGTACCGCTGGAATTTGCACTAAGGCTTTATCTGTCATCACATCACAAATAGGCTGATCTTCTTTTACAGTGTCGCCCTCTTGTACCAGCCATTCGACTACTTCGCATTCAACTATGCCTTCACCAATGTCGGGTAATATAAAATCTTTAGCCATGGAAACCCCTAAAAGTTCACTGATTGTTTAATTGCGGCCATTACTTTTAATGCATCTGGAACATATTCTTTTTCGAGCGCCAGCGGGTATGGCGTATCTAGGCCACAAACACGTAAAATAGGCGACTCTAAATGCAGAAAACACTCTTGAGCGATGGTTGCGGCTATTTCTGCGCCAAAACCGTTGGTAATAGGTGCTTCATGACTAACAATAAGACGGCCTGTTTTAGTCACTGATTTAGCAATCGTTTCAACATCCCATGGTAAAATACTGCGAAGGTCAATCACTTCACAGCTAATGCCCTGTTCACTGGCTTGCTTTGCCGCTGCTTCTATAATTTCCATTTGTGCACCCCACGCTAATAAAGTAACGTCAGTACCCTCTTGAACCACTTCAGCTTTACCAAGTTCAATGCTGTAATCTTCTTCAGGCACTTCACCAGTTGAAGCACGGTATAAACGTTTGGGCTCAAAAAATAGCACTGGGTTGTCGTCTTTAATACACGCACGCAGTAAGCCTTTAGCTTGGTACGGGTTACGCGGCACGACAATTTTTAACCCTGGCGTGTGAGCAAAGTACGCTTCTGGCGATTGCGAGTGATACAAACCACCAGCAATACCGCCACCGTAAGGTGTACGAATCGTTAGATTACCCACATTAAACTCATTACCACTACGATAACGAAACTTAGCCGATTCATTCACAATTTGATCAAACGCAGGAAAGATGTAATCAGCAAATTGAATCTCTGCCAATGCAGGTGCACCAAAGGCTGCCAAACCATTTGCAAAGCCTAAAATACCTTGCTCTGTGAGCGGGGTATTGAATACGCGATGCTTACCGTACTTTTCTTGTAACCCTGATGTTGCTCTAAAAACACCGCCAAAATAACCCACGTCTTCACCAAAAATACACGCTTGAGGATGTTCATTCATGGTGATATCTAAAGCAGAATTAATTGCATGTAGCATGTTCATTTTAGCCATTACTTAATTCTCCCTGCTGTTGTTGGGTAGGCGTCTGGATGTGCTTTTATATGCGTTTTAAGTTCATCATATTGACGTTGTAAAGATGGAATTGGCGTATCGTAAACATCTGAAATTAGCTCTTCTAACGCCGGCTTATCAATTACTTCAGCGCGTTTTAGTGCCGCTAAAATATCATCACGAATTGTTTCTTTCGCTTTGATATCTTCTGCGTCATCTAACCAATTTTGTTTTACTAACCATTTTCTAAAGCGCTCAATTGGGCATGTTTTATAGTTTGCTTCTTCATCTTTTGAACGGTAACCGCTTGGATCATCTGATGTTGAATGCGCACCTAAACGATACGCTATCGATTCAATTAATACCGGTTCACCTTGTGTTGCAGCAATTTTGCGGGCTTTTTTAGTAGCCGCGTAAACGGCGAGCGCATCACTGCCATCAACACGAATAGTTTTAATACCATAACCCACACCACGCGATGCAATCCCATCGCCTTTAAATTGCTCATCGGCTGGGGTTGAAATAGCATAACCATTGTTACGTGCAAAAAAGATAACCGGTGCTTTATGTACTGCAGCCATATTTAAGCCTGCATGAAAATCACCTTCTGAAGCAGCCCCTTCACCAAAATAACAAATAGTAACGTTATCAATAGTACTTGCTAGTTCACCTGTTTTAGCATCAATGTGTTTTACTTTTTGACCATATGCGTAACCCGTAGCCTGTGGAATTTGTGTTCCCAAAGGTGATGAAATGGTCATGTAGTTAAGTGCTTTAGAGCCATAATGGATCGGCATTTGACGGCCTTTACCTAAATCTAATTCATTAGAAAACATTTGGTTCATAAATTGATCAAGGGTAAATCCACGGTAGTGCAAGGCTGCTTGTTCACGGTATTGCGCCATGATCATGTCATCTTGTTCAAGGGCTGCAGCAGAGGCTGTTACCGCCGCTTCTTCCCCTAAACATTGCATGTAAAAGCTGACGCGGCCTTGGCGTTGAGCACCCTGCATACGTTCATCCAATAAACGAATAAAACGCATGGTTTCGTATAATTTAATAGCGGTGTGTTTAGAAATATCAGGTGCAGGAGCACTAGGATGAATGTCGCCGTCCTCAGTTAAAATACTCAGGGTTGGAATATTAAGTGCGTGGCCGTCAATAAACTCAAGCTCATGATTAATATTCAGCGATACGTTATTGGGATTACTCATAACCTACCTTCTTTTGTTGTCGGTATCACAGCGCCCCTTTGGATTATTATTATGGGTGATAGTTGCTGAATAAACTTTGCAACATCTGCACTGTATTTAATTAAAGCTGCCAACACTTTACGTTAACGTAAAGTGTTATTCAACAAAACTGTGACCAAAGAAAAGTAAATAATGAGCAAAAAACTGGCAAGTTAACTATACATAAAATTAACCACTTATTAATCAGTTGGTTAAACTTTCATAACAAGTGGTCTGATGTGTTGATTTAGCTAAAGCGGCTATCCACTTGCATAGGGACTACCGTGAGTAATGCACGTTGCCCAATGGCAACCTGTGCGTTAGGAAAAATAATTGCTTCCCCTTCTACGTCGGCATATATGGCATTATCGCCATCGGTGGCTAAAAGCTCACCCTTTGCAAACCCTGTAAAATTCTCGGCATCGTCAGAAAACGGAAAACTAAAGTTTTGCTCTGTGCGGTTAATAGTTCGATGAACAGAAAACAACTCAAAGTCGCTTGCATTAAATTCTGGGTATTTTACTTCTTTTTGGCTAATTAATGCAGTTAGAGTTTGTTTTGTTTTTGCAAAGCGTGACATGTCGTTTTCACCAAAGGGTTTCACTTGCCCAAGCTCTACAGTAAATGAGTCAGCCCCATGCACAAACGACGAATAGTAGCTAAACGTGGTAGCAGGCGACTTCATCATCAATACTGTATTTACACCACAGCTTAATAAGAACTGCAGTTGCGACTTTTTCCAAGGCTTGCCATGTAAGAATGGGTAGACAGCAAATTTTTCGTTTTTAGAACCGCGAATAGCGGTATGTAAATCATAATGACAGCGATACGTACCCTGCTCTGAACGCGCATAAAAATCGCTAACATATTGCTCAAGTTTATCAGCGCGAACGCGTTCGTCGTTCATCGCAATGCCATCAACAGTGTGGTGGCCGTTAAACAAGCGGTTTAAGTTCTCTTCTACAAATCGTTTACCAATATTAATTGACTGAGGATTACCAAAAATAAATAAAACACGTTGTTGTAATTCAAGTTGCCCACTAATAATGTGTTTAATGAGTTCATCGCAAATTTCAATGGGGGCTGTTTCATTGCCATGAATGGCACTGGATAGCACCACATTTTTTGAAGTTATACAATCTGGTTCAAACTCAATTACTCCGGTATCGTGTATGGTAACCTGAGTATTGTTATTAAGCGTAAATTGACCTGCCTCTAAATGCCATTCATGGTTACGCGAAAGCGTTAAAAAATCACCATCTTGTTTTAATTGATTAATATATTCTGCAGTGGCTGACATAACGATAAAAGCCCTTTTTTTAAAATTATAGATACAAAAACGGCTGATAAAATCAGCCGTTTTTAGTTGTAATTGCATATTAGCTAATCACTGAATCAACCAGTTTTTTAGCTTCTTTTTCTAATAAAGCTAAGTGCTCTTCGCCTTTAAATGATTCTAAGTAAATTTTATAAATATCTTCCGTACCTGACGGACGCGCCGCAAACCAGCCGCTTTCAGTTACCACTTTTAGCCCACCAATAGCTGCATTATTACCTGGCGCATGAGTTAGCTTTTGTAAAATAGGCTCACCCGCTAAGGTATCTGCTTTTACGTCATCAGCACTGAGTGCTTTTAATCGCGACTTTTGCTCAGGCGTTGCTGGCGCATCTAGGCGTTTATAAAGTGGCGCACCAAATTCTTGCTCTAGTTCTTTATACAGCGCAGACGGTGTTTTACCTGTAACTGCAAGAATTTCAGCGGCGAGTAAGCCCATGATAAAGCCATCTTTATCTGTACACCAAACCGTGCCATCAAAACGTAAGAAAGCCGCACCAGCGCTTTCTTCACCACCAAAGGCCAATTTGCCTTTGTTTAAACCCTCAACAAACCATTTAAAGCCAACGGGTACTTCTTTTACTTTACGCTTGTTGCGCTCAGTTACCTTGTCAATCATTGAGCTAGAAACAAGGGTTTTACCGATTTCAACACTGGCATCCCAATCACGATGCGTTAGTAAATAGTCAATCGCTACGGCTAAAAAGTGATTAGGATTCATTAACCCATCTGGTGTTACTATGCCGTGACGGTCATAATCAGGGTCATTACCAATCGATAAATCAAAATCATCTTTAAGCGCAATTAAATTAGCCATTGAATAAGGTGATGAGCAATCCATACGAATTTTGCCATCTTTATCAAGCGGCATAAATGCAAAACGTGGATCAACACTGTCATTAACGACCGTTAAATCTAAATTATATTTTTGCGCAATCACTGGCCAAAAGTTAATGCCTGAGCCACCTAATGGATCAATACCAATCTTGATGCCTGCATCGCTAATCGCTTTTAAATTAATAATGTTTTTTAAATCATCAATATAAGGCGTCATTAAATCTTCGTAGCGAATAAAACCAGAACGTGAAGCTTTAGCAAAAGGAAACAGTTCTACTTCAACTAAGTCTTCTAATAATAATTGATTGGCTCTGTCTTCAATCCATTTTGTAACGTCTGTGTCTGCAGGACCGCCATTGGGCGGGTTATATTTAAAACCGCCATCTTCTGGTGGATTATGAGATGGAGTCACTACAATGCCATCGGCAAGCTCATTAGGATGATTTTTATTATAACTAACAATAGCATGGCTAATAACTGGCGTTGGAGTAAAGTCACCATTTTCTTGGGTGATAACTTGGACTTCATTAGCAACCAACACTTCAATTGCTGAGTTAAAGGCCGCCTCGCTCAGTGCGTGGGTATCTTTACCTAAAAATAACGGACCAAATATATCGTTCTGTTTTCTGTAATCACAAATAGCTTGGGTAATTGATAATATGTGCGATTCGTTAAATTTTACATCGTAGGCACAGCCTCGATGCCCTGAGGTGCCAAATGCAACACAGTGCTCGGGGTTTTGCTCTAAGTCAGGCTCATTTAAATAATACGCAGACACTAACTTTGGTACATTCACTAAAGCCGATTGTGGTGCAGTTTTACCTGCGCCGGAATGAATTGCCATGGTCTTTCCTTAAAGATAATCACGAATTTTTTCAGCTTGCTCGTTGCTGTAGCCTAAACTAAGTGCAACTTCATGCAGCATCATTTTTTTACGCGTGGTATTAGAATTGGTCATCACCCAATATTCACTGTCAGTGATATTTTTTGGGTTCATACTACTACCGCTATTCACTAAGTCTTCTTTACTGGTCGCGAAGTAAACACGATCTCGACCTTTAATATCTAGCACCGCAGAGAAGTCTGTTTTATGCGTTCGATAAAATGCACTTAAAATAAATAAAAAACGACCTACAACGCCTTTTTGCATCGCCAATTCTTCTTTATTTAAAATATTAAATACGTTTGCATTTTTTTTATTTACCGGCGGTTTTGCCACTTGGGTTGGCTGTTCAACGTCTGCTATAGGTTGTTCAAGTGATGAATTAGACACACTAACGGTTTCATTTTTATGATCAGTGTCTAGTTTAGTGGTGTTAATTTTTTCGCCGTTGAGATTTAATAAACGACGTAAAATAGTGGATGCACTCTCACCAATACTCTGTGTATTGCTTGCAATGTACTGATATAACTCGTCGTCTATGTCGATTTGTTTCATGTTCTTCCTGTCATTACGGGTCACATTTTTCTTTCGATATGATTATACCCAAATCACCTCAAGATGCGAGTTTCAGTTGGAATTAAAAGCGATTTAGGCAAGGCATTGATTGCAAACAATAGTCGTTCTATTGCTAAAACCAATAACGCAGTATAAATCGCTTTTAAACCAACCCTCTGGGCGTTTCACAGGAACTTACTCTCATCGTTGTTAATTTTTAAAAGGGATCACCATTGTTGCAAACTAACGCCTTGATATTAAGCCCCGGTCAAACGCTGAATTCTGTATCTTGTGATGGTTTGGGTATATACCCAATCCAGTTAGAAATGCGAGTTACAACCCACGCGACTCTAAACATAGTAGTAATTAATAATTACTAAATAATCAGGAAGCTAGGTATTTTTGAGTCCAACATACAAATAATATCTGTATTTTTTGCTTTTTAGGGTAATGCTCGGCAAACTATGCGCAAAATTGAAGGAGGCGTCTATGCAATTAAATTACAAACAAATTGGTCAAGGTCCAAATGTTATTTTGATCCATGGACTGTTTGGCTCTTTAGAAAACCTTAATGTGATTGCAAAGCCATTAAGCGAGCATTTTTGCGTAACCAATGTTGATTTACGTAATCATGGCCTTTCGCCCCACAGCGATGAAATGGATTATACTGAAATGGCTAATGATGTTGTTGAATTAATGACGGCATTAAACATACAAAAAGCGCATCTGGTTGGGCACTCTATGGGCGGCAAAGTGGCGATGCAAATAGCACTGAGCCATACTGATTTAGTCGATAAACTAGTGGTTCTTGATATTGCGCCTGTGAGCTACCCTGCGCGCCATACTCAAATACTTGAGGCTTTAAATGCAGTAAAAAATGCAGATATTAGTGATAGAAAGCAAGCTGATTTAATAATGCAACCGTATATAGAGGAGTTAGGTGTACGTCAGTTTTTATTAAAAAGCTTATATAAAAATGATGATGGGCACTTTGTTTGGCGCTTTAATTTACCTGTGCTCGATGATAAATATTCAACTATTACCGCAAATATTAATGCAAATAATTCTTGTTTGTGCGAAACTCTGTTTATTAAAGGTAATGACTCTGACTACATTTTAACCGAGCATCGCGAAGCGATTAATGCGCTGTTTAAAAACGTCAGTGCAAAAATCATTCATGGTGCGGGTCATTGGTTACATGCCCAAAAACCACAGGCTGTAAACAAAGCAATCAATGATTTTTTAACTGCAGTTTAATGTTATTTTTATGGCGTGTTTTTGATTTATCACACTAAATAATTAAAGATTTATGTGCTATAGTACGCGCCGTTTAATTTAAAGGTTATACGTCGATGGTCAGTCAGTTTATTAACGAATTTGATACCTTAGGGTTGTATTTTGGCTTAGCAGGTATTTTTATTTTTATCGGCTTGGCAATTAAAGACGTACTGAAAAGCGGCAATGTGCCTAAATTTGGTCGTTATATTGTGTGGCTGGTACTCTTTTTAGGTTGCTCTGGCTTTATTGCCAAAGGACTTATTCAGGTATTTTGGCAAGGTGCGGGTGTAGGTTAAGCATGGCCAAGTCAGAAACAGATAGAACAACGCTTGATTTATTTGAATACGAGAAACGTCCAGGAAGACCTAAAACTAATCCCCTTCCTCGGGATATGCAGTTAAAGGTTAATAAACGTAATCAAATAAAAAGAGATAAGGCACGTGGTTTAAAGCGTGTTGAATTTAAAGTTTCGTCACAGCTGTATCAGGCACTGAGTGATATGGCAGATGCACAAAATATTAGCCGCAGTGCGTTGATCGAAACAATTTTACAAGAAAGATTGGCTATTGATAGATAAAAGGTTTAAATCCATGGCAAGTGTAGGCATTTTTTTCGGAAGTGACACAGGTAACACAGAACACGTAGCAAAAATGATCCAAAAAGAATTGGGTAAAAAGCTCGTTGCTGTGCATGACATTGCAAAAAGCTCTAAAGAAGAGATTGCTGAGTTTGATCTGATCTTATTCGGTATTCCAACTTGGTATTATGGTGAAGCGCAATGTGATTGGGATGATTTCTTTCCTGAGCTTGAAGAAGTAAGCTTTGAAGGTAAACTAGTGGCTATTTTTGGCTGTGGCGACCAAGAAGACTATGCAGAATACTTCTTAGATGCTATGGGCATGATCAACGATATCGTAACAGAGCGTGGTGCTATTGTTGTTGGCCATTGGCCAACAGACAGTTATGATTTTGAAGCATCAAAAGGCATGGCTGATGACAAACATTTTGTTGGTTTAGGTATTGATGAAGACCGTCAGCCAGAATTGACTGAGCAGCGTGTTAAGCAGTGGTGTGCTCAGGTATATGATGAAATGTGCTTAAGTGAGTTAGCAGATTAATCCCCCCCTTTTAAATGCTAACTGTTTAAAATATTATCAAACAGTTAGCATTTTCCGCGTTAATATTGATATAGATCAATTGTTCTTTGCACTTCCTGCTAAGGCACGTTATCCTAACTGTTATTGTGACGAGTACATCTTGCAAGATGTCTAGTATAACTAAATAAAATTGAGACAGATTTAATGACTGATCATAACTTGGAACTTAAAAAAGCCGGGCTAAAGGTAACTTTACCGCGTATTAAAATTTTAGAGATTCTTCAATCTCCAGATAACCAACACATAAGCGCTGAAGATGTTTACAAGGTTTTATTAGATCTAGGCGAAGAAATTGGTCTTGCGACTGTTTACCGTGTTTTAAATCAATTTGATGATGCAGGAATTGTAAGCCGTCACCACTTTGAAGGCGGTAAGTCAGTATTTGAACTTTCTGGCAGCACTCACCATGACCACTTAGTGTGTTTAAAATGTGGCAAGGTTGTTGAGTTTGAAGATGATTTAATTGAACGTCGTCAACTTGAAATAGCTGAAGAAAACGGTATTAAGCTGACCAATCACTCTCTTTACCTATATGGCGAATGTGAAGATAAAGACGCGTGTAAAGCATTTGCGCAAAGCAATAGTTAAAAGCCTATTTAGTTTAATAAAAAAAACCTGCTATTAAGCAGGTTTTTTTATAACTAGAAAATAGAGCAGTATTATTTGTGCTCTATTTTAGCCCACGAATCACGTAAGCCTACCGTTTGGTTAAATACCAGGTTTTCTGATTTAGTATCACGTGAGAAATAACCAGTACGCTCAAACTGAAAACCTTGTGCAGGTACAGAATTAGCCAATGAAGGTTCAAGTTTAGCATTAGAAATAACCACTAATGAGTCTGGGTTTAACGTGCTTTCAAAGTCCTCTGCGGCTGCAGGGTTAGGCACACTGAATAAACGGTCATATAAACGTACTTCAGCTGTCACTGACTCAGGCGCAGATACCCAATGAATAACCCCTTTTACTTTACGACCATCGCTTGGATTTTTACCCAATGTTTCAGGATCGTAAGTACAGTAAATAGTTGTAATTTCACCATTGTCGTCTTTTTCAACACGCTCTGCCTTAATCACATAAGCACCACGTAAGCGTACTTCTTTATCAAGCACTAAACGTTTAAACTTATTGTTCGCTTCTTCACGGAAATCTTCGCGTTCGATAAAAATTTCACGCGTGAAAGGCACTTCACGGCGACCCATTTCTTCTTTATTTGGGTGATTAGCCACAGAAAGCGTTTCTACTTTATCGGCTTCATAATTCTCAATCACAATTTTCACTGGATCAAGTACAGCCATTGCACGCGGAGCATTTTCGTTTAAGTCATCACGGATACACGCTTCAAGCATGCCCATTTCAACCATATTTTCTTGCTTGGTAATACCGATACGCTGACAAAATTCACGCACAGATGCCGGTGTATAACCACGACGACGCAGACCCGCAATGGTTGGCATACGCGGATCATCCCACCCTTCTACGTGCTTATTAACCACTAAGTCATTAAGCTTACGCTTTGACATAATTGTGTATTCAAGGTTTAAACGTGAAAACTCAATTTGTTGCGGGTGACATTCAAGGCTGATGTTATCCAATACCCAGTCATATAAACGACGGTTATCTTGGAACTCTAGCGTACATAATGAATGAGTAATGCCTTCAAGTGCATCAGAAATACAATGCGTGAAGTCGTACATTGGGTAAATGCACCACTTATCCGCTGTTTGATGATGATTAGCAAAACGTATACGGTATATAATTGGATCGCGCAGCACCATAAATGAGCTGGCCATATCTATTTTAGCGCGAAGGACACATTCACCTTCTTTAAATTCACCGTTACGCATTTTTTCAAATAATGCGAGGTTTTCTTCAGGTGATGTTTCGCGGTATGGGCTGTTTTTACCAGGCTCTTTTAATGTACCACGGTATTCGCGAGCTTGATCTGCAGTTAAGAAACAAACATACGCTAAGCCTTTATTAATAAGCTCTACCGCATAACCATAAAGTAGATCAAAATAGTTTGACGAATACTTAATCTCACCATCCCAATTAAACCCTAACCACTGTACGTCTTCTTTAATTGAATTAACGTAGTTAATATCTTCTTTTTCTGGGTTTGTATCGTCAAAACGAAGGTTACATAAACCGTTATAGTCTTTGGCGATACCAAAATTTAGGCAAATTGATTTTGCATGGCCAATATGTAAAAAGCCATTAGGTTCAGGTGGAAAACGGGTATGCGTTGTGGCATGTTTTCCACTTGCTAAATCTTCATCAATTCGGGTTCTAATAAAGTTATTTGGGCGATTCTCGATTTCCGCCATAGGATTATAAACCTCTGTATATTGCGTGATAACAAAACTACTGCATTATTACAAAAACCAACCTTAACATACAGTAATAGATGCGGGTTTATGCAGTTATTACCAAAGTTTGTTAGATAAGGGATAGTTTATGAGCAAAATTTGTTTTAGCGCAATATTAAAGTCATTAAAGCGATTTATAGTAAACGAATAACCCCAACTTAAAGGAACGAAGATGGCCTCATTAAATCAACACCGCATATATATTCCAAGTAATGCACGTGCAAATCATTACTTATTAGCCGAAATTACACCTAATGAAGATTTTTATAAAAACTTCAGTAATATTAATGCTTGCTATGAACGAATTGCGCGTCAGTTATTTGCATCATGTGATGAATATGAACTGCATAATGTCCATTTACTCGCAAATGATAAACTCCCTGTGGTGAGATTTCATGATGAGTCTTACCAACTTGAAACCGATAAGCAAATGTTGTTTTTTTATAACCCTCGTTACCATGAAGCGCATAAACTTCATCACACAGAAAATCAGCAAAGTAAAAAAATACGCCTATTGTTTTTAGCTACTGGCGAAGATATACGTGCCCACTCAGCGCAATTTCATACCAATGTACAAAAAGTATTGAGTCATTTACAAGATCAGTTATTTTTAGACCAGCCAAGCTTTAAGCTACGCGATCATCAACATTTAACCTATGACTTATTCGCTAAAGAAAAAGGTAATAAAGAAAGCTATGGTTATAAACTAAGAAGTTTATACCCTCGCTATCAATCCAGACAATGCGCAATACCCAGTAGCCATGCTGAAATGACTTACGTCACCTTCTCTATTCCCGTGTCACGTAATATTAAAACGCAATTTCAAACACAAATTAATAGCCAAACTTATAAGCCGTTTTATAGCCACTTTTCACAGTTATTTAGTCAACTTTGTGAAGATAATAAACTCACCCATGCAGCGATGGTTGCCAATGGGGCAATGCCAATAATTCGTAATAGTGAAGTGGATAGAAATGAGGGAAATAGTGAGTTACAAAAAATTAGTTTTGATATAGAAGATTCAGCGCCACAAATAAAAGTATTTTTTGATGAAAATAAACTAGTAGAGACGCTACATTTTGTGATTGTTGCCGCCGCACATAACAAACATGAGATTGGCTATGGTCGCTTTATGAACCAAGTAGAGAAAACCGTTCATGCATTCTGTGATGAATTAGCTATTAATAAGCAGCGCCAAGATTTATCTCTGCGATTTTTTCAGCATATTAGTTACCCGTTTTAAGATTAAGGGCAATACGCTCTAGTCATAGATAACAAAAAGGCTCGCAATTGCGAGCCTTTTTTTAAAGAATAACCGCTGATTACCAGCCTGTTTTTTCTTTAAGTGCTTTACCGATATCAGCAAGTGAACGTACAGTTTTTACGCCCGCAGCTTCTAATGCAGCAAATTTCTCATCAGCAGTACCTTTACCGCCTGCGATGATTGCGCCAGCGTGACCCATACGCTTACCTTCTGGTGCAGTAACACCAGCAATGTAAGAAACAACAGGTTTAGTTACGTTAGCTTTGATGTACTCTGCAGCTTCTTCTTCTGCAGTACCACCAATTTCACCAATCATTACGATTGCTTCAGTTTGGTCGTCTTTTTCGAACATTTCTAAAACGTCGATAAAGTTAGTACCTGGGATTGGGTCGCCACCAATACCAACACACGTAGACTGACCAAAACCAGCATCTGTAGTTTGCTTAACCGCTTCGTACGTTAAAGTACCAGAGCGAGAAACAATACCTACTTTACCAGGCTTGTGGATGTGACCAGGCATGATACCAATCTTAGTCTCACCAGGAGTGATAACACCTGGACAGTTAGGACCGATCATACGTGTACCTGTTTGATCTAGTTTAACTTTAACGTCAACCATATCAAGTGTAGGAATACCTTCAGTGATACAAACAATTAGCTCGATGCCCGCATCGATTGCTTCTAAGATTGCATCTTTACAAAAAGGTGCCGGTACGTAGATAACTGATGCAGTTGCGCCAGTTGCTTCTACAGCATCACGTACTGTGTTAAATACTGGAAGACCAAGGTGCGTTTGACCGCCTTTACCTGGGCTTACACCACCAACCATTTGTGTACCGTACTCAAGCGCTTGCTCTGAGTGGAAAGTACCTTGACCACCAGTGAAACCTTGACAGATAACTTTTGTATCTTTATTGATTAATACAGACATTATTTGCCCTCCGCAGCAGCAACAACTTTTTCAGCCGCGTCTGTTAATGATTCAGCAGCGATGATGTTAAGATCAGACTTAGCAAGTACTTCACGGCCTAATTCAGCATTAGTACCTTCTAAACGTACAACTACTGGTACTGTTACACCTACTTCTTTAACTGCGCCAATGATGCCTTCTGCAATCATGTCACAACGAACGATACCGCCGAAGATGTTAACTAAAACAGCTTTAACGTTGTCATCTGAAAGGATAATTTTGAATGCTTCAGATACACGTTCTTTCGTTGCGCCGCCGCCAACATCTAGGAAGTTAGCTGGCTTGCCACCGTGTAGGTTTACGATGTCCATAGTACCCATTGCTAGGCCTGCACCGTTAACCATACAACCTACGTTACCATCAAGGGCTACGTAGTTAAGCTCGAAGCTTGCTGCGTGAGCTTCACGCGCATCTTCTTGAGATGGATCATGCATTTCACGGATTTTAGGTTGACGGTAAAGTGCATTACCATCGATACCGATTTTACCATCTAGACAGTGAAGGTTACCTTCATCTGTGATTACTAGCGGGTTGATTTCAAGTAATGCGAAATCGAAATCGTTGAACATATTACCAAGACCCATGAAGATCTTAACAAACTGTTTCATTTGCGTTGGGTTAAGACCCAATTTAAAACCAAGCTCACGTGCTTGGTAAGCTTGAGGACCTACTAATGGATCGATCTCAGCTTTGTGGATAAGTTCTGGTGTTTCTTCAGCAACAGTTTCAATTTCAACGCCGCCTTCAGTAGACGCCATGAACACAACTTTACGAGAAGCACGGTCAACAACAGCACCTAAGTACAGCTCGTTAGCGATGTCAGTACAGCTTTCTACTAAAATTTTAGCAACTGGCTGGCCTTTCTCGTCTGTTTGGTAAGTAACTAGGTTTTTACCTAACCAGTTAGCTGCAAACGCTTTAACTTCGTCGATAGTTTTAACTAGCTTTACACCGCCAGCTTTACCACGTCCACCTGCGTGAACCTGAGTTTTAACAACCCACATATCGCCGCCAATCTTTTCAGCAGCTGCTGCAGCTTCTTCAGGTGTATCGCAAGCGAAACCTTGAGAAACTGGTAAACCATATTCGGCAAAAAGTTGTTTTGCCTGATACTCATGCAAATTCATGATGCTTTATCCAATTTTTTATATTAAAAGAGTTGAATATTTATGCAAATAAACAACTATCCCAAATTGCGTGCCTAGTATAGATCTCATGGCGCTACATGAAAACCCCAGTATGACCATAGGCACAAAAAAAAAGCTGTGATTTTAACTCACAGCTTATATTTTATACTACTTAATTAAACATCCAGCAGTAAACGTGTTGGATCTTCAAGTAACTCTTTAATTGTTACTAAGAAACCAACTGATTCTTTACCATCGATTTGGCGGTGATCGTAAGATAACGCTAAGTACATCATAGGTAAGATTTCAACTTTACCGTTTACAGCCATTGGACGATCTTGGATTTTGTGCATACCCAAAATTGAAGACTGCGGTAAGTTAATAATTGGAGTAGATAGTAACGAACCAAATACACCACCGTTGGTGATAGTGAAGTTACCGCCGGTCATATCGTCAAGCGTTAGCTTACCATCACGACCTTTAAGCGCTAGCTCACGAATCCCCTTTTCGATTTCTGCAACAGATAGCTTGTCACAGTCTTTGAGTACAGGTGTTACTAAGCCACGAGGTGTAGAAACAGCAATGCTGATGTCGAAATAGTTGTGGTAAACAATATCATCGCCATCAATTGATGCATTTACATCTGGGAAACGCTTTAACGCTTCAGTCACTGCTTTCACGTAGAAAGACATGAAACCTAAACGGATACCGTGGCGCTTTTCAAATACTTCTTGGTACTGCTTACGAAGATCCATGATTGGCTTCATGTTAACTTCGTTAAATGTAGTTAACATTGCAGTAGAGTTTTTCGCTTCAAGAAGACGATTCGCAATTGTTTTACGTAAACGTGTCATAGGCACACGTTTTTGTGTACGGTCACCCATAGGTGCTGCTGGCGCTGCTTCTGCTTTTGCCGCTGGCGCAGGTGATTTTAAGAATTGATCAACATCTTCTTTAGTCACACGACCATTTTTGCCTGAACCTTTGATTTTTGATGCATCAAGGCCTTTCTCAGCAATTAAACGACGAACTGATGGCGTTAACACATCTGAACCCTCGCTTGAGCTTTCTTCTTTGGCTGCTGGTGCATCCGCTTTAGCGTCAGATTTAGCGGGTGCAGCGCCTGCTTTTACTTTACCAATTACTTGCTCACCAAGAACAGTATCGCCTTCGTCATGAATGATTTCACCCATAACGCCGTCTTCTTGGGCAACCACTTCAAGTACAACTTTATCTGTTTCAATATCAACCAAGTTTTGGTCGCGTGTTACCGCGTCACCTGGTTGAACATGCCAAGTAGCAATTGTTGCATCTGCAACTGATTCTGGAAGTACAGGTACTTTAATATCCACTTCTTTACCTTCTGATGCTGGTGCTGATTGCGCCGCCGGCGCGTCTTCTGATTTTTCTGATGCTGAGCTATCTTCTTTTGGCTCTTTACTTGGTGATGCTTCTTGCGCATCACCAATTAAACCGATCACTTGGTCACCAAGTACCGTAGCACCTTCTTCTTGTGAAATTTCAGTGATCACACCGTCATTTTGTGCAACCACTTCTAAAACCACTTTGTCTGTTTCAATATCTACTAAGTTTTGGTCACGGCTTACTCTGTCGCCAACACTTACATGCCATGTAGCAACGGAAGCATCTGCAACCGACTCAGGAAGAACAGGAACTTTAATTTCTGTGCTCATTGCTTATCCTTTCTTTTCTATAGTAAGCGCGTCGGCAACGAGCGCTTGTTGTTCTTTAGTATGTACTGACATATATCCACATGCAGGAGATGCTGATGCCTTACGGCCTGCATATTTCAATTTTGCACCTTGTGGAATTGCATCAACAAAGTGATGTTGTGAACAGTACCAAGCGCCTTGGTTTTGCGGCTCTTCCTGACACCACACAAAATCAGTAACGTGTTGGTAACGTTCAATAATTGCTTTCATTTCGTCATGTGGGAACGGGTAAAGCTGCTCAACACGAACAATTGCAATATTGTCTTGCTCAAGTTTACGACGCTCTTGTAATAGTTCGTAGTAAACTTTGCCGCTACAAAATACAACACGTTCTACTTTCTTAGCATCAATCTCATCAATTTCATCAATGATATTGTGGAACACACCTTCAGATAACTCTTCAAGTGTCGATGTTGCTAATGGATGACGTAATAACGATTTCGGTGTCATTACAATCAATGGACGACGCAGTGGTCTAACTGATTGACGACGTAACATTGCGTACACTTGCGCCGGTGTTGATGGCACACATACTTGCATGTTGTGATCAGCACAAAGCTGTAAAAAGCGTTCTAGACGAGCCGAGCTGTGCTCTGGACCCTGACCTTCATAGCCATGAGGTAACAAACACGTTAAGCCACATAAGCGACCCCACTTTTGCTCACCTGAACTTAAGAACTGGTCAAATACCACCTGTGCACCATTAGCGAAATCACCAAATTGTGCTTCCCACAATACTAATGAAGTCGGCTCTGCAGTTGCATAACCATATTCAAATGCTAATACCGCTTCTTCAGACAGTACTGAGTCGAACACTTCAAACGTACCTTGATCTTCACTAAGGTTCTGTAATGGTAAATACGTTGCACCATCTTTTTGACTATGAACAACCGCATGACGGTGGAAGAAGGTACCACGGCCTGAATCTTGTCCAGTTAGACGAATATCAGTGCCTTCAGCTGCAATAGTTGCATACGCTAAAGTTTCTGCCATACCCCAATCAAGTGGTTTTTCGCCAGCAGCCATTGCTTTACGATCATCGTATATTTTTTTAACACGAGATTGTGCTTTGTACTCTTCTGGGTAACTTGCAACTATGTTACCAAGTTCTTTAAGCTTTTCTACCGAAACGCTAGCATCGTAATCAACACTCCATTCATGGCCTACATACTTAGCCCAATCTGAAGAGTGTGATGTTTCTGGCTGTATTTCTTCAACAACACAGTTGCCATCGTCTAAACCATTACGGTAATCATCAGCAAGCGCTTTCACTTCATCTTCTGTGAAAGAACCTTCAGAAATCAGCTGATCCGCGTAGATTAAACGAGGTACTGGGTGTTTTTTAATTTTTTGGTACATAATTGGCTGTGTAGCGTTAGGCTCATCAGCTTCGTTATGACCATGGCGACGGTAACAAACAAGGTCAATCACAACGTCACGTTTAAACTGATTTCTAAAATCAAGCGCGAGTTGCGTTACAAAAGCAACCGCTTCAGGATCATCAGAGTTTACGTGGAAAATTGGCGATTGAACCATTTTTGCGATATCAGTACAGTAATCAGTTGAGCGTACATCGTCTTTTTTACTTGTTGTAAAACCAACTTGGTTATTAACAACAATACGGATACTACCGCCACAACTAAATGCATTAGTTTGCGATAAGTTAAACGTTTCTTGAACAACACCCTGACCTGCAATTGCTGAGTCGCCGTGGATAGTGATTGGAAGTGCTTTGCTGCCTGTTTTGTCATTAAGACGATCAAGACGTGCACGCACAGAGCCCATAACCACCGGATTTACGATTTCTAAATGCGACGGGTTAAACGCAAGTGCCATGTGCACGTTGCCACCTTTAGTCGCGAAATCTGATGAATAACCCATGTGGTATTTAACATCACCTGAGCTTAACGTTTCTTTGTGCTTGCCAGCAAACTCATCAAAAAGTTCTGATGGATTTTTGCCTAGCACATTAACAAGAACATTTAAGCGACCACGGTGGGCCATACCAATAACGGCTTCTTTTTGGCCACTTTCACCGGCACGGTGAATAAGCTCTTTTAACATTGGCACTAACGCATCGCCACCTTCAAGTGAGAAACGCTTAGCACCCGGGAACTTAGCCCCTAAATATTTTTCAAGACCATCAGCCGCTGTTAATCCCTTGAGGATTCGTAGCTTTTCATTTTTATCAAATTTTGGCCTAGACTGAACAGACTCTAAACGCTGTTGTAACCAACGCTTTTCTTCTGTTGATGTGATGTGCATATACTCGGCGCCAATAGAACCACAGTAAGTGGTTTTTAGTGCTTGGTATAACTCACCTAAAGGCATAGTATCGCGGCCAACGGCAAACGATCCTACGTTAAATTCGCGGTCAAAGTCAGCATCCGATAAGTCGTGGTACTCTAGCTCTAAATCTCGTACACGTTCTCGTTGCCAAATACCTAGTGGATCTAGGTTTGCATTTTGGTGTCCACGAAAACGGAAAGCATTAATAAGTTGCAGTACTTTAACCTGTTTAAGGTCGCCACCACTGCCCTCTGCTACCACTACTTCTCTATGCTTGTTTTTAGCAAGCGCCGCAAATTGTGAACGAACTTCTGAATGTTTTACTTCAACATCCACACCATCTACTTTTGGTAACTGTTCGAACACTTCTCGCCATTCTTCTGGCACCGAAGTCGCATCGTCTAAATACGCTTCATAAAGCTCTTCAACATAAGCAACGTTACCGCCGTTTAAATGTGAAGATTCTAGCCATGCCTTCATCACACCTTCGTGCATTTATAAGCCCTTTTTTTTAGCGCAGAAATTAATAGTTATATAACAAGATGGCTAATAAATTATTAGCCATCTTTCGTCTACTAGAAATTAAACCGAGCGGTTTAATAACATAGATTTTATTTGTCCAATTGCTTTGGTCGGATTAAGACCCTTAGGACAAACGCTAACACAGTTCATGATACTGTGGCAACGGAACACACTGAATGCATCGTCTAAGTCAGCTAAACGCTCTTCTGTTGCTGTGTCTCGGCTATCAGCTAAGAAACGGTAAGCATGAAGAAGGCCTGCTGGACCTATAAACTTATCTGGATTCCACCAGAAAGAAGGACACGATGTAGAACAACATGCACATAAAATACACTCGTAAAGCCCATCTAATTTATCACGTTCTTCGATAGATTGAAGACGTTCACCTGCAGCAGGCTCATCATTAATTAGATACGGTTTTACTTTTTCGTATTGAGTGTAGAACTGACTCATGTCAATAACAAGGTCTCGAACAACAGGAAGTCCAGGTAATGGACGCACTACGATTTTACCTTTGCCATTTTTTTGCAGCGTAGATAAAGGAGTAATACATGCTAAACCGTTCTTACCATTCATGTTTACGCCGTCTGAACCACACACGCCTTCACGGCATGAACGACGAAACGATAGTGTAGGATCTTGCTCTTTTAATAGTAAAAGTGCATCCAATACCATCATGTCTTGGCCTTCCTCAGTTTGCAAAGTGTAATCTTGCATACGAGGTGCGTTATCAACATCCGGATTGTAACGATAAACTGAAAATTGTACTTGTGCCATCGTCTCGCTCCTAGTAGGTACGTGCTTTAGGTGGGAAAGCTTCACGTGTTTTAGGCTCGTAGTTTACTTTACGCTTGCTCATTTCATCCGTTACCGGATTAAATACTGAGTGACATAACCAGTTTTCGTCATCACGATCTGGGAAGTCAAAGCGAGAGTGTGCGCCACGGCTTTCAGTACGGAAGTTTGCAGCTACTGCAGTTGAGTAAGCTGTTTCCATTAAGTTGTCTAGTTCTAAACATTCAATACGCATGGTGTTAAAGTCTGATGATTTGTCATCAAGACGCGCGTGCTGTAAACGTTCACGGATTTCTTTAAGTTCAGTAAGACCTGTAGCCATTGAGTCACCTTCACGGAATACCGAGAAGTTAAGCTGCATACATTGTTGTAGGTCTTTCTTGATTTGAACTGGGTCTTCGCCTTGACCAGCTGTTGAGTTTTCCCAACGGTTAAAGCGCGCAAGAGACGCTTCTAGGTCAGACTCTGAAGCCGCTTTAGAAATTTCAACGTCATTTAGGTATTTACCTAAGAAGTTACCTGCTGCACGGCCAAATACAACTAAGTCAAGTAATGAGTTACCACCTAAGCGGTTAGCACCATGTACAGATACACACGCAATCTCACCAACAGCAAATAAACCTTGTACTACTTTTTCGTTGCCAGCAGCATCGATATTAAGTACTTGACCATTTACGTTTGTTGGCACACCACCCATCATGTAGTGACATGTTGGGATAACTGGAATCGGTTCTTTTGCAGGGTCAACGTGAGCAAATGTTTTAGCAAGATCACATACACCTGGAAGACGTAAGTTAAGCGTTTCTTCGCCTAAGTGGTCAAGTTTCAACTTAAGGTGAGGACCCCAAGGACCATCACAACCACGACCTTCACGAATTTCTGTCATCATTGAACGAGCAACAACGTCACGAGACGCTAAATCTTTAGCATTTGGTGCGTAACGTTCCATGAAGCGTTCGCCATCTTTATTTAAAAGATAACCACCTTCACCACGACAACCTTCAGTTACTAGCGTACCAGCGCCAGCTATACCTGTCGGGTGGAACTGCCACATTTCCATGTCTTGCATAGAAATACCAGCACGTGCAGCCATACCAACACCGTCACCGGTATTAATGTGAGCATTGGTTGTTGATGCGAAAATACGACCTGCACCACCTGTCGCTAACACAACTGCTTTTGATTTGAAGAAGGTGATTTCACCTGTTTCAATTTCAATCGCTGTACAGCCTACTACATCGCCATTATCGTTTTTAACTAAATCAAGTGCATACCATTCTGAGAATACATTGGTTTTGTTTTTAACGTTTTGTTGATAAAGAAGGTGTAATAATGCATGGCCCGTACGGTCAGCTGCTGCTGCAGTACGCGCAGCCTGTTCACCACCAAAGTTTTTCGATTGACCACCGAAAGGACGTTGGTAAACACGGCCATTTTCAAAACGCGAAAATGGTAAGCCCATGTTTTCTAATTCAGTAATAGCTTCTGGGCCAGTTTGACACATGTATTCGATAGCGTCTTGGTCACCGATAAAATCGGAACCTTTAACGGTATCATACATATGCCATTCCCAGTTATCTTCATGCGAGTTACCTAACGCGACTGTAATACCGCCTTGAGCAGATACAGTGTGTGAGCGTGTCGGGAAAACTTTAGAGATTAGCGCACATGTTTTGCCAGATTCAGTAATAGCAAGAGCAGCGCGCATACCTGCACCACCGGCACCAATTACTACGGCGTCAAATTCACGAACAGAATATTTCACTTAAACACCCCATAAAACGATTAAACCCACAGCTACGTAAGCAACAGCCATTAGGTTTAGTACAAAGCCTAAAAAAGCACGCAATTTAGCGTTCTTTACATAGTCGGTAAGAACCTGCCAAAGGCCGATACGGGTATGAACCATAATGCAAACTAGGGTGATTAACGTTGCCCCTTTCATTGCTAGGTTTGAGAATAGGCCTGTCCAGGCTTCATATGTGACTTCTGGCATTGCTAAAAAATAGCCAATAATAAAGATTGCATACGCGCTGATTATTAATGCCGTTGTGCGTAAAGATACAAAATCTTGTACGCCATCACGTTTAAGAGTTGCTTGATTTAAGACCATATCCACACCCCTGCCAATACAGCAAACACAACGCCAAGTGCCATCGCAATTTTAGCGCTAGTATTGCCTGATTCAAGTTCTTCCCAATGCCCCATATCCATAATAATGTGACGGATACCACCGATAAGGTGATAACCCAATACAGAAAGGGTGCCCCAAGCTATAAATTTGGCAATGAATCCGTTAAACAGACTCTTGACGAATTCAAAACCTTCAGCTGAAGAAAGAGACTCTGACCAAGCCCAAATGACAAACGTTAAAGCAAAAAATAATGCAACACCGGTGACGCGGTGAAAAATTGAAGCTTTAGCCGTTGCCGGCATAGATATAGTTGTTAGATCTAGATTTACAGGTCTTTGCTTTTTCACAGTTACTTGCCCATCTTGCCCGCAGTGGGGCTCATCTACTTGTTTTTCTAAAACCCACCAAATGTTTCTGGTGGAACTATCAAAATAAACGTATTGATACTAATAAAGTTCACTTTTTATGAAAATTATTATGTAAAAAAAGTTTACCCAAATACAAATTGGTTAAAAACCTCCGTTAGTATATATAGCCGGAGACTCTTTTACAATTCTTGTTTACTTTGAGTCGTTTGCGAATTAGCCAATGGTATAATATTCAATCTATACCGAATATTTATTATACATATGTGCATAATACTTATAAAAATTGACTTTATACCCCTCTTTCACGTTAAAATGTAAAGATGTGCTTAGAATAGATTTTAGAATATAAAAATCAGAATAGTTATCTTAATAGGAGATACATAGATGGCAGATAAGAAAGCCACGGTCCATATTGATGGGCTAGATCCAATCGAACTTCCAATTTATCAAGGTACTGCTGGCCAAGATGTAATTGACGTACGTACACTCGGCTCACATGGTCACTTTACTTATGACCCAGGTTTCATGTCGACTGGTTCTTGTGAATCTACCATCACTTACATCGATGGTGGCAAGGGTGTTTTATTACACCGTGGTTACCCAATCGAACAGTTAGCAGAAAGCTCTAACTACGTTGAGTTATGCTACTTACTATTAAATGGTGAGTTACCAACTAAAGAGCAATACGATGATTTCGCTACAAAAATCACTCGTAGCACTATGCTAGATGAAAAAATCGCAAACTTCTTCCAAGGTTTCCGTTTTGACGCTCACCCTATGGCGATGCTATGTGGTGTGGTTGGTGCTTTATCTTCTTTCTACCATGAAGATCTGGATATCACTGATGCAGTTCAACGTAAAACAAGCGCTATTAAATTAGTTGCTAAGTTACCAACAATTGCAGCAATGGCGTACAAAACAAACATCGGTCAACCATTTGTATATCCACGCAATGACTTAAGCTATGCAGAAAACTTCTTACACATGATGTTCTCTGTGCCTGCTGAAGAATACAAAGTAAACCCTGTCACAGCTAAAGCAATGGATAAAATCTTCATGCTTCATGCTGACCATGAGCAAAATGCATCAACGTCTACAGTACGTTTAGCAGGTTCTTCTGGTGCTAACCCTTATGCATGTATTGCTGCGGGTATTGCATCACTTTGGGGCCCTGCTCACGGCGGTGCTAACGAAGCATGTTTAAACATGTTAGAAGAAATTGGCTCAGTTGATCGCATTGACGAATACGTAGCAAAAGCAAAAGATAAAGCGGACCCGTTCCGTCTTATGGGCTTTGGACACCGTGTTTATAAAAACTTCGATCCTCGTGCAACAGTAATGCGTCAAACATGTCATGAAGTGTTAGCAGAGCTAAACATTCAAGATCCATTACTTGATATCGCAATGAAACTAGAGCAAATTGCACTTGAAGACCCGTACTTTGTTGAGAAGAAACTTTACCCTAATGTAGATTTCTACTCAGGTATTATCTTAAAAGCAATCGGCATCCCTACCAGCATGTTCACTGTAATCTTTGCAATGGCACGTACTGTAGGTTGGATCTCACACTGGGACGAGATGCTTTCTCAACCTGGTCATAAGATCAGCCGTCCACGTCAGCTTTACACAGGTGAAACACACCGTGATTATAAAGCAACTGACAAGCGCTAAGCATTAAGTTAGTTTAAAAGGCCGCCTCTGCGGCCTTTTTTATTACCTGCTACTTGAGAATTATCTTAAACAGATTACAATTCCTGCCCACTTGATTAACTTTATGAGCCTATGTCTGTGTCCTCGTTTGATCCTAAAAAAATCCGTAATGACTTTCCTACTCTAAATCAGACAATCAATGGCTACCCTTTGGTTTATTTAGACTCAGCAGCAACAACACAAAAACCACAATGCGTGATTGACGCTACGACACAGTTTTACACCTTACAGAATGCAAATGTTCACCGCGGACGTCATACGCTGAGTGAGCAAGCTACAGCGGCTTATGAGCAAGTACGTCAACGCGTTGCCGATTATTTTCAGGTAACCAGTAACGAAATTGTCTGGACCAAAGGTGCCACTGAAGCGATTAACTTAGTTGCTCATGGCTTAAGAAATACATTAACAGCTGCTGACACTATTTTAATTAGCCCAATCGAACACCACGCTAATATCGTGCCGTGGCAAGAACTGGCAGCGCAAACCGGGGCAACATTAAAAACTTTACCACTTAATGCAGATGCTACGTTTGATATAGCACAGTGTTGTGAAGTGATTAAGCGCACCAACCCTGCACTACTGGCTATTACTCACGCTTCTAATGCGCTAGGCAATATTACTGATTTAGTCCCCTTAATAGCCTCAGCTAAGGCGGTAGGCGCGCTAACCTTAGTCGATGGCGCACAAGGGGCGCTGCATTTAAGACCGAATTTAAAAAAGCTCGATTGTGATTTTTACGTGTTTTCTGCTCATAAAATGGTGGGGCCAACAGGGCTAGGCGGTTTATATGGCCGTTATACAGCCCTTAATGCACTATCGCCTTATCAAACAGGCGGTGAAATGATTGAAAAAGTAACCTTAACGCACAGTACTTATCGTAATGCACCGGCTAAATTTGAAGCAGGAACGCCAAATATAGCCGGTGTTTTAGGTTTTGGCGCTGCACTTGAGTATTTAATGGCGCTTGATCTGCAAACATTACAGCACTATGAACAGCAGTTGTTTATTTATGCAGCGAACGCATTGAGCAAAATAGACGGTATTATTATCTACAGCGACCTCAAATCGAATATTGGCACACTTTGCTTTAATTATAAAAATGAACATCCTTATGATCTGTCAACTTTACTTGACGGCTATGGTATTGCTGTACGAAGTGGTCATCATTGTACCCAACCTTTAATGAGTCATTTAAACCTAAATGGTTCACTGAGAGCGAGTTTTGCTTTTTATAATACGACTAAAGATGTAGACCAATTTATTGCCGCACTCAAAGAATGCATTGCTTTATTAGACTAATTTGGATAAATAATGACACACACATATCAACTCGTAACTAAAAGTATTCAAAGCAGTAGTAGCTGGCAACAAAAGTACCGTGAAATTATGTTACTCGGTAAAACGCTGCCACCTTTAGCCGATATATTAAAAACAGATGATGCGTTAGTGCCAGGCTGTGAGAGTAAAGTATGGATGTTTGTTGAGTTTGACCTAACCGAGAATGCACTGGTTGTAATTGGTGACTCTGATACTCGCATAGTAAAAGGCTTATTGGCGTTAATTTTAGCCCTGTATAACGGTTTAACACCCGAAGAAGTGTTAGCAGTAAATGCTTATGATGAATTTGAAAAGCTTGGCTTAATCAGTCATTTGAGTGCGTCTAGGGGTAATGGAGTAAAAGCCATGGTTGAAACAATACAAACCATGGCCAAACAAAAAGCGCTTTAAGCGCTTTTTAAATACTATTAAACCAAAACACTTTATCTAAGTATTTAGACGCGCACGCTTGTCTAAGTATTTTCGAACCGCTTTAGCGGCAACAAAAAAACCAAAACTACCGGTGATCATCGTCACTGAGCCAAAGCCATTATTACAATCCATGTTCATACTGCCATCAGCATTTTGCTTCGCATGACACACACTGCCGTCACTACCTGGGTAAACAAGCTGTTCAGTGGAATATACACAGTCAATATTAAATTTACGTTTTGGGTTTGAACTGAAATTATATTGTTTACGCAAAATGTAACGCACTTTTGCAAGTAATGGATCTTGAGTGGTTTTTGCCACATCGCCAAAGGTAATTTGACTCGGATCGGTTTGACCACCTGCACCGCCAGTTGTAATTATAGGCATTTTATTACGTTTACAGTGAGCTATTAACGCCGCTTTTTCTTTAACCGCATCAATACAATCTATTACATAATCAAAACCTTGAATATGTTCTTGAATATTATCAAGGCTAATAAAGTCATCAATCACATTCACCACACACTCAGGGTTGATAAGCTTGCAGCGAGTTTTCATCGCCTCAACTTTAGCTTCCCCTATTGTGCCTGTTAAGGCATGAATTTGACGATTTACATTAGTTGCACAAATATCATCTAAATCAATTAAGGTGATTTTACCTACGCCGGTACGCGCTAGTGCTTCAGCAGTCCAACTGCCTACACCACCAATACCCACAACACAAAAATGTGCTTGCTGTAACCACTCAAATTGCTGTTGACCATACAGTCGTTTAATACCACCAAAGCGGATATCAGTTACTTGTTCACTCATTTACCAATCCAGTTTCCACGGCGTTTGCCAAGAATTAAAATCTTGATGTTTTATCAATTGCGCATACTCTTCACCAGATTCTGGCAACAGGGTATGTTGTATTTTTTGCCCTTTCCATAAAAAATCCAGCGCAAATGCATGTAAATAGGTACGCTCTGCAGGGCTGCCTGCATAACTCGCATCACCCATTATGGGGGCACCCAAACTCTTTAAAGCAACTCTGAGCTGATGGGTTTTACCCGAATAGGGTTTTAATAGGTAAGCTCTAAAACCACTTTTAAAACTAAATGAATAAAACCGCGTAATTGCGGGATTTATTTGCGAGTTTAATAGTTTAAAAGTACCCCGACGTGACTTCGCCATGTCTCCTTTAACCCAACCTTGCTTTTTTTTAGGCTTAGAATCACTTACAGCTAAATAAAATTTATTAATAGTATGCTCAGTAAACATCTGGGTAAACTTTGCCGCAGCGTCTTTATGCCGCGCTAATATGATCAGCCCTGAAGTCACTTTGTCTAGACGGTGAACCGCAAACAATTTTTCGTTTAGTTGTTGCTCAGCAAGAAACACAAAACCAGGGCTTTCTTCTGAATGAAAATTAAGCCCTGCAGGTTTAGTTATAATATAAAAATCATCGTGCGTGTATTGCACTTTTAACACAGGCGTATCTGCTTTATTCACGCGCTTTACTTTGAATATGCGCAACGACTTTAGCTAAATCCTCTGGTGTATCAACCCCAGCATGAGGGGTCACCAGCGCTTGCTCTATTTTAATCGCATAGCCATGGTAAAGCACCCTTAGCTGCTCTAGTGATTCTAAAACTTCTAATGGTGATACCGATAATTGAATATATTGCTTTATAAACCCTGCGCGATACGCGTAAATACCCACATGGCGTTGAAAAGGCGCTAAATTAAGTGGTTGCTGCTCTGCCATCATGGCACTTCTATCAAATGGAATGCTGGCTCTTGAAAAATATAAGGCATTTTTATTAATATCGCTGACCACTTTAACCGCATTAGGGTTAAACACCTCATCACGCTCTTCAATGGCAACACTTAGGGTTGCCATAGGCGCGGTTGATTGCGCTAATAATGTAGCCACTTGTGACACGTTATCAGGGGATAATAATGGTTCATCGCCCTGCACATTAACTACGATAGTATCTTCTGATAAGTTTAGTAAATCAACGACTTCTGCTAACCGTTCAGTCCCTGATTGATGATCTTCTCGAGTCATCAATACATCATTGGTAAAGTGTTTAGCTGCATCAAATACTTTTTGATGATCGGTGGCAATAACCACTTTACTCGCTCCCGACAAACACGCTTTTTCATAGACATGTTGGATCATTGGCTTGCCACAAATATCAGCAAGTGGCTTACCTGGCAAACGAGTAGAAGCGTAACGCGCAGGAATAACAACTACGAATTCCACTTTTCTACCTCTTCAAGAGACAATTCTCGGGCTTCATTTTCAAGTAATACCGGAATATCATCGCGTACAGGATAAGCAAGCTTTGCAGCTGTACTGATCAGCTCTTGGTTTTCTTTATCAAAGCGCAACTTACCTTTACACACGGGGCAAGCAATAATTTCGAGTAACTTCGTATCAAAGGCCATGATGGATCCCTTTTTCTTTTAATAGTAAATTTAATGTGTTTATTACCGCCGCTGTTGGTTGAGCATCAACAGGCAGGTAATACCAATTAGGCTTTGCAAAATCACGGCATTTAACCGCATCTTTTTCTGTCATTAATACACAGTCATCGCCAAATTGAGCGAAATCATCAGCGCTATAAGCATAATGATCGCGAAAATGATGTGTAGACAGTAATTTAATACCCTGTGCTTGCAGTGAAGCCTCAAAACGACCTGGGTTACCAATAGCACTCACCGCATGCGCAGCCTTCAAAGGCGACGCTATATCCGTGTTATCGGCAACGCGTTTAATAACCGATGGCTGCAAGCGATAACTAAACTCATCCTCAGAGCCATTTTCAATTACTACGTCTACGCTCTTTAATCGAGAGACGGTTTCGCGCAGTGGCCCTGCGGGCATTAGCAAACCATTACCAAATTTTCTTTCGCTATCAACAATACAACATTCTATGCTGCGTGCCATTTTGTAATGCTGCATGCCATCATCAGAAATGATCACATCAAGCTTAAAGTTTGCGTTGAGCTTTTCTATATTGTGCTGCCTATTTGGCCCCACAACTAACGGACATTGTAAACGGTTAAATAAAAGTACCGGCTCATCCCCAGCCTCTAAAGTAGTCGTATTAGCAGTCACTAATAATGGGTAATGAGCTGCTTTCCCACCATAGCCGCGACTAATTAAACCAACAGATAAACCTTGGGCGATTAAGTGATCATGCAGCCATAATACAAATGGGGTTTTACCATTACCGCCAACGCTTATATTACCAACCACAATAACCGGTGTTTTGCTGATAAACGATTTAAAAATGCCGAACTTATAGCAATATCTACGCAGCAAAGAAATACAGCCAAAAATAGCGGACAGTGGTAATAGCAATAATGTAATTAAGCTAAAAGGTTTATACCAGCTTTGCTCTATTTTACTCACCCTTGCTCACCAAACTGCATTTTGCATAACGCAGAATAAGTGCCATCGTTAGCAAGTAAATCTGTATGGGTACCACTTTCAATAACTTGACCACTGTCTATTACATAAATGCGGTCACTATTTTCAATAGTCGATAACCTATGCGCAATTACAATAGACGTTTTGTCTTTCATTAATGTATCGAGGGCATGTTGAATGAGTTTTTCTGATTCAGTATCCAGCGCCGAGGTCGCTTCATCTAAAATTAAAATTGGTGCATCTTTTAATATTGCGCGAGCAATCGCGATACGTTGACGTTGACCACCTGAAAGCATCACTCCATTCTCACCAACCATAGTGTTAAGTTGTTCCGGTAAATCTTTAACAAACTCCCACACATGAGCTTGTTTAGCCACAGCATGAAGCTCTTCCATCGATACATCGCGTTGGAGGCCATAACAAATATTATTTGCAATCGTGTCATTAAAAAGCACCACTTGCTGCGATACTAAAGCAAATTGACGACGTAAATCGGTGAGCTTATATTCATTTAAAGCAATACCATCCAGTAATATTTCACTGGGCGCTTCTAAATCATAATAGCGAGGTAATAAATTTGATATGGTGGATTTACCCGAGCCTGAGCGGCCAACAAGCGCAATGCTCTCGCCCGCTTTAATAGTCATAGACAAATTATTTAATACCGGCTCGTCTTTGGTTGGGTATTTAAAGGTGACATTTTTTACCTCAATATGACCTTTAACTTTATCAACCGATAAGGTGCCTGTGTCCTTTTCTATTTCTTCATCTAGCACTAAAAATACACTCTGCGCAGCTGAAATACCGCGTTGTAAATCGCTATTCACATTGGCAAGCTGTTTTAACGGACGTAGTAACATCATCATCGAAGAAATAAGCACTACAAAATCCCCAGAGCTAATACTGTCTATCATTGAGGGCATAGACACCACCCATAAAATAACGGCCATTGCACTGGCGGCTAAAATTTGAATGATAGAGACACTTAACGCCTTAGTCGCATCCATTTTGATACGTTGCTGGCGATTATGATTATTAATTTTAGAAAATTGATCGATTTCTTGAGTTTGACCACCAAAGCCGTGGATCACTTTGTGACCACTGAGCATTTGCTCTGAGCTGCGGGTAACTTGACCCATCGCAGACTGAATATTTTTAGATATATGACGAAAACGTTTAGATACCACCGCCACTATAATAGCCACTAATGGAATAATAACTAAAAAGATTAACGATAATTGCCAGCTGGTATAAAACATAACTGCAAGTAAAAACACCACAAAAGCGCCTTCACGAACTACAATAAGCAGTGCTTTGGTAATCGCTTGCTGTACTTGCTCTGTATCAAAGGTAATTTTTGAAATAAGGTCGCCAGTCGAGTTTTTATCATGAAACGATACTGGCAAATGTAATATATGCTCAAATAGTTCTTGGCGAAGCGCACGCACTACCTGCGAACCAACATAGCTTAAACAGTACGATGACATAAAATTAAATACGCCACGCCCGATCACCAACGCAATAACCACAAATGGCGCATAAGTAAGTACCTGACTATTACGCTCATTTAAACCTTCATCAATAAACGGCTTCATCAGTTGGATGAATAATGCATCCATACCTGAATAACCTATCATTCCAATAATTGCGACGATGGCAACCGACTTATAGGCACCAACGTAAGAAACAAGCCGTTTATAAATTTGTGTAGTACTTTGATCCATAACACTCTCTAAAACCACTGACAGCCTCTATTGTATCCTTAGCAACAGCAAAACAAAACGTCAATCTTTGATAAACCAATAACTTTCCTGCGCCCTCGCTGTAGTAAGCTCAAGGTGCTTAGCATAAAAATCAACCCTAACTTGTCCTACATCACCGGTGCTATATTGTTTGGCGTTTATTTTATTGTAACGCTCAACTACCGCTTTACTTGGAAATTGCCACTGACCTTGATAGGCACTTGAATGAATCACAATCGTTGGGTTTACTGCCTTAATAAA
Organism: Pseudoalteromonas sp. M58; assembly: GCF_042604605.1. Taxonomy (NCBI): domain Bacteria; kingdom Pseudomonadati; phylum Pseudomonadota; class Gammaproteobacteria; order Alteromonadales; family Pseudoalteromonadaceae; genus Pseudoalteromonas; species Pseudoalteromonas sp. M58. The sequence goes on from NZ_CP152390.1 coordinate 1,764,306, forward strand.
CTCGTTACTCGAGGAGCTGTCACTGCCGTGGTGTGGGCTTATCAAAACGGTACTTTGTAAATCATCTTCCTTTATAATTAATTGCGACTCTCGCGTCTTTGATATGTCACCGGTAAGTAGCACACTATAGTTTGCAGCTGAGATTTTAACGATACAGGAATTATCATTACTATTATTAAATTCCTCTTTAGCAAAAGTTTGAATACTCAACCCATTAAAATCGAGTGTTGTTGCTATACAGTCGTTATATACACCATTTGGATGAAAATAATCAAAACTCCTTGCATAACCGGCCGCTTTAAAATGCGCAACACCTCCGGCATGATCGTTATCTTGATGACTGACAATCGCGGTACTTACCGTTAGATTATGGGCGTCAATATAGGGTAGTAATACACTAGGCACACGACTAAAGCGATTAAAGTAACTCGGGCCAAAATCATAAATAAACGCATGTTTGTCTTTTTTTATCAATACCATTAGGCCATGGCCTACATCAAATACGTTCAACTCCCAAAGACTAGATTGCGTAAAATAATAATTAGACAGTAAAGTCAAAAGCGGAATACACGCCAGTACGCGAAGCTCAATAAAATAAAGTAAAGGAACGACACTATAAAGCAGCACCACAGTGGTTATACTTACCTGACCAACATTAAGCCAACGTATGTGCTGCGGTATTGCCAGCAACATTTGATAAATATAGGTCAGTGGAAAATCATACAACACAATAAACGCATACCAGTCGGTTAATAACCCCAGCAACACACTTAAAAATAAAGCAGGCATTAATACAAAAGATAAAATGGGAATAGCGACAAGATTTAAAACTAAACCTGCTAAACTCACGCCATTAAAAAAGTATAATGACAGCGGTAATAAGCCAATAAATAATCCCAGTTGAATAATAAAAAGAGTGCGAATGTTGGCTAACAATGAATGACCTCGCAGCGGAAACTGTTTTAAAACCATAAAAATAATACATACCGCTAAAAAGGAAAAATACAGGCCAGGATTAAGCAAACTAAATGGATTAACCGCTAGAATAATAACCAACGCATATAAAATACTTCGCCATCTAAGCGCTTGCTTCGCTAAATAATAAAGCAACAAATAACAACCCAACATAATTAAGGCGCGGGTTGCCGAAATAATGAAATCACTCAAGTAAACATAAATAAAAGCGGCAACAAAGCCAGCAGCGCTATAAAAAATAGCAATATTTAATGATTGATTTAGTTCAGGCTTAATCAACTTAAGAAAACAGCGCACTGCAAAATAACAAAAGCCGAAAACCAAAGAGATATGCAATCCAGAAATAGCCAGTAAATGGCTTAACCCAAGACTTTGCATTAATTGTTTATGCTCAAAGGTCATTAACGACTTGTCTCCAGTTAAGAGCACATAATATAGCCAATTAAGTTCAGCACTACTTACGAGCTTTTTGACATAAGTCCTATAAGCCGCGATATGATTATTTTGTGGGCGGTTGTAAATCGCTAACTGCTTATTTAATACTGTGCCTTTAAACGCTATTTTTTGTGTAAAGGCATAGAGTTGACTGTCGAACACAGTAAAATTTTTAATCCCCCTAAAATTTTTTAACCTAACTTGAGCAGTAAAAGCATCACCTGGCTGAATAGGTTGTGTTGAATTAATACTTAATAAGGCATTAGGTGCTCTAAACTGACTATATTCGCTATCTTCCAAACGGGTTATTTTCACTTTTACGTATTGTGGAGGTGTTGAAGAAATAACTTCTTCGACAACAACATTGACTGAATAAGCATATTTTTCGTGCTCATTAGGTAATTCAAATGAATAAAACAAGATAAAATGTGCCGCTACACAGCAAATACCGCAAATAAAGCCTAACAATACAGTTAAAAACGGCTTAAAATACGTGCTCACAATGAGGATTAAAATTGTGATAACTGTAAATTCAAGGGTTTGGTAATAAAATACGGTAACAACAACTCCGATAACAAACCCAAGACTCATCCACACAGAAGTAAATGGTTGCTTTAAATGGCTAAAAAAACGATCCAACGGTTTTTACCCGATCCAAATAAAATTAGACATCACAAATCGCTAAGAATATTTGGCCGTCTTTTACATGATGCTAACCTTTGGCATTTAAATAGACGTTCGGCACGAGGTGCTTTTGCTGTTGGGCTTTTTTTTGCTTTCATCCCTGTTCCTTTTCAAATGGTGCTCGCGGCTGCCGCAGCGATAATTTTGAGAGTTAATTTACCCATTTCTGTTGCGCTAGTATGGATCACTAATCCACTGACTATGCCGCCAATTTTTTACGGCTCCTACCTTGTTGGTACATTAGTACTTAATCAACCAGAACAACACTTTGCGTTCGAAGCCAGTTGGGCATGGTTTATAGAAAGCTTAACGACAATTGGCCCTGCATTCTTAGTCGGTTCTTTGGTATGCGCCTCTATCGCCAGTGTTATTGGCTACTTTGGAATAGATCTAATGTGGCGCCGCTCTGTAAGGCGGGCATGGGGAATGAGAAATAATTAGCCTCTCTTCCTTTAAATGCTTACATTACTATAGACAAAAAAAACCCAACTTAACAAGTTGGGTTTTTTAGTCGTTCTGTTTAACGATTTAAGCTCATTTAAAATCTAAATACACGTCTTAAACCAACAAGTGGTAGTAATAATAAACCAAGCCAAGAAAAGCTCGCAGAACTGCGTTCGTAAAATTCAGCATCTGGGGCTTTACAATTCTCAACTTCACCATTAGGGATAGGCGAAAGTTTTACCGCAACGGCTACACTTTCATATTCAATATTACCATTTACATCGGTAACAACTCCGCCCAATGAATTTCGTTTTTCAACTGTTTTAGTCGCAACACCAAATACTTCGTTGTTTTCATTAATCGATTTAGCTTCTACCATTTTATAGCTGAAACTGGTTTCACCATCACTGTCATAACAAGGCAGCAATTTATTTAGGTTAGTGATCTTGTCATCGCCAATTTTATAAATGAAGGCTTCTGAACGGCGGGTGTTCTCAGATTCACCAATTTCACCTTCACCAACAATGTAACCTTGATTATTAATGTCATTTGCATATGAGCTTGAGCTTATAAAGTAATCTTCAGGAAACACGGTCGTGTTTGTATTTATATCATGGTAAAAAAGTTTATTTCTTAGCGTGCCTTCTATTCGCTTGGTCGCATAACCTACAACAATATCGTTATCGTTGATAGCAAATGCTTTACCACTTTGCCAGTCATCTCTTTGTTCAATAAAATCAACCACTTCACCATCTTTAAAGTAAACTGGCATCGTTAAAATTGTGGAATCTCTATCAAAGTAACGGGTATTAGAAAAACCGGCCGCAACGCCATTTTTATTAACCGCTAATGCATTACTAATAAATGGGTTACTGTCTTCATCTTCTTTTGGTGTCAGCGCTAAACCTAAAAATTCTGTTGAGGTTACATTATAGGCACTATCTAATGTCCACTTAACCGCTGTTTTATTAAATAAACCACGTGTGTTACGACTATTAATTGATTCAATACACGTCATTACAGGTTCATCAAGACCATCACAATTATCAGCAATTAAGGTTTGTCTCTCTGTAGGGATACTCACTGATACATTACCAACAACAACGTAACCCGTGTCAGTGGCAACAATATCAGACGCTTTACTCGTCCCACCATGTTCAGTAAATTCTGGAACAAGCGGCACTTCTACACCGCCTTCAGAAATTAAAATACCACGTTCTATAAACTCTCGGGTAAACCAAGTTTCTTCTTCAGTTTCACCATCTGGTGTAAAAGTGATTTTATCAAACGGTGCACTGCCCCAACCTACGGTCGTACCGTCCTGTGCAACAGCATTATAAAAATTGCTGGTCGATCGCGTTAACCCATCATAATCAACCGAAGCCACATCAAACAAAGATTGCTCTGTAATTACACCACTATTGTAATTTGTAGCAACAATTGAGCTAATTTTTTGATATTCAAAGTTAGCAGATAAGTTTGACAAAAAACGAACCATAAAAGTATGCGCATCAGCATTGGTATAAATAGCGTCGTTGTTTTCGATGTCATCAAGTGTAAACGTAATTTCTTTGTCACTTAGTTCAAATGAATTTACTTCATTAGTATAAGCGTTCTTAATTAAACTATCGGTAAAATCAATATAACTAATATCAATTGGGATATTGTATAAGCCATTAGCAAGCCCAATGACATGTCCGTTTTCACTCACATCGGTAACATAAGTATGTTTTGCGTTTTCAAAGTTACCTAACTCCGTTAACGCATAGGTAGCACTTAATGCCGATGTACTCAGTGTTGCTAAAACACTGGCCGCGAGTAATTTATATTTCATTTTATTCCTTACTACTGATTCTTTAATTCTTCAAGTTCTTCCCAACGCTCAAAAGCGGCTTCAAGGTCAGACTCGAGTTGGGCTAAATGGTTCAATTCCTTAGCTGTTACATCACTGTCTTGCTTGAAAAAGTCTTCGTGACTTACTCGTTCTTGTTGTTTTTCAAGCTCAGCTTCAAGTTGTTCCATTTTATTAGGTAGTTGCTCTAGTTCAAGTTTTAATTTGTAAGAGAGTTTATTTGCTTTGTTATTGCTTTTAACGGGTGCCGGCTCTGGTTTTTCAACCTTTTTCACTGGCTGCTGTTGCTGCTTCTTTTCTTGCTCTGCTAAATAGTTGGTATAGGCTTCATAATCGCTGTAGCCGCCAACGATATCTGTTACCTTACCATTACCTTCAAAGGCCCATACACTTGAACACGTATTATCAATAAACTCACGGTCATGGCTAACAATCAGCACAGTACCTTGGTATTGATTGATGATATCTTCTAGTAACTCTAACGTTTCTATGTCTAAGTCGTTGGTAGGCTCATCAAGAACCAATATATTTGATGGCTTTAAGAATAACTTAGCCAGAAGTAATCTATTTTTTTCACCACCTGAGAGCGCTTTTACGGGGGTACGAGCACGTGCTGGTGGAAACAAAAAGTCTTGTAAATAACCTAATACATGACGAGAGCGCCCGCCCATCATGACCTCTTGCTTACCCTCAGCCACATTATCTTGAACGGTCGCTTCTTCATCGAGCTTTTCACGATATTGATCAAAATAAGCAAATTCTAAATTAACACCTTGCTTTATTTCGCCACTGTCAGCTTTTAAATCACCAAATAGTAATTTTAATAGTGTTGTTTTACCAATGCCATTAGGGCCGACTAATCCAATACGGTCACCACGCATAACCAAAGTAGAAAAGTCATCAGCAATGATTTTATCTTTAAATGCATGGTGTAAGTGTTTCGCTTCAAACACTAATTTACCTGAACGATCTGCCGTTTCAATATTGAAATCGGTTTTGCCTACTTGATCAACACGCTTTTTACGCTCATTACGTAATTGTTTAAGCTCACGAACACGCCCTTCATTACGCGTACGACGCGCTTTAACACCTTGGCGGATCCACGCTTCTTCTTCCGCTAAACGCTTATCGAACAATGCATTTTGCGTTTCTTCCACTTTTAAATCATGCGCTTTTTGTTCTAAGTAAGTGGCATAATCACCTGGATAAGAAATTAGTTTACCGCGATCTAAATCTAAAATACGTGTTGCAACGGCGCGAATAAAAGCACGGTCATGCGATATAAATACAATCCCGCCTTTAAACTCTTTTAAAAATTGCTCTAACCACATTACACTTGTCATATCTAAGTGGTTGGTAGGCTCATCGAGTAATAATAAATCAGGCTCGCTCACTAGCGCACGCGCAAGTGCAACTTTACGTAACCAACCACCAGAAAGTGATTCTAGTTTTGCATCGGGGGTTAATTCTAGTTGGGTTAAAACCAGTTGAATACGGCTATCAAAACGCCAGCCATCAGCTGCTTCTAACTTATTTGATAAGCGCTCTAATTTATTGAGTAACTGATCAGTACAATCTGTTTGCAATTGTGTACTTACATGATGAAAATCAATCAGTAAGTTAGCAATTTCCGGCATACCTTGGGCAACATAATCAAATACAGTACCGCTTGCCCCTTTAGGCGGATCTTGTTCTAAACGCGATATTTTTAAACTACCGACTTGGTTTATTTCGCCGTCATCTAGTATTACTTGGCCATCTAATACTTTTAGAAGCGTTGATTTACCCGCACCGTTACGCCCTACAATACATACACGTTCACCGCTTTCTATAACCGCATCGGCATTATCTAATAATGGGTGCGTACCGTAGGCTAATTGTGCTTTTGAAATTCTAATTAAATCCATAATTAATCTTTACTCTTATTCTGCTTGCGCTAAAAACTGCTGCGCCTGAGGTGCAGTAAACGGCCAAAACAATTGCTGGCCTTGTTGATTTTTTAAAACCGGAATACTGATTTGATACTCTAAAATTAATGAGTTATCGCTCATAATATCAATAAGTTGTAATTCATCAGCTGATGAAAGTAACGGTTTTAACAGTTGCTCAGCTTGCTCACACAAGTGGCAACCGTCTGTGTGATATAAAACCCACTTAGCCATGTTTAATTAACCAGCTATTATGAATTTTTTTATTACGTTTAAAATCGGGAGATAAGGTTTTTTCTGAAATATTTTCCGCTTTTAAGCCTAAGCCCATTAACCCTACTTCGTCCATCACAAAGCCGCGTTTATTGTTAGAAAATATAAGCGTACCCGATGGGCTCAATATTTTTTTAACCCAAGTTAACAGCTTAATGTGATCATTTTGTACATCAAACGCATCTTTCATTCGCTTAGAGTTAGAAAATGTTGGAGGGTCTAAAAAGATCAAGTCGTATTGGCCTTGTGCATGCTCTAACCATTTTAAACAGTCTGCTTGCTCAAACCGATAACGCGTATTGCTAATATCGTTAAGCGCAAAGTTATCTTGCCCCCATTTTAGGTAGGTTTTAGATAAATCAACGGTAGTAATCGCTTTTGCACCGCCTAATGCAGCATGAACCGACGCTGTTCCCGTGTAGGCAAACAGATTTAAAAAGCGCTTATCTTTTGCATTTTCTTGAATGTAACGACGCGCAAGACGGTGATCTAAAAATAGTCCGGTGTCTAAGTAATCAAATAAGTTAACTTTAAACTTAGCACCAAACTCCTCTACCACCATGGTTCTGTTTTGCTTAGCCATCGGGGTATATTGTTCTTCACCTTTTTGCTTTTTACGTACTTTTACCGCAATGTTTTCAGGTGCAATATCCAGTTGTTGCGCTGTTAAGCTAATAACATCTTGCAAGCGTTTTTCTGAGGTTTTTTCATCAATTTCTTTTGGTGCTGCGTATTCAAAAATAACCGCTGAATCACCATAAATATCAACCGCAACGTTATATTCAGGAATATCTGCATCATACACGCGATAGGCGTGTACTTGATTTTGCTTAAGCCAATTTTTTAAGCCTTGCTTATTCTTTTTCAAGCGATTAGCAAAAGCCATTGAGCCTTCAAAGTTTAAAGCCGGTTTATCATCCGTGGTAAGACTCACTTGCTTGTCATCAAGTTGATACAAGTTTAATTCAACATCAAGTGGGCCATTTTTAAATTTATAACGTTTTTGCTTAACCAATTTAAGCAGTTTAAACAAGCTTTCATCCATGCCTAATAAAGCTAGTTTCCAGTGGTTGAAGTGTTTTTTAAAGCCAACACCTAAACTGCGATGTAAGTTAACCAGCTCAGCCATAGAGCCAATTCGCTCACCATAAGGTAAATTAGAAATAACAACACCCGGCAATTTAGCAACCGCAGTCAATTTAGTTGCATCGCTTTGTTTAAACTTAATTACCGTATCAAGTTCTGCGCGCTGCGCATTGGCAATGGCTTTATCAAGGACATTTGCGTCGTAATCATGGCCAATCAACCACAATTTAGGGTCGGTAATATTTGCTAAAAGCTGCTCTTTTAGTTCTTTAAATTTTGCCACTCTAAAGCTAGGTAAACGTTCAAACGCAAAGCCTTCACGAAATAGACCTGGCGCTTCATTACGCGCCATTCCAGCGGCTTCAATTAAAATAGTACCAGCACCACAACAGGGATCAAATAAAGGCTGGTTAACATTTTCAAGCCAGCCACTGCGTTTAATAATTGCTGCAGCTAAATGTTCTTTAATTGGTGCTTTACCTTGACCTTGACGGTAACCACGCTCTGATAAACGCGGGCCTGAATAATCAATATAAAGTGAAACACCATGGCGATTTAAACGTGCAACCACTCGTACATTCGCATCTTGCTTATCAACATTTGGGCGCTGTTCATACAGATCATTAAAATAATCAACAATCGCATCTTTAATCACTAACCCTGAAAACTGGGTATTTTTAAGCGAGTCGTTTGTGCCATTAAAGTCAACAGCAAAGGTTTGCGTAGGCCCAAACCACTCTTGCCAAGGTTGTAAGCGTGCAAATTTATACAAGCTGTCTTTGTCATTTACGCCTTCTTTTTCTTCAATAAGCATAAGTACACGCGTAGCAAAGCGTGTTGATAAACACACCTTTTGCGCTAGCAATGAGTCAGACTCAAAGCGAACAGAACCCACAGTTTGTTTTGACACCGTAGCGCCAAGCTCTGTAAGTTCATCAACCAATAAATTTTCGATTCCGATAGAAGTAAGTGCGATAAATTGCAAAGTAAAAACCCTTAATAGCTAATTGCGCGGGATTATAACATAGGTTTGCGTACAAATACGCCATAAACACGGTGGGAAAACTAAATTAGATTAAGCGGTTTGACTATCGTACTGTGAGATAATAAGCGGGTGAACACGGTTGTTTAATACGCGGATCACTTCAAACTGTGAGAGTGATAAATTATCGTCAAGCGCAAAGGTTTCGCTTAAATTAATACACACAGAAGCATCAGGGCAATGCTCCACAATTAAAAACTCGCCAGTTTGAGATTCAGAGCTCAAGTTGATAACGGCTTCAGTACTAGGTGTTGTACCCGTGTAAGTTTTAAAAAACCAACTTTTAGCTAAAACGGGCTTTAATTGAAACTTAACCGCGGTGGCATTGAGCGCTATTTGACATAATTGCGCAGGATTCCATAAGTTAAACTGCTCGAGGTAATAATATACCTGCTCATAAAAAGCGGCGTCTTCTAAACTAAAGTAAGGGTTTTTAAAGGTGCAATCTGTTAATTGCCTTAGTTTATAAGGGGTGCATAGTTGCATATCGTCATTTAAATCAAGCAGTAAGCGGTTTTTTTCAGCACACGCTATCCACTGCCATTGCTTTGACGCTTGTAACATTTGCTCCTCCCTACTTAGTACTTAAAAAAATAAAATAAGACAATAAGCTTAGAGTATAGCTGCTTTTGACCATTTTTAAAACGTCTTTTTAGAACATTTATCGAACGATCAAAAGCTTACATAACTGATCCTTATAAGTCGTTAATGATCGACTTGACCAATTGTGGTCCTTTATAAATAAATCCAGTGTAAACTTGAATCAAATCAGCCCCTGCGTTCATCTTCTCTTTAGCCGATTGAACGTCATCAATACCGCCTACACCAATGATAGGTAATTGATTATTAGTTAAACGTTTTAGTTCAGAAACAATATGAGTTGAACGCTCTCTTACCGGAGCACCCGATAACCCCCCTGCTTCATCAGCATACTGCTGACCTTGCACTAGGCTACGCTCAAGGGTTGTATTTGTGGCAATCACACCATCAATTTTATTCGTTAATAGTGATTCGCTCACTTGTTCAATTTGAATAGGATCTAAGTCTGGCGCAATTTTAACCAGCATAGGTACATTTTTATTATGCTTGGCAATTAAATCTAACTGTTCATTTTTTAAACTTTGCAATAGGTCATCTAATGCTGCGCCATATTGTAAGTCACGCAGTCCTGGTGTGTTAGGTGATGAAATATTGACGGTTATGTAAGATGCATACTCAAACACTTTTCGCATACAGTGAATGTAATCATCTTTGCCTTGTTCATTCGGCGTATCTTTATTTTTACCAATATTAATACCTAAAATGCCATCATACTTTGCTGCTTTTACGTTATTTACTAGATTATCAACGCCTTTATTATTAAAGCCCATGCGATTAATAATTGCATTCGACTGTGGCAATCTAAACATACGAGGCTTATCGTTACCTGCTTGTGGACGCGGTGTTACTGTGCCTACTTCGACAAAACCAAACCCCATTTGGGCAAATGCATCAATACACTCGGCATTTTTATCAAGACCAGCGGCAAGCCCTACGGGATTTTTAAATTCGAGGCCTAAAAAGTTCACAGGCTTATTTGCCACGCTTTGTGACCACGCGGCACTTAACGGTGTATTAGCAAAGCGACGTAAGTTATTAAGAGCAAAATCATGGGCCCACTCCGCATCACGGGTAAACATAAAACGGCGAGCTAAATCGTAAAACATGAATATAATCCTCTTAAAGTTGTAGACAAAAAAATACCTCAGACAAGGCTGAGGTATTATATAACAAAAAACTGTTTAACGATTAATTTTAATCAGTTGCAGTTTATTACTTTGCAGAGGTATCACAGTTGTGGCCTAGTAACATAAGCTCTCTAAGTGCAACTGAGAATTTTGCAAAGTCATGACTTTGCGATGTTTTAAATTCAGTTAGCATTTGTTTCCAGCGCTGTAACAACAGATCTTGGCTATCCATCCACTGTTCAATTTGGCCATCAACATCACTACTATCACCTTCAAAGCTGTTTAACACTACTTCAGATAATGTACGTTGTTGCCAATCTAACTCTTCACGATATGAAGCACGCGCAAGTGCTTGCCAATGGTTTGAAACAGGTTGATTAGTAATTTGGTCTAAGAACCAATGTAGCCCCATTTGCGCACCAAGTTTGAAGTAAGTGTGCGATACCATATCGATTTTACGATTAGAGTTTTGCGCAATTTGTGTCAAGTCCATTACAGAGAACAAGCTTGATAACGATACAATACGCTGAGCAATCTCAACCGGAACACCGCTTTGCGTTAGCTCTTCACGTGCACTTTCTATACGATCGCTTTCTGCTTTAACAATGTATTTATTTAAGTTTTCACTTAAATCGGCAAATGTTGGTGCAAATGCTTCAATTGATTGCTCAATTGTTTGTGCTTTCGTACGGTGACGTAAGAACCAACGAGTTGCACGACGAACAGTACGACGTAACTGGTACAACATTTCTGTTTGTACGTTAGACGGTATCTTGTTATCTAAGTCACTAATTGATAACCAAGTGTCACGCATTTGGAATATTTCACTTGCGATTGAATAACATAATGCAATCTCAGCTTCGTTTGCACCTGTTTCTTCATTCATACGCACCATAAAGTTTAAGCCCATATCGTTAACAATATTATTTGCTAACTTAGTGGCAATGATCTCTTTGCGTAGTGGGTGATTATTCATAGCATCGTTAAACTTCTCACGTAATGGACGTGGGAATGATTTAACCAATAACTGACGATAGTAAGGGTTTTCGGTAATTTCGTCGGTTACTAATGACTCTTTAAGAACCATTTTCGCATAAGAGACCAACACTGAAAGCTCAGGACGTGTTAAATCTCTGCCTGCGGCAGCACGCTCTGCTAACTCCTCATCCGTCGGAATAAACTCAATCGCACGGTCTAACTTGCCCTCTTTTTCAAGCGCATGAATAAAACGAATTTTTTCTTTAAGCGTTGAGGTCCCTTTCGATTGGGTAATCGATAAAGTGTGTGTTTGACGATAACAGTCTTTAAGCACTAATTCAGATACTTCGTCGGTCATTGAGTAAAGTAACTCATCACGTTGCTTACGTGTTAAATCACCTTCGGCAACTAAACCATTAAGTAAGATTTTAATGTTTACTTCGTTATCTGAACACGCAACACCGCCTACGTTATCGATAAAATCAGTATTTACACGGCCACCTTTAGCAGCAAATTCAATACGACCTAACTGGGTTGCCCCTAAGTTACCGCCTTCGCCAAAGACTTTAGCGCCAAGGTCTTTACCATTAATGCGTAGTGCATCGTTTGCACGGTCCCCTACATCCGCATCTGTTTCTTTAGAGTGCTTAATGTATGTACCAATACCGCCATTCCACAATAAATCGAACTCCATCATAAGTGAGGCTTTGATCAATTCATTAGGCGTCATGCTGGCTTTTTTAGTGCCCAACATTTTTTTCATTTCTGGGCTTAGCGTAATCGACTTGGCTGCACGAGAGAACACACCACCGCCGCTTGAAATTAACTCTTTGTTGTAATCTTCCCATGATGAACGTGGCAAATTAAATAAACGCTCGCGCTCTGGGTAAGAAGCAGCTGCATCAGGGTTTGGATCCACAAAAATATGTAAGTGGTTAAACGCCACTTGCAAACGAATGTGCTTTGATAACAACATACCATTACCAAATACATCACCGGCCATGTCACCAATGGCAACGGCAGTAAAGTCTGTGGTTTGACAGTTAATATCCATTTCACGGAAATGACGCTTAACAGACTCCCATGCACCACGCGCAGTAATACCCATTTTCTTATGGTCGTAACCTACTGAACCACCTGATGCAAACGCATCACCCAGCCAGAAGTTATATTCGATTGCGATACCGTTCGCGATATCAGAGAAAGTCGCAGTTCCTTTGTCCGCTGCAACCACTAGGTACGCATCGTCTTCATCATGACGAGTAACATCAACAGCAGGTACAACTTCGCCGCGCTCAATATTATCTGTGATATCTAATAAGCCACGAATGAAGATTTTGTAACATTCTTGGCCTTCTTTGATAAACGCTTCGCGCTCACTAGGTAGTTGTTTACATACAAAGCCGCCTTTTGAACCAACCGGTACAATTACGGTATTTTTAACCTGCTGCGCTTTTACCAAGCCCAAAACTTCAGTACGGAAGTCTTCACGACGGTCTGACCAACGAAGGCCGCCACGCGCAACTTTACCAAAGCGTAAATGCACACCTTCAACACGCGGCGAGTAAACGAAAATCTCAAACGCAGGAACAGGCAGTGGTACTTCTGGAATTAAACTTGGTTGAATTTTAAGTGAAATGTATGACTTAAACTTACCTTCAGCATCTTTTTGGAAATAGTTTGTACGCAGCGTTGCAACAATCATATCAACGTATAAACGGATAATACGGTCATCATCAAGATTCGCTACGTTTTCTAACTCTGCATAAATTTCTAAGCCTAGTTTTTCAAGTGTTTTAGCACTTGCAGGACTTTTAACTGAGAATTTTTTTGCAAATAAATTAACGATTTTAGCCGCGATGTGTGGGTAATTAGCAAAGGTGCTTTCGATGTACGTTTGCGAGAAAGTAACCCCAATTTGGCGCATGTATTTAGCGTACGCACGTAAAATTGATGCTTCGCGACCGGTTAACCCACCCATTAACACTAAACGGTTAAAACCATCGTTTTCTAAACGATTTGCCCACACACTGGTTAGTGCGGCACGAAAACGTGCGGAAATTTTATCAAAATCGGCCATCCCTTTGCTATCAATCAGCATTGAGAAGTCCATGATCCAATTAATGCCACCATCACTGGTTTTAACTGAGTAAGGTGTTTCACCTACAACACGTAAACCAAAGTTTTCCAGCATTGGCATCACATCTGATAAGTGAATTGGCTCATCTTTGTGGAATAAGCTTAAACGAACAATATTGCTGCTCGCCTCTTCTTGTGGACGATAAAACAACATCTCAAGTTTGTTGTCATCGTTTAGCATTTCTAGCTTTTCAATATCAACAACAGCGGCACTTGGTAATACTTCTTCTTTATATGAACGTGCAAAAGCGTTGCAGTATTTACGGTTTAATTCGTTACCACGTGCTTCACCAGCAGATTCGAGTAAGGCTGATTGGAGTTTATCTTCCCAGGTACGAGCGGCTTCTATTAGATTATTTTCTATGTCTTTCACGTTATATTCAATATTGTTATCGGTCACACGAACGGTGTAATGAGTACGCGCCAGTGTTGACTCTGAGAAATAGGTAGTAAATTCGACTTTAACGTCAGAATTAAATGCATTCGCTAAAATAGCCTGCGTTTCGCGGCGCAGCGCCGTGTTATAACGTTCACGTGGTACATACACCATACAAGATAGGAAGCGACCGTATGCATCTTTGCGAACAAATAAACGACACATATCGCGTTCTTGAATTTGTAACACGCCCATAGCAACTTCAAGTAGCTCATGTTCGCGAGCTTGCACTAATTCGTCACGTGGGTAGGTTTCTAAGATGTTTAATACCGCTTTGTATGCATGTGTACCCTTAGCAAAATCACACATATCCATAATGCGATTAATCTTGCTTTTAAGAACCGGGACATCAGCAGCACTGTTGTTATAAAAGTTAGATGAGAATAAACCTATAAAACGGTCTTCACCAATCACATTACCTTTGTCATCAAAACGCTTAACACCCACATAATCAATATAGGCTGGGCGATGAACTCGAGATAATGAATTGGTTTTTGTTAAAATTAATAAGTTACTACTACGTGCTTCTTGACGAGCCACTTCAGGTAACTCAGAAAGCAAACGTGTATGCTCAGCATCTGAGTTTTTCATTAACCCTAAGCTGGTATCCATTTTACCTTTTAATTGATAATCACCTTGGACTGGCGAGAGCTCATATTGGCGGTAACCCATTAATGTAAAGTTGTCTTTTACTAGCCAATCTAAGAACTCAACGGTTTCATTTATTTCGTTATCATTTTTATCTTTGTGGCTTTTAGGTAAGCTTTTGCTAACTGCGATTAGTTTTTCGCGAATAGGCTGCCAATCTTCAACCGCAACCGATACATCAACGAGTACAGATTCAAGTTCTTTTTTGAAAGACTCAATAACAGTAGCATCTGTTTGACGGTCAATTTCTATGAAGAATACTGTTTTTGTTGATGTTGATTCTTGCTCTGCTTTTAAGCTTGATAACCCTGATATTTTATCGTTTTTATCACGTTGAATTTTCAGTGGGCTATGTAGAAGTAAGTGAGAGGCAATGTTTTCTCGTGTCATGGCCATACGCACAGAGTCAACTAAAAATGGCATATCTTTAGCAATGATCTCTACAATGGTATGCGATGACTGCCAGCCATCTTTTGCCACTTCAGGGTTGAAAACGCGAATAACTGCGTCATCTGATGTATTTTTTTCTAGCGAATTCCAAAGGCTAAGTGCAGCACCATATAAGTCACTGTCGTTGCGATTTGCCAAATCCTCTTTAGACATATTGCTGTACAAGGCTTTGGCGAATTTCTCAACGAGTAACACATTATCAGCGCGAACTTTTTTCTGGATAAGCTTACAGACGTTATCTAAAATAACCGAGGCTTGGCCTTCATTTCGTGTCATTGTATGTTCCTTAATCTATCACTGCTAGTTTAGCAGAGTATTTGTACAGCCATTTATTAGCGTGGAGTCAGTTAAATTCTAACCCTTTTGAAACTAATAAACAGCCTTTTCGATGAAAACATTTTAAGCATTTCAGCTATTTGGTCATCTATTCACAAAATATAGATATAAATGGCCATTACTGGCCATTTTGGAGCAAATTTATTCACCTTATTTTTTCTGGTCAGTCCAGAGCAAGCTGCCAATTGCAGGTAAAAGTAACACTGCGCCCAACATATTTACTAAAAACATGAAGGTAAGCAGAATTCCCATATCAACTTGGAACTTCAAATCAGAAAAAATCCACGTACTTACACCAATCGCTAATGTAATACCGGTAAATAACACCGCACTACCACGTTCAACTAATGCATTACGATAAGCAATACTCAATGGTACGTTTTGTTTTAACTGCCCCATCATCGATGACAAAATATAAATACCGTAATCAACACCAATACCTACACCCAGAGCAATCACTGGTAACGTTGAAACAGTCAGACCAATCTCAAGCTGTACCATCAGTGCTTGTGCAAGGGTTGATACTATGTACAAGGGTAATACCACCGCAACTGTTGCTTTTACACTCTTAAAACTAAGTAAGCATAAAATAATAACCGCACCGTATACATACAACATCATAGGTATTTGCGCTGCTGAAACAGACTCATTTGTTGCTGCCATAACACCAACTGGCCCTGATGCCAATTTAAAGGCAAGTTTATCTGTACCCTCTTCATCGGCAAATTGTTTTACTTTTGCAATCACGTTATCAATTGTTTGTGCTTTGTGATCGTCTAAAAATATAATCACCGGCATTACCGAACAATCACCGTTTAATAACCCTGTACTGGTTTCTACACGTGACGTTGATTGCACTAAGCTGGCAGAATTGCGCGGCAAACTTTGCCACTTTAAATTGCCCTCGTTGTAACCGGCATTGACTGATTGTGCCACTGAACTCAGGCTCACCGCTGACTGCACGCCCGCTAAGTTTTCAACTTTATATTGAAAACGCGATATACGTTCCATTACATCGTGCTCTGTACAGGCCGCAGGGTATGCTTCCACAATCACTTTTAAAATGTCAGACGAAATGGTGTATTTGTCCGATATTAAAAAGGTATCTTGGTTATAACGTGCATCTTGGTGCAACGATGGCGCACCCGCGTGTAAATCACCGATTCGCATTTTATCCGCTTGCCAATAACCTAATGCAAATAAAACCAAGGTAAAACCTATGATCATTTTTGCTGTTTTAGGGTCGGTAGCTTTAACTAATAAATCGCGCATTGCATCGAGTATATTAGGTTTGTTGGCATCACCCGATTGAATATGGATGCTGTTTTCAAAACGCATATACGATGCCCATACAGGCAATAAAATAAGGTTAGTAAATATAATAACAGCCACCCCTAAACTTGCTGTAATAGCCAGTTCACGAATGATGCCGATATCTATGGTTAAAAGTGTTAAAAAGCCAACCGTATCTGATAACAACGCAATCCCACCTGGTACCAGCAAAGCTCTAAAGCTAGATTGACAACACACGGCGGTCGATTTGCCCTCAGTGACTTTTTTACCAATGGCGTTGATCATCTGCACACCGTGGCTTACACCAATTGCAAAGACTAAAAAGGGAACTAAAATTGACATAGGATCAAGGCCAAAGCCTAAACTAGACAATAAGCCTAACTGCCAAATAACGGCAATAATAGAACACACAATTGGTAAAATAGTGAGTTTCAAGCTGCCACAAAATAGCCATACCATGACGAATGTAAACGCAATCGCGATGGCAAAAAATAAAACAACCCCTTTTGCACCTTCAGCGATATCGCCAGCCATTTTTGCAAAACCGATAATATGAATACTGATATTATCAGTACTTAAAGGTTCACGAATTTCGGTTTCTAATTTTTTTGCAAACGCAAGGGTGTCTAATTTTTCTTGTGTTTGCGGATCAGTCTCTAACAGTTGGGCGGTGACCATGGCACACGAATAATCGCTTGCTATCATACGACCAACTACTTTTGCCTTTTCAATATTTTCTTTTACAACGCCTAACCCTTGCTTGTCTGCTTTAAAGTTAGCTGGAATGATAGGGCCACCGGCAAAACCGTCTTCAACGACTTCAACAAAACGGGCACTGGGTGAAAAGATAGAATTTACTAAAGGACGATTTACCCCAGGAATAAAATAAAGCTGATCGTGCACTGCTTTTAATTGGGTAAAAAATTCAGGATTGAAAATATCTCCGCTGTCGTCACATACAGAAATTAAAATACTATTTGCACCACCGAACTGTTTCTCATGTTTAGTGTATACCTTCATGTATTCATGATTGAGCGGGATATTTTTATTAAATGACGCATCAAGTTGAATCTGTGTTGCTTTAAAAACCAACAAACAGGTAATTAGCACAAAACTTATGAGTACTACTGTGCGGTGCCTAAAAATCGCTTTTTCTAAGAAATCTAAAATTGCTTGCATTAAGGGGTCAACTCCTTCACTTTAATGCCATTTTCTGTCGCCATAATAAGTCTATCTTTAACAATTACACCATCAAGTATTGCTTTACCATCGGCCAATTGCTCGTATGACAGCTCATCATCTTTTAGATGAAAAATAACACCGCTATTAGCCAGTAATAGCCATTGTTTATTGTTGTAGTTGATAATGCTATTAATAGTGGCGGTTTTGTCATTTTCTAAATGCTGCCATTGTCCACTGTCGGTTTTATTTACGAAAATATTACCGCGTAGCCCCGCGACGATTTGTTGCGATGAATCAAAAGCAAAACCAAAAAACGAGCCAGGATAAATTTCATCTATCCGTTGCCATGTTTGGCCATCGTCATCACTTTTTGCCATTAAGCCCATCTCTCCCACTAGCATTAAACCCGTGCTAGTCGGTTCTATGCGGTTAAAATGTGGCAAAATAGACGAGGTTTCTATTTCATACCCTTCGGGATCGGTTTCTTTTAAATCGTTTAAGTACGCTCTATCTTCACTAAATAACAGTGAATCTAAAAACCGTTTTTGCCAATGTTCGCCGCCATCACTGGTTTGATAAAACATACCGTAGGCGCCCACGGCATAACCATGTAAATCGTCTTTAAAATAAATATCTAAACAGGGTTTATCAAGTGAGGGCTTTGCTTGTTGTAACTGCCAGTTTTCACCACCGTCGGTGGTATTTATAATTGTGGCGTCATGTCCACATGCCCAGCCGTGAGAATCATTAGTAAATTCAACCGCCGTTAGTAATACTTGTGTAGGCACTGATTGTGCTTGTTGCCAATTGTTACCATCAACACTTTTAATTACCGTACCGTGTTTACCCACAGCAATGAGCCCTGCTGAGGTTTGTGTGATATCGGTAAGGAGTGTTTTATCTGCATTAATCGCGCTAATCGCACTTAAAGGTGCGTCTTGTGCAAAACTCGCACCGCTTAGGATCAGGCTGGCATAAACCAAATACTTCATAAATTAAATTCGCCTTGAACTGAGGATTTGTTTGTCTGTTATAAAGAGGAAAACCTGTGCGTTAATAGACAAACGCGATGTGAAAGAAAAAAGGCACCTAGGAAACTAGGTGCCTGCTTTTATACTATCTGCCAGCGCGACGTAAAGCGCTCGATGTGAACTCATTATCATTAAATGACTGAGAAAAATCATACATCTTTTCTTGGTTATCTAAACCAATGGCTAAGTAGCGACGTGAGTTAAGGTCGTGGTAAACCTCAAGCGTACTCCACTGAGTCGGTACTTCGTAGTAGTTAAGGCCATAAGCCATTGCTACACGATACAGTTGGTCGCGATTATCGTAGATATCGGTAACATGTACTTGCCAGCTGTCTTCATCAATGTAGAACACACGTTTTTTATAAATATGGCGCGTGTCATCTTTTAAGTTTGCTTCAACAACCCACACACGGTGTTTTTCATAACGTGTATGCTCTGGGTTGATGTGGCCCGGCTTTAAAATATCATCATAGGTTAGCTTATCACTATGAAGCTTGTAGCTATTGTATGGGATGTAAAGCTCTTGCTTGCCTTTTAGCGTCCAGTTATAACGATTTGGTGAGCCGTTAAACATGTCAAAATCATCGGTAGTACGTAAGCTATCTGCTGCTGTACCCGGAGCATCATACGCTACATTAGGTGCACGACGAACACGACGCTGACCTGAATTATACGTCCACGCTTGACGTGGTGTTAATATTTGATCCATGGTTTCATGTACTAACAATGCCGTACCTGCCAAACGTGCTGGCTCTGTCACTTGCTGTTTAAACTTAAACAAAATATTAGAGTCTTGTAGTTCAGCCGGCGTTGCACTTGGATCAGAATATTTAACTAATAGCTGCTCATCAAAGCCAACATAGTTGTACGACCCCGATGCTGTTGGCGCTGCTTGACCACCAAAGCGCTCAATTGATTGACCACGATAGCGAAGTAAATGGTTCCAAATTGCTTCTAAACCTGTTTTAGGAATTGGAAATGGAATACCAATTGCTGTGTTCTTAATCCCGTTACCACCTTCAACTAATTCAGCTGTAGTAGCAAATTTCTTTGTCGCATCGTATACAAACTGTGGGTATGACGCTGAACGACGTGTTTTGTAAATAGGCATTTTAAACGTATCTGGGTACGCTTCAAATAATGCTATTTGCCCTGGGCTTAAATTTTCTTTGTACTTATCAATATTGCTTTTATCTATAGTAAACAATACTTCATCAGTTGCGTAAGGGTCTAAGTGGTGCATACCCGGCTCATAACCTGCTGGTGCAGCAGTAATACCGCCGTTCCAAGCTGGGATTGAACCATCTGCATTAGCTGCTTTTTCTGCCCCAATTGGGCTTAGGTCTTTACCTAGACGCGCAGCTTCTTCTGGACTAATTTTAGCCAGTGCTGTGTGACTTGCAAACAAACTACAAAACGCTGTAGCAATGAGGGTAGGTTTTTTAATCATAATAATGTTACCCCTAGATAGAATATTTTAAGTTAAAAGAAACGTAATCTCGGTCAGAGAAAGTGTTGGTGTCGCCACCACCCCAAAATGAGTTGTAACTTACATCTAAAGACCATGCATTTTGGTAATTAAAGCTCATAGTAGCACCTAGTGACTTACGATCTTCAATGAACAAGAACATTGGATCAGGCGTATTACCATTAACATCATGCGAGAACACAAAACGGGGTGAGAAGTTAATACCATTGTAAATATTAAAGTAATCACCTTTGGCAATTAAGCGATAACCCCAAGACGACGCCGTAGCAAACGATTTTTGCTCAGGACCATTTGATAAAGCCATATGCAATGCAGAATAGTCTGAACTACCTGGGCCTTGCATAATACCGCTTCGACCAGTACCAGAAACATTTAAACGCATTTCATCGTATTCAGGCATATTGTTGATGCGAACACCACCAATTTCACCGACAACTGCCCAGCTATCAGCACCTAATGAAGGGCCGAATAAATGCGTTGCCGTAAACTGTAGCTGTGAAGTATTACGTTCAATGTAACCTTTAGCCAGCTCGCCTGGACCTACAACACTTGCAGCATCACCTTTACTCATTTGCGAAATACCCGCAAATTCAGGGCGTAAGCCGGCAATCGCTAATTGCTCAGGCATAGCTGCATAAAGTAATTCTACGTCATCGATTTGCAGTGGTTCGTCTTCACGGAAAGTGAATTCACCTGCAAACGCGGTTTCACCCAGCGAGGTATTAAAACTCAAACCATATAGTTTAATATCTTCAGGGTATTCGTTTGTCGCTTTAGCAAATGCTTTTAAGTCAGAGACGTTATCAGAGGTAATTTCAGTGGTGGCAATCATGGCTAAATCTTGTTGCAATGATGCTTGCGTGAAATTAGATACGCGGCCCGAAATAAGTGGACGGCGGCTGTGATAATTTACATGGTAAAGTGCCACTTCTGTATCGTTCCACTCTGGCAAAAACATACCTAAGCGCAGACCATATTGACCGCCATCATCAGGCTCTGTTTTTCCATCATAGCCTTTACCTTTAAGGGCAACCTTAGTCGGGTACGCTAAGTACATATTGGCCAGTAATTGTTGTCCAGCTGCACTTGATGGATCAATACCTTGGCTCGCAGCCACTTGGCCATAAGTTGCCATCAGGTTATTCAAGTTATCTGTTAAAAACGCTAAGTCAATATCAGGGTTTGAGGTGAAACCAAGCTGTACATTTTGTTGATAACCGTTTTCAGCCGCAAAATCATTGGTAGAAAAATAAGTCCCTGCTGCAGGTAAACGCGTTTCATGCCATTGATACTGATAAAAGCCCTCTAAGGTCATGTTTTCTGTAAGCCCTAATGAGGCCCACAACATACCAACCGGAATAAACGCTTCTTTTAGTTCAGCACCTGGTGCTTTTAATCGGTCAATATCAACCGGATTTACGTTAATACCATGAGAGATTAATGTACTTTCCCCCCAGTTAACCACTTGTTGACCAACTCGAATAGAAAGCGGGTTTTTGCCTTCATTTAAATCAAAGTTTGCCCACACATACGCATCAAGTAAACGAATGTCAGCACAGCTTTGCTCTTTAGTATCATCATCATCACACGGATCTACACCCTGACCAGATGTTGGATTAACGTAGGCACGATCGCCGTCCATTAATTCAAAATCATAAAAATACATAAAACGAGTAAATAAGCCGTAGTTATCTTTACTTATTGATAGGTCATGCGTGCCTTTTAATAGCTTTGAAAAAGTTTCGCCGCTATCAAAGTTTAAATCGCCTGCATCACCATTATTTGAGTAAGAGCCCGGTTGAGCCCAGACATCTTGAGATGAATAAATTGTATTGATTGCTGGGTTATAACCTGTCCAATCAAATGATGGGTTATTACTTTTACCAATGAGGTTAAAGTCACGGTCTTCTACGCGAATACTTTGCCCATAAGAAAAAGTAGAGTCGAAAGCGATATCAAAACCGCCTACCTCAAATGTTGCAGCCTGTGTCTGTGCTGCTGATAAACCGATAGCCGCAGCTGTTAAGCCGAGTACTATTTTATTTTTAACAAAAAGCGATCTTCTTATCATTTTGGTTCCCCCCTGTCGCGGGTATTTTTTGTGTGATCAAGTTATTGTTTTTAGTGTAATCGTAACGATAGAAGCGAATTAAACAAATTACAAATGGTCGCCTTCAATCAGTTATAAGTTTTTTATTTGTTTAACGTTTACGTATTGGTAAGACGTCATACCAGATAATTTATACACGTAAATTAACAATAGAACAAATCGAAATTAACAAAAAGGCAATATTTGTGTATATCTATATCACAAAAAACAACAGCTAGGCTACTCGTTCGAGACGGATGAACTTGTTTTCATTACTTAAAATAAGTCTAAACCGACCACGAATACCTAAACTAGACATGAAGGGCCGAAGATAATGCGCAGCAAAACGAATTGTTTTGCCGCTATCAGCTGTTACTTGAATTGAGCTATACCGGCCATGGTAATAATCCATACACTCGTTATAGCTCAAATTTATATAAAAATAATGTTCTATCATGATTTATTGTAAAGCTTTTTCAACCTTTTCAAATAAATCATCGCTTAAACCTTCTAAATTCGAAAGGCGCTCTAATTGCGCTTTCATTGCACTGGCACGGGTTTCATCATAGCGGCGCCATGACATAAACGGCGTTAACATACGTGATGCATTTTGCGGGTTAATCGCATTAAGCTTAATTAATAAATCGCCAAGTAATGTATAACCTTGACCATCTAAGCGATGAAATTGTGCGGTATTAAAGTGCGAAAAACTCCCCACTAATGCACGAACTCGATTCGGATTTGAAAAATCAAAACATGGATGTGTATACAAGGCCTTAATTTTCTCAATGGCATCATCAGCGCTATTCATTGCTTGTAAAGCAAACCATTTATCCATTACTAGCACATCATGGCGCCATTGGCTGTCAAAATGCGCAAGTAATTGATTTGATAATGGGTGCGCAGCTTTAACTACACTGCTCAAAGCGCCAAGCACATTAGTCATATTTGTTGATGCTGCTGCCTGCTCAATTAAGCTTGCCGCCTTAGCACTATCTGTTTTTGCTAAATAGTGCAAGCAAAGTTGTTTTAAAGCGCGAATAGCCACCGCTTTGGCACTCACACTACCATCATCGGTGATTGCCTGATAACAACTTAAAAACTCAGTATGTAGTTGTTTGGCAATTTGTTGTTCGAATAGCTCAATATTGGCAATAATGTCATCAACCGGAATAACGTCAAACTCCGCAGCTAAAGTATCAAAACTAGGCAGTTTTAAGAGTTCAGCAATCAGCGCTAAATCACCCTCTCGTTGCGATATTAGCACCCTAAGTGCATCAATAACGGCATCGCTTAGTGGTGCATTACTAGCTGAAATAACGTTTGCCTTGAGTGCATTAATAAACAATTGTTGTTGTGCATCCCAGCGTGAAAAGTCACTGCGTGCAAAACGCATAATATGTAATAAATCAGCTTCAGTGATCTGTTGATTCAAAATACACGGTGCTGAAAAATCTTCTAGCAATACGGCGGTTGGACTGTGTTCAATATTATCAAAATGAAATGTTTGTTTAGCTTGAGTAACATTTAATACGCTATCAACCTTTTTACCTTGGTATTGCAATGCAATACCTTGGCCTTGCTGATCTAAAAGTTCAATCGCAAAAGGAATATGTAACATCGCATTATCAGGCTGATTCAGGGGCGCAAGTTGCTCTATAGTGAGCGTGAAGATTTGTGCACTTTCATCATACGCTTTGGTAACGTTTAAACGTGGTGTCCCACACTGATTATACCAACGCTTAAATTGTGATAAATCAATTGATGATGCATCACTCATTGCCGCAACAAAATCATCGCAGGTAACCGCTTGGCCATCATGACGCTGAAAATACAGTGTCATGCCTTTTTGAAAATTTTCCTCACCCAACAATGTATGCATCATACGAATAACTTCAGCCCCTTTGTCATACACTGTAACGGTGTAAAAGTTATTCATTTCGATGACTTTTTCTGGGCGTATTGGGTGTGCCATTGGGCCGGCATCTTCGCTAAATTGATGAGTGCGCATCACTTTTACCGCGTCAATTCTATTTAGCGCACGAGAGCCTAAATCACTGCTAAACTCTTGATCTCTAAATACCGTTAAACCTTCTTTTAAAGACAGCTGAAACCAATCACGACAAGTTACACGATTTCCGGTCCAGTTATGAAAGTACTCGTGGCCAACAATAGACTCAATGGTGTGGTAATCTTTATCGGTTGCCGTTTCTTGATTTGCCAGCACGCATTTGCTGTTGAAAATGTTTAACCCTTTATTTTCCATTGCTCCCATATTGAAGAAATCAACGGCAACAATCATATAAATATCAAGGTCATACTCTAAATTAAAACGTGACTCATCCCAAGCCATCGCTTTTTTAAGCGACGTCATAGCATGCTCTGTTTTAGGTAAGTTTCCTTTATCGACAAATAACGCTAGGGTGACATCCTTACCATTGCGGGTAGTGTATTTATCGTGTAAAACATCAAAGTCCCCTGCCACTAGAGCAAACAAATAACTCGGCTTTTTGAACGGATCTTGCCATTTTACAAAATGGCGTCCATCTTGCGTTTCACCACTGTCCACTTGGTTACCATTAGAGAGCAAATGCGGAAATGCCGTATCGGCAATAATAGTGACATCAAAAGTTGAAAGTACATCAGGACGATCCATGTAGTAGGTTATTTTTCTAAACCCTTGCGCTTCACATTGAGTACAATAAGCGCCTCCCGATAAGTACAATCCCTCAAGTGATGTGTTTGTTTGCGGTGAAGTTTGCGTCACTATGCTTAACTGACATTCATCAGGCAGATTATTAATGATTAATTGCTGATTTATAATTTTATAATCTGTGAGCTCTGCACCGTCAATCGATAAAGAGATCAAAGTTAAGTCAATGCCATCTAATACCAGGGGGGCATTTGAATCACCCACGCGTTTAAGCGTTAATAAAGCATTTACTTGAGTCGTTAATGGCTGTAAGTCGAAAGTTAGCTCAGTATGCTCGATTGAAAAATCGGGGGCTTTATAGTCTTTTAAATATTCTGCTTGAGGTTTTTGTAGTTCAGTCATGATCACTCCAAAAAAAATAGCCCCTTTTAGTGATAAAAGGAGCTACTTAAATTAAGCCGTTTGCTTAGGCTTGATACGAAGTATCTTAATACCTAAGTAAGCATAAATAACGGCTAAGAAAGGATTTATAAGGTTGAAAAATGCATAAAGTGCATAATCAAACGGATTGATTAATAGGACACTTTGCATATACGCACCACAGGTATTCCATGGTATGAGCGGGCTGGTAATTGTGCCACCATCTTCTAGTGTGCGTGACAAATTAACCGGCTTTAACCCGCGCTTTTTATATTCTTCTTTAAACATACGCCCGGGTACAACAATAGCAATATACTGATCGGCTGCGATAATATTTGTACCAATACAGGTAGCAATAGTTGAAGCAATTAATGAACCGGTACTTTTTGCGATTTTAAGAATACTTTTAACAAATATATCAAGTAGACCCGTTTTTTCCATAATCGCACCAAACATAAGTGCCGTCATGATCAACCATGTGGTTGTTAGCATGCCTGACATGCCACCGCCACTGAGCAAAGAGTCCATTTTTTCATCACCGGTACTAATAGTAAAACCGTCAAAAAAGGTGGTCCAAACCAGTTTAAAGTAACCAACAAACTCACCTTGAGTCATATCTATTTGATTAGCAATTAAATCAGATTGAAATAACAATGCCCATACAGCCCCTATTACAGCACCAATAGAAATAGCCGGAAACGCTGGCATTTTTCTTATTGCTAAAACTAGTAACACGATTAAAGGCACCAACATTTCTAAACCAATATTAAAGTTTTGTTGAAGAATTGATGTTATTTCATCAATTTGACCCGACTCGCCTGCCGCGGTGGCATTGAAGCCCATAAATACAAAAATGATTAATGCAATCACAAAGCTTGGAACAGTTGTCCATAACATATGGTGAATGTGTTCAAATAAATCAGCACCAGCAACAGCCGGTGCTAAATTGGTTGTTTCTGACAATGGGCTAAGCTTGTCGCCAAAGTAAGCGCCTGATATAACTGCACCGGCGGTAACTGTCGGCTCTAGGCCAAGTCCAGAAGCAACGCCAAGTAATGCGACACCTATGGTCGCTGCCGTGGTCCACGAACTACCAATACTCATTGCTACAATGCCACAAATTAAACAACTCGCGGCGTAAAACCAGCTAGGGTTGATAATTTGTAAGCCGTAATAAATTAAGGTCGGAACCGTTCCTGATAATAACCAAGTTCCGATAAGTGCCCCTACCATGAGTAAAATTAAAATAGCGCTAAGAGATAAGGTAATTCCCTCAATCATTGCATCTTCTAATTTTTTCCATGTGTAGCCATTTTTTAAACCAATCAGTGCTGCAGCAAAAGTTGCAAACAGTAATGCAATTTGATTCGGGCCTGATGATGAATCATCGCCAAATAAGTACACGGCGGCACCTAACAAACAAATTAATACAGCAATTGGAATGAGTGCATCAAAAAGTGTGGCACTTTTAAGTGGTTTTTCTTCAATGGGCTTCAAAATATAGACTCCTACACACATTCGATGCATGTTGATTATTTTTATTAGCACGTACGCGCATTTATTGAGCAGTGTTGATCTAGCTCAACTTTTGGTAATCCGCGATTATAACAATTTAGCAAATTATCGATAGTAAAAAAGGCGCCTAAGCGCCTTTTTTTAACTAGCAAAGCCTTAATTAGCGCTTAGCCATACGACCGTATCTAATATAATCTTGCGTTATTAGTGCCGCTTCTTCAAGGAATGGGTCGAGCTTTTCAATCACCTCTGGTACATCGTCAAGGTTTTCTACTGGCTCTTTACCTAAACGTTTTAAACGCTCGTTAGTACGAGCTAATGCACGTGCCTCATTTTCTTCTTTTTCTTTAATACGTTTTTTCTCAACTAAAGAAATAGTTTTACGATCTTTTTCTTCGTTGTAACGGGTAATATCTTCAAACACATAATTAAATTCAGGCTCTGTTTTAATTCGCTCATCATGTTGTTTTTCAAGATGACTGATGACCGGATCTAAACGCCCTATTTGTTTATACTGTGCTTTTACTATGCTATCCCATGGCAATGCATTGTCTTGTTTGCTTTCGCCCCACTCAGCTGGGTCAATGGCAGATGGGAACGTAATATCTGGGATCACACCTTTATGCTGCGTACTGCCGCCATTTATACGGTAAAACTTAGCAATGGTGTATTGCACACTGCCTAGCGGGTTATCGTATAAATCATAAGCGCGTGCGAGGCCTTTATGCTGCTGCACAGTGCCTTTACCAAAGGTTTGTTCACCTATGATAACTGCGCGGCCATAGTCTTGCATTGCCGCTGCAAATATTTCAGATGCAGACGCGCTGTATCTATCAACAAGTACCGTCAGTGGGCCATCGTAATAGGTAATGCCATCACGGTCTTTTTGCTCTTCAATGCGATTATTTAATGTATGAATTTGTACCACTGGGCCTTGATCAAAAAACAAGCCTGACAATTGCGTCGCTTCATATAGCGAACCACCGCCATTTTGACGTAGGTCTATAATAATACCGTCAACTTTTTGCTCTTTTAATTTAGCAAGTTCTACTTTTACATCTTTAGAAAGGTTGTTGTAAAAGCCAGGGATTTCGATTACCCCTATTTTACTAGTCAGATCTGAATAGCTGGCTTCAAATACTTCTGATTTTGCTGCTCGGTCTTCCAGACGAATTTTATCACGGGTTATCTCAACTACCTTTGGCGTACCGTGAGCATCTGCACCCTTTAAATATTGTAAACGTACTTTAGTGCCTTTAGGGCCTTTTATAAGATCAACCACGTCATCTAAACGCCAACCAATAACATCAACAAACTCTTCGCCCTCTTGAGCCACACCAATAATGCGATCATCGGCTTTAATCTGCTCAGATTTGTCTGCAGGGCCTCCTGGAACTAGACTACGAATAACCGTGTAGTCTTCATCAGGCGTTAATACTGCGCCAATCCCCTCAAGCTCTAAGTCCATGTCCATTTTAAATTGTTCAGCACGACGAGGTGACAAGTATGAAGTATGCGCTTCAATACTGCGTGCTAGCGAGTTCATTACAATTTGAAATGCGTCTTCAGATTTTGACTGAACAAGGCGTTTTTCTGCGTTTTTATAGCGCTTAGTCAACACCTCTTTAATGCCTGGCCAATCTTTGCCAGTCATTTTTAAACGCAGTGCATCATATTTTACCCGTTCGCGCCAAATTTCATCAAGCTCAGCTTGGGTTGTTGCCCACGGTGCATCTTCGCGGTCATAAAAATATTCATCTTCTTCGTCAAACGTCATTTCGTTTTCAAGTAGCGACAGTGAAAATTCATAACGTTCAAAACGGCGTTTAAGGCTTAAGTTGAAAATATCAAACGTAAACCCTAACTGGCCGCTAAGAAGCGCGTTATCAAAACGGTTACGATATTGCTCAAATGAGTCTATATCGCTTTTTAAAAACACGCTTTTATTAAAATCAAGGGACTCGATGTAACGATCAAATACTTTACTCGAAAGCTCATCATTAAATCGAACGGGTGTGTAATGTGAACGAGTAAATAGATTAGCCACTCGTTTGCTGGCTGTACCGTGCTGACTTTCTTGTTTTAACAAGGGTAAGTCTTCTAATGTTACCGGCTCTACTGCAGCAAATAACGAACCTGAAAACAGCGCAGCAACTAACGGAATGAGCGTAAACTTTTTACTCATACACAACTCCTTAATTTTTTTCGCAACTTAAATAATGTATAAGCTGTCGGCTTTGGTTTTTACTTGCATACCTGTCACTAGTTCAACGTGAACATCGTCTTTGTTTACTTCAGTGATTACTGCATTAACAAGTGCTTGGCCAAGTTTAACTTTAACCTTGTTATTAACCTTGACCTCGCCTGCAGGTAAAGGTTCAACTTTTCCTGAACGCTTAGGCGCAGCGGCTTTGGCAGGTTTTGCTGCAGCTGATGGATTTTTAGCTGAATGCGCTGGCTTCTTCTTAAAAGATTTTGCATCTGAGTCTTGACGTGGGCGTTGCTGCTTTTTGCGCTTTGCCATTTTAGCACGGCTTTCTTCCAACGCTTTTTGTGCGTGGTCGATATGCTCTTGCTCAACTTTCTCGCCTTGATTTCCGTCAAGATCAATACGGAACTCAGATTTAGTAACCGCTTCAAGATAGCGCCAGTTAGATGTGTATTTTCTAAGTGCTTGGCGTACTTGTGTTTTACTAACTTTTTCAGACCCTTCAATACGCTCAGCGATATCTTTAAAGATACCTACTTTAAGCGGCTGAATGCCTTCTTTTTGTTTAAAACATTGTGGAAATTCTTGGTATAAGAACTCCAATACTTCATTAATATCTTTTAGCTTGTTTGTGGTTTCCATTTTAGAACCTATTTAATCACATCTTTTCATCAAGGGCAGAATCAACATAGTGGATGCTCCAATCAACTAACTCTTCAAAGTCAGTTTCAATCACAGCCATATCACCACGTAAATGTTCCCAAATACCATTTATAATTTCATCAATTGAATCACAGTCTAAATCATCAGGTAGACGATCCCAGGCCATGTGAATCAAATCATTGAGCGTTTCCGCTACATGTTCTTCTTCACCTTCCCAATCACCTACATCTTGAACGGCGAATAGGTAATCTTGAACATTTAGCAAATCTTTCATTACAGGCTAGCCTCTAAGCATTTTACAAGTGCTTCAAGCCCTGCTTGGTCATCAGTATCAAATCGGCCAATACTTGGGCTATCTATATCAAGTACCGCAAATACACGGCCGTTTTTCATGATAGGTACAACTATCTCAGAATTTGACGCCGCATCACAGGCTATATGACCGTCAAACGCATGCACATCTGAAATTAACTGGGTTTGCTCGGTTGCCGCAGCAGTGCCACATACCCCTTTCCCTACCGGAATACGAATACAAGCTGGATTGCCTTGAAATGGACCAAGTACCAATTCTGTCGGTGAATCCATAAAATAAAAGCCCGCCCAATTCACATCTTCTAAAGAAGTAAATAACAGCGCGCTAATATTTGCCATATTGGCAATTATGTTTGATTCACCGCCTATCAGCGATTCAGTTTGCTTAACTAATGACTGGTAAAAATCGTGCTTTTGCATACCAAACTACTTCTTATTAAACATACAGTAGCTAAAGGTACTCTTTGTCACTAAAAATTGAAACCTTTTGCGGGTAAAAAAAAGGAAATTACATGGTTTTACGACACACTTGATTAAATATTCTGCAATTAGCTTTGTACCTATTTACGCAAGCCAAATAAAAACAGTCCTGCAGCAAATCCCGACATCACACTATTGATTAAAAATATCTCGCCAGTAGTCGCACTAAGCAGATAGCTAAAAATAGCGCCACCCAGTAAGCCAAGAGTTAATACCCCAGAATAATTCACCTTAGAATACTTAAACATAAGTAAGTAGCCTGGCACCACAAACGCTGCCATTGTTAACCCTACTATGTGGGCATTAGCAATGGCCGTCATCAATAGTCCTAAAAAGATAGACACCGCGTCACCACGCATAGTCAATGCGTAATATATTCCTAGCATACTGCCGATAATAACAGGAGATAATAATGAAAGTGCGACGCTTTTAGCAAGTTGATGTTTCATAGTAAGAACCTTAAATACACAAGCATAAATCTTATTTCTTAGCATGCCCTAAGAGCTGTAGCTTATAAATAGAGACTATGGTCGTATTTTTTAACTAAATATACTTGGTTTTGAGGTTAGGTATAGCGAAAATTAGACACAAAAAAGCCCGCTAATAAGCGGGCTTTAATATAATGGTGGAGAGATAGGGATTTGAACCCTAGAGGGGCTATAAACCCCTGCCGGTTTTCAAGACCGGTGCATTCGACCACTCTGCCATCTCTCCGAAAGTGCATAAACTACAAGTAAGAGAGTACTCATAGTTATTTTAATAAGGTGGTGGAGAGATAGGGATTTGAACCCTAGAGGGGCTATAAACCCCTGCCGGTTTTCAAGACCGGTGCATTCGACCACTCTGCCATCTCTCCGCACGGCCTGAATAATAGGGAAACCCATGGGCTTTGTGAAGCTTTTTTTTCAATTATTTGTTCAAGTGATTAAAAAACAACTAATTTGTTTAAACATAAAGCAAAAAGGGCGATTCCTATACGCCGAGTGAACTTTTATTTAAATTTAGTTGTCTATTGATCTACAAAGGTTTGCCCAAACATATAAGAGTTGGTAATCTAATTTTAGTTAAATTACAGGAACTACTTAGTTTCACTTACAGGAGCTCTACAATGGCATTTAATCAATCGTACAATACTGCAAAGCCGGTAATGTCGACCATTGAAACAAACAAAGTGCTTAAAAACACTTATTTTCTACTTGCAATGACACTTGCATTTAGTGCCGTCACCGCCGGCATTTCAATGGCACTGCAATTACCTTATTTCATGGGACTAGTGTTCACTCTGGTTTCGTTTGGCCTTCTTTTTGTTGTAAACAAAAAAGCCGACACAGCATCTGGTGTATTTTGGGTGTTTGCGTTTACAGGATTTATGGGAGCTGGTTTAGGCCCACTCCTTAATCACTATGCACAATTACCTAATGGCCCTATGCTAATTATGCAAGCGCTAGGTTCTACGGCGTTAATCTTCTTTGGTTTATCTGCTTATGCACTTAACACTAAAAAAGATTTCTCGTTTATGGGTGGTTTTTTAACTGTGGGCTTAATTGTGGTTATCGTGGCAAGTATTGTAAATATTTTCCTAGGTAGCTCTTTAATGTTTATGGTACTAAACGCAGCTGTGGTATTAATCATGTCTGGCCTAATTTTGTTCGATACGAGCAGAATCATCAATGGCGGCGAAACGAATTATATCCGCGCAACGGTTTCTTTATACCTGAGCGTTTATAACTTATTTACGTCTTTACTTGCGTTACTTGGCGCAAATAATGACTAATTAAATAGTTCTGTTAAAATAGCCCCTTTATTGGGGCTTTTTTATTGGAATAGTTTTGGCACGCTTTGTACTTTCTTTACATACTCCACCATCGGATCACGATACCACACAGCGAATTGTTAAATTTGCTCACGCCTGTTTAGCACAAGGGCATAGTGTTGATGCAATATTTTTATACCAAGATGGTATCTATCATGCTTCAACGCATTTTGAACTTGCCTCAGATGAGCTCAATTTATCCTCACTTTGGCAGCAGCTAGCCGACAAAAATATTAATTTAATGCTGTGCGTTACCGCAGCTGAAAAGCGTGGCTTAGATATGCAAAATACTGGTGTATTCGCTGTAGCAGGCCTCGCTGAATTTGCTATGTTAGCCAGTGAAGCAGATAAATGGATACAATTTAAATGATTAATGTACTCGTTATTAGTCAATCAAGTCCATTTGATGACATGCATATTCGCGATGCACTCGATATGACGCTTATTTTTGCCGCAGTTGATCAAAATATAAGTTGGTTGTTTAGCGGTCCTGCGGTGTTAGCTCTTAAAAAAAATCAAAGCCCGAATAGTTTGGGACTTAAAGATTTTTTTAAAAATATTAAAACCCTAGAAATATATGATGTTGACAATATCTACGTGTGTGAGAAGTCACTCATTGACTACGGTTTAAGTAAAAATGAGCTACTTATTGAAGTAAAAACCGTTAACTTTAATGCCCAAAAACAGTTAATTCAAAATCAGCAGCACGTGGTAACGCTATGAGCACTTTACATATATTTTCAAAACCGCTGAATTACTACAGTGCAAACAGTCTCGATAATCTGATTATGCTAACAGACTCGGTTTTATTAGTGGGTGATGCCTGTTTTGCTAAAGGGCAATACAGGCAATTTGCCGATTCGCTTTATATTTTAAAGGACGATGCAGCGGCGCGTGGTATCTCTTTAAATTTGAATGATAAAGCGATTAGCTATGATGAGTTCGTTACCCTAAGTTTATCATCTAAACAATCAATTACTTGGTGATTTATGCTTGAATTTAATAATCAAACAATAGACACAGATAAGCAAGGTTACCTGCTAGATCATACTGATTGGTCTAAAGAATTGGCCGATGTTATTGCACAACATGAAAGCATTATATTAACCGAACAGCATTGGGAAGTTGTTAACTTTGTGCGCGCATTTTATCTTGAATACAACACCAGTCCAGCCATTAGAATGTTAGTCAAAGCGATGGCTAAAGCGCTCGGTGAGGATAAAGGTAATAGCATGTACTTGTATAAACTTTTTCCAAAGGGACCGGCCAAACAAGCCACTAAAATTGCGGGCTTACCTAAACCTGCACGGTGTATTTAATGAAACAAAAAGCTAAAAACACGTCATCTTCAACAAGTAAACGCAATACAGGTCGTACATATTCGCGCAGTGCTGTAAAAAAGAGCCCGATAAAAAGAGCAATTAAGCCGCAGATAGCCCAAAGCGATAAAAAAGTTATTTTATTTAACAAACCTTATGATGTCCTTTGCCAATTCACAGACGAGCAAAATAGACAAACACTGGCTAATTTTATTCCTATTAAAGATGTTTATGCTGCGGGTCGCTTAGACAGAGACAGTGAAGGCTTGTTATTATTGACCAATTGCGGGAAATTACAAAATACCTTAACCGCTCCTGGTAAAAAAACCAACAAAACGTACTGGGTACAAGTTGAGGGGGTGCCTACAGAAGCATCTATTGATGCGCTCAGTCAAGGGGTCGAACTCAAAGATGGATTAACCTTACCTGCACAGGTAAAGTTAATCGATGAACCAGCGCTTTGGCCACGTACTCCCCCAGTGAGAGAACGTAAATCAATTCCAACATCTTGGTTGAGTATCACTATAAACGAGGGGAAGAACCGTCAAGTTCGACGAATGACCGCACACATTGGCCACCCAACGTTACGGTTAATTCGCTATAGTATTGGTAAATACACACTCGATGGAATTGAAACAGGTCAATATAAAATCAGTGGACCACCAACCAACAGTTAATACTTTACGTTAGCCTTTGCTTATCTGGTATTAAAAGCAAAGGTTAAACATGCTGTGTTATTCATGCCTTCCTAAGGCAATACAATTTCTGCCCTGCCTTTTTGCATAATACAGCGCACTATCCGTTGCTTTAAAGAAATCGACATGGTTAGTTTTTTCGCCATGTTTTACCGTATGAACTCCCATACTCACAGAGAGAAAGCCAGTAAAACTATCTTCATGAGCTATCGCTAAATCTTCAATAGATTTTTGTATTTGTTCTGCAATAAAGAGTGCACCTTGATTATCTGTTTGTGGGAGTAAAACAACAAACTCTTCTCCGCCATAGCGCGCTACAAAGTCCTCAGGACGACTGACTGTTTCTGCTAGTTTTTGCGCTACGCTATGTAAACACTTATCCCCTGCAATATGACCATACCTATCATTAAATTTTTTGAAATTATCTATATCAATAATGATCATAGAAAGTTGAGTATTTACTTTTATCAGTTTTTTAAATTCAGCATGTAATTTTTCGTCAAAACGGCGTCTGTTGGCAATTTTAGTCAATGAGTCTAAAAAGGCCATATCGCTGAGTATCTCTTGAGTTTTCAAACGCTCCGTCGCATCGTTAAATACAGCAATAAATTCACTTTCTACACTAATACCTGACACTTGCATTATCACTTTTGAGCCATCTTTACATACAATTTGATAGTCATTAGCAGGAATATCGTCATTATTTTTATTTGCCTGCGCTAAAGACTCACCCCACATCGTTTGAGCAGACTCTCTATAACTAGGCTCAGGATACGCGGCTTTCCACCACTGTTTTAAATTAGGGATATCATCAATTGTATAGCCAAATACATCTACAAAGCGTTGATTAAGCTTTAAAATATCGCCGGTTACCATACAAACATTACACACGGGCAAAGGCAAAATAGTAAATAATTTTGCATAATGGCTCAGCTCATGTTTTCGCATTGGATGTTCAGTTGCACTACTAACAAAACGCTGCTGTTCAACGTGTTTCATTTCAAGAGAAGCATTCATAGTGGCAACAAAATGCCATTCTAACCACCACTTTTCTAGCTGCTTTAAAATGACTTGTTGAAAGGGATTAATAAAGTCTAAAGAATGTTCAATGAGTCTAAATAGCGCTGAAATAGGGTTGGGTTCTTCAAAGCGGTAAGGACGAGGAACCCTAATGGTTTGATAAAACAGTTGGTAAGCTGATTCTTTAACGTTATGTGGTAATTGTTCTGCTACTAAGCAATCATCGCGTTGTAACTTTGTTGATAACTCAACAACGTAAGATTTTACCTTTTGTGCTTGAGAAGCATAATTCATATATTCATTCCATTGACTATATTATAAATACTTATTTGAGTGTTTATTCAATTTAAACTCATCTAAAGGTATTGCATAATCATTTGGTTGTAAAGGTTTGTTAATGAACAATAATAAATATATTCTTTGATATTCTATAAACAGTACTAACACCTTAAATAAACAACATTTACTCATCATTTATAACTTAAATGAGTGTTTATAATTTAATGGCCTGACATCTTGGACCTGTTGTTCGTTGCAAATTAAAATGTGTTCAAACAAAGGGGCTATAATAGCACGGCAAAATGTGTAATCTAATCGACTAAGTAAAAATCGACTAACAAGGAGTAAATCATCCCTAACCAACATAAAAAAAAGCAACAAAATCTATTCAATAGCCCTTCCTCTCTTTAAGCACTTACAAAATACATGCTATAATCGCGGCCTTTCCAAGTTAACAGTAATCTGTATAAGCGAAATTATTCATGAGCGAAAATAGTCACATTAAAGTCATCGTTGGTATGTCCGGCGGTGTTGATTCTTCTGTATCTGCATATTTATTAAAACAACAAGGCTACCAAGTAGAAGGCTTGTTTATGAAGAACTGGGAAGAAGATGACAATGATGAATATTGCGCTGCCGCTGAAGATTTAAAAGATGCCCAAGCTGTCTGTGACAAATTAGGTATTGAACTTCATACCGTTAACTTTGCAGCGGAATACTGGGACAACGTATTCGAATACTTTTTAGCTGAGTACAAAGCTGGTCGCACACCTAACCCAGACATCATGTGTAACAAAGAAATTAAATTTAAAGCCTTTTTAGAATTTGCGGCTCAAGCACTTGGTGCTGACTTTATAGCAACGGGCCACTACGTGCGTCGTGAGCTCAGAGATGATAAATATGTTATGTGCCGTGGCCTAGATGATAATAAAGATCAAAGCTACTTTTTGTACACATTGAGTCATGAACATATCGCGCAAACGCTGTTCCCTGTCGGAGATATTGCCAAGCCAGATGTGCGCCGTATTGCTGAAGAGCAAGATTTAATTACCCACGATAAAAAAGATAGTACTGGTATTTGTTTTATTGGTGAGCGTAAATTTAAAGATTTCTTACAAAAATTCTTACCTGCTCAACCTGGTGTTATTGAAGACACAGATGGTAACAACGTTGGTGAACATGAAGGGTTGATGTACCACACCTTAGGTCAGCGCAAAGGCTTGTTAATTGGTGGTATGAAAGAAGGCTCAGGCGAACCTTGGTATGTTGTAGACAAAGATGTTGAACGCAATGTATTGATTGTGGGCCAAGGTAAAAATCACCCTCGCCTTTACAGTAATGGCCTAAATGCCAACCAATTACACTGGGTAGATCGTGTTGGTCCTCAAGGTACTACTCGTTGCACCGTAAAAACACGCTACCGTCAAGAAGACCTAAGCTGTACCTTGTTAGTCGGTGAAGATGGTATGGCACGCGTATTATTTGATGAGCCACAAAAAGCGGTAACACCAGGACAATCTGCCGTATTTTACGCTAATGAAGTGTGTTTAGGTGGTGGTATTATTGACTCGGTGATCAAATAATGAATCAACATCAAGTCATGGCGCTTGCAGCCATGTGTCAAGTGGCTAAGCAAGTTCAGAAGGTTGCTCAATATGGTCGCGTTGATGAACAAGATTTATCGATTTTATTATCAAGTATTGTGCAAACCTCGCCAGCTTCCCCAGAAGATGTTTATCAAGGTGAACATAACTTACGTGACGGCTATAAAACATTGATGGCACAACTGAGTGCCGGTGCTCAAAAAGATGTAGAAATAGTCAAATATGTGGGTGGTTTAATGCAGTTAGAGCGTGCGCTTAGTGCTAACAGTAAAAGCCTCAATGAATTAGGTAAACGTATTGATGATATTCATCGTCGTTTAGATCATTTTGCTATTACCGATGACAGTGTTGTCGCCGGTTTAGCAGATATATACTCGTCGGTGCTAAGCCCCCTTGGGCACCGAATTCAGGTTTATGGTAAACCCGAGTTATTAAAACAGCAGCTCACGCAAAATAAAATCCGCGCATTACTTTTAGCCGGAATTCGCAGTGCAGTATTATGGCGACAAATGGGCGGCAAACGTCGTCATTTCTTTTTTGCGAAAAGAAAAATTCTCGCCATAGCTAAAACAAAAATTTAATTATCGTTCAAACTAAAATTTAGGAGTTATTATGGAGCTTTCAGCGTTAACGGCTATCTCTCCGGTTGATGGTCGCTACGGCAGCAAAACCACTGAACTACGCAGTATTTTTAGCGAATTTGGATTAATCAAATACCGCGTAACCGTTGAAGTGCGTTGGTTGCAAGCGTTAGCTGCAGCAAGCGAGATTAAAGAAGTCCCCGCTTTTAGCGACGAAGCAAATGCGCTGTTGAATGCAATTGTAGATAACTTCTGTGAAGCTGATGCTCAGCGAGTTAAAGACATCGAACGCACGACAAACCATGATGTTAAAGCCGTAGAGTATTTACTAAAAGAAAAAGTAGCTGATAATGCTGAGCTAAACGCAATTAACGAATTTATTCACTTTGCCTGTACCTCTGAAGATATTAATAACTTATCTCATGGTTTAATGTTAAGTGAAGCGCGTAACCACGTCGTTTTACCTTATTGTGATGAGTTATTAAGCGCCATTAAAGAAAAAGCAATTGAGTACAAAGCCATTCCAATGATGACTCGTACACATGGACAGCCTGCAACGCCTTCGACTATGGGTAAAGAGTTTGCAAATGTTTACATGCGTTTAAAGCGTCAACGTGACCAAATTGCACAAGTAGAAATGCTAGGTAAAGTAAACGGTGCTGTGGGTAACTACAATGCACACCTAAGTGCGTACCCTGACTACGATTGGCATACCCACGCCGATAAGTTTGTAACTAGCCTAGGTTTAACACTCAACCCGTTTACCACGCAAATTGAACCGCATGATTACATAGCAGAGCTTTTTGATGCAATTGCACGCTTTAATACCATTTTGCTCGATTTTGACCGCGACATGTGGGGCTACATTGCACTTAATCACTTTAAGCAAAAAACCATTGCCGGTGAAATTGGCTCATCAACTATGCCACACAAAGTGAACCCGATTGATTTTGAAAACTCAGAAGGTAATTTAGGCTTAGCCAATGCTATCTTTGGTCATTTAGCACAAAAACTACCTGTGTCTCGCTGGCAACGTGATTTAACTGACTCAACCGTATTACGTAACTTAGGTGTAGGTATGGGTTATGCGGTAATTGCATACCAATCAACCCTTAAAGGTGTAAGCAAACTTGAAGTAAACGAGCAACGTTTGGCAGATGAGCTTGACCAAAACTGGGAGCTGCTCGCTGAACCAATTCAAACCGTTATGCGTAAATACGGTATTGAAAAACCATATGAAAAGCTAAAAGATTTAACCCGTGGTAAACGTGTAAATCAAGAAATTATGGCTGATTTCATCGATGGTTTAGACCTTCCAGAAGCTGCAAAAATTGAAATGAAAAAACTAACGCCGGCTAACTACATTGGTCGCGCTGTTGAGTTTATTGATGATTTAGTTTAATCACTCAAATCTACTAATATAAAGCGAAAGGTACCTGCCTTTCGCTTTTTTCATTTAGGTCTTAACGTTATAGGCATTCTATGTATCAATTAAAAATAAATGAATTATCAGAGCAAGCGTTTTTAAGTCAATATTGGCAAAAAAAACCACTGTTGATCAAAGCTGGTTTTAAAGATTTTCAAGACCCACTTGATGCGAATGAACTCGCAGGCCTTGCTATGGAAGACAGCATAGAATCGCGCATTATTACTAACCACAATCAACAATGGCAATCGCATCAGGGACCATTTGACGATTTTGAAATACTCACTGATCAGCACTCGACACTACTCGTGCAAGCAGTGGATCATTGGCACCCAGAAGCTGCTCAGTTACTTGAACCTTTTCGCTTTATACCTAATTGGCGAATAGATGATTTGATGATCAGCTACTCAACCCCAGGTGGCGGTGTTGGCCCACACCTAGACCAATACGATGTATTTATTATTCAAGGTGAAGGTAAGCGCCATTGGCGGGTAGGATTACCCGACCCAACACTAAAACAATTTGCTCAAAATAAAACATTACTGCAAGTTGAAGCTTTTAGTGCAGTAATTGATTGTATTTTGGAGCCCGGTGATATTTTATATATACCACCCGGTTGTCCTCATGAAGGCTATGCGGTTGAGAATGCACTTAACTATTCAGTCGGTTTTAGAGCACCTAATCAACAAGATTTACTTTCAAGTTTTGCTGATCATATTATCGACACAGAAAGTGGCCAAAAAAGGTATACCGACCATACCCTCGCCCTACGTGATTCCAAAGGTGAGCTAACCCAAAGCGAAGTCGATAAAGTAAAAACGTTAATGCAAGCATTGCTAGAAGACGAGAGTTTATTTAAACACTGGTTAGGTAATACCCTTAGCCAACCTAAGCATGATATGGACTTAGCCCCTGAAGAAGACCCATTTAGTGTCGAACAAATACAACAACTGATTGAAAACCAAGTAACATTTGAGCGTTTAGGGGGCACACGTGCTATTTATCAATGTATGGATACAGAGCTACTTCTGAGTATCAATGGCGAAAACTACGCTTTACCCTTATCTGATTTAGAAGCGGTAAAACAGCTTACTGATTTTATTGAATTTGATAGCAGCGTGCTTAATGCAACCACACCTAGCCTAGATTTTATCGAAACTTTTACTACACTGGTTAATGAGGGTATTTGGTTTAGCTAGGAGGAGGTCATGGTTTATACGGTTGACAAAGTTGATTGGCAAAGTGAAAAAAGTCAACTGCAACATATAAGGGAGCGAGTGTTTGTATATGAGTTACATATTCCTAAACGTATTGAGTTTGATAACTTAGATGCACTCGCTCAACATATTCTGGTCACCGATAATATGCACTCACCTGTTGCCACAGGTCGATTATGTAATGATGGTTTAATTGGTAGAATCGCCGTATTGCCGCAGCATCGCAACCGCAATGTTTATAAGTCACTGCTTAATTTCATTGTTAAATTAGCAGCGGAGCAAGGTATTGAAGCAATCAGTATTAATTGTATTTTAAACGAAGTAGAACGATTCAAAAATAATGGGTTTACTGTACAAGGCCACGTCTTTATGGAAGCAGGTATCCCAAGGCAACGTATGCAGTGCCCTATTGCATGCTTTGAAACACGACCATTTACTTTAGTGCATTAACGAAAAAACGAGCCACTTGGCTCGTTTTTTTCTTTATTCTTGTCGGTAATCTTTGAAAAAACGCTGCATTTTCATCATTGCACTCGATAAATCATCTTTATTAGGTAAGAACACCAATCTAAAATGATCAGGGTCTGGCCAGTTAAAGGCGCGCCCATGTACTAACAATATTTTTTCTGCTTTTAACAAATCAAACATCATTTGTTCATCGCTTTTAATATTGAATTTAGCGGTATCCACTTTAGGGAAAGCATAAAGCGCCCCTTTAGGCTTTTTACAACTAATTCCATCAATCGCATTTAAGCCGCGCCAAGCAATATCACGTTGCACATATAAACGCCCACCGG
The DNA here is from genome assembly GCF_042604605.1 of Pseudoalteromonas sp. M58. Taxonomy (NCBI): domain Bacteria; kingdom Pseudomonadati; phylum Pseudomonadota; class Gammaproteobacteria; order Alteromonadales; family Pseudoalteromonadaceae; genus Pseudoalteromonas; species Pseudoalteromonas sp. M58. Next base: position 1,805,826 of record NZ_CP152390.1, read on the forward strand.
GGTCAATTAAGCTATCAATTGACTGAACGCCACCCAATGCTTGCTGAATTGCATATTGTGCGGGCACATTGGCACAAAGACGCATTGAGGCAAGAATATCTAAGCCTTTAATTAAATCTGTCATTAATGCGGTGCGACCACTTAACACCATCCAGCCCATTCTCAGCCCAGCAGCACGGTATGTTTTAGCTAAGCCATTAAAGGTGATGATAGGGAGATCATCGCATAATGAACCAATAGAAGTATGGGTAACACCGTCGTATAGAATTTTCTCGTATATTTCATCGCTTAACAGCAAAAGCTTGTGCTCTCGAGCAATATTGATCAATTCTTCAAGTAAAGCGTCACTGTACACAGCCCCGGTTGGGTTGTTGGGATTAATCAGCACCAATGCTTTGGTTTTAGAGGTGATTTTACTTTTAATATCATCAATGTCAGGAAACCAATCTTGCTCTTCATCACACAAGTAGTGAACCGGATTACCACCTGCTAATTTTACCGAGGCAGTCCAAAGCGGATAATCTGGAGCGGGAATTAACACTTCATCATCATTATTCAACAGTGCTTGAGTAACCATTTGGATAAGCTCACTCACGCCGTTGCCAATGTAAATATTATCAACGTCTAAATTGTGTAAGCCACGCTGTTGGTAGTGCTGATAAATAGCAACACGCGCAGAATAAAGACCTTTAGAGTCACAGTATCCTTGAGCTGAATATAAATTACGAATGATATCGCGATGCATATCTTCTGGCATATCAAAGCCAAATGCGGCGGGGTTACCTATATTAAGCTTTAATACCTTTTGGCCCTCATCCTCCATTTTTTTAGCTTGCACTAAAACGGGACCTCGGATGTCATAACAGACGCCGTCTAATTTATGACTCTTTTTTATTTCTGACATTGTTACCTCTAAAGAGCAAGTTAGCCATTAGACTAACGCAGTAAAGCCGTGAATTACTAGAAAAAATTAAGCGCTTAAAACTGAAAAAAATTCACGTTAACACTCTTTTTTATTACTATTGAAACGCGTTTAGCGCCCAGCTAACCATGCATTTAGTTTTGCTTGTGAACCAGTAACTTGCGCCATTAATCCATCGGCTGCATTAACAGCCTGCTCGTCATTCCCGTTATTTAAATTATATTCAATTAAACGAGCAACTTCGGCTAAACTTGCCGCACCAAATTGAGCGGCGTTTGATTTAAGGCTATGAGAGTGGCGAATAGCAGCCTCTTTATCTTGCCCAAGCGCAGCAATTGCTTCGTTCCCCAATCGCTCAAATTCCGCACAACAAAATTCCAACGTATCTGGAAATTGTTCACCTAATAGCGATTCCATACTTTCTAAAGCGGATTCGTCAATATTGATCTCTGTCATATTCATGCCCTTCAATACGGTCCATCGATTTTCTTCTTATCTCTTACTCTATATCTAAGCACAAAAAAAACCAACTTTATTAGTGCAAAAATGTATAATTACGGCAAATGTACCAACGAAATAGTGTATTCAATGGCACGTCCTCTTTGTAAACAGTGTAACTTTTCGCTAAGCACTTGTATTTGCAGCGCAATTACCTGTGTTAATAACCAAACACAGGTTATTATTTTGCAGCACCCCAGTGAAGCAAAAGTTAGCAAAAATACGGCGCAGCTATTAGCTTTAGGTTTAACCCACTGTAAAATTATTAGAGGCGAAAATAATCAAGACTTCGCCTGTTTACAGAACCTGCCTATTGAATCGAGCGTATTACTCTACCCAAGCGAGAGCGCCGTAAAATTAGACCGACCGAATAGTAAAGAAAATCTACAAGAGATTACGCATTTAATTGTGATTGATGGTACATGGAATAAAGCCTTTAAAATTTTGCAATTAACCCCGTTATTACAACAGTTTAAAACGGTAAGCTTTAGCCATATTCCCACCAACCGTTATGCTATTCGTAAAGCCCCTAGAGCAGATAGTTTATCGACACTAGAAGCAGTAGCACATAGTTTATGGCTCATAGAAGCACTAAACCCTGCGCCCTTGTATGGTTTATTAGAGGAATTAATAAAAAAACAAACCCAACACATGCCCGCTCACGTAAAAGCACGTTACTTGTAATGTATGAGCTGAAATAAAATAACCGATGCGTAATACCACATCTCGATTAAAACGCGGATTTTCTCGCCAAGGCCCCGACTATCGTTTTGACGATCAAGTCGATTTTAGTGATATAAGAACCACTTTTGGTTTTCGTTCTATGGTGGTTGGTAAATGGGTTACTAAAGAAGAGCGCTTTATTAGTGCCAACTTAATTTATGATGCGCTGGCTGATTTAGCGCAGATTTTGCATTTACCACCCACTGCCATTGGCCTGCGTGGCAAACTTAATTTCGCTTTTGGTCACGGTGGACAAAAAGGCGTGCAAGCACATTATAATGCGTATGACCAAACCTTAGCACTGGCTAAAAATGCAGGCGGTGGCGCTTTAGCCCATGAATGGTTTCATGCTTTTGATCATCATATTAGTGAGCATTTGTTTAAATCAAAAACCCGCTTTGGTTTCGCTTCTAAGTTATGGTTATCACACTCTCCCGACTTAAGCCATCCACTTAATGATGCACTTAATCAATTTTATAAACAGGTGTTTTTAGAGCAAAGCGGTGAACATGCCAATGAATTTGTAAATAAATGCATTGCGTTTGATAAAGCGCATAATCAGCAGTATATGAGTATGCCAGAGGAGCTTGCTGCTCGGTGTTTTGAAGCCTGTATCAACGAGCATCAAACAATCAAAAACAGTTTCTTAGTCGGCGGTTTGAGTAATAATAACTTAATTTATCCTGAGCTAAAGCACACGTTACTCGCCAATGAAGCGCTTAACCATTATTTTCAACTATTAGGTTATGCGCTTCATCAACTAGAAAAATAAGCTATTGTTTAGCTTAGTTATTTATCGTCACTGATACGGCTTGCTACCGCACTATTCTGATCTTTATATTTTGCATCAATGCGGGTGTTATAAGGGCTTTCACACGGACCGGTAAGTGTTTCAAAACTCATTGCGCCAATTTTCATCATAGGTCTGAGCGCAAGCGGTAACTTACCCGAGTTATAAAACTCTAAAACAATATTACCACTCCAACCAGGATCGATTCTGTGTGCTGTAACATGCACCATTAAACCCAAACGTGCCAGCGATGAACGCCCGTCTAACCAACCAACAATGTCTGCAGGTAGGGTTACTTTTTCATAGGTTATTGCCAACGCAAGCTCGCCAGGATGTAGAAAAAACGCTTCGCCTTCAGCTAATACAATTTCGTCGCTCATGATTGATTCTAACGCTTTATTAAGCTGATCTTTTGGACCACTTAAATCAACATAAGCGGCATTATGGGCATGAAATGTTCTAAACTTATTACCTAAGCGAAGATCAGCGGTAACCCCTGAAATCATTTCACTCGTTGGCGCGGGCTCGATAACAATGCGCCCATCGTTTAAGTATTCTTTAATATGTGTATCTGAAAGTCTCATTTTTAATCTTCCGTAATCACAACGTCAATCGCGTTGTGATGTTGTTGATAGTAAAGCGTGCTGGCAATCAATCGTGCGGCCGCGCTGTAAGTTTTGCTAATAACCGCATCTGTATCATCGGCAATCAACTTACCTTGCTCAGAGGATTCTCTGATATCAATCGCAAGCGGAATATGCGAAAGCACAGGCACACCATACTTAAGGGCTAATTTTTGTGCACCGTCTTTACCAAATACATGGTTGGCCTCGCCGCAATGCCCACAAATGTAATGGCTCATATTTTCAATCAAACCGAGCACTGGCACATTTACTTTATTAAACATAGCAATACCCTTTTGCGCATCAGCAAGCGCTAAGTCTTGTGGCGTCGTGACAATCACGGTGCCACTGGCTGGCACTTTTTGGCTCATGGTTAATTGAATATCACCGGTACCTGGCGGCATATCTACAATTAAATAATCAAGTTCACCCCAATCGGTTTCATTTAAAAGTTGACTAAGCGCGCCTGAGGCCATTGGGCCGCGCCATACGGTGGCATCATCGCTGGGGACTAAAAAACCGATAGATTGCGCTTTAATACCATTGGCATCAAACGGTTGTAATTGTTTATTGTCTTTTGTAACCGGCTCACTGCCAACTAATCCTAACAACATAGGAATTGACGGACCGTAAATGTCGGCATCTAGTATACCTACTTTTGCGCCTTCATTTTTAAGCGAGCCCGCAAGATTTACAGCCGTAGTAGATTTACCCACCCCACCTTTGCCTGAGGCGACTAAAACAATATGTTTAATGGCTTTAAATTTCGCAGCCTCTTTAAGGTGAACACTAGCCGTTACGTTTACATCAATCTTTAAACGCTCAGTCAAAAATTGAGCCACATGCGGCATTTCAGATTGCGCCGCAAAAGGGAGATTGAGTTTAACCGTAATTGATTTATCAGTGTTTTGAGTGATATCAGCAATGAAATCTTGCTCAATACCCACAGCGAAAGCGGCACTGCGATAGGCCGCTAGAGCAGAAATAATCGGTTGTTTTTGCACCGATTTTGCAGAGAATAGTTTCGACAGTCCAAACATAGCAATAAAATAGCGTTTCTTTGATGAAAAGTGCCACGGAATTATGTAACATTCAGGGCATTAACACCAGTCAATTAGTAAATATCGATAAGCAGTGTGCTCTGTTATCACTTTGCTTATCGATAATGTAATAATTTTCATCTGTTCCTGACTAGGAACGCTTAATTCGGAATGATTATGGCACAGCGAAAGATCCTGATTACTAGCGCATTACCTTATGCCAATGGCCCTACCCATTTAGGGCATTTATTAGAGTATATTCAAACTGATATTTGGTCGCGTTTTCAAAAACTACAAGGCCACGAAGCGTACTATGTGTGCGCCGATGATGCTCATGGCACACCTATTATGCTTAATGCGCAAAAGCAAGGGATCACGCCTGAGGAAATGGTAAAAAACGTTAGCATCGAGCGCCAACGCGACTTTGCTGATTTTAATATCAAATTTGATAATTACCACAGTACCCATAGCCAAGAGAATAAAGAATTTAGTGAGCTTATTTATAATCGCCTTAACGATGCCGGTCATATTAAAAAGCACACTATTTCACAGTTATTCGATCCAGAAAAAGGCATTTTTCTGCCAGATCGCTTTGTTACTGGCACGTGTCCTACATGTAAATCGGAAGATCAGAACGGGGATAGCTGTGATGCCTGTGGCGCAACCTATAGCCCAACCGAGCTAATCAACCCACGCTCTGTTATGTCGGGTGCTGAGCCTATCTTAAAAGATTCTGAGCATTACTTTTTTGATTTACCCGCCTTTGAAGACATGCTTAAAGAGTGGCTACATTCAGGCACAATTCAACAAGAAATGGCCAACAAGTTAGATGAGTGGTTTGCAGATGGTCTCCAGCAATGGGACATCAGCCGTGATGCACCTTATTTTGGTTTTGAAATTCCAAACGCACCAGGTAAATACTTTTACGTATGGCTAGATGCGCCTATTGGTTATATGGCGAGCTTTAAAAACTTATGTGATAAACAGGGCATCGACTTTGATGCATTTTGGCAAGAAGGTTCAGACGCTGAGCTTTATCACTTTATTGGTAAAGACATCATCTATTTCCACAGCCTATTTTGGCCTGCTATGTTAGAAGGCGCTCAATTTAGAAAGCCAACTAACGTATTCGCCCATGGTTTTGTTACGGTCAATGGCGCAAAAATGTCTAAATCAAAAGGCACGTTTATTAAAGCGCGTACTTATTTAGATAACCTAGACCCAGAATTTTTACGTTACTACTACGCAGCTAAACTTAATAGTGGCATTACCGATTTAGATTTAAACCTTGAAGATTTTGCACAACGTGTAAACTCAGACTTAGTGGGTAAAGTAGTGAATATTGCCAGTCGTTGTGCTGGTTTTATTACTAAAAAGTTCGACGGTAAGCTGAGCAATACAGTTATGCAACCTCAATTGCTTGCAGAATTCCAGAACGCATCAGCGACAATCACCGAATATTACGAGAACCGTGAATACAGCCGTGCAATTCGTGAAATAATGGCACTTGCTGATAAAGCAAACCAGTTCATTGATAATGCCGCGCCTTGGGTGCTTATTAAAGATGAGTCAAAGCAAGAAGAAGCGCATCAGGTTTGTTCACTAGGACTTAACTTATTTCGCGTGTTGATCACTTACTTAAAACCAGTGCTACCTGGCATGGCAAGTAATGTTGAAGCCTTTTTAAATGATGAATTATCTTGGCAGGGTGCGCAAACAGCGTTAGTAAACCACCCTATCAATAAATTTAAGCCGTTAATGCAACGTGTAGAAATGGATAAAGTGAATAAAATGGTTGAAGAATCAAAAGAAAGCTTAGTTGCTGAAAAAGACAAAATCGATCCTAATAGCCCACTTGCAAAAGAGCCTATTAGCGAAGAGATTGAGTTTGATGACTTTGCAAAGGTAGACCTGCGTGTTGCTAAAATTGCCAAAGCAGAGCACGTAGAAGGCGCTGACAAGCTGCTTAAATTAACCCTTGATTTAGGCGGTGAAACTCGCCAAGTGTTTGCTGGAATTAAATCGGCTTACGCACCAGAAGACATTGAAGGTAAATTAACGGTAATGGTTGCTAACCTTAAACCACGTAAAATGCGTTTTGGAATGTCTGAAGGCATGGTACTTGCGGCAGGCCCTGGTGGTAAAGAAATTTACATTCTTAACCCAGACGACGGCTCTGAGCCGGGTATGCGCGTAATGTAATTATTATCGCTTAAAGCCGCTAATATTTAGCGGCTTTTTTTTCACCTGTTATTTAGTTATTCTAATGAGAATTTTTAACGCCGCTATTCTCTGGTTTACTTCCTGAAAATAATTAAGCATTATTGCGATTTAGTATTACTGCAACAACTTTTGCTAAGTGAATCACTAAGCTTTGCGAGCTAATATACACAAACCAGTTTATATAGCGCACTTGAGGGTAAAAGCCTTCCCCCTGATTACCATAAATCCAAAAAGCACCAATAATGGCATCAGCCAATGCAGCAAGAAAAAGCCCTAAGCTCACCCACACTATTGGTTTGGGCGCGTTAATCCCACCATAGCCAACAACTAATACCAGACCCATAAGCCCAACAGCCGTTATCACTAAGCTATAGACCCCTGTCATAGCTAAAATAGTATCTCCTGCCCCCTCAAGATACATAGAAGAGAGCGACGCACTACTTAGCACCAACACAACAACAAAAAAAAGTGCACTTTTTATAAACGACACCCGACGTTTTATATTAAAAGCTAACACACAGGCTATAAATAAAAGGCTGTAACCAGGTGCAAAAAATAAGATTGAATCCACTAAGTAATCATGTTTTATCAAGGTACTATAGCGATAATAGTGTTGGGGTAAATTAAAATTAATCACATCACCCGCGATACACAACATAAAAGCGCCACTGCCTAAAAGAGCAATAAAGCGTAATTGTTGGTCTTTAAAACGTTTAAATACCCAAGCTGACATCGTTACACTATTAAACATAAGTAAGCAGAGCGAACTCAGTGACAACAGCATTAAAACACGTTTATTTTCAGGCGCAAGTAGCCCTATTAACATCACAGCTAAAGCGCACAGCCAAGCTATAAAAGTAATAATTTGATGCGGATGTTTTATAGATAACGGATTAATTGCACTATCCAACCTTTAAAATTAATAACGTTAACTTAGCAAGTTTTTATCGTCCAAGGCTATTTTTTGTTTTGCATGTGCTGTATTTCTTTTTGTGTTTTAAGCCGACATTGCGCTAACTGTTCGAGTCGAATTGCTTTAATAGCGGCTAATGGATCTTGTGCATTAAGTCCACCAGCATCATGGTTATTTTGTTGGTTTATTACTTTATTCTCACCGTGCTTATTGTGCATATCTTTTCTCTTGAAACTGTTTATCGATTTTAGGCGCGGTACCTTAAGTAAAAAAGTGCTTAAACGCTAAACGATTTACTTGAAAAACACCTGACACCCTGTATATTAGAACCTCCTAATATTTAGAGGTGTATTATGCGCATTATTTTGCTTTTTTCCAGTTTATTTATTTCATCCGCTGCTTTTGCTAGCAATACCGACGATGCACGACAAACAATCAAAGCATTTTCAAGTGATTTAAAACAGGTACTGGTTAGTACTATGAAACAAAGCGGCCCACTAGCGGCAATAAGTGTATGTAATACAGCTGCACCCGCTATCGCTTCACAACATAGCAATAGTCCTTGGCAAATTAGCCGCAGTGCTTTGAAAACTCGTAACTCAGATAATCAACCCGATGCATGGCTCAAAAATGTTTTATTAAACTTTGAACAACGTAAGCTCAATGGCGAGCCGGTAGCAAGCATAGAATATCAAGAGCAAAGACCCGATGGCTGGTATTTTGTAAAAGCGATTCCTACTCAAAAAGCGTGTTTAGCGTGTCATGGCAGTCAGATTGACCCCACAGTTTCTAAAAAAATAGCGACTTTATACCCTAATGATCAGGCAACTGATTTTAAACTGGGTGACATTCGTGGCGCATTTGTTGTTAAAAGGGCCAGTGAAAATTACCAATGATAACTCATTGACGATCAGCTATTGAATTTTACCGCATCGGATGCAATACGCTTTTTACGCCTAACATATAAAGTATGTGGCAGCATAAGTAATTGATTTAATAAAATAGCTAATACCAATGCAAACAACACTGCACTCGCGGTTAAAGGGATACCTAACTTAAAGTTATCAAGTGTATTTTGTAATCTGTCAACGCGCTCAGGGGAGAACATATACAGCATTTTTTGCACTAAATTACCTCGTTCAAAAATAGCCATCCCTTTTTTTAAATCGGCAAATTGCAGTAATGTTTGCTGTTTTTGATTTGCATCGGCTCTAACGCTAGGTTCAGGGTTAGCTAAGTGGCGGTTTATCATCGCTTGCGTGCTAGAAAAGTTATATTGCTTGGCCGTTTTTGCATAGCCGTCGACTTGCCATTTTGTTGCATGGTATAAGCCCGCTAAATGTTGTTGGTAATGATCACTCAGCTGCGGTAGTTGCAATGAAACAATAAAAGCGCAAGCAAATATTAACTTATCGAACAGGTTAACGATCATAATAATCCCTTGTGCTGCGTTTAATAAAAGTGACTACCGTTAACTATAGCAGGTAGTCGCTTTAGTCTAAATACCATGCGCTGCTGCGCTGTTAATCTGCTTGGTGGAATTGACGATGTAGGGCGTGAACCTGCTCAACAAGTGCTGGTACGGGCCCATAAACAGCGACATTAGGAGCAACCGCTTCAATAGGTAACGGGTTAACCGGCGACTTAGTCATTTTGAGCTCGCTAAGCCAGCTAGTTAATTGCGCAGATGAACTGACATACATAATTCGACCTAAGCCAACCCAGGCGTGTGCTGCGGAGCACATAGGACAATGTTCTCCTGAGGTATACACTGTGGCGCTGGCGCGTTGCTCTGGGGTCATATTGTTGGCTGCCCAACGAGCAATCTCAAATTCAGGATGACGAGTATGATCGCCACCCGCAACACGGTTGCGATCTTCCATACATACATGCCCATTAGCATCAACAAGGACTGAGCCAAACGGTTCATCACCTGCTTCTAACGCCTCTTTAGCTAGCGCTACGGTGCGTTTTAAGTGCGCTAAATCAGTCTCGTTCATAATCTGTAAACTCCTTTACTATCACTTTTGGGGATATTTAGTAACGTGATCAGTTTTTCTACTGCGCTAACCATAACGCTTTGATCCCTGCTTTTGCAACACGTACATCCTCACTGCCATGAGCACCGCCAACTCCCACAGCCCCCACCACAGTATCGTTTATATAATAGGCACCCCGCCATCCAATATTAAAATGTTTTCATCTAAATAACGAAGGTCTGCTGGAATAGTGCCCTCATTTATGCCTTTTGCTATAACTGCGGTTTCTCGCTTTTGCGAATTGGCGGTATATGCTTTTTTATAACTGGCACGAATAGTATGAACACCGGCACGATGATCGCGAAGTACCGCCAGCGTTTGTCCAGATGCATCCACAACGGTTATTGATACAGCTAAATTGTCCTTGAGCGCCGCTGCAGACGCTGCATTGACTATACGCTGTGCCATTTCACCCGTTAATTGTGCCACCATAGCCACATTTTCAAGCTGTTGATTATAAGTATTTATCTGCATTTCAGTTTGTCCAGCAACAGACGCTAATGAAGAAAGTGATGCAATTAGCGCTGTAAAAATAGCCCGTTTTTTCATGGTTTATTTCCTATTGTTAATTAATGACGTTATATCGCTGAACTGGATATAAAAAATTGAAAATAAACAGACCGTGTTTACTCATAAAAGCTTTCACTAGGAGGGTTAATAGCAGGCTTTGCTTTTTATAAAATACTTTTATTGGGATAAGGTAATGTAACCCCCCTTTTTTAAAATGATCGTAAGCTAGCAACCCGGCGTAATATTTAACCGACAACTAATCAATTTAAAGGAAAGTAACATGTTTAAGAAAATAGCGTCTGTTCTGACTTTTGTATTAGCAAGTTTAACCCTATCTTCAGCAGCTCATGCCGATCATCATGGTATGAAAAAAGATATCGTAGATGTAGCTGCTGCCAATGGTTCTTTTTCAACACTCGTTGCAGCTGTCAAAGCGGCAGGCCTCGTTGATACGTTAAAAGGAGATGGCCCTTTTACTGTATTTGCGCCAACTGATGAAGCATTTGCCAAGCTACCAGCAGGTACCGTTGAAAACCTTCTTAAGAGCGAAAATAAAGACAAGTTAACTGCAATTCTTACCTACCATGTGGTATCAGGTAAAGTAATGGCTGCAGACGTTGTAAAATTAGACAGTGCAACGACCGTGCAAGGCCAGTCTGTGAATGTAACCACCAATGATGGCTCTGTTATGATCAACAATGCAAACGTAGTTATGGCAGATGTAAAAGCCAGCAACGGCGTGATTCATGTCATTGATACTGTTTTGTTGCCAAAAGAGTAACAATCTAATCTCCACAGCGGAGTAAAATACTAACTCCGCTCACTATTACAAGCACAAAGTATTATTTTCTTTTACTAAATGCCCTCTTTTATACTAGTGATTTTTACACTATATTAAAAGATAATTAAGCGTCTGTTAATATTGAGAAAGTGTTTGTGGAAACAAATAAAAATAATACTACTGTTGAAGATAAACCAACTGAAGATCAAAAGAAGTTTTTCCTCGATTTACTCCCGGGAAAGCTAATTGATATACAATTTAACAATCCCATTCAGGTTCGCTTTAAACTCACTTTAATCGGCTACGACACCGGTAAATATTTAATATTAAAATACCCTGCTCAAGCAGGTAAAAATGATTACAGCGACATTTTAGTTGAAGGTAATGGGGCTATTGTACGGTATATTATTGAAGACGAACGGGGCGAATGTGTTGCTTTTTCAACCAGCATATTAGCGATTTCATTTCGCCCTGAACGATTAATTTATTTAGCTTACCCTAAAAAAATTGAAAGCCGACAATTACGTGAAACTAGCAGGTTGCCTACACACATTCCGGCTAAAATTAGTTTACATAAAGGCGATATTGATGCTGATAATAAAAGCTTATTGCACGGTTTAATTATTGATATTTCTCCGAGTGGCTGTCGCTTTGCTATTCACGTAAGCTCTGGATTTGTTGCACTAAAAAAACGTCAAGTTTTTGTGCATATACTTTCTCCATTAGACAACGAGCCTGTAATTATTACGTCTTACATTAGGAATAACCAAATGAAAGGCAACCGCCTTAGCGTTGGTATAGAGTTTGATGCTTCAGAGCAAGTTAAGCTTAACAAGCTGTTAGAAGCTTACTCGATTGATATTGATTAATGCCTTAAATAATCCTACCTGCAAAAACAGCAATGGCTAACCAATTTTGCTTAGCCATTGTAATAGTTAGTTTTTTATTCTAAACGCTTCAAAAACCGGTCACTTCTTGGCAAGTAGTAATCATCATAATCAAGCGAGACAATCACTCGCTCTGCCCGACCTAGCAACTCATCACGTGGAATTAATCCAATAACCCGTGAGTCCGCACTGTTATCGCGGTTATCACCCATAACCAGATAATGATCTGCTGCTATTGGTGTTGCCGGAAACTGCACTAAGCTTGCTGCCGATTTGGTAAGCCGTATGGTATGAGCATGCCCCTTTAAGTGCTCAGTTTTATCTAGCCACCGAATACTCTCGTTTAAAGTGCTATAACTTACTTTCTCGCCATTAATGGTCAATTCGTTATTTTGCAACGAAACTATATCACCTGGTGTGCCAATAACGCGTTTTATTAAACGGTTATCCGCCACTTTAGAATCAAATACAATAATATCGCCGGTTTGTGGTTCTGCCAATCTTATCAGGGATACATGCGTAAATGGTATACGTAAATCATACGCCATTTTATCGGTAAGGATTCGGTCGCCTTCTTCAATAGTCGGTTTCATTGAACCTGTTGGTACTTCGTACCAATCGGCGACGGCACTACGAAACACACTCTTTAAAATAATAAAAACAATAGGGCCTGTTGACCTTTGCGGATTGGAATTTGTTCAAACAAGGGGCGATTTAATCGCGGCGCGAGGTTTGTAACCTAGTGGGCTAAGTAAAAACCGAGTAACAAAGAGTTAATCGCCCCTTGGAAGAACCCTTTGGGCAATATCTGTTTGGCATTGATGCTACGTTATCGCCTATTTATGGGGAATAACCACACCACATAGGCTCTGCCTTGCTTAAATACCAAACAGACTACTGCAAATTCAACCTTGAAAGGTTAACAGGCCCTTAAGAACGGTTATTTTTCCAAAATTTATAAAGTCGCTTCATGTTTTGTCCCTGCTATAGGTTAAGTATTTATTTGACTGTATAAATGCAGAGCCGTTCAAATGAGTGTGTTACAAAACATGTTTAGGGATAGAGACATGCATAAAACATGTCTCTAAAGATAGTTTACTGCTGGTTTAACTTGTCTTTCGCTTCTTGTACTTTTGCAAAATCTAAACCTAACTCATCCGTTGCTTCTTTAATTAAATGAGGTTGGGTCATTACTACCGCCATCAATTGCTGAAGTTTTTCAGGTGGTATGCCCAGCTCTTGTACTAATGCCATAGCCATCATTGGGTTTTGGGTAAATGCTTCAAATAATGCCGCTACTTTTTCATCGCTGACATTGTGCTCTTTTAATATTGCAATAATTGGATTCATTATTAACCTTAAAATCGAAATAGTTTTTTAAAGTATATGGCCTCATACAGGGATTAACAATATTAATCCCTGTGGCATTACTTTTTTCACTCTACCAACAATACAACTTTACCTGAGTTTTCATTACCCTCTAAGATGGCATGTGCCTCACTAGCTTGTTGCCATGGCATGGTTTTATAAATATTAAAGTCATACTTTTGATTGGCAATATCATCATAAAAGCGCGCTACAAATGCATCTCTTAACGCGCGCTTAAACGCGATACTGCGATTACGTAATGTGGAGGCATGAAACGAAATACGCTTTTGTAATAAGCGTGCAAAATCGACTTCGGCAAAGCGACTATCTAAAAATGCGAGCATCACAATCTGACAATCCATTGCGGCAACTTTGGCATTTTTATTCAAATAGCGGCCAGAAACCGGATCGACTATGGCGTTTGCACTTAAGTTATGTGCCTTCATATATTCAACAAAATCAGTGGTTTTATAATTAATCACATGGTCAGCACCCAAGCTTTTAGCGTGTTCACATTTTTCATCAGATCCTGCTGTTATTACCACCTGTGCACCGGCACTTTTTGCCATTTGAATAGCCGCTCCGCCCACGCCACTGGCACCGGCATGAATAAGCGCCGTTTGCCCTGATTGTAGTTTTCCTAACTCAAAGAGTGCGCCAAAGGCAGTTAAATACACTTCACTAATAGCAGCACCTTGTGCCATAGAAATATTATCTGGCAATTCCATTAATTGCTGCGCATCTACCGCGACATATTCACTGTAAGCACCTCCAGCACATAGAGTAAAAATACGCTTATCTTGCCATTTAGGGTCTACCTCACTGCCAAGCTCACACACGGTACCTGCACATTCGAGTCCTAGAATAGGGCTATCCCCTTCAGGAGCAGGATACTTACCTTGACGCTGCATACAATCGGCGCGGTTAACGCCAATAGCTGCTACTTTTACCAGTACTTCATTACTGCTAATCTTCGGCTTGTCGGTTTGTTCAAACGCTAACTGCTGATCTTGATGTGAAATGTACTGCATAAATCTCCTCGTATTTTATTCTATTTAATTTTTCGCCATACTTCGGCTTCAACTAACTCGTTATTTACTGTGTCATATGATTAAAGTGTGTAGCAGTTATTAATTTTATTGATGTAACCTCGGGGTTTTAGCACTGGCAAACACAAAGCCTGACAACAAAGCAAAGCCAACTAATATAAACTTAATAATACTCCTTTTGGTGTTAACAGCGCCTTAAGCACGAAAATTCAGTGCTGATTTAACCAGTGTATTGGCCTTTGTCGACTAACCTTTGTTCAATTTAGGCCGAACTCGTTGGGCAGTGCATGTTCTGCATTTATGCTGCGTTATCAGCAATTGCTGGGGAAGCATTGCCTAAAAACACGACTTCAAACTTAACCTTGAAAGATAAACAAAACTATAAATTATTAAAACGCCAGCTTTGTTTATAAGGATATACATCAGGAAGCTGACCCTGCTCAATACCTTGCTGGGTCATTTGCCAGTACTTTGCCGTAAATAAATCACTATGATAATGATTAAAATGGCTAAAGGCACTGCTACTGGCACTAAAAAACACCTTAAATTGACTAGGAAATATATCATTTTGGTCTATATCAAAATAAGAATGTGAGCTTATTTCCTCTAACGCGTTGTCAGTATTTGGCACTTCTCTAAAATTACAATCAGTAAGAGGGCAAATTTCATCGTAATCATAAAATACCACTCGCCCCCAACGTGTCACGCCAAAGTTTTTCATTAGCATGTCACCGGCAAAAATATTTGCACTGGCAAGCTCTTTAATCGCTTTACCATAATCAACCATCACCTGCTGCAGTGATTTACTGCTACATTGACCGATATATAAATTAAGCGGTGTCATTTTTCGCTCAACATAGACATGTTTGAGTATTAACGCTTTACCCGAAATAATTAAGCTATCACCAATGTGTTTTTTCATTTGTGTAAGCAGTTCATCACTAAAACGACTTAAATCAAAGGCTAGGTATCTAAATTCATGAGTATCAACTAATCGCCCTACTCTATCAGCCTGTTTTACAAAGTTATATTTATCTTTTACCTGCTGTTTTGTCGCCGTTTTTGGTGCACTAAATTTATCTTTTATTACTTTGTACACATAGTCTAGGCCATCAATTGTAAAAACAAGCATCACCATACCTGGTGTACCTGGCGCTAAATGATATTTATATTGCTCGGGGCTACTTTTAGTCGTATCCACCTTATAGCGATAAAATTCTGTTTTCGCATGTTTAATAAAACCTATCGCATTAAACAATTCAAACCGTTGTTTGTGAGGCATTAACACACTTAAGTAATCTACATACCTTGCAGGTTGGTCGGTATCTACCATAAAGTACGTGCGCGCAAAGCCAAATAACAAGCTCAGCTGATCAGCACCCATCATCACAGCATCAATTGTAAGCCCGTCAGGGGTATTTAAAATGGCTATTGCAAAGGGCATATTATCGCCATTTTTAGCAATACATCGTCCTATTACATAACACGCTTTATTTCGGTAAAAGTGTGAATTGGCGTACTCAATATAGCCGTCATTTAAACTTATTAGCTCATACACTTGTCTGCATTGTTGCTGCGCCCCTTGGGTTAACGTTGCTTGTAGTTTAGCTAAGTCCTCGTTTAAATTTTTAAATGGCACTCTAAACACTTGTTCATTGACTAAAGTTTTAACTGCGCTATCAAAGCCTTCTTTTAAGGAAATACGACTCACAAGCCCTTCATAAGAACGTGGTTGCCCCCGGTACTTTGCTTTTAAGACAAATAAATGCACCGTACGAATTTTTTTATCATCCCAAATAGCGCCAAAAGTAGAATTAAAAAACGTATGTGCAATTGGCTGGTTTTCATGCTCTTTAACCATTTCGCCATAAATATTTTTTGCTCGTTGCCATGTTTGTGGGCAGTTTAGTTCATCATAGGCAATCACTTTAACGGCCTCACTCACCTGCTTTACTTGACGCTCATACACTTGCAAGCGCGCTCGCATTGCCGCTTGCACCTCATGATATTGGCGTTGTTCAAAGCGACTTTGTGCCCCTAAGGTAATATTTAAGAACTGTGCAAACATAGCTTCAAAGCCAGCAAATACAGCGCGTGCTAACTTAGTGGCTATGAGTTCTTGTATAGGATTGTGGGTAGACGTTAACGACGTGCTAGGCATAGTATAGGCGCTTCTATTTTTAGCAATTATGCTGATTATTTTTTATTAGAGGTTTACACCTTAGCAAGCACGCTTTAATTTAGATAATTAATACAGCAAATAAATAAAATTGATCATATGAATATAAGAAATGTCGATCTCAACCTACTCGTCTATTTAAATGTATTAATAGATGAAAAAAGTGTGTCTAAAGCGGCCAATAAACTCGCATTAACACAACCGGCTATGAGCAATGCGTTAAAACGCCTAAGAGACTTATTTGACGATCCTTTGCTTGTTCGTGCAGCTGGCTCCATGACCCCAACAGCTAAAGCCCTTGCCCTTAAACCCGAAATTGAAGCGCTGTTAAAAATGGCAGAAGAGATCACGCAGCCCAGTGAGCAGTTTAATCCGGCTACCGCCAACGTGACGTTTCGTATTATGGCAAACGATTATATAGAATCGACGCTAATTGCCCCCTTTATTTGCGAGCAGCTTGCTAAAAATCCGGGCATTGACTTCGATGTACTTAGCCCCAGCGACGTTAACCTACAGGATATGGAAAAAGGCACTATCGATTTGGCAATAAACCGTTTTAATGGTCTGCCGCGCTCTTTTCATCAAGCTACTGTATGGCGAGATAACTACTGTTGTTTAACCCATCCACATAATCCATTTTTAAACGATGCAAACTTAGACCAATACTTAAAAAGTGAACATATTTGGGTTAATCGAGCCGGCTGGGGCCCCGAACCCGCTGTGACCAATAAATCAGGTAAACAAAAATTAGGCTGGGTCGATGAAGCATTATGGCAATTAGAACAAACACGTAAAATACGCGTATTTACTCGTCATTACATGATTGCCAGTTTACTGTGTCAATCTGAGCAACTCATTGCAACCCTTCCGCGTCGTCAAGCAAAGCTTTTAACTAGCCATACTAATTTAGTGATTAGCCCTGTGCCATTTCAAATCGTCCCCATAGAAGTAAAAATGATATGGAGCCCGTTATTACACCATACGCCAGCGCACCAATGGCTTAGACGCGAGTTGTTGGCGTTTGCAAATACAGTGATTGATAGGTAAAGAATTAAAATATTGATCAAATCAATATCAGTTATTGAAAACAACAATTTCATTAATATTACACTTAGCGCTACAGTGAAGTTAAGCCAACAAACTAAGAGTAATAATTATGCAAACATCAGCAAGCTTCACACAACAAGACGGATTATTCATTGATGCAAATTTACATCAATTCATTGAACAACAATTGTGTCGTAAAACAACACTTCAAACGCAACACGTTTACCAAGCGTTAGCCACGTTAGTTGATGAGTTTGGGTGTGCATGTCGTAAAACAAAACACCATGAAAACGACATTCTCGACGTGAATACTTTATTAAATGCATATCAACGTAAAAGTCATCCACATTGTCATGTCGATGCACAAACAACCGCAGCCGTTCTAGATGAATACTGTTGCCAAGTGCCTGCAATTATTGTGGTTGCTTTAATGGATACGCTTAGTGGCACACTCTGTGATGAGCCAAGCGCCCATAAACTTTACCACAGAGCTGCAGAGCTGACAGAGCGTCCATGCGTTCATCGCGAGCAAACAGCTAACGCCTCTGCAGCGTAAAATGCTGCCCTTTAAAAGTGCTCGATAACCTTGTTGGCAAATTGTTTGCAACTTAAGGTTGTCGAGTTATGATTTGATTGAGCTAAATCAAATGTAACCTGTCCACTGGCAAATGTGCTTTCAAGCGCGTTTTCAATTAAACAAGCAGCCTCACTCCATCCCATAAACTTAAGCATTAGCACCGCACTTAATAAGCTACTGCTCGGATTTGCCTTATCTTGCCCTGCTATGCGCTCAAATGTACCATGTGTGGGTTCAAAAAAAGCAACTTCGGTATTTAAGTTTGCCGTCGGCATAATCCCTACTCCACCGACTTGTGCACTGAGCATATCGGCTAAAAAGTCTCCGTTTTGATTAGTGGTGGCCACCACATCAAATTGAGCAGGATCCATTAAACACTGCTGAAGCATATTATCGGCAATTACTTCTTTAATAACCAGCGGCGGTAAATCAGCACGTTGTATTTCAAGCCAGCGCCCGTTTTGATGCTCAACGGCAGCGTATTCATGTCTGGCCAGTGCAAATCCCCAGCGCTTAAATGCGCCATCGGTGAACTTAAGTACATTACCTTTGTGAACTAAAGTGAGTGATTCACTATTATTTTTTAGGGCATAATTAATTGCATAGCGTATTAATCGCTCTGATCCCTCTTTAGAGATATTTTTAATACCTAAACCACACTCTTGGGTAAAACGAAGCCGAGTTACGCCCATTTCTTCACATAAAAAATCGAGCATTTTTTCACTTTCAACACTGCCCGCTTGCCACTCAATTCCTGAGTACACATCTTCACTGCTATCACGCAGCACGGTAATATGCGTGGTAAATGGGTTTTTTAATGGTGACGGTAATGCACTAAATCCTTTAATGGTTCGCATATTTACATACAAATCCATTTCATGACGAAGCGCGACATTTAGCGAGCGAAATCCGCCTCCAAGCGGTGTTGTTAAAGGGCCTTTAATCGCGATTTTACAATCTCGTACTGCATTAATCGTTTCTTGAGGGAACCAATCACCGTCATAAAGCTTGGCAGCTTGCTCACCATTGTAAACTTGCATCCAATGAATTTTGCGTCTTGCGCCATAACTATGCTCTATGGCGGCATCCACTACTTTTCGCATCACTGGCATCACATCTAGGCCGACGCCATCACCATCAATATAAGCAATAATAGGGTGTTCGGGTATATGCCACTGTCCTTGTTCATCAATAAGTATATGTTCACCATTTTCTGGCACAGTAATATGTTGATATTGCATTGTTAACACCTAGAAAAACATCCTCTTTCCATTAAAGCATGTTCGTTAATAGGTGTCTGTAATTGCATTTTTATAATTGATATCACCGCAGCGAATAACTGCACGGTATTCACTATTAGTAAAAATAAGGGAACGATTTTTTAATAAAGGTGGCATCAGGCATTTTATTTAACACCCGACCAAATAGAACATTACTGAGTAGAGCATAACTGCAGATTAATTTTAACCACCGGATGATTATAAAATTAACCTGCTAAGTGAGATTATTTATAATAGGCAAATAAGTATTTATTGAAACTATATTGGCTTTGTATAACCGCAATAACAAATCCTGCTTTACCATCTAAAAAGCCACGTCTTAAAAAATAATGGCGGATAAAAGCAAAAAAAGCGGAACTACTTGCCTTCAAGAGTGATGGTTTTTTACCCTTATTTACCATTTGCTCTGCACCTATGTGCGCATAATGATTTCTTTTATTCATATAGCCAAAAATATCTTCATGCTGAAAATGTAATATATTTTCTTTCAACTCAATTGGTTTACAATCAAGCATTACAACAGACTCATGCACTAAGTTTTGGTTATAACCTGTTATTTTTTTATTGTAGATACGCGCAATACGATCAGGATACCAGCCGCTGTGTCGAATAAATTGGCCACAAAAATACGTTAAACGGTTAAGCTTTAAAATATTTTTCTCATTGCATTTTGCCAATGTCGTTATTATTTCTTCCTTTAAACGCTCACTGACAACTTCATCACAGTCAATTGCAAAAATCCAATCGTTAGTTGCTAATGCTTCTGCCCTTCGTCTTTGCTCACCAAACCCTTGCCAGTCATCACGCACAAATACTTTATCTGTGTATTTATTTGCAATAGCACGTGTTTCATCAGTGCTACCTGAATCAAGTACAATAATTTCATCTGCCCACTTTACTGACTCTAAACAACGCTCAATTTTATCCTTTTCATTTTTACATATAATACAAACAGATAGCTTCACAAAATTTCCTTTTTAATAACGCTGTATTTTAAAAATTATCTTCCTATTATAAACAGATCATAACAACACAGGAAACAAGGCTTTAAAAAGTATGGTTTTAAGCTTCTAAAATAACGTCAATTGTATTGAGTAAAGCCTCTACTTGATGTCTATCAAGCACGGCGTTAGCGGATTTTAATCGTTTTTCAAACTCAACAGCTTGTTGATACAGTGCTTGGCATTCAAACATCCCTGCCGTTCCCTTAATCATATGTACGCTGCGTGCAAAGCCGGTTATATCACCCTGCTTAAATTGCGATTGTAATGTGTGTTTTTGTTTTTTTAATCCTTTAATGTATTCTTGCTTGAGCAGTGCAAACTCATCATCAGGCAGCTTAATATTTTCGCATATATCAATATCAAGATAACTTGCGATTTTACTACTAAAGCACCGTCTATCGATGGGTTTGGCAATATGATCGGTAAAACCTTGTTTTAAATAGCGATCTACTTCATGCTTCATCGTATTCGCAGTAAGCGCCACAATCGGTGTTGTTACACCCGTGGCTTGCATAATATTAATTGCTTGTTCACCATCCATAATTGGCATTTGAATATCTAATAAAATTAAATCAAATTGTTCATCAAGTGTCGCTTGTGCAGCATCTCGGCCATTTTCTACTGCCACCACAGTTAAACCCATTCGCTCTAAAATCCGCTTAATCAGCTGTCGGTTTTCTGGGTGATCTTCAGCCACGAGTACCCTACCAATCAAATTTCGCAGGTTACTATTTAAAGGGAGCTCTTTGTTTTGTGACTTACAGATATCGTCAAATGCGTAAACCCATTTTGTATGCTCCGTTGTATGCAGTGCCATAGTAAAACAAAACTCACTGCCGCTACCGAGTACAGAATAAACCGTAATATCCCCATCTAGTTTAGTTGCTAAGCTTTTTGATATGTTTAATCCAAGTCCAGTGCCACCGTATTTACGAGAAATCGACGAGTCAGCTTGATGAAAGGGAGTAAATAGATCTTTTTGCTCACTGTCGGTCATACCTATTCCCGTATCTTTCACTTTAATAATTAGTTGTTTTTTATTACAGCTAACCGTTAGCTTTATATAACCTTGGCTGGTAAATTTAAGCGCATTGCTTGCTAAATTTAATAATATTTGTCTCAATCGAGTTGGATCTGAGACTATCCAATCAGGTAGCGGAAATTGATAATCAACTTTAAATTTTAAGCCTTTATCACGAATTTGTTTTCCTAATAACGATTCGATTTCAGCAATAGTGGCAAACAAGTCCGTTTCAACTAGCTCTATCTCTAGACGGTTAGCCTCAATTTTTGACATATCCAAAATGTCATTAATTAAGCCAAGAACATGACGACTATTTTGCAAAATCACCCGAATGCCATGGTTTCTCTCATGAGGCTGTATATCACCTAAAATAATACCATCAGCATAACCAATGATTGATGTCATTGGGGTGCGAATTTCGTGGCTCATATTGGCTAAAAATCGACTTTTAGCTTCACTTGCATCACGAAGTTCTTCAGCTAATTGTTGTAACTCTTGAGTACGCAACTGTACTTTGTATTCTAAATTTTTAGTCAACTCAACATTCTCATGGTGTAAAATGCTAAATTTATTTGCCACGGCAAAAGCAAGTAGCACTGCATCGAGTGCGGTACCAATGAGCCCAAGTAAATAGAGATCCATCTTTATGGGTTCAATTAGCCCTAAATTAGTTAAATTGCCGACCATATTAGGAATGGCCATCGCCAAATACGCTAAAACAAAATAGCGAGCGGGCTTAAAGCCACTTAACCAACTTCGTATACCAACAATCATACCCAGGCACAAAGTAGCCCCCGTTACTAAAGTAGCCCATATAAAGCCAAAACCTGGCCAAATGATTGCAAATGGAGTACCTGCGGTAGCAATAATGCCCAAGTAAATTGAAAACCGTGATAATTGAGGAGACGTTTCCTTTAATTTAAGTAAGCTGTTAAAAAATAAGATATTTGTGATGGGAATTAAGGTAAAACCTAGCCAATGAAAATGGGCGTTGTAAAAACCAAAAATTTGATCTGGTATATGAAAAAACTGACTCCAAGCTAATACCCAGCACGCGGTAAACAGGGCGTAATACAAATGGGTTTTATCTCTATCACCCAAGTAAATAAGAAAATTGTATAAACCTAATGCAATACCAACCCCAAAGCACAGCAGCATAATCATGTTATCTGATGTTTTTTTCACAAAAAAATCATCATAAGGTGAAAGCACTAATTTAGGTGGGGTGTAAAAGTATTCACTTTGAAATTTTGCAATTAACATATAGGGACGATTAGGCGTAAGCTCAATTCTATTACCATAATGAAATGCAAACTCATTAGGGTAAATGCCACCCGTTGTATAACGATTTATTGACTCATCAAAATTCGACATATCATAAATACGCGTCTCAATTTTTGAAAGCAGCGTGTTATAGGGATATAACACAAGTTCATTTAAATCAGTTTTGTTTTCCAGCTTAATCACAAACCAAAAACTACCACCAAAAAACGATGTTCTCGATTGTGGTTGCTTTTTTTCAAGCCACGTTTCTATATCGCTATGGTCTCGGGGAAAAGCGCCATCAGTGACTTGAAATACACTGCCTTGATTAAGCAAATCAGTATCTTGTTGTTTCAAAGTATAAGCAAAAGGCTCAAGTGCATTTGCCACTGCTAAATTGCTAAAGCATATAAATACACAATATATAAATAGCTTTAGAGCTGCCTTTATTGGCATACTTTGCACCTTAAATTAAAACTGATAACTAATATCCAAGCCAAAACGCCGGTCTTCACCCTTAAAATCTTCAAGCATGCCAAGAAAAGAACTTAAATCAAATTTTAAGTGACTGTATTGAGTACCAAACAGGTTTTTACCCCAAATGGCAACCCCCCAGTTATCGTGTTGATAGTGTATATTGGCGTTAAAAATACTATAGCTGTCTTGCATCGCATAGGGGTTTTGATTCTGATCAAAATAGTAATCGGATTGATAATCAACTAATAATTGAGTAGTTAGTGGGTGATTAGCCACCTCAAAAGTGTATTCAATACCCGCACTGAGATTCCATTTTGAGGTAAACGGCAAACGATTATCAGTTAACGCATTCCCTAGTGGATCAACATATTCTTCAAACTCTGCATGAGGTATATAACCCATAGCAAACTTAACATTCAAATTATCGGTCAGCCAATACTCAAGATCAGCTTCTAAGCCGTAAATAATGGAGTCAGCCACATTTTCTAATAATTGAATTGGCGGGCTCTGCTCAGATGTTGAAGGCTGATTCATAAAGACTTGTTGATCATTATAATCATAATAAAATGCAGCCCAGTTAAATCGAATACCCTGCTGTGGCCACCAGGACTTTGATCCGATTTCATGTGAGTTTAACCGCTCTTTTTGATAGTCAGCGAGTTGGGCCTGTTCAACCGATGATAAAAAGCCACCGTTATAGCCTCCGCTTTTGGCGCCATTAGCAAAACGATAATAGGCGTAAGTTGAATCATCGACTTTAAAGTTCACTCCTAACTGCCCAGAAATGCCATTATCTGACTGCTCTCCTTGAACACGATAAAATGGAACCTTAACCCCCGTTAAATCGTTAGCATCTAAAATAACATTAAGCTGTGACACTGAGTCGTAGTCTAACGATTCATAAGAGTAACGAAGCCCTGCAGTGATCAGCCAATCTTGGTTTAATTGATAATCGAGTTGCGTAAACGCAGCCATACTCTTTGTGTTTATTTTATTATTATAAAAAAAAGTAGCGGTTAAATCTGTCGCTAAAATTCCCCGATAGTCCCGTAAAATATCATTTACATTATCTTGAACAATAGACTCATCAGCATAATATATTCCCGTCGTTAAAAAATGCTCACCCAACTGAGATTGCAATCGCAATTCTTGCGTCACCAAATCAGTATTTAACCCTAAGTTGCCCTCACATAACTGTGCGGGAGAGCCATCACAATTAAAAGCATGGTCCCGTTTTAATTTGTTATAACTGCTTAAAAAAACAAGCTCATTGTGTGTGTCTAATTGCCAATTAGCATGGGCGCTAATGCCCTTACCATCTGTTTTATGAGGCGAATTATTATTTACGCTGACTGTATAAAAATCATCACTGGCATCATTAAAGCCAAAATTATCAAAACAATTGGTTGAACCCGCTTGTGCTGGCGAGCATCGCTCTCCTGTTAGTGGATTAGCAATAATTCCAATACTGCCAACCGGCTGTACTATGCCATCCCAATCGGCAATATGCCCTTTTATCAATAGCTGTACCGTGTCAAAATCAGCTAAAAAGGAAATTCGGCCATTCGTTTGACGCATGCCAGCCTTCGGTGAGTCAGCAAAAATATTGTTAGTGGAATAATCATAATCTTGATGATTAAGCGCTATACGAACGGCAGTGTTTTCACTAATTGCTGAATTAAACATAGCATCAACACTGGTCGCGTTGTTATTAGCAATACCAGCACTTAAGTATCCGCTTTGTTCAAACTCAGGGCGTTTAGAGCGGATTAAAATAGCGCCCCCAGTAGAGTTACGACCAAATAAAGTGCCTTGAGGACCACGCAAAATATCAATTTGTTCAATATCAAATAAATTAACAATTTGGTTACTTGCAGAGCCAACAGCAATGTCATCAACATACATCGCCACAGGGGATGTATTCGCCGTATTGTAATCAACTAGCCCTACACCACGAATGTTAACCGCTGGCGGTGTGCCTTCCGCTGCGTTTTGACTAATTTTTAGATTAGGAGCAAATACAGACAACTCTGTCGAATCTTTAACGTGTTGTACTTGAAGATCATTACCTTTAATGGTGCTTACAGAAATGCCAACTTCTTCAATTTTTTGCGCTCTTTTTTGCGCATAAACTTCTATGATTTCCATATTACGCGCATTCGCACTTTCATCATCTACAAGTACTTTCGCCTGCAGTGGCAGTAAAAAGCCTGGTAAGCATATCAACCCTATTTTCTTATTGAGAAGCTTGCCTTTATTTTTCATTTCTTGTGACCTTTACGCTAGACAAATGTAAACAGCATGTTTAATTATATACTAATCAATCGATAATACGGTTATATGAATAATATTTTAATGTTTGAGGGCTGCAAATGCATCTTCGCCACTAATGTGTTGTGGGTAACCCACCATTGCTCTTGCTGTTTGCATACCAGCCATGACAGCCGCTTCAACACAACCGACATTAACGCCTGTTTTTATCCAGTCACCGGTAATAAAAAGATTGGTAAATTGTGTTTCATCAGTTGCCAGACGATATTGACTTGAGCCCGCAACTGACAAAACATAGCGCTCACTGGGATCCACATTTACTCGCCAATATTGAGCATTTAATCGTTCATCCCCTGATAACTGAGAGCCATGCAAAACAGACCAGTCAAATTGATTATTTTGATACGCTATTGGCCAAATAGCCTGTATGTTATTTTCTAGCATACCTTTAAGATTAGCTTTTACTTGCGATTTTGCTTGAAAAACAAATTGATGTTCACTTTGTGGCGGGTAATAGTCACAAGGAAAAACACTGCAAAAGTAAGCAATGTTTTTAGGAGAACAATCGATAGGCCATTGCTCTTTGTCGATTAAATTCATCATCGCAGCCCATGTATCAAATGGTTCGCTAAAGCCACTGAGAATGGGGCCTTCTTTGCTAGGTGGCCTATATTGCCAACCTAATTGCTCGTCAGTCTTACTAAGCCACAATTGGACTGCCTGCGTTGCCACCGTTTTAACTTGCTTTGCTTGAGCTGCAAAATTTGTATCCAATGCAAGTAAAGAAGGACATACATGTTCAAGTGAGGCAACAGATACGCCAAGAATAATCCTGTCAAAGTCATCTTTGTAGCGTAATTTTTTTATTGGTAGGGGCTGCCCAAAATGATTTTCATATTGAGCAGGCCAGTTAGACCAAAAAGATTCTAAATTAATATTATGCTGTTTTAATAGTGCGGCTTGTTCACTATTAATTTGCGCATAAAGCGGCTCACTTGGCCAACAAGGTAGTTTTTTCACATCAACAAGTGGTTGATATTCAGCGCCTGATTTCAAAGTAACTTGTTGCTGTAACTTAATTACCTCAACAAAACGTTCACCCTGCTCATTTAGGCTGGGTTCCAGGTTTTGCAATTGATGGAAATATTCAAACTTAACCCCTCTTTTTTTTAGTAGCTCATACAGTGGAGCAAAAATGACATCGCCCATCCCCGCTTGCATTTTCCACATAACCCCTCCGCGATAACACAGCGCAATACGTAACATAGCTAGTGATGCAACACCGGCTTCAACATTAGGCTTACTGATATCTCCATCAGCGTAAGCAAATACTAAATCATAAAATCCCCGTATTGGCGCAGAGTTAGCACTGTACTGCTCATTTGCCCCATTTCTTATCAGCCACTGTCTAAAATCAAATTTGTTTATGACCCCAAACCCATCTCGATATACTTTGTCTTTGACCAGGCCAACCAACATTGCAATAGCAAGGTCTGCACAAATATATAATCGTCTAAGCTGCGCATTATTGTCTAATAACTCAATCATTTCGCTATTTAGCCAACGCTTTAGTTTTCTAACTATATACCAAATGACAAGGCCATCTTTTTTCTCTTGTACTTGGGGTTTTAATGTATTGTCAGCGTGAGCAAACTGATTTAATTTACTTATTAATAAGCTGGGAGTAGAGGCTATTTCACTCGAGTATTGTTTTATATCATCAGCAAAGTGTTGCCAAGTTTCCTCTGTATCATCAACCAAGTCCGCTATTTGTTGATGTAAATGGCGTAATAAAGACTGATCACGAGATTTTTTTGTGCTCAAATTTATATTTTTATTGGCTTTTGTTGCGGCTAATTGTAAATCCAGTATCCACTTTTTTAGCCAAGCTAGGGTCATTTTAATAAAGTCCCATGGCGTAATATCCAAACTACCCTCCGCAGGATTTCCAGGTAATAAGGGGAAATCTATTGGCCATGTTTGCCATTGATCATTAATATATTCTTCTAGTGCTATAAAACTATGCGGCTTTAATGCTTGCTGCCATGTAGATAAAGGTGAATCGACTGGGCGTTGTAACTGAGTGTAAACCGTTTCTATTGTTTTAAAGCTATTTACATAAGCACCAAACCATACATGCAAGCCATGCTCTTCAATACGCTGCCCACGAGCCGCATTACGGCCACTTGCGCCTTTACCACCTAAACGCCAACCTTGTTGGTATACAGTAATAGTTCGATGCTGTTGCCAATCACGCTGCTCGGTTAAATACAGTGCAGCAGTCATAGCCGATACACCGCCACCAATTATCACAATTTTTTCTTGGTTCATGGTAAATCCTTCTAAGTAATTTAAATCTTAGTTGCGGCTAACTGGTCAAAATCCATTTGAACATAAAATGGTAAATGCAGCGCTTGACTACCTAACTTCAGACCAAACATATCGGCAAGGGGGAAACTATCTAATTTATTAAGATGTAACGTAAACTCAGGTTTCAGAAATTTAAAGCGATGTATTTTTTTAATCATAGAGGGTGAGTGCATTACGCTTTGGTATACCGCTGAATCACTACTGCCATCGGGAAATTGCTTAAACAATATTTGATCCATTTGTGGATTAACAAACCCACTCAATAGCTGCTTTAATAATGACAAATCAATGCCTAAATGTTTACGAGAAAACAAATTTGCTACTTGCTCGGCAAAATCATCTAGGACAGAGAAAAAGTCATTTTCGTGCCCCTGAGAGTTTATTGTAATTGTAAATAACTCATGCATTTGCAGCTTTGATTCAGGCGAAAAATGATCAAAGCATTCTAAAGATAGTGAAAAATTCGAAAGCTCAGTTACACACTCGGGCATAATGTAATCACATAAATATTTATTATAGCCCCACGTTTCGCGACCATTTATGAGTGCATAAATGTTATTAACGCAGATAAATGCTGGATACCAATATAAGTAGCTTATATCCTCATTTTCAACTTTAGCGACAGGCAACCAGATGATAATATCTGTTTCTTGCATCCAACCATGCTGATCGAAAGGCGGTGTCATTGAGGCTATTTTTTCAATATCTGTAAATGTAATAAGCGCAAACTCGCCAAGTATTTTAAAACGAATATTCCCTTTAACGCCTACGTTTAGCGTTGAATCAATATATCTTTGTGATTTAGCTAATTCTATCTCAGCAAAAAAACCATACATATTCGCATTGTGCATACGACAAGGCGGCTTTGCTATTGGATTAGATAAAAAATGTTGATATGGCGTAGATAGTGAGCTCATTTGACCCCCTCAGTTAAAAACTGAGTATAGTCAGATATATTAGGGTCTGTTGACCTTTGCGAATTAATATTTATGGCTATATGTGAATTCCACTCGATTCAAAGTATTTTAATAAATTGCTTGCAAAGTAAAATGTTGTGAAGTAGTATCGATTCTTGGCTATAAAAAGCCCTAGCGGTTAACCTCTTTACCCTGATCCAGTAAGCCCCGCAAAACGTATATTCAAAAGCTAAGTTATTGTACGGCGAGAACCCCTATTAATACCTTGATGATTTATTTTTAATATCATCGTAAAAGTGTCATAAAGATCGTCAACACTGTAATGAAGCTAAACACAATTAGATTATTTATCATCTGTAATGTGCTTTAAGAAAAAGCCCAGAATAAATAACAAAAATAAAGTGAGTTTTATTATGTCATACAAATATAACGGATCTATGATCCAAATAGCACATCCAGTGCAATCAATTTCGGTTAACAAACATCGTGTAATCTTTAGCGATACACAAGGTTTGAAAAATGCATTGTTTCAAAAAGCAAGTGATGCACGTCAATTTGTAAAGTGGCTCAAAGCCAGCTAATTATCATTGATAAGTTAAACACTTATAAATAAATCTAAATGCCAGCGTAAAGCTGGCATTTTACTTTTTGGTGTATTATTGACTACACTTAAATCCTTGTTTATTTATTCGTTGTAGTGCAAATGCGGTTTTCGTGGTTAATACTGTTAGTCTGTGTATTTTTAAGCACAAAGTGTAATGCCAGAACAATAAAATGGTTAACACATGATTTTGCGCCCTACTACATTATAAGCGGGCCGAACAAATCCCAAGGTCGTGACGAAAGTATTATTTCGCTTTTAGAACAGCAGCTGCCGCATATTACCTTTGAA
The DNA here is from genome assembly GCF_042604605.1 of Pseudoalteromonas sp. M58. Classification (NCBI taxonomy): domain Bacteria; kingdom Pseudomonadati; phylum Pseudomonadota; class Gammaproteobacteria; order Alteromonadales; family Pseudoalteromonadaceae; genus Pseudoalteromonas; species Pseudoalteromonas sp. M58. The sequence continues at coordinate 1,835,493 of NZ_CP152390.1, forward strand.
AGAGTGATCATCCCCTCAGGTAAAGTGATTCAGGAACTCGCAAACCTGCAGTCTAATGCCTGTGCTTTGTCGCTCTATAAGAATAAATACCGCGAAGAGCGTGTTTATTTCACACATCAAAGCTCTACAGCAGGGCTTTCGCCATCAATTGCCATGCATACCAAGTTAAGCAGTGCGCTAGAGATTGAAGACGCTAAACCAGTGTCATTAACCAATTTATTAGTTAATAAAAAGCTTACCTTAGGTGTATCTATGAATCGCTCCTATGGCAGTGAAATTGATAAAATAATCAACACCACACCCGGTATAAATCTGGTCATTCGACCAACTCGCGATACCCTCAGTACGTTAACATATATGCTTAACCTTAAAAGAATTGATATTTTATTAGGTTACCCAAGTGAACATTATTATTTAGCAAAAACAATGGGCTTTACTGATAATTTAACCCAGCGGATGCTCACTGAAGCACCAGAAATAAGTTACGGTTACATTGGCTGTACTAAAAACGAGCAAGGTGCAGAAGATATTGCTACGCTTAATCAACAACTCAAACTGATTAAGCAGACTGAAGACTATAAACAGATATTAACTCGGTGGTTGCCAAGTCATTTAAAACCCAAATTAGAAGCACATTTACAATAATAAAAAGCTAAGCGTGTTACTAATTAGCGCTTAGCTTTTTTAAAATAGTCTTACTGGCGAATACCTTCAATAAATAAACCAATATCAACATGGGTAGATGCTGGGCCTAAGTTATAGTCAATACCGTAGTCGGCCAGTTTTAAGCTAGTTTCTCCTTCAAAACCAACACGGTAACCACCCCATGGATCTTGACCTTCACCAATTTTATCTATTTCAAAGGTAATTGTCTTCGTAACACCGTGTAGAGTAAAGTCACCGGTTACAGTGGCTTCTTCACCGTCTTCGTCAAACTTAATCGCTGTACTCTTAAAGCTTGCCTGTGGGTATTTGCTTACGTTTAAAAAGTCACTACCACGTAAGTGTTTATCACGTTCTGCGTGATTTGAATCTAGGCTTGCCGTATCAATATTTACACTAATTTGAGACGCATTTGGATTTTTAGCATCGTAGTTAAATTTGCCATCAAAGGTATTAAAACGACCGTGCAGCCAGCTGTAGCCTAAATGTTTAATCTTAAAGTTTACAAAAGCATGCGCACCTTTTGTGTCAATAACATAATCTGCGGCATTCGCAGTGGTCGCTGTCATAAACATCGCTGCTGATAACGCTGAAGTTAAAAATAATTTTTTCATTTTAATCATCCTTTTGTAATGTGATCATTCTAATTAATGTTTTATCTTTATCGATAAAGTGATGTTTTAGCGCACCTAACACATGCAATACTACAAATCCAATTAATAAGCATGCGCTATAGAAATGGATTTGCCCGGCTATATCAGCCTGAGAATCAAACGCAAAGTCGATAGCTTTTACATAAAAAAAGCCAAATACTTCTATGGGTCGTCCATCAGCCGTCGAAATTAAATACCCTGACACCATAATGATCAGTAAAAACAGATACATTAAAATATGTGCTGTTTGGGCTAATTGATTTAACTGCTTGTTACTGCCAATCGGACTTGGTTTAACACTAAAGTGTCGCCATAACAGCCTAAAAACAAAAACCGCTGCTAAGCTAAGGCCAATGCTTTTGTGTAGGTCTAATGATCCTTTATACCAACTATCATAATAAGTCAGCTCAACCATATATAAACCTAAACCAAACAGACCAAACACGGTCAGCGCCATTAGCCAGTGTAAAAATATAGCCACCACGCCATAGCTGGTTTTTGAGTTTTTAAACATTCCCTACTGCCAATCTCTTATTTAGTAATAACACTACGATATAATGATTAAGTGGTGATTAAAATAGCATATGCAAACACTCATCGTGCGTATACGCACAGTAAAATGTATAAGGTTAATATAATTGCAAATGACGTTGAGAAGGGATTAGCTAGCAGCTGACTCGTTAAGAGACACGTATATTTGGCTATCAGGTTCAACCTGTAAGCAGGCAATCAGGCCCTCTTTTATTAGTTCTAACATAGCGATAAAACTAACAACAACCCCACTGCGTCCCTCTTCAAAGGTAAATAATTGAGTAAACGCAACAGGCGCTTTTGATTGGGATAAGGTATTTAAAATCAAGCTCATGCGCTCACGCGTTGAAAGGGTTTCAGCGCTAATTAAATGATGCTCGAATGTTTTTGCACGCGCCATGACATCGCTTAGCGCTAACAATAAATCTTTGACTGCCAGTTCAGGTAATGGCTGGTTTTTTTCTGCTAGTTCCGGCACGCTTGCCTGCGCTATAAAGATATCGCGGCCAACACGAGGTAGGCTGTCTATATTTTCGGCCGCTTTTTTAAATTGTTCGTACTCTTGTAGACGTTTTATAAGTTCGGCGCGGGGATCGTCTTCTTCTTCTAACTCTTCATGAACAGGCAGTAACAGCCTAGATTTAATTTGGGCCAGCAATGCCGCCATTACTAAATATTCACCCGCGAGTTCTAGCTGGAACTCGCTCATCATTTCAACATATTTAACATACTGCTCAGTAATGCTAAAAATAGACAACTCAAGAACATCTAACTTATGCTTTTTAATTAAATAAAGCAGCAGATCCAAGGGCCCTTCAAAGGTTTCTAAAATAACTTCAAGGGCATCAGGCGGGATATATAAATCTTCGGGTTTATCAACAACGGCTTTACCATGTAAAAATGCCAGAGGCAGCTTTTGCTGCACTGGCATATCAGGTGTTGGCGTTGATGATAGCGTCTCAGACTGTTTCATTGTTATTCAAATGGCGTCGTATCACCGCAACCAACACGAAGAATTTGAATATCATCTTCTGATAAATCAATCACTGTGGTCGCCTGCTCAGGTAAATACCCACCATGAATAATTAAATCCACATGTTTATCAAGGCGCTCTAAAATGTCATCGGGATCAGCTTGAGTAAACTCTTCGCCCGGTAAAATAAGTGAGCACGACATTAAGGGCTCACCCAGCTCAGCTAATAAAGCACACGCTATTGGGTGCTCTATAACACGTATGCCTATGGTTTTTTTCTTGTCGTTTAATAACCGCTTAGGCACTTCTTTTGTACCTTTAAAAATAAATGTGTAAGGCCCTGGGGTATTATTTTTAATAAGCCTAAACATTTGGTTATCAACACGTGCATAAGTAGACAGCTCAGATAAATCACGGCATACCAAAGTAAAATTGTGATGTTTTTCAATGCCACGAATACGTTCAATGCGCTCTTTAGCTTGCTTATTACCTAAATTACAGCCTATCGCATATCCTGAATCTGTAGGATACACAACTACGCCGCCTTGTTTAATAATATCAACAGCTTGAGAAATTAATCTAGGCTGTGGATTATCTGGATGTATATGAAATAATTGACTCATAATGCAACTCCTTCGTGCTTTTCCCATGTTTGCCAAACCCCTTGGCAATCTTTAGGTAAGTATAAATTTTTTCCAAGTTCTAAATAGCTAGTCGGAAAATGAAAATCAGAGCCTTGTGAGCAAAGTAGCTCGTATTCTTGGCTCAATAGCCCTAAAAACTGACGTTCACTTGGCGCCTGCTGCGGCTGAGCAACTTCCATTGCATCTCCGCCTACTGATTTAAATTCCACTAACAATTTACGTAGCCACTTGTTCGACATTTTATAGCTACTTGGGTGCGCTAAAACGGCCACCCCACCTGCGGCATGAATCGCCGCAATAGCTGTTTGCATATCACACCAATTACTTGGCACGTAACCGGTTTTACCTCGCCCTAAATACTTTTTAAATACCCCAGGAAAGTTTTTAGCTACACCACGCTCAATCAATGCTCTGGCAAAGTGAGCGCGAGTAATTTGTGCATTTTCGGCCAGCTCGCGAGCTTGTTGGTAAATACCATCGAATCCGTTTTTATTTAGTCGATGGCCAATCTCTATTGCGCGAGTTTCACGTTTTTGCTGCTGCTCGCTCAGTAATGTATGCAAGGTACTATCGTTGGTATCAATATTTAGTCCAACAATATGAATTTCAAAACTTTCCCACTTGGTTGATATTTCAACCCCATTAATAAGTCTAAGCGGCAAGTTTTCACGTTTGATAAAAGCCTGTGCAGGTTCAATAGCAGCCACCGTATCGTGATCGGTAATAGCAAATACATCAATATTTTTATCGACTGCTCGCGCTAATAATTCCTCAACGGTTAAGTGGCCGTCTGAGTGCGTGGTGTGACTATGTAGGTCGTATTTTATCAAATGAAAACTACTTAAATTTAGGGTTTAACGGTGTTTCACCCAGTATAACAAGTTTTTTAACTAAATTGTTTTAAATAAACACTTGACACAAAAGCAGTTGATACGTTTTACTGTAGCCACTTTTAGACATTAAAGAATTAACAACAATGAAAAATACAATTCACAACATCATTTGGTGGTGGCACTCTTAAAATCAAGGGTGATGAATTGTCGTGTCTAAACAAAAAATTCTAACCCGCTACCATGCGGGTTTTTTTATCACTAAATTTTGCAATACAAGATTAACAGGAATTAAAAACATGAATAACGTAAATACTCTTACACATCATTGGTGGTGGCGCCTGGCATAGCGGGACGGTAATGGTCTATCTATAATTTAGACATCGTTATTCAAACCCCGCACTGCTTAGCATTGCGGGGTTTTATTTTTTTTAGGGGATGAGGTTTGATTTTTAGTCATATAACAACAACACCAGGTGAAGTGATCAGCATAACGCAAGTACGAGACTACATAAGTAGCCCACTTGCATTGTATGCCGCACTTGATAAACCTAACTCACTATTACTTGAATCTGCAGAGATAGATTCTAAAGATAGCGTAAAAAGCTTAATACTCGTTGATTGTGCACTGCGTATTGTCTGCCAAGGCAATCAAGTGAGCGTAACAGCACAATCAAATAATGGTCAGCAGTTACTCAGTTATTTACAAGCTAATGTAAAAAACTGCGCATCACAGTTATCCGATACCACATTAACACTGGAGTATCACCCAGTAGATGACACCATTGACCAAGCCAGTAAGCTGATTGCAGATAACGCTTTTAGTGCATTACGCAGCTGTTTAAATAGCATTAAAAGTACCACCAACAATCCATTCTCGGTGTTTTTAGGCGGCGTATTTGCCTACGACATGGTGGCTAATTTTGAACAACTCACCGATGTACCCGACGGGGAAAACACCTGTCCAGACTATGTTTTTTATTTAGCAGAAACACTGGTTGTTATTGATCATCAAAAACAAACAACGGAATTAATTGGTAACGTATTTAATGGCCCTGATGTACATGCAAACTGCTTTGAAGTAGGCAAACAATTAGAGCGTTTGAATACATTATGCGACCATGCTGCTGACTTTAACGCACCAAGCCAAACTGGCGACTGCCCAGTGAGTGTTGATATTAGTGATGAGCAATACTGCCAGCAAGTAATTAAGCTCAAGCAACACATAGTCGATGGCGATATTTTTCAAGTGGTGCCCTCTCGTACCTTCTCATTACCCTGTCCTGACTCTTTACATGCCTACAGTCAGCTAAAAAAACAAAACCCTAGTCCGTACATGTTTTATATGCGCGATGAAGATTTCTCATTATTTGGCGCATCTCCTGAGTCCGCGCTTAAATACGAAGTTCAATCTCAACAGGTCGAGGTTTATCCGATTGCCGGCACACGCCCTCGCGGCAAATTTGCTAATGGACAAATCAGCCCTGATTTAGATAGCCGTATTGAGCTTGAGCTTAGAAACGATCAAAAAGAACGTGCAGAGCATTTAATGCTGGTTGATTTAGCGCGTAATGATGTGGCCCGCATTAGCGTGCCTGGTACGCGCCATGCCAAAGAGCTATTAAAAGTAGACCGTTACTCACAAGTAATGCACTTAGTGTCGCGCGTGGTGGGTAAATTAAAACCCGAACTAGATGCCCTACATGCTTATCAAGCCTGTATGAACATGGGCACATTAGTGGGCGCGCCAAAGGTAAGAGCTGCAGAGCTTGTGCGCCAAACCGAAGGAAAACGCCGCGGCAGTTATGGCGGCGCAGTTGGCTATTTAACTGGTGATGGTGCAATGGACAGCTGTATTGTTATTCGTGCAGCCTTTGTTAAAAATAATATTGCTTATGTGCAAGCTGGCGCTGGGGTTGTATTTGATTCAGACCCAATGTCAGAGGCTAACGAAACTCGCGCTAAAGCACAGGCGGTGATCACCGCAATTAAATCGACATATAAGGCAGTATAAAATGAGTGAAGCACACCCTATTAAAATTTACTTTTTAGATAACTTTGACTCATTTAGCTATAACCTTGTTGATGAACTAACAATGCTAGGTGCTGAGTTAGTTGTTTACAGAAATAACATTAGCGCTGAAGTAATATTCAACAAAATGCAGGCAGAGCATAAGCAGGTATTACTGGTTTTATCGCCAGGCCCAGGGGCACCGAGTGATGCGGGCTGCCTAATGGAATTAATTAGCCTGTGCAAAGGTAAATTCCCGATGCTGGGCATTTGTTTAGGCCAACAAGCACTAACACAAAGTTACGGCGGAGTAATCGGTCATGCTGGTGAAACCGTACATGGTAAATCATCAATAATTGAGTTAGACGATCACCCGGTGTTTAACGGAATGGGTAGCACTATGCCAGTGGCGCGTTATCACTCATTAATGGCCACAAAAGTGCCTGATAACTTAGCGGTTATTGCAAAGTATCAAGATATTCCAATGGCTATTTATCATCATCAAGACACTGCGCTGGGTTATCAATTCCACCCAGAATCTATTTTAACGCCCAATGGCGCTATGCTGCTGCAGCAAAGCGTTGCCTATTTAACGCGTGCCAAATAAAGGGAACATTATGACTACACAATTACAAAACTCGCTTAATGTTCAACAGGCTATTGAGCACGTTATTGCCAAGCAATCATTGAGCTATGCACAAGCAAAAACACTTTTTGATCAAATAATGCAAGGGAATATGAGCGATATTGAGCTCTCTGCACTGTTAATTAGCCTTAAAATGAAAGGTGAAATAAGCGATGAAATCGCCGGTGCCGCGGCCTCAATGCGTGAAAACGCCGTGGCATTTACAACCATTAAAACTCAACTTGCCGATAGCTGTGGTACCGGTGGCGATGGTTCAAACACTATCAATATCAGTACAACCGCGGCAATTGTGGCAGCCGCTGCCGGTGTTAATATGGTAAAACATGGCAATCGCAGTGTATCGAGTAACTCAGGGTCTGCTGATTTACTCAAAGCCTTGGGGATCAATATTGATATGACTCCCACACAAGCGGCTAAATGCCTTGAACATACAAATTTTACCTTTTTATTTGCACCGCACTATCACAGCGGCGTGCGCCATGCGATGAACGTACGAACCACTTTAAAAACCCGTACTATTTTTAATATTCTTGGGCCGCTAGCTAATCCTGCTGCCCCAGATGTTCAATTGCTGGGGGTATACGATGAATCCTTGTGCCTACCTATGGCGCAAACTCTTCATACTCTGGGCACTAAACGCGCTATGATAGTTCACGGCTCTGGCACCGACGAAATCGCCTTGCATGGCCCAACACAGGTTGTTGAGCTGGATAACGGCAAAATCACCCAATACACACTCAACCCTAGTGATTTTGACCTTGCAAACTATTCACTTGAACAATTAGCCGGTGAAGGCCCACAATACAATGCAAACGCCAGCCTTGCCATTTTACAGGGCAAAGGTAGCGAGGCACATAACGCCGCTATTATTGTTAACGTTGCTGCATTGCTGTACTTAACTGGCCAAGCACAATCGTTAAAACAAGGTGCACAAATAACACACTCATTATTACGTTCAGGCAAGGCCATGGACACACTAAATGCAATTATTGAGGTAAGTCATGGCTAATGTATTAGACAAAATTATTGCCGATAAAAAAATAGAACTCATTGAACGCAAAGCAGCGCGCCCACTTGAGAGCTTTAAGCATCAAGCTAAACCCACCACACGTAGCTTTTATCAAGCGTTAGCGGCACCTGGCACGCAGTTTATTTTAGAGTGCAAAAAGGCATCGCCTTCTAAAGGGTTAATTCGTCAGCCGTTTGATTTAACAGAAATCACCCAAGCGTATAAGCAGTATGCCACTTGTATGAGTGTATTAACTGACGAAAAGTACTTTCAGGGTAGCTTTGATTACCTTGCGTTTGTGCGCAGCCAAGTAGAGCAGCCACTTATTTGTAAAGACTTTTTTATTGATGAATACCAAGTTTACATGGCACGTATTTATGGTGGTGACGCTATTTTACTGATGCTATCAGTGCTTGACGATGAGCAGTATAAAACGCTTCATGCAGTCGCCGATTCGTTAAATATGTCGGTACTAACTGAGGTGAGTAACGAAGAAGAGGTGCATCGTGCACTGGCACTCAATGCACAAATAATTGGGATTAATAATCGTGACTTGCGCGATTTAAGCACCGACTTAGCCACAACCGAGCGACTACGTAAGCTTATTCCTAACGATAAAGTGGTTATTTCAGAGTCAGGTATTTATACCCATCAAGATGTAAAGCGTTTAGCGCCTTTATGTAATGGATTCTTAATTGGCAGCTCATTAATGGCTGAGGCTGATTTATTACAAGCGTGCCGCCGTGTAATCCTAGGCGAAAACAAGGTTTGTGGATTAACCCGTAATCAAGATGCCATTGCGGCTTACGACAACGGTGCCCTTTATGGCGGATTAATTTTTTATCCAAAATCACCGCGCTTTGTCGATTTAGATTGCGCCAAAGAAATCAGCCAAAGTGCCCCTTTAAAATTTGTTGGGGTGTTTGTTAATGCCGCCATAGCAGAGGTTGCTGAGCACGCTAAACAACTAAAACTGTCTGCTGTTCAATTACATGGCCAAGAAGATGAACATTACATTGCATCGTTACGTAATGAACTACCACGTCATTGTGAAATATGGAAAGCACAGGCCATCAAAGATGCTTTGCCTCAACCGATTATAGGAGCCGATCGCCATTTATACGACACTCACAGTGATTCACAGGCTGGCGGCACAGGCAAAACATTTGATTGGTCGGTACTTCGCGATGCCACGACCCCATTTATGCTTGCTGGCGGCTTAAACCCAGACAATATTAGCGATGCACTTTTTCAAGGTGCTCTTGGGCTTGATTTAAATTCAGGTGTAGAAGAGTCTCCAGGTAAAAAGTGTGCAAACAAACTACATCATGCTTTTACAAGTATCAGAAATTATTGAGGTTAAAATGCAAAATCCAGCTTATTTTGGCGAGTTTGGCGGTATGTTTGTACCCGAACTGCTTGTCCCTGCGCTTAAGCAGTTAGAAAACGAATTTAATAAAGCACAAAAAGATCCTGAATTTCAGGCAGAGCTAAGTAAATTACTTAACGAGTATGCGGGTCGTCCTACCCCGCTTACTTTAACGCGTAACTTAGTTAAAAACCCAAAAGTAAAACTGTATTTAAAGCGTGAAGATTTACTCCACGGTGGTGCGCACAAAACAAACCAAGTTTTAGGCCAAGCACTGCTTACCAAACGTATGGGTAAAAAAGAAGTGATTGCTGAAACAGGCGCCGGCCAACATGGTGTAGCCACTGCACTTGCCTGTGCATTGCTTGGCTTAAAATGCCGTATTTACATGGGTGCAAAAGATGTTGAACGCCAACAGCCAAATGTATTTAGAATGAAGCTAATGGGCGCTGAAGTTATTCCGGTAACCGCAGGCTCGGGTACATTAAAAGATGCGGTTAACGAGGCACTGCGTGATTGGTCTGCCAATTATCAAGAGGCTCATTACCTTTTAGGTACTGCAGCGGGTCCTCACCCATTCCCGACTATTGTACGTGAATATCAAAAAATTATTGGTGAAGAAGCAAAACAACAAGTACTTAAAGCCGAAGGCCGTTTGCCTGATGCGGTTATTGCATGTGTAGGCGGTGGGTCTAACGCAATTGGTATGTTTACCGATTTTATTGATGAGCCAAGCGTTAAACTCATTGGTGTTGAACCTGCAGGTAAAGGGTTAGACACGCACGAGCATGGCGCAACCATCTGTAAAGGAACAAAAGGTATTTTGCACGGTACTTACACTTATATTATGCAAAATACAGATGGCCAAATTGAAGAGTCTTACTCTGTATCGGCGGGACTAGATTACCCCGCAGTTGGCCCTCAACATGCCTTTTTGCACGAAACTGGCCGTGCTCAATATGTCGGTATTACCGACACCAAAGCACTTGATGCTTTTCAAGCATTGGCTAAACACGAAGGGATTATTCCTGCGCTTGAATCAAGTCATGCGCTAGCCTATGCCCTAGATTATGCAGAAGAGCAAACGCAAGACAGTATCATTGTTATTAATTTAAGTGGTCGTGGAGACAAAGACTTAGCCCACGTACACAAGGTATTATCAGAGGAAGGTCAACTATGAGCCACGTAAAAACTGACCGTTATGGAAAAATGTTTGCCGCGCTTAAAGAGCAAAACCAGGGTGCTTTTGTTCCGTTTGTAACCATTGGCGATCCAGGTAAAGCGCAAAGCATCGAAATTATTAAAAGCTTAATTGATGGCGGCGCTGACGGGCTTGAATTAGGTATTCCGTTTTCCGACCCGATTGCCGATGGCCCTGTCATTCAAAAAGCCAATATTCGTGCCTTAAACGTGCATATTAATACGCAAGACTGCTTTGATATTATTAAAGAGATCCGTGAATATAACGCCGACATTCCAATTGGTTTGTTATTGTATTCAAACTTAATATTTAAACGTGGCTTAGAAAAGTTTTACACCGATGCAAAAGCAGTGGGTGTTGACTCTATTTTAGTGGCTGATGTGCCATTACATGAGTCTAAAATGTTTAGAAAAGCCGCCATGGCCAATGGTATAGACCCGATTTTTATCGCTACACCGAACGCCAGTGACGATACCTTGCGTGAATGTGCATCATACGGCCGTGGCTACACCTACTTGCTTTCTCGTGCTGGGGTAACAGGTACAGACACCAAAGCACAAATGCCAGCAACCCATGTGGTTACGCGCTTACAAGAGTACCACAGTGCACCTGCATTATTAGGCTTTGGTATTTCAACGCCTGAAGATGTAAAAGCGGCACTTAAAGCCGGTGCTGCGGGGGCTATTTCGGGCTCTGCTGTGGTAAAAATTATTGAAGCAAACTTAGATGATTTAGATGCGATGACCTCGCAGCTAAAAACATTTGTAAGCGATATGAAAGCCGCTACTGCGCTTTAATAGCGAGCTGTGTTTTATCATTATCAATAAAAAAGGGCATGTAATATGCCCTTTTCTATTTAAAAGCCCAGAGCTAGTGCGCTTGGTGCTTACCTTCGAGTATTTCTTCAATAAATTTTGCATTAAATGCATCTAAATCTGCAGGGCTGCGGCTAGTGACTAAGCCGTTATCAACACACACTTCTTGATCTACCCAATGAGCTCCGGCGTTAATTAAATCGCTTTTAATACTAGGGAAAGAAGTCACTTTTTTATCTCTGAGCTTATTAATTTCAGCTAATAACCAAGGTGCATGACATATAGCGGCCACGGGTTTGTTTTTCTTAGTTCCAAAAAAGCCATCAACAAACGCTTTGGCATCTGTATTTTGACGTAAGCTATCGGGATTAAACAAACCACCCGGCAATAAAAGTGCATCGTAGTCAGCGGCATTGGCATCGGCAGCTAATTTATCAACGGTTACTTTTTCACCCCAATTATCTTTATTCCAACCAGTGATCTGCCCTTCTTTAATAGACACCACCTCTATATCGGCGCCCGCCTCTAGTAATGCGCTTTGCGGCGAAAGTAGCTCGCTTTGTTCAAATCCATCGGTGGCTAAAATAGCAATTTTTTTACCTTGTAAACGGGTGCTGCTATGTAAATTACTCATTAAATACTCCTTATCTTATTTTTTGATACACAGAGAGGTTTGCATATCACATACCAAAAATAACATACTGATAATATTGGCGTTTTATTTAAAGAGATGAGAGTGCTATGTAAATTATTTACAGTGGTTGCAGATACTACACAGCCATTTTTTAAAAATAAAAATAGCCTGCAAGGTACATGCTTTGTTTGAATAACAAAACTCCCTTACAGGCATTGACAATTAAAGGCTGTCTTTTAACGCTTTGGCTGGCTTAAATACGGCTTTATTAGCCCCTTCTATTTCTATTGCTTCGCCTGTTTGTGGATTACGACCCGTACGGGCTGGGTAATAACTTAATGCAAAAGTGCCAAAACCAGATATTTGTACCTGATCGCCTTCAGACAATGATTTGGTAATCACCTTTTGTAAGCTGGTTAACGCTAATTGCGCCTCTTTTTTTGTTAACTCGCTCGTGTGTGCCATGGCTGTAACAAGTTCTGCCTTATTCATTTTTTGCTCCTAAATACACGCGCTGGCTTTAGCCAACTAGCGTGGCAATACAATGATGTAAAAATAAAAGCAGGCAGGCTAAGGGTTGCAAGGGGGTAAGTCAACCTTAACCGAGGGCTAAGGGCCTTAGTGAAACTCATTGGGTTTAAATATAATCAGCTTGGCTGTTTTATAGTCATAAAGATGACTTAATCGCTTGCTAAGGTGAAATAAAAATCAACGTGAGCAAACGTGAACGCTAATCAATACCGCTGGTTTGAATTTACCTTTATTTTTATCATACTGCCTTTAATTGGCTTTAATATTCGCCAGTATTTATCTAACTGGCTTATTCCAGCACTGATCATTTTAATGAGTGTGTGCTGTATGCTGCTACTAAACGACATTCACTTTAAGCGCTTTAGATTAACCAGTATGGGGCAGTTTTCTGCTGTGAAGCGCCGTATGTTTAGCTTTTTCTTTATTGGCGCATTATTTTCAGGGGTGTTTTATAACCTACTCTACCAAGGACACTGGTTTACTTTACCGCGTGAAAACCTCACCGATTGGCTGATGCTATTGCTGCTCTACCCTTTATTGTCGGTGATCCCGCAAGAGTTAATATTTAGAACGTATTTTTTTCATCGCTATAAGCGCATTATGCCCAGTAAATGGTTGCGCATTATTATTAGCGCCAGTGTATTTGCATTGGCACATATTATTTACGCCAATTGGATAGCTGTTAGTTTAGCGTTTGTCGGTGGCTTGCTGTTTGCCTATACCTACGCACAAAGTCGCTCAACTTTTGCCTGTGTTATTGAGCACAGCTTATGGGGCATTTGGATGTTTACATTGGGGATTGGTGACTACTTAGATTCGGGTGCACTGAATTAACTAACCGCAACAAAAAGCCGCGATAAGCGCGGCTTTATTAAATTAAGTTTTAATTAAAAACCAAAAATACTGATATTAAAAAACTTGGTCGCAACGGTGTTTACAAAAATAAGCAGTAAAATCGCTGGGATAAATGTTTGTAGTGAAAAGTTAACGTACTTTTCCATAAAGCTATTCGCATAATTAGGCGAACCTTGTCTTAGCTCTTCACTTAAACGAACCTTCTTCCATTTATACATTACAAACAAACACACCATTAAACCATTGAGTGGTAAAATAGTGTCGTAGAACACGTCATATACAATATCAAAAAAGCTCTTGTTACCACTGCCGTAGCTAGTAAAGGTTGTTAGGCTGTCAATCATACCAAACGACATAATACACATAATGGTTAACACACCGGTTGATAAGGTAAGTATTCCTAGCGCTTTTTTACGGCTAATGCCTTTACGGTCGCTGAGTGTGGCAGTCGGCACTTCTACAATTGATACCAACGATGTAATTGCGGCAAAAAATACCAGCAAGAAGAAAATAAACGCCACGGCTGATGCGCCAAAGTAGCCAATATCGTGTTGTAACGCTAATAAGATTTTTGGTAAGTACACAAAAATCATTGAAACTGACGAGTCAGACAACTTTGTCGGATCGGTATTTGGGTCAAAGCTAAAAATAGCCGGTAACACCATTAAGCCTGCAACAAAGGCAACTAATGAGTCGGTAATGGCAACCATTTTCGCACTGCCCACAATGTCATCTTTTTTAGAAATGTAAGAGGCATACGTAATTAAAATACCCATACCTAACGACAATGAGAAAAACGCTTGGCTCAATGCGCCATTAAGAACACTGGCATTCATTTTACTAAAATCAGGAATAATATAGTACTTCACACCCGCCATTGCGTTATCAAGGGTGAGTACGTAACCCACTAATATAATAAGCATGACAAATAACGCCGGCATCAAAAATTTAGCCGCTTTTTCTATGCCATCTTTTACGCCACCGACCAATATTAAGTTAACAATCACCACAACCAGTGCCATGTAGCCAAACACCGTGTAGCTGTTAATAAACTCATCAAAGTGCCCAGGGTTTGCCAACTTATCCAAATTACCAAATGCGGTTTGGCTTAAGTAACCAAAAATCCACACCGTGATCACCATGTAAAAAACGGCAATCATAAATGGCGTTAACACGGCTAAAAAGCCAGCAAACTTCCATTTTTTATCGTTATTGGCTAACGCCTTGTATGCACCAAGAGGATCTTTTTGTGCGTGGCGACCCATAGCCATTTCGGCCATCATGACGGGTAAACAAATGAATGCGACGAACAAAGCATAGACGAGCAAAAATGCACCACCGCCATTCTTAGTCGCAGAAACTGGAAAGCCTACTAAGTTACCAATGCCCACAGCAGAACCCGCCGCTGCTAATATAAATCCTAAGCGGGAGCTAAAGTGCTCTCTATTTTCACTCATGTAATAACCTTGTTATTATTTATCTTATCCAAGGGACTCTACCAGTGTTACACAACGCTTTTCAAGCAATTACCGCGTAAAAAAACATTCTTGCTGTAAACATCGCCATAAACACTTTTAATTCACCATTTATCAACGCTATGCTAGTATGCAGTTAATTAAATTTAACAAGTTTTGAGAGTATTTTTATGTTGTATATGATTTATTCAACGGACGTCCAGAACAGCTTAGAGCACAGAAAAGCCGCTCGCCCTGCTCATTTAGCACGTTTACAAACGCTAGAAAACGAAGGTCGACTATTAACAGCCGGCCCCCTTCCAGCGGTTGATAGTGAAGACCCTCAAGATGCGGGCTTTACTGGCTCTTTAGTGATTGCTGAATTTAACTCTTTAGAAGATGCCAGAGAATGGGCCGCAGATGATCCTTATGTTGCGGGTGGCGTATATGAAAACTCAATCGTTAAACCATTCAAAAAAGTGTTCCCTGCTTAACATTAACGTGAGTTCCCCTGTTTAACTGCAACCAGTAATTCAGGGTTTGTTCACTCATTTTTAATTAGACTTTGTCTTATAAAAATTTAAATACCCAATAGAGTAATTAAATTTTAGTGGCTTAGTTTTTTAGGCTAAGCAGGTATGTTCTAGGAGTTTCGTAATGCGTGTATTATTAATACTCAATTTAATTGCTGTTTTTTGTTTGGCTAATGTTGCCCATGCAAATAATACTAACAGCACACCCGATAAAATTGAGATAAGCAAAAAGAAAGCAGTAATACTTGCAAAACAAACCACAGACGGTACAACATTAAAAATTTCAGAAGAAACACAATTTTATACAGTACGAATTTTAAAAGCTGACGGCCACGTCGTCGATTTGAAGATAAACAAAAAAACTGGCGAAGTGAAAAAGGATTAACCAATGCGAATTTTAGTAATAGAAGATGATTTACATTTGGCAGATAATCTGCGCAATGCATTAGAAAAAGAGCGTTACAGTGTTGATTTATGTCACGATGGCGAAGCGGGCCTTTTTCATATAACAGAATACCCTTTAGACATGGCAGTGGTTGATTTAGGCCTGCCTAAAATAGATGGCATAGAGCTTATAAACAAAGCCCGCGCCCAAGGGATCACTATCCCTATTTTAATTTTAACGGCGCGCGATCGCTGGCAAGACAAAGTTGAAGGCCTCGATGCGGGCGCTGACGACTACCTAACCAAGCCATTTCATGTTGAAGAACTCATTGCTCGCTGTAATGCGCTTATTCGTCGAAGTGCAGGTAAAGCAAACCCAGAAATGACAGCCGGCCCTATTAAAATTCATACGCGTTCACAACAAGTGTGGGTAAACGACAAAGAGCTAAGCTTAACCGCATACGAATATAAAGTACTTGAATACTTAATGGTTAACCCGCAAAAAGTAATTTCAAAGTCTGAGTTAACAGAACATATTTATGACCAAGATTTCGATCTTGATTCAAACGTCATTGAAGTGTTTGTATTGCGTTTACGTAAAAAGCTCGACCCTGACGGTGTGCTTAACCCAGTAGAAACACTACGTGGGCGTGGTTACAGGCTTAAAAGCCAGTGGTAGCACCGCAAATTTCGTTAAAAATAAGGCAAGGATTTATCCTTGTCTTTGTTTTATTAGTCGCCTTACCTATTTTGTTTTACTCCATAGGTAAGGCGTATTACGCGTCACTTGTTGATGCCACCGAAAAAAACCTCGAAGCGCACCTATATTCACTCATCTCCGAGGTTGATTTTACCGAGCGCGGTATTATCATGCCCAGCTCTATCTTAACGCCCGAACTTAATAACCTAAACTCAGACACCTACGCCATGATTTACCGTGACGATGTGCCTATTTGGCATTCTGAGTCGGCGGTTAACGTTAACTTTGTTCCCCAATATATAGAGCCCAAAGCCGGTGCTGCAGACTTTAGACGCGTGGTTTATAACAACACCGCCTATTGGCAGTTAAGCTTAACGGTCATTCTTAATAATATTGACCAATCAGAGCAAGCACGATTTATTTTATTAAAACGCAACGATGCCCTACTGCGTTTAATGGACGGGTTTAAACAAACCTTAGTCGATTGGATGTTTATAATGGGGATTGCTATAGCAGGGTTAATGGCTATTGGTTTTATTTGGAGTGCAAGGCCGCTGCAGCGCCTAGATAAAGAAATAAAAGCTATTGAATCAGGCGATATTCAAGAAATTAAAGGCTTATACCCCGTTGAACTACAAACAATAAAAGCCGACCTCAACCTATTATTAGAGTCGCAGCAACGCCAAAAAGAGCGCTACCGCGCCTCACTCAGTGATTTAGCACATGCACTTAAAACGCCGTTAGCTGTATTAAAATCAAGCCCACTGGCCAACGATGCCGACGCACAAGAACAACTCGACAGAATTAATGTGATGATCGAGCACCAATTAAAACGTGCTGCTACTGGGGCTTCCGATACATGGAAAAAGCAAACCCCCATCAAACCGGTTATCGACTCTATTTTAAGTGCAATGGGTAAAGTTTATCGCGATAAAGACATCATATTTAATTGCAAAGTGAGTGATAAAGATTACTTTTTAGGCGATAAAACCGATTTAATGGAGTTATTAGGTAACTTAATAGATAATGCCTGCAAAGCCTGTCGCTCCCAAGTCAGTATTGACGTTTCACAAGCTAAAACGCTCAGCATTAGTATTTGTGATGACGGCCCGGGTATTCAACCAGATAAACGCGAGTCATTGCTTCAACGCGGTACGCGCCTTGATACTTACGAGAGTGGCCATGGTGTTGGCATGGCGATTGTATCTGACTTAGTGAAGTCGTATCACGGGTTGTTAACTATTTCTCAGTCGCAACGTTTGGGCGGCGCAAAATTTATTCTCGAGTTTAATTACCATGAAAAAAAGTAAGTATATCCTTTGTTTCACTCTAGCCCTATTATTTGCTTGGGCTGTTCCAAGCGTTGCAGCGCCGCTTGAATGCACACTTGAAAAGAACGCCCTACCCGAACAAATCAAAGCATATACACAATGTTTAGATGCCAAATTAAATAGAGTACAGCAAGAACAAGATAGCTGGATCCAAAAGCGTACCTTTGAACTATCTGCATTAGAAAGCGAAACTGGCAACACCCAAATTTTGTCATTATTCAAGCTAAGCATTAACGCTAAAGACAACTACATTCAAAGAAGCTGCCAATGGCGCTACATGCTAAAACAACCTAATGCACAACAAGCCGTTGTTACCTACAAAGAATGTGAAATAGCCATGACCGAGCAGTTTATTCAGCAGCTTAAAACGTCTCTTTAATTAGCTCATAGGTAAGCGATTTATGTTGTGGCTTGGTAATTAAGTGAATAGTTTATTGGTGTTTTGGGAAGTGCAGCCTTAAAGACTGCATTTTTGTAGTTATATAGTTTGAAATGTGATTACTCTGACCATACCGCAAATTCATTTCCATTAGGGTCGCTAAAGTGAAATCGTCTACCACCGGGAAATGAAAATGTAGGCTTAATTATTTTGCCTCCTGCTTTTTCAATTTTATTTTGAGTCGCTTCAAGGTCATTACTGTATAACACAATTAACGGGCTTCCGTTTTTAGTAGAAACAACTAAATCAGATTTAAAGAAACCACCATCAACCCCTTGCGCGGTAAAACTACAATATTCTGGGCCATAATCTACAAATGACCAGCCAAACACCGTACTGAAGAAAGCCTTTGTAACTGCAATATTTTGTGCAGGAATTTCAATATAGTTAATTTTATTATTTTGAGTCATTGTAGTTTTTACCCTTATTATCACTTATATTATTTGTGGCTTGTGCTAGCAATAAATAAAGATAGCAGTAATGCTCGACTGTACTTAAACCAGAACAAATCTCAGTGTTATTAGATATCATATTTTTGATAGGGTTTTAAATATATTTTGGGTAAATGCAGTCCTAAGACTTCATTTTATTTTTTCATTCCAGCTATATTATTATAATAATCGCGTCATTATTTAAATTACGACAACAAAACAGAGATTCATATCAAATTTGAAATATTTACCACTGCCCATTGTGGCAGCCTTTTTGATTACAATACACAAAGTTGCCTGTTGTTTTTTCATCAACTAATGTCCAATTTGCTGTAATTTTAACGTCGTTTTTGACATATGTTACCTCTGCAGAGCAATTTGGGTACTCAGTAAATGTTGTACTTGATATATCGGTGCCGCCTAGGCTTCGCCCTTGATAATATTCAGTTCCATCATCACTTCTAGACCAAGATACCTCGGCTTTAGAACCATCCTCGTTAAACAATGTCATATTACCATTCCAGTAATTTGGAAGTTCAGATGAGAGAAGCAGCTTTATTCTTTTAGCACCAGTTTCAGCATTGGTTACGTATTGTGTCATTGTATATTGGGTATCACTTTTCCATTCAGTTTCCATACTAATAAGCCGCCCTCCATGAATATTCCTTTCATAATTACACTTATTATTAATTGCATATTCCTCATTGCACAACGCTAATTGTAAAACAGGAAAAACCGTTTGCATTGAAGCAGCAATAATGCCCATGGACGCAAACGAATATGGCATAATTTCTTTAACAGGAACGCTCTTCATCTTTTGTCTAAACCCTTCATCATAAGCAGTAAATGAATTCAGACCGACAAAAATGTCTACTCTTTCTTCTCCTCTTTGTAGTCGGCTTTTTTTATCTTTTTCACTCTCAACACTAACACAAGATTTGCTAATATTCTGATTCTGTAGTGATGTTGCATAGCTATTAAATGTAACTAAGATCAGGCTAAAGCCTAGCGCT
Organism: Pseudoalteromonas sp. M58; assembly: GCF_042604605.1. Classification (NCBI taxonomy): domain Bacteria; kingdom Pseudomonadati; phylum Pseudomonadota; class Gammaproteobacteria; order Alteromonadales; family Pseudoalteromonadaceae; genus Pseudoalteromonas; species Pseudoalteromonas sp. M58. The sequence continues at coordinate 1,855,143 of NZ_CP152390.1, forward strand.
GTTTTAAACTGTTTCATTGTCATTTAATTAATTCCTTTTAAATATTTAATTCACAGGCAAGGGCAAGCCATAATAATGTACAAAAAATTATAGGTTAAAATGGAACGAAAACAGTCAACTATATTTTTGCTTTTTTAACAGCTTGATATACGCTTTTACGCACTACTCAACCTGTGCTTTTTCCCACCATGGTTTGGAAAAATCGACTTTATCCTCTGGAATAACCATTGGGTGTTTTCTCAAATAATACGCCCAGAAAGCTTTTTCATATTTTGGGTTATAAATTTTAAAATTCCCTTGGGCTTGATACTCTTCTAAAAGTTTACGGTAGGCTCCTACAGGTTCATGAGGGTTTCCCTGTTGGAAAATAACTGTGCCTCCATACGTTTCATAAAGATACTTACTAATTTTGTAAGTTTTAACGACGTCTCTATTTGCCCTAAATGAAGCTTCTTTCATCTCAGAAGTTAATGTCTCAGCTGATGGCTTTGAGCTAAAACGATGCATGGCTTCAGTAAAACTTCCGACTTCATCAGCTGTTGGTTCTAAATTATGTTCATCAGATAACTTTTGGATAATTCGTTTCCAAATTATTGACGTTAATTTATCTGCTCGCATTTTATCAAGCACATTATCTTCTGATAAATCAGGATAAGATCGCTTATATCCTTTTAAAAACCTCAAATCTATTTCTAGATCAGTCCCGTGTATTGTATCCCCTAATATCTGGGCTACTTTTGCTGAGCTATCCTCTTGAGCAAACGCATTCAAAGAAAACGTTAATAAAAAAGAACACACAATAACCATAAACTTATTTTTCATAATCTACTTCTATGTTTGGTAATACATGATTAAGCTAAAAAGTGCTTTTCATTTTTATCCGCTTAAAGCTTTTGTTAACCATCAATTGAAAAGTACTAATGTTAATAGGGAGGTAATCGAATACGCCTCATTTAAGTTAATATTTCGAAGTTTAAATAAATCGGTAAACAATCGATTCCATATATTTCGAAAAATTTCTGCAAAAACTAGCATCATTGTTATAAGCATTACAAATAAGAACAGTGATTTAAACAACGAAGATTCAAAGAACAAATCAATAAAAACGGTGTTCGATTCGGAGTGTGGTTCATAATATATTAATTCGTGGACAGTTATCACTAGCAGAGCCACGAATGTTGCTAATGCGTTAAATGTTGTTGTGATTTCCTTTTTCATAGACCTTCCTTTGTTAAGTATGGCAGACAATTTTATAGTCGGTGACTCTCGTATATTTATACCAGCGCTACGCTCATTTTTTTCCTTACATAGTTTTAACAAATTAGCTAACACATTGCTATCATTAAGTTTTATTATTTTAAGCAGTGCTAATTTGAACAATAGGCTCGCGTCGCTCATTTTCCTGAATATGAGTGCACACTAAAGCTTACTCACTTAGCCCATAAAACGTTTTGACAAATCTGCATAAAAACCACAAACTACCTACCAGTAGATTGATTTAGCTAAAGTGATTTTAAAATGCATAAACCTGTGGTTATTATTGGTGGTGGCTTAGCGGGCTTATATGCCGCTTACAACCTAAAAAAACGAAATATTCCGTTTTTATTATTAGAGGCCAAAGCCAATTTGGGCGGTCGTATTGCGTCTCACTTTTTGGCAGCCAACAACACCATTGGCCACGATTTAGGCCCTACCTGGATATTTCCGCACCAGCCTAATATTCAACAATTAGTTGCTGCTTTAAACATCCCTGTGTTTGAGCAATACACACAAGGTGATGTATTGTATCAAGCATCGCATACTGCCCCTGCTCAGCAAATTGCAGGGGCGGGTGAAATGCAGCTATTTAGAATCCAAAATGGTATGAACGAGCTTATTAATGCGCTTTATCAGCAGCTTGACCCAAACACAGTTAAATTAGAGCACCCTGTTAGTGAAGTGAAAAAGCTTTCCGATGGCTGGCATATAAGCGCTAATTACCAAGGGAGTACGCAGCACTTTACTTGCGATCAGTTACTGTTGGCGTTACCGCCTAGAATGATCGGCCAGCATTTAACCCCGCATTTATGGGCTGATAATATTTTAGCACAGCGTTTAGCGTCCGTGCCTACGTGGATGGCAGGCCAAGCAAAGTTTGTTGCCACCTTTGAGCACGCTTTTTGGCGAGATAAAAACTTATCGGGGCAATGTTTTAGCCGTGTAGGCCCGTTAGTAGAAATACATGATGCGTCAGCAAGTGATCATGCTCACCCTGCTCTATTTGGCTTTATTGGCGTGCCTTACTTACAGCGAAGTCAAGTAACTCGCGAGCAATTAACCCAAGCCTGCCTTGATCAGCTTGGCTATTTTTATGGTGAGCAGGCTTATACTGCCACTGATTGCACGATAAAAGATTGGGCTGAGGATGAATTTGTGGCCAACAAGGATGACCAACTAGGTGTATCGCAGCATCCTGAATTTAATTTTTCAGGGCTTAGCGAGCAACTCAAACAGTTAAAAGTGCATTTTGTGGGCAGTGAGTTTGCAAAGCAGGAGGCTGGCTATTTAGAGGGGGCTATAAACGCCGTAGATAGCGCCTTAGCTAATTTAATAAATACTTAATAATGTTAAAGGCGTGCTTAGGCACGCCTTTGTAAGGTATTAGTCTTCTGATTTAATGACGGTTTCTTCACCTGTGCCAAGCATAGTGGCTAACCAACGCCCTTCGTCACTGGCTTCTAGCGCTATTTTTACAATCATAGTTAACGGCACCGATAACAACATTCCCACAGAGCCTAATAGCCAACCCCAAAATATTAACGATAAAAATACCACTAACGTAGAGAGCCCTAACCCTTTACCCATGTATTTAGGCTCTACAATATTACCCATTACGGTATTTATAGTTAAATAACCCGCACCAACGAGGCCTGCCACTAAAGGACCTTGAGTAATAAGCGCCAGTAACAGTGCTGGCACAGCCGCTATGATTGAACCAATGTTAGGAATGTAATTAAGCATAAATGCCAGTACGCCCCAAAGTACAAAGTAATCAACATCGAGTATCCATAAGTAAAAACCAGCAATTACACCGGTGGCTAAACTTACTAGGGTTTTAATAGCCAAATAAGAGTTGATAGAGTCTAAAAAGCGGTCAATTTGCTTAATTTTACTATCGGGGTCGTCTAGTGCTAAATGTATTTTTTTACCAAGTATGGGCCCTTCAAACAGCATAAAAACAACCGTTAAAATAATTAAAAACATATTGGCCATTACGCTACCTAAGCCGGTTAACATATTGGTGGCAACATCAACCATTTTACCGGGGTCGAACATAGACAAAATTTGTTCTTTATTAATTAATATATTGTATTGCGACGCCATATCAACCAGCCATACAAATTCTTCTTTTAACTGTGCTTTGTATTCAGGTAACTGCTTTGAAAAGTCATTAACCGACTGCCCCACTAAACCGCCTAAGCTAACACCTAAGCCCATAATAATAAGCACCACAAGCACCACCGCTATGCCTTTTGGAATACGGTAGCGAGCAAAAAAATTAATGAGTGGGCTACAAATAATGGCGATGAATGCTGCCAAAATAAACGGAATAACAATAGCACTTGCGGCTTTAATGCCCGCCAATACAATGACCAACGCTGCAAAAATAATTAAGCTTTTATTTACCCCAGTTAAACTTGCCAATACTCTTATCCTATTGCTGTTATTTGGCTTCAGTGTAAGGCAAAACCCAATAGAATGAAATATTTATGGGTGATCATAATAATGATTAGTACGTATAAATTTGCAAATCGTTGAGCTGGGGAGTATAAATTTTAAACATCCCGCTTTATTTATAATTTTGGAGTTGCAATGCATATATTTTTTACAGGCGCCACGGGCTTAATTGGTAGGCACCTTTGCCCTTTCTTGTTGCACCACCACGACATTACGGTACTAAGTAGAAACCCAACCAAAGCTAAAGTTTTGTTAGGCCACAGAGTAAATGCTGTTAGCAGCTTAGACGATGTCGATTTTAATACGGTCGATATTGTCATTAATTTAGCCGGCGAACCTATCGTTAATAAACGCTGGAGTGATAAACAAAAAGCAAAAATACGCGATAGCCGAATTATTATTACCCAAGCCATAAGCGATGCAATTAATCAGTGTCATACACCGCCACATACGTTTATTTCAGGCAGTGCAATAGGCTATTATGGTCGCCAAGGTAAAACCCAAGTTGATGAAAACAACACAGAACCGCACGATGAATTTAGTCACCAACTTTGCAGGGATTGGGAACTCGCTGCATTAAAAGCTGAGTCTGACGATACTCGTGTTTGCTTACTTCGCACAGGCATTGTACTGGCTAAAAAAGGCGGCGCACTTGGAAAAATGTTGCCTGCATTTAAGCTTTGTTTAGGCGGGCCAATTGGCAATGGCGAGCAAGGTATGTCGTGGATCCACATTGATGACATGGTGCAGCTCATTTTATTTTTGATTCGTAATCAAGATATCTCTGGTGCTGTAAATGCCACTGCCCCGCATCCGGTAAGCAATAAACAATTTAGCCAATCATTGGGTAAAGCATTGTCACGCCCTGCCTTTATGCCCATGCCTGCAGCTGTGCTCAATGTTTTAATGGGAGAAATGGCAGATCTACTCACAACCGGCCAATTTGTGGTGCCTAAAAAAGCATTAGAAAATAATTACCGTTTTCACTTTTCTGAAATCGATGCCGCATTAAAAAGTTTAGTTTAACGACTGACCTTAAAGGGTTAAGTTTGTAGCAAGGGAGTATAAAGTTAATACTTTTTACTCCCTTGCTATTTTAGTGTTACTACCTAATAATGAGTTAAGCGTTATTTCTTATTCAGCTAAAAGAGCAACTAAAACATGCTTCATTTACCCACATTAATTAGCCTCTGTTTTATTCTTAACTTGTTTATTGCAGTGTTCTTTTTTTCAGTGTATTCATATAAAAAACAACCTAGCTTTTTATTTTTTGCTACTGCCTGCTGCTCGTTTATAACCGCTATTGCCCTGATTGGTTTGAGAGGAGTGATTGACTATCCACTTTTAACTTACTTTTTTGCTTACCTATTTATTATTTTAACCCCACTCCTGCTTATTTTAGGGTTAATACCACAAAGTACGGTGCCTGCAGTAAAGCTAACGCCTTTATATTATGCTTGTGCTATATGTTGCACATTGCTACTTGCTGTGTATCTCATTGATGCGGGACAAATTATTACCAGTATCATTACTGCCGTACTATTTAGCTACGCGGCCTATTTAATGATCAAAACCCCCAGTGTTGCTAAAGTACAGCAACGACTACTAATTGCCTGCTTTTCACTACACAGTGTAGTAATGCTGTTGCAAGTTGTACTCCTTGTTTTACCCTACTTTAGCCAAATTAGTCAGGCGAACTTAGCCGCAGGGTTACAACTATTATTGGTCTCGCATTTATTTTTAACCACAGCCAGTGCGTTAATTCTGCCGTTTATTGCTTTTGCCAATGAAGAATCAAAACTAATAAACTTAGCTAATCACGATCCGCTCACACAATTATTAAACAGGCGAGGCTTTTTCCGCCTGTGTAAAAAAATAACCCACACTGCACCACTTAACAGCAGAGTGTCGTTAATTATGCTCGATATCGATCTTTTTAAACAAGTGAACGACCGATATGGTCATGAAACTGGCGACGAAGCAATAAAGTGGATTGCACAACATATTAACGAATTGTTTTTTGAAGCAGGCATTACCGCTCGAATTGGCGGAGAAGAGTTTGCTATTTTCCTTAATCAAAAAAATCTTACTCAAGCAAGGCAGTTAGCCCAAAAGCTATGCAGAAGTATTGATCAATATCCCTTTTATTTTAACGGTAATAGTATTGCACTGTCTGTTAGTGCTGGAGTAAGTAGCGCACTTATTCGCGATTTAAATATGCAAGAGCTGCTATTGCAAGCTGATAAACGCCTTTACCTTGCTAAAGAAACGGGCCGAAATAAAGTTGTTACTCATGATGAAAAAAGCGCGCTCATGAATAGCCACTCTGCCATTATTTAATTTAGCAATAAAAAAAGCGGGGTCAAACCTGACCCCGCTTTATAATCAAACCAATTAATTTTATTACTTACTGATCCAAGGCGTTACTTTAACTACCTCGTTTATATCAGCCAATACTTTTGTGTCGTTTTGCCAGCTGTCTGTTACTTCAAAATAACATACTGATTCTTCGCATGTTATGCGCTCATCATCAAATTGTTTAGGCGCATTAAAAGTAACAACCACCCCTTTTTGCTCAGGCAGTAAAAACCACATTAGTTTGCTAACAAAAAAGCCCGACAAGTCTGTTAAAAGCGCTTCAAGCTCATTATTAATGGTTAATAATGATTGCTTTGAAAAGGTTAGCCCTTCTAGCTCGTTGGCCTCTATTTGGAGCTTTAACTGACAATCATGAATCGGATTTTTAGGCTGAACCACAATCACCGCTTTGTCAGTATCGAGCTGCTTATCATACGGTAATAACAGTTGCGCTTTGTCAGTGTAATTAAGCGGGTACTCATTTTTTTCAGTTAAAATAGTCCCGCTTTTGATACTACATACTTCGTTAGTACCAATATCGCTAATATAAAAGTTTACGCGGGCGTACTGAAAATCGCCTTTGTTTACTACTTTTAAACGGTCGTAAAAACCGTCATACGACATAACAAACTCTTTAGCATAGGTGTTATTTGCCGCTATTGCTAAAAAGCAGGTCGCTATAGTCGTAACTAATTTTAATACTGATTTATTCATCAAAGTACGCTCGGTTTTGATTGATCATCGTATTTAGCTCTTCAATATACGCTTCACCACGCTCTGAGTAGGACATCAGCCCAAGGGTTAGCTTAGTCGCCTTAATTGGCTTTTGCTGTGCGCGTAAATCTTCACGTATACTGCGTAATTGTTTATAGGCATTATGCGTATTAATATTTCTAAAATATGACGTTACAGCAGCGCGAACCGATTTAAATGCAGCCACTTCATGCTCGGCTTCATTATTACGTCTTCTTGGCACCATGCCACAGCCTTTTTTGTAGCACCATTGGCCAAAAAAGTTTAAGCCTATTCGGGCAAAGCGTGAGGTACCCCATGCCGACTCATTAGCAGCTTGCATTAGGGCAAGTTCTTTAGGAATAATATCTACACGGCGCAGCGCTTGAGTTAGTGTAAGCGTGTCTAAGGTTTCAGGTAAGCGGTATAATTTAAGTATTTTTTTAATATCGCTCGCTTGTTTTTTACTTAACGGCTCGTCGTGTTCTAGCATCATGCGCGCAATTTCAATGTTTGCACGTTGCTGTAAAATCTTTTTGTTTTCGGCTTCTACATGGGGCTTAATGAAGTTAAAAAACGCATGCTTTTTCTCTTTTACATCGGTGTATTCTGAGAATTTTGGCAACTTAACATTGTGCAATGGTTTTTCTTTCTTCTTTTCTTTTTTAATGTCGTCAGCACGTGTTTGTTCATCTGAAACAAACTCATCAGTTTGTATAAATGGATGAGTAAGTGCCCAAATAACAAGGGCGGCTAACAACAACTGAAAAATAGTTTTTAACATGTATTATCTCAATTAAACTCTAAGTTATGTATGGTGTAGTCACATACATACGAACACTCATTATACCTAAGCCACTTTATAAACGCGAATACCGAACAACTGAATAAAATTCATACGCCTATTGTGAGTTATTTATAATATACTAAGCGTTAAAGTCGTAGATATAGAGATAGGTTGTGACATGGATAAACAGTGGCAAAATAGAATAATTGAACAATATAAGCACCGCCCAAACGATAACCGCTCTCCTTGGCAAATAGACCGCTCTCGAATTATTCATGCTGCAGCATTTAGACGCCTTCAAGCCAAAACTCAAATAATGGGTATTGGTTTAAATGACTTTTATCGCACACGTCTTACCCATTCTTTAGAAGTATCGCAAATAGGCACGGGCATATTACGTCACTTAAAAGCCCAGCACCCTCGTTTTGAACATTTTCCATCAACCGGATTACTCGAAACCTTATGTTTAGCGCACGACATCGGCCATCCCCCCTTTGGGCACGGCGGAGAAATTGCACTTAACTACATGATGCGTGATCATGGCGGGTTTGAAGGTAACGCACAAACGCTACGAATAGTCGCCAAACTAGAGCCTTATAGTAATGGCTATGGCATGAACTTAACAAGGCGCACATTATTAGGGTTTATAAAGTACCCTGGTTTTATCGATCAGTTGTGGTACAACATTCCCAAAGTAGATAAACAACGCGCGTTTATAAAAGCCGACGACTGGCGACCTGCTAAAGGTATTTACAATGACGATGCACCTATATTTAATTGGATCATTGAACCACTGAGTCAAAACGATAAAGCATTATTAACCAGCCAAAATATTGTAGATTCATACCGAGCTAAAACACGCTATAAATCTCTCGATAGTGCCATTATGGAACTGGCTGATGACATTGCCTATGCCGTACACGACCTTGAAGATGCCATAGCCACCGATGTGTTAAGCCTAGACGATTGGTTAACCCATGCATTGCCGCACTTACAAGCACTCAACTATGATTGGTTAAATACGCTACTTAAATCACTTACAGAGCGATTATTTTCAAAGCACGAACATGAACGCAAAGATGCCATTGGTGAATTAGTAAATACCTTTATTATTCATATTCATTTAGACATACAAAACGATGCCTTTGAATGCCCTATTTTAAAGCACACCGCCAAATTAGATCAGCAATACGAAAGCGTATTACAAATACTTAAACATTTTGTGTTTCAACGCTTGATACGCGACCCTCAAATGCAGCAAATAGAATTTAAAGGGCAGAACCTGCTTATTGAACTGTTTACCGCATTTGCCAGCGATCCAATGCGGTTATTACCCGAAACCACGCAAGCACTTTACCTAGAAGCCGAAAAACACCATCAAGGCATGCGAATTATTTGTGACTACTTAAGCGGTATGAGTGACGAATACGCTTATAAAACTTATCAACGGTTGTTCTCACCCATACAATAAAGTAGTGAGCATAAAAAAAGCCGAGTCACTTAAGTAACTCGGCTTTTCGTTAGCTTATAAAGTCACATTAAAGTGATTTAATGCCCATGTTGTATAGCGTAAAACCGTACATGTCGGCATAAAGATCAATAATTTTACTGGTTGGTGTACCTGCACCATGGCCTGCATTGGTTTCAATACGAATAAGCGTTGGGTTAGTACCCGCTTGCTTCGCTTGAAGCTCTGCTGCAAATTTAAATGAATGCGACGGTACAACGCGGTCATCATGATCGCCTGTAGTGATCATAGTCGCCGGATATTCAACCCCTGCTTTTACATTATGAATTGGCGAGTAGCCTTTTAAGTAATCAAACATTTCTTTACTTTGGTCGCTAGTACCGTAATCGTATGCCCAGCCAGCACCCGCTGTAAAAGTATGATAACGCAGCATATCGAGTACGCCTACCGCAGGTAACGCCACTTGAAATAAGTCAGGTCGCTGGGTCATTACGGCACCGACTAATAACCCGCCGTTTGAACCACCTCGCAGTGCTAGGCGCTTTTTAGAGGTGTATTTTTTATCTTGTAAGTATTGTGCGGCGGCAATAAAGTCGTCAAATACGTTTTGCTTTTGCAATTGCGTACCTGCTTTATGCCACTCTTTACCATACTCACCGCCACCACGAATGTTTGCCACTGCGTATACGCCGCCTTGCTCAAGCCAAGCTGCTGTTGTTGAACTAAAGCGAGGTGTTAAGCTTATATTAAAGCCACCATAGCCATATAAAATAGTTGGGTTGCTACCGTCTAATTTAATATCACTTTTGTAAGTAATAATCATCGGTACTTTAGTGCCATCTTTAGAGGTATAAAATACTTGCTCAGAGGTGTAGTTGTCGCTATTAAAATCAATCCCTGACTTACGATATACTTTAGACTCACCACTTTGTACGTCAAAACTGTAAGTCGTGCCAGGTGTTTTGTAGTTAGTAAATGAGTAATAAAGCGTAGTTTGCTCTTTTTTACCGCCAAAACCACCCGCCGTACCAACGCCTGGTAAACTTATATCACGGATCAATTCGCCCTGCTTGTTATACTGCTTCACTTTAGAAATAGCATCAACCATGTAGTTGGCAAAGAATGTGTTACCGCCAAGCGTTACATTGAGTACGTTTTCAGTTTCTGGAATAAAGTCTTGCCAGTTTTCAGGTTGCGGGTTGCTTGCATCAACCGTCACTACTTTTTTATTTGGAGCATTTAAGTTAGTAACCAAAAATAGCTTGCTACCTTCGTTATCAATCACGCTGGTATCAGAGTCGGTATTACCCACTACGGTAACAAACTCGCTATCTGGCTTAGTTAAATCTTTAATAAATAATTTATTACCTGAGGTCGATACGCTAGCAGTAATAAACAAATAGCGGCCATCTTTGGTCGCTTTGGCGCCCACATAACGGTGTTTTTGCTCAGCGGTATCGCCAAATACTAGCGTATCCTCGCTTTGGGCTTGGCCTAATTTATGGTAGTACACTTTATGTTGATCAGTTTTTGCAGAAAGCTCACTGCCTTCTGGTTTGTCGTAGCTTGAATAATAAAAACCATCATTTGCCAACCAACTCACGCCACTAAATTTAACATCAACCAGTGCTTGCTCTACTTGCTCTTTGGTTTCGGTGTCTATAACAATGATTTTACGCCAATCACTGCCACCTTCCGATATTTGGTATGCTAACAATGAGCCGTCTTCTGAAAATGATAAGCCCGACATTGAAGTGGTACCATCTTCACTAAAGGTATTAGGATCTAAGAAAATCTCAGCCTCGCCGCCGTCTTTACTGCGGTATAAAACGTACTGATTTTGCAGGCCATCATTTTTGTAAAAATAGGTGTAATCACCTTCGGTGAACGGCGCGCTGATTTTTTCGTAGTTCATTAACTTTTCAAGGCGCTGCTTTAACGTATCTCTGTACGGTATTTGCTCTAAATATGAAAAGGTTAGGTTATTTTGTGTTTTAACCCATTGAGCCGTTTCATCACTCATATCATCTTCTAACCAACGATACGGATCAGCCACATTTTCACCAAAGTAAGTGTCAACCACTGTGCCTTTTTTAGTTTCAGGGTAATCTAGAGAGTTAACTGCTTTCATTGCTGTTTTTACTTCATTTTGAGAGGTGTTTTCTGCAGGTTGTGAACAACCCGCAAGTGCGATTACAACCGCACAGGTCAGTGTTTTTTTTAGCATTGTTATTTTAGTTCCTTGTTGATAATCACTCTAAGTTATTAACTTTTCCTGCTTTTGTCTATTAAGATGCGGTAAACGCCATTTATCGCTGTTAACCTGCGCTTAGTTACGCTTAAATACATTAATTAACAACGTTTAAACATCAATAGGCTAAGTAATGACAGAAACCCAATCCTTTAAAAGCTTTAAACGCTTTTACCCTTATTACTTAAAAGAGCATCGAAATCAAACCTGCCGTAGATTGCATTTTATAGGCAGTAGTTTAGTACTGTTACTGGCAGGCTATGCGTTTTTTAGCTCACAACTTATGTTGTTATGGTTATTACCAGTGATTGGTTATGGCTTTGCGTGGGTTGGGCATTTCTTTTTTGAAAAAAACCGCCCTGCTACATTTAAGCACCCGTTATATAGTTTATGGGGCGATTGGGTAATGTTTAAAGATATGCTCACAGGTAAAATAAAATGGTAAATGGCGACTTACGCTACAGGCTACTCAAATAGTCCACCTGCCGCTGTAAATAAATTGTAGATTGAATGTAATTCAATTGACCTTGGTTGTAAAAATGGTCTACCTTGACAACAGAAATTTCAATTAGTTCATTAATAATTGAATTACCTGTAGAGCATTGAATGAGGGAAACTAATCATGCAACTAAAACAGCTATTTACAGCAAAAAAAACCATTACACTCAGTGTTGCCGCTGCACTACTTGGCTCGTGGTCGGTAAATGCCGCACAGCAAGAAACACAAGCAGAAGAAAATATTGAACAAATTAGTGTAATTGGCTCTCGCCGACTCGGCCGCACAGTTGAAGACAGCCCAGTTCCGATTGATATCATTAGCGGTGATGCCCTAAAAAGTTCAGGGCAAACTGAAACCAATGCACTACTGAGCACTTTATTACCAAGCTTTAATTTCCCTCAGCCATCAATCACCGATGGCAGCGACCATGTGCGCCCCGCTCAACTGCGTGGCTTAGCACCTGATCACACCTTAGTGCTCGTAAATGGTAAACGTCGCCATAGTAATGCACTGCTTAATTTAAATGGTTCAACCGGTCGTGGGTCATCATCGGTTGATTTAAACGCTATTCCAGCCAATGCCATTGAGCGAATAGAAGTATTGCGCGATGGTGCCGCTGCGCAATATGGCTCAGACGCCATTGCCGGTGTGATTAATATTGTCCTTAAAAGTAATAGCAGTGGCGGCAGCCTAGGTGCTGTATATGGAGCAAACATCACCGAAATGCAGGGTGTGCCTCAACTAGAATCCGTTTCTGAAGATGCCAATGGCAACTTAGCCTTTAGTGAAGGCAGCGACCGCTCGCTTACCGACGGCCAAACGTTAACCCTGCAAGGTAATATGGGGTTTGAATTGGGCGATAACGGCTTTTTAAGTATTTCTACTGAATATCGCGACCGTAGCTCAACGAATCGCTCTGATTATGACCAGCGCGAAAATTACGCCCGCCTACCTGATGGCTCTCTTGATCCGCGTGAGTTCACATGGGATCGTTACAATCATAACTTTGGCAATGGCACCGTTGAAGACTTCGCGCTGTTTTATAATGCCGGTTATCAATTAACTAACGATGCCGAGCTCTACTCGTTTGGCTCTTACAGCAAGCGTGAAGGCGAAGGCGGAGGTTTTTATCGTCGCGCACAAGACAGCCGTAACGTAACAGATATTTATCCTGATGGCTTTTTACCGGTGATCACCTCAGATATTGACGATTTTTCGTTAGCACTTGGCGTAAAAGGTTTTGCTAATGAATGGAATTACGACGCTTCTGCTGTATACGGCAAAGATGCCTTTAACTTTGGTGTTATTGATAGCTTAAACACCTCATATGGGCCTAGCAGTCAAACCAGTTTTGATGCCGGTACACTTACCTACGATCAGCTGACTATTAACCTTGATTTTAGCCGCGAGATTGATGCTGACTTTTTAGCTAGCGGAATTAACGTCGCAGTGGGTGCTGAGTATCGTCGTGAAGGCTACGAAATTCAGGCAGGCGAAGAAGCCTCATACGCACAAGGCACTTTTGGCCCTGGTGGCGCAGTAACCGACCCAGTTAATGGCCCATTTGGCTCTGCAGGTTCGCAAGTATTCCCAGGTTTCACACCTGAGTCTGCGGGTGATAACAGCCGCCATAATGTTAGCCTTTACGTTGATTTAGAAGCCTTTATTACAGATAACTGGAACGTTGCCGTCGCAGCGCGTTATGAAGACTACTCTGACTTTGGCGATACGCTTAATGGTAAAATTGCCACCCGTTATACGCTAACAGAAGATTTAGCATTACGCGGCTCTGTATCAACCGGCTTTAGAGCGCCCTCTCTGCAACAGCAATATTTTACTTCAGTGGCCACCGTGTTTGTTGATGGTATTCCAACACAAACAGGGACGTTTGCCCCAAGCAGTGATGTAGCCGTTGCATTGGGATCACCGGGCTTAGATGCAGAAGAAGCCACCAACTACGGGGTAGGTATTACCTGGTCAACCGACTTTAATTTCAGCTTATCTGTGGATTATTACCAAATATTAATTGATGACCGTATTGTGTTATCAAATAACCTGTCGGGTGCAGGTGTAGCAAGCTTACTTGAGGGCACTGGAGCTAACCAAGGGCGGTTTTTCTTAAACGCGATTGATAGCAAAACCCGTGGCGTTGATGTGGTTGCCTCTTACAACCTAATGACCGATAACTACGGTGATGTAGCGTTTAATTTAGGCTATAACTACGGCAAAAACGAAGTGACTAATATTATTGCCCCACCCGCTGAGCTACAAAGCGTAGGTGTTGAACAAGATAATTTGTTCTCGGGTAATGAACTGCGTCGTTTTGAAGTAAGTACCCCGCGTAATAAATACAACCTAAGCGCTACATGGACACTAAACGAATGGCGTACCACACTTCGCGGCACTCGCTATGGTGAAACACAAGACCCATCAGAAATTCCAGAGCGTAACGAAGTGCTCAAGCCAAAGTGGATCACCGACTTAGATGTTGCCTATGCACTTAATAACAACATTACTCTGAGCTTAGGCGCGAATAATGTGTTTGATGTATACCCAGATCCAACGCGTGATTTAGTGAGCGATGTAACCACTTTCTCTCGTTTGTTCTCTTACTCGGGCTTTTCGCCATTTGGTTTTAATGGCCGCTATGTTTACGGCAAAGTTGAAATGAAATTTTAAGCTGCAGCTAAAAACAAAAAGCCACACTATTTAGTGTGGCTTTTTAATGAATTTGAACCCGATTAGATTTTAGTTAACCAACCGTGTGTATCTTCACTTTTACCCCATTGAATATCGTTCAATGCTTGACGTAAACGTGCTGTTGTTGGTCCTGGTTCACCATTACCCACTTTGTATTCTTTATCGTTATGGATAAACGTACCTACTGGTGTTAATACTGCTGCAGTGCCTGAAAGTGCTGCTTCAGTGCCTGGTTTTGCTGAACGCTCTAAAAGCTCAGTTACGGTAAAGTTACGCTCGCTTACCGTCATTCCTAAATCTTTCGCAATGGTTAAAATACTATTACGAGTAACACCATGTAAAAAGGTGCTGTCGAGTGCTTTAGTAATGATTTCGTTGCCATCAATTAATATGAAGTTGGCCGCGCCGGTTTCTTGCACATCGCCACCTGGGCAAAATAAAATTTGGTCGGCTTTATATTTAGTGCGCGCTGCTGATATTGGGCCAAGCGCGCTAGCATAGTTACCACCGCTTTTAATCATACCCATATGCGGGGCACAGCGCATGCCGTCTTCTTCTAATAAAACACGTAACGCGGTAGCACCACCTGAAAAGTAGTCACCCACTGGCGATAATAACGTATAAAGCAATGAGCTCATTGAAGGTGCAGCCGCTTTGCCAATGGCAGCTTCAGTACCAATGTGGGTTGGGCGAATATACATAGAACCAGGAGGAAGCGGCGTTTCATCGGCGTATTCACGAACAATATCGATGATCATTGTTTTTAGCATCTCGCCATCAACCGCTGGTAAACTTAATAATTCAGAACTTTGCTGCATACGCGCAATATTTGCATCCATTCTAAAAATATTTACCGAACCATCTTCATGGCGAAAGGCTTTTAAACCTTCAAAACATGTACTTGAATAATGAAGAACGTGTGCACCTGCATGCAACTCAAGCTTATCGCAAGGAACAATTGAGCTTTCGCCCCACTGATTGTCAGAAAACTTAGCTTGAATCATCTGCGGCATAAACACAGTACCAAATGCGGCCATTTTTATTCTCTCTTGTGTGGTCTATTTTTCTCCATTGTATGACAACCCGCTACTATTTAACCATAGCAAAACAGGCTGTTTTTAAATTAATTAGACGAATTTTTTGCATGTACTGATGATTATTTAATCAAAAAAGCACTTGCTAACTCTTTAATGCAATAATCAGCTAACAATTTAAGGTTAGCTGATTATTTAATGCATACATTATAGTAGCGGCTATTTTATTAACCTCTATTTAAATGAATAACGAAATATACGTTTTAACACCGAGGTATATTGGTGAAAAAAACCGCCGGTGTTGTATGCAATGCCCTGCTTTTGTAAAGCAGCTTGCACTTGTGGTGCTATTTCTTGGTAGCGTGACGATGGCAAGTCTGGAAATAAATGGTGTTCAATTTGAAAACTTAAATGCCCCGTTAAAATATGAAACCAACGCGCCCCTTTAATGTTTGACGACCCAAGCGCTTGGCGATAATACCACTGACCTTGGCTTTCGTTTTCACAATCTTGCTCGTAAAAGGTATGCGTTTGCTCGGTAAAATGGCCACAAAAAATAATGGTTGATGTCCATAAATTACGAATTAGGTTCGCCAATAAGTTACCGCTTAGCACCCATAAAAACAGAGGCCCCGCTAAAAGTGGAAACAGCACATAGTCTTTAATTAATTGGCGCGCCCCTTTACTAAAAAAGCGTTTTTTTAACGTACTATGCGCTACAGCCCCTTTGCGGTTTGGCTTCTTTTTACCTATAAACACACGCTCACCCGCCAGCTGATGGTACGACACGCCCCACTGAAATAGCACACTTAAATTTAAATAGGTAATAAACTGCCAAGTATTTTTTAAACGCCATTTAAAGTCATTACTTAATCTTAATAAGCCATAACCAAAATCGCGGTCTTTGCCAATAATATTAGTGTAAGTATGGTGCTCAAAATTGTGTACTCGGTTCCAACTTTGGCCGTCGCAGGCTATATCCCACTCGTATATTTTTGAATTAAGCTGTTTGTCGTTCATCCAATCGTATTGACCATGCATTACATTGTGGCCAATTTCCATGTTGTCGAGAATTTTAGCCAAAGCCAGTAATAACACACCCGCCACCCAAAGTAAGGGCTGAATAAAACCAAGCATTAATAAAATGCGCCCACCTATTTCGCACAGTCGCTGCTTGCGGACAATAGAGCGTATATAATTAGCATCCTTTTGCCCTACTTTGGCAAGCGTCGACATTTTTATGCCATCTAAATCTTCGGCTAATTGTTGATAATTTATGGTTGTCATAGCTGTAACTCCAAATCACTGACCGCTTGGCTAACACACAGTTGAATTAACTGCTCGCCGTTATCTGATAACTCACCGGTTTTTAAATTGCGCACCACGCCCGTTTTTTTAATGCACTGGCATTGATGACAAATACCAATCCCACACCCTCGCTGCACAGGTAGTTTTTTTGCCTCAAACTGAGTTAACAACACCTCATTCGCTGCTACGTCGTGGTGATCATTATTAATTTTTACAGTAAATTGACTGTCATCATTTAAGCTTGGCAATGCAAGGCTAAAGGCTTCTTGGTAATAGGTTAAATGATGCTGGTTTGCAAAATGTGCAATTTTTTGCATAAACGCTGCTGGCCCACAGCAGTAAATATCAGGATTGTCATCGATGTTTATATGCGTAGTTAATTGCGGGCTCATATCGCGAGTGAGTAACAAGTAAGAAAAATGCGCATAACGCTCTGCTAATGCGGCAAGTTCTTCAACGCATTGGTGCTCATTAGCTTTTGCAAAATACAGTAATTTGATGGTGTGCTGAGTATTTGCTAATTGCTGGCTAAGCATTGCCAGCATAGGTGTAATACCTGAGCCACCAGCAACAAAGGTGCTGGCTTTATGCCAGCTTTTAAATACAAAGTCGCCACTTGGCGCAGAAATATTACACCACGACGGCGCCTTTAATGTGCTTTGCAACTGAGCTGTAAAACGTCCTTGCTCATTGGTTTTAATTAAAACTCGCAGCAATCCGGTTGCTTTGTATTGCGCGGGGCTGCAAGCAAGCGTAAATAAACGGGTAAGCAAACGCCCGTTGAGCTCAAGCGTTAAACTAATATGCTGGCCCGCAATGTGGGCGCGCCACTGTTTATTGGGTTTAAGCGTTACACTTAAAAACTGACCACTCAACGCGTGTACATCAACAATTTGCGCACGAAAAAAGCCGGCTCGCCATGCAGGTTTAACGACCTGTATTAAAGGCTCTATGTAAGCGGCAAAGCTTTGATGGTGTAAAAACCATTTTGAAAATTGGTCTAATACCGAAGTTAACATGGTGATTAATTCTCTACTTAAATCGACTACCCATCACTTTGTGTTAAGCGAATTCAAGCAAACACATGTGCTGGGCTTTAAATATTTGAGCCTACACGTGTAAGCTCAACTTTCAGCGCACAAGTGTACGCTCGAATTTTTAAATTTCAACCCTAATAGGGTAATTATTCAATTTTTTTAAAGCGGTCTTTAATTCCTATACCCGTAAAGTTAGTTAAACACCTGAGGGACATAAACAAGCTCATTAAGCTAAAAACCAACATTAAAGCGGTTAAATAGTGTGCAATTTCATTCATCCCAAATACTTAACACTGTGATCAATAGCGTGCTAAGGTAGTTAAAATTTAGTTAATTTTGGAAGCCATTATGAACAAAGTAACAACGCGTAAAAAATTTTCTACACTCGCCACAGCCAGTTGTGCATTGGCATTTTCGGCGCTTACCAGCCTTAGTGCTCATGCAGTTGATTTTAAAGAACTGGATAAATTAGCGCTTAATGTAAAACCGGTCACTGTTGCCCAAGGGATTTCTATTCCCTGGGCTATTGAGGCTCTACCAAACGGTGATTTATTAATAACCGAGCGCAGTGGCACCTTATATTTATTGCGTAAAAATACCACCAGCTTAACTAAAATTTCTGGGCTACCTAAAATTGATGCCAACGGCCAAGGCGGCCTACTTGATTTAGAGCTGCATCCTGATTTTGCTAATAATCAATGGCTGTATATCACTTACTCAAGCAGTGAAGGTGACGGTGCTGGCAGTAACACCGCACTTATGCGCGCAAAATTAAGTAACGATCACAGCCAATTAAGCGAGCCACAACAATTATACAAAGGCGAGCATAATTCTAAAAAAGGCCAGCACTACGGCAGCCGTATTGTGTTTGATAACCAAAATTATGTGTATTTTTCGATTGGCGATCGCGGCTCGCGAGATATTAACCCACAAGATTTAAGCCGCGATGGCGGTAAAATTTATCGTTTACACGACGATGGTAAAATTCCAACCGACAACCCATTTGTAAAACAAAAAGACGCAAAATCAGCGATTTGGTCTTACGGGCATCGTAACCCACAAGGCATGTGGTTCGATGGTGAAAATAATGTATTTTGGGCACACGAACACGGCCCCCGTGGCGGCGATGAGCTTAATATGATTAAGCCTAAAACTAACTACGGCTGGCCAGTGGTAAGCTATGGTATTAACTACAGTGGCACCTCGTTTACCGATTTAACCGAAAAATCAGGCATGCAAGCGCCCACATTACAATGGACACCCTCTATTGCTCCTTCAGACATGCTGCTCGTAAAAGGTGACAAGTATCCTGAGCTTAAAGGAAAATTTTTACTCGCTTCAATGAAATACGCGTTTATTAGCGTACTTGAAATAGCAGATGGCAATGTCGTTAAACAAAGTAAATTACTGGAAGGCATTGGTCGTATTCGCAGTCTAGCACAAAGTGATGATGGCACTATTTACTTAGGATTGGACGGCCAAGGCATTATGCGCCTTGACCCACAATAATCTTTTAATAAGCTAATTACAGTAACAGCAAACTTTTTGCGTCTTCACTGCGTATTGTTTCTGTAATTAGCTAATAAACAACGAGGGTGTTGATGTTTTCATTTTTAAAGCCAGATCCAATCAAAAAATTACGTAAAGAATACGACGCAAAATTAGAACAAGGCATGCAAGCGCAAAGAAAAGGCGATATAAAAAGCTACGCTATGTTAACCGACGAGGCTGAAAAAATTTGGAATGAAATAGAAGCGCTCGAAGCCAAAAAAGCCCAGTAAACATTTAACCAAATGAGTTTAAACCTATCCCCCGCATTAACAGTGCGGGGTTTGTATTTCCCAGACTAAATAACTTCGATAAACATTTATCCAACTAAGTAAAATTAGATACACTTCTTATAAGTTCACTTTGCATTTCCCCCATCACGTTATTACAGCCCTATTGGTGCGACACTCAAAAGCCATTTTATTTCTCGCATAATCAGTTGTTTACATTAAAGTTAATTAGTGGAATTATTAACCAATAATTACTTTCCTCTGTTTGAGGGATATCCACTTTTAGGTCACGGGGTATTTATGGAATTTAAGCAAGCACAAAAAGACATGGATCTCGCCTATTTTGGTGGCGCAACAGGTGTTGTTATTTCTGGGTTAGTTTGGTGTTTTGCTGGTTTAATTGCAGTACTGTATTCAACTAAAGCGAGTATGCTTACCCTGTTTATTGGTGGTATGTTTATACACCCGCTGGCTATGTTGCTATCAAAAGTACTTAAGCGCCCTGGACAACATGACTCCACAAACCCATTAGGCAAACTTGCTTTAGAAAGTACCGTTATTTTATTTGTTGGTTTTTTCCTCGCCTTCTATGTTTCTAAGCTGCATCTGCAATGGTTTTATCCAATAATGCTGTTGGCAATGGGTGTGCGTTATTTAATTTTTAATACTTTATATGGTGCAAAAGTTTATTGGCTTTTAGGTGCTGTGCTTATGCTAGCGGGAGTAGTTTGTATATTATTAAATGCTAACTTCGTCATTGGTGCTTTTGTTGGTGGCATAACAGAAGTTATATTTTCTATTGTGATCTTCAATAAATCAAAAGAGTCAGCAGTAAAAGCCTCGTAGCGAATTGTTATCTAAAAGGAAAGTTACAGATAAAGATACTCTTAGCTTAACACTATGCATCATTAACTTTAACGTCTCCATTATTTAAAAAATAGAAGTACACTGTCAGCACAAATTTAACTTAAATTTTTGCTAACAGTCCACTAATTCTCAGGCTATTTATATTCTACCTTGGCGGTTAAGCGATTAAATAAACTAGGGAAAAACCGTTTTATAAACGGTGCCCAACCACTCAACCCTTGGCCTATTACAACTTCGTCTTTTTTATTATAGATTGCGGTGAGCATTTTCGATGCGGCTACATTTACATTCATACCATTTTCTATTGAAGGCTCAGGTTTGTTTTGTGCCTCTCCTTGCTCGTTCAATGAATTATGGGCAATTGCTGTTTTAATTGAGCCAGGGCAAATAGTTAAGCAATGTATATTGTGCTGCGCGACTTCGGCGCGTAAGCAATCCATAAAGCCTACTACAGCGTATTTACTGCCTGAATAACCCGTTCTAAATTTAGAGCCCACTTTGCCTGCCACGCTACTAATAGCCACTACAGAACCACTTTTTCGCGCCACCATTGAGGGTAGCACTGCTTTAGTGAGTGCAATTAAACCAAAGTAATTTACTTCCATGAGTTGGCGGTACACTTTAAAGTCGTTTTCTAAAAATAAACTACGCTGCGAAATTCCGCCGTTATTAATTAAAATATCAATCGGGCCTAAGCTATCTATTTGCGCTGATACATCCTGCAGTACGATTTCGGGCTTTGATAAATCAAGCGGTATTACCCGATGCCCTTGCCCTTTTAACTGTTCTTTTATCTCGTTGAGTTTATCAACGTTACGCGCTGATAAAATAACCTTCGCACCTTGCTCTGCAAATTGTTTTGCAAGCTCTTCACCAATACCTGATGATGCACCGGTGATCCATACTGTTTTATTGTTATAATCCATGGTTTACCTTATAGTCTTTGACTGATTATGCTTTAGTTGGGCCCGCTATTTCATTAACTTGCTGTTCTAAATTTTTATAAAAGCCCATTAAAAATAACAGCTCTGCGGTGACATACAAAGGGCCAATAATTAAACCCACTAAATCATCAACAAAGGCGGGCTTTTTGCCTTCAAAATAATGACCAATAAACTGTAACACCCAGCCAAATACAAACACACCCACACCAATCGTCAGCCATGATGTAAAGGGCATTGCGGCGATAGGCTGCGCTGCCACTAACAATACAGTAAAAATAATGCCCATGATTAAACCTAGCGAAAAGCTCAGCATAAAATAGTAAACCACACTGGCAAGGACAAAAAGCTGCGCCCCATCGACATTAAAACTCCCTATGGGAATTTCAACACGCGCGAGTAAGCACAATGCCGCAAATACAATCAGTGGAATACCAAAAAAGTGAGTTAATACGTTACGCTTTGAACGATGATACAAGCCATACTGGCCAAGTTGTTGTTGTAGAGTTTTCATCGGTTGATCCCGTTGTTATTTTTATAAGCAAAGTTCACCTTATAAAAAAGTGCGCACAATAACAACAAATACCGATGGTTATAAATTAAAAGGCTAACTAATGGCTCTCTAATTGGGTATTGATGTAAGCTATTTAAAATAAATGTTTAACTGTTGGCCCTTGTAATATAAGGAAATCATCATGTTATTAAAAGCTCTAGCCATAGGCTTATTACTTGCTTTAGGCGAGATAATTAATGGCAACATTCGGGTGCGAGTTCTGCATCGATTATATGGGCAACGACGCGCTAAAACGCTTAGTTTACTCTCAGGCATCGCCATTATTTTTGCTATAGCTTGGTTAGCCCTGCCATGGGTTGCCCCTACAAACTACCTAGATTGTTTTAAATTAGGCTTAATGTGGCTAATAATAATGCTTAGTTTAGATATTTTTGTGGGTAGGTATTTATTTAAATATAAGTGGCAGAGAATTTTTGATGACTTTAATCTCTTTAAAGGCAACTTGCTTAGTGTTGGCATGTTGATACTTTTTATATGCCCAAGCTTGGTTTTTTGGTTGCAGATGAAAGTTATGGTTTAGATCACTGCTCTATAAGCGCAGCGTCTCTTCGCTCTCTTTGTGTATTAATCACTTAAAAATAATTTAAACTGATAGAAATGAATGAGGAATAAATGAGTAGAAAAGTTTATTTATTTCAGCTACTTACTTTAAAAGCACAGCGTCTCTTCGCCCTCTTTGTAAATTGATCATAAGAAACAGTATGAACTGAGAGAATTAAATGAGGAGAAAATGAGAAGCCATAAAAAGTATGCTTTAGATCACTGCTCTAAAAGCGCAGCGTCTCTTTGCCCTCTTTGTGCATAATTCTTAAAATCTATTTAAAATCAGAAGTAAATGAGCTTGCAACGTGTCGTTATCTAAACTAATGCGGTTACAAGCTTGCCTTTTTCATGCGTAGGTTGCATGGCCATTCGATCAGTGCCTTTTTCGTATTCTTGCTCCAGCATTTTTTGTAACTCTGCAAGCTGCTCTTTAATGGTGTCTATATCAGCACCTTGCTCTTGAAGTTTTTCTGCCAATGCTTCGATTGCTGCTTTTAACTCAGCAATTTTTTCTTTATCAACTCCTAATCGTTGATAGATAAGCGCCTCTTGCGCATTTTCTAAAAAGCTTTTGTCTTGTGGCTTAGCGCTTGCGATTTGCGTTTGTTCGCTATCGCTGGTTTTAGCTGTTGCCGCAGGGCCAGAAGTTGCCGCTACTTCGTCAGCTTTTGCCGGTTTATTTATTGTACTAACATAAGTATTGTATTGATTTTTAAAGGTTATTGATGTCATCAGCTCAAATCCATTTTTGCGTTAAAATATCTATCTTTAACTATTTTCATTTAGATACTTGTATGTGAATAACTACAGCAACTTTAATACCAACTTATATTTGTTATTCGCTTCGCTTTAACTCTTTATTTTAAATTAAGCCCATTTAGCTCATTACGCACCCATTGCTTATCGAGATATTGCTCTAAATTCAGCTGGGCAAATTTTAAAAAGCTGCGCGCAGCATGAGAAATATGCCTGTCTGTGCGCACTACAAAATACCAATGGCTGGCTAAGCAGGTGTCGGTTACATTGAGCACTTTAAAACTGTTATCGCCTTTAGGTAATACATGATGAGAAAGCACCGCAATCCCCATTCCCGAGGAAACAGCAACCCGTATGGCTTCGTTACTGGCCATTTGCACACTATCACTAAGGACTAAACCACGGCTTTGTAATTCGCTTTCAAAAAGCATACGCGTAGCAGAGCCTGGCTCTCTTAATAAAAATCGATATGGCATTAAATCAGCTAATGTTAATGCTTTTACATCGGCAAGCGGATGATCAAGCGGCACAATAAAGACCAAGGGGTTATGTAAAAAACGCGCGGCTTGGGCATGTTCAAGTGATGGTGGGTGGCTAAACACATAAATGTCGTCTTCTCCACGCTCAAAACGCGCTAACACTGCAGAGCGGTTGCCAATTTCCAATGGCAGCTCTACATAGGGATGGGCATTACTGTAAGGCCCGAGTAACTTAGGCAAAATATATTGTGCAGTGTTTACCATGGCAATTTTACAGCGCCCGCGCTCCCCGCCTTTAACCTCGGCTAAATAGTCTTGGTAATCATCAAAGTGCCCAAACACTTGCTCACAAGTTCTAAATAATTGTAAGCCAGCCTCGGTAACCTGTAATTTTTGCTGTTGCATAACAATTAAAGGCTCATTAACGGTTTCTTGTAAGCGCTTAATTTGCAAAGAAACGGTAGGCTGGGTTAAATGCAATTGCCGAGCTGTTTCGCTAATGGAGCCGGTTTTAACTACACTCATAAAGACTTCGAGTAGCCTAAATGATAGTTGCCTTATGTTCATTACTCACCTCATAGATTTTTATCTATAAGATACTATCATTCATTTTATTATTTGCTATACAAAGATAGGCTTACAATAGCGCCGCTTAACAAATTGAGTAACTAATAACAAAAAGGAGAACAGTGTGCCTGATATCGTCGTAATGTTTTTTATTTTAGGATTAGTGGCGGGGATTTTACGTTCTGATTTAGCGATACCTAAAGCCACTTATGACACGCTAAGTCTATTGTTAATGCTCACCATAGGGTTAAAAGGTGGCATGGTGCTGCATGGAAATTTAAGCTGGCAGCTTCTTCCTGAAATGGCCTCGGTTATGTTACTCGGTGGCCTTATTCCCCTCACTCTTTACCCTATTTTAAAATATGTTGTTAGACTCAGTGTGGCTAATAGCGCCAGTATTGCCGCGCATTATGGCTCGGTAAGCGCAGGTACCTTTGCAGTTGCATTGGCTTATGCAGAGTCAGCTAAATTAGAGGTAGGTGCTGAGGTTACACTGTATTTAGTGATGCTCGAATTACCTGCCATTATTGTCGGTTTAATGCTTTATCGTAAACTCGATAAACAACATAGCCAAAGTAATACACTGTCACTCAAAGCGCTTTGGCACGAAACACTTACTAACAAAAGCGTGATTTTGTTAGTTGGCGGTGTGATCATCGGAATGATGTATGGCACACAGCAAGGCAGTCAAGTAACCAGTCTTTTAACCAGTAGTTTTAAAGTAGTACTGGCATTGTTTTTACTTGAAATGGGTTTAGTGGCTGCGCAAACTCTGCGCCCATTTCCTTGGCAGCATTGGAGACTCGCTGCATTTGCTATTATCACTCCGCTATTTTTAGGTACTATCGGCGTGGCTGTAGGCACACTATTAAAATTAGAATTAGGCTCGGTGGTGATACTCGGTAGTTTAGTGGCTAGTGCGTCTTATATTGCAGCCCCTGCGGCAATTAAAGCAGCCGTTCCCAAGGCTGATATTGGCCTAGCTATGCTCAGCTCTTTAGGGGTAACGTTTCCGTTTAATGTGATTGTTGGTATTGGTTTGTACCATAAGCTTGCGCTTGCCATGCACTAAAATAAACACCAATAAAAGCCCAACATGGGCTTTTATTTTTTAACTATGCCCCGCCATTACTACGTTATCACCCTCTTTAAAAAATCAACAAATATAAAACAAAAACGCTAACTTATTTCTACAATCAGATTGCAATTAAGCGATTAGTTTACGTAAAAAAACATTTTAAAAATTATTTTGATTGAGCAATTAAAAAACACTTTACTTGGTATAAAAAGCAGCATAAATTCGCAGCCAAATTAACCTGCTTCAAATAATCGCGCCACTATCACACCTAAATCAGCAATTATTTAAACCCTTTTTATCGGAATAATCTAATGGTGGAACTTGCCGCTAATAGTAAATCAAATAATCCTTTAGCCCCTGTTATTGGTTTATCTTTTTTTGCTATTGCTTCGGGCTTTTTAATGAGCCTGATCCCGTTATCACTGAGTGCTTTTAAGTTAAGTATTGATCTTGCGCCTTGGCTTGCCAGCGTCTTTTATTTTGGTTTACTTATTGGCGCGCTGTGTATTGAGCGTGTGGTAGTAAAAATTGGCCACCGTATGGCATTTATCGCATTTTTAATGTTGCTGATCATCAGTGTTATTGCGCAGATCATTTCCCCTACAGCCACAATGTGGTTAATTGCTCGCTTTGTTGCTGGTATTGCTGTTGCGGGAGTATTTGTAGTGGTTGAGTCGTGGTTGTTAATGGCGAATACACCTAAGGCGCGAGCTAAACGCTTAGGTTTATATATGACCTCTTTATATGGTGGCAGCGCTGTGGGGCAATTAGCAATCACACCGCTTGGCACTGAAGGTGCCGTACCGTATTTATTTGTCGTGGCCCTTTTGGCGTTGGCTATTTTAGCTCCATTATTAATTACCACAGGCCAACCTAATGCTCAGCAATTACAAAAGCTGCCACTTAAAGAGTTAAAAACTCTCAGCCGCCCTGCTATTTTAGGCTGTTTAGTATCAGGATTATTACTAGGACCTATTTACGGGTTATTACCTATTTATATAGCCGCGCAAACTGATCAAGCCCAATATACCGGCTTACTTATGGCGGTGATTATTTTAGGTGGCATGCTGGTGCAACCTTTAGTGAGTTATTTATCAACCCGTATTATAAAAAGCTTACTTATGGCTATTTTTTGTTTTGTTGGTGCTGCCAGCGTAATGGGAATATTAAACGCGCATAGCTTTGGCGGATTAGTTGTAAGTTACTTTGTATTAGGTGCGTGTAGTTTTGCACTTTATCCGATTGCAATTACTTTAGCGTGCGACTCGTTACCTATGGCAAAGATAGTGTCAGCCACTGAAATAATGCTGCTCAGCTACAGTGTTGGCTCTGTATTAGGCCCGTTGTTGGCAACGCATTTTTCTGATGCAAGCCATGGTGTGCTTATTTATTTAGGTGGTTGTTTAATTACCACCTGTATTTATATGCTCATAAAAAGTATGAAAAAAATACCCACAGGTAACACCCCTGTTGCAGGTTAACTAACGCGATAAACCGCTTAAGCTTATTCGTTTGCCACTAAGCGGTTTATACCTGCGCTACCACTTTACTAGCTATGTTTTTTAACTCTTTTAGCTCAATTTGATACTCGTTTATGAGCTCGTCAACAAAACAGCTGCGGTTGTTGTCATCACTTATGATAAACACCTTGTGTTTAGCACGAGTGAGCGCCACATAAAATAAGCGTCGCTCTTCGCTATGGGCATACAAATCTTTAGCGGGTAACAGAGCTTCTAACATTGCCGGCGATGGCTTAGTGCTCGGAAATCCAAATTGCCCGCCATGCATACCTAATATAACTACATAATCGGCTTCTTTACCCTTTGAACCATGAAAGGTATCACACTCAATTTGTAATGAAGAAAAGGTGTGCTCCAAGGCGTTAATGTCAGCTTTAGTAGGTAACTGATAGCGATAGCGTGCCAGTAAATACACAACAGCGGGCTTATTTTTATTGATAGTGTCGAGTAAATGGGCAAGTGCCCCATTATTTAGCTCAGCTATTTTTGTATTTTTGCTTGAGATAACATTCGCTGTTTTTAATACGCTAATAGCGGGCTTTATCACTTGTGATAACGAGTTAATTTGCTTAGCTAACTGGGCAGGGTTTTTCATGATAAAACATGAAGCAACCTCACTAATTTTATTATTAAAACGAAACGTAACATCCAGTATGGTTTGTGTAGTAAAACCAAAATGTGCGGCAAACTCTGTGGTCAGGCGCATATCAGCACCACTAAAACGGTAAATAGCTTGCCAGTCATCGCCTACTACAAACAATGAGCTCCTGGGCTTACTATCGCGCAGCGCTTTAACCAATGCCGCACGCGTGGGCGATATATCTTGAAATTCATCGACCATGATATAACGCCAAGGTGAAGCAAATTTCCCTGCAGTGACGTAATCAAGAGCTTTGAGGATCATATCGTCAAAGTCTATTTCACCTTTAGTATGTAAATAATGGTTATAGTTGGCTAATAATGGCTTTAATAGTTTCCAAGTCTGCTGTAACTGCTTTGAGTCGCTTTCAAAGGTTTTGTTTGCTGTTTTATACACACTTATTAATTGACTAAATAAAGTTGCTAATTTGGTTAAATGACCGCCAGTTTTTATCTCTTTTAGAAGCGCTATATGGTTAGGCTTTGCAGCACTAAATTCAAACCCACTTTTAACGTCATTAAAATTGTTATTTATATAGTTTACCAATGCTTTAGCATACTGTGGCTTAGCATTAGCAAGCGATTCAAAACACCCTTCAACCCATTTTATTTTAGCTTTTTCGTTTTCAGCAAGTTTAGATATTTTAGGCGTTTTTCTCTCAACCTCACTAATAATTGTTAAACCTAAGCTGTGAAAAGTAGCGGTTTTTATAGCCTGTGTATTCAGCTTAGCTTTAATACGTTCGTCCATTTCACTGGCAGCTTGCTTACCATAGGCGAGTAATAAAATATCATCGTAATTAGCTTGCTCACTGTTAACTAAATAGCCCGCTCGCGCCACCATTACACTGGTTTTACCTGTGCCGGCTCCGGCTAATACGAGGTTATTATCGTCATCGATGATGCATGCCCGTCTTTGCTTTTCAGTAAGTGGGTTTGCTTCAACGTTATCGAAAAAACCAGCATAACGCTGCAACTGTGTCTGTGTGTATTTATGCTGTAAAAAGCGAGTTAATGAATCGCTCCACTGACTATATTGTTCGAGCAGTTTTATTTGTGTGCTAACAACTGCCAATGCCTCACTCTTTTTTATCCAAGGTAACCAGCGGTTGTATTGTTGTTTAACGCGCTGTTTTATATCTGCCACATAGGATTGACGCAAAAATTGATGATGTGCAAATTGGTTAATATTTTCTAGCAGCTCATTTAATGGTTCAATATTATTATTGACCCATAGCTGATCCGTCTTGGCTTTAAGTATTCGGTGACTGCCATAAGCCCTCATCCACACTCGATACTGCCTAGACTGTGTTGAAAAACGTAGTGTTTGTCCAAAAACCCCATATTCATAACAAATAGGCGAGGTTAAATCGCACCAATTCAGTGTATCTGTGTGCTTTTTGTTGTTAATGACTAAACCTTGTTGATTAATATCAACAGCGAGGTGTGGGGTAAACAGGCGGCCAAATACGCTGGGGAAAATAGAATTCATTAACAGCAGAATTCCTTTATAAAAATGAACCAATTAACGCTATTTTAAGGTAATACGCGCTGTAAGGATAATAAATCTGGCGGTAAAATTTCAACGCGTTAAAGTAGAACAAAAAACAACCAATCAATTTATCCATTTCCTTGGCATAACTCCCTATTGTGACTAATATTTACTCTACATACAGTGATTTAACAAGGATTGAAACATGCGAATTAACTCAATTAGAACCAAAGTTATTTTACCTATTGCTTTTTTAGCACTGATCCTTGCAGGTTTACTTGTTTCAATTGCATCAATTACTTACATACAAGACAACGCGATGAAAAGGCAAACCGAAACCTTTTTTGAAGCCGTTACCGTTATTTTAAATGCTGACAGAGACATATACCAAGCACGTATTGCACTGGAAAATCTACTCAGTGCCACAGGCGATAATGAGACCAATAAAGCAGAGTTTTTAGAAAACGCTGAACAAGTCAAAGACCGCTTCAACAAATACTTAACGTACTTAAAAGATGAACGAGCACTATTGTCAAAACATGACTCTTTTTCTCGTTTTGCGCCTTTATACAATCAATGGCTAGACCACAGTAAAACGTTAATGGATTCCAGTCACTCACAAAGTAAAATGCAAAGTGATTTGAATCAAACTGAATCTGAATTTTTACAAATACGAGAAATGATGGATCAAGCAGGTGAAGAGCTTCGCATCCATACCAATAAACAGCAGCAAGATAAAGTCGGCTCAGAGTTATTAAGTCGCTATGTAGAAGCAATGGCCGAGGTGCTCAATGCAGATAGAGATATATACCAAGCTCGACTAGCAAAACAAAAAATTGTAAACCAACATGGCGAATTGGCACAAAACCAAAAACTATTTGAAGAAAATGCAGCTCAGGTTATTCGTCGTTTTAATAGTTACCGCAGCTACTTAATTGATGAGCCACAACTGACACAAAAATACGCTAATTTTGATCAACTTTATCAACAGTGGTACGAGAAAGGAAAAGCGTTAGTTTACTCAAGTTCGGCTAATCAAATAGCCTTAATTGATGATAATTTAGCGCAAGCAGATAAAAGCTTTAATGAATTGAGAGAAATACTTGATATAGCGGGCGAAGAAGCGCGAACCTATGCCCGAAAAGTAAAACATGAAGTGCAAGCTAGCATTCAACTTTTTGAAAAAATTGTGTTTGTTATCATTATTATTGCCTTTATTGTTGCTTTAGCTGTGGGTTATTACATCCCTAAAAAACTCACCGACAATATAAATAATATTACTCTACGAATCCAAGAAATTGCCGCTGGTGATGGTGATTTAACGCAAAGAATTAATACTACATCACATGACGAGCTCGGTGAGCTGAGTAATGAGTTTGATAACTTTTTAGCACACCTGCAGCAAATAATAAAAAACATTCAGCAGCAATCCATTCAACTAGGTACTGTGACCGGCGATCTTAATAATGTCTCTGATACCGCGATGGACGTGACCCAGCAACTTGCTAATGCGTCTGACTCTATTGTAAGCGCTGGTCATGAAATGGATATGGCAAACCAGCAAATGGCTGAGCTGGCTAAAAATACCGCCCACGAAGCTGATATTTCTAGCGAGCAGGTACAGCAAGGAGTTCAAGCCATTGATGTATCAAGTAAAGCAATTGAAGATTTAATCAATGATATTCAATCGGCTTTATCTAATTCTATTGAATTAGAAAGTAGCTCAACCGATATTACGTCTGTACTTGAGGTCATTAGAAATATTGCCGAACAAACTAACTTATTAGCGTTAAATGCCGCGATTGAGGCTGCCAGAGCTGGCGAGCAAGGCCGAGGGTTTGCCGTTGTCGCTGATGAGGTTAGAACGTTGGCTACTCGCACACAACAAAGCACCGATGAAATAGATACAATGATCCAACGCTTAAATAACAATGTAAAAGCGTCATCAGATTCTATTAAAAACAGTCAAACAAATGCTAATGCCACACTCAGTAATTTTGATGCCGTTATTAGTATTTTTAGCAACCTAACTCACGCCTTTGAAAAAGTGCAGCAAATGTCGGCCGAAACCGCACAAGCAACACAAGAACAATCCCATGTAGCAAACGAGATTAATAGAAATTTGGTATCGTTAAAAGAACAGTCAGCACAAATGAAACAAATCTCTGAGCAAACAACATTGCAGTCAAAAAATGTATCAGCGCTTTACAAGCAAATGAAATCGCAAGTAGATAGCTTTAAGGTATAGTGCTGTATGTTTTTAAAACAATGGCGCAGTGTTTACTGCGCCATTAAGATAAACCCAACTAAGCCGAATAGCCTAGGCTAGTGTATCAATAATAATTATTTCACACTCTGTTGCTGCAGTTAGCGTGATAAAATCAGCATGAGTGACCTCAGCACCATCCCCTTTGTTCATGGTAATTACACTGCTTTTGTCATCTACAGTAAATACACCATCAGATGCAAGTACATAAGCTTGATGATCAATACGCTGAGTGATGGTGGTACCTTTTGCAATCTTTCCACCATAAATGCGTGCTTGTTGATTGATAAATAAGGTGTTACCCGCATCTTCTGCATAACCCGACACTAAAAGCGTAAGCTCGTTAGCTACGTCGGTCGGAAATTTTTTACTTTCCCAACGCGGCGGCACATCTTGTTTATTACTTTGAATCCAAATTTGATAAAAAGTAAGTGGCTCATTGGTACGATTATACTCAGAATGCACAATACCTGTGCCTGCACTCATTACCTGCACTTCACCTTGCTCGGTTATGCCTTTATTACCCATACTATCTTGATGAGTAATGGCACCACTGCGTATGAAACTAATAATTTCCATATTTTTGTGTGGATGCGCTCCAAATCCCATTTCAGGTGCAACCCAATCATCATTAACAACGCGTAATGTACCAAAGCCCATACGTGCCGGATTATAGTAATGTGCAAAACTAAAATGATGTTTAGATTTAAGCCAACCGTGATCGGCACTGCCTAAACTGTTCTTTGGATAATGATTGATCATGGTCTTTCCTCAAAAAGAATAAACATTAATTAATATGGACGTTCACGGTCGTGTGGAGCATCAAAATGATGCTTTGCACCCAGCGGTACTATTTGTGTTGGATTAATCGTTAAGTGGCTTACATAGTAATGCACCTTTGTGTACTCTAAATCGACTGTTTCTTTAACACCCGGTACTTGGTACAGCTCGTTAACGTAATTGCTAATATGGTGAAACTCGCTTAATTTTTGACGGTTACACTTAAAATGCCCGTGATACACCGCATCAAAGCGAATAAGGGTTGTAAATAAACGCCAATCAGCTTCTGTAATAACATCACCAACGAGATAGCGCTGCTTAGCTAAACGCGCTTCTAGCCAGTCTAAACTATCAAATAGTGCGGTGTAAGCCTCATTGTAAGCTTCTTGTGTAGTAGCAAAACCGGCTTTATATACGCCATTATTAATGGTGTTATAGACACGGTTATTCACGGCTTCGATTTCTTCACGAAGTGGCTCTGGATAATAATCATCAGTATTGCCAGTGAGCTCATTAAACGCACTATTAAGCATACGAATAATCTCTATTGATTCATTATTTACAATAGTTTGCGTTTTTTTATCCCATAAAATCGGCACAGTAACCCGCCCTTCATAACTAGGATCGGCTTTTAAATACAATTGATAAGCGTAATCTAAGTTATAAAGTGGATCGCCCTGCTCGCCAAATTCCCAGCCGTTTTCCATCATGGGCGCTTCAACAATACTCATAGAAATAATGTCTTCGAGCTGCTTTAATTTACGAAAAATAATCGTTCTGTGCGCCCATGGGCACGCTAGCGATACATATAAATGATAACGCCCCGCCTCAGGGGTAAATTTGCTTTGTGGCGCTGATGAAATAGTATCCCTAAAACGGCTGTCTTGGCGTACAAATTTACCGTCGCTTTTTTCGGTGTCGTACCATTTATCGACCCATTCACCGTTAACAAGTAATCCCATGTCCGTCTCCTAAGTATGTAGAATGTGCCAACCTTACGCAGATTGGCAGCTTAAAGTTCAATCAGTTATATGATCAGCTTATTGGTTTAATTTGTTATGAATTTTTCCATCAAGGGATAGCTTTCCAGCTCCTTGAATAAATAAGGCCAAGGTAATTGCCAACAACGATAAACCAAACTCGTAACCGTTGTTGCTCATAAATAAGCCGTTATCTATATGTACGGTAAAAATAGCAACCACCATAGTGATAGCCAGTACAAAACTCGCAGGACGCACCAGCAAACCAGCGATAAGTAGTAATCCACCAAAAAATTCAGCGCCACCCGCCATTAATGCCATTAAATAGCCCGGTGCTAAGCCAATCGACTCCATCCATTGCCCTGTGCCTTCCAAGCCATAGCCACCAAACCACGCAAACAGTTTTTGTGCCCCATGAGCACTAAACACTAATCCTGCAATAAGCCTTAATGGTAGTGTTGCAAAAGACTGTTCAGTTTTTGTGATGGCAGCTGTGATATTTTTAATCGTCATAATGTTTACCTGTATTGTTTCTGTTGATTATGCAGCTATTGTATAAGTTGAATTAAAATTAAATAACTCCTATTATTTGCTTTATATGTTCAAATATTTTGAACATTTAATATTTGGTATGATGATGAATACACCCCCTATTAGCATAGAAGCTTTACTGGTATTAGACGCCATTGAGCATCGTGGCAGTTATGCAGCCGCTGCAGAACAACTTAATAAAGTGCCATCAGCCCTGTCGTATATTGTTAATAAACTTGAAGAGCAATTAAATGTAACTTTATTTCAGCGCCAAGGTCGGCGAGCAGTTTTAACCCCCGCAGGTAAACATTTACTGAGCGAGGGGCGTAAAGTGCTCAATGCTATAAATAATTTATCGGAGCAAACACAAACCATAGCTAATGGCTGGGAGCCTAGAATACGGATTGCTTGTGACTCAATTATTGACGTAACTAATGTTTTTGCTGCTTTGCAACAATTTTTAATTGAACATAAAAGCATTGAAATTGATGTAAAAGAAGAGGTCATGAGCGGTACATGGGAGGCGTTAATAGAAGACAATGTTGACTTAGTGATTGGTGCACCCGCCCCCGTGCCTGCTCAAAAAGGGATCAGAGCAGTGAAAATAACGGATATTCAAAATGTACTTGTGGTTCACCCAACCCACCCTTTAGCAAAAGAGCAAAAACCCATCAAGCCTAGTGAGCTTGGTCAATACACCACAGTGATAGTTCATGACTCTGCAAAACAAAGTATTCCGTGGTCAGCTAATTTAATCGAAGGTAGTCAACGTTTTTATGTAAGCTCCGTAAAACAAAAAATTACCGCTATTTTATCGGGAATCGGGATTGGTTATTTACCAGTAAACCTTATTGCTGAACATATTAAAGCTAAAAAACTTCATGTTGTGGAGCTCATTGAACCACGTCCTATTCAAGACTTATACCTTGCATGGAAAATAACCAACAAAGGTAAAGGATTAAAAAAATTGACTCAACTTTTAATCGACAATAATTTACAGACATGAAATAAGCCAACTACATAAATGCAAAAGCCCATGCTAACTAAATTAGCATGGGCTTTTTTAATCACTAATAGATGTTATAGAGCAAGATCTTGCTTAGCACGTGTTAAATTGTGCGACACTAACTCGTTACCTGATATTTGCTGTGCTTCGTAAAAGTCAGATAACGCTGCGGTTTCGTTTTTAGCCATTAAACGGCCAACACCGCGGTTACTTAAAGCAAATGAGGTCAGCTCACGTACTTTAAAACGTGGGCCTGTACTTTGCTGTAATAATGTAATTGCTTTTGAGCAAATTTCTTCAGCTTGGCTGTAGTTTTTTGATTTTACATTTAATGCGCAACTGTTAAATGCAACTTCGAATTCTTGTGGGGCTGTTGCAGCCTCTTCAATAACCATTAACTTGTAGTCACTTTGATCAGCCATTACAGCAGCTGAGCAAGTTAATAAAGAGCCAAGAGCGATGGTTTTGATAAGTGAGCGTTTCATGATTAGTTTCCTATTTGGTTAGTCGTGCTTGTTGCCGACAACTAAACTTTAGAGTGTTTACTTAATCTCGACAAACGATTAAAAACAAACCAATAAGTGAAAAAAACTAACCTATAGACTTTAGTCTAATTAAACTGAGCATATTCGTTTTAATAAAAGCGACAAATAACCGCTCGTTTAACTAGGCTGCAAACCCGGCATGATTATTTACTGATTTAAGTAATCAATAACTTCTTCTTGTAAATCAATATATTCATCTTCAGACATATTTAATTTTTTAAGTATAAACGGTTCAAGGCGCTCCCAATCTTTAATTTTTTCATCACGTAAAATACTATTTACTATGCTTTCAGAGAGCTTTAACACACAAAAACAGAGCTGTTGATTAGGATCGGATGTGTCCTCAAGTAAACTTAAATCATGATGGCGTAGAATAAGCTGGCAAATATCTCTTGGTAAATGCCAACTCGATGCTAAGTAATAGCCGATAATGGCATGATTAGCGCCATAAACACGATCTTCAATATCAACTAAACTTTCTTTACTGCTTCTATTTGAACCATGCAGCACATTGACGTAGTCGTCATATTTAATCGCCATCGGAACTATGCCGCAATCATGAAATAAACCGAGAGTGTATAAGTATTCAACTGGAATTTTATTTTTTACTCGCTGCCCAACAATCATGTTTACATTAGCAATTTCAGACGCGTTATCCCAAAAACGCTCTAAACTAATACAACATGTTTTTTGTAAAAACATTTGCTTTAATTTAAGCGCAGGAATAAGTGCTTCTATGCCATTCCAACCTAAAAACATGATGGCTTGTTTTATGTCAGCAATGCTTCGCACTAAGCCGTAAGCGGGTGAATTAACAATTTTTAAAATAGCAGACGATATGGCCACATCTTTAGCAACTATATCTGCAGCAGCTATTAAAGACGGCTCATTTTGATGTGCTAATTTATCAAGATCATCTAAAATTTGCGGTTTTGGGGGAATAATAAAGTTTTTGTTTACATCAGATAATACCTGCTCATTAACGACAAACATCGATGTCTAGCCTCCAGCTAAGCTATATGGATTATTTATTTAATTCCATTTGAACTTTTATACTAGAAGTTGATTAGAGATTTATCAATTTGTAGGTGCTGAAATTGGTAGGGTAAAAATAATTTTTAAAACCAAAGCAGCACACGCCCGGTATATAGACGTGTGCTTTGAATACTAGCTTATTAGAAGTAATAGCCAATATTAATGTTGAAGCGGCGTTCAGTTTCGCTGCTATCGCCCGCTAATGAACCACCAACAAACGGCATGTTTTTACCATGAACTAAGTCAAAGTATGTAAATAAACCACCTGCAGCAACCGAGAAACCGGTTACGTTCATCCAGGTATCTCTGCTGTTGTCTGATTTGTCGTAAATAGCGCTGTAGTCATTATAAAACTGTAAGTTTGTTACTGCGCCCCATTGCACCGGCACACTGTATGCTACGTTTGCACTCGACATAGTTGCTTCCGCTGCCATGCTATCGTAAAACGAGTAAGCGCCTACAGCAATACGGTTTACGTTATCAATATCGTAGTTGTATTCGCCATGTTGTAATTGCAAGTTCCAAGGGCCCATATTACTGTTTAAGTGAAGCGCCCATGCGTTATAGTCACCTGCGCGGTCAACACCATCATGCAAGCCACCAGCAAGCGCTGACACACCAATTTCAGTTTTACCACCCTCATGCTCTATGTGGTAGCCGTAACGACCTGAGAACGTATTATATTCGCCAATTGGATTGGTCGGCTCAGCGTAAACACCATCACCAGCTTCTCTAAAACCAACAATATCGTATGAGTAGCGATCGCTGCGGTTATCTACATAACCATCAACACCACCTAATTCATCATTTTTGAAAAAGCCTAAATCAAGCTGCCAGTTATCGGCAATTTTACGCTTAAATAACACCCCTAAATCGTGGTCGTCTTCAAGGCCTACGTAATAGTTAGTGCTGAAAAAGTAGTTATGTGAATTGTAAGGCCAGTTACCAAAAGGAACCTGAGTAATACCTGCTTGAACTTGCCAATCATCAGCAAAATCGTAAGCAGCATAGGCGTATTTAACAGCTGTCATGTAATCAAAAAAACGAATTTCAGCGTTTAGTTTTACATCACCCACATCGCCTGAGAAATTTAAGCGAAAAATATCAAAGTCAAAATCGCCGCCGCGATTTTTATTGTCGTCATCATACGAGGTGTGGCTATAGTTGGTTCGAACAGCACCGCCAATTTTAATTCCCTGAGGCTTGTGTTCATGTTTAGCTACTTTAACTTCAGCTGTATCTTCTTTCACTTCAATGGTGCGCTCGATTGTCTTTTCACTTTTTTGCTCTGCTTTTGCAAGTTGCTTTTGCAGCATTTCCACTTGTTTTTGTAAGCTGCTTAATTGCTGCTTTACTTTATCAAGATCTGTATCTGCATGTGCCGGATGTGAAAAAACAACCATAGCCACTGCCAGTGCTAAAGGTTTCATAGGTGTCATAATTTGTCCTTGCTTGCCTTGTTGATGTTATTAACTCGAACTTGGTCAGCGTGAGCTAAGTACCTGCTTGATTTTACATGTTGTTTTACAATGATAACGTATTTTTACAACTCTTCAATTACACTTTATGATTTTGCGCAACACACCAGCAACACACACTACTTTTTAGCAGGGTAAGCATGACAATTAATCATCATTTTAATAAATGAAAGCAGCAGCTTGCAAAATTAAAGCTTAAAAAAATAGTAGGATGATCATGTACCTATTTTTAATGTGTTATTATTTAAAAATCATATTTAAAACAGCCAGTTTGTTGCTACATATATAAATTAAGGATTCTCCAAAAATGAAAAATAACGATACCTTTAACACAATTGCTACGTTAATTTTTAAGCATCTTTATAATAACTTTCCAAGCCCAAGCCAGTTAGATCCTGAACAATTAATTAGCGATGCCTCAGATCATCAAGGTGAGCAAATAAAAGGAACAATTGCGTTTCTTCTTCATGAGGAATATATATTTTCGACGCCCAGCGCCACTTTTTTGCTAACCGAAAAAGGCTTTAGCCACGCTTTGTGTCCTAAGTTTTAAACTCACCACTTACAAAGCGATACCACAAAAAAAGCCCTAGCAATTAAAGCTAGGGCTTTATAATGATTTTTAACGTTTATTTTTTCTCTTTTTCTAAACGCTTCTTAAGGCTCAATGCCGCGTCGGCCGCCAGTAAGCGCATAAATTCAGAACCATTATTTTGCTCACCCTGCCCTGCACCTATAACAATTTCAGGCACTAAGCGACTGTTACCTAAGCTATTAAATAAAGCCGTTTGAATTTTAACTTCTGCTTTAAGTGTTTCATCAAATACATACTTAGGATCAAGCGCTGCTGATTTTGCGCGTAAACGTGCTTCAGCTAAAACGTCCATACCTAATGCTTCTAAGCGTTGCTGTTTTAAAATTTCTTCTTGCTCTTTTGCAAGCTCCGCTTTAACAGCTACACGTTGCTGGGCAGAAATAATCGCATTCGCTTTTATTCGTTCTGCATCAATTTGCTCTTTAATTTTTAGCTTTTCAGACTCAGCTCTTTGCTTTGCAATCGCTTGTTCGCCTAATGCCACTTCAGTACGTGCTTGTTGCTCTGCTTTTTTAAGGTTTTGTCTTGCCAGCGCTTCATCAGCAGCCGCTTGTTTTTGCGCCTCTAAACGTGCATTTACTTTATTTTCGTAATCAATATCAATAATACTCGCATCAACGACTGTGATCCCATAAGAGCCTAAAATAGGCGCATTACGTAGCGGATTACCTTCAGCATCCTTCTTTATATTAATGGTAACGCGTTGTTGCTTACTTAAATTACTTAAATCATCTGACTTATCACGCTCACCGGTACTAATAATTTGCTCAGTAACAAAAATACCATTCGTAAGTTGATCAGAAAAATCTTGGCTTAATTGACCATTACCACCTGAATAATGTTGCTCCACCGACATCATACGAGCCGACGCTTTTACATTTTCTGTTGTTGCACGCATTAAAAGGTTAGAAATTAGGGTTTCTTGGGAGCCAAATTCTTCATGAATTTTTAATAAACCACGCAAAGCACCCGATTCACTAGCGGGTACGTTGCCAGGTAATCTAAAGCGGGAAACACCGCGTGCCCCACCGGTCGTGGTATCTAAGAATCGAATAGGAATGAGTGGTACAATGGCACTGGCTGTTGCGCTGCTATCGCCGGTAAAGTTAATTGAAATAACTTTTTTATAGGCTGATGTCGTACCAAATGCTTTTAAGTAAGGGCCCGCTTGATTTATTACCGTTAAATTACCGGTAAAAGCTGACTGATGAACTAGCCGTTCATCGGCTTCATTCCATGAAATAACCTGCGAAGTTAATGTTGCAATCACTGCTAACACCACAACAACGGATGTTAGTAAAATCACATTACGACGGCCAAAACGTGCCATAAATGAGGTATTTTTTGCCTCAGCGACTGCTTGTTGCTCGCTATCCATTTTTAGTACTCTCCATGTTTAGTTTCTTTTTAACAAAATACGTAATTTCTTGTTCGCTTAAATGCGCACAAAAACTACCCGATCGATGCAAATCTATAAATGTTGCAAGGATCTCTTGTTTGCCTTTAATTGTTTTTTCCTGGTTTTCTTGGGTTTGGTTTTTCTCGCTAAGTTGAGCAATAAGATCATCAATGATGGTGTCTTTATCAAATAACACATTATATTCTTTTGACTTTCTTACTCGGCTCTTACGTATATTGCTGTAAATCACATAAAGCGCCACACACAAAATAATAACAAGCGTACTTAACCCAATAATATAAAAAATCATAACGTCTGCTTATATTAATTGAATAATTAACCATAACAACAAATGTAACGGTTAAATCACAAATGTTAAGCCGATAATTTTACAGAATAACGACCCAAATAACAGAATTAAAACTTGGCTTGTGTATATTTTTGTAAACTAAAAATTAATCAGTGCGATTAAGTAACCTGACTAGCTGGGTGATCACCATTTCTGGCTCATCATTTTGTGGATAGTGGTAACTTTTACTGGTTAGCACTATCTCACCTTGAGGAAAAGCATTAGCCCAGTTTAAATGCAGTTCTCCCCACATTTCACGCCCTTTATCAGTAAAAAATAACACCGATGGATTTTCATATTTTTTAACTGAGGCAATAACCGTCACGGGAATATCTGCTATTTGTGGGTAATCGGGCAAAGGCCGCTTCGACCAAAAGTCTAAATACTGATTCGACATGCCGTTTTTCATATCATCACGTTTTATAGCAGCAATTTCTTTTTCAGCGCGCGGTAAATCAATCTTACGCATAATATCAACATCATGCTCTGAGGCGGGTTCAATTAACATTAACGCTTTAATGTTATCAGGGTAGCTTGCTGCAAATACCCTTGCGATATAAGCACCATAAGAATGCGCCACATAAATCACAGGTTCTTCAATTTTTAACGCTTTAAGTAATAGTAAAGCTTCAGCAGCATACTCCTCAGAGCTATAGTTTTTCTTTATTTGCGCTGAGCCGCCATTGCCAATTCGAGAATAGCGAATTACTTTTGCATACTTAGTAAGCGAGTTATAAATGGGATCCCAATCACTAAGCCCTGCAGAGCCACCCGCCTCGAGTAAAATAGTGTGTTTGCCACTACCCACCATTTCATATTCAATATCAAAGCCATTTACTTTAACTTTAGCAAGCTCAGCAAACGCAGCGGTAGAGGTGATTAATACCCAAAATAGAGTCGTTTTTATTATTAGTTTCATGTTGTTAAAGCTAATTAGTAGTTAGCTTAAGTTTATAACATTAAGCACTATGTTTATAAATAAATTCTCTATCACATACCCTCAAAAATAAATAATCACGTCAATCACTCTTAAATCCTGTTTTGACTGATAGATTTCCCTATTCAAGCCTATAAACCTCTGTAACCCTATGCCATAATCTAAATAATTCATAAATTTAGTAACTTGGCGGTATATAAACCGTTTCAAGCTAACTTATAGGGTTTTTTAATGGCTTATCAAGAGCAAAACCAAGCAACAATCTACTGGCACGACTATGAAACGTGGGGGGCAAGCCCACAAAAAGATAAGCCGAGCCAATTTGCAGGTGTACGCACCGATCTTGATTTAAATATTATTGGCGAGCCGCTTATTGAGTACTGTAAGCCGCAAGCGGATTATTTACCGCATCCTGAGGCGTGTTTAATTACTGGTATTACCCCACAAGTGGCGATGCAAAAAGGCTTAGTTGAGGCTGAGTTTATTGCTAAAATTCATGCCGAATTTAGCGTGCCCAATACCTGTGTGGCTGGTTATAACAGTATTCGCTTTGATGATGAAGTAAGCCGATATAGCTTTTATCGTAACTTTTACGACCCATATGAGCGTGAATATAAAAACAATAACAGTCGTTGGGATATTATAGATTTAGTGCGTGCCTGCTATGCACTTCGCCCTGAGGGCATTGAGTGGCCATTAAAAGAAGATGGCAGCCCAAGTTTTAAACTTGAGCATTTAACTGTAGCTAATGGTATTGAACATGCCGCTGCGCACGATGCATTAAGTGATGTAACGGCTACCATTGCACTGGCTAAATTAATAAAAGAAAAGCAGCCTAAGCTGTATCACTTCTTTTTTAGTTTGCGCAATAAAAAAGCCCTTGCTGAATTGGTGGACGTGTTTAACATGACCCCATTAGTGCATACATCGTCGCGTATTCCAGCAACCCAGGGTTGTACCACGTGGGTGGCACCTATGAGCTTTCATCCTCTTAATAAAAACGCAGTTATTTGTTTTGATTTAACCCAAAACCCACAGGTATTACTTGATTTAAATGTAGAAGAGCTACGCAAGCGTTTATACACCAAACGTATAGATTTAGCAGAGGGTGATTTACCCGTAGGTTTAAAGCTGGTGCATTTAAACAAGTGCCCTATTTTAGCACCAGCTAAAACACTGCTGCCTGAAAACGCTGCTCGCTTGGGTATTGACCGAGAGCAATGCTTGACTAATTTAGCCATTTTAAAAGCCAATACCGAGCTTCGCGATAAAGTCACTGAGGTATTTAA
This sequence comes from Pseudoalteromonas sp. M58, assembly GCF_042604605.1. Lineage (NCBI taxonomy): Bacteria > Pseudomonadati > Pseudomonadota > Gammaproteobacteria > Alteromonadales > Pseudoalteromonadaceae > Pseudoalteromonas > Pseudoalteromonas sp. M58. Next base: position 1,897,458 of record NZ_CP152390.1, read on the forward strand.
TGAGCAAGGCGATTACAGCGCCACCACGAACGTGGATTACTTATTATATGATGGGTTTACTAGCCATGCTGATAAAGCTAAATTTGCGATTATTCGTGATGCAAAACCTGAAGACTTGGCAAGTTTAAAGCTTGAATTTGAAGATCCTAAATTTAATACTTTGTTGTTTAGATACCGCGCGCGAAACTGGCCACAAACGCTAAACCAACAAGAGCTTGATCAATGGCGTCAATATTGCCAAAGCAAGTTAATGCATGGCGAAGATCAGCCATCAATCAGCGCACAAGATTTTATGATCACCCTTGAAAACCTAGCGCATGAGCATGATGACAGCGAAAAAAATCTTACAATTTTAAAAGCGCTGTATAACTACGCGCAAAGCATGTAATTTGCTTTAGTGTATATAACCCATGAAAAACGCGACCCTTTAGCAAAAAGTGTCGCGTTTTTTGTTACTAGGTAAAAAACCAAAAAACTATCTCAACAAGAGAGGTAAATGAGAAAACATAAAACCAACATTTACTGTTTATGATTATCACTTCCTCTAAAAGCGCAGCGCCTCTTAGCCTCTTTGTGAACAGTTTACTTTTACCAATTACATTACTTTTTATGCAGTGCTTCAATACGCGCTAGTAAACTTGAGGTATCGTATCTGCCGCCGCCAAGAGCCTGTACATCGGCGTAGTATTGATCGACCGTTGCAGTCATTGGCAGCGTTGCACCATTATTTTTAGCTTCATCAAGGGCAATGCCTAAATCTTTACGCATCCAATCTACAGCAAAACCAAACTCGTACTCACCTGCCCACATTGTTTTGTAGCGGTTTTCCATTTGCCACGAACCAGCTGCGCCTTTAGAAATGGTTTCTATTACTTTTTCGCCATCAAGCCCTGCTTGTTTAGCAAAATGTAAGCCCTCAGCTAAGCCTTGTACCACACCAGCAATACAAATTTGATTAACCATTTTACATAATTGTCCAGATCCAACTTCCCCTAATAACTGGCTAAAACGGCTAAACGCCGCCATGATAGGTTGTGCTTTAGCAAATACCGTTTCGTTGCCACCGGCCATAACGGTTAATACCCCGTTTTCAGCACCTGCTTGACCGCCCGATACTGGCGCATCAATAAAGTCGATATGCTGTAAAGCCGCTTTTGCCGCAACTTCACGCGCTACCTCAGCAGAAGTAGTTGTGTGATCGATTAAAATCGTGTTTTTGTCCATACCAGCTAAAACGCCATCATCGCCGTATACCACTGACCGTAAGTCGTCGTCATTGCCAACACACATAAATACCATATCGGCACCACTTGCAGCTTCACGCGGGGTAGGTGCAAAACTGCCGTTAAAATCTTCAACCCATTTTTGTGCTTTAGCTGCTGTGCGGTTATAAACACATACGCTGTGCCCCGCTTTTGCTAGATGCCCTGCCATTGGGTAACCCATTACGCCTAAACCTATAAATGCAATTTTTACTGACATAAAAATGACCTATTTAACTGATAACTTAGAAACATAAGCTCGATTATGTCAATCGGCCGCTAAAAAAGCGAATGAAAGTCTTTTAAAATTTCCCTCATACGGAAATTAGGTAGGTAATCTATGGATAGTATTTATCAATTTAACGCACCACTTTGTAATAACGATGATTTTTCTTTGAGTCAGCTAAAAGGAAAAACGGTTCTTATTGTTAATACCGCCAGTAAATGTCATTTTTCTGCGCAATTATGCGCGCTAGAAAAGCTATATCAACAATACAAAAACGATGGGTTTACTATTTTAGCCTTTCCGTGTAATCAATTTGATAAAAATGAGCCATTAGAGGGAATGGCCATTAAAGACTATTATCAAAAACATTTTTCAATTAATTTTGAGGTGTTTAATAAGGTCATGGTAAATGGCCCAGATACGCATCCACTGTTTAGTTATTTAAAGTCTCATACACGAGGTATTGCACAAAACCGAGCAATAAAATGGAACTTCACTAAGTTTTTAGTTAATGCACAAGGGCAGCTGGTTGCTCGCTATGCACCGCGAACTAAACCGGAGTCATTACATAATGTAATAACAAGCTGCTTAGAATCAGTGCCCGTTATAAAACCGACGACCGCTCGTTTAGGAGTCCGTTCGGCTGTATTAAAATAATCCTTTCGTAATTAAAACAACAAGAGTGAAGCATCTATAGTAAGAATAGTTTATGGTAATAAAATAATTGATTACTTGGAGCTAGTTAATGGATATTGCTTTTTTTAGTGCTCAGAAATATGAGCGACCTTTTTTTGAGCAAAGTTTAAATGGCTTTTCTAACATCACTATTACTTATTTTGAGCAAAGTTTATCGCCGCAGACGGCAATATTAGCTAAAAACTTTGACGCTGTGTGCGTATTTGTCAACGATACAGTAGATAAAGCAGTGATTGAGCAACTTTCCACATTGGGTGTTAGCGCTATTTTATTACGCTGTGCGGGGTTTAATAACGTTGACTTGCCTGTTGCCAAACAGCATAACCTCAGCGTATTACGCGTACCCGCCTACAGCCCTGAGGCAGTAGCGGAGCATTGTGTTGCCCTTATGCTTACCCTCAGTCGTAAAACACACAAAGCTTATAACCGCGTGCGCGAAGACAACTTTGATTTAAATGGCTTACTTGGGTTTAACTTACATAACAAGACCATAGGGATTATAGGCTGCGGTAAAATAGGCTTGGCACTGTGTAACATTTTAAATGGTTTTGGCGCTAACGTTTTAGTGTGCGACCCTTTTGCAAAACCAGGCAATTACACTATTACCGATTTAAATACCCTACTTGCCCAAAGCGATATAATTTCACTGCACTGCCCGCTGAGCGAAGATACGCATCATTTAATCGATGACGCTGCATTTAATAAAATGAAAACCGGGGTCATGCTCATTAATACTTCTCGCGGTGCGCTGGTAAACAGCCAAGCGTGTATTAAAGCACTTAAATCACAAAAACTGGGGTACTTAGGGCTTGATGTGTACGAACAAGAATCAGAACTGTTTTTTAAAAACCACAGTGACGAAATAAATCAAGACGATATATTTTCTCGCTTAGTGAGTTTTAGAAACGTGTTAATAACAGGGCATCAAGGCTTTTTTACTCAAGAAGCTCTAACCGAAATCGCTAATATAACATTACAAAATGCAAACGAGCTTGCTCAAGGGCAAACGCTAACCAATCAAGTATTGTAATATCAAGTCATTTAAACTGTAAAAAGCGAACTTTCGGGTGACTCCCAATAGTTCGCTTTTTAAAACTGCATTTTTAAATTCGCGTTTAAAAGTTTTTAACCAAACGCTACATTTGCAAATACTAAGGTCATAAGTACAGGACACACAAAGCGAATATATTGTGCAAACCAATAGTGCGGCCCACTACTTGCCTTGTTCAGTTTATTACCACGTTGCCATAGCCAGCCTACCGTTATAAAGTAAAACAGCCCCATTAACGGCAATTGGTATTGAGTAAATACCATAATCACTAAACCAAATAACCAATCAAAGTTTAATATAATGGTACTGGCACAAATAAGCACAACAGCACTGACTGCCCATGTTGCTTTGGTTCTATCTACACTGTGGTTTTCAACCAAAAATGCCACAGGGATCTCAGTTGATGAAATAGTTGAGGTAACTGAAGCTATCGACATCAAAACAAAAAATAATAAGCCAACCAATAAACCAATTTCACCCATAGTGCCAAATAGCTCAGGTAATATGGCAAAAATAAGTTGTCCCTCACCAATTAATTTACCGTTATTAAATACTTCAACGCCATTGTACTGGGCAACATAAATAGCCGGAATTATTAATAAGCCCGCCAAAAACGCCACGCTGGTATCAAGTAGCGCAACACTTGCGGTTAATTTTGGTAAGTTAGCTCCGGGTTTTAAATATGAGCCGTAAATCATCATACAGCCTACCCCAAGCGACAACGAAAAGAACGCTTGCCCCATTGCGGCAATAATTAAATCAGGGTCGAGTATTTTACTAAAGTCAGGCACTAAATAAGCAGCAAACCCTTCGCTTGCGCCATCTAACGTTGCAATATAAATAATAAGCCCAATAAGGAGAACAAGTAAAAGCGGCATTAAACGGCGTGACCAGGTTTCTATTCCCGACTTCACCCCTTTTAAAATAATACTGGCGGTTAAAATAAGCATAAGCGGCGTAAAAATAAAATTACGTAACATAGAGTCGCTATGTAAAAACTCACTCAAGCTATGCAAGCCAAAAAAGCTACTTATAGGCTCTATAGCGTAGGAAAGCATCCAACCGGCCACAATAGAGTAAAAACTTAACATAACGATGGCACCGGCAAGGCCAATATAGCCTGCTGCGGCTCCCACTTTAGGGGCGTGATCTTGCCATGCTTGGCTTAGCGCTTTAACAGGGTTAGCTTGGGCTTTGTAACCTAAATACAGCTCGGTGTATAAAGCAGGTAACGCCAGCAAAAAAATAACGATAAAGTAAACCAGTAAAAATGCGCCGCCACCATGATTAGCAGCCTGCGTAGGAAAACCCCATATATTACCTAAACCTACGGCTGCACCGGCTGCTGCCAATACAAAACCTAGTCGACTTTGAAAACCATCACGCACTTGTGCCATACACCTACAAATCTGTTATTATTTTAACGAATGCGAATTAAACCATATTTAAGAGCCACTGAGTAATAAAAATGTACTTAGCGCTCACAACAACTAACAACCGCTCACAAACTATCCAGCTTTGGGTAATAAATATGTAATCGGTCGTCATTTATAACGAGCAATGATGAGTGTAACTTACTTTGAAAACCAGCTAGAAATCACGCCCGCTTTAGCAAATAACAGCCATTGCATTGCGTTGCTTAACGCGACCACCCTCAATGTGGGTGAATTTGATTTACCCCACTATTTAAGCCCTTTTGAGCTCAATGTTATTAATCGGCGTAAAAATCCACAGGCTAAACAAGAATATTTAGCCACACGTTTAGTGCTTAAATACCTAGTAAAATCCGCTTGTTCTTCTTATGCATCATTAAAGCTGTGTGATATTAGTTCTGAATTTAACCCCGATAACAGTAAATTAGAATTACATATTAAAAATACAACAGGCGTGATCAGTTGCTGTATTTCTCATTCTCATGGTTTTGTAGGTGCAGCGTTAAATGTAGCATCAACTCAATTTGGCTTTGATATTGAAAAAATTAGTTTAAAGCGCCCTTTTAATAAACTCGCTAAACACTTTTACCACCCAGCCGAAGTGAGCTTAATAACCGATACAGATAACATAACAACTCAAGCACATCATTTCTTTAGGATTTGGACATTAAAAGAAGCGCTGGCTAAAGCCACCACCCGCCCTATTGCTCAGCTATTAAGCCCTAATGTGTTTAACGAACTTAATAACGCCCAGCTTACAGCCTGCAGCAATACCGTGGTTGGAGCACATAACGACATGTTTGATATTAGCGTTGTGGCAAAAAAAAGCACCGACTGGCGGTGCTCAATAATGACTATTAACGATTTACGCAGCGCAATCACTTTCTAGTAATCGACTATGAATCGCTTGAACCACTGCATCAGACTCGCTTTGCTCAACTAAAAAGCACAGGTTGTGTTTACTCGCACCATGGCAAATGAGTCTAATATTAAAGTCACTTAATACTTTCATTAAATTCATTTCATGTTGGCGCAAAACAATTTCAGAGCCAATTAACGCTACCAGCGTTAAATTGTTTTCAACCGATACATGGCAAAATTCAGCGAGTTTATCTAAGCACTCTTGATCTAGCTCTGGGCGTGATGCATTAGGCGCATTATCAAGGGTAATTGCTACACTAATTTCAGAGGTGGTAACCAAATCTACCGAAATATTACACTCACTTAAAATAGTAAATATACGCGCTAAAAAGCCACTGGCTAACAGCATTTCTGGGCTTTTAAGGGTTAATAATATTTGATTTTTACGTTGTGTTACCGCACGAATACCAGGTAGCTGCGATTTTTCACGTTCAATCCACGTACCGCCAAGTTCTGGCTCTGTGCTTGAGCCAACAAACACATTAATATGGCTGCGACTGGCAGGTAAAATAGTTGCCGGGTGCAATACTTTAGCGCCAAAGGTCGCCATTTCTGCTGCTTCATCAAAACTTAAACGCGCAATAGGAGTGGCTTTTACACACAAACGAGGATCGGTGCTAAAAATACCCACTACGTCAGTCCAAATATGCACACTTTTAGCGTTAATAGCCTCAGCAAGCAGTGCAGCACTATAATCTGAGCCGCCTCGACCGAGCGTGGTCGTTAAATTGTTTGCATCGCTACCAATAAACCCTTGGGTCACAATAACGCTATCATCAAGCAGCGGAATTAAATGTGTTTTAGCGGCTTGCGCTGTGGCGGCCACATTTGGTGTTGCTTTACCAAATTGGCTATCGGTTTTAAGCACCTGGCGCACATCAAAACGAGTGGCTTTTAAACCCTTTAACCTTAGTACTTGAGTAAATAAGTAAGACGATAAACGCTCGCCAAAGCTAAGTAGCTCATCGAACTGCTGCTCAGTATTGAGTGTTTGTGCCGCCAACGTTTGAAATGCATCTAGCGTTTGATTAAACCCAATGGCTAAATCCTCATCTAACGACAGGTCATTTAAAATAGCCTGCTGAATCGCAAGGACACCATCAATATGCTGTTGGCGTTTAGCGGCTTCAATACCCGCTTTACAAAGCTCCACTAAATGATTGGTCACTCCGGCACTGGCGCTTACTGCAACAATACGTACATTTTTATCGTTTACGATAATTTCGCTACAACGGCTCATCGCCTCAAAGTTAGCAACGCTGGTGCCACCAAATTTGGCAACAATGTAATCTGATTTTGTGCACTGTGAACTTTGTGGCACTGATTGGGTAGTCATTTCGTCTCCTTTCGCGGCATCCAAACCGCAATAAAACAAGAAGAACTTGGCAGGAAATAAAGATAAGAAAAATCTACTGCCAGAAGCTCTCCACCTAAATTGGTGACAGTTTTGAGGATTCAGCCCCATAAACCGAAAAACAATGGTAACGACCCATTATTTTCCTCGGCGAGTACTTCCCTCCTTAATGGTCGCAGGCTGTCGTTGCCTCACATTAAGTACCTAAGTATCGCACCTCTTCTGAATGTATTATTAACCTGTGGCTAATAAAACAAAACCGCACTAAGAGTGCGGCTTTGAAAGTTATCGTTTAGACGTCTAGCTGTCAAGTCGTTTTACTATAAAATCAAATAAAACTACCCATTAAGTAAGAGCCCGCATAACCAAAGGTGTAACACAGTAATAAATACAGCGATAAGCGAAGGTAACTTGCAAACGTCAGCTCTTTTACCTTACTCATGGCTATAATACCGGCCGCCGAGCCAATGATTAGCATAGAGCCACCTACACCGGTTGCATACGTAAACGACAACCAATGCTGTTGACTCATTACAATGTCGGCTTTTAATAACGCTGCCGTTAGTGGCACGTTATCAACACCTGCGGATAAAATACCCATTAAGTAGTTTGCGTACTCTGGCGCCATTACCGTATACAAATTAGTAAATTGGCTCAGTACCCCAACTTCTTTTAAGGCACCAACAAGCAGTAACACACCCACGAAAAACAATAAGGTGTCGTACTCTATGTCGCGTATAAAATCGATCATATCTTTGTTGATGTCTTTTTTGCGCATTAAAAATTGCGCGACTAAAAACATAATAGATAAACCCAATAAAAAAGTAAGCAGAGGCGGTACACTGTATAAAACACTCAATGTAAGCGTAGCAATAACCGTAGTGAAGAAAATAACCGCAATGGTTATGTCGGTTTTTTCAATACGTTTAAATTTAGTTTTTTTAAACTCGAGTTGCTTATTCATGCCAATTGATAACAAAGTAGCCAGTAATAATACACTTAATAACGCAGGCACAATTAACAGTAATAAATTGCTAATTGTTACTTTACCATCAAGGAAAATCATAAGTGTGGTTACATCACCCGTGATAAGTGATACACCACCGGAGTTTACAGCAAATACAATAAGCGTGGCGTACTTAACTAGTTTTTTGGCTTCAAGCTTTAATGACATAATCACTGCCAATGATATTAGCGTGGCAGTAACGTTGTCGGAAATAGATGAAAATAAAAACGCAAAACACCCCACCAAAAACATCAGCTTACGCTCACTAATGCTGGTTGGCATAATCCGATTCACAACATTTTCGATAAGTCCTTTAGAGTTTAAATAGGCGACAAAGGTCATTGCGGCCATTAAAAACAGCCATAAAGAAGCAATTTCTAAAATATTGTGGTCTAGGAGGGTTTGAATCGTTTCGGGGCTTTGCCCATTAAGAGGAAAAATAAAGGAGATAATCCAGCAAAGTGTACCAAAAAATAACGTCGTTTTGGCTTTGTTAACGTGGATCACATCCTCAATAACGATAAGCAAGAATGCAATCGCTATCAGCGTCAGGATAATCGAGGAAACCATGATATTAAACAACCTTCGGGGTTAAGTAAAAATTGAAACCATGTAAAAAATATACCCACAAACTCTATGTGCCTATATTCGGCGCGGATACTATCACTAAGCGGGTGTAAAAACTATTATTAAATCGTCGCAAAAACGAATACCATATAAGTTCGAGAAATATAAAATAACGAATACTAGGAAGTTGCAACGCCTTATGATCCCAGCTAAAAAGCTACTTAATACCCTAAATGAACACTGGGGTGTATTAGAGCTATTATTTAAGCGCTTTAAAATGGCCGACTTTAGTATTAAAGATCTTCATAATGCCATTAAGCAAAAGCAACCCACGTGGAATAATGAGCGTATTTATAAAGAAACCAACCGGTTATTAAATCAAGAAATTATTATTCCGCTGGCTAAATCGTCACAACTGGAAATTAACCGCGCCATTGCCGATTTTGCCACCTTTTTACTGCAAGAAGAACATTTAGGCTTAGCACAAGAAATTAGTGTCTTGGTTGATGATTTGGCCCGTTTAGGTAATCGGCTATCTAATGCCGGTGAAATGGAAGATTTTGATGATTTACGCCGCTTTAGCCGTATTATGGATGATCGGGTGCGTAAAATAATCAAACTGTTTTTACACAACGAAAACGCCATTTTAAATATTGTTGAGCAAGCCAAATCTAATAATGCAGTGCAGTCGCTACAAAAACGCTATAAAGCCGTGATAGAAGCGTTTGATGAGTATATAGAACCCATGCTGGAAATGGTGGATATTAGAGGCGACTTTCATGCCTGTTTTACTTTAATTGAGCAACAAATTAGCACCCAAATAGAACATATTGAACGTTCAGGCAAAGCGTACAACGATAAACGCATGCTTGAGCAATTGCGTACCCGAATTCTAGAAATGCACTTAGTTGGCCGGATAAGCTTACGTAAAAGTGCCGATATGCTTATGCCACTGCGTGAAGAGTTGCGCCGTAATAACCTTGTTACCCGCCAAGTAGCAAAAGTATTAGGGCTAATACGTAAAAATGGGGTAGATAATATGCTCAGCGCCGTGCAGCCACATTTTGTAAGCGATGCGCAAAAGTATTCATTGGGTCAACAGCGCCATATAGTAGCCTACATGGCAAGCCTGGCTGAATTTGAGCATCATGAATATCAGCTACCAGAGCAAAACGATGTGCCTGCGTTTGTCACGCCAAACATTCCTGACTATCACGATGTAAAAGCGCAGTTTGCAAAACGCTTCAAAAAGCAGCGTAAAAAACCACAGCCTCTGCTGCAATTTTTAGACGAAAGCTACCCAGAGCTTGAAGCCGATGAAATGCTGTTTTTATATCAAAAGCTAGTGAGCGATACCACCCTACACATTAGCCAAAGCGATAAAAAAGCCCGCGTTAACATTGCAGGCCAGCACTTTTCTTTGTACCCCTTTAATTCAGAGCCTCAGGCTGATAAAGCCGAGCACGAGTAATGACCATGACACAGATAAACTTAAATGAGCTTTCTCACTTACAAGCCATTAATAAAAAATTAGTCGCGGGTTACCACATTTGCGAACAAGACACCCTAATGTGGCAAGAGCTTGACCAACAAATTGAAGCCTACAGCGCCTTATTCACAGCATTAGGCCATGATTTAAAGCACGACAGTCGTGGCTTTTATTATTTTGCTAGCGATGAAAGCACCCCCAATATGGGCAAAATATCGCGCGCGATAGCGCTCACTATTTATATTTTAATCGAACACTTTGCCAACACAGGTAAAGACCCAATGCGTGCATTATTTGATGAGCCAAACGATTTAGAGCTAATGCAAACCTTGGTACAACTTAATAAACATTTATTTGATCAGCTTGAAATATTCTCGGGTTCTGATTTACGCAAAGATGTGTATTTACGCATGGTACGTTTAGGCCTTGCCCGCGAAGTGGAAGGCGGCTTTATGCTACAGGCGCCAATTCATCGCTATATTGATGCCTTAATGGAAGTAAATGAAGAAACCTTTTTAGGAGAGGACGAGGAATGAAAAACTTATACGGACTGAGTAAACTCGCCCTACTTAATACTGCAGGCTATGCAAAGTGTGTGATCCCACTTGATAAAAGTAGCTCGATTTGTGCGCCTAACAACACAGGTAAAAGCTCAGTTATTAATGCACTGCAATTTCCGCTAATTAACGATTTACGCCTTACCGAGTGGGATGGCCACGATTTAGATGAAACCCGTAAGTTTTATTTTTCATCAGATCAATCGTACATTTTATTGCAAGCCGATTTACCCCATGGCTCAGTTGTCATTGGCGTAGCAGGCTTAGGTAAAATTGCCGGTTATGCACACCAATACTTTTGCTATCAAGGCAAACTTGATTTAGCCCAGTTCACCCAAGGCAATACCATTATTAAGTTTACCAAGCTGTTTAATCACTTAAAGCAGCAAGGTTACAACCCGATAGAGCTTAAAGCGCAAGAGTTAAACGCCCTACTTACTGGCGGTGCAACGCAATTTGATGGTGAGATCAATTTAAAAATGATCCCCCTTAACAACGTTCAAGACTCTGCAATATACAAAGAAATATTTCGTCGTATTCTTAATTTACATAAATTAGGCGCAAACGACGTTAAGCGCTTTATGTTACGTGTGTTTGAACGCCACATGTCAAATTCAAAGGTCGACTTTTACGAAGTATGGCGCCGGTCGTTTGATAAAGTAAACCGCGCAAAACGTGAATTAAAAGCCCTTGAGTCAATGCAAGAGCCCATAGCCGCCCTCGAATCTATGCTTGAAAACCAAACCGTTCTTAAAGGTAAACTGGCCGCTTATGCACCAAAAATTGACCAAGCACTGATTGATTTTGATACGTATCAGGAAGAGCAACTAAGCGAGCTCAACATCGCTCTTGAAGATATTGAGCACGAAAAACACGAGTTTGAACAAAAACAAAGCTTATACGTTCAACAATCGCGCGATATAGAGCGCAAACAAACCCAAATTGAACAGTGGTTTTTAGATTACAACGCTCTTAAAAGTGAGTTTGAGCTGGTTAATAAAGCCACGCTCAAAACCAGCTTAACGCAGTTAAAAAATGACTACGAGTCGTTGTCACACTCAATAACGAGTGCACAAGGTCAAAGCCTGCACACCCTTGATTACCGCATTGGCGAAACACAAAAACAAATTAAAAGCTTAAAGTTACAACTTAAAAACTTAGAATTTAATTTATTCACTCGTATGCGTGAAGACTTATCACTGAAAGAAGTTGAAGAAATATCGCGACTATTAAACCCCGATCTTCTCTCCTTTGCTACCACCAGCAATGGCGATATCACTATTGATGATGACGATGCTTTCGGCGAATTTTTAGCGCAGCTTAGTGAAAACGTAAAAGGCGGTGTACTCACCCTGCCCGGTGCCAGTATTAAGCTTAAAAAACTCTCGCCTGTGCAAATGCAAAGCGGCGAAAACAAAGAGCAACTGAGTGCTCAATTAACCGCACTTGAGCAATCATTAAAAGAGTTTAAACAACAGCGCGAAGTGGCCGCCAATGTTGCAGATAAGCAAAAAGAAAAAGACGCGCTATACGATGAGCTTATGAGTGCTGAAAGTGCACTTAAACGCTTAGAGCAATTTGAAGTGATGCAACAATCGGTTGACGCCCAAGCAATGCTAAAAGAGCAGCTTTTAGCCGAACGCGAACAAGTTGACGACTACCTACAAGATATTCAAAAAAACAGTGGCTCAATTGCTGATAGACGCTCGTTAATTAAATCAAAACAAGCGCAAATTAATCGTCAAACAGAGCGCCTGCGCCAAGTTAAAACCGAGCGTATTGACCACACGTTAGATTTATACAGTGGTAAAGTGACACCTTACATGATTGATATAAAAATCGATTTTGATAATTTAAGCGATTTAATTCACCACTTTAACAAAGACTGCCAAGAGCTACGTAATTTCGATATAAATGTACGTAATACTTATATGCATATTTACAATGCAGGTATTACCAAATTCGATAACGAAAACGATGAGTTTAGTAAATACCAAAAACTTATTAGCGCGTTTCATAATATTGATAACGAGCGTGATGCCGTTGAGCGCCAAGGTCGCGTTGCCCTCACCGAAGTGGCCGCCACGATTAAAGGCTTACGTGAAGATTTGGACCGCCTACGCCGTGAAATGAATAGCTTTAATAAAGGCATAAGCCAGCATCGTATTTCAAACCTGCAAGCGTTTAAAATTAATATTATCCCGCGCAAAATGTTGGTAGATAGCATTGATACCATTATAAGTACCTCTAACCAAATTGAACAAGGCGATACTCTTGATTTACTTAGCCAAGAGCCGTACAGCGAAAGTGCGGTAAACGACGCAAAAGATCATTTAATTAAACTCGCCTCAGACAAAGCAGGCCTGACCCTTACCGATTTATTTGATATTCGTTTTGAAGTGGTTAACCGCGCGGGCGAAACCGAGCACTTTGAAAAAATAGATTCGGCTGGTTCAAATGGTACGCGTATCACCATTAAGCTGTTATGTGGCATGTTGTTTATTCGTTACTTATTAAGCGATCAGGAACAAAACTTATACCGTATACCTATTTACATAGATGAAGCTGCTGATATCGATCCGCAAAACCAAAAAGCAATTATAGAAACCGCCCTGAGCTTTGGCTTTGTGCCAATATTTGCTTCGGTTAAACCGCAAATAAGTTGTGATTATATTGTGCCAATTCGTTCGGTAAAAAACGGCGCACAAAACTGGGTAGATGAAAAAGATTGGATTGAGGTTGAACATAAAGCCTCTCTACTGGACTAAGAGTTAATTGGCTATTCATCTTAGTCAGTTACACTTATTTTTAGATTTTAAATTACCCTCGCCCATGGTAGTTTAAACAAACGCACTTTATTGGAGCAAACGGTATGAAACATATATTTATTGTCGCAGCACTGGCGCTACTTACCGCCTGTACACAAACGCCCGATTGGGATTACGATAAATCAGCAAACTTTAGTAACTACAAAACGTTTGCTTGGGTAGAAAACGCGAGCCTAACTAAAGACACGAATAACTACCAAATCAGTGGCCTTATGGAAAAACGCGTTCGCAATGCGGTAAACAACCAACTAAGCCAACAGTTAGGTATGCAATTGGTTGACGTAGCGCAAGCTGATGTACTTGTTAATTACCATGCAAGTGTTGATAAAGAGCTAGAAGTAGATACCTTTAATGTAGGCTACGGTGCACGTTGGGGTTACTGGGGCACAGGCTTTAACCACGATGTAAGCGCACGTGAGTATGAAGTAGGCACGTTAGTTATCGATATTATTGATCGTGAGTCAAACCAATTAATTTGGCGTGGTGCTAAAGATGGTCGTTTAAAGAAAAAACAAACACCATCACAACGTGAAGCCGCTATTAAAGAAACGGTTGCCAATATTTTAAGCAACTTCCCGCCTAAAGCGCAGCAATAAATTTTAATTAATATTTAAAAGCCCGCATGTTCGCGGGCTTTTTTATGGCTTAAAAACTGTTTGCCTATAATGTAATAAGTTGCGCATTAACAAGGTGATAGCTCAATGCTATAGTAACCATGTTACAGGGATAAAGCTTAATCAATAAGATGTTTAGTAAACCTAGTGTTTAAAGTTGTGAGGTAAATTAAAGGATTAAAATGAAAGAAACATGCCCAAATTGTAAAAGTAATTTTGCAGCTAAAGATATAAAAAATATTAACAAAAATAGTATTTTTATTGAAAAACAATGCCCTTCTTGTCAAACATGGTTTTGTTTGAATAAAACACTAACGATTATAAAAATTATTGGTATTTTTTTATTGTTAATAACCAGCCTATTAAATATCTTCAATATTAAGAGTGAATACAGTCTGGTTTTTTCAAGCATTGGCTTAGTAGGCATACTAATGGCAATCATTATTACTTTTTTTGGCCAAAATGAAGCAATCAAAAAATAAAAAGAAACCAAAAGTAAAATATGTAGATATAAGTAATACGAGAATGCTATTGAATCAAATCGCATTCTCTTTAGTCTTTTGGGCTTTAGGCCTTTTATCTATTTTATTTGCGATAAAGTTTATACATGATGGCTATATTCTGACCCCAACAGATTACCGGGTCGAATCTGACGTTTATTTCTTTTCAGCGTCGCCGTTTACTTATCTATTTTACCTTTTTCTTTATTTTAGGAACTGGGATCTACTTTTTAGCTGTGCCCTATCTTTTTAGAGATATGTTCCCACGAAAAAAGAAAAAGCCTAATAAATCTAAAAAAAGCATAAACGAGGTAACAGCTAATTTTAGCTTTATTAGTTACCAGCCTTTTTTATTTAAATACGCATCAATGAAGTTGTTATTTATACTTGTGTAATAAATCAAGTGGGATATGGCAATAATCATCTGGGTGATTAGTTAAACGGTCTTGATGCTCGGGATCGCTAGGGACATAATTAGTCAATGGCGCTACTTGTACCGCTATTTTTTCAGCATCATCACGCTGGCTAATATAGTCTCTGGCGATGTTTAAATGATTACTGTCTTGGCTAAAAATGGCGGTGCGGTATTTTTCGCCTACATCGTTACCTTGTTTATTGATACTGTATGGGTCAATAATCTCAAAAAAATAGCCGATTAATTCATTTAAGGTCACTTCTTGAATATCAAAGGTTACTTTCACGCATTCGGCATAGCCATCGTATTCACCTTGTGTTGTGTTACTAGTGCCATTGGCACGCCCCGCCTCAGTGGTAACTACTCCAGGTAAATACTTCATAAATTCTTGCACGCCCCATAAGCAACCACCAGCAAAATAAAGTGTGTGCTGATTTAATGAATGACTCGATTGTTGTGTTTGCATAATAAAGTGACCAATGTAAATAATTTATAGGATGCAGAGTTACTATTTTGTAACGCTAGGTTTGATTATCAAATGCAGTTTTTTATCATTAATGTACAATAGCGCCCAAAATCACCCTAGCTTAGTGAGCTTACCTTATCATGTGATAAAAAGTGATAGGTATTTAATTGTTAGCGCCATTGCATAAAATGAGAATAATGATATGAATCGTGCCCCGCACCTTATTATACCGGCTGTACTAGCCAGTATTTCGACTGTTGCTTATGCAGAACAGAGTAAAGAAACAGCAACCATAGAACAAATAACAATTGAAGCGTCTCCCACTGCCAATACCTTACCCGTTGGTACATTTGATTCACCTATTTCAAATTTAGAGTACGACCCGCGTGTTGACTTGCAATCACGCAATATGGCTGAAGCACAAGCTGATGTAACGATACGCGGGGGTATTTTTGAAAATACCGGCTTTAGAGTCGGCAGTGCAACTCTACTCGACCCGCAGTCTGGTCACTACTTTGCAGAAATTCCTATTGCACCACAAATGCTAACGGGTGCCAGCGTATTAACCGGAGCCGATAACGCACTTTATGGCATGAATAGCTCGGTAGGTACTGTGTCGTTTGCTTGGAAACCAATAACAACCGGTGGCAGTGTCTCTTTGGGCGCAGGCTCAAATGACTTTAACCTACAAACAATTCATGCAGGTGTGAGTACTCCAATTGAAGCAAACGCTAATTGGCGTATTGGTTTTGAAGGTGAATATTCGCACTCACAAAGTGATGGTTCAATTGATTTTGGCGATCATGACTTTACTCGTACCTCAGGTAGAGTGCAGTTAACTGGGAGCGATTCACAAACTGATTTATTTTACGGCTTACAAGAAAAGTTTTTTGGTTGGCCAAACCTTTATACCCCCTTTGGTGTAAATGAAACCGAAGACTTAGAAACCCAATTATGGATGCTCAACCATAAGCAAGCCTATGCTACCAACAGTGAATTTGAAGTATCGGCTTATTACCGCAAGCATAACGACCATTATGTTTATTCAAGAGAGAACCCAAGCGCGTTCCAAGCATTTCATGAAACACAAGTAACATCACTGGCTATTTCAGGTCGTCATGCGCAAACAAAGTCAGTTGCGGTTAATTACTCGGCGCAATATATAGAAGACAGTATTGACTCCACCACCCTTGAAAATAACTTTACTTCACGTAACTACTTTAAGCTTAGTGTATTGCCTGAATACACAACAGCACTAGCAAGCAACCAGCAACTAACCGTCCGCTTAGGTGCTGCGTTTGATAACACCAGTCGTGATGATTCTGAGCTATCGTTAATTGGGGATGTTAGTTTCAATACCCAAAATAACGATGGCACTGAGCGAACATTGTATTTTTCGTATGCTGAGGCAAACCAAGTAGCCGGTTATACTGCTATTGGTGGCAGCGAGACTGGTGGGTTGTTCAGAAGTAACGCTAATCTTGAGCGCGAAACCACTAAAAATTTAGAGCTGGGCTTATTGCTTGAGCAACAAAGCTGGCAGCTTAATTCCGCACTTTTTTATCGTAAAGATAACAACCTAACCGATTGGACATTTAGCTTTGATTCAAGCTCAGCGCGATTTGCACAGCCGGTTGATATTGACACCACAGGCCTTGAGTTTTTAGCCACTAAACAATTTAATAATACAGAAATTGTTGCCAGCTATACCTACTTACATAAAACAGAAACCTATGGCGCTGAAAATGTTGATGCTAGCTTTTATGCCTTAAATTTTCCTGATCATCGTGTAACGCTCGGTGCAATTTGGAACCCGACGGATCTATTAGAGTTTCGAGTAGATAATGAATGGCGTAAACAGCATAAAAATGCCCTTCGCCGTTCAGATGACGAGGCACTATTTACTCAGCTGACGTTAAAAATAACCCCGGCTACACTGCAAAATTTCTTTATTACTTTAGCTGCGGATAATTTGTGGGATGAATCGTTTGAAGAAATCCCAGGCACGCCAGGTCGCGGTGAGCAATATACGCTAAGCGCCACGTATAGCTGGTAACAATTTAGCTCGGCGAGGGTTTATCCCACGCTGAGCGTGTTTTTTTAATTGAAATAATAAACAGACTAGCAACAAACTGACTTAAAAATTTCATACCGCAATTCGCTCTACTTTACGTGCCCTAAAAGCGCAGCGCCTCTTCGCCCTCTTTGTGCATTTATCATTAAAAACGGTATGAACAAAGAGAATTGAATAAGAAAAAACACTAGCGACAATGCTAAGTGGATACGTAATTGCACTCTCTCAGTACTACTTTTAGAAACACAAAGTAAGTGTCTACACTTTTCAGGCGTATAAATTGTAAATATATGTGTATTTAATACAATAAATTAGGTTAATTGCTCTAATTCTGTAATTAACGTCAATGCGTGTTCATTAGTCGTCCCACAAACATCTAAAGTAGCGCTAAAATCACTACACACTTTTGGGCGCGACTCATCACCAAATAGCTTACATAAATTACGCTCATCCAGCTGAATACAACGTTCTCCGGCCTTTTTACCATTTGGCATACCCGGTATTGGCGAGCTAATACTTGGTGCAATACAACATGCTCCACAGCCTAAACGGCACGCCATTGATTGTGTTTTCATTATAACCTCAGTAATAAATTTTAATTATATTGTTGCTGCTTTGCATACAAACAGAGCGATTTGTTCTATTTGTAACCGCATTATGCAATGACTTGTTACATCTTCAAACACACTGTAAACACTTTATTGCGTATCATTAGTTCATCAGCACAATTTTTGAAGGAATGCCCTGTGGCGACTAAAAAACAAATAATACTCCCTATCGCGGTCCTTGTTGGTGGCATCGCCCTTGCAGCGGGCTTTTCAGCAATGAAAAAACCACCAGAAGAAAAGCCAGAACAAGATACTCGCCCATTGGTTGCAGCACAACCTATTCACCTTGATGCAATCACTCTCGATGTTAAATCGTACGGTATTGTGCAACCTAAAGACCGCACTGAGCTGATTGCTCAGGTAAGTGGCCAAGTTATTTCTGTTGCAGGGCAATTTGTTGAAGGTGCCTTCGTAAAGCAAGGAGATATTTTAGCACGAATTGACCCAAATGATTACGAAGCTGATTTAATTGAAGCTGAGGCTGGGCTCGCCCAAGCAAGTTCAGCGCTTGAGATAGAACGTGCTCAAGCGCATGTTGCTAAAGCTGAATGGGAACGCATTAAAGCAGACTCAAGCGATATTACCGCCTCTGCGCTTTATTTACGTAAACCGCAATTAGCAGAGAAAATGGCGCGTTATCGCTCAGCACAAGCAAGTGTAAAACGTGCTAAACGTAATTTAGAACGCACTTATATTAAAGCCCCCTACGATGCAATTATAAACGCGCGCAGCATTAGTTTGGGTTCTGTTGTAAATCCAGGTAATAGCTTTGGCTCACTCAGCGCCACTTCGGTCGCTGAAGTACGTTTACCGGTTGCCGATAAAGAGCTTCAATACTTAAATAATGGCGGTATTGGTGCAACAGTGTTATTTAGTGCGCAGTTCGCGGGCAAAGAAACCACATGGCAGGCAGAAGTTGTTCGCAGTGAAGGGGTGATAGATCAAAAAAGCCGTATGAGCTACTTAGTGGCACAATTACCAACCCCATATGCTAACAAAACTCAACCATTGCGTTTTGGCTCCTATGTTAACGCTAGCATAGAAGGTCGTGCAGTTAATAACGCCATTGTTGTGCCACATCATTTAGTCAAAGAAAATAAAATTGCGATATTAAATGACGATTTAACCCTGTCGTTTAAAACTCTCAATATTATACGTGAACAAAACGGCATGGTGATCGCAGACCAAGGGCTTAATGAAGGTGAACAGCTAATTACTTCTGCCCTTGAATACCCTACCGAGGGAATGGCGGTAAAAATTGAAGACGTTGTAACAACCCCAGACGTTACTCAACTTGCATTGAAACAGGAGTAACTTATGTCTACACGTGAAAAAGGCCTAATTGCATGGTTTGCGCGCAACCCTGTTGCAGCAAATCTATTGATGATATTTATACTTATTGGTGGCATTTTAACGGCGTTTACTATTCGCAAACAAATGTTTCCACAATTTGAAAGTAACTGGATCAGTGTCTCCGCGGTATACCCTGGCGCAGCCCCGCAAGAGGTTGAGGAAGGCATTACTATAAAAGTTGAGGAGAACCTTGAGGGTATAGAGGGAATAAAGCGCCTTATCACCTACTCCAATAGAGGCTCTTCACAAGCATGGATTGAAATAGAAGAGCAGTTTGATCCGCAAGAAGTACTCGATGAAATTAAAGTACAAGTAGATTCAATTAATACGTTTCCTGCGGGTATGGAGCGCCCTATTGTTCGTCGCGATAAATACGAACAAGAAGTAATGATACTTGCGCTTTACGGTGACATGAGTAACTACCAACTTAAAGAGCTCGGTAATGATATAAAAGATGAGCTTCAGGCACTGCCTAATATTAATTTAGTTAACTTTAATGGTGGCCTTAATTACGAAATTGGTATTGAAGTAAGCCCAGACAAACTGCGTGCTTATGGATTAACGTTTAGAGATATTGCCAGTGCAGTGCAAAGCTTTTCTGCCAATATGTCAGCTGGGCAAATTCGCTCTGAAAATGGCTATATTTCAATGCGCGTTGAAAAACAAGCCTACCGTGGTAGCGAGTTTGCAAAACTACCACTGATCACCCTTGTCGATGGCGCGCAAGTTTATTTAGGTGACGTTGCCACCATAAATGATGGCTTTGAAGAAGGCCTGCAATACTCAAAATACAATGGTAAAAACTCATTGTCGTTTGAAGTAAACGCCTCTAAAGATCAAGATATTACCGATGTTGCTAAAGTACTTAAAATCTATATGGCTGAAAAAGAATCGCAACTGCCTGCAGGTGTTAAGCTCTCTCCTATTGTTGATTTAACTTACTACCTCGAAGGTCGCCTCGATATGATGGTCGACAATATGATTTGGGGTGGCTTATTAGTTATGTTGGTATTAGCGCTGTTTTTACCATTACGTTTAGCTTTTTGGGTAATGATGGGTTTACCTGTGTCATTTTTAGGTGCCTTTTTGTTTATGCCAATTGGCTTTTTAGATGTCACCATTAACTTAGCCTCGTTATTTGCCTTTATACTGGTGCTTGGGATAGTGGTTGATGACGCCATTGTTGTGGGCGAATCTGCTAGTGCTGAAATAGAAAAACACGGCCATACACTCGATAACGTAGTACGCGGCGTAAAGCGCGTGGCAATGCCAGCCACATTTGGCGTACTTACCACTATTGCGGCATTTTTACCGCAAACTCTTGCCACAGGCCCAGGCGCGGCTTTTTCTAAAGCCATTGGTGGGGTGATTATTTTATGTTTAATTTTCTCACTAATTGAATCAAAACTTATTTTGCCGGCACATATTGCGGCAATGAAAGACCGTAAACCAAATCCAAAAAACCCGCTTCACCGTGCACGTAAAGTAATGGATAACGGTCTAAAAAGTTTTGTTGATAACTACTACACCCCGTTTGTTGGTCGCTGCATTCATTATCGCTATACCGTAATTGTCGGTTTTATGTGTTTACTGATTGTCAGTGCGGGAATGTTTGCCGGTGGTTTAGTTAAATTTGTGCCTAATCCTAAAATACCGCACGATTTTCCTCGCATTGATATAGAAATGAACTTAGCGTCTTCTGAGCAAGCAACGCTTGAGACAGCTAAAAAAGTAGAGCAGCTAATACTGAGCGTTGATAACCAGCTCAAAGAGCAATACGGTAAACCGATGATCCGCGATTTATCAGTTAGCTTACGTGGGCGAACGCAAGCAAACATTATGGCTATTTTAGTTGAACCCGACCTGCGCCCTATTGATACCTTTGCACTGAGTGCCTTATGGCGCGAACAAATGCCTAACTTACCGGGTGTTAAAACCCTAACCATTCAAGACAGTATTATGAACGGGGGTCGAGACGATGGCGATGTAAGCTTTAAACTCGAAGGTAAAAATGCACAAGTACTTAAAGAAGTTGCTGGTAAGCTTAAAACCAAGTTGCAAAGTATGGAAGGCGTAGGCGATGTTAATGACTCAATGCAAAGCGCTACCGATGAAGTACAGCTAGATTTAAAACCACTTGCTTACAGTATGGGCTTAACCCTTGCTGATGTGGCCTCTCAAGTAAGCTTTAGCTATTACGGTCTTGAAGCACAACGTATTCTTCGCGAAGGTGAAGAAATTAAAGTGATGATCCGCTACCCAGAAGATGAGCGTAATTCAATCAGTGATATCGACAGCGTACGTATTATCACCCCAACAGGCGCTGAAGTACCATTAAGTGAAGTTGCTAATATTTCATTAGTTGATGGGGTTAATCGTATTCGCCGTGAAAATTCAAAACGTACAGTAAACGTGTGGGCTGCGGTAAATACTGACCAAGTAGAACCCTTTGCCATTGCACAACAAATTCGTGATGAGTACTTACCTTCATTACTTAAAAACTACCCAGGGGTACAAAGTAATGTGGCTGGTCGTATTCAAGAGGAAATGGATAGCGCTGATGAGCAATTACGTGACTTTGCGCTATCGATGATCATAATTTTTGCATTATTGGCTATTCCTCTGCGCTCTTACTCGCAACCATTAATTATTATGTCGGTCATTCCATTTGGTGTGGTTGGCGCCATGTTTGGCCACATGGTACTAGGTATGACCATGAGCAGCTTATCGATGTTTGGCATTATTGCGGTAGCCGGTGTGGTGGTTAATGATTCACTTGTTATGGTGGATTTTGTAAACAAAGCCCGTGCAGAAGGTGTGGCAATAAAAGAAGCGGTAATGCAAGCCGGAGCGCGTCGCTTTAGAGCGATATTACTAACCTCTGTTACTACTTTTATTGGCGTAATGCCCATTATTATGGAAACCAGTTTACAAGCAAAAATTGTAATACCTATGGCCGTATCACTCGCCTTTGGTGTGCTGTTTGCCACAGTAATTACGCTTATTCTTATACCGTGTCAGTACGTTGCGCTTGAAGATTTGAAACGAGTGATACGTAAATTTCGAGGTAAAGAGTCGACTTCGGATACGAAACTGAGTAATACCATAATGGTAGATAAAACCACCCCTTCTCACTAATAAATTTGTTATCCCAACCAACAAGCCCGAGCTATTTACAACTCGGGCTTTTTATTGCAAAAAATAAAAAAAACAAGCTGAACACAAAATTGCAACACGAAATAAGTTTACTTTTCATACTAACCACGCTAAAAATTCATTTTAAAACAAACAATAATAATTAAGGAAAATTATGAGTCACAAGACTAGAGTTTGGCTAACTCAATTATTAGCTATGAGTGTACTTTTTATATCTACAATAAGCTTAGCCGCTAATAAAGCCACAGAAATTGATTCTTTCATACAAGGCTTTCATGAGTTAAAACAATTTAATGGTAACGTGTTAGTTGCCAAACACGGCGAAGTTATTTTTGAAAAAAGCTATGGTTACGCAAACTTTGAATGGGATATTAAAAACACATCACAGACCAAGTTTCGAATAGGCTCTATTACAAAGCAATTTACAGCCCTACTCATTCTACAATTGGTTCAACAAAACAAAATACAGCTCGATGCCCCTTTAAGCACTTACCTACCCGGCTATCGTAAAGATATTGGCGATAAAATTACCATTCGCCAAATCCTTAACCATACTTCAGGCCTAAGTAATTATACTCATGCAAAAGCATTTAGAGATGATTACAGCCGCAACCCTTACAGCGTTGATGAGTTTATAACGCTGTTATGTAGTGATGATTTATTATTTGAGCCCGGTACACAATTTCGCTACAGCAATTCAGGCTACTTTATTTTAGGTGCCGTGATTGAAAAGGTCACTCAACAAACATACCAAGACGTACTGCAGCAGAACATTTTTACCCCGCTGAATATGCACAACAGCGGTTATGACTCTCATGAAAAGCTGCTCAAGCAACGTGCATCTGGTTATAACAATAACTTAGACGGTTACACTAATGCCGATTATCTAGATATGTCTATTCCCTATGCCGCGGGGTCTCTCTATTCAACCGCCCGCGATCTCGTAAAATGGGACCAAGCACTTTATACAAATAAGCTAATAAATGAAGAGCTAAAAAAGCAAATGTATACCGTATCGCAGCAGCGTAATTACGCATTTGGCTGGGAAGTTAATCAATTAAGTGCTTATAAATATGGCAAACCACTAACACAAGTACAACATGGTGGAGGTATAGATGGATTTAATGCATTTATTAGTCGTATATTGGAAGATCAGCTACTTATCGTGATTTTAAATAACACTGGCGGAGCTCCGCTCACGCCTATGACGAAAGGCTTAACCAATATTGTTTATGGTAAATCTTACGAGGTAGCAACCGAAAATGTTGATAGCATGCTGTTTCAGGCAATAAAAAGTGGTGGCATTAGTGAGTTAAATAAGAAATACGCAGAATTGGTCTCTAGTGGCGATACTCCTCGCGAGCGCTCAATTAATTATTTTGGCTATGAACTACTCGAAATGAAGATGATAAAAGAAGCCATTGCTGTATTTAAACTCAATGTGCAAACAAATCCAGACTCTGCGAATGCCCACGACAGTTTAGCGGAAGCATATTTAGCTGATGGTAACATTGCAAAGTCACTTGAGTTTTATCAACAAACTTTAGAGCTCGACCCTACGAGTGAAAATGCATCCCAGGCAATTAAAACACTCAGCAGCAAACTTTAAATCAACATGCACTTGGCTGGAAAAACATCATTCAAGTGCACTTTTTGCTAAAACACCTTTATCAACTAACTGTTGTAACAAACGAGTAGCTTTTTCTCTGCACACATCTCTTAGCAATCTCACTGCTGGCGTAATGGATTGGCGGCTTGGGCATATTAACCAAAGTTCGCCACAGGTGTGTTGATAACCAGGCATCAGCGTGATCACGCGATCATTTAGCAAATCATCTGCAATATCTAACGCTGATTTAACCGCTAAACCTTTACCTGCCACACACCAGCGCCTTACTAAATCGCCATCGTTTGAGGCACGTCTGCCCTGCATTTTTACTTTGTATTTTTTTTGGCCATCGGTAAACTCCCATACATTATTGATAATATCTTGCAGCTGATAAAATAACCCTTGATGCTGCGCTAAATCATCAGGGTGCTCTGGCTCACCATATTTAGCTAAATAGGTAGGTGTAGCACAGAGTAGTCGCGGTACGTTGCAAATTTTAAATCCATAAACACTGCTATCACTTGGGGAGCCATAACGCAGTGCAATATCAACCGAATCACGAAAAAAATCGATATTGCTATCGCTAATGTGCGTACGCAAGCTCACACTTGGGTACCTATCCATAATGTCATCAATCCAGGGGATCACTAGATTGCGCCCTAAATCAGATGAAGTAGCCACCCGCAATTCTCCCTCAATAGCATCATGTTCTCCTTTGAGGTTTTGCCTTGCCGTTTCAAGTACAGCCAGCGCTTGTTCGCATTGGGGTATGTACCGCTCCCCTGCACTGGATAAACGCAAATGGCGAGTTGTTCTAATAAATAATTCGCAGCCAAGGGCTGATTCTACGCGCTTAATAGCCGCACTGGCGGTTGCTGTGCGCATATCTAACTTAGCAGCAGCTAAAGTAATACTTCGACACTCTGCTACTTTTAAAATCAGTTTTAAGTCATCAATCTGCATATTATCTATTTTTATTTGATAATGATTCAATAATTATGCTGTTTATTTTAAATAAAGCAAATTGTATTATGTTGCTCATACACTCAGTGAACACTGTTTATTAGCCCTTTTTTATTATGGAGAGACTATGACTCACCCTATTATTCGCGACCTTGAAAGCCGCCATACTGCTAAACGTTACGACGCGACAAAGCGCATTTCTCAAGACGATTTAACGGTATTGTATGATGCTATGCGTCTTTCTCCTTCGTCAATTAATTCGCAGCCTTGGAAATTTGTAGTGATTGAATCAGACGCTGCAAAAGAGCGTATGCACACTACCTTTGCTAATAAGTTTCAATTTAATCAGCCACACATTAAAGCGGCGTCGCACATTATTTTATTTGCTCATAATCCGCAATATACTCGTGAAGATTACGGACACGTAATTGATGCCGATATAAAGAATGGCCGAACTCAAAAAGAAAACCGCGAGCAAGCTTTTGGCGCCTTTGCGTTTGTTGATTTAAATACCGATGAGCAAGGTAATAATGCCGCGTGGACCAAAGCACAAACCTACATTGCTTTAGGCAATACTATGCATGCAGCAGCACGCTTAGGGATTGATACCACGCCTATGGAAGGCGTTGATGCACAGCTGATTGGTGAAGAGTTTGCAAGCGAATTAGACGGCTACATCTGTGATGTGGCACTTGCGCTGGGTTACCATGATGCAGAAGAAGACTATAACGCTAAGTTGCCAAAGTCACGTTTAAGCAAAGAACAAGTAATTCAGGTTTTATAAGTTAAAGCTGCTCGCTTTAAATTGTTAGTGAGCAGCTTACTTTATTAGGCTAGTTTTGTAACCACAGATGCATTGGTCACTTTGCCTTGATCAACATCTGCGGTAACAGTGCACAAAGCTCCATTGATTAAATTTAAATTAGGAGGGATGTGACCAATATCGGCATCAATGATCACCGGAAATAAACACCCGCCAAAAGCGGTATTTAAGCCTTGGCGATAATCAAACCCCGGATCTTGCCCCTGTAAGGTTACATGGCGGCCAATAATCACCCCGTTTATATCATCAAACATACCGGCTAATTTGAGTGACAATAAAAACCGTGCAACCGTCGCAGGCGTAAGCTCTGCGCTTTCTAAATAAAGCACAATACCTTGCGAGGCATTATGCTTTTTAAACTCATGTAGTGCTAAAAAAGGCGAATCAAGCAACAGCCCTACCGTATCAAGACATCCACCAAACAATCGCCCTGACATTTCGATACTGCGTTTATCGGTGTAATTTAAACATTGCCACTGGGTTGGCGCGCTGTGATCAAATAATACGTTTGGGTTTTGTGCATAATCAGGCTTGCTATGTTGATGGTAAGTCGAGGGGGCTTGCTCAAACTCACTATTAGCCTCATAGCTTAGACTTTCAAAAATTTGTAAACAATACGGATCTTTTTCATCGGGGTGTAACTGAATTAAATTGGCGCTATGCAGTGTTGCCCAATTACATTTTGCTGTCAGTGCACAGGCAATCGTGCTGACATCTGAATAACCCACCAACCATTTAGGTTTGGCATTTTTAATTGCGCCAAAATCAAGTAACGGCAATATTTCCATTGCCAGCTCTCCGCCCATTGGCGGCATAATCGCATCTATTTTATCATCTAATAAAAAGTCCATTAATTGCTTGGCATGCTGCTTAGCAGTAAGTTGAGTTCGCGGCTCGTTTTGACGTAAAAACTCCCCCTCAACAACCTCATAACCTCGATGTTTTAAGCCATTAATGACGATGTCTAACCGTGGGTGATATTTTGATTTGATCCCCGCTGATAAAGAACACACGGCGATTTTAGATCCCACTTTTAAAGGTGCTGGATACAGTATATTTGCCATATTATTTCCTTATTGAAGAATAGGTTACTACCATAACAACATAGCCTACATTTACAAACAATGAATAATAATTGACCTGTATCTAAACCAAATATAAAAACCAAACATAAAAAAACCAGTGCTTATTGCTAAACACTGGTTTTTATAAAACGTTAAAGTGAGTTAACTAATTAAATATACTCAACCTCAATGATTTCGTACTCTACATCACCTTTTGGCGTTTTGATAATCACAGCGTCATCCGCTTGTTTACCAATTAAGCCGCGAGCAATTGGTGAATTAACAGAGATTAAATTACTTTTAATATCTGCTTCATCATCGCCAACAATCTGATATTTAACTTCAGCGTCGGTTTCAACATTAACGATGGTTACTGTAGTACCAAAAATCACTTTACCTGTATTAGGCATCTTTGTTACGTCAATCATCTGCATGTTTGAAAGTTTTGCTTCAATTTCTTGAATACGGCCTTCACAAAAACCCTGTTGCTCACGCGCAGCGTGATACTCAGCATTTTCTTTTAAGTCACCGTGTTCACGTGCATCAGCAATATCAGATACAATTTTTGGACGGGTAACAGTTTTTAATTCGTTAAGTTCATCGCGCAATAATTTTGCGCCACGAACTGTCATTGGAATTGATTGCATACTTTTCTCACTTAATCCCAAGGCCGTGGTTACGGCCTTGGCACATTTCCTTAGTTCAATCGCAGGTGTAGTTCTTGAACAGACGTCACTTTACTGCGGTCATCTGCTTGGTTAGCAGTACAGTTAGCAAATGCCGCATTCAATGTCGTAGTATAATTGGTTTTGTGCTGCAATGCACCACGACGTAACACCTTCGAATCTTCAATCGCTTGGCGACCTTCGGTGGTATTAACGATATAGCTATACTCGCCATTTTTGATTCTATCAAGAATGTGCGGACGACCTTCATATACTTTATTTACACGGCGAACCGTAATTCCAGCATCTTCAAGTGCAGCAGCTGTTCCACCTGTTGCATCTAGCTCAAAACCAAGGTCTGTCATGGTTTTAGCTAGTTCTACAATACGTGGCTTATCGCTATTACGTACAGATAGTAACGCGCGACCACCACGTGGTAAAGTGTTGCTTGCACCTAATTGTGCTTTTGCGAACGCTTCGGCGAAAGTATCACCAACACCCATTACTTCACCCGTAGAGCGCATTTCTGGGCCACGGATAGGATCCACACCTTGGAACTTAGCAAATGGCAATACCACTTCTTTTACGCTGTAGTACGGTGGAATCACTTCTTTAGTAATGCCTTGGCTTGCTAAAGATTGACCTGCCATACAACGTGCCGCAACTTTTGCAAGTGCTACACCCGTTGCTTTAGATACAAATGGAACTGTACGTGCTGCACGTGGGTTTACTTCGATTAAATACACTTTGCCATCTTTAACCGCAAACTGTGTATTCATCAAACCAACTACACCAAGCTCAAGGGCCATATCAGTTACTTGCTTACGCATTACATCTTGTACTTCTTGCGTTAGCGAGTGAGCTGGTAATGAACACGCTGAGTCACCAGAGTGAACGCCCGCTTGTTCAATATGCTCCATGATGCCGCCGATGATGACTTGCTCGCCATCACAGATAGCATCAACGTCAACTTCGATTGCGTTATCTAAGAAACGGTCAAGTAACACGGGTGCTTCGTTTGATGCAGATACGGCCTCGGTCATGTAACGACGTAAGTCTTGCTCATCGTATACAATTTCCATCGCACGACCACCTAATACGTACGAAGGACGTACTACCAGTGGGAAACCAATTTCAACTGATTTTAAAATAGCTTCTTCAGTTGAGGTTACGGTGGCATTTTCTGGCTGCAGTAAATCCAAACGCTCAACAAGTTGTTGGAAGCGTTCACGGTCTTCTGCACGGTCAATCGCATCTGGCGAAGTACCAATTACTGGCACGCCGTTCGCTTCAAGCTCACGCGCAAGTTTAAGTGGCGTTTGACCACCGTACTGTACGATAACGCCTTTTGGCTTTTCAACACGTACAATTTCAAGCACGTCTTCAAGGGTAATTGGTTCGAAGTATAAACGGTCTGACGTATCGTAATCGGTAGATACCGTTTCAGGGTTACAGTTAACCATAATAGTTTCGTAACCGTCTTCACGAAGCGCAAGCGCAGCATGAACACAACAGTAGTCAAATTCAATACCTTGGCCGATACGGTTAGGACCACCACCAATCACCATGATTTTATCACGGTCAGATGCGTTCGCTTCACACTCTTCATCGTAAGATGAGTACATGTAAGCTGTATCTGAGCTAAATTCGGCAGCGCACGTATCAACGCGTTTGTACACAGGCACAATATTGAGTTGATGACGCTTTTTACGGATTTCAGCTTCTGACACACCGGCAATTTCTGCAATACGCGGATCTGCAAACCCTTTGCGTTTAAGTTTACGCAAGAAGTCTGCATTTAAGCCGGCCATACCGACTTCTGAAATTTTAGCTTCGTCTTTTAAGATATCTTCAATTTGTACTAAGTACCAAGGGTCAATCTTAGTTAATTCAAATACATCTTCAACGCTCATACCATGGCGCATTGCATCGGCAATGTACCAAATACGCTCTGCACCTGGCTCACGTAATTCACGAATGATTTTTTCTTTTGCTTTAGGGTCATCAAGTGCCACAATTGGATTAAAGCCTGTTGCGCCTACTTCTAAACCACGTAATGCTTTTTGTAATGACTCTTGTTGGTTACGACCAATCGCCATTACTTCGCCCACTGATTTCATTTGCGTCGTTAAACGGTCGTTTGCACCGGCAAATTTTTCAAAGTTAAAGCGAGGAATTTTTGTTACAACGTAATCGATTGAAGGTTCAAACGACGCTGGGGTTTTACCGCCAGTGATATCGTTTTGAAGCTCATCTAACGTGTAGCCTACCGCTAACTTAGCGGCGATTTTAGCAATAGGGAAACCGGTTGCTTTAGAGGCCAATGCAGATGAACGTGATACACGTGGGTTCATTTCAATGATAACCATACGGCCATCAACGGGGTTTACACCAAATTGTACGTTTGAACCGCCGGTTTCAACACCAATTTCACGCAATACGGCCATAGAGGCATTACGCATGATTTGGTATTCTTTGTCGGTTAATGTTTGTGCTGGAGCCACAGTGATTGAGTCACCTGTGTGCACACCCATTGGGTCAAAGTTTTCAATAGAACAGACGATAATACAGTTGTCTTTTTTGTCACGAACAACTTCCATTTCGTATTCTTTCCAACCAATTAACGACTCATCTATTAATAACTCGCTGGTTGGTGAAAGGTCTAAACCGCGCTCACAGATTTCTTCAAACTCTTCCATGTTGTAAGCCACACCGCCGCCGGTGCCGCCCATTGTGAAAGAAGGACGAATAATACACGGTAAGCCGATACGGGTCATGGTATCGCGCGCTTCATCCATTGAATGGGCAATTTCAGCACGTGGACATTCAAGGCCGATGTTACGCATAGCAACATCAAAGCGTTCACGGTTTTCTGCTTTATCGATTGCATCGGCTGTTGCGCCAATAAGCTCAACGCCATGCTTAGCCAATACACCATGCTTGTCTAAATCAAGCGCACAGTTTAATGCTGTTTGGCCACCCATTGTAGGCAGGACAGCATCTGGCTTTTCTTTTTCAATGATTTTTTCTACCACTTCCCAGTGAATTGGTTCGATGTATGTTGCATCGGCCATTTCTGGGTCAGTCATGATAGTTGCTGGGTTTGAGTTAACGAGTATAACTCGATAGCCTTCTTCTCTAAGTGCTTTACACGCTTGAGCACCAGAGTAGTCAAATTCACAAGCTTGACCAATTACAATTGGGCCTGCGCCTAAGATAAGAATGCTTTTTATGTCGGTACGTTTTGGCATTATTACTCCGGTTAAATTAGTGGTTACGCGCTTGCATCAAATCGATGAAGTGGTCAAATAATGGGGCTGCATCGTGCGGACCAGGACTCGCTTCAGGGTGACCTTGGAAGCTAAATGCTGGTTTATCCGTACGGTGAATACCTTGCAATGTGCCGTCAAATAACGATTTATGCGTTGCACGTAGGTTATCTGGTAATGTGGCTTCATCTGCAGCAAAACCATGGTTTTGTGCGGTGATCATTACGACATCGCGCTCAAGATCTTTAACTGGGTGGTTACCACCATGGTGGCCAAACTTCATTTTTACTGTTTTAGCACCTGAGGCAAGCGCTAATAGTTGATGCCCTAAACAAATACCAAAAATTGGCGTATCGGTTTCTAAAAAGGTTTTAATTGCATCAATGGCATAAGTACATGGCTCAGGATCGCCAGGGCCATTTGATAAGAAAATACCATCAGGGTTTAATGCTAGTACGTCAGCGGCAGAGGTTTGTGCGGGTACAACCGTTAGTTTACAACCACGATCTACAAACATACGTAAAATATTACGTTTAACACCGAAGTCGTAGGCAACAACGTGAAACTTTTCATCGTCAGCGTGTAAGGTTTTAAACCCTTCGCCTAATGTCCAGCTTGATTCGCGCCACTCAAAATTTTCCTTGGTTGAGACAACTTTTGCTAAATCCATGCCTTTTAAGCCTGGGAAGGCTTGCGCAGCTTCAAGCGCTTTTTTCTCGTCTAGTTCGTCACCGGCAACGATACAGCCATTTTGTGCGCCTTTATCACGCAAAATACGGGTTAGTTTTCTGGTGTCGATGTCCGCAATACCTAAAATATTACGTTCTTTTAAGTAATCATCTAACGATTGCTCGTTACGAAAATTACTCGCTAGCAGTGGCAAATCACGGATCACTAGGCCTTTAGCCCAAATGTGACTCGCTTCTTCGTCTTCGCTGTTGGTACCCGTATTACCGATATGTGGGTACGTCAAAGTTACGATTTGTTCCGCGTACGATGGATCAGTCAAAATTTCTTGATAACCAGTCATAGACGTATTGAATACTACTTCACCGACTGACATGCCGTCAGCGCCGATTGCAGTACCGCGAAACACTGTGCCGTCTTCTAGGACTAACAGAGCGGATTTAGTCAAGTTAAACCTCCTAACAGTAAAAACGGGAGTAAGCAAATTGCTTAACACCCCGCCAATACTCAGATAATTGGTCAAAACCTGATTTCTGTGAGCTTAAATTGTTTTACGCAGTCTTAAATGATGCCGATGTAAACCACTAAACCTTCATTCATTTTTCTTGCCTAAAACTCTTTTCATTCCCACACAAACCCCGGTTTTGCTAACCATATGAGTATAATTGGAAACACGCATTTAGTAATTTTTGGCAAATTGGCTGCATTCTACATGAAGTTGGCTTTTAGGTCTAACGCTAATTAGTAAATTGTAATAAATAAGTGGTTATAGCAAAAAAGCACCTCAAAGCGTTAAAAAAGGAACTTAACTACTTTAAATCTAGCACATCTTGCATGTCATAAAGTCCTGCAGGTTTATTTTTCAACCACTGCGCAGCTCTTATAGCACCTAGCGCGAAGGTCATTCGCGAACTTGCTTTATGGGTTAATTCAAGTCTTTCGCCCATTGTAGCGAAGTAGGCCGTGTGTTCACCTACTATATCACCCCCTCTTAGCACCGAATAACCAATTTCATTTTGTGATTTGGCCTGCTCTATATTGTTGCGATCATAAACGGCAACCTCATCATGATCCCACCCTTTTGCCTGAGCAATCGACTCGCCAATGGCAAGTGCAGTGCCCGATGGCGCATCAATTTTATGACGATGATGTGCTTCAAAAATTTCTATATCTAAATCATCGCCTAGTTTTGTTGCTGCCGTTTGCACTAAGTTAAGCAGTAAATTTACGCCCACGCTATAATTACGCGCAAATACAATCGGAATATGTTTAGCGGCATCCGTTAATAGCGCCATATCGTCATGAGTTAAGCCGGTGGTGCCAATTACCATAGGTGTTTTTTGCTCAACGGCTGTTTTTAAATGATTTCTCATGCCTTCAGGCAAAGTAAAGTCTATAAGCACATCTACATTTTCAACCTGCTGTTCACTGCTAAACTTAATCTCTTTTGCCGCTGCGCTATTAAGCTGATTAACGGGCAGGTCTAATAACGGTGACTGACTGCGCACATAGGCCGCCGCTAATTGTGAATTTTTATTGATTGTTGCTGCTTCTACAAGTGCCAGTCCCATACGGCCATTCGCACCAAACACACCTACTCGATTCATCTTTTTACAACCTATGTATTTTTTAGTTAGCTAGATTTTATCTAAAACTCATGTAATAGTCAGGAAAGCTTATAAAAAAGCTTCGATTATTTTAGGGTCTGTTGACCTTTGCGGATTAAAATTTGTTCAAACTAGGAGCGGTTTAATCGTGGCGCGAGGTTTGTAACCTAGTGGGCTAAGTAAAAACCGAGCAACAAATAGTAAATCGCCCCTAGGCAGAACCCTTCGGGCAGCGCCTGTTTGGCATTGATGCTGCGTTACCGCCTATTTATGGGGAACAACCACACCACATAGGCTCTGCCTTGCCTAAATACCAAACAGACTGCTGCAAATTTAACCTTGAAAGATCAACAGACCCTCATAATAATAACAGATAGTCTTTGCATTTAGCCATCTATACATTTAAACTTCTTTTTTTGCGCCGATTTGGTCTTTGGCTTGCGGGCGCTGTTGGATTACTTATCTGGTTAGATAGTAAAAAAAACAACTAAATTCAGCTAAAAGAGGGATGCTTTGGCTGTTTAATATATCAATCGACTTCGATTGCTATGAATAATTAACGAGGATTATGATGCAGCCATCATTTGATAAAAATAAAGCAAGATTTTCTTTGCTTCCCCTACTCACCTTTGTTGCTATTTTTTTAGGCTCAGGCTTATATTTACAATCTCAAGGGGTTGATTACGCGTTTTATCAACTCCCAGCACCAGTCGCTATTTTACCCGCGATTGTTTTAGCCTTTATTTTAAATAAAACCAGCATCAACCAAAGTGTAGAAACCTTTATAAAGGGCGTAGGTAATAACAATATTATTACCATGTGTCTTATTTACTTACTAGCGGGTGCTTTTTCGGCGGTTGCTGGTGCTACCGGCGGTGTGGATGCGGTTGTTAATGCCGGACTTTCACTTATTCCTCCTTCGTTACTACTACCTGGTTTGTTTTTAATAGCGGCGGTTATTTCTACTGCTATGGGCACATCAATGGGAACGATTGGTGCTATTGGCCCAATTGCCTATGCAGTATCTATTAAAACAGGAATTGATCCTGCTTTAATGGCCGGTACCATTGTATCTGGTGCTATGTTTGGTGATAACTTATCAATAATTTCTGACACCACGATTGCTGCTACCCGCACGCAAGGCTGTGAAATGAAAGATAAGTTTAAAGAAAACCTTAAAATTGCTGTTCCGGCCGCCATACTCACTATTGCATTGCTATTATTTTTAACGCCTGCAGCACAAGTAGTTGATACCAAAGACTACGATATTTTATTAGTACTTCCGTATGCCTTTATTTTAGTCCTGGCGGTAATGGGCTTTAATGTGTTTGTCGTGCTGTTAAGCGGTATTGTGTTTGCCGCATTAATGGGCTTTACCGGCAGCTATGAAGGTGCAAGCTTTGTAAAAGATATTTACAAAGGCTTTAGTGAAATGCAGGAAATATTTTTACTGTCTATGTTTATTGGTGGCCTCTCTGAGTTTATTCGTATTAATGGCGGCCTCGACTACATCGCTCAAAAGATTCAAGCTATTACTAAAGTCATTGCCAAATGGCACCGTAAAGTAGCCGATCAGTTAGGGATCGCGGCATTAGTTGTCACCAGTAATATGTGTATTGCCAATAATACCGTGTCTATTATTGTGACAGGCCCTATTGCTAAAAAACTGGCTGATGATGGCGAAATTAGTGGTAAACGTTCTGCCAGTTTATTAGATATTTTTGCCTGTGTAACCCAAGGGTCTTTGCCTTATGGCGCGCAAGCATTATTACTCGGTGCTACATTTAAAATTAGCCCGTGGGATGTTTCAACCTCATCTTACTACTGCTTTATTTTAGCCTTTACTGCTATTGCTGTTATTTGTTTGCGCCGCAATAAAGCATAATCTCCCTTTTTACAGTGTATTAGCTGCGTGCTAATGCACTGTTTATCACAATAAATAATTAACAAATTAACCGTGTTTGCTATAATGTGATATTCAGCGTGTCACATAAAATATGGTTATGAAAATTAAAAACTTACTTCCTCTCGTTGCACTAAGTGCGTGTGCCTTAAGTTCAACAGCTACCGCTGCTAATTGGAGCAATACGGCGCTTCATATTAATAACGGCAACCACAAAAACCCATTTACTGAACAAAAATCTAATACCACGGTGTACTCAATTGAGCATGCTTCTGGGCATGATTATGGCGATAACTTTTTCTTTATTGATTACAGTACCGACAGCAACGATGATGGCTTTCAAGATCAAGACTTTTACTTTGAAGGTTACTCTACCCTTAGTTTATCTGCGGTAATGGACGAAAAAGTAGCATCAGGGGCGCTTGTTGATGTTGGCCTAACCATGGGTATTAATGCTGCAGGCGATGCCAAAGTAGTTAAATATTTACCAGGCGTAAAATTAAGCTGGGATGTGCCTGGTTTTAATTTCTTTTCAACCCTTATCAGTGCATACATTGATGATAGCGAAGGCGTTGCAAAAGGCGGTGCACCCATTGAAACTAACAGCTGGATGTTTGATGTAGCCTTTGATTACCCGTTCATGATTGGCTCGCAAAAGTTTAACGTAAAAGGCCATGCAGAGTACATTGCTGAACGAAAAGATGAGTTTGGTAACGATGTGCGTGCTTGGTTTTTAGCCCAACCTATTATTGTATGGGATATGGGACATGCGCTAGAAATGAAAGAAAATACCTTACTGTTAGGTATGGAATGGCAATACTGGCACAATAAATTTGGTACTGATGTTAGTGAATCAGTACCGCAAGTTCATTTAGAGTGGACTTTCTAATATATAATTGAATGTTTTAATTATAAAAAATAAAACCTGTCATTAGACAGGTTTTTTTATGGCTGATCACAACTTACACTGCGGATTTTTACCTTGTGCTTTAGCTGTTTTTTGCTCGCTAAGCGCTTTACTCATTTGCGATTGTAAATTTGCAATACGGCTCGTTGGTGCTGGGTGAGTTGATAAAAACTCTGGCGTAGCTCCACTGCCCGCTTGGCTCATATTTTGCCAAAGTGTTACAGACTCTTTGGGATTAAACCCTGCTTGCGCCATAAGATCTAAACCAATTGTATCTGCCTCTGACTCATGTGAGCGACTAAAGGGTAAAACCACACCATATTGAGCGCCTAAACCAAGGCCTTGCATAATTTCATTACGGTATTGCACGTTACCCATTTCAAGCGCCGCATTGCCCAGCTGCATACCCGTTTGTAAAATAGAACTTTGTGAGACCCGTTCATTTGAATGCTCAGCAATCACGTGTCCAACTTCATGGCCTAAAACAGTGGCAACCTGATCTTGATTTGTGGCTATTTTTAAGAGCCCCGTATGTACACCAATATAACCGCCAGGCAATGCAAAGGCGTTTGCAGATTCATCTTCAAATACCACCACTTCCCAATTTTGAGATGCATATTCTGTAGGTAGCACGGCCACTACTTTTTCAGCAATGCAATTGACGTAACTGTTTACTTTTGGATCTTTATTTACCGGCTGCGTTTTTTTCATCTCTGCAAAACTGGCAGTGCCCATTTGAGTCATTTGCTGATCTGAGTAAAGCGCAATTTGCGTGCGCCCAGTTGGTGATGTTTTACAACCTGCTAATACTGCACTGGCTAGAACTACCAAAACCAATTTTTTCATTGTGTTACCCTAAAAAAGTTTGTTACTAAGTATAGAATACCAAACGCGGTGTTAGTTTAAAATCTTTGCTTTTTGCAATTAAACAATTAAGTTAGCAGGCAAACTAAGTTTATCCAAGGCTATTGCCCTGCTATAATGCTGGGCCTATATTCGTTGTTTTGAGTTTTTAAATGAGTGCTTCGGCTTCTTCTTTTAACACCCGCATTTTATTGCCTTTATTAGCCAGTATTGTCGCGATCACGCCTTTAGCCATTGATATGTATTTACCGGCGATGCTGGTGATTGCCAATGATCTCAATACCAGCATGCCAAATGTTCAAATATCGTTGAGCATATACTTAGCGGGTTATGCATTGGGCATGTTATTTTTTGGTCCTATAGCGGATCAAATTGGCAGGCGTAAACTGGCACGGATAGGTCTCAGTTTATTTGGCTTAAGTTCACTGGCGTTAGCATTTACCACTGAAGTGCATACTTTTTGGCTGTTAAGAGCTGTACAGGCATTTACAGGCGCGGCCGCTACGGTTGTCGTCCCTGGGATCATTAGGCACATATATCAAAAAAATACTGCTAAAGGTATGTCTTACGTGTCTATGATTATGATGATAGCGCCTTTACTTGCCCCCTCTATCGGCTCGGTTATTTTAGGCTTTTCGGTATGGTCGACTATTTTTATTGTTTTAGCGACCTATAGCTTTGTTATTTTACTCTTTGTGCAACGTTATTTAATCGATATTCCAATATTTAAAAATGAGCGAAAAGGATTAGCATTATTCTTCTCAAGTTATAAAGTGGTATTAAGTAATACGCACGCCCGCGCCGATATTTTAAGCTCGATGTTTGTGTCGTTTGGCTTTTTTTGCTTTTTAACGTCCGTCCCTTATATTTACCTCGACCTATTTAAAGTATCAGAACAATTGTTTGGCCTGTTATTCGCTTTTAATGTAATGGCGTTGATGTTTGGTAATTTTTTAAATACTCGCGTAGTCCCACGTATTGGCTCACGCAAAATGCTTTATTATGGCTTAATGTGTGGCTTTATCTCTGGCGCAGCATTACTTAGCTTTAGCGTATTAAACTTGTCACTTTACTTTATTGTTGCGGCTATTGCTCCGTTGATGATGAGCCTAGGTATAATAGCAAGTAACGCAGATTCATTGATTTTGATGAAATTTGAGCAAAATACAGGGACTGCAACGGCGGTTATTGGCACCTTACGTTTTGGTAGTGGCGCATTAGTAGGCCCTATATTAGCGGTAATGCATGCACAAAGTGCAGTTCCATTTTCAAGTTTAATGTTCAGCGCAGTTGTACTCACTATCCTAGTGCAGTTAGTTCATTATTTTAAAGACAAAAAAAATGCCTCATAATGAGGCATTTTTTAATTGTACACTTAATTAAGCATCAGCTGCTTTAGATACCATAACCATTGCAGG
Source organism: Pseudoalteromonas sp. M58 (assembly GCF_042604605.1). Taxonomy (NCBI): domain Bacteria; kingdom Pseudomonadati; phylum Pseudomonadota; class Gammaproteobacteria; order Alteromonadales; family Pseudoalteromonadaceae; genus Pseudoalteromonas; species Pseudoalteromonas sp. M58. Next base: position 1,935,813 of record NZ_CP152390.1, read on the forward strand.
ACGTAATAAACGACCGTTTAATGTGTAACCTTTTTGCATTACTGCTAAAACAGTATTAGGCGTCACATCATTACTTGGCTGAATCGACATTGCTTGATGAAAATCTGGGTTAAACTGCTCACCTTGTGGGTTTACAATTTCAACGCCAAATTTAGCCACTGCATCGTTAAAGCTTTTTACTGTCATATCAATACCTTCTAACAAAGGCTTAAGCGTTTCATTTTCTTTATCAGAGAACTCAATAGCACGCTCTAAGTTATCTATAACAGGGAGTAATTCATTAGCAAATTTTTCAAGTGCAAATTTGTGTGCTTTCTCAACATCTTGTGCAGCACGACGACGCATATTGTCAACGTCAGCAGCAGCGCGAACGACGCTATCTTTTTGATCTGCAATAGTTTGTTTTGCCGCTTCTAACTCAGCATATAACATTGCAATTTCTGCTTCAGGGCTTTGCTCTTGCTCGGCGTGTTGTTCTGCTGCTTCTACTGCAGCCTCAACGTCGGCTTCCATTTGCGCCACTTCTTCATTCAATTCTACTTCTTGCTCTGGGTTTTGTGTCTGCTCAGACATAAAATATACGCTCCAATTCTTTACAACTGCGGTAATTATGGGGATTGAATAAAAAGATTCAAGAGCCCGATGGCTCTAATAATTTAAATTCTTGGATTATTTTCTCTAATTGCGCTGATTTCGGACAAATAACACAAAAACGACTTTGATATTCCTGATTTTGAAAGTACGGCACAGTGATCACAATGAGATCATCACAGGTGCTAAAAGGTAAGTTTTCAGCACTGAGAATAGAGACCCCATTTTTAAATGCGAGCTTATCTTCCACAAAATTTAAAAATGAAACACCAATATTAAGACTTTGCTCACAATCTATTTTTTTATAAAGGTAGTTTTCGCCCACCACAATACTGTTATCTGAGCCTAATTTTTGGCTTAACTCACGCGTCCATTGAGTTAAAGAGTCATGACAATTACGCGGTGCCGTATTTGCCATTGCCTGCATTCTGTATAGCCCTTCAATGAGCGTTTGCTGGCTAAATACAGTGTTAAGCCAAGTGGCAAACTCGTAGCGTTGGCCGTCACTAGGATCATCAGGCTTGTTAATGCAAATATTATGGCTTTGCCCTGCTCTGTCTAAAAGTAAGACAAGCCAGTTATTAGCGTCAAAGTCTAGCACTTCTACTCTAAATACCTGTTGAGTTCTAACTTGAGGTAGCCCCACACAACAGCATACTTGGTAACGTTGACTCAAGCCATGTGCCAATTCGACTAGCTCAGCCTGTTCAGGCTGCCAATAATTAGCAATAGCACCCAAAGTAAAAAACTCATCAAACCAATACTCAAAGCCATCATTGGTAGGGACTCGTCCTGCAGATGTATGTGGTGAATACAATAAGCCTATTTTTTCAAGGCGTGCCATCGCGTTGCGAACAGTGGCAGAACACACCGCCATACCTTTTTGTTTTGCAATTTTTGTTGAAGGCACAGGTAAGCCATCACCATTACAGTACAGGCTCATAACAGCGGCAAAAATTTGCTGGTCTCGAGGATTTAGTTTCATGTTATCTACATCTTTACGCATGACTGTTATATCGGGGCTAGGTATTATTATTTCAAGTATAAGAAATTTAATAAATCTAAATTTTACAGTGTATTAATTAAATCAATTAGTCACTATTAAGCTCTGTTATTTTTGCGGATTAAAATTTGTTCAAACTAGGGGCGATTTAATCGCGATACGAGGTTTATAACCTAGTGGCCTAAGTGAAAACCGAATAACAAAAAGTTAATCGCCTCTAGTCAAAACCCTTCAGTCAGTGTCTGTTTCGCATTGAAAGGACAACAGACCCTAAGATCTGTGTTTTCAAACACTTCTGTTTTAGGTTACTCTACCAATACCGAAACTTTCAGTGTATTTATTATGGACTCTCCCTTTAACACTATTGGCTTGATTGGTAAGCCAAATCATCCTAATGCAGCCGCTACGTTACAACGATTACATACGTTTTTATTAGCTTTAGGCTTTGAGGTGATTGTTGAAAAACGCACGGGAGGTCAACTTAGTGATGTACCTGAGGACAAGCTCGTAAAACTCGTTGATTTGGGAGCGCGCGCCGATTTAGCCATTGTGGTTGGTGGTGATGGCAATATGCTTGGCGCTGCAAGAGTACTCGCTCGTTTTGATATTGCGGTAATCGGTGTAAACAGAGGCAATTTAGGCTTTTTAACCGATTTAAATCCAGAAGGATTTGAAGGCAGTTTAGAACAAGTACTCAGTGGCGATTACATTGAAGAAAAACGTTTTTTATTAGAAGTAGAAGTGTACCGTCATAACGAACTTAAAAGCGCTAATTCGGCAGTAAACGAAGCGGTGCTTCATGCTGATAAAGTAGCACACATGATTGAGTTTGAAGCATTTATTAACGATGATTTTGTATTCTCACAACGCTCTGATGGGTTAATTGTATCGACTCCAACAGGTTCAACAGCCTACTCTTTATCGGGCGGCGGCCCTATTTTAACCCCAGAACTCAACGCCATGTCATTGGTTCCTATGTTCCCGCATACTTTATCAAGCCGCCCTTTAGTGGTAGATGCCGATAACGAAGTACGTTTAAAGCTTAGTTTAGAAAATACCGATAGCTTACAGGTAAGTTGCGACAGCCATGTTGTACTTGCCGTATTACCCGGTGATGAGGTCGTTATTCGCAAAGCAGATAGAAAATTACGATTAATTCACCCAAAAAATTACTCTTATTATAATGTGCTTCGTAAGAAGTTAAACTGGGGTAGCCGTTTATACTAAAAACGGTTGAGCTTTTAGGACTGAGAGTTGTTTAATTGAGGGGCGATGTAATCGCAGCAAGAGATAGTTAATCGAGAGGGCAAAGTAAAAAGCGATTAAAACTACTGCGCATGCTCATATCCCTTGCCTCTAAACAGGTAGGTAAGGCTGAGTCTCTTTGAGTGCGCATGTTTGTTTCACCCCAATAGATAAACAATCTCTCAGTTATTGCCAAACATGCAACTTTAGAGCAAAATATCGGGCTAGATTATTAATCATCACCATCAGGAAATTGTAGCAATGACTTATGTAGTATTTCTTGCTTTATTATTGTTAATTACTTTACTTGGCAGTTACTTACTCATTGAAAGTAATCGTAAAAAGACTATTGAAGCAAAGAAAAAGCTGTTTAACGAGCGCGTTGCAAGTACTCAATCACGTTTAAAAATAAAACTTAACGAGTTACTTGATGCAAAAGTCATTAGTGCTAAACACCTTCCTCGAATTCAAGCCGTTGTCAGTAATTTTTTTGTGGTACAGCCACACACTGATGAAAATTTAAACAAGCTAGAGTCGCTATGCGATTTACTTATTAATATACTTAACGAAGAACTAATAAAAACCTATAAAAATAATAACAGCCAAGCTTTTTCCGATACCACTCAATATTTCATAGCAGAGTTACCAGCTCAAGGTATTTTATATAATAAAAACTTTTATCAAGAAGTCCTTCCTACGCTAATTTTAAAGTTAAAAACTGAAGACATAGCGCAACCAGTTGATAGTATTGACCTTAACGATGAAAACCTCCCTATTGATGAAGAAAAAAAAACATTAATTGAGTCCAGCCTTGCTTAAAATATAGAAATTTAATTTGCAAAAAACCAAAACACTGTATAAATTAACAGTTAATTCACTGGATGGATGAACAGTATGTTAATTGGTTTAGAAATTAAAAATTTTGCAATCGTAAGTAATTTAAGCACAGAATGGCATTCGGGTATGACCGCTATCACCGGTGAAACGGGAGCAGGTAAATCAATCGCCATTGATGCATTATCATTGTGTCTTGGAGAGCGAGCAGAAGCGTCTGCTGTGCGCCCAGGTACTGATAAAGCAGAGGTAAGTGCACAATTTGATTTAAGCAATTTACCACTCGCTCATGCTTTTTTAGAAGAGAACATGCTTAATAACGACGACAACGAATGTTTACTTCGTCGAGTTGTTTGTAAAAATGGTCGCAGTAAAAGCTACATTAATGGCAGCCCAGTTACCGCTGCACAACTAAAAGAGCTAGGCCAATATTTAATTTCTATTCATGGTCAACATGCGCACCAGCACCTATTAAAGGCAGAGCATCAGCTACAATTACTCGATGCATATGCAGGCCATCATAATCTTGTTAATGCTGTAAGCCAGCGTTATAAACAATTTGCTGACTTACAAAAAGAATTTAAACAGCTAGAACAACAGCAGCAGCAACAAGCCGCACAAAAGCAACTATTGGAGTATCAAGTCGCAGAGCTTGATGAATTTGCATTGCAGGCAGATGAATTTGAGCAAATAGAAGCCGAACATTATAAACTCAGCAATAGCCAAACTATATTGCAAGTCTGCCAGCGCGAGTTGCAGCATTTATATGAAAATGATGAACAAAATGCGTGTTCCATTATACAGCACAGCGCCCAACAATTTACTGAACTTGCACAGTATGATGAAAGCTTAGCCAGTGTGGCAACATTATTATCAGAAGCCGCTGTTCAAGTTGAAGAAGCAAGCCGAGAAGTTCGTAATTACACTGAACAAGCCGACTTGGATCCTCAGCGATTAACTGAAGTAGAAAATAGACTCAGTGGTGCAATGGACTTAGCCAGAAAACACCATATAAAACCCCAAGAGCTCGTTGGATTTCATCAAACTATTGCACAAGAGCTTGAGTCGATAAGTAATAACAGCTCACGTCTTGAGCAACTTGAAGGTGAAATTGAACATGCCCTTGAGGATTATCAAAACGCCAGTGAACAATTAAGTGCAAGTCGCCACCAGTATGCGAATACATTAAATGGATTGATCAGCGAAAGCATGGCTAATCTATCTATGGAAAATGGCGTATTTGAAATAGCATTGACTGCACAAAACGATCGCGCTCCAAATAGCTTAGGCTTTGATAATGTTTCGTTTTTAGTATCAACAAACCCAGGGCAACCATTGCAACCTTTAGCAAAAGTAGCCTCGGGTGGTGAGCTATCACGCATTAGTTTGGCTATTCAGGTTATTATTGCGCAAAAAGTCACGACCCCTACGCTTATATTTGATGAAGTGGATGTTGGTATTTCTGGCCCAACAGCTGCTGCTGTTGGTAAACTACTGCGCCAACTAGGTAAGTCTACGCAAGTAATTTGTGTAACCCATTTACCGCAAGTGGCCAGTAGCGCTCATCAGCAGTTTTTTGTTGCCAAAGAAATTGCAGACGGTGAAACATTTACGCATATGCTGGCATTGAATAAAGATGGTCGAGTAAATGAGATTGCTCGATTACTGGGTGGTGATAACATTAGCAAAACAGCTAAAGCAAATGCAAAAGAGCTTATAAAAGCGCACGGATAAAGTGAATCGCTTTATAGTGCGTTACCTTGATACGGTGAGGATACATTAATGCAAACGACGGTCATTTATTTTGGCTTAGCAATTAACTGGCTGCTACTGATTGTCAGTATACTTTTGGCTGTTTTTAGTAAGTTTAAACATACACAATTTAAGCAGAGCTTATATCGCTTTTTAAATGTGGCATTAATTGTACATATTGTTATTGCTGTTATGTTAGTTTTTAGCAGCACAGCTATTAGTGGCTTAATAACACTAAGTTGGTTAGTTATTGGCCTACAGCTTGTTTGTAACGTTATTTGCTATAAAAGTGTGAAACGCCGACAAGCCAGAGTGAAACCGAGCCTAGATCACTTCTCGATGGATTAACTAACAGCGCGTTTAAAAAAGCCCACAATCTATGTATTGCGGGCTTTTTTATTTGTAAAATCTTATAATTGTAAATAGCTAGGTCAAAACCTACGTCCCTTTTTGTAGACCTTAAACACCGACTATGGAACCATAAATATTTACCTTTGTTTGTAAAACTGAGGAAATAAAAAAAGCAAACCCGAAGGTTTGCTTTTGACTCCATTCTAACAAAAGCATTATTTACACTTTTAAATAATCCATAATGCCTTCTGCAGCGTTACGCCCCTCAAATATAGCGGTGACCACTAAGTCTGAACCACGAACAATATCGCCACCAGCAAATATTTTAGGATTAGTGGTTTGATGTGTAAATTCACCTTGCTCGGGTGCATTAATACCACCCCAGTGGTTAATTTCTACGTCGTACTGCTCTAGCCAATCCATTTTATGTGGCTTAAAACCAAATGCCATAATCACTTGTGTGGCTTCAATAATATGCTCTGAACCCGGTACTTCCTCAGCGCGACGGCGGCCGTTTTCATCTGCCTCGCCAAGCTGAGTTTTTACCATTTTAACACCGGCTACAGCACCTTTGTCATCAAGCACAATCCCTTTAGGCTGAACGTTATAAGTAAAAATGACGCCCTCTTCTTTGGCATTTTTTACTTCGCGTTTTGAACCAGGCATGTTCTCTTCATCACGACGATAAGCACACGTTACTTTTAACGCGTTATGACGAATAGAGGTACGCACACAGTCCATTGCTGTATCACCACCACCTAGTACCACTACTTTTTGGTTTGCCATATCAATGCAAGCTTGTTTAGACTCATCGTAACCCATAACACGGTTAGTGTTACCAATTAAAAATGGCAGGGCATCATGCACCCCCGGCGCATCTTCGTTCTCAAGCCCCGCTCGCATACTCTGATAAGTCCCCACGCCCAAAAATACAGCGTCATACTCATTAAGTATTTCATCCATGCTAATGTCTTTACCTACTTCGACATTAAGCTTGAATTCAACACCCATTTCGGTAAATATTTCGCGACGTTTTTGCATGACTTCTTTTTCTAATTTAAAAGAAGGAATACCAAAGGTTAACAGCCCACCAATTTCAGGGTGACGGTCAAATACCACAGGCTTTACGCCATTACGCACTAAGATATCTGCACAGCCCAGGCCCGCAGGCCCTGCGCCAATAATGGCAACTTTTTTATCAGTCCATGTTACATAGGACATGTCTGGTTTCCAGCCCATTTTAAACGCGGTGTCGGTGATGTATTTTTCAATATTACCGATTGTTACTGCACCAAACTCTTCATCTAATGTACATGAGCCTTCGCATAAGCGGTCTTGCGGGCATACTCGTCCACACACTTCTGGCAAACTGTTAGTACGGTGCGATAGCTCAGCGGCCTCTAAAATGCGCCCTGTACGGATCAGTTTTAACCATTGTGGAATATAGTTATGTACTGGACATTTCCACTCACAATAAGGGTTACCACAATCAAGGCAACGATCCGCTTGTGAATTAACCTGATTTTCTGAAAAGGGTTCATAAATTTCTACGAACGATTTTTTACGCGACGAGATTGGTTTTTTGCGTGGGTCTACACGCTGCACGTCTATAAATTGATATACATTTTCGCTCATACTGCCCCCTTATTGCGCCTGAACACGTAGTTCGGCGCTACTGCGAGCGCGGTGCCCGAGTAAACTTTTTACGTCACTTGATTTAGGTTTTACTAATTTGAACATCGGTAAATAAAGTTCAAAGTTAGCTAAAATAGTTTCTGCTCTGCATGAGCCTGTTAGCTCTAAATGATCAGCAATTAAGCCGCGTAAATGCTCTTGATGTGAACTTAAGTCATCTAAAGTAACCACTTCAACCAACTCTGGGTTAATGCGTTTCTCAAAATCACCTCGTTCATCTAAAATGTAAGCGAAACCACCGGTCATACCTGCACCAAAGTTCACTCCTACATTACCAAGTACACACACAACGCCACCGGTCATGTATTCACAACCGTTATCACCTACGCCCTCAACAACAGCTTGCACGCCTGAGTTACGTACAGCAAAACGCTCGCCTGCACATCCTGCTGCAAACAATTTACCGCCGGTTGCACCATATAAACAGGTATTGCCAATAATTGTTGCTTTATGACTTTCAAATGACGAACCCAATGGTGGGCGAATAACTAGCTTACCGCCAGCCATGCCTTTACCAACGTAATCGTTAGCATCGCCAACCAAAGTCATTTCAAGGCCACCGGCATTCCATACACCGAATGACTGACCAGCTGTACCATGTAATTCAATAACTACCGGATCTGCGGCCATGCCTTGATTACCGTATTTATCAGCAATATACCCAGAAAGCATGGCACCTACTGATCTGTCGGTATTACAAATACGACTTACTAATGAAATGCCGCTTGAGTTATCTATTGCCTCTTGTGCCTTGCCTAGTAAGCTCTCATTTAACTCACCTAAATAATGCGAGCTATTTGGTGCACTGCAAAACAGAGTTTCACCTGTTGGGTTATTTGGCTGAGCGATAACCGCTGATAAATCTATTTTTTGCTGCTTCGCTGTTTTGCCTTCAATGGCTTCGAGTAAGTCTAAGCGACCAATTAAATCGGTTAGGTTTGCAACCCCTAAACTTGCCATAATTTCACGCGCTTCTTGAGCAATGAACTTAAAGTAATTCATCGCCATTTCTGGCAGACCATGATAATGCTTTTGACGTAATGTTTCGTCTTGTGTTGCCACACCTGTCGCACAGTTATTTAAGTGACAGATTCGTAAGTATTTACAGCCTAATGCAACCATAGGCCCTGTGCCAAAGCCAAAACTTTCGGCGCCTAAAATGGCCGCTTTGATGATATCAAGGCCGGTTTTTAAACCACCATCTGTTTGCAGGCGAATACGATGGCGAAGGCCATTTTCTACCAATGCTTGCTGTGTTTCAGCAAGTCCCAACTCCCATGGGCTGCCAGCGTATTTAACCGAGGTTAATGGACTTGCACCTGTGCCACCATCATAGCCTGAAATGGTAATTAAGTCGGCATACGCTTTTGCTACACCGGTTGCAATTGTGCCAACACCCGGTTCAGATACCAGTTTTACTGAAATCAATGCATTCGGGTTTACTTGTTTTAAGTCAAAAATAAGCTGAGCTAAATCTTCGATAGAATAAATATCGTGATGCGGCGGAGGTGAAATAAGTGTCACACCCGGTACCGAGTAACGAAGCTTGGCAATATAGGGAGTGACTTTTTCACCCGGTAATTGTCCGCCTTCCCCAGGTTTAGCGCCTTGTGCCACTTTTATTTGAATAACATCAGCGCTACGTAAGTAATGTGGGGTGACACCAAATCGACCCGAAGCTACTTGTTTAATACGTGAATTTTTTTCTGTACCGTAACGCAGCTTATCTTCGCCACCTTCACCAGAATTTGAGCAGCCACCTAAACGATTCATGGCAATTGCGAGTGCTTCATGCGCTTCTGGCGATAATGCACCAATACTCATGGCGGCTGAGTCAAACCGTTTATAAAGCTCAGTGGCAGGCTCTACCTCATCAATACTTATACCCTTTTCTGGCAGTTTTAAAGCCAACATATCACGCAGAGTCGCGACTGGACGTTGATTTACTAGCTTTGCGTATTCGCTGTAATCACTGTACTCGCCGCTACGTACTGCTTTTTGTAACGTTTGAATCACATCAGGGTTGTAAGCATGGTACTCGCCGCCGTGTACGTACTTAAATAAACCACCATGGCTTAATAATTTACGTTTACTAAGCGCCAGTTTATGCAAGCTTTGCTGATCGTCATCAAAGTCGCTAAAACACGCCCCTTTAATACGACTCGCCACGCCTTTAAAACACATCTCAACAATAGCGTCCGATAGACCAACTGCTTCAAACAGCATTGAACAACGATATGAAGCCACGGTACTAATGCCCATTTTAGACATGATTTTGTACAAGCCTTTATTAATTGCTTGACGATAAGCCAGTGTAACTTCACAGTATGACTTATTAATTACCTTGGTATCGCTCATAGCCACAAGTGACTCGTACGCTAAATACGGGTAAATTGCGGTTGCACCAAATCCAAGTAGTACCGCAAATTGATGCGCATCGCGAACGCTGCCAGTTTCAATAATAATATTTGACTCACAGCGTAAGTTATTATCTACCAAGCGTTTTTGTACCGCACCCACCGCCATAGCAGCAGGAATAGGTAATTGATTGTCATCAAAGTTACGATCCGTTAATACCAGCATAATACAGCCAGATGCGGCTTTTGCTTGTGCTTCATCACAGATGCGCTTAACCGCATTCTCAAGGCCTTCTTCTACGGTGTAAGTAATATCAATCTTACAATAGCTGTAATGCGCTTCATCGGCGTTAAGTAGCTGCTGCATATCAGCATACATTAAAATAGGCGTATCAAATTGCAGGCGTTTAGCGTGCCCTGTTGTTTCATTAAATACGTTTTGCTCACTGCCAATACACGTTGCAAGCGACATTACATGGTTTTCACGTAACGGATCAATTGGCGGATTAGTAACCTGAGCAAACTTTTGACGGAAATAATCATAAAGTGAACGGTGCCCTTCGCTCAGTACGGCAAACGGCGTATCGTCACCCATTGAGCCAGTGGCTTCTTGCCCATTTTCACCCATGACACGAATGACGCTGTCTAGCTCTTCGTTAGTATAGCCAAACATCTTTTGGTATTTGACAAGGGTTTCATCATCAAATGAGCGATTGCCCGCATCTTGCTCGGTAAGTGCTTCAAAAGGCGTTAATCGTTTAACGTTTTCTTCTAACCACGACTTATAAGGGTGGCGTGATTTTAAATCTTGGTCAATTTCATCTGAATGCCAAATTTTACCCAATTTAGTATCAATAACGAGGAGTTCGCCCGGGCCTACACGTCCTTTTTCGACCACTTCGTCAGCGGTGTAATCCCATATACCCACTTCAGAGGCTAAAGTAATAAAGCCATCTTGAGTAATAATATAACGCGCAGGGCGCAGGCCATTACGGTCTAGGTTACAGGCTGCAAAACGCCCATCCGACATAACGATGCCTGCAGGGCCATCCCACGGTTCCATATGCATCGAATTAAAATCATAGAATGCACGTAAGTCGTCATCCATAGCACGGTTTTTTTGCCATGCTGGCGGCACTAACATACGCATAGCACGGAATAAATCCATACCACCGGCTAAAAATAGCTCCAGCATATTATCGAGGCTAGATGAGTCAGACCCTGTTTCATTAACAAACGGCGCTGCGCTTTGTAAATCAGGAATAAGCGGCGAAGTAAATTTATAAGAGCGTGCACGGGCCCACTGGCGGTTACCTTCAATAGTATTAATTTCACCATTGTGCGCTAAATAACGAAATGGTTGCGCTAAAGGCCAGCGAGGCTGTGTGTTTGTAGAGAAGCGTTGATGAAAAACACAAATAGCACTGGTCATGCGAATATCAGCAAGATCGAGATAAAAATTTGGCAAGTCAGCAGGCATCATTAAGCCTTTATAGATGGTGACTAGCCCAGATAAGCTCGCAATATAAAATGATTCATCATCCATCAAGCGCTTTTCTGCACGACGACGTGCAACATATAAACGTCGCTCTAAATCTTTAGAACGCCACCCTTCAGGCGCACTAATAAAAATTTGTTCAAACCCAGGCAATTGCTTTAGGGCTATAGGTCCTAACATTGATGGATCGGTAGGGACAACACGCCAACCTAAAATATTAAGCGTTTCTTTTTCTAGTTCTTCGCTTAAAACATCTTTAGCTGCTTGTGCTAATACCGGATCAGCATTGAGGAAAATCATCCCAACGGCGTAATTTTTACCTAAATGCCAATTATTTTCAGCAGCAATAGCACGAAAGAAGCTGTCTGGTTTTTGAAGTAACAAGCCACAACCATCACCCGTTTTACCATCAGCAGATATACCGCCGCGGTGCTGCATGCGATCTAAACCGGTGATCGCCGTACGGATGAGTCGGTGACTCGCTTGGTTATTTACTTGGGCTATTAAGCCAAAGCCACAATTATCTTTTTCTAGTTTTGAGTCATATAACATGGACCCCTCCCCTTGCTGCACTGTTAACGTGGATGAACGGCTCGACGATTTGCTAACAGACGATCAAAATTAGCGTTATTCCTAACCTGAGTCAACATCTTTCTGAATACATATTCATTATATTGAATATATTTCAACTTCATTAAAAATTATAAAATAATGCTAAATATTAACATTTGAGTAGATATTGGATCGAAAACTATAATGACACCGGTGTTATTTTTAAGAACTTGTAAACAAAACCTCCTCACAACAGGCAGTTTACGTAAACGTAAAGGGGGCTTAAAATGAATAACTATTCACCAGATATCATTCCATCATTTTTGCTTTATTCGTAATACATCTAAACATGACATTTAATTACATCGACTTCTATTAGCACATAGTTTATTCAATGAATTTGCACGTTAGTCTTATGCTATGCATTAATTAACAACTTTCTTTGCTTTACGTTGAGGTAATCTCACCCCACAGCCAAATCAAAAAAGTGCCCGCAGCGGACACTTTTTATGTCCGCGGACACATAAAAAGAAAGTTTAGAAATAAAAAGTAATTAAATTCAACAAGATAAAAAATGGCACGCTATTCGAATATCCCATAACTATATAAATTTTGAGGGCATTTGAATGTTTACTATTGGCTTATTTTTAATTTCACCAATTATTCTGTTTATTGCCTCGCTAATGATTACTGTGTTTGAAAAACACTAAGCAAAGAGAACAAATAATGATTAAAGACACTAGCGGGCAAGACACGCAAATCTCACGACCTATAAATTTTAAAAAAAACATATGGCTGTTTATATTTACTGTGGGCTTAGTTGCTCTATGTGTATATGCATTATTAAATACTGATCAAGAAGGTACTATCTCGGTTGATAGAGTAAGCCTACAAATAGCCACAGTGGTGCGCCAATCACTAATACGTGATGTTGCAGCCAGCGGTAAAATTGTAGCCGCCAGAGCACCAAAAGTTTACAGCCCTGAACGAGGCTTTGTTTCATTGAAGGTAAATGCTGGTGACTCAGTCAAACTGAATGATGTAATAGCCATGGTTGAGAGCCCCGAGCTCACAAACGAATTAAAGCAGCAACAGTCTGTTTTAGCTCGTCTTGAGGGCGAGCTACAACGTAAACACCTTGAGGCACGCCGCCAATCATTAAGCTTAAATAAAGCGCTTGATCTAGCACAAGTAGAATTAAACGCTGCCGATAGAGAAAATCGCAGAGCGACTTTGTCAATGCAAAAAAATGTGATCAGTCAAATTGATCATGAAAAAGCCATTGATGAGCTTGCCCGTGCAAAACTTTCTTATAAACATGCAGAGCAAGAAGTTGAATTGTCCAAAGATACACTTGCTTTTGAACTACAGGCCGCTAAACGAGATGTCACTCGTCAACAGCTGATTGTCGATGATCTACTTCGCAAAGTTAATAACTTAACAATTAAAGCCACTGTGTCAGGGATTGTAGGTAACTTACTAGTTCAACAAAGAGAAGCGGTAACACAAAGCCAACCACTAATGACTTTAGTTGATTTGAGCAATTTTGAAGCAGAACTACAAGTTCCTGAAAGTTATGCAAATGAGCTTGGTTTAGGTATGGACGTAGAGATAACAATGGGCGCTAGCAAAGTGATGGGTACCCTTTCTGCCATTTCACCAGAAGTCAATAATAGAGAAGTCACAACACGTGTACGTTTTAACAAAGACATGACGGGCATCAGACAAAACCAACGATTAACCGCACGTATTTTATTAGAAAATCGTGACGATGTTTTACAGGTTAAGCGTGGGGCATTTTTACAACAAGGCGGCACACAGGTTTATAAAATTACCGGTGATACAGCTCAGCTCATTGATATTTCAATTGGTGCAACCAGCATTAATGCGGTTGAGTTAATTTCAGGGGTTCAAGCTGGCGATGAATTGATTATCTCAAGCTATAACAGTTTCAAACACACACACACGTTATTACTTCGCTAACAATCGCGTAGAATCAAATAATAAAAGGAAAAAGCATGTTAAAGATGAATAATATAAGTAAAGTATATCAAACTGAAATGGTGCAAACCCATGCATTACGTGACTTTAATCTGCACGTTGATGAAGGCGAATTTATTGCTGTAACAGGCCCTAGCGGGTCAGGAAAAACGACCTTTTTAAATATCGCTGGAATGTTAGAGCCCTTCTCCGCAGGTGAATACTTACTTGATGGAATTGATGTCGGTAAGTTAAACGATAACCAACGTGCAGATTGTCGAAATCAAAAAATAGGCTTTATCTTCCAAGGGTTTAATTTAATACCTGACTTAAACTTATATGAAAATATTGAAGTACCGCTACGTTATAGGGGTATTAAAGCCGCAGAGCGTAAACGTCGCATTGAAAAATGCTTAGAACAAGTTGGCCTTGCCTCTAGGGCAAAACATTTGCCGCAGCAACTCTCTGGCGGACAGCAACAACGAGTGGCCATAGCACGCGCGCTTGCTGGCGAGCCACGGTTTTTACTTGCCGATGAGCCAACCGGTAATCTCGACAGCCTTATGGCTCGTCAAGTAATGGAGCTGCTTGAACAAATAAATCGTGATGGCGCAACCATTGTCATGGTCACCCATGATGCAGAGCTTGCTCGGCGTGCCCCTCGGAACATTCAAGTTGTCGACGGTCAACTTGCCGATTTCACCTTGTACCAAGGTGCACAAAACCTTAAAAATGTTGCTGGAGCCTAAGCCATGCTATTACATTACCTCGATTTAAGTTGGCGCAGCTTCAAGCGCACGCCTTTAGTGAGCTTTTTAATGGTACTGGCGATTGCCATTGGTATTGGCATCACTATGACCAGTTTAAGCGTTTATCACATGATGTCGGCGGATCCCATTGCGCATAAAAGTAGCCAGCTCTATGCTGTGCAGCTGCAAATAATGGATGATGGCCACACTTGGTGGACGTCTGATAACCTCCCGCAACAACTAACTTATCAAGATGCTGCTAACCTATATAAATCAGAAATAGGTGGCAAGCGTTTAAAAATGGTGCGCAGTGGATTCTCTGTTTACATAGATTCTGACACAGTAAAACCATTTAGCCAAAGTGCAAGACTAACAACCCCAGAATTTTTTAATATGTTTGATCTTGAGTTTCTCTATGGTGAAAAATGGTCTCAGCAGCAAGAAGAAAACGCGGCTCCCGTTGTTGTGATCAGTGAAGAGTTAAATAATAAGCTTTTTGCTGGCGAAAATTCAGTGGGTAAAATTATTTATCTTGATGATGCGAGTTATGAAGTGGTTGGGGTTACTAGAAACTGGCCATTAACCATCAAATACTACGATTTAAATAATGGTTCATTTAATGACCCTGAACAACTTTTTATGCCATTTAGTCTTCTTGAAGCAAAACAGCTTGGTAATTGGGGGAATACCAATGGTTGGAAACATGAGGATGTTAGAAGCTTTAGTGCCAAGTTACAGTCAGAAATGGTGTGGATTCAATTCTGGGTTGAATTAACTAACGAACAACAAAAAAATGATTATGAAAATTATTTATTAGCCTACATGCAAGAGCAACAAAAGCTTGGTCGTTTTAATCGCAAAGAGTTAGCTTACAGTATTCGAGATGTTAACCAGTGGATGGCCTATAACAACGTAGTCAGTGAAGATAACAAAATTTTAGTCGCACTTAGTTTTATGTTTTTGGCTGTATGTTTGGCGAATATTCTCGGCTTATTACTTGCAAAATTTTTACGTCGAGCCCCAGAAGTCGGTGTACGCCGTGCACTTGGAGCCAGTAAGCGACAGATTTTTATGCAACATATTATCGAAGTCGCCATGCTAGGACTATTAGGTGGGCTACTTGGTATTGTCCTTGCCCAGTTTGGCTTATTGGGTGTTCGCCAAAGCTATAGCTACTACGAAAGCTTAGCGACCATGGATTTAACCATGTTATTGAGCGCCCCACTCATTGCAATTAGCACCTGCATAATAGCTGGGCTTTACCCTGCTTGGCTGGTATGTAAAACCAATCCTGCAATTTACCTAAAAAGCCAATAAGGACGAACACTATGATGTTAGAAATTAAACCTATTTTCCATGCACTGTGTCGATCTAAAGTTGGTGCGCTGCTGTTACTTATCCAAATAGCTATTACTACTGCTATTGTCAGTAACGCAGCGTTTATTATTCAAGATAGAATGACTTATCTTAATCAGGATACAGGATACCCCGAAGATGAAATACTTGCTTTTCATGTCATGCACTTTGGCAAAGATGTCAAAAGCCACCAACAATTTGAACTTGATGAAGCGATGTTAAGAGCTTTACCCGCAGTGAAAGACGCCGCCTATATAAACAACATCCCCTTATCGGGAAGTGGTAGCTCTTCTGACTTCAGTATAAACTCAGCCCCTGAGCCTGGGCTTTCTGCAAGAACTGCTTACTTTTTTACAGATGATCATGCAATTAACACGCTTGGGGTTGAACTTATTGCTGGACGCAATTTTAGAGAAGACGAAGTTGTTGTAACTAACGATAATGATCAGCGAGCCAATGTTACCATTGTGACACAGGCATTATTAAAAGAGCTATTTCCTGATGAAGATGGATTAGGAAAAACAATATTCCTTGGTGATATTCCAATGAAAGTCATTGGTGTAATTAAGCATGCAAAAGGCCCATGGCTCAGAGACAGCCGCCCAAATAATGTCGCATTAATTCCTTATATAAATCCTAATATCTCGGGGAATTTTTTAGTTCGCACAGCAGCCAATGAGCGGGCAAATATTGCTAAACGAATTGAAGACGAGATGCTAGAAAATTACAACAAACGTGTAATTATTCGAATTCGGGGCCTTGACCAAGATAAAGCCCAATACATGGCTGAAGACACATTGATGATGCGTATGTTAATTGTGCTCATAACCATACTGGTATTGGTAACCGCACTGGGCATTTTTGGTTTGACGCTATTTAATATAAATAAACGTACCAAGCAAATTGGAACCCGTCGTGCTTTAGGCGCTCGTAAATCTGCAATTGTTAATTATTTTTTAGTTGAAAATGCGCTGATTTGCATTGCTGGCTTATTTTTAGGTGCTATTTCAGCACTTTTACTCGGTCAGTTATTAATGCAACATTTTTCAATAGCGGCATTACCATCAAGTTATATTGCTGTCACGGCAATCATGGTGTTTACAATGAGCCTTTTGGCTGTATTTGGCCCAGCTAAACGCGCAGCAAATATTTCGCCGAGTATCGCAACCCGAACCATATAGCACAGCTCCCAACCTATGCTACACTGGCTAAACGCGGTGTAGCATTTTCAATATTTAAATAATAATAAACAGCGATTAAATTAGCATGGAAAAAATACTTATCGTTGATGACAATCCTGCAATTTTAGATGCTCTGTCATTATTGCTAGAGATTCACGACTATAAAGTGGTTACTGCAAATAGCCCATTTGAAGCTATTCAAATTGTGCAATACCAGCGTATTGCACTTGTACTTCAAGATATGAACTTTAGTAACGACACAACTTCAGGAGAAGAGGGAAAGTTACTCTTTTATCAACTCAGAGAGCTAAATCCCCATCTGCCCATTATTCTGATCACTGCATGGACCGAGCTTGAAACAGCCGTTGAACTTGTCAAAGCCGGTGCGGCTGATTATTTACCAAAACCATGGGATGATGCCAAGCTTCTTACCTGTGTTAAAAACCTAATTGAACTAGGAAAGACAAAAAAACAAAATCAAACCTTATTGCGCCACCAGCAAGAGCGGGATGCATCTTTAGAAAATGCTAATTTAGTAGGTTTAATTTATCGCAGTACGGCCATGGAGCAATTAGTTAAAATGGCATTACAAGTCGCCAAATCTGATGTCTCAGTATTAATAACAGGCCCAAATGGCAGTGGTAAAGAGCGCATAGCACAAATTATTCAAGCAAACTCACCTCGCCAAAATGCTGCGTTTATTACGGTCAATGCAGGTGCCCTTCCCCATCAACTAATAGAAGCAGAATTATTTGGTGCAGAAGCAGGCGCTTTTACTGGGATCACAAAACAAAGGATTGGTCGATTTGAAGCAGCTGACGGTGGCACATTATTTTTAGATGAAATAGGTAATCTCCCTTTATCAGGGCAAATGAAGCTCCTACGGATTTTACAAACTGGAGAATTCGAGCGCTTAGGTTCAACCCAAACTCGAAAAGTTAATGTCCGTGTAATATCAGCGACCAATGAAAACCTAACAGATGCAATCAGTAAAGGGCTGTTTAGAGAAGACTTATACTACCGCTTAAATGTAATTGAACTTAACCTACCAAGTCTTAGCCAACGACCGGATGACATACTTCCTCTTATTCGTCATTTTTTAGAAGAACGTGAGCTGGATTTACAATGCGAAAACCTACTTTTAGCCCACCCATGGCCCGGTAATGTTCGTGAACTTGAAAATGCATGTAAACGTGTCAGTGTGCTCAAACCCAGCGGTGAGATAAGCATCGACGACTTTGGTTTAACTCCTATTACGTCTCAAACACACACTCAAAAAGTAGAGCCTAACAAACAACAAATTGAGGATGCTATGCGTTTACATAAAGGGGTGATTGCCAAAGTAGCACGTGAATTTGGACTCAGCCGACAAGCACTGTACCGTCGCCTTGATAAGTTTGAGATAGCCTACTGATGAAAAAATCAAGATACCGCTTCTCTTTAACGTCTAAAGTGATTTTAGTATGTGTATTTTCCTCTGTGATCCCTGTTTTTATCTGTTGCTGGCTGCTGGGTGTTGACGCTATAAAAACAGCACTAAGTGTCATTTTTACAGCCATTCTAAGTAGTTTATTAGCTCATCGACTCAGTGGTAAACTGGTTCAAGGTATTACTTCATTAGAAACTGGCTTATTAAATTTTAAAGATGGGGAACTATCAACTTTACTGGCCTATAACCATAATGATGAATTAGGTCATTTGTGCCAGCTTTATAACCAAACTGCAAAGCAATTAAGACAAGAAAAACAATGGGTTTACCAACGAGAGTTAATGCTTGATAAGGTATTACAAAACTCCCCTCAAGCTGTATTATTGGTTAATGATAATGATTTTATTGTTTATAGTAACCACAGTGCGAGAGATTTTTTTAATGCAAGTACAGCCCTTGAAGGCGAAAAAATCTCACCATTATTGTCTAAAGCCCCACAGCAAATAATTAATGCCGTTAATAAAGGCGTAGATGGTTTATTTATTCTTGATAAAACAGAACAAGAACCGCAAACATGGCATCTTTCAATGGGTCGCTTATTGCTTAACAACCAACACCATAGGTTGTTTGTTTTTAAACAGTTGACCCGCGAATTGAGCCGCCAAGAAGTTGAAGTTTGGAAAAAGGTTATTAGGATCATTAGCCATGAACTCAATAACTCACTAGGGCCTATGTCATCCATGTTACATAGTGCACAACTGTTAACGCAAAAAGTGGATGAACCTCGTTTAAAGCGCGTTTTCACTACCATTGAAGAGCGAATAAAGCATTTAAACGAGTTCGTTCAAGGCTATGGTAGGTTTGCTAAACTTCCACCACCTAAAATAACAACGGTTGACTGGCATTCATTACTCGATCAATTACAAAGCCAATGGCAATTTAATTGCGACCTTCAAAAAGACATCACTACACAAGCCGATCAAACCCAAATAGAACAATTGCTGATTAACCTGTTGAAAAATGCACATGAATCAGAGTCGCTAGCAGAGCATATTAGTTTAAAAGTAACACAAGATAGCCTTGGCACTCATATTAATGTGAGCGACAAAGGAAAAGGTATGAGTGAAACAGTTATGGCCAGTGCGCTTATCCCTTTTTATTCTACCAAGGTGGCAGGAAGTGGATTAGGTTTGGCACTGTGTCGAGAAATTGTTGAAGCCCATCATGGGCAAATTAGCCTACACAATCGGGACGTCGGCGGGATCAGTGTTTTTGTAAGTTTACCTTGAGAGTTGTTTAGCTTTAAGGCTGAAAACTCATCTAATTTAGAAATGATACAATCGCGTTCTGAAGTTTATGACCTAGTGAGCTAAGTAAAAACCGCGAAAAGCTGCCTATTCATTCGGTACTGTCATCGTATAAGCAACTATGAGTAAATACTTTATAGACATAAAAAAAGCTGCAAATTGCAGCTTTTTTTACCTAAACGCTTATTCAGCGTCTGCAGGTTTATGCTTTGCAGCTGTTTCAGTGATCAGTGGTTGTAATTCACCACGTTGAAACATTTCAATGATAATGTCACAGCCACCAATTAACTCGCCTTCAACCCAAAGTTGCGGGAAGGTAGGCCAATTAGCGTAAGCAGGAAGCTCTGCACGAATGTCTGGATTAAGTAAAATATCCACATATGCAAACGGTTCACCGCACGACATTAATGCTTGTGATGCTTGTGAAGAAAAACCACAATTAGGCAGTTTTGGTGATCCTTTCATGTATAAGATGATTGGGTTTTCAGCAATTTGCTGTTTAATTTTATCGATGGTTTCCATTTACAACCTCAAAATGACGATAGCGAACACATTAGGCCTTGAAAAAGTTTCACTGTGGCCTCAGATATATAGATTAACATAGGCAATTAAAGCCTCAATCTTAAATAGCTTTAGCAAGAGCATTGCTGTTTGCTAAAACTTGAGTAAAATACTCAACAATTATAGTAACACTATATTCCTGTTTGGTATAGATAAGTGCCCTGTTTGCGCAGGCATTACGTATTACTAAATAGACTATCAACCAAAAGAAGATGGAGATAAAAAATGGCATTTGAACTACCGTCACTACCGTATGCAATTGATGCACTTGAGCCACATATTTCACAAGAAACGTTAGAGTTTCACCATGGTAAACACCACAACACTTATGTGACTAAACTTAACGGTTTAATCCCAGGCACTGAGTTTGAAGGTAAATCACTTGAAGAGATCGTATGTTCTTCAGAAGGCGGTGTATTTAACAACGCTGCTCAGATCTGGAACCACACTTTCTATTGGAACAGCCTATCTCCAAATGGCGGTGGCGCTCCAACAGGTGCAATTGCTGATGCAATTAACGCTAAATGGGGCTCATTTGACGCATTTAAAGACGCGTTAAACGACAAAGCAGTAAATAACTTTGGTTCAAGCTGGACGTGGTTAGTTAAACTAGCTGATGGTTCACTAGACATCGTTAATACATCTAACGCTGCAACACCATTAACAGATGCAGGTGTTACACCAATCCTAACAGTGGATTTATGGGAACACGCATACTACATTGATTACCGTAACGTGCGTCCAGATTACCTTAAAGGTTTCTGGTCACTCGTTAACTGGGAATTCGCGAACGCTAACTTCGCATAATTAGTTTTAAACTAATCTTTAAAAAGACGCTTAGGCGTCTTTTTTTATGTCCGCTACTTTTTTTGATTAGGGTTATACGTAGGTTGTTTTCTAAAAGTGCATCATGATCATTTTTCATATAAATTTTTAATTTTATTGCACAAAAATTTAAATTCGTGACTAGACTTTAAATAGTGAATACATTTTCCAAGTAGGTTTCGGAGGTCATTATGACTATTTTTGATCACTACCAAGCACGTTATGAATCAACACAAGAAGAAGAGTACAGTGTTGCTGAGTTTCTAGAAATTTGTAAAACCGATAAGTCTGCTTATGCCAGTGCTCCTGAAAGATTACTGATGGCCATTGGCGAGCCTAAAATGGTAGATACCGCTACCGATACTCGTTTAAGTCGCTTATTTTCGAACCGTGTTGTTGCACGTTACCCTGCATTTGCCGATTTTTATGGTATGGAAGACGCCATTGAGCAAATTGTTTCTTATCTAAAACACGCCGCGCAAGGATTAGAAGAGTGTAAACAAGTGCTTTACTTGCTTGGTCCGGTGGGTGGCGGTAAGTCATCGATTGCTGAAAAGCTAAAGTATTTAATGCAACAAGTGCCTATTTATGCAATTAAGGGCTCCCCGGTTAATGACCATCCGCTGTCATTATTTGATCCCGTTGAAGATGCCAGCCTACTCGAAACAGAATATGGAATTAAGTCTCGTTACCTCAAAACGGTAATGTCGCCATGGGCCGCAAAACGTTTACAAGAATTTAATGGTGACATTAGTCAATTTAGAGTGGTTAAACGCTTCCCATCAATTTTAAATCAAGTTGCGATTGCTAAAACAGAGCCCGGAGATGAAAACAATCAAGATATTTCTGCTCTTGTCGGTAAGGTCGATATTCGCCAACTTGAACACTTTGCACAAAATGATCCTGATGCTTATGCCTATTCAGGCGCATTATGTTTAGCCAACCAAGGCTTAATGGAATTTGTGGAAATGTTCAAAGCCCCCATAAAAGTGTTACACCCACTGCTAACAGCAACACAAGAAGGTAACTATAACGGCACAGAAGGCATAAGCGCCCTGCCATTTAACGGCATGATACTCGCCCACTCTAATGAATCAGAATGGCAAACCTTTAAAAACAATAAAAACAACGAAGCCTTTTTAGACCGTGTTTATATTGTTAAGGTCCCTTATTGCTTACGAGTTACCGAAGAAATTAAGATTTACGATAAGCTGATTGAACACAGTGAGCTTTACAACGCCCCCTGTGCGCCAGGTACACTTAAAATTTTAGCCCAATTTACCACTCTTTCGCGCTTAAAAGAGCCGGAAAACTCAAGTATTTACTCTAAAATGCGAGTTTACGATGGTGAAACCCTTAAAGACACCGATCCAAAAGCGAAGTCGTATCAAGAGTATCGTGATTACGCTGGTGTTGATGAGGGCATGACCGGCCTTTCAACCCGCTTTGCGTTTAAAATTTTATCGCGAGTATTCAACTTTGACACCACCGAAGTGGCCGCCAACCCTGTGCATTTGTTTTATGTGCTTGAGCAACAAATTGAGCGTGAACAATTTAGTGCCGAAGTTGAAGAGCGTTATTTAAGCTTTTTAAAAGGCTATTTAATTCCACAATATGTTGAGTTTATAGGTAAAGAGCTACAAACCGCGTACTTAGAGTCATATTCAGAATATGGCCAAAATATTTTTGACCGCTACGTTATTTATGCTGATTTTTGGATTCAAGATCAAGAATACCGCGATCCTGATACAGGGCAATTATTTGACCGTGATGCACTCAACGCTGAGCTTGAAAAAATAGAAAAGCCTGCAGGTATTTCAAACCCTAAAGATTTTAGAAATGAAATTGTTAACTTTGTTCTGCGTGCTCGCGCTCATAACAATGGCAAAAATCCGCTGTGGACAAGTTATGAAAAACTACGCACGGTTATTGAGAAAAAAATGTTCTCAAACACGGAAGACTTACTCCCTGTTATTTCATTTAATGCAAAAACATCAGCTGAAGATCAGCAAAAGCATGAGGACTTTGTTAATCGTATGGTTGAAAAAGGCTACACGCAAAAACAAGTGCGCTTGCTATCTGAGTGGTATTTACGGGTTAGAAAATCGCAATAACCTTCATAATTGCAGTTTTTAGGAGGTCATTATGGCGCATTTTATCGACAGGCGTTTAAATGGCAAAAACAAAAGCACAGTTAACCGCCAGCGTTTTATTAGGCGTTATAAAAAGCAGATCAAAGAAGCGGTGTCTGATGCGATCAATAAACGCAGTGTCACTGATTCAAGCTCTGGAGAGAGTATCTCTATTCCGCAGCGTGATATTAGCGAACCTACTTTTCATCAAGGTAGAGGCGGTAATAGAGAGCAAATACACCCTGGGAACGATCAGTTCTCTACTGGCGACAAAATAGAACGCCCTAAAGGAGGCAAAGGCGGTGGCGCAGGCGAAGGTGAAGCAAGTGACTCTGGCGAAGGCCAAGATGAATTTGTTTTTTCTATCTCTAAAGATGAATACCTTGATTTGTTATTTGAGGATTTAGAACTCCCTAATTTGCAAGAAAATCAGCTTGATAAGCTAGTGCAAATGAAAACCCATCGCGCTGGGTTTTGCAGTGATGGTATGCCCAGTAATATTGATGTAGTGCGCTCATTACAAGGCTCTCTAGCTCGTCGTATTGCAATGACCGCAGGTAAAAAACGCCGCCTTAGCGAGCTTGAGGGGCAACTAGCACTGCTGCTTGAACAACCACACTGTGATAAAGCCGCTGTGGCCTTATTACAAAAAGAAATCGACACACTTAAACAGCAAATAAAAACCGTGCCCTTTATCGATAATTACGACTTACGTTTTCGTAACTACGACAAACAACCACACCCAACTAGTAAAGCGGTGATGTTTTGTATTATGGATGTGTCAGGTTCAATGGATCAAGCAACAAAAGACATGGCAAAACGCTTTTACATTTTGCTTTATCAGTTTTTAACTCGCAGCTACAAAGACATCGACGTTGTGTATATTCGCCATCATACCCAAGCCAAAGAAGTTGATGAGCAAGAGTTTTTTTATTCACAAGAAACAGGCGGTACCATTGTTTCAAGTGCACTAAAACTGATGAATGAAATAATAGCTGAGCGCTATAATGCTGATGAATGGAATATATACGCAGCACAAGCTTCTGATGGTGATAATTGGGCCGATGACACGCCCCAATGTGGACACATTTTACGTAATAAAATACTTAAAGCTGTTCGCTATTTTGCCTATATAGAAATTACCACACGTGCTCATCAAAGTTTATGGCGCGAGTATCAAAACATTAGTCAAACGAACAGTAATTTTGCCATCCAGCATATCCAAGGTGTTGAAGATATTTACCCTATATTTAGGGAGCTATTTAAAAAAGGTCGTCAACAGCAAGGGGCTGCATAGCCAAAGCGAGGTAGCATTATGAACGATAATCGAATAAGTGATGGGCCAGATTGGACCTTTGAACTATTGCAACAATACCAAGACGAAATAGCGCGTGTGGCTGAGCACTACAAGCTAGACACCTACCCTAACCAAATTGAAGTGATCACCGCAGAACAAATGATGGATGCCTACTCAAGTGTAGGCATGCCCATTGGCTACACTCACTGGTCGTATGGTAAAAAATTTATTCAAACGGAGCAAAATTATAAACGCGGTCAAATGGGACTTGCGTATGAAATTGTGATTAATTCGAACCCCTGTATTGCTTACCTAATGGAAGAAAACACCCTTCCGATGCAGGCACTGGTTATGGCACATGCTTGCTATGGGCATAACTCATTTTTTAAAGGGAATTATTTATTTAAAACATGGACTGATGCAGGCTCAATTATTGATTATTTATTGTTTGCTAAAAACTATATTAGCCGCTGTGAAGAAAAGTACGGTATTTCCGAAGTAGAAAGCATACTCGACTCATGTCATGCATTAATGAGTTACGGTGTTGATAGGTACAAACGTCCACAACGAATTTCGTTATTTGAAGAGCAAAAGCGTCAGCAAGAACGGGCTGAGTATTTGCAATCACAAGTTAACGAATTATGGCGTACCATTCCTTCTCAACAGCAAGAGTCAAAAAAACACGAACGCCACTTCCCGCAAGAGCCACAGGAAAATATTCTGTACTTTATTGAAAAAAATGCCCCTTTACTCGAGTCATGGCAGCGAGAAATCGTCAGGATAGTGCGAAAAATATCACAATACTTTTACCCGCAAAAACAAACCCAAGTAATGAATGAAGGTTGGGCCACTTTTTGGCACTACACTATTTTGAACCATTTATATGATGAGGGAAAACTAACCGACTCATTTATGTTGGAGTTTTTACAAAGCCATACTAATGTTGTGTACCAACCTCCATACAATAGCGATTATTACTCAGGTATTAACCCCTATGCACTGGGCTTTAATATGATGGTTGATATACGTCGTATTTGTGAAAACCCAACAGAAGAAGATAAACGCTGGTTCCCTGAGCATGCGGGCAGTGACTGGCTCGAGACACTGCACTTTGCAATGCAAAATTTCAAAGATGAGAGTTTTATTAGCCAATTTTTATCCCCTAAGCTGATTCGGGATTTTAAATTATTCACCATAGTCGACCATGCTAGTAACCCACATTTAGAAATAGGCGCTATTCACGACGATAATGGCTACAAAGCGGTTAGAGAAGCACTTTCTGCACAATATAACCTTAGTAATCATGAGCCTAACATACAAGTTTACGATGTTGACTTACGCGGTGACCGCTCTTTAACCCTACGATATGTACCTCATAATGCCGTTCCACTGGCTAACTCCCATGGGGAGGTATTAAAACACCTTTACAGACTATGGGGCTTTAAGGTAAAACTGGAACAGGAGTCAAATTCTGGTGAGATTTCAACCATTGGTCAATGTCCAATTGATGATTCACGCCATACAACAGAGTAAAAATAATGGACAAAAAAAAGCTTCTTGTACTGATTGATTCGGTTGAATTTGCAAAAACGTCATTGCAGCATGCTAAACAAAAAGCGCTGCAAGGGAATAAACATATTGATATTGTTGCATTTAGCTTTGAAGAAACCGGCAATATTTTATTTTCTCTGTCGCCAGAACAACTACTTGCGCTGCAAGATAAATGCCTTTCATCATTAAGGGCACAGTTGGAGCCACTGATTAGCGCAGAACTGGAGGGTTGCAGTTATACCTTTCAAACCGCATGGCATGAAGCCCCCGAGCAGTGGCTTAACGAAGATATTAATACTGATGATTACGAAATGGTGATAAAAACACGCCATATCGACAGCGACAGCCAATTTAGTGAACTTGATTGGCAACTTATCCGCTTTACGCCCATCGCTTTGTATTTAGCGGCAGATAACAAATGGCGCAAGCATACCAACATACTCGCCGCACTTGATTTAGCCAGCGAAAAAACCGCAAAACATAAACTTAATCAGTCAATTATTAAATATGGCCTAGCATACGCACAGCGAACAGACTGTGAATTTTATGCCGGCTACACAGTGTATATTTCTCCAATATTAAGAGATTTAGGCTTAGTATTTTCAGAAGAGCAACTAGTCAATGCCTTTGAGAAATTACCTCAATCACAGCAACAACTCATTATTGATAATAACTTACGCGACAAACTTTATATTAAAGCGGGTTTACCTGAGCAGGTGATCCCAAGCTTAGCGGCCAAGCTCAATGCTGATTTAGTGATTATAGGATCTGTTGGGAATGTAGGAATTAAAGCAAAACTCATTGGTAATACTGCAGAAAAAATAATGCGCTTACTTAAAACTGACTTGCTTATTTTACCCCCCAATTAAAAAATGATGCCTAAGCATCATTTTTTATATCAGCGTATACCGACACTTTATTTCGACCTGTTTCTTTTGAATGATAAAGCGCTTTATCGGCAGCTTCAATCCAGCGTTCGTGATCTTTAAACTGATCATCAAAACACGCAATACCCACACTAATGGCCATATGCACCGTGTGCTCATTGTATTTCGCCGGAGAGGTTTCAATTAATTGGCGTAAACGTTCAGCAAATACAATCGCCCCTTGTTTATCGGTATCTAATAAAGTAACAACAAACTCTTCACCGCCGTATCGCCCAGCAATGTCTGTTTCACGCAATGCAGTTTTCAGTAAACTCGCTATATGACGAAGTGCTTCATCTCCAGCACTGTGTCCAAAATCATCATTTACCTTTTTAAAGTGGTCAATATCAAAAATTAATAACGAGCAACAACCTTCGTTTCGCTTCGTTCGTAAAAATTCTTGGTGCAGTAAATGCTCCCAATGCCCTCTATTGGCAAGCTGGGTTAAACTATCTGTTTGGCTTACTTGTTCTAGTTTTTTATTTAACTCTTCTAGTTCTTTTTTGTTAACCGCAATATCTGTCACATCGTAAATAATAATACAAATATGCTCGACTTCGCCTCGCACATTGGTAAGTGGAATAAACGTGGCATTTTGATACATATAGTCCGCTTTACCGGTAATTGGTCGGTAGTTTTTAAAACGAAAAATATACGGCTGCTGCTCCCAAATAGTAAATGAACGATTCTTTAATACAAACACTGACTCAGATTTACTTCTAAACCATTTTTCATCAATGGCCGGAAATAAATCAAATAAGTCTTTGTCTTTTACAGCGCTCGGTAACAAACCAGAATGATTTTCCATAAAACCATTCCATACATGCACTTTGTATTCTCGATCGAGTACAACAAGACCGACATCAACCGTATTAAACATATCCATTAACCAATGGATTTCATTCAAATCTAAATCAGCTGGCATAAATATTTAATCTTCTAGTAGATAAGCAACTTTGTATTTCAAAGTTTTCAGTGAATCTTCAGTAAAGAGCAACATTAAATCACAACTAATATCATGATTTTCAATACCGTAACTTATTTCTATGGCTAGAGTCCGTTGCCAGCGCGACTTATTCGACTGAACAAGCTCAGAAACGTCCCGATGCTGCCCCAAAACTATTGGATGCCCTTGGCTAAAGGTCATGTCGAGCTGTTTTGACAAGCCGGTTAAAATAGCGCCAATTAAAATGTTACTTACATCCATTAGCAACTCTAACTCAACCTTGTCGTTTAGTTCACCTTCGTAATTCATGAGTGAGGCTATTTCTTTAAAGCTAGAGTCATTTAAAAGTAATAATGCCTCGCCAGATACCCCACCACCTATAAAGCCTTGGCAAATACCCGATGTAGTATCATTGGTATCAACAGAGCTTAACGCCATGTTGAGCTCACTGACTTCTAAAACATTAACATTAGGAATGGGTAACTTAACAAATACATTAAGCAGTCTTGCCAGTAAATCTCCCGCCTGACCCATGGCAACATTAGTCAGCTCTTGATATATATCACGAACATCAGGGTCAACTTGTTCACCTAACGAGTGAGACATGCGTTCACGCAGTGCTCTATCTCTAATACCATGATGTTCAATAATGGCAGCAAGCTTTTCTGGGGAACACGGTTTTTGAATAAAATCTATGGCGCCAAGCTCAAGCACACGTTGATGCGCACTCGGTTGAATATCGCCTGATACCACAACAGTGAGAACGTCGAGTCCTTGCTCTTTCATTGCAGCAAGCACGCCATAACCGTCCATTTCTGGCATATTTAAATCAAGGAAAAGAATTTCAGGCTGGGCTTTAGTTATTTGTTTTATGCAGTCTACACCGTCACATGCAAATTCAACTTTAATATCCCAATCATCGGGTAAAGAGCGAGCTAATTGACGTCTAGCTAGTTTTGAATCATCACAAATTAAAACCGATGTTGACATATTATCTCTCTATTTTAAAACTTGTTGTACGCTGACACCGCAAAAAATAAAGGCACGGATATTATTAATTAATACCTATTTCTTATATATACATAGTAATCAAAGTATTGCTTATTTACAATTTTAGGGAAAAATAAACGCGTCAATTATTCTGCTTGGTAACTCCATCACAGTATAATACACTCACCACTATTACGTTAATTCTTAAAAGGAAAAAATCCATGCGTCGTTCATTAGCCTTTGCATTGAGCCTGTTTTGTTGCACTAGTTTTGCATCAGAGTTACCTGAAAACACCTTAGATGCAGGAAAAGTAACAGCGCAAGGTAAACCTGTTACGTTACTAGGCCAAGGCCTTAAAGTCGGTGCTGATGCGCCAAATTTTAAAGTGGTCGACGACAGCTTTACTGCCATTACATTAGAAAATTACCAAGGGCAGGCTGTATTGATAAGCGTGGTACCAAGCTTAGATACTGGCATTTGTAGCCTGCAAACAAAACATTTTAATGAAAAAGTAGCGCAACAGTTTCCTGGCGTAGCCATGTTAACGATTAGTGCCGACCTACCTTTTGCACAAAAACGTTTTTGCAAAGCAGAAAATATCGATAAAGTTACGACACTTTCTGATTCTGTATGGCGTGATTTTGGCCAAAAGTATGGGTTAATAATTAAAGATATGGGGTTACTTACACGCGCTGTTTTTATTCTCGATAAAAGCCATAAAGTTATATATAAACAATTAGTTAGTAGCTTATCAACCGAGCCCGAATACGATAGCGTTATTGAAAAGCTTAAAACGCTTTAAAGGTCGAATTTCAGATAATAAAAAACCGCTATGAAGCGGTTTTTTTTAATTATGCTTTTAATTTTAGATAAAAATTAACCTAAAAGCTCAGCTAGTTGCTTGCTTACTGCTTCAACCGCTTGAGTACCGTCTAATTTATGGTACTGCGTATTACCAGCTTGCGCTTCTGCTTGATAGTAGTCAACCAATGGCATTGTTTGCTCATGGTAAATGCCTAAGCGTTTACGAACTGTCTCTTCTGTGTCATCCGCACGGATAATAAGCTCTTCGCCTGTTTCGTTGTCTTTACCTTCCTGTTTTGGTGGATTGTAAACAACATGATAAACACGACCAGAACCAGGATGAACACGACGGCCACCCATACGCTCAACAATCACTTCATCAGCAACATCAAATTCAATAACGTGATCAACGACGACGCCATTGTCTTTCATTGCATCAGCTTGTGGAATGGTACGTGGGAAGCCATCAAGTAAAAAGCCTTTCTCACAATCAGGTTTTGCAATGCGCTCTTTAACAAGGCCAATGATGATGTCATCAGAAATTAACTGACCTGCGTCCATTACTTTTTTTGCTTCAAGGCCAAGTGGTGTGCCCTCTTTAATTGCAGCTCGTAGCATATCACCGGTAGAAATTTGTGGAATACCGTATCTATCCATTAAAAACTGAGCTTGAGTACCTTTACCTGCACCCGGCGCGCCCAAAAGAATAATGCGCATATCATTGTCCCCTAATATGAGAGTTTATTTTAAAGTCTGAATTCTTCCACAAGCGCCGCAGATACTCAAGTAACTTATACTAATTGTCTAGAGTCTGTTGGCCTTTGCGGATTAATATTTGTGCAAACTAGGGGAGTTTAATCGCGGCGCAAGGTTTGCAACTTAGTAGGCTGAGTAAAAATCGAGCAAAGCTTCTGCGTCCTGCTCACGTCATTTGCCACCATCCATGTAGGCAGACAGACCCATTCGGGCAGCGCCTATGCAGCAAATTTAACCTTTAAAAATCAATAAACTCTATGCTCCAGCGCATAAAAAAAGGGAACAAACGTTCCCTTTTTACTCAATCATTGATTTTTAATACTTATTTGCTTAAATCAAGCATAAGTTTATTTAAGCGAGTGACAAATCCAGTTGGATCTTTAAGCGTACCGCGCTCAGCTAGTAATGCTTGATCTAGCAATACATGTGACCACTGCGCAAATTTATCTTCGTCTTGCTCATCATTTAAATGCTTAACAATCTGGTGTTCAGGGTTTAGCTCAAACACAGGTTTAGCTTCTGGCACTGCTTGACCTACTGACTCCATCAGCTTTTGCATTTGCGAGCTCATATCATTGTCATCGCTCACCACACAGGCTGGCGAATCGGTTAAACGATGTGTAAAGCGTACTTCTTTAACATCATCACCTAATGCGGTTTTAATACGCTCAATAAGGCCTGCAACTTCTTTTTCAGACTCTTCTTGTGCTTTTTTAGTTTCTTCGTCGTCTAAGTCACCTAAATCTAAATCACCGCGAGTAATTGATTGAAATTGCTTGTCTGCAAATTCAGTTAAGTGGCTCATCATCCACTCATCAACACGGTCACTTAGTAGTAAAACTTCAATGCCTTTTTTGCGGAAGATCTCTAAATGCGGTGAGTTTTTAGCTGCAATAAATGAGTCAGCAACAACATAGTAAATTTTATCTTGGCTGTCTTTCATACGCTCAATGTATTGTTCAAGCGATACATCTTGAGTGTCTGAATCGGTATGCGTTGAAGCAAAACGTAATAGCTTAGCAATGCTTTCTTTGTTGGCCGCATCTTCAGCTGGGCCTTCTTTCATTACCTGACCAAATTCATTCCAAAATGTTTGGTAATCATCGGCTTTGTTTTTAGCCATACGCTCAAGCATTTTAATAATACGCGACGTACACCCCTTGCGAATAGCCTGGGTTACTTTGTTGTCTTGTAAAATTTCACGCGATACGTTTAGTGGTAAATCGTTTGAGTCTAATAAGCCTTTAACAAAACGTAAGTAGCTTGGCATAAACTGTTCAGCGTCATCCATAATAAACACGCGTTGAACATAAAGTTTTAAACCACTTTGGCGCTCACGGTTCCATAAATCAAAGGGTGCTTTTTTAGGAATGTATAACAAACTGGTGTATTCAGTTTTACCTTCAACTTTGTTATGTCCCCAACTAAGTGGATCTTCCCAGTCATGGCTTACATGCTTGTAAAATTCTTTGTATTCATCTTCAGAGATTTCAGACTTATCACGCGTCCACAATGCCGTAGCACGGTTAATGCTTTCCCACTCACCAGGAACTGCTGGAATTTTCTCGCCGTCTTCGCCTTCAGACTCTGGTACTTCTGCTTTGTACATTTGTACTGGTGTAGAAATATGATCAGAGTATTTAGTCACGATACTACGAAGGCGCCATTCGTCTGCGTACTCTTTTTCTTCTTCACGTAGGTGTAGAATAATGTCTGTACCGCGGCCTTCTTTTTCAATTTCTTGCAGCGTGTATTCACCTTCACCTTTTGATTGCCACTCTACAGCTGTTGTCTCGCCTGCTTTACGGGTACGCACTGTCACTTCATCAGCAACAATAAACGCTGAGTAAAAGCCCACACCAAATTGACCAATAAGTTGTGAATCTTTGCTTTGGTCGCCCGTTAAGTTTTTGAAAAACTCTGCGGTACCCGACTTTGCAATTGTACCTAAAGAGCTGATCACTTCATCACGTGTCATACCAATACCATTATCAGAAATGGTTACCGTATTGGCTTCTTTATCAGCACTAATACGTACACGTAAATCAGCATCACCTTGATATAAGTCGCCGTTTGATAACGCTAAAAAGCGTAATTTATCGGCTGCATCAGATGCGTTTGATACAAGCTCACGTAAAAATATTTCTTTATTAGAATAAAGCGAGTGAATCATTAAGTTTAGTAATTGTTTTACTTCTGTTTGAAAGCCTAATGTTTCTTTTTGTGCTGCAGTCATTTATGTATCTCCAATTTGCAAAGTGTCTGCGTTATGCACTTAATATGGGGGGAGGTGTCAGAACTTCAAGGGAAAAAAGTAAAAAAAGCTGCCAGCAAAAAACAACAATATTATAAAAAACAATATCTGTTCAAAATGGGCTGGCACAGTGTAAATGCATCGGCTTTTGAGTGCTTGGGTGATGAAAATATATATCGCTGGCATGTAGCTGCAAACGCGACGCCATCTGCTCACTCTGTTCACTTTTATACAAATCGCAACCTAAAATAGGATGCCCAATTGCATGACTATGAATACGTAATTGATGCGTTCGACCAGTAACGGGGGTAAATTGCACTAACGTCTTGATTGGTTGTATAAAACGCTTAAGTACTGTGTAGTGTGTTAAGGCCGCTTTGCCTGTGGTGTTACATAATTTAACACGAGGAAAATGGAGTTTGTCTTTAGCAATCGGGTAATTTATTTGTCCGTGGTTATCGCACACTTTTCCTTGCAACATAGCGACATAGCGTTTGCTTATGGTGTGACTTTGAAATTGTTGATTGAGGTTTTTTGCCGACTCACTATTGAGTGCCACCAGCATGATCCCTGAGGTTCCAAAATCTAATCGATGAGGTAACTTTGCTTCTGCAAAGGCGGCTGTTTTACCCTGTTGACCATTGACTAAACGATAATGAACGGAATCCCAATTTAGTGGGTTTTTACCCGACAAACTCAATAAACCACTGGGCTTATTGATCACTAAAAGCGCCTCATCTTGATAAATAATTTTTATGTGTTCATGGCAAACAGGTGCGATAAAGTCATCAACAATCACATTAGCACTTTGGGTTATTGCAGCCATACCATCCTTAAACTTTTGTTTATATTGCAATTAAAGCCAACAAAAAAGCCTACAGCATGTATGTAGGCTTTTAAAGTAAGTTCAAATAGTTAAGCTTAAAATAAACTATTCATGGCTGACTAATCGCCTACCGCTAAATGCATGCATAAGCGTCATTCCATCGACTAAATCAAGCTCACCACCAACAGGAATACCATGAGCAATACGCGATGCACCCACATTGTTTTTGTGGCAAAGCTGAGCAATATAATGCGCCGTTGTTTCGCCTTCAACCGAAGGATTTGTGGCTAAAATGACTTCATTAATACCGCCTTGCGCAAGCTTTTGCTCGAGTACATCAAGGCCAATTTCTTTAGGCCCTATGCCATCAATCGGTGATAAATGCCCCATTAATACAAAGTAAAGCCCTTTGTATTGACCTGTTTGCTCAATGGCGAGTACATCCGTTGGCGATTCAACAACACATAAAATACCACTGTCTTGGCGTTTAGTGCTTAAGCAAATATCACACTGCGCCTGCTCGGTAAATGTGCGGCACGACTGACAATGCCCTACAGCCGTCATTGCTTTAGTCAAGGCATTACCAAGTTGAGCACCGCCTTTACGGTCGCGCTCTAACAAATGAAACGCAATACGCTGGGCAGACTTCGGACCGATGCCGGGCTGACAACGCAGTGCTTCAATAAGCGATGTTAAACTATCTGAAAGTTGCATAGTTGCTTAGAACGGCATTTTCATACCAGGTGGTAACTGCATACCGCCTGTCACTTTACCCATGCGTTCTTGCGTTTCATCGGCAACACGGCGCACAGCATCGTTACATGCTGCAGCTAATAAATCTTCAATCATGTCTTTGTCGTCTTCCATTAAGCTTTCATCAAGCTCAACACGGCGCACGTTGTGGTTACCAAGCATGGTTACTTTAACTAAACCGGCACCAGCTTCACCAACGACTTCCATTGTTGCGATTTCTTCTTGGGCTTTTTGCATGCGCTCTTGCATTTGCTGCGCTTGCTTCATCATGTTACCCATTCCACCTTTAAACATAATCGTCTCTCTTTCTTTTAATACATTAACTGAAGTATAAATAAGGGCACTGATAGTTAATTACAATGCCTGAATACTGTTTTCGTCAATTTCAGCGCTAAATAGCTGTTGAAATTGTACTATATTTTCATCGCTTGTGATCACATCAATCGCTTGCTGGTGACGACCTGCATCAATTTTTTGTTGAATTAGATAAGGCGAGTCAATCACCCCACTGGCAAAGTCGATATTTAGCTCAACGTTATGCCCATAAATAGTCGATAACGCCACATTTAACTTTTGGCGCAGCATAGGCGTATCTAAATGCTTTTGCGATTCATCCACTTCAATATGAAAATGATTGTCTTGCTTGGTAAAAATTGAATGCAAGGCAAACTGGCGCATGCGCCCGCCAAGCCCCATTCGCTTAATTAAATAAGCCCATTCATCTTGTTGATGGGCAAATCTAATTTCACTGATGGGGCTTTGAAAATCATCCGGCACCGGAATACTTGGTGCTTGTTCAACAGCAGGAGCTGGTTTTTGCGGATTAATTTGCTCTAATAGCTCAGGTGCAAGATTTTCGGTAATTGTTTGGTGCTTCGCTTTAAAGTCAACTTTATTTGCAGGTTTAGTGCTTACCTGTGGCTTGCTCCCTGACATGGGGAGCGCTGGCTTTTTTGGTAACTCATCACCCGTCTCACTATCCCATGGAGGCGGCTCCTGCGCTACAGCTTGAGGTGTATTGCTAATAGGTTTATCGACTTGCCTCGCAGGGGTCGATTTTGGCACAACAGGTTTTTCGGTTGCTGCGCTTGACAGTTTGCCCGCACCGGAAATATTTCTGTCACGTAAAATACGCGCTATTGCAGACTGTGCACGTGCTTCTTGCTCGCCCATTGTTGGCGCTGAATGCTCAGTGCTACTAGGTACGTTTGATAGCTCAGGATTAAATCCTTGGTCAACCGCGCTACTCATTACATCATCGTATTGCGCTGCAATGGTTTGTTCTACATCGCTGTGCTGCATGTAGGCATCATCTTCGCTTTGACGCTGCGCTTGTTCATCGCTCATTGGCGTTGTATCAGACACGTTTGGCTGACTTTGCGTTGACTCTTGCTCAATGTGAGTCCGGCTATTATCAGAGCGCGAAACCTCAGGCTCAGCAGCCTCTATTGGCTGTGGATTATGTATTGATGGCTGACTTTCAGTGCTATTGCTATGCGCTGGTTTATTTTTATTTAAAATATCACGCAATGCATTGGTACGCCCTGTGGCATTTTGCTCTGGCGCGGGTTGCGAGCTAGGTGCTGAATGCGTCGTTTGTGAGTGCTCAGGTTGAAATGCTAACAATCGTAGCATAATCATCTCAAACCCTAAGCGTGGCTCAGGCGCCCACTGTAAATCTTTTTTGCCATTCAGTAATAACTGATAATACACTTGAATTTGCTGAGCATGAGTGTGCGCTGCAACATGCTTAATGTAGTCAGCATTATTGCTATCAAGTGCTGCCGCTTCAGGCACTAATTGGCTTAATTGAATAATATGCGTAAGTGCAATTAAGTCATCAAGTAGTGCAATGTAATTAGGATTTCTGCTCGCGACTTGGGCAACTTCAGCCATTAAGGCTGCGCCATCCTGCGCGAGTAATGCAGCGAGTAAACTCTGACTATAATGGGTATCCATTAAACCAAGCATGGCTTGAACAGCTTGATTATTAATATCGCCATTTGTTTGAGCAATAGCCTGATCGGTCAGGCTCAGCGCATCTCGCATACTGCCATCGGCTGCTTTAGCAATAATACTTAGGGCATCATTATCAAAATTGAGCTGTTCTTGTGTAAGAACATGCTCAAGCTGTTGCTTAATTTCAGCTTGCGACAAGGCATTTAAATTAAACTGTAAACAGCGCGATAAAATAGTTACCGGTAATTTTTGTGGATCGGTGGTCGCCAGTAAAAACTTTACATGCTCAGGTGGTTCTTCGAGCGTTTTTAATAAGGCATTAAAGCTGTGCTTTGACAACATGTGTACTTCATCAATTAAGTACACTTTGTAGCGTCCGCGGGTTGGCGCATATTGAACGTTATCGAGTATTTCGCGAGTATCTTCAACTTTTGTGCGTGAGGCCGCATCTATTTCGAGTAAATCAATGTAGCGCCCTGCTTCTATATCAACACAGCTACTACATTGACCACATGGTGTGGCAGAAATGCCCTCATCACAATTTAAGCTTTTAGCAAAAATACGCGCAATGGTCGTTTTACCAACACCACGGGTTCCAGTGAATAAATAAGCGTGATGCAGTCTATTTTGATTCAGCGCATTAACCAGCGCTTGTTTAACATGAGACTGCCCAACCAATTCATGAAAGGTTTGAGGACGCCATTTTCTCGCTAGAACCTGATAACTCATCGATTATTCGCCTTCGAATTCAACCAATTTTAGGATTTTAATACCCATTTTTTCAACACGCTGCTCCCCACCTAGTTCAGGTAACGATACGACGAATGCTGCATCTGTGGCGTTGCCGCCTAATTTTGCAACCAACTTGGCTGTTGCTTCAATTGTACCACCGGTCGCCAACAAGTCGTCAACTAGCAATACTTTGTCACCGGCTACAATCGCATCAGTATGAAGCTCTAATGTATCTTCACCATATTCGAGTTGGTAATCTTGGCGAATAACTTCGCGCGGTAATTTACCAGGTTTGCGAACAGGGATAAAAGGAATTCCCAAGGCATAAGATAGCGGTGCACCAAAAATAAAGCCACGCGATTCTGTGCCAATAATTTTAGTAAAACCTTGATCTTTATAGGCGTTAATAAATGCATCTATGGTTGCTTTAAACGCTTCAGGGTTTGCCATTAGGGTTGTTACATCGCGAAACATAATGCCCGCTTTAGGGTAATCAGCAATTGTAGTAATGCTGTTTTTGATAATTGCTGGTGTTACTTGAGTCATAATTTTAACTGCTCAATGGTTCATATTACAAAGCAGGTGATTATAACCTTAAGTGAGCGTAAATTGCGAGTTTGCGGTAGTTATAAAAATTCAGGAAGGGTAAACAAGATAAAAAAATATAAGGCTGATGAAAACAACAGCCTTATGAAATAAAGCAAAAATTACGTCAAGCTGGTGATCCAACCTAAAATAGCATTTAAACACCCTATTCCAGCAAACACGGCTAAAAATGCAAAAAAGTAAGTCGCATTAAACGGGTCTTTAAACTCTTTATCATCTGACATCGGTACAACCTTTTATTAAGCACAACAAATAAAGGCGTTATAATAGACGATGTGAAATAATCTATAAAGAGCTTAATCTTAATTTTTTGTCACTATAATTTGACGCTGTGCCATAGCCGTTAGGGTACTTAATGCGCCTTGAGTTATTTGCTCAAGGCTAAATTGAGGTGCATTTTCACTGACTTGCTGGCAAACATGCGCAAATGTGCTTCCTGCGTTATTGTCAATAATAGACAACAGCATGGCGGTCATCGCATTAGTTGCTAAAAATTGTACTTCATCGTCTTTATCTCTGTACACCACAAAATAATGTGGCTGCTCAGAGGGCTGTTGCGGTTGAAACGCTTCGCTAATATGTTGTACGGGGAATTCATAGCTTAAGTTACGTGCCGTTTTAGATAAATATAAAGGGCTTTGGGTTAATTGATTCGTTTCCAGTTCGCTCTCATCCAAGTCAGCCTGAGTTACCGATACATCAAGCTCAATCCATTCATAATGCGCCAGCGCTAGCATAAACACAGGGTCGCACTCTTTGGGCACATAACTTGTCATTAAATACGTTATAAACTCTTCAGCAATATCTAAAAAGTAAGGAGACTGGCAATCATGTTCACTAAAAAATTGACGAACCAGTAATAGCCACTGTTGCTCACTATAGAGTGTTTTTAAAACTGGAAATGCTGATGAAACAAACCCATTAATATTATTAAAAAAAAGCTCCCGATAAATAGCCATACGTCTGTCTTCAACATCTGCTGGGCAAGGGTTCGTGTTGGGCTGGCGAATATGAGCCATAAACTCATTTTGAATATCGATAAAACTCATAGTTAATACTCTTTTAAAACCATGCTGTTGTTATTACTAGCTGCATAGGACTGTTTAAGCACTTTGCTCAGTGGATAACCGCTGCAGGTGCTTTGCTTGTAATTGATGAATTATATCCAGCTCTTTGGTTAACACGTTAATAGGTGGAATATTAAAGTCCCGCTCTAACAGCGTCGGAAATACACCATGTGTTTCATAAGCGCTATCAAGCAACTGCCATACGGGATCAATAACATCGGTGCCATGAGTATCTATAATCAAGTCCTCGGCTTCGTTGTAATGCCCTGCAACATGGGCATAAGCAATTCGGTTAGTTGGCAATGCAGCTAAAAAGGCATGTGCATCGTAGCCATGATTAACTGAATTAACATAAATATTATTTACATCTAGTAGTAACTGGCAATCAGCCTGTTCTAAAATAGCGTTTGTAAATTCAAGCTCAGTTAACTGTTGTCCAGGCGCGCCATAATAAGACACATTTTCCAGCGCAAGTGGGCGTTCTAAAATATCTTGTACCTGTTTAACCCGAGAAACAACATGGTTAACCGCCTCCTCAGTGAAAGGGATCGGCATTAAGTCATACATGTGTCCTTTTCCTGAACAATAACTTAAATGCTCGCTGTATACTTTAATATTATGAGTATCAAAAAACGGTTTTAACGACTTTACAAATTCAAGGTCTAGTGGCTCAGGCGAGCCAATAGAAAGTGACAAACCATGGCAAACAAAATAATTAGTATTGGTTAACTGTTTGAACTGCTTTTCAAAGCGTCCACCTAACTTTAACCAGTTTTCTGGGGCCACTTCCATAAACTCAATTTGTTTTGGTACAGCACCGTCTAGCTCATCTAGCATTTCTCTTCGCAAACCTAAACCGACCATGCCAAAGTTAGGCGTTTGAATGTGAGCCATAATAAAACCTCATATTAAATAAAAAGGGCCTAATAGGCCCTATAGCTTAACGTATTTAAAAGAAAAGTTTATTGACCACCGCATTTACCTTCGCCACACTTGCCTTCTTTTTTGGCCTTAGCTTCGCCGCATTTACCTTCGCCGCACTTGCCTTCTTTTTTGGCCTTAGCTTCGCCGCATTTACCTTCGCCGCATTTGCCTTCTTTTTTGGCTTTAGCTTCACCGCATTTGCCTTCGCCGCACTTACCTTCTTTTTTGGCCTTCGCTTCGCCGCATTTACCTTCGCCGCACTTTCCTTCTTTTTTGGTTTTAGCTTCACCGCATTTACCTTCGCCGCACTTGCCTTCACCTGCGTCTAACTGGTAACCAGCAACCATTTGCTGAAATTCAAATGGGTTAGCTTGTACATCTGCACTGGCCATACTTGCACTGCCAACAACCACTGCGCCGAGTGTTAATGCAATTGAATTTTTCTTTATTGTATTCATTTTTTATTACCTTCTAAACTTGTCAGATATCATTATACAAGTAGACCTGCATAAAACTAAAAACTTTCACATTATCTATTTTTTCTAAAATAACTTAGTAAACTAACTATGAACCCTAATAAGCGTTTTATCAATTTATGATTTACAGGTAAACTGGCGCTCTTTTTCAGTAATAAATTAATCACACTATGAAACTTGTTTTAGCACCTATGGAAGGTGTCGTTGACTTTAAAATGCGCCAACTACTCACCGACATAGGTGGCTTTGATCTTTGTGTGACTGAATTTATCCGCGTTGTAGATACTTGCTTGCCTGATAAAGTATTTCACCGTTATTGCCCTGAACTAAAAAATGCAGGGCTAACTCGATGTGGCACGCCGGTTCGAATTCAGTTATTGGGCCAAGTGGCTGACGTCCTAGCTGAAAATGCAGTAAAAGCAGTTGGCTTAGGCTCCCATGGTGTTGACTTAAACTTTGGCTGCCCGGCAAAAACGGTGAATAAAAGCAAAGGGGGCGCTGTTTTACTCAAAGACCCTGAACATATGTATTCAATAATTAAAACTGTAAGGGATGCCGTAGACGCTGAACACGAGGTAAGTGCAAAAATTCGCTTAGGTTTTGATGATGATAGTAATAGCCAAGAGATTGTCGATGCCGTTGTCAGTGCAGGTGCGAGCAGTATTGCCATTCATGCGCGAACTAAACGCGATGGCTATAACCCGCCTGCCTATTGGGAAAAAATCCCTCCTTTAGTTAAAGATAAACAAATTGCGGTGGTCGCCAATGGGGAGATTTGGCAGGTAGAAGATGCCCTTTTATGCCAAAAGCGCAGCGGTTGCACTGACTTAATGATTGGCCGTGGCGCCCTTTCACATCCTGATTTAGCTCGTAAAATTAAAGCTCATATTAATAATGAAGATTATAGTGAGTTAACGTGGGAAAATATTTTACACCATATTATTTACTCATCCATGCACCAAACCGCCAGTAAAGATACCAAGTACTTTGCCTCACGCACAAAACAATGGCTTGGTTATTTAAAACGTCAGTACCCACAAGCAGGACTATTATTTGACGAAATACGTCGTTTAAAAGCCAAAGATGAAGTGGCAGAGGTATTAAAAAAATATGCGAAAGCGCCACAATTTGATACAAATCATAACATCTAAGATAATCTAACTAGATAATAGCAGTATCACTGAGGACTAATTTAAGGGTTATACTGCTAATGCATCATCAGCAACGACTAAACGATGAAATTGAAAGTGTTAAAGCGACTATATTAGGCTTGCTATCACAATCTACACACCCTACACATCAAAATTTGCTTTGTATACTAACCCGTACCTCAAATGAAGAGTGGCTTGATATAGCAGCTCAGCAATTAGGCACCGAGTATAATCCCTTGATTGAGCGTATGAATAAGCTTGAAGCGGCAATAAGCCAAATTGACATTGGCCAGTATGGTTACTGTTGTGACTGTGAGGAAAAAATATCAGCGCAGCGCTTAGAGCAAGACCCTGCAGCGCAGCGATGTGATCAGTGCGCTAGTTAATAGCGCACTAAAGTTTAATTAAGTAGTTGTGGAGCAAAACTAAACGCTTGCCCTGGATAAAAAAGAATATCTTCAACTAATAAAGTCGCTTCCTCTTCACTTATGTTTAATCGTTTAAGTAAATTTAAGCGTGCTTGTGACAATGTCCAAGCGTGATAATGCACCCCTAGATCAGTCTCCATCATAGCCATATAGAGCAGTTCATCGGCTGGTTCTAATTGTGAAGCGTTAGCCCTCAGAGGTAATAGCGTATAACCCGTTAACCAGTCTAAACCCGCTATTTTCGAATCAGTTAAAAGTAATGTGGTAAGCTGTGAGGCATTTGAGGCTTCTACCGTTGTTTGCTGTTTTTGACTCTGCATTGATTTGAATTTGCTATCAATACGACTTAGCCACTCAAGCGGTGAGAGCACAGCATTTGCAAAATAATTTAATTTACTTTGATACCACTGACTGCCATTAGCAAGGCCTGATAAACCAATGCTGCCTCTTGGCTTATAGTGCGCCAAATAATTGTTTAACTCACTCAACGCTGCATTAAGTTCAACCGGTGTGTTAGTGCGATTTATAGCTTGTTGCACGTACTTTTTTAAATAACTATGTTCAACTTTATTTAGCTTTAAATTACTTTGCTCGGCAGCTTCTAGCTGAGATTTTACAAACCTTAACCATTGCTCAATATTTTTATACTGGGCATCATTTTTCGCCATAGTGAGCATATTAGCCAAAACATTTGTTTGTGCAGGCCATGCAAAATAGCGCTCTGGGAATCGCTCAGCAATAACTAAATAATTAACCTGATTGGTTTGCTCTGCTGATAACTGCATTTGCATTAGCTGCTGATAAATAGCGTGGCGACGCTCTAAATAATCATCTGTAAAAGGGAGCTGCTCATTACTGAGCTGTGTAACCTGTGAATTCGGTTGCGCACTTAAAGCAGTATTAAGTGATATTAACGCGCTTTGCGCTTCTTCATAAGATGAAAATATATCTGTAGGCTTAGAGCAAGACGTTAACAGCAAACAAAATAGCAGTGAAATAATAGGCGTTTTTTTCATGTCAATTCCAATAAAAAAAGCCCCAATGGGGCTTTTTAAAAATACTAGAGTACATTAAATACTAAATTTTAACACCGTTGCGAGCGGCTTTATCTTTAATATATGTAGCCCAACCTTTAGCAAACCTACGTGTGCTTGGGTCGTCCATGGCTTTAGTAATAGCAGCATAAGCTTGCTTATACTTACCTTGGTAGTAAAACGCTTCAGCTAAATCTGAATAAATAGTGCCTTTTTTATCAGAGCCAAGCTCTAATGCTTTGTTCAAACGAACAACAGCAGCGCTGAATTTTTCAGATTGTAAAAGTAATGAACCTGCTTTGCGGTAGAGCTCAGCGTCGTCATCAAATTTAGCAGCTTCTTCGTAATACTTAGCAGCTTTCTCTATATCTTTCGAACGATGGTAGTTACTAGCAATCGCGCTAATATTTTGCTTAGTGCGTTTTACTTTCTCTTCTTTAACAGCCTTTTCAAGCGTTACTGCTGCTTTGTAAGGAATTTCGTTTAAAGAATAAAAGTTAGCCAGTACTTTGTATTCAACTTCGTTTTCGAAGTAACCATTCTTGTATGCAACTTCCATAGTTGCTAGACCTTTTTGGTAGTCTTCGGTTTGTAAATAATACTTACCTAAACCTACCCAAGACTTTTTGTCTTCAGGCCATACACGAACAATTTCTTCTGCAACTTTAACCATATCTTGATATTGCTTTTTCTCAAAATAGGCAGCTAATTTAAGTTGATAAGGAGCTTTATTTGGCTCTTCAGCTAACTTAATTGCTTTGTTTGCCGGTTCAAGAACCTGATCAAATTGTTTAAGCTCATAACTTGCTTGCGCAATACGAGTGTAAACTTTCGGGTCCTCTTCACCTGTGAAGTCCATCCAATCAGAATATGCTTGCTTGGCAGCACTGTATTGTTCAGTACCCGCATACATATCGCCCAAGGTTTTTAAGCCTTGAGCCTGATCAGCAAAGTTCAATACATCCGGTGCAATCGCTGCTTTCATATACTTAATTGCAACTTTGTATTGCTCTTTTTGAGCGTACATGCTGCCTAAGTAACGATTAACAGTTGCTTTATCAAAGTCATTAGACGGTTCTAACTCTTTCAATAACGCTATTGCACCATCAACATCATCTTCGTTATACAAATCAAACGCTTTAATTACTTTTTTACCAGTACGTTCGCCCATGATTTTAGTTTTTGCTTTCTTACGCTCTTCAATCTTTGCGTAATCTGGCGCCGCTAAAACAGGTGCAGTTAATGATGCACCTGACACAGACATAAGAATTGCAAGTGCAGTTACTTTAGAAAAATTTCTCATTACTCGCCTCCTTAGTTGCCTTGGTTAAGTTTAAAGTCTAGTTGAACTTGTAAACCAACTTGCTTTTGTGGTTTCCCGTCAATGATCTTAGGACGGTATTTCCACTTACGCAATGCACGTTTAGCTTCACGGTCAAAGATACGTTTTGGATCTGCGTCGATAACATCAACGTCAATCACGCCACCTAACTCATCAATTGTGAACGAAAGTTGAACCCAACCTTCTTTACCATCACGTGCTGCTTGTGTTGGATATTTTGGTTCAATACGAACGATAGGTGTCGCATCACCATCTCGTCCAAATGCACCTGGACCACTTAGTCCACCGGCCGTGCTTCCCACATCGATACTTGGCATATTAAATGACAAGCCACCAGTATTTGGGTTGCTATTTTCCGGCTGTGGCGGCTGCGGTTTAGGCGGCTGCTTTGGCGGTGGCGGAGGCGGAGGCGGTACACGCTTCCTCTCCTGCACCTTAGATT
Source organism: Pseudoalteromonas sp. M58 (assembly GCF_042604605.1). Lineage (NCBI taxonomy): Bacteria > Pseudomonadati > Pseudomonadota > Gammaproteobacteria > Alteromonadales > Pseudoalteromonadaceae > Pseudoalteromonas > Pseudoalteromonas sp. M58. Next base: position 1,980,476 of record NZ_CP152390.1, read on the forward strand.
CAGGCGGATTCGTCATAATTTCGACTATGATCTGCTCTTTTTGTTCCGTATTACGGTCAGCCCCACCAGAGATGAGGTATGCCATGAAGTAGAACAAGCCGAAAGTAACTGCCCCACCTGCAATCAGTGAAAACAGAAAACGAATCATTACTGATCTCCAGCTATTGAAATTCTCAGGTTATCACCCGTCGCTTTAATCTGGTCCATCACTTTAACCACTGTGCCGTGTTTTGCTTCTTTATCAGCTTGCAAAATTACAACATCAGTAGGTTGTTCTGCTAATAAACTTTCGATTTTTGCTGAAACACGTTCAACATCAACTTGCTGTTTATCAATCCAGATTGCACCGTCACTGCGAATTGCAATAAAAATGTTAGCATTTTTTTGCTTCGTAGCTTGGGCAGCTTTTGGTTTATTGACCTCGATACCAGCCTCTTTAACGAACGATGTAGTTACGATAAAGAAAATAAGCATGATAAATACGATGTCAAGCATTGGCGTCATATCTACCGCTGCTTCTTCTTCTTCACGAAAACGTTGTTTACGTGCCATATTTAATTCTCTCTCTAGTGATGAGGCATACTATCTACAAGCTTGGCTTTCACCATTCTCGCTCTTGCCTCAAGGCGTGAGCTAAAGAATACCCCAGATAGTGCCGCAACCATTCCAGCCATTGTTGGGATTGTTGCCATTGATATGCCTGATGCCATTAAACGTGCATTACCTGTACCTTGGGTTGCCATGGTTTCAAAAACCGCGATCATACCCGTAACAGTACCAAGTAAGCCTATTAAAGGACATATAGCTACTAATGTTTTAATCAACAACATACGCTGATCTAATTTTTCAGACGCTTCAGAAATCCATGCTTCACGGATTCTGTGTGCGTACCAAGACGTAGTGTCTTGGCGGGCATCCCACTTAGCTACAATTTCCTTCGTTAAACGAGGAAACTCAGCAAGTAAGAACCAATAGCGCTCAATCATTAAAACCCACATAAGAAAGAGTGCTATCGCGACCACGTATAAAACCTGGCCGCCTGTGCCAACAAAATCCCTGATAGATTCCCAGATCTCCATCAGGACTAGCATTAGGCTTTCTCCTTCTCCGCGTGAGTCGCGATGATACCCGCGCTTTGCTCATCAAGGATATGTAGTACCGACTTACTACGACCTGCAACAATTGAATGAAGTAGGATAAGTGGTAGTGCTGCAATTAGACCTAGCGCTGTAGTTACAAGTGCTAGAGAGATGTTACCAGCCATGATCTTCGGATCGCCCGTACCGAACAATGTGATTGTTTGGAACGTTAGGATCATACCGATTACCGTACCTAGTAGACCTAGTAATGGTGCGATAGCAGCAAGGATCTTGATGATGTTAATACCCGCTTCGATGCGTGGCGTTTCACGTAGAATCGCTTCATCAAGTTTAAGCTCAAGGTTTTCAACATCTTGATTTTTGTTGTCAGAGTACACTTTAAGAATACGACCCAATGGGTTGTTTGTATTCGGTGTAGACAAGTTCTTAAGCTGAGCTTTGATCTTAGAAGTAGTAAGCGCTAAATCAACGAAACGTACTAAGAAGATTAAAAGACCTACAGCAAGCAATACGGTGATGATGTAACCAACTTCAGCACCTTGCTCGTAGTACTCCATAAGAGACTTCTTCTGCGTGTTGATACGTAAGATTGCACCACGTGTAGGATCCACGTATACGCCAGCGTAATTATCAGCTGAAGTACCTTCTAGATCAGAAATACCTTTTAAGATATAGCTGTCAGGTTGCTTACCTAGAGGCTGTATAGACTTAGTCTCTGGTGAGTAGATTAAGTAGCCATCGTCTGTAACTAAGTTGAAGTTACCGATACGTGTTACTTTTTTCATTGACGGGTTACCGTCAAGACCTGCAACTTCAGTTTCAAACGTTGAAACTTTAGCTGACTCAGTCATTTCTGTTTGAAGTGAAATCCAAAGTTCTTCTAACTCACGAACTGTTGGAAGTTCTTTAGCCGCAGCTAATGAACGAAGTACTTCAGCACGTCCTGGTTTTTCAGCACTTACTAAAGATGCTTCAATTGAACCAATCGCGTCAGCTGCTGCACGACGAACAACACCAAACATTTCACCTAACGTACCTTGCGCGTTTTGAAGAGCTTGCTCTTTTTCCGCTAAAGTATTTTCGTTTTGTGCATATTCTTTGCTAAGACGATCACCACGTGCTTTTTCAGCAGCTAATTGGCTTTTCGCTTTGTTAAGTAACGCTTGCTTATCAGCACGATCTGATAAGAACTCTTGTTCACGTTGCTTATTGATTTTCCCTTCAGAAATACGCTCTTGCTTTACTTGCTCAAGAATTTTATCTAAAGCATCAGTATTTGCATGTGCATTAAGCGCGGTACCGGCAGAAACAGACAGTACTGCTGCAACAGCAAAACCTTTAAATAGTTTCTTCATTATTGATTACTCCGCGCCAAAAATTGGTAGTTTAACAAGTTCTAGTGTGGCTTGCTTACGCGCCATACGGATCACTTCTTTAACAGGTTTTAGGTATTCTTCACCTAATTCTTTCCACTGTTTAGTGTTGTTATCCCACACCCAAGCGTGTTTTAGATCGAATGATTGCGCTACATAAGTGATACGACCTAAACGACCGATATCAACGTTAATGCTACGACCATCAACATCTAAAGTACCTTGAGAAGCAGTTACAGCTGAACTGTATGCTGTTTCAACAGTGTACGCTTCAAGTACCTGACGGAACTTCTCAGACGTTGTTACAGATGCAGATGCCATGATCTCACGTAATCTTTCAACACGTCCAAGACGAGTTTCAAGGTTAAATGGAACGTCCGCTTTGATGAATTGCTCAAGCGTATCGATCATGCGATACATCAAAGGCACAACGTTTTGTTTAGTGTTATCGATAGTCGCGATTTGACGATCGAACGATGCGATAGACGCATTTTGGTCAGCGACCAAACGTGCTACGTGATCGTTGTACACTTTCATAAGTTCAGTCTCATCAACGATGCTACGGTACTCAGCGATTAGCTCCTGAGTTTGACCATATACATTGTCAATTTTAGTTTGAGACTTAACCGCAGCCTTTTGAATTGTTTGACCTGCTTTTTGCACGTCATTCAAAGGATCTGCAATCACATTGCTGCTTGCAAATGCAAAAGCGCCAACCAACGCAGTTGCTACAAGACTCTTTCTGATTTTAACAGACATAGTTCCCAACCAATTAAGTAATGTTACTTTTATAATTTAATTATCAACCCGCAAGGGGAAGACAACCCTGATATCTTTTAATAGATATCAACTTACCAATAATGCTAAATGCATTAAGTCATGTCAACTTCATGTTTCGCATAACCTATAAATAAATCAGCTTGTTTGTAAGATATTTAAAGGGCTCACACAAAAAAATTAACATTATCGTAACTAACGTGACAAATGCAATTTCAGCAAAGCCAGATATAGTAAGAATACTGATAAACAACCTAGTTAAAGTAAACAAAAATATAACATTTAAAATTAACTTAATCGTGGCTGAAAAAAAATTAAAAATAAGCTTATTTTCTGTCCCGAATATTCTTTTTTAGTGGTTTTTGAGACTTTTTAAGCTAAAAATACAGCTAATCGTTATTATTCGCGCATTCGTCGCATAGTAATAAGGACGTGCCGATTATCTAAAAAGCAATACAAAGGAGGGGAAATAGATTACAAAGAATCATTTTTATTAACACCTGTGTTTTTTGTTTCTACTGTTCATTAATATCCTGCCGATTTTTTATATTATTCCATGGAGAAATATCAATCTTACGCACTTTTATGAACTCAATATAATTAAACTCACATCAAGCAGTAGACTAAATTTAAATCGCTAGGCGATCATTGGGCAACAACGGACTCGCGCATAAAGGTTTACGTTTAATTTGGTATATCGGAGTTAAAAATATGAATAACGGATATCAGAAATGAAAGGCAATACAGAGAGATTAAAAATAGAGTTGATAATTATTTAAGAATTATGGTGAAACAGGTTAGTGTTTCACCACGATGAACTTAGGTTCACATAATAAATTATGCTACTTCTACGTTCTCAGCTTCAGGGCCTTTTTGACCTTGCTTGATGCTGAAAGTCACTGCTTGACCTTCGCTAAGAGTGCGAAAACCAGAACCAGTGATTGCGCTGAAATGTACAAACACGTCAGGACCATTTTCTTGTTCAATGAAACCAAAGCCTTTAGCTTCGTTGAAAAATTTTACTTTACCAGTAACCGACATACTAAATTTTCCTGTAAGTCAATAATTAAAATTCAGCCATATAATTATGGCAATATCCTCCCTGAGTCAATGCCCAAAAAACTGGAGGTGATAGTACAGGAAGAAGTAATAACCAAACCGGTAACCTTAAACGCAGCACAATACCGTAATTCAATACGCAAAAACTCAAAGCCAATTAAGATTAACACATTAAAATTTTTTTAGCTCTATTAATTAGGATTTATTTTTGAAGTTTCATTGTTTTACTAACGACGGTGTAACCTTTTAATTTTTATAGAAAATAACAAGCAAAATATTGTATTTTTTATAAACAGATTACAATTGCTTTAAAATAGTTTTTATCAGTATGTTTTTTAGCCACTTAAAATAAAAAACCACCTTGAATTTAAGGTGGTTTAAAGTTTAGTGTTTAAATATTAACTATTTAACTTGCCAGTCGATAACGCTCTCGGCTTTGATTGGTACTACTTCAGAGTCACCTAGCGAGTAGCTTGCCGGCACTGTCCAAGGCGATTTTTCTAAGGTAATAGTGTCGGTGTTACGCGCTAAGCCATAAAAATCTGGACCAAAATGGCTTGCAAAGCCCTCTAACTTATCAAGCGCACCAGCCTCTTCAAAAGCTTCTGCATAAAGTTCAATAGCAGCATGTGCAGTGTAAGCACCTGCACAACCGCATGCAGCTTCTTTTTTATCTTTATAATGTGGCGCTGAATCAGTGCCTAAAAAGAATTTTTTATTGCCACTCGTTGCTGCCGCCATAAGTGCTTGCTGATGAATGTTTCGCTTTAATATAGGTAAACAATAGTAATGTGGGCGAATGCCCCCTGCTAACATATGGTTACGGTTGTATAGCAAATGATGCGCAGTAATTGTAGCTGCTACGTTATCAGAGGCACTTTCTACAAACTCGACTGCATCTTTCGTTGTTATGTGTTCAAGAACAATTTTAAGCTCAGGGAAGTCAACGACAACATCGCCTAGAATAGTCTCTAAAAACACTTTTTCACGATCAAATATATCAATAGACGAGTCGGTTACTTCACCGTGGACGAGTAACAGCATGCCAACTTCTTGCATTGCTTTTAACACCGGATAAATATTTTTAACCGATGTTACGCCAGAATCTGAATTTGTGGTTGCACCCGCTGGGTACAATTTAGCTGCAAATATTTTACCCGTTGCTTTTGCCTTTTTTATCTCTTCTGGTGTCGTTTTATCAGTAAGATAAAGTACCATTAGTGGCTCAAACTGCCCTTGAGGTTTCGCTGCCATAATGCGCTCTCGGTACGATAATGCGGTTTCAGTACACGTGGCTGGCGGTACTAGGTTTGGCATAATGATCGCGCGGCCCATATAACGACTGATATCACGTACTGTATCTTTTAGCTGATCCCCGTCGCGTAAATGTACATGCCAATCATCGGGCCTAGTAATCGTTAGAGTTGTCATTTTGCTCGTCATCGTAAAATCCTAATGCTTAAGTTAACTGATCATAGGCATATGGGGTTTTCGAGTAAAGACCTTATTAAAAATAATCCTTAGATACTATATATAAAGTAAACTTTACACTTCACGCTTCTCATTTATCGTTTTATTTTGTAGAAAGGTTAATATTAGGTTAACGTATGTACCTTTAATAATAATTATAAGGCCTACCTTCGTTGCCTATGTCGAACACTATCGATACTACTAAAGCGCTCGAAACTAAAACGGATCAATTGAGTATAATCAATCAGTTCTCCTCTAGTTTATTGCAACTGAATACGTTAGAAGCGCTCTTTAGTTATGTCACCACACAAGTTGTTAATCGACTTGGATTTGTCGACTGCGTGATTTATTTAGCCGATGACAGCCAATCTACGCTAAATCAAGTGGCGTCTATGGGTATTGAAAGCGAACACACTAGTTATCAGTCAGAACGAAAGTTAATCCGCTTTAATGAGGGGATAACGGGCTATGCTGCATCAACTGGGCAAGCTTTAATAATAGGCGATGTAACTAAAGACAGCCGCTACATTGCTGATGAGCGCCCTGCGCAATCAGAGCTGTGTGTGCCTTTAATATATAAAGATAAAGTACTCGGCGTAATTGACTGTGAACACCCAATAAAAAATTACTTTACCAGTTCACATTTAGAAATTTTAACTACCGTTGCCCACTTACTAAGCGCAAAAATAAATCAAGTGAATACCGTCAACAGCTTGCAAGATACCGTTCGGCAACTTAATAATGCGCAAAAATTAGAAAGTAGCCTACTGCAAATAGCTAACTTAACCTATAAAGCACAAAATTTAGATACCTTTTTTAAATCGCTGCATGTGATTATTGATAGCCTTCTTAATGCAAGTAACTTTTTTATTGCTTTGTATGATAAAAAAGAAGATGTTCTAGATTTTGTCTATACCGTTGAAGGCGGTGTACAAACAAACACGCATAAAATTATTTCAAAAGATCAGTTAAAAGAAACAGCCTCTTACTATTTATTAATTAACGAGCGCCCTTTACTGCTTAATAAAGAGCAATACCGACACTATATAGAGCAAGGCCACTTTAAATTGGTCGGTGAACTAGCAGACTCTTGGCTTGGTGTGCCATATAAAGTTAATGAGCGCATGAGTGGCGTTATTGTCGTACAAAGCTATGACAAGCAACATTACTACAACGAACATGATAGCTCGCTGTTGACGTATGTAAGCCGACAAATAAGTATGGTTATAGACAGGCATTTAGCCCGCCAAGAACTCGAGCACAAAGCACTGCATGATGAACTAACAGGGCTTGCCAATCGTTCGTTACTAATAGAAAGAATGAAGCATGCAATTTTACGCTTGAATCGCGCTAAAAAAGGTACTTTTCATGCTCTGCTCTACCTTGATTTCGATCGCTTCAAAAGTATTAATGATTCGTTAGGCCATGAAGTAGGTGACCATTTTTTAATTGCTATTTGTAAATTGATTACTCAAACCGTTCGCAATACTGATACCTTTTCTCGTTTAGGCGGCGATGAGTTTGCTATTTTTATGGAAAATCTCAGTCATCGTGACCAAGTAAACGATGCCCTCGCTCGAATAAAAACCGCTCTGTCAGATCCCATTGATATTGATGGCCATTTACTGCAACCCTCTACCAGTATTGGCGTTGCATTTAGTGATAATGTAAACGATGAAGCATTTGTTTTATTACAGCAATCAGACGCGGCTATGTACGAAGCAAAATCATCAGGGCGTGGCCAAGTTAAGTTTTTTAATAATGTCATGCGTAACAAGTTAAAAACACATGCCGACCTTGAAAACGATTTACAACACGGTATTGAGCATGATGAGTTTGAACTGTATTTTCAGCCTATTTTTAACATTACTAGCAGTGACGTTATGGGGTTTGAAGCTTTAGTACGTTGGCATCACCCACGAAAAGGGTTTGTATCGCCAGGTGACTTTATCCCTATTGCAGAAAAAACGGGGCAGATTATCAATTTAGATTTGCATTTGCTCGACCTTGCAGCACAGCATATCGCTTTATGGCAACAACAAGGACATCGTTTTTTACGCGTTACGGTTAATGTTTCATCTCGCCACTTCGCAAGTTTAGAGTTTGTAGATCAGCTTCACGCAATCTACAAAAAACATCAACTACCTTTAGGCTCGTTATGTCTAGAAATAACCGAATCGGGATTGATTGAAAATTTAGAGTTAGCAACACAAATTATTCAAGGATTATCGCCTTTAAAAGTATTGCTCTGTTTAGATGACTTTGGCACCGGTTACTCTGCCCTTGGTTACTTGCATCAACTGCCTATTCATGTCCTTAAAATTGATAAAAGCTTTATCGATAATTTAAAAACCACGGCCAATCCATTGATTGATGCTATTTTAACCTTAGCCATTTCATTAGATCTTATTGTTATAGCAGAAGGGATAGAAAGCCCTGAACAACTCGCTATTTTGCAAAAAACCCAATGTGATTATGGCCAAGGCTTTTTAAAGTCTAAACCTGTTACAGCAAAAGAAGCTATTTTACTAATACATAGCCCTCTTTAATTAATAAGCCAGGTTTGCTGGCTTTTAAAAATCACAGTAATTTCTTACACGCTTTTGCCAGCCCATTAGCTGGCTGTTCTGTTGAATGCTATATGACTTATTTTGCCAACACTAACTGATGCAACGTCACTCTATAGCTTTTTGCAACCTGCCTTATAACTGCTTACTTAAGTAAGGGTCTATTTAACCACTAGAAAATCTTATAATTAGTTTTATGTCACATTGTTCTTAATAAAAATCTTTAACCCCGTTAGCGAATGCTTTAATACATTATATTATTTAAACGCGTATACGAATTGGTATTAATGTATGCCAATGAGTAGCCCCTAATCATTCAATCCTAGCATTCACTGCTTTTTCAATCATGTATCCTTTGAATCTGAGTTGCGTGTACTGAGCTTTTGCCTGCCAAACCCTTCGCCATAAATTTTAATTCGCATTTTAACCTCGCTATGAAACATCTAAATATTAAAGTCGCGCTATAACCTACTTATTTTAGAGAGTTACATGACAATAAAGTTATCTGTTACCAGAACAATAATCATTAATAAAAAACTCAAACAAACATGAGACAAATTCAACAATAAATAAAAAACTAAACACTGTTTGACTCAACAAAGTTAAAAAACTTAATGTTCGCAGTAAAAAACACACTAAAGTGCAATTTTATAGCCATCCAGACGTTGAAACGGTTTTTGTAAAGGCGTAGTATGTAATGAATCTGAGCTATACTCACCATATCCATGAGATTTATTAAAGATGATTGACATTAAACACTTAAAAACAATTGCTACCCTTAAAGAAACGGGTTCTCTCGTCAATACAGCCCGCGAACTATTTTTAACTCAGTCAGCTTTATCACATCAAATCAAAGATTTAGAAAATAAATTAGACTGCCAGTTGTTTGAGCGTAAAACTCAACCAGTCCGATTTACACCTCAAGGTATGTTATTACTTGAATTAGCACACGAAATATTACCTAAATTAGAAGCCACCAAGTGCCGACTCAAAGAAAGCCTAAACCAGCCTATTTCGCAGCTGCGTTTAAGCGTTGAATGTCATGCCTGTTTTCATTGGTTATTGCCTACTATTAAAGAATTTAATAACTTTTGGCCTGATATAAAAATTGATTACGAGCGAGGCTTTAGTTACGACGCTATCCCAGACTTATTAAATGATGAATTAGATCTCGTGCTTACATCAGATATTCGCGACCCTGACAAACTTGAATACGCCCATTTGTTTGACTTTAAGCTGAAACTGATTGTGGCACCGGATCACGACTTAGCTAAAAAAGCCTATGTAACTGCGCTTGATTTGAAAAGCGAAACTATTATTTCTTACCCTATTCCGCGTGAGCGCCAAGATATATTTAAGCATTTCATCCAAAATGCGCGTTTTGACGGCACGCTAAAAACGGTTGATCAAGGTTTACTTATATTTCAATTAGTCAGTGCAGGTATGGGTGTGGCCGCCTTACCCGATTGGTTAGTAACCCCTTACGAAAGCCAAGGGTTAATTAAGTCAATTCCACTGGGCGCGCTTGGTTTAACGCGTCCAATGTACTTAGCGATGAAAAAAGACATGAAAGACAATCCAGTTTATCGTCACTTTTTAAACACCTGTAAATTAAATAACGGTCGATAAATCTTAAACTTATGAGTAACATGCTAATAAATATACTTAATCATGTTGCTCACTATGTTTGAACTAAAAAAAATACTGGGCGGCTTGCTCATGCCGTTACCTTTGTTGGGCTTAGTAAGCCTAATATTACTCATTTTTGCGCTCAAACAACGAAAGGTCACAATCGCTTTATCTTTAATGAGCCTTGTAACTTTGCTACTTGCCAGCACCCCTTTGGTGGCCAACTTACTGATTAAAAATAGCCAACCAACCTCATTAGCATTTAATTATCTTAAACACCCCAATATAGATAAAATTGTAGTACTTGGCTGTGACATAAACCCCAACCCTGCATTGAGTGCTAACAGCCAGTTAGGTAATTGTGCGTTAACTCGTTTGGTGGAAGGAATAAGACTTGCTAACATTTACCCCCATGCGCAACTGATTGTTTCAGGTGGGGGGTATGAAAAAGTCACCAACAGTGCGTTAGTGTATAAAACCGCGATTAGCTTAGGTATTAATAAAAATCGTATTGTGCAAAATCCAAACGCAATGGATACCGCCCAAGAGGCAAAACTTTTAGCCTCAAAACTCGTTGATTACAAGGTCGCTTTAGTCACCTCAGTAAGCCATATGCCCAGAGCAAAAAATTTATTTAATGCGCAAGGCATTAACGTTATCCCCGCCGCAACCGACTACCACAACTTTGCCGCTTTCCCTTGGTATAAACAACTCATACCCAATGCAAAAGCACTACTAGTAGTCACCCAGTATGCTCATGAAGTTATTGGCAATGCGTGGATAAATGTACGCCGTACAATTAACCCTGAAGCACTTTAATTAAGTTAACGCTTATTACGCTGCGTAAATTCCCCCTAAAAAACCGCAATTATTTGCGTTTTACACAGGGGGTTATGAAAAAATCAAACTGAATATTCGTTTGATAGTAGCGTTGGATGTTTTGTTATTCTTAGAGGGTTTTAACCTCAGCTGTTTTATTCCAAAGCCGGTACAGTGTCACTAAAAATACGCAAAGAAATAGCAGACTTAGTGCTGTTAAATTCTCAACACCTAAAGCATCAAAAGTAGCACCGAAAATGTAGCCTCCACCGACTAAAACAATAACCCATAGCAGTGCAGAGCATCCATTTAACACACTAAAGCGGCGCCAACTAATTGCTGTAAGCCCTACGGGAATGGCACCAATCGTGCGTAATCCTTTAGGATAACGATATAAAAAAATGTAGGCTGTGCCATGGCGTTCAGCAAGCTCACTGGCTGTTTTAAATAATCGACCAAGGCGGCCTGGTTTTTCAAGCCATGCCGCGCCATACGCTCTTGCTATAGCAAAACGTAATTCATCGCCCAAGTATCCCCCCATAAAAGTAGCCAAAGCAACAAAACCAACATCTAGTGCGCCAGTATGTGCAGCATAGCCTGCGAACAAAGGTAGCCATCCACTTTTTAACGCACAATAACCAAAAAGTAACAGATAAACCAACAACCCGTACTGCTCAATTAAAGCTAATACCCCTTCCATTTCATTCCTTTAAAGTAACTACCTTAGTAACAAGCAAAGTAACATTGTAATTTAAACGAGGTAAGTACAGCGAAAGATCTATGTTTTTTGCAATATAAGAATGGATGTAATTATGATTTTAAGCGTAGGTTTATATCTATTACGTTTATTCAATTTTTGGGATGCATAAACCAAAAATAATTAACTCACAAAAAGGATAAAAGGGTATGCGGGTATATAAAAAATCAACATACTGACTTACCATAGTTTGCTAAATTAGCTATTTAGAACGCTAGATTTAAATAACCTACCCGAAATACGTTACAAGTAGGTTATTTATAAAATTACTTTTAAGCTAGGTGTTTACACAGGATTGTCTATGTCAATAAATGTCACGTCAAAGCCATGTTGCTTAGCAAGATATTCGCCTAATGCTTTTATACCGTAGCGCTCGGTGGCGTGATGGCCTGCGGCAAAAAAGTCGATATTTTGCTCGCGTGAGCTGTGAATGGTTTGCTCTGATGCCTCACCAGTTAAGTAAGCATCAATACCTTGCTCGGCTGCTAAGTCGATATACCCTTGCCCGCCACCTGTACACAAAGCGATGGTTTCAATTTTATCAGTACGTACTAAACTCGTTAGTGGCTCGCGCTTAAGCACTTGGCTTATTTTTTTAGCAAATTCACTGCCCGTTAACGGTGTTTTTAAACGTCCTTTCATCGCTACACTGTTGTTAGTTGGCTCAAGGCCTGCTTCAATTTCAATATCGAGCAATTGCGCCAGCTGTGCGTTATTACCCATTTCAGGGTGAATATCTAATGGCAAATGATAGGCAAATAAATTGATGTCTTTAGCTAAAAGCGCAGCCACACGACGTTTTTTCATGCCAGTGATAGGTTGTGACTCGCCTTTCCAAAAATAGCCATGGTGTACCAAAATGGCATCGGCATTATTTTCAATCGCGGCATCAATAAGTGCTTGGCTTGCCGTTACACCCGTTACTATGGTGCGTATCTCATCTTTACCTTCTACCTGAAGCCCGTTTGGACAAAAATCGTTAATGGTTTCTGGCTTTAACAGGGTGTTTAATAATTGATTAAATTCTCTACGTTGCATACTACTTACCTTACTTTGCACTGAATTTTGTACAAATTTTGGCGGTTATGCGCTAAAAATGAAAGGAAAATCGCAAAAAATTGAAAAACAGTTCTAAAATAGGTATAAATACCTCTTCTTTATCTGTGTAAACAACGTATAGGGTCTCTGATGAGCAAACTAGACAAAACAGAAGTGTTATCTGCCTTTGAAGCTGCATATGAAGCTGCCAACGGTAAAAAACCTGAAATAACAACTAAACCTGGCTGGTATAGCATTGATGGCGGCAAGAACATGCGCCTAGCTGATGTAGCAGAGCTGACTAAAGAATTAAGCTCTGGTAAGTCTACAAAAAAAGCTGCAGTAAAAGCACCTGCTAAAAAAACTAAAAAAGCTGCTCCTGTAAAAGCACAGAAAAAAGCGCCTTTCACCGTGATCACACAAAACGAAGAAGGCTACACAGCAGAAGAGCTTTGGATAGTTGAGCTTGCTCGCAAAGATCATGATTGCCGCCTACCTCGCGGTGTTGTTTGATCAGCTGAGTGCTTTGTATAAAAGAAACCGCGTTAAGCGGTTTTTTTATATTTATTATCCATCAAGTATTGAATAAACCACCTCGCAACAAAGCCAGACAAAACTATAAATACAGTTCCTGCCAGTACTGGCATTATTAAAAAATCCCAACTTTGGCCAGACTCAATAATTAAGATAGGGTTTGCGCCGGCAGCAGGGTGAATAGTTTTTGTGATTATCATTAATGTTATAGCAATACCCACAGCCAGCCCAATCATAATCGCACTATCAGCACTATAGTAGCTAAAAACAACCCCAATCATTGCGGTCAGTATATGCCCCCCTATTACGTTTTTTGGCATAGCTAACGGGCTCTGCGGTACGCCAAAAACAAGTACAGCTGTTGCGCCGAATGGCGCCATTAACCAAATACCGTAATCACCCATATAATTTAGCCACGCCAAAAACCCCAAAACAAAAGTAGAAAAAACGCCTGCGATTAATGCCGACTTTATTTGCTCACTATGCATATTACCTCCTCAAAAGTAGACCGACTTGTCTACACCTGCAATATAGACAAGTCGGTCTACCTATGTCAAGCTGTGTTTTTACTGCTCAAATTTGGAATATCATGGATAAACAACAACAAATAATCAGTACGGCACTGAGTCTTTTTTATAAAAAGGGTATACACGCTGTTGGTATTAATGAAATTTTAGCTGTATCGGGCATTGCAAAAAAAACCTTATATAAGCACTTTGAAAGCAAAGACGCGCTTATTTGTGCTTGTTTAGTCGCACGTGACATCTGCTTTAACGCTTGGCTTAAAAAAATATGTATACAACCAAGTGCTATGTTAGTCGCACAGGCAATTTTTGCCGGACTGAAAAAGTGGATTAATAATGAGGTTTCAGAGTTAGGGTGTTTTAATGGCTGTTTTTTTATTAATACTGCAGCTGAGTACCCTGTAGAGAACAACCCTATTGCCAAACTTTGCAAACAGCACAAGCAAGCGAACTTTGAGATCATACTATCAGCTCTTTTAGAAACGCCTGAATTTGCTCACAATAGAGAAAAAGCAATTGAAGCCACGCAACACTTACTTATTCTAAAGGAAGGTTATATATGTAGAGCGAGGGTGATGCATGATGTAACAGTGACTCCACCTAGTGATAATATTTTAAAAGCGATAGTCGCGGTTGGTTAAATAGGTAAATACAGTATTAAAAAAGCGGCTAAATAGCCGCTTATTAACTAAAAAATAGCTGCATTATTCAAAAAATAATGGTTCACGCTGTTTTTTGCCTACTTCGTTCATGGTGGCTGCGTCGAACAAACGGCCGTTGATCATGGTGTAATCAATTTTGTCTGAATCACGAATGTTTTTCAGTGGGTCGCCATCAATAACCATTAAATCTGCCAGTTTACCGACCTCTAATGAACCCACATTTTTATCTAGGCCTAAATATTTTGCCGGATCGAGTGTCGATGCTCTAATTGCTTCCAGTGGCGTCATGCCGCCTTGGGCAAACATCCACATTTCCCAATGCGCACCTAACCCCTCACGTTGGCCATGCGCACCCAAATTAACAAGTACACCTAAATCTTGTAACTCAGCCGCTACGCGAGCATTGTTAAAGTGATTATAGTGATGATCGGGTGCTTTAACTCGGCGCATTGAGCGCGGTAATAATTGGTTTTTAGGCACAAATTTACTTAAACGTGGATGATTCCATACGTCCGTTTTATCATACCAGTAGTTTTCACCCCAAATACCGCCATAGGCTACCACCAATGTAGGTGTGTAACCTACATCACTTTGTGACCATAGCTGCTTAATATCGTCATAAATATGTTCAACAGGAATTGAATGCTCAATGCCTGTATGGCCATCGACTACCATACTCAAGTTATGTTGTAATAATGACCCCCCTTCAGGGACTACCATCATTTCAAGCATTCGCCCTGCTTCTATAACTTGCTGACGCTGCTCTCTGCGCGGTTGGTTATAAGATTTAACACTAAACGCACCCACTTTTTTAAGGCGCTCTAAATGAAATTTAGCATCATCTAATGAATCAATATGCGAGGTATACCCAGGCATATTCGCGCCGTATAAAATAGTACCGGTAGAGAAAATACGCGGACCAACGATCATCCCCGCTTTTTGCATTTCACTCGCGGTAAATATTTCAGTGGTGTCGTTTGATGGGTCGTGAATAGTAGTAACACCCAGCGCAAGACCTGCTAAGTTTTTCCAGTTTTGCTGCGGGATAATTTCATCACTGGCTTGTGAGCCATGAGCATGGGCATCTACAATGCCAGGCATAATTGTTTTACCTGTTACATCAATGACCTTTGCCCCCTTAGGAATACTCACATCAGCTGCAGTGCCAATGGCTTTGATATGTTTGCCATCGGTAATGATCACGCCATTTTCAATGACCTTTTCACCCTCCATGGTAATAATTTTAGCGCCAGTTAATGCAATCATGCCCTGCGGTTCAGCCATTTTTTTACTAAAGCCGATATTAGTCCCGCTTTTTACTTTAACGTCTTTATCATCTGCTTTATTAATAGCAAACATACCCTCTAAACTGGCATGGTAAAGCTCAGGCCCCAGTGTCCAATACAGTTTATTGCTGTTGGCACTCCAGCTAATGTTTTCACCGGCGCGTACAGATAGTTGCTCAATTGGAAATTGACTATCTTTGGGCCCAATATTTATCGTTTTGCCGCGCTCTACAAATGGAGTAACAAATACTTTAAAGCGCTCAGCAAAAGCTAAATACTCACCATCAGGAGAGACTCTAAATTCAGTGGCGTGCTCTGACTCATACAGTTTACGTACTTTTTTACTTTCAAGCTCTACCACACTTAATGTCGGCTTAGGCCATGGGCTCATAATATAAACACGATCGTTGGCACTGCCAAACTGAGGTTGATAGCCACTTTTAGAAATGAGCTCACTTTTTCCGCCTTTAGCACTAACACTGTATACCCCAGGATGCAGTGACCACTTAGGGTTTAAAATGCTGCCGCCGCTGGCTTTACGATACACCACGGTTTTGCCATCTGGACTAAATGTTGGCTCTACGTATTTTCCCGGCTCTTGTGTAATAGTGTCGCCACGACCACTGCGTGCAGAGACGACACGCACGGTGCCTTGTTCGTTATCATCCCACGTGGTGTAGACAATGTTTTTGCCATCACGAGAATACTGCGGGAATAACTCATAATGATCGGTTTGCTTAGTTAAGCGCTTTATTTTTCCTGATTCTAAATCGCGCTTGTAAATATAACCAAGCGCTTCAAAAAGTGCGGTTTCACCATCAGGGCTAATTTGCACATTACGCAGCATTTTTACATCAAACTCATCAGTGTCGATATTTTGAGTAAAACGCACTGCTTTTTGAATTTTTTTCGTGGTGTCTACTTTAAATGCAATATCGCTAACTGATTTATCATCGACATTGAGTTTATGAAGGGTGCCACCAGCCCAAAATACCAGCTCTTCGTTATCTGGGGTCCACGCAATAGTCGGATATACGCCATGAATCGCCCACGTTTCTTGCATATCGCGCTCTAGCTTGTCGTATAGCTTAGTATGCTCACCACTGGTTAAATCATATAAGTACAGGCTGGTTTGAAAGTCATCACGCTTTATGTACGCTAGTTTTTTACCATCTGGCGACGGCGTCGGTCTTATTGCCCCGCCCATGCCACTTATAATGGTTTCTATGTCGCCTGTTTCACGGTCATAACGCTTAATTTTATAAATACCGGCAACAGAGTCTTTTGAATAATGAAAAGTTTTACCCGGGGTTGCATCATGCGAAAAATAAACATACCGACCATCCGGTGAAAACATGGGTTCACCTAAATCTTTTTGATCGTTTTCACGTTTAGTCAGTTGCACCCCTTTACCGCCGGCTTTGTGATAAAGCCAAACTTCACCCGCACCTAGCGAGCGACTGGCGGTAAAATGCTTACGTGCAACTAAATAATCGCCATCAGGGCTCCACGCAGGGCTATTGAGTAATCTAAATGTTTCGTCAGTGACGGCGGTTTGGTTTTCGCCGTTAACATCCATTATCCAAATATTGTCACCACCGCCTTGATCTGATGTAAAAGCAATGTGCTTGCCATCTGGGCTAAAGCGCGGCTGCATTTGCCATGCAATGTCTGAGGTTATTTTAGTCGCTTTACCACCACTCATTGGCATGGTGTAAATATCGCCCAGTAAATCAAATACTAAGGTTTCTCCGTCAGGACTTATATCGACATTCATCCATGTGCCTTGCTCTACACTAATAGATGCATCAACAAATTGCCCTTTAGGTGAATCAACTTGCCATTTTTTTTCATCCGTTTGCTCTGCGTGTGCGTGGCCTAATGCCAATGAAACTGATAACGCGAGTGCTGTTTGCAGCATTTTTTTCATGCTTATCTCACTTATTATTGTTGCTGTGTGTTGATCTATTACATGATTGCAACAAAAACGCCAGCAAGTTACCAGCGTAATAGGATGAAGTGCATAAAATCAGTGCCAAACAATAGGATCAAATTGATAAAAATCCACTAGCAAATGGTAAATTTCAGGGTCTTCACGGCGTAAATCGGCAGGTTTCTCTAAGAATGTTTCGGTGATCACCGCAAAAAACTCAGCCTCATTGGTGGCTCCATAGCTATGTATTACATGCGGCATACTATAAGCAACATGGGTTTTTAACTGCGAAAACGCTCGACTAAATACTCGCCCCCATTGTTGGTATTTTGCCTGTGATGCAAGTAGTGGCGTGCCGGTGGTTTTACCGGTTTCTTGATCAAGTTGATGTGCAAATTCATGAAACACTAAGTTATGCCCATCACTGGGTAAGCGGTTGCCCTCAAGCACATCATGCCAGCTAAGCACCAATGTTCCCCCCGGCCACGATTCACCTTGCCTTACTGTATTATGAAAACTGACAAGGCCTGCGTTATCGCGGCTTGATTGGGGCGCGTAATACGCGCTGGGGTAGAGTAAAATTTCTTTTACGTTTTTATACAAAGGCCAAGGCTTGTTAAGCACCAGCAAGCAGGCATCGGCGGCAATAATGAGTTTCATTGCCTCCGTTAGTTGCAACCCATCGCAGCCAACAAAACGCTTTTCATTTAAAAACCACACAATATGGGATGCTAACTTGGCTCGCTCTGCATCGGTCATTTTGTTGTATATGGGCATAGCACGCAGTAACAACGTGTGTTGTTGCTCACTTAACAATAAATCACTGTATTTACGGTGCCACACGGCATTTTGAATATCAGGCCAGCGCCAAAACATTATAATAAATACAATTAAAACAAAAATTAATAGCCCATTTATCATTGGGTCGTCCTAAATCAAACCATGTAGCTTTAACGCCAAAATACTGCGCCCGTATTATTAAAATAGTAATGGGTGCAGTGAGGCTGTTTTTCAATCACATCACTTCAGTTCGATTTCGGCCATTGTTTTTTGCCTTATACAAAGCTTGGTCAGCCCGTGATAATAATCGGTCATAATCATCAACATCACCAGAGTCAGAAACACCAAAACTCACGGTTACGCTGAGGCCTTCTGCGATATTTGAAAAGTTTTTATTTTCAATACATTTGCGCAACTTCTCGCACATTTCTTGTGCCTGCACTGCACTCGTATCAGGAAACACAAAAGTAAACTCTTCGCCGCCCCAGCGAGCTACCTCTTGCTCACCTTCGCAGTGCGCTTTAAGAATGTTAGCTACTTCACATATAACCTGATCACCTATGAGGTGTGACCAACCATCGTTAATCCGTTTAAAGTGATCAATATCCATAATAGCGATAGCAAGTGATTTATTACATGCTTTAAAGTCTGAAAAGTTATCCGCCAGCCAGCCATCAAATGCGCGGCGATTCGGTAAATCGGTAAGCTGATCGTGTGTGGCTTGATACGCAAAGGCACTGGCTTGCTCTTGCAGTGCTTGCGTTTGCTTCACCACTCGACTCGTTAATTCCTTTTCAACGTGTTTATAACGATATAAGCGGTAGCGATAAGCGCTATATATCACCACCACAAAAAGAAAAAACATAAACAACTTAAAGCTTGTTTTTTGCCAAAAGTGCGATTGAATTTCAAAGTTAACGACTTTGTGATTTTGTTGCCAATCAGTATTTGGATAGGCTGCACGTACAGCAAAAGAATACTTGCCCGCAGGTAAGTTAGTGTATTCAGCAGTCGCTATGTGTTGACGGTTGATCCATTCGTTATTAAAGCCTTCCAATTTTGTTTGAAAGTTTAATCGCTGCGGCATAATAAAGCTCAGTCCCGCGTATTGAAATGACAAGCGCGTCACCCCTGGTGGTAAAATGATAGTTTCACCGTCTATAGGTAACGACGTTGGTTTACCATCAACAGAAAAGCTTTCAACAATCGTTGGTAACGCTATTTTAGTGGCTTCTTTTAAGCGCTCCGGTTTTACTGTACTCACTCCTTTTGCGGTAGCAAACCAAATTGTGCCATCTGAATGAGCGGTTGCAGAGGGGGTTGAACCGCCATTTGCTTGTGCACTGAGCATGCCATCACCCTCATCGTATAATTGAAAGGCGAGCGTACCTCTATTGTTAGATTTTGAATCAAGCAGCTCATTTACCTGCTTATAATTGACTTCAATAATGCCACGGTTACTTGATAGCCAGAGTGAGTCTTTAAACGGCACAATTTGAAAAAGCTTATCAACGGGTAAACCTAATTCACGCCCTAAAATGGTCATCTTTGCGTTTGAATGCTGATAACGAACTAAGCCGCGATCGGTAGCCATCCACGTGTATTTATCGTCAATGTAAAAGCCAAACGCATATTGGGCGGCAAATTCAGCAGGAAACTCAACAGGATTAAACACGTCAGTTTGAGTGTCATAAACCACGACCCCATTACCGGTTCCTACCCAAATATTAGCTGAGTTATCTTCACTCAAGGCTAAAATAAACCCACTCGGCAGCTCTTTTTCATTAGTAAATTGGTTTAAGCTACCGTCGGTATTAACGCGTGTCAGCCCCATGGCCGAGCCTATCCATAAGCGATTTTTTGAATCAAAAAGTAAAGATCTTACTTCATTACTACCTAAGCCATTATCACGGTTTAAATAAGGTATGAGTTCGTTATTAACCACTTTTAAAACACCCGAGGTGTATGTGCCTACCCAGACATCACCTTGGTTTTGCTCTAGTAAGCTTAATACTGAATATGGCGAGCCTTGTTTAGTGCCTTTAATATGGCTGATCTGATTGTTTTGCAGCCGATCTAAGCCTGTGCTTCCGCCTATCCATAAACTGCCATCAGAATGTGACAATACCGTACGCACATAATCGCTAGATAAGCCTCGCTTTTTGCCCCACGATGAAAACGGCGCTTCTCTTAACCTAAATACACCAGCATTGGTGCCTACCCAAATACTATTTTCTCTGTCTTGTAACAAAGAAAGAATACGGTTGGCGGGTAAACCATTTTTAGCATCTAATTGCTCTAAACCATCGACGCTAAGCCTAAAAACACCTTTATTAATGGTGCCAAACCACAGATCCCCATGATCATCTTCTAACAAACTGGAAATAGATTCCGCGTCGAGTTGTGGGTGAGGCGATTCAAATAGCTCGCCATTAAGGATTCGTGCCCCTCTTTCACTTCCTATAATGAGTCGACCTTCACGGGTGATTAATAAGGTATATACGGGAGCATCTGGTAACCCTTGTTGTGGCGTCATCAAAGTGGGTTTGTAGTTGACTATTTTATAGAGGCCATCACTGGTTGCTGCCCATATAACCCCCTTGGGGTCTTCAATGATTCGATACGCACTGACATTTTGTATTATTGGGATGTCTTGAGTGCTACTAGCTGAACGACAATACACACCATCATTCTCAAGCGCTAGCCACAAGTTATCATTTTTACTTTTAAATATATGATTAACCATCGCTTGGGCAGGTGGTTGCGTGTCCCATTGGCGATGTTGATATAAGCTAATACCGCCGCGCGCCCCTGCAATAAGTAAACCGCCATCAGATGTAGGGGTTAGCGCACGTACGCCTGAGTCAGGCAAGTCAGTAATTTCGGAGCGAGTAAATAACTTAAACTCTTGGCCATTGAAGCGGGCAAGTCCTTCCCAAGTACCCACCCATAGATACCCATCTTGTGTTTGTGCAAGGCTATTAATGCTATTGTGAGGAAGACCCGTACGTGTATTCCAAGTTTCAAAAAAATAATCACGTAACGGCAAACGAGTCTGCTGTTGTGCGTCAACAGAAAAAATCACCAACAAAATACATAAAATCACTAAGCGATTCATCAGATATTGCCTTTATAATTATAATTATTAATTTTTATATTTGGGTAAGTTTAGAGTGACAATTTAAGTTAAAAGCACTGCTGGCAAATAATAACATAAAATTTACAACTTTTTCATTAATTATTATTACATAAATTATCAAATGTATACTGCAATTGCTTTATAAATTTAGCGACATGAAGCCCATCCAACAACGCATGATGAACATCAATAGCAAGCGGCATTTTACCTGTCTCAGTGTTGTATTGGCCAAACACAAATTTAGGAATACCATTACTTTGACCGTGGGTAAATGCATGCGAAAAGCTGCTAAAGTTTAACCAAGGTAATACAGAAACATGAATTAAATCTGCTTGCCCTTCTGTTGCTGCAAACGCATCAGAAAACAGTGGGTTTAATTTTGTGGTATTGCTAATAGCTTTCGCCTCACTGGCAAATTCATTTAACGACCCGTGTAATTTAAAATAACTAAAGCGAAACGACTCATCATCGGCAAGCTCGACTACACTTGCCCGCGTAGCACTTAAGTAACAAGGTTTTTGGTTAATAATGCGCAGCATCATCGGCTCATACTGATGACAGACTTTTAATAAGCAATAAATATAACCATGAAAAAAAGCAATATTAGCTTGTTTACAGGCGGTATATAACTTTTTCGCATTCAGTTGTACGCACACATTAAAATAAGGCTGAGTGAACTGCTGAAATAACTCAAAGTGTTGCTTTCGAGGCCATTGCTCAAAATCAAGAGGAGTAATAGAAAAATCAGTAGAGGACATAAAATATAGATAAAGTGTAAAACTAAATTTTACCGTGCTTTATCTATATTCGCATTAACTAAAATGACGCTTTGGGTGTAGTTATACCAAAGTCTTACATAAGGTATAAAAAAGGAGCGTATTTCGCTCCTATTTTAAACCGAGTGGAAACTTAAAGTCCGTTTTCAATAATTTCTTGTGCCAGTTCATCGGCAATTAAATGCGTTGATTTTTGCTCTTTTTCACTACGGGTAAAAATTTCACTAAGTGTATCGTAAATTCTTTCTACGTGTTTATTAGAAGCCTCTTTACTGTAACCCTCTGGTGCAGTTTCGTAATAAACGTTAATAATACCACCTGCATTTATTACATAATCAGGCGCATATAAAATACCTTTTTCACGTAAAATTTCACCATGGCGTGATTCAGCAAGTTGATTGTTTGCACAGCCTGCTACTATCGTTGCTTTTAAGCGTGGGATTGTTGTGTCATTAATAGTGGCACCTAATGCACAGGGTGCATAAACATCCACATTTAGGTCGTATATTTCATCAATACCAACTGCGGTTGCGCCAAAATCATTTACTACACGTTCTACTGCAGCTTGATTAATATCGGTAACAAATAACTCAGCACCGGCTTGTGCTAAATGTTTACATAATCCATAAGCTACTGCACCTAAACCTTGCACCGCAACTTTAATACCAGAAAAGTCTTTAATACCGCGTTGATGGTTAAGCGCTGCTTTCATGCCCAAAAACGTACCATAGGCTGTAAACGGCGAAGGGTTACCACTTTTTCCTTCAAGGCCTAGCACGTAATTTGTTTCTTTGTTCATTAACGCCACATCATCACAGGTAATGTTTACATCTTCTGCTGAGTAATAGCTACCATTTAGTCGCTCTAACTGGCGACCAAATGCGCGAAATAACTGCTCAGATTTGATTTCTTTGGCATTACCAATAATAACCGATTTACCACCACCAAATGGCAAGCGTGCTACGGCATTTTTATAGGTCATCCCTTTTGATAAACGCAGCACATCATATACTGCGTCTTCATCGTTAGCATAATCCCACATTCTACAACCGCCTACCGCAGGGCCTAAGTTTGTGTTATGTACCGCAATAATGGCCTTCAAACCAGACGCTTTGTCTGAACAAAAAACCACTTGTTCATGGTTATCAAATTCAACTTGATTAAATACAACCACTTTAAATACTCCGAAAATAATGGGCCCTTTTGGGCAAGCACGCTACAAATTGTCGAGACTTTATCACTTCAGTTAATGGTTCGCCACACTATGAGTAGATAAACCAAATAAAGCGCGTCAAAGTGAAAAATAAAATGACTTATCGTTAAAAGTAAGCATAAAAATTCCAAAAATAACCATTTGATTAAGTATAAAAGCTAAAAACACCATCGCAATTAAAGCTTACGCTTACGTGAACGTCACCTTGCAGTTATTTGTAAACTTAACCATACACCCTAAAAAAGTATACTACAGCTTAAAATACAGTGGCTTATACGCTCATTGCCTACGCAGCATAAACTGGTCTGAGGTGTATAAGTCTTTGCAAATGTAAAAGTAAATAAAAAAGCGAGCACACAGTGCTCGCTTATATGATTGCTTTTTAAGTAAAAATTTACTTCATTTTGCTGTCTAGCTCTTCAATTTTTGCTTTCCAAATAGCAGGGCCTTGGGTGTGAGCATTTGCTCCTTCACTGTCTACGGCAACTGTTACTGGCATATCTTCTACTTCAAATTCGTAGATAGCTTCCATACCTAAATCTTCAAAGGCAACAACACGTGCTTTTTTAATAGCTTTAGATACTAAGTAAGCCGCACCGCCTACCGCCATCAAATACACTGACTGGTGCTTTTTAATAGACTCAACCGTTGCAGGGCCTCGTTCAGCTTTACCAATCATACCCACGATGCCGGTTTTTTCTAACATCATATCGGTAAATTTATCCATACGTGTTGCCGTTGTAGGACCCGCAGGGCCTACTGCTTCATCGCCTACTGCATCCACAGGGCCAACGTAGTAAATAAACTTGTTATCAAAATCAACACCTTCAGGTAAACCTTCCCCTGAGTTGATCATATCTTGCAGACGCTTATGAGCAGCATCTCGACCCGTTAAAATAGTACCTGAGAGTAAAACGGTTTCACCCATTTTCCATTCTTTAGTGTCTTCTTTAGTAAGAGTATCTAAATTAACACGGCGTGTGCCCTCACCCACTTCGAAAGTCACTTCTGGCCAATCTTCTAATTTAGGTGCTTTTAAATTCGCAGGGCCTGATCCATCAAGGGTAAAGTGAACGTGGCGCGTAGCAGCACAATTTGGGATCATAACCACTGGCTTTGAAGCCGCGTGAGTTGGCGCCGTTTTAATTTTAATATCAACAACCGTGGTTAAACCGCCAAGGCCTTGCGCACCAATACCTAATTTATTCGCACGTTCAAAGATTTCTAAACGCAGCTTTTCTTCTGTTGTTTCTGCGCCGCGCTCAATTAGTTCATGAATATCAACCGGATCCATTAATGACTCTTTGGCCATTACCGCTGCTTTTTCTGCCGTGCCACCAATACCTATGCCTAGCATGCCTGGTGGACACCAACCCGCCCCCATTGTTGGTAGCGTTTTTTCTACCCACTCAGCCACATCGTCAGATGGGTTTAACATCACCATTTTACTTTTGTTTTCTGAGCCGCCGCCCTTAGCAGCGACCATCACTTCGACTTTATCGCCTGCAACTAAGTCAATGTGAACCACTGATGGCGTATTATCTTTAGTGTTTTTACGTGTTCCCGCAGGATCTGCAACAATCGATGCACGTAAAGGGTTATCTGGATTTAAGTACGCACGACGCGTTCCCTCATCAACCATTTGTTGTACTGTTAAGTCGGTTTTATCCCAATTAACATCCATCCCTACTTTTACGAAACAAGTGATGATCCCGGTATCTTGACACAGTGGGCGCTTACCTTCTGCCGACATACGCGAGTTAATTAAAATTTGCGCAATCGCATCTTTAGCGGCTTTACTTTGTTCTTTGTTATACGCTTTCTCTAGTGCTTGAACAAAATCAAGAGGATGGTAAAACGAGATGTATTGCAAGGCATCTTCAATGCTATCAATAAAGTCTTGCTGACGAATTGTACTCATAGTGGTTCCTTAAGTTGTTGTTACTCACGCAGCACGTAAGCGATATCAAACCCGTGACGGTGGTTCGAACTGTTTTCAACTACAGCGCTCACTAAACGCTGCCAAATAAATTTGACTTATGATACCCTCCCAGCCCGTTTGGAGCCAGTTCTTATAGGGGTAGTAAATGCTAAACAATAAAAAAAATTGTGTTGAATTAGCCATATCACAAAATTGTATTGAGGTATTTTCGCATTTTGCTCATTTGCCTTACGCCATTTTATTAGATTCGGGTGATAGTGATCACATAAACAGTCGTTTTGACATTATTGCGATTGACCCCCAGAGCACCCTTGAAGTCGAAAATAATCAAAGCGTTTTTAATAACCAGCCAAACATAAAAAGCTGCTTTGAAATAATGAATAATGAACTGGCAAAGTTAGACAGCACTAAAGCCGCCAACAACTTACCTTTTAATGGTGGCTGGCTGGGTTATTTTGGCTATGACTTAGGCCGTACTATAGAGCAACTACCAAGCAGCGCTTTACACGACATAAATTTACCGCAAATGGCGGTTGGACTTTACCTCGATGCACTGATTTACGATAAACAACTGCGCACGTGGTTTTATGTTTCGCAGCCCAATGTAGACCGCCTTTGGCTATATCAGCAATATTTAGCGCAACCACCTAAACATGAAAGCTTTTCGCTTACATCACCGTGGCAGTCAAATATGAGTCAGACTAGCTATAGCGAAAAGTTTGCCGCGATTGAAGAATACCTAAAAAGTGGTGATTGCTATCAAATTAACTTAGCGCAGCGTTTTAGCGCACATTACCAAGGCTCGCCTTGGAGCGCCTATGTTAAATTAACTCAGGCTAATAAAGCGCCTTTTTCTAGTTTTATTAATCATCCTCAGGGCGCTATTTTGTCAATCTCACCCGAGCGTTTTATTGCAGTACACGACAATAAAGTAGAAACAAAACCCATTAAAGGGACTTTACCTCGCAAAGCAGATGCCCTTGAGGATGCAAAACAAGCGACCTTGCTGGCAAATTCGAATAAAGACCGCGCCGAAAATGTCATGATAGTGGACCTGCTGCGAAATGATTTAGGAAAAGTCGCTAAACCGGGCTCGGTTATTGTGCCCTCATTATTTGCTATTGAAAGTTTTCCGGCGGTACACCATTTAGTGAGTACGGTCACCTCAACCCTTGATGAGGGTAAAACAGCGGTTGATCAGCTGGAAGCTGCGTTTCCCGGTGGTTCAATTACAGGCGCACCAAAAGTCCGTGCCATGGAAATAATAGAAGAACTAGAGCCACATAGACGTAGCATTTATTGTGGCTCTATTGGTTACATTAGTGGCTGCGGCAATATGGATACCAGTATTACTATTCGAACTTTAGTCACACATCAACAACAAATATATTGTTGGGCTGGGGGTGGTATTGTTGCTGATTCAAAAGTCGAATTGGAATATCAAGAAACTTACGATAAAGTAAATAAAATACTTCCTATATTAAATGAAGGTCGCTTTGAATAGTGAAACCATTTCGGCTCGTTTTCAATTAAACCGCAGTTTAGCCGTGGATCAGCTCAAAGATAATAAAAAAAAGCGCGCAAGCGCAGTAATGCTGCCATTGATTGATATAGATAACGAAGCACATATTTTATTGTGTAAGCGACCAACCTACCTTCATCACCACCCTGGGGAGATTTGTTTACCGGGCGGCAAGTTTGAAATTGATGATGTTAACCTACGCACCACCGCACTGCGTGAATTACATGAAGAGCTTAATATTGCCCCGCAAAATGTCCATGTGTTAGGTCAGTTACCTGAATATTCAACCCTGACCGGATTTACTATACGCCCCTTTGTAGGCTTAATTAAAAAAGAAACAGTGTGGGAAAACGACCACAACGAAGTGCAAGCTAGCTTTTTACTCTCTATAAAAGCGCTGAATAACGCGGCTAACTGGCAACCTTTGCCATTTGAACGAGGTGGAAAAATCATTACCTTAAATGGCTTTATCACCCCACATGGGCTTTTGTGGGGAGCCACAGCCAGCATTATTAAAAACTTTACAAAACAACTCGCCATACCAGTTTAAATCTTTACTAATAAGGGTTACACACCTGCGTTTCCACGTTATTATAGTCGACCGTTCAAAGAACAGCTTAATGCTGAGAAAACTAAGTAGAGACACACATTATGATCAGTGCATTTGATATGTTTAGCATTGGTATTGGCCCTTCATCGTCACATACCGTTGGCCCAATGCGTGCATCACGCTTATTTGTTAATGACCTAAACGAACAACAACTATTAGCAAATGTGACCGATGTAAAAGTAGAGCTTTACGGCTCGCTTGGCCAAACAGGTGTTGGCCACGGCTCTGGTAAAGCAGTGATACTTGGCTTAGCAGGGTATGATCCTGAAACCATTGATGCCGATTTAGTGGATGACATACTCGCTAAAATTGAAAAAGAACAGGTTATTTACCTAAACCAAACTCACAAAGCTAAATTCCCTAAGCAGGGCGCGATTGTTTTTCATCGCAGAAAGACACTCCCTAAACATTCCAACGCAATGGAAATTATTGCCTATAACAATGGCGAAAAAGTATATAGCAAAGTTTACTACTCTATTGGTGGCGGATTTATTGTTACGGATGAAGAGTTTGAAAAAGAAAAACAAGCCGCTTTAGATATCCGTGAAGAAAACCCAGCCCCGTTCCCGTTTGGCTCGGCTAAAGAATTACTCGAAATGTGTAAAGAGTCGGGTTACAGCGTATCAACGTTAATGATGAAAAACGAAAAGACGCTACGCAGTGAAGAAGCCATTAAAGATGAGCTATTTAATATTTGGCAAGTAATGAAAGCCTGTATTGAGCGAGGTATGCGCACCGAAGGTATTTTACCTGGCGGATTAAAAGTAAAACGCCGTGCGCCAAGCTTATATTTAAAGCTTAATGTAGAAGTCAGTAACGATCCGCTGCGCGCCATGGACTGGGTTGATTTATTCGCATTAGCTGTAAACGAAGAAAATGCAGCCGGAGGACGTGTAGTAACTGCCCCCACAAATGGCGCAGCCGGAATTTTACCTGCAGTATTAATGTATTATCATACTTTTATTAAAGAAGTAGACCGTGATATTGCTACCCGCTACTTATTAACTGCCGCTGCAATAGGCATTTTATATAAAAAGAATGCCTCTATTTCTGGTGCTGAAGTGGGTTGCCAAGGCGAAGTCGGTGTTGCTTGTTCAATGGCCGCAGGCGCACTTACTGAAATTGTTGGTGGTAACGTTGTACACGTAGAAAATGCCGCTGAAATTGGTATGGAACATAACTTAGGGTTAACCTGTGACCCTGTTGGCGGCTTAGTGCAAGTCCCCTGTATTGAACGTAATGCAATGGGCGCTATTAAAGCAATTAATGCGTCGCGCCTTGCTATACGCGGTAGTGGTGAGCAAAAAGTATCGCTGGATAAAGTAATAAAAACCATGCTCGATACGGGTAACGATATGAAAACAAAATACAAAGAAACCGCTCGCGGTGGACTGGCTGTTAATATTATCGAGTGCTAATTAACCTGAACTCTGGTTAAGAGATTTACTAACATATAGGATCAAAATGATATTTATGTTTATTTTCTCTAGCTAGAGATTTTTAGTGAAAACAAGGCGAAATTACGCGTCAATAGCTAGCCTATTGCAAGTAAATTCAACGCAGTTAGCGCTGAAAATAGCTGCTTAAGATGGATTTATTATCCACAGTTCAGGTTAATTACATAGCACAAAAAAGCCGCTTAGTTGCAAAACTAAGCGGCTTTTCATTGCTGTTTATGGCGGTTACTTAACCGGCAATTCAATATCAGCAAATAACTTATCAACATCTTCTTGATTACGCAGTAAACTCGCACGCTCTACTCGCTCTTTAGTTAAATGCGGTGCAAAACGTTCGATAAAGTCATACATGTAGGTGCGTAAAAAACTGCCCTTTCTAAAGCCAATTTTAGTCGTGCTCGCCTCAAATAAATGGCTAGCATCAATGCACACTAAGTCGCTGTCGTTTACCTGATCAATTGCCATAGATGCAACCACACCCACACCTAGCCCTAAACGCACATATGTTTTAATGACATCGGCATCGGTGGCAGTAAATACAATATGTGGCTCTAATCCGTAAGCATTAAATGCTTTGTCGAGCTCCGAACGACCTGTAAAGCCAAATACGTAGGTAATGAGTGGGTATTGGGCTATATCAGCCACTGTTAAATTATCCACTTTTTTCGCAAGGGGATGATCTTTAGCAACCACAATACTACGATTCCAATGGTAGCAAGGCAGCATTACTAAATCTGAATATAAATGAAGCGCTTCTGTGGCTATGGCAAAGTCAGCATCACCGCGAGCGGCTGCATCCGATATTTGCTGTGGTGTACCTTGGTGCATATGCAGTGATACCGCAGGGTATTTTTGAGTAAAGCCTTTAATTACACTCGGTAACGCATACCGTGCTTGTGTATGCGTGGTAGCAATATTAAGTTTGCCTTGATCCGGTAAAGTATGTTCATTCGCAACCGCTTTAATACCCTCAACTTTTGAGAGTATTTCGCGTGATATGTTAATGATTTCCTCGCCAGCGCCTGTAACATGAGTTAAATGCTTACCACTGCGGCCAAAAATTTGTACACCGAGCTCATCTTCTAACATACGTACTTGCTTAGAAATACCAGGCTGGGAGGTAAATAAACTTTCAGCCGTAGCTGAAACATTTAATTTATGATTTTGAACTTCTACGATATATCTAAGTTGTTGTAATTTCATGGCTATGTAGTTTCGTTATAATTCACATTGACAGATAAAAGCGCACCCTAACTATAGGTAGCTATATAAAAGGCTGATTAATGTTACATAATATAACAATTAATTTGTTGAAATTTCAGGTTAACACAATAAATAAACTTGAGGTAGCAATGATTATCAGCAATCGAAACATAACATATTAAGATTTAAACGCTTTATGGTGACGCTTTTTTCAGTTAATCTGAGCAAAGTTTCCCACCTTTTATATATTTAATGTAAGATTAGATAATAAGGTTAAGAATTTGAGAATTATAACATGATAGTTTCCATTATAATTGTATTAATTGTTGCACTTATAGTCATTGCACTATGGGTTAGTGCTGTTCAGCAACACAAAGAAAAACAAGAAGCTGAACGACGCAAAGAGTTAACAAAACAAAAAGCAATCATTGAAGAAACCGAAGAAGCATTAATGAATAGCGCCAACATTCCACTTTCAGAGGCAACTCAGCGAATATTACAACGACGAATTCATGATGCGCTCAGTCAAATGGTGTCTATTTCAAGCGGAGGTAGTGGACTAAAAAACCGCTTAAAAGAAGCAAAAGAGCGACTACAAAACCCAATTCAAGACGGTTCAGATGGCTTTGTATTACCAGGCAACGACAAACAACTGATATCGCTGATACAAGGCATTAAAAAGTTACGCACTATTATTCGTTCTGAGCATAATAAAGGCAAAGTAGACAGCCAGGTATTTATTGCAGAAGACAAACGCCTTGAAAAGCTACAACTAAGAATCAACATTGAAAGCCAAATAAAACGAGGGTTATCAGCGCAAACAGCTGGAATGATAGGCTCTGCTAGGCAGTACTTTGAAAAAGCAGCTGCCACACTTAACAGTGTTTCATTTAATGACGATTACATTACGGCAAAACGAGCTGAAGTTGAAGGCTACCTTGAAACGATAAGTAATGAACTCAAGGCATCAAATGCTACATCATTGAAGAAAAAGAACGAACAAGAGCAAGATGATTTAGACGTATTATTTGCACCTAAAAAGAAATGGTAACTCCTTTCTAAATAAAAAGCCCATGCAGTTGCATGGGCTTTTTTTTGAATAGGATTTTGCCCCACTTTGTGTTTACATACTAGAACATATACATATTCTAACAAGCTGCCTGCATTAAGATAAAAATGCGAACTTAACAATAAACAAGGCAGTTAAAATCCAAACACTAATGCTTACCTGATCTTTTTTGCCACACAGCACTTTTACCGCCGTAT
The DNA here is from genome assembly GCF_042604605.1 of Pseudoalteromonas sp. M58. NCBI lineage: Bacteria > Pseudomonadati > Pseudomonadota > Gammaproteobacteria > Alteromonadales > Pseudoalteromonadaceae > Pseudoalteromonas > Pseudoalteromonas sp. M58. The sequence continues at coordinate 2,011,912 of NZ_CP152390.1, forward strand.
AAGAAATAAAACCAAGTGCAATACCGTGTGCAATTGAGAAAGTCAGCGGTGTCATTAATAATACAACACTCACCGGAATTGCATCAGTCATGTCGTCCCAATTTACAAACTTTAAGTTTTGTAGCATCAATACAGATACATATAAAATAGCTCCCGCGGTTGCGTATGCAGGCACCATTTGAGCTAAAGGCGCAAAAAACATCATCAGTAAAAAGCAGCAACCCACAACCACAGCGGTCAAACCCGTTCGACCACCAACAGATACACCTGCAACAGACTCAATGTATGACGTGGTTGTTGAAGTACCGAGCATTGCACCTGCAATGGTTGCTGTGCTGTCGGCGCTTAATGCACGACCTAAACGCGGCATATTACCGTTTTTATCTGCTAAACCAGCCTTCTGAGTTACCGCAACTAACGTGCCTGAGGTATCAAACAAATCAACGAATAAAAACGCAAAAATAACACTCAACATCGACAGTTCAAACGCGGCACTAAAGTCCAGTTGCATAAAGGTCGGCATGATAGAAGGTGGCATAGCAATAACACCATGATACTCCACTAACCCCATAGACACAGCAATCGCGGTGACTAGTAAAATACTAATCAGTACGCCACTTTTAAAATCGCGATAAAGCAGTGCAGCAATAACAAAAAAGCTGAAAATAGCCAATAAAGGGCCAGGCGAGGTAATATCACCCAACTGCACCAGTGTTGCAGGACTTGATACAATAATACCGGCACTTTTAAGTGCGATGAGAGCTAAAAATGCGCCAATACCCGTTGCTATTGCTTGCTTGAGCACCAGAGGGATTGCATTAATAATCCACTCTCGCACCTTAAATAAGCTTAGAATTAAAAATATACACCCTGACATAAATACCGCACCCAACGCAGCTTGCCAGCTATAACCCATACCTAATACAACACCATAGGTAAAAAATGCATTTAATCCCATACCCGGTGCCAATGCCAGTGGATAATTGGCCCACAAACCCATAATAAAACACCCTATTGCAGCAGCAATACAGGTGGCAACAAAAGCAGCACCTTGGTCCATACCGGCTTCCGCAAGCATAGCTGGGTTTACGAATACGATATAAACCATCGTAATAAATGTAGTCATACCGGCAATACATTCACGGCGAACCGAAGAATCATTTGCACGGATTTTGAATAAGGCTTCGAGCATAATAAACTTGTGGTTGTAAAAAGTGGCGAGATTTTAGCATAAAAATAACTTTTTACAGGACATTTTACCTTGCTATATACTAAACTAGCTAAGTGATTAAAATAACAAACGAAGTAGCATGATCAAAACGACACCAAGTGGCCAAGACTTAGAGCAACAATTAGACAACATTCTTTCTTTTGTAACGCAACCAAGCGATGCAAATCTCCCTGCGAGCTCTAAAAACACCGATCAAGACACATTAAATAAAGCCCTTTATTACCTTAAAAATGAACAAGGCGCCTTAGCCGCAAAATGGATGCGTTTGGCAGCAATGGCAGGAAATTATCGCGCGCAGTTTTATTTAGGGCTGTTTTTTATAAAAGGACAAGGTGTGCCGCAAAGTGTATTTCATGGTGCTGCGTGGCTTAGCTTAGCCGGTAGTCAAGGCTATGAACCTGCCATAGAAGCAATGAGCGATATACGAAAACATATTAGTACCAAACGACTTAAAGATGCTCAATGCTACGCAGCCAGCCTGTATGAACAAATTCACCAGTTACAATTTTCACATTTGATCCCCTCTAGTAGCGAAAAATAATTTCATTGCCCAGCAACTCATTTCATCTGTAAATTAATTAAGCGTTTATAGCCAAAGCAAGCACGCTTAATTAATTTAAACTACTGTATACCCCCTGTTCATCTGTATTTATTTGCTCCCAGCCTTAAAATTAATTCTGTGGGGATTAATATCCAATAAAAATTAAATCTTTGTTATATATAGATTATTTGTATATTTATAGTAACTGTCGCGTTTTAAGATGAATAACTGTACAAAAAAATAGCAAAAAACACTTGCACCAAACAACTGTATAAACTACTGTATGAATGTACTGTATAAAAACCCAGTGAGTGAGAAGATTATGTTACAGCCAATTACCGTAAGAACAGTTAAAAGCTACCAGCAAGATGACCAATCAGATTGTGTTAACGTTGTACAAATTGAAGATGAAATTTCAGCAACGTTTGAGTTATTAAAAGTATTACACCAATACAACAGCCTAAACGCATGGACACTGTTAATAGCACCAGATAACGTACCGAGCAAAGCGCTACTTGATTCATGCTCAATTGATACCAGTAAATTACTGGTTATTCGTCAAAAGCATTTAGTTAATTTAGAGTATGTTTTAAGTTCTGCACTTCACAATGGAAATTTTGCCGCGGTGATCACCTGGACTGACATAATAAATAACCAACAACTGTCGCAGTTATCATTAAACTTGAGCCATACGCGCACTAAGTTGTATTGCTTTAGCAAAAAAAGCGCTCATTCTGAGATTTCACTTACGCAATAAGCTTGATAAACTAGCGTTTTAATACACAGTACATTTATCATGACTTCTAACGCCCTATTATGTTTTTGTGGCAGTCAGCAACCTTATGCTGATTGCTGCGAGCCTTTTCATTTAAAAACCAAACAGCCACACACACCAGAGCAACTTATGCGTGCACGCTACAGTGCTTATGCTGTTAAAAACGCGGTTTTTGTTCGTGAAAGTTATGCAAAAGAAAAACAAGCTGAAAATTCAATTTCAGAAATTAAAGATTTTGCAAATAGTTGCCGTTTTATAAACTTAGCCGTATTAGACTCTGGTTATAATGATGAAACAGGATTTGTTACATTTAAAGCTCACTACTTTTATCAAGATTTATATTGCGAGTTGGCAGAAAATTCAAGGTTTATTAAAGAAGATGGACAATGGCGATACCTTGATGGTGAGATTACACCGGTTGCCGATATTAAAGTAAAACGTAATGATACGTGCCCTTGTGGCAGTAATAAAAAATACAAAAAATGTCATAGTGTATAAACTTCAGCTACAAAAAATGGGCCACAAGGCCCATTTTCAAAAACTACACTAAACGCAAATTAGCGTTTTACTCGCCATCATCTTCATCGAAATCTTGACGCTGTGCAGGTCTTGCTAAAATCTCTAAGTAAAAAGAAGTTAAACCTTGCTTTTCAATTTCACTGATGTGATTGTTAATTTCAGCAACGTGAACCACTTGGGCTTCTTCAGCCGTGTTACCAAACTTACAATCAAATGCCCAGTAGTCGGCATCAACAGGTAAAGTTTTATTACGTTCTCTTTTCAAATATTTTTTCACTTCATGCTTTGCAGCATCAACCATACGAGGGTATTTGATTTTCTCATGATTCAGCGTGAATGTTTTCTTCATTACGTTCCTAATTACCTTGGTTTAATGATAATGGCATTTAATGTCATACCATTTGCGCCATTATAGCAATTGCATTTAAATTTTGGATGCTTTTTTTATATTAAATCAGTTATTAAAATAAAGCACCTATAAAACCAATAGTTACTTACTACTATAAACACAGTTTATTACAATCAAATGGCATGTATAAAGCAGCAATTGAACACATATAATTAGGCACTAAACAAATGTAATGGCTGGTGGATAGCTTCATTTTGTAAATCATCATAAAATGCCACCGCATCCATTTGAGGGTTTGATAACTCGGTGTTGGTATTTTGAATTCGTCGACGTACCGCTAATTCACAGTTATCAATGACAGTCAGTGGAATGTGGTTTTTATCATCACGAATATTAAATGGCTCAGGCTTTAAGCACTGAGTTAACTTTATATCACTCATCCCTACAGCGCTTCCCATTTTTGCTAAAAGCTCTGTGTTATTTTTACCAATTAACATATTAAAGGTATCTGGCGCTAATGGCTGCTTTGGACCTGCGCCAAATTGTTTACGCAGAGCATTTTCATCAGCTTGATCATGCTTAGTGTCACTTTTGGGTAGGTGGAATTCACTAAAATCGAGTGCATCGTGAGAGAGCATTGCTAATAAAAGTGCAAACTCGCCTCGGCGGTTTTCGTGCACACTTTCGTTAAGCCTCGTTTTTAACTGGCTCTCCGTGATTAACAAATCACCAATCTGCATAGACTTTAGCCTATTTAACTAATTAATAAGTATTTATCGGCTAAATTTGAATTTTCTTTAGCTTTTTTCTTTACTTAAATAAGAAGTTTGCTATTATCTGCCGCGTTGCATTGGAGGGGTTCCCGAGCGGCCAAAGGGATCAGACTGTAAATCTGACGGCTCAGCCTTCGCTGGTTCGAATCCAGCTCCCTCCACCACTTTTCTTAGGCTAAGTTAAGTGGGGCCAAATGCAATAACAATTAGTGTGGAGGGGTTCCCGAGCGGCCAAAGGGATCAGACTGTAAATCTGACGGCTCAGCCTTCGCTGGTTCGAATCCAGCTCCCTCCACCACTTCTCTTCTCTACCTTATTTCTTTTTATTCAAATACCCACTGTAAACTCATACCATGATTGTTTAACCAGTTACTTGCTTGTTTATAATCTGAATAAAATAATCCCACACGTTGCCAAAATTGAGCGCTGTGATTTAAATATTTTAAATGTGCTAATTCATGAACAATCACGTAGTCAATAACCCATGTCGGTGCACTTGCCAAGTGTAAGTTGAAGGTTAGTTCACGCCTGCGATTACAACTACCCCAGCGACGTTTATACAATTGAATACGAATATTACTCGGTAGCTTTTCACCCATCAGCTGACAATAATCGTTAACTCGCATTTCAATATAGCTTTCTAATTTCTCATGCAAAAACTGCTCTAGCAAACTTTGATACATTTGCGTTTGATGCTTTACACGTGAAGAAATACTCAGTAACAGCGTTTGGCTTTCATTGTGCTGCTGCCATTGAGTGCGTACTGCGTTTTCAAATTGCACATTAACAGCTTCATTAAATAATTTAATACTCTGGGTTTTGAGTGGAAACTGTCGTGTATCGGCTTGAATTTGTTGCTTATGTAACTGAGCATCAATCCAGTCCTGTTTACTTAACAGCCATTCATTAATTTGTGTTTTCGTTACAAAATGGGGCGCATATACCGTAAGCTCACGTTGTGCGACTTTGATAGCCACTGTTTTTCTTCGCTTACTACGCTTTAAAGTGTAATCCAACAATGAATGCTGCCTATTTATAATTAACCACTGGGTTTTATTTTACCTTGTACCATAACGGCTAATCTATAAATAATCCCTACTAAATGCCATTTTAATAACAATGGATTTAGTGCTACTCAATAAATAGTATGGTTTAGAGCTTAAAACACTTACGTTACTTTTGTAATTTATAACTCAATACCTTGTGATTATTATTGTATTTTATATTAGACTGAATTTAAGAGTTATTATGTGAATGATTGATGTTAGCTAATTTTTTTATAAACGAACCAGATCCAAGCCTAATTATTAATGGTGTATACGACCCAAGTTTAGTGACACTATCTATACTCACCGCAATTTTTGCAGCTTATTTTTCTTTGCACGTTATCGATTTAGCAAATAATACACATTTTAAATCTTATCGAAAGTTAGCCAATATAACCGCAGCCTTAGTCCTTGCCGGAGGGGTCTGGAGCATGCACTTTATTGCTATGCTGGCATTTTCTTTGTGCACTACAATTGAATACGATCCCACACTCACTTTTGTGTCGTTTATACCGGCTTTACTGGCATGTACCATTGCTTTTTCTTGTTTGAAAACATATAGCTCTAAGCCTCGTATTATCAATTTAATTCTAAGCTCTCTTTTATTTGGCGCGGGTGTTGGCACCATGCATTACAGCGGTATGGCCGCGATGCAATTAAGTCCTTTACTTCGTTATGATCCAATATGGTTTGGCGCTTCAATTGTTGTTGCAGTGCTGCTGTCTTTTATAAGTCTCTATACACGTTTTCATTTACCAGCACACTTTAAAAAATTAACGCCTGTGCATAATCGTATTATTTGTGCCCTTATTCTTGGCCTTGCCGTGGCTGGTATGCATTATATGGGCATGGCTGCTACGCGATTTATTGCAACAAGCCCGATAATTAACGAGCAAACAAACCAATCACATCTAACCTTTATTGCTATTAGTGTGTCGTTCGCCACGCTTTTATTAACAGCGGTGGTTGTGATCATCAATGGCATGATCCGTTACAGAATGCTGTTGGGGAAAAAATCAGCTGAAGAGTCTCGCCTTGATGCTATTTTATCAACTGCCATTGACGGCATCGTTACTATCAATATTAAAGGCACTATTTTGAGCTTTAATAAAGCCGCAGAAACAATTTTTGGCTGGCAAGATAATGAGGTCATTGGCCAGAATGTAAAAATATTAATGGCTGATGATATTGCTAATCAACACGATGCTTTTTTAAAAAATACAACAAACCATGAGGTAAAACGTGTTATTGGTGTTAATCGCGATGTGTGGGCAAAACATAAAAATGGTCATCAATTTCCAATTCGCTTAGGGATTGGTGAAGTAAAGCAATTACAAACTGAAACATTGTTTGTGGGCTTTATTACCGATTTAACTGAGCAAAGAGCGTTACAACAAAGCTTAATTGAAAAAGAGCGACAATACCGTACCTTAATGAACAATATGCCCGGTGTGGTATTTCGCTGCTTGTTAGATGAACACTGGAGTATGTTGTTTATCAGCCCTAGCGTCTATGAACTAACGGGTTATCGCGCTGAAGAATTTACTGAGCAGCGTATTACCTTTGCCGAGCTTATTGTTAAAGAAGATGAAGCGGCTATTTCTTTAGCGATTGATCAAGCAGTTGCATCGACCAGTCAATACTCAATTGAGTATCGCATTCGCCATCGCAACGGCAATATTATTTGGGTACTTGATCAAGCAAGTATTATCACTAACTCTAAAGATGATACACGCTGGGTTGATGGCGTTTTAGTTGATATAACCAAGCGCCATGAATATGAGCAAAGCTTAAAGCAAGCTAAATACGAGGCTGAAGCAGCCGCGCAAGCTAAACAGTCTTTTATGGCAAATATGAGCCATGAGATACGTACCCCCATGAATGCAATTATTGGCTTTAGTGATATTTTAATGGATAGTCCGCTTAATAAAGAACAACAAAAACAAATTATTACCGTTAATAACGCTGCGCGTTCTTTATTGCATTTACTCAACGATATCCTTGACTCAGCAAAGCTAGAGAAAGGTAAACTCGAAATTCAAAAAGTACATTTTAACTTGCAAGAATTGCTCGATAATATTGTGTCGACATTTTGGCTTGATGCAAAACGCAAAGACTTACAGCTCATTTTAAAAATAGCTGACAATGTAAATCCATTTTATTTTGGTGATGATACGCGTTTACGCCAAGTGCTAACCAATTTAATCGGCAATGCGATAAAGTTTACTGAGCAAGGCCATGTTACTGTTTCGGTTACTCATAAACCCAATCAACCCATTTTATTTGAAGTACAAGATAGTGGTATAGGTATCGAAAAAGGTCGCCTTGAGGCTATTTTTAAACCCTTTGAGCAAGCAGATGGCACCACAACACGCCGATTTGGTGGCACAGGGCTTGGCACAACAATTAGTAAGCAGCTGGTTGAATTAATGGGCGGCAAAATATATGCACAAAGTACCCTTGGTCAAGGTAGCTGTTTTTCCTTTACTGTTGGGCTTGAGCCAGGCGAAAAAAGTCAGGTGCAAGCCATTAGTAGAAACGCATTTAGCTTACCCCCATTAAAAATCTTAGTGGTGGATGATATTGAACAAAATATCGAACTACTCACTATTATGCTTTCCCAAGCAGGCCATCAGGTAAGTAAAGCAAATAATGGTTTTGAGGCCATTGACATGTTTAATCAGCATCGCTTTGATATTATCCTAATGGATATTCATATGCCTAAATGTGATGGGATCAGTGCCACAGCATCAATTCGCTCTTTAGAGCAGCAAAAACAACTAAAGCACACGCCAATAATTGCCTTAACGGCCAGTGTGCTACAGCAAGATAAGCTAACAGCCAAACAAGCGGGTATGAATGGTTTTACAACCAAACCCGTTGACATAAACCAACTCAACCAAGAAATAGCGCGGGTGCTTGGGCTTGCTATCAGCCAGTTAGTAACTAACGATCCATTAGATTCAAAACTTCGTATAGATTTTAATAAAGGCGAAAAAATGTGGGGCAGCAAAGAGAAACATCTCAAAGAGATTGCACTCTTTTTAGCTCAGCATCAAAATAGTATGCAAACCTTGGCGACCACTAAGCTAAACGACAAGCATCATGCTCATATTTTGCATAATTTAAAAGGCCTTGCCGGTAATTTAGCGCTCAATAATTTATCTTACTTAATTGCGCAAGCTGAAAAACAACGTGATATAGCCAGTTATACTCAGTGCATATTAAAATGTCAGCAAGAGTGGCAGCAGCTAGCAGATGAATTATCACACTTACACATTGCTTTTAAAGAGAATGAATTACAAAAAGAAACCGTGTCAGATGCTGAATTTATTCACCAATTAACGCTTTTACTCAGCCAAGCTAAACGAGCAGAGTTGGATGATACGTTATTAAGTTATATTGAAAGAATAACACCCGAACAACACAAAGCTGCTATTTTGAATATTTATGAGCAGTTTAATGACTTTGAATTTGATAATGCACAAACACAGCTCAACGCATTATTAACAACACTCAATAACTAGCTCTTCTGAGGATACCGATGGATCAATCGATAAGTCAGGCGCGAATATTAATCGTCGATGATGAACCTGCAAATTTAAAAGTAATGCGCGAGGTCTTAGCGAGTAACTACCGTTTATCGTTTGCTAAATCGGGGGCTGTGGCACTGCAATTAATAGAAAACGATCCGCCAAAACTCATTTTACTTGATGTAATGATGCCAGATATGAATGGCTTTGAAGTGTGCAAAATTTTAAAAGCTAATCCTAAAACCGCACACATTCCGGTCATTTTTGTCACCGCACTCACGCAAGAACAAGATGAATCGGAAGGGTTTTCGCTAGGTGCGGTTGACTATATAACCAAACCTATTAGCCCTGCGATTGTAAAGGCAAGGGTAAAAACTCATCTTTCTTTAGTACAAGCCGAGCAACTAAAACAAGCACATGTAGATTTAGTTGAGCGATTGGGTCGCGCGGCAGAGTATAAAGATACCGATACGGGTGAGCATATTGCACGAATGAGCCAATACAGCAAAGTACTTGCTTTAGCGTTGGGAATGAACGAACAACACGCAGAATTATTACGCCAAGCTGCGCCAATGCACGATGTCGGAAAAATAGGTATTCCTGATTCGATACTGTTAAAACCTGGCAAATTAACCCCCGACGAATTTGCACACATGAAAGAGCATGCCGCTATAGGGGCTAAAATATTGGCCAACTCACCTTCCCCCTTACTGCAACTTGCCCATGTATTGGCTATTGAACATCATGAAAAATGGGATGGCACAGGTTATCCTAATGGATTGAAAGGCGAGGAAATCTCTATTGAGGGGCGGATTGTAGCGATTGCTGATGTATTTGATGCACTTACATCAAAACGTCCTTATAAAGAGCCGTGGAGCATTGAGCAAACACTAGAGCATATGAAACAACAAGCAGGAAAACACTTTGACCCTCAACTGGTTGATCTTTTTATTAGCAAAATTGACGCTATTTTAGCGATAAAAAAGGCTCATCAAGAACGCGATTAAATCGTCTCTTTTTTGAACAAATATTACTGCACAAAGTTCAACAGGACCTAGCCTCTTTTGGCATTGTGAGAGCCTAACGCTACAGCTGGAAAATGCTGTTTTATAATGCGGTAGTCATGGGAAGTGATCTCATGGCTATTGCCACTGTTATCTTTAAAATACATAGAAAAAGTCACGCCATGATCAGCCAGTATCGTTTTAATTTCAAGCTGCTCAAAATGTGCTAACCACGCTATAAATTGCTCACCGGTTGCAGCAAAAGCGATTCCTTTACTTCGCCCTGGCGCCTCAAATAAAGCTAAACGTGTGGATGCGTTTTCATCTTCAAGCGTTAAAGGGCCTTTGCCTTCTTCATTCCAAAATGCTAATTCCTCTACTACAGTAAAACCAAGCACCTTTTCATACCAATCAACGGCTTGGGTGAGGCTTTGAACATTTAAATGACAATGATCAATACCGCTCAATTTTGGCCTCACTGTCTTACCCTCCAATTTCAGATTTTAACTGCTCTAAAAAGTCATACATATAATCTGTTCTTCTAAGTGCTTCAGCTTTAGCTGAAGGTGTATTCATACTTTTTGCAATATGCAGCAACTTTATAAAAAAATGATCTAAGGTGTACTGTTTATCATCAGGTTCACGCTCTAAACAAAATGGATCATTAGGATTGTACAAAAGTCGGCTTATTGAGCCCCCCACTTTCATACAACGACTAACACCAATAGCCCCTAAGGCATCCATTCTGTCAGCATCTTGTACAATCTGTGCTTCAACGGTTTTAATAGCAATATTGGCGCTAAAACTATGCGCGGCTATGGCGTGGTGAATATCATCAAATAGCGCTTCATCATAGCCAATAGACGCTAAAAAACTAATCGCTTTATCGGCAGCCATCATTGAAGCTTTTGCCCTATCGGGATGGTTTTTTGCTACGGCCACACAATCATGTAACCACGCAGCAGGTAAAACAACATTCATATTGGCTTTTTCAGCAGTGCATAATTTAACTGCGACACGGACAACGCGTTCAATATGAGTGATATCATGGGCTACATCAGCATGGATAAGCGCTGTTATAAATTCTCTGCATTGCTGATCAAGTTGCTTTAATGAAGGGCTAAGGGCTAAATTGTTCACCGAGCTTCCAAAAATCTATTTAAACGAGGTAATATCCCCTACTTTAACGCGATTTATAAGGCCCTTGCAAAACATTCATTGTATGTTGCGCGTGGCTTGACTAAAATACAGCGCTTATTTATTACTACAGAGAAGCCCTATGTCATCTGCCGTTTACCTGCAAGCTGGTCGCGATAAATCATTAAAAAGAAAACACCCTTGGTTATTTTCTAAAGCCATCAAAAAAATTAAAGGTAAACCTGGATTAGGTGACACGGTAACCATACACGACAGTGAAGGTAAGTTTTTAGCCACCGCGGCTTACAGCCCGCATTCACAAATTCGCGCGCGTGTTTGGAGCTTTGATGAAAAAGAAGTCATTGATCAACATTTTTTCGAGCGTCGCCTACGTCGTGCTTTAGAGGCGCGCAGTCATGCGATTGAAGAAGGTGGACTGACCGGTTTTAGGCTTTGCGCCGCTGAATCCGATTATTTACCGGGTGTTACCATAGATAAATTTGATAACACCTTGGTTTGTCAGTTACTCAGTGCCGGTGCTGAGCGCCACAAAGGTGAAATTGTTGGCGCATTAATGGCTATTTTCCCAGGTTCAAATATTTATGAGCGCTCAGATGTAGATGTGCGTACTAAAGAAGGCTTGGAGCCAATTAAAGGAGTGCTTTGGGGTAATGAACCCACAGCGCCAGTTATCATTGAAGAAAATGGTTTAAAAATTGAAGTTGATATTCTTGAAGGCCATAAAACCGGCTTTTATTTAGATCAACGTGATAGCCGTGCTGCGCTGGAGCGTTTTTCAAAAGATAAAACCGTATTAAATTGCTTTAGTTATACGGGGACGTTTTCTCTTTATGCCCTGCGTGGTGGCTGTAAGCATGTAACCAATGTCGATGTTTCACAACCAGCTCTTGATACAGCAAAGCGCAATGTTGAACATAACAACCTTGATTTAAATAAAGTCGACTTTGTAAAACAAGATGTATTTAAGTTATTGCGCCAATACCGTGAAGACGGCGTGATGTTTGATACGATTGTGATGGATCCGCCTAAATTTGCTGATAATAAAGCGCAGTTAACTGGGGCATGTCGGGGTTACAAAGACATTAATATGATTGCGATGCAAATATTAAAACCAGGCGGCACACTGCTTACTTTCTCATGCTCTGGTTTAATGGAACAAAATTTGTTTCAAAAAGTGGTTGCAGATGCAGCACTTGATGCAGGTAAAGATTTGCTGATCATGGAGCGCTTAAATCAAGCAGCTGACCACCCTATTGCGGGCAGCTACCCTGAAGGCTTTTATCTTAAAGGCCTTATTTGTAAGGTTTACTAAACACTAATTTTAGTTAAACTCAATAATTTCTAGCCCCGCGGTTATCGTGCCATCCTCTTCTGTGCTGGCACGTATCACCTTTGCAGTGGCTTTTAACGGTGCAATGCTTGGATGGGTTGATGCAATATCAACCGATAAAATTGAGTTAAGCTCTAATAAATCATCGAGCTGCAAGGAGAGCCCTGTTGCACTTAAGTCAAGGCAGGTGCCTGTGTAACTTAGTCCTGCGACGGGCTCAATCGAGGTTAACTTAGCGGGTGTGTTAACCTGCATACGTCTGTAGTTTCGCTTATCTTCAGTAAACATAATTCCCTCTACACAATATTATTAATTTTTTCTCGTAGTACGGCGATAGAAAAAGGTTTTACAACGTAAGCATCACACCCTGAGTCAAAGCCTGCTTGTTGCTCAAGCTCTGACTCAAGTCCTGATATCATCACCACCGGAATGTGTTTTGTCTCTGGCGTATGTTTAAGTATTCGACAGGTATCATAACCATCAAGCCCCGGCATACATACATCAAGCAAAATAATATCAGGCGGATTAGCAATGGCAGATGCTAAACAACTTTTACCAGAATCAGCATAGCTTAAATCAAATGTTGATGCTAACCCTGCTTTGAGTATTTCAAAATTGAAATACTCATCATCAACCACTAACAATTGTCGCGCTTGGTGTTTTAGTAATGAGGACATAGCAATGTCATTTCCTTCTCAAGTTAGTCCCTTAGGGTCTGTTGACCGTTCAAGGTTGAATTTGCAGTAGCCTGTTTGGTATTTAGGCAAGGCAGAGCCTATGTGGTGTGGTTTTTACTTAGCCCACTAGGTTACAAACCTCGCGCCGCGATTAAACCGCCCTTAGTTTGAACAAATTTTAATCCACAAAGGTCAACAGACCCTAGCTTAATAGCGAATAAAGGGATTATTCAATTTCTTTTATCGCATTTAACACACGTTTTGCTGAAATTGGATAAGGTGTACCTAAGGTTTGCGCAAATAAGGATACGCGTAATTCTTGCTGCATCCAAAAAATAGCCTCAACATCATCAGGCAATGGCATTCCTTTAGGGGTTTTATTCGTCAGTGTTTTATATTCTTGCGCCACTTTTTCAAGCTCTAGCACACATAATCTATCACGATTTGGGTCAACGGGTAGCTTTTCTAGTCGTTTTTGAATCGCTTTTAAGTAACGAATTAAATCGCCGAGCTTATCCGCCCCATGCTGGCTCACAAAACCTTTAAAAATAAGCGATTCTAACTGAGATTTAATATCGCCATGGGCAGTGATCATGGTTAAATCTACTCGCCCTTTCATTTTTTTATGCAGCGCATGAGCAATACTCAGTACTTGCTCTACTTGGGTTGCAATTGCTACTACGGTGTCGCCTAATTCGCCGCGAATATGCTCTTTAACCGTTTCAAATGCATCACTTGTACGAATATCACCATATTTAACTAATAGGCTATCAACACCCGATGCAATGCAGTCATCTATTAAATCGGCAATTTTACCAAAAGGATTAAAGTACAACCCTAGCTTAGCCTTGTTTGGTAAATTTTGCTGCAGGTATTTAATGGGTGATGGCACGTTTAATAACACTAAACGACGCAACCCCTGCTGGTGCGCTAATTGCGCTTTAATTTCGTTATCGAATAACTCCACTGCCGCCGTTGATTTTTTATCCACCAGCGCAGGGTACGCTTTAATTTCGTACTGACCTTGCTTTTTCACATAGGATGTTGGTAACTCTCCAAAATCCCACTGTGTTAAATCGGTTTTTTCTATGCCTTTGTCGGCGACTTTAGATAAGGTGTCGGTGACCTTGCCTTGTAGCTGCGCTTTAAGTTTAGCTAAATCGAGTCCACGTGCCAGTAGCTTGTCGTGTTCATCGCGCACTTCAAATTGTAGCCTTAAATGCGGAGCAAGCGCAGTTAAATCCCACGCCTCAGGGTCTACACGGACGCCGGTCATACGTAGTAATCGATTGCTTAGCGAGTCGATTAACGAGCCTTGTAATGGCTCTATAGCCGCTAACACCGCATCGGCATAATTGGGCGCAGGAACAAAGTTACGACGCAATGACTTTGGTAATGACTTAATTAACCTACAAATTAACTCATGACGAAATGCCGGTATATGCCAATCAAAGCCACTTTCTTGCACTTGGTTTAACAGTGCAACGGGTATTTGTACGGCAACGCCATCAACCGCTTGGCCTGGATCAAAGTGATAGGTAAGCGGCAGCATCAAATTATCTTGCTGCCATGTATCTGGGTAGTCAAATTCGGTAATGCTGCTGGCGCCATGTTGCATGAGCTCTTCGCGCGTCATGTGCAGGTAGTGTTTGTCTTGTTGTTTTTGTGTTTTATACCACTTAATAAACGCAGCACGATTGTTAATATCGCTGGGTATTTTCTTCTCGTAAAACTCAAACAAGGTTTGCTCATCAACTAAAATATCGCGTCTACGAGACTTGTTTTCGAGCACTTGAATATCTTCAATTAATTCGCGGTTATACGCTAAAAATGCTTCATTTAATCCAAGCTCTTGTTCAACCAGCGCCGAGCGGATAAATAATTCGCGACTTACTTTAGGATCAATCTTGCTATACACACACCGGCGTTTATTAACGATAAGCAGGCCGTAAAGTGTTTGTTGCTCAAAGGCAATGACTGCACCGGGCTTTTTCTCCCAGTGTGGCTCTGTATAGCTTCGTTTTACCAAATGTTGAGCAAACGGTTCTACCCAGTTCACATCTATTTTGGCATTAATACGGGCATAGAGTTTACTGGTTTCTACCAATTCAGCCGACATCATCCACTTGGGGCTCTTTTTAAACAAGCCAGATCCTGGAAAAATATGAAATTGGCTATTACGTGCGCCTTTATACAGCTGCTTTTCGTCTTTAAAACCGATATGACTGAGCATGCCACTTAACAGTGCTTTGTGAATAAGCTCGCTGTCTGCAACATTAGTGGTGGCTTTCATTTTCATTTCATTGCACACAGTGCTGATTTGATAAACGATGTCTTGCCATTCACGAATGCGCATATACGCTAAAAAATCTTTTTGACATAGCTTTCTAAACTGGCTATTGGTCAGCTCACTTTGCTGCTCTTCGAGGTAATTCCACAAGTTTAAAAAGGCGATAAAGTCAGAGTCTGGATCGTCAAAGCGACCGTGTTTTTCATTCGCTGCCTGGCGTTTTTCTTGTGGTCGTTCTCGTGGGTCTTGAATTGAGAGCGCAGCAACAATAATAATCACCTCACGCAATGCACCCAGCTTATGCGCAGTCAGCACCATTTTTGCTAAACGCGGATCCACTGGCAAACGACTCAGCTCTCGACCAGATTGCGTTAAACTGGTTTTTTGATGACGTTTAGCTTCTTTTACCGCTTGTAACTCTTCAAGCAGTGTTAAACCATCGTTAATGTTACGGCTATCTGGGGCTTGCACAAAAGGAAATTGCGCCATATCACCCAACCCTAATGCCAGCATTTGTAAAATAACTGACGCTAAGTTAGTACGCAATATTTCAGGATCGGTAAATTCAGGACGTGATAAAAAATCGTCCTCTGAATACAAGCGAATACAAATACCCGCTTCAACACGTCCACAACGCCCCATTCGCTGATTAGCACTAGCTTGCGAAATAGGCTCTATGGGTAAACGTTGAACCTTTGTACGGTAACTGTAACGACTAATACGCGCCGTACCCGGGTCAATAACATAACGAATACCTGGCACCGTTAGCGATGTTTCAGCGACGTTGGTTGAGAGAATAATGTGGCGGCGCGAATGCGGCGCAAAAATACGATTTTGCTCAGCGTTCGATAGCCTTGAATACAAAGGTAATATATCGGTGTGTTTTAAATTACGCTTACTTAGCGCATCGGCGGTGTCGCGTATTTCTCGCTCACCGTTTAAAAAGATCAGAATATCACCGGGGCCTTCAGCGCAAAGTTCATCGACCGCATCAAAAATCCCCTGTAACTGGTCGCCTTCGGCTTCCATGTCTTCTTTTTGGATATCACTGATGGGGTTATAGCGTACATCCACAGGGAATGTCCGGCCTGATACTTCAATAATTGGCGCATCATCAAAGTGCTTAGAAAAACGTTCTGGATCAATGGTCGCTGAGGTAATAATAACTTTTAAGTCAGGACGTTTAGGAAGTAAATTTTTAAGGTAACCTAAAATAAAATCAATGTTTAAACTGCGCTCATGCGCTTCATCAATAATAATGGTGTCGTATTGATTCAAAAAACGGTCTTGTTGTATTTCAGCTAATAGAATACCGTCGGTCATCAGTTTTATATAACTGTTATTAGAAACCTGATCGCTAAAGCGAATTTTAAAACCCACTTGCTGACCAAGCTCGCATTGCATTTCTTCTGCTATACGATTGGCAACGCTACGTGCAGCTAAACGTCTAGGTTGAGTATGGCCTATATACCCATCAACCCCGCGGCCTAACTCTAAACACATTTTAGGAATTTGTGTGGTTTTACCTGAGCCGGTTTCACCAGCAATGATCACCACTTGATTATTAGCAATGGCTTCTTTAATGGTGTCTTTTTTTTGACTGACCGGTAATTGCTCAGGATAAGTAACGTTAGGTAGCCCAGCTAAACGCTGCTCGCGAAGCGATTGACTGCGACTGATATCAGCCGTAATTTTTTCAAGCGCACTGGTAAGTTTTGCCTCGTCGGTAATTTTTTTTACGCCATGAAGGCGCTTTTTAAAACTGAATTGATCTTTTTTTAAGCACGTTTTTAGCTCGCCAAACAACTGACCTAGGTTTACCACCTGCATACCTTATAAAAATTAGTCAAAGAGCCCCGATTGTAGCAAATTAAATGGCTGGGGTTAATCCTGTAAAGGACATAACAATCAGCGGATTATTATATAAACCTCCAGCCACTAAAGAAAAACGCTCATTCGTTGCTAAAAATACCTACATAAGTCGCTTGCGTATTCGATTTACTCGCACGGTACATGCCTGTGGTGTTAAACGGCAGGCTAATATTGCCTTTTGTATCAACAATAATAACACCGCCTGTGCCGCCAATCGGTTTAAGCACCCCATTTATTACTTCATCCCCGGCTTGGGCAATGGTTTTACCTTGATATTTTACTCGTGCGCAAATATCGCTTGCCACATTATAACGAATAAAATATTCGCCATGGCCGGTTGCCGATACTGCACACGAGGCGTTTTCTGCAAAGGTACCCGCGCCAATAACTGGTGCATCACCAATACGGCCAAAACGTTTTGCGGTCATTCCGCCAGTTGACGTACCCGCGGCTAAATTACCTTGTTTATCCAGTGCCACCGCACCCACAGTCCCCATTTTATAATTAGCGGGTAACGCCTTGTGCGCTGCTTGATAATCTTTATTGGTGCTTTTGCTCGCCTCTAGTTTTTCCTTTGCTTTTAATAAAGCTTCATAGCGATGCTTTGTATCAAATATATTATTCTCTACTAAGCTAACGCCTTGCTCTTTAGCAAACTCTTCTGCACCTTGGCCACTTAACATCACATGCACTGATTTTTCCATCACTAAACGGGCAAGTTTAATTGGACTTTCTATGTGCTTAATGCCCGAAACTGCTCCAGCTTGGCGGTTACGACCATCCATAATAGAGGCATCTAACTCATGGCTACCATCATAGGTGTATACCGCGCCGCGTCCGGCGTTAAAATAAGGCGATTGCTCTAACACTTCAATGGCTGCTGTGACTGCATCAAGGCTTTCTCCGCCTTGTTCAAGTACCTTATACCCAGCCTCAACAGCTTGAGCTAATTTATCGCGGTAAGCTTGCTCTTGAGCAGGTGTAAATTTACTTTTTTCGATTGTGCCTGCCCCGCCATGAATCGCAATGGCAAACGGCGTGCTCGCACTCAATGCAGATGAGCTCACACTCATTAAACTACCGCAAAGCAGTCCTAGTAATAGTGATTTTTTCATTGTGCGTTCTTTTGTTAGTTAAGATTAAAACTAATGTGAATGGTTACGTGGGGTTTTTCAAGTGAACTGAGTTTAATGGCATAAAAAAAGCGCCCTGAGGCGCTTTTTAAATTCTGTTTAAAAATTACGCTTGTTGCGCTTTTAAACGTGCTAAACGTGCTACTTGGTGAGTAGACGTTAAGAAAGAATAGATAGGTGCTAAATAACCGCGTTTACGAAGCTCTAGAAAGTCTGCATCGCTTAGCTCATTTAGTTTTTTCTCATCGATAAGGTAAATACCGTTGATGTCTTTTTTCTCGCCTTTAATATCAACCGTTAGCGTTTGTGCTACTAGTAATTCTTTATCAGCAAGAAATTTAGTGAACGCATCAGTGACTTGTGAAAACTCAATGAACGATACTAACGCTTCTTTACGACGCTTAAGGTAATCAGTTTCTTCACCGTTTTCGAATAATGCATTACCCTCTTCTTCACCAACTAATGAGCTCGCTTCGTCAATTACAATACCAAATTGATCTTGCTCAGGGTGCTTTACTAAACCTAATGGGTAACGCGTTGTTGCCATAGGTGCAAATGCTGCTGTCCATTTGTCGCCATCAACAAATAAGTTTTCGCCAGGCTCTAGGCCAAACATAGCAACCGCTTGAAAAGTACCTGTTTCGTTATTTTTAACAAAAGACATTGGAAACTCATTGGCGATACGCGCAAACTCGTGTGCTACAACTGGCACTAAGTGTTGAGTTTTCATAAATTCGATATTGATGCCATTTTTAATTTTAGTGTTGGCATGTTTTTCGTTGTGTAAAGGCTGTACTTGTTGCTCCGCCATGTTACTGCTCCGTTATTTATTAATTTGATTTATTACTATTAGTGGCCTAAGGCTAATGGTTTTGGTGACAAAAAGGAAGTGAAAATTTTGTGTCATTTTGTACGTTATTAATTAACAAAAACATTATCGCTGATTATTTAGACAAATATATAAAAAACGTTACTTTTGCCAACGTTCACTGGTCTATTAGCCATTAAATACACTCGCTGATAGCTTTGACAGCGTTGTCAGAGGTGATATATTAATTTTACAGCGAGGTAAGATGTTTACACTTAAATATTCTCATCAAAAATTAGACCTTAAAAATGAAAAATTTAACCATAAATCCACAGTTAAAAATTGAAAAGTTGATGATCCCTGGCACACAGGTATACGCTTACGTTGTTGATGATTTTCTTTTAGATACAAGTAGTGTAATGAATTTTGCCCATAACATAGCTTACTTTAATCCTATGTTTTCAGATAATTCCTTTTATCCGGGGATCCGCGATAATATGCCACAACCGTACTTGAGGTTGCTGCACGCATTTTTTCAAAATGAAATACTGCCTAAAATAGAAAACAAAAACTACCACGAGTCTATTCTTCATAAAAGTTTGCTTTCATTAGTTTCATGTAAACCGGCTAATTTAATTGTCGATCAAAAAGTGCCCCATATCGATTCATGTGATGAAAGAGACTATGCGTTTGTGCATTATTTATCTGGTGAGGAACTCGGTGGCACCAGTATTTATAAATACATACCGCAAAACATTATTGAATTTAAAGAGCAACACAAACCACTATTGGCAGATATAGTTAACGATGTTAAAAATAACCCTGATGAACATCAAGGCTATTTAGCAGGTACCACTAGCTTATTTGAGCAGGTGTTTAAAATAGATGCTAAATTTAATCGCCTAGTTATTTACCAAGGTAACTTATTACACAGTGCAAATATTTACTCTGAGCAAAGCTGCTTAGCCGATGCTAAAAAAGGCCGTCTGTCGATAGCCTCTTTTGCAAGTGTAAGATAAGGGTTAGATTGACTGAAGCCCATACTGTTTAATTTTATTTAAAAGCGCTCTGTGATCAGGAAGCTTATTTATTAAATAGTGATCAATCTCAGCTCTTTGTTTTAAACGCGCTAAACAGTGTGCCTGTTCTTTACCGGGGCTGTTAGACGCCTTAGTATTGTAATTCATTCCATAAAGTACAAATAAGAAGTTCTCTAGATAAAACACTTCAAACTGACTAAAAAAATCATCTCTGACTGGGGTAAACTCTTTCCACAAATTAAGTTTTTCTTTTAATGACGAGGAAATAGTGTCTTGGTTTTTATTTGCTATCCAAAAAGCTGAATCAGTGCGGTCTGATATACAGTAGTGAAGTTTAATAAAATCAATCACCCGCTCCCATGCATACCCCATAGCATGATTAAAACGCTCTTCTAATTGCTCTAGCTGCGTTGTTGATGATGGGAAGCGCAACGTTAAAAATTTAGCTGAAAAGTCAGTTAATAATATTGACGTTGCCTCTAATGGTTCTAAAAACCCTTGCGCTAAGCCAAGGGCAACACAATTTTTATGCCAAAACTTTTTCCGGTAACCGACCCGCATTGGTATTTTTCTGTAGGTAAGATCTTGCTTACTGTCACCTAAATAACGGTCAAGTTTTTCATGTGCCTGTTCATCCGTCATATGGTTATCTGAATAAACAAAACCGACTCCACGCCTATTGGTGAGCGCTATATCCCAAATCCAGCCAGCTTGATGAGCGGTGGCAAGTGTATAAGGAGGAATAGCATCATCGGCTTTGGTTGGTACTTGTACCACTAATGCGCTGTTAATTAATAAACTCTCAGATACATCAACAAAAGGAATCTTTAACGCTTTTCTCATAAGTAAAGATTCAAAGCCTGAGCAGTCAATATAAAAGTCAAACTCAAGCTCTTCATTGTTATCTGTAATAAGTGCAGCAATAGCGCCGTCAACGCCAAGCTTTACCTGTGTAACATGGGTGTGTATATGCTCTACAGAAAATTTTTCTTTTGCATTACAAGCGAGTAGTTGTGCAAACTTGCCTGCATTAAAATGATACGCGTAAGCCAACTCCCCTTCATATTGAGCATTAGTAATATTTTTAGGTGCTAAGCCTGCCTCACAAATAACATGCTGAGAAGATAAGCCCTGCGCATAACTTTGACTTTCCTCTTTGTTATTTAACCAATAAGAAGTTAAATGCTTGGCATCATAAGGGCTTGGCACATCAAATAAATGATGAAAAAAGTTGCCTTCGCCATGTTTTTTCTTATCCATCCAGTTAATAAACTTTATAGACTGCTTGAACGTTGCATCACATTGCCTAATAAATTCATCTTCACGAATACCAAAGCTTTTTAGGGTATTCCTAATATCGGGGACTGTGCCTTCACCGACACCAATTGGCGGTATATCTGGGGACTCTATTAAAATAACAGATATACCTTTACGATTGAGCATCTCTTTGCCAATGTGGTTTGCAGCTAACCACCCTGCTGTTCCACCACCTACAATTGCAACTTTTTTTATATCCATAAATCACCAATAAAGTTTAACCTCGTAAAAAAGCCCAGCAATGCTGGGCCTAGGTTATTTTTACTCATTTAGCGTATTAAAAACGCATTGTTACACCAAGCTTGTAACGTGCTTCACCTTCAAAACTCCACACAGGGAAGTCATTCAGTAAATCAGGGTTTGGTAATGAGGTAGATGCATCATTGTTACCCAGCTGAACGCTGTCTTCCTCTGTTAGGTTAATCCCTTCGAAAGTGACATCTAAGTAATCAGTTACAGAGTATGTTGCACTGAAATCTAGCTGTCCGTAGTCTTGATGCTCGCGGTTACCGTACCAACCTGGTGCTTCACGAATAATAAACTCTGAACGCCAGTTATATGCTAAACGGGCAGAGAAATCATCATTTTCATAAAAACCAACTACGTTATAGCTGTTTTTAGATGAATCAGAGAATACCCCAACACGGTCTGGGTAATTCTCTGCTGGTGCTTTCGCATCTGAATAGGTGTAGTTAAATGAATAACCAAAGCCGTTATCGAATGAATCTTGAATTTGGAACTCAATACCTTCGATTGAACCACCCGTACCATTTGTTGATGAGCTTACTGTCCAACAGTCATATTGCTGAGCACCACACGGTGGCTCGCCGGCATCTGGGTTAGTCGTATAAACTGGGATGTCGATACCAATTTGTTGGTTTGTTTGTTGTTGGGTAGAAATAAATGAGCTTACTTCTTTAGTGAAGTAAGTGACGCTTAACATAGCATCGTCATCAAAATACCATTCAACACCAATGTCTGCCTGGAACGCTTTAAATGGGCTTAAACCTACATTACCCGTATTTAACACTTCATTTAAAGGACGGTTATCTGTATAACCCGCTAGATTACGCGTTGCAAATAAATCTGCGTAATTAGGGCGAGAGATAACTTGTGCTGCTGAGGTACGTAAGATTAAGTCGTCAGCTAAATCCATAACCACGTTTAAGCTTGGTAAGAACTCACTGTAATCAGCTTTGTCTGTAGATAACGTCGAGTCGTAAACACCTTCATCACTTAAATCATAGTAATCTGACGAAATATCAGTTGATATGTAACGAACACCTAAATTACCGCGAATACCACCGGTGTCAAAATCAGCCATCGCATATAAAGCAAAATTTTCTTCTTCTATGGTGCCGTATGCTTGTGGACGTGCTGTATAACCTTCTGTCATTGCTAATGAATCAGCAATCATTAGATCCATATCGGGTTCAGGTATTACAAAACCACCACCGGCAGTCACGGTACCTGGGTAGTATTCATTAGCATTACGTACAGGTACTAAATCGGCATTCACATTGGCTGCATTACCATCTTGTACAACTTTGTGATCGGCATATCTTAAGCCCGTTTTAATTGCGGTAATAACACCAAGCTCAACAGGAATTTCAAAGTCTAAATTTAAGTAACTTTCTTCATCTGAATCAGGGTTGTATTCAGGCGCCCAAGTTTGTGGGCTGATGGTATCAGGTAAAATGCTAGCATCGTATGATTGATTAGCTAAATTAAATCTAGTCACGTCGCCAGTCATATCAATAGACCCATTTAAGTCGCTATTGTTATTTGCAAACATACCATAGTTTGCCGTTGTTACATCACTGTCTGCGCTTGTTTTACCTACACGACCTTTAAAGGTGAATAACTCTGAGTCATATTTCCAATCTAAGTCAATAGTATCAGACTTCATGCTTGCTTTACGCGCCCATGTTTGGAAAAAAGCCGTGCCATTGCCGTCGATATTACGCGAAACACAGTTACCTGAGGCGTTCGTTTGTTCACATGAACCATCACCTGGGAATATAATGATTTGCGAGTTAGCATTGTTAGCATCTAGCTCTAAACTTGTATAAGTTAGACCTAAAACTAGCGAGTCTGATGGCTGATATTGCATAGCTACGTTATACGCAGTTCGCTCACGAGCTTGCTGGAAGGTTGTGGGTGCCATACCGCCACTCCAACCACCTGACGATTCAATACCGTTACGTTGATAATCTACTTCTGATAATGAACCCGCAGCTAAGATACCAAATGTTTCACCATCATTTTTCCAGCTGTACAAGCCTGAAAGCTCAGGATCTGTCTCCTCAGATACTGTACCGTAATCAGCTTTAACACTAGCAAATACAGTGTTTGCATCTAAATCTAGCGGTTTACGAGTTTTAACAATTACAGTACCGCCGATACCACCTTCAACTAGATTAGCTTGAGATGATTTATAAACTTCTAAGCCACCTACTAATTCAGAAGGTAGTAATGAATAATTAAAGCTACGATCGACCGCTTGTTGATCGAACCAGCTAGTTGAGGCAACAGTATGACCGTCAAGTAATGTGCGTGTTAATTGTGCTGATGCACCACGGATAGATACTTGCTGACCCTGTCCAAATTGACGAGATACACTGACACCAGAAATACGACCAAGAGATTCACCTACATCGCCATCAGGAAACTTACCAACGTCTTCAGCTGTTACAACATCAACAACGGCATTTGAAAAACGCTTGCCGTTTAAGTTTTCTTTATTTGAAGCGCGAATACCCGTAACTTGGATTACTTCAACATCTTCTTGAACTTTAGTTTCATCGGCTGCGAATGCAGCACCAGTGAACCCGGCTCCCATTACTAAGCCGATATTTACTGCTAATAAGCTTTTTTTAAAATTTTTAGCTAACACAGGATTCCCCTTGAATCATTTTGTTGGTTTTTGTTTATCATTTTGCCTACCGCCATGACAGCGCTGTCATAGTAGTAACAAACCATACATGCAAAATTACAATTTTGCTACATTTTTCCGCTCTTTTTGTATGAAAAATAGCTAATTCAACATTAAGCAAATGATTTTAAAGAAATTAATTATTGCATGAAAAAGCCGAATTAAATTTGTTTAATTCGTTCACATTTCCAGCATGTACTTGAAGCATTTTTAAATTGATTTTGTTTAAAACGACGTGGTGAGTAGGAATTTTCAAACCGTAAAACATGCTTGTGAGTTAGTGTTTAATAAATTTAACCATTTGATTTTTTGGCTATAAGTAAAATTTATTCAGTATTTACAATCGGTGTAAAAGCCTATTTTATACTGCTAATTGTGGAGGCAATACTCAGCATTTCATCTTTATCTCTGCGCGGCTTTTTATAATTCAGCAAAGAGTAAAACAGATCAGCAATAAAAAAGGTCAGTAGCAAAAGCGACTGACCTTTCATTAAACCATCAATACAAAGAGGTTTAGCGCACATCTAATTTATATTAAAATTAGGGCGCCCAATACACTTCAATGTTGATCTCAGGGTGATTTAATACCGCACGTAACGGCATGTCATTCACATCGCCCCCCGCTAAAGCTTGTTTATAAACAGCCAACTTTTCATCGCCACTAATTAGCAATTTAACCACTTTAGATTGTGCAATCGCATTTAACGTTAAGCTCATGCGCTCAGTAATACTGCCTGTTACGTCACTTTGTATCGCGTTGATAGCGCACACAAGTTGGCTTGAATCTAAGCCGTTTTTCAGGCCTTGTGCATGTGGGAATAATGACGCGGTGTGGCCATCTGGGCCCATGCCTAAAATAGTCACATCAAAAGGACGTTTTAATGCTTGAAACTGCGCTTCACAGGCATCAACCCCTTGCTCTGCAGTGGCTGCTGTATTTTTCATGCTAATAAAATTAGCCGCTGCACCATGGTTTTGTAACAAAGTACGCTTGATAAATGCTTCATTACTCTTTTCATGACTTGCCTCAACCCAGCGCTCATCAACCATAGCAACATCAATGTTTGCCCAGTTTAAATCAAGGGTCGATAAATGTTTATAAGCCGGCTCAGGTGAAGAACCGCCTGAAACCATTAATACTGCACGGCCATCACGTTCAATGCCATCACGTAAAGCATACTCTAGTGACTGAGATAATTCATCAGTCAGCGCAGCTTTATCGTCAAAAAACTTTTCTACTATTGTTGCCATCACTTATGCCTTATCGCCAGTGTTAAACCAAACATGATTATTCTCTGCTAATAATTCATCTGCATCTTCAGGGCCCCAACTACCGGCTCTATACAGTGCTGGTTTACCTTTCTCTTGCCAACGTTCAATTATTGGATCAATCCATTTCCATGCTTGGCGTACTTCGTCGCGGTGAATAAATAATGATGGATTATTCGCTGCAGCATCAAGCATTAAACGTTTGTAAGCATCTGAGTGAAAGCCATTACTATATGCTTGCGACAGCTCAATGTTCATCGTTACAGGTTCAAGTTGCATGTCTAAATTATCTAAACGCTTCGACATCAGCGTTAATTGAATACTTTCTTGTGGTTGTAAACGGATCACTAAACGGTTTGGCTCGATATTACCTACGCTGTCCTCATACACGTTATGAGATACTTTTTTATATTCAACCACAATTTCAGCGCAGCGCTTTGCCATACGTTTACCGGTACGCAGGTAAAAAGGCACACCTGCCCAACGCCAATTATCAATGTGCGCACGAATAGCCACGAAGGTTTCAGTTTTACTTGCCCCTTCGTTTAGCTCTTCTAAGTAACCTGGGACTATTTTACCGTTTAAATCACCCGGTACGTATTGCCCACGAATAATATTGTCATCAACATCGCTGCCCTCTAATGGGCGTAATGCTTCTAATACTTTTAACTTTTCATTGCGAATACTATTGGCTTTAAGTTTATGCGGTGACTCCATTGCGACTAAGCAAAGTAGCTGTAACAAGTGGTTTTGCACCATGTCACGCAAAGCACCGGCTTTATCATAAAAACCAGCGCGGCTCTCAAGCCCTACCGTTTCTGATAAGCTAATTTGGATATTATCAATCGATTTAGCATCCCACATGTTTTCAAATAATGAATTTGAAAAACGCAATGCCATTAAGTTTTGAACGGTTTCTTTGCCTAGGTAGTGGTCAATACGGAAAATTTGATCTTCGTCGAAGTACTGTGCAATTTTCGCATTAATAACTTCTGCAGACTCGCCACAATAACCAATTGGTTTTTCTACAACAACACGTGAATTGGCTGTTATTAATTTTTTAGTGGATAGAATTTCACAACAAGTGCCATACACAGCTGGCGGAAGAGATAAGTAAAACACACGAGATTTATCGCTGTCGTCTTCATCAAGAATTTTTTTCAGCACATCCCAGTTATCATCCGCTTCGGTAACATTACTCACTACAGGCACTAAAAACGCTGAGAACGATTTCCAATCCTTAGCGTTATACTCGCCTTCGCTTAAAAATTCTTGTAATGCTTTGTGTGCGGTATCAATGTATTCATCACATTTACTTTGTTCGCGCACGGTAGGCAAAATACGTGAGCCTTGCGGTAAGTTACCTTCTTGATATGCTCGATACATTGCAGGAAGTAATTTGCGTAACGCAAGATCACCACCGCCCCCAAAAATTATAATATCAAAAGGATTAAGCATAGTTACTCTCTACGTTTATGCTACCTGCCACTACCGTATTGGTAATCAGTTATAGCGGTTTATTATCTGGATATGCAGGCCTTAGCACAAAGCCTACTAATGTTGTTCGTTATATGCGCCATAAAAAATGGGTCTAGGGACACTGTAATTCCTCTCACAAAAATACAGGCCCTAGGACTCCAGCGCTACCCGTTCAAAGGTATTTGGTTACTTATTGTGTAATAAGTGAATGTGTTACTGCGTACGGTGTTGTTTGTAGTACGCCATCAAGCCCTGTGTTGAGCTGTCGTGCTCATTAACCACGTTATCGTCGGTTAATTCAGCTTCAATTTTAGAGGCTAAACCTTTACCAAGCTCAACGCCCCACTGATCAAACGAACATATTTGTAAAAGAATACCGTGGCAAAAAATCTTATGTTCATACAGTGCAATTAAACGACCCACCGCTTTTGCATCAACCGTGTCTAATAATATAGACGTTGTTGGGCGGTTTCCTTGATGAATTTTATGCTTTAGTAGCATTTCAATTTGCGCAGGCGTTTTGCCTTTGGCTGCTAAATCAGCGGTTATCTGCTGCGCATCTACCCCGTTCATTAATGCTTCGGTTTGTGCAAAAAAGTTCGATAATAAAATATTGTGATGCTTATCAACGTTAACCTGTGGTTTTACAGAGCCAATAAAGTCCGCAGGGACAATTACATTGCCTTGGTGCAAACATTGATAAAACGCATGCTGGCCATTTATTCCCGTCATGCCCCAAATAATAGGCACGGTAGTGTAAGGTACGGTTTGCCCATCAAAAGTGACGTGCTTACCGTTACTTTCCATTTCACCCTGTTGTAAATACGCAGGCAACATATGTAATGCTTGGTCATAAGGTAAAATAGCTTGCGAATCAAATCCTAAAAAGCTGGTATTCCATACACTCAACAGCGCCATAATTAAAGGAATATTCTGCTCAAGCGGCGCCGACTTAAAGTGCTCGTCAACTTCAAACGCCCCTTCTAAAATAGCTTCAAATGCTTCAAAGCCGGCATAAAGTGCAATAGGTAAACCAATGGCACTCCAAAGTGAAAAACGACCCCCAACCCAATCCCACATGGTAAATACGTTTTCGTCACTAATACCAAATGCCGCGGTTTTTTCTAAATTGGTGCTTACTGCCACAAAATGCTTTGCTATGGCGCTTTTATCTTTGGCGCTATTTAAAAACCAATCAACCGCTGTTTTTGAGTTGGTCATGGTTTCTGAGGTAGTAAAGGTTTTTGACGAAATAACAAATAACGTTGTTTCAGGGTCAACTTTATTCAATACTGACGCAATTTGTACGCCATCAGCATTAGAAACATAATGAACGTTTAACGGCTTATCAACCACTGCTTTAAGTGCTTCAGTCGCTGTTTGAGGGCCTAGGTTTGAACCCCCTACTCCAATACTCACTACATCTTTCACCGCTTTACCGGTGTAACCTAACCACTGCCCGCTGCGTACTTTTTCAACAAAGGTTTTAATTTTAGCAAGTTCGCTATCGACCGCCTCAGTAATATTTTCACCGTCAACAATAAGCGGTGTATGGGCGCGATTTCTAAGTGCGGTATGCAATACGGCACGGTCTTCGGTGATATTTATTTTCTCACCGGCAAACATTTTTTCACGCCACGCTTCAATATCACACTCTTTAGCTAATGAGATTAATTGAGCGAAAACTTTCTCATCAATACGTTGTTTTGAATAATCAAACAATACACCAGGAATGTGAGTAGAAAATTGAGAAAAACGAGAATCGTCTTGTGCAAATAAAGTTTTCAGATGTGTTTGTGCCATCTTTTGTGCACTATTTTCTAGTGCTTGCCAACTTACTAACTCAGAACGGCTCGCCATGTAAACATCCCCTAATTTATTAATCTATTGATTTAAAGCGCTTTATTTAATTTTTTACGACGCAAAATAACCGAATTTTGTAAAAAGCAAAGCCCAATATTATAGCTTAAAAAGTCTAATTTGCGTTATTTTTATAAGCTTTGATGCAGATAATAGCGCAATTTTTTGCTTTTGACACCGGTATCATAAAATTAAAAATTGAATTTAACAACTGATCAGCCCTTCTCTTTAATGAAGATTTTATTAATTTCTAACTGATCCAAATTAAAGCGAGCAAAAAAAAGGCCGACAAATGTCGGCCTTTCCTCTAAATAAATAATTAACCGGTTAACGCTAAACCACCCGATAAGTTATAAACACTGCTGTAACCAAGCTCAGTCAAATTTGCTGCCGCAATTTTTGAACGGTTACCACTGCGACACACTAAAATATACTGGTTGTTTTTGTCCAATTGGCCTTGCGTAAGTGCATGAGCCATTCGACTTAAAGGAATATTTAAGGTTTTAGCTATGGGTACGTTTAGCAATGCGCTTAAATTATTAGCGCCGTGTTCATAAGGTTCTCGGGTATCAATTAAATACGCATTGCCCTCTACCAGTATTTCTTTTGCTTGGTTAAAACTTAATTGCGAAGTTTCTACAGCAGGCTTAGCATTAACATAACCACAGAGCGTGTTGGCTTGTGTGTGTTGTTGTAAATCTGCTTGCTGTTTTTGTGCGGCAAATTCAGCGTCATCAATATCACCTTTAATTAGCTTTTGTAACAATGGCGTTTGCTGCTGTTGAACAGCCCAGTTCATTGCAAAGCACTGTTGGTAATCATGCCCTGAACACACCACACTTTGCGGATTCAGCTCTGCTGCTAACATCGTCAAAGAATGCGCCATTTTCATTGCATCCCCGCCATCAAGCGCGGTATTTCCAAGCCCTGCAGGTAAAATTAAATCACCGCAAAAGCAATACTGAACATCTCCATTATTCGCTTTTAATAAATAACTCACGCTATCTTGGCTATGCCCGGGTGTGGCTAGCTTTTCGAGTACGTGAGTGGTTAATTGCAATGTGTCGCTATTAGTTGGCCAGCCTAATTTATCAACCTCTCCAGCGACTAAGTATTCTTTAAGTGCGCTGCGCATTAAATCAAGTGCGCAGTGACGTTCTTGATGCTCATGCGTATTTAAAATAGCGGTAATAGTTAAATTTTGCGTAGTTACTATTTTTTCAAAGCGAGGGATCAGTTCAATAATCGGATCGATAATAAATGCATGTTGATCATCTGTTACATACAACCAACTACATGCACCTTGGTGTCTAAATTGGGTAAGCCCTAAAGCACATACTTCTTGCAAAGGAAAACTGCTATCAGAAATCACTAAACAGTTAGCTTGTAATACCGTTTTAAGCGCTCTAATTTGTTCACATGCATCATCTATTTGCGCCATCGTAGCAGCAGGGCCAAATGATAAACGAATAGCGTTTTCACTTTGCCACTGTGAGGCTCCCATCGCATCAAGCACAAAGCTCTGCGTAGCTCCCGTGCTGCATGCAGAGCCACCGCTGACCCTAATACCTGCAGCGTCAAACAAATCAATAACTTCTTTACTAGTTAAATCGTTAACCGCAAAATTAAGCGTTGTGGGCACAGAGCAGGCAAAGTCATGATTAAAGGTAATACTTCCAAAAGTATCAACTAAGGCGCTATGCAGTTTATCCCGATACAAGTTAAGTACATCTATTGATTTAAAAGTCTCGTCTTGTTTATCTAGCAGCAAACTAAACAGCTTATTGAGCCCAGCTATACCGGGGAGATTTTCTGTACCAGAGCGCATGCCACTTTCTTGGCCGCCACCGGCTATAAAAGGCGTGTATGGGCTGCCTTGACGAATATACAATAAACCTATGCCTTTAGGTGCATAAAGTTTATGCCCTGAAAAAGGCGCATAATCAATCGTTGTTTCACTTAGGTTGAGCTGTTGTTTGCCAAGCGCTTGTACACAATCAACCATCCAAGTGACTTGGCTATTACGACTACGAATAACCTTTTCTATGGCGCTTAAATCTTGGTAAACACCGGTTTCATTATTAACGGCCATCGTGCAAATCATCAAAGCGTCATCAATATGCTGAGCAATAAAGTCTAAATCTAAAATACCATCACGATTAACCGGAATAGCAATAATGTCAGCGTTAATCTCAAGCACTGTATTCCAATGCTTTAGCGTATTAGGCACCGCTTTATGTTCGGTTGCCCCATACAATAAAACGGGATTTGGCTTTGTATGGTGTTTTGCATTAATGAGCGTCGATACGATGGCGGTTTGAATCCCCTCAGTGGCACCCGAGGTGAATAAAATATCACCTTGCTGCGCGCCAATGACGGTACGGGCTTTTTGCCTAGTTTGTTCTAATAAGTGTTTAGCTTGAATACCGGTTATATGAGGACTTGAGGGATTACCAAAACAAATTTGCATAGCATGGCACACCACCTCTGCAATACATGGCAATACAGGTGTGGTCGCATTTGCATCGAGATAAACTTGAGCTTTGGGTTCATCTGGCAATAAAAACTCTGACATTAAAAACGCACCTTATTACTAAAAAATATATCTTATTCCCAATAGTACATAGTTTTGACAGGAATGAGTAATAATCTTTCGTAATTAAAGTGCGTTTACTATACCTTTTAGTTACCGAGCTCTTGCGCGAGTTCTTCGTGTTTGGATGACCAGGCATTAATAAGTGCTTTGACTAATGATGCTAATGGAATGGCAAAAAACACTCCCCAAAAACCCCATAGCCCACCAAAAAATAGCACCGCAACAATAATAAATACCGGATTTAAATCAACCGCTTCAGAGAACAATAAAGGCACCAATACGTTGCCATCGAGCGCTTGAATAATGCCGTATATAATTAAAACGGTCCAAAATTGAGTTTCTAAACCAAACTGAAACAGCGCTACTGCGGCCACTGGTATAGTTACTAACGCTGCGCCCACAAATGGAATAAGCACCGAAAAGCCTACGAGAACGCCTAAAAGCGCGGCGTACCGTAAGTCCAGTATGGTAAAAGCAATAAACGACACAGAACCAACAATTAAAATTTCAAATACTTTGCCACGAATATAATTCATGATTTGCTGATTCATTTCATGCCACACTTGTAAAATTAAGCGGCGTTGGCGTGGGATCATTTTAGCAATGCTGGCACTGAGCTCTACTTTATCTTTGAGCATAAAAAACACCAGTAGCGGTACCAAAATAAGGTAAATTAACCATGCTACAGCGTCTTTTAATGAATTAAGCGACGCAGATAATACCACTTGGCCAAAGTCGAGAACTTTGGTTTCAACGGTTACTACAATCGATTGTACTTGCTCTGCGCTAATAAGGCTGGGGTATTTATCAGGCAGATCGAGTAAAAACGATTTACCTTGTTCGACCATATGCGGTGTTTCTTGGACTAAGTTACTGCTTTGCTGCCAAAGCACAGGGCCTATAAACAATATTAAAGTGAGCATAATGCCAATAAATATCAGCATTACTATGCTGGTGGCAGTAAAACGCTTAAGGCCAAACCGTTCTAAGTGAACCACAGGCCAATCTAATAAATAAGCTATGATCAGTGCCACTAACACAGGCACAATTAATGGGCCAAAAAAATACAACATGGCAACCAGTGCCAACAATAAAAAAAGTAAAGTGACTGAATCGGGATCAGAAAACTTTTTTTCATACCATGCTTTTACATATTCAAACACGTAACGGCTCCACTAATAACAACCCCTGTTGTTTATTTAACTTGTAATAATACGCTTTTTTTTGCAAATATCGTTCAATATCATCAGTGTTTTGTTCTTGTGAGATATTAAAGGTAATTGCTTGTTTTAACGATATTGCATCACGCAGCCCTAATTTAAACTGAATAAATTGCTGTGGGCATTTATAAGTGCGTAAATTTAGCTCTAGCATACTCGTTTCGCTACCTATTCACATTAATAATAAGTCCTATAACAGGGTCAATTGAGATTAACCGCAGTTAAATTTAACTTTTCCTTAAAACAACCTCTGCAATGGTTTATCCTTATAGCATCGTTAGCTATCAGGATACGTTAATGCCTAATTCGCATAATAAAGCGCAATTGCCTAGCAATCCAACTCTCAAAGAAATTAATTGGTTTAAAAAGCAAATTAATTGGGGGGAGCTGCCGCATTTTTATCATTTAGTGGCTTCGTCGGTAAGTGAATGTGAAAGTATTTTAGATCACGGATTTGATAATGCCATCAAGCGTATTATCGACAAACGCAATTGGAATTTAGAAGCGCTGGGAATAGACCCCAACGAACTTTATGAAAAAGAAAGCAATAACAAACCACGAATTTCACTGCATCAAGTGTTTACCGAGCGTGGTTTTGAATTACAAGCCTTCCCTTTTTCTAATGATACCGCCATCGATAGGTACGCACGACATGATGAGACAATGGAGTTTAGGTTATGGGATCCATTGACGATGAAAACCGTTATTCGCATTAATCAGTTACATAAATTCATTGGCTTTTACTTAGACCAAGGCGATGAGGCAGATAAAGCGCTTATATTACATTCTCACAAAGTGGTTCATAAAATTATTGCTTTTTTACAAACTCAATTGAACATTGTTAAGGTTGATGGGGTCACAATAAAGGCGTTTTATCAACTATGTGAAAAGGACAGCCGTTTATACACAGATGATCCTTCAAGTGCTAGTGCCCCTGATAAAAAATAAACAAGGAATATAATGCAGCTAAAATCAGCCTTTATCACTTTATGCAGTGCAGCGCTTACATTTAGCCTACTGATAAGTGAGCCGTTAAAGGCACAAACCAATCTTCAACTGCCCGACTTAGGCACTTCAGCCTTACAGGCATTGCCAATTGAAAAAGAAAAAGCGATTGGTGAAGTGATGATGATGCAGATCAGAGGCTCATCGCCTTTGATTAACGATCCGGTGCTTGATGAATACCTAACAACCTTAGGTAGAAAGTTAGTTGCTAACGCCAATGATGTGCGTTTTGGGTTTTCATTCTTTTGGTTAAATAATCCCGAAATTAATGCTTTTGCATTTTATGGCGGCCATGTTGGTGTACACACCGGATTAATAGCCCAAGCCGATAACGAGAGTCAATTTGCATCGGTTCTTGGCCATGAAATTGCACACGTTACACAGCGCCACTTAGCAAGGCGCATTCAGCAGCAGCAAGATAATAGCGGGCTTACCATTGCAGGCATGATTGCTGGTATTTTAGCCGCGGTTGTAGCCCCTGATGCCGGTATGGCTATTATTTCAGCCAGCCAAACACAATCAGCTTTCAGTCAGCTGACACATAGCCGTTCTGCCGAGCAAGAAGCAGACAGAATGGGCATGCAAACCCTCAACAACGCAGGGTTTGATGCCAGAGCATCAAGTGAATTTTTAACTAAACTTGCCGCACAAATTCGTTATAAATATAAACCACCGGCGTTTTTACTCACTCACCCTCTTCCTGAAAGTCGTGTGTCAGATGTTCGCCTTCGCGCCGAGCAATACCCTAAACGCCAGGTAAGCTCGAGCCTTGATTTTGACTTAGCAAAAAGCCGAGTCCTAGCGCGTTACGATAACAAACCCGAAAACGCAGAAGCCTTATTTAGAAAGTTAATGCGCGAAAACACCTATAACAACGTAGCATTACAGTACGGCTTAGCTATTAGTTTGCTTGATCAAAAAAAGACGGATGAAGCACAGCCTATACTTGATAAGTTACTAGCAGACGATCCTAAAAACTTATTTTATATTGATACCAAAACAGATTTACTCATTGCACAAAAAAAAGCCGCAGAGGCTGTTAGTTACTTAAGCGAGCTAAATAATTATCGGCCAAATAACCAAGTGATCACCTTAAATTACGCCAATGCGGCACTAGAGGCTGAGCAATATGAGTTAGCTGAAAATATATTAAAGTCGTTTTTACTGGAAAAACCCGATCACAGTTTAGGCAAACAGCTTTTAACTGACGCCTACAAAAAACAAGAAAAATTGGCGGCCTACCATGAAGCCAATGCCGATGTATTATCTCAGTATGGTGCGTATTTAAAAGCGGCCGATGAAATACAAAAAGCGCTTAATTTTGTAGAGCCAAGTGAAAATGTTAAGCAACAGCGCTTAAAAGCGTTACTCACACAGTATCGGTTATTGCAAAAAGAGCTTGCGAGGCTTTAAGTCTTTAGTGAGTTCACCTAAAATAGCCACAATTTATACTTTGGATGTATTTTTATGTCAGTTACTATTTATCATAATCCGCGTTGTTCAAAATCACGCGAAACCCTTAACCTATTACAAAGTAAAAACATTGAACCGAGTGTTGTTGAATACTTAAAAACACCCCTTTCTCATGAGCAAATTAGTACCTTAGTTTCTCAACTTGGGTTTAATTCGGCACGAGATTTGATGCGCATCAAAGAAGAGCAGTACAAAGCGCTTAATTTAAAAGATGAAAACAGCGAGTCAGTGCTTATTGATGCCATGGTCAATCACCCAAAACTAATTGAGCGCCCTATTGTAGTAAATAACAATAAAGCCGCCCTAGGTCGCCCGCCTGAAAACGTATTAAGCGTTCTATAATGAGCACAACCATCGTGGTGCTGTATCACTCAAGCCATGGCTCAGTAGAGGCTATGGCGCATGAGATTGCAGAGTCAATAGAGCAACAAGGCGCAACCGCATTACTGCGTACTTTTGTGGCCAAAAACCCGCATGACATTGTGATCAGTAAAGATGATTTAGTTGCCTGCGACGGGCTTGCATTTGGTACGCCGACCCGCTTTGGCATGATGGCCTCACAAGCAAAAACGTTTTGGGAAACCACCAGCGATCTTTGGCTCAAAGGCCAACTTATTGATAAACCTGCCTGTGTGTTTTCATCATCAAGCAGTATGCATGGTGGCAATGAAGCAACCCTACTCAATTTGTCATTGCCTTTGTTACACCATGGGATGATGTTGATGGGCGTACCTTACGATGTACCTGAGTTGCTCGGCACCGAAACAGGAGGAACACCTTATGGCGCCTCTCACGTTGCAGGTAGCAATAACAGCTCAACCCTGAGTAAGGATGAAATTAAAATATGTCAAAGCGTAGGAAAACGCCTGACTCAAGTTGCGAGTAAACTTAAATGATTCAAGCAAGCGAGCCTGCTAAAAAACCGATTACCATTAAATTTCAGCGCCTAGCCTTATTTGGTTATATTGGTCTGCTTATTTTAATGCCGTTATGGATGTTTGTATTAGCCCCTAGAGACGGCCACAGTAACACCTTTCTTTTCTTAGTGTATGTATTGCCACTATTACTGCCATTAAAAGGCATATTACAAGATAAAACCTACACCTATGCGTGGGCTAATTTTATTGTTATGTTTTACTTTATTCATGGCTTTACATTGCTGTGGGTCGCACAAGATGAGCTTATATGGGTATTGCTTGAGTTATTATTTGCCTCATCTATGTTTATTGGCTGTACTTATTATGCGCGCCATAGAGGGCAAGAACTTGGGCTTAAAATTCGAAAGCTTAAAGATGAGCTCGCTGAAGAAAAAGCCGCACACGAGCACGATAAAAACAATCCGTAATAAATACCCTACAATGCAAAAACGCGCTAATTAGCGCGTTTTTTTGTAGCAAAACATTAACTTTTAAACTAACTCGCTTAAAGCTGCCAGCCCCACAATACAGGCTAAACCTAGTTGTGCAACAAGACTAAAAACAGACATCATTCGTATTAAAAACAATCCCCATGGGTGTTTTACATGCGGATACAATGAGCAACGCTTTAAGTTCGTTGCAAAGAAAAAACACACCACCGCCGTCATGGTCATAAAAAGAGTAAGCTCACTTTTTATAGTGATGTTTTCATCAAAAAAGAAAAATAACTGTAGCGGTAATAATAAAGCCACAACCGCATGTAGCACATGCACCTTTTTAATTCGCTCTAGCTGCCCCTCTGGCGATAACTCTTTAATACCAAAGTCACGCTCAAGGCACTTAACTAAGTTGCTGGCTTTTATACTAACCGCTAATCGGTAACAACTTAACCCCTCGTTATTTCGCGCTCTAAAGTCATACCCTGCTTTGAGCAGTAAAATCATTAACGATTCGTTTTTACTTATCACCGCGTAATGCAGCGCCGTATTACCTTGGCCGTCTACCGCTTTTTTATCTTGGTACTGCAGGAGTGTTTCTACTACATTTACGTAGCCTTTTTCTGCCGCCCACATAAATGCTGTTTTATTATCTTCATCGGTTAAGGTGCCCGTGGCGCCTTGCTCAATAAAGCGCATTGCCATGGTTTGCTTAGCTTTTTTCTTGTTTAAATGCGCAAGTAAGGCATTTTCTAAAAGCACAATAGAGTCAACATCAGGAGACACCTGAGTTAACAAAGTAAAGTAATCTTTGCCAGCAGCCACTTTTTCGCTGGTCAGCTCTGCTAAGTGGTCAATATCAGCAATCGACTGGGGAATATGCGCACTTAAACGCTCTCTAAAATCGACCTCTTTCCAAATAGCTAAGGTATCTGCAGCAGAGAGCTTTGCACCTTGCTCTAGCGCATGCTCTATCAGAGTAAAAAAGCGTTTACTAAAAAATAAGCTAATTAAAGAAAGTGGCGTTTCAATGTTATTTTGTGCCGACACACTTGCATACTTTTCAAGTCGCTGACACAGCATTAGCACAATATTTTCTATGCTGTAATCATTGGCAAAATAATGCTCTTTCAGTGCAGCAATATACTCTTGTGCGTTTTCATCATATTCAGAAATATGCTGAAAATAACACTCTTCAAATGGCTCTAAGGGGGTTAACCAGGTTAAATAATAAATTGGGGGTAAAACAGTAGTGCATACACCATTATCTTCTTCAGTAGAGCGACAGGCGGGCCAAGCTTCTAAAGCATCTAAAATGAAGGCACCGTTTTGTTCAACCAGCCCTTTGACCAGTAACGGGTATTCCTTTGGCCAAATTAGTACATTTTCCATTAAAACAACACAACTCCAGTGTAGCTCGGGTGAGTAGTCAGTTATAACAGTATTTAGCTGACACCACGCTTAATCAAAGAAGCCAATATTCTACCACAGCTAGGTAGCCAAGCTAGCGTAAACTCATGCAATATAGGCCAAAATACAAAAGCAGCTAACGACATACGTCATTAGCTGCTTTTAGGTTGGAGCTGTTAATTGCAAAAGTACTAACTTTGCTGAAGTTCTGCTGTGACTTGGTCTAATCCCACATCAGAAATACGTTGAATGATCTCTTTTTGCTTAGCACTGAGCAACGAAATTCCCTCTGCAACAATATCGTATACCTTCCACTGATTGTTATTACCTAAACGCAATTTAAAGTGCAAATCAATGGTTGGCTTATTCGGTTCAATAATTTGCGTTTTAACCGTAGCAAATTTAGAGTCGCTTGCAGCAGCGTCTTGCTCAAATATTACATCCTGCCCTGTGTACTTCATAAGCGCACCGGCATAAGTCCCTGTTAAGTAATGCTCTACAGCATTAATAAACGCAACACCTTGGTCGCGGTTAATACCTTTAATATGCTTACCTAATAATTTAAAAGACACAAACTTAACATCAATATGTGGCATTAAACGCTGCTGAACAATTAACGACATGGCTTCTTTGCTGGCATCGCCTTTGGCATTTACCTGTCCAATATCGTTAAATAATGATTCTGCTACAGTTTGCAATAACTGCTTAGGTGATGGCTGCGTTTGTGCATACAAAGCGCTACTGAAAAAAACAGCAATAACCACTAAAAGCTTTATAAGTTTCATAAAAAATGCATAGTTTAAATAATTAATTTAAGCGTAATTTACGCAAATAACAGGCAATAAAAAAGGCATAAATAAGCAACTTATTAATGCCTAATTGGCACCAATTGAATTAATTAAATAAATTCAATTGGTTAAATAAATCAGTTAACAAGCCATATACAAGCGGCTTTTTGTCCTCATTGAAAACACCAATTCACCGCCCTTATTATCCCTTTACTATTTTGACTTAAACCCTAGTTGGCCGTTATGAAAACCTCATACAACAGACTTTTAGTTCTTGTTTTTACCCTGTTTATATTGGCTACCAAAGCCGCTTATGCATCCTCTAACCATGGTTATGCCGTCGATCTTTTAAAAGGAGAAGGCAATGTAACAGGGGCAAAGCTTGCGTATCAATATCACCCTCAAGGAATGCAAAACTTTGTCGGCGATGCTCGTTTTTATTTAGAAAGCAGCGTTAACGTGTGGCAATACCGCCATGATCAACAATCACAATCCAACGTAGTCTTGGCTGTGTCACCGGTGGTGCAATTTCCAGCATTTAGTGTATACAACACCCCCTTTTATGTAGAGGCTGGCATTGGTTTTTCATTACTTGATGAGCGCTATTTTGCTGGTAAAAACCTAAGTACTCACTATCAGTTTGAAGATAGGATAGGCCTAGTGGCAGATTTTGGTGAAACTAATGTAGCGCTGCGAATTATTCACTATTCAAACGCCGGGTTTAAAGCGCCAAACCCAGGCATTAACTTTTTAACGTTATCGGTGGCACAACGGTTTTAATTGCTTATTTACAGCCCTAGAGAGGATTGCAGCTTTTATTTAAAGTGGTCATAATTATCGCTTAATAAAAAATAAGAGCATCGCAATGCAAATTTGGCAAATCGTACTCGTTATCGTGATTGTACTGGCTATTGTTATCGGCAATTTAGTACTGCTGCGTTTAAGTGCAAAAAGCGAGTTTAAACCCTCAGCACCACGCTCATCTGCGCAAAGCAAAGAAACAAAAAAGCCCTGAATAATCAGGGCTTTTTTTCGTTTAAATGATTGTTCTAGCCAACTAACCAGTGTGCCATTAAGGCAATAACTGGCAAGGTTACTAAAGTTCTGAGAATAAAAATAACAAATAACTCAAAAATATTAACCGGTATTTTACTACCTAATAAAAGTGCGCCTACTTCAGACATATAAATAAGTTGCGTTACACTCATTGCCGCAATAATAAAACGTGTTACATCGCTTTCAATTGAGCCTGCGGCTAAAATAGACGGAATAAACATATCTGCAAATCCCACCATAATCGTTTGCGCCGCCATTTCGGCTTCAGGTATTTGTAGTAATTCTAAAAATGGAATAAACGGCATACCTAAATATTGAAATATTGGCGTGTACTCAGCAATAATTAACGCAAATGTACCCACAGCCATTACCACAGGTAATACTGCAAACACCATATCAAATGCGTTGTGTAAGCCCTCTTCAATTGTGCCTTTTAAGCCTGGTGCTTTTTCTGCTTTAGTTAATGCAACATCAAGTGAATGCTTAAATAATGTTTTGCCTTCAGGAACCAATTCAGCGTTTCCATCGGGCTCTTCACCATCAATAAGCACGTCCTTTTTAAACCGCAGTGGCGGTAAACGCGGAACAATTATCGCAGCCACTACACCCGCTAAACACACGGTTAGGTAAAAAGGTGCAAATAAATATTCAAGCTTTACTTGGCCAATAACAACCAAACAAAAGGTAATTGATACAGCAGAGAAAGTGGTACCAATAATCGCAGCTTCACGTTGAGTGTAGTATTTATCTTCATACTGGCGTGCAGTCATCAAAATACCGACACTGCCATCACCTAACCACGAAGCAACACAGTTAACTGCACTGCGCCCCGGCACCCCAAACAATGGACGCATTACTTTAGTAAGTAAGGTACCCACCAGCTCAAGTAAACCAAAATTAAGTAATAACGGCAGTAACAAGCCCGCTAAAATAAACACCGAAAACAACACCGGTAGTAAATCTTTTAATACTAATAAACCGGTATTTTCTGAGGTAATAGCATGCGGCCCAACTTGAAAATAAGTTAAAAGCACAAACGCCATACCAAATAACCGTGTTACTAACCAAATCCAACTCACATTAAATAAATGATTTAATAAGCGAAATTTGGTTAAGCTTTTCGGTTTAAACACACTAAATATCAACGACATAACGCCAGTAATACAAATAATTGTCGCTATTAGCCCTAGTGCTATTTCACTAAATAAGGCTTGAATTGCTTTTGCCATTACCGCAATAGGGATCGTCATTATTTCGCCAGACGGTACTGGCGTCATGAACAAAAAAACACCGATTAAAGAAGGAATTAAAAAAACCAACCATACTTTCAAATCATAACTTTTTTGGACTGGTGCTGGGCGTGATGAATCTAACTGAGACATATTTTCAACCTGTAAAAACCACAAAAAGAGCTAAGTGCTCTTTTTGTGGGAAGTATTTATATTTATTAAATTTTAATACCGCGCTTGATTAACGCCGCTTCTAATGCTTGTTGTAACCCATTCATTGTACCTGGTTCAAGCGTTTCGCCTTTGTCATCCATCCACGTTAGACTGGTGCCACCTTGTTTGGTTTTGCTAACCAAAATTTGGTATTGACCTTCATCAATTGGAAGCTCTGTTGGTTCATCGCCCCAAATTGAATCCCACACACTGCTTTCTACTTTCGCATAATCTGCTGTAATTAAACCTGTCTCTTGGTTTACTTCAACAATTGTGAACGACAAACGCTCTAAAAATCCAGAAAAGCGATCGAATACCGTATCGTAAGCCTGCTCAGTAACAAGTGCGGCATTGCCTTTGTTATCAAACCCGAGTTCTAACGAGATGATCCCTTGGCGCTTACGCATATCAACTTCAAGCTGACGGTAGCGGTAATCAAACTCACTCACTACTTGGTTAAGTGCACGCACTTCAAGCTGTTGTTTTAATAAATCAGTTAGCGGCTTATCACCTTTAAAATCAATAAGCTCAGCGGTTAACGAGGCTGTGCGTTGGTGTTCTTTTTCTTCAATGGTAAATTTAAAACGCTCTAAATCAACGCTTTCATCATTGCCCCATAACCAGCTTTCTTCAGGCTTTACAATAGCGTACCAATCGGTTACGAGTGTTCCTTGCGTTTTATCTAGCTGTGTTGCACTAATGTTATTATCAGCAAGCACCGCTTGAATCGAATCCCAAATAAACACATCTAAATCTTCAATGCCGTCATTTTTATCAAAATAAATACGCGCTTGTTTATCTGCTTCCTCAACCCAACTGCCTTTAGCAATGGTTAAAACTTGCGCCGGCGGACGATAGTTTGTTGCCTCCGGATTATTATCATATTGACCCACATCCATTTTATAAACAGGATCTTGAGCGGGTTGAGATAACGATGCAGGCGCTTTAACCGGCTCATGGGCGCGGTAATTACGCTCATTATGAGCATCACTTGTAAATACACTACACCCTGACAAACTTACCAATACACTTACTGCTAGTGCTTTTGGGATCCAATACTGCACAGATAATTCTCCTTAGCATACCCTTAATTGTTTTAACAAATATATGAGTGGGTAATGCCGATTTGGTTCAGTGTAAAATCAATATTAACTTTACATTTATAATTTGCTTGCCTAACTGCATTCAGCCTATGAGATAACAAACGGACTAGGCTACAAATAGACACATTTTTGCTATGGTACTTTCACAAGCTTGTAAAAACAAGAAACACTGCACTATTAACCGCCTAAAATTAACCGCTGCTATAGTTTAACGCGGGTTTTGTGTTAAACTTTGCCGCCGTGCAACGCTACGTGTTTATTTTTTTGTTGCCAAGTCGGTTGTTTTCATCCAAGTAACTTAGGTACTTTAAAACCCATGACTGCATTTTCAAATCATCAAATTGTTTTAACCGCAATTGGCGAGGATAGATCGGGCATCGTCAGTGAACTTACGCAACTCGTAAGCGATTGCCACTGTAATATTATAGATAGCCGTATTGCAATTTTAGGCAACGAATTCACCTTTATTATGCTACTTAGCGGTGATATGTCAGCCATTAGCCGCATAGAGCATACATTACCGACCAAAGGCATGGAGCTTGGCCTGCTCACTATGATGAAGCGTACTTCAAGCCATAATCAAAGCGAGTTTTGTGCAGGCTATACCTTAGAATATACCGGCATAGACACCCCTGGCACATTAAGTAAAGTAACGCGTTTTTTTGCAGATAATAATATTAATATTTGCTCATTAAAGTCAGACACCTACGAAGAAGAAACTGAGCTAAAAATGCGTTGTGAACTTGAATTTAATATTCCCGTTGACGTTGATATTGACCAATTTAAAATTAGTTTTGAAAACCTTTCGCACGTTTTAAACGTAGATTACATCTTTCGACGTATTCGCTAAGGAGTTTAGCATGAACA
Source organism: Pseudoalteromonas sp. M58 (assembly GCF_042604605.1). Lineage (NCBI taxonomy): Bacteria > Pseudomonadati > Pseudomonadota > Gammaproteobacteria > Alteromonadales > Pseudoalteromonadaceae > Pseudoalteromonas > Pseudoalteromonas sp. M58. The sequence goes on from NZ_CP152390.1 coordinate 2,055,165, forward strand.
AAATTACCCCATTACAAAGTGGCGACACAGCACCGGCTTTTAGCTTACAAAACCAAAATGATGAAACCGTCGTGCTCAGCGAGTTATTAAAAGAAAAACAAGTACTGGTGTACTTTTACCCTAAGGCGTCAACGCCTGGCTGTACCGTACAAGCCGAAAACCTGCGTGACCAACAAGCCGAGCTTGCTAAATTTAACACCCATGTTGTTGGCATAAGCCCAGATCCGATTAAGCGTCTTAAAAACTTTGAAACAAAAAAAGAGCTTAACTTTGACCTACTCTCAGATGAAGATCATGCCATTGCTGAGGCATTTGGGGTGTGGGGCTATAAAAAGTTTATGGGCAAAGAGTACGACGGTATCCACCGCCTCACTTTCTTAGTAGGCCAAGACGGTAAAATTAAACACTTGTTTGATAAATTCAAAACCAAAGATCACCACCAAGTGGTATTAGATTATTTAGCAGCTGAATAAAGGCTAAAGGCTAAAGGCTAAAGGCTAAAGGCTAAAGGCTAAAGGCTAAAGGCTAAAGGCTAAAGGCTAAAGGCTAAACAAGATAAAATAAAAGCGTTGCTCAATGGCAACGCTTTTTTGTATTTATCGCTTTAGTACTTTAGCATTCCTGCCGATAGTTAAATTAGTAACAAATAACATTATGGATAATAAACCGTGATACAGCTAAATAAACACTCAGCCTTTGACGTTAAAATTACAGCCGAAAAAACAAATATTACACAACAAACAAAAGACACAACAAAAAATCAGGACAACACTGATTATCAATTATCAGACAAAGAACGCAATAAACTCTCAGGAAAAGAGGCTGAGCAAAACGCTGAAAAAACAGCAAATTCAGAAATGCCTGAATATATCGCAAAAATGATAGAGCAACTTAAAGAGCTTAAACAGCAGCTTGAACAACAAAAAGAGCTACTCTCTCAATTAAAAACTCAATCCGATCCGGAAGACGAGGTCATACAAGCACAAATTGAAGCACAGGCAAATATTGTTTCATCAACACAATCTCAAGTAGTCGCGCTGGTACAAATGATTAGCCAAGCCATGAAAGACGCCGGTATTACTGACGCAGGTGCACTTGTTAGTGCCATTGTTTGAATTTTCAGAGCCAAGTATTCAGCGTTATACAAATCTACCTTACAAAGGCGGCTTTATTTTTATCATCGGCTTATTATTTCAATGATAAATATGCCTACCCTAGCGGTTAAAAAACCACGTTGTGCTTGCGTTCTCACTCTTCATCTAACAGTGCTTGCTGATAAATTTTATTAAACTGTTCAGCAGGTAAGTCAGCCGCAAAGTGGTATATAAGCGCTTTATATTCATCGCTTTGAATTAATTTTGAGAGTGTATTATTAAAGTTCTGCATAAATTTTATATTTTCTTCACTGCGCTCACACATTAAATGCCCAACAGTAAACGATGTTTTTAATTTCAAATCAAAGGAGTGAATATCAGCATCTGTTATATCGTGCCAATACGTGGCTACATCACTGGGGTATTCAATAGACGCATCAAACTCTTGCAACTTCGCTAATTGTTGTAATCTAGAGAATATATTAGTGGGAGCTGGTTTTATTTTAGTTTTATCTACCTCCTCAAGTAGAGACATAATGTCTTCGGAGAATATTCTGAATTTTGATAACCCCAACCTTAATCCACTTTGTGACACCAACTCGTCTAAATTTTTTATATGTTTAAATTGAGCCAAGTTATTTGGAGAATAAAGTCGCGGTGCGAGATACAAAGAAAACGGCTTTGATATTAAATAGCGGCTTGCTCGTTCTGGCGTGTTAATTTTATTGGCGAAACAATGACTAATGCCAAATTGCACCTCAACATTGGTATCTGGCGCTTTTACAAACTCAATTCTGTAATCTCGCATTTCAGCCAAAATTAACTTATAAAGCTGCGCGTCGAGTGATTTTCCTTCGGTAACTGAGTTCAGTCGTAGCAAAGACTCATCGTTACTACTTAATACGATTTTTGTTTTATTTGCGTCAAACTCTGCAAAACGCGTATTTTCATAATCTAATTTATATAATGCCTGCAACCGTCCCGATGATTTTAATTTTGGCATTGTTTGGTCAAATTTTCTCGCCAAGGCTTTCCCTTTTTCATTATTCGAAAAGGCTAAATAAATAGGCCTTGCTGGCACAACCTCTACATAATTAAGCTTTGATTTGTACTCTTTGGGAATGTTGTAGTCAAAATCAACGAAAGCATCTATGCGTTTATTGAGTAGCAGTGCCACTGCGTTTTCAATAGTAGAAGCCGGGTAATAATCGTGTGGGTATTCAATAAACTTATCGAAATTGTAGCCATCGAGCCAGCTTAATACTTTGTTGTTTAAATCAGACAGTTTATTAAACTTATGAGCAGAATCTACAAAATACGCATTAATTGGGTAATCGTAGTCTAAATACCAATTAGGATAATAAGCTAAAGGAATATCCTCTTTAGCAACACCAACAACAATATCATATTGTTTTTGTTCAAATAAATTGGTAATTCGTTTGTAAGTACTAAAATCAAACTCGAGCTGTTCATCCGCATAAACTTCTTTTAATAATTCAATATAAACGCCTGTTTCATCCGGATTAGTGTAATCAACCCAGTGAGTCACGCCCACTTTTACACTAGCAAAAGCCGAGTTTATAAAAACATAAGAAAAAACAAACAACAGTAGTAGGTATTTAGCCAAGCGCATTCTCCCAATCACTTAGTTTAATATAAGCACCACCTAATACACTTTGCAAACTTGGGTTTTAGTTTGGTACTTTAAAAAGGTTCAAGGTTCAAGGTTCAAGGTTCAAGGTTCAAGGTTCAAGGTTCAAGGTTCAAGGTTCAAGGTTCAAGGTTCAAGGTTCAAGGTTCAAGGTTCAAGGTTCAAGGTTCAAGGTTCAAGGTTCAAGGTTCAAGGTTCAAGGTTCAAGGTTCAACAAAATAAAAACAAAAGCGCTGCTCAATAACAACGCTTTTAAATATTAGCTTTTCTTAAAAATCATAGAAAAGTTAGTGATAGTAATATCTTAGGTAATTTGTTAAAACTTTACAGAAGAAAAGTGAGCGTGGTATGGATATAAACCTGCACGACTCGCGCACTATAAGATTATTAAATCGCTCAATAAGGACAAGTATTGAATAAAGAAGAGTACAAGGAAAGTGGGATCTTATATGCGGTGTTTACTACCGTTTTATTATATTTCTTTTTTAAGATTACTTTAATTTTCTCTATGGGGTTAGATTGGAGCTCAATTTGTCTAAGCTTCCTTTGGGATAATATTGATACTGCAATTACACCTTTTACGGCATTTTTAATAGTGGCAGTTTTAAGCTGTGTCTGGTTTTTTTATTGCGCCATAAAGTACAAACGAAAAGTTGGCAAATCAGCATATTTCCTATTGGCTGTTGGAGCGGTGTTTTATTACTTTTGGTTCAAAGGCTTTTACGGTTTTTGGCAGCTAATGAGCTACGAGAAAAAAGAAATTACTTTACAAGAGTTTTATGAAAAAACGGGTGGTACAGAAAGGTTGAAATTTTTGTTTGGTAATAAACTTAACGAAAATGTATTGTGCAAATCGCAATTGAACAAAAAAAATTAGAAGTGGGATAAAAACAGATTATTTTGTTCGTTCCCAACAAGTTATTGCCAACTATTTTCTGCCGTTTATTTACGGCGTTAACATGTTATACACTTTTCAAAAAATGGAGTTTGAAAATGAGAAAAGAGTTCGAATTCACGGTCAAGGGTCATAAAATTAAAATTGTTAACTCATGGTTTGGTGGTGCAAAACTATATGTTGATGGCGATTTTCGTGATCAAGATTCTACTTTTATTGTTAATGGCAAAACAGCACTTCTTTCAGCTAAACTTGCTGATCTTGGTATTTTAGAGATTTTCCCCATATCTGCTTTAATATCTGTAGAAATGGATGCATTTTTAATTACGGACGATGAAAGGTTGCAAGTATACAGCTCACATAAGCGTTTAACCTTAACACAGCAGCGATTAGCAAAATAAACACATAGGTAAAATATGAAACTATTAATGGCCCCTTTATTACTCATTATTGCTGGATGCAGTAGTGTTGCGCAAAAAGATGAAAAATATTCGCCGTGCTCTGAGGCATGGTTTAACTATGTTGAGCAGCAAATTAATACCGGTGACGGTTATGGACATGGGCCAGACATTGGCTCTTTAGAATGGCGCTCTGTGATCATGTTTAAACTCGGTATTAGAGATAAGCCAAATGTACCAGAATTAAATACACAGCTGTGGTGTCAGTTTATTGATGAAAATTATATTTAAAGCCAGCTTAACTTTATGAGTTGAAATTTGTTTAGTTCGGTTGGGTTTATAACCCAACCTTGTATCTACGTAATATAACTTAACGCAGAGCAGCTTACAGCTGCCCTTTAACTAATCCCCAAATACTTATGAACTTGAATTGATAAGCGCCAGTTTTTGACGATACAAGTATCAATGGCTAATTTAGTGGCTGAGGTTTTTTGGCTGATTGGCTGCAAATATACCAGTTTTGGGTTTACGCCGGTGGCGGTAAATAGCTCTTCCAGTTCTTCTACGTGTTTTTGCATAGCAACCGGGTGTTTAATTTCATCGGCGCGTTGCATAGCACTGCTCAATACTTTGTAACCACCGCGCATATTAATTTTTGGCGATACCGTGACCCACGTTTGTGCAGGGGCGAGTATTTCGAAGGTGCCACTGGTTTCTATTTGTGTGCTAAAGCCATGATCATGCAGTAAATTACATACTGGGTTCAAATCATACATGCAAGGTTCGCCACCGGTTATAACAACATGCTTGGCGGTATAGCCACGGGATTTAAATAACTCCAGTACTTGCGAGGCACTGGCCTCAGCCCAATGATCTGAGTCGGCTTTTTTTTCTACCGTGTCATCAAGTGATACTTTATATACGTTATCAACATCCCAGGTTTGCTTTGTGTCGCACCATGAACATCCCACAGGGCAACCTTGCAGGCGTAAAAAAATAGACGGCGTACCAGTAAAACTCGCTTCACCTTGAATGGTTTCAAACACTTCATTAATTTTGTACAAAAGAAATCTCACTTACAACCTGACGGCAAAATTGTTACTATTAGAAATCACAAAGCACGGTGCAAAAATTGTCATTTATGCCTTGGCCGTGTAGTATATCGCGCCCTGATATAAACCTCTATCAAAACTAAAGAGCAAACCACGTATGACGCAAAAAGTAGTTGTTATTTATTCCGGCGGTATGGACTCATTTACTGTATTAAATAAAGCCCTGCAGCAAGGCCATGATGTTTATGCCCTCTCGTTTGATTATGGTCAGCGTCATGTTAAAGAACTTAAAGTCGCCGCCAGCGTATGTGAAAAGCTAAATGTACCGCACAAGATTGTTGATATATCGGCAATTAATCAGCTTATTGGTGGCTCGTCGTTAACGGACGATATTGATGTGCCAGAAGGCCATTACGAAGAAGAAAGCATGAAAAGCACCATTGTGCCTAATCGCAACATGATTTTACTTTCTTTAGCGGTAGGTTATGCGGTGTCGCTTAAAGCAAGCAAAGTATATTACGGTGCGCATTCGGGCGATCATGCTATTTACCCAGATTGCCGCCCTGAGTTTGTTAAAAAGATGGATGATGTGTGTCGTATTGCTAATTACGATGCGGTAGAAATTTTTAGCCCGTATTTAAATAATACTAAAATCGATATTTTAACCGATGGTATTAAAATGGGATTAGACTACAGCCAAACATGGACCTGTTATAACGGTCGTGATAAGGCCTGTGGCAAATGTGGCGCTTGCCAAGAACGTTTAGAAGCCTTTGAGCTGAACAACGTAACCGACCCGCTTGAATACGAGTAAAGTTTAAAATAAGCACACTATAAGGCTACCAAGGGTAGCCTTTTTTAGTATGAAAAAACATTAAAGCCAGCGTTTTACCCGCGATTTGTAATCCTCAAATTGCTCACCAAATAACTGATGTAACGCCCGCTCTTCGGGAATGATTTGAAACAGCGTTAAATAACCAACGTAGCCCACAATACCTAAAAAAGCCCAAATAGAGCTTAGCCACACGCCCCACCCCGCCAGTATAAAAGCAAAGCCTAAATACATAGGGTTACGTGAGAGTTTATATACCCCTGAGGTAACTAAGCTTGTTGCTTGCTCAGGTTTATTTGGTAGTACCGTGGTTTTGGCTAAACGAAAACTGACGACCCCAGCAACACAAAAGAAACAACCTATAGCGACTAATCCTAATGCTAGGTAAGTTATGAAGGCGGTAAAGTCTATTACTGTGTAATGCGCAATCAGTGCCATAACAGCAGCGAAAAATACCACAACGACAACCGGTGGAATTTTATTATTTAACATACCTATTCCTTGTATCGATTAAAAAAAACTGCATGGTTACTATATGGTGGCGGCACAAATAATAACAATGACTTTATAAATACAAATAAAGTTACAATTAATTAGCTTTATCGGCGCTTAATTATGGTTATAATTTAAACTTAAAATAAAATTAAAGGAAGTAATTATGTCTGGCACAACAATGATAGTTCTCATTGTACTTATTTCTGTAGGTTCGGGGGTTATTTACGATATGTATAAAAAGCACCTTGAGTTTAAACATAAAGTTCAAGACAACAATCAAGATGCTCATAAGCAACTAGCAGAAGTAACCGCGCAAGTGACTGAACTCAAACAGCGAGTACAAACACTTGAAGCCATTGTTACCGACTCAAGCTATAGCGTAAAACAAGAAATAAACAAACTATAGCTGTCCCTTAGTTATAAATAATTAGGGTATAAATGTGCATTTTCTGGCTGCTCTATACCATGGGCAGCTAAAAACCCGCCAATGGCTTGTCCACACCCTTGGGGTGCCCTGCCGCTGTCTATTTCAAAGTTTAACTGATTCGCCTCTTGCTTACCCATAGAACATAAACTAACTGAACTTGGTGAACGCATGGCAATGCTTAGCTCCCCGACCTGCTCTGCGTGTACATCTTTACTAAAGCGCGCAAAGCCTTGGTATTTAAAATGCTCACTCACATACTCGTTACTTACAGCAACCAGTGCGGCAATAAAGCTATGTAAAAAGCTGTTGATTGTTGCATCAGGTGCTAAAAATGACAAGGTTTTATTATTAAATTCGCTTAGCTGACAACTATCGCAATGAAGTTTAACCGTATACACCTGCTCGCCGGTGATTATGGCTTGGCAGTTAATTAGCGCAATTTTATTATCCGCAAACACCAGGCGCTCTATCAGGTCGTTCAATGGAATATTTTTAAACGATGTGCTTTTAACAAGCTCAGGGTTTTGCGCCATAACAGGTAAATCATGATGATTATTAAACGGCGTGCTGGTTGCGCCTTGATGCTGCAGCTGAAAAAGCTCTCTTACTTCATGCTCGCGTGCCACTTTCAATGCTAAAAATGCTGTTTGAATAAGCTCTGAGGTTGGCAAATTTTGCTCTACTGGCCAGCGACGACCAAACAGTAACTTTTTTGCTTTGTTCTCAGCACGGTAATTATCTGGACTAAGTACCGCCACTTGCAGATAAATATCACTGTTTTTTTCTGCAGCTAACACACTAAAGTGAGTAGAAAAACTAATGTCGTTAAGCACTTCATTAACGCTGGCTAGCGTATGTTTGTAACGTAAAAAATGCTGGGGAACAATCCAATTATTATTGGCCAGTTGTACTAACGGCGCATACGAAATCGGTTGCTCGTAACTGTGTTGCCACTTTTGCCCATCGCCTAATAATGGCTCAATTTTTATATTTTTATCTGACATATTTAAACCAAATAAATCCGCCTAGTGGCAAGATATTAACTATGAAGCACTTTACGTAGTTAATCACAAAAACCGATCACACTGACAGGAGTATTTAGCATTCAAATACTCGTTGATACTCTGTTATAACTTTTTGATAGTAAAGTCTATCTTTATTGAGCATTCGAGTATAATGGTTAAGCAATTGCTGCTGATATTGATGATGTTGTGGATTGTGTTTATCCCACATTTGAGCACCGGTTTGAGTGAGTGTTTGGCTGGCATTTACACTAACGTGTAATACTTCGTAAAAACGTTTGTTTTCAACAATAATTTGCTCGTTTTCGAGCTTTAAATTACAGGCTTTTAAACCTTCGCGCACTTTGTAAAGATGCTGAATGGGGCAAATAATAAAACTGAGTTGGTGCAAGCTTTGCGGGTTGTTGGCAATAATTTGTTCAATAAGCTTTAAACATAAATCGCCCCCCACACCAGCAATAACCACCACTTGCTTTGCAGCTGTTGGCAATTTAATTTGCGCAACATCTTCGCAGCGCACTTGCCATGAAGGTAAAGATTTACCTTGCTCAAATTGTTGCAGCGACTGTTCGAGCGCTTCCATTAACGTTGGAATAATATCCACAAAATTTATATGTTTTGCTATATCGCGCTCAAGTAACGCCATCCCTAAAAAGCCATGATCGCAGCAACAATCCCAAACAATATCGTAAGGCTCTGTAATTAATGAATTGATGGCGTTTAAACGTTTACTCAGTTTCATTTAACTCACTATGTTTTTGTTTTGTACACCAATGCTTTTAAGCTTTTATCGCTATCAATTTCAATAAAGCGATCAGTCGGTTCTAGGCGTTTAACAAACTCAATAGCACCTTGAGTATGTTCTTGAATAAGTGCTTTAAAGTCGTTTTCTGAAAGCTCTGGGCTATTAGCGCATAACAACAGCTGTGTAGTATCGTTTAAAAGCTCAGGAAGTCTGCGCAGCACTTTTTGGTAGTCTTTTGTTAATATAAAACTGCCTTTTTGAAAGCTGGGTGGATCAACAATAATTAAATCAAACGGTGCGGCTTTTTTTAGCTTACCAAACGACTTTAAAATATCATGCGGTAAAAAACTGACGCCCCTATCAACATTGTTTAATTGATGGTTTTGCTTACCGACTTTTAACACGCCTTTGCTCATATCCATGTTCATCACATGATCGGCACCGCCGTGCATAGCCGCTACCGAAAAACCACAAGTATAAGAAAACAGGTTAAGTACTTTGGCATGTTTACTATTTTGCATGACAAACTCACGGCCTTTTCGCATATCTGGAAAAATACCGGTGTTTTGCTTACTCATTAAATCAACCAAAAAACGCACACCATTTTCGGCTACGCTATGGCGCGCGGGCAATTGCCCGTGAACAAGGGTGTTATGGCTTTGCAGCCCCGCTCGCTGCTGATACACCAATGCAGTAATTAGCTCTGGATGATGTTGTTGTGCCCACTGCCATAACATATCGGTGAGCGTAGTGAGTGTTATCTCATCAATTTCACTGTATGACACCAAAAACAAACTCGGTGGATAAAAGTCTAAGTTAATATGGCTTAGCGCTTCTACGCTGTGGCCGCGACCATGAAATACGCGGCATAATTCGTTATCTGCAAAAGGCGTGTCTGCTAATGCATTAATAAGAGGAGTAAAATCGATTGTCATTTAATTAATCAACTGTTGTTGTAGTTCATGTATTTCGTCGCGTACAGAGGCGGCTTTTTCAAATTCTAAATCACTGGCGTAGGCATGCATTTTGGTTTCAAGCTGCTTAATTTGCGTGGCAATTTCTTTCGCACTAAGAATTTTTTTAGACTCTTTACGAATAAGCTGTAAGTTATCTTGCGGTGAAGCATCTTCACCTACATCCATTACATCGAGTATCTTTTTGATCAGTGCTTTAGGCTCAATACCGTGCTTAACATTATAAGCATGCTGTATATCGCGGCGTCGCTGGGTTTCATCAATGGCTTTGGCCATCGACTTAGTGATTCTATCACCGTATAAAATAGCACGACCATCAAGGTGGCGCGCAGCACGGCCTATGGTTTGAATAAGCGAGCGAGCTGAGCGTAAAAAGCCTTCTTTATCGGCATCTAAAATAGCTACTAATGCCACTTCTGGCATATCTAAACCTTCACGTAGTAAGTTAATGCCTACTAACACATCAAACACACCGGCACGTAAATCACGAATAATTTCAACCCGCTCTACGGTGTCTATGTCAGAGTGCAAGTAGCGTACTTTTACATTGTGCTCACTCAGGTAGTCGGTTAAATCCTCAGCCATGCGTTTAGTCAGTGTTGTAACTAATACACGCTCGCCTTTTTCAACACTTTTATAAATTTCTGAGAGTAAGTCATCAACCTGATCGCCAACCGGACGCACTTCTATTAATGGATCAAGTAAGCCGGTTGGACGAATAACTTGTTCAGCAACCTCGCCATTGCTGCGCTCTAATTCAAAATCACCCGGTGTGGCCGACACATAAATAGTTTGCGGTGCAATGGCTTCAAATTCTTCAAAACGCAGTGGACGGTTATCCATGGCCGAGGGCATTCTAAAACCGTATTCAACGAGGTTTTCTTTACGACTTCTATCGCCTTTATACATAGCGCCAATTTGCGAGACAGTTACGTGCGATTCATCAATAATCATTAATGCATCGTCGGGTAAATAATCAAGTAATGTTGGCGGTGGATCACCAGGTGTACGCCCCGATAAGTAACGGCTGTAGTTTTCAATGCCTGAGCAATAACCAAGCTCGGTCATCATTTCTATGTCGTATTGGGTACGCTGCGCAATACGTTGCTCTTCAACTAATTTATTAGCGCTGAGTAATTGTGCCCTGCGCTCTTTAAGTTCAACTTTTATTTTTTCGATGGCTTCGAGTATTTTTTCTCGTGGCGTTACATAGTGAGTTTTAGGGTAAATAGTTGCACGCACTATATGTTTTTCAACAGCACCAGTGAGGGGGTCAAAAATACTTAGGCGTTCAACTTCATCATCAAACATTTCTACACGTACTGCATAGGTATCTGATTCAGCGGGAAATATATCCACCACTTCGCCGCGAACACGATATGTACCACGACTAAAATCAATATCGTTACGGGTGTATTGCAGCTCTGCAAGGCGGCGCAGCATATCGCGCTGGTCGACTTTTTCGCCCACTTTTAAAAGCAGCATCATTTTCATGTATGAATCAGGATCGCCCAGACCATAAATCGCCGATACCGACGCAACGATTATGGTATCGCGACGCTCTAACAACGCTTTAGTGGCGCTGAGCCGCATTTGCTCAATGTGTTCATTGATGGATGCATCTTTTTCAATAAAGGTGTCACTGGCTACCACGTAGGCTTCTGGTTGGTAGTAATCGTAGTAAGATACAAAGTACTCAACCGCATTTTGCGGGAAAAATTCTTTCATCTCGCCGTATAATTGCGCCGCTAAGGTTTTATTGTGCGCCATAATTATAGTGGGGCGATTTAAATCACTAATGATGTTAGCCATCGTGAAGGTTTTTCCCGTCCCTGTTGCGCCCAATAAAGTTTGATGAGCAAGCCCTGCTTCTAAACCTTCGCACAACTGAGCGATAGCGGTAGGCTGATCCCCAGCGGGTTTAAATTTTGATTCTAACTGAAAATGATCGCTCAATGACTACACTCCTGTAATGCTTGACTGCTTAACGCTTCAATTTCTTTCATAAACCACTTATAGGCTACAAGGGCTGTGAATAAATTACCAATGGCCGCGCCAATAAACAAGCCGATTAAACCTGCCAGTTCATTCCCGATATACGCAAAGGGAACATAAAAAATAAATAACCGAATGACGCTCAAAACTAAGGCGTTCATGGGTTTGTGTAAAGCGTTAAACGAGGAGTTGGATAAAATGATCACTCCTTGCAAGCCATAACTTAATGGGATGGTATAAATAAACAGTTTTATGACATCAACAACGGCTTGCTCCTTACCAAATATTTCACTGATGACGCCTGAGAACATAATTAATAAAATATAAATAACAAACTGCCATAACATCACAAATTTTAAGGTTCCTAGGTAGGCATCCTTTACGCGAGAAAAATGACTGGCTCCAAAGTTTTGACTAATAAAAGGTGGCAAAGTCATCGATAATGCTAATACCACCAAACTCGCTATTGATTCTATTCGACTCCCTACTCCAAAAGCAGCCACAGCCTCTGGACCATGATGTGCAACCAATGCTGTCATTACTGCCATAGCAACCGGTGTTAGCATGTTAGCACCTGCTGCGGGTAAGCCTATTTTTAATATTTTACGAATAGCTCCAATAACCGTTTGCGACCCTGCTTTTAAACTCAATAAGCGCTTTTTAGCAATTAATAAGTATAAAATAATTGCCACAGCAACTGCCCATGCTATAACACTGGCGATGGCGGCTCCTTTAATGCCAAACGCAGGAATGGGGCCAAAACCAAAAATAAGTACAGGATCGAGTACCGCATTGATAAGCCCCGCTCCACCCATAATAATACTCGGTGTTTTAGTATCGCCACTGGCACGCAGTACAGAATTACCAATCATCGGGGTAATTAAAAATACACTGCCTAAAAACCAAATACTGATATATTCATGAATGAGCGGTAATACTTGCTCCCCAGCTCCGAGTAAAGTAAAAATAGGATCAATTAATAAATAGCCACACGTAGATAAAACCAACACTAATACCACCGCAATCAACAACGATATACTGGCATCAAAACGCGCTTCTTCAATATTGTTACTGCCTAATGCTTTTGCTATTACCGCTGAGGTACCTATGCCTAAACCAATCGCTAAACTAATAACGGTAAAAGTGACGGGAAATGTAAAGCTCACTGCAGCAAGCGGCTCAGTACCCAATAAGCTAATGAAAAAAGTATCAACTATGTTGAACATCATTAGGGTGATCATCCCAAAGATCATCGGAATGGTCATTTTCTTTAATGTAGGCAAGATTGGGGCGGTGAGTAAATCAGGGCGAGTATGTGATTGAGAATGTGCGCGCATAAAATAAATAAGCCTCTTTTACTGAACGGCATATTTTAAAGCATCCGAGCTGTTCAAGCCATGCTTTATTAAATCTAAACAATTAATTAAACGTTTAATCTACAAACTGTTATTTTTATGCCTTTGTAAACAAATTTTGCGCTAACACACTAAAAACCAAATAAAGTACATTTATGTAACTTTTGCAACATTTATTTTTTAGGTTTTGTTGATTTATCACACAGTCAGAGACTGTGTTTTATCGTCACGAAAAATTTTATTTATCGATCAAGTGAGTAACTTAGCTGAATCGTAAGCTATTGTTTTTAAATGTATAAAAAAAAAGCTTTTAAATACTTGAAATCGTTGTAGCGCCCTACAATGCTGGGGGTGCTGATGTTCTTAAAGTTTCATAAACAGAGTTATCCACAGAAACCGTGGATAACTCAATCAACCCCACGTTTATAAAGGGCTACAACCGAGTGCTAAATTGTCTGATCATTTGGTTTTTTCCGTTACCAATATGCAAACAGCGTTGTATGCCCCTGTTATGTGTATGAAGGTGATTTTTTCTTAGACTAATATCAGTGAGTAACACACTCAAACAGGTAGCTAACTCATTGATTGTTTTATTTTTGTACAAAGCATTACTGCTGCAGTCAAAATTTATATTATGTTTTAGCGCTAGTTTTAGTTTACGTAACTAATACGCATTTAGTTCAACCGTTTTAACGTACCAAAATAAAAAGGAGCCATTTATTTTAAATAAGTTAATTATCGCTTTATAAAAATACAGGAAATAGAACCCGTTTTTGCTATTAAAAGCCGTTTTCTTAAATTTTACTCATCACTTTATTAGCTCAAATTACAAACTTCATGCAAATATTACCCTGTTTTTATAAAACAATATCACTGCGCTTTACTTAAATAGTGTTACAAAACGCGCAGATTGCACATAAAAACAACGAATAGACCTCTTTTTTGAATTTATGATCTTTTATATGTTGACACTTTGCTATGCGGTCATTAATATTTCGCCCCGTTGAAAGGCAAGACGCTTCCCCCTTAGCTCAGTTGGTTAGAGCGACGGACTGTTAATCCGCAGGTCCCCCGTTCGAGTCGGGGAGGGGGAGCCAAGTTTTTCAGCCATAAACGATTCCCCCTTAGCTCAGTTGGTTAGAGCGACGGACTGTTAATCCGCAGGTCCCCCGTTCGAGTCGGGGAGGGGGAGCCAAGTTTATGTTTATGATGTAGTTCCCCCTTAGCTCAGTTGGTTAGAGCGACGGACTGTTAATCCGCAGGTCCCCCGTTCGAGTCGGGGAGGGGGAGCCAAGTCATAAAAAGTATATTTTAGTTCCCCCTTAGCTCAGTTGGTTAGAGCGACGGACTGTTAATCCGCAGGTCCCCCGTTCGAGTCGGGGAGGGGGAGCCAATTTACTACAATCACATAGACATACCCTCCAATTTGCTCTACCATTCTTCTTTTAAAATAAAAACTTTTTTGCTTAAAAAACTAACCATTTGATAACTATTGATATCGAGCTATAATTAGTTTAATAATCATGAGGTTGTGTCCTCCCCCATTTGACATAAAAAGATTAAATAATGGCAGCTTTCAAAAAACTTATTCTTATACAACTGTTAGCTTGGCTGGTACTTGTGTCCGCTGGTAGTTATTTTATTAGCCAAAATTTTGATAATGCCATCGGCAACGCTCAAAAAAATGCACAAGCGACCGTTGAGCAATACATTAAAAATCTCTCTGCGACAGATATATCAGCAGAAAATCTTAAAAACACGCTTGCAACTAGTGAAACCTTTTCAAATTTTGTTTTACGTGACTATCAAGGCGTTGAAGTATTTTCGGTTAACAATGCAGTGCAATTACCTTTTATTGCTGAGCTTATTCAATCTAGTAGCAACTCAGTACGTCCTCAGTACGCCACAAATAATAACGCCGATATAAAAATTGAATTTAAATTAAACATTACTCACTTGGGTGAGCAGTTTCAAACCGCGTTTTTTGTTATTTTAATTGTTAGCACCCTACTCGCCCTAATACCTATTATATTGATGAAAACCATTGTTAAGCACATTAACGACAATATATGTACGGACGTTGCTGATGTTATTGATGTATATATCAATCAAAACCAACTAGGTGATGATTTTGCAACTAAAATTGATTCACCTGAGTTAGCTAAGTTGGGGAAAAGTTTAATTCCTAGCTTTAATCGTTTATCGCACTTTTTAAAAAGCAAAAACGACAATATAAAAAATGCAGCCCACGATATTAAACGTGAAGCCTACAAAGACGGCGTTACTGAATTAGGTAATCGCAATATGTTTGTTGATTACTACGAAAAAAATATAGAAAACACCGAAATAAGTACATTTGGCTCTTTAGCACTTGTCCGCTGTAGTGAGTTACAGTCAATTAATCAAAGTCGAGGCTATCAAAAAGGTGATGAGTACATTAAGTCGGTTGCAGATATCATAGTAAATATCAGTGGTACCTATTCCGGCAGTCAAGTTTTTAGAGTAAACAGCTCTGACTTTATAATTATATTGCCGAATACCCCGTTAAAAGAAGCTGAAAAATTTGGTGAAAACTTACAATCTCGCTTTACTCAATATATGCAAAACCAAGAGCTTAGCTCGGTTGCAAACACAGGTATTGTGGGGTACGAAAAAGCCAAACCTTTAGGTGAGTTGCTCTCTATCGTTGATAACGCAATGAGTATGGCGCAATCTAAGCAAGCTAATGCGTGGCATGTGCAGCGCGATACTGATCTTGTTAATAATGTGAGCGCAGGGTTTGGTAACCAAAACTGGCGTAAAGTGATTAACGAAGTGATCGAGTCTAAAAGTGTCCATTTAGTGATCCAAAATATTATGCCATTAGGTAAAAGCATTAAAGCCTATGCTGAAATTCAAGCCCGCTTCAAAACAGAAGAAAATCAAGCTTTGCCTACCGCTTCATTTTTAGCAATGGCTGAAAAGCTCGATATGGCAATAGAAATTGATAAGTTAATTATAGAATCGTCATTAGAAAGAATAAAATCGAGTAATTTATCTGAAAAATACTTTGGCTTAAATATTACCCCTTCAAGTGCGCACAGTGACCAATTTATGATTTGGTTAGAGCGTCGTTTGCTTAAAGATACCCATATTGCTTCTAAGTTAATTTTTGAGGTGAGTGAATTTGGTCTGCAACAAAACATTAAAGCAAGCAAACGTTTTATTGATATGGTGCATCGCGTTGGAGCCAGAATTACTGTTGAACGCTTTGGTGTAGGACTCACATCATTTAAGTTTTTCAGAGATTTAAAACCAGACTTTATTAAAATGGATGCAAGTTATACCCGAGGCTTAGAGGATGATAAAAATAATCAGTATTTTATGCGTTTAATGGTCGACCTTGCACACCGAATTGGCGTCAGTGTTTTTGCTGAGGGCGTTGAAAGCCAAGAAGAAAAACACATTGTAGAAACGTTATGCCTAGATGGTGTTCAAGGTTACTACATTGAAAAGCCCAAAGACATCTAACGCCTCTACTCCAATTAACGTAAAAAAGAGCATGTATGCTCTTTTTTACGTTTTAAAGTGTGCTTTTATGAATTTTCAGCCGTTAAAATGCTGACAGTTTTTTAATTGCAAAGTCCCTTGATTTTAACCCTTTACAATTAGCCCATTATTTAACGTTGTTTATTTAACTGATAATCACTCAACGTGTTGTTAATCACAGTAGAAAAAAGGATAATACACGGGATTTTATTAGCGTGAGGCACACATGACAGAATACGTCTTGTTATTAATTGGAACAGTGTTAGTCAACAACTTTGTATTAGTACAATTTTTAGGCCTTTGCCCGTTTATGGGCGTGTCGGGGAAACTTGATACAGCCATAGGTATGTCTTTGGCAACCACCTTTGTGCTAACGCTTGCCTCTGTGACAAGCTATTTAGTAAATGAGTATATTTTATTACCATTGGATATTACCTATCTGAAAACAATGAGCTTTATTTTAGTAATAGCTGTTGTTGTACAATTTACTGAAATGGTTGTCAGAAAAACCAGTCCAACGCTTTACCGGTTACTGGGAATATTTTTACCTTTAATAACCACCAACTGTGCGGTACTTGGTGTTGCTTTATTAAATATCAAAGAAGATCACACGTTTTTACAATCGGCCGTTTATGGCTTTGGTGCTGCGGTGGGTTTTTCATTAGTATTGGTTTTATTTGCTGCATTGCGCGAACGTTTAGCCGCAGCAGACGTACCAACCCCATTTAAAGGTGCCTCAATCGCAATGATAACGGCAGGTTTAATGTCAATGGCCTTCATGGGTTTTACTGGATTAGTGAAGTTTTAATATGACCTTGTTGTACGCTTTAATAGCGCTGGGTTTGCTGGCGTTAATTTTCGGATTAATTTTAGGGTTTGCAGCAGTACGCTTTCGAGTAGAAGGTAATCCTGTTGTAGAACAAATCGACACCATTTTACCGCAAACACAATGCGGCCAATGTGGTTACCCTGGCTGTCGTCCTTATGCAGAAGCCATTGCCAATGGCGATGAAATAAATAAATGCCCTCCAGGTGGTGAAGCGACCGTTAAAAAGCTAGCTGATTTAATGGGGGTTGAGGCTAAACCCCTCGCTGGCGGCGAACAAGCAGATCCGGTTAAAACAGTGGCGTATATCCGCGAAGATGAATGTATTGGCTGTACTAAATGTATTCAAGCCTGCCCTGTTGATGCGATTGTGGGTGCAACACGTCAAATGCATACCGTTCTAATTGACGAATGCACTGGCTGCGATTTGTGCGTTGAACCTTGTCCGGTCGATTGTATTGACATGCTACCTGTTGCACCAACAAAACAAACCTGGAAATGGCAATTAGACGCTATTCCTGTTACCCAAATAGATTAGAGGTTTGAGTGGAAAAGTTACTTGAACAAATAAAAAAAGGCACCGTTTGGGCATTTCCTGGCGGCGTACATCCTCCTCAGCAGAAATCATTATCTAATAGTGCGCCTATAGCCAGACTCCCTTTGCCTGAAAAACTTGTTCTGCCTTTAAAGCAGCACATTGGCGCTAGTGGTAAATTAATAGTTGAAAAAAACCAGCACGTCTTAAAAGGCCAAGCGTTAACAAAGCCATCAGCTAATTGGTCGGTGCCAATACATGCACCGACTTCCGGCACTATTATTGATATTACGCCTATGCCGTCGGCGCACCCTTCGGCATTACCTGAATTAAGCATTATTATTGAGCCCGATGGCAACGATACCTGGTGTGAATTATCGCCTTTAGCAAACCCAGCCACTGCATCACACGATGAACTGGTTGATGTTATTCATAATGCGGGTATTTCTGGTATGGGCGGCGCAGGCTTCCCAACCTATGTAAAAGCTGATATTAAACAACCTATTGAATTTTTGATTGTTAATGCGGTTGAGTGTGAACCTTACATCACGGCTGACGATACCTTAATGCGTGAGCACGCCGCTGAAATAGTCAAAGGTATTGAGCTAATGCAGCAGTTACTTAATCCGACGCTGTGTATTATTGGTATTGAAGACAATAAGCCCGAGGCTATCACAGCCATGACAGAAGCGGCGAATCATAACGAGCATATCTTAATACAAACCGTGCCTACTGTTTACCCTTCTGGCGGTGAAAAACAGCTAATAAAACTGCTCACTAACCGTGAAGTACCAAACGGCGGTATCCCAGCTGATATCGGCATTTTAGTACATAACACCGGCACTTTATTTGCGATACAGCAAGCTGTATACGAAGGTAAACCGTTAATTGAACGTGTCGTTACCGTTACCGGCAATACTATACATAATCCTGGCAATGTATGGGCGTTATTAGGTACTGAAATTAAGCACTTACTTGATTGCCAAGGTTTTTCACCGGTGCCACAACAACGCGTGGTCATGGGCGGCCCTATGATGGGCTTTACCTTACCCACAGTTCGTATTGGCGTTGTTAAAACAACAAACTGCATACTTGCCCCAGATCATAAGGAATTAGCAGAGCCTGGCCCAGAAAAAGCCTGTATTCGCTGCAGTGCCTGTGCCGATGCCTGCCCTGCCTCGTTATTGCCACAACAATTACAATGGTTTGCTAAATCAAAAGAATACGACAAACTCCAAGAGCATAACTTATTTGACTGTATTGAATGTGGTGCCTGTGCCTATGTATGCCCTAGTGAAATACCACTTGTTCAGTATTATCGCGTTGCAAAAGTTGAAATTAAAGAGCAAATTGCCGAGAAGATAAAATCAGATCGCGCTAAAGAGCGCTTTGATGCACGTAAAGCGCGTTTAGAGCAAGAACAAGCTGAGCGAAAAAATCGCCATAAACGTAAACCTGCCCCTAAATCGACCGAAGAGCAGCAAAAAGTAGCCGATGCCCTTGCCCGCGTTAAAGATAAAACTAGCGATGGTGACAATAAATCAGCTGTAGCAGCGGCAATTGCGCGCGCTAAAGCGAAAAAGCAAGGTGGCGAACTCGAGCCAGATAACAGTGAAGTTGCAAAAGAGCGCGCAGCACGTAAAGAACAAGCTCGCCTTTACAAAGAGCAAAAGGCACAAAATAATGGTGATGACGAGCCTGTAGATGATAAAAAATCAGCCGTTGCTGCCGCTATTGCCCGTGCTAAAGCCAAAAAAGCAGCACAAGCCAATGAACAAGCGCAAAGTGATGACACAGAAAGTGAATCGCCAGTCGCTGCCGATGATAAAAAAGCCGCGGTAGCTGCTGCTATCGCCCGTGCAAAAGCTAAAAAGGCAGCACAAGCAAATGAGCAGACAGCAACTGATGACACTGCAAGTGAATCTCCAGTTGCTGCAGATGATAAAAAAGCTGCCGTCGCTGCCGCTATTGCCCGTGCTAAAGCCAAAAAAGCAGCACAAGCAAATGAGCAAGCAGTAAGTGATGACGCAGTAAGTGAATCACCTGTCGCTGCCGATGATAAAAAAGCTGCCGTCGCTGCCGCCATTGCCCGTGCTAAAGCCAAAAAAGCAGCACAAGCTGCTGAGCAAACACAAAGCGATGACGCAATAAGTGAATCACCTGTCGCCGCCGATGATAAAAAAGCCGCCGTGGCTGCCGCTATTGCCCGTGCTAAAGCCAAAAAAGCAGCACAGGCTGATGAATTAGCAAAACAAAGTGAAAACACTGAGCCACAAAGCAACGATGAATCTTCAGAAGGCTCACAGCAAACAGCTCAAGAAAAAAAGAAAGCCGCCGTAGCCGCCGCTATTGCTCGCGCTAAAGCTAAAAAGCAACAAAAAGAAGGAAATGATCAGTCATGAAACTAACCATGGCCAGTTCACCCCACAATCATAGTCACAAATCTGTGACACGTTTAATGTTAACTGTGATTGCGGCCTGTATTCCTGGTGTTATTGCACAAGTTGTATTTTTTGGTACCGGTGTACTTATCCAATTATTATTAGCGTTAGTGTGTGTAAGCGCATTTGAAGCAGCCATTATGCTAATGCGTAAGCGCCCTATCTGGCCTTCATTAAGCGATGGCAGCGCATGGCTAACCGGCGTGCTATTAGCGATTAGTGTTCCGCCTTTAGCGCCGTGGTGGGTTATTGTTATAGGATGTTTGTTTGCCATTGTTATTGTTAAGCAACTTTATGGTGGTTTAGGCTTTAATTTATTTAACCCTGCAATGGCAGCTTATGTACTTTTATTAGTGTCGTTCCCTGTGCAAATGACGGCCTGGTTACCCGTTACAGAGTTACTCAATACGGGCATTACTTTTAGCCAGCAACTTAGTCTAATATTTAGCGACTTTACAACTCTTGGATATAGCTTAGATCAGCTCAGAGTGGGTATTGATGGCAGCACAATGGCCACCCCTCTTGATACCTTAAAAACAGATATTGCTCATAGTCTTACCGTCACTGAAAGTATGCAAAAACCGGTATTTAATGAATGGGTAGGCCTAGGTTGGGGTTGGGTTAATTTAGCCTTTTTACTTGGTGGCCTTTATTTATTAAAAACGAAAGTGATTAACTGGCATATACCAGTGAGTTTTATTGCCAGTTTAAGCCTATGCGCTGCAATTGGTTATATTGCCTCGCCAGGCACTGAGCCGGGTCTGGTATTTCACTTATTTAGTGGTGCGACTATGCTGGGAGCCTTTTTTATCGCCACCGATCCTGTATCAGCTACGACCACTAATCGAGGCCGCCTTATTTATGGTGCCGCGATTGGTTTAGTTGTGTATTTAATTCGTACATTTGGTGGCTTTCCGGATGCCGTTGCATTTGCCGTATTACTGATCAATATTGCAGTTCCGCTTATTGATTACTACACACAACCAAGAACCTATGGCCATGGAGCAGTAAAATGATTATTTCTTCAATGGTAAAAAATGGCGCAATATTATGCGGCTTCGCACTCCTTACAACAGGGTTAGTGGCCACCATAAACTCGTTAACGGCCGATAAGATTGCAGAGCAAGAGCAACTGCAATTAACTAATCAGTTACAAGAAGTATTACCGCACAGCAAGTACACTAATGAACTTTCTCAAGATTGTGTGATTATATCAGACCCTTTACTTGGGCCATACGACAACCAAGTAATTTACCGTGCACGTAAAGATGACGTGCCCGTTGCATTAGTCATTCGTCATGTCACTCCTAGCGGCTACAGTGGCGATATAAACTTGCTTAGCGCGGTATATCGCGATGGCAGCGTTGCTGGTGTAAGGGTTACTAAGCATGAAGAAACCCCTGGTTTGGGCGATAAAGTCGAAATTAAAAAGTCAGACTGGATCACCTCATTTAATTCAAAAACAGTACAAAGCGAAAGTGACGCGCGTTGGGCCGTTAAAAAAGATGGCGGTCAGTTTGATCAATTTACTGGCGCAACCATTACGCCTCGCGCCGTTGTTGGCTCAGTTAAAAATGCGGTAGTGTATGCACAAAATAACTTTGATGATCTTTTTGCAGCAGCGAATGCTTGCCCTGAGGTAACACCATGAGTGAATTAAAAACCCTTTACAAAGAAGGCTTATGGGGAAATAACCCCGCCTTAGTACAGTTATTAGGTTTATGTCCTTTACTTGCTGTTACCTCCACGATTACTAATGCGCTAGGTTTAGGCTTAGCAACCTTGTTAGTTTTAGTGGGCTCTAATATTACCGTATCATTTGTGCGCAATTGGGTGCCTAAAGATATCAGAATACCGGTTTTTGTAATGATCATTGCCGGTTTTGTGACGATTGTGCAGCTGTTAATGAACGCCTACACTTTTGGCCTTTATCAATCTTTAGGGATTTTCATTCCGTTGATTGTGACTAACTGCGCCATTATTGGTCGTGCTGAAGCATTTGCCTCTAAAAATCCAGTGCATTTATCTGCCTTTGATGGCTTGATGATGGGCTTAGGCTTTATGCTGGTACTAGTTGTACTTGGCGCTATGCGAGAGCTGATTGGCCAAGGCACCTTATTCGATGGCGCCGATTTATTACTCGGTCCTTGGGCTTCAGCTTTACGCATCGAAGTATTTAGCTTTGATAGCCAGTTTTTACTGGCCATTTTACCACCAGGCGCATTCTTAGGGCTTGGGCTGCTGATCGCCGCTAAAAACGTCATTGATGCACAAATAAAATCAAAACAAGTAACGCCGCCAGAAGCTGAAAAAGGCCCACGTGCACGTGTTACTAGCTTAACTTAAGGGGAAAACGCATTAACTGAATAAAGCTAATGCGTTTTAAGTTACATGAATAAAGAAAAACGTCACCAAATACTCACGCGCTTACGCGACGACAACCCACATCCTGAAACGGAGCTTGAATACTCAAGCCCGTTTGAGTTACTAGTTGCCGTTACGCTCTCTGCACAAGCCACCGATGTTGGGGTAAATAAAGCCACCCGAAAACTCTTTCCAGTGGCAAACACACCGCAAGCTATTTTAGATATTGGCCACGACACACTGCGTGATTATATAAAAACCATCGGGTTGTTTAATTCCAAAGCTGCGAACGTATACAAAATGTGCCAAATATTGGTAGATCAGCATAACGGTGAAGTGCCAGAGAATCGTGAAGCCCTAGAAGCCCTTCCTGGCGTTGGCCGTAAAACTGCTAACGTAGTATTAAATACAGCCTTCGGCTGGCCGACAATTGCAGTTGATACGCATATTTTCCGTGTATCAAACCGTACTAAACTTGCTATGGGTAAAGACGTGGTTGCGGTTGAGCAAAAGCTCGAAAAGGTGATCCCTAAAGAATTTAAAGTCGATGTACACCACTGGCTGATACTGCATGGTCGTTATGTTTGTACAGCCCGCAAACCAAAATGCGGCAGTTGTATAATTGAAGATTTGTGTGAGTTTAAAGATAAGACTGAGTAATGTTTAGACTGCTTTGATACGATAACGGACATTAGCATCAATAGTTTTCAGAGATATTTTTAGTATCCATTAAACGTAGAGCTATCATCATCTTGACAGTCAACTAAGCCGCCACATTGATCATATAAACTTTAATTAAAAACACCAGTAGAAACTAAGACTTCACTTTAGAATTCATTACTCTAAGATATATAACCCTAATCATAATGAAATAAGGCAATACGTTTTCTATTATTATGAAAAATCTATTATCCATCCGCTCCTATAGCACAAAGCCAGTTCGTCACTCACATCAATTTAATCAGTTGGTTCTACCTTTACGTGGTGTCATAAATATATGTGTTGGTGATTTCAATGGAAAAGTTGCACCAAGTGAATGTGTTGTAGTTAAAGCCAACGAAGAGCACCTGTTCACTGCAAACACTGAAGCTAGGTTTGTAGTCGTAGATATGAAAAATCTTCCGCTAAATATTTCATCTTCACAATGTATTGTTTTTGCAATTAACTCATCTCTTAGAAGTTACTTAACTTTTATCGAAAACCAACTAGAAAACAAAGTTAATGCTCAATTAGAACAGGCGATGTTCGAAATGTTCAGCTTACTGCTGGCAGAGCAAACTTTATTACCAAAGGTAGATAGTCGCATTGGTACAGCAATATCCTTCATAGAGCAAAATATTGCAGAGCAGCTTCAAATTAAATGTTTAGCTGAATCTGCTTTCCTGAGTGAAACACAGTTTAAGAAACTATTTAAAATACAAACAGGTATGACCGTGATGAAGTACGTAACAAAACTTCGAATGGAAAAAGCCCAAGCATTACTTACGCATACAGATTATCCGTTACCAATTATTGGTGAAAAAGTAGGTTATAAAGAACCCTCAGCCTTTAGCCGAAAGTTTTCACAATACTTTGGTCTATCACCAACTAAATTCAAAAAGTAAACTTAGTCGGAATTGTTAACTATTGCGTCTTAATTGTTAAAAACACCCTACATAATTAGCATACTATTTCTATATTGAAGTTATTATAAATAAGTCTCATTGTGGAAAATCATCACGGAAGTTTTAAAGGTGTAATGGCGATTATTGTTGCTAGTTTCTTGTGGGGGACAACTGGTACTGCTGCAAGCTACTCCCCAGATGTAAGCTCTTTGGCTATTGGTGCATTCTCTATGGGGATAGGAGGAGTGTTACTTGTAATCACAGCTCGAAAAAAGCTACTTATAGATTATAAGCTGATGCTCGAACAGCCTAAAATATTTCTCTTAGGTGTCGCTTCTGTCGCTATTTACCCATTAGCATTCTATACCTCAATGCGCTTATCAGGTGTTGCCATTGGTACTGTAGTATCTATAGCCACTGCACCTTTTTTTGCTGGAATCCTTGAACGTCTTATTAGCAAAAAGGACATTTCATTGCAATGGATGTTGAGCTTTGTCATTGGTGCTATAGGTATTGCTCTGTTAACTTTAGGTAAAGACCAGAGTAATAATAATGCTTACAGTATCAATCAACAGGGTTTGGGGATTATTTTAGGTTGTATTGCTGGTTTAACTTATGCAGGTTATTCATGGGCGGCAAGGTGTTTAATTGAAAGTGGCGTTCACTCAACATCGTCCATGTCTGGGCTATTCGGTTGTGCTGCACTATTGTTACTTCCTTCATTATGGTTTACGGGTGATAACTTATTTTCAAGTTCATCTAATGCTTTCGTATCTTTATATATGGCAATAATTCCAATGTTTTTAGGATATTTATTATTTGGTTTTGGCTTGAATTATATAGATGCAAGTAAAGCGACATTAATCACCTTAATTGAACCATTAGTTGCAACTGTTTTAGCTATAGTCATTATTGGGGAAAAATTTAAAGTAATAGGTTGGGCAGGCGTAGCTTTAGTATCACTATGCCTATTGATGCAAACAATCAAACCTCAAAAAAACTAAGGTTAGCCGTCAAAACAATGTAGATATATAGCCCTAAATATGCTCCTGAATTTGCTAAGGCTTAATGTCAGCATATGGCTAAAAGCAGTCCATAGGTTTTCCTTTTGCTATCTACCTTAATTATCTTTTGGCTGGCCGACTATCGCGGTAGACACGCATATTTTTCGTGTATCTAACCGTACCAAGCTTGCCATGGGTAAAGACGTGGTAGCGGTTGAGCAAAAGCTCGAAAAAGTGATCCCCAAAGAATTTAAAGTAGACGTGCACCACTGGCTCATTTTACATGGACGTTATACCTGTGTGGCGCGAAAGCCAAAGTGTGGCAGCTGTATTATTGAAGATTTATGTGAGTTTAAAGATAAGACTGAATAGCTCCCACCTGTTAAGATACGAAAGCGTACCTTAGCTTTGGCTTACCCAGTGTCATGTTGCGACATCGCTGGCTTAAGTTGTGTCGATTTCCACCCAAAAAAGAACAGATAGGTAGCAAACTGATCTTTTAAATAAATTAACCACAAGATGTGCTTAGTAACTGTCTTCAGTAAATTAATGTTACATCTATATTCTTGCAGGGGGTTATGAAGCAACCCCACTCTTGAACGATAAAAAAGCTAAATGTGCTGCCTTACCTGAACTGTAATTATCTAGATGACTCATCTTGTAACCTGCGTACAATAAACCTTCAAAAAAATAAAAACCCCAATCAACACAGAAGTGCTTACTTAATAACCCCTCATCTTTCGCAAGTTTTATCAATTCTCGTATCTCGTTATCTTGCTGTTGTATACGAACTTGAAGCTTTTCACTTTTCTGAAACATCTTCTCGAATTTTTGCAAAAAAGCGAATTCCTCGTATAACGGCAAAGTATTTTCGAATACAAGCCTAATAGCATCCAATGAGTCTTTAGCTTTATTTTCAACGGACATATTTACTTCATCAAAGCGGTCTAAACAATATAACGCAATCTCTTCTTGAAGCGCTTCCTTATGCTTAAATTGGCGGTACACCGTTGCTCTACCAACTTCAGCCCTTTTAGCCACGTCAACTAGCGTTGAGTCCTCGTTTTGAATAAACAGTTTTAACCCCGATTGAATAATTTTTTTTCTCGAATTATTTGTTCTTGCATCCATTTTATGAGACAGCCTTGTATCATCTATTAAGTTCCATTATGATACAGCAATGTCTCAAAAGTTAAAAATGAATTCTGTGGAGCAAGAGAGTGAATAGACTAATCGGTATTGACTTTGCAAGAGCGTTAGCGCTCTTTGGTATGGTTATTGTCAACTTTAAATTAGCCATGAACGCCGATATTGGCACACCACAATTAATAGAGTTTGCGGCTCTATTCGAAGGTCGGGCTTCGGCTTTGTTTGTTATATTAGCGGGTTTAGGTATTGCGTTTTTAACTAAAAAATGTGTTACCAGTGAATCACTTGAACACATCAAGCAAGTAAGAACCTCTTTGATAAAAAGGTCTGTTTTACTACTTTTGATTGGCTTGGCTTTTACACCTATTTGGGAAGCCGACATCTTGAAATTCTATGCATTCTATTTTTTGATAGCTGCATTATTATTTACTCTTAGCAGCAAGAAACTGCTCAGTGCATCTATCGGTTTTGTTTTTGCATTTCCATTAATGTGGCTATTCTTTGATTACGAAAAAGGATGGGATTGGCTTGAGCTTAGTTATTCTGGTTTTTGGACAACTGAAGGAGTGATTAGACACCTTTTCTTTAATGGTTATCACCCAGTTTTACCATGGTGTGGTTTCTTGTTATTTGGCATATGGTTGGGTAAACAAGATTTATCCAATGCTAATGTAAGGAAGTCTTTGTTTACATGGTCTTTAAGTATTTTACTTATTGTAGAAGCAAGCTTCTATATGCTGAGAATGTGGGCAGGAGATGACCCGTCTATTGGCATGTCAAAAGATGAAATTGAGTTTTTGTTAACCACGTCAATAATACCGCCGTTGCCACAATATATGTTTTCAGCTGCAAGCTCTGCCGTTCTTGTTTTGCTGGTTTCTCTAAAACTAGCAAGTGTATTTCCTACCAACCGGTTAATTGAGTGGCTAAGCAAAACTGGGCAGTTAACGTTAACTCTGTATGTAGCACATGTCATTATTGGCATGGGAATTCTTGAGGCAACTGGCTTACTCGTTAATCAAACCATAGACTTGTCAATATTTGCGGCATTGGTCTTTTGCATAATTAGCGTAATTTTCAGTGTGTTTTGGCTCAAGTATTTTAAACACGGGCCTTTAGAATGGATTTTTAAAAAATGCACTTAGTAGGCCAAAACATTGTTTTAAAAAACTAAAACTATTGAGACTGTTAGCTGTTTAATTAGGGTAAATAATGCTATGTCGATAATAACAGTCAGGAAGTTAATAAAAGCATCCTATAGGTATTACCTTTTGCATCTACTTTTATTATCTTTCGGCTGGCCGACTCAAACCTTGATAAGTTTGCTATGGGTAAGAACGTTGTTGAAGTAGAAAAGAAGCGCGAAAAAGTAGTACCTTAAGAGTTTAAAGATAAAGCAGAATAGATCCGTAAATAAAAAACGTTCATTTAGCACGATTGTTAATACTAAACCTCAATTATCAGGCTTATAAGAATAAGCTCAATGATTAATTCGTATTCCAGTGTTACTTTTTTGTTTATTCAAAGTAGGTGTCTAACTTTGGCACCTTTCATTTTTCATACCTTGTAAATCAATTCAAATAAAATCTGTTTATTCGTGATTTGGCGTAATTATTGGAACATTTTCAAAGTATTAATTTCACAAGCGTCAATCCTTTAGTTATGCTGTTGAGCATTATGAAA
This sequence comes from Pseudoalteromonas sp. M58, assembly GCF_042604605.1. Classification (NCBI taxonomy): domain Bacteria; kingdom Pseudomonadati; phylum Pseudomonadota; class Gammaproteobacteria; order Alteromonadales; family Pseudoalteromonadaceae; genus Pseudoalteromonas; species Pseudoalteromonas sp. M58. The sequence continues at coordinate 2,083,234 of NZ_CP152390.1, forward strand.
TTTTATTACGAGAATTCCTATGCTACCAATACTTCGTATCTTGTTAATTGAGCAAGATCCAGTCACCTTACAAGAGCTTTCAACGAATCTATCGAAGACCATTGTCAATTTTGAGCGAGATGATATTCATATCGATATTATTGAGCGTCTTGAGCTAAAACAAGCGTTGGACATTGTAGAGGAAGATGGTGATATTCAGGCTGTAGTGCTTAGCTGGGATTTGCAAAATAAGGTTGGCGAACGCACTTATAGTCGCTTTATCGAGCAGTTAAAAGGGATCCGCCTTGAGCTGCCTGTTTATGTTATTGGCGATGATACGAAGGGGCTAGAAATCGTTAATGAGTCGGAGGAGATTGAGTCTTTCTTTTTTAAAGATGAGGTAATTTCTGATCCTGAAGCAATTTTAGGCTATATGATCAACGATTTCGATGACCGCTCAGAAACCCCATTTTGGACTGCGTATCGCCGTTATGTTGGCGAAGCAAACGATTCTTGGCATACACCAGGTCACAGTGGCGGCTCGAGCTTTAGAAATTCTCCTTATATTAAAGATTTTTATCAGTTTTATGGTCGTAATGTGTTCGTGGGCGATCTGTCGGTTTCTGTTGATTCGTTAGGTTCATTGTCAGATAGCACCAATACCATTGGCCGTGCGCAAGAGTCAGCAGCGGCGACGTTTGAAGTCAAGCATACCTATTTCGTTACCAATGGGTCGTCTACCTCAAATAAAATCATCTTGCAGACATTGCTGCGTAAGGGCGATAAAGTGATCATCGACCGCAATTGTCATAAATCTGTGCACTATGGCATTTTGCAATCAGCGAGTTTACCTGTTTATTTGTCGAGTATTTTAAATCCTAAATATGGCATTTTTGCGCCGCCGTCGTTGGCCGATATAAAACAAGCGATAGAACAAAATACCGATGCAAAATTGCTGGTTCTCACCGGTTGTACTTACGATGGCCTACTGAGCGATCTGAAACAGGTGGTCGATTTTGCCCATCAACATGGTATTAAAGTATTTATTGACGAGGCATGGTTTGCTTACTCGCTGTTTCATCCAAGCCTACGATACTATTCCGCCATTCATGCTGGCGCTGACTACGTCACTCATTCGGCACATAAAGTGGTATCGGCGTTTTCTCAAGCGTCTTATATTCATGTTAACGACCCTGATTTCGATGCTGATTTCTTTCGTGAGATTTACAGTATTTACGCCAGTACATCGCCAAAATATCAGCTTATCGCGTCGCTTGATGTGTGCCAAAAGCAATTAGAGATGGAAGGCTATAAGTTACTCAATGCTTTGTTGAACCATGTGGAAGAATTTAAACAACAGATGGCTTCACTCAAACAAATTAAAGTACTAGGTAAGCAAGACTTTATGGAAATATTTCCGCACTTCAGTGGTGATAACATGGGTCACGATCCGCTAAAAATTCTCATCGACATAAGCGAATTACCTTATTCGTTAAAGGATATTCATAAATACCTGCTGGATGAAATTGGCTTAGAAATAGAAAAATACACCCACAGTACCATTTTGGTATTACTCACCCTTGGCGGTACGCGCTCAAAAATAATTCGTCTTTACAATGCGCTCAAAAAACTCGACAGCGGTAAAGTGAAATTGTCAAAATCGACGCGACGATCTCGCTTGCCTGAAAACCTACCCGCTATAGACCTTGCGTGTATTCCAAGTGATGCTTTTTATGGCGAGCGCGAATCAGTGCCTATCGGTAAAAGTAACAACCGTATTTGTGCCGGTTTAGTTACCCCCTATCCGCCAGGTATTCCGCTTTTGGTGCCTGGCCAGCATATTACTGAGGAACACATAGAGTACCTTAAAGAGCTAGCAGGACAAGGTTTGACGATTCAAGGGAGTTTTGATGGTGAAATCTATGTTCTTAAGGGCAAAGTTAATAAGTAAAGATATACTTTAATACAGTCGAACTCCTCATAACTAAACAGCAATATCACATGATATTGCTGTTTAGTAGAGTAAAAAGCTGATCCTCACACTCCAAAAATAAATGAAGCCAGAATGCAATGATACAATTGAAGAACAAAAAAGCGCTTACACTTCTGCGGATTGCAGCTCTCATTGTTACTCTTACTAGCATATACATTTTTGCCCCTTGGCAGTTTGCTTTATATTACTTTCACCCACTGCCCGCTAACGTTCAAGCACAAACACAAGAGGCTATTGAAGAAGGAGTCGATGGCATTATTGTGTATATTCATAAACAAGGACAGCAACCTGAATATTTTGCAAATGGTTGGCATAATAGAGAGCACAAAATACCCGCTTACCCTAGTGCACTTTTTAAAATTGGCAGCATTCGAAAGTTATATGATGCAGCAGCTTTAACTAAACTTTCAGCCGCTGGACGTATTGATGTAGATAAAACACTGGCTGATTATCTTCCATCATTAATTGGACGCATTGAAAACGCAGATAAAATAACACTACGAATGATGGTAAAACACAAAAGTGGCATACCCAATTACACAGACACTGATAATTTCGATTGGTCAATCACCTACCCTGACCCACTTGCATTAGTACTCGATAAACCCGCTGATTTTAGCCCTGATGCTGACTATGGCTATTCTAATACCAATTATTTGTTGCTGCGAAAAATTATGTCTAACGTGCTGGGTTATGATCATAACCAATATATTAAAGATGAAATTTTAACGCCACTGGGCCTAACGCATACGTTTTCATCTGTACATGAAATCAATTTAGTAGATTTGATGAGTGGTTACTACGTAGGTTATGAGAATGATTTTAAAGCACTCGATCAAGGCTATGTGGCAACCGCACAAGATGTAGGCGACTTTATTTTTGCTTTAAACAAAGGCACTTTTTTCGACGAACAAGAGCAAGCTTTGTATGCATCACTTTATAAGTATGAACACACAGGTTGGGTATTAGGGTATTCAAGCATTGCTCGTTATTATAAAGATATCGATACAGTCGTTGTGCAGTTTATAAATACTAATGGCGATGATACTGTGATGCTCACAGAAATAATTTATAATCGGATTATTGATATTTTAACTGCGCAGCAATAGTATTTAAAACTAGCTGCGTTATAAAAATTTATATGAATTTTAAAGAGGATTTAAATGCGTTTACTACACACCATGTTACGGGTTGCAGATCTAGATAAATCAATTGCGTTTTATACTCAAGTACTTGGTATGAAAGAGTTACGCCGTGCTGATAACGAAGAGTACCGCTATACCCTCGCCTTTGTAGGCTACGGTGATGAAACTGACACAACAGTGCTTGAACTGACCTATAACTGGGATACCGACAGCTATGATTTAGGCAATGCCTATGGTCATATCGCGATTGAGTTTGATGATATCTATAAAGCCTGTGCTGATATCAAGGCCGCTGGCGGTAACGTAAGCCGTGAACCAGGTCCAGTAAAGGGTGGCACAACAGAAATAGCGTTTGTAAAAGATCCAGATGGCTACTCAATTGAACTTATTCAGAAAAAAGAAAATATGAATAAATTTTAGTAAATATATTTAATAGGTTTACTAAGCGGCTTTTTAATTATTTAAGCTTAACTCTGATACAATTTTAAAAAAGGTGCTATATGCACCTTTTTATCGTAATTGACTATCTTTACTGCCACGCCGATTAAGCCCTTTAGAAAGTGCGCCTTTACCTTCTAGTTCAACTTGGCAGCTTACACAATACTTAACACCTGGTAACGCAAGTCTTCGTGCCTGTGGTATTGGTTCATCACATTCTTCACATAGCTCGGCACTGGCTCCAGAAACTAAGTTACTTCTAGCATATTGCACAGCATCATTAACGCTGGCGTCGATTTGATCTTGAATTGCACCATCGCGTGCCCATCCACTTGCCATATAACCTCCTATTTATTTGGACGTTTATATGTAACCTAACATAGGTGAAGTTTATTTAAGCTGAATATAAGAAAGGGAAAGATGCTAATAAAATTTAGGAGTTATTATATAAAATATTTAATTTTGAGATTTTAACTTCACTGAATAATTCTGAGGTAATAATAGAAATGCAGATAAATTGATTTTAGATATTTTTAGTAAAAGCTGTCTTACTAATAAATAGTAGGTGGCGTATCAAGAGATTTTCACTCTTTTTAAAGTTGCGGATAGAGAGTGCGCTGTCACACTGCTGTATATATTACTTAAAGTAAGTAAGTGGCGTCCCCAAGGGGATTCGAACCCCTGTTACCGCCGTGAAAGGGCGGTGTCCTAGGCCTCTAGACGATGGGGACACAGAATATGTGTCACTAGGACAACTGAATGGTTTGACTCGTTTCAGGCGAGCTGCTCAATAACACTGCACTTCCCTATTTAAAATAGGTAAGTGGCGTCCCCAAGGGGATTCGAACCCCTGTTACCGCCGTGAAAGGGCGGTGTCCTAGGCCTCTAGACGATGGGGACACAGAATATGTGTCACTAGGACAACTGAATGGTTTGACTCGTTTCAGGCGAGCTGCTCAATAACACTGCACTTCCCTATTTAAAATAGGTAAGTGGCGTCCCCAAGGGGATTCGAACCCCTGTTACCGCCGTGAAAGGGCGGTGTCCTAGGCCTCTAGACGATGGGGACACAGAATATGTGTCACTAGGACAACTGAATGGTTTGACTCGTTTCAGGCGAGCTGCTCAATAACACTTCACTTCCCTATTTAAAACAAGTAAGTGGCGTCCCCAAGGGGATTCGAACCCCTGTTACCGCCGTGAAAGGGCGGTGTCCTAGGCCTCTAGACGATGGGGACGCAGAAATTGATTTGCAAATCACTGATTTGCTATTTCTGCGTAAGATGAGCCGAGCCTGCGAGGCGAATGGCATTATCTTCTCAGAAACATTTTCTGTGTCACTAGGACAACTGAATGGTTTGACTCGTTTCAGGCGAGCTGCTCAATAACACTGCACTTCCCTATTTAAAATAGGTAAGTGGCGTCCCCAAGGGGATTCGAACCCCTGTTACCGCCGTGAAAGGGCGGTGTCCTAGGCCTCTAGACGATGGGGACACAGAATATGTGTCACTAGGACAACTGAATGGTTTGACTCGTTTCAGGCGAGCTGCTTAATAACACTGCACTTCCCTATTTAAAATAGGTAAGTGGCGTCCCCAAGGGGATTCGAACCCCTGTTACCGCCGTGAAAGGGCGGTGTCCTAGGCCTCTAGACGATGGGGACACAGAATATGTGTCACTAGGACAATCGATTAGTTTTACTCACATCCTGAGCTTTAAGGTAATGGCGTATAGTACAAATAAAGACTCGAGCTTTATGTGTTACGCTATTTTCTCGGTAAAACCGCCTTTAACTAAAAAGTTAAGTGGCGTCCCCAAGGGGATTCGAACCCCTGTTACCGCCGTGAAAGGGCGGTGTCCTAGGCCTCTAGACGATGGGGACACAGAAAACTGTTACCCTAGGACAAACACTAAAAATTGGTGGAGCTATGCGGGATCGAACCGCAGACCTCTTCGCTGCCAGCGAAGCGCTCTCCCAGCTGAGCTATAGCCCCAACTTATTCAATACGCTCGGTGATAATCACGTCGTGTATCGCTTAGTGCGGGGCGCATTCTATGCACCCCCCAAAATAAAGTCAACAGTTTTTTATGCGACATTATTTAAATGGTTTAAATTTCAACAAACTGGCTATCATACGTGCTAAAAAACAGATTTTCATACTAATTTAGATGTCATGTTGCGCTTTACGTTGTTGTACTCGCCACATGTATACGACTAAGTACCCTATTCAACCGATAATATGAGTTTGAATATGATTTAAAGGGTATACATTTATATGCAAATTAGCTTGGTGCTGTTTTACTACTAAAAAAGCGCTGTTCATTGGCATGTTAAACTTTAAGTAACTTTTTATTATCCGCTAATTTGTATCACGCAATACAATTATTGAAAGTTAGCCTTTTATTACATAAATATTTTATTGTTTATCCGACCACTAATGACATCTATTTAGTCTACGCCGCCGACTTTAAATAAACATTAAGCTTAACAATTGTTCGTTTAATATTAGTTTGTTGATAAAGTGAACACCGTTCGCACTGTATTGTTTATAAAAGCTTCACTCAGCACATTTTTATCATTCAAGTGTTGACACATTTGCAACTCTATCTATAATAGCGCCCCACAACAACGCAGCAATGTGGTGTTGTTTAGATGCGGGTGATTAGCTCAGTTGGGAGAGCATCGCCCTTACAAGGCGAGGGTCACTGGTTCAAGTCCAGTATCACCCACCACATTTTAATGTGTCGTATCTAAGATTCTATATGGGCGTTAGCTCAGTTAGAAAAAAGAGAGCTCACCGTTATTTACAAGTAACGGCAAGGTTCACTGGTTAAAGTCCAGTACTACTAAAATTTAATAGTAGCGTTTGAATTTATATGTGGGTGATTAGCTCAGTTGGGAGAGCATCGCCCTTACAAGGCGAGGGTCACTGGTTCAAGTCCAGTATCACCCACCACATATAAAACCTATTGTTATATTAATAGTGATATGTATTAAAATTGTAATATGGGTCGTTAGCTCAGTTACAAGAAATGAGAGCATCACCGCTATTTACAAGTAACGGCGAAGTTCACTGGTTAAAGTCCAGTACTATTTATTTTAATAGTAGCGTTTTAATTTATATGTGGGTGATTAGCTCAGTTGGGAGAGCATCGCCCTTACAAGGCGAGGGTCACTGGTTCAAGTCCAGTATCACCCACCACATATAAAATCTATTATTATGTTAATAGTGATTTGTATTAAAATTGTAATATGGGTCGTTAGCTCAGTTACAAGAAATGAGAGCATTACCGCTATTTACAAGTAACGGCGAAGTTCACTGGTTAAAGTCCAGTACTATTTATTTTAATAGTAGCGTTTTAATTTATATGTGGGTGATTAGCTCAGTTGGGAGAGCATCGCCCTTACAAGGCGAGGGTCACTGGTTCAAGTCCAGTATCACCCACCACATATAAAATCTATTATTATGTTAATAGTCATGTTTTAAAGTTGTAATATGGGTCGTTAGCTCAGTTGGGAGAGCATCGCCCTTACAAGGCGAGGGTCACTGGTTCAAGTCCAGTACGACCCACCATTCTTTGAATGGTGCATATTACAAGATATCTAAATGGGTGATTAGCTCAGTTGGGAGAGCATCGCCCTTACAAGGCGAGGGTCACTGGTTCAAGTCCAGTATCACCCACCACATATAAAATCTATTATTATGTTAATAGTCATGTTTTAAAGTTGTAATATGGGTCGTTAGCTCAGTTGGGAGAGCATCGCCCTTACAAGGCGAGGGTCACTGGTTCAAGTCCAGTACGACCCACCATTCTTTGAATGGTGCATATTACAAAAATCTAAATTCTCCAGTATCACCTTCCATTTTAATATTCATTATCCTTCACTCCTTTAGTTCATGTTCAGTATTAATTGCCATTTAGAAATTCGTTATCAAGCAATTCTTCGGTTTCAAAAAAAATCAGTATTACCAATCACATGCCAAAAACCTATCTTCCGAGTTTTATTATCTCCAAAATCATTTTGTTTAAACTTATTTTATTACGCGTGCTATCCATTTACTTTAAATGGGTTTTTAGCTCTTTTAAGATAAAAATATAAACCTTTAGAATTAATTTGCTTAATAAGCTCTCATCTTCGAAGCGAATCTTTAAATTACCTTGTAAGCGTCTAAACTGTTGATTATAGTCTGTGTTAAATTCAATTACGCTTAAGCCAATGTCTAAAAATATTTTTAATGAAGCAAAAATACTGATTGTAGAGGAGCAGCCACTTGCTCAAAGCTACATGAAACAGTCGCTCGAAAAAATTGGCTTTGGACATATGCGTTTTGCAGATCATGCTCTAGCGGCAAAAGAACAATGCTTACATGAAGAATTTGACTTGGTAATTTGCTCTTTTAATCTAAGCAAACGCCAAGATGGCTACCAGCTTTATGAAGAATTACGCGCTAAAGCATTAATAAAACACTCTACTGGGTTTATTTTTACATCTGCGGAAACTAGCGGAGAGTTAGTTCACAGTGTGTTAGAACTTCAACCCGATGACTTTTTAGTAAAACCTTTCTCTGTACAAGAGCTAAGAGTGCGCATAGAGCGTATTCTCAAACGCAAAAGCGACTTAAAAGCTATATACACTTTAATTGATGACGATAACCAGTCTAAAGCATTAAAACAAATTAATGCTCAGCTTGATAAAAGTAATAAATACAGCCCTATTCTGCTTAGATTAAAAGGTAATATTTTACTGGCGCTAAAACAAAACCAAGAAGCGAAAGACTTTTTTAAATCAGTTTTGAATATTCAAAAATTTGCATGGGCAAAAGTAGGATTAGTAGAAGCCTTAATTGCTAACAATGAGCATATTTTGGCTCAACGCATGCTCAAAACTATGCTTGAACGTAATGAAACACGACTAGTTGCATTAGACTTATTAGGCCGTTTAGAAATAAAACTAAACCAGTTTGAGTTAGCTCAAGAGTTTTTAAGTCAAGCGGCCCATATTGCTCCACGTAATATAGACCGTCAAAAGTCACTGAACAGCGTATCGCTCATTAATAGAGATTATGAAACCAGCTACTTAACTCAAAAGGATATTGCCACTTTTGCTAAGTACTCTATGCATGATAGCCCAGACATTTATTTAAATGCCGCTCGTGCTGGGATTGATTTTGCACTAACCACAGATCAAACTGACCAAATAAACAGAATCTCCCGTCAAACAAATAAATATATTAATGAGCTAAAAACACAATTCCCAACCAGTAATGCACAAACTCAAATCGATGTGCTCAATGCACGCCTTTATTATTTAAAAGATGAACATAAAAAAGCGAAACAGTTGATTGAACAACTTGATGACAGCGATACTCAAATACGTTCAGTCGATGGTGCCCTAGATAAAGCAAAAGCATTACATGAATTAGGTTTTCATCAGAAGGCGCAAGCGCTATTTAGCCAAATTATTGATCATTGCGAACGCCACCCAAGTAGGAGCGACGCGACGTACTTGCGTTATATACAGCAACAGCAAAGTGAAAGACGTGATATTAAAATGGGGCCGAAGGAACTTAACAATCATGCAGTTAAACAGTTTGAGCGTGGCCAGTTAAATGTTGCTTTAGAGGCATTCAGTCAAGCCTTTAGGGTCATGCCACACAACCCAAGTATTGCGCTTAACTTATTACAGTGTTTAGTGGATAAATCAAAAAAACAGGGGGGCTCTTTCAATAGTCTATTGGCTCAAAAGTGCTTTAAACTATTAAAAAAATCACCCTTAGCAGAAGAGCAATCAGAGCGGTTCGATAAACTACTTCAGATTGCTAAAGAAATGAAACTAGAGATTAGCTAGGGCCTGTTGACATTTGCGGATTAAAATTTGTTCAAGCAAGGGACGATTTAATCGCAGCGTGAGGTTTGTAACCTAGTGGGCTCGATAACTGCTCCTGCGTTATTCTACTGGCTTACATCCATGTAAGAATAAGTAAAAGCCGAGCAAAGCTTCCGCGTCCTGCTCACGCCCCTTACCTACATCCATGTAGGCAACAAAGAGTTAATCGTCCTTTGGCAGAACCCTTTGGGCAGCGCCTGTTTGGAATTGATGCTACGTTATCGCCCATTTATGGGGAATAACCACACCACATAGGCTCTGCCTTGCCTAAATACCAAACAGACTGCTGCAAATTTAACCTTGGAAGGCCAACAGGCCCTAGAGCTTTTTCATTGCCAGTGCGTTTACACAGTAGCGCAAGCCGGAAGGAAGTGGGCCATCAGGGAAAATATGCCCTAAGTGCGCATCACACACATTACAAACAACTTCAACTCGCTCCATGCCATGGCTGTTATCCATTACATACCCTATCGCATCAACCGTTGCAGGTTGTGTAAATGAAGGCCATCCTGTGCCACTATCAAACTTTTCATCCGCATCAAACAGTAGGTTGTCACAACACACACATACGTACTTTCCCGGTTCTAATAGTGTGCAACTAGTTGAACTATTTGGTCGCTCTGTGCCTTTTTTACGGGTCACGTAATATTGCTCTTCGTTTAACAGTTCACGCCATTGCTGTTCTGTTTTAACTACTTTTTGAACCGGTGTCGGATTGCCATGGTTGGCAAAATTAACAATATCGTTCCATTTTAACATAACAACCTCATTGCGTTATAAATTTGCTTCATACTGAGCCAAAAGCATTGGCTGACAGCCTATCATTACGTCCGTGGCTAATACCACGATCAACGCTATTTAAACACTATACGGTGCTTCTCTGTTGCTGTAAGTATACAGCTTATATAAGCGTGTAATTGAGCTTGACTACCAGGAATACTCACGCTTAATTGCCTGTCATTATTACTATGCACTATTAGCTCATCGTCTTTTATCTCTATTGACTCAATATTGCTGATGACTAACCAATGCGGGCCATTCTTTTTATCAAACAACCCGGTTAAACTAAAAACAAACAAATGCTGTGCATCACGCTGAATAAAGTTACGCAGCGGGTTACGCATTTTAAATAACGGCGTTAACCGGTAACAGCACGAACAAAATACCACTATCCACAATAGCAATATCCCTTTAAACCAAATATGTTCGCCTAATGATAAAAAATAGCCAACGCAGATAATAATCAGCCCTATAAAGGCCACTACTTGCGCTATTTTTTTATTAATAGTGTGCATAATCTCTTACTTTTTATCGGTTGCTTTTTCTGTCGGCTCAGGCCAATCACTAAAAAAAACACTTAAATAACGACTTTTTGCCAAATACCACAATACCCACAATACAATCACCATTTGTATGGCTAAAAACAGTGAAAAGCGATAATGACTATGGGCCGCCTGGATACTTAACCACGACAAGTCTATTAGCGCGCAAGCAATAAGCGGCCAACGCATGTATCGCCAAATACGCGCTAACCGTTTCGTAGCTTGATGCGAGTCTCTGGGTCTGCGTAAACAAAACAAAATAGTGGGTACAATTGCCACGGCACCAATTGCTATGGCAATAAAAAAATCATTTTTTGATTTAAAAAACAATGACATTAGATCAAGTTCAGGACGACGGCTCAGCGCGGCAATCACCCAAATAAAATAGGCCCGCAGTAACACTAAAATACTCAAATGAAACGCTATTGGCGTACGATAGCTACCATATTTATCCCAGTATTCAGGTCCATAACGGCTCACAACTGGTTTTTCCTATCGGCAATAGTGCCCAAAATAAAAAATGCAGCTAATAATGTGAGCCCTAACCACTTAGTACCAAAAAACAGTAAGGCTTTAGTTAGCAGTGGGCTTAACCACACCACTAATAAACCAAACCCAAACGCGGTGATCAACACAAAACATGCCACCCTTATAATAAAGTGACGCCTAGCTACCACGCCTTTGGTGAGCTTTAAAATATCATCCGCATAAAGCGACACTAAGCACACCATCAAAAGCAATGATAAATGCGGTAAATAGCCTTGTAGCCACTGGCCTAGGTCAATTAACAAGGTATTAAGTATATTTGTAAAACTAGCCATTATGAGTCTCTAACAAAGTAATTAAATCATCCTCTGTCAGTATTTCTATACCGAGTTCTTGCGCTTTAGTTAGTTTAGAGCCGGCTTTTTCGCCCGCCACTAGCGCATCAGTTTTGGCTGAAACACTGCCAGATACCTTGGCACCTAATTGTTGTAAGCGCGCTTTCGCATCATTGCGATTAAGCGTATTAAGCGTCCCAGTTAGCACATAAGTTAAACCCGCTAGCGGTTGTTCTTGCTCTGATGGCGCTGTTAACTGTGGCCAGTTAATGCCTTGGGCTATTAATTCGTTCACCACGGTTAAATTATGCTCTTCAGTAAAAAAGCCACGCACGTGCTTTGCCACTATTTCACCTACATCGCTTACTTCAATCAGCTGTTCAATGCTGGCATCGATTACGTTTTCAAGCGTTAAAAAATGATTAGCTAAGTTTTGCGCGGTTGCCTCACCGACTTCACGGATACCCAGTGAATATAAAAACTTTGCTAAGGTAGTCGTTTTTGCATCATCAAGTGCGGCAACTAAGTTTTTTGCTGATTTTGGCCCCATTCGTTCAAGTGATTCAAAATGTCCCTGCTTTAAAATAAATAAATCAGCCGGGGTTTTGATCAGCTCTCGGTCAACTAATTGATCAACAATTTTGTCGCCTAAGCCGTCAATATCTAATGCCTTACGCGATGCAAAATGCTTAATCGCTTGTTTACGTTGTGCTTGGCATACTAAGCCAGCGGTACAACGTGCAACGGCTTCACCTTCAACCCGTTCAATATGCGAGTCACAAATGGGGCACATAGTTGGAAAGACAATTTCTTTTGCATCGCTTGGGCGTTGCTCAAGTACCACTTGAGTAATTTGCGGGATAACATCCCCTGCGCGGCGAATAATCACGGTGTCGCCCACTTTAACGCCTAAACGAGCTATTTCGTCGGCATTATGCAGCGTTGCATTTGATACCGTAACACCCCCAACAAATACTGGTTCTAGTCTTGCTACGGGTGTAATTGCCCCTGTACGCCCTACTTGAAATTCAACATCTAATAATTGCGTTATTTCTTCTTGCGCCGGAAATTTATAAGCGATTGCCCAACGCGGTGCACGAGCTACAAAGCCTAAGCGCTCTTGTAAGGCTTTTTTATTTACCTTTATTACCACGCCATCTATTTCGTACTTTAGCTCGCTACGACGCGTTAAAATATCATTGTAATAGGCAAGCGCAGCCTTTGGGCCTTCAACTAATTTGGTTTCTGGACACAGCGGTAATCCCCAATCGGTAAGCTTAGCAAGTTGCTGGTAGTGATCTTCAGGTAAGGTGCCATCGGCAACTAATCCGGTGCTGTAGGCATAAAACATCAATGGGCGTTTTGCGGTAATTTTTGAGTCGAGCTGGCGTAAACTTCCTGCCGCCGCATTACGTGGATTAACAAAGACTTTATCGCCACGTTTTTCTGCCTCTGCATTTAATTTTTCAAAGCCCGCGCTATCCATAAATACCTCACCGCGCACTTCAAGTTCACGAGGGTAATCATCACCGCGCAATTTTAATGGCACATTACGGATTGTTTTTACATTTTGAGTAATATTTTCGCCAGTAAAACCATCGCCACGGGTCGCCGCTTGAACCAGTACTCCATCGCGATAAATAATCGATACCGCTAAACCATCCAGTTTAGGCTCACAGCAAAATGTAAGCTCTTCAGTGCTCATTAAGCGCTCTTTAATACGACGATTAAAACCGCTAAATTCATCCTCACCAAAGGCGTTATCAAGCGATAACATAGGCACTTGGTGCGCTACTTGCTCAAACTTGGCAAGCGCCGCTCCTCCAACTTTTTGAGTGGGTGAATCGGCTGTTAAAAACTCAGGGTGCTGGGTTTCTAATTCACTTAGTGTCCGTAACAAGCGGTCATATTCGGCATCAGGTATGCTGGGTGTATCAAGCACATAATAACTATAATTGTGTTGCTCAAGCGTGGTACGAAGATGATTAATTTGCTCACTAATGCTGCTTGTCATGTAGACCTCAAAAAACATAAAAAAAGCCACTTTGACGAGTGAACGCCCAGTGGCTTACAAAATTTAACTTATGCGTATGTTACGCAGAAAATGCGCGAACCTGTTCAACATATTGACGAATACGCTCTACCGTCATTACATTTCGCTCTGCATCTAAAATATCGGCACCAAATTCATCCGCTATTTTTTTAGCGGCGCTGTGCAGCATGTTAAACGCGGCTAAACCGTCGCCATCGCATGGCAGAGTCATAAATAAGCTCACCCCAGCGGTGCTAAATTGTTCCATATTATCAATATCGAACGTGCCTGGGTTATACATATTCACCAGCCTAAATAACACCGGCCCTTGGCCTGCTGGGTCTAGGTGGCGATTAAAAAAGCCTTCTTCTGAATATTTAAAACCTAGCATGTTAACAGCAGGCAGTAATTTACTGCCTTGCATAGTGAGCCCTTCTGGCATTTGAATATGCACAATGACAAAGTCTGCAACGTCTTTAGGGGCATCTTGTTGTGTGTCTGCGGCCTCTTCTGTTACCACTTCAAGGTCATCCTCGATAGGTGTATTTACTGGGCTTTCGTCTATCTGTGGTTCATCAGCGCTGAAGTTTAACTCACTCATTTGTGGCTCTTCTCGTTGCGCTAACGTTGGCTCTTGTGGCTCAGTATGTACAGATGAAGGCTGCTGTTCTTGAACAGGCTCGACTCGCTCATTTGCAGGGAGTTCAGCATTCTCTTTTTTTCTTACTGACCACAAACCGTGTATTAATAAGCCACCAATGACAAATACACTGATCACAATTAAAACCCATCTTAATTCTTCGGCCATCCCCTCACCTTTTATTATTAATATGCCTAACAGCCATCATTTTACCTAAAATAACCAGCAAATGACTATAAAATTATGCATGTGCAAGTTGCACCGCTTGTTCAATATCCACAGCAACCATGCGCGAAACGCCGGGCTCTGCCATGGTTACACCCGTTAATCTACCCGCCATTTCCATTGCAATTTTATTATGACTAATATAAATAAACTGCACAGATTGTGACATTTCTTCAACCAAACGGCAAAAACGAACCACATTGGCATCATCTAATGGAGCATCTACCTCGTCCAGCATACAGAATGGAGCTGGATTGAGCCTGAATATAGAAAACACCAATGATAATGCGCTCAGCGCTTTTTCTCCACCACTTAACAAATGAATTGTCGAATTTTTTTTACCTGGTGGCCTTGCCATTATACTAACACCACTTTCGAGTAAATCGTCACTGGTTAATTCTAAGTAAGCACTGCCGCCGCCAAACACTTTGGGGAAAAGCTGGCCAAAATCGTGATTTACCTGATCAAACGTAGACTTAAAGCGCGTTTTTGTTTCACGATCTATTTTATGAATAGCGCCTTCTAAAGCTGTTAATGCTTGGGTTAAATCGTCCAGCTGATTATTTAAATAATCACTTCTTTGCTTCGCTTGTTCAAATTCATCAATGGCTGCAAGGTTAACAGCTCCTAATTGCTCTAGCTGATTACTTACTCCAGCAAGTTGATTTTGCGCCGCATTTAATGACAACTCTGCAGGAAGCTCTGCTAATACCTGTTTTAAATTTTGATTAAGCTCACTAAGTGGCTCTAGTACCGCTTGCGCTTTTATTAGTAAGCTTTGCTCTTCAATACTCAGTTTTTGATGCTGCTCTTGCAATGCCACCAGCTCAGTCTGTGAACTTTTTAAACTCGCTTGTTTGTTTTGTAATTCTTGTTTTGCTTGAGCTAACTGCTGCTGGGTATCCACAAGGGTTTGTTCGCCTTGTTGGTGCTGTACTAATAATTGCTCAATACTCTCTGCAAGCTCTTGCTCAGGAATAAGTAACGCTTCAATCTGCTCTATTATCTCTTGCGCACCCTCTGCAGCAGTTGCAAGCGCCTGTACAGCATGGCTAAGTTTTGTTTGACTGAGCTGCCATTCACTTCGTGCTTTTTGCTCATTAAGGTTTGCCTGATGCGCTAGTGTTTTATATTGTTCAGCATTATTCAAAGCTTGTTTGTAACGCTCATCACTATTTATTCGTGTGCTATCGGCTTGGTTAAGCTCTTCAGCTAAGGCCTGTAACTGCTGTGCAAGCTGTTCATTTTTATCGAGCTCTTCGCTCAATAATTCGCTTAACTGCTGTTGTTGCTCTAGCAGAGGCAGACGCTGTTGTTGTAATTTTGTTAGCTGCTGCAGATGCTGATCAGCTTGCGCTTTAAGCATATCGCCACGCGTTGTTGCTACAGCAAGTTGTTGTGCTAATTGATGAATAGTGTCTTTGCGCTCATTTTGCTGAACAGTTAACAATGCAGCCTGCGTTTTATGTTCTTCAAGCGTGGAGTGTGCGTTCGTCAATGCCTGTTGTTGTTGCTCAAGTAAGGTTTCTTGCTGCTTGAGTTTTTTGTGCATTAATAATAAGGAATTTTCTGCATTTTTATCGCCACTTACATGCCAGTTTCGACCGTGTAATGCCCCTTGCTTATCTATAACCGCAATATAACTATTGTCGTTAAGTGCGCTTATATCGCCGGCTTCATCATAAGCAATATGATTTAATAACTCAGGATACACACCTGTGGTAATAAACGCGGCAATACTGTGCTTAGCTGCAGACTGCGATGCAATTTCCCACGTGCTATTTTCTGCTTTACCTTGTGATATATGAATGTGCTCAAGTGATGACAGCGCCTGCTCGACTAAAAACTCATATCCCGACTGAACAGTTAACTGCTTAAATAAGGTTAAACTTTCATCGCTGCTTTTTTCAAGCCCAAGAGTAGTTTGTAGCCCCGCTATACCGGCTTTTAATTCATTTACTTGCTGAGATAAATGCTGCCAATCTTGCTGTGCATCATCTAGCTGTTGCTGCTGAGTAGTTTGCGCAGTTTGGCCTTTACTGTGAGCCGTTTGCGCTTTCGCTAGCTGCTCAGTCAGGGCTTGTCTGTGCTGTTGTTGCTGAGTTAATAGCTGCTCTATCTCACTGTGTTTTAACTCATCTATTTGCTCATCAAGCTGCGTTAGTTGTTGCTTAACATAACTGCTTTTCTGTTCTGTGTGTTTTACTGCGTTGGTATGCGCTAACTGCTGATTATGCAATTGTTGATAATCTTCTTTTAGCGATTGCCAGTGTGATGTGTCGGCATTTTTAATCTCCAGCAGCCGATTAACCTCATCGCTAAGCTCTATAACCTGCTCGCTACACATTAAGTTATGCTCTACAGCCTGTTGTAAGCTGTCATCTAACTCTTGGCAGAAACTTTGTTGCTGCGTTTTGACTTCTTCACTTTGATTTTTTTGTTGCTCTAACTTGGCTAAATTTTGTTTCAGTGACAGCGTTTGTTGTTGAATGCTAATTTGCTGCTGTTCACTGCGAGTCAATTCTGTATGTGTATGGTGCTGCTGTTGCTGTGCATCATTAAGTTTATCTTGCTGAAATTGTACTTGAGCTTCAAGACTTGCCAGAACATCATCATGGCCTGAATGCGCCGTTTTAAAAAAGCTGATTTGTTCATCCAGTTTTTTTATTTGTGCGCTTTTATCAACTTGTTGCTGATGCAGCTTTTGCCATTTTAATACCGCTATTTGCCCCTTTAAAGTGCGTTCTTGGGTTTTAAATTCGCGATATTTTTTAGCATCAACCGACTGTACTGCAAGTTTATCAAGCTGGTTTTGTAACTCTTGGCGAACATCGAGGAGTCGCTCTAGGTTTTCTCGGGTGCTCTTTATGCGGGTTTGTGTTTCACGGCGGCGCTCTTTGTATTTCGATACGCCTGCCGCTTCTTCTAAAAAAACACGCAGCTCTTGCGGTTTGCTCTCAATTAAACGCGAGATCATGCCTTGTTCTATAATGGCGTAACTACGCGGCCCAAGCCCAGTGCCTAAAAATATATCGGTAATATCACGTTTGCGGCATTTGCTACCATTTAAAAAGTACAGCGATTGGCCATCGCGAGTTACCAAACGCTTAATAGCCACTTGGTTACGATCAGCAAAGGTATTGGGTAATTTACCTTGGGTATTATCAAATATGAGTTCAACAGAAGCTTGTGAGATGGGCTTGCGGTTAGTGGAGCCATTAAAAATAACATCTGTCATGGCATCGCCACGTAAATTTTTAGCTGAGCTTTCACCAAGCACCCATCGCACCGCATCAATCACGTTCGATTTGCCACAGCCATTAGGGCCGACAACACACGTCATTTGATCCGGAAATGGAATTTTAGTGGGCTCTACAAAGGATTTAAAGCCCGCTAATTTTATAGTGCTTAAGCGCATCTGTTTGTTTTACCAATTTTTATTATTTTTGTTAGTTGTTACAATTTAACCTATTTTTAGGCAAAAGGTTAAGCTTGGCGTTTAAAGTTATCTAAAATAATGCCCGTTGCCATTGCCACATTAAGTGATTCAGCGCCACCAAAGGCAGGGATGGTAATTTTATTTGTTACCAGCGCGGCACACTGCTGACGTATACCATGTGACTCGCTGCCCATTAATAACACCCCTTTCCCAGCAAACTGGCAATGATGGACATTCTCGCCCTCTAAAAATGCACCATAAATAGGCACATCCAAAGATGTTAAATAGCTAGGTAAATCAACTTGGCTTACCGATACACGAACAAATGACCCCATAGTGGCACTAATTGTTTTTGGGTTATACGGATCGGCACTGTCGGTGCTGGCAACAATGTGTTTTATGCCGTACCAATCAGCCACGCGAATGATGGTACCTAAATTACCCGGATCAGACACTCCATCTAAGGCCAATATTAAGCTGTTTTCATCGGGTAATGTGGTACTTGGCATATCAACAATGGCAATCGCCGCATTATTACTGACTAAAGTACTTACCTTTGTTAACTGCTCTTCATCTGCTGTAATAAAATGCGTTTGAGGGTATGCGCTTTGGTTATTATCAATAAAGTTTTGCGTTGCAAACACATCGGTTACTTTTAATGGGCTATTTAATAACTCCAGTACATTTTTTTCGCCTTGTACAAGGTATTGATTAAGTTGCTTGCGGTACTTCTTTTGGCCAAGCTGGCGAATTAGTTTAAGTTGGTTTTTTGAAATCATGTCAGCCCCGTTAAATTATCTGCACAGTATACCAGAGGAGACTTAAAGTGCAGCCCTATAAACAGCAAAAGCAATAAAATTAGCCTACTTACAATAAGCTAGCTAATCATAAAGATTGTTTTTATTCTCTAAAAAGGGTAAATTTACAAAAAATTACAAGGACTTTTTTTAAATGGAATCAATACACCCAACTTCATCTGAGTCAAACCAAACACCCTCCTCTATTTTTAGCGGTAAAGTACAATTTAGCGGCAAAAGCGGCGAATTTTTTGGCATATGGAGTGTCAATATACTGCTAAGTATTATTACTTTAGGAATTTATTCTGCATGGGCAAAAGTACGCACCTACCGTTATTTTTACGGTCATACGCGTATCGACGGTCATAGCTTTGACTACCTAGCCACTCCTATACAAATTCTAAAAGGCCGCATTTTAGCGGTAATCGTGTTTTTAATTTACACCATACTAAGCAGCCTCGCACCGGCGATAGGCCTTTTATTTGCTATTGGCTTTTTATTTTTATTGCCGTGGATCATCAACCAAGGTCTGCGTTTTAATATGCGTATGACTCGCCATCGTAATGTGCGCTTTGCTTTTTCAGGTAATTACGGCGATGCATTTATTAACTTTGTTTTATTGCCTATTGCAAGTGTATTCACATTACACCTATTGCTGCCGTATGTATTAAAGCGAATTGATCAATATATGCATGAAAACATCAGCTATGGAAATAAACCACTTACAGTAAATCTTCAGGGCGAACGCTATTATATCGCAGCACTTATTACCCTAGGAGTTGCAATAGGTGGCTTAGTTATTTTTGGCTTCTTTGCTGGTGCAAGTGCCTTAACGATCGATAACTTAAACACACAAAACTTTAGCCTTTCGACAATTGTAGTGCCGCTATTAATTGCTGTGTTGTATGTTGCGTTTTTAACACTGGTAGGCGCTGTTTATCATTCGCTTATTAGAAATCATATTTTTAATAACAGTGAATTTTCAGAAGTCGCTACCTTTGATTCGAACTTAAAAGCCATTGACTATGCCATCTTACTATTTACCAATGTATTGGCAATTATGTTTACCTTAGGACTTGCCTACCCTTGGGCTAAAATACGCAGAGCAAAGCTGTTAGCATCGGTTACTGAAGTCACTATTTATAGCGGTGCGCTTTCGTTGATTGATGTTGCACAAAATGAGCAGTCATCATTTGCTGAAGAAGCTGCTAATGTGTTTGATATTGATATTTCACTCACCTAATGAGTAATTATCCTATTTTTGGCTGTTATTATTACCCTAATAGCAGCCAATATATTAAAAGCTACGCACACCTTTCCCATGAGCAAATAACGCTTGTTGACTCTGAGAATACGACGTTACTTTCATCAACTTTAGACGATTGCCAACTTGATAGTCCGTTACCGGGCATGGCATCAGAGTTAAATTTTGCTGATGGTGGGCGATTTGTTCCTCAAGATGTAGAATTTAGATGGCCATTCGCGCTTAAAAAGCATGGACTAAGTGAACGCTTAGAAAAAAATAAGATTCTTATTGTTGCATCCGTGCTGCTAATTCCCCTATTGCTTTGGTTAATTTTATACCGCTTAATACCATCAGTAGCCGTATATAGCGTTAACTTAGCACCTGCCTCGACAATTGAAACGATGGGAGAGCAAACGCTCAGTGTGATAGAAAAAGTCGCATTAGAACCTTCTCAACTTTCTACTAATAAGCAATCAGAAATACAGCAACAATGGCGTTTAATGCTTAACTCACTCAATTTAGACAGTGCAAAATTTAGACTCTCTTTTTATCAGTCAGATTATTTTTCAGCTAATGCGTTTGCTCTTCCTAATGGGCGGGTTGTTGTGACTGACGAACTTGTTGAGCTATTAAAGAATGAACCTGATGCCCTGCGTGCTATTTTACTTCATGAAATTGGTCATGTTCAGCACCATCACAGCATTCGCCTTGCAGCACAAGCTGCAGCGAGCACCGTTGTATTTGCAGTTATTTTTGGTGATTTAGAAGGGATATTAGAGGTCGTGCTTGGCTCTGGTTCATCTTTTTTACAGCAAGCGTTTTCACGAGATATGGAACAAGAGGCCGATGAATATGCTATTAAAAATCTTTTAAAATTAGGATATTCTAACCACGACTTTGCTGATGCAATTGAAGCACTGGAAAATAATTTAAAAGCACAAGAGGCGACCCTTGATGATACTTGGTTAAAGTATTTATCAACGCACCCAAGCTCTCAAGAGCGAATAGAATATGCGAGGCAATATAAACCACTATGACCCCTGAACTGAATTTATTGTTATTAGTCATCATTATGATAACGCTTGGCTACGGGTTTATTTATCCGCGCTTTGCAGGCAGCAGCTTTAAAAAGGTATCGGTACAAGATTTATTTGCAACAGGCATTACGCTATTAATTGCATCTCGCCTTTATTACAACTCGGGCGTGCAATTTAGCTGGTTACTATTTGAAGTTAATTGGTTTTGGTTTACTTTTTTAACTTACGTAATAATCGAAATTCCGGTGTTTTTTATTTATGCTAAAAAGCACAATATGCAGTTTTCATAGTACTCTTATTTTTATACAAAAAAAGCGCCAAATTGGCGCTTTTTTGAGCTGCATTAAAACATACTAATATTTATGCTTAAGTGCCCACAAATGCAATAATTCACTGGCAATCGTTGCTGCGGCAATGGCGGTGAGCTCACTTTGGTCATAAGAAGGCGATACTTCAACTACATCCATACCCACCATATTAATGCCTTTGAGTGCACGTAAAATTTTCAGCACTTTATCAGAAGTTAAACCACCACATACTGGTGTACCTGTACCTGGCGCAAAGGCAGGGTCTAAACAATCTATATCAAAGGTTAAGTAAACCGGTAAATCGCCCACTCGCTCAATAATCTGCGCTGCAATATCATTCGCATGAAGATCATTGGCTTGCATAGCATCAATCACTGCAAACTCATGCTTGCTTTGATCAAAATCGGTACGAATGCCGAGCTGAATACTGTGATTAACATCAATCAACCCTTCCATTGGCGCATGATAAAACATAGTACCGTGATCAAAACGCGACCCATTACTGTAGGTGTCGGTATGCGCATCGAAATGCACTAACGCCATTTTTCCATGAATTTTTGCATGTGCGCGCAACAGCGGTAACGTTACGAAATGATCGCCACCTAAGCCTAATAATGTTTTACCTTGGCGAAGTATTTGCTCTGCCGCCATTTCTAGCTGGGCAGTAAAATACTCAGGATCGCCTACCGGATAGGTAAAATCGCCAGCATCCGCTACTTTTAGCCGTTCAAACAAAGGAAACGTCCACGGATATTTAGTATCTTCCCATGCTAAATGCACCGACGCTCTGCGAATTGCATCTGGCCCCAAGCGGGCACCAGGGCGCCCAGAGGTGGCTAAATCAAACGGTAAGCCTAGTACTACTACATCGGCTTCAATCGCGTTAATATTTTGTACCATAGGACGACGTAAAAACGTCATCCCATTTGAGTATAATGAGTGGTCAACATGACCAAACAAGCTAGACATTGCTTATAACTCTTCTAAATAAGTGTAGCCATCAAGGCCGCTTTGCAACTCGTCGAGGACGCTTTGCTGTTCATCTACTGCAATTTTTGCGCTTACTAACTGTGCGTAAGACTGCTGAAAACCTTCAACATCTAAATGTACATAACGCATCATGTCAGCAACAGTATCACCGTGGTTAATTTCTGTAATGCTGGCAACACCTTGCTCATCCATATTGACAATAGCACTGTGCGTATCACCAAATAAGTTATGCATATCGCCTAAAATCTCTTGATAGGCACCCACCAAGAAAAACCCCATTAAATATGGTTTATCGGCTGAGTATTCAGGTACTGGTAACGTACTTTCAATACCTTGGCCATCTACATAATGCTCTAAAGCGCCATCTGAGTCACAAGTAATATCCAATAACACCGCGCGCTTTTGCGGTGCTTGCGTTAAACCACTTAATGGCAATACTGGAAACACTTGATCAATTCCCCACGCGTCTGGCAATGACTGAAACAATGAGAAATTTACAAAAAACTTGTCCGCTAAACGCGCATTAAGGTCATCTATAATCGGTCGATGAAAACGGTTTTTGTTATCCATTAATTTATTGAGTTCATAACAAACGCGTAAGTTGATTTGCTCTGCCCATGCACGCTGGGTTAAATCTAATAACCCCATCGCAAACTGACTATGCGCTTCGGCTAAATCACCTTGGCTGTCGTGAAAAATTTCAATTAATGCACGGTCATCTGTAAGCACATGTAATTGTTGCCATGACGTCCACATGTTTTTAAGTAGCTGCGGCGCTTCATCTGCTGGTGCTTCTATTTCTTCTGGTGTATACGTTTCGGTGCCAATTACATTGGAAATAAGCACTGCATGATGCGCCGTTAATGCTCTTCCCGACTCTGAAATAATGGTAGGGAAAGGCTGTTCATACTGCTTACAAATATCACCGATGGTGTACACAATATTATTTGCGTATTCAGCTAAACTGTAATTCATTGAGTTGTGTGATTGACTGCGCGTGCCGTCGTAATCAACCGCTAAACCGCCGCCTACATCAAGACACTCTATGTGTGCACCCAACTTACGTAATTCACAATAAAAACGCGCAGCCTCGCTTACACCTAAGCGCACATCACGAATGTTGGCCATTTGCGAACCTAAGTGAAAATGCACCAGTTGGACTAAATCTAGCTGATCTGTTTCTTTTAAACGGTTTACTACATACAGCACTTGAGAAGCAGATAAACCAAACTTAGATTTTTCTCCGCCACTGGCTTGCCACTTACCTTTGCCTTGCGATGCTAAACGCACACGAATACCAATGCGTGGTTTTACATTTAATTCTTTAGCTTGGCTAAGTACCATATCCAGCTCAGACAGTTTCTCAAGTACGATATACACTTTATGGCCCAGCTTTTCGCCAATCAAGGCTAAACGCACATATTCTTTATCTTTGTAGCCATTACACACAATCACCGCACTGGTTTTTTCAGCCAGCGCTAATACGGTTAATAACTCTGGCTTGCTGCCTGCTTCTAAACCCAGCTGTTTTTTTTCTACTTGTGCTTGGCTGGCAACAATTTCTTCAACTACTTCGCGTTGTTGGTTAACTTTAATCGGGTAAACTAATAAATAATCTTTTGGATAACCATAACTTTCTATAGCAGTATTAAATGCACCACATAAGCTATGCACGCGATGGTGTAAAATTTGTGGAAAGCGAACTAACGCCGGCAAGCTTAAGCCTTTTTCTTCAAGCTGCTTAGCAATGTCTGTTAATGCAATGGTTTGCTGTGGGGCATCAGCCTTAGGCGCAACATACACATCACCTTGATCATTAATACCAAAAAAACCTTGGCTCCAATGACGAACGTTGTAGCTCGTACGAGCTTGTTCAAGTGATGTTGTCTCTTTCATTTATCTTTCTCTTTTATTTATGAATGCCAAACCGGCTAGTTGCGCGCATTAAAAGAAAAATAGCGATTCATGTCCAACAAGTATTTCTACTCGTAACGAGTGAGGATTAAAATTGATAAAGAAAAACAGTAAATAGCGTATTATTAGCTGAGCGCAAGCTCCATAAATAGGCTGTTCGGGTTTTCTGTGTATTCACCAAAAGGGGCACATTGTACAAACCCTAAATTCTCGTAAAGATGGATTGATTGTCTTTGCTTTGGCCCTGTTTCTAGCTTTATGATTGGGATTTCTTCTTCGCCAGCATGGTGTAATAATATTTGCATAATACGGCGCGATAAGCCTTTTCCGCGATAACTAGGTTTGACATATAAACGGCGTATCTCACCATAGGGCTGGGTATCAAACTGCATAACAATCGCCCCACAAGCAATAATCCCCTCTTCATTTTTCAAGCCTATTGCATAGACATTGGGTTGGCCCAATTGACTAACAGACAATGACTGTGCTGTCGCTACTGGATATAAAGAATTAATAAGTCTGTCGATATCAGAAAAAACATTAATCACATCGGGATCATCAGGGGTTAAATCTATTAACTGCATAGGTTATCTCTAATTTATTTTCTTATTTGTTAGCAAACTATAACGCATTGTAACAAATGAACAATAACTATGTTTTATGTCATTACTTTTAAAAAATACCGACACAAAATTATTATTGCAAAATAAAAAACAATAGTTTGACCTACATGTACTATGACGGGCGTATAATGCAATCAATTAGAGTGTAAATTAGGAATAAATAATGTGGTTTAGCCCAAAAAAAAGAAAACAGGCGTTTGCAAAACAGCTAGTTAGTACACACGAAGCAGCTGCGATTATCGTTAACAACGACAACACTGTTATTGCAGTGAATGACGAGTTTAAATCGCTAAGTAAGACACTTAACCAAACTAATGACACTAATACATTAACTTATTTAAATAAACGTTATAATCCAACAAGCAAAACCATTGCTTGTGGAAATAACTTGTTTTTAACCCAACACATTAGCCCGCTTACATTAAAAGAGCTTGATACATGCTCGCTTCATGTATTTAAACCTGAGCCTGTGAGAGTGTTAGATGAGCAAGCTTGGCAAACACTTCTGAGTTTAGGTGAAGATATCTATGCAGTCTTCGATGATAACTCAAAGCTTGTTGCGAATAATTTAGATACGTCGAACAGTGCCGACGCTGCACTACTGCCCAAAGAAAACACTAAATTGCTAAACGTTTTACAAGATGCTTTAAATAGCGAACACGGTTCACTGTGTTTATCTATAAAAGACAATATTTATTATAATGTTGCCCACACTACTTTTAACTTCAATAATACCTTGTTGTCTGCATTTGTATTATCAAAACAATCACAAGTTGAAGACTATAAGCAATTTGAACTGTTATCTAAAGTGGTCAGCAATACCAGTACTAGTGTACTTATTACCAATAAAGATGGCTTAGTAGAATATGTTAACCCTGGCTTTGAAGTACTTTCAGGTTATACACTTGCAGAAGTAAAAGGCAAAAAACCAGGCAATTTCTTGCAGGGAGAACAAACAGACAAAGAAACCGTTAAGCGGATTTCAAAAAACCTTAAAAACAAACAACCATTTTATGAAGAAATACTAAATTTTGATAAAAATGGTGTGCCATATTGGATTGTTCTGTCGGTAAACCCAACATTTGATGATAATGGCCAGCACACAGGGTTTGTGGGCGTCAGTTCAGATATTCGCGAAATTAAGCGCCAAGTACTTGAACAAATAAACCAAAAAGATGCAATAAGTAGCCACTCGGCTGTGATTGAGTTTAATGAAGATGGCCAGTTCCTATCTGCCAATGAGTATACCAAAAAGCAATTAAACATATCTGAGGGCTCAAACATAGCGAGTGTGTTTGGTAATTTAAGGGATCATTTAGACTCTTCACGTATTCAAATACTCAACCAAGGCAAGCCGACTGAAGTAATAATGTCATTGACGCATCAAAATGAAGACGTAACGCTAGATTGCATTATTTCTTCTATTACCGATTTAAACGGTAAGGTTTCTAAATACGTTGTATTTGGTAGTAATGTCTCTTCTAGAAACAAATTAGTTACTGGAACGCATCAATCAATGTCAACCGTATTAGGGAAAATTCAAACTACAGTCACCACCATTAATGCCGTGGCAGATCAAACTAATTTACTTGCTCTTAATGCGGCCATTGAAGCTGCGAGAGCTGGTGAAGCTGGACGAGGTTTTGCCGTGGTTGCTGACGAAGTACGTAACCTTGCCAAAACATCAAACGAAGCAGCGGCACAAATTGGACTTTTAATAAATGAAACTCAAACGCACGTTGACGAGCTTGCTTCATTTTTAAAATAATTAAATAGTTTGAAAAAACTTAACAAACTTGCTCAATCAACAAATTAAACTGTTTGTTAGTGAATTATTTTAATCCGGTAGAGTCTGTGTGGCCTGAAGAAATGTGGCTGTTTTTTGTTAAAATTTAAGCGATGTATAAAATAGAAAAAGGCGCTAACGAGCGCCTTTTTTATGTGCTATTAGAGCCCTTGCTCATCTGCCATTTTTTTAACTATTTGTGGTGCTGTCCACAGTGACGGTAGTAACACAAAGGAAACTGGCACCGCGGTCACCACAATAAAGGACTGTAGCGCTGAAATTCCGCCCTCGCCAATTGAGATGAGTAATGCAGCCATTACCCCCATCATAACTCCCCAAAACACACGAATTGATGTTTGCGGATGATCGGTACCGGTCATCACCATAGATACCGAGTACGTCATTGAGTCACCGGTTGTTGCCACAAAAATAGTGGTCAGCACTAAAAATAATACCGACACAACAAACCCCATGGGTAACTGCTCAGTAATGGCTAACAATGCCGCTGGTAAATTAAGCCCTGCGAAAGGTTCTGATATAACACCTGGATTATTTAACTCAAAAAATATGCCTGAGCCACCCACAATGGTAAACCAAAAGCAGGTGATCACTGGCGCAACCACAGAGATGAGTAAAATCATTTCACGGATAGTTCGGCCACGCGATATACGCGCAACAAACATCGCCATTAAAGGGCCATAACCTAAAAACCAGCCCCAAAAGAATACGGTCCACCAGTCTAACCATGGTTTATCGGCACGAAACGTAGCCATAGGAATAAAGTTATCTAAGTACAAGCCAAACGATTGGATGTAGCTATCAATAATAAACGCAGTGGCCCCCCCATCAGTAATATAAACAACATCAGCACTACAGCCAAAACAACATTAAAACGACTTAACAGCTGAATACCTTTAGTAACGCCACTTACCGCTGAAAGTGTGTAAATGCCAATTAAACTAAATAAAATAACTACTTGTGTGGTGTAGGTGTCAGGAATACCAAACAATTTATCTAGGCCAAAACTCACCTGTAAGCCTAAAAAACCAATTGGACCTACAGTGCCAGCAACCACAGCGAGTACACAACATGCATCAACAATTGTACCAAGCGCCCCTTTCATAACACGATCGCCAAATACGGGATAAAGCAAAGTACGAGGTTTAAGCGGTAAGCCTTTTTCGTAATGAAGATGCATATAAACAATGCCCGTTAAGCTGCCTAATATAGCCCAGGCTAAAAATCCCCAGTGCATAAAGCTTTGTGCAAGTGCGTTATAAGCGGCATCGTTAGTGCCTGTTTCACCACCAAATAGCGGTGGCGGAGAAATAAAATGTGCCATTGGCTCTGCTGCGGCCCAAAATACGCCGCCACCAGCAAGCAAAGTACACATAATAATACTTATCCACTTAAAGGTAGAAATTTCAGGGGTTTTTAAGCCACCCAGTACCACTGAGCCAGTGCGGCCGATAGCTAAGAAAATGCCAATCACAAAGGTTAATAAAAGTAGGACTTGCCAAAAGGCGCCAAATATTTTGGTTGAGAAGGCAAAGGCCGTATTTATCCAATCAGACATCAGTTTAATGTCGTAAAGGGCCAGCGCGGCAAATAAAACTAATATACCGCCACTGATTAAAAATACGGGTATATCAACCCCATCAAGAAACTTAACTCGGGAAGAATGTGTTTCACCCGACTTTAAAGTTGCTTTAGTGGTATTCATTTATCGCTCCTAATGGTTCTTTAAAGTTACCGACATAGCGACACACCATGACATCACACTAAACCCTAGTTTCAACAAACGACAAAGCAACTCAAAAGCGAGTTTTAAGTACTTGTCATGTTCACGTTTAGGTAATGTCACAACAAGTAGACTTATTGCCAATTCCTGACTAGTTTAACGCGTTAAAAACGCTAAACCAATGCCTCAGGAATGATTTGTGTAGTAGTTACACAATAATAAAAGATAAATTACATCACGGTATCAAACAAACAAAAAATATACATTTTTGCTTTAGCAAAAGCGCGGTACGTTATTAAACGTTGCTGCGCAGTGGGTACGCAAACAACGCGGCTTATCGATTAGGGCAACTAAACCTGTCGCTCTGTTAGTGATAAATACAGGGTTATTGATGCTGTTTATGCCATGTTAAATAGTTGCTGTACGTTAATGGTTTTGCAAATAAATAACCCTGCACTGCATTCACGCCCATCGACTTTAATATTGTTAGTTGCTCAGCACTTTCGACCCCTTCGGCCACAATGTTAATATTTAAGCTATGACCTAAGCCAATAATAGATTGCACAATACTTTGACCCGATGCGCTATTGAGCACTTTATCAATAAAGCTTTTATCAATTTTTAACTCATCAATAGGAAAAACGCTTAAATGTTTTAAACACGAGTAGCCCGTACCAAAGTCATCAATTGAAAACACAAATCCCTGCGATTTTAATTCTTCCATTTGCTTTACGGTCCCCATCAAGTCACCCGCTAACATTGATTCAGTGATCTCTAATTTAATTCGAGTTGGCGAGACGTCAAACGCTTCAATTGCTTTAAATAGCTCACCTTTTAAAGTGGAAGAATTAAACTGACACTGGCTAATGTTAATTGATACGCTAAAACTGTCATCGAGTAAGTTATTATCTCGAAGTGTTTCAAGTAAAATACAAATATCTCTTAATACAATATTTTGTAACTTTTGAATTAAGCCAAATTGCTCGGCAATTGGAATAAATGCATTAGGGGGGATAAGTCCTTTGGTTGGATGATTCCACCTTATTAATGCCTCAGCACCCACAAGGGTTCCATCAATTGCTAATTGTGGCTGAAAATAAGCACAAAACACAAAACTCATCGCACGCGATAGCCCTAACAATGTCAGTTTCAAGCTCAGTTTGATTTTCCAGTAAGGTTTGCAGTGCGGGGTCGTAAAAGCTACTACTATTACCGCCTTTCATTTTAGAGCGATACATAGCGGTATCTGCAAATTTTAAAATATTAGCGGTTATGGCATTGCTCGTGTTAATCAAACAAATACCAATACTACAACTGACCTGAAACGCTAAATCGCCCACTTCAAATTTTTCATAAAAGACACTTTGTACTTTTTTAGCAATCAACTCAGATTCACTATTAGCTTGCATGTGGCTATCACCGACATGCTCGATAAGAATAATAAATTCATCACCACCGACTCGTGCGAGGGTATCTGCCGGGTTCAAAATAGCTGTTAATCGTTGTGATAACTCAACCAGTATTTCATCGCCTGCATTATGACCTAGTGAGTCATTTATGCGTTTAAAATTATCTAAATCTAAAAATAAGAGTGCGCCAGAATGATCAGACTGCTTAATTCGCTCCACATACATACTGAGCCTATCATTGAGCATTCTGCGATTAGGAAGGTTAGTGAGCGGATCGAAAAATGCTAACCGTTGTACTTCTTCTTCGGCAGCTTTGCGATTAGAGATATCTCTGGCCATCCACACCACATGTCTCAGTGACGGGTTATTAGGCTGGTAACTTTCAAGGGGAGCTGTTCGCCCTTCAAATGTAAGCTGCTTACCTTTTATATTGAGCTGATATTCAAACACTTGAACTTCATTAGTTTGCAACGTTTTGTCAATCACCGCCAGAATAGGATTTGCATCTTCAGGAGGCATAATATCTCTGACATTTTGATTAATAACGTGCTCTTGGCTTAAATATAAACTTTCATTAGCTGTGCCGTAAACATTGGTATACTCCCCCTCTTCACTCAAAATGAGGGTTAGATCAGGAAGCACTTTTGTAAAGGCTTTAAACTTTTCATTACTTTGCTGTAATTCAAAAAGCAACGCGTTTAATCTTAGTGACTCGGTGTGCTTTTCAAGAGCAATACTGGTGAAATCAACAAAAAAATCTATTAATTCTAAATCTTGTGGTGTCGGTGACTTTGCGCTGTCATGATAAATTGCAAAAGTGCCTAATATGTCTGATTTTGTTGAAATAATGGGGGTAGACCAACATGACCTTAAACCATAACTTAACGCCAATACTCTATAATCATCCCATAATGGCGATGTTGAAATATCTGCGGCTATAATGCGTTTTTTTTTTCATAGGCTGCAGTACCGCATGAACCGACAGTTGGCCCTATTTTCACACCATTAATTGCTTGGCAGTAACCCTGTGCAATATTAGGTGCCGCGCTATGAAATAGCTGCTCTCCTTTGAGCGTTAATATAGAGCACTTTGCAGAGGAGTCTTCAATAAGCTCCTCAATAGATAAACAAATATTTTCCAGTACCTCATCAAGTGGCGCACCGAGTGCTATTTTCGATAATATACTTTGTTGCTGAGAAAGCAGCTTTCTGACTCTCATTATTTCAATCAAATTATATTCCTCAACAATCACTAACGCTAAATGCGTCGCTCTATTTTAGGGCCTGTTTATAATAATTTATTATAGTCTTTTGACTATACATAATATTGAAATCAGCATCTATGCTATTTTCGTCTATTTCACGAGCGTTTGCCATTCAATACAAGGTGGCGATTTGAAATGTACTTATCAACAAATCATTTATTTACATACCATCTGTAAATACCCTTTATTAAATACTTTGTTACTTAAAAGTACTGTTTAAAATCATCAAGCTATTTATAATAGCTAAAATAGTAATAATCGATGAGGTTAGTGTGCAAATAACACAAGGTATGGAATATTTTATTTCAGGGTTTAAGTTAATTAGTCAAAAAGGGCTAAAACGCTTTGTACTTATACCCCTACTTATTAATATTTTATTATTTGGTAGCTCCTTATTCTTTTTATTTGGCTGGCTTAGTGATGGCTTTAATGCCGTAAACGCCATGCTCCCAGAATGGCTAAGTTGGCTCGAATGGTTAATGTGGCCAATTGCTGTGCTGGTGGTGCTGTTTAGTTACAGTATGTTATTTACCGTTATTACTAACTTTATCGCCGCACCTTTTAATGGCTTACTAAGTGAAAAGGTAGAGCTTTACTTAACTGGTCAAAAAATTAACGACGACGGATTAGCTGATTTAGTTAAAGATGTTCCGCGAATGCTGGGCCGGGAATGGACTAAGCTTTGCTACTACCTCCCACGCGCTATCGGCTTTTTTTTTTATTTTATTGTGGGTACTACCTGTAATAGGCCAAGTGCTATGGGTGCTTTTTACCTGCTGGATGTATGCGGTGCAATATAAAGATTATGCTTTTGATAATCACAAAATTAGCTTTACACAAATGAAAAATGATTTAAAAAGCAAACAAGGGTTATCTTATGGGTTTGGCTTTGCCGTGATGCTGCTAACCGCTATCCCATTTGTAAATTTAATTGTTATGCCTGTGTGGCGGTATGTGGTGCCACACGATTATGGGTTGAAAATTACCGACCACAATACCGTAGTTAAAATAAAAAATGGGCCACTTGGCCATTTTTTTTATACTCGCTAATAGATTAACTATATAAGCTCTGTGGCACTTTAGTGACATTTAAGTGCACCGTTATTTCTTCACGATCATGGTATAAATGCTTAGCTTGAAGTTCATAGCTTATGCCGTACTTCGCCATTTCTTCTCTGATCATTTTTAAACATTCATACACACTATCAAAGCGTTTTTTCATCGGTAATTTCAGATTAAAAATAAGCTCTTTTGCATAAGCATTTACTGCCCAGTCAATCATCAAGTTAGTCACTTTAGTCGGCTTTTCTACCATATCGCAAACCAACCAAGTGATATTTCTTTTTTCTGGACGGTATTTAAAACCATCTTCTCTAAAATGCTTTACCTGACCCGTTTCCATTAAACTTTCGTTCATTGGGCCGTTATCTATCGCGCTAACAAACATACCACGGCGAACTAACTGATAAGTCCAGCCACCTGGGCATGCACCTAAATCAACGCTGCGCATCCCAGCTTGTACGCGTGACTCACGCTGTTGCTCAGGAATAAACACATTAAACGCTTCATCTAACTTAAGCGTTGAACGACTTGGGCCATCGCTTGGCATACGTAAACGTAAGATCCCCATAAAAAAAGGAGAGTTGTTATAACTATATGAGTAACCCACATACGCAGTATTATTAGCTAAAAACAGCACATGCATTACTGGGCGATTTGCTTTTGGCTCACGCAATACAGTGTTTTGTTTCTCGAGGGCTTTTTTAAGCGGGGTCGATATTTTTTTACAAAAAGTCAGTAACTCTTTGCCCTCGTTGGTATCGGGTGTTTCGACACGAAGCTCAGAACACAAAGTAAAATCTTTTGCGGCATCTACAATAGCGCCTACTCTATCTTCTACGGGCATATTTTCAATTAGGTTACCGGCAAACCATTGGCGTGCAAAACACCATTTTTTTAAAATCAACTTTTTTGATTATTTCGTCGCTGTGCTGCGCTTCAAAACATTCATAAATAACATAACCGGTATTTGGTTTTGCTTTTACATACCCAGCAAATCCTTGTTCGGCAGCGTGAAACGTTATTTCAGCAGCGGCATCGTTTTCAAAACCACTACGACAGTAAATCACAACACTAGACATATTAACCCTTAAACTCTTTAAAACTTAAATCGTGCAACTTGCACTAAAATAACTATCCAACCAATAATAAAGCACAGCCCACCCAATGGGGTAATTGGGCCCAGCCACTTCAACCCTGTTAAGGCCAATAAGTATAAGCTGCCACTAAATAACAATGTACCGGCAATAAAAAAACCACCCGCCATACTGAGGTGCATACCCCACTTAATTAAAATAGCCACTGCAATTAACGCCAGCCCATGCACCATTTGATATTCAGCGGCGGTTTTAAAAATACCAATGGAGTACTCTGATAAACGATTTTTCAGACCATGAGCAGCAAATGCGCCCAGTATCACTGAAAGCATGCAAAAAAAGCTGCCTGCTAATAAAAATAGTTTAATCATGTTTATCCTCTTTTAAATTTTCAAGCGTATTCTTTATAAAGCTTGCTGCCTGTATTGCCGCAGCATTCAGGTTTTCCTGCTCAGTCACGCCACTTTTTTTACGCGGTTTTAGTGAGTGGTCACCATCCGTTAACCATACATACTTTGGCTGCTTTGGCATGGCCATTGTGGCAAGCTCTTCGCGGGTGCCAAAGGTATCCCTTTCCCCCTGTAATACTAAAAAAGGACACGGTATTTCTGCAAAATGATCTGTACGCAGTTTTTCTGGCTTGCCCGGAGGATGAAACGGATAACCAAACGCAAGCACACCTAAAACAGGATGAGAGGTCGAACAGGCAAGCATCGATGCCATGCGCCCGCCCATTGATTTACCCCCTATAAATAGCGGTAAATTTGCATCAGCTTGAGTCACTATATGTTCAAAATAAGTAAGTAGTTTAGGCGCTCGCTCTGGTGGGCGACGTTTGTTAGTTTGTTTAGCAATTTGCATATATTCAAAATCAAACAAGCCAACGTCAATACTGTACTCACTAAGTTGTTTAGCCATGATTTGCATAAACTCAGAATCACTGCCAGCCCCTGCGCCATGAGCAAATATAAACTGTGCGATTGCCGGTTGCTGACTACTTCTAACCCATTCGATGCTCATTAATATTCTTGCTCCTGCTCAACTAAACTTAACATCCAGTCTTTAAACGATACAATTTTGCCTAACTCATTTTGTGACTCACGGATCACTAAGTAATAGGCATTTTTACTCTCTAAACTGTGATTGAACGGGATCACTAAACGTCCTGCATCAATATCTGGTTTTGCTAGTACGCTGTTACCAATTGCAACACCTTGGCCATGTACCGCAGCTTGTAACACCATAGAAGAATGACTAAATATAGGTCCTTGGTTAACTTGTACATTACGTACGCCGGCGGTTTTCATCCAGGTTTTCCAGTTTTTACGGGTGGTGTCATGTAGCAAGGTATGGTTTGCTAAATCACTGGGTTGGTTAAGCGCTCTGGGGCCATTTAACAGTAACGGGCTACATAACGGCACTAAATACTCAGTGTGCAGTTTATAGGCTTGCACCCCACTCCAATGACCGCGACCATAATAAATTGAGATATCAACATCGTCTGTTAACGAGTTTTCATCCTGATCTTGGGCTTTAATTCGCACATCAATTTCTGGGTGTAATTCGTTAAATAAGCTCAATCGAGGAATGAGCCATTGAATCGCAAAACTGGGGGTTAAACTTACGGTTAACGAGCCTTTGGCACCACGAGCTAATAGCTTTTCAGTTGCATCTATTAGCTGAGTAAAAATCTCTTTAATATCTAAAAAGTAACCTTGGCCTTCTTCGGTTAATAATAACGAGCGATTTTTACGTAAAAACAGCTTTAAGCCTAAATGCTCTTCAAGCGTTTTTATTTGATGACTCACCGCAGCTTGCGTGACATACAACTCTTCTGCGGCTTTAGTAAAGCTTAAATGACGTGCTGCAGCTTCAAAAGCTTTCAGCGCGTTTAATGGAGGAACTCGTCTTGACATGGCAACCAAGCTTAGAATTAGTTTTTCTTATGCGGTGAATTATATACCTATGCTAGGAAAGAGTATATTCAAGCCATAAAAAAAGCGACCTAAGTCGCTTTTTAAAGTGCTAATCAACTTTATAAATCGCTAGCACTGGTATCAAGAGGGGCAAAGCTCTTGATTAAATCATCAACCGCTTTCATTTGCGATAAGTACCCTTCTAACTTGCTCAATGCTAATGCACAGGGGCCATCACATTTTGCTTCATTTGGATTGGGGTGCGCTTCAATAAATAAGCCTGCAATACCCAATGCCATGCCGCTACGAGCAAGTTCGGCAGCTTGAGCACGACGACCATCGGCTGAGTCAGCTCGACCGCCAGGACCTGCAATGCATGAGTTGCATCAAATATAACGGGAGCCATGGTTTTCATATCATCCATACCTAGCATATCAACCACTAGGTTATTATAGCCAAAGCTTGAACCACGTTCACATAAGGCCACATTATTATTTCCGGCTTCATTAAATTTAGTAATGATATGACGCATTTCATGCGGAGCTAAAAACTGTGGCTTTTTCACATTAATAATCGCGCCTGTTTTAGCCATTGCAACCACCAAGTCTGTTTGACGAGCCAAAAACGCCGGTAGCTGAATAACATCAACAACCTCTGCAACCGGTGCTGCTTGATGAGGTTCATGTACATCGGTGATAAGCGGAATATTAAAGGTATTTTTAATCTCTTCAAATATCTTTAAGCCTTCTTCCATGCCTGGACCACGGTAAGAATTGATGGACGAGCGATTGGCTTTATCAAATGACGCCTTGAATACATAAGGAATATTTAATTTAGTGGTCACTTCAACATAATGCTCGGCAATACGCATCGCTCGCTAAGTCGCGTGATTCAAGCACATTCATGCCACCAAATAAAACAAAAGGTTTATTATTTGCCAGTTCTATTTCATTGATATTAATAACTTGGTTATTCATTTTAATTCCTTATGGTGCAACTGCTTGCATCATTAATCCACAAATATACGCCATATATGTACCTACACCATAGCCAAGTACAGCTAATAATACGCCGACCGGTGCCAGTGACGGATGAAACGCAGCAGCCACAACAGGGGCAGACGCTGCGCCACCTACATTGGCCTGTGAGCCAACAGCCATATAAAATAACGGCGCTTTAATTAATTTAGCCACAATGAGCATTAAGCTTGCGTGAGTTAACATCCAAATTGCACCAATAACAAAATACATCGGTGAATCAAAAATCGCCATTACATTCATATGCAGGCCAATCGATGCCACTAAAATATACAAAAAGGCTGACGCCACTTTCGATGAACCAAACGCCTCAATATGGCGTACTTTGGTAAACGATAAGCAAATACCTATCGTCGTTGATATAACAATAAGCCAAAAGAACTTACTGTTTAAACTGTATTCTTTTGCCCACGCATAATTATTGGCAAAGAAGGGCCCTAAAATATCTGCACAAAAGTGCGCTAAACCGGTAATACCAAAGGCAATAGCAATAATCATCATGTAATCATTTAGCGTTGGCATACGCGCATGCTCTGCATGGTATTTTTCAACACGTTGCTTTAAGTCTTCAATCGCGGTGGTATCTGCACCGGCTTTAGCGTCAATCGCTTTATGATTAGCTGCCATTAATAATAATACTGCCATCCATAAATTAGCCACTATCACATCCACGGTGACCATGGCTGAGAAAATATCGCCACCCACTTCAAACATTTCTTTCATAGATGCTTGGTTTGCACCGCCACCAATCCAGCTACCTGCAATGGTTGTCATACCACGCCAAACAGCGTCAGGGCCATGTCCCCCTACCGCTTCTGGATAAACAGCACTCATTATTAAAATAGCTAATGGGCCGCCAATCACAATACCTGCGGTGCCGGTTAAAAACATAATTAATGCTTTAGGACCTAAATTAATAATCGCTTTTAAATCAATACTGATAGTAAGCAAAATTAAACACGCTGGCAGTAAATATCGCGAAGCGACGTAATATACGTTAGATTGAGAACCATCAACAATACCAAAGGTATTTAACAATGACGGCAAAAAAAATAACACAGCAATAATGCCGGTACATATTTATAAAATGCCACAAGACCTGGGCGTTGACTATTTGAGGTTTTGAAAATAAACCCTAAAATAATCGCCAATAAACCAAGTACAACGGCATCATTGGTAATTAATGCAGTTTGGGGATCAGCCATAACATTTCCTATTTTTTATTCTTAGTGGTGAGTTTTATGATTGTCTTCAAGTTCTTCAATTTGATGTAGAATGATTTCAATAGCAGGATCATCAGGACATTCATCAACAAAAAACTGTAAATCATCTCGTGCCATTTTAGGGCAGCCAAGCTGATTTAGTAAATAACCTCTGTCGCGTCGCTCATAGGGATCATCACCTAACATTTCCATTAATAAATCGACGCAAGTTAATGCATGACCAAATTTATTTTCACTAATGAAAGACCATTTTTGCTGCGCTAAAAATAATTTATACACTTCGTCTTCAAAAATAAGCTCTAAAGGCTCTTGTTCTTGAGGGTTTTCTTCATCAATATTTTCAGGAATGATGTACCAACTTTGTTGGCCACTGCTAGGGTCGACAAGATAACCCTCTTCATCACTCATTGCGACGTGAATGCCCACTTCGCCTTGAGTTATGCTTACACTGGCATCGAGTTTAGCATGCTGTAAAAAGTGGCATAACAAAATAGCTAAGGTTGTCGGTGTGCCACTGCGCATAGACAAGGTGTA
This sequence comes from Pseudoalteromonas sp. M58, assembly GCF_042604605.1. Classification (NCBI taxonomy): domain Bacteria; kingdom Pseudomonadati; phylum Pseudomonadota; class Gammaproteobacteria; order Alteromonadales; family Pseudoalteromonadaceae; genus Pseudoalteromonas; species Pseudoalteromonas sp. M58. The sequence continues at coordinate 2,121,140 of NZ_CP152390.1, forward strand.
GCTGATGCTATTTAACTTATACTCAGGAACTTTCAAGCTTGATGCACTAAATAGCCACTCACTATAAAAGCTATCAGTAGTTTATCTAGGCGATCGTGTTCGTCCGGCATCTGCTGACAAATAGACTCTATTTGCTGCTCAAACGCAGTGAGTATTTCAAGACTTGGTGTTAAGTCTATTTGAGGGTCCCATTTAGCTTCCGCTTTTATACAACGATATATAGCCGGCGGCAAAAAATCATCGTAAGCATCTTCTATATAAGATTCATCGTGTTCATCAAACCCGAGGGTGGTCATTCATACTACAACATTCTAGAAAACGAGGACGTAGTTTACCTAATTTTAAAGCTAGATACCAATAATCAGAAATGAATTGAAGAGGTAAGCTTTACACCTTTGGTGTGCAAAGCTTAAATAGGCATTGTTAATTATAACAACAGCGGTGCTTTCGCTGTTGCTAAGTAACCAATAGCTAAAATAACAGCGGTGTTAAGTACTAAAAATACGACTTTTGGAACGGTTGTCGTTTGTTTAGCGCTAATAATACCCACAACAATATAAACGATAACTAGAATAATTTTTTCTAATAACCAAAGCTGCTCTAATGGGTTTATTTTAGCCATTGCCATTAAGCCGATGGCTGAGACAATTAATAAAGTGTCTATACTGTGGCTACCAATAAAAACCAATTTATTTTTGGCAAGGCTGCCACTGCCCATGCGAGAAAAAGAACGTACGTAAAATAAAATAATACTCACTAGCGCAATGGCCATGTGTGAGTGTTTTAATGCTAAATAATCCATATGTATTGTTACTTCTGTTTAGTTATGTGTTTTGTCAGGAAAGCGTAAAAGTACCGCTTCGAGGTCTTCAAGTTTATCATTAAATACATCAACAAGTTTAGGATCAAAATGCGTTCCTTTATTTGCGTTGATCTCCGCAACCGCTTCTTCAAGTGTCCACGCACCTTTATAGCAACGTTTATGGCGCAGTGCATCATACACATCAGCCAATGCCACTATTCTGGCAAAAATATCAATACTCTCCCCCTTTAATCCACTAGGGTAACCAGAACCATCCCCTTTTTTCGTGGTGCTGCTGTGCGATTAATGCCCCTGCGCTGACTATTTTACGCGGTGAATCTTTCAAAATAGCATAGCCTTTTCCAGCATGAGTTTTCATAACTTCCCACTCTTCGCTATTTAACTTGCCAGGCTTATTTAAAATTGCATCCGGAATACCTATTTTACCCACATCATGTAAAGGCGATGCAAAGCGAATTAAATTCGCTTGCTCTTCAGATAACCCGTAGGCTAATGCTAATTCATAGCAAATATAAGCAACCCGTTTTACATGATTACCCGTTTCGCACGAGCGCTGTTCAACGGCTTCACTTAAACGATAAACAAGCTCTTGTTGTGTGGCTTCAACTTCAGTATGTAACTGCACATTTTCAAATGCCAACTGCACATTTTGAGAAAAGATTTCAATTAGGTTTCGTTGTGTATCCGTCAACTTTGACGGCACACCTGATACAAACAACATTGAATTATGGTTAAATTTACTGCTGCAATAAGCGCAAACAAATAATCATCTCTGTACACAATTGCTTTGTTAGCAAGGGCCTCTTGGCACGCTTGTAATTGATCTTCTGCTAGTACGGTTTCTAGCTCTTCTCCCTCGCGCTTAGCAAAATCGCCGGTACCAGAGCAAACAATCAGTTTTTTATTCATCTCCTCTGACGGATTTTGTGCAACTAAGGTGGTGGCATACATGGCTTCATCAGCAACGTTTAGTAAAGAAGTAAGCTGCTGCATCACGCCTTCAATAAAGTTATCCATTGAATGGGTTGCAAAAATATTGCGCGAAGCGGTGATTATTTTTTCTAGCCCCTCACGCGATTGCTCAATCGAAATAATATCGCGATACGAGCGAAGACTTGCCATCATAACGGTGAATAGTTTTTGTGCGGTAAGTTCTGTTTTAGATTTATAGTCATTAATATCGTAATTTACGATTACTTGGCGCTCGGGTGCTTGGCCTGGCTGCCCGGTTCGTAGAATAATGCGAATATAATTATTTTTAACGGTATCACGAATGTATTTTGCTACTTGCAAACCCGCATCGTCTGTTTCCATAACAACATCGAGTAGGATGATGGCCGCATCAGGATGATCATCAATCAACTTTTTCGCTTCTGCGCCTGAATAAGCACTAATAAACTCCAAGCGTCTATCTTGAAACTTAAAATCACTCAACGCTAAACGCGTAACAGCATGAACCTCGGGTTCATCATCAACAATTAGAACTTTCCATGTTCCTTGCTCTTCACTTACTACTTCAGGTGGTTGTTCATTTGAAAATAAAAAATCTTCCATCACAAAGAGTTCCTTAAAACATATGCAAACAAACAACGGGGCTATTTTTAATAAGTTAAGGCCATTGTCCGAAAGTTACGCGGTCGTTATTACCAAGATCTTTCACTGTGCTTACATTTATAAACGCCATTTGGTTGAATATATGGCGAACAGCTGCACTTTGCTCAAATCCGTGTTCAATTAAAAGATAGCCATTAGAATGTAAATAGTCACGTGATTGTGTAATTATTTGTTTAATATCAGCTAATCCAGCATCATCTGCAACCAATGCAGACAAAGGCTCAAAGCGCACATCACCTTGGTGCAAGTGTTTATCGTTATATTCTATATAGGGAGGGTTGGTTACAATTAGATCAAATTTTTTATTATTTAACGCGCTAAACCAATTGCTTTGTTCAACACACACATTATTTATCGCTAATCGTTTTTGATTACGTTTGGCCAGTGCCACCGCATCATCAATACGATCAACGGCAATAATATCCCATGTAGGCATTTCACTTCCAAGCGCAAGTGCAATTGCTCCAGTGCCTGTGCCCAAATCGAGCACTTTGGCGTCATTTGGTACATTACATGCAAGCGCAAGCTCAACTAAGGTTTCTGTATCAGGGCGAGGAATGAGTGTTGTTGGATTTACTTCAAGCTGTAAACTCCAAAACTCACGATACCCTGTAATGTGCGAAACAGGCTCGCCGTTTAAACGACGCTCACATGCACGCTCAAACGCTTGTGATTGCTCATCCGTTAATTGTTTTTCTGGCCAAGTAAATAAATAACTACGTGGCTTTTGTAAAATATTAAGCAGTAGTACTTGAGCATCTAACTTTGCGCTATCACTACTTGATGCTAATAAATTAGCACCGGTAGTAATAGCGTTTTCAACAGTGAGGTTCACGATTAATCGTCGCCCATCGCTGCTAATAAGTCGGCCTGATGCTCTTGCATTAGCGGCTCAACCACAGCGCCTAAATCACCAGCTACCACTTCGTTTAAACGATAAAGCGTTAAGTTAATACGGTGATCGGTAATACGCCCCTGCGGATAGTTGTATGTGCGAATACGCTCAGAACGATCGCCACTGCCCACTAAATTACGACGTTCAGACGCCTCAGCAGCATGACGTTTTTCATCTTCAGCCTGTTGCAAACGCGCTGCCAATACCGACATCGCTTTTGCACGGTTTTTATGTTGAGAACGCTCATCTTGACACTCAACCACAACACCGGTTGGTAAATGAGTAATACGAATGGCAGAGTCGGTTTTATTAACGTGCTGACCACCCGCGCCCGATGCTCTAAAGGTATCAACTTTAATATCGGCGGTATTAATTTCTATGGCTTCGGCTTCTGGCACTTCAGCCATGACAGCAACAGTACAGGCTGAGGTATGTACGCGCCCTTGTGACTCAGTTTCTGGGACGCGCTGTACACGGTGCACGCCTGATTCAAATTTTAATTGCCCATACACACCTTCACCGCTGATGTTAGCAATTACTTCTTTGTAGCCGCCATGTTCACCTTCGTTGGTCGTCACAACTTCTACTTTCCATTTTTTTGTTTCTGCGTAGCGGCTGTACATTCTAAACAAGTCGCCAGCAAAAATAGCGGCCTCGTCGCCCCCTGTTCCGGCGCGAACTTCTAAAAACACGTTGTTATTGTCTTTTGGATCTTTAGGCAACATAAGCACTTGAATGTCGTCCTCTAAAGTCGAAATTTGTGCTTTTGCTTCTTTATATTCTTCTTGTGCCATTTCGCGCATTTCAGGATCTGAATCTTTTAGCATTTCTTCAGCGCTACTCAAGTCTTCCTGTGCTTGCTGGTATGCTAAAAACGTTTTCACCACTTCTTCAAGCTCAGAGTATTCTTTTGAAAGAGTACGGAAGCGGTTTTGATCACTAATGACCGATGGGTCACTTAGTAGCGCTTGAACTTCTTCGTAACGCTCAACTAAGGTTTCTAATTTACGATAAACGGACTCTTTCATTTAACTGTTATTCCTGATCTATACCTAACATTTTTTTCAATTGGTTTAACTGAGCCACTTCACCTTTTTTCGCTGCATCTTGGATGGCACGGGTAGGCGCGTGCATTAAGCGATTGGTTAATTTATTGGCCAGCTCTAAAATTACTTTTTCTGCATCTTTACCTGTATTTAGCTGACTAAGCGCCCTATCTACAAGTTCTGCTTTTGTTGTTTGTACATCATTACGGTAGTGGCGAATTAAATCCACGGAATCAAGCGAGCGCAACCACATAAAAAACTCTTTGGTGCGCTCACTAATAATAATTTGTGCTTGCTCTGCCGCCTGCTCACGAGCAGCCATGTTTTCACTAACAATGGCTTGTAAGTCATCGACCGAGTACAAGTAGGCGTCGTCGAGTTCACCGACTTGGCTTTCAATATCGCGTGGTACAGCTATATCAATAAACAGCATCGGCTTATAGCGGCGTTGTTTCAGTGCTTGCTCAACTACACCTTTACCAATAATGGGCAAAGTGCTGGCGGTGGAGCTAATCACAATATCAGCTTGATGCAAACGTTCAGGCAATTGTGCCAACGCAATAACATCGGCTGATACTTCATCGGCTAAACTGCGCGCTCTTTCTATTGTTCTGTTGGCAACAGTAATTTTTTGCGGCTCATTTTGGTATAAATGTTTTGCTACCAGCTCTATGGTTTCACCGGCACCAATGAGTAACACCTTGGTTTTATCCAGCTTTCCATAAATATGCTTTGCTAAATTAACTGCCGCAAAGGCAACCGATACAGCACTGGCACCAATGTTGGTTTCGGTACGGACTTCTTTTGCCACCGAAAACGTTTTTTGAAACAAACGGTCAAACGTAACGCCCACCGCATCATGGGTTTTGGCACTATTATAGGCTTGTTTTATTTGCCCTAAAATTTGTGGTTCGCCTAACACCAGCGAGTCAAGCCCACAGGCTACACGCATCAAATGATTTATTGCAGCGCTGTCTTCATGACAGTAGATATTTTTACTCAGTTCATGTTCATCTAAACCATGGAAACTGGCCAACCATTGCAACAATGTTTGGGAATTTTGCTGTGCAAGGCTACAATACACCTCAGTGCGATTACAGGTAGAGACAATAACCGCTTCATTAAAGTCGGCATGGCCACTTAATTGTTGTAGCGCCTCTGAAATTTGCTCAGGCGAAAAGGCCACTTTTTCTCGTAATTCTACGGATGCGGTTTTGTGATTAATACCAAGTGCTATTATGGTCATATCTGCCAAATATTGCTGAGCCCTACTACATAGGCGGCAATTTTATCAAAAATCTCAGGAATATGGAAAGTAAGGAACAACATTTGACTCGACAATATTTGATTTTAACACTGCTATTTGTATTTTTAACCGGCTGCGCAAGTAAAAACAATTACAAAACAGAGCTTTACGAAGACTGGAAGTTACGCCTTGGCGAGCAAAAAACTTGGCAAGTAGACGGTAAACTTGCGTTTATTAGCCCAGATGAGCGCCAATCTGCCAACTTAAATTGGCAACAAACACAAAATAGTAATTATTTAGTGTTAACCACGTTTATTGGCACACGGATTTTATCGCTTAAACAAACCGCAGTCGGCGCCGAATTAATCTTTGATGACCAACCGTATTTTGATAGTAACGCCAGTGCACTTTTACAACGTTTAACAGGGTTTACTTTACCGGTTAATAACGCAGGCCCATGGTTAAAAGCTACCATTGACGATCACACCCTAGAAATTGATCAGTTAGGGCGTGCTAAAAGCGTGTTATGGTTTGATGATAATGGCAAAAAGTGGCAAATAAGTTACACAAGTTACGTCCAAAAATACGGTTTTTGGTTACCGAATGCTTTAACCTTAACCCATGAAAAGATTAAAATTAAAATCAAACTCTATGACTGGCAGTTTAACTAACTATGTATACTCACTCTGAATTTTCGCTGATTGCCCCAGCCAAGCTTAATTTATTTTTACACATTAATGGCCGCCGTGATGATGGCTACCATGAATTAGAAACTTTATTTACGTTTTTAAATTATGGTGACGAGCTCCATTTTAAACTAAGCACGGATACTCTTATAAGTATTAGCGGCGACACCAATGGCATTGCGCTAACCGACAATTTGATTTACAAAGCGGCGTTATTATTACAAACCCACTGTAAAGTGGATATGGGTGCAAAAATAAATTTAACTAAACGCTTACCCATGGGTGGAGGTGTTGGAGGCGGTTCATCCGATGCTGCATCAACGCTTTTAGCTCTTAATACGCTTTGGAATACAGCCCTATCTTTAGATGAACTGGCTGATTTAGGCCTGAAACTCGGTGCTGATGTGCCTGTGTTCATTAAAGGTAAAAGTGCCATAGCACATGGCATTGGCGAGCAATTAGAGTACCTAGAACTGCCGCCGAAGTGGTATTGTGTTGTCTTCCCAAATCAACATGTCAGCACAGCACAAATATTTACTCACCCAGATTTAAAACGTGATACACCAAAACTTTCTGGCGACTGGCAACAGCAAATTTTAACCAACGATTGTGAGCCTTTAGTGAAAAAGCTGTGCCCCGAGGTTGAAAAAACCCTGCAGTGGTTGCTAAAATACGCTCCATCAAAGATGACCGGAACAGGTTCATGTTGTTTTGTTGAATTTGCTAGCCAAGTTCAAGCACAAGATGTACTTGCTAACCTCCCCCATACTTGGCAGGGTTTTATCGCATCCAGCGTTAGTACCTCTCCTGCTCATACGGAGTTAGCCGCCATCATTGATAAATGAAGTAACGTACAAGTAATCATAAGTTAACCTACTTTGTTCACTCAATGTAAGTTAGTCCAAAAATTCAGTGCCTGAGGAACCCTACCGTGCCTGACATGAAGCTCTTCGCTGGTAACGCAACACCTGACCTAGCTCAAAAAGTTGCAAAACGTTTATATATTGAATTAGGCGATGCTGTTGTTGGCCGTTTTAGTGACGGTGAGATCAGTGTTCAAATTAATGAAAATGTTCGTGGCTCGGATGTTTTTATCTTGCAATCAACCTGTGCCCCTACTAACGATAACCTGATGGAACTTATCGTTATGGTTGATGCGTTACGCCGTGCATCTGCCGGTCGTATCACTGCTGTTATCCCTTATTTTGGTTATGCTCGTCAAGATCGTCGCGTACGTTCTGCCCGTGTACCAATTACAGCTAAAGTGGTTGCGGATTTCTTATCAAGTGTAGGTGTTGACCGCGTTCTTACGGTTGATTTACACGCTGAGCAAATCCAAGGCTTCTTTGATGTACCAGTGGATAACGTATTTGGTAGCCCTGTACTATTAGAAGATATGAAAAACCGCGACTTTGATGACGTGGTTGTTGTATCACCTGATATTGGTGGCGTGGTGCGTGCCCGTGCAATTGCAAAACTATTAAACGATACCGACTTAGCAATTATCGATAAACGTCGCCCTCAAGCTAACGTTTCTCAAGTAATGCACATTATTGGTGACGTTGAAGGCCGCGATTGTATTATTGTTGATGACATGATTGATACCGGTGGTACATTGTGTAAAGCCGCTGAAGCCCTTAAAGAGCATGGTGCTAAACGTGTATTTGCTTACGCTACTCACCCTATTCTTTCTGGTACAGCTGCAGAAAACTTACGTAATTCTGTGATTGACGAAGTGATTGTAACTGACTCAATTCCACTGTCTGACGAACTAAAAGCGCTTGATATTGTTAAAGTATTAACGCTTGCAGATATGTTAGCAGAGACTATTCGTCGCATTAGCAACGAAGAATCTATCTCGGCAATGTTTGAACACTAAAGTTAAACATTAATGAGTATAAAAGCGCCTTTTGGCGCTTTTTTTGTAAGCGATGTTTATTTTATAAACCCGCAGTGGTATGATAGCGCGCCTTTTGGCTAGGGACCTTGGTCGCAAAGGCCCTAACACTTTTAATTATTGGAGACATCATGTCTAACACAACTTATACTTATGACGCTGAACTTCGCGTAGAAACTGGTACTGGTGCGAGCCGCCGCCTACGTCGCGAAGACAAAGTGCCGGCAATCCTTTATGGAGCTGATAAAGAAGCGGTATCGCTTACTTTTGCTCATAAAGATATGATCAAAGCACAAGAAGACGAAGGCTTTTACACTCACATCCTTACATTAAATGTAGGTGGCGAGAAAGTTGAAGCAATCTTAAAAGATATCCAACGTCACCCTTTCAAGCCTAAGCTTACTCACCTTGATTTCCAACGTGTAGACGCAACTCATAAACTAGTAACTAAGGTTCCTTTACACTTCATCGGTGAAGAGAAAGTAACTAAGTTAGGTGCAACTGTTGTTCACCAGTTAACTGAAGTTGAGATTTCTTGTCTTCCTAAGTCACTTCCAGAATTCATCGAAGTAGACGTATCTGATCTTGTTGCTGGTGATTCAATCCACCTTACAGATCTTGCGTTCCCTAAAGGTGTTCAATCTGTTGAGCTTGGTAAAGGCGAAGGCCACGATCAGTCTATCGTTACTATCAAAGCTAACAAAGCAGCTCCAACTGAAGACGACGCTTCAGACGCTGCAGAATAATATTTAAGGTCTCGCACCTTGAATTCTATTCAAATGCTTGTGGGCCTGGCTAATCCAGGCCCCGAATACGCAAATACACGCCACAACGCAGGTGCTTGGTTCATTCAAGAACTCGCTGCACGCTACAACTGCACGCTAAAACACGACCCTAAATATCACGGCCTTACTGGTAAAGTGATTATTCAAGGCAAAGAATTCAAATTACTGATCCCCACCACTTACATGAACTTAAGTGGCAAAGCGGTGAGTAGTTTAGCCAATTTTTTTAAAATCCCCGTGGAAGACATACTTGTTGCCCATGATGAATTGGATTTAGACCCGGGCGTTGCTAAATTAAAAAAAGGCGGCGGACATGGCGGTCATAATGGCTTAAAAGACATTATTGCAAAAATGGCAAATCAAAAAGACTTTATGCGCTTACGCATAGGTGTAGGTCATCCAGGACATCGCGAAATGGTCACCGGTTGGGTGCTTGGTAAAGCAGCCAAGGACGATCAAGAAAAAATGGATGCCGCAGTTGATGAAGCAGTTCGTTGTATGGAAATACTTGCTAAAGACGGTGTGTTAAAAGCACAAAACAGACTACATTCGTTTAAACCCTAATTTTTGGGTATACGGTCGCACGTATTAAACGAATCTAAACAAGGTATCTTACTATGGGTTTTAAATGTGGCATCGTTGGCTTGCCTAATGTTGGTAAATCAACACTTTTCAATGCATTGACTAAAGCGGGTATTGAAGCCGCTAACTTTCCTTTTTGTACCATTGAACCTAATACAGGTGTGGTACCGGTGCCAGATCCTCGCCTAGACGAACTTGCTAAAATTGTTAACCCACAACGTATTCTTACAACCAGTATGGAATTTGTGGATATTGCAGGTTTAGTTAAAGGTGCATCGAAAGGTGAAGGCCTAGGCAATCAGTTTTTAGCAAATATCCGTGAAACAGATGCGATTGGCCATGTAGTTCGTTGTTTTGAAGATGAAAACGTTATTCACGTTGCTGGTACTATCGACCCTGCTGACGATATTGACGTGATCAACACCGAGCTAGTTCTTGCTGATATGGACAGTGCTGATAAAGCAATGTTCCGTAATGCAAAAAAAGCAAAAGGTGGCGATAAAGACGCTAAAGAGCAAAATGCGGTACTTGAAAAAGTAAAAGTGCATCTTGATGAAGGCTTAACTTTACGTTCTTTAGCGCTAACAAAAGAAGAAAAAGCAGCCATTGCGCCTATTAACTTCTTAACTATCAAGCCAACTATGTATATTGCTAACGTGGCTGAAGACGGATTTGAAAATAACCCATTGCTAGATCGTGTCCGTGAAATAGCGGCTGCTGAAGATGCGGTTGTTGTGCCTGTGTGTGCAGCTATCGAATCTGAGCTATCTGAGCTTGACGAAGAAGACAAATTAGAGTTTATGGCTGACCTTGGTCTTGAAGAGCCAGGACTTAACCTTGTTATTCGTGGTGGCTATGAGCTACTACATTTGCAAACTTACTTTACTGCGGGTGTAAAAGAAGTACGTGCATGGACTATCCCAGTGGGTGCAACAGCGCCACAAGCAGCGGGTAAAATTCATACCGACTTTGAACGTGGCTTTATCCGCGCACAAACAATTGCTTTTGATGACTTTATTGCATTTAAAGGTGAAAGCGGTGCAAAAGAAGCAGGTAAAATGCGCCAAGAAGGGAAAGAGTACATTGTTAAAGATGGCGATGTAATGAACTTCTTGTTCAACGTATAATTAAACATTGCACCACGTTAAGTGGCTCATTGTTTTTTAAAGGCTCGTTTTTACGGGCCTTTTTATTTTTCAGCCGAATAAAAGTAATAATTAGTCTACCCTTACTATAGGCTTAGAATTGTAAGGCAAAGCCAAAATTACAATACAAAGCTCACAAAGAGTGTTAAAAAAGCAACGTTTTAATTAAAAAGTAGCCGGTTAGCCTATTTTTCCTGCAAACAAACCAACTTAAGTGTTTTTTTGCAAAAAAGGTGTTGACGAATTTGGGGCATATCAGCATAATACGCCCCGCACTCAGCGATGAAGTGTTAACAAAAAAGATGGCTAAGTAGCTCAGCTGGTTAGAGCACATCACTCATAATGATGGGGTCACAGGTTCAAATCCCGTCTTAGCCACCATTTATTTTTTGTTGCTCAATGAAGAGTTTAAAATAACTACCATTTCTTTGATTAATTCAAAGTGATAATGCGGGAGTGGCGGAATTGGTAGACGCGCTGGATTTAGGTTCCAGTATCTTAGGATGTGAGAGTTCAAGTCTCTCCTTCCGCACCATATTCTTGATAAGAATTAAAACTATCAATTGTTATTGTTGGGATATCGCCAAGCGGTAAGGCACCAGGTTTTGATCCTGGCATTCCCAGGTTCAAATCCTGGTATCCCAGCCAACAATGGCTAAGTAGCTCAGCTGGTTAGAGCACATCACTCATAATGATGGGGTCACAGGTTCAAATCCCGTCTTAGCCACCATTTCTTTTTTAGAAGTGGCTCTGCAAGAGTTAAATTGCAGCTCAATGAAGAGTTTAAAATAACTACCATTTCTTTGATTAATTCAAAGTGATAATGCGGGAGTGGCGGAATTGGTAGACGCGCTGGATTTAGGTTCCAGTATCTTAGGATGTGAGAGTTCAAGTCTCTCCTTCCGCACCATATTCTTTGATAAGAATTAAAATTATCAGCAATTTCTTAGTTGGGATATCGCCAAGCGGTAAGGCACCAGGTTTTGATCCTGGCATTCCCAGGTTCAAATCCTGGTATCCCAGCCAACTTCTTCTACCAAAGAATGTTGAATTAAGAAATACTCTGTTAGGAGTATAAACATAAATTTGTATGCGGGAGTGGCGGAATTGGTAGACGCGCTGGATTTAGGTTCCAGTATCTTAGGATGTGAGAGTTCAAGTCTCTCCTTCCGCACCACATTCTTGATAAGAATTAAAATTATCAGCAATTTCTTAGTTGGGATATCGCCAAGCGGTAAGGCACCAGGTTTTGATCCTGGCATTCCCAGGTTCAAATCCTGGTATCCCAGCCAACTTCTTCTACCAAAGAATGTTGTATAAGAATAAGAACTGCGGGAGTGGCGGAATTGGTAGACGCGCTGGATTTAGGTTCCAGTATCTTAGGATGTGAGAGTTCAAGTCTCTCCTTCCGCACCATGTTCTTAATTAGAACTAAAACTCATCCAAATTTAGAGTTGGGATATCGCCAAGCGGTAAGGCACCAGGTTTTGATCCTGGCATTCCCAGGTTCAAATCCTGGTATCCCAGCCAATTTGCACACATCTTTGATTACACTTCACGATTTATCCTAAACTCCAATTATATAATTTATATCTTTTATTCTTTTTCTACCTTTATAACCTACACCACTTTTTCTTGGCATAAAAAAAGACCCAAGTTTGAGCCTTTTCATCAACTAACTAAGCTCACCACTTATTGCGTATTTTAATACCCAGTTTTTTACCGGCCCTGTATTATTAGCTAACTTTAAAAATGTGCTGCGCGCCCATTTTAATGGGGCTATTTGGTTTGAGAAACCAAAGTAGCAAGCATCCATCATACTCATCATTAATAAATTAGCGTTACGACGACTACGTTCGTACTCTTTAAGCATTAGCGGGCAACCTACATCATCAGCTGTACGCAACACTTCAGCTAAGGCAGCCACATCTTGAAAACCTAAATTAACGCCCTGTCCTGCCAGAGGATTAATGGTGTGCGCCGCATCACCCACTAAAACGAGTCGCCCTTGTGAATAATTATTAGCATGCTGCCTTGCTAGAGGAAATATAGCATGGCTTTGTACTTCAAAATCACCAGCGAGCTTTGGAAACTTTTCAATAATATGAGCTTTTAATGCGCTAGGTTGTAGGGCTTTAAATGCTTTGAGGGTATTTGCATCGTCATACCAAATTAAATTTGCATAAGGTGCTTGCATAGGTAAAAACGCAACAGGCCCTGTAGGTGTAAACTGCTGCCATGTTTTAACTTGTTGTGGTGCATCGAGCTTTATTAGCACGCCCATACAATGCTGCTGATATTGCCACCCAGTTATACCAATATTGGCTTTGCTACGTAATTGTGATTGCCCACCATCGGCTGCAATGACTAAATCAGCAGTATAGCTTTGTTCGTTATAGTGCAAGGTAATGCTATCAGGGTTTTGCTCTATTGCAGTTAAAGCCGATGAAGGATTAATCATTTCAATATTATGCTGCTCAAATTGCTGCCATAAGCTTGCTTGAATTAACTTATTCTCGATTAAATGACCTAAATGCGTGGTATTGATGGCATGGCAATCAAACAATAAATGATCGTTACCACGCTCAAAAGCTTCTAATTGCTCATAGGGAGCGAGTCTATTTTCGCGCAGCAATGGCATAGCACCAAGCTGATCAAGCAGTTTTTCCGAAAAGCGGTTAATAGCTGATACACGTATATCAACTGCATCACTACTAAGCACTAGTGATGCATCTATTGGGTGTTTTTCAATAACACGTACGGCTTTACCTTGTTGCGCTAATTTAATAGCCATAGCGGCACCAACCATGCCGCCGCCTACTACAATTACATTATTTTTAGCCATGTTTTTCATCATTTTACTTCTGACTTAACTCTACTTTGATTGTATCGTAATTAGTTTGCTCTGTGTGAGCGCTTCGCTTAATTCTCTTATTAAACCCATACTATATTGATTTCAGATCACAAACATGAAATCTATACTTGGTTTTGAGCGTGTATCCAGCTAAAATACGCGTCCTTTAAGTCGAGCAAAATTTAATAATTGCGCCACTTATACCTGTTTCTAGCACATGTTTGTGCCACTATCGAATTGAACACGAGGCTATATTTCAATGAGCAAAAAGCTGCATATTAAAACCTGGGGTTGTCAGATGAACGAATACGACTCTCAGAAAATGGCTGATCTTCTAGATGCGACCAACGGCTATCAGCTAACTGAAGAAGCTGCTGATGCTGATGTTATATTACTTAACACCTGTTCAATTCGTGAAAAAGCGCAAGAAAAAGTATTCCACCAATTAGGTCGTTGGAAGTTATTAAAAGATGACAAACCAGACCTAATTATTGGTGTTGGCGGCTGTGTAGCATCGCAAGAAGGCGATTCAATTCGTCAACGCGCGCCGTTTGTCGATGTTATTTTTGGCCCACAAACATTGCACCGTTTACCTGAAATGATCAAACAAGTGCAAGGTAACAAAGGGTCATCAGTGGTTGATATTTCATTCCCAGAGATTGAAAAATTTGACCGTCTTCCTGAGCCAAAAGCAGAAGGTCCTTCTGCGTTTGTATCAATTATGGAAGGGTGTTCTAAATACTGTACTTTTTGTGTTGTACCTTACACGCGTGGTGAAGAAGTAAGTCGCCCTGTTGATGACGTGTTATTAGAGGTTGCACAGTTAGCCGAGCAAGGCGTACGTGAAGTTAACTTACTAGGTCAAAACGTAAATGCGTACCGTGGTGATACACACGATGGTGAAATTTGCTATTTCTCAGACCTTATCCGTTTAGTAGCCGCAATTGACGGGATTGACCGTATTCGTTACACCACTTCACACCCCGTTGAGTTTACGCCTGACATAATTGATGCGTATGCCGATGTGCCTGAGCTGGTTGATCACTTACACCTTCCAGTACAAAGTGGCTCAGATCGTGTTTTAAACTTAATGAAACGCGGCCATACTGCACTTGAGTACAAATCAACTATTCGTAAGCTACGTAAAATTCGCCCTAACTTAAGTATGTCGTCAGATTTCATCATAGGTTTCCCAGGTGAAAGCAAGGCCGATTTTGAAGCGACCATGAACCTTATCAACGATATTGGTTTTGATATGAGCTTTAGCTTTATTTACAGTGCACGCCCAGGTACGCCAGCGGCCGATTTGCCAGATGACGTAACCGAGCAAGAGAAAAAAGAGCGCCTGTACTTATTACAAAACCGTATTACACAAATGGCACAGCAAATTAGCCGCCAAATGTTTGATACCGAACAACGTATTTTAGTTGAAGGTCCTTCTAAGAAGAACCCAATGGAATTACGTGGCCGAACTGAAAACAACCGTGTAGTTAACTTTGTTGGCCCACACACAGTGATCGGTCAGTTTGTTGATGTACGTATTACCGAGGCACTACCAAACTCTTTACGTGGCGATTTAATTCGTACAGAATCAGAAATGAACTTACGCCGCGAAATTGCCCCTTCTGCTATTTTAACCAAAGCAGCGAGTGAGCAGAAAACCGAGACAGCTAACGAAATTGGCGTTGCTACTTTCGTACCTTAGTTGCAAAAATTCATTGCGCCAGTTAACGCTGGCGCACTGTAATAGGAAGTAATTTTGAGTAATCAGTTAAAAACATTAGAGATTTATTTAGAACCTGCCGACAACAAACGCCTTTCTTCATTATGTGGCCCGTTTGACGAAAACATCAAACAAATTGAACGCCGTCTAGGTGTTGAAATTATTCATCGTGATAACTTTTTTAAAGTAACCGGTAAACTACACAGTAGCGCCGGCGCGGTAGAGATCTTAAAAAACCTTTATATTGATACTCAGCCTGTACGTGGGGAAATTGGCGAAATTGAGCCTGACAATGTCCATTTAGCCATCACTGAGTCTAAAGCGCTTGAGCAAGATACCTCAAGTAGCGCCTACGGCAAAGAAATGATGATTAAAACCCGTCGTGGCGTTATTAAACCGCGTAACGATAACCAAGGCTTGTATGTTGCTAATATTTTGCACCACGACATTACCTTTGGTATTGGCCCTGCGGGTACAGGTAAAACCTATCTTGCCGTTGCGGCGGCAGTTGATGCACTAGAGCGCCAAGAAATACGTCGTATATTGCTCACTCGCCCTGCGGTTGAAGCGGGTGAAAAACTTGGCTTTTTACCCGGTGATTTAAGCCAAAAAATAGACCCTTACTTACGCCCACTTTACGATGCCTTATTTGAAATGCTTGGCTTTGAGCGTGTTGAAAAGCTGATTGAAAAAAATATCATCGAAATTGCGCCACTGGCTTATATGCGCGGACGCACACTTAATGATGCGTTTATTATTTTAGATGAAAGTCAAAATACCACTACAGAGCAAATGAAAATGTTCTTAACCCGTATTGGCTTTAATTCTAAAGCGGTGATCACCGGCGACATAACCCAAGTTGATTTACCTCGTGGTGCGCGCTCTGGTCTTCGTCATGCTATTGAAGTGTTAGATGGCGTTGATGAAATTAGCTTTAACTTTTTCAAATCGCATGATGTAGTACGCCACCCTGTGGTAGCGCGTATTGTTGAAGCCTATGAGCGCAACGACGAACGTGAGCGCCTTAAGCGATTAGAAAAACAACAAGCCAAAGAAGCGCTTGCCGCTCATGAGCAACCTGCGACTAAAGAGTAATACCGTGAAAACAGAACTTGATTTACAAATAGCGTGTGAGTTTGACAACTTACCCAGCCTTGAGCAGTTTGCAATGTGGGCCGATAAAGTACTTAGCCAATACCGCGATGAGTCTGAGCTGACCATTGTCATTAGCGATGAAGCACAGTCGCAACAGCTCAATAATGACTACCGTGGTAAAAATAAGCCTACCAACGTATTATCGTTTGAATTTGAAGCGCCACCGGGTATTGATATCCCACTTGTGGGTGACTTAATTATTTGTCCAGCCATCGTTTTGGCTGAGGCGCAAGAGCAAGAAAAGTCATTTCATGACCACTTTGCCCATATGGTTATTCATGGATGCTTGCATTTACTTGGATTTGACCATATAAAGAGTGAAGATGCGTTAGAGATGGAAAGTATAGAAAAGCAATTACTTGCTGAACTAAACATAGCAGACCCATACCGGGACGATATTTAAATAAACGGAGCAATTAGACGTAATGAGCGACGATAACTCGCAATCTAGCCAGGGTTCTTCTGGCAGGACTTGGCTGGGCCGTATAACCCACATGTTGCAAGGGGAACCCCAGAATAGAGAAGAGCTGGTTGAGGTGATTGCCGATGCCCAAGAGCGGGATGTAATCGATCCTGAAACCAAAGAAATGATTGAAGGTGTGCTTGGTGTGTCTGAGCTTAAAGTGCGAGATATTATGATACCGCGCTCACAAATGGTCACTTTGGAAATTGATAGCCCGCTTGAAGAGCATATACCTATGATGGTTGACTCTACCCACTCTCGTTTTCCGGTTGTGTGTGAAGATAAAGACCATGTAGAAGGGATTTTACTCGCAAAAGACTTATTACCTCTCATTTTAAACAAAGATGAGCATTTACCATCGCTACGTGACTATTTACGTCCAGCTATGGTGGTGCCTGAAAGTAAACGGGTTGATACCCTGCTTAACGAATTTCGTCAGCAACGCTACCATATGGCGATTGTGATTGATGAATACGGCGGCGTATCTGGTTTGGTCACCATTGAAGATATTCTTGAGATCATTGTTGGCGAAATCGAAGATGAGCACGATGAAGAAGAAGAACAACAAGATATTCGTCAACTAGCTAAACATGTTTACGTTGTGCAAGCACTAACCCCTGTAGATGACTTTAACGAGCATTTTAAATCAGGCTATAGTTCGCAAGACGCCGATACTATTGGTGGTACCGTATTACATGCCTTTGGCCATATGCCGAGTCGTGGCGAAACCATTGATATAGACGGATTTCAGTTTAAAGTAACTAATTCTGATAACCGTCGTATATTACAACTGCAAGTCACCATTCCTAAGGCTGATGATAACGACAGTGAAGAAACTGCTAACTAGCCTCACCCTACTAGCAAAAGATAAAAAAGCATGGCTCGCACTGGTTGCGGGCCTTGTTTTGACTTTTAGCTACGCGCCTTTTGGTATTTGGCCAATTGTATTTTTTAGCTTGGCCGCATTATTTTATTGTATCCCTGCAAACCTCACCGGAAAAAAACACGCTAAAACCGCGGCTAAATATGGCTTTATATTTGGTCTAGGCTGGTTTGGTGCAGGCATTAGCTGGGTGCATGTATCTATTGCCACCTTTGGTGGTATGCCACTTATCGCTTCCATTTCGTTAATGGTATTGCTGTGCAGCTACCTTGCATTATTTCCTGCGTTGGCACTATGGGCAACCACTCGTTTTTCAAACGGCTCTATAAATTTTGCAGCGCTACTACTACCTTGTTTTGCGATTAGTGAGTATTTGCGAGCCAACCTATTAACCGGTTTTCCTTGGTTAAGCTTTGGCTATACACAAACCGACAGTCCACTTAATGCCCTTGCTCCTTTTATTGGTGAATTTGGAGTCACGCTATTATGTATTGCCATTGGTTTTGCATTGTACTGCTTAACCCAAAAACAATATAAAGTGCCTGCTATTACCGCTGCTGTGGTTGTTTTAGCTTTTGCAGGTGCACATTTTACAAAGGCACCCCATTACTCCAATAAAGACCTTTCTGTGCTGCTTGTACAAGGTAATATAAAACAACACTTGCGCTTTGACCCCAGTGAGTTTTGGACCACCATGAGTAAGTATCAGGATATGACGCGCCGTCACTGGGATGCTGATTTAATTGTGTGGCCTGAAGCCGCAGTCCCTGAAATAGAAGCCCTCGCTGATTCATATTTAGCAGGCTTAGACAGTGCAGCCTCATTCAATAAAACTGCATTAGTGACCGGTATTGTCGATTACCAACGCGACACTAAAACCATTTTCAATACGCTAATTGTGGTCGGTAACAAAGAGCAAAATGATGAACACGGTCACTATCGTTACTTAGACAGTAACCGCTATCAAAAACATCAATTACTGCCGATTGGTGAGTTTGTTCCCTTTGAAGACATACTACGCCCCATAGCTCCGTTATTTGATTTACCTATGTCGTCGTTCTCTCGCGGTGATAAAGTGCAAAATAACTTACGCGCGAATGGTTTTAATCTACTGCCCGCTATTTGCTATGAAATAGTCTTTGCCGATTTAGTGCGGGGTAACTACAAAAGCGACTCTGATTTACTATTTACCGTAAGCAACGATGCCTGGTTTGGTGATTCAATCGGCCCCCACCAGCATATGCAAATTGCCCGCATGCGCGCCCTTGAACTACAGCGCCCATTGGTACGTGTTACCAACAACGGCATAAGCGGTGTATATGACCCCATAAGCCAAACACGCCAAACTATGCCACAGTTTGAAGCTACTACTCTCAAAGCCAATATAAAGCTCATACAAGGGGATAGCGTGTATAGCCAATACGGCAATATGGTTGTGTGGGGAGTAATGGTGTTGTTGGGTATGATTGGATTTGGGGTTAGGTTTAGCAAGTGAATGGAGTTGATAGCTGTCGGTTGTCAGCTATCAGTATATAAATACAACCCCAATAATTTAGTAAGATTTAAACATCAGGGTAATTTTTTATCCATTGATCAGTACACCCTCTTTCAAGATAAATTGAGATTGTTTTCTTTAAAAGACGACTTGTCATGTCCATTAATGCAGTTGTTCCCCCAGTAATTGCATTTTTCTCATAAATATAGCGACTTTCAATAAAGGTATGTCGATATCTTTCAATCAGTATCAATGAAAGGTCGCTTGAAAATTTATGCTTAATTGAAGTTGGTAACGCATTAAATAGATACACCAAATCATGTGCATTTTCTTTTTTATTAAGAACCTTAGCGTTAAATTGATATTTTTCGTTTATTAATCCATCACTGCTTACTACTTTGCAGTTAAAGCTTTTAAGTAATATCTCCAAAGCTAATGCTGCATTAGCTATCGAAATACTAATTGAATGACTCCACATAAGCTCTGATGCCTTCAAATATAGATATGATGTTTCAATCATATGAGGAGCTAAAACCCAATCATAGCTGTCATCGTTCATAGCCTTTCCTTAAAAATAATCTAAATATTTTTATTCTTATAAAACTAGGTTTCTAGTTACTTAATAATTCTTTAATCCCATAATACCAACTAAGTGCGGCGACTGTGCCATGGGTTTCATCTTCAAAATAACGTTGATTTATAACTAAATTATCGCTCGGGTGCGCTTTTAACTTTTTAGCAAACGCTAAACCCCATTGGTAATTTATTTTACCAATTTCGCCAAACGCTTCGACATTATTTGCAAAGGTAAAATACACATTGCCGTTAAGCTGCTTATTTATAAATTGGTTATCATTAAAATAACGATTGAGGTAGTTATTATCCCACAGATAGGTTGCATCAATAATTAAGTAATCTGTAAATAGCGCATGGTTGGTAAGCAATACATAGCTGGCAAATAAGCCACCGAAAGACTCGCCAATTAATACGCGTTTAGTTGATGTCCGGTAATTTTTATTAATGAGTGGAATAAGTTCTTTTTCAAAAAAGGCGCTGTAGTTTAAGGCGTTGCCGATATTTTCAAATCTTTCTAGGAGTTTACCGTTAAATGTCCGATCAACATTGGTTGGGGTAAAGTCACGCTCTCTTATCGCATTTTTACTATTAGGAATGGCTACTATAATTGCTTGCTGTATTTGCTGCTCTAGCCGGTCCGTACTAAGTGTCTCTACTAGCCCAGCTACGGCTTTTAGATGTGTTTGGTCACCATCGAGCAAGTAAATAACTGGATATACTTTATTAGGGTTTTCATTATAGCTTGGCGGTAAATAAACGCTAAAGCTGCGTTGCTCACCTAAAATAACAGACGTAAGCTGATGCGTTTTTGCGAACACAATATTTTCTGACGCATACGAAACCGTAATAAAATACAGATCAATAAATACAATTAATAAAGCTTTCATAACCATCCTTGTAATAAGAGCAAAGTTAACTTTTAACAGTCTCTTCTACCGTTTGCACATTTACAACTTGGTTAATACTCCCTTTAATAACCACCGTGGCTGATATTTTATCTTGAATAGCTTGTCTGTTTGGGTCCCAGTACACTTGTAAAAAGCCTAACAAGCCGGTGGCAAAACCTGCGCCGTAACCACCGTAGCGGCCAAAACAATCAAGTAAACCTAGCGGTTCACCACTTAATGCAACCACTCGGGTGTTACAGAGCTTTTTACCAGGGGTTTGACCGCGCCATAATAAAGAAAACAGTGTGAAGTACACAGTCGCCCAGCCAAAACCCAAACCTAAATCTTGAATAATACCTTTACCCCACTGCAAAATACTGTGCGTGGTTGTTTGTGCGGGCTTATCTTCTATTAACTGCGCAAGCTTTAATTCATTATTTTCACCAAACACTAATAATTGTAAAAATGCTTTTGCAAGTTGTGGGTTTTGTAAGTCGTCCATTTCGGCTAATTTGGGTACTTGCCCTATCAAATTATCAAGCGCATTTTGTTGGCAAAGTTGCTCACAGCTTTCGTCGGCTGTTTGCACTAAGTAGGCATTTACCTGCTTTTTTTCTGTGGAGGTAAGCTGAATGTCATCCTGTATTTTTAAGCCTTTAACAGTTAAGCCTTGAACAGGGTCATCGCCTTCTAAGTAATCTATGCCAATTGAAAGCACAGCAAGAGCGCTTACAAATAAAATACTTGCTGCTACTATTTTTAATATTCTTCGCCACACACTCGACATTTTAGGAAGGTATTGCTGCGCCGTTCCTTTGTAAAAAGCCATCGCAGCAACGAATGCAATAATAGTTGCACTGAGCTTTGCAGCTATGAATATTAATGCAACATCAATAATCATAGCTAATGCGCGCCGAGTCGGCGAAGCCAAAGGCAAGCCAAGTAAAGCATTATCAACCTCAAAGGCATATGGCGTGATCACTTCTCGAGTTTCGGCTTTAGATAACGCTAATTGTTCTAATTCTTGTGCTTTCATTATTATACTTGTTATTAAAATAGGTAACGCGATTAAATTACGCGCTTTTTAATTTTTGCTCAAGCGAATAAAATGGATAACGAGAGTTCACATTGAAAATAGCCGCTAGTAATAGATTAATTCTTAAAAGAGTGAACAATTAATCTATCGTATCGTATTAAATATAAAAGCTACGAGGAAGAGCTTATGACAACCAAACAACTCTCATCACTTTTCGTTTTTCACTTACTGTTTGCCACAACCGAGGCAAACGCCAATGCTCGCTGGTATGTAGTGAATGATTCGGTGATGGGTGGCATTTCTAATAGTCAGGTTTTGTATGAAAACGACAATTTAGTGTTTACAGGCAATGTATCGCTTGCAAACAATGGCGGGTTTGCTTCTATTCGAACGCTATTGGATGTACAAAGCCAAGACATCACTAAAATTATGCTACGTGTTAAGGGCGATGGTCAAACCTATCAATTACGTTTAAGAACCAATGAGTACATGGATGGTGCGGCTTATACCCGCTCGTTTAGTACCACAAAGAGCGAGTGGCTTAATATTGAGTTTTTACCTGAGGATTTTCAGCTTACTTATCGCGGCCGCTTACTTGAACAACAACCTACAATTAACTTTAAAGATGTAAGGCAGCTTGGGTTTATGATTGCAGGTAAACAGGCGGGAGAATTTAGGCTTGAGGTTGAAAAAATTGAGTTTAAAAACTAACTTTTCTGCGTACATTACAAGGTTAAATAACCTGAACTAATACAGTTAGACTTTGGTTAAATAGTAAAGTCGTCGCCTCGCCTTTTCATTTCGTTGATTACTAGCTCAATAATTTGTTGTTTTATTGCTGCCTGCTGTGACTTTACCTCACTAAGTTGCAGCTCCAATCTATTTATCTCTTCTTGTTGTTGCTCGGTTTTATACTTTTTAGCTCCCATATGCTCAGCATCCATAGTTAAGCGACTATCGTCTTCAGCTGGCCCATATTGGCTATTATCTATGGTTAAACTCCGTTGTACCGTACCCTGCTTAAGCTTATTTACTTGTTCTTGCAATGCAACTACTTGCTGGGTGAAATATTTATATGCCTTTTCTAAATTTTGATATTGCTCAGCAAATGTTGCGTTATCTTCGCTGTATTTTTGAACCTTAGCATCTAAAAACTCTGATAAAACATAGTCAGGTTCTTCCTCTGATTTATCATCAATGCGTTGCTGTTCTGATTCTATTAAAGGCTGGTTGTTGTAATTAGATGCTTGATATTGGATTGAGGCGGTTGAAATCTTCATTATTTTATCCCTAAAATGAATTTGTCACTATTTTAGGTATCGACTGACGATTTAAATTCTTGAGTAGGATTGGCTAATAAGAGCAAATAAAAAAGCCCGACTTGATTAAAGTAGGGCTTAAAGTGTTTTTTACTTTAAAATTACGACTCTATAGCCAGTAATTCCACCTCAAAAATAAGCAATGATGCAGGCGGGATGCTGCCTACTCGCTTTTCACCATAGGCGAGCTGATGCGGTATATAAAACTGAAATTTATCGCCCGGACTCATCAGTTGTAGGCCTTCGGTCCAACCTTTAATAACTTGGTTTAAGCCAAAGCTAATCGGCGTTTTACGCTCTACTGAGCTGTCAAATACAGTGCTGTCGATTAAAGTGCCGTGATAATGCACTTTCACCATACTCGTTGAGCTAGGTGTATTTTCGCTATCCCCTTTATGGATTATTTTATATTGCAAGCCAGACGCGGTTTCTTGAACGCCTTCTACCTTTGCATTGGCAATTAAGTAATCACTTTCAATTTGCGCATTAGCGATTGCTTGCTGCTTGGCTTTTTTACTGTTTTTAAAAATCAAAACGCAAAAAATAGCGATAGCAATCAGTAAAATAATATTGATCATAACTCCCCTTTTTCATCTTCTGAGTCGTCTTTATCGTCGCTGTTATCGCCGTTAACAATATCAGCAATATCTTTTAATCGTGCTAATGCAATGCCATTCACTGAATCTACTGGGTACTGCTCATCAATCATGTCACCCGCGTCAATATCCATTAGTAAGTTTAGCGCTTGGTCAACTGTTTCAACGGCGAAAATATTAAATTTACCCAGTTCAACCGCATTCAGTATTTCATCATCAAGTACTAAGTTAACTTGGTTTGATTTTGGAATAATAACGCCTTGCTCGCCCGTTAAACCACGCATTTTACATAGCTTAAAGAAGCCTTCTATTTTTTCATTTACGCCACCGATTGCTTGCACATCACCATGCTGATTAATAGAGCCGGTTAGTGCAATAGATTGGCTTATTGGTAAACTGGTGATCGCCGATATTAGCGCACAAAGTTCAGCTAATGAGGCGCTATCACCATCTATGTAGCCATAGCTTTGTTCAATGGCTATATTCGCACTGAGTGTTAAGCTAAAGTGTTGCGCATATTTGTTACCTAAATAACCGGTAAGCAACATTACCCCTTTTGAGTGAATTGCTTTACCCAGCTCAGCTTCGCGTTCCACATCAATAACGCCATCAGCACCCGCATAAACAGTGGCGGTAATGCGTGCAGGTGTACCAAACGAAGTATCACCAATGTGCAGTACCGTTAAACCGTTTACTTTACCTACGGCTTGCCCGTCGGTCGCAATTAAGGTGTGGCCTTCTTTTATATCGCTGAGCATATTTTCACTAATTTGCCCTGTACGGTATTGTTTGCCTTCAATCGCTTCGTCAATATGGCGAGCATCAATCACCGTCAGCTTATCTTGCTTAGCGTAAAAACTAGCCTCAGCCACAAGCTCTAGTACATCAGCAAAACGGGCTGAGAGTTTATTATGGTGCTCAGCTTGGCGATAACTAAACTTAAGCAATCGCACCATTGCTGATTCGTTTAACGTGCACTTTAATGTTTGCTCGCAGTAATCACTGACTTTAGTAATAAACTGATACTGCAGCTTATCGCTGCTTGGTAAGTAATAATCAAAATCGGCAAGTACTCTAAATAACTCGGCAAATTCTTCGTCGTATTCACCGATGGTGTAATAAAGTTCACGTGAGCCGAGTAAAATAATTTTCACATCAAGCGGTATTAACTGCGGGCGAAGCGTAAAGCTACTGCCAACTACACTGTCTTGATAAGGCAAGTCATTTTTTATTTGATGCGTTTTTAGCGACAGCTTTAGCCCATCCCACACTTGGGGTTGAGCCATTACTTTTTCAGCATCCATAATTAAATAGCCGCCATTCGCGCGGTGCAATGCACCTGGTTGAATTGATCGATAGCTGGTAATTAACGACCCTTGCGATGTGGCATATTCAATTTTGCCAAAAATATTACCAAAAGTGGGATTCGGCTCGTAAACAACCGGTGCCGCATCGCCTTCTTTATATTCGACCAAAATATTAGGCGCAAAAAAGTCGGTAAGCATGCCTTTACGATCAAAGTCTTCTTTGTTTTCTTCGCTTTCACCTTCATCATCAAGCCATTCAAGGACGGCATCAATAATTTCTACACGTATATCTTTTAAATAACGCAGTACACCAATATGGCTGGCATATTTATGTTCTAAATCTTTTAATAACGGTTTAGTGGCTTGCTCAGCAGTAGACTTTTTAAGGTTGCGGAGCTTTTCTTTCGACTCGCGTTTCCAGCGCGGTAACTCAATAAGCGCCTCAATGAGGGCATCTTCTAATTTTTCTATACGCTCAAAAAACATCTCGCGTAAGTCATCTTCAAGATCAGAAAACTCATTATCGGTAAGTTGTTTACCATCAATCAGCGGTGCAAAGCCGACTACACCTTTTTCTTCAATTAGTGCCACACTTTGTTCAAGTGCTGCTATTTCTACTGCGGTAATTGCGCCGTCGTAAGCATCGTTAAATTCACGATCTATCGATTTTTTCTTGCGCTGATAGGCTGGGTTATCAAATGCAGCAGGAAAAGTGTCGAGTACTTCATCAATAAATGAGTCAATATCATCGGCTAGTTGTTTGCTTTGCCCTGCATGCATAAATAACGCAATAGGCTCACGGTGATCGTCGTAGTTATTAACATATAACCATTCATGCGGTGTTGTGCGCTCTTTAGCGTGTTGTTTTAATTTGTCTTTTACTAAAGTAAAACGCCCGTGTGCCGCCTCTCCCATCACGTAAACATTGTAACCCGGTAGGTCCATTCCTAAAGAAAAGTCCAATGCACTTTGCGCACGTTGTTGGCCTATAAAGGTAAGTTGCTCAGGGTATGGATTACTCATGCAAGTGTTTACATGGCTCGATGAAATACTCGGTGCAAGATTTGATACGGGTAGTGGCAGCAATTTTTTCGTCATTCTAACTTCTTTTTTTACCAGCATATTCGCTAGGTTTTGGACGTATTGAGTGGCTATATAAGCCACTCAATATTCATATTTAAGGTTGTAAAGCCTGGCGGCTAAAATAGATGCCATCACACTGTGTACACGGAATAATTTGCGTTGCATGATAAACATCGTAACTATGGTTGCAATTCTTACATACTAATGTGCCCATGGCTATCCATTCACCTGCGTGATAAACACCATTATGCTTAAAATCTTCACTTAATGACTGCCATTCAAGCTGTGTTTTGTCTTCAATATGAGAAAGCTCAAACCACAATGACTCTTTAAGCTCCTGCCATGCAAGCGAATTATAGTAGTTGTTATTTTCTTGTAGATGAGAAATGTCACGCATTAGGTAATTACGATAAAGATAATATTTTTCTTCACCTAAATCTTTAAGTGCCTGCTCGGATTCAATAAATCGCTTTACTGCTGCTTTAACTTCATGCTCTTTTACATCTTTTAACCAATCGGTTAAATCGCTTAGCCATGCTCTGTAATCTGCCATTTTTTACTCCTTCAAAATTGTGAGGGGACTGATATTTATACGGCGCTATTAGCTGTTGATAAAAACAACACCATACAGGCTTTGTTTAGGGTCTGTTGACCTTTCAAGGTTAAATTTGCAGCAGTCTGTTTGGTATTTAGGCAAGGCAGAGCCTATGTGGTGTGGTTATTCCCCATAAATAGGCGATAACGCAGCATCAATGCCAAACAGGCGCTGCCCGAAGGGTTCTGCCTAGGGGTGATTTACTCTTTGTTGCTCGGTTTTTACTTAGCCCACTAGGTTACAAACCTCGCGTCGCGATTAAATCGCCCCTAGTTTGAACAAATTGTAATCCACAAAGATCAACAGACCCTAGCTTAAACCTCAAATACTTGCGTGTAAACTTAACTAAAAAGATTAACAAACGCTAAGTTAAAACTGACTCCTAACATAGATAAGTATAGGTTAACCTGCACTGAAAACTAATTTAGCGGCAAATTTATAAAAAGCGCCGCTTTGGCGCTGTGAATAACGCTTTATTTGGGGTATCCTATCGACAATTTTTTATTAGTATGCAAGAAGTTTGGAAACGTAAATGCAAGAGCAATATAACCCACAAGACATAGAGTCAAAAGTCCAACGCTACTGGGAAGAAAACCAAGTATTTAAAGTCACAGAAGACGAGAGCAAAGAAAAGTACTACTGCCTCTCAATGTTTCCTTACCCAAGTGGTCGACTGCATATGGGTCATGTGCGTAACTACACCATTGGTGACGTGGTTTCTCGCTTTCAGCGCTTGCAAGGCAAAAACGTAATGCAACCTATGGGTTGGGATGCGTTTGGTTTACCTGCAGAAAACGCGGCTATTAAAAATAAAACAGCCCCTGCAAAGTGGACTTACGAAAATATTGATTACATGCGTAACCAGCTTAAGCAATTAGGGTTTGGCTACGACTGGGATCGCGAAATTGCGACGTGTCACCCAGAATATTATAAATGGGAACAATGGTTCTTCACTAAGCTTTACGAAAAAGGCCTAGTGTACAAAAAAATGTCAACGGTTAACTGGGATCCTGTGGATCAAACAGTATTAGCTAACGAACAAGTAATTGATGGTCGTGGTTGGCGTTCAGGCGCAGTAGTAGAACAAAAAGAAATTCCACAGTGGTTTATTAAAATTACCGACTATGCTCAAGAGCTATTAGACGACTTAGACAAACTAGAAGATTGGCCTGAGCAAGTTAAAACTATGCAGCGCAACTGGATTGGTCGCTCTGAAGGATTAGATATCGAGTTTACGCGTACCGACAATAACGAAAAATTTAGTGTATACACCACTCGTCCAGATACATTTATGGGCGTGACATACCTAGCCGTTGCCGGTGGCCACCCAATCGCGCAAGAAGCGGCTAAAAACAACGACGCGATTGCGATGTTTGTTGAAGAGTGTAAAAACACTAAAGTTGCTGAGGCGGATATGGCAACCATGGAGAAAAAAGGCATTGCAACGGGCTTTTACGCCACGCATCCATTAACGGGCGAGCAAGTGCCTATTTGGGTTGCAAACTTTGTATTGATGCATTACGGCTCAGGCGCGGTAATGGCAGTACCAGCGCACGACCAACGTGACTTTGAATTTGCCACCGCTTACGGCCTCGATATTAAACAAGTTATTGCCCCTGCTGAAGGTTCTGAGCTTGAAGTAAACCTAAGCAAAGAAGCATTCACCGAAAAAGGCGTACTGGTTAACTCCGGTGAATTTGATGGCCTTGATTTTGAACACGCCTTTAACGCTGTTGCCGACAAACTAGAAGCATTAGGTGTAGGTGAGCGTAAAGTAAACTTCCGTCTTCGCGATTGGGGCGTAAGTCGCCAACGTTACTGGGGCTCTCCAATCCCAATGTTGAGCGATGAAAACGGTAACGAGCTTGCTGCCACTGAAGATATGCTCCCTGTGCGTTTACCAGAAGATGTGGTAATGAATGGTGTTACATCGCCAATTAAAGCCGATCCGAATTGGGCTAAAACAACTGTAAACGGTGTACCCGCTACTCACGAAACAGATACTTTTGACACCTTTATGGAATCATCGTGGTATTACGCTCGCTACTGTAGCCCACGTCATGACGAAGGCATGTTAGACCCTGCAGCCGCTAACTACTGGTTACCAGTAAACCAATACATCGGTGGTATTGAGCACGCTATATTGCACTTATTATATTCGCGCTTTTTCCACAAATTATTACGTGACTTTGGTTTAGTTAATTCAGATGAACCATTCGACCGCTTACTTTGTCAAGGTATGGTACTTGCTGAAACATTTTATCGTAAAGATGAAAAAGGTGGCGACATTTGGATTTCGCCAAGTGATGTAAACACCGAAACCGACGACAAAGGTCGCGTAACTAAAGCATGGCATAAAGATGATGGTGAACCGGTATTCTCATCAGGCATGAGCAAAATGTCTAAGTCGAAAAACAACGGTATAGACCCACAAGAAGTTATTGCCCAATACGGTGCAGATACAGTACGTTTATTTATGATGTTTACTGCACCACCAGAGCAAACACTTGAATGGTCAGATTCAGGCGTTGAAGGCGCACACCGTTTCTTAAAGCGTGTGTGGAAATACGCAGTAGATGTTAAAACAGTAGGTTACCAAGCACTTGATAAATCGGCGCTTACTAACCCACAAAAAGTACTACGTCGTGAGCTACACAAAGCAATCGCAAAAGTGAGCGATGATGTAGAACGTCGTCAAACCTTTAACACCGCTATTGCCGCAATTATGGAGCTTTCTAACAAGCTATTAAAAGCGCCATTAAGTGACACACAAGATGTTGCCATTGCTAACGAGGCACTGGAAGCATTAATAATTATGCTGGCACCTATTACACCGCATTTATCGCATCAATTATGGCAAGACCTAGGTAAAGAAGGTGATATTTTAGATGCGGCATGGCCAAAAGTTGACGAATCTGCTCTTGTTGAAGATGAAAAACTAATCATCGTACAAGTAAATGGTAAGCTGCGTGCAAAACTAACAGTGGCAGCTGATGCTACGCAAGAGCAAGTAGAAGCTTTGGCATTTGCCGAGTCTAACGTGACTAAATTTACTGATGGTGCAACGATACGAAAAGTTATTTATGTACCAGGTAAATTACTTAACGTGGTAGCTAACTAATATGGCTGCTTTAAACGCCATTAAAAACGGACTAGCCTTAGTGCTAGTCTGTTTTTTGTTATCGAGCTGTGGCTTTCATCTTAAAAAAGCCTCTAGCCTACCCGATGATTTAAAACAGCTAACGCTTGTGGGGGATGATCAAAAATCTGCTTTATTTAGCTATTTGCAAAGCGAACTGGCTATGAGCGATGTCACTTTAGTGCCTGCAAGTAAACAATCAGCGCAGCTTTATTTATTTAAAGAGCAACTAGAGCGTCAAACCTTATCGTTGTTCCAAAATGGACAAGTAGCTGAGTACGAACTGGCATACAGCGTAAGTTATGTAGTAAAACGCCCGAAACAAAAAGCCATCGAAAAACGCTTTGAGTTATACCGTAACTACCAAGACGATCCAGATAATGCACTAGCAAAAGCAAAAGAGCTTGAGCTGCTAATTAGCGAAATTCGCCAACAAGCGAGTCGTCGTATTGTTAGAGAGTTGTCGCAACTATAATGCGTTGTTATGCAAATCAGCTATCGAGTGAATTAAAAAAAGGCTTAAAACCTTTTTATTTGGTTTTTGGCGAAGAGCCTTTTCAAGAAGCGCAATGTGTACAGCTCATTCGCGACACGGCAAAGGCACAAGGATTTGATGAAGTAATTAAATTCACTTTAGCTCAGGGCTTTGATTGGCAAGAAATAATCGCGCAATACCAAAGTATGTCGTTGTTTAGCGCGCGCACTATTATTGAGCTTGATTTAAACCAGCAAAAACCGGGGACACCCGGCGCAAACACCTTTAAAAAAATAGTAGAGCTTGAAAACCCTGATACGATCTTAATCGTAAAAGGCGCTAAGGCCAGTCAAGATGTTCAGCGCGGCGCGTGGTTTAAAGCACTTGATAAGCATGGGTTATTTGTACCCTGTTACCCACTTAGCGGAAATCACTTAAAGCGTTGGTTTGATGAGCAGTGCCAACGTTTGTCACTAAATATTCAAAACGAGGCCAAACTCAGTTTAATTAATGCCACTGAAGGCAACTTACTTGCGTGTTACCAAGAGCTTGAAAAACTAGCATTAATACACGGTGACGCTCTGATCACGCAACAGCTGGTGATGCAAGGACTACTAAACCAAGCTAAGTTTGATATTTTTGATTTAAGTGATGCGCTTTTAAACGGCCACACCGCTCAGGCTATAAAAGTACTTAACAAACTTGCCAGTGATAACACTGAGGTTGTGAGTATCTTATGGGCCATTAATAAAGACCTTAATACATTATTGAGTGTGCAGCAGGGATTATTGCAAGGTGAGTCATTAGCAACCTTATTTAAACAAAAAGCTATTTGGAAAAATCAACAAGCGCCAGTACAAACAGCCATTAACAGGCTAAACATTCATACCCTAGAGAATATTAGCAGTGAACTGGCATTGTTTGATGCAAGTTACAAGCAAGGTGCATTGATTGCCCCTTACCAAGCATTGGCGCATATTTGCATTAAGTTCTGCCAACCGCTCGATATTCCACTTCCCTGCCATAGTAACCGTCAGTAAAGGGAAATACATGATTGCAATTTTTGGTGGTACTTTTGATCCCGTTCATTTGGGACACCTTAATATGGCGCAGCAATGCGTTGCGACCTTTAAATTACACTCACTCTATTTTATGCCCTGTGCAATACCTGCGCACAAAGCGGCACCGGGGATCAGCACCGAGCATCGTATAGCAATGCTTAAAGCCGCAATTACACCTTATGCGCCGTTCAAACTTGATTTACGAGAACTGCAACGCAGCGGCCCGTCGTATTCTTTATTAAGTTTGCAAGAGCTAAGAGCAGAAAACCCCGATACCCCTATTTTATTTTTAATTGGCATGGACTCATTCAACAATTTCGATAAATGGTATCAATGGCAAACAATAACTCGCCTTTGTCATCTGGTGGTGTATCAACGCCCTGGCCAAATTTGTGATACACAGGGTGAACTTAAATGCTATCAACATAACGCTGTTACCACTGATATTGCCTTGCTGCAAAAAACAAATGCCGGACACCTTTACTTTTTAGAGGGGGAACAGCTGGATGCCGCATCCAGCGAGATCCGTCAAGCCCTTAAAAAAAGTACTAAAAAGAGTGAACTATTACCCGACGCCGTGAGTCACTATATTAAGCAGCACCAGCTTTATCAAGAGTGATTGGTATAAACCCCTCAGCGTGTTAAAATAACCGCTATTAAATTTTAAATTGAGACAAAACCTTGGATTCGAAACAACTACTCGCTTTTGCACTAGACAAAATTGACGATATGAAAGCACGTGATGTGATTCAACTTGACGTAACTGGCAGCTCAGACGTAACCGATTACATGATTGTATGTTCAGGCACATCAAGACGTCATGTATTGTCAATTGCTGATAACTTAGCAAAAGAAGCTCGCCACGCTGGTGAAGAGCCATTAGGGTATGAAGGCCAAAGCGATGGTGAATGGGCACTCGTTGATTTAGGTGATGTGATTGTTCACGTTATGCAAGATCAAGCACGTAGCTATTACGATCTAGAAAAGCTTTGGGGCTAATTGCTCCCTATTTTAGACAACGCTTGGAAGTAACGTCGTGAAAATACAAATGATTGCTGTTGGTACAAAAATGCCAGCATGGGTAGAGACAGGTTTTGCAGAGTATCAACGCCGCTTTCCCAAAGATATGGCATTGGAACTCATTGAGATCCCTGCTGGTAAACGTGGAAAAAATGCCGATATAAAGCGTATTTTGCACATTGAAGGTGAAAAAACCTTAGCCGCCATACCTAAAGGCAATCGTATTGTCACACTAGAAGTAACCGGTAAAGCACTGGATACTCATCAACTAGCGAAAAACATGGAAAAGTGGCAACTAGATGGTCGCGATGTCAGTTTATTAATTGGCGGACCTGAAGGCTTAGCCCCAGAGTGTATTGCTGCCTCTGAGCAAAAATGGTCGTTATCAAATTTAACGCTCCCACACCCTTTAGTACGCATTATTGTTGCTGAAAGCCTCTACAGAGGCTGGAGCTTAAATAACAACCATCCTTATCATCGCGAGTAGTTTCTTGCCATGCTAAAACGAAGACCCACCATTCGCGACCACTCAGCAGAAGCTAATTTATTTGCTCGGCGTGCATTCGTGGGTTTTATTTTTATATTAGTCCTTGTAGCAATATTGCTGTCTAACTTGTATAAAATTCAGGTAGATGATCATCAAGATTATCAAACTCGTTCTAATGATAACCGTATAAAAGTTATACCTATAGCCCCCAATCGCGGTTTAATTTACGACCGCAACGGTGTTTTGCTGGCCGAAAATAAGCCCGTTTATAACCTTGAGGTGATCCCCGAAGAAGTTAATGATTTAACCGCCTCTTTGAAGTCTATCAGCAAAATCATTGAAATAACCGAGCAGCAACAAGCTGATTTTCTTGATGATATAAAACATACTCGACGTTTTAAAAGTCAAGTCCTCAAAGCCCGTTTAAATGAAAACGAAGTAGCGATGTTTTCAGTAAACCAACATAAGTTTCCAGGCTTTAGTATTGAGGCACGTCTAGCGAGATATTACCCCTTTGGCGATACTTTAACCCATGCATTAGGCTATGTCGCAAAGCTCAATAGAAAAGAGTTAAACAAGCTTGAACAACAAGATGAAGCCACAAACTACCGAGCCACGCATGATATTGGTAAGCTGGGTATCGAAAAGTACTACGAGCCGTTATTACATGGTCAAGTTGGCTCACAACGAGTTGAAGTTAATAACCGCGGCCGAATTATCCGCACTTTAAGTATGGATCCACCGCAAGCGGGTGACGACTTAGTACTTACTCTCGACATTGGTTTACAACAAATAGCCCAACATGCACTTAAAGATATGCGCGGCGCTATTGTGGTAATGGATGCAAAAGATGGCGGCGTTTTAGCGCTGTATTCAAACCCAAGTTATGATCCCAATTTATTTGTGCACGGTATTAGCAGTAAAGACTACAAAGCCTTACTCAACCCTGATCGTCCACTGATCAATCGCACGACTCAAGGTCGCTACGCACCAGCATCTACTGTTAAACCACACATGGCTATTTTGGCATTAGAAGAAAATATAGTGCAAGAAACCACCAGTATGTGGGATCCGGGCTTTTTTCAAATTC
This sequence comes from Pseudoalteromonas sp. M58, assembly GCF_042604605.1. Lineage (NCBI taxonomy): Bacteria > Pseudomonadati > Pseudomonadota > Gammaproteobacteria > Alteromonadales > Pseudoalteromonadaceae > Pseudoalteromonas > Pseudoalteromonas sp. M58. The sequence continues at coordinate 2,155,103 of NZ_CP152390.1, forward strand.
CCAACGTAGAGCATAGATGGCGTGATTGGCGACGTTGGGGCCATGGCCATGTGGATGTTTATAAAGCAATAGAAGAGTCATGCGATACCTACTTTTATGACGCAGCCTATCGAATGGGGATCACAAAAATAAGTAACTTTATGGCTCGCTTTGGCTTTGGTGAATTATCCGGTATTGATATTCATGAAGAAACAACCGCTATTTTACCCTCAAAAGAATGGAAAGAAGCCCGTTTTAAAGAGTCTTGGTGGCCTGGAGATACTATTTCTGTAGGAATTGGCCAAGGTTATTGGACTGCCACCCCCATTCAAATAGCGAATGCCACTAATATTTTAGTTAACAGAGGGATAAATCACCCTCCTCATTTAGTGCAAGTTGCTAAAAAAGAAGATCAAATTACTCAGCTCAATAATGAAGAAAAACCGCCGGTTGTACTCAATAACGAAGATAACTGGCGCATCGCGATTGATGCCATGCATAACACCGTTAAAAAAACTACCGGAACTGCCCATCGTGCATTTAAAGGGGCTACTTATGACCCTGCAGGTAAAACCGGTACTGCCCAAGTGGTGAGTATTGCTCAGGGCGAGCGTTACGACGCCGATGCACTCAAAGAGCGCCAACGCGACAACGCTATTTATATAGGTTTTGCCCCGTTTAATAACCCACAAATTGTTGTCTCTATTGTGGTAGAAAATACCGGTGGGGGAAGCTCAGTAGGTGCGCCCATTGCGCGCCAATTAATGGATTACTATTTTGCAGCTAACCCAATCCAACCTTCAGGGGACAAAGCACCATGACGGCTTTACATGATAAGCGCTCTATTTGGCTGCGACTGCATATTGATTTGCCACTTTTTATTGCGTTATTGCTGATGATGGCCGGTAGTATCACCATTGTATACAGCGCCTCAGGGCAAGACTCTGCCATGATGGTTCGCCATATTACGCGAATGGCTGGCGCCATTATAGGTATGTTTGTACTCGCTCAAATTCCACCAGCGACTTTAAAACGCTTAGTTATTCCCATGTATTGCCTAGGATTACTCATGCTGGTTGGGGTACTGCTATTTGGTGTAAGTTCTAAGGGAGCTCAACGCTGGTTAGATTTAGGCATTACTCGCTTTCAACCCTCGGAGCTAATGAAACTAGCGGTTCCGATGATGGTTGCTTGGTATATTGGCCGCCACCATTTGCCGCCGCGTCCGTTACATTTAGTCATTGGCTTTGCCATTGTTATGCTGCCTACCCTACTAATTAAAGAGCAACCTGATTTGGGTACCTCAATTCTGATTGCCAGTTCCGGTGTATTTGTGTTGTTTTTGTCAGGCTTAAGCTGGCGTTTAATCGGTTTTTTAAGCTCGGTTGTTGCTTTGGCAGCATGGCCATTTTGGCACTACGGTATGCACGATTATCAAAAGCAAAGGGTACTGACCTTTTTAGACCCTGAGAGCGATCCGCTGGGTTCTGGCTATCATATTATTCAATCAAAAATTGCCATTGGTTCAGGCGGTATCGAAGGAAAAGGCTGGCTGCAAGGCACGCAATCGCAGCTAGAATTTTTACCTGAACGACATACTGACTTTATTTTTTCAGTACTGAGTGAAGAGTTTGGCTTATTTGGTGTGTGTGTTTTACTTAGTTTATATTTATTTATTATTGGCCGTGGACTGTATATTGCGGTTAACGCACAAGATGCGTTTGGTAAACTATTAGCCGGCTCACTCACGCTCACATTTTTTGTTTATATTTTTGTAAATATTGGCATGGTATCGGGTTTGCTGCCTGTTGTAGGTGTACCGTTACCATTAATTAGTTATGGCGGTACCTCGATGGTGACCCTGATGGCTGCATTTGGCATTATTATGTCGATTGCCACAGATAAAAGGATGCTCTTAAAATAATGCGCCTTTACAAACAACTTATAATTATTATTCTCGTTAGCCTCTTTTTAAGTGCATGCAGCAGTTCAAATAGTCGTTACAGCATGCGCCATGATGCGGCGCCGCTTCGTGCACCGACCGAATTAGAAATGCAAGATGCCATTGTTACTCAAGTTATTAAAAGTGCGAGTACCACGCGCCCCTACGAAGTGCTTGGCAAACGTTATACCCCGATGCTCGATGAAACCGGCTATTCAGAAACGGGCATTGCTTCGTGGTATGGCCGTAAATTTCATGGGTATCACACCTCTAATGGCGAAATTTACGACATGTTCGCGATGACCGCAGCTCATAAAACGTTGCCTTTACCTAGTTTTGTGCGGGTAACAAATACGGCTAATGGCAAATCAATTATTGTTCGTGTTAATGACCGTGGCCCCTTTCATGATAATAGAATTATTGACCTTTCTTATGCCGCTGCATACAAACTTGGATACCATAAGTATGGTACAGCAGAGGTTAAGCTAGAAGCCATTACTCTAGCCGATACCCATGCACGAAAAACCTACGTTCAAGTCGCCGCGGGCAGTACCTTAGCCAACATAGAAGCGTTAGCAAGTACACTGCGAGAACAGTATAAGTTACCGACAAATATCGTTGAAAAAGACGCTATTTATAGATTGCACTTAGGGCCAATAAAAGATGCCCAACATGCGCAACAAGTATTAGAAACATTAAAACAAAATCAATTTCAAAACGCGTTCTTGCTTTACACTCAGTAAGCCCTTTAGAATGGGAATACGCATATTTTTAACTTTAACCATTAATGAGTATGATGAAATCTATTAAACATAAAATTCTTACTGGTGTTTGCGGCTTAGTCTGTTCTGCCGCCGTATTTTCAGCCACCGCCCAAATTATTCCAGCGCCTCCTCAAGTTAATGCAAAAGGTTACTTTTTGGTGGACTTCACCACAGGTAAAGTCATTGCACAAGGCGAGGCTGATACCAAACTCGCACCGGCCAGCTTAACTAAAATGATGACCAGTTATGTAATTGGTACCGAAATTAATGCTGGTAATATTGCGCCTACCGATATGGTTACTGTTAGTGAAAAAGCGTGGGCAAAAAACTTCCCTGAATCATCAAAAATGTTTATTGAAGTCGGTAAACAAGTTAGTGTCGATGATCTTAACCATGGCATTATTATTCAATCAGGAAATGATGCATGTGTTGCTATGGCAGAGCATATTGCTGGTAGCGAAAGCGCGTTTGCAGATTTAATGAATGCTCACGCCGAAAAAATAGGCATGACTAATACGCATTTTGTTAATAGCCATGGCCTTGATACTGATGCGCATTATACAACGCCACGCGACATGGCAACATTAGGGGCTGCACTTATCAGAGATGTGCCTGATGAATACGCTCTATATAAACAAAAGTCTTTTACCTTCAATGGCATAAAGCAATATAACCGCAACTCTTTGTTGTGGGATGAAAGCCTAGATGTAGATGGTATTAAAACGGGTCACACATCTGATGCCGGTTACAGCTTAGTCACCTCTGCAACAAAAAACGACATGCGTTTAATTGCCGTTGTAATGGGCACCTCAAGTGAGCGCGCGCGTAAAGTAGAAAGTAAAAAACTACTAAACTACGGTTTTCGCTTTTTTGAAACAATTACCCCGTATAAAGCCGGCGACAGCTTTGCTGAGCAACGTGTTTGGATGGGCAATAAAGAGAATGTTTCTTTAGGAATTTTAGAAGATACACCTATTACTATTCCTCGTGGTCAGCATAAAAACCTTAAAGCAAACTTTGAGCTAGACGATACCCTTGAGGCACCTTTAGCTAAAGGCACAAAAGTAGGTACTTTATTTTTACAGCTTGAAGGCGAAGATATTGCACAATATCCGCTAGTTACACTTGAAGAAATACAAGAAGGTAGCTTCTTTAGTAAAATATATGACTACTTACGCTTACAGATTATGTAATTGCGAGTAAAGTAATATGAACGCCTCCACTGTGAGGCGTTTTTTTTTGCTTGAAAAGTGCTAGAATGCGCCCCATATATACCAATCGTATTGAATGACTATCATTGGCTTGGGTCAACAATAGCATCATTTCAAGATTGCCATTAGCCTGTCAGTTTTAAGCTTCGCGTTTTAGCAAAGCCAACACTTTTTGTTTGAGGAGTTCCCGTCGTGGTTGAACCTGTTAAAGACACTAAATTTGATGAGTACTTAGAGTACCCTTGCCCATTTACATTTAAAATTATGGGTCTAGCTAATGTAAACTTAACTGATCAAATTTTAGCTAAATTACAACCTATTGCTCCAGGTGATTATGCGCCAAAAGTAAAACCAAGCAGTAAAGGTAATTACGAGTCTGTAACGCTAGTAGCTACTGTAACAAGCGGCAAACACATTGAAGAAATTTACAACGTGATCAGCAACATCGATGACGTACGCCATATGCTTTAATCCATAGTTGAGATTTGTTGTGAGCGAAAACACCCTAATCGTACGCCAACTGGGTCGTCAGCGTTACATGCCGATTTGGCAAAAAATGCAAGAGTTTACCGACACCCGTGATGAAAATACCCCAGATGAAATTTGGCTGGTAGAGCACGAAAGTGTATTTACCCAAGGCCAAGCCGGTAAAGATGAGCACTTGCTCGCCCCAGGTGACATTGAAGTGATTAAAGTGGATCGTGGCGGACAAGTAACTTACCACGGCCCAGGTCAGCAAATGATGTATGTATTATTTAACTTACGTCGTTTAAAGATTGGCGTACGAGAGCTAGTAACATGGCTTGAGGAATGTATTATTGAATCCCTTGCTGAGTACGGTATTGATGCATACGCAAAAGCCGATGCACCCGGTGTTTACGTGAACGACAGCAAAATTGCCTCTTTAGGCCTAAGAGTTCGTCGTGGCTGCTCATTTCATGGTTTAGCATTAAATGTTAACATGGACCTAAGTCCATTTTTACGCATTAACCCTTGTGGTTATGCGGGCATGAATATGGTGCAAACTAAAGAATTAAATGGCCCTCAAAACCTTGAAGCTGCAGGTCAAGGGCTGGTAAAACACATGATCAAAAAGCTTAATGCAACACAGGTTAAGCATACTGAAGGGTTTGAAAACGAATGAATAAACCAGTCAAAATGGAACCAGGTGTAAAACTACGCGACGCAGAAAAAATGGCGTTGATCCCCGTTAAAGTTTTACCAACTGAAAAAACCGAAATGCTCCGTAAGCCAGAGTGGCTTAAAATCCGCTTACCCAAGTCAACCGAGCGGATTGACGGCATAAAACAAGCAATGCGTAAGCATGGCCTTCACTCTGTATGTGAAGAAGCCTCGTGCCCCAACTTATCAGAATGTTTTAACCACGGTACGGCGACCTTTATGATTTTAGGGGCTATTTGTACACGTCGTTGCCCATTCTGTGATGTTGCACATGGCCGTCCATTAAAGCCCGATGCAGCAGAGCCTGAAAAGCTTGCACTGACCATTAAAGACATGAAGCTAAGCTACGTAGTGATCACTTCGGTAGACCGTGATGATTTACGTGACGGTGGCGCTCAGCACTTTGCCGATTGTATCCGTGAAATTCGCAAGCACAATCCAGAAATCACCATTGAGATATTAGTCCCTGATTTTCGTGGTCGTATGGACAGAGCGTTGGAAATATTAATTGAAACGCCGCCAGATGTATTTAACCACAACCTAGAAACAGCACCACGTTTGTACAAATTGGCGCGTCCAGGTGCTGATTACAAGTGGTCACTTGAATTATTACGCCGCTTTAAAGAAGCACACCCTGAGGTTAAAACTAAATCGGGGTTAATGGTTGGCCTTGGTGAAGAAATTAGCGAAATTGAAGAAGTACTGCGTGATTTACGTGAGCATAACGTTGATATGCTAACCGTAGGCCAATACCTACAACCCTCTAAGCATCACTTACCAGTAAAACGCTACGTGCCGCCTGCTGAGTTTGATGCACTAAAAGAGTATGCTGATGAAATTGGCTTTACACACGCGGCTTCTGGCCCGTTTGTACGCTCAAGCTATCACGCAGATCAACAAGCAGCGGGTAAAGAAGTAAAATAAGCCTGCTGATTAACAAAAAGCTGCCAACGAGCAGCTTTTTTTGTTTATGGGTGTTATTTTCAGCAAATGTAAAATAAAGTTAGGCTAAAGCGGGGTTACTTGAGATAATTACCGCTGATACCCTTAATTAGGTTCATTATGAAACTATTAGTTCGCAACTTATCTCGTGCTACCACTGAGCATGAGCTTCGTACTTTATTTACAGCGCACGGTAAAGTGACCACCTGTAACTTAGTACTCGATAAAGAAACTGGCCAATCAAAAGGTTTTGCTTTTGTAGAAATGCCAAACGACATTGAAGTTAAAGGCGCTATTAAAGCCCTTAATCAAACAACCGTTGATAAAAGCAAAATCCGCGTAAAACTAGCCGATGCTTAATAACGATTGAGGGGTTGGAAGTTTATACGTATTTTCAGCGTTTAACCTCGCTTTATATTGCTCAAAGCTTAGCTTTAACACTTTGAGCAATATAACCAATTGGGCTTATATCTGAGTTAACATCGCCTTTAATACCTGCTGCTTACTTACTATATCCCTGTACAACGCAAATTGATTTTTTGCGCGATCTAAATTGTGTCTCTCATATTTAACACTAAAGTAATTATCGCCGTCTATATAGTCGGTTAAAAAGCGTAAGCCAATCATAAAAGGCATTACTTTAGCACCTAACCAAAAGCTTTGTTTTTCTGCGGCCGTTAATACTGACTTTAATGGTTCAACGTAACCTTTAACAATTGCTGCAAAAATGTCTTCACGAACACCTACTTTTTCAAGCGCTGTTGAATCTTCTTGCTCTGCAGAGCAGAATGTTCTGACCATATCGCCAAAGTCATTAAGCCAATAACCTGGCATACAGGTGTCTAAATCAATCACCGCTTTTGCATCATTTGAATCTGAACAAAATAGCATGTTGTTTATTTTAGTATCGTTATGACACACGCGAATAGGGACTTTTCCAGCTAATGCATTGAGCTCATCAATGAGTGAGAACTGCGACAAGCAAAAATCAACCTCCTCCTGACAATGAGCTACACGTTTATGAGGATCGGCGTTAATAACTTGCTTAAAAACCTCTGCACGCATGGCTAAGTTATGAAAGTTAGGGATAACTGCATGTAATTTGTTAGCGTCAAAATCCTCTAATGCTGCAGCAAATTGGCCAAATGCATTAGCCGCGGTTTGCGCTTGGCTAACAGTATTAACCACATCTTCGCTGTAACTGCCACCAATAAACTCAAGGGCTCGCCAAGTATCGTTATTATTATTTACTAAATAGTCATGCTGAGTTGTTGCTACATGCCGCACAATTGCTAAGTTGAACTCACCGACTTGCTGCTTTTTGCTTAAGTGTTGTTCTATTAATCTTGCATTATCAACAAGTAACTGTGGTTTTGGGAATACCACCGTATTGAGCTTTTGTACAACCAATGACCGCTTAGGTGTGCTCAATAACATGGTAGTATTGATATGCCCACTACCAATGGGTTTTATACTCGCATGCTTATCGTCAAGGCCAAAACTCTCAGATAAGTAAACTTCTATAGGAATTGAATTCATTTTCTACTTCACTCTTTTCGCCCAAGGCGACAATAATTTATATCAATTGCATTAAATTAGTGAACGATTACAGCGACAAGGAAATAACGCGATAGCAAGGCGAAAATTATGATACATAGTTGTTCTATATAAATAATTTTTAACGCAGGAAGCGGGTTATTTAATACGCTAGATTGATCATATTTTTAATAAAATTGGTATTAACACCTTTACGCTTGACGCAATGCGCACAAAGTAGCCGCAATGCTTGTCAGTTCTGATTTATAGGTAACACCAAACCAAGGCTCTTTTGCAGTGTATACAAATACAGGCTGTGCTTTTACATTAATCGCTTGCTGGATTTGATCAGGTAAGTAATACTCTTGCTGAGTATTAGCGTTATATTGCTGTAAAAACGTCTCAAAACCTTGTTGCAAATAATCAAAAAAGCACGGCGTGATCCCCCAAAAACTCATAGATCCTAGCGCATCTCGGCTAATTTTTTCACGCAAGCCCTGCGGATTATTTCCAACAATATGTGCAGATTCTTTTTGAATATTTAAATATTCCGTCACTGCAACAAGCTTTCCATCAGCAATGCTACATACCCCGCGATTAACCCCACCGTGCTCAGAGAGGGTATTGATAATCGGGTACCCCACCATTGCCCATTCGGGGCTATTTTTAAAATGCTCACTAAGCAATAAAAATGAAGACGCACCATAATAGTCATCTGCGGTAATAACAATTGCAGGGTTGTTAATATATGCTTTGGCACACAGTAACGCATGCCCTGTGCCCCATGGTTTTATACGTTGCTGTGATAGTGCTTTGTATGCATCAGGAACAAGCGCGTTATGTTGCTCTACTAATACCACGTCAAGGGCTTTAGGTAAGCGAGGTAAAATAGTGTGTTCTATCTCACTGCGAACGGCTTGATTGATGATCAGTACAACCTGTGTCACACCGGCGCGATACGCATCAGTAATGCTTAACTCCATAATCGTGCAATTTAGCCCAGGGATTGCTGCTATTTGTTTATTGCCACCAAAGCGACTACCTAAGCCACCCGCAAGCACAACCAAACTCAGTTTATGTTTTTTCATTTAGAGTCTGCGCATTTATGAGGGTAATTTACCAAGCCAAGCTTGCAACCAAGGCTCAGTTACCGGCCATGGCTCAAAGTCTTCACAGGCATCGATTTCTAGTCGGTTACCAACAGGTTTAGCTTGTAAATCACGTAGTAGCTCATCAAAGCTGCGCCCTGCCCCACAAAACGTATCACCGTAACTTCTATCACCCATGGCAACAATACCAAAAGGCTTGTCTGTTAGCATTGGAAAAGTACTATTTAATTGATGATAAAGATCCGCTAAATTATCAGGAATATCGCCTTGCCCAGTGGTCGAGGTAACAATTAAAATATGCGAAGCATTTTTTATATCATCTAAAGTAGGCTGCTCGAAGACACTAACCTGATGACCAGCTTGCTCTAGCGTGTCGCTAACTTGCTCACTTAATCGCTCTGCACCGCCATACACGCTGCCAACAAAAATACTAATATGTGCCATTTAATAATCCTCTTCTTGTTCTGGCCACCCCAGCTGTTTGCAAATGTTTAACATTGCATCACCCAGCGGCGCTTTAATTGTTATGGGTTCATTATTATAAGGGTGCACAAAGCTAAGCTCTGATGCAAACAACATTAGACGGCGAAGCGAAAAATGCTCCCTAAAAAACTGATTATGCTGGTTATCGCCATGATTTACATCACCAATAATAGGTAAAGACAAGTGCTTTAAATGCCGGCGTATTTGATGTTTGCGACCCGTTTTAGGAAAACACTCTACCAAAGAATAACGAACCGTTGGGTATTTTCCTATTGGGATAGGCAGCGCAGCTTGATGCAAACAATTAAATTGGGTTTGTGCTTCTTGCGCGGCTTTGTCTTGATCAGCAAACTTATCGGCTATTTTGTCGAGTTCTTCTTTTAACGGTTTATCTAAAAAAACAGATTCAGGCGCAAACCCGCGTACCAACGCTAAATAACGTTTTGTTATTGTGCCCTCAATAAATAATTGATTCATATCACGCGCCGCCTCTGAGCTTAATGCAAACAGTAATACACCCGAAGTAGGCCTATCAAGACGGTGAACAGGAAACACATGTTGCCCTATTTGATCGCGCAGCATTTGCATTGCAAATTGGGTTTCATGTTTATCTAAAAATGAGCGATGAACAAGTAGCCCAGAGGGTTTATCTATTGCTACATAATTTTCATCTTGATAAAGAATCGACAGTTCGCCGTATTCAATAGGCTCTGGGCGCTCACTCATTAGGCTCTCCTAAATATGAATCTAATTGGGTCAGTAAAGCGATAATGTCTTCGCTGCCTGATTTATCAGTGAGTGTCATTTGCGCCATCGGGGCGACTGCAAAATTGCGCGGTAACGGCTGCTTGTTGTCAATTAGCCGCTGTAACTTTTCAATAAATACAAACTGCAACCATTGTTCAAATGCCAGTGTATCGTGACAAAACGGTACGCTAGAATCTAATAAATCGGGATTCAGTGGCTCAACCTGCCACAGTTGATGCTTTTTAAGTAGCGCCGCTAATTGCTGTAAATATATGTGGGTTTGCTGGTACATAATCACCCTTTGGTCTGTGTATTATGCAATTATACCCTGTTCCCACAACAGTCGCTATGGCGTATAATTAAGGTAATTTTGTAGTAAAAACAGTTGGAAATCCATGAGTGAACATATAGCTACGTTAGGCCAGCTTTTAGATGGTGCAGGCACTCAATGGCTTGCTTTTGATATTGGCAGGCACATTACCAAGCTTGATAAACAACAATTTTTAGCCGTTGAACAAGCGCAAATTCCTTACCCTTACCCGTTAGCAGGTCATGCATGGTTAGCGATTCAGTTTTGGGATAGCAAAGCCAGTAAAGAACCCTATGTGTGGTTCTTAAAATTCCCACTTGATGAGCAAAGTAAGTTAGTAAGCGCGAGCCGTGATCACTTTGCAGATATGGTTATTCAGGCACTAGGAACAGAAATTACCGGCGAGCAAGCCGATGGCACACTCGATAACAACCCTTATGTATTTACTCCGAACGCGAATAAATTAGCGGCGTTCAATGCACAAGTTAAAGTGTTGCTAAAGCAACCAGCGTCGCAATACTACGAGCACGCCCAACTCTACTTTAGTGGCCAAATTGGCTTTGATAATTGGCAAAATGTCGCGTTACAAGGCATTGCCGATTTTGCTTATCGTCTTCATAGTGCTGATAACTTAAAGCACTTACAAGCAGCGTGGCCTAAATTACCAGTTGAAGTATTACAGCCATTAAGTGCAATGCTTGAACACATCGAAATACCGCCCTCGTTAAGTGAGTTATTGTTAAGTTATGGGCAAACCGCCCTTAGTAATAATGATGTTGTTGCGGCCTCTGCCGCGCTGCGTGCAATATCATCAGGGCAAGCAGTAGGGCTTAGCGCACAACTTGTTGACTGCGCGCTTAACTCACCTTTAGGGCAGGATTCTGATATTTTGTTGACCATTGCTGGTCGCTGCTTCAAACAGTTAGAACAGCCACAGCGTTTACATGTGTTTATGGATAACTGTGCGCATCATGAGAAAATAGCTGAATTATTTCCTAGCGTTTTTGCAGATTTAGTTGCAATTGCGACTATTCGCCCTCACTTATTAGCTTTATTACGTGAAGAAAACAGAAGCGAGACATTAGCTCGCGCAATTGGAAGGTTATTCTCTTAAATGGCTAGTTTATGGACGTTCATACTTATTGGTGCTGTAATTTATTTTTTTTGGCTAAATCGTAAAATAGCCGAAGCAGCGAACGTTCATGCCAAACGCCAAAGCGAGCAATTGCAAGTGCAACTTATGAGTGTAGCTTGTAACAAGCGTCGATTTGGCATTTTAAAAAGTGGTAAACCGGGCATGAAAAGCGAATTTATTTTTGAGTTTTCAAGTGACGGTGAAAACGCCTACCAAGGGGTATTAATCATGGAAGATGAAAAACTAAAAAGTGTGGTTGTGCCACCACATAGAATATAATTTCTTAGCACAAAAAACTAAGGCGTAACCTCAGTTACGCCCCAATTGCAAACATCCTGTAAGGTATCCTTTACCTATTCCCTGTTTATCATCCTCTGAACGAGCAAACTACCGTGTTTACTCTCCATTGCATCCTGCAATATCCACTTGCCGCCTTGGCTATCCTGCGTAAACTAACGCTCCTGCAATTTCCTATCGCATCATCCTTGGTGTCCTTTAAATAGCTCCCAGCTATTTTAGTACTCCGTGTACTTCCTGTTTAATCCCTGCATCCGTGTTAACTTGTCCTTTGTGCTTCCTGCTAGTAACTACTTAGTTGCCTGATTCCTTATCCGTGGCAGTAGCTCAATCATTGGGCTATGTCGTCTTGACAAAGTAAAGTTTAAAGCAAACGGCTTCGTATGATAGTGAAGAAAACAAAAAAAATTACGGTCATAAAATTGAAAAATAAAAATAACTATAAATAACAATGGCTTGATGTTTTTAAGAAGATAAAATACGGAGTTAAACTGACAAGGCGCACGTTAATGTAAGATATATCTCACGTAAGTGCGCCCTATTTGGAACATTGGCTTACATAATCATGGAAAAAAGCACTATTAGTGACAATTTCCGACACTATAGTGTAAAAAAGCACTATTATGACTTACGTGGATTGTTGAAAAGTTGTTTGAGCTGGATAAGGAAACTGCAATCTTCATGATACTGGTTTGATTTCTCTACATTTTTTCAAGATAACAAGTTGATGTGTGATTTATTTTAAATATCAGTATTTTAGGTATTTCCTTGTGAAGTCGAATGGGTTAATTAATTCAACTTGAAGGTAACCATTCTTCCGGTAGGCTGAAACCCGCCTTGGATCCTCTATTTCTATGCACGCCCCCACTATTTTTACTCTAGCTCCAGTATAGTTTGCTCATCTAGCTCATATTTGTTACTAATACAGAGGCAATGAAGTTGAACGTACAATTACGTTTGACGTTATTGCGTAGTAAACGAACCCTAACCAGCACACTGGTAGGGTTACATACAGGGACTATTTTATGAGATTTTTGCAAACAATTCTTACCCGCAGCGGCAGCCAATTTTTCACTGCTCACGTACGGCTAAGTAAGCTACTAGATGCCACTGACTGAGATTCTCAATCCGAAAGTCAATTACCAATCACAATTCTAAACACCTAGCCTTGTAAAGATAGAGCAGCTTTAAAAAGTAATTCACCTTTAACTCGGTTAAATGTGAGCTGCTTAAAGTGCTCAAAGCCTTGTGATTTAAAAAATTGCGTATGTTCGTCACGAGTCACAAATACCGCTATACCAGAGGACTCAGGATTGTCATGTAATAAACCATCTAAGCCTTTAAGTAATTGGCGGCCAAACCCTTGACCATGAAAATGTGGGTCAACGGCGATAAACGCTAAAAAGTAGTAATTGCCTTGCGGCTTTAGTGCATCACGAATAGTTTTTTCTTTTTCAATTAATTGATTCGTTTGCAAATAACCGGCACTTAACATCAACTTTAATCGCCAATGCCAATAACGCTCTGCTTGAAGTTGGCTACTTGACTCAAATACACAAGCAACTGCTTTTAACTTATCGTTACGGTAAAGGCCAATTAAAGGCTGTTTTTCTTGCCAAAAGCTACTGAGCTCTTCGCGAATAAGCGCACGGAGTTTTTTTTCATAGTCCAGAGGGCTTTTTTCGTTATACCCTAGCAGAGTTTGTAAAATAGGGTCATTTTGGTAGGCCTGATATATAAGGCTTGCAGCGGTACTGATATCTTCTGGTGCAATATGTTGCACGCTAAACGTGTCTGTGGATTCTGCTGTGGCTGTCATTTTATTTCCTTTATTATTTTATACCCTTTGTCATTACGCCGCGTAACTTGTTTGGGATTAATTTTGAACTACAACGATGACCAAATGCTCATATAACTATATACCTAAGTGGGGCAAATAAGCGAATTTACATTTTAGTTAGTACGCTCATCCACTGCATTGAGTCAGATCATGCTTTAGCGACTTACTACTGAGTAAATAAAGCGTAAATTCAGTAAGGGTTAAACTGGCTAGATATATCATTCCCCCCTAGAGTTAATAAGTATTAAGTATTAATTCATTAAGGAGCACGATTATGGATACGACTAAGCACGACATAAATACATTGTTCGCACAATTAGGGTTACCTAATACAGAAGCAGAAATAGATGCATTTATTGCATCGCATGCCATTTCGGATACCACATTATTGCAAGATGCTCCCTTTTGGGATGAAGCCCAACAACACTTTATTGCTGAATCGCTGGCGGTTGATGGCGATTGGAGTGAGGTAATTGACGAACTCGACTCTCGCCTTCGTCAAAATAATTAAATCGCACATTTTAATGTGTCTGAGCCACTTTATTGTTACCATACCTGCTCGCAACTTCCATGTTGCGAGCTTACTTTATTAAAGAGTTATAAATCGAATGAATGCTGCTGTATTTGAAGCTATTAAAGCCCTTCTTGATGAAGGCAAAGTCCCCACTGTTGCACTAACTAAAAGCCGTTTAGTAAAACCACTTCCTATGCCGGTTATTATTGCAGCAGTGAGTCAATATAAAAATAATCCCGATTCAATTTATAATTTAATGAAAACACCCGAGCAAGCAAGTAACTCAGATCCTAAAAACACTCAGTTAGATAGAATTGAGCAAAAACTTGACCGATTACTTGCTTTGCTAGAGCAAAAATAATTTGAGACTATAAATGTTTGTTGTTGATTTAACATTTGATTGCTACCAAGACACAACCCTAGAGCAAGCCGAGCAGGCAATAAACCGCTTAGTGAATGCATTACGCTTTAATGGCCAAATCATTGGAGAGGAATTTCCAACGGTTTTAAAAGATGGCTATTTTATTACTCGTGTAATGTGCCCGACCGAAGACGCCATGCACCCACTTAATAACAGTGCGTTTGTTAAACACAGTGTTGAAAAGCTTCATGGCGCTGGTTTGCTTGCTCCCAAAGTAAAGGTCATCGGTCAAGATATTCACTCCAATGGCGCCGATGGCTGTAAAGAGCCATCAAGCTATATTTTATACACCACCTATGTGCATACATGTAGCCCACTGTATTGTGGCGATGACTTTTTACCCGTGCCGCTATTTAAGATTCCTGCGATTGCTAATGGTGACTATAAAACACTAATTAAATGGCAAGAAGATTGGCAAGCGTGCGATCAAATTCAAATTAATGGTGCAACACGCTGTGAATTTCCAGCGCTTGAAGAAATAGCCAGCACCCAAAGTGATTTATACCGCCGTGGTAAAGATATAACTAAACGGATTAGTTTTTTAACTAAAAAGCCTGTTTACTATTATTTATACCGTGTAGGGGGGGTTGATAAAGCCTCTGAACTTGAGCGTAAATGCCCGAGTTGCCATGGTGAATGGAAATTACCCGAGCCATGGTTTGGCTTGTTTGATTTTAGGTGTGAACCGTGTGGTTTAGTCTCTAATATTTCGTGGGATTTTCAATAAATCCCACGCTTAAGGTGCTATGTCTAAAAACATCACACCTTAAAACTACCTTATAATTATACTGTCAACGATGCTATAAATTCACTGAGGTTTTTGGCAAGTACATGATGTGGCTTTTTACCTACATACTCTAAGCACACCTCACCTGTTTCTACTAATACGGTAACAAGCAAATCGTCTTGGTCGGTTAACCCAATAAATACACTTGGCGCTTGTTTGAGTTTACGTTTCATTAAAACATGGCCAGTGATATTTTGTTGCAGTAGGTCAAAATCATCTTCATTCCATGCTTGTAATAATTCCACTTGATGTCCGTCAATATTGGCTACAACACTGCCAGCAAACATATGACCATAAAATTGACTCAACGCCTCTGGAAACTCAAGCTCCAATGCGTTAGCGAGATCGGTTAATGAACCTGTAGGCTCTCTAACTATCGCTTGCCATTGGATCATGCCATGTTCATCGGCGCTACCTATTTCACATGGGCTTGGCCATTGCTCATCGTGGACGATTAATGGGCGCTTTTGTGTATTAGTAATCGTTTGTTCGCTAAATTTTTCGTGAAGTTGAGCTAATTGCATTGCAACAGACATACTGTGAAACTCATTTAATTTATATATAATGCATCCATTGTAACTATTTAAGAGCAAACATGACAGATTACAGCAATTCTCCCGATCTTAAAGGCAGCGTACTTGGTCAATCTACTGAGTATGTCGATCAATACACGCCCAGCTTGCTTTTTCCTATTGCTCGCAAGCTTAATCGCGATTCATTAAGTATTGATGAAACTGCGCTGCCGTTTAAAGGCCAAGACATATGGACAGGTTACGAACTGTCTTGGTTAAATACTAAAGGTAAGCCTCAAGTTGCGGTGGCATTGTTTACTTTCGAATGTCAAAGTAGTCATATTATTGAATCAAAGTCGTTTAAGCTTTATTTAAACAGCTTTAATCAAAGCCGTTTTGGGAGTATTGAAATTGTTAAACAACATTTAATTGACGACTTATCCAATGCGGTAAACAGCCCTGTAAAGGTAACCTTATACAGCGCTGATGACTACAATTGTATTCCTTGCACACCGCTTCCAGGTGAGTGTATTGATGAGTTAGATATTGAGATAGATAACTACCATATTGATGCCCATTCACTTAAATCACAAAGCAATAAAATAGTCACCGAAACTTTGCATAGCCACTTGCTTAAGTCTAACTGTTTAATTACTTCACAACCGGATTGGGCGAGTATTATTATTCGCTATACCGGTGAGCAAGTTTGTCGTGAGTCATTATTACGCTATTTAATTTCATTTAGAACTCACAATGAGTTTCATGAGCAATGTGTGGAACGTATTTACAGCGACTTAACCACTCAACTCCATATTAAAGAACTTGAAGTATACGCTCGTTATACGCGCCGTGGTGGGCTTGATATAAACCCATATCGCTCAACACATTATAACGAAACCCCATTTTCGGTAAAAATAAACCGTCAATAAGTGTCGCGTTACCTTAACAAAAAAGGAGCCTGAGGCTCCTTTTTTAGTCATTAAGTTGCTTAGTTGGCACCGCCATGCCACACACATCAATATAATTATGGCTGTACGCAAACCATTCTTCGCTGCGGTTACCCCTAGCAATAATTAATTGTTTGAATGAATCAGAGTCTGTTTTCATTACTTTAAATTGGCTGCTATCGTCTGCTACATCCGCTAATACTTGTAGATCAGTAATGGGGTTAAACTCGGTATTCTCAGTTGGCGTTCGCACTAGCTGATGAAAATGTGCCATGCCTTTAAGCACCCGACCAAACACGGTAATATTTTTGTCTAAATAACGCGGCCCTTGACCTATGGTGACAAAAAACTCACTGCTGGCACTGTTTATATCGTTATCGCGCGCCATTGCAAATATGCCATGACAATGGACTTGCCACGTTTGTGTATGCGCTTGGTTTTGTGCAACCGCAAAGCCACCTAAAAACCCCGTTACGGGTGCATAACCATCACTGCCCATCTCGGTTATTGAAAGTGGCTCAGTGGTGGTTAAATAAAATTCCGCTGGCACCGTGTTATCTTTAGTTTTGGCTAACTTTTTACCCGTACTATCGCCACCTTGAGCTACAAACCCTTCAACAAAACGGTAAATGTGAGTACCTTGATAAAAGCCTTGTCTTGCCAGTTTTTTAATATTCGCAGTGTGTTTAGGCGCAAGTTTGGGGTTAAGCTCAATATATGCGGCGCCTGTGGGCAGGGTTAACTTTAGAATATTCTCTGATTCGACCCATCGCCATTCATCATCTTTAGCCGCCGCAATAATCTCACTGCTTGTTAGCTTTTTAGCCGATGAGGCTGGTGATTGAGTACTGTGCTGGGCACACCCACCTAACAAGGCCGACACTAAAAGGGTCACTACACACTTTTTCATACCTTTCCTTTTTTATAGTTATCTATTAGTCCCAATCAAACTTATACAGTATGTCTACGTTTTGGTATAAGCCACTGGTTATTTCTATGTATAGTTTAGAGAGTAACTGGTAGCGCACAGCCACTTCACTGAGTGAGTCGAACACCCCGACACTGTACTTAACCTGTAAGCTTGGGGCTATATAACCCGATATTTCTACTTTTGTTTGTTCACCACTGCCTTTAGAGCTTAAGCTTACATCAGATAAACCAAAGGTTTCACCCACCTTAGAAACCACTCCCTCACTGCGACTCACACCTTGCGAAAGTAATAGCTGAGTTAACATAGCATCTGTAGAGCTGTCGCCCTCTCCTAATGGTTGCCCATTGAGTAAATAGGCTAAGGCTTGGGCTTGATCCATCGCAGGCTCAGAAAATACTTTTAACGTAGGTTGCTCAACACTGCCGGTTAAAGTCACCCCGGCAATCACACCATCAGCGGTATTATCTGGGTTACGAATCGCTTTAATGTTGAGATACGGTTTGTCGATTGCGCCACTAAAACCTACTTGCCCTGTTCTAATTATCAAGTCTTGCCCGAAGGCTAAATACGTCCCTTCTATTAAATTAAGCTCTCCGGTTGCAATAATTGGCGTACCTTGGCTCATTTTAAGCGCTAAATCACCAGTTACTTTAGACTTGAGTCCAAACGATTCGACTTTTACATCATTTTTTACTGTTACTTTTAAGTCTACATCATAATCAAAAGGGACTTTTTTAGCCGCTTGTGTTTTTTGATCAATAATTATTTCATCATCGCTTACTTGCACCGCGCCCTCGGGCAGCTCTTCAATTTCTATACGTCCATAAGGCACAACCACTTCACCGACAAGGTTAAGCGCGTTATCTGCTATGCCGATTTTTAGATCGGGTGATACTTTAAATATCACACCCTGCTGCGCTCTAACAAAAAACTCATTGCCAACAACTGCAACATTAACCGCGGGTTGCTCACCTTGCCAATCAACATCACCGGTAAGTTTAACTTGCCCGCCTTGAGTATCACTTAAGTTACCTTTAATCGTTGCCGTGGTTTTATTAAATAAAATATGTATATTAGAGTCTTTAAGTGCAACGGGTAATTGCTCTCCCTCTAAATTAATGTCTGCTATATTAAGCTCACCATCTAACTGAGGATCTTTGAGCGTTCCTGCTAATGTAACCTGTCCGCTGATTGCCCCTTTAAGTTGCTCAAGCGTATCTAAAAATGGCTGAATGTCTGAGAGTAAAATTTTATCTATATTAACGTTACCAGAGAGTGTTTGTGTATTTTGAATGTCGTCAATATTTATATCGGTAGCTATTTTACCTAACACACTGGATGCCAAGTTAGCTTCAATTTTACCAACCTGCGAATCTGAAAAAGCACGAATACTGAGTGTTTCTATTGGGAGTTTAAATCGATCCTCTTCTGAGGTTAGCACTGCATTTAATCCATTAGAATTTACATTGGCTCTGAGTGTTTTAAGTGCACCTGACTGCCAATTAGCAGCAAAATCACCTGTTAAGTCTCCGCGTGTGCGAATATTATCTGGTAATAAGTGCTTAAGCTCTGCAAGTGAGAGGTTAGCAAGCTTTGCATTAAACTGCCCTAGCGCTTTTGTTTGCGACAAGGTATCTATACACAACTTACTTTGAGCTGATTGCCAACAATGAGCGCTCACATCAAAATCCCCGTTTTGTGTATTCACCATAACGGATATTTTTTTAGTATTATTAAAACTCAGCTTTTTATCACTAAGGGTTATGTCACTTAGCTCACCATTCCAAATGGCATTTTTCATTTTGCCATTAAGCTCAAGTTCCACCGCGCCTTTTTCGGCATCAATCGACGCGCTAAGTTGATGATCTGTTTTATCACCACTGGCAGCTATGTTTATATTATTAATTTGCTGCCCAGCGACCAGTGCAGATGCAACATTAACACTGAGATCAGTTTGCCAATCAGCGGCCGTATCTAGTTGAGATTTTATAGCAAGTTTATTAATGTTTATCTCATTAAAAATAAAACGATCTAGTATGACGGCTAAGTTAACCGAAGGGGTTAATCTGTTGCCGCGTACTTTTAAATCCGCTTTACCGTTAGCAATAAAAGGAAGATTAGCCTGCTCATCACTATTAAGCGTGATATCACCGTCAACTTGCCATGTATCATCTACCTGCCCATTCAAAGTTAACTTGTTAGCACCACTACTTAAATAAAAACTATCGATATCCGCTTTTAATTGATTATCTAACTTAAAGTTTGCAGCAAACTCTAAGGGAACGTTGTTTAAAAAGCCAGCTAGCTTAGTATTGTTCATTTGTAGCTGCCAGGTATCGACTTGGGCGTTAAATACGCCTTTAAACGTCCCTGAAACATCACTGGTTAGGGCATCGGTTAAGTATTGCGCTTTTAAATTTGATAAAGCGCCGGTAAAGTCCGCTTTAATTCCCTGTTGCCAATCAAGCTGTGCTTGAATATTCGCAGCGCTATCGTTAGTTTTTAAAGCAAGCGTTTCAAGCGTTGCCTTGGTTAGTGTGCCTTTTAGCTGAGCATTTAAATCTACACTTGGATAAGCATCTAGCTGAGTATTACCCGTTAAACTTAATTCATAGTCGTTAGCATTACCTTGGGCACTTAAATTGATGTTTTTAACCTTTAGCTCATTATTTTGTGTATTAATAAGCCATTGATTAATTTTGCCATTAACACTAAAGGGATAGTTTTTCTGTTTGAGGTTGGCTGTTGCTCTCAAATTTAAAGGAAATAATCCTGTGGTATCAAGCGCAATGTTAAGCTTGGCTAGATCACCATTTATATCAAGAGTAGCTCCGTGTTCATTCCCTTTTAAGCTAATGTTGCCGTTAATAGGCATAGCCCCTTCCAGTGTTGCATCAAGCTGAGTATTTAACTGCCACTGCTGATAACCTGCCGATAGTGACTGTACTTTAATAGTGGCATCTTCTACGCTCATTTGCAGGGCAATATCATCAATTGAATAGTGTTGCTCGCCCTGATTTATTGTCACGTTGGTGATATTGAACTGCTCAACATTGATGTTAAGTGGCGAGATAAAATCGATATTGGGTAAAGCTGGTAATTCCTTAATAGCTGTTGTTGTTTGTTGATTAGCCGCTGCTTGTTGAGCTGCGGTTTGCTCTTTTAATACCACATTAATACGAGGAATGGTTAAGCGTTTAATTGTAACATCAGACCCTTCAGCCTTTGCCGACAATTGCAGAGTGTTAAGTGTTACATTTGCACTTGAATGATTTAAAATAAATTCATCAATAGCTAGATTTTTTAATGCAATATTAAAGGGTAAGGTTATTTTTTCTACTGCTTCGGTTGGCGTATCGTCTTTATTTTCAGCGCTTTTTGGCAAGGTTAATTTAATCGACTTAGCGCTTAAATTATCAATACAAATACCATCACATTGCCACCAAAATAAATCTATCTTTAGTTGCTGTGCATTAACGCTTAAGCCATTTTGGTCAAACTGTAAGTTAAATGCGTCATTGTATAAAAATCGGCCATTTTTTATTTCAATGGTTAATCCATCAACCAATTTATTCGCTGTATAAGCAAGCAATTGATTACCAGGGGCGGTAAACAAAACGCAAAACAGTGTAACTAACAGCGTTGCTAAAACGGCGCTAATTATCGCCGTTACTTTTTTAAATACTGACATTAAATTTCAGGCCCTATGGTAATACTTAAACGGGTACTTTTACTTTCTTTTGTGAGCCCCCACGCGTGATCAACTCTTATCGGACCAACCGGTGTTAAATAACGAAAACCAAATCCTGCACCTACTTCAAATTGTTCTGAAAAATCATTGGTTGCGGTCCCCCCATCAACAAACAGCGCAGCTCGCCAATTTTTAGCAAATTGGTAGTTGTATTCAACGGTACTCGCTAATAAATATTTACCACCAATACGCTCACCCTGCTCGTTTTGCGGAGAAATCGACTGATAAGCAAAACCCCTGACACTTTGATCGCCACCGGCATAAAATCGCAAAGAAAATGGCACATTATTTATATCATTAACAATCATTGCGCCCACGTTTGCTTTTAAAAAGATCAGATGGCGGTCAAGGTAAGTACGTAACCAAGCATGCTGTAATTGAACTCTAACCAAATTGGTACTTGAGAGTACGCTATCGAGTCCAAACTCAGCTGAAATAGACCACTGCTCCCCCCAATAAGGTGTGGTGCCACCCTTTGATTGTTTACGCGCATAACTGATCCCAGGCATTAACATTTCAGTTGTTTTTTCTTCGTCATCCCCTATGCGGTAGGTTTCTTGCTCGCGCCTTAAAAAAGCCGTTCGTACCCATTTATGCTCAGTTAACCACTGGCGCTGTAACTGACCTGTTAGTATTTCACTGTAGGTTTCATTGGTTAATTCATCTTCCAACTTATAACCGACAGAAAAGCGCCATAAATCATCGTTCGGATCATTCACCGGCACGGTGTAAGCCATGGAAATATCTTGCTGTTTTTGAGAAACATTTAAATTGCTTTCAAGATAGTGCCCGTTATCGGTGATCCATGGTTTACTCCATTTAAAACGTACTTTCGGCCCTAAATCTGTACTAAAGCCACCACCAATTTCATAACTATTTTCTGGTTTATGTAACACATCCACTTTTATAGGAACTTGCTTGTTTTTTCTCGCTGTAATATCGGCGTAAACACGCACGCTCTTAAAATAAGGGGTACTTGATAAATCAAGATTATAATCGGCAATATAGGATGCTTTGTACGACTGACCCATTTTAAATGGCGCCAAAGAGCGGATATATTTTTCGGCTGGAGTATTTCTGGCAATTAAAATATCACCAAATTGATAACGAACTCCGCTATCAATAGTAAAAGTAATGGTTGCGCTGTGTTTTTGGAGTGATACTTCAAATTTTCTAACAGGCCATTTTGCATCGAAATATCCATACTCTAGCAACACTGACTCTATTTTTTTATGCGCGCTGCTATAAACCCCATGATTTAAAATATCACCTTGTTTTAAATTAAGATTTTCAATCGTTTTTTGAACGAACGGATCCTGTTTTGCTTCACCATTAACCGTTATATTAAGTGACTCAATACGTGTGGCTGGGCCTCGCTCTATATTTACAACAAGTTCGCGCTCGTCTTTATCAAAATCAATATTTACTACTGGACTATAATAACCTAAGGCTTTGATACTGTTCTCAACTTGCGTTTTTGCATACCGACGAAGTGTACGGGTTGGTTTTTCACCAACAAGTTGTTTTAAATAAAGTGCAACGTTATTTTCTAAGTCGCCACTGATCCCTTTAATTTCATAATCTTCAATTATATTTTCAGAGGCAATAGAAGACAGGCTTACTAACAAGCAAAAAAAACAAAAAAACTTTAAAAGCTGATTGAACAAGTAAATATCCTTACTGTGGTATCCATAAAATAAACCGCTAGACAGAGATATACTACCATAGCCACAATGAGCCTAACATTAACTTAATCGCAATTAACACTCAAAGATGCAGTCAAAATTTAGTACGCGTTAACGGTTTATTTTGGTTACAATAGCTATAACGAGTACAAAATAAAATTAATGAGTTTTTTAATGCAATTCCCTGATGATGACAATGGCCAGCTACTTGCTGAAATTTCCGCCGCTGGTGTAGATTTAAGTAAAATGCAACAAATTGATTTTTACATTTTATTTGAACAACAGGTTGATGCCGAAAAATTTGCAACTGAGATTGTAAACGATGCATTAGTGCAAACTGCTGATGTTGAAAAATGCAAAGATACCGGCGTTTGGGAAGTAATTGCCCATGTACAAATGGTGCCTGAACATGCACTGTTAGGCCAAGCAGAACAATACATTGAAAGCATAGCGAACAGCTTTAATGGCTATGGTGATGGTTGGGGATTAGACGCAGAAGAGGCATAATCCCTAATTTAAATGATGAATGATATCCAGCTTAGTCTATCGACTTAGCTGGTTTGCTTTTCTGAAGCTGCCTTTATAATCAAAAAGTTTATCTGCTACTTTCCAGCCATATTTCTTACTTTTTCGCGCAATCACAAAATCCGGTGGTATTAAATCAAACTGCGCTTTTATAACTTGCTCTGCACTGGTAAATTCAATGGGGGATTGGCCCAGACTTACACGCTTACCAAACTGCTGATGAAAGTAATACCGAGCACCTTTGTTTGATAAATCAAAAATTTCATCACAACTGGCTCCGTCTTCATCAAAATAAGTAATTTTTAACAATTGCTCTTTAAGTTTTACCACACTCAAGCCGCTACAACGTAGGACTAATGCATCTTTAAGGTTTAACGCATTGCGCAGCTTATCATCTGGGTCGGCCATCACAGCATTACAATCATGGCATTTTCGAGCAGCTATATCATTTTGTGCGCCGCACTGCTCACACTCTTTAAAACGAAAGCGGTAATCGCATTGCTCGCTTAAACCGTTATCATCTTCTAGCAAACCTTTACAACGCCTGCCGAAGTGCTCGATTACTTTGCCATCAGCATCTGTTTTGCCCCAAAATATATTGGCAAAGCCACACCCAGGACACAGCACTTGCACGGGTTCATTATCGCTATCGCCTTTTTTATCTCCCACTTCTGGGTAGAATAAATCAAAGCCATTGCCCGCATAGTCAATCACTAAACAATCATCTTTACCCTCAGCCAACCTCAAGCCTCTACCGACAATTTGCTGGTATAAACTTACCGACTCTGTGGGCCGTAAAATAGCAATAAAATCAACATGGGGGGCATCAAAGCCGGTAGTAAGAACCGATATATTCACTAAATACTTTAATTTTTTAGCTTTAAATTGTTTAATTATTTTATCGCGTTCGCTATTTGGCGTATCCCCCGTGATCAGCGCACTGTGATCCTCTGGTAGATAAGTCATTATCTCTTGTGCATGCATAACCGTAGCTGCAAAAATCATCACGCCGTAACGATTTTCACTGTATTGTATAACCTGTTGTAAAATTGTTTGAGTTGCACGGGTCGATTTTTTTAACAGCGCATTCATATCCTCATTGCTATATTGCCCAAATGCATTGCTAGTTAAAGATGAAAAATCATAATGGCTAATTGCAGCATCAACCTCTTTAGGGGGCGTTAAATAGTTATGCTTGATCATATAGCGCAAAGGTAATTCAAAAATACAGTGTTTGAATGGACTCTCTTTATTGCCTCTTACAAACCCATGGTAATGATGCTGATAAATCCAGCCTAACCCAAGGCGGTAAGGCGTTGCTGTTAAGCCTAATACTTTTAATTCAGGGTTGTGAAATTTAAGTGCATTAATAACCTTACCGTATTGGCTTTTCTTTTCGCCATTTACTCTGTGACACTCATCAATAATAAGTAGTGAGTAGTGCTCATTAAGTTTGTCTAAATTACGTGATAACGACTGCACACTCGCAAAAGTGACCTGATGGGTTAACGACTTCTCTTTTAATCCTGCGGAAAATATACTCGCCTCAAGACCAAAGCTTTTATACTTTTGAGCATTTTGCTCAACTAATTCTTTTACGTGCGCCAACACCAATATTTTTTGTTTAGCAATACGCGCAAGCTCAGCTATCACTAAACTTTTACCCGCACCTGTAGGCAGCACAATGACAGCAGGATCATTGGTTTTTCTAAAGTGTAAAACGGTGCGTTCAACCGCCTCTTGCTGATAGGGTCTAAGGGTGTAGGTCATCAAAGGTAAGAATTCTTAATCTAATTAATGGTTATGTTTTAGGAAGACAGCTTTATTTCACATTTGTTTAAATAATTTATATTCATAAACTAATATTCAAACTGTTTATAAATTTAGAGAACTATATTATGTATAAATATAAAAAAATACCCTTAATCAAAATGATTAAGGGTATTTAATTACATACTTAACTTATCTGCAATTCTAAGAAACTCTATTAGTATAAAAATATTATATTAATAGGTAATAGCTTTAAAATTTGTAAGTAGCTTGTAGGTAGGCAAATCGACCAATATTATCGTAAATCGCTGAGCCTGCACCTGTGCCAGTCGTACTTCCTGGTAAGCCACGATTGAATAAGTTATCAACACCTAACTTAAAGCCAACACCACTGTCAAAGTTATAAGCGACTGAAGCATCAGTTATAAAATATGAACCGTAACGCATTTCATTTGACGGGTTAGGGTTTGCTTCTATTTGTGTAGGATTGTATAACTCAACACCGTTAATAAAGCGTGTGCTAAAATCTACAACCAGGTTTTCATAAGTATAATCAACAGAAATACTACCCTGCCATGTTTCATTACCTAATACACCTTCATAGTCTGTGTAATTTTCAGGCTCAGCTGAGAAAGGATAATCCTTTGCTTCAATCAAATAAGTACCAATAAAGCTAGTACCAAAACTACCACCTAGAGCATCAAAATCATAACCCACCTCAAAATCTACACCAGAATTAAGACTGCGTGCGATATTAAGTGCAAAACCTTTTAATAAGGTAATTTCACTTGTATTTGGATCACGAGTTATAAGACCACAGAATTGATTGTCAATACCAGTTGGTGAATCTACACAACGGTCTATGATAGTTTGAAACCCAATACCACTAATTGTGTCATCAATATCAATTTCCCAGTAATCGGCTGTTACACTAAAGCCTTCTAACCATTCTGGCTGGTAAACAATACCTGCCGTAATTGATCTAGATTCTTCTGGCTGTAGGTCTGGATTACCACCAACTAAAGTCTCAAGCGTTGCGCTATCATAACTTGAGTCAAAATCAGCAGGTACACCAAGCGCTGCACAGTTAGCTGCACGAATAGCTCGGCCTGCATCACTCAACTGATCAAGCTCAGATACTTTACATTTATCATCTACATTGGCAAATGACTGACTTTGTCCAGAAAAGAGTTCATCAATGTTTGGCGCACGCATCGCTTCAGATACTGTAAAACGAGCACGTAATTCAGGCGTAATAGTCCAATCTAAGCCTAATTTCCAGCTTGTAGCATCACCTATAGTTGAATAATCAGCATAACGTACAGCTGTGTCAAACACTAAAGTATCGATTAAGAATACATCTTCAATTAATGGTACTGATAGTTCAAAAAACGCTTCTGTTACATCATAACCACCATCCGTTTCACCAAGTGCATTAAAGAATGTAGCCCCTGTTTTAGCAAAAGCATCTTCAATCGTCACACTTGTTTCATCACGGTACTCAACACCACCAGCAAAACCAACCATACCCGCTGGTAGTTCATAAATTGCCGAATTACTAAATGTTGCATTGAATACAGTTTGCTTGATTTCTGATGTACCAATTGATGTTGTTGTCACATAGTCAATTGCTTCTTGGCTAATTGCGCCGTCACCCATTATATTTGCTGCAACACAACCATCTGCACGAGCAGTTTCACTACGACAAACGATATTGCCACTGTCATCAAACACAGCATCAATAGCGTTAGCATAATTAGCCAAAATAACATTTGCGCCATTAATACGTTCTATCTCTGACTTACCATGAACTAAAGAGATATCCATAGACCAATCATCAGTAATATAGCCTTGGATACCTGCTACAAACCGAGTTGTTTCACGAGTATTTTCTTCTAAACGGCGACCAACATCGTTGTACATTTTGTTTACACCGATCATTGATAGCCCTTCTTCATCCATCAATGCTGCAGTGTCAGCTGATAAAAATGCATTATCTCGCTGTATCATATTTGCGCCACTAAAGAAGCGGAAGAAAGGTTGGCCTATATTTTCACCTTCTGTTTTAGAATATTTAGCTTGAAAATATGCGTTTAATTCATCTGTTACGTCATAATTCGTTTTAAAGTTAAAATTAACGCGATCAAACTTAGGTTGTATTTCTGAATATTGGCGTAAGTTAATGAAATCACAACCAGCGCTTCCACAGAATTGGCCATCATCAATAGCACCTGTATAAACATCGTTTAATGAGCTATCACCATTAAATTTACCTAAAATACCACCTGTATTTGGATTCCAAACAGTTCCTTGATTTGAAATTAAATAATAACCAGCATTAGGGACTACTATTCTATCCGGATAAGCTTCGCTATCAATTTGACCTTCTGGGCGAGATTGACCTGTCACAACATCATATGGCATGGATGCATACGATGTTGCAGTCCAAGGGTTGTCTAAAGCATTCAATGAGTTTTGTGTATTATATTCTACAGAGAATGCAGCATTACCACGCCCTTCAGCAAAATCTTTACCGTAAGAAAAAGTATATTTTTCATTTTGATAAGAACTATTATCTGCAAAACCTTTCGTTGCAGATACATTAAAACCAGTAATATCTTTCTTTAATATGAAGTTAACTACACCCGTTACCGCATCGGCACCATATACCGCAGACGCACCACCAGTAATAATCTCAACTTTTTCAATCCAAGAGCTTGGAATGGTATTCGTATCAACAGAAGATGTTCCTGGGGCACTAGAAACATGACGTTTACCGTCAACTAGTACTAATGTACGTTCACTGCCCATACCACGTAAATCTAATAAACTGATACCAGCAGTACCGATAAAACGGCCTGAGTTTGCAAGTGAATAGGTAGTTGCTAAGGCTGGTAGTTTGTTTAGTACTTCACCGATATTCAAAGCACCAGTGCTAACTAAGTCTTCGCCCGTAATTACGGTTACCGGCGATGGTGAAATAGCGCCTTCACGTAATATACGTGAACCTGTTACTTCAATGCGTTCTACTTTTTCTGCATTTTCTTCTTCTGCAGCAAATGAACTTGCTGAGAAAGCAGCTGTAGAAGCTGCACCAAAAGCTATCGCTAAACGAACAGCTTTTGAAACTTTATTGTTCAACATTAAATTCTCCCTAAGGTGTTATTATATTTTTTATTTAACTAAACAGGCAAATATCAGCATTAAAACCTGTCTGTTATTTAACATCTTAAGCTTAATTTATGCACAAGGTCAACAACCCATTTACACATAAATTACAAGAACAAAGTTTTTAACTTTATTTTTTTACATTATCACCAAGTTCTTTCAAAAGTTAAATAAACGATTTAAATTAAAAGTATACTTTTAAAACAATTAATTATTTAATATCAAAAGCTTGGGCTAATTATAAAGTTTAAATACTAAATAACTTAAGTAATTATTTTGTATGAGGTAGTTATCACAATACTTGCTTTATTTAGAGCAAATAATAATTTTTTCATCTATCAATTTCTTAGAATTACATGGCTCCTCGTCTAAATAGAATTTTACTGATTACCTATTACTCATATTAATAAAGATGTTAATTAGTCTTAATAAAACTAACTTGGCGTCGCTTAAATAATATTATTTTAAGTTAAACCAGCCAGTAATTGAGTATCTTGCAGCACGAGCAAATGGAGTTACATAAGAAACAGAATGTGGTAATTGCACATCAAAAAGGGATAAAACATTACTTTTGGGCATAAACGTCTCTGTCAGCTTTCCATCCATTTCATAAAAATGTAACAAACCACCCCAGTCTGGGTGCCACTGTGGTGTAAAACCAAAAACAAAAGCGATTGCTCTTTGCTTTGTAGGGAGTACATCATTATGTCGTGTCAAAAAATTCCCTGGTACATAGCGTGTTAATTGCACACTTGCACTTTTTAAACCCTTTACACCTGTAACATCACTAATCAATTTTAAAACTTCTTGGCCATTAAGATAATTAAATAGATCCTTTAGTAACTCATCTTTTTCATTCTGAGTTATTTCATATCGCCCATAAAAAAAGCCAACCCCTTTACTCGCATTTTCATAAATAGTCTGCTGAAGCGCTCTCATTTTATTGGGAGACATATTTTTTAATTCATCATCTGATGATTGAATGTATTGGCCATTTAAAGAATATGCATTCAAATAAGGAATATTGTGTTTTAATTTTTCTGTAATTTTAGAAAAACCATCAAACTCTAAAACACTATCAACCATAATTCTCTTATTTTTAGAGTATTCCCTATGTAAATTAACTACATCAATATTTTTATTTAGTTGAATCATAAATATTCCAAAAATAAAAAAGCCACTAAAAAGTGGCTTTTAAATAAAGTTTAAGTTTCTAAGTTATTAGAACTTAATTGTAGCTCGTACATATACAAAGCGATCCATATTAACGTCGTACTCTGTAACAGAGAAGTTGTTAGTTGAGATTGCAAAGTCATTGTTAGTGTATTCACGAGAAGGTTCTTTCGCGAATAAGTTCTCAATACCTACACTAATTTTAGTGTTGTAAGCGTCTAGCGCATAACCTACAGATACATCATGTACAAAGTAAGAACCAATGTAATCAGCCATACCTGGGTAATTTTCTGCGCCGTAAGCTATGTCATAGTAGTTTTGCATACGGTCAACATAACGTGTTTGCCAATGCGCATCAAAGTCACCTTGAGACCAATCTAGAGCAAATGTGCCTTTATATTCAGGATAACCAGCATCACCATACTGCACGCCTACTTGATCTTCGCCATCGAACTCGTTAGTCATTACATAAGACAAATCAAGAGATGTTCTGAAGCTACCGTACTCAGTATCAAACTTGTATGCAGTATAAAAATCTATACCTTCAACATTGTAGGTACCTGAGTTTTGTAGGAAGTTACGTAAATCAACGATATTACCGTTAGCATCACGGTCAATGTAATCACAAGAAGATGCATTACTTCCTGAAGTACACTCGTTCAATATACGATTAGAACCGTAACGACCAATTGAGTTTTCAACTTCGATATCGTAGTAATCGATTGTGAATTCTAAACCATCAACATAGCTTGGGTTATAAACAATACCAAACGTTTTAGATTCTGATTCTTCTGGTTGTAAATCTGGAGAAGAAACGCGAGTTTCACGAATCTGTGTATTAGCTTGCGTGTAACCATTTGGTACGCCAGCACAACCAGGTAGGCTTGGAACAACACCTTCTACAGAGTTACACGGGTCTGTTAATGTAGGGTATGCATCTGCATTACCTGCATATAAGTCAGAGATTGAAGGAGCTCGGTAACCTTCAGCCCAAGTACCACGAAGAAGTAAATCATCCATTGGACGGTATTCAACACCAACTTTAGCTGTAGAGTTGCTACCATATGCACTGTGGTCAGAGAATCTAATTGCTGGTGCAATAGTTAAACCATCAAATACTGGAATTGAAAGCTCTACATAAGCTTCATCTAAACGGAAGCCACCTGAAGTTGCATCACGTTGGTTACCTGAAGTTTCACCACTTTGAGTTAGTGGATCAGGCGTATCGTAACCTGACTCTTCACGACGTTCAAAGCCAACGGCCATACCTACAACACCTGCAGGTAACTCAAATGCATCACCAGCAAAGTTTACTGTGTAATCTTTAAGTTCTAAACCTTCACGAGAAACACTGTCAAATGTTACAAAATCAACCATATCTTGTGTAATTGAGCCAGCACCACCAAATAGGTTAAGTGGTACACAAGAAGTAGATGCATTACAGTTGTCACCTAATGCTTGGTTTATACGAGTAAGGTTAAGTAGACCTGTTGTTAAAACGTCTTGGCTATTCTTACCATAAATGTAAGAAGCATCCCAAACCCAAGATGTATCACCAATACCGCCCTCTAAACCAACCATTGCACGGTAAGTAGTATCATTTTGTCTGTAAATACGGTTACCAGCTTCTACAAAACGACGTTGACCAGCAAATGGGATATAACCTTCTACACCTGAGCGAGAAGCATCACCATACAGTGTTTCACCAAATGGGTTGTAGATATTATTTTCGTGGATGTCTACTCGGCTAGCTGCTGCACCAAAAGATGCACCAATTGTTAATGGCATCGCTGCAAGTAGCTGTGAAGATTTACGGTTAGTCATCATGAAATCTGAAACGAAACGAACGTCATCACTTAAGTCATAAAAAGCTTGAACATAAAAACTGTTACGCTCTTGTGGCGTTGCAAGGTAGTTTTCAGGCGCGTAGTTGTAAACATCACCAGCTCGGTCACGGAATGAATCTAAACCTACAGCTGAACCTGCACCATTAGGAACTAAATCAAAACCAGCGTTTGACTTACCAGCGTTGTTTTCAGTGTAACCTTGAGCAAGTAAGCTATCTCGAAGATCAGGGCTGATTGCACTTGAAGTAAGACGTAAACGGCCTTTTTCAGTTGTAGAGCTGTTACCCATAGAAGAAATATCGCGATCACCTGCCCAAATTTCTTGTTGAGTTACATGGCTAGCATTAAACATTAAGCCACCGCGGTCTGAAGTAGTACCAACAGTGATGTCTGCAGAATACTGGCGACCATCGTTGTACTTTAAGTTTTCACCACCGTATACAGAAACCTCAACACCTTCAAAATCTTTACGAGTGATGATATTTACAACACCAGCAATAGCATCAGAACCGTAGATTGCAGAAGCGCCGTCTTTAACAACTTCAACACGTTCAATCGCTGACGATGGGATTGTGTTTAAATCAACTGTAGAACCTAAAGATGAAACCCAGCGCTTACCATTTACTAATACAAGAAGACGTTGTGCGCCTAAGTTACGTAAATCCATGTTTGTTGCGCCAGTACCACCGTTATTAAAGGCAGTATTAAGTGCAGCACCCGCAGCTGGAATTTGTTGAAGAATGTCACCGATGCTTAATTGACCACTAACATTTAAATCATCACGGCTAAGAACTAAAACCGGGCTAGCACTTTCTAAATCAGTACGCTTGATGCGTGAACCTGTAACCTGAATACGTTCAACTTTTTCTGCGCCTTCTTCTGCAGCAAATGAATTTGCTGAGAAAGCAGCAGTAGAAGCTGCACCAAAAGCGATCGCTAAGCGAACTGCTTTTGAAACTTTGTTATTTAACATTTGATTCTCCCTAGAATACTATTTGTTTTTGTATTTTTTTGATCACACCTTGTTAATTAATTTGTGATCACGCTTCAGATGATAATACTTCAAACACAAGGCGGTCAACATTAAATTAACTTTAAAAGCACTTTGCATGACTTTTCATTATCATTTTTGGCGGTATTTTATTAGTTTTTTAAATTAATTTATGGATACGATTTAGAAACAAACTTGATAATTAGAAACAACATCATGGTAAACAATTGATTTTTATGAGTTTTAATAAATGATTTTTTAAATTACGCTTTGTATTCTTTTTAGATAAAATTGTAACCAAGGCCACAATTGTTAATTTACCTTTAAATTTTTTATTCACCTTTGAAGTTTATAGGCGAATAATTAACTATAAAAGACTTTTTAAGCTCATAGTTAAGCTAAAACAACGAGGCTTGTGTAGATTCAGATGCTGTGTTTAATGCGCTTAATATCATTTGCGCAACAGGGTCGAGCTGTCTTTGAATGTACAGTGGGTAGTTCAGAGTGTTTTTACCGCTATAAAGCTCAGCGCCGGTTACTGCGTAAACATATTCAATCACTTGCCCGCGTTTTATTTCAAACTCAGGATGATTCGCTTTGTATTTTTTAACAGCTTGAACATGAGGAGGAATATTTTTGATGTAATCGTTAAGGTGCTGCCCTAACCGCTTTCTATATACTAATTTACGGTCGAACTCACCATTATAAAGTTTTTGAGTGTAGCTATTTATAATATCGTGCAGTTGCTGTATTTCGAAGTTGTCAGTAAATAACGTCTCAAATAATTGTGTTTGAAACTCTTGTGCAAACTCAGTCCAGTCACTACGTACCGTTTCCATACCTTTAAATACCAGTTTTTTTTCATTATTTTTGGTTACTTGCCCTACATATCGCTTTTTAGAGCCTGTTTTTTTACCTCGTATAGTTGGCATAAAAAACGGACTGTAATGAGTTTCAAATTCAATTTCTAAATAACTATGTAAATCATAGCGTTGTTTTAAATCAGCTTGCCACATGGTATTAATATGATGAACAAGTTGGCAGCCAATTTCGTTGCATTGCTCAGGGCTTTTATCTTCACAAAGTTTTACAAACGTAGAGTCGGTATCACCATATATCACCTCAAAGCCTTGCGCTTCTATCCATTTACGGGTTGTTTGCATTATCTCATGGCCACGTAACGTGATAGAACTCGATAAGCGCGGGTCGTAAAACCGACAACCCTTAGAGCCGAGTACGCCATATAAACTATTCATAATAATTTTAATCGCTTGTGAGAGCATAGGTTGATTAGTGTCTTTTGCCTCTTGGCGAGTTTGTGTCAGGTGTGCAATTAATTTGGGTAGATGGTGCTGCGTTCTTGAGAATAACGCCTGATTAAACCCTTCAACCGCTTGCTCTGGTGCATTTAACCCTGCGATTAAACCTAGTGGGTCAATACAAAACGTACGCATAATTGAAGGGTATAAGCTTTTAAAATCCAATACCAAAACGTTTTTATACAGCCCTGGAGTCGACTCCATCACATAGCCACCGGGGCTCTCAAATGAGAGCCCATGATCGCCTAAATTGGGTGCAACATAACCACTGCGATGCAATAACGGTAAATATAAGTTTGTAAATGCGGCAACCGAGCCCCCCATGCGTTCCAGTTCGAGCCCTGTTATTTGGGTTCTGACAATGGCAAATTCAAATAGCTTTAATTTTTCGAAAATTTGATTAACCAAAATACAATCTTGACGATTATAAGCCGCTAGAGAAAACTTATCTTCGTTAAATTGACGAACAATTTCAGTTAGTCGGTTGTCGGTTTTTATTAATTTAGATTCGTTAAGCACACGCTCTGCAACATTGGCTAATGAAAAGCTGTCAAATCGGTAAGTGGCATTTTTTAATGTATCAATGCCATCAATGACGCACCGCCCTGGGAGCGTTAATCGGGTGTAATGACCCTTATTAATATATAAAGGTTGATTATCTCGACCAAAGTTTAGAGTAAGCCCTAACGCCTCAGCGCGTTCTTGCAATAAACTAAAATCAAAATCAATAACATTCCAACCAACAATAACATCGGGGTCATTATTTATAATGTACTGCTGCAGCTTGGTGAGTAGGTTAATTTCGTCATAGCACCAGTCTATTTCAAATGTCGAGTCGCTCTGCAGCTGTTGCTCACCTATCATCAATACACAATCTAAACCATTTCCCACCAGTGCAACACTAAATAACACCCCATCGCCATTACATTCTATATCCAAAGAAACAGACGTAAGCGTTGGCGTGTAATCTTTGTTTGCTTTTAACTTTGCGTCACTAATTTCAATAAAGCCATTTTTAGTTGTGGCGTTACCCGTTACCCACACACCTCCTTTAATAAAGCGCTCCATTAAAAAGCGGTCACTGTGGCGTACATCGGCTTCGTAAATAGGCATTGCTTGCTCTAAAAGAGCGCGTGCAGTATATAAACTTTTTATATCGTTAAAGTAACAGGCAACACATTCGTTGCCACTAAAATGACACAACTCAACCTTATTAAACTGCGCTTTTATATTTGCCTGTGCGAGTAAAGTATTTGCAGTATGTTG
The DNA here is from genome assembly GCF_042604605.1 of Pseudoalteromonas sp. M58. Classification (NCBI taxonomy): domain Bacteria; kingdom Pseudomonadati; phylum Pseudomonadota; class Gammaproteobacteria; order Alteromonadales; family Pseudoalteromonadaceae; genus Pseudoalteromonas; species Pseudoalteromonas sp. M58. The sequence goes on from NZ_CP152390.1 coordinate 2,190,187, forward strand.
CGCTGACAATGGGATGAAAAACACTGCCTGCTGGTTTTCAATAATAACTTTAAGTGGGCCATGTTCAGAGCTTAGCCAATAGCACAAAGTAATACCTTGCGTATTTTTAGCGCTGTATTGTTGCCTTGATAAAATAAAGCCCTGATAGATTGCTTGTGTCAATGTTCGATCCCACTTAATATATACACTGTAATTATATACATATTTTAGGTTAATCATCACATGCTATCGAGCTCACTAAAAAAAACAATTAGACAAGTACACCAGCATGTTGCAAATAACCTAACCGATTACCGCCCTCGCAGTAGTCAAAACTATTTAGTTGCTGAAATCGCCAAAACATTAGCCGGTGAATACCATAAAAAACAACGTATTTGTGTTATTGAAGCAGGCACAGGCACCGGAAAGTCATTAGCTTACTGCCTAGGCGCTCTGCCACTGGCATTAGCACAAAAAAAGAAACTGGTTATTTCTACGGCTACTGTGGCTTTGCAAGAGCAGTTAATCGCTAAAGAACTGCCGTTTTTTAAAAAGCACTCAGGACTCGATTTTAAATTTGATTTAGTCAAAGGTCGCCAACGTTATATCTGTGCGCACAAACTTTATAATGCACTAAACAGCGATAGCCAAACTCAAATGGAGTTTATGCCTACCCTTACATCGCCATTAAGCGATATGGAAACTAAGTGCTTAAAACAACTTTACGATGCCTATATCAATAAAAAATGGCAAGGTGATAGAGACAGCTGGGCCGATACCATTCCTGATAGAGTATGGGGGCTCATTGCTTGTGATAAGCATGCCTGCCAACGTCAGATGAAAGCACACCAAACATGTCCTTTTCAACTCGCCCGCCAGCAGTTAATGCAAATGGATGTATTGGTTATAAACCATTCGTTACTGTTAGCCGATTTAGACTTAGGGGGCGGAAAAATTTTACCCGAGCCCGACAACACCATTTATGTAATCGATGAAGCGCACCACCTTGCACATATTACCCGCGACTTTTCATCTGCTGCAGCTACGATAAAAGGCACGATAGATTGGCTCGACAAACTTACTAAATTCAGTGGCAAAATGGCCAAAGTGTTAGTGGGTCAAAAAGGCATTGGGCAAAACTTTAAGTTATGCGATAGCGTTAACGATGCCAACAAAGATTTAAAAGTGGTGCGCGATATACTCGACAACGCCGATTTTGAATATTCAAAAGACGATACCTATCGCTTTGAACATGGTGAAATTCCTAAATCGTTACACGCAAAAGCAAAAGACATTAGCGAAGCCACGCTTGATGCATTACGGTGTTTAAATAAGATGCACGATACCCTCACCCAAGATGTAAGCGACGGTGATATTAAACCTTATGTTGCCGACCCCATTCTGGCTGAAAGTGGGCAATACATAAACCGGTTAGAACAACTTAATAAATTATGGTTTAGTTACGCTACTAAAGGCGAAGGCACACCGCATGCGCGATGGATAAAACGACTTGAATATAAAAGCCATCATGATCACCTGCTTAGCGACTGCCCTATTGAAGTCGGTTACTATTTAAAAGATAAGCTATGGAACGAATGTGCTGGAGCCGTGTTATGTTCAGCTACCTTGAGCGCACTCGGTTCATTTGATCATTTTGCCTATGAAAGCGGCCTTGCCAAAGAGGAAGGGGTGAAATTTATTAAAGTCCCCTCTCCGTTTGACTACCCAAAACAAGCCACTTTACGCATTCCGGCCTCAAGTATAGAGCCAACAGATAAAGAGTTTAGCGATCATATTGCTAAAACATTACCCGAGTATCTAAACACTAAAAAAGCCAACTTAGTGTTATTTGCCTCTTACTGGCAAATGGACCATGTAAGTAAGTTTCTTAGAACAAAAGGATTTAACTTATTAGTACAAGGTGAAATGTCACGAGAAGCTTTACTCAAATTACATACTAAAAATATTGATGAAGGCAAAGGCAGTATTTTATTTGGTACCCAAAGTCTTTCTGAAGGGCTTGATTTACCTGGAAAATATTTAGAAAACCTGATTATTACCAAAATTCCGTTTGCGGTGCCCACCTCGCCAATAGAAGAAGCACAAGCGGAGTTTGTGCAAAGTAAAGGGGGGAATCCGTTTTTATCGATAACCGTCCCAGACGCAGCAAAGAAATTGGTACAAAGCTGTGGTAGACTGCTGCGCAAAGAAAGTGATGCAGGCACAATAACTATTTTAGATAGACGCCTAGTCACCAAACGATATGGCAAAGCCATGCTTGACACCTTACCACCTTTTAAAAGACAAATAGATTACTGATGTTTGAACTTGCACTCGACCCAACAACTTGGGCTATTTTATGTGGCGTTGCACTTTTAGCTGGCTTTATTGATGCTATTGCTGGCGGCGGTGGATTACTCACTGTACCAGCACTGTTAACGGCAGGATTACCTCCTCATTTAACGCTTGGCACTAATAAATTGGCCGCCAGTTTTGGCTCGTTAACGGCCAGTATCACCTATTATAAAAAACAACTATTTAACCCACGATTTTGGTTTGCTTCTATTATGGCTACCGCCATAGGTGCTTTGTTAGGCACACTTATTGTTGATCATTTAAGTATCGAGTTTTTAAATAAGCTCTTACCCATTATTATTATTTTAGTGGCTTGCTACAGCTTGTTTGGTAATTTAAGTACCACACAAAGTGATTATCTGCCTAAATTAACCCGCACAATAAAAGTAAAACAGTGGCTACAAGGATTAAGCCTAGGTTTTTTTGATGGTTTAGCTGGGCCTGGAACGGGAACTTTTTGGACTGCCTCAAACGGTATGCTTTATAAAATGAGTTTGCTACTCAATTGTGGTTTGGCGCGTTCAATGAATTTTGTTTCTAACTTCATCTCTCTGATCACCTTTGTTGCACTTGGCCATGTTAACTTTTTACTGGGAATTACAATGGGCTTCTTTATCATGCTTGGTGCATGGTTTGGCGCACATTCAGCTATTCGTTTTGGCAGTAAATTTATTCGTCCAGTATTTAATACGATGGTTATACTTTTAGCATTAAAACTAATTTACGAGGCATACTTTTAACATGCAACCTGCCGCTTTAGACAAACTACGCCAACAAGTTGCCACGCTTAAGCAACAGGCAGAGCAATTTGACAAAGCAAAGCTTTTTTCTAAAAATCGGTATATGCAGGCACAGCCGAGCCTATTTGACAGAGCCGTATTTAGTACCAAAAGCATGAACTTGGTTGATTACGTAGTAGAAATAGAAGATGAAATAGCCAGCCTACCACCGAGCGATCACCGCCATGCCTACACTTACGCACTTGAGCGCATTGCTAGTCAGGTACAAGCGGTCTTTAATGTAATTAAATCGACCCCTATTTGGGTGAAAGAAAACAAAAGTCATTATAAGCCCCGAGCAAAACAGCCTATTTATAAGCAAGCGGTGCAAAAAATAATGCAGTCATCCCATGAGCTGTATGATGAGCTTAAGCAAAACCATGAGTTTGAACGCCGCCTAGTACTGATGATTGAAGAGCGTAAGTTACAAATGGAAAAAGCATCACCTGCGCAAGCACAAAAACTTAATCAAGAAATTTTAACCACTCATGCACGACTCGGCCGTTGTAGAAAAGCAATTTCTGCCACCGAAGACAAAATTCAACAAGTAGAAAAACAACAGTTACGCTAATGCAGCTTTATTATCACCATCTGTACTCGCAATTAGAGTTACCTGAGCGCCATCGCTTTCCAATTAAAAAGTATCAGCAGCTCAAGCATGAAGTTGAATTTTTAGGCTACACCCAATTTATATCACCTTCGCCAGCAACAACAGCACAATTAAAATTGTGTCATAGCTCAGAGTACATCGCTGATTTTTTAAATGGCTCGTTAACTGACAAAGCAGTTAAAAAAATGGGATTTCCTCACTCTCCTGAACTTGTTGAGCGAACCCTTTACTCTGTTGGTGCTAGCATTCAAGCCGCTGAAAGTGCAATTAAAAGTGGTTTAGCGGCTAATTTAAGTGGCGGTTATCATCATGCTTACAGCAATTACGGCAGTGGCTTTTGTATTTTTAATGATTTAGCCATTGCTGCAGCCCACCTTATTGCAACGGAGCAAGCCGACACCGTATTAATATTTGATTGTGACGTGCATCAAGGTGACGGCACAGCACAAATAACCCAGCACCATGAGCACATAATTAGCTGCTCAATTCACTGTGAACAAAACTTTCCTCGACAAAAGCAACACTCAACCTATGACTTTGCCTTACCTGCAAACACCACAGATGCAGAGTATTTAACAACACTAGAGCAAGCTCTTGAGTTATGTGTTCGCCTCCACCAGCCCGATATTATTTTATATAATGCGGGCGCCGATATTTATACCAAAGACGAACTTGGCTTATTTGATGTTTCTTTGGCTGGCGTATACGCGCGTGACTTTGCCGTTCTTAACTTTTGTAAGCAGCGAAACATCCCGCTTATGTGCGCTTTAGGTGGTGGTTATCAGCGTAACATCAATGTTTTAGTCAGTGTCCATAAACAACTATTTAAAGCGGCTCTCGATTTATAACAGTCCTTGGTATAGACTCATTAAAGACAATAACAAAGAGTGACTGGAATATGCGATTAGATGACGACATACATAATTTTTACGAAAAACTCGTTTTAGAAGAAATAGAAAAACGTAAACTTAATGAGCGTTACAACGACGATGTAATGGCTGACTTTTGCTGTACCGTACTCAATCAATTACCCCCACGTTATATTCGATACGATGTAGATATGGCATTTTATTTAACTCAAACAGATCGTTTAGATATGCAGCAACGCGTTGAACTTGCTATTAATTTTGCGATTGATCAGATTGCTAAAAAGAAAGATATTAATGAGTAACCCGCTAGAAGACGCCCCTACACACGTAAAACTGGCTGTTGATTTAATTATGATATTAGAGCAACACGACGTAGAGCCCGAAGAAGTATTAAAAGCGCTCGATATCGTAAAAAGTGATTTTGAGAAAAAGCTAGTTAGTAACTAGCTTTACTCTATTGTTTGTATTTCATGAACGGTGACAATACCATCGTGTTTATTACAATCAATTTTAATTTCGCCGAATGTTCGTCTCGGTGATGTTGACCTACGGCAGGTCATGTTTTGAGCTTTAACACCAAACTGCTCAGTATAAACGGCAACAATTGCATCTATTTCTTGTTTGTCTTCTGTTGTCGCTGCGGCATAAAAAGTATCATATTGTTGTGACCAATTTTCAACGCCAGCTTCTGCTGCAACACCTAACCACCCCATACCAAGCTTAGTTGATTGCTCTAAATATTGCCCTTTTAAAAACATAAACGCTAGGGTGTATTGTGCACTTTTATAACCCAATGCAGCAGGCTCTTCTAAATAGTTAAAAGCTTCTTCAAACTCCCCTTTTTTGTATGCCTTAACACCATTATATTCTTTTTTCTTCATGGTATTATCGCTGTAAAGACTTATTGGTGACGAATTACAGCCAGTTATTAAAGCCATCAATACCAGCAAAGTGGCACTCAATTGTCGATGATTCATTATTATCCTTAATTTATTATTGTTTTTGCCCAGAAACATATACCACTTTTAAAACACCCGCCCTAAAATATGTTAGCATAAATTTAACATTATCATGGGATTGCAAAGCTTACAGCGATTATTTTATTAGCGCAGTTTTAATCGCCCATTAAAAATAGATAAACCTAATTTTTTAATACCCTGTATTTATACACAAGGCACTTTACCACTTTAAGCAAAATACTTTTAACTGACGTAAATCTATCACTGACTGTCCGTTTGCTGAACCAGTAATAATAACTGCGCGGCCGCTTTGGCATCGTCTAATGCACGGTGATGATTGGTTAAGTCTAAATTAAAGTGTGCAGATAAATTTCCCAGCGAATACGACTTTAATCCCTTAAATGCTTTGCGTGATTCAACGACTGTACACAGTTTCGGCATTTTAAAATTAATCCCTATCCTCTCAAGCTCTTTTTTAATAAAGCCATAATCAAAATTAACATTATGCGCCACAAAAATACTGCCTGAGAGCTGATTCAGTAACGGCGCTGCAATATCGCTAAATATGGGCGCATTGCTTACCATGGCATCGTTAATGCCTGTAAGCGAGGTAATAAAGCGCGGGATGGGTCGCTCTGGGTTTATCAATGTGGTCCATGTATCAACTATTTCGCCCTGCTTTACTTTAACAATACCAATTTCGGTAATGCGGTTACCGCCTTTGAGGCCTCCTGTAGTTTCAATATCTACCACACTATAAATACGGTTAGGGTCTACATACCACTTCACCGCTGCAATATTGACTTTAAAACCACTGTTTTTTAAATTATCGATGCTCACTAGCTGGTTTCTTTTAAGCTTGTCTCCGGGCGCTTTTACCTCCTCAAAATGAACTGCGCTGTTATCAACAATCATTAAATCGGGGTAACCATCTTTTAATTGTCGGTAGTTTTTTGCCATGTTTTTTAAATGGCTTAATAGCGCATTTATCGGGCTGTTTAAAATAAGCATCTCTAATGGCTTTAATACATCTTTGTGCCATCTAAATAAGCCATTTGGTTGCTCATAATACTTCGCTGCATGGTTACACACTAAACGCAGCAGTTTTTGGGTACTATTACACGCAGCCAGCCGCGCTTCTATTTGTGAGGATTGATTTAAATAAAAGGTGTCTGTTTTTAAGGCTTGCGGGTAAATATCAAATTCATTACAAGGCGGTGTCGGGGTTTCAATAAAAAGCTCCTGCCAAAAAACCAGCGCAAATAAGCTTTGCCACAAAGTATTTTCAGTATAAAAAACCTGTTTGCCTTGACGAGTGTAGTGATCACTTACACCTAACTCAACATCGCCACGGTAAAGTTCATCAACTTCTATAATACAGCGTGTACTGGCTAACATTTCACTAAGCCGTGAGCGTGTTTGCTTGTTAAATTTGCGCATTAAAAAGTCATCCGCAAAGTACAGTAACTCATCGGTGAGCGGATTTTCTATAATTTTCTCAAGTTGCGCCTTTACCCATTCTTTATTACCTAAACGGTATTGCTCTCTTATTTGAATTTCTAGTGCGTGCGCATCGTCTTCGCAGGCATTAAGTACATCAAACGCTAATACAGGGTTAGTTGTTTTTAGTTGCTTATAAAGTATGACCAATAACTTATTCTTTAGCTCTCGAGCTACAACCCCTACTGCTAATTCATTTATTAACTGTTTTGCTAACGTCTCATTTTCATTGTCATCTTTCGCGTTTTTAACGGCTAACCGAAAACGGTTTAACACATAGTTAGATTGCGCTTCCTCAATTGAGTCAAAGCGAGACAAACTTTCATTATGCCCTTGCCTAACAGGAGTTACCCCTAAATCTCTTAGTACAAACCGATTTTGATGATTAACATCACCGGCACTGAGCCTGCCAATATACAAAAACTCAAAATACTGGTAACACTCATCTCTATTATTGATCACATACTGATTATACAAATGCGAAAGACGCTCTGGCTTAGATTCAAAAAATGAAATAGCGACTTCAACTAAACAACTTTTAGCTGCACTTTTTTTAAATAATGGTGGCTGCTCTTGTTGAGATAACAACTCAATTAAGGCCGGCTTTGTTAGGTGACTAAGCAGTTGCTTAGCGTCTGCTTGTGAGGGTTCATATACTAATCCGGCTGTTTTTAAATTAAAAAGTGACTGATAAGGCGAAATAATCTCTTCATAATTTAATGACTGAGTTTGCACTAAATAAGGCTTACGAGAATAAATACGTGCTAGCATGCATTGGCTTTGCTCGTCGAGGGTGTTTATTTTATTAATAAATGTAATGTGCTTTTGCTCAAGTAAATGCATACATTTATCGCTCACAAAGCCTATTAGCTCTTTAAAATGTGCCAAATAATATTTTGCTGGTAACTCTTTTCTCATAAAAACCGCCAATACTGTATATAAAAACAGTATAATTGTTTGAGCGCTTTTAGCAACCCAATTAGGAGTTAATAGCCTTTTAGAATTTAAATTGATTCAATCTCGGGCGCTTTAATTTCAGCGAGGTTTGTTACTTAATAAACTAAGTTAAAACCGAGCACCCTTTTTATACCCTGCACCTTATCTTCACCTGTGTAGATAGCAGAACCCTTCAAGCAGTGCGTGTTTAACATTAACGAAGCGTTAGTACCTATTTACGGGCATTCACATGGCAAAAGATCTATTTTGCTTAAAAACCAAACACACTGCTGAAACTTCAATCTCAAAAGATAAACAGACCCTCGCGCAACTCAATTAATTTATTTATGCATACGTATTACTATTGAAATATCTTTTTTAGCGTGATTACTCTGTGCTAAGGTTGCCCGCAAATTATTAGTGGTACTTTAACTTCATTACACATAATAAAAATTAGGATTGAACAACATGACAACACAGCATGCAACTAAAGGTGAGCAAAGCGCACAGACAAAGTGCTCACTTTTATACGTTATTTTTATATCGGCTGTTGCCGCCATTGGTGGCTTTTTATTTGGTTTTGATTCAGGCGTTATAAATGGCACTGTATCGGCATTAGGTAATACATTTAACTCAAGCAGTGTAGCAACAGGGTTTAATGTTGCCTCTGTTTTACTTGGTTGTGCGCTGGGTGCTTTAGCTGCTGGCCCATTAGCTGACAAATTTGGCCGTCGCGCTATTATGATTGTCACTGCACTTATATTTGCTATCAGTGCATTTGGCTCTGGTATTGCTGATAGCTCAGCTGAGTTTATTTTTTACCGCTTATTTGGTGGATTAGGTATAGGTGCGGCATCTGTTTTAGCGCCGGCTTATATTGCAGAAGTAGCACCTGCCAGCTTACGCGGCCGTTTAGCAACACTGCAGCAGCTTGCTATTGTTCTTGGCTTATTTGCTGCCTTTTTAAGTAACTACCTAATTGCTAATGCCGCAGGCGGTGCCGAGGGTATTTTACTGTTAGACTTAGCTGCATGGCGCTGGATGTTTTGGGCTGAACTAGTTCCTGCAGGCTTATTTTTAATTGGGGTCTTGTTTATTCCTGAGTCACCGCGTTACTTAGTCGCACAAGGCAAGCTTAAACACGCTAAAACTGTATTTAATAAAATTTCAAACGATGATGCTGATGCGCAAATCAATGACGTAAAGCAGTCTCTGAAAAGCGATAAAAAACCAAGTATTCGCGATTTATTTATCGATGGCAGTAAAAAGGTACACCCTATTGTTTGGATGGGTGTGGCCTTGTCAGTGTTTCAACAATTTGTTGGTATTAACGTGGTATTTTATTACGGTTCAGAACTTTGGCAAGCCGCTGGTTTTGATGAATCACAATCACTGTTTATAAACGTGCTTGCGGGTACCACTAATATTTTGTCTACTTTTATTGCTATTGCTTTAGTTGATAAAGTGGGACGTAAGCCATTGTTACTGGTAGGTAGTATAGGTATGTTTATTAGTTTAAGTGCACTTACCTACACCTTTGGCAGTGCAGGCCTTGATGAAGCGGGCAAGTTAGCACTTAGCGAAAATATGGGTACCTTTGCTTTAATAATGGCTAACCTGTTTGTGGTATTTTTTGGTTTAAGCTGGGGCCCAATTGTGTGGGTACTGCTTGGTGAAATGTTTAATAACCGCATTCGCGGCGCCGCGCTTGCAGTTGCTGCTAGTGCGCAGTGGATAGCTAACTTTGCTATTACTATGACCTTCCCTATCATGCTAGGTAGTATTGGTTTAGCAGGCGCCTATGGCTTTTATACCCTCTCGGCGTTTATTAGTGTGTTTTTTGTAGTTAAATACATTAAAGAGACACGCGGTATGAAATTAGAGTCAATGTAATCACTTGGCTGGAGTAAAATAGCGCTTAATAATGCTGTTTTACTCCAGTGTATTTAACCCTCCTTTGTAAGCCCTTTCATTTACCTGTTCCTCATCCACAAACAATATGCTTTTTTAGTATATATAATCTTTTAAAGTTCTTTTTTGGAATATAAAAAGTTAGCTATTGTTCGCCAACTTTCTCTACTTAGTCTCAATTTAAATGAAAAAACAGTTACTCTCAGGCCTTGTTTTCACCTCTGCGTTAAGCACATTTAATGTATTTGCAACGAATGGCTATTTTACTCATGGCTACGGTATGACTCACAAAGGCATGGCAGGTGCTGGTGTAGCGTTATCAGAAGAATTAATGTCAGGTGCAAATAACCCGGCTACTTTTTCAGCTAATGGCACGCAAATGTCGGTAGGCATAGAATTATTTGCTCCTGAGCGTAACTACACCGCTGCAAAGGTCGATGAATACTTTCCCAATGCACTGTATTTGGACGCAACCACCAAAAAAAGTGATAACAGCTTATTTGCAATTCCCGAATTTGCTATTGGCCATCAACTAAATGAGCGCATTAATATTGGCCTATTAGTTTATGGTAACGGCGGAATGAACACAGAATATGTGGCTGATTCTGCCCCTCAAGGCACATTTTATGGCGGCACCACTGGTGTTGACTTAAAACAGCTATTTGTCAGCCCAACCATGAGCTATCAATTAAATGAACAAATACGCCTAGGTGTATCTGCTATTTATGTAGTGCAACAATTTGAAGCACAAGGTTTGGCAAATTTTGCCGCCTTTTCGCAAAAGCCAGAGGCGCTGTCTAATAATGGCGTTGATACCAGCACAGGCATTGGAATGCAACTTGGGATCAGCCACATTATTAACTCGTCACTTAGCTGGGGCGCCAGTTACCGTTCATCAGTGTCTATGGATGAATTTGACCGTTACAGCGGCCTGTTTGCAGAGCAAGGCGGGTTTGATTTACCAAGCTCTATTCAGCTCGGTACCGCTTGGCAGTTTTTACCATCGCACCAAGTGGTGTTTGATTGGCAAAAAATAAATTACAGTAAAGTAAAAAGTATCGCCAACCCTATTACTAATTTAATGTCAGCGCCACTAGGGGCTGAAGCCGGAGCAGGCTTTGGTTGGCACGATATGAATATTTATAAACTGGGTTATCAATGGCAACGCACTGAGCAACAAAAAATTAGGTTTGGTGCTTCTTATACCGAGCAACCCATTCCATCATCTGACATTTTATTTAATATTTTAGCGCCCGGTGTGCAAGAATGGCATTTTACAGCAGGCATTAGTCATGCGCTTAGTGACGCGGTGCAATTTAACGCAATGGCTTTTTATTCACCCTCTAAAAATGTAACAGGTGCAAACTATTTAGCGCCTAATCAACAACTATCAATTTCAATGGAACAATCAGGATTGGGTGTATCCCTTGCTTGGAGGATTTAAACGATGACAACCGAATTCACACCACTATCTGGGGCTATTGGCGGTGGTTTAATTGGTCTAGCCTGCGCGTTATTACTGGTTTTATTTGGTAAAGTAGCGGGAATTTCAGGGCTTATAAAATCAATTTTTAATCCACTGGCAGCAGCTTCTCGTTGGAAACTGTGTTTTGTGATGGGGTTATTACTAGCAGGTGTATTTATACAATTATTTGCCCCTGAGCTGTTAGTAGGCGAATTAAACTTATCGCCTTGGATGATTATTATTGCAGGGCTTTTGGTCGGTGCGGGGACCACGTTAGCGAATGGCTGCACCAGTGGTCACGGCGTATGTGGTATGTCTCGCTTTTCGGCTCGTTCATGGGTATCAACCTGTACGTTTATGGCAATCGCCATTATCACCGCTAATTTAGTAGGGTAAATCATGCACGCAATTATTACGCTTATTTTAGGGTTTGTATTTGGTTTGGGACTAATTATTAGTGGCATGACCAACCCTGATAAAGTGCTTAACTTTCTCACCTTTAATCAGCAATGGGACGGTAGCTTAATTATTGTCATGGCCGTTGCAATGGTCATTATGATGGGCGCATGGTTTTGGATGTCTAAAAAAGGCACGCCGTTGTTTAACGACAAACTAAGCCTTAGCGATTTAAAAAAGGTCGATACGCGGTTAATTACTGGCTCTATTTTATTTGGTTTAGGTTGGGGCTTAAGTGGCGTGTGTCCGGGTCCTGGGCTTGTACAACTGGTATCACTTAAAACAGAGTTTTGGTTATTTTTTGCTTCCGTACTTGGCGGTATGTGGCTAACCAAAAAAGTATAATATGAGTCGCCGAGCACGCCTCGGTCACTTAGCATGCTAACCGTGATCTATGCTGTGTGCTCTTCAGCTGCTGCTCAACTGAGTATATTACCAATCACTGTATATAAATCATCGCTATTAATGGGTTTGGCTATAAAGTCATCCATACCAACAATTAAACAGCGCTGCTTATCTTCTTCATAAGCATTTGCAGTGATCGCCACTATAGGTACTCGTAAGCCGGTTTTAATTTCAGTGGTTCTAATCGCGCGAGTGCATTCATAGCCATCCATGTTGGGCATTTGGCAATCCATTAAAATCAAATCAAACGACTGACTCTTCAATACTTCAAGCGCCTTTAAGCCATCTTCAGCCATTGTTAAACTCACTTTAGTAGGCTCAAGCATTTTTGCAATCACCTGTCGGTTAATCGCATTATCCTCTACCAACAGTATGCGTTTATCCAAAAGATTTGGCTGCGAAGCTGTTTTTTTAGGTAACTTTGAGGGAGCGTCTGCTGATTCTGGCGCACTAATACTAAACGTAAACGTACTACCTTTATCCTCTTCACTGTGTAAATGAATTTCACCGTCCATCATTTTTATTAGCTTTTGAGAAATAGCCAGCCCCAGCCCTGTTCCGCCATACTTACGAGCAACGCCCACATCTGCCTGGGTAAACTCACTAAATAATAATGATTGCTGTGCCTTTGCAATACCAATACCGCTATCTTCAACGCTAACCTGAAGTTTATTATCGTTATAATCGAACGATAATCGCACAAAGCCTTGCTCTGTAAATTTATACGCATTAGAGAGTAAATTAATAATCACCTGATTTAAGCGTAATTCATCAACACTAATGTACAGTGGTAAATTTGTGGTTTGAATTATGCTAAATTCCACCTCTTTAGTACTAACAATCGGCGTAAATAAAGAGCGTATATTTTCGATAAATGGAGCTAGCTGCGTGGGTCTACTATTTAGCTCCATGGCATTTGCTTCAATTTTAGAAAAATCTAAAATATCGTTAAGAATATTAAGCAAGTTTTTTGCGCTTTTTTGCTGCGTGAGCAACAACTCTTTTTGTTCATTACTTAAAGACTGCTCTCGAAGCAAAACCTCTCCCATACCTAATATGCCATTCATAGGTGTGCGAAGTTCGTGACTCATATTAGCTAAAAATTGTGACTTAGCGATATTTGCTTCATTAGCGAGTTTAACGGCTTGTGTTAGCTCAGTTGTTTGTTCTGCTACTTTATCTGCGAGTTGCTGATTAAATTGGCTAAGTTGTTTATTAAGGTCTTCATTTTTTACATTAGAGGCTTGCAAACTTTTGATTGAATGCAGAAGTGCATTGCCCAACATTTCAAACTGTTGCTGTAATTGCAGTACTTCGTACCAACTAGAATCGGTATTAAATACGTGTTTTTTAGTTTTACTAAAGCTGTTGATTAAATTAGTTAACTCTATGATGGGTTTAACCAGCAAATGGGTGAATTTATAAATAAATAATACCACCAGTGCAATGGAAAATAGCCCCAGCAACATAGTGGGTAACCAAGCAGCCACTACCACCAAGCTTAAATATTTACGATTATAGAGCGATATAACCTGCCACCCTGTGGTGTCGTCAACATACTGATTTGTGTGGTACACCTCGTTATCGTTTGAGCGAAAAAGCTGATTACCACTAAAACGTTGGATACTAAGATCCTGCTGCTTAAAATCAGTCAGCGCAGCAAACTGACTTAACGAGCTAAATACTACTTTTTTATCGGCATCAAGAACAAGTAAATCCCCTTTATACTCAAATAAATTGGGAATAAACCGCTCTAACTGATCTAGCTTGAGCGACCCCTCAACTACACCATAAAACTCATCATTTTTATAAATGGGAGCCGAAAGCGCAACAATAGGTTGATCGCCTAATCCTCTGCCTTGAAAAACGCCACTGCTGTAGCCTAACGGGAACTGCTGAGCCTGAGCGAAATAAGGACGATCATTAACATAACGCTGACTCTGACTTAAACCACTGAGCAATTCACTGGGTATACTTTTCTCAACATAACCTTCGGAGTTCGCATACAGACTAGTTGCAAAACCAGGGTATAAAGCCATTAGCCGCTCAAGCTGCTGCTGTATTGGTGCTCCGGCACTCATTGCATCACTGGTTATTACCATTGCATTTTTATGAAACAACAAATAGTCACTAAGCTGGGCACTGATCGAGCGTGATTTTTCTTTAAGTTGCGTATTTACTTCGTATTCTAAGCGCGAGTAATGCTGATTAACCAAAAAGACACTGGTGATCAAAACCACCAAAACAATAATGATACTGACAACATAACTTAATATACGGGCCAGAGGCTGCCCTTGATAAGCCCGGCTTGCGTGGGGAACAAACACACTCACTAAGTCGACCAAAGCTAACGCTATCATGGCATTGATAAAGTATTTTGAGGCAGCCACAACAAGCGTGAGCCAAGGTAGGCCTATAACAAAGTGACCCAAAACCCACACCAGTGGTAAGCCGACTAAAAACCAAAATACTGCACCTAAAGGAAGTATTGGCTTAGAACGCTTTAAGCAAAAGGTATAAAGCCAAAACAGCTCAAGCACATAAACAATACTGGTCCAGCTATGCCCCCAGCGATAAAATAAAAAACCAGTGACAATAGCTAAACTAAGGAGGGAATAACGAAGCCCAACAAACACTAAACTGAGTATTACAAACGTCTGACCAAATAAAAATTCAGAGCTATCAAAAAAATACAGAGGTAAAAGGTTAGCGCATCCCCCTAAAAGCCCTAATAATATAGCAAGCGCCCACTTATTCCTCTGAGACGTCATATTGACCCTTAATAGCTTATTTAACACCTGCGGCGTAAAGTATAATCACGAGTTTTAATTATTGCTCACTCATTAGCTATTGTCTATAAAGGTAAAAATTTAGCTAAGTGGGTATGATCTAGAATTAGTGTACGAATAATATAAATAAGAAATATTGAAAAATGGAATTTTAATACACCCAAATGTTGTTTGAAGTATAAGTTGACATAAGAACATATGCTTTTACTGAGCTACAGCGTCGTAAGTGAAGTATAACTTGGCATAATATTGAAGCGAAAAATGGCATAAAGTTACCAAATATAGGCTTTATGAGCTCAACCCCATAAAATCCTGCTAAGTTTAGTTGGCTACTATGTGCCATGAGCGGAAGATGGTAACGCCGTTTTAAGCAGCAAATTGCAGTTGGCTAAAGTAAGTGAGGCACGAACAAAAAGCCAACTGTAATTTGTCCGACTTAAAAACCCTTGTTAGGCATTACTTTTAACTTATTCTTTTTCTATCTGATTAACTGTTCTAATTGTGGTTTCAAGGCTTTCCAGTTGATCATCACTAAGCGCTTTAAAGAAACTGTCTTCGTTGTCCATTTCATCACAACTAACAATAGTTTTAATTGGAATTTTTATTTCTCCAGTGAGTTCACTTGTTATGGAAAGTTTACCAGTACAAGCTGCTGCTAATGCTGCTATATGTTGTTGTATTACGGTAGCTTGTTCCATTTTAATTTTTACCGTCTCTTCTCCTTGAGAACAACCAAACATAGCCCCACAAACCATCAATAATAAAACATTACTAAATTTCATTTAATTAACCCTTTATAAAATATAAATACTCAAACCTACGTTGTGATGCCTAACGCCGTATTAAGCGGACTAAAATTGTTGGTTGTAATGTAGAGCGAAGCGTAACCTAACCAACTGTTTTAGTTAAGTTTAAATGCATTTTTAAGCCTTAGGTATCGCGACTAAAGACCCATTTACCAACTCTATGTATTGACTATATGTTTTTAAAACATAGTGTAGGTAGCCTCGATGCAATACAACTTGTTTATTTTCATCAATTGATAAGCTATCTACATTCTCGCAATGCTCAATTATTTTAGCAATTTTATTTCCCGCATAATCAAGTACTTTGCCATCTTGATGAATAAGAGCATTTCTTAACTTGATTATTTTCTGGATTTCTTGCCAAGGAACGGATGTTTTATGCATATCGATTTTTACTATTTTAGACAGATACTTGGTTGACCTCTCAAGCCCCATGCCTTTTGTTTCTTCTAGCTTAATATCTAGTTTTTTCTCTTCACAACAAATAATGCATAATTTATCGAACTCATGCTCGAAGACCCCCATTAACGTTAAAAGAGCAGATCTACGTTGTAAGTTGGGAAAGTACTCATTAAAGACGGACTCTAGATCCCAACTATCACTAGCCAAGCCAGAGAATTCTGTAACTAAGTAGTCAAATTCTGGGGATAATTCATCTTCAATTACTACGTGCTTCTTATTCTCGCGAAAGTTGTTCATTTGAAGTGCAACTTGCTCTTCAGTCGAGTCAACAAAACCATAAATCAACTCAATAGTTGGTGCCATATAGCACAAATACCAATTTGCTCTTGTAGATCTAAGCTTTAACATATATTGCCTTCGTGAAATTTAATAATGAGGCTTAACGCCGCAATAAGCGGCTAAAATTGTGGGTTATAATGTGTAGCGAAGCGAAACTCACTGTTTTAGTCTCGTTTAATTGCCTTGTTATAGCGATTTCAGCCACAACATTTTTTATGTTTTTTACCAGAGCCACAATAGCAATAATCATTGCGCCCTGTGTTTTTAACAGCAAGTGCTTGGATTTGTGGGTATAAAGCCTGACAACTACCATTAATATCTTGAATTTCTGAGCATGAATTATCAAAGCTCATTAACCTTAACTCATCGTGTTTTTTATGTAGGTCTAGGTAATTATCTAGAACTTCATCGTATACCAACGCAATGAACCTGCTAGGCAAATATTCATTTTGAATAAGTTGATCTATTGAATTGTCAGGAGAAAACTTAACAGTATTTTTCCTATTTTCATTCAAAGTTACACATAAAAAAGAGTTGTCATCTTTTTTTACTAAAGCATGTGCGGTAAGTTGTATCGCTACATTACCTATGACCGTTATTAACCAACCAAACTGAAGTTCACCACCATGATTTTCAATGTACTTTGTAGTATTTTTTAAGCAATTTAACTCTTTCGAGTATTTTTGCCTTTCAATTGCAATAGGAGATAAATACTTTAACCCAGCTCTTTTAAGTAAGTCATTAGATATAGTTTTAGGATCAAACTTTCGCATCAAAGTGCATACTCCATTATTGCTATAACAACTTTATCAGAGGACACTTTCCCTTTTTTAGCGCGATAACGTTCTTATTTTATGAACTTATACTAATAGCAAATAGCGTAAACTATTGCCAACTATAAATATTATTCTTCCTGCTGCTTATATAAACATGTAAAAAAGAGGAAAGTTACCTCTTATTCTTACTAAGTTAATGACAACTTACATGATTGACTGCTTCTCGCTCTAAACCGACTAACGGCTATGTGCCATGAGCGGAATGGTAGTAAGCTGGTAACCGCCTCAGCCAAAAGGATTAACTGCCTGCTCTTTTTATGCAGGCTATAGCGCATTGATCTGTTTTTGCAGTGAGGACGAGAACTCTTTTATATCCTCTATTGCCTGATAAAAGTCTTGGGCATTTAAATTAATCGGTGCGTTATCTTTGCTGTAACCATTCCTGTGTACAATATCGTGGCGTAAGGTGGTTATTCTGGACACCTTAGATATATCGAGCTGTAATTTCACCCCAAGAACTTGCTCATAAATTTTCTTCACTTTAGGTATGTTATGAAACAAGATTTCGCTAACGTGCTTTAAAGCTAAGTTACAAATACTTAAATCGGTTCCAGCCAGCTCTGCAATTGAATACTTAGCTTTGCTCACTTCTTCTACATTTTTAATGGCATTGTGCAAGAATGCTTCACGCTCAGTAATGAGGGATTTTAATGTGTCAGCCAGAAATGATTCCAAAAGAGTAACTGCGTACGCATAAGACATTTTTACGATAATATTCGAGTGCAACATAAACGCCACTTTACTGGAATGACCTAAATTGCTTTCAGCCATTGCTTTTAGTGCATTTAACTCAACTGAAAAAAACTTGTGGATATTGGATGAACCATTTTCTTTTAACCACTTTATTTCGGCTTCCCATTCGGCTTCCTCCATTAGATGATCTTGATAGTTTGAATACTCATTTGCCAAGTCTTGCCATTCTTCTGAGTCCTCATCAAGCTGAACATCACTAAGCCTTTCACGAATCCATTGTTCTGCTTGCTCGTTTTGAACCTCAAACAGGTGATCTTTAATTGAGCTCAAAATTTACTCCTCGATGAAATGTTGCATAACGAGGCTGTAGAAAAACTCCAACAGCCAAATCCGATTAGAAAATGAGTTCCTGCAATTGACTCTAAGCATTTTTAAAGCATTAGGTAATGAATTTGGAACTCATAAACAGGCTGCTTCTCAAAAAGAGAGTAACTCTACAGCCTCAACGCTCACTTAAACGGATAAATATAGTTGGTTACAATGTGTATGGAAATGGAATGTAACCAACTGTTTTTGTTGCGTTTGAAGTACTTGTTAGCTTCGTTTAATCGTTGCCAACCTTTATAAATGGATTACCAAAACTTCGATCTTTTTTGATAACTTTTCCGACATATTTTTCTCTCACATCTGTTGGTGCTTTTTTTCCAACAAACTCCCAACGCTGACTAATATTTCGATTATCAAAACAACGAGTAAAATATTGCTGTGTTCCAGCTTTAACCCAAGAGTGGATTTGGTATACTTCTTTGATTAAGCCACCGTAAGTTGCGTATGCATATTTAATAGAATCATCTCTTGGTATATTTCTCCAGACACCTCTTGTTGATTCAAACAACTCTATCTCTGACATACCTGATTTGTATGTAGAATTTAATAAAAAAGCGAGCCCTTGATGTTCTTTTTGTATTTCAACAAGCTCACCAGATTTTAAATTATGAATTTCTTCAACCGTTGCTCTTCCCATTTCTGAGCCACTGCCACGAACTTTATTAGATAGCTCCCCAATTCCCAGTAAATCAATACATGTTGCTTCAATCAACTTAGCTGTTTTATCAGTTTTTATTCCATGCCTAAGAATATCGATACCAAGAGAGTTTTTTTCTAACAACCTTTCAATTACCTCCTTTTTTGGAGAGTCTTTTTTTTCCTTTAGATGCTGCAAGCATCGATCATTTACACCTTTGCCAATATAGAATGGGGTTCTCTTATCCCCATCTATCTCACATAAGGCGTAAATATAATGATCAATTGCTAATAACGACTTTTTGAATTTACTGAAATCCTGCATATGCACCCAGAGTAGCTAACAACTTTATCAGAGGACACTTTCTTAGCGAAAAAACGTCCTTATTTTGTGAACTTACATTAATAGCAAATAGTTTAAATCATTGCCAATTATAAATATTATGCTAAAAAAGAAAAAATATCCTCTTATTATAACTAAGTTAATGACGACTCACCTGAATGACCGGTTATCGCTCTAACCCGACTATCAGCTTAATATTAGAAGTGCTATTATTAAATATAACTTTTTCTGGCTTTGAGGTATGTATGCCTAGTGATATTCAACCTAGTGCTAATCATAAATTTGTAGATATACTCAGCAATGGAAAAGTTAATTTAAGCTTAAACCCGTTAGATGAAATTGAATTAATTCAGCGCGGTTTAGATATAAAAAGTGTTGAGAAGTTTAGGCTTCAGTTAGGTTGGGATATTCAATCCTTTGCTAAAGCAATTGGTACAAATACTAGAACTTTCGAAAGTCATAAAAAAGAGCATAAACGTTTAAATGCAACTTTGAGTGAAAATACCTTCGAGCTGGCTCATTTAGCATCAACTTGTATTGATTACTTTGAAAGTATTGAACGATGGAATAAATGGCTAAATACATGCTCCTTACAATTTAGCTCTAAAACACCTTTAACATTTGTAAATACAATTGCTGGTAGAAGGTTAATTAAGAACGTTATAAATAGCCTTAAATACGGTTATAACGCTTAAAAACATCCCAGCTTTTGCTGGGGTCTCTCTATTTAGCCTCTGCCTTTTCGGCAGTTAAAAGTCACAATTTGTGGTTATTCACTTCCCGGCCTAACTTCAGCTGCCTACTCGGCAGTTCACATCCATCTTTCGTTAAATCTGGTTGACCTTCAATTTCCAGCTGCCTACTCGGCAGTTCACAAATAAAGAAAGATATCCGCCATCCTTTAGCCATTTCCAGCTGCCTACTCGGCAGTTCACAACAAGCCTATAAATAAAACATCTGCACTGTAATTTCCAGCTGCCTACTCGGCAGTTCACTATTAAAAATAGTTTAAATTTCTATAAATACCAAACTGTTAAACGCATTTAAATTATTTACCCTTATTTTTAACCAACCTTATAACCAGTTGAAAATTAAAAGAGTGTTTTATAACTATTAAAAAAGGGTATTCAAAGAGGGAACCGTGCCTTGAAATGTTTGATTTGTAGCAAGGCCATAATTATTAAACTGATTTTTTATAGATTCAGCATTTTCAATTTTTTGTATATGCAGT
Organism: Pseudoalteromonas sp. M58; assembly: GCF_042604605.1. Lineage (NCBI taxonomy): Bacteria > Pseudomonadati > Pseudomonadota > Gammaproteobacteria > Alteromonadales > Pseudoalteromonadaceae > Pseudoalteromonas > Pseudoalteromonas sp. M58. The sequence continues at coordinate 2,210,873 of NZ_CP152390.1, forward strand.
ATAAAATTCTCCCCGTTGCCTTTGCTTGATACGGGTATTGAATGAAAATGGCCTATGTCTTTTGCCTCAAATTGATATTCTGGATTGTAGACTTCGCCTCTGGCTTCAGCTCGTTTTTTAGCGCGTTTTAACCGCCTTTGCTTTTCGCCAACAAAAGCTTTGGCTACTGATTGATTGCGAATAAACATAACCTCATTTTGCTCTGTTGGTACTTCGAGTATTTTTGATAAGCCAAATAACTTATCATGAGCCATCATCTCAAAATAGCTTTGCTGAGATAGGTTGGTTAATTGCTTTTTATCTATTGATACAAACGCTATTTGATCACCTACCGTTTGCTCATTCCACTTAGGAAAGCACACACCAATATTACTTATTCCGCGTGAACTCATGAACCCGTGTAAAATGCCGATACACCTCCCAGCCAGCAGGCTTACATCACAATTTTTAGGTAGATAAGTAATGGTAAAGTAATAGCGCTTCAAGCTTTACTCCTTTGGAACAAGCCACCTTTGATCAACACTGACGCAATAAAGTGAACTGCGTTTGATTGTTCACTTTGATCTAAACCATGCTTTTCCATGTGTTTAATATGCAAAGCAATGCGAGGGAGTAATGAATAAAAGTCTGAATGGGTCTTAGGTGTTCTGTGTGCAACTAATATTTGCTTATCTGCGCCATATTCATGGGTGCGCAAAGGTTTGTAACCTCCCTCATACCAATCATCGATAGTTTGAATAGCGGCCCCTACTTTTTGCGAGTTTAAACTTGCTGCTTTTTTATCGCCTACTTGAGTATATGCAAGTTGTTTAGATGACATGCCTTGTTCAACAGTATCTACAAACTTTTGACTTGGGTGAACCTCTTGGCTAAATGCATTTTTAATTTTTGCGGTTATATCTAAATAACAATAATTTTGAGGGTTACTAAGCCCTTCTTGAATAGCTTCTGACAACGTTAATAATGCCGTTTGATTATTTTGCCAATTGTCTTGCCATTTTAGTTTTTGTGCACCTTCAACAATAATTGGGTCTGCATGTTCTGTGAGGATTTCAATATCAACGTTCGGTGATTGACGGTTGCGCCAAAGCCAATTGCCCATCAGTATATTTTTAGCGTAACGGGTAGCAACTTCATTAAGGCCATTGTGCTTTTTATAGGTTTCAAAAAAACGTTTTAACCAATAAATAACTTTAGGATCATCACAAACATGAGGCTCAATACTATTGGCCTCAACCCTGAGTGAAAAACGACAAAATAGCTCATTTACTGTTGGAGGCACGTAGCACACATCAATTGTTTGAGGGTTCCCAAAAGCGAGATCTTGTGGCGCTAAGTTTTTAGCCACATTTTGCTTTTGATACGCATCGCTAAACCCTGACTTTTGCCCAACTAATTTATTTTGCTCTATTTGTAGCGGTTCAAAATCAGATTCCGGTGTTTTATAAAAAAACACCGCTTTACTGGGTGAGAGCGAACGCGTGTAACTTAAGTGCCGAGGTAATTGCATTATTCATACTCAAACTTAGACTTTTTCATAAGCATAGACCCTTTTTGAACATCCATAATCCAAAATGCGTCATGAAAGAACTGCTTAGCGCCTGCGTACTTTACTGATTTATTGCTAACACACTCTAAGAGCCCAATTACGGGCTCTGCATAACAATGGTGTTCATGTAATGCTGCATCTCGCTTTACGGGTTCTTCAAGCGCAGCAAAGCCAATTGCAGCGGGTCTTAAATTAAAGTTCCCGTTAAGCGCATCTATCAATTGTTCAAAACTTTTGACTACTTTTTTTGAAGGGTACAACCAACTGCCATTTAACGATTTTGCCTTAAGGTTTTTAAACAGCTCACTCGGTTTAGTATGTACATGACACCAGTTTATATTTTGATATAACGAAGGTGGATGCATAGTCCCGCCTGCAAATGAAGATGGTAGTGCGGGCTTTATAAGCTGACTATTTAACTTATCTAACAGCTCAGTATTTGGTACAAAAAGTCTAAATACTAAATCGAGTGTTATATCGCATTTAGGTTTATCGATAATACCAGAACTTATAACATGACTACGTCCTGTAACTTGTTTTAACTTGCTTGGCTCAGGTAATGGTTTACCTGTATGTAATTGATAGTTTTCAATGTAAATAGCGCTGCCAATACACTTAATGGAAGGGTCTATAAAGCTTTTTAGCTTACGCTCAAAGTTATGAGCAAGCCCATTTAAAGCAGTAAGTGACGGCATGCCTTGAATATACGGGTTAGCCATTGCTTCGGCATCAAACACTCGCATATCTTGACAATGTACATACACTATTTGCTCATCATTTAATGTTTCCTCTTCAGCTGCACAGTGAGTAAACACATAGTTTAATTGCACCTTAAACAGCCCCATTAAATTAGGGTGATACGCAAAGCGTTTGAGCTTACTTAAATTACCAAGACTCTCATTTAGTACGTTACTAAATTGGCTAATACAGTTAGTAACACTCTGATCTAAGTAATGCTTTGCCCACTCAGGATAAGCTTGGTTTTGCGCGTTATTTTTAGCTTCCAGAATGTTATCCAGCCATAACTGCAAGCTAACACGTACTTGCCTAATAGCCGCTACTCGCGCTAATCGCTTTTGCCTTAACGTATTAAACTGCTTAATACCTACCAGCACCAAAAGTGCCTGTTGAAATTGACTGCTTAATAGCGCACGAACTTTAAATGCTTTCTCAATATCATCATTGGCTACTTTAGAGCGATTAACAGCCTTAGAATATGTTTTAGGGAAGTAGCGCAACACTCTTATATTCCCACCAACTGAGCTTGCTAAATCACCTACATTGGCAGGCCTTGAGTGCTCAACTAAACCAGAGTTTAGTTTACGCTCTGTAGTTAGCGGCTGAATTTTAGCCAGCATTGCGTGGCTTACTACAGGCGTAACCGCAAGGTAGCTTTGCTGAAATGGCATTTGTAATTGTGGTGAAAAAGAACTTACTTCTAATGGGAGCTCAGCCACTGGCAACTGCTGTTTTACTTTACCCGCGATATCTAAAACCGCCTTTTTAGTAAACCCGTATGCTCTTATTAAATTAATCCAAACAAGCTCTTCAGTTATTAATAACTTTGCTAAACAAGTCACTTCGCCCTGCCAATTAAACGAGGTTAAAAATAACTTTGCATGATTAATTTCAGCACTGTTGTGCGACCAGCCAAAACTTAAAGGTAATGACCGGCTACAAATACCCGCAATATCTTCACTTACTACCTTACTAATTAAACGCTGATGGCTTACTCGTATATCTGGGTATTTTAAATTATGAGTATGAAACCATTTAACTTCGTTAATGCACTTACTCAGTAACACTTCATCGCGTAATACACTTTTAGCGGTTCTTGTACTTGTTAGATCATCAATTTCACTGCGCTTATAAACTAGGTTAATGAGTACAGTCAGCGCTTGTTCTTCAAAGCCATCTACCGCAACGTGAGGCGTGTATGGGGCAAACAACTTTCTTAGTATTGTGGTTTTTTCTTTTAATGATTCAATTGCAAATGCATCTTGTAAGTTCATAAGTTACCACGGCGCTATAAATTGTTTTTTTGTTTGAGGCTTTTCAGCTGCAAATGCTTGCTGTAGCTCAATCACTTGGCGTAAATAAAATACATAGCTATCAGCTCTGAGCTGTTCGTGCTTTTTTTGTGGATAAGCACAGTTTAAAAAGCCTTCTTGATGAAGCCTGTAAACTTGCTCGGTGGTGGTGTTTAACAATACTGCGGCATCAAAAGTACAAAGCAGTAAATCTGCAATATTTGGATGTTTAGCTTTAGGATTACTATCAACTAATTCGACAAAGTAATTAATAATCTCATCAAGAACTTTGTTTTTACGGTTACTTGTTGCAGCTATTTGAGCATCACGGAGCACATTGCCATACACAGAGTTAAACTTAGTTTTATTAAAAGGGTTGAGTTGCTTAAGCCGCGCATTATTTGTGAGTAAATCTAGTTCAGCTGTAAAACCATCAGGCCAAGTACTAAAGTAATCAACAAAAGCGCAGTTAAAGTCAGCATCGCTTACATCAAATTGCTTAACCTTCGCAAACCACGATATCAACCCCACTATTTTTTTGCTGTTACTACTTGCAAGCGCAAATGCAATTTTAAAGTCTGCATCATTTAACTGTTTACTATTGGTTAGTTTACAACCACAACTGCACTCTAAAAACGCCTCAGAAGCTCTATAATCAATTAATTTATGGCATTTCCTACATTGTGAGATTAATTGTGCTTTATGCTTATGGCACGCTTTATAGGGCTTTAGATGCCAGCAAAAAGGAATATATGAAGACTCAGACAAGCATTCAATGCAAACAGGTATGTTATCAGTACAAAGTAGCTCTAGGGGAATGGTCAGCTCACTACGGCTTACTGCTGCTAGGTTGCCAAATTTAAAGTTACTGCGCCGCCATGCAAGAGATAGTATATCACCAGCGTTAACATCTACTAATTAGGCTACTAACTTAAGCGCTCTTATTCTAAAGCTACTCGCTTGCCTAGCATGATAAACATCAACTTTACTCAGCTCTAACGGCAACGCACCTTCAAGATCATGATCTTGCTCTGCAAGCCATTGCCACAAAATATCAGCAAGCTCACTATAGCCATCATATGAGTTATCCCTTGCAAGCCTTAGCAAATAGCTTTCAAGCGCTTCATCTGGATAAGGTTTTGTTTGAACTAAAAAATGCATCGCCAACCTAAACTAAGAAAATCTTAGTTTAGGTTTAGGCTAAATAACTATCATCGTCAATTTTTAACGTTAATTCAGTGGATCAATTAACCCAGTCACGATGCCATTGTATCGTTCTAGCAGCCAATGCTTTGCTGGTTCAGATAAGTAAATTCCATAAATGAACATAGAATACCAATTATTAGGGGTTTGATGCTCTGTATCTTTATCATCGAGAGTTTCAAGTATGAACTGTTCAAGTTCATCCATCGTAATCTCCCGCTCAACTCTTGGGATAGACGAAATTATCGCTCTAGGTCGCCTTCTCAATGATTGCCACTTAGCTTCCATCCAAGTAACTATAGTCGATTTCTTGACTACGGTTTCAATATGGAATATCAGCGTCTCCTCATTAACGGCTTCGTTTAAGGCTGGAACTATATTTATGAAAGGCTCCTCAAAATCTCCATTAAATTCTGCACGCACAATACGAGTATTCAAGCAATCATCAAAATAAGGATGTAAAACACGTTTATTAATATTATCACCCCGAACATGCTCCCCTCTTTTAGAGTTACAATCACAAGCTGGAATTAAATTTTTTGAGTAAATAATCCACTCTGGGTAATTTCCTTGTGGTAAAAAATGATCCAAAGTCCCTGTTTTAGAGCTCCCACACATAGGACATACATCAGGAGAGCCTTGTGATCGCAAAATTTTTATATATTCCAAATCTGAATATGGTTTTTTAAAGTGATACTTAAGTTTTGTTTTTAAATCATTTGAAATTACACTTCCCACACACGACCAAGGGTTACCTTCATGAACTGCATACTCCAAATATTTGTCGAGCAAAATATCATATTCTTGAGAAATATAAGGTTGGCATGAGAGTCTAGGGTTATCTCTCATACTTTCTAGAATTTCGAGATCATTTACTTCTGGTAGAGGAAGCTTTTTCATTTACATCCTCATCTTTCTTTTTATATTTTGTAATATTTCGGTAGGTAGTTCTTTACTAAAGTTATTTTTTATATGCGAATAAGGAATTTCTTCATCTTTAGCCTTATCAACAATTTTTTGTGAAAGAGTATTACCAATATCTTCATCAAACACAAAATGTGAAATATCTCCAATATTAGCACCAAACGTTTTTAATCTAGGGTTGAAAATACCTATGTTACACTCACCCAAGCGTTTAAAAATATGTACCTGCTCTCTAGATACTTCCCGAACAAAGTATGGTGAGTGGGTAGCAACAATAGCGTATGACCCTGTTTTTTCAAGAATTGTGTCTAACAAGTTTATAAAATCAGATATTAAACTAGGATGTAAATGAGTTTCAGGCTCATCCAATAATACAAAAGAGCCATTCTCAATATGTAGGCAAGCTAGCAAAGCAAATTTAAAAAAAGATAACTGTCCACTGCTCATTGGGTGAAGCTCATTACAAACCTCAATTCTTGGCTCTGAATTGTCAGCTATACTTGACCAAATTTTTAGAAGCTTTTCCTCATTGTATCCTGCTTTAAGCTTTTTTAGAGGCACGCTTTCTAAATGCCCCTCATAATCATTTAAAGTAATTCGAATTTGCTCTAAGGGCAGTGCTTTGTTTAATGCTTCAATGAAAATATCCCATCGTTCAAATTCACTAATTGACTCTTCAAGTCTAGCTAGTTGGACAATACTTTTACCTATAGTTCTATTTGACTTTGAACGACTATTTCTCGTAAGGATGAGCCGGCGGTAAGATAACTTAGGATTCTTAATTGAGTCCGTAGGATATGTATTTGTCGTTTCTCCTGGTGTTCCTATCGCTAAAACTCTATTAATCATAGGGCGCTTAGATTTACCTGAAGGATCAATCAAATTATCTGCATAACCTCTTTGCTGTAGTGCTGAGCGAACAAATTGGTTTAAAGACTGACTTTTACCTAATCCATTTTCACCTATAAGTATGTTTATTCTTTTTGGAACAAGTCCACTAGGCGAAAATCTAAGTTTTAATTCATGTTTATTATTAAAAGCACCAAGCTGAAAGCTCAAATCAAGTTCACTAGAAACATAGTCTAACTCTTCAAAATTAAGCCCCCTTAGTATGTCGGATGCATTATGAAAAGCAAAAAAAGGCTCTGAATTACGCATAAATGATTTATTAAATACATCACTATTAAGAGATTTACTTAGCCACTTGGGTGCAAGTTTTTCATTGTTAAAAACAACAATATCATTTAATGAAGTGAGAATTAAAGACGCAAATTCATTTCCTGCCTCAGAGACAATACTCCTATAAGAAGAAAGGCTAGGTAGCAAACTAAAGTAGTTATGTTGAAATAACTCAAGATCCCCATTATTCTCAAGTTCTACAAAGTTTCCTATTCCTGTAAATTCGCCCACTACAGAGTGAATACTAGTATTTACAGCAAATAATATCTCACCACTTATCACCGATGAATTTTCTAAATGTACTACAAACATCCCATGTGTCTTAAATTTAAAGTCATTCCATCTGTCTTTTGTCGGCCACAAATAAATCGTGTTTTTTTGATACTCCCCATAACCCCTTTGGCTAGAACAAAGTATAACTTTCAATTTTTTCTGCACTATAACTTCCCTATTATTAACTAGGCATCACAAATTATGTGATTCAATAAAATCCCAGACCGTTTCACATAGCGAAGTTAGCTCTGGCGTTAACTTCCAATCATCAGACTTATTCATTAGTGAAATTGCAGTATGACAAAATTTAACTTTGTCTTTAATTGTGCCTGATTTGTCAGAGTAAAAGTTCCGCTCAAGTCTTTCTGCTTTAACGACATTACGCTCTAAAACCTTACCTATACCAACATCTCTTTTTCTAAATGAGCTTTCTTTAATATTACTAAATTTATCGATATCACAATCGGCTCTTTGGGTAAAAGTTCCCCATCTAGCTTTAGCTGTATCAATCAAAATATCAAAAGGTATAAAGTTTTCAATTTCCTTATATTCAAGTAAATAAAATGCCTCACCCAAAGCTTTTTTTAAGCTTTCAACACGCTCACCTTTACCTTCAATATCTGCATCAGCAATTAGTAAGATATTTCTGTTGAGTCTTTTAGCGGGGGTTTCACTGCCATCGTTTTCAAGATCGTTACTGAAATCCCAGTGAGTGATATTACTGCCTTGGTACTCTGTAAAAACAAAATGAAGATTTTCATGATAACTTTTTAGCTTACTTTTCTTATCTTCATCTCCGAGCTCTTCGATGTACTTATTTAGATAGGCTCGCAAGTATAGCTTATCAGTAACGCCTTCCACCCAAATTGAACAATTAGCAAGAAGTACCGACGATGCACGTACACCAAGCTCATTAAGTAACTCACCATAATCTAAAGAAGCTTGTACTTTACTCTCACCATTTACCCTGGAAACTTGTTGAATTGAAATATCGTCACGCTCTTGAGCCAAATCTAAAAAGTGGTTTGAATGAGTCGTCATAAAAAACATATGTTCTTTATGCTTTGCAAATGTTTCAATTAATGTTCTTTGAAGACCTGCATGCAGAAAATGTTCAGGCTCTTCTATAAAAAACATTGTTGGACTTTCAGCCATAAAAACTTTGTAAGTCAATAATATGATTGATTGAATACCGTCGCCTAAATCATAGATAGCTCGATCTTCATCATCACCTTCTTTAACATACACAACATCCTTATCAACCATTGGAACTAAAGAAATATCTCTGCCAAAAAAGAAGTTTTCAGATAGATACTTTTCATAGTCGCGTACTTTTTGTCTTTTTTGGTATGAGCCTAGCAGATGTGTCGTTAGATCTTTGTAGAGACTGTGACCGGTAAAAACCTCAAACTCATCCTTATTAATATTAGGAAAGTAATCTGACTTAGTTCGGTGTTCAAAAGTATCTTCCCTTTCAACATGTCTCAGCCCTCGGAGAGTAGGTATATACACATTCCTCCAACCGGAAACAATGGTACTTTCTTTAAGTTTATCAATGTCTACTTGTTCATAATATGAACTTAAGACACTATCAAACATAGTACTGAAACGCTCTTCTTCAGATCGAGAATTATAGTGTTCTGGCTTGCCCAGTTGGTATACTTTTTTACCTACTTCAGCGAGCCCAATAGGTAATTTGAGTAATAGAGGAAGCTCTCTTCGTATTTTAGCAACATTTACATTGCCAAAGCTGGCTATTTCTCTATGCCACTTCCTTTGCTCTAGTTCTTCGAGAAAAACACTCAAAAGCTCCGATACAGCATACTCAGAAAACTCAAAAAACCACTGACTTTTATTATCAATAAATAACTTTCTTAATTCTCTGCTTTTACCTGAATTATTTGGACCTATAAAAAAAGTTAACTGGCGCACGTCTTCTAAAAGCCAAAACTCATCTTCAATTTTACCAATATTCCTGATTGAATTTACATTTACCTCCATGTCACCTGATCCTTATAACTTATTAATTCTAATGGTATTTAATAATTCAATTTGCTCTTCTCTACTTAACTTACCTAAAGCACAAATTAATTCAGATAAAGTATCTTCTTCACAATAGAAATAAGCAACTGGCACATCTAGCTCTTTAGCTATGCGTTTCATGGTTAAAAAATCAGGGGCATGTTTGCCTTTTTCATATTGGTTCATGCGAGCACTAGCCGTGTTTGGCTCCATACCTAATGCCATACCTAGCTGTTGCTGAGTAAGGCCAGCTGCTTTTCTTGCAGATTTTAGGCGTGAAGGTGTTGGAGTTTCCATGTGAACCTTAGCTATAAAACATATCTTGCTAAGATTCTCTTAGTATCTAACCTATAAGTGTACTAAGGATATTTTAGTTTTTAAATATATACTTAACCAGTAATGTCTCAAACTATACATTTATGAGTTAATAGGGATTTTATGCTTGTTTTTGCTAGCGATGCTTCTGGTAAAATTGTTTCAACAAATAATGTCAAAAATGGTAAAGCATGTAATTGTTTTTGTATCGCATGTAATGACCCTTTAGTAGCAATGGCGGCACTATAGATGCCACTCCTTTGTCCATACAAAAAAGAATCCAGATAACGGTTAATGACCGATTTGAATCGATACGTACAAGAATACTTTTTAGTCATTAAAAAGTTAAACCACCCAGCAGTTACTATTTCACATTGAGATCTTAAAAAAGATTAGAAAAAAATTCTATGAAACTCAATATAGCATCCCTACTAGCAGGGAGCTTTGCATTGTTTATCTTTCAACTATGATGATTAGTTTGTTGATTTACTTTAAGTTGGTATTATTAAGATCGATAATAGGTGCAACTAAATGGAAATAAAAAGATGGAAAACTTATCAACTTCAGATGTTCGGAAAGCTATTTACAATGAACAGAATGGTCTATGCGTAATTTCTGGTAACAAACTCATGGACAATTTCCACCTCCAACATTTAGCTCCTTTAAGCACAAACTTGTCCAATCAAAAATTATTTGAATCTGCACAACCTCAATTTATTGGTATTTCTTCGGACGTAAGCACTCATTTAACTCCGCAATTAGATGAGCTAGCTGTCAAACTGTCACTACCTGGAATGAGAGAAGATGGAAGTGTAAAATTAGTTGGCAATTGTTATTTGGCAGAATATGAGTCACGACTTTTCAGAATTTCTGAACTAGAAGACGATATCAAGATAATAAGTCAAACCATCAAAGGTAAATATGTTTTATATGATTATAAGGGAAGTATAAGATCAAATGTTCAAAAAGCACTTAACTACTTAAAATCGAAATACCTAGATGAGCTCAGTATTGATGGAGACTCTTTATACATTGACGATAGCCCTTTTGAAACAAACTCAGTTAAAAAAGATACGTATATCCTCCACGCAAAATCAATTTGGAGCACCTTCAACATTGATGATAAAAGTGTTTCCTCTGATAGTTTTGAAAATAAATCTCAAATAATTAATCAAACAGAAAAATTTGAATTTAAAGCTAAAAATAATGTGGAGCCCGCACTAGGGGTAGATTCAATATCAGATGTTCTTGCTGATATATCATCTAAACTAACTAAGGACAGTGGAATGATGATCGGAGTATTTGGACGTTGGGGTCGAGGAAAAACATTTCTAGCACACCAAACTATATCTAAGCTGATGAAAGAAAATAGCTCTTGGTATAACGTCAATTTTTCCGCTTGGAAGTACCAAAATACAGAATCTAGTTGGTCCCATTTACATGATAAAATTTTAAAGGAGCTTGAAAAAGACAATTCTTTCAAAGGGAAGCTTAAGAACCTACACAATCGGATCAAAGCTAATATAATAAAGAAGGGTACAGCTAGGCTATATTTAGGTATCACCTCTGTTATATTTCTTCTTATTTGGGTTTTCTTTGTCGACAAAGTCGCGTTAGTACAGCTACTTGCAAGCATGATGACCTTTGGAGCATTTGTTTTACTTGTTAAGTCTTTCATGTTTGTTAATGCAAGCTCAGGAATTATAAAGAAGATTGGTACTTCTTATTTTTCTAAGACTTCATATAGAAGCAACTTGGGCCTTCAAGCAGATATAGAAGAATCTTTAGTTGCAATGCTTTCTTCTTGGATACCTAAAAACAGTCAATCTAAGCTTGTTATTTTTGTCGATGATATAGATAGATGTGACATAACTAATGTCTTAGATGTTATAGATGGATTACGTTTAATCTTAGATAACCCTGAAATATATAGTAGGGTAATAATTATCTCCGCAATTGACGAAAGAATTTTAAAAAATGCAATTGAAATAAAATATTCACTAATAGATAAGCGGCAAAGAGACGAAATTTATTCTGAGTATTTGCAAAAAATGTTCATCATAGGACTAAAATTAGATCAACTTTGCGAGCAAGAGTCCGCTGAGTTTTTGGAAAAAATATTACCCGTACTAAAAAGCACTAATTCTACTCAAGCCAGTAATAATAATCATACGAAAGTAGCTAATACCTCTAGTGAAACAACTAAAAGTCCTATAAATACTGCTAAGATAAATGTTCACTTACCAGTAAATAGTTTAACCGACACAACAAATACAAATGAGATACAAGCTAAAGATATCGAAGTTTTTGAGATTAGTAGTTCTGAGCATGAGCAGTTAATTAACTCAATCGTTAAGTTAAATATAAGAACGCCAAGAAATATCAAGATATTCTATTATAAATATCTTATCGCAAAAAAGTTATTATTCATTTCACTGGAAGAAAAAAAGCTTCTGGCCAAATGGGATGAATCTAAACAGGAAGCACAATTGATAGAACACCTAATTGCTATTAGTAACAACGTTAGTGTTGATAATACTTATAAAAACGAACATATTGAAGTTGAAAGTGTAATTGAAAAAGTTTCTAGATTAGTCTCTGCAATTTAATCTAGTAGTACTTAAGGTCTGGAAAGCACCTAATTCAGAATTTAGATGTAATTTAAGCTTTGTAGAACCAATCTAACTTACACATAAATTTTATTATATTAATTAATTCCAAATTAATAGGAATTACTATAATTTTTAATAAGACTTCACTTCCTCAACAACTGACTAATAGGCATTCGGTCAGTAAACTTAGTCGCTATAAACGGGTCTTCATCTTGGGCGCTTTCAGGTTTGTATAGTGAATAGCGCTCGACTTCACTTGCTGTAATTTCTGCAACAGGCAAAGTAAATAAGTTTAGTACATCTGGAAACAGTACCTCAAATGCTTTAACTAAATGCTTGGTCGTGAGGGTTTTAGCGTTATCCATTAACGCGTAAAGTACTGCATCATCTAAAAAGTATTTTAATGTTCTAAAACAGCCTTTTGATAATGAGAACAAAGCAAATACTGTTGCTTGCTCACTTAAATTTGGCTTTTCGGTAAATGGCATGCGGTTGGCTAGGCCAATTATTAGTTGTACAAAATGCTTTGGATTTTCTGATAACTTAAAATAAGGCAGCTGCCGCCTCACTAATAAACGCGATGACCATTGAGGCTCGTCTGCTATTTTTTCTGCCCACGGCATTCCTACCAATACAATTGATACACCCGCTTCGTCGTTAATATATTTTAATCGGTTGGCAATCTCGCGGCGCTTTTTACCTTGGTTGTGTTCAATCAACTCTTGAAACTCATCAATAATTATAAGCTCTGTACCACACGTTTTTAAGCATTTTATTAATGATGTCGTTAACCTAGTACCGTTTATTCGCAGTCTACGCTCTGTGCTACCTACTTGCCCTAAATCTTTGAGTAGTTCAGCTAAAGTAGACTCTAATGTCGGGTTACTAGGTATGCGGCTTACTAATACAGGGTGATTCATCACTCCATTAATAAATTGCGGTAAGTGACGTTCTTTATACTGTTTTATTAGTGCTGTTTTACCTGTGCCTGTATCGCCATTTAACACCATGCAAGGCTTTTCACCTGTTAGCCCTTTACCAAGTCTTAATCTGTCAAAGTCGTTAAATACAGTGGTTATTATTGGGTATTCAATAAATACATCGCGAAATTCATTAAGCTTTTCTTTTTGTTTGTCGGTCAGCATAATTAAAATCCATCTAGGTCTGAGATAAAATCATCCCAACTATCTGTTGGTTGCTCTTTAGGTGTAACCTTTTTGGGTTCTATGGGTTTGCACTGAGTTATTGATTTTTGTGAATCACTACTGACATTTTGATGCTTAGCTAGCGCTTTACCGCCTTTTACTTTTGAGTGTTTTGGCGCATTTTTTAACGCTTCAAACTCGTTTTGAATTTTATTATGAATAAACATACGCGCTTTTGCTAAGCCTACATTATCGATAGAGCCCGAAATAAAGTCGCGGTGGATGCGTATGTTTATTTTATGCTGATTCAAACTTAAATTTTGGGTGTAACCGTTTGGGTCTATGCATGGTACTTTTATGTAATGCTCTAGCTTATCGAGGTATACGTATACATAAGAAATATCTTCGGGGTTTAACTTAACTAAAACCTTATGAGATACGTTGTGACTAAATTGCTTTCTGTAATTAGACAGCTCCGTGCAGTCATACCTTAAGTTTTCCAGCCATACCCCTCCCTTTCGAAGTTTAGGGTGAATTGAAATACTGAGCACAATATCTAGTCGTTGTAGATCATCATTACTCAGCATTGTTGGTGGTAACGTACTAAAGCCTTGCTCCCATAGTTGGCTCGGTATGTACTTAAAACGGCTGTCGGCATCTTGATGGTAAACGTCTACTACCCATTTATGAAATAACTGCATAAAGGTAGTAAAACGCATAATTGCATCTTTTTTGGGATTATATTCATGCTTTTGTAAAATATTAGAAAAGGTTTTACCTGGTATAGGGTCTAATAACTCTGTATTTATTGTGCCGAACATACGTTCTACAATTGGTTTTAACCAAGGCTTTGCGACAGCGTTATACTGAGTATTAATGCCTATTTCTTCACAAGCTAGCTCAAGGCTGTTACTCCAAAACTCGGCTCCATTATCAACAACGAGTGTTTCAATTTTACCAGCACACTTCCACTCATTTACAGTATCAGGGTATAGTTTTGCCACTTCACTTTTAGGTTTCATCGAATTTAGCATTGCTCGCCTTACTGCATCGTAGCTAGGCGCACTGAAGCTAAAATAGTAGCCAACAATACAGTGGCTATACACATCTATTAATATGGTAAGTGTTGGCCGACCAAGTGGAATATGCAGTTCATCATCTAATAAAATAAGGTCTAGCGGTGTATGGTCAATTTCAACTTTTTCAAGTACTCGGGTAGGCCGTGTATGCCCTTCCACTTTATTAAAAGCAATATCAGCAAGGCGCTTACCATAACGAGCAACCATTACTTCGTATTGCGGTAAGTTATCTATTCTGTTTTTAAATGCTTTGTATGTTAAAGGCTTTAAAACACTACCAACAACACTGTCGTTTTCAATAATAACTAAGTCTGCGTAATACTTGTAAGCCGAAGCCACTGATGGTTTTTCTTTTACTAAGTAACGTTCAAGCGCTTTTTCAAAAAACTTATCGGTTGCTTTATCGCGCTCCCTGTTACCCTTTTTTTGGTGTCTTGGTATTAGCGCCATTATATTTTTATCCGCATTAGTATAAGCGCTATACCATCGTGCGGCGGTTCTCCAGCTGGGCTTTTTTTCTCCCTCAACTTCGGGCATTACTTTTAATAAAGGCTCAAGGCTTTTTTGTGTCCAACCGCCTTGAATATTAGCCTCAAGCCATTGAATATATTTAAGCTTAGCAAATGTTGTTGTTTTAATTTTTTCAGGAAGGGCTTGTAAATCTTTGGCGTAATTTTGAGGTAGTTTGGCTGCTACTTTTGGTAATGGCTGGTTAAATTCATCTTCAAACAACCCGTCATTAAACATTATTAGACCAAATTGCTGTTTCTATTGATATTTCATTTGTAGTTAAATCGGCAAATAACTGCCCTAAAGATAATAAGCGTAGCACCGTAGCAAGTAGCTCACCGGCAGTTACTTTTAAATAGCTAACTAACTGGCCTACTTTAATAGACTCGTATTGCTGAACAAGTTCTAACACCGATGCTTGCAATTCTGTTAAAGACTGAAAACCAGAGTAGCGATGCAAAAGCTTTAAGTTATTGAGTGTTGGATATACACGGATTTGTTTGTCTGTAACCAGTATTAAATCGCGCCCACCTTGCTTAGCTATGGCTTGCTTTTCAATAAAACGTGCACGAAAGTCTTCGTCAGCAATTTTGCTTTGCGGTTTTACTTCGATAAATTTTTGCGTGCCGTCTGTGTGGGTAAGTAAAAAGTCAGGTGTGTAACGGCAAATACGGTTATCAAACTCATATTCGTAACCTAGTGGCTGTGCTTCAAATGCGGCTATTGATGGTGAAAATTCAAAATGGAAACAGGCATCAAACTCTAAAGACGATTCGACTAAACAGGTAGATTTATTTTTTTGACTAGCAAATTTATGGAGGTTTTTAACACGGGAGTGTTTGAGTTTTCTTCTGTACATGTGAGTCAACCATCTAACCATTTGGTTAAATACTAGACTATGCCACCTTATACTTCCAATTTATGCCATCTTTTAGTACAAATATGTCAACTTATACTTCAAACAACACCAAATGAGGAATTTGGGTGGCAGTCTTACCAGCCACATCTCGGCACACACGTCACAAACTGTGGCTGCTCCCTTCCGGGCCTGACCAGGTTCGCCTGCTAGTGTTGCGAGAGGACCAATAAGACTACCATTGAGGGCCTTGGTTGGCGCAATTGAGATTATCTCTACTTTTACTCTGTTATTCAAGGGATAATCAAAAAAGAAAGTGCGATTGCACACTTCATATACAATCGCAGGGTATTTAGTTATTAAAGCGGTTATTAATTACTCTCTAACTGCGCTTTTATATTACGTAGCGCTGCTTTTACCTTTTTCATGTTCTCTGGGCCCATGCGTAAAAGTTGTTTTTGTGCAGCGGGTAATTGCTCCCACTCAGAAAACGCATACTGATAAGTAACCGAGTCACGCAATAAAGGTAAGCTGCCTTTTGGCTCTGGAGTATCAAGTAGCAAGTCAATGGCATCTTCAAGTGTTTGTGTAAACTCATCATCGCCATAGCCAATTTCAGTGTATGCACTGTTGATTAGCGGTTTATATTCTTCATATAAACGAACAGCTTGTGCGGCACTCATACTTGTTAGTACTTTTACATATGGGGTGTAGCGTTCATAGCTATTAGGATCAATGGTTAAAATATCGCCTTCGTTTACGCTAAAACCTTCTTCTAACTTTACAACTGGGGTATGTTTCTTAGCTACCTTACCTTTTGCTAAGTTATCGATAAACACCACACCACGACGAATAACATCATCGTTTAACACTAGGCTCATTGCCGCATCGCCTAAGTATTCATCTAATTTTGCAACCACGACAGGATCACTGTCATTTAATGTTGGTAAAGGCACAACCTCAGACTCTGGCTCAACGTCTGGGCGCTGTGTTGGCACTGCCAACTCTTCAGGTTTTTCTGGCTTAACCGATGGCGCACCGACCACTGGGTCGTTTTCAGGTTTTAGCTCCATAACGGGTTGCTCTTTTATGGGTTCTTCAACCTGCATAACTGTTTCTGGGGCTCCGCTTGGTTTTAATAATACAAACGCGGCGGCAATAATAATGATTAATAAAATAACCCCTGCGAAGATAAGGTTGTTATTCGGTGGACGTTTTTGAACATCTGATTCTGATGGTTTATCTGACATACGAACTCCATAAATATAAAAATGCGATACCGTTTAGAGTACTCTAAACAGATTTAATTCCTAACTTACACTAATATTCATTAATAAGTAGGGTCTGTTGACCTTTCCGGATTAAAATTTGTTCAGCCCCCTTGGGTAGAGGATGTTTAATTTTTAAGCTACGTTATCGCCTATTTATGGGAAGTAACCACAATACATAGGCTCAGCCTTGCCTGAAAAACAAACACACTACTAAAAATTCAACCTCGAAAGATAAATAGACTCTAACATATCCTTTGATTCTTCTAGCTTAAAGACTTACAGTAAATAAATAAAGTAAAGACAGCGAACAGTTTAAATACCTAACATGAAAATTAAGCAAGTCGATCCTAGTAAACCTAAAATTGCCTTATTACTAACAGGTGGTGGTGCCCGAGCGGCTTATCAAGTGGGTGTTTTGAAAGCGTTAGCGCAAAGTATGCCCAGAACCGCCCCGCTCCCCTTTAGAGTGATAAATGGCACCTCTGCCGGTGCAATTAATTCTGCAGCCTTAGCATGTTACGCCTCATGTATGCATTTAGCGGTAAGAAAACTAGAAACAGTTTGGAAAAACTTTTCAACTTCGATGGTATATAAAAGCGACTTTTTAAGTGTGTTTGGTCATATTACCCGTAATATTTTAACCAGTTTCCAGTCAGAGCATATAAACCATCCACCAGCAAGCTTGTTAAATAACCGACCACTTAGAAAACTGTTAAACGATATACTGGATTTACATCGTATTGAGCGTAATTTACACCGTGAATATTTAGAGGCGCTGTCTATCACTGCATCCAGTTATACTACTGGCGATTCTGTTGCTTTTTTTCAGTCAAATACGCAGCATTCTTGGCAACGAGCCAAGCGCGAAGGACGCGCTACTCGTATCAATGTTGAACACCTAATGGCCTCAAGTGCCATTCCTATGGTGTTTCCAAGTGTGAATATTTATAACCATTACTTTGGCGATGGCTCAATACATCAGCTTTCACCTTTGAGCCCCTCTATTCACTTAGGGGCAAATAAAATATTTATTATTGGGGTTGATCAACCCAAAGAGCCACATCCTCCAGGGTACTCTGCACATTTCCCGGGGCTTTCGGCCGTGGCAGGGCATTTACTCGACAGTGTATTTACCGACACCATGCAATCTGATTTAGAGCGCTTGGACAGAATAAACCGCACACTCGGTTTACTGCCCAATAAGCATAAGCATCAAGAATTGAAACAAATAGATAGCTTTATTATTAATCCATCGCAAAACTTCAATGCCATTGCCGCGCAGTATTACGATGATATGCCTTGGGCGATAAAAGTTTTATTACGTATGATCGGGGTAAAAAAGCGCTCTCAGTCGAGTTTGACCAGCTATTTGTTATTTGAAAAACGCTACACCCAGCATTTAATTCAAATCGGATACGACGATGGTATGAAACAACTCCCTGAAATCAGAAAGTTCTTAGAGCTAGAGTAAGTTTTTTTGCTTGATGGGCTACTCTATACCATCAAGTAAATAATGCTCAACACGTTCTACACGCCGTGGTTTACCTTGCAGCACTAGAATATCATTAGCATACAATATTGTGTGTTCTTGTGGTGTGTCTATTTCTTCGCCCTCGCGGCGAAGCGCCTTAATTAGCACTTTTCTTTTTGCTAAATTGAGTTCGCTAATTGCTTTATTAACCGCAAATGCTTTATCTGGTAAGGCTATTGCGTGTAAATACTCTAAACGCTCTGGCAAGTTGGTATCGCTGTCAATATTTTCGCCGGCAAAAAAGCTATGCAATAATTTATAACGGTTTCGTCGCTCACTACTAACACGGCGAATAATACGGCTCATTGGCACACCAGACATTGACAACACATGCGACACCAACATTAAGCTTGCTTCAAGCGCCTCAGGCACAACCTCAGTAACCCCTAGCGCTTTTAAGCGCTCTAACTGACTATCATCACGGGTTCTTATGAGTATTTTAACCTTAGGTGCAACCTGTTTAATGGCATTAATGACTATTTGAGTTTGTTGAAATTCGGTAAAAGTAATAATGATTAGTCGCGCTCGCTCTACCCCCGCACACTTTAAAATATCTTTTTGCTCAACATGACCAAATATTAAAGGCTCGCCCGCCGCTTTTCCTTCCTGTACTAAAATGGGGTCGCTCTCTATTGCCACATAATCAATTGCCTCTGGGGATAAAAAGCGGGCAATAGTTTGTCCTACGCGAGAAAAACCGCATATCACCACATGGTTATGATAAAGCGTGCTACTTTGAAGCTCGTCTTCAAAGGCAAACTTTGCGCGCTCTAACATGCCTAGTCGTTTTAAAATAAAAGGGGTTTTATCAATTAAATAGGGCGTAAGCGCCATAGAAATTACGCCCATGGCAATTAAAAATGATACTTGCTCAACGCTCAGCAAGTTATGCTGTGCAGCGAGTGCAATTAACACAAAGCCAAACTCACCCATTTGCCACAACATTATAGCGCACGCTAACGCATCTTGTTTTCGCTCTCCCATAAATAAAGAAGATAACATCACTACGGCAATTTTTAAGATTAAGATGCCCATCAAGGCAACAATAATAATACCCGCATGATCAACAACAAAACCAATGTCTAACTGCATCCCCACGGTTACAAAAAATAACCCCATGAGAATATCGCGAAACGGGCGAATATCGGCCTCTAATTGATGACGATAGTGGCTCTCCCCTAGCATCATGCCTGCTAAAAAAGCCCCTAATGCCATCGATAAACCAAAAGAGTATGTGAGTAACCCTGCAAACAAAGACACCAATAACGTGGTTAATACAAACAGCTCATCGCTTCGTGCTAGTGCCACTTCTTTAAACACCTTGGGCAAAACCCACTTGCCAATAGCCCATAGCAATACACACACAAACGCGCCTTTAGTCAGCGCAAACAGTAATGCCCAACCAATACTATTGGGATCACTGCTGGCAAATAATGGCAAAATAATGAGTAACGGCACAACCGCAATGTCTTGAAATAGTAAAACACCGATTGCCAATTGCCCTCGGCGTTTATTTAAATCACCACTCTCTTTTAATAATTTAGCAACCACCGCCGTAGAGGAGAGCATAATAATAATGCCGATGGTAAAACTAGTTAATAAACTAAAATTTAATAAATAAAGGATTAAAATAAGCAAGATACTGCTGACTATGACTTGCAATGAGCCTAAGCCAAATACGATATTTCGCATTGCCATTAAGCGCGATACAGAAAACTCCAGCCCTAAACTAAATAACAAAAACACAATACCCAGCTCAGCAATAAAGTCCATTTCATGGCTTTGTGCCATCCAACCAACGCCATGGCCACCAGCTAGTAAACCTACCGCTAAATAAGCTAATACAGGGGGAAGCCCTATTCGCTTAAATAGCCATACAAATAGAACCGCAGCAACTAAAAGTCCAAAAACCTGAGCATTAATATTTTGCAATGCAATCCTTATAAGCAATCAATGGAATGTAACTTAACTATAGCAACCGTATAAGTTTCAGCCAGAATGTAAATATGGCATATAACCTGCTTAGTTATAAAAAGTAATACTATAGGGGGAAGAAATAGTGGAAAACGTTCATATTTTGACACAACGTATCTCTGGTCGCGGCGAATTTTTGCCGTTTTCAGCAGAGCAATATAATAGCAATACACCGACAGCACTGCATGAGCTAGCAGCTAAACTGCAAACGAGCTTAGTTTTAGAAGATATTTTAGGAACGTTTGCAAATTTTGCAAAACAACTGCTTAATTTTTCTGGTGTGCATTTTAAAGCAACAAGTATTGATGTAAAAACACCCAATAGTGATGTTGAAAATCCAGCGTACTCGTTTGATTTAAAAGTTGAAAATGAGTACTTAGGCACATTAACTTATTATACAAAGTATCCGCTTAGTGCGGCTATTGAGAAAAAGCTACAACACTTTCATAGTGTACTAATTTATCCATTGCGTAATGCGCTTATGTATAACCGTGTATTAAGGTTAGCCACAAAAGATTCATTAACCGGATTAAACAACCGTAGTCAATTTAATGACATGTTGCTACAAAAGCTTGAAAATCATCGACGTAACGGTCATTCGTTTAGTTTAATGCTGCTTGATTTAGATAATTTTAAGCAAGTAAATGACAACTATGGTCACAAAATTGGCGATGACGTTTTAATCGAGTTTGCTGCGGTTTTATCTAGTAGTATTAGGGGGACTGATTCGGTATTTCGCTTTGGTGGCGATGAGTTTTCAATATTAATCGAAGACCCGGCTTTTACCACCAATAAAGTGGTGGCTGAACGTATTATGCGTTTAGTCAGAAACTCACCGATTATGTCTAAATACAACGTCACAGCCAGTATTGGTTTTACGCTGACTAATAGCGACGATTGCCAGAACGAGATATTTTCTCGCGCAGATAAAGGCTTATATAAAGCAAAAGCATCTGGGCGAAACTGCGCAAAAGCCTATTAAGTAATAAAAACATTATTTTTAAAAAGCCTAGCCTCCCCCGCTGGGCTTTTTTACGCTACTTTTTTAATATCACGTGCTTATAAATGAGCAACATGGCGCAAAAGCCAAAAAAGAAGCCACTGAGTAAATTAAGCAATGCGGCAATTGTCGCAAGCGGTGTAAAAAGCACTAACAGTAAGGGCATACTCACCCCTAAAATGAAAAATACGCCCCCTTTACCTAACCAATAGGCAAGTAAAATGGCGGCACATACCATACCGCCCAACACAGCGTAGCCTAATGTAATTATATTAAGGGTTAAAAATACATTCGCTAAAACCGCAATCAATAGCGTAATTAATATGCCAGTAGGTGCCTTATTTATAAGCGACAGCCCAACATGAGGTTGTTGACTCATGATTTATACTCCCAAATAACTCCATTCTCATCTTTATGGTTATCACTAACAAAATAACCAACCACTTGAACTAGCTCATCATTGTAAAAAATTAATGGAATATGAGCACGCAGCCAAGGGGCTACTTTTGCATCTTTAAACCAATGTTTAAGGCTATTACTGCCTGGTTTTTTGAGTGGTTTAATACGCGCACTATTAGAGTTAAAACGAACACTGACTTGTTCATCAAGTTTAGGGGCGCGTATACCCACTCCCTGCAGGCATTGTAGTATTTGTCCGTCATTCAGCACTAATTCGTGATTTGTTACGCGTTCAATATTAACGGCTAAAGGCGTCGGTTGCACAAAATACAGATAACCTTGATGACGGCGTATTTGTCCATCGCTTAGCTCAATAACCATTTGCGCATCAGCTTTGGCATGAATAGCCTGACTCATTATTTGCATTAACTGTTTTTGCGAAGGCATGGTATGAGTAAATAAAGCCAGCCATGCGCGCAGAAGATTCGCAATGCGAATAGCGCTGTAATGAGCCATATTTTGTATATTAAGCGCCTGATGTTGGTTAATACACTGTGCGAGATCTTGCTGGGTATATTCATCAAGCAGTGCTTGTTGCTGTTGTAATAATTCTATACTACGGGCTGTACACTGCTCAAACCCAGTAAAACGCTCAGCCAACTTAGGCACGATTTGTTGACGCAAAAAATTACGATCAAAGCGTTCATTGGAGTTTGACTCATCAGTAATATGGCTAATATTAAATTGCTGAGCAAACGCTTCTATGTCGCTGCGTTTTACCCCAAGTAATGGCCTGTAGCACTCACGGCCACTTTCAAGCACGCGAGTTTGCTGCATAGCGCCGAGCCCTTTTAAGCCTGAGCCGCGCTTTAAACGAAGTAGAAATGTCTCTACTTGGTCGTTTAAATGCTGGCCTAACAAAATGACACTATCACTTGGGCTGTGTTCATCAAGCGCTTGATAACGCGCTTCGCGAGCCTGCGCTTCAATACTGGTGCGCGATTTCGGCTCAATAATGACGTTTGCCGCCTTAAAATCAATTGAAAGCTGCTCACAGCGTGCATGGCAAAATTGCCGCCAGTGATGGGCGTTATCACTTAAGCCATGATTGACATAAATTGCACTTAAATCTAATTGCGGGCACTGCTGTTTTAACGCATGCATTACCTGCAACAGCACCACCGAGTCTACCCCACCAGATAAGGCTACTGTAAATGTGAATTGCCCATTTTCTAAGTAGTGATTAAGGGCTTTTTTTACCTGCAGATAAATAGGTGTTTTGTGCATTAATATACCCAATGAGTAAATTGCTAATAACCCGAACAATAAAGGCTCTACGTTACGGTATTTTAAAACAAAAAAAGCCGCATAGGCGGCTTTTTTCTATATTTAGCTATTTTTAACAATAACCAAACGACATTAAACGCTTGTAACGTTGGTCAAGCATCTCTTCAAGCGATAACGCTTGTAGGTCTGCTAAATCGCGCTTAAGGCGTACTTTTAAGTTACGTGCCATCGCATCATAATTACGGTGCGCGCCGCCTAGAGGCTCTTCAACTAAATTATTAATTAAATCTAGCTCTTTAACACGCTCTGCTGTTACACCCATTGCCTCTGCAGCCAATGGTGCTTTGTCAGCACTTTTCCATAAAATAGAGGCACAACCCTCTGGTGAAATAACCGAGTAAGTGCTGTATTGCAACATGTTTACTCTGTCGCCCACACCAATGGCTAATGCACCACCTGAACCACCTTCACCAATAACAGTACAAATTGTTGGTACTTTAAGTGCGGCCATTACTTTTAGGTTACGTGCAATTGCTTCAGACTGACCACGCTCTTCAGCGCCAACACCAGGGTATGCACCTGGGGTGTCGATAAAGGTCATGATTGGCATTTTAAAACGCTCTGCCATTTCCATTAAGCGCAATGCTTTACGGTAACCTTCAGGTTTTGGCATGCCAAAATTACGTTTGATTTTTTCAGCAGTACCACGGCCTTTTTGCTGACCGATCACCATTACTGGCTCACCATCTAAACGGGCTACGCCGCCTAAAATGGCAGGGTCGTTAGCAAACGTGCGATCACCCGCAAATTCGTCAAATTCCGTAAAAATACGCTCGATATAATCTCGAGTATAAGGACGCAACGGATGACGTGCTAACTGTGATACTTGCCAAGCGCCTAGTTCAGAGAAAATTTTCTCCTTCATTTGTGCGCTCTTTTCTTTAAGTTTACTGACTTCCTCTTCTAATCCAAGGTCTAATTCGCCAGCGCGGCTTACATTTTGTAATTCTTCAATTTTTGCTTCTAATTCTGCAATTGGAAGCTCAAAATCAAGATAATTGAGGCTCATGCTCTAAACTACCTAATTAGTTAAATTCTAGTTCTACATTTTGCGCTGCCATCAGCGATAACTTATGAATTAAGTCGTCACTTGGCGTAACACACCATTCGATCCCTAGGGTTAATTGCACCAACGCATCGGGGCGTTGATAATATACCTTGATCGGACACGTTCCCATTTTGTATGGTTCGAGTACTTTTTGTAATTTATCGAAGAAACCAGCCTCGATCTGCACCATATTCAGCGTCATCTTAATCGCTTTTATACGCTTTTCACGCGCCTGAGCAATGGTGTTTATTTCTCTGGCGGTCATTGTAATACCACCAGAGAAGTTATCAAAGCTGACCTGTCCGGATATCACCAAAATATTGTTGATTTGCAACATATCTTGGTACATTTCAAACTGTTCTGGAAACAAGCGTACATCAATTCGGGCGCTTTTGTCATCTAAAGTTATCAGCCCCCAACGATTTCCTTTTTTATTAATTAAGGTTCTCGCTGCAATCACTAAACCTGCTCCGGTTGAGACTACATCACGATTAGTTGGTTGTAAGTCGATGAGTCGCCCACTGGTATAATGCCCAAGCTCTCGTCGATACTGGTTTATAGGATGTCCGGTTAAATAAAGGCCTAGGGTGTCTTTTTCGCCATCAAGCCACTGATTATCCGTAAGCGGTGTTGCTTTTATAAACGCTTGCTCTACTTCATCAGGCTCTGTAGCCAATAAACCAAATAAATCACTTTGCCCTAATAATTCAGCTTTGTTGTGCTGATCGGCTGCGCGCATCGCATCTTTTAAGCTGGCTAATAGTGTTGCTCGCCCTGGCTGAGTTTTTTCAGGCCCTAGTTGGTCTAATGCGCCTGCATAAATTAATTTCTCGGTAACGCGTTTATTTAAGCGTTTTAAATCAACACGCGCACAAAAATCAAATAGGTCTTTAAATGGGCCGCCTTTTGCTCGCGCCTCTAATATGGCATCAACCGGCGCTTCACCTACGCCTTTAATTGCCCCTATGCCGTAAACAATTTCACCTTGAAGGTTAACAGTAAACTTGTATTCACCCGCGTTTACATCGGGCGGTAACAAAGTGAGTTTCATGTTTTCACACTCATCCACCAGCGTTACTATTTTGTCGGTGTTATCCATATCAGCCGACATTACCGCCGCCATAAACTCGGCCGGATAATGCGTTTTCATCCACAGCGTTTGATACGATACTAATGCATAAGCTGCTGAGTGAGATTTGTTAAAACCGTAACCCGCAAACTTTTCAACCAAGTCAAATATTTTTATTGCCAGTTCGCCGTCAATACCGTTGTTACGTGCGCCTTCTTCAAAGGTTGAACGCTGCTTTGCCATTTCTTCAGGCTTTTTCTTACCCATAGCACGACGTAACATATCGGCGCCACCCAGTGTATAACCGGCCAGCACCTGCGCTATTTGCATAACTTGTTCTTGATACAAAATAATGCCGTATGTCGGCTCAAGAATCGGCTTTAAACTTTCGTGTTGGTATTGCGCATCGGGGTATGAGATTTCTTCTCTGCCGAGCTTTCGGTCGATGAAGTTATCTACCATGCCTGATTGCAGTGGACCTGGGCGGAACAAGGCCACTAGGGCTATCATATCTTCAAAGCAATCGGGCTTTAATCGGCGGACTAGGTCTTTCATGCCGCGTGATTCTAGCTGGAATACCGCGGTGGTTTCAGCGCGCAGCAGTAACTCTATACTTTTTTTATCATCCAATGGAATGGTGTTGATATCGACCGGCTGTTTGCCTTCACGCTTTAAGCGCTCATTGGTCATATCCAGCGCCCACTGTAATATGGTGAGCGTACGTAAGCCTAAAAAGTCAAACTTAACTAAACCGGCGGTTTCTACATCGTTTTTATCAAACTGGGTAACAGGAAACTTGCCTTCGTCATCGCAATAGAGCGCCGCAAAATCGGTAATGGTGGTCGGCGATATTACAACCCCCCCGGCATGTTTACCGGCATTACGCGTACAGCCCTCAAGAATACGACACATGTCGATTAAGTCTTTAACTTCTTCATCGCCGTCGTAGGCTTCTTGCAAACGGGGTTCTACGTCAAATGCTTTAGCCAGTGTCATCCCAGGGTCGCCCGGAATAAGCTTAGAAATACGATCGACAAACCCATACGGATGACCAAGTACCCGGCCTACATCGCGTATTACCGCTTTTGCTGCCATAGTACCAAAGGTAATAATTTGCGATACCGCGTCACGGCCATACAAGGCCGATACATGATCAATTACTTCATCACGCCTATCCATGCAAAAGTCGACGTCAAAGTCGGGCATAGAAACACGTTCAGGGTTTAAGAATCGCTCGAAGAGTAGGTCAAATTCGAGCGGATCAAGGTCGGTAATTTTAAGGGCATAAGCCACTAATGAACCCGCACCTGAACCACGCCCTGGGCCTACTGGAATATTGTTATCTTTACTCCACTGAATAAACTCCATTACGATCAAGAAGTAACCAGGGAATCCCATTTGGTTAATTACATCAAGTTCTATTTTTAAACGTTCATCGTATTCGCCACGTTTTTCTTGACGTTCTTGCTCGTCAGGAAATAAAAACTGTAATCGTTCTTCAAGGCCGTCTTGTGACACTTTAACCAAAAACTCATCAATTTTTAGTGAGCCCGTCGGGTAATCTGGTAGGAAATACTCACCTAATTGCACGGTTACATTACAGCGCTTTGCAATTTCTACGGTATTTTGTAGCGCTTCTGGAATATCACTAAATAGCTCTGCCATTTGTTCTGGCGTTTTTAGGTATTGCTCTTGTGAAAAACGCTTTGGTCGGCGTTTATCATCTAGAGTGTAACCATCAAAAATAGCCACACGAATTTCATGGGCTTCAAAGTTTTCAGGTTTTAAAAATACCACTTCATTGGTGGCCACTACTGGCAATTGCTCATTTGTTGCAAGCTCCACCGCCATGTGCAAATAATTTTCTTCTTGAGCACGGTTGGTACGAATAAGCTCTATATAATAATGATCGCTAAAATGCTGTTTATAAAAACTGACCACCGACTCAACAATAGCGGGGTTACCTTTTATTAAGGCTTTTCCTAAATCGCCATCTTTGGCGCCCGAGAGTATGATAAGCCCCTCTTTTAAATCAACTAACCACTCACGGTCAATGACAGGGCGATGAAAAACATGGCCACGTTGATAGGCTTTAGAGATCAATAAAGTAATATTTTTATAGCCAATGTTATCTTTGGCTAATAATGTTAATCGGCTTGGTTCGTCGGGGAATTCTGGGCTACGTACCCAAAAATCCGCACCAACAATCGGCTTAATACCCGCATTATGCGCTGCGCCATAAAAACGCACCAGACCACAAAAGTTCATTTGATCGGTAATTGCCAACGCTGGCATTTCAAGCTCTTGTGCTTTAGCGACGATTGGTTTGGTTTTTGCCAAACCATCAACCATTGAAAAGTCTGAGTGAACTCTTAGATGAACAAATTCAGGAGCCGCCATAATTACTCCTTACCCGAAAGCGCAAGCACACGCTGCACAGGTTTAAAGCTCTTGCGATGCTCATCTATCGCACCGTATTGTTCAAGCGCTGCAAAATGTGCCTTAGTTGGATACCCCTTATGCCCTGCAAACCCATATTGTGGGTAGCGTGCATCAAGTTCAATCATTTCATCATCCCGGGCAACTTTTGCTAAAATAGACGCGGCTGATATTTCAGCAACTAGGCTATCGCCTTTTACCACCGCTTGTGCGGGCATGGCTAATTTAGGAAGGCGGTTTCCATCTACAAACACAAATTCAGGCACTGTGTTAAGTGCTTCCACCGCGCGGCTCATAGCAAGCATAGTGGCTTGTAATATATTTAACTCATCTATTTCACTGGGGCTACAACGGCCAATGGCGTAACACAGTGCTTTTTCTTTTATTTCGATGGCTAATAATTGGCGCTTTTTATCGGTTAATTTTTTAGAGTCGGCAAGGCCAGCAATCGGTTTAGCGGGATTTAAAATAACAGCGGCTGTAACCACATCACCCACCAGCGGTCCACGACCAACTTCATCCACACCGGCTATTAAGGTTACATTGGGTCGTTCAATTTGCATCTATTAACTCCGCCACTGCATTTGCAGCTTGTTTACTTGCATCTAATCTAATTTTTTCATGTATGGCTAAAAAGCGTGCTTTTAATTCTTTATTATCGCTATTGAGCATAGGGGTAAGTGCTGCTGTTAAGTTAGCGACATTACACTCACTTTGTAAAAACTCTGGTACTAACTCTTCATCTGCCAATAAATTGGGTAGCGAAAAATATTTAATATTAAAGGTAAATAAGGTTTTAAAAATCCAGTAACTCATGGGTTTAATTTTATAACCAACCACCATTGGCTTTTTATATAACATGCCCTCAAGCGTTGCTGTACCTGATGCAAGCAATATAGCATCGGCGGCTTGCATGGCTAAATTTGATTGCCCATCCAGTAAGTTAACATTAAGTGAGGGCGCTGTGGCATTTAAAATAGCAATAAACTGCGCTTTGCGCTTTTCGTTCACCAGTGGCACCACGACTTTTAATGCAGGGTTCTGCGCTTGTAACTGCGTCGCTGTTTTTATGTAAGTTTCGCTTAACAAGCCCACTTCTGAGCCCCGGCTCCCGGGCAATAACGCTAACACCTTATCATCAGCACTTAAGCCTAGTTGGCTGCGGGCTTGGCTATCGTCGTGCTTAAGTGCAATGTCGTCAGCTAATGTATGGCCTACAAAAGTACACGGTACTTGGTGTTTGTCGTAAAATTCTTTTTCAAAAGGCAATAAAGCCAATACTAAGTTAGTTGCTGCACTTATAGTGTGAATACGTTTTTCACGCCACGCCCACACTGAAGGGCTTACGTATTGCACGGTTTTGATGCCTGCATCTTTTAACGGTTTTTCTACACGTAAATTAAAGTCCGGCGCATCAATACCAATAAATACATCAGGAGGGTTATTAACAAAGTGCTGCACGAGTTGTTTGCGGATTTTTAGCAAGCGCGGTAAACGGCCTAGGACTTCAACCAAGCCCATAACCGACAACTCATCCATATCAAACAGCGTTTTGCAGCCTTGAGCTTGCATTTTAGGGCCTGCAATACCTTCAAAAGTGGCATCAGGAAAGTGTATTTTAAGCGCTTTTATGAGCCCTTCACCTAAAATATCGCCCGACAGTTCACCTGCCACAATACCAATTCGTAGTTGTTTTTTATCTTTTTTCATTTGCTATTTTTTCACAAGTAAACCCGGCGTTCATACCGATTAGTTTACCGTGTTTTAAGGCTAGGTTAAACGCTTAAAACACACCACTTTTTTCTAACTTACTCTTAATTGATGATTGCGTATTTTATAGACTGATGTAATGTCATAGTATATTAAAGTTTTCTAATATACATATTGACAAAAATTGTACAAACGCTAATAATGATGCAAACTTTCAGAAATTACTGAAAGTTTATTAAAATATTAACAATTGCTTTGTGCTGTCACTGCATCACAACCAAAGGAGCCAAAAATGATAGATGAAACCTTTGTGGATCTATCGCGATTACAGTTTGCTGTCACCGCTCTATTTCATTTTTTATTTGTGCCGTTAACAATCGGTATGACCTGGATTTTAGTTATCATGGAATCGGTTTATGTTATGACCGGTCGCGAAATTTATCGTGATATGACTAAGTTTTGGGGCAAGTTATTTGGTATTAACTTTGCTATTGGCGTGGCGACGGGCCTCACCATGGAATTTGAGTTTGGTACTAACTGGTCGTATTACTCGCACTATGTGGGTGATGTATTTGGTGCGCCACTGGCCATTGAAGGCTTAATGGCATTCTTTTTAGAATCAACCTTTGTGGGAATGTTCTTTTTAGGTTGGGATAGGCTCTCTAAACGCCAGCATTTAGGGGTCACATTTTTAATGGCGCTGGGCACAAATATGTCTGCGCTGTGGATTTTAGTCGCTAATGCGTGGATGCAAAATCCAGTAGGGGCTGAGTTTAACTATCAAACCATGCGCATGGAAATGACCAGTTTTGCAGAGCTGGTATTTAACCCTGTAGCACAAGTTAAGTTTATTCATACCGTGTCTGCAGGTTATGTGGCCGCCTCTATGTTTGTACTTGGAATTAGTAGCTGGTACATATTAAAAGGACGTGATTTGGCATTTGCTAAACGGTCGTTCTCGGTGGCATCAGGCTTTGGTTTAGCCTCTATTTTGTGTGTTATTTTACTCGGTGATGAATCTGGCTACGAAGTCGGTGAAGTACAAAAAGTAAAACTCGCGACCATAGAAGCTGAATGGCATACAGAAGAAGCTCCAGCAGCCTTTACTGCAATAGGTTTCCCTGACTCAGAAGAGCAAGTCACTCATGCTGCAGTAAAAATTCCCTACGCATTAGGGATTATTGCAACTCGCTCACTTGATGAGCAAGTGATTGGTATTTCAGATCTTGAGAAAAAACACGAAAAGCGTATTCGCAATGGCATGATTGCTTATGAATACCTAGAAAAACTTCGCGCAGGTGACGATACCCCTGCAAATATCGAAAAGTTTGATAACGTCAAAGATGATTTAGGCTATGGCTTATTACTTAAACGTTACACTCCTAATGTGGTAGATGCCAGCGAGGCACAAATACAACAAGCCGTTAAAGACTCCTTCCCTAAAGTGGGCCCTATGTTTTGGTCATTTAGGATTATGGTTGGCTGTGGCGTAATTATGCTTGGCGTGTTTATTCTCTCTTTTTATTACAACGCCCATCGTATTATTGAACAAAAACGTTGGTTGTTGTGGGCGGCGGTATTGAGCATTCCTCTGCCTTGGATTGCTATTGAATTTGGTTGGATTGTGGCTGAATATGGCCGCCAGCCATGGGCTATTTCTGAAGTATTACCGACCTTTTTAGCAACGTCATCGCTGACGGTAAATGATATTTTAATTAGCTTGACCGGTTTTATTGTTTTCTATACTGGATTGGCGATTGTTGAAGCATGGTTAATGATTAAATTTATTAAGCAAGGCCCAAGCTCCCTTCATACCGGTAAGTACCATTTTGAATTACCTGATCACAGCACGGCTGCTAAAGGAGAACTATCATGATTTTTGATTATGAAACATTAAAAATGCTCTGGTGGTTAATTATTGGTGTGCTGTTAATTGGTTTTGCCATTACCGATGGTATGGACATGGGCGTTGCTATGTTACTGCGCTTTGTGGGCAAAACAGACAGTGAACGTCGTACCGTTATTAATACCATTGGTGCCCACTGGGATGGTAACCAAGTATGGTTTATTACTGCTGGCGGTGCCTTGTTTGCAGCGTGGCCTATGGTTTATGCGGCAGCGTTTTCTGGTTTTTACTTTGCCATGATGCTGGTGTTATTTGCATTATTTTTTAGACCTCTTGGCTTTGATTATCGCTCTAAAGTTGACTCTAAACGCTGGCGTAATAACTGGGACTGGGGCTTGTTTGCCGGTAGTGCCATACCTGCGCTGGTATTTGGTGTCGCGTTTGGTAACTTGTTTTTGGGTGTACCGTTTAATATCGATAATTTATTAAGAGTCAGTTACCAAGGGTCGTTTTTCGCCTTGCTTAATCCATTTGCGCTCATTGCCGGTTTAGTTAGTATTACCATGTTAATTGCACACGCGGGAATGTGGCTACAACTGCGCACTGCAGATCAGGTTGCTGAGCGCTCAGGACAATACGGTCGCTACTCATTACTTGCCTTTATAGTGTTATTTGCGGCGGCTGGTGTGTGGGTTGCCAACCTAACGGGCTATCAAATTGTTTCTATGGGTGATACTCAAGGCCATGCAGATCCACTGGCAAAAGTAGTCACAACCGCCCAAGGCGCATGGCTGAATAACTACAGCGAACGTCCATGGACAATGACCTTCCCTATTTTGGCATTTGCAATGGCACTGTGTGCACTGCTGTTTTCTAAAGTAAATAAACCCGCTTTAGGCTTACTGGCAACCAGTGTGATGTTAATTGGAGTGATTATGACCGCGGGCGTTTCGTTATTCCCATTTATCATGCCCTCAAGCAACAACCCTGATATTAGCTTAACCATTTGGGATGCGGTATCAAGCCACAGAACACTCAATGTTATGTTTATTGCTGTGGTTATATTTGTGCCACTCATTTTAGCCTACACCACGTGGTGTTATGTAAAAATGTGGCGCAGAGTGACGGTTGATGAAATTGAAAACAACCCTCACGGCAGCTATTAAGGAGACTAAATTATGTGGTATTTCGCGTGGATTTTAGGTGTATTACTTGCCTGTACATTAGGCGTAATAAATGTAATGTGGTATGAGTTTCATCAAAATAAAAACAGTATTGCTGATGATGAACAAGCCACCCATGATTTATTAAACGAGCATAATACAACTCATAATGACGACTAACCCCCGACCTAATCGCGCGCAGCAACAGTCTCTGCGCGCTTTTTTAAAGCAGCAAAGTAAGCCGGCAGCAATGTGGTTAAAGCTAAGCATTGCCCTAGGTACAGTTAATGCGATTTTAATGATTGCAGGCGCTTATTTACTTGCACAAACCATTCATGATGTGATGTTTGAAGGGCGTAATTTAGCCCAAGTAACCCACTTTTTATGGCCTTTAGCGGGTATTATTTTACTGCGCGCCATTTTTTTAGCGTTAAGCGAGCGCTTAAGCGCATTTGCAGCGCTTAAAATCAAATCGGCTATTCGCCAAACTTTACTCGATAAACTCACGCTACTTGGGCCAAGTTATATAGAACAACACGGCCAAGGCGCTACGCTCAACACGCTGCACAATGGTGTAGAAGCTCTGCATGACTACTATGCAAAGTACTTACCAGGGGTTGCCTATAGTGCGCTTATTCCTCTGGCAATATTAGTGGTTATATTTCCGACCGATTATAAAGCGGGACTGATATTTTTATTAACCGCACCACTTATTCCGTTTTTTATGATTCTAGTTGGTCATAAGGCAGAAGCGCTTAACCAAAAGCGCTGGCAACAACTGGCGGTATTAGGCAACTACTTTTTTGACCGCATACAAGGGCTTACCCAACTAAAATTGTTTAATGCTACGCGCAAAGAGCTAAAGCAAATAGCCCAAATTTCAGATGATTTTAGGCATGCAACGCTAAGCGTGTTAAAAATTGCTTTTTTATCTTCTTTTGCACTGGAGTTTTTAGCCACAATTAGTGTGGCACTGGTAGCGGTTATTATTGGTTTTAGATTATTTTTTGGCACGCTCGATTTTGCAACCGGCTTTGTAGTATTGCTGCTAGCGCCTGAATTTTACTTACCGCTTCGCCAATTAGGCAGCCATTATCATGCGCGCTTACAAGGAATTAGTGCTGCTGCAGATATGCTAATCATTTTAAATGCACCACTGCCATCAAAAAATAATAACCACACAGCTCATATAGACATGGAGGGTAACAGCACTATCAGCGTCCATGATCTCAATTTTAGTTACCCTAATAGCAATGAGGGAATTAATAATATTAATTTAACCCTGCCAAGCACAGGACTAGTAGCCATTGTGGGAGCTAGCGGCTCAGGTAAGAGCACCCTACTTGATTGCATGCTTGGTTTTCACCCAGAAGTAATACAACACATATCCATTGACCAACAACCATTGACGACAGCCGATATAAGCCAATTACAACAAAACATTGCCTGGATCCCACAAAAGCCAACCTTATTTTACGACACCATTGGCGCTAATATAAAGCTAGGTAACCCAGGCGTTTCAAATGCAGCACTTGAGCAGGCGGCGCAGCAAGCTGGTGCGCTGGAATTTATTAACGACTTACCTGATGGGTTTAACACATTAATAGGTGAACAAGGCGAAGGGCTCTCTGGAGGACAAAAGCAGCGTATTGCTTTAGCTCGTGCATTTTTAAAAAACGCCCCTATTTTAATGCTTGATGAGCCAACCGCTCATTTAGACAGTCAAACTGAACAGCTCATTCAAAACGCTATTGCTGAGTATGCAAAAGAACACTTAGTGATCACCATAGCGCACCGCTTAAATACAGTAAGAAATGCCAAACAACTTATCGTTATGGAAAATGGTGCCATCGCTCAGCAAGGCGACTTTATAACGCTCAGCCAGCAAGCTGGCGAATTTGCAAAGCTGCTGCAAACAGCGCAACATGGAGCGACTAATGACTAACTTTATTCGTTTACTTAAATTGTGCCGCCCCCATTATAAAGCGATGCTTCTAGGGACGTTTCTAGCGTCACTCACGGTGCTAGCTAATGTAGGCTTACTCGCTATTTCCGGCTGGTTTTTAGCTTCTATGGCTGCCGCAGGAATTGCAGGCGTCCATATGAACTACTTTACCCCAGCTGGCACCATTCGTTTTTTGGCGATTGTGCGCACCGCTTCACGTTACGCTGAACGCTTAGTTACTCACAACGCCACATTTTTATTGTTAAGTGAAATACGAGTAAATATGTTCGCCACACTCAGTAAACTTAATAACCTTGATTTGGCTATGAGCCGCAGTGCCGATTTAGTTAACCGCTTACAAAATGATGTAGACGCACTAGAAAAATTTTATTTAAATGTGTTGCTACCGATGTTGGTAGCCTTACTCACTGTGCCTATTATTATGCTGTTTATGTCTGCTTACAGCCCAAGTGTAGCCTTAATTTGCTTTACGGGTATCGTTGTTATTGGGGTGGTTATACCCGCTATATTGAGCAGACAATTAGATAAAAACAGCCACCAAGAAACATTACTCAGCGCCCAATTAAGAGCTGAGCTATCTGATACCTTAACGGGTCTTAGAGAACTAAATATTTACCAAGCTCGAAACCAACAACTCACTAAGTGTGATCAGTTAAGTAAGCAGTATAACCAGCAATTATTTATTCGTCATAAGGCTCTTGGCAATGCTGATGGTTTGAGCTTACTCATAGTACAACTGGCTATGCTCGCCAGCATTGTCACTATTGTGCCGCTGGTGTTTAGCGCCGAGATGGTAAATGTTGAATTGGCGATGTTGAGTTTGTTTGTACTGGCCAGTTTTGAAAGCGTATTGTTACTACCCAACGCGTTTATTGAACTACCTAATGTATTAAAAGCAGCTGAGCGACTATTTACCCTTGAAGATAAAGTACTGAATAAAAACGAGATACCTTCACAGGTTATTGATTCACATAATAAAAAATGGACACTTTCGCTAGATAAAATTAGCTACCACTATGGCCAAAAGCAGGCATTAAATAATGTGAGTTTTGAGCTACCTGCAAAGCATAAAGTGGCGATTGTTGGACGAAGCGGCAGTGGTAAAACAACCTTAGTGAATTTACTAAGCGGTTTATGGCCTCTGCAACAAGGTGCAATTAGCTTACAAAACGAAAAAGAAACAATAAACCTGCATAATTTAAATAATGAAAGCCGTGCAAAAACATTAAATATTTTAGCGCAGCAACATCATATTTTTGATGGTACATTAAGCGATAATCTTGCCTATGCGGCACCTGATGCAACACCGCAACAAATGACAGCGGCGTTAAAACAAGCCGAGCTGGGTAACTGGTTTAGCGCGCTAAAAGAAGGCTTAAATACTCGTTTAGGCACAGGGGGACGCAGTGTCTCTCAAGGCCAGTCAAGACGCATTGCCTTGGCACAAGCGCTGCTGCAACAACCCGCCATTGTAGTGCTCGATGAACCCACTGAAGGGCTCGATAATATTTCTAAACAAGCCGTTATGAACAGTATTTTACAGCTAAAAGAGCATGCTAGTGTATTAACAATTACTCATGATCCAGCGTTGTTATCGCAAATGGATAGTGTCATCTGGTTAGACAGTGGACAAATCATCGCTCAAGGTTCACATCAACAATTGCTCAATGAACACCCTGACTATGTGGCGTTAACGACCCGCTTTTAGTCCTTAGCAGTATTACTTTTATCAATAACGGTGACCGT
Organism: Pseudoalteromonas sp. M58; assembly: GCF_042604605.1. NCBI lineage: Bacteria > Pseudomonadati > Pseudomonadota > Gammaproteobacteria > Alteromonadales > Pseudoalteromonadaceae > Pseudoalteromonas > Pseudoalteromonas sp. M58. Next base: position 2,247,079 of record NZ_CP152390.1, read on the forward strand.
TACATCAATAACGCCGACTTTAGGGTCGGCTATTTTTTTAAACATCGCCTTAGATAAATCAATAATTCGCCCCCGAATATAAGGCCCCCTGTCATTAATTCTGACCACTACAGACTTATTATTAGCAATATTAGTAACTTTCACTTTTGTACCAAATGGGAGTCTTAGATGCGCAGCCGTTGCCGCCTGTTGGCTAAAACGTTCGCCATTAGCCGTGGTTCTGCCATGATATTTGTCTGCATAGAATGATGCTTTACCTCGCTCTGACATATCACTTTGTTGATTATTTATTTGCCTTGGCGCAGTACTACAAGCAGTTAACATAACCAATAGCATTGAAAGCAATACTAACTTTATCCGTTTCATTATTTATACTTTATAGGAAAATGTGTAGGGAGTGTAATAAGGTAAGCCTGAGTAGAGACTGAATTTAATAAACATAGCAACATGCACTTCATGGCTGAGTTATTAATCAAATATCAGCTAATAAAAAACCACCTTGATTACTCAGAGGTGGTTTTTTTATAAATTAAAATGCTCTGTATTAACGCACAATACCGCGCTCTGAGCTTTTAACAAAATCAATCATCAGCTGCACCGCTGGGTATTTTTCAGCGTCTTCTGAAAGCGATTCTATCGCTTCATCAACGCCTAGGCTCTTACGATAAAACGCCTTGTATGCGCGGCGTACTGCCATTATCTCATCGCTTTCAAAACCACGGCGTTTCATGCCTTCGGTATTGATTGCAGCAGGACCTGCTGGCATACCAATGGTGGTAACAAAAGGAGGTACGTCTTTATTTACACCAGAATACATACCAACAAATGCATGAGCACCAATTTTACAAAATTGATGCACACCTGAGTTACCCGCTAAAATAACCCAATCACCAACATGAACGTGACCCGCTACACTGGCATTATTTGCAAAAATAACGTTATCGCCAATCACCGCATCGTGTGCAACGTGAGTGTAAGCCATAAATAAGTTATTGCTACCTATTTTGGTAACACCTTCATCTTGGATTGTACCGCGATGAATAGTCACACATTCACGAATAACATTATTGTCGCCAATAATTAAGCTTGTTGGTTCGTTGTTATATTTTTTGTCTTGGCAGGCTTCGCCCACAGAAGCAAACTGAAAAATATGGTTACCAGAGCCAATAGTAGCAGGCCCTTTAACAACAACGTGAGACTCAATAATACAGTCATCACCAATAACAACATCATTACCGATGTAACTGTATGGTCCAACTGACACATTGTTACCAAGTTTTGCACCCGGTTCGATTATTGCCGTAGCATGGATCACAATTAAAACTCTCTTCTAGCACACATGATTTCGGCGCTACACACTGTTTTGCCGTCAACTTTAGCTTCAGCCGCAAATTTCCATATGTTACGACGCTCTTTTAAAAACTTAACATGAAGATGCATGGTATCACCTGGCACAACCGGCTGCTTAAAACGAGCATTGTCTACGGCTGCAAATAGGTAAAGTTCGTTTTCACTACGATTTTCAACCGTTTTAAACCCTAATAGACCCGTTGCTTGTGCCATTGACTCTAATATTAGCACACCAGGAAAAATCGGCTGGTTTGGGAAATGGCCGGTGAAAATGGGTTCATTAATCGATACGTTTTTAATTGCATGTAACGATTCACCAGGGGTGAAATCTATAACGCGATCAATCAGTAGCATCGGGTAACGGTGCGGTAATAAACTTAAAATTTCTTGAATATCAAGGCTATTTAATTCGTTTGCCAAAATAGCATCCTTATTAGTGTTCAACGTTCATGACTTATTCAATGCTTCAAGCGCTTTTAGACGTGACTTCATGTCTGAAAGGTTACGCAAATGAGCAATTGACTTTCGCCATTCTTTGTTAGTCGTATGAGGCATACCGGATGAGTAAATACCCGGTTCGGTGATTGATTTAGTCACCATACTCATACCAGTAATTATAACACCATCACATACAGACATGTGACCGTTAATTGCGGTCATGCCGCCAATCTGGCAATTTTTACCTATGCTGACACTGCCTGCAAGTACAGTACAACCGGCAATTGCAGTGCCTGACTGAACTTCAACGTTGTGTGCTATTTGACACTGATTATCAATAATAACGTTACTGTGAATAATAGTATCATCGAGTGCACCACGATCTATGGTGGTGCTTGCACCAATTTCGACTTTATCGCCAATGATCACTGAGCCTAGTTGTGGAATTTTAAGCCACTGACCACGTTCATTCGCATAACCAAAACCGTCGCTGCCAATAACAGTATTCGCTTGAAATAAACAGTCTGCGCCAATCTCAACATCATGATAAACGCTCACACTTGACCATAGTTTGGTGCCTGAGCCTATTTTAACACGTTCACCAATAAAACTGTTCGGACCAATTTGTACGTTATCGCCAATCACAGCGTCAGCTTCAATTACAACATTCGCGCCTATGGCTGCGCTTTTACTGACTTGCGCACTGGCATGTATAACCGCACTTGGGTGTATACCACTAATGGCACTACGTGGCGTGGTATCCATTAACTGAGCGAGTTTGGCGTAATTCACATACGGATTGGCGACGATGATTTTGTTGCCTGAAAAATAAGGCGCATCCTCAGGACTCAGTATCACAGCACTGGCTTGTGTTGTTTCAAGCTGAGAGCGATATTTCTTGTTCGCTAAAAATGCAATATGCCCAGTCTGGGCATTTGCAAGTGTTGCTATTTTTTTAATTTCTAAAGCGCCATCACCTTGTAGCTCGGCGCTTAGAAGTTCCGCAATTTGCGAAAGCGTATAATTTTGCATAGATTAATTATTTCTTACTTACAGCTTGTACAACTTTTTCAGAAAGATCAGTTACTTCTTTAGGGTTAAAGTAAATTGTTGTGTCTTTTACTTTAACTTCGTCGAAGTCGCCTTTTTTAGCAATTTCTTGGATAGTTTCAATAATTAGAGTCTGAACTTTAGCCAACTCTTGATTTTGGCGTGATTTAATTTCTTGCTCTAAAGGACGACCTTTTTCAGCAAGATTTTTTTGCATACCTTGAATTTTATCACGTAATGCGTCTTTTTGGTCTTGACTCATTGTAGTGCTTTCACGCTTAAACTTTTCAGCTTCAAAGCGAATGTCACCTTGCAACTTTTCAAGCTCTTGACGACGCTCTGCAAACTCAGTTTGCAGAGACTGTTCAATTTTAGCCATTTGTGGAAGCTGCTTGTAGATTTCTTGCATATCTACAATACCCACTTTATGAGCAAAAGCGTTAACTGATGTACCCATCATAAGTGTAGCTAAAACGGCAACTGCTGTTGATTTGAATAATTTTTTCACAATAAACTCCTTTAGAAAGTGTTACTAATATTAAAACTGATGGTCTTGGTATCGTCATCTTCTTCTTTTTGCAACGGATACGCAAAGCTGATCAGCATCGGACCCATAGGTGAGATCCACTGTAATGATAAACCGGTTGCAACCCTAAAGCGCATTGGGTCTGAGTAGTCATCTAATTTTGCACGCTCATCAATCCCTAAGTTTTGATAGCGATCAACACTGAATTCGGTATCCCATACGTTGGCAGCGTCAACAAAGAAACTCGTTCGCACTGAACTAGTATTTTCTTCATCTAAGAATGGAGTAGGTACAATAAGCTCCATACCTGCCACTGCTTTAGCATTACCACCAATACGACCTTGTGGTATTAGCACGTCAAACTCTGACGCCCCACCAATGTTGCCTGTGGTTGTGCCATCACCTGATGGCGTACCTGGTATTGATTGCGGTATACGCGAAACAGCACGCGGTAAAATGGTATTTCTATCAAAGCCACGTAATTCCATTTCAGTGATACGGAAGTATTCTTGGAACGGTAAAGTTTGATCATAGCCATTGGTAGAGCCATAACCATTACCATAACCTAATGCAGCACGCGTTGAGAAAACCCAACGATGATCGTTAGAAATCGGCCAGTAAAAACGCGAGTCATAATTTAATTTAAAGTACTGTAAATCAGAGTTTGGCGTTGTGGCTGTTAAGTTTAATGTTTGTCGTGAACCTGCCGTTGGGAATAAACCACGGTTAACTGTAACTCGTGACCAACCAACACTTAGCTCGTACTTTGTAAATTCAAAGCCCGCATCTGGATTTTCTGGATCTAAGAAGGTTTCACGTAGTACACGTGTTTGCTCATATTCAGCAATATCTGACAATTGTTCTTCTATCCAACGTGCGCCAAAATTAATACGGTTAATGGCATCAATTGGGAAACCAATGTTTGTCCCTAACCCATAACTTTTTGACTTATAGTCAATCAAGCTAAACTGACTGGCATCGTAGTTACTGTAAAAAATACTGCTGCCCTGCGATACGCCATCCGGCGTAAAGTAAGGGTCGGTATACGATACACTGACACGCTCAGAGCCGCGTGAAGTATTAATATTAAAGCCAATTTGGTTACCTGTGCCTAAAAAGTTAGACTCGGTTACACCAATATTAAACTGCAGACCTAAGTATGAGCCATAGGCAAGACCCGCATTAAAGCTGCCCGCTGATTGCTCTTTAACAGTAAAGTCAACGTCCACTTGGTCATCAACACCTGGAACTGGCACTACATTAAAATCAACGGTTTCCATATAAGGTAAACGTTGAATTTGTAGTTTAGAACGCTCTAGGTTTTGGTTAGATAACCATGCACCTTCAAGCTGTGTCATTTCACGGCGCAGTACTTCATCAGCCGTGTTTTGGTTACCACCTACAATAATTCGACGAACATACACACGCTTGCCTGGGTCAACCGACAGAGTCAATTGTACTTCTTGGTTCTCGTCATCAATTTCTGGAATCGTACGTACTTCAGCATTGGCGTAACCAAAACGCGCCAAGTAGCTTTTGATAAATTCTTCTGATGAGGTAACCACTGATCCGTTATAAAGCTCGCCTGTGCGCAGTGGAATAACACTTTTTATTAATTCTTCACGACCAAGTAAATCACCGATGAAATCAAAGCCTTTCACTTTGTATTTAACGCCTTCGGTAATATTTGCCGTTACATAAACAGACTCACGTTCAGGGCTAACTGATACTTGAGTTGAGTCAATATTAAAGCGTAAATAGCCACGGTCTAAATAAAAGCTGCGAATTTTTTCTAAATCGCCTTCAATGGTTTGTTTTTGATAGCGGTCGCTACCCATAAACTGCCACCATGGTAAGTCTTGCTGCGACTCAACTAGTTGCAATAACTCTTCGTTTGAGAAAAGCTCATTACCCACTAAGTTAATTTGACGAATGGAGGCTGCATCGCCCTCGTCAAACTCAAGTCTTAATTTAACCCGATTACGTGGTAATTTAGTGACACTGATATCCACTTTTGCATTGTATTTACCAATACTGTGAAAAAATTCAATCAGGCCTTTTTCGATATTATCGATTACCGTTTTATCAAGCGGCTCGCCTTGGCGAATATCTTGTTGATCGAGTGACTGATTTAACTGCTCATCTTTTATGTCTTTATTGCCTTCAAATTCAATAAAGCTAATGGTTGGACGCTCAGTTACTTTAAAAATAACGTTATTACCATCACGTAACGCTTTTATATTGTCAAAGTGACCAGAGCGATAAAGTGACTTAATTGTTTTTGAAATTGTATATTCATCAACATTGTCGCCCACGTTAATAGGAATATGCGTTAATGCAGCACCAAGTGCGACACGTTGCAATCCCTCAACTTTTAAATCTTCAACAATAAAGGAGTTTTGGCCTAGGGCTGCAAAGCTTGCACCCAATAAACTTGAAACTACCAAATGTTTTTTTATAGCCATTTTATTATCTTTATCCTTTACAACTGTATTACCGCTTAGCATCGAAAATTAAATATTTAAGAGCTTTACAATCGTGTTCTAATTTGTCGTTACCACGCTTACATAACTACAAGCGCGATACATCATTGAACAAAGCGAAACATGTTAGAAAAATGAGTAGCAAGGCTCCCACTTTAAAACCAAACTCTTGTGTCTTTTCAGAGACTGGCTTTTTACGAAAAAGTTCAATTATGTAATACATTAAGTGCCCACCATCAAGCACTGGCAGAGGAAGTAAATTAAATACTCCCAAGTTAACGCTTATCAAAGCTAAAAAGCTTAAAAATGCGACTAATCCATAACTAACACTGGTGCCGGCGCCTACGGCTATGCCGACGGGTCCACTTAGGTTTTTAACCGACACTTGGCCTGTTATTAAGTTACCTATCATGTCAAAACTCAGCGTAATTAAACGCCATGTTTCTTTTGTGCCCAGCACAATACTATCTAGTGGCCCATAATGTCTAGTCTCTACAAAATCATCAGGCCACTGCTCTACAACGGGAGCAACACCCAAAAAGCCTTGCTCTATGCCATTACTGACGACCCGGCTCTTTGGAGTAACTGTTATTGTTTTTATACTATCTTGTCTTTTTACACTAAATTGTAAGGATTTGTTAGCCGATTGAGTAATAAGATTAACTAATTGCTGCCAACTGCTCATTGTTTCACCATTCACAGCTAAAATAACGTCGTTAACCTGTAAATTAGCCTGTTCAGCAGCTGAGTTTTTAGTAATAGCAGCAATAACCAAGGTTGCCTGAGGACGAAACGGTACAATACCTAACGAACTGAGCGGCGGTACATCTTGTTGATCAAGCTTCCAACCATCTAGGTTAAGCGTTTGCACTGTTTGCTGATAATTTTCGTTGCGTAAGGTTACGGCAACGCTTTTATCACCTAAATGAGACATCAAAGAAAAGGTCGCATCTTGCCAATTACTTATGTCGTCATCACCAATTTTAATAATTTGCTGGGTTGGCATAATACCGGCTTGTTCAGCTCGACTGCCTTCAACAACACTACCCACAACTGGTTTTATGGTTTGCACACCTACCATGTACATCACCGCTAAAGCAAAAATAGCGAACAAAAAGTTCGCCATCGGCCCTGCTGCCACAATGGCTATGCGGGCTTGAACTGATTTAGCATTAAACGATAAATGACGTTGATTGGCAGGCACTTCATCAACACGCTCGTCGAGCATTTTCACGTATCCGCCCAGCGGGATTGCCGCAATAACGTACTCAGTATTATATTTATCGTGCCATTTTAGTAAGGGTTTACCAAAACCAATTGAAAAGCGCAGTACCTTTACACCCGCTTTACGCGCAACCCAAAAATGACCATATTCATGAACGGTCACTAGAATGCCTAGTGCGAGTATAAACGAACCTAAATTCCAAAAAAAATCGAACATATCAATGCACCACTTTTGTTATAAACTGCGCAGCGCTGATGCGAGCTAAACGGTCACACTCTAAAATTTCATCGAGTGTTTTCGCATCAGTAAATTGTGCGGCGTCTAGCGTTTGCGCATTCACTTTATAAATATCCGTAAACCCAATCTGCCCCTGTAAAAACGCATTAACTGCAATCTCATTAGCCGCATTAACGGTGGTGGTGGCTCCTTGGCCTGCATCACAGGCTGCAATTGCAAGCTTTAAATTGGGGTAACGTGAGAAATCAGGTTTGGTAAACGAAAAATCACAAATATCAGAAAAATTTAACGGCTTGACACCCGCATCAATGCGCTCTGGATACGCAAGTGCATGCGCTATCGGGGTGCGCATATCAGGGTTACCCATTTGCGCTAAAATAGAGCCATCTTGGTATTGCACCATCGAATGAATAATACTTTGAGGATGAATCACCACATCAATATCGTTTGCATCACAGTTAAATAACCATTTTGCCTCAATAAACTCTAAGCCTTTGTTCATCATCGTAGCTGAGTCTACTGATATTTTTTGCCCCATAGACCAATTAGGATGAGCAACAGCTTCACTGACGCTAACGGTGTTAAGGGTATTGATATCGCGATTTAAAAACGGGCCACCTGAGCCAGTTAATAAAATTTTGCTAACCCCATGTTGCCCAAGCTTTGCTTGCCCTTGGGTATTTTGTAAAGCACTAGGTAAACACTGAAAAATAGCATTATGCTCGCTGTCGATGGGTAATAAAGTTGCTTTATGCTTTTTAACTTTATCGATGAATAACTGACCCGACATCACCAGTGACTCTTTGTTGGCAAGCAGCACTTTTTTACCCGCTTCAACAGCGCTCAAGGTAGGTAGTAATCCGGCTGCACCGACAATCGCTGACATAACCGTATCAACATCAACATGAGCACAGAGCTCACTCATGGCTTTCTCGCCATGCATTACTTGCGTTTTACTCTCATGCTTTAAAAGCGCAGAAAGCTGCTTAGCCGCCGATTCAGATGCCATTACAGCATAACGAGGCTGGTGAGCTATACACAGTTCAGCCATTTTTTTTGCATTTTGTCCTGCGGTCAATGCAAAAACTTTAAATTGCTGTTGGTTTCTTGCAACAACATCTAACGTGCTAAGACCTATCGACCCCGTCGCACCCAAAATAACCAGTTGTTGCACAGCACTCATAAGCTAAGCGTCCAAGCAAAGCAAATAACAAACATCGGTGCTGCCGCAGTTAAACTATCAATACGGTCTAAAATACCACCGTGTCCTGGTAAGCAACTGCCGCTATCTTTAAGTCCCGCTTCGCGCTTAAACATACTCTCAAGTAAATCACCTACCGCAGAAAACAAGGCAATAAACGCTGTCATAACTGCATAAATAGGCCATACAGAGGTATCAACGTTAGTGTAATAACAAAAAGCCAGTACAAATAACACCGCAGCAACCACGCCACCTGCGAGGCCTTCTATGGTTTTATTTGGACTAACTTTAGGCATTAACTTATGTTTACCAAAACTTTTACCTGTAAAGTAAGCGCCTATATCGGCACTCCATACAATGCCTAATACAACTAAAATGAGCATAGAGCCATAGTGAGTAGATTCCGTATATTGCGCACTACGCAGTGTGTTAAGTGCAAGCCATAGCGGTACTAAGGTCAACAAACCAGCAATGCCGCGCATCACAAGCCCTTCGTTCCACCCTTTCGCCATAGCAGGGTAACGCCACACTAAGTAACTGGCTACCAACCACCAAGAAAACGACAAGGTAAATAAGTAATTAGCATCGCCTACAAGTTGACCATCTTGCCATAGAGTCTCTATAGGCCAATGCAAATTGAGTAACCCTAGTAATACTGCCACTAATAACACGAAGGCGCCACGTTTTAGCTTATCGCATAGTCCCATAAAGGCAGACCATTCCCACGCGCCCATTAATACAATAGCACCCGCAAAATAACTAAATAACGTTAGTGGGGTGTAAAAAACCAAAGCCAGTGCTAATGGCGCTAGCACTAGTGAGGTTAAAATACGTTGTTTTAACAAAATGATGACCCTTAATCTATTTTAGGTTTGAGCGAGTAATTGTTTTATTTGTTCGCCCGTGCAACCAAAACGTCGCTCTCTGGCAACGTAACATGCAATGGCCTCTGCAAAAGCAGCTTCATTAAAATCAGGCCAAAGTGTATTTGTGAAATAAAGTTCAGCGTAGGCTGCCTGCCAAAGTAAAAAGTTACTAATTCTGACATCGCCACCGGTACGGATCAATAAATCAGGCTGAGCTTGATCTGCCATACTCATATGCTGTGCAATATGTTCTTCTGTAATATCTGCTGGGTCAATTTCTCCATTCGCTACTTGTAAAGCAACTTGCTTAGCAGCGTGAGTCATATCCCAGCGACCACCGTAATTTGCCGCAACATTTAAGTGCAGCCCGGTATTGTTCGCTGTTAGTTCTTGAGCTGTATGTACTTTAGCGCGCAAGCTTTCAGAGAATCGAGATAAATCTCCAATGATGGTTAGTTTTACGTTATTTTTATGCAGCTTTTTAACTTCTTTACTCAGTACAAATAAAAAAAGCTCCATAAGTGTATTTACTTCGTCTTCAGGGCGGCGCCAGTTTTCACTACTAAAAGCAAATAAGGTTAACGATTGTATTCCTAATTTAGTACAAAACTGCACGGATTGACGAACTGCATCCACGCCTTTTTTATGCCCATATACACGAGGTCTATTTCTAGCTTGTGCCCAACGCCCGTTCCCATCCATGATGATGGCAACATGTTTAGGTAAACATTGCTGTGAAATTGTATCAGCGTCTAGAACCATAAATTTTGTGTATTCCATAAAAAAACGCCGCCTAGTATACCCCAGACGGCGTTTCAAAACTAATAATTTTAACCTGTACCCGTGATAATAAATCTACATAAAGCAAATAATTATACAGCTAACAACCTTGTATTTACTGATAATCGAGCCAATAGCAAAGAGTAAACACAATCTGTTACCCTTTAAAATCACACAATTAAAGTTAAGTGCGAAGGCATATAAACAACGACTTAGTTACTTTAGTAAAGCTGTTAATCCGAGCCTAGATTAGCAATTAGATTTCCATCAACTCAGCTTCTTTCGCTGTTAGTTGCGTATCCATTTCTTTGATAAACTTATCAGTGATTTTTTGGATAGCATCTTCAGCTTGACGCGCTTCATCTTCAGAGATGTCTTTATCTTTTAATAAGTTTTTAATATCGCCATTTGCATCACGACGAATGTTACGAATAGCAACACGACCGCCTTCTACTTCACCACGTACGATTTTAATTAAATCTTTACGACGTTCTTCAGTCAATGGAGGAAGTGGTACACGGATCACTGTGCCTGCAGACATTGGATTTAAACCAAGGTCAGATGCCATAATCGCTTTTTCAACAGCTTGCGCTAATGACTTATCAAATACACCAATAGCCAATGTACGTGAGTCTTCAATTGTTACATTTGCAACTTGGTTTAACGGTGTTGGTGCGCCGTAGTACGACACCATGATGCCGTCTAAAATTGCAGGATGAGCACGGCCAGTACGAATTTTAGATAATTGACTACCAAGTGCTGCTACACTTTTTTGCATGCGCGCTTGCGCATCTTTTTGAATATCGTTAATCACGGTTTAATCCTAATCTAGTTACTAACTTCATCTGAGGCTTGTGAAGAAATAAGGGTTCCTTCTTCTTCACCCATTATTACGCGTTTTAATGCGCCTGATTTATTCATATTAAATACGCTCAATGGCATATTATGGTCGCGAGCTAATGTAAATGCCGCTAAATCCATTACTTTTAGTTCTTTATCAATAATTTCATTGTAGCTTAAGTGACGGTAAAGTGTCGCATCTGGGTTTTTAACCGGATCATCGCTAAATACACCATCTACTTTGGTTGCTTTAATTACTGTGTCAGCTTCAATTTCAATGCCACGTAAACACGCTGCAGAGTCAGTTGTAAAGAACGGGTTACCCGTACCGGCTGCAAAAATAACAACACGACCTGTTTTTAATAAGCTAATGGCTTCTGCCCAGTTATACGCATCACATACGCCATTTAAAGGAATGGCTGACATTAAACGACAATTTACAAATGCACGGTGCAACGCATCACGCATAGCAAGACCATTCATGACGGTTGCAAGCATACCCATGTGGTCGCCAACAACGCGGTTCATACCCGCTTCGGCTAGTGAGCCTCCACGTAAAAAGTTACCGCCACCAATAACTAAACCCACTTCTACGTCGAGTTCTACGAGCTCTTTAATTTCTTGTGCCATACGATCTAAAACTTTAGGGTCGATGCCGAAGCCTTCGTCTCCCATTAAAGCTTCACCACTTAATTTGAGAAGAACACGTCTAAAAATAGGTTTGCGATTGATAGTCATAGTTTTGGGGCCAACTTTTATTGAATTATGGATAAAAAATAACCGCGCTTATGTTAAACATAAAAGCGCGGTTATTTTAAAGAATTTCTAAGCGTGACGCAAAAGCAAATAGTACTTTAATTGCATCTATTTTCCTTTGGCATCACAAATAGCTAATCTTACTTAGCTTTAGCAGCTGCAATTTGAGCAGCAACTTCAGCAGCAAAATCTTCTTCTTTCTTCTCGATACCTGCACCAACTTCCATACGTACAAAGCCAGTAACTGTTGCGTTTTTCTCTTTAAGAATTTCGCCAACAGACTTTTTAGGTTCCATGATGAAAGCTTGACCAGTAAGAGAAACCTCACCAGTGAATTTTTTCATACGACCAACAACCATCTTCTCAGCGATTTCAGCAGGCTTGCCTTCATTCATCGCGATGTCGATTTGTACTTGCTTTTCTTTTTCAACAACATCAGCAGGTACGTCATCTGGTGTTAAGTAGTCTGGGTTTGAAGCAGCAACGTGCATTGCAACGTGCTTAAGTGTTTCTTCATCAGCAACACCTGCAACAACAACACCAATACGCTCGCCGTGACGGTACTCAACTAGTTGCTCACCAGTGATGTACTGAAGACGACGTACATTGATGTTTTCACCAATTTTAGTTACTAGCTCAACACGATCTTCTTCAAACTTAGCTTGTAAGTCTTCGATAGATGAAGTGTCAGCGATAGCAGCATCTGCAACTTTATTAGCAAATGCTAAGAAGCTTGCATCTTTAGCTACGAAGTCAGTTTGACAGTTAACTTCTACAAGTACTGCAACACCCGCGTTTTGCTTGATGATGATAGTACCTTCAGCAGCGATGTTACCTGCTTTTTTAGCAGCCTTTGCAGCACCGCTCTTACGCATGTTTTCAATCGCTAACTCGATGTCACCATCAGTCTCAGTTAACGCTTTTTTACAATCCATCATGCCAGCGCCAGTACGCTCGCGTAATTCTTTAACTAGGGCAGTAGTTACAGCCATTAGTAAATCCTCAAATCTGAAATCAGGTTTAGATAAGCGGGTTACCCGCTCCACAAGAATAGCAAGTCTTCACCTTTAAAAGATGAAGACTTGATGACAGCTAATTACTCAGCTTCTACGAAGTCATCTTTTTCAGCTTGAGCAACGATGTTACTCTCACGGCCTTCAGTGATCGCAGCTGCAACAGCACTAGTGTAAAGGTTGATTGCACGGATAGCATCATCGTTACCAGGTACGATGTAATCAACACCGTCTGGGTTAGAGTTAGTATCAACGATTGCAACAACTGGGATACCTAGGTTGTTAGCTTCACGGATAGCAATGTGCTCGTGGTCAGCATCGATTACAAAGATAGCGTCTGGAAGGCCACCCATGTTTTTAATACCACCAAGGCTTTTTTCAAGCTTGTCCATTTCACGAGTAAGCATTAACGCTTCTTTCTTAGTTAACTTCTCGAAAGTACCGTCTTGGCTTTGAGCTTCAAGGTCTTTAAGACGCTTGATTGATTGACGAACTGTTTTCCAGTTAGTCAACATGCCGCCTAACCAACGGTGGTTAACGAAGAATTGATCGCTTTGTAAAGCAGCTTCTTTTACTGCTTCGCTTGCTGCGCGCTTTGTACCAACGAAAAGAACTTTACCTTTGTTTGCAGCAGCACCAGATAAAAACTTAAGTGCAGTGTTGAACATTGGTACAGTTTGCTCAAGGTTGATGATATGTACACGGTTACGTGCGCCGAAGATGAAAGGTTTCATCTTAGGGTTCCAGTAACGTGCTTGGTGACCAAAGTGAACACCAGCTTGAAGCATATCGCGCATTGAAACGTTTGCCATTTTGTAAATCCTCTAAGTTGTTTAGGGTTAGGCCTCCACATATCCCATAGCACCAACACCGCAGTTAAATGAAACTGAAATGCACCCAAGTGTATGTGACGATACGTGTGTGTGTTAAAATAAAATTGTGTTTGCCTTAAATACAAAAAATCATTTAAGAATTTATTTGTAAAAAGACGGCGCGCTTTATACCATATTAAAATTAAATACTCAACGTCTCGTGCAAAAATTGTGCGACGATAATCATCTAAAAACGCAACTTTGGAGCCTCAATGAGCGCTGTGATTAAGACCCCTGAAGAAATCGAGAAAATGCGTGTAGCCGGCCGTTTGGCTGCTGATGTGCTAGAAATGATCGAACCACATGTGGTACCAGGTATCACCACCGATGAGCTAAATACAATTTGTCATGATTATATTGTTAATGTGCAAGATGCCGTTCCTGCTCCTCTTAATTATCATGGTTTTCCAAAATCAATTTGTACCTCGGTAAATCATGTAATTTGTCACGGAATTCCGAACGACAAAGCATTAAAAGACGGTGACAGTGTCAATATTGACATTACTGTTATTAAAGATGGTTACCATGGTGATACTTCAAAAATGTTCCATGTTGGCACACCTAACATTCAAGGCAAACGCCTTGCAGAAGTGACTCAAGAAAGTCTTTACCTTGCCATTAAAATGGTAAAACCGGGTGTTCGCCTTGGTGATATTGGTGCAGCTATTCAAAAATATGCAGAGAGCTTTAATTACTCTATCGTACGTGAATACTGCGGGCACGGTATTGGCAGTGAATTTCATGAAGAACCACAGGTAATGCACTACGGAAAACCAGGTACAGGCGAAACATTAAAAGCCGGTATGTGTTTAACAATCGAGCCCATGGTCAATGCAGGCAAACGCCAATGTAAATTACTAAAAGACGACTGGACTGTGGTAACAAAAGACCGTAGTTTATCAGCTCAGTGGGAACATACCTTACTGGTAACTGAAAATGGTGTTGAAATTTTAACACTACGATCAGATGATACTATCGATAGAATCATCGAGCACTAATAGTAGTGTGTGCTTAATCATAGTAATAACAGGCTTTAGCCTGCGTACAGATTAAGTGGTTTGCTGCAAAGGGAAATAACATGATTTATTCCCTTTGCAGCAAACACAGTATAAAAATAACTTAATCCAAGACTTATAATGCAGTCCATATATAGGAGCCAGCCTAAGTGGCATTACCTAACAAAGTAAAAAAGTTGCTCAATGATGCTCAGCAACTTAGCGAATACCGCGATTGCTCCGCCTATTTTTATAAATGGTTGCATAATGAATTCTCAAAACAACCCGTTGGTAATCTAATAAACGCCCGTGCAGAATTTATAGACCGGTTACTGATTAAACTCTTTCATGTTTTCGATTTAGCCCACGAGCCAGATCTCGCTTTAATTGCTGTAGGAGGTTATGGTCGCGGTGAACTTCATCCCTACTCCGACATTGACTTTTTACTGCTTGTTACCCAGCAACCCAATGACGATATTTGCGAAAAAATTGGCCAGTTTGTCACTATGCTATGGGATCTTAATTTAGAAATAGGTCACAGTGTACGCACCATTGAACAAGCCATAGAGCAAAAACGTGAAGATGTTACCTTTGCCACCAGCCTACTAGAAAGCCGATTAATTTTCGGCAACCATATTGAATTCGAAAAGCTCAAAAGTCACCTCATCGAAAGGCCTGTATGGGGCTCTGGAGAGTTCTTTGTTGCAAAAGTACAAGAGCAAAATTTACGCCATAAAAAATGTCATGGTACGGCTTATAATCTAGAGCCTAATATAAAAGAAAATCCAGGCGGGCTGCGCGATTTACAAACCATTATTTGGGTTGCAAAAAAACACTTTAGAGCCGAAACCCTGCAAGAGCTGATAAATCACGGCTACCTAACTCACGAAGAATACCAAGAACTGTTAGAGTGCCTTGAAAATTTATGGAATATTCGCTTTGCTTTGCATTTAGCCGCGGGTCGCTCAGAAAACCGTTTATTGTTTGATCACCAGCCGCAAGCGGCTGAAATTTTGGGTTTTGGTAGTGATGGAAAAGCCTCTGTTGAGCGCATGATGAAACGCTTGTTCAGAATAATGAGCCGGGTGCGTGAACTTAATCAAATGCTACTTTCGTACTTTGAGCAAAGTATTTCGCCAGACAGCAGCCAAGCCACCGTTGAAGAGCTTGACCGCAATTTTGAACGCGTGGGCCATCAAATTCGGGTAAAAAGTCCGTCAGTATTTTTTAGGCGTGACCAACTTTTTGTATTATTTGAGCACATTGCTGATCACCCAGAAATTACCCATATATACCCAAGTACCATTCGAACTATCCGCCAAGTACGTCGTCGCTTATTAGGTGACTTACAAGATTATGCCGCGTGCCGCGAAGCTTTTTTACGCATTATAAAGCACCCTAACGGCATGGGCCGTGCGTTTACGCTGATGCATAAGCACGGCATGATTGCGGCTTACCTTCCGCAGTGGCGCAATATTTTTGGCCAAATGCAGTTTGATTTGTTTCATGCCTATACCGTAGATGAACATACCCATAAATTAATTAATAATATTTACCAATACTTCGATAAAACCAGCATTAGTGACTTTCCAATTTGCAGTGAAATAGTTACGCGCATGGATAAACCCGAATTACTGTATTTGGCTGGTATTTTTCATGATATTGCTAAGGGGCGTGGTGGCGATCACTCAGAGCTGGGCGCTGTTGATGCCATAGCGTTTTCAAAGCTGCATGGCTTTGCCTCTTCAGATGGTAAGCTCATAGCGTGGTTGGTAAGCAACCACTTACTTATGTCGGTAACTGCGCAACGTAAAGATATTAACGACCCCGATGTAATAAAAGATTTTGCATCGCGAGTAAAAACCGAACGCCAACTCGATTACCTCTATTGTTTAACCGTGGCTGATATTCGAGCCACCAATGACAACCTATGGAATGACTGGAAAAACACGCTGCTGCGCGAGCTTTATTTGCACACACAGCGCGCCTTGCGCCTCGGGCTTGAAAACCCAATGGATCAACGCGACCAAATTCGTGATAAAAAGCACCAAGCTAAGCAACGCCTGCTTAATTTGCATTATCACGAGGAGCAAATTGACTTAATTTGGAGCCGTTTTAAAGCAAATTACTTTACCGCTTTTAGTGAGCAACAAATTTCTTGGCATACTGAGCACTTACTCAAGTGCACTGATTTAAGCCAGCCCAGTGTTATCGTTTCTAATAAAGCGATGCATGGCGGTACCCAAGTGTTTGCTTATAGCCCCTATTCAGGTGCTCTCTTTGCTCGACTGGTAAGTGTTATTGGCTCTAAAAAAGCGCAAATTCAGCACGCCCAAGTACTGACCACCAAAGATGGCTACGTACTGTTCAACTTTGTTATTTTAGAAGTTAACGGCGATCCGATTGCCAGTAGCCGCGCACAATCGATTAAACGCGGATTAGAGCAAGCGCTTCATGATCCACGTAAAAAAATACGCTTTAAAAAGAGCCGATCACAGCGTTTTAAAGACTTTAATATTAAACCTAAAATTGTACTGCGCCCGCACCCTCGTAAGGATCGTAGCTTAATAGAAATTCAAGCGGTTGATATACCTGGACTATTAACTAAAATAGCCGAGGTTTTTCAAGCTTACTTACTCCACATACATGCCGCACGTATTACCACGGTAGGCGAACGTGCAGAAGATTTCTTTGTGGTATCAAATAACGAATATCAAGCGCTGACTGATGAAGAGCAAGCAAAAATTCATCAGGCATTACGTAAAAAACTCAACGCCGAAATTGAATAAGAGGACACTATGTCAGATTTAAAAACCATGATTGAAAATGCGTGGGATAACCGCGACAGCATTAGCCCTGCTACAGTATCAAGCGATGTTAAACAAGCGATTATAGATGCGCTTGAGCTATTAGATAGCGGCGCTGCTCGCGTTGCAGAGAAAATTTCAGGCGAATGGGTTGTTCACCAGTGGCTTAAAAAAGCAGTACTACTTTCATTTAGAATTCGTGAAAATCAGCCAATGAACGACGGCGTAAACCAATTTTACGATAAAGTACCGCTTAAATTTAGCGACTACACGCCGGAGCAATTTCAGCAAGGCGGCATGCGTGTCGTACCCAACGCCGTTGCTCGTAAAGGCAGCTTTGTAGGTAAAAATGTCGTATTAATGCCATCGTAC
Source organism: Pseudoalteromonas sp. M58 (assembly GCF_042604605.1). Lineage (NCBI taxonomy): Bacteria > Pseudomonadati > Pseudomonadota > Gammaproteobacteria > Alteromonadales > Pseudoalteromonadaceae > Pseudoalteromonas > Pseudoalteromonas sp. M58. Next base: position 2,264,890 of record NZ_CP152390.1, read on the forward strand.
GTAAACATAGGTGCATTTGTTGACGATGGCACCATGGTTGATACATGGGCGACAGTGGGCTCATGTGCTCAAATTGGCAAGAACGTACACTTATCTGGCGGCGTAGGCATAGGCGGCGTTTTAGAGCCGTTACAAGCCAATCCTACCATCATTGAAGACAACTGTTTTATTGGCGCACGTTCAGAAATTGTTGAAGGCGTAATTGTTGAAGAAGGCGCCGTTATTTCAATGGGGGTTTACATTAGCCAAAGTACCCGTATTTACGACCGTGAAACCGGTGAAATTCACTATGGCCGTGTGCCTGCCGGCGCTGTTGTGGTTCCAGGTGCACTGCCTTCAAAAGATGGCAGCCATAGCTTGTATGCGGCTATTATTGTGAAAAAAGTAGATAAACAAACTCGCGAAAAAGTGGGCATTAATGCCCTACTGCGCTCGATTGATGAGTAATACGGTGCTTGGGTTGAGTGAAACGAAACCCAACGATACTTTTAAAGTTAAGTACTTTAGCTAAACTTTAATTGAATCTTTAAAAGCCTTAAACCCTTCTGGGTTTAAGGCTTTTTTGTTTTTTAGCTATAGCAGATAGCCACATCGTTGAGTATGCTCATCGCAATTGCGTTGCTTTGTTAGATGCCTACAACTATAGTGAATTAACGCATAGTTCGATTGTCGAGGTTAAGTTGTTGCGGCTTTTTGTAATAAGTTGGTTGATATTATTATGTTCAAAACACGTCTTTGCTAATGACTTCAATACCTTTGAAAAAAAATTAGACGAAGCCGAAGATTATCTTACTGTTAATCCAGCTCAATCTATTACTATTTTAGAAAACCTCACAGGGTTACAACTCATGCCGCCAGAATTATTTATCCGCTGGCACCTTATCTATGCCCGTACAGCAGTACCTACAAGTCACTATGACGAGCTTTATACATCGATTGACGCAATATTTCAGCATCATCAAACTGACTATTTCAAACAAAAACTGACCACCATTATGAGTGCCTTGGGAATATGGCTTCGCCATGCAGAATATTTAGACGATGCCCAGTACTCATTTAAATGTGCTTACAAATATGCGCAAAACGATCGTCAACGCTTAACACTCACCAACAGTATGGCATTGGTTGCTCGCTCGCAAGATGACTTTGCAAAAGCGCGTGCCTTGTACCTTGATAGCCATAAAATCACCACACAATTACAGCTTCCCAATGTAACTGCACTGATAGAAAGTAACTTAGGTTATTTAGCCCTAGATGAGGGCAATATACCCGAAGCTGAGCGCTATTTTAGAAGTGCATTAAGTAATAACCAAAACATTGATAAACGCGCGGGGCAAATCTCAACCGGACTTAATTTATTAATGGTTTTTTTGATTCAAGAGCAGCAAATTAATTTTGAGCGACTCTATAGCCCAACGGCCACATTAACCCATGCCTTTCCCAATGAAGCGAAACAAGCATTACTTTTTTGGCTTGAAATAGGCTACAAAAATTTGACTGGGGGTTTTATAAGCCAAAAAGACAAACAACAGTTACAAACAGCGTATGAGCAATTAGAAAGCGATAAAATGAAACAACTGGTCGCGCGCTATTTAGCCAACAAGCTAGATGTAGCTGTAACCTTACCCGCCCCTATTGTCGCTAAGGACTTTACCAGCCCTTGGTTTGAGCTGGTAAAGCAATGTGATTGGAAACGCTAAGACTCGATTTAGTCCTTAGCCTATATAAGGCTATACCTCTCTAAAATAAATACTTTAATACTCTCACATCAACTTTCTCTTACTTTCTTTTTAAAACCAAGCTGCTGTAAATATTAACTTTAATTTAAAAAAGTATCGTTTTTAAGCTGCAAAATTAGCCAACCCTAGTGAATTTATAATAAGGTAGTCAGGCATACTTGAAAGTTAGCAATTAATATTAAGGATTAATATGACAAAAACTGCTTTACGCTCAACCATTTTGCTACCTGTATTTTTGCCCGCCGTATTTATTATTCTACTTTTGGTAATTGGTACAAGTAGTAACCCTGAACTCGCTGGTCAGGCATTTAGTGTTGCCCTTGCGTGGATTACTGAAACCTTTGGCTGGTTTTATATGTTGTCTGTCGCTATTTTTTTGGTATTTATTGTCTCGGTCGCGGCTTCTAGCTGGGGGAATATAAAACTAGGCCCCGATCATGCACAGCCGCAATACAGCTTTGGTGAATGGTTTGCCATGCTCTTTTCTGCCGGTTATGGCGTGGCACTGCTTTATTTTGGTGTTGCTGAACCTGTGCTGCATTACGCATCCCCGCCATCGGGAGCGGCTGAAACCGTTGATGCCGCCAAGCAGGCAATGCAAATTGCCTTTTTCCATTGGGGATTTCATATTTGGGCTATCTATGGAATTGTTGGTTTAGTGCTGGCTTATTTTGCATTTCGCCATGGCTTACCACTGTCTATTCGCTCTGCCTTGTATCCACTTATTGGCGATAAAATTTATGGCCCAATCGGCCATACTGTGGATGTATTTGCCATATTAGGTACTTTGTTTGGTATTGCCACTACACTAGGGCTTTCGGTGACTCAAATAAATGCTGGCCTACATTATTTATGGCCAAACATCCCTATTAATACCACAGTGCAAATTACAGCCATTGCCGTAATTACTGCGGCAGCAACACTCTCAGTGGTGGCCGGTATGGATAAAGGGGTCAAGCGATTATCAATTGTGAATATGACCTTAGCGGTTTCACTAATGGCTTTTGTGTTTTTCATTGGCCCGACTATCCATATTCTAGAATCATTTTTACAAAATACCGGCAGTTACCTAAGCGGCATTATTGAACGTACCTTTAATTTACAGGCATACAGCCGCAGTGATTGGATTGGTAACTGGACCTTATTTATATTTGGCTGGACGATTGCGTGGGCACCGTTTGTGGGTATGTTCATCGCAAAAATTAGCCGTGGTAGAACCATCCGACAATTTGTTGTTGGGGTAATGTTAGTTCCCACTATTTTTACCTTTTTATGGTTTTCAGTCTTTGGTGATACCGCACTTAACTTAATTATGAATGAGGGATTTGATACCCTTATTGGCGATGTACAAGCAAATCATGCCGTCGCATTATTTCAATTATTTGAAGTGTTACCACTGTCATTTTTCATTTCACTGCTCACTGTCATTTTGATCATAACTTTTTTTGTTACATCATCTGATTCAGGCTCTTTAGTCATTGATTCACTCGCCTCTGGAGGAAGCATTAATACGCCGGCTTGGCAACGCGTGTTTTGGGCGGTACTTGAAGGTGCTGTGGCGGCTGTTTTATTAGTGGCAGGCGGACTAAGTGCGCTGCAAACCATGACCATAGCCAGTGCCTTACCCTTTGCTATTATTATGCTAATTGCCACGGCGGGGCTTTGGCGAGCTCTAAAAATTGAAGGCCATCGAGACACCAGCTTGCAAGCACATACACTTAATAGCCGTAACATTAACTTGTCTCACTGGAAGCGTCGTTTAGCGGCTATGGTCAATTACCCTAATAAAGAAAAAGTACATACTTTTATTGGTAGCGTGGTAGTTAAGGCAATGAAAGCCGTACAAGCAGAATTGAAATCTAGACAATGGCATGCAGTGGTGGAATTTGATACGGATTTAGGCCGCGCTCATTTAACGGTACTGCGCCATGAACATGTGGATTTTGTTTATGATATTCGCCTTACCGAGCATCCTATGCCAAGCTTTGCTTACTCAGAGCTAAAGCCTGATAACAACGATGCTGAAAAGTATTATAAGGCCGACGTGTTTTTACGTCGCGGTGGTCTGTCATACGATGTTTATGGCTACACTGAAGATGATATTGTGAAAGATATTCTTGACCAATTTGAGAACTACTTACACTTTCTAGGTAATAGCCCAGGCGAACTTCCTTGGGATATGGCCGAACATGATGACATGTTAAATACCGATAAAGCTTAACGGATACAGCCAGTATTGGTAAAAACGGTAATTAAAAATAAAAAAGGCACTGTAAAGTGCCTTTTTATTTACTCAAATCTAATTAATTACAGCGCGTTAAATACATCGTCTGTTTTAGCGGCACAAATAAAATCGTTTTTGTGCAAACCTTTAATTGAATGGCTCCACCAAGTAACAGTTACTTTACCCCATTCGGTTAATAGACCAGGGTGATGGCCTTCGTCTTCAGCCATATCGCCAACTTTATTAGTAAATGCAATGGCTTGCTTAAAGTTTTTAAACTTATAAACGCGCTCTAATTGCATAATACCGTCGCGTACTTCCGGCACCCAATCAGGGATTTTTTTAATTAATTCAGCCAATTCTACATCTGATACTTTTGGAGCATCTGCATGACAGGCTTCACATTTTTGTTCACTTAATGAAGACATTTTAAATCCTTAATTCTAGTGTTACTTTTATTAAAAAACTAACTAGCTAATTTTTCTTTTGGGGGAAATTTCGGCTCGTGTAAACCAAGCGCCTTAGCTTGCTCAACTAAAGTCATTATATCCATTTGCGATATTTCAAACAGATCATGAATCGAATTAATGGTGTAGTACAGCGGCTGCATAATATCAATACGGTATGGCGTGCGCAGCACATCTAGCACATTCATTGGATTAATTTCTGGTGTATCTGAATACACGTATTGGGTTTCTCCTGGGCTTGATAAAATACCGCCCCCGTAAATACGTAATCCTTTTTCAGTTTGCATCAAACCAAATTCGACCGTAAACCAATACATGCGCGCTAAATAAACGCGGTCTTTTTTCTCTGCCGCGTAACCTAGTTGCCCGTACTTATGCGTAAATTCAGCAAAGTCAGGATTTGTTAGCATGGCACAGTGGCCGAATATTTCATGAAAAATATCGGGCTCTTGTAAATAATCAAATTCTTCACGGCTACGAATAAACGTAGCAACAGGAAACTGCTTGTTGGCCAGTAGTCTAAAAAACTCATCAAAGTCGATAAGTGCAGGTACAGGTGCTACTTGCCAACCTGTTGTTGCCAATAGCACTTCGTTTAGCTCACTTAGCTGTGGAATACGATCATGCGGTAGATTAATTTTTTTTAACCCTTCCATGTACTCGTCACAGGCTTTGCCTTCAATGCACGCAAGTTGGCGTGCTACAAGCTCAGACCAAATTTTATTTTCTTCATCGCTCCAATGTATAACGCCATTTTCATCTGGTGTTTTAGAGGTGTAATTACTTGCTTTAGCCATAAATACCTTCTTTGGGTTTAAACCCTAAATCGGTGTCAAAATAATAGCCACGTGCTCGGCTATTCGATGTAGTCATACTATGCAAAAGTGAACAAAAGTTTAATAGGTTGACTCAGATCAATACTTTCGCATATTGCACAGATAGTAAATTTATAATTACACCAAAGCAAAGATAAAAACACACCCTATACTTAACGGCACTTACAGATCGAAAATACTGTAAACAATAAATTACACGTTACGATATTTTAGTAAATGCTTGGTTGAGATCGTTAATAATATCATTAACATCTTCAAGCCCAACAGATAAGCGAATTAAACCATCACTAATTCCGGCTGCTAATCTTTCTTCCGGTGTGTAAGGCGAATGGGTCATCGATGCAGGGTGTTGAATAAGTGTTTCTGCATCGCCTAAGCTAACCGCTAAAGTACATAGCTTCATGCTATCAATAAACTGCTCACCGTCGGTTAAACTCCCTTTAATTTCAAAAGCAATAACACCGCCAGCAGCTTTCATTTGCTTACCAATAAACCGATAACCTGGGTGCGACTTCAGTCCCGGATAGTACACTTTACTCACTTGAGGGTGAGCCTCTAAATATTCAGCAATTGTTTGCGCACTCTGACAATGACGCTCTACCCGTATAGCTAATGTTTTTAAACCTCGATTAATTAACCATGCATCGTGTGGGCTAATCGTCGCGCCTATATCTTTTAACACCGTCATTTTAATATGTGTAATGTGCTCAAGGGATCCACACACAATACCTGCGACTACATCGCCGTGACCATTTAAATACTTGGTAGCACTGTGCATAATAATATCGATGCCGTATTGTTTAGGTGACTGTAGCAGCGGCGTTAAAAAGGTATTGTCGACCACACTTATTAAATTATGCTGTTTTGCTACATTACCAATAAGTGCTAAATCAATAACAGCCATCGTTGGGTTTATCGGGGTTTCTGCAAATATCATTTTTGAGTTTGGCTTTATTGCAGCACGTAACTCATCTTCATTGGTCATATCCACAAAGGTGACTTCAATGCCCCAACGCGGCAACATATGCGCAAAAAAAGCAAAGGTGCAACCATAAAGCGCACTCGATGCAACTAAGTGATCGCCTTGTGATAAAAAGCTCAGTACCGAAGCCGATACCGCTCCCATACCTGTAGCCGTTGCCGCTGCAGCCTCACAGCCCTCTAATTGCGCCACTTTTTGTTCAAGTTCAGTGGTGGTAGGGTTACCCAAACGCGTATAAATATAACCTGGCTCATCGCCAGCAAACCGTGCAGCACCCTGCGCAGCATTTTCAAAATGAAATGTCGATGTTTGGTATAATGGCGAGGTTAATGCGCCATGGGGATCATTGGCTTTTTGTGGGCCATGAATACATTGGGTGTGTGGATGATGCTTGCTCATTGTGTGCTCTCGTTTTTATTATGTGTGTCAATTACATAAATAAAACGCACCGCACTTTAAATCACAAGCATGCCGGATGCTCAGATGGCTATTTGTGCAAACTTTACTCAAAAAGCTGTACACAAATATTGCCAACTATTTACTCTCCGCTCTCTTAGTGCGACTCATAATTTTACTCGCAATCCCTTGAACAGTGCCTTTTAACAAGCTGCGTTTATTTTCAAGACGCGGTAAGGGTCGGCTTAATTCCATGGCTTTATAGCCTATACGTGCTGTAAATATACCCGCACTGACGCCTTGCGCGGCTCGCCCTGAAAGTTTGCCTAATAGCTCAGCACTAAGTGCCGTGGCAGCTAAATCAGATACAAGCTCTGCACTACCTACAAACATGACTTGTTTTAACAGCATTCGATAGAGTTTAATACGACTGGCGTAACCAAAACCAATGCCATAAATTTTACCTATTTGTTCAATTAATTTTGTACCGCGCCATAACACCGCTATCATATCCACCAGCGCAAGAGGGCTTAATGCGACTAATAAGGCTGACTCTGTTGCAAAGCGGTTTATAAGCTTTTTAGCTTGGGTGTCTTGCGTTACCAGTAGGCTATTAGCGTAAAGTGTCATTATTTCTTTATCACTATGGTGCGTAGCAACTTGGTTTTTAAAGTTTTCAAAATTGTCTAACTGCTGGTGCTTGTTCAATTTTTCAAGCCAAGGGAGTGCACCACCCACTTGCTCACTGTTTAATAACCTATCGGCTTCATGGCGATGCAGCTGATTACGCTTTAAACTGCGCAACATCCGATACTCTCGCCATAACAATCTTGTTATTAATAACACACCGCTTACCACAGCGGTTAAATAAACACTGCCCAAAATAAGCGATTGCTGATAAGTAAGCACAATAGAAAACCCAAACTCTAGCAGTACTAAAATAATAAAGCTGAGCGCAAACAAGCCTTTGAGCGTTTGCCATTTTGACTTTTTATACACCGGCTCTAAATCAACTTCAGGCTCAAGCGCATCATCCTCAAGCTCAGAGATGTAATCACTTTGTCCGTGTTCAATAATTTTAGCGGGTGTTAACGCAGGCTCGTTTTGCTCAATATTTTGTGCATTAATACGACGCCCTGCTTGAAACTGTTGCGTTGACTCACTCATGTTAATTTGTCTCCTAGCAGGTACTGCATCACATGATCTAATCGAATATGTTTAAGTTGCTTGTCGGGGCTTGGCATCGGCGAAAATGACAAAAATTCAAACCCTTGCGCTGGCCACTCACTTTTATTAAGCATTCTACTTGGCGGCTCTGGTGGTAAATAAGTCAGCCACTCATGCTCATTTAAAGGTTTACCGTAAACGCAATCAAGGGTTTGACCTTTATCAACCACTTGGCGAGGTTGGGTTGCGGTAATTGATGACATAGCCATAGTTTCAATTTGTACACCATCAAACTTTAAATGATTACTTTGCTCTTTAACCAGCGAGTCTAGTAACAAGGCTAACGCTTTATGATGCTTAGCACTGATGTGATCTGACTTATTAGCCGCAAACAATATTTTATCAATATTCGGTTTGAATAAACGTTTAAAAAAGCCAGACTCCCCATAACTAAAATGTGCCAACAATTGATTAATAACACGGCTTTGCTCATGCAACGTTTCATGGCCTTCATTTAATGCACTGAGTACATCAACCAACACAATTTGGCGGTCAAAATGACGAAAATGCTCATTATAAAATGGCTTAACGACTTCTTTCACGTAAGCATTAAAACGTTTAATTAAATGCGCTAAATTAGAACCGGCCACCACATCGTCTTTAATTTTTTCAGGATTAATTGGAAAAAATAACAATAACGGCGCACCTTGCAAGTCGCCCGGCATTAACATTCGCCCTGGTTGTAACATCGCAAGTTTGGTGTCTTTTTTTAGCCCTACCAGCATGCGTTGATAAAGTTGTGCAATGTTAGCAAGCTCACTTTCATCCACAGGCGCATGTAAATTAAGTTGCTCTACGGCGTGTAAAAAATCGCCTGAGGTAGCGCTGCGAGGAGACTGATTTAATAATGGGTATTGCTGTTCACACCACGCAGTATAGCTTTGTTCAAGCATAGGTAAATCGAGCAGCCATTCGCCTGGGTAGTCAATAATATCTAGGTATAACGTTGATTGCGGTGAAAAATGACCTCGCAGACCTGCATTACTTTGGTATTTAATCGCCAAGCGCAGGGTATTTATTCGCTCTGTAGACGCCGGCCAAGCAGGGTCGCCTTCCATTGGCAGTAAAGCATTTATTGCACGGTTATAGTCAAAGGTGGGCACGTTTAATGCCTCTTGCGGCACAATTTTAGTGGCAATATGACGATGCTCGCGCATCACATCAAAAAAAGGTAAGTTGTTGTCATTCGCCTGAGAGGTTAAGTGCTTAACTAACGCACTGATAAACGCGGTTTTACCACTGCCGCTCAACCCCGTTACGGCAAGCTTAACATGTTGGTCTAAACTACGGTGCAGGGCTTTTTGTGCTTTGCCTTTAAAGGTTTTAAAGGTCTTTTTTGCAAATGATTGGCTCATAAAGTGTTTTGCACCCTATCTGCCGTAATTGTTCACGTTACAAACAAGGTGCCTATCAATCCTTTAAAGTTTATTAATTTCACGACTGACCGTAAATTCGCTTGAGGTAACGTAACGTTCCATCTCTTGTAAGCGAACATCAACACGCGTTAAACGCTCTTTTAAGTCTTGTAATGCACGACGAGGTGGCTCGCCCTTTTGCCATACTTTAAACTTAACTTCTAGTGGGTCATCACTGTAAGTTGAATGCGTTTTATGTGTTGCAGCAGGTTTTTTATCTAAAATAAACCATGCTGCAATGTACGCTACCACAAATAATGGGCCACCGGTTAGTAGTACCGCACTAACAAATATAATGCGAACTAACCATAACTCCATATTAAAGTAGTCACTTAAACCGGCACATACGCCAGCTATTTTGCCGCGTTGTGGGTCTCTGAATAATTCGCGTTTAGTGTTCATACTTTTTGTCTCCACTGAGGTGACTCTTGATCAAGCAACGCTTCTAATGTTTCTACTCTATCAGCCATTTTTTCAGCTTTTTGTGCAAGCTCCAATAATTGGCGGTGCTCATGCTCACTTAACCCTTGGCTTACTTGCTTTTTGCTACGGTAGTGTAAAATTAACCACAGTGGCGCAACAAAAATCATAAATAAGATAAAGGGGGCAACTAGTATCTCTGGATCAAACATAATCCTCTCCTGACAATCCGTATTCTATGTTGATGTCAGGGGCACGTGGCCCCTGATATTATCGTTTTATTTATTTGCGAGTTTCTTTTTAAGTTCAGCTAACTCGTCATCAATCTTTTCATTCTTTTGTAAGTCTGCAATTTCATCAGCTAACGTTTGTTTACCTAAATCATAAGACTCTATTTGAGATTCTAGCCCATCAATTTTGGTTTCGTAACGTTCAAAGCGATTAAGTGCATCCTCTACTTTAGAACTATCAAGCGCTTTTTTAACTTCAAGGCGCGACTCAGCCGAGCGTTGACGTAAAATAATCGCTTTTTGACGTGCCTTAGCATCTGCTAGCTTTTCTTGTAGCGTAGTTACCTCTTGTTGTAGCTTCTCAATATGAGACTCTACATGGTCAAGTTCACTTTCTACCGCAGCAACTGCGTCGGCTGATTTTTGCTTTTCAAGTAATGCTGAGCGTGCTAGATCGTCACGATCTTTGCTCAGTGCCAATTCGGCTTTGTCTTGCCAATCGTTTACTTGGGCTTTTAGTGTATCTACGCGACGTACTAATTCTTTTTTCTCAGCGAGTGTTTTTGCTGATGTAGAGCGAACCTCTACCAGTGTATCTTCCATCTCTTGGATAATAAGACGAACCATTTTTTCAGGGTCTTCTGCTTTATCTAAAATGGCATTGATATTAGAATTAACAATGTCTGCAAAACGTGAAAAAATTCCCATAACATATACCTCTATTATTTAATCTAAATGTGTCTGCTTTTATTAGTATCAATATGCTTGCCAACTTTTTTAATTTTAAAATAGCAATAAATTTCAAACAGTTAAATCCAAATTACAAATTGCTTTTGTTATCAATCATAATGAAATACACTAACTGTTAGTAAAAATGACTAAGAGTTAGGAAATATGAGTCAATATCGCCAACAGGATAATTTGCTCGGCCAATCAGACAGCTTTTTATCGGTTCTTGATCAGGTATCGCAGCTAGCAAACCTAGATAAACCCGTACTTATTATTGGTGAACGTGGTACCGGTAAAGAGCTTATTGCAGCACGTTTACACTTTTTATCCAAGCGCTGGGATCAAAGTTACGTCAAACTCAACTGTGCGGCATTAAACGAAAATCTACTCGAAAGTGAATTATTTGGCCATGAAAGTGGTGCATTTACCGGCGCAAGTAAACGCCATGAAGGCCGATTTGAGCGGGCTAATAGCGGCACCTTATTTCTAGATGAGTTGGCAAATACTTCTGCCCTAGTGCAAGAAAAGCTATTAAGGGTAATCGAGTATGGTGAGTTTGAGCGTGTTGGCGGCAAACAAACGGTTAAAGTAGATACGCGCTTAGTCTGTGCGACCAATGAAGACTTACCGCATTTAGCGCAGCAAGGTGAATTTAGAAGCGATTTACTCGATAGGCTCGCATTTGATGTGATCACTCTACCGCCACTGCGCGAACGCCAAGACGATATTATGTTACTGGCTGAGCAATTTGCAATGAATATGGCACGCGACTTAGAGTGGGAGTTATTTAGTGGCTTTACTCGCAATGCACAAGAAAGTTTACTCAGTTATGAGTGGCCGGGTAATGTCCGTGAGCTTAAAAATGTGGTGGAGCGAAGTCTGTATCGCCACGGCAATGAACACATCCCTGTGCATAAAATTATTTTAGACCCATTCGAAAGCCGCTTTAGACCTAAAGCACGTATTAAACATACACAAGCCCCTGTTGCTGTGCAAAATGAAGTTGTTAACACCCAGCCCATAGAAGCGCCTGTAACACCGAGTTTGAGTAACGCAGAACCTGAGTTTCCTTGTGACTTAAAAACACTCTCTAATGAATTTGAGATCACATTAATAAAAAAAGCATTAGAACATAGCCAATTTAATCAAAAGAAGACTGCAGAAGTACTTGGTTTAACGTATCATCAATTACGTGGTTATTTGAAAAAATACAATTTGCTGGAATAGTAGAGGTTGTGCGGGTGCATAAATTATTACTTGCTTTATTATCATTGAGTTTAGTAGGTTGCATTGATAGTAAAGAAGAAATCTTAGAAGAAAAAAACCAAGGCCTCGTTTATTGCGCTGAGGCAAATCCTGTGTCGTTCAATCCACAAGTCACAACCACAGGATCAACCATCGATATTATTGCTAACCAGTTGTACGACCGGTTAATTAGTATTGACCCTGTGACCGCTGAATTTAAAAGCGAACTAGCCACCGACTGGAAAATTAGCAAAGACGGTAAGTCTGTCACTTTTACTCTGCGCAAAGGGGTTAAATTTCATACCACCGCGTATTTTACTCCAACACGCGAATTTAACGCTGATGATGTCATTTTCACTTTCAGTCGTTTATTTGATGTATACAACCCCTATCACTTTGTCGGTGATGCGAATTACCCCTACTTTCAAAGTGTGGGTATTGACCAACTTATTCGTAAAATTGTCAGGGTGTCTGATCACCAAGTTCGGTTTGAATTATTTAACGCAGAAAGCAGTTTTTTAGCGAATATGGCGACCGATTTCGCCGTGGTGCTCTCTAAAGAATATGCCATGGCGCTCAAAGCCAACAACCAAGAAAACCTATTTGATCAATATCCAGTTGGCACCGGTCCTTATATTTACAAAGAATACCGACGAGACCATTTAGTACGCTTTTATAAAAACGCTGACTATTGGAAACACGAGGTGGCACTTGAGCAGTTGGTGTACGACATTACCCCTAATGGCACAACGCGTATTGCTAAAATTCTTACCAAAGAGTGTGACGTAACTGCGCATCCTAGCAGTGCACAGTTAAGTATTTTAGCTCAGCGAGATGATATTAACGTTGAAAGGGAAACCAACTTAAACATAGGTTATTGGGCATTTAATACCGAACGCCCTCCGTTTGATAACTTAAAAGTACGCCAAGCCTTAGTGCATGCCATTGATATAGAAAAAATAATGCAGGCAGTTTACTACGGTAATGGACTTCGTGCGCGGTCAATATTACCACCCACGTCGTGGGCGTTTGAACCACAAAAGAACATGCCAATTTTCGACCCACAACTGGCAAAAAAACTATTAACTGAAGCCGGTTATGAAAAAGGGTTTGATATGAGCATTTGGGCTATGCCTGTCAGCCGTATTTATAACCCCAATGCACGAAAAATGGCAGAGCTGATGCAAAGCGATTTACGCAAAATTGGCGTTAACGTTAATATTGTCGAGTATGAGTGGAACACCTTTATTCAACGCATAGGCGAGCACCGTCACGACAGTGTATTATTAGGTTGGGCAGCAGATACGCCTGATCCTGATAACTTTTTTAGCCCGTTACTTAGCTGCACCGCGACCTTCAGTGGCAAAAACCCAGCGAACTGGTGTAATCCTGAATTTGATTTACTGTTAACTAAAGCTCTCGATACGACCGATTTAAATTTACGTAAACAATATTACGACGCTGCACAAAGTATGATCATCGAACAATTACCCTTATACCCAATAGCCCACGGCATGCGTTTTCAGGCAAGTAGTGCTGATGTTGAGGGGATCACACTCGGGCCATTTGGCGCTATTTCATTGGCTAACGCGAGGAAGAAGTAATGTTATTCGATTATATTTTACGCCGCCTCGGATTGTTATTTTTCATGGTGTTATTACTGAGTATTTTTACTTTTTCGCTGAGCTACTTATTCCCTGGCGATCCACTGAGTAACTTAAGTGGCATACCAGACACTAATTTTACTCAAAATGCACAGCTAGAAGAAAAGTACCTGTTTAACAGTAACTACTTCATGCAGTTCATTGCCTTTGTTGGGCGAATAGTACAAGGCGATTGGGGCGTGTCGTTTGCCTCAGGAGATAGTGTTTTTGCTCACGTGGTTGATTTAATTCCAGCGACCTTAGAGCTGAGTATTTATGCGTTAGTCATCTCGGTTGTAGTAGGCGTGCCTGTCGGGATTTTAGCATCGGCTTATCATAAACAATGGCCTGATAAATTAATTAGCTCAACAGCTATGGTTGGTTATTCTATGCCTATTTTTTGGCTCGCGTTATTACTAATTATGGTTTTTTCGCTCAAACTTGGTTGGTTTCCTATGTCGGGGCGAGTGAGCTTATTGTATGAAATACCTGCCAGTACGGGGTTTATCTTACTGGATATTTTACTTGCTGATTTTCCCTACAATGGCATGGCAATGCTTGATGCACTGCATCACCTAACGTTACCTACCATTGTACTGGCTATGTATCCGACTACTGTATTGGTGCGCTTTACTCGCGAATCAATGTTAAAAGTAATGGATCAAAACTTTATCAAAACAGCTCGCGCCAAAGGCCTTAACCGTGGACAGCTTATTATTCATCACGCCCTGAGAAATGCATTACTGCCAGTCATAAAGCAAATAGGTTTGCAATTTAGCACCTTGATCACCCTTGCTATGATCACCGAGGTTATTTTTTCATGGCCGGGGATTGGCCGTTGGTTAATCGACAGTATTTATCAACGTGACTACCCTGCCATACAAGGGGGGTTAATGGCCGTTTCTTTTTTTATTATTATTGCCACAATTATAGCTGAACTAACATACACCCTACTCGATCCTCTGTCTCGGAACCAAGCGCATGGCAAAGTTTAATTTATTTTCAGAAGATTCAAATAAATCGCCATTAGCGAGACTATGGCGAAAATTTAAAAATAACCATCCTGCTTTGGTGGGTTTATGGGTGTTTATTGCCTTTAGTATATTAGCTGCAACAGCGCCGTTTCTTGCGCCCTATGGAGTAAATCAACAGCACAGTAATGCACTACTGCTGCCACCTTCATGGAATGAAATGGGCGATGTGCGGTTTATTTTAGGCACCGATGACTTAGGCCGAGATGTGCTTTCACGCTTGATGAATGGTGCGACTTATACTTTTGGTTTGTCGGTCGTGGCTGCCCTAATTACCACCATAATTGGTGTGTTAGTCGGTACATTTGCTGGTATAAGCAAAGGCATACGCTCTAGCTTTTTGAACCATTTACTTGATGTAACCTTATCTATCCCCTCATTATTATTGGCCATTATTATTATTGCCATACTCGGCCCAGGATTAATGAATACCGTTTGGGCAATTATTTTAGCGCTGTTACCACAGTTTATTCATTCCATTAGAAACCTAATCGTTGATGAGCTGGGTAAAGATTATGTCACAGCGTACCGGCTCGATGGGGCCTCTAAGTGGCATATTTTATCGCGCGGTATTTTTCCTAATGTGTATGAGTATATTGTGGTTATTTTTACTATGGCCCTCTCCACAGCTATTTTAGATATTGCTGCGCTAGGGTTTTTAAAACTTGGCGCACAGCCGCCGACCACTGAATGGGGTGCTATTTTGGCCGAAAACTTAGGGCTTATTTATTTAGCGCCATGGACGGTGGCTCTTCCGGGTGTACTGCTATTTTTAGCCGTTCTTTCAACAAACTTGGTGGGCGATGGACTTCGCAAAGTTTTACAAGCGCGTAAGGCCGATTAAATGCATTTACTAGATATTCGAAACTTAACCATAGAGCTGCAAACGTCTGAAACCGCTATTCGTGCTGTTGACCGAGTAAGTTTTAGTTTAAAAGAAGGTGAAGTACACGCCTTAGTGGGAGAATCCGGCTCAGGAAAAAGCTTAATTGCAAAAGCCATTGTAGGCGTACTTAACGAACGCTGGGTTATAACCGCCGATAGAATGCATTGGCGCGGTGTTGATTTAATGCGCCTCACACCAGAGCAGCGCCGTAAAACCGTCAGCCAAGACATTGCAATGATTTACCAAGATCCAAGTCGCTGCCTTGACCCTACTGCAAAAATATTTAACCAAATCGCTGAAACACTGCCTGAAGTGGCCGCCAAAGGGTTTTTCTTAAAACGCAACCGAGAGCGTAAAGATCGTGTAAAAGCACTGATACACAAAGTGGGCATTAAAAATCATGAAGCCGTGCTTGATAGCTACCCTCATGAACTCTCTGAAGGCGTTTGTCAAAAAGTCATGATAGCCATGGCCATTGCGCGTACACCTAAATTGCTCATTGCTGATGAGCCAACAACCGCACTAGAAAGTACCACTCGTGCGCAGGTATTTCGATTATTAAAAAGTTTGAATCAGCTAAAGAATATGTCTATTTTGATGATTTCCCATGAGCTAGAAGAAATAGTAAATTGGTCACATGGTATTCATGTTTTGTATTGCGGACAAATGGTTGAAGCCGGTCCAACGCACCGTATTTTTAGCCAACCGCGTCATCCTTATACGCAGGCTTTATTAAAAAGCTTACCTGATTATGAGCACGGCTTAGCCCATAAAGAACCTTTTTATGCATTAAAAGGCACTATACCTACACTACAACATTTACCGATTGGTTGTCGTTTAGGACCGCGTTGCCCGCAAGCACAAAAAGAGTGTGTGGTTGCCCCTAAACTCTCTAAACACCACGGCCATAGTTACGCGTGTCACTTTCCATTGATCAAGGAAGTAAAATAATGCAACCCTTGTTAAAAGTTCAAGCCTTGTCAAAAGCCTTTAACATGCGTGCAGGTTTATTTAGCCGTAAAAAATTTGATGTACTAAAAAACATCTCATTTAGTATTGGTAAAGGTGAAACGATTGCCATTATTGGTGAAACCGGCTCAGGAAAAAGCACCCTCGCTAAATTGTTAGTTGGCGCATACAGTGCAGACAGCGGACAAATATTATTAGAAAATAACACCATTGAAAACAACGGCCAGCGCGATGCTCAGTGCCGTTATATCCGAATGATTTTTCAAGACTCCGCCACCTCGTTAAACCCAGCACTAACCATTGCAGAAATGCTCGACGATTGCCTAAAATTTAATACCGATTTTGATAAAGATCAGCGCAGTGAAAAAATTGGCAGTACTTTACTTAAGGTCGGTTTGCTGGTTGATCACCAACAATACTATCCGCATATGTTTAGTATTGGGCAATTACAGCGTATAGCGCTCGCTCGCGCACTTATTTTAGATCCCAAGGTCGTTGTACTCGATGAGGCACTTTCGTCGCTTGACCCCTCTGTGAGGGCGCAAATAGTTAACTTATTACTTAAATTACAGCTCGAAACCGGTTTAACCTATATTTTGATCACCCATCACTTAAGTTTAGTGCGTCATATTAGCGACCAATTAGTCGTTCTCAATAAAGGTGAAATTGTTGAATACGGTCCCACTGAAGCTATTTTTCAAAGCCCACAGTCAAAGGTTACTCAACGCTTATTAAGCTGTTAATACAAAAACAAAAAAGGCGCCAATTGGCGCCTTTTATAGTTTAGCTATTATTTATTCCGCAGGTTGCGCTGCTTTTGGTACATTAAGTTCCGCTTGTTGCTTAAGCGACTCAATGAATACCGTATAGTTTTTCTGTGCTTGGGCCATCGTGATATTTTGCTTCATTTGTGGCTCAATGCTGTCACTCACTGGTGCATCCGTGACTGAGTTAAGCGCAACAATAGCAGCATCACCATTGTTTAAGTTAACTACATCATAAACTGCGCCATCTCGTGGGTGCGCCATTTTAAATACTTGGGTAACAATAGCAGGCGAAACAGCAAAGCTTTCACGAGTAAGTTGCGACTCTTGACGAACGCTTAGTGACTGCTCAGCAGCAACATCGTTTAAGCTCTTACCGTCTTTGATTTGTGCAAATAAGGTACGTGCTTTTTCTTTAGCAAGATCCGACGCTTTTTCGTTTACTAAGCGTGTTTTAATTTGCTCGCTTACTTCGCTCAATGCTTTAGTTGCAGCCGGTTGATGCTCGTTAACACGAACCACAATCACGTGCTCATTACCTAGTTCGATTACTTCTGAGTTTACTTTATCTTCTAGTAATTCAACTGATGATAATGCGGTTATAACCGCAGGATTATTAAGCGGCTCAGGAAGCGCACTCAGTGCTAATAGCGGTGTAGATTGTACTTCAACACCCGCCACTTCAGCAGCATCGTCTAAGCGGTCAGAAATCTCAAATGCTAACGCACCCATTTCTGTTTGCTTCTCGTAAAACGCATCCACTTTTTCAGCTTGTTCAAGTTCAGCACGTAAATCGGCTTTCACGGCATCGTAAGGTTTAACTTGCTGCGATTGAATGTCTGTAAGTTTAATGATGTGATAACCAAATTCAGAGGCTACTACATCAGAGTAATCACCTTTGTTTTGCAGTGCAAAAGCAGCATCTTCAAATGCAGGCTCCATGACATCACGTTCAATCCACTCTAGGTCACCACCCATTTCGGCGCTAACAATATCATCTGACGACGATTCAGCTAATTGTGCAAAATCAGCACCCGCATTAAGCTGTGCTAATAAAGACTCAGCTTTCGCTTTTGCCGCATCGTCATCTTCACTGTTATCAATTAAGATATGTGATACACGACGTTTTTCAGGCTCAACATATTGCGCTTTACTCTGCTCATAATATGCTTTTACGTCGTCTTCACTTACCGATGCAACATCGATATCATCTGCATCTAACTCAATGTAATTAACTGAAATAAGCTCTGGCGATAAAAATTGCCCTGCATTTAATTCGTAATAATCAGCCACTTCTTGATCAGTAACGTCAACATCAGCCTGCATTGCTTGTTTATCAATGACTAAATAATCAATGCTGCGAGTTTGTTGTTGCAGTGCAATGGCTGATTTAAGCTCGTTTTGCAATGCAAAGTCAGTTCCTGCAACCGCTGACACTAACTGGCTACGTGTCATATCATCACGAAGGTACTCTCGAAATGAATCAGGTTGGAAGTTCATTTGACGAATCACTTGTAAGTAACGGTCGTTATTAAACTGATCGCCAATTTTAAAATAAGGAAGCTCTAAAATTGTTTGACGAATACTTTCATCACTCACACGCAGACCCAGCTCAGTCGCTAACTGGCTTTGTAATTCTTGTTGTACTAAACGGTCAATCACGCCTTGACGTATTTGAGCCATATAAGTTGGATCGGCTGCTATTTGGGTAAAATATTCACCAAATTGTTGTTCTAAGCGGCTACGTTCATTTTGAAACGCACGGCTAAATTCTGTTTGGCTAATTTTAATTCCATTTACTTCAGCAACGGGTTGTTCTGTGGTTTGACCTAAGTAACTACCGATCCCAGCTAAGGCAAAAGATAAAATCACCGCGCCTAAAATGACTTTGGCTACCGGCCCTTGCGAACCTTCTCTGATTTTCTCAAGCATTTGTTTATCTCTTTTCTGACCAAGGTCTTTTCTACCTTGTCATATGTAAAAAAAGCGTATCTTACCAGATACGCTTTTTCACTTGAAGTAACTGGCGGTGAAGTAACTTAATTCATCGATTAGAATAATTAAGCGTATTGTTCACTCGCCATAACTAATTTGTTTACACAGTGATTAGTTTACTGCGTCTTTAAGCGCTTTACCGGCTTTAAAAGCTGGGATGTTAGCAGCAGCAATTTGAATCGTTTCACCAGTTTGTGGGTTACGACCTGCACGAGCAGCACGCTCACGTACAGAGAAAGTACCAAAACCAACAAGTGCAACTGAGTCGCCATCTTTTAGCGCGCCAGATACAGATTCGATGAATGAATCTAGTGCACGACCTGCAGCCGCTTTAGAAATGTCAGCATCAGCTGCGATTTGATCGATTAATTGAGATTTATTCACAATATCATCCTCTTTCATTGTTGTTATCAAGAGCGATTGTTTTTTTAAACTAACATCACTGTTTTGAAATTTTTGAGCATTTATTTAAAGCTCATATGATTATATTTTTCTTAAGCCTAGGCCCTGCAAGGGCTAGGCTTGAAAACCAGTGCTTAACTTATCATACCGTTTAGATTTGAAAAGCCCCTAAAAGCACTTTTTTTGGCTTTTTTACTGCTTTTTCGGTGTTTCGACTGAAAAACTATCAACTGGATGCACTAAAGCAAGCTTTAATACCTCATCAATCCATGTAACTGGGTGAATATCAAGACCCGCCAATACATTGTCAGGTATCTCTTTTAAGTCACGTTCGTTAATTTTTGGAATGATGACCGTTTTAATCCCACCACGGTGAGCCGCTAATAATTTCTCTTTTAAACCACCAATAGGCAATACTTCACCACGTAAGGTAATTTCACCTGTCATGGCTACATCAGAGCGCACCGCATTACCGGTTAAGCTTGAAACCAAACACGTTACCATTGCAATACCGGCACTTGGGCCATCTTTAGGTGTTGCACCCTCAGGTACGTGTACGTGAATATCGCGCTTTTCATAAAAGTCGCTATTAATACGCAGCTCATCAGCACGATTACGCACAACGGTCATTGCCGCTTGAATCGACTCTTGCATTACATCGCCTAACGAGCCTGTATAGGTCAGCTTACCTTTACCTGGTACTGCAGCACATTCAATCGTGAGTAAGTCACCGCCTACTTCTGTCCATGCAAGGCCTGTAACTTGGCCAATACGGTCGCCATCTTCTGCTTTACCGTAATCAAAGCGCTGCACACCTAAGTATTCTTCAAGGTTATCTGCATCAATTGTCACTGTTTTAGTGTCTTTTTCGATTAAGATATTTTTAACCGCTTTACGACATAGCTTAGATACTTCACGCTCTAAATTACGCACGCCCGCTTCACGGGTGTAATAACGGATAATACCAATGATGGCACTGTCGGCAATTTCAACTTCTTTAGCTTTTAAACCATTACGCTTAATTTGCTTAGGAATTAAGTGCTCTTTAGCAATATTTAGCTTTTCGTCTTCGGTGTAACCCGATAATCGAATCACTTCCATGCGGTCTAATAAAGGACCTGGAATATTAAAGCTATTTGAGGTTGCAACAAACATCACATCAGATAAGTCGTAATCAACTTCTAAGTAATGGTCCGCAAAATGACTGTTTTGCTCAGGATCCAATACTTCTAACAATGCTGATGCAGGGTCACCGCGCATATCCGCTGACATTTTGTCAATTTCATCTAACAAGAATAATGGGTTTTTAACGCCTACTTTAGTCATGTTTTGAATTAACTTACCAGGCATAGAACCAATGTAAGTACGACGATGCCCACGAATCTCAGCCTCATCGCGTACGCCACCGAGTGCCATACGAACGTATTTACGACCCGTTGAACGCGCAATAGACTGTCCAAGTGATGTTTTACCTACACCTGGCGGTCCAACTAAACATAAGATTGGCCCTTTAAGTTTATTTGTGCGCTGTTGTACTGCGAGGTACTCAATAATGCGTTCTTTGACTTTATCAAGGCCGTGGTGATCGCTATCTAATATTTTTTGCGCGCCGGCTAAGTCTTTTTTCACCTTAGAGCGTTTTTTCCACGGTACGTTAATTAACGTATCTATGTATGAGCGAACAACACTGGCTTCTGCCGACATTGGCGACATCATCTTAAGCTTATTTAATTCAGCTGTGGCTTTTTCTTTCGCTTCTGATGGCATGCCAGACTCTTCAATGCGCTTTTTCAACGCTTCAAATTCATCCGGTACGTCATCAATTTCACCCAACTCTTTTTGAATCGCTTTCATTTGCTCATTGAGGTAATACTCACGCTGCGATTTTTCCATTTGCTTTTTAACGCGGGTGCGAATTTTCTTCTCAACTTGCAATAAGTCTATTTCACCTTCCATCAGCGCCATTAAGTACTCTAAACGTTCTGTAACGCTAGATATTTCAAGTACTTTTTGTTTTTCAGGCACTTTCAATGGCATATGTGCTGCCATAGTGTCAGCAAGACGCGCAGGCTCATCAATACCGGATACCGAGGTCATGACTTCAGGTGGAATTTTTTTATTTAATTTTACATAGCCTTCAAACTGGCTCAATGCACTACGAATAAAGATATCTTGTTCTTGTTCGTTCACTGAATCCGATTCAATAAACTGTGCATTGGCAACGAAGAAGTCTTCGTTATCAACAAACTCTTCGATATTCGCACGTTGTGTGCCTTCAACTAATACTTTTACTGTACCATCGGGTAGCTTTAATAATTGAAGTACAGTCGCAATTGTCCCAACACGATAAATATCGTCTTTCTCAGGCTCATCTACAGTTGCATCTTTTTGTGCAACTAAGAAAATTTGTTTGTCTTTATCCATTGCCGCTTCAAGGCATTTTATTGATTTTTCACGGCCTACAAAAAGCGGGATCACCATGTGTGGATACACCACCACATCGCGCAGTGCTAGCACAGGGATTTCGACTCGATCGTTTCTCTCAAGCGTCATTGTATTTTCTCTTTGCACTTCATTTATTTAAAGATTACTCAAGTATATGGGGATAACCTAATTAAAGTTCAACAATTTTTGTTAACTCGATTAAATTAATTATAAAAAAAGGAGCCATTGGCTCCCTTTTTTTATGATTCGCTCAGAATTTAATCTGCCGCAGCATGTTCTTGATTACTGCTGTCATAAATTAAGATAGGATCAGACTCGCCTTTAATAACGGTTTCATCAACAACCACTTTGCTAACGTTATCAATTGAAGGCAGCTCATACATAGTATCAAGCAATACACCTTCTACGATTGAACGTAAGCCACGCGCACCGGTTTTACGTTCCATTGCTTTATGAGCAATAGCACGCAGTGCATCATCACGAAACTCAAGCTCAACATCTTCCATACCAAACAATACTGAAAACTGTTTAGTAATGGCGTTTTTAGGCTCACTTAGAATTTGTACCAGCGCGGCTTCATCAAGTTCAGTCAATGTTGCAACCACAGGTAAACGACCAATAAACTCTGGAATTAAACCATATTTTACTAAATCTTCTGGCTCAACATCTTTAAATGTTTCACTCAGAGAACGGCTCGCCGCCGACTCTTTAACGTCAACACCAAAACCAATACCGGTGTTTTTATGGCTACGCTGCTCAATAACTTTATCAAGACCAGCAAATGCACCACCACAAATAAACAGTATTTTAGAGGTGTCTACTTGCAGGAACTCTTGCTGTGGATGTTTACGTCCACCTTGTGGAGGAACAGAAGCCACTGTACCTTCAATCAGTTTAAGTAAGGCTTGTTGTACACCTTCACCTGATACATCACGTGTGATTGATGGGTTATCTGATTTACGAGAAATTTTGTCAATTTCATCAATGTAAACAATACCACGTTGTGCTTTTTCTACGTCGTAGTCACATTTTTGTAAAAGCTTTTGAATAATGTTTTCAACATCTTCACCTACATAACCGGCTTCGGTTAGTGTGGTGGCATCGGCCATAGTAAACGGCACATCAAGTAAACGAGCTAACGTTTCAGCTAATAATGTTTTACCACTCCCGGTTGGGCCAATTAATAAAATATTACTTTTACCTAGTTCAACGTCTTGTTTAGTTGATTGATTGCGTAAACGCTTGTAGTGATTGTAAACCGCTACAGACAATACTTTCTTCGCATGGTCTTGACCAATAACGTAGTCGTCTAAGTGGTTACGAATTTCTTTTGGCACAGGTAATTTGTCAGCGGCATCATGCTTAGGCGCGATGTCTTTAATTTCTTCCCTGATAATATCATTACACAGCTCTACACATTCATCACAAACGTATACTGAAGGTCCTGCAATTAACTTTCGAACTTCATGCTGGCTTTTGCCACAAAAAGAGCAGTATAACAATTTATTACTTTTGTCGCCGTCTGTAGGAGTGTCAGACATTCAGCTACCTCATTTTATTACGTTGGCCACCAAAGTCTTGGTGGCTATTTTAATACGCTTTAACTATACCAAAATTTAGTGTTTTTCGCATAGTAACTCTCATTAGCAAGCATCACTGCTTGCAGGCATACTTACTTGCTACCGCGATTAGTAAATACTGAGTCAACAATACCGTAATCTACAGCTTGGCTTGCACTCATAAAATTGTCACGGTCTGTATCGCGTGAAACAACGTCAAGCGGTTGGCCAGTATGCTCAGCCATTAAGCGATTTAACTTGTCTTTAATAGACAGGATTTCTTTTGCGTGTATTTCAAAGTCAGACGCTTGACCTTGGAATCCACCTAACGGTTGGTGAATCATCACGCGTGAATTTGGTAAACAAAAACGTTTACCCTTCGCGCCACCAGACAGTAAAAATGCGCCCATGCTAGCCGCTTGGCCTACACAGATTGTGCTTACGTCTGGTTTAATGAAGTTCATTGTATCGTAAATAGCCATTCCCGCAGTGACAGAGCCACCCGGTGAATTGATATATAAGAAAATATCTTTTTCTGGGTTCTCTGATTCTAAAAATAGCATTTGCGCTAAGATCAGGTTTGCCATGTTGTCTTCAACTTGGCCCGTTAAAAAGATAATACGCTCTTTTAATAGTCTCGAATAAATATCAAACGAGCGCTCGCCTTTAGCTGTTTGCTCAACAACCATAGGGACTAATGCGTTTAGGGGATCTGTCATACCAGTGTTCATACTTATTTAATTCCTTATGCGCTTATACTTATTCTAAGAAAAGCATAATGATCATTTTTAGCTAATTAAGAACCACAAACTAAAATGGCCCGGGCACACTGCATAAACAGAGTAACACGAGCCATTTAATCGTTAGCGAGCGCTTAAGTCAATGACTTATTATGCACCTTGCTGTGGATTCATGATGTCATCAAATGCTTTTTCAACATCAGTCACAGTTGCTTTAGCCAAAATAGCTTCAACAGCTTGCTCTTCCATTGCTACATTACGCATTTGCTGCATTAGTTGATCATTTGCTTTGTAGTATTCTACTACTTCAGTTGGATCTTCGTATGCAGAAGCTACAGTAGCAATTAATGCTTCAACTTTAGCGTCATCAACTTTGATGTCATTCGCTTTAATCACTTCACCTAATAATAGGCCAGTTTTAACACGTGTTACTGCTTGCTCGTGGAACAATTCAGCTGGAAGCTCTGGCATGTTTTGACCATTGCCACCAAAACGTTGAGCAGCTTGCTGACGTAGTGCGTCAACTTCTTGGTCGATTAATGCTTTAGGCACTTCAACTTCGTTTTGCTCTAAAAGACCTTTAATTGCTTGGTCTTTAACGTTAGCTTTAACCGCTTGGTCTAGCTCACGCGTCATGTTCTTTTTAACTTCTTCTTTAAGCGCGTCTACACCGCCTTCGGTAACACCGAATTTAGTTGCAAACTCATCGCTTAATTCAGGTAATTCTTGCGCTTCAACTTTTTTCACTGTGATAGTGAATTGAGCCGCTTTACCTTTTAAGTTTTCAGCATGGTAATCTTCAGGGAAAGTTACATCAGCAACCACTTCTTCGCCTGCTTTTTTGCCAACGATGTTATCTTCAAAACCTGGGATCATACGACCTTGGCCAAGTTCTAATGGGAAGTCTTCAGCTTTGCCGCCTTCAAATTCTTCGCCGTCGATAGTACCAACGAAATCAACCGTTACACGGTCGTTTGCGCCAGCCGCTGCATCAACATCAGCCCAAGAAGCGTGTTGCTTACGAAGTGTTTCTAGCATGTTTGCTAAATCTTCGTCAGTAACTTCTACCGCTGGTTTTTCAACAGCAATTTTCTCTAAACCTTGAACTTCAACTTCAGGATAAACTTCAAATGTTGCTGAGAATTCTAAATCTTTACCTGCTTCAAGTGCTTTAGGAGCAAATGTTGGTGCGCCTGCAGGGTTAATTTTTTCAGCAACAATTGCTTCAATGTAATTACGTTGCATTACTTCGCCAGCAACTTCTTGACGAACAGCTGGTCCGAAACGCTTGTTGATTACTGATACTGGAACTTTACCAGCACGGAAACCGTCGATACGCTGCGTTTTTGACAGTTGTTGTAAGCGTTTTTTTACTTCGGTCTCAACGTTCTCTGCAGGAACGGTGATGGTCAGACGGCGCTCAAGGCCTTGAGTCGTCTCAACAGAAACTTGCATGATTTACCTCAATATTCAATTTTGGCGACTGTTCGCCTTCCTTACAAACAAAGTAATCTATAGGCGTCTTGATAAAATTCAAGCTTTGGGGCTTAAAAAAATCCGTCGCTACCAGGAGATACCATTGCTGCTCTGCCCTTAGGGCACTATATTATTAAACAAATAGACGCGGCATTATAACCTAATATTTATGATAGTCGAGTGTAGGGGGCAATTATTTGGGGTAGATCAGGGTAGATAACGACTAAGCGAATAAAAAACAGACTAATTAAGTGAAAATACGATTAATAAAGAAAAAATTAAGGGTGTTGTTTAATAAAAGTAGAATTTAGATGTGTTTTACTTAGGGGAAATGGTCGGCGATGCAGGATTTGAACCTGCGACCCCTTGGACCCAAACCAAGTGCGCTACCAAACTGCGCTAATCGCCGATATAACTTTTCTTGAATACTTAAATGTTGGATTTAAGACCACTTATAAGAAAGTGGTCGGCGATGCAGGATTTGAACCTGCGACCCCTTGGACCCAAACCAAGTGCGCTACCAAACTGCGCTAATCGCCGATATTCTTTTTTGTAAATTGGGGTGACTGATGGGGCTCGAACCCACGACAACCGGAATCACAATCCGGGGCTCTACCAACTGAGCTACAATCACCACGGCATTACAGTGTTTTCAAAATGGCGCACCCAGAAGGATTCGAACCTTCGACCGACGCCTTAGAAGGGCGTTGCTCTATCCAGCTGAGCTATGGGCGCATCGAAAACTTCATAGTTCACTAGTAAGTTAAATTGTTATGAATAAACATAAAAATGGTCGGCGATGCAGGATTTGAACCTGCGACCCCTTGGACCCAAACCAAGTGCGCTACCAAACTGCGCTAATCGCCGATACTTACTATTGTCTGCGAGTGACCTCGTTGACAACGGGGTGCATAATAGTGATTTGACTGGGTTAGGTCAAACGTTTTTTTAAGAAAACAAATCAATTGCTCATTTTTAGTTCATAATGGTCAAATATTACGATACAGGGATAAAATTTAAACTCTTTTTTATAATTCGAGCGCTTATACTTTAAAAGCAACTTGGCGCTTAACCGCTTTTCTGCGAAAATAGTCGCCATATAAAAAATGAGTAAGATAAAGGTGTTTTCTTTATCGGCATTTTAACCCCTATATATGCATTCGTTTTTTAAATGTATCGGTATCAAGTTAATTAACCTAATTAAAGGTCACCCATGACGGCAAACATCATTGATGGTAAAGCAGTAGCAAAACAAGTACGTAGCGCAGTGGCTGAACGAGTTTCAGAACGTGTTGCGCAAAACCTTAGAGCCCCAGGATTAGCTGTGGTACTTGTTGGACAAGATCCAGCAAGCCAAGTTTACGTTGGTTCAAAACGTAAAGCCTGTGAAGAGGTTGGTTTTATTTCTAAGTCATTCGACTTACCAGCAGACACCACAGAGCAAGCGCTATTAGCATTAATTGATGAGTTGAATGTTGATGGTGAAATTGATGGTATTTTAGTGCAGCTCCCTTTACCAGAGGGCTTAGATGCAGAAAAAATTCTTGAGCGTATTACTCCACACAAAGACGTTGATGGTTTTCATCCTTATAATATTGGCCGATTAGCACAGCGTATGCCCGCTCTTCGTCCATGTACACCTAAGGGTATTATTACTTTACTAGATTCAACCGGCGTACGTTACAAAGGCATGCATGCTGTGGTTGTTGGTGCCTCTAATATTGTGGGTCGACCTATGTCACTTGAGCTGTTACTCGCCGGATGTACCACCACTGTTTGTCATAAGTTTACCCAAGATTTAGAAACGCATGTACGCCGTGCAGATTTACTGGTTGTAGCAGTGGGTAAACCTGAATTTATTCCGGGTGATTGGATAAAAGACGGCGCCATTGTTATTGATGTAGGTATTAACCGTTTAGACAACGGTAAATTAGTGGGTGATGTAGAGTACGCCGTTGCAGAACAAAAAGCGGACTTTATTACCCCTGTACCAGGCGGTGTGGGTCCGATGACGGTTGCTAGCTTAATTGAAAATACGCTAGAAGCGTGTGAAAAGTATCACAGCTAATAAACAAAAAATAAAGTAATGAAGAGCCCGCTTAATTGCGGGCTTTTTGTATCATCATTCTTCGTTTTATTAATGCCAAGCCTTGTGGCAATACCGAAAACACGATCATTAATAACATAATCGCGTACTGCCAACTTTCATATTGTTCGTTAATCAATAACCCTGCACATAAAATGCCGGCAATTGGGTTAGCTATAGTGCCAAAAGTAAATTCAACCACTGTCATTCGCCCTAATAACCAAACATACAAAATATAGGCTAAAGCAGTGTTAGGCACCACCAGCCAAAATAGCGCCAGCCATTGGGTTGTATTTATTGATGCAGTTAAAAATTGATACTGCTGGGGAGCAAAATAAAAAGCCTGTATTGCAGCGGCAATTGCTAGCAAACTGCCGCCAATAATTAACTGCCATGTTAATACTGTCCACCAGTGTACTTTAGCGGTCACTTTTTTTACCAGCGTACTGCCTATAACAATAGTCAATAGCGCCCCTATCAGTGCCACTACTCCCAATAAATTAAGTGTAACATGTTGTGGGTCAAATAAGCGCCATGCTAAAACCACTAAAGCAAGGGCACAAAATCCTTGCACTAGCGCTGGCTGTTGTCGCTTTACGAGCCATGCATATAATAATGCGACCACAGGAACAGATACCATACCGACACCTGCAATCGCAGCAGGTAAATTAATCGCCATTACAAAAATAAAACTAAAAAACAACGCAATATTGATTGCGCCTATTAGAAAAATGCCTGGCCACTGTTTAGCCGTTGGCCAAGAAGGTTTAAATAACAACAATAATAAACCAGCAGGGAGTGCACGTATGGCTCCTAGCAAGATTGGCGGCCACTCTGGGGTTGCGTATTTAGTTACCGCATAAGTCGTTCCCCATAAAAAAGCTGGGATCATGGCAAGTAAAATATTCATTAATTTTCCATTTTTAAATTGATGAATGCGAGTTTAAAACCTCAACTATAATTGAGGTCAACAATATCAATTTTATTAAAAGCATAATCAATCTAATGCAATTGATATAACTAAAAAAGGGTTACCCTATGGCAACCCTTTTTTGTGTTCAGCGCGTTATGGCTAAATCCGCAAAGCTCAACAAACCCTAAGCTTTACGCCACGTTGTTTTTCCCGCTGAATCTTCAAGTACTACACCTAACGCATTTAAAGCATCGCGAGCTTCATCTGCTGCAGCCCAATTTTTACTGGCACGTGCGTCATTACGTTTTACAATCAGTGCCTCAATTTCAGCCACTTCATCGTCGTTTTGACCGCCTTGTAAAAATGCCTCTGGTGCTTGTTGAGCAATACCAAGTATTTCACCTAAGCTACGTAGAATAAAGGCTAAATGTCCTGCTTTTTCGCTATCACTGTCTTTTACACGATTTAGCTCTTTAGCAACTTCAAACACAACCGGTAATGCTTCTGGCGAATTAAAGTCATCATTCATGGCTTTTCTAAACTTAGCCACATACTCATTACCCTCAAGCTCACATTCAACTGGCTCAACGCCACGTAATGCGGTGTAAATACGCTCAAGAGACGAACGTGCTTGGTCTAAGTTTTCTTGCGAATAATTGAGCTGACTGCGGTAATGACCTGATATTAAAAAGTAACGAACCGACTCTGCGTCATATTGTTTTAATACCTCACGAACGGTAAAAAAGTTATCCAACGATTTAGACATCTTCTCTTTGTTCACTTGTACCATACCGGTGTGGATCCAAGTATTTACATACTGGCCATTATTTGCACAACATGATTGCGCGATTTCGTTTTCGTGGTGCGGGAACTGTAGGTCTGAACCACCACCATGAATATCAAAATGCTCACCTAAATGCTTAGAGCTCATTGCTGAACATTCTATGTGCCAACCAGGGCGACCCTCACCCCAAGGTGATGACCACGACGGCTCCCCTGCTTTGGCTTTTTTCCATAAAACAAAATCAAGAGGATCGTCTTTATCTTGAGCTACTTCAACACGCGAACCTGATTGCAACATGGTTAAATCTTGTTGCGAAAGAGCTCCGTATTGCTCAAAGGTAGAAACATCAAATAAAACGTCGCCATCGGCTGCAACATAAGCGTGGCCTTTGGCAATCAAACGCTCAACCATAGCAATAATTTCATCCATGTGGCCGGTTACGGTTGGCTCTATATCAGGACGTAGCATATTTAAACTGTCAAAGTCTTCATGCATGGCTTTAGTCATACGCACGGTTAAGTCGTTAATCGCCTCACCGTTTTCATTTGCGCGCTTGATAATTTTATCATCAACATCGGTAATATTACGTACATACTTTAAATCGTAACCTAAGTGGCGAAGGTAGCGAACAATTACATCAAAACCCACAAATGTGCGTGCATGGCCAATGTGACAGTAATCATAAATGGTGATACCACACACATACATGTCGATTTTTCCATCGACCATAGGTTTAAACTCTTCTTTTTGGCGTGTCAGTGTGTTGTATATTTGTACCATTTAGTTGCTTTCCTTCACGATTAACAGAAAAGCTATGTTACCACTTGCTAAGCATGGGCTCTAGCGGTTTATCAAAGCTCTTTGTTAATCTGGGTCAACTACGATAAAATAGCGTCAATATTCAAACCAGCTATAGGAAATCTCATGGTTGTTCTACACACAAATTTTGGTGATATCACCATTAAAATGCACGAA
Source organism: Pseudoalteromonas sp. M58 (assembly GCF_042604605.1). NCBI lineage: Bacteria > Pseudomonadati > Pseudomonadota > Gammaproteobacteria > Alteromonadales > Pseudoalteromonadaceae > Pseudoalteromonas > Pseudoalteromonas sp. M58. The sequence continues at coordinate 2,295,468 of NZ_CP152390.1, forward strand.
AGCGAAGCTCCAAATACAGTAAAAAACTTTTTAGAGTATGCAAACTCAGGTTTTTATAATGGCACTATTTTTCATCGTGTAATTGATGGTTTTATGGTTCAAGGCGGTGGTTTTGCACCGGGTATGGAACAAAAAGAAGTAAACGACCCAATTGAAAATGAAGCGAACAACGGCCTATCTAACAAAGTAGGTACATTAGCAATGGCACGCACGCCTGATCCACACTCAGCTACAGCGCAATTTTTCATTAACGTAAATAACAACGACTTTTTAAACCACAGCAGTGAAACATCACAGGGCTGGGGTTACTGTGTGTTTGCTGAAGTAGTAGAAGGCATGGACGTAGTAAATAAAATCAAAGGTGTTGCTACAGGTAGCAATGGCTTCCACCAAGATGTACCACTTGAAGATGTGGTAATTGAAAGTGTAACTGTCAGCTAAGACCGCATTATTCTTCAAAGAATACATAAAGCGGGTATTCACCCGCTTTTATCTAAATGGAATCACCATGACTCGCCAAACCTACTTTATCGCCGATTTACATTTGAGTGAAAATCGCCCTGATATTACAGCGGCATTTTTTAAATTTTTACACGCCCATATTACTCCTCAAAAAGTAGACGCCCTATATATTTTAGGTGATTTTTTTGAAGTGTGGGTTGGTGACGATTATGTTAGCGAACTCTCAGCGGCAGTGGCAGAACAGCTAAAAGCGGTTAATAATTTAGGTATTCCTATTTATTTTGTACACGGTAATCGCGACTTTATCATGCGAGAACAGTACGCCGATATGGCAGGAATGACCTTACTGAATGAGCAAACAGTGATCGACCTCTACGGCACTCCTACTGTCATTTTGCACGGTGATGAAATGTGTACCCAGGATGTTGAGTACCAAAAGTTTCGTCGAAAGAGCCGTGGTTGGTGGTGGCCTAAACTTATGCTTGCTATGCCATTGTGGTATCGTAAAAAAATAGCGCGTGATGCACGTGAAAAAAGTAAACTTAGCCAAGCAGACAAACCTATAGAAATACTGGATGTGGTGCAAAGCGCAGTACTCGAAACCTTCGCCAAACATAACGTGGCTAATATGATCCACGGCCATACTCACCGCCCTGATGTACATACCTATAAAGTTAATAACCAAACGCTTACTCGCACAGTATTGGGCGATTGGTATACTCAAGGTTCGTATTTAGTGATTACCCCTGATTCTCAAGAGTTAGTTTCGACCCCCTTGTAGGGTTTTTAGCCTTTATTGACTAATCGTAATGAGACTTTGCTTTTAAGTCAGGTAAAGTAATAATAAATTGCGTTTTAAAATAGGTATCGCTTTGTGGTTCTGAATGAAGTTTGATGTCCCCTTTTAAAATCTGGGTTACCCATTGATAAACCATATATAAACCTAAACCCGTGTTACCTTTACCTCTAGCTGAAGTATAAAAGGGTTCAAATATATCTGCCTTTATCTCACCATCAACACCTTTGCCATTATCTGACACGCTCAGCCTCACCCTATTATTAGTCGCTTGTTCGACTTTTATTTCTATTACCCCCTCCTGCTTTTCATCAAAAGCATGGTTTAGCGCATTAACCACTAAGTTTTCGACCACCTGAGAAATAACACCTGGCAAGCTAATTACCTGTTTATTAAGTAAAAAAATAGTTTTCACTTTTATTGGCGAGTTTTTTAACCTGGAGTTTAATGACAATAATAGCTCTTCAATAATTTTTTCAATATCACATGCTATAAATTCATCATTATGGCGATCAATCGCCATTTTTTTAAAACTTTTTACTAATACGGCGGTTTTATTTAAATTAATTTTAGCCAGCGCTAGGTTCTCTCCAATACTTGTTGTAGTACTTTCTAACGTTGATTTAGTCAGCCCCTGTTTCATCGCTTCATTTAATTTATTCAATGCCATATCTGCATTTGAAACAGAAATAACGGCTCCACCGATAGGCGTATTCATTTCATGAGCAACACCTGCCACGAGCAACCCTAATGAAGATAGTTTTTGCGCTTCAATTAACCCTTCTTGCAGTTGCTGCTGCTGCTTAATTGTGGCATCAAGCTCACGGTTAACGATATCTAGTTCTATCTTTTCAATATGTAATTTATGTGTCAGGGCTAATAGCTGATTTTGAAACTTATACTCACGATAAATAAAACCAAAGCTAATTAAACATAGTAATCCACTGCAAATTAACGCTAACCGTAAGGCCGCATTTCGTACAGTTATTAACAATTCATTGGGGCTACTTATAAGAATAATTAATTCTTTGTCAGCATTGCTAATTCTACCTTTGTTCTCGCGCAACGAAAAAATAGAAAAACGGCGGTAGGTATAAAGACTATGGTTAAAAAAGTGCGAACCATATTCTACATTGCCATCAATAATTTGCTGCCAAAGCTCTGGTTTTTTTAAAGCGAGTGTTTGCTCATTTTTACCATACATAAACCCCCACTCTAATTCAGCATCAGTATTTAATAACCAAAAGCCATCGTGGTTTAAAATGCTAATTAAAGTGCTCTCTTGGTTGTAACTTTTAATCTGATCAAACAAATAATCTAAGTTAAAGTTTACCACTAGCAAACCATCTAATAGGTAATTTTCTTTATCCGTACGATAGGTTACACGGATTGTTGGTTGATGAGGAATTACAATTTGGTTGCGTTCGATATTTAAATCTATTTCTGTGGCAAAAATGTCAGGCGCACTGACCTGCATCCCTTTTTGAAAGTAGTAACGAGTTTGCTTATTTTGCAACTCATCAGGCGATACAATTTCGCCAATACCATTGGCTGCGTTAATGCGGTATTGCTCTTGGCCTTGTGTATCTAGCCAGCGAATTTGCGCGATATTAGTAGAGATAGCAGCAAAATTTAAAAAATAGTTATTTATTTCATCTCTTCTTTGCTTTGATTGTAAAGGCTTGTTTGGTGTGTCGCTTTTTAAAATCGGCCCTTGGGCCAGGATACGCGTAAGCTTTTTAATACTACTGAGCTCTTTAGAAAAATCTCCACTGATAAGGACTAACTTTTCATCTTGCTTAGCTTTTATGGTGTTTATTTTTTCTTGATATGTTTGTTCGTATATAAGCCAGCCAATAAATAAAGTAATAAATAAACTAAACAAAGACTTTATCAGCACACTTTTTTTTGAGCCGACCGGCAAGCTGTTAAGGCTATTCATTCTTACTCACTTCAAACTGTTTTAGCCACACAATTAAATCTTTTAAAAATAATGGTTTAGAAAAGTAGTATCCTTGAGCAGTTTCGCACCCCTGCTGATGTAACCACTGAGCCTCAAATTCATTCTCAACACCTTCAGCAATTACCGAAAAGTTAAACTGATTCGCTAAAGATAATATCATCTTAATCATGTACTGATTGTTGTCATTAAATTCAAGATCACTAACAAAGTAGCGATCTATTTTTATCGACGTAGACGGTATTTCATTGATGTGAGCTAACGACGAGTAACCAGTGCCAAAGTCATCAATGCTGACTTTCATACCTAAGGCGATAAACCGTTCAAGTGCTTCTTTAATTAAGTTATAGTTACTTATGGCTTGCGTTTCTGTCACCTCTAGCTCAAGCATAGAAGGCAGAATGTTGTACTCTTCAATTTTAGTTTTTATTTGCTCAAAGTAACTAGGTTCAACTAAATCATAAGAGGATGCATTAAATGCAACGGGTAAGTTGCAGCCTTGCTCTTTAAGTTGATTAATAGTCTCTAGTATTTTTTCGAAAATCACATGGTCTAGTTCATTAATTAATCCGGCTGTTTCAGCTAACTCTATAAATTCATCAGGGCGTACAAAGCTGCCATCAGCTCTTTGCCACCTAGCGAGCGCTTCAAAACCTGCTGGTTTCAAGGTTGATAAGCTGATTTTGGGTTGTAACGCCACCTGTAAACTTTTATTACCTATAGCCGTTCTGAGCTCAGCCATCAGTTCATAACGACGAGTAATTTGATCTGTTTTTTCCTCGGTATGCTGAATATACTTAGTTTGGTTTAGCTGCGAAGAGTTCAGGCTCGACTCTGCAAGGCTGATTACTTTTTCAGGTGTTAAGTTTAAAGCTACATTTAATTTTAATTCTAAAATACGGACATCAATGTATTGCTTAACTTGTTCAATTTCGAATTTTTGTTTATTTTGAAAGTAACTAACTGCATTTGAGATATCAAAGTCAACGCTCACTAACATGCCAAACGCTTTGTTACTAATCAATGCTATGCGGGGGTCATACCTAGTAAAGCTATCAACAATACTCTGGTAAACTAACTTCATTAATTTATTACAAAATTCATGACCAAAGGTGAATGCTTTTTCGTCAAACTGATAAATATCAAAAATGACCAATCGCGTTTTTAGCCGCTCCTGCGCATTCATGTTCTTTATTTCACGGGTTAGCCAGTTACGGTTTTGCAAGTTAAGTGACACATCGGTATAAGCAAGCTCGGTTAAGCGATTTAATAACGAAATATTAGCAAATCCTGTGCTCACATTTTCACTAAATACTTTAAGTAAATATTCGTTTTGCTCACTAATTGGGTTGTCTGATTTGACGATAGTTATGTAATCAGCGCCCTGCTGATCTGGCGTTTCGAAAAAAAACACACTGTGGTGCTTTGAAAAAATATGACGACGCTCTCTAATCGCTTGTTTAAAGTCTTGCAGCATTTCTGCAGGCAGATTAGGTCCCACAGGTTGCCCTTTAATGCCACTAAAGCAACCATGGGTTGAGAGTATTAAACATTCAGAGCTAGGGTCTGAATTACTCGAACAAAAAATACCACCACCTTCGGTTATTTTTAAAATGTTGCTAATTTCTTTAAGCACAGCATAAGAGAAAGAGGCCATATCGTGCTTACCGTTAATACTTCTAGATGCATCAAGCACCAACTGTAAACCTTGCTTGGCTGACCTAATTTGTGAGATATACTCCCAAGTGCGCATGTTGCTATTAACAATTGATTGCAGCTTCTCGGCAGATAGGTCTGATTTATTCCAGTATTCATCGATATCGAGCATTTTCATGATATCGCTCTCTGGTGCAAAACCAGGTTGCCCTGTTAAGAGCACAATACGCATTTCTGCGTTACCGATGACCTCTCGAATAGTATTCACTAAACGCAGACCTGAGTCATCCTCCTCCATCACCACATCTATAAAAATAAGTGCAATATCAGGGTGCATGCTCAACGCCAAAGCCGCCTCTGGTACCGAATTTGCTGTTAACAACTCGTATTTATAACCATCTTTGGCTTTTAGCTCTTTTAAGCTGTTAACTAACGCGTTTTGATAATCAAGATCATCCTCAACGGTTAATATTTTCCAAGTTTTCAGATCTGTATCTGCTGGTTCTTCTTCAGCTGCAAATACAAATAATCCCTCTTTATCTTGCATACATTCTCACCCAATAATAAATAAGGTATGGCCCTTTTATTAAAATGAATTACAAAGCAATATAGACCGTTGATAACTCAAAATTCGACTTGCTTAAATATTAGGAGAGAGTTTTGGAAGTGTCTAATTTAAAAATAATTTTGATACTAAAGTATGTGCTACAACAACATAACCCATTTGTAGCACTTAAGTATACTAAGCACTTTTACTTAACGGTGTTCCACTGTGAAACTTAAAGTCTTCGTCATCAGATAAAATTAACTGTGCTTCTATTTCAGCAAATTCTTTTACCCGCTCGGTAATATCAAAATCAGCAATGTCTTGAGCAAGGGTTAAATAATCTTGGTAATGACGTGCCTCAGAGCGCAGCAATGAAATATAAAAATCCCCTAAGCGTTTATCTACATGGGGTGCAAGCTTGGCAAAGCGTTCACACGAGCGAGCTTCTATGTAAGCACCTACAATAAGCTTATCAACTAAGGCATTAGGCTCAAACGTTTTAACATTGCGTAGCATGCCTTTGGCATAACGACATGGCGTTATACTTTTATATTCAACACCGTATTCATCCATAATTTCGAGCACTTGATAGAAATGATGCAGCTCTTCTTTTATCAGCATTACCATTTTATCAATTAAATCTTGGCCATAAGGCGAGTTAGATTTAGGGATAATGGATTTAGTGAGTTTATTTTTAGCCGCTAAATCACGCCAATTTCCCTCACGTTTATAAATAAGCGTTTCAAACGGTTTAAGCCATTCAAGCAGTGCATCACTGCTCTCTTTATCTACCGCATACTTACGAATTAAAAACATGGCACTTTGCGCCGCTTTTAATTCACATATTAAGTGATCAATTAATATGATGGGTAAGTTTTCTTTTTTGATTGCTTGTTCAACCCACTCATCGGGAGTACTGCATAATAAAAAATTGTTAATTGGCTCTAAAAGCTGGCTATGTGGCACGCTGACTACTCATTGCTAAAAATTGCGATTATGGCATTTTAACATGAAATATTACTCTGAATAAAATAAACACTCGCCCTTATTGCAAGCATGTGGATAACTTGACTTTGTATACTTACTGAACCATAACTAAATGGACTGTATAAAAACAAACCAATTATAACCAAACAGTAATATATCCTTTTATGGAGAGCACGCAATGATACTAAATCACCTATGGGGTTTATACGCCCATCCACTCGAAGAATGGCAAACAATTGATAACCGTCACGAAAGCTTAACCTATAGCTTATCGCACATTTTGCTTATCGCTTTATTTCCCTCTGCAATGGGGTACTACTCATCGGTTTACTTAGGCTGGAGTATAGGTACAGGTAATCCAGTATTTTTAACCCATGAAAGCGCACTGATGATTGGCGCAGCCATGTATGTCGCTTTAATTGGCGGTGTATTTGCACTGGCCTATTTAGCCCATTGGATGGCGGTTACTTTTGGTGCTAAACCGACTTTTACCCAAACAATTGAGCTGGCAGCTTATACCGCTACACCGGTGTTTATGTCGGCATTGGCAGCTTTTTGGCCTGAGCTGTGGTTTGTGGTGTGTGTTGGATTAGTTGCACTCGCCTACTCAGTTTATTTACTGTACACCGGCGTGCCAATTTTGATGCACATTCCGCAAGAGCGCGGCTTTATTTATGCAAGCTCTGTTGTTACCTGTGGATTAATTTTACTGGTTATTATATTAGCACTTACCGCTATGCTATGGACCAACGGTATTATCAGCCCCATGTTTACTTAAATATTCCTTTTCTATAGACGCAAAAAAGGAGCTGTTAAGCTCCTTTTTTTATTAGCCTTAAAATACTATCAGGCTAACATTACATTATTAATCAGATTCGTTTTCATCTTGATTATGTATTTCTAAACCAGATGACATTGCGTTTTCACGGATGCTTTTAGCTGAATCGTTGCGCAGCTTATCTATACGGTTTAAGTAATCTTGATCAATGTCGCCAGTAATGTATTGTCCGTCAAACACTGATGTTTCAAACTTAGTGATCTCTGGGTTTTCTTGGCTAACGGCAGCAATTAAATCGCTTAACGATTGAAAGATTAAACCATCAGAGCTAATGCTTTGGTTAATATCTTCTACTTCACGGCCGTGTGCAATAAGTTCTGCCGCAGATGGCATATCTATACCGTATACATTTGGAAAGCGTATTTCAGGTGCTGCTGATGCAAAGTAAACATTTTTAGCGCCTGACTCGCGTGCCATCTCTACAATTTGTGCTGAGGTGGTACCACGTACAATTGAGTCATCAACAAGTAGGACATTTTTACCTTTAAACTCACGATCAATCGCATTGAGTTTTTGGCGAACTGATTTTTTACGAAGCTCTTGGCCAGGCATAATAAACGTACGACCAATATAACGATTTTTAACAAAGCCTTGGCGATACGGTAAGTCAAGCACGCGTGCCATTTCTAATGCAATATCACACGAGGTTTCAGGAATAGGAATAACCACATCAATGTCTTTGTCTGCCCATTCACGCGCTACTTTTTCACCTAACTTAGTCCCCATATTTACACGCGCTGCATACACTGACATGCGGTCAATGGTTGAATCCGGTCGTGCAAAATAAACAAATTCAAAAATACACGGTGAGTAAGACACTTTATCTGCACAGCTTAAAGAGTGAAACTCTCCATTTTCAGTGACATAAATAGCTTCGCCTGGGGCAACGTCACGAACAAATTCAAAACCGTCAGGCTTTAATGCTACGCTTTCTGAGGCAAACATGTATTCAGTGCCGTTTGCTGATTCACGTTTACCAAACACCAATGGACGAATACCGTTTGGATCGCGAAACGCCACAATACCATGACCGATAATCATGGCGATAGTGGCATAACCGCCACTTACTTTATTGTTAACTTCAGTAACCGCGGTGAAAATATCTTCAGGGTCTAATTTTAGTTTGTCTGATTTACTTAGCTCATGCGCCATGATGTTAAGTAAAATTTCAGAATCAGAGGTCGTATTAACATGGCGACGTGCCTCTGAAAATAACTGCTCTTTTAACGACTCGGCATTGGTTAAGTTACCATTATGCGCAAGCGCTATACCAAATGGAGAGTTTACATAAAACGGCTGAGCCTCTGACGAACTTGAAGAACCCGCTGTTGGGTAACGCACATGGCCAATGCCAATATTGCCTTGCAAACGTTTCATATGACGAGTGTGAAATACATCTTTCACTAGGCCATTTGCTTTGCGCAAGCTAAATGTATTGTTCTCAATAGTTATGATACCCGCAGCATCTTGGCCACGGTGTTGCAAAACGGTTAAGCCATCATAAATCGCCTGATTAACTGGCGATGTTCCGACTATTCCAACGATACCACACATGTAATTTATCCTCGCCGATTAACGGTTTACTGAATTTAAAAAGCTCGAGTTGTTTTCTAGGTACGAAAAGAACCATTCAACTACAAAGCCAAATTCTGGAATCAAAATAGAGTTGCCCCACCAATGCGTACTTGGCGCACCAGTAAAAGCATCAAGAAAGAAGAGTAACGCGCTCACGACCAACACGCCTCGAAGAGCACCAAACACCACACCAAAAACACGGTCTGTGCCGGATAATCCGGTTCGCTGTACAAGCTCACCTAAAATATAGTTTAGTAAACCGCCTAACAATAGCGTCGCAAAGAATAATATGGCAATGGCCGCCGCATTTCTTAAAAGGGGTTCAGAAATGGATGTTAGGAAGGAAGCTAAATATTGATAAAATAAGCTGGAGATGATGAAAGCCCCTGCCCATACCGCTAATGACATAGCTTCTTTAACAAAGCCGCGTATTAAACCGATGATGGTAGAGAGTGCAATAATGCCAAGAATGGCGTAATCAACCCAGATCATAAGAACCAATTAGTCGCTAATTTTGGGCGCATTCTATACCTAAACCTCCTTGTGATGCAAGTTTAAGCGTGAGATTACAGGTGAGTAAACACACACCATTATTAGATTAAAAATAGCGCAGTCTCACCGTTATAAAAACAACAAACATTTTGTTTATAGCGCATCTATTTTGCTATTTTTGTGTGGGCATTGATAAGTAAAGGAGCGAAGCTAAAAATGCGATAAAGGTCTATTTAAACGTATAAAATAAGACGAGGTAAGTGTGTAATATCTCGCGATAAACACACTTCCTTTTATTGAATTTATTTGGTCACTTCAAATTGGGTGACTTTACCGTTGAGTTTGGTTAACTCTTTAAGTGCAGGAAGTTGAGATTGCAGTTCTTGTTTATTCAGTGATGGTCCGACAAAAACTTTCGTTAACGTCCCATTTGGCGTTTTAACTGGTTTAGTAAAAGTTTTAAACCCTTTAGCCTTGAGCTTAGCTTGCAGCGCTTTTACATTGGCTGCATGTGAAAAACTACCTAACTGAATAACATACGCCATGCTAGTTAAGTTTTCGTTAGCTGGGCGCGTAGGTTCTTGAATTGCAGCCGTACTGCTTTGGTTTGTATCAGGTATTACCGCTTCAACCATTGCAGGCTGGTCGGTAATGTCTGTTTGAGCAGCACTGTTTTGCTGTTCAAATGCGGCATCATCAGGCTGAATATCTTCAACTTCATCCTCTTTTAAAGGCTGTGCATTTGCCACTTTTTGATCGATTGATTCTTGCAAATCAATGGTCTTGAACTCAGAGCGTTCTGGAATCGCTTTAAAGCCTTCTTTATAGTGCACTTTTTCACCATCGAGTATATTGGGAATAAACACAATTGCTGCGATCACCACAATACTTGTTCCGACTAAGCGATTAATAAAACCTGAGTTCACCGACATCCTCTCTATTTTTTAAAGTAATGAATAGCGCCAGCCACGGTAAAAAATGAACCAAATACAATTAATAGTGTGTTAGTTGGCTGGTTTGGCAAGATAGCATCCAATGCTGCCTCTACGCTATTATAACCCTGTTTAAAATAACTATTAGGAATGCTTAAAAGTGCCTGATGTAAATTAGCAGCGCTATCGCCGCGTGGGCCCTCTAAGCTCGCAAACGACCATTCATCTACTACATCACTAACTTCTTTAAGCACACCAACCTTATCTTTATCAGCAAGCATAGCGGCTAATGCATGAATTTTAAAGCCTTTATCTTTATAGCTTGCTAATTTAGTCGCTAAATAGCGAGCTGATTCAGGGTTATGTGCTACATCGGTATACACTAATGGCTCTGCACTTAGTTGTTGAAAACGTCCCTCAACGACTAAGTTCGCTAAACACTGAGTAATCACCTCATCGCTCGGTAATAAGTTTAATACCGATAGAGCGGTTAATGCCGTGGCTACATTTTGACATGGGATTGCTGGTTTAGGTAACTCAAGATTATGCTCTTTAAATTGCCAACTAAAACTCTGGGCGTGCTCTTTAAAAATAAAGTCGCTGCCAGATAACACCATATTAGCGTTAATTTCTTTACCATAATCGGTCATTGTATGTGGAATATTTAAGTCCCCAATAATTGCAGGAGTACTCTCTCGAAAAATACCCGCTTTATCATAAGCAACTAATTCACGCGTGTCACCTAAGTATTCTTTATGATCTAAGTCGATGGTGGTGATGATGCTGGCATAGGGGGTAACAATATTGGTCGCGTCAAAACGCCCGCCTAAACCTACCTCTAACAGCACGTAATCAACCTCTAAACGCTTGAATATTGCTAACGCGCCTAAGGTGCCATATTCAAAATATGTCAGTGGGGTGTCACCACGACCTTGTTCTAATAAATTAAACGCATCGACATGGTATTGATCGTCAAGCTCTGCGCCATCAACGCGTACGCGCTCATTGTAACGAATTAAATGCGGAGAAGCATAAGTACCAACACGATAACCTTGGGCTAATAACAGTGACTCTAAACAACGTGCTGTTGTGCCTTTGCCATTGGTGCCTGCAATAAGAATGATTTTACTTGAGGAGGTTAAAAGCCCAATGTTGTTAGCAACACGAGCAACGCGTTCTAAACCCATTTCTATATTAGCAGGGTGAACACTCTCTAAATAACAAAGCCAATCATCAAGGCTTGATGATTGGCTAGGAATTGTTTTTGTCATAGCATGTAATCAGTAAAGCTGAAATTTACGCTACTCTATGCTCTTGTTCCGTAGAAGGCAAGTTCATAAATTTTGCTAAGATACGTGCTAGCGTATCGCGCATTTCTCGACGGTCTATAATCATGTCGATTGCGCCATGTTCTAACAAGAATTCACTGCGTTGGAAACCCTCTGGTAGCGTTTCGCGAACAGTTTGTTCAATAACACGCGGACCGGCAAAACCAATCAAAGCTTTAGGCTCTGCAACATTAATATCACCAAGCATTGCCAATGATGCTGATACACCACCCATTGTTGGATCTGTCATTACAGAAATAAACGGTAGGCCTTTTTCAGTCATTTTAGCCAGTGCCGCACTGGTTTTAGCCATTTGCATAAGTGACATAAGGGCTTCTTGCATACGAGCACCGCCCGATGCAGAAAAACAAATCAGCGGCATATTATGCTCTAAACATTGGTCAACCGCGTCAACAAAACGGGCACCCACTACCGATGCCATTGAGCCACCCATAAATGAGAATTCAAATGCAACAGCAGCAACCGGAATACCTTTTAGGTTCCCTTTCATTGCGACAAGCGCGTCTTTTTCACCGCTTGACTTTTGAGCTGCATTGATACGATCTGAGTATTTTTTTGAGTCTCTAAATTTAAGCACATCTTTAGGTTCGTGTTGGGCGCCTAACTCGTGACGATCGCCTTCATCTAAAAACTGTTCAAGACGTTTACGACCACTAACACGCATATGATGATCGCATTTAGGGCATACGTTCAGTGATTTTTCTAATTCTGCTTTATATAAAATTGAATCACATGACGTACATTTAGCCCATACACCTTCTGGAATTTCTTTACGACCTGAAGATTTAGTCGTTTTTGGTAAGATTTTTTCTAGCCAACTCATTTGCAACTCTCTTAATGCTGTTCTGTGTCGCGAGTCTACATGTTAACCATGCAAACAAATTTTTCCAATTAAAACATGAATTACGCTGTCACGGTATAAAAAACTGGTCTTAGTAGTTAGCAATACGAATAACAGCGTATAAATTTAGCCTCAAAATATACACATCTCGTTACTTATCAAATATCACTGTCGGCTAAAAACAATGGTCCTAGCGGCGTTCTAGGGATATTAAAATGATCTGGATAATCAACATCCACTAAATATAAACCTGCTGCTTTTGCTGTAGCGCTCGCTTTAGCTCGCTCTTTAACATCTAGCAGCTCTTTTAACCAAATTGGTTCATGTTTGTGTAAGCCAATATCCATTAAACAACCCGTAATATTACGTACCATATGGTGTAAAAACGCATTGGCTTTAATATCAATAATGACATAAGCACCTTGGCGCTGTACCGATAAATGATGAATCGTTCGCGTTGCCGTATTAGCTTGGCAGTGCAGCGCTCTAAACGAGGTAAAGTCATGCTCACCTAGTAAATATTGACACGCCTGCTGCATTTTCACTTCATCTAGTGGGTGATGAAAATGTGTAACACCTTCATTTAATACCGCACCACGAAACGCATAATTGTAAATAACATAACGATAACGACGAGCAGTTGCACTAAAGCGGGCATGAAAGTCTTCCGCCACAGGTTGTGCAAAACGAATAGCAATATCTTTGGGTAATAAGGTGTTCATACCTAATGTAAAGGCCACCATTTCACGCTCAGCATGTGTATCAAAATGCACTACTTGTCCAGTGCCATGTACACCGGCATCGGTACGCCCTGCACATACAATTTCAACTGGATGATTACAAATGCGCGACAACGCTTTTTCTACTTCTTGTTGTACACTATTTACGTGTGATTGACGCTGCCAACCACTGTAACGTGCGCCATTGTATTCTACTCCAAGTGCTACTCGCATAATTACTGCTTTACCTACTGTGCTAATCGACGCTGCATTTTATGCTATATGGCGTCCCAATAAAAGCAGCGAACTAAGGTTCCTAACTATGCAATACAAAAAACCCGCTATTAGCATCACTAATAACGGGTTTTCATATCAACCATACCTTACAGGAGCTTGGTTATTAATTTTTAAGTTTAGCCTTTAAGCTTTGCGCTTCTTCTTGCACATCATCCGGGCCATTATTAATGATCTCATCCAGGATTTTAACTGCTGAGTCTGCATCATCAATCTCAATATAGGCATGTGCAAGATCAAGCTTAGCTGAGTAACCCCCGCTTTGGGTATCAACATCCATAGGGTTATCACCAGCCAGAAGTGAATCATACTCACCTAAACCAACATCCATATCGACGTCTGTGTAAGGTTCGTGATCTAAATCAGCTTCATCGCTTTGCTCTAACAATGCATCAATATCAACAAAGTCATCCTGCGCTAATGGCTCAGTAACCTCTGGTTGCTCAATAGGCTCTTGCAACGAGGATGCACTTTCGTCAGCTAAGTCTTCACTTAGTAAGCTATTAAAATCAACATCAAACTCACTGCTGTCACTTAAATCAACATTTTCAGGTTCTGCCAGTTCATTAAGCAAGGCATCAAAATCAGTTTGTGTTAAATCAGCCATGAACTCATCGTCAAGCTCATCATCTGAAATCATGTCTGATTCTGGCGATACTGGGCCTTGCGTTAAATCAGCTTCACGGTCAGCGTTCGTTTGCTCGTCAGTAAACTCTGATGATTCAGCTAAAGCATCAAGTTGTTCATCATCAAACTCATCGTCTGTGCTAACGCTTTGCTCATCTATAATTTGTTCAGTCAGCTTTTCAGGCTCTGAAACTTCATTATCTAGACCTTGCGCAGTGTTTGACTCTGAAAACTCATTGTCTAGTAATAATTCATCATCAAAATCGTCTTCTAAGCTATCGAGATCATTACCTGCGGATAGTGCATTAGCGAGATCTTGCTCTGCTTGACTTGGTGACATACCCGTTGCATCACCGTCTAAATTATCACCTTGTAGCTCTTCTGGTGTTAGTGATTGATGCTCTTCATCAGATAAAGGCAACTCATCATCAAGCTCTAACTCAGGATATTCTTCAAGCTCTTCACTCGGTGTAACTATTTCTGGCTCGTATAGCTCATCGTCATCTGTCGATAAATCATTGTTTTGGATATCACCAGCAAGCGGATCATCACCTAAATCAATTTCATCTTCATCAAGCTCATCGTTTAAATCGTCGAGTGACCAATCAGGAACGTGTTCATCTGCATCGCTTGTTTGCTCAAGTTCACTTAAAAGATCATCAACGCTTTTAAAGTTTTCACCGTCGTACTCGTCAAGCGCATCTTCTGGGTCGAGTAAGGTTGAAGACGTATCGGTAAAGTCATCTTCTGATTCAACGTCAAACTCAGGATCTTGTTCAAGCTCTGGTTCTACTTCAAGCTCAGGCTCTGCTTCAAGCTCAGGCTCTGGTTCTGCTTCAAGCTCTGGTTCAAGTTCAGGCTCTACTTCAAGCTCAGGCTCTGCTTCAAGTTCAGGCTCTACTTCAAGCTCAGGCTCTGCTTCAAGCTCAGGCTCTGCTTCAAGCTCAGGCTCTGCTTCAAGTTCAGGCTCTGCTTCAAGCTCAGGCTCTGCTTCAAGCTCAGGCTCTGCTTCAAGCTCTGGTTCTGCTTCAAGCTCAGGCTCTGCTTCAAGCTCAGGCTCTGCTTCAAGCTCTGGTTCTGCTTCAAGCTCTGGCTCTACTTCAAGTTCAGGTTCTTCTTCAAGCTCCGGCTCGGCTTCAAGTTCAGGTTCTGCTTCAAGCTCCGGCTCAGCTTCAAGCTCAGGTTCTGCTTCAAGTTCAGGCTCTACTTCAAGTTCCGGCTCAGCTTCAAGCTCAGGTTCTACTTCAAGTTCAAGCTCAACTTCAAGTTCAGGCTCTGCTTCAAGCTCAGGTTCTACTTCAAGTTCAGGTTCTACTTCAAGTTCAGGCTCAACTTCAAGTTCAGGCTCTGCTTCAAGTTCTGGCTCTGCTTCAAGTTCTGGCTCTGCTTCAAGTTCTGTCTCAGCTTCAATTTCTGGCTCAGCTTCTACTTCAAGTTCAGATTCTGCTTTAAGTTCATCATCTACACCATCAACTGACCAATCTGGTGTTTCTACATAGTCGTCGGTAGGTTGTTCTAACTCACTTAACAGATCATCAATACTTTCAAGGTTTTCATCGTTAAATTCATCTAAGGCATCCTCTTGATCGAGTAATGTAGAAGATGTATCGGTGAAATCACCTTCAGATCCAACGTCAAACTCAGGCTCAGGTTCAAGTTCTGCTTGAAGCTCCGGCTCAGCTTCAAGCTCTGGTTCTACTTCAACTTCTGGCTCTACTTCAAGTTCTGGCTCTGCTTCAAGCTCTGGTTCTACTTCAAGTTCAGGTTCTTCTTCAAGCTCCGGCTCAGCTGCAACTTCTGGCTCAGCTTCAAGTTCTGGTTCTACTTCAAGCTCAGGCTCTACTTCAAGCTCTGGTTCTACTTCAAGTTCAGGCTCTGCTTCAAGTTCAGGTTCTTCTTCAAGCTCCGGCTCAGCTGCAACTTCTGGCTCAGCTTCAAGTTCTGGTTCTACTTCAAGCTCAGGCTCTACTTCAAGCTCAGGCTCTACTTCAAGCTCAGGCTCTACTTCAAGCTCAGGCTCTACTTCAAGCTCTGGTTCTACTTCAATTTCAGGCTCTGTTTCAAGCTCTGGTTCTACTTCAAGTTCAGGCTCTGCTTCAAGCTCAGGCTCTACTTCAAGTTCTGGCTCTGCTTCAAGTTCAGGTTCTTCTTCAAGCTCCGGCTCAGCTTCAACGCCTGGCTCTGGCTCTACTTCTGGCTCAGCAAAAGATGAAGCGATAGATTCTACATCTTCACTATTTAACTCTTCTTGCGCGTCAGCTAAATCTTCAATTGAGTCCGCCAATGCATGATCTATTTCAGAATCATGAACATCACTTTCAGGTTGCTCCGCATCCAGTACATCGTCAATATCTACTTCGTCTTCATCAACTAGGCTGTCGATGTCTGGCTCTTCACTTTGAGCTTCAGTAGCCGATTGTTCTGCATCAAGTAAATCGTCAATATTAACTTCATCGTCTTCATCTACTAAGCTGTCAATATCAGGCTCTTCACTTTGAGCTTCAGTAGCCGGTTGCTCAGCATCAAGTAAGTCGTCAATATCAACTTCGTCATCTTCATCAACTAAGCTGTCAATATCAGGCTCTGCATTTTCGACTTCAGCAGCAGGTTGCTCTGCATCAAGTAAGTCGTCAATATCAAATTCGTCACCTTCATCAACTAAACTGTCAATATCAGTTTCTTCACTCTCTGCAGCAGCGGGTTGCTCTGCATCAAGCAAGTCATCAATGTCAATCTCGTCATCTTCTTCAACTAAGCTGTCAATATCAGTTTCTTCACTCTGTGCAGCAGCGGGTTGCTCTGCATCGAGTAAATCGTCGATATCAAATTCGTCATCTTCATCAACTAAGCTGTCAATATCGGTTTCTTCACTTTGTGCAGTAGCGGGTTGCTCTGCATCGAGTAAATCGTCAATATCAAATTCGTCATCGTCTGCTGATGTGTCAGTTGCCTGCTCATTATTTTCATCGAGTAAATCATCAATGTCGAAGTCTTCGCCCTCTTCGGCGAGCTCTTCACTGAGTGCAGCCATATCATCATTCGATTCACCTTGGGGTTCATCTGGTAATGAATCGTCATCTTCTTCATCAAACAGGCTATCTAAATCATCCGCACTTAAAATATCATCCGATTCGTCAAGATTAATTGTATCGCCCGTGTCATCTTCATCAGGGCTATCAAAATCTTGTTGCATGAAAACATCAAGTTCATCGCCCTCAGTATTTTCATCTTCAAAAACAACATCATCATTAAGTAAGCTTTCTAACTCATCTTGATCTAATAAACTGTCATCATCGAGATCATCATTAAACTCCACATCATCATCAAGTAATACGTCATCCATGTTCTCATCTAACTGCACACTTAAATCATCAAGTGGATCGGGAGCAGGCGCTTCGTCAAGCGTGGGTTCTGGCATTTCATCTAAAGGGTCAGTATACGCAGGCGCTTGTGGTATAAATTCATCATCGTTACTCTCAGGCTCTTGGTTATTACCACGCTTACGCAGCCACATAACTACAGCAAAAATAATCAACAACGCTGGAATGGTCATTAATAAAATGAGTACCAAAGGATTCGAGAGTAATGCAGCAAAACTAAATTCATTCTCTTGCTTTGCATCTTTTAATTTTTGCTGTGCAATGATCTCGTTTTGCTTAACGATTAATTCTTTTAACTGTTGTTGAATTTCACTATCTTGCCCTAGTTGTAAACGAACGTTTTCTAACTCGTTTGAAATACCTGTCAGCTGTTTTTTAAGGTTGTTGTTTTCAACTAAAATCTCTTCTACGTTACTAACCGAACTTTTAAACTGCTGCTGAAGCTCAACTAATTTATTACCTTGATCTGTTTTAATCGCTTTTAATTCTTGTTGTAATTCTTTTTTGGCTTCATCAACGTCTGCTTTGCGGGCTTGGGTTACTTGTGTTTGTGCTGAATTGATCTCTGCTTGAGTGAGTGTGCCATTTTTCTTTTTTTCCCACAGTTCATCGTCTTGCTCAGAACGTTGCTTAGCTAATTGCGGGTTTACTCGTCTAATTTCTGCCAAAGTAGGTATTTTTAAATACGAACCACTTTGCATGTGATTTAAGTTTTGTTCTAAAAATGAGTTGGGGTTTTTGTTATACAAGGCCTGCATAACTTGATAAATGCTGACTGAGTTATCTGGGCGAACTTTAACGGCAATACGCCAAAGTGTATCGGTTGGTTTTATTGGCCCAATAGAGCGACCCTGCGCGCCGTAATCTGCGCCTTTAGGCCCTCTTAATTGGGTACTGTCTTGAGAGTAAACAGTCGTTACCATCAGTGCAGACGCTAATATAATAAGTGAAACGAAACCGCGCATGCTGATCCTTTAATGTTTAAATGTTAACGCAGCGCTTTAAAATTGGCGCTTAAACATTGATTATTCTTGCCGTTGTTAGCCACGTGGCCAACGCACATTTTTATTACAATCTATTTTTATTGCAAGCTCTATTCCAGTTACAAACTATAAACCAGTTAAGCCATAATATCCATCGCAACGCATTGAAAATAAATACCTTAAACATCATGATAAAAATGTTTTTATGTTGTTTATCAAGATGTTTACACTCTCTCAGTTAATAAGTGGCAAAAAAATGGCGGTTAAAGCATAAAAAAACGGCAAACCACTGTGGTTTGCCGTTTATTGAAATTATCACTATTTTCAGGCTAATTACATATAATTAGCAATCAGTTCTTCTGCTATTTGTACACTATTGGTTGCAGCCCCTTTTCGGGTATTATCACTTACTACCCACATATTTAATCCATGTGGGTGTGAAATATCAGCACGTAAACGGCCGATATAAACAGTATCATTACCACTGGCATCCGACACAGCCGTTGGGTAGTCGCCAGCATCATCAATTAGCTCAACACCTGGCGCATCACTCAATAGTTGCTTTACATGCTCAAAATCATAAGGCATACGCGTTTCAATATTAATTGACTCAGAATGACCAAAAAATACAGGGACGCGAACACAAGTCGGGTTTACCGCAATGGTTGTATCGCCTAAAATTTTATGCGTTTCGTTTACCATTTTCATTTCTTCGCGCGTATAGCCGTTATCTTCAAAGCTATCGATTTGCGGTATTACATTAAACGCAATTTGCTTAGGAAATATTTCGTTTTCCATTGGGCGTGCATTCATTAAATTTGCAGTTTGTTTAGCCAGTTCATCAACTGCCTCTTTACCCGCTCCCGACACCGCTTGGTAAGTTGAAACGTTAATACGATCAATGCCGTATGCATCATAAATAGGCTTAAGCGCAAGCATCATTTGAATGGTTGAACAATTAGGGTTGGCAATAATATTACGATTTCTAAAATCGGCTAAGCTCGATGCATTTACTTCTGGCACAATAAGCGGCACTTCAAAGTCATTTCTAAAGTGCGATGTGTTATCAATAACGATACAGCCAGCGTCTGCGGCAATAGGGGCATATTTTTCAGATACACTGCCACCAGCAGAAAATAAACCGATATGCGCTTGGCTAAAGTCAAAGCCTTCAACATCACGTACTTCTATGGTCTCACCACGAAACTTTATATCTTCGCCAGCACTGCGGCTGCTTGCTAATAAAAACAGCTGATCGACCGGAAATTTACGATCTTCCAAAGTTTCAATGATTTGACGACCTACAAGGCCTGTAGCGCCGAGTACGGCAACGTTATATTTTTGCGACATATTTCATCCTCTGTAAGCACGATTAAAACAACCGTGCTAATTAAATTAGTTTGCTGTAGTAAAACCAAGCTGCGCAAGTGCAGCAAGCTCGGTGCTATCACCTTCAACCACCACGGTGCTAAACTCACGTCGGGTTGGATAATTTTTTCGTAAACTGTCAAAGCCTTCATCGGCCAAGTGACGCAGTAAAATGCCATCATCACGGCGTACGTCATAAACTAAGTGCACTAAACGGGCTATATCTGTTTCGCTAAAACTACTTCCTAGGGCGACTTTTTTAATTGCAGGAGGCGGTAAAAAATCATCAAGCGATTTTATTGCGTTAACCCCTTTTAGCTCACACAAGCTTTGATACAACATTTGTGTACCCCGAGCTTTACCCTCAAGAGTATGTCCGGCAATGTGCACACTGGCATAGCGAACATGCTCAAGTAACTCGGTTAAAATGTTAGGTTCGTTTTCCCACACATCCAACACTAAATCGAGCTCAGCGCCGGCTTCCATCACCTCAAGTAATGCTTGATTATCAATCACATCACCTCTGCTGGCGTTAATTAAAGTAAGCCCAGGTTTAAGCGTAGTTAAGCGCTTTTTATCAAGCATGTGCAGTGTTTTATGCGTACCTGTTTTTACTAACGGCACATGAAACGTGACTATATCTGACTGCGCTAATAGCTCATCAAGCTCAACGTGCTCGGGTAATAGCCCTTGCTCATGCTTTATTGGGTCGCACAATAGTAAATTAACGTTAAGTGCTTTTAGCTTGTGCGCGAGGCAGCTACCAATATTACCCACACCCACAATACCAATTGTTTTTCCGCTTAATGGGCTGGCGTTTTCTTGACTTAATGCAAATAAACTACTGATCACATATTCAGCAACCGCAATCGCATTGCAGCCTGGTGCACTGGTAAAAGCAATATTTTTTGCGTTGAGCAAATCGGTATCAATATGATCCACACCAATAGTGGCTGTACCTACAAAGCTTAGCTTATTAGCCTGTGCTAATAATTCACTATTGACCTGCGTGACTGAACGAGTGAGTAATACATCAACATCAATGAGTTGTTCTGGAGTTAATTGCCTGCCATCAAATCGTTCAACCTCACCCATATCTTTAAAGAATTGCTCAACTAAAGGCATATTTTGATCGGCAAGAATTTTCATTGTGAATCCGTTTGGCAAAATGAGGCTCTATTGTAACGAACAACCGCCTATTTGCACAAACGAAAAAGCCGAGCATTTTGCTCGGCTTTAAAATAGTTAAAGGTTTACTTAGCCTTTGTATTTGCTCATTACTAATGTGGCATTGGTGCCGCCAAAACCAAAACTGTTAGACATAACCGTATTTAGTTCAACGTCTTTGGCTTCAGTTACAATGTTCAAGCCCGCTGCTTGCTCATCAAGCTCATCAATATTGATAGATGGCGCAACAAAACCATGCTCAAGCATTAGCAATGAAAAGATGGCTTCGTGTACACCTGCCGCCCCCAGTGCATGGCCTGTCATTGCTTTAGTTGCGCTGATCATTGGCGAGTTACCACCAAATACTTCTTGAATAGCGCCCAGCTCTTTCACATCGCCTACGGGTGTTGACGTACCATGGGTATTCAAGTAATCAATGCTATCAACGTTTTGCATTGCTTGGCGCATACAACGTACTGCGCCCTCACCCGATGGTGCAACCATGTCGTAACCATCTGAGGTTGCGCCGTAACCGGTAATTTCAGCATAAATGTGCGCGCCACGTGCAAGTGCGTGTTCTAGCTCTTCAACAACCACAATACCGCCACCGGCTGAAATCACAAAACCATCACGGTTAGCATCGTATGTACGTGATGCTTTTTCAGGTGTGTCGTTATATTTAGTCGAAAGCGCGCCCATAGCGTCAAATTCCATCGCTAGCGTCCAGTGAAGTTCTTCACCCCCACCTGCAAAAATAACGTCTTGCTTGCCTAGTTGAATTTGCTCAACGGCATGGCCAATACAATGCGCAGAGGTTGCACACGCAGAGCTAATTGAATAGTTAACGCCTTTAATTTTAAATGGCGTTGCTAAACAAGCCGAGGTGGTGCTCGCCATAGTACGTGGCACCATGTAAGGGCCAACGCGCTTAACGCCTTTTTCGCGAAGGATATCGGCCGCTTCTACTTGCCATTTTGATGAACCGCCGCCAGAACCCACTAATAAACCAGTGCGCTCGTTTGATACTTGTTCGTCGCTAAGGCCCGCATCTTCAATCGCTTGTGCCATTGAGATATAAGAATAAGCCGCTGCATCACCCATAAAGCGCATTGCTTTGCGGTCAACATGCTCTTTAACATCAATATCAATTTTACCTGATACATTGCTGCGCAATTTGTAATCAGCAAATTCTTGGTTAAAAGCAATACCGCTTTTACCCGCTCTTAGTGACTCTAATACTTCTTCTTTATTATTGCCGATGCTTGATACAACACCGATGCCTGTTATTACGGCTCTTCTCATGGGTAATTCCCTTAGCTTAATACTTAATTGTGTTCTATTTTACGCGAATTTAATCACCTAAGTGGTCAGCTTTCTAGCGTACACTTGTACTCTGAACCTACAGCTTATAAATAACGCCAGACTATTTCAAAGAAAACACGTAAAATAATTAAAAAATTATCTATAAAATTGAATTGGTCATGATAAAAAACGCCCACATACACTTTAATGATTTAGGGACACCGGTTGCTAATGACTTTGATGATGTTTATTTTTCTAATGACGACGGCCTCGCTGAGTCTCATTATGTGTTTTATCAACAAAACAATATAGAGTCACGGTTACAAAATCATGACCGTGAGCACTTTGTTATAGCCGAAACCGGTTTTGGTACAGGGCTTAATTTTTTAAATGCATGGCAGCAGTTTTATGACCACCTGCAATGCCCACAAGTTCAAAGTCAACAGTCTAATAACGTGCAACGACTGCATTTTATTTCTTTTGAAAAATATCCACTTAGCGTAAATGATTTAAAACAAGCCTTGCAAGCTTGGCCTAGTTTAAGTCATTTAAGCGCCCAACTCGTCTCCCACTACCCGATTAATTTAACCGGTTGTCATCGCCTTGAATTTGCCAATGGCCTTGTGGTGCTCGACCTCTACTTTGGTGATGTGCTGGAATGTATTAATAGCATGAGCTATCCACAAAGTGGACTGGTTGACGCATGGTTTTTAGATGGTTTTGCACCGAGTAAAAACCCCGACATGTGGCAGCAAAGTGTATTTAATGCCATGGTCGATATTTCTAGAAGCAATGCCACATTAGCCACGTTTACCGCTGCGGGCTTTGTGCGCAGAGGACTAAACGAGGCAGGCTTTAGCATGCAAAAAGCCAAAGGCTTTGGCCGAAAACGAGAGATGCTAGTTGGCACACTCGCTCAGGCTAATTCAAAACAATCGGCCCCCGCCTATTTTGAGCATCACTTCTCTCCCCTTACCAATGTGGCTGTTATTGGCGGTGGTATAGCCAGCAGTTGTATTCTTTATAGCCTTGCAAAACGCGGTATACCAAGCCACTTATTTTGCCAAGATAAACAACCGGCCATGGGGGCATCTCACAATGTACAAGGGGCGATATATCCGCATTTACAAGCAAAAAATTCGCCACACAGTGAACTATTTGCCCATAGTTTTTTATACGCAAAGCGGCTTTACAATCAATTACTCAACAATGGCTTTTTGTTTGATCACCAGTGGTGTGGTGTGCTGCAACATGCAGTAAAAAAACCATTGGCAGAGCGTCATCAAAATCTCGCTGATAAACAACTGTGGCCAGAGCAGCTTATGCGAAATGTGACTGCTGATGAGGGTGATGCTATTGCTGGGGTTAAAACAGGTTACTCAGGGGTGTTTTTTGAACAAGGCGGCTGGGTTAATCCCCCCCAGTTAGTCAGTGCTATGTTAGATGCCGCACAGCAATTAAATGAGTTTGAGAGCTTATTTAATTGCCACATTGAGCAACTTAACAAACAACCCGATGGCTGGTACTTAACAACGCAAAAACAAACATTTGGCCCCTTTAGCGATTTGATTATTTGCGCCGGTGAACACAGCGATGCATTTGCGCAAACTAAAACGCTCCCTATTGTTGGCGTACGCGGACAGGTGTCACATGTTCAAGCAAGCACGCAATCACGTAAGCTAAAAACCGTGTTGTGTCACAAGGGGTATTTCACCCCCGCTTATTTAGATCACCATTGTATGGGCGCCACCTTTGAAAAAAACAGTAAAAGCCGTGAAGTGACCGAGCAAGATAATCGAACCAACCGCGAGCAACTGCTGAGCTTTTATAACAACACTGAATTTGCCACCAGCTTAGGCGATATTAGCTCTGCTAAAGCCGCTGTTCGCTGTAGTTTTATTGATCACTTACCTATGGCCGGTGAATGGGTGGAGCAAACTGACTATACACATGCATTTGCTAATTTACGTTTGGGTAAGCGCTATCAATACCAAGCATTAAAAAAACCACAACAGGGCCTGCATATTTTTACCGGCTTTGGCGCGCGAGCATTATGCAGTGCACCGCTATCTGCCGAGCACCTAATTAGTAGTTTAAACAATGAACCTCGCCCACTAAGCGAACGCGTAAGCCAAGCTATTCACCCAGGCCGATTTATTGTTCGTGACCTTATTCGCAATAAAATTTAAAGGTAATAATACCTACAAAGCCCTTTACCGTAATTACCAAGAACGAAGTGTACGTATTGGCTTATACCACCGTAGCTTTGTAACCGAAGTAAGTATAATGATCGAGTAAAAAGTTCTAAAAAACGCCTAAAAAAATAGCTAATTTTAATACTCAGTTAAGTAATAACTTTTCACTAATATGTTTTTTTTAAATAAGCTCGTTTAAATCCCATTTACTCTTTAAAAATAATTTCCTACCCCAAGGTCTGTTTGTACGAACAATCTTTACACTATATTGAGAAGGAATTAATTATGAGTAAGACTTTAATTATTGGCGCAAGTGGTCAAATTGGTAAAATGGCTACCAAACTACTTTTAGAAAATGAGCAAAATGTTGTTGCACTTGTAAGAGACAAAAGCAAACTGCGTGATTTAGATAGCCCATTTTTAAGTATTGTTGAACAGGATTTAGAAGGTGACTTTTCAAGTGCCATTAATGGCTGCGACCAAGTTATCTTTGCAGCAGGTTCAGGTGGAAGTACAGGCACAGATAAAACCGTACTTATTGATTTGTGGGCAGCGACAAAAGCAGCAACTTATTCTAAAGAGCACGGTGTAAAACACTTTATTATGGTCAGCTCTATTGGTGCAGACGATCCTGATGCGATAGATAGTGACTTAAAGCCTTATCTTGTAGCAAAACATATGGCTGATGAGCATTTAATTCACAGTGGACTCAATTACACAATTGTCCGCCCAGGAACATTAACTGACGAAAGTGCCTCTTTGGAAGTAACAACAGAGCGCCCTAGCGATCAGTCAAAGGCTAAAATTAGCCGCGAAAATGTAGCCAACGCATTGCTTCACGTTGCTACAAACTCATTTAATAGCAATCGTATTTTTGAGTTATTTGATGGCGATAAACCAATAAAAGCCGCTATTAAGTAAGCATTACACTCCCCCCTTGCCATGCAAGCTGCATGGCAAGCAGAGTTAAAATCACTTTAAAAATAACCCTAAAACGTGCCACCGATAACCGCTTAAGTAAACGAATCCCTAACCAAGTGCCAATGGCTCCGCTTAAAATCATCGCCAGTGTTAACGGCAACCATTGCCAAAAGCTAAAACCCAGCCCTGCATAAACAACGGCTTTTAAACTATGCTGCAAGGTCATAATACTTGAAAAAGTCGCAGTAAATTTAAGCTTATCGTAATGATTAATGTGTAAATAACTTGCCACCAGAGGCCCACTTGCTCCCACAAAATTAGAAATAAATGCCGTAATTACACCCGCTATTAAACGCCCTAATCGTGAGTCTTTATTAAATTCAGGGATTGTTCCCCACAGTAAATAAATCACAAATAAAGCCACAAACAGCTTCATGCTATCAAGGTTAATATCGCTCACTACTTGGCTCGACAACCCGGCACCAATTAACCCACCCAGAGTAAAATACAACAACATCGGCTTATCAAGATGAGCAATACTTAACAATAATCGATTGGCATTAGAGCCTAACTGCACTAAACCATGAACCGGCACAACCATTGCCATCGGCATAACCGACGCCATTACCACCAACAACATTAAACCGCCACCCGCACCAAAGGCCGCCGATACAAACGAAGTAAACCCCGCCAGTAAAACCAATAAAAGCGAAATTAAAGGGGAAATGTGTTCAGCTGTAAAAATATCCATATCAAAGCTCGCAGTTAATCATTGGCTCATAATACAAAAAATAGGTAAGTAAGCGACTAGTCTATTAGTTGTAAGGGGTTCGGGGTTCGGGGTTCGGGGTTCGGGGTTCGGGGTTCGGGGTTCGGGGTTCGGGGTTCGGGGTTCGGGGTTCGGGGTTCGGGGTTCGGGGTTCGGGGTTCGGGGTTCGGGGTTCGGGGTTCGGGGTTCGGGGTTCGGGGTTCGGGGTTCGCAAGATAAATCAAAGCACAATAAATTCAATAATTTTAGCCATAAAAAAACGTTATTGGTGGGGCTCGGGGAGATAAGCCAGTCCGAAAAGCCTCGATTATTACAAGCATTGAATAAAAACAATAAGTTATCTACTAATAATAGCTCTCATAATCTTGTGAAGTATATTGAATTTGGGCATTATGTGGACAAATTAAACTATAAGGAAAAATAATGTTTGAAGGATTTAACTTAAAGCTATCTATAGACATGGAAGATGGAAGCTTTTTTGAAGAGCCATTCCCTATAGAGAGGATGAAACAAGAATTAAAAGACACTGTTTATGCTGACTCATATAAACACCTCAAAAATATATCTGACTATCTTAATGATGGAGATGGCACATTAGACGCAGATCAAATTATAGGGGATTGGTTTCCACCAAATGCTTTTGATATTTTTTTATCTCATTCGCACAAAGATGAGTCTTTAGCGATTCTAATTGCATATTTATTTAAAAAAAAGTGCGGCTTAAATGTTTTTATTGACTCTATTTTTTGGGGTTACTCCGATGATTTATTGAGGAAAGTTGATAATAAATATGCATATAATAAAAATTCTAACATCTACTCTTATGATGTTAGAAATAAAACAACATCAAACGTTTATTTAATGCTTAACTCCGCGCTCATTGAAGTGATTGATAAATCTGAATGTTTAATATTTTTAAACTCTGAAAATTCAATTGTTCAAGATTCCGATCCATCAAAATTATATAAAAATCATAGTTACACTACCTCTCCATGGTTAATGTCTGAATTAAACTTCTCGAGCAAAGCAAGAAAAGTCTACCCAAAACGGATAGACCCAACAATTAAACGCCACGTATCTCTCGAAAAGTCATCCCTTGAATCAGCAAGTAATGTATTACAAGTTAAGTATAAACTTCCGATGAATCATTTAAACGAATTAACTGAGGATACTTTTAAAAAATGGTTTGAAAAAATCATAAATTCAGAGCTAAATGAACTAGAGGTTCTAGATTACTTATATGAATTAACTGGTTTAGGTTATGTAAATAAGGGCAATTAACATGCAAGAAAAACGATTAGAGCTTATACAACTTATTATAACTAGAGTGGCTAACAACTCATTTCTATTAAAAGGATGGTCTCTCACAGTTTCAACAGCTATTGTTGGCATTGCATCGAAAAGTGAGGGTATAGCTGGTGACTATTTTATGCTATCTCCCGTAATTCTTTTTTGGTACTTAGATTCATATTATTTATCCCAAGAAAGAGCTTTTAGAAAGCTTTATGAAAAAGCAATTACAGAGCAAGCTACAAACTACTCTTTGGACAACAGAGAGTTTCTGAATGGTACTCTGTCTATTCTTTCAACTGCAAAATCAAGGACAGTTTTACCGTTTTATTTGGCTCAAATACTATTTATTTATTTTGGTTTTATATCTTAGGCCCTAACCTAATAGCATCTTCTAAATGACTTGGTGCAAAGTGCGCGTAAACCATAGTTTGCTCAATCTTTGCATGACCAAGTATTTGCTGTAGCACTAAAATATTACCTCCGTTCATCATAAAGTGACTTGCGAAAGTATGACGTAAAACATGGCTACACTGCCCTTTTGGCAAATTAATATCTGTTTTATTTACTGCCCTTTCAAACGCCTTTCGACAATCTGCAAATAATGACCCTGACTTTTTAGGGAGCTGATTAAACGGGTGAATTAACCTGCCAATACCCTGTTTTCTTAGCGCCAATACGAGTTATCAAGCCTGCACCTTTCAAAAACTTTACGCGCCTTTCAATAGTGCTTTGAGACTTACCACATTTTTCAGCAAGCTGTGCATTAGTTTTATAGCGGTCTTGTTGAATAAACATCAAAATATCTTTATCAAGATTAGAGAGTTTTAAACCATCATTTAAACCGTCACTTAATATTTTATTAGTACACCCGAGACTGCAAGCAAATCTATTGTCTTAATTAAATTTTAGCCATAAAAAAACCCGCGACTTGATTGCTCAAGTTGCGGGTTTTTTAGGGTTTTTAAACAAACGAATTTAAAAACCTTTATTGGTGGAGCTGGGGGGATTTGAACCCCCGTCCGAAAAGCCTCGACCGTCGGTACTACATGTTTAGTATTGTCATTTAATTAACCTTTAAATCCCGGACAAACACGGTAGATAAAGGCGAGGCCGCTTAGTTTTAACGCTTCAACCCCGGCCAGGGTTTCCGTCGCGATCAGGTGTTAGGGTGACACTCCAAAATCCAGTCCACAAGAATACATGGAAGGAGCGCTAGCCAGCCTAAGCTGCTAGAGAGTAGTTATCGTCGTTTGCGATTACTTTAAATTGCGGCTTTTTTACGAGGCAAACCGCACCTCGACATGCACCTTGGGCTTCTTGAATTCCGTCGAATCCTAATCAGCCCCTGAATAAGGTTACTCATTCAGAGCGTGCAAGCAGTATAACTGAGTAACCCATCAATACTCAACACCTTAGGCGTTTTATTTTATTGGTTGGTTAATCCTGCATCAAACACACTTTTAAATGTAAAATATTGGATAATTAAGAAACAATTACTTAACAAGCATGATGCTTTATGCTCAAATGTAGGGCTAGACCTTGGTCTAATACAATATAAAAAAATAATAACAGGCATATTACCTAGAGGATTTATAAATGTCGGTTTTTTCTTTTGATGAGCAAACGGGGCATATCTCTTTGCTCTCCCACCCTAATGTCTCAGGTTTAGCCTCAACAGCAACACAGCTTATTGAATTAATTAGGCAGTCAGAATATTGCGAGTGTGACATTATTGCTAGCAATATTGGTAAGTTGTTTGCTCAAAATAACGACGAAGAGACCCCCTCTTTGGTGGTTGCTCAAGCCATTGATGCAAAGCTAACCATTAACATTGATGAAAAAAATATGCTTGTTGAAGCTACCCTTATTACTGCTAAGGGCGGTAAATTACTTAACATGGAACAAGCAATTGACGTGTTAGCTCAGGCAGGGATTGTAAAGGGTATTAGCTCTCATGCATTAGAACAGTTATTGGCACAACAATTTGAACAACCCTCAGGAAGCACGCATTGCGCTGAAGTCGCTTTTGGTCGCGCGCCTAAAGTGGGTAACGATGCCAAATTTGTGCGTCTTTGCTGCACAGCGCAAGACCGCGTACTTAGCCCGCAAGCTAAGGGCGGTGGTAAAGTCGATATGAGAAACCTAGGTGATATTATTACTGTAAAACCTGGGTGTGAACTAATGCGGCGTATTCCAGCAACATCGGGAGTTGATGGCTTTACTGTGTTTGGAGATGTGCTAACTGCAATCCCTGGCAAAGAGCATAAATTACAACCTTTTGACGGTACTAAAATTGCGCCCGATAACCCCAACTTACTAATTGCCGACTGTACTGGTGTACCGGTTGCCCTTCCCCGTGGTATGCGTGTTGATGATGTTTTATGTTTTCATAATATTGACCCAAGTACCGGCCATGTTGAATTTGATGGCAGTATTATAGTCAGTGGTGATATAAAAGATGGCATGCGCGTGACTGCTACCGGCGATATTACTGTTTTAGGTTTTGTTGAATCGGCGCAGTTAAAAAGTAATAACGCCATCACAATAGTAAAGGGGGCAATTGGCAGAAAACGAGAAGCCGATGAGCCATTCACCTGTTCTATTTTTGCTAAACGAACCGTTGCACTTGGTTACTCTCAATACTGTGACATAAAAACGGAGCAAAACTTATTAATAGAACGCCAATCATTACATTGTGACTTGAGTGCTGGAAATTTAATTAGGGTTGGCAGCGCAAAAGATCCTAAAGGGAAAATTATTGGTGGCCATATTCTAGACGCAATGCGCATTGAAACAGGTGAATTGGGCGCACCAGCAGGAACTAAAACCCGTGTTTGCATCGCACAGCGATGGTATGTGCTAAAACAAAAACAAGCACAAATCACTGACTTTGAAAAAGTTTTAATCAGTAAGTCAATTGAACTACAGCAAGCGCGCCAGCGAATTAATAAACAAGTTGCAAGCGCACAGCGTCAGCAGTTTTTGAATAAAATAACAACGAATGAAGAACACATAGCAAACCGAAGCGCCAGTATCAGTCAGCAAAAGCAGTTGCTAAGAAAGAAAATGGCGCAGCTTTTAGCGCTCAGTCGTTTGAAAGTTAATGAGCTTATGCACCCCGGGGTGGAGCTTAAAATTGCACGAGAATCAATTAGCTTTTCGCGTAATTATCCACCACATTTAATTACTCACAGTGAAGGTAAAATAACGCAATCGTTTTAATAACGCATATTAAGACTGGCTCAGCCCACACAGTGAACACTCATTAATATGAGCTGAGTTTATGCTAATCTTGGTTGCTTACTTCGTCTTCGTTTTGTTGTGTTTCATCTATAGCAAGTGGCCAACCACCTAGTTGCTGCCAACGATTGACAATTAAACAATATAATTCAGCGGTGCGTTCTGTATCGTATAACGCAGAGTGTGCTTGTTTGTTATCAAACTCTATTCCTGCCGCGCGGCACGCTTTAGCCAATACTGTTTGCCCTAATGCCAAGCCTGCAAGTGATGTGGTATCAAAACTAACAAACGGATGAAATGGTGTGCGCTTAATGTTATTACGCTCAATAGCCGCATTTAAAAAGCCATGATCAAAAGCAGCATTATGAGCAACCACCACAGAGCGCTGGCACCCTGCGGCTTTTTGCGCTTTGCGCACTACTTTACAAATTTCTTTAATCGCCTCTTCTTCAGGGACTGCCCCTCGCAGTGCTGAAAAAGGCTCAATACCATTAAACTCAATGGCGGCTTGTTCAATGTTTGCGCCCTCAAACGGTTGCACATGAAAATGAACAGTATGATCTATGCTAAGCAATCCCTCGTCATCCATTTTTAAAACGGATGCTGCAATTTCAAGTAGTGCGTCGGTTTCTTTATTAAAACCGGCGGTTTCAACATCAATAACCACTGGAAAAAAGCCACGAAAGCGTTGTGCGAAAAGTGTTTGCTCAGTATTTGCCATAGTATTCTTGGTTTATAGGGATTAGCTATCTATTATGTCAAAATTGGTGGCCTGTCGGCTAGGGGATTTATTGATTAATTACAGTTAAACTATAGGCATGTTACTTGCTTAGTAATTAGGGTCTGTTGACCGTTGCGGATTAAAATTTGTTCAAGCTAGGGGCGGTTTAATCGCGGCGCGAGGTTTGTAACCTAGTGGGCTAAGTAAAAACCGAGCAACAAAGAGTAAATCGCCCCTAGGCAGAACCCTTCGGGCAGCGCCTGTTTGGCATTGATGCTTTGTTATCGCCTATTTATGGGGAATAACCACACCACATAGGCGCTGCCTTGCCTAAATACCAAACAGGCTGCTGCAAATTTAACCTTGAAAGGTCAACAGACCCTAGCGTTTGCGCTGAATTATTTACTGTTGCGTAATATTTTACGGTTTTTGTCACTTTTTTGGCAAAGCTAGATAACTGGAGAATTCTCAATGAAGTGTAAGTTGTTATTTATTAGCCTAAGCATTAGTAGTGTGCTGTATAGTTTGAATACAACTGCGGCAATGCGCCAGTACACGGCTAACCAAGATAATTCAAACTGGAACTTGGTTAAAACAACTCGCTTACAATGCCAATTAAATCATGAAGTTCCCTACTATGGTGAAGCCGTTTTTAAAGCATCAGCCAGTAAAAACAAAGATCTCACCTTTAATTTAGACATGGTTGTGCGCCCAGAAAATTACGCGATTGCCGGTTTGAAAGCGGTGCCACCTAGCTGGCGAGCAGGCCGCCCTGCCCGTGATATTGCTGATATGAAATTACTTAAAAAGTTTGATGGTGAATTAGGTAATAAAACAGCATGGGAAATGCTTACTGAGCTTGAAAAAGGTAACCAACCCACTTTTTACTACCAAGACTGGCAAAATAGTGCCGATAAAATTGCCGTGGGCATGTCTAATGTTAACTTTAAGCAAGCGTATTGGGCGTTTTTACAGTGTCGCGATGAACTACTGCCATACAATTTTGAAGATATTTCGTTCACTATAATGAACTATGAATCTAATAGCAGTAAGTTAACTAAGTCATCGCAACAACGCCTTGATAAAATTGCTGAGTATTTGAAAAACGACCCCAGTATAGAGTCAATCAGTATTGCATCCTATACCGATAGTTACGGTGGCCGCTGGAATAACCTCGATTTATCTAGAACCCGTGCCAAGGCGATTAAAGATTACATGGTGAGCTTAGGTGTTGATGAAGCTAAAGTGGTTACTGAAGGCTTTGGTGAAAAACGCTTTGTAGATACCAACGATAATATTTTGGGCCGTGATAAAAACCGCCGCTTAGTGATTCAAATAGCTAAAATGTAAATTCAGCCCCCTCTTTTAATGGTTGAAGGTGCAATTTTAGCACTTTCGGCCAACACCTATTGTTTTAGTAATCCCTCTATTGTGCAAAACCAATAATCTGACCATTTAGTTATTAACATTTGGCTTTTTATTTATTAATTATATTAATGAGTTAAATTACATCAGCAAAATATCTCTGCTTTTTAAATACAGTTGTAAATAGAAGATTACATTTTATTTTGTCTCTTTTATGACAAAACTATTTAAGTTTTGCACAACTAGTTATATCTTGCGTGTCTCTCACGTTTGATCAGGATCATTAAGTGCTTAAAAATAAAACAATAGGTAGCATGTTAATTGTTGCAGGAACCACCATAGGTGCAGGTATGCTTGCCCTGCCTATCGCCTCTGCAGGGCTTGGATTTAATACCGCGATGGTATTAATTATCGGTTGTTGGTTACTTATGACCTACACCGCTTTACTTATGTTGGAACTACATCAATACGCCCCTCGCGACGCCACCTTAAATACCTTGGCTAAGCTTTGGCTAGGTAAGCGCGGTCAGTATGTGGCTAACTTTTCAATGATATTTTTATTTTATGCGTTATGCGCGGCCTACATAGCAGGTGGCGGAGCCCAGCTACAAGAACGTATAAACACTGGTTTTAACTTAAGTATTGCCCCACAGTTAGGCTCCGTTATTTTAGCGGTGGTGATTGCAGGTGTTGTCACTTTAGGCACCAGCAAGGTAGATAAGCTTAATAGAGTGCTGTTTAGTATAAAAATAGTGGTATTGGGTAGCTTATTTTATATGCTTACGCCTTATGTGCATGGCCAGCACTTACTTGAAATGCCGGTTGAGCAAGGGCTGATACTTTCGGCTATTCCGGTGGTATTTACCTCTTTTGGCTTTCATGGCTCTATTCCTTCTATTGTTAAATACGTTGGCCTTGACATAAAAACCTTACGCAAAGTTATGATTGCAGGCGCCTCTTTACCACTGGTTATTTATATTTTTTGGCAGGTATTAAGCCAAGGTATAATGAGCCAAGCCCAACTTCTCGAAAGTGAAGGCTTAAGCGGGTTTGTAGCCAGTGTGGCAAATATTGCTAACAACACGAGCGTTTCTACAGCCGTTAAGCTTTTTGCTGATTTAGCGCTGGCAACGTCATTTTTAGGAGTGAGCTTAGGGTTGTTTGACTTTTTTGCCGACACATTCAAAAAAGCAGATACGGGCGCAGATAGAATAAAAACCGCATTTATTACCTTTATTCCTCCTCTTGGGTTTGCCTTATTTTATCCGCAAGGGTTTATTATGGCATTAGGTTATGCCGCCATTGCATTGGTGATATTGGCTGTATTTTTGCCGGTGAGTATGGTGTACAAACAGCGTCAAGGCGTTGAAAAAAGCGGTTATAAAGTACGAAGCGGTAATATTGGTTTAGCCATAGCCGCTTTGTGTGGCATTTCAATTATTAGTGCGCAATGCCTGCAAATGGCAGGGCTAATACCTGCAATAGGTTAATACCCCATAATAAGTAATACTCTATTGGCAATCCCCCCAAACAAGAGTTTGGGGGGATTGACATGCAAACGCTAACGTTAAAACACGATTGCTTTTCCTCTACCGCTTTGCTCTGACGCCGCATCTAATTTGCCATTATGATTAATAATCACATGCATATCACCAAAGTGGCGTTCGTCCACTGTGTAACCCATTTTTATCAGCTGTTGTTTTACTGATGGCTCCAAGCCGGCATGTGCTCTGATCACATTTTTTGGCCATAACTGATGATGAAAACGCGGGCTATTTACCACATCATCGGCGCTCATATTAAATTCAATCGCGTTGAGTATCGATTGATACACCGAGCTAATAATAGTAGTGCCACCTGGCGACCCTGTTACCATTTTCACCTGATTATTACTGAGTAAAATAGTGGGGGTCATAGAGCTGAGCATACGTTTATGCGGCTGAATTTCATTTGCTTTGCCGCCAATGGCACCAAATACATTCATAACCCCGGGTTTAGCGCTAAAGTCATCCATTTCATCGTTTAAAATAAAGCCTGCGCCTTCTACCACCACACCACTACCAAAGCCTAAATTAATGGTGGTGGTATTAGCTACAGCGTTACCCATGTTATCGACAATGGAAAAGTGAGTGGTTTGCTCGCTTTCTTTTAAACCGGGTTTAATGTTTTCGGTGGTTGAAATAGCCTTTAAATCTATACTGCTACTACGGTTTTTAAGATAATTTTCTGCAAGTAGTTTTGCTGTAGGTACTTGGTAAAAATCAGGATCGCCTAAGTACTCTGCTCTATCGGCAAATACTCGCTTACCTATTTCAGCCAATAAATGCACATACCCTACTGAATTATGTTGTTGTGCAGGCGTTGGTTTTTTAAGCTCATACATTTTCAGCCATTGCAATATAGCAATGCCGCCTGAACTTGGTGGCGGTGAAGTAAGCACTTGGTAGCCATTCCAGTTCGCTTTTATAGGAGTCCGCGATTTAGCACGATAACGTTTTAAGTCATCTTGGTTAATGATCCCGCCATGTTGGTGCATAAATTTTGCAATAATTGCGGCAGTTTCACCTTGATAAAAGCCATCTTGACCGTCATCGCGAATGCGTTTGAGTGTGGCAGCTAGCTCTGGTTGTTTAAAAAGCGCACCTGCCGTAGCTGTAGCAAAATAACTGGCAAAATTTACTTTAATGTTTTTATTATTTAGATGCGCTATATAGTCCTCAATCAGCTGAGCCAACTTTTCAGGCACAACAAAGCCCTGCTCTGCTAATGTTACCGCAGGTTGCACTAACGCTTTCCACGGTAACGTACCATGCTTTTTATGGGCTAACCACATTCCTGCGACACTGCCAGGCACGCCACTAGCGTGTATGCCGTAAATAGATTTATTTTCAATTACTTGCCCCTGCTCATCTAAATACATATCACGATGCGCGGCACTGGGCGCGGTTTCGCGGTAATCTATAAAATCACCTTTTCCATCTTTATGGATAAGCATAAACCCACCGCCACCAATATTACCCGCTTCGGGGAGCGTAACGGCTAATACAAACTGAGCAGCAATAGCTGCATCAACCGCGTTGCCGCCTTGCTCTAACACGGCTTTTGCAGCGTGGGCACTAAATGTGTCGGGCATCGCCACCGCACTTTGTTTAGCCGCTACATTAAAAAAGCCTACTTGTATTATTAAGACACTGCTAATAATTAGCTTGCGTGGTGAAAAAAATGTTCCCATCCCATATCCTTAGGTTATTTTTATACATTGATGGCAAACATTAATGCACAGTAACAAACACTAGGTCAATATTTATACGCCACATTTAAAGAGCTTAGGATTGTTGTTAGATTATCCACATGACTTTGAATAAAGTACGGCTGTTAAATTTGAGCCATCCTCTGTATGAATATAATAATGTTTAAGCTGCATACCGAGTTTTTTCATAACATTAATTGAGCCAACATTTGAGGTCAGTGCTGTAGCGCTAATTGCCTTTACTTGGCGTTGTTTTTCAAGCTCTGAACAAATAGCGCCTGCCGCTTCGATAGCATACCCTTTGCCCCAACTCACTTGCTTAAACCGCCAGCCCACTTCAATATCACTAAAATCAGGCGTATCTGAAAAAAAGCCCATCGGCCGAACAAGCACCCATCCTATAAAGGTATTGCTTTCACGCAAGGTTACTTGCCATAACCCCCACCCTTGTTGCTCGTTACGATAAGCAAGCATTCTAGGAATACTGACTGTTTTTATCTCTTCAAGCGAAGTGGGTTTACCTTGTGTTAAATACTGCATAACGGCTGGGTCTTGATCGAGCTCGTATAATTGCGGCCAATCATGTTCGTCCATTAGTTTAAAACTTAATCGTGTTGTTACAGCTATGTTCATTTTCATTGTTGTATAGTTACCCCTGAAATATAATTTTCTCTAAAGGAGATAGTAAATGAAGAAATTAGCAGGTTTAGCTTTATTAGGCACTTTAATTACGTTAACTGGCTGTGAAGATGCCAA
This sequence comes from Pseudoalteromonas sp. M58, assembly GCF_042604605.1. Classification (NCBI taxonomy): domain Bacteria; kingdom Pseudomonadati; phylum Pseudomonadota; class Gammaproteobacteria; order Alteromonadales; family Pseudoalteromonadaceae; genus Pseudoalteromonas; species Pseudoalteromonas sp. M58. The sequence continues at coordinate 2,332,253 of NZ_CP152390.1, forward strand.
CGAAGTAAAACAAGATGCAAAAGAAACAAGCGCTCAAGTGAAAGAAAAGCTTGATGAAACTTGGAATGAAGTAAAGGAAAAAACCAATGAGCTTAAAAATGATGAATCATTAAACGAGCTACTTGAAGAAAGTAAAGAAATGGGCTTAGACATGTACGACGACGGCAAAGAAGTAGCTGTTGATGCATGGATTAAAAGCAAAGAAGCGGCTGGCGAGCTGACTGAAAAAACCAAGCAAAAAGCACGTGAAATTGCCGCAGAAATTGAGCAGGCACGTAAAGAACATAAAGAAGGTTAATTATTTTTAACCATAAAAAAAAGGTAAGCTATGGCTTACCTTTTTTGTTTTACTTTTAAAGTAAAATATAAATTATAGTTCAAAGTCTTTTTTGAATTTTAAACCAAACTCACTACGATCATTACTGCGCATAACGCCAACAAAGCCAGTTTGCTGTAGACGTCCTACATCGTAAACTTCGTTTAATACGTTTTCGCCATATAACGTCACTTCCATATCACCGTATGGGTTAGTGTAAGAAATGTTAAAGCCAACTAACTCACGCGAATCAATTGTTTCACTTTGGCTATATACTGACTGACCTTGCATTTCACTACGGTATGAATAATTAGCATTAAGTGCAACTGTCGCACCGCTGTCTAAATCCATAAAGTATGATGGAGCAACCATTACAGTCCAGCGAGGTGTTAAAGCCGGTGAATCACCTTTACCAATACCTTGAACGCCGGCATCAACCTCTGTAATTTCTGAATCTAGGTAACCTACAGCACTTCTTATTGTAAAGTCGTCAGTGATAGCAACGGTGGTTTCAAGCTCTATACCTTGTGCTTTTGATTGGCCCGCATTTTCAACAATAGTTACAAAACCACCACCCGCTGTTGGATCTGAAAACGGAAGTGCTAAATCAGTGTAATCAGTAACAAATACCGCTAACATCATAGATACGTTTTCGTGTACCTGGCCTTTCAAGCCCATTTCGTAGTTAACCGCTTTAGTTTCGTCGAACGACACAAACTGATCTGGTCCGCCAAATGGACGCGGTGGGAAGCCACCAGTTTGATAACCTTTTTGAATTTGACCATACACATTCATGTTATTGCTGATTTGGTATGATGCATTAATGTCCCATGTCACCGCGTCAAAATCAGCACTTACAAACTTAGGTACAGGGAATGTTGGGAACTGCGCGTTTGCGTCTTTTTCGTCTTTAGAATAACGCAATCCACCGCCAACAGTTAAATCATCAGTTAAATCGTAGCTAGCATTAATATAAGCTGCATATGAGTTAGTTTCTTGATTAATTTCAAAGTCGCCGTAACCACCAAATGAAGGAGTAACGCCATCATTCAACAAGCCATTTGGTGTATTGAACGGGCTAAATACAAATGGACCTGAACGAGTGAAGCCATCTTCGTTAAAGAAGTAAAGACCAGAAACAAAATCCATGTTGTCGAATGTTGCATTTAACTGAAGCTCAAATGAGTACTGATCGGCTCCACCTTCTTCAGGAAATTCTGATAAGTTTAGAGGTGATGCATCATCATCTAGGCCACCTTCATACTCAGATGTACGATAGCTTGAAATAAATTTAGCTGTGTATGTATCGTTAATCGCCCAATCAGCAGTTAAAGACGTACCCCAACCAGAGTATGACGTTGACTCAATACCAGCAACAGTAGTACCTAAATCATCTGGGTCTGATGGGATCATGTCTTGTGTAAGTAATGGAAAGTCACCATTGAATACATCATTTGGGTCAAGTGGTTCTGTCAGTTCAATTGTATAAGGAGATTGGCCTGACTCGTTATCAACACCGTCTAAAGAAAACGTAAATGCAAGATCTGAATTTGCTTGCCATTTAAGAGCAACACGACCGCTAAACTCTTCTTCTTCACCTATTTCTTTTTCTGGGTTCGCTAGGTTTACCGCTTCGCCAACACCGTCGCGTGTTTTGTATGACGCACTTGCAGACATACTTACTTCATCATTTAATGAGTTATTGAAGTAAATATCGCCAGCAATACGTCCACGACTACCTAATTTTGCAGACGTTGTTAAAATACCTTCATCGCCCGGTTGTTTGGTAATAACGTTTACCGCACCACCTAACGTGTTTCGACCATATAGAGTACCTTGTGGACCGCGCAGTACTTCTACACGCTCAACATTTGGTAATGATAGGTTAGACCCCATTTGACGGCCTAAGTAAACACCATCAAGGTATACACCCACACCAGGATCGGTTGTAATAATGTGATCTTGCAAGCCAATACCACGAATAAATACCGAAGCATGTGCTGCGTTACCTACACCGTAACGTGTGATGTTTAAATTTGGAACGTATTTGCCAATATCTTCAAGGTTACTCATATTGGCTTTATCAATTAAGTTAGCACCAATTGATGTGATAGCGGTTGGAGATTCAAACAAGCTCTCTGTACGTTTACGAGCTGTAACTTCGATTTTTTCAAACGCATCTTGTTTTGCAGTTGTTTTGGTTTCTTCAGCACTTACTGAGGTAGTCAGGGCAGCAACTATTGCTAGGCTTAACTGTGAGAGTTTGCGTAGTTTCAAAATATTCTCCAAAGGATACCGTAAATTATTTATTATGCATTTACTGGTGCAACCAGTAAATTTTGGGCATAAAAAAAGATGCGTGGTAGCATCTTTCCTCTGGAAGGGCATTATATTACACAATTGTGAATTTATGTATTTATTTTTTGGTAAAAATGCAAATGTTCCTTATAGGGGAAAAATTAACACGTTGCAGCGATACTTACTTTTTATGCAATTACGGCATAAAATCTCTCGCAATAAATATACGCTCTTAAATTTAATTGGTTGAAACTTATTTTGATATTTTACTTAAAATCAGCAACCTGCATTAAAAATATCAGGCACACCCACTTAAAAAATAATAACAAAGTATTAAATCAATTGGTTTTTATCACTAACTTGCTAAATTGATTAGATATAGCTCTATTTCACTTCTATAATACGCTTGAATCAACATCTAATTAACTAATAGGAAATACATATGAAAAAGCTATCTGTAGCAGTAGCATTATGTGCGGCTTTAGCAACAAACTATGCTAGCGCCGAAGTTCGAATTAATGGCTTTGCATCAATTGTCGGTGGAAAGAGCCTTGATAGCGACAGTACCTTATATGGATATGATGATGACATTTCATTTAAAAACGAAAGTGTCTTTGCATTACAGCTATCAGCTGACCTAATGGAGAAACTAACGGCAACAGCTCAAATTGTTGCTCGTGGTGAGAATGATTTCGACGCAGAATTTGAATGGGCCTACGTAACTTATGAACTAAGCGACGAGTTACAAATTAGCGCGGGTAAAATGCGTGTACCTTTTTACCGTTACTCAGATTTTATTGATGTAGGTTACGCTTACCGCTGGGTACGCCCGCCTCAATCTGTTTATAGCATTCCTTTTTCTACCTATGAAGGTTTAAGCTTATTGCACAATACACAACTTGGTGATTGGGATTCAACAGTACAAATCATGTACGGTAGTTTTGATGGTGAAATAGACGCAATCACTGAAAAAACTCAAGCTGAGCTTAATGATTTTGCTGGCATTAACTGGACGCTTGCATACGACTGGTTCAGTGTTCGTGCTGCATATTTAATTGCTGAATCATCATTTGCACTTGACGGAACAGACCCTAGCGGGGCTGCATTAAATGGCTTAGAAGCTGCACTTCGAGCAAACAGCTTAAACACGTTAGCTGACGATATTGCAATAAACGAAGATGACAGCAGCTTTTTCGGCTTTGGCTTCTCAATTGATTATGATAATTTCTTATTTGATGCTGAATATACACAATTTGAAGTAGAAAACAGTATTTTGACTGAGCAAACACAATATTATGCATCTGTAGGTTACCGCTTGGATGACGTTATAGTCCATTTTACGTATGAAGATAATGACGATAAGCATGATGCATCTCGCTTTGACCCTATCGCAGCAGTACCAAGCCTTAATGCCGCTATAAACGGTGCCTTGACAGGTGTTCAAGCGCAAAGCAATGTATACACTATCGGCGCGCGTTACGACTTTCACCCTTCTGCAGCGTTTAAAATCGATTTTAGCCGCTTTGAAGACGATGTAACTGATACAGAAACTGATGTTGTTGCTGTTGGCGTTGACCTTGTATTTTAATTGGAGCAAATAATGAAAAAATTAATTTTAGCTAGTGCACTTTCATTGTGCTCAATTAATGCTTTTGCAGAAGTTGCGGTAATAGTTAACGCTGGAAACGCCAATGCTTTAGACGCAGATACTATTAAGAAAATATACCTTGGTAAAGCCAAATCATTTGGTGATGGTACTAAGGTAAACCCAGTAAACCAAGATGGTACCGCTGCAGCAGATGAGTTTAACGATAAAGTTGTAGGTAAATCTGGCAGCCAGCTTAATGCTTACTGGTCTAAACTTGTGTTTACAGGTAAAGGTACACCACCCGAGAAGTTAGGTTCTGATCAAGCTGTCATAGATTTTGTCGCTGCTAATGCAGATGCAATTGGCTATATCGATAGCGCCAAAGTAAGTGATAAAGTTAAAGTAGTGGGTAAGTATTAATCTGCTAAATTAAAATAAAAGCCCGCAATAAATACTTTATTGCGGGCTTTTTTATCCCTTAACGTTTTACAAAATCATAAAACGTTAAAGTAATGTGCTTTAGCAACTACTCAATTTTAAACTTAGCAGTTGCATCTAATAAGTTATCTGAAAGGTAATGTAAGTTTTTAGCCACATCTCTTACTGCTTTTAGTGAGCTCATAGTATCTTCAAATGAAACATGCATATTAGATACGTTGTCTACAACCATTGCAGCAACAGAGGTTTGCTCTTCTGTTGCAGCTGCAATTTGCGAGTTCATGCCATTAATTTCTAGTATTTGCTCTGCAATTTTTTCAATCGAAACACCGGTTTGCTCTGCTGCACTAGCATTATCGGTTGCCATATCTCTTGCAGAGGTCATCGCGCTTACAGATTCATTAGCTGCCACACTTAATGTACTTAACAATTCACGTATTTCATTAGTTGACTGCGCCGTACGAGAGGCAAGCTCACGGACTTCATCTGCAACCACGGCAAAGCCTCGGCCATGTTCACCCGCGCGTGCAGCTTCTATTGCGGCATTTAGGGCTAATAAGTTTGTTTGCTCGGCAATGGATGTAATTACATTTAATATTTGCGATACATTTTTAGTGTCATCAGCTAACTTATTAATGGTGCTGGCCGCTATATTAATTTCATCACTTAGCGTTCGCGACGCATTTACAGACATTTTTACTTGTATTCGGCTTTGATCTACTTCTTTTTCTGCGGTTTGCACGGCATTAGATGCGCTTGCAGCTGATTGTGAAATATCACCAACGCTTTGCTTCATTTCTTCCATCGACTGTTTAACAACATCTGCATCGGTGGTTTGTTTGGTGGTCGCTCTCTCCGCTCGCTCCATCCCTTGTACAAGACGGGTTGAATTTTCCATTAACGGTTCACATACCGCGATGACTTCTAAAACGGTTTCTCTAAGCAGGCTAATAAAAGCATTAAAGTTTATAGATACCTGTCCTATTTCATCCTCTGAGTTAACAGCAAGCTTGGTACTTAACGACCCTTTACCACTTGCCAAAAGGCTTAAATTATTAGCGGCATCACTGGCTGATGAACCGATATTACGCGCTATCCAAATAGCCATAAGTAATAACAGTGCTAATGAAACTACCGCAACAACCAGCATTAAGTTAAGTGCGTCATCTGAGCGAGCTTTTGTATTAGCAACAAGCTGGAAAAAGCGATCATCTGCTTTTTGCTGTGCGCTTTTAAAGCTGGTTAATACGGCTTCGTATAGGCTTGTTTTAAGCTGAGCTTGTTGTTGAATTTTACTGAAATCTGCCGTGCCATTAACCATACCATTGGCAATAGTTGCAGATATTTTTTCGTAATTAGCTAGTCGTGTTTTTGTATCATTATCAATATAAGAGGTATTAATTGCCTCAATCGCACCAAGATTAGTAACCAACTGCGCATAGGTTTCACTCGCCTTTGTTACTAAGTCTTGCTCACCAAAGGTTACAGCCTGGGTGTATAATTCATCTAATTTTTCTAAAATACTTACGTTAGCCAAGGTTAATTTGGCTACTTTATAAGACGATTTCTCCATTTCATTGAGTGATATGCGATTTTCGTTCATGGCAAAGTAGTTAACCAAAACGATTACTAAGAATGCGATGATCGCTATAGATGTAATTGCATGTATTTTTTTAGTAATGCTGAGGTTTTTAAAAGAGAAACCTGAAGCCATATTCATTTACTCCGTTTAATTATCTATAGTTATTATCGGCTTAAGATGCAGAAATGTTAACTTTATTTTTAACTTTAGACGCTTTTTATACATAAAGTTAAATATACCGTAATATTCTTTTGTAAACACTAACAATTGAAATATAGAGTGTTCTACTCAATGATCAACATTAATCCTAAAAGAGTTGTTTAATATTTTAAATTTTAGGCACAAAAAAACCAGTAACATTGCTGTTACTGGTTTTTGTATTTGGTGCGGATGGGGGGACTTGAACCCCCACGCCCGAAAGCACTACCCCCTCAAGGTAGCGTGTCTACCAATTCCACCACATCCGCATTTTTTAAGCTATTGCTTAGTGTTAAGTCCGCATGTTTATTTGAGGGAAATAAACAACTTAACGATTTAAAACTAAATTAATTTGGTACGTCAGAGCTTTGCTCTTTAGTTGATGTGACTGGCACATCTTCTTCAACTGGAGTCACTGTTTCAACAGCTGGAGCCGCTTCTAGGTTTTCCCATTCGTCAGTCTTTTTAATTTGACCGGCAGTTAGGTTACCTAACACAATACTAAGCACAAAAAAGATTGTAGCTAATACCGTTGTCGTTTTCGTCATGAAATTCCCAGCCCCAGAAGAACCGAAAACTGTAGACGATGCGCCGGCACCAAATGATGACCCCATGTCCGCACCTTTACCTTGTTGGATCAAAACCATACCAACAAGCGCTAAAGCTACAATTAAATACACTACTAATAAAATTTCGTACATCTTATACGGTCCCTTTTGCACTATTGCAGATAGCAGTAAATGATTCTGCTTTTAAACTTGCGCCTCCAATTAGGCCGCCGTCTATATCTGTTTGCGCAAATAATAATTCGCTATTTTTTTCATTAACGCTACCACCATATAAGATGGTTAGCCCTTGTGCTAAATCGCTATCTAGTGCAGCAATTTTGTCACGGATAAATTTGTGAACACTTTGTGCCTGTTCAGGCGATGCAGTCTTACCTGTGCCTATAGCCCAAACGGGCTCATATGCTATCACAGATTCTTTTAGTGCTGCTACACCTAATTTATTAATTACCGCGTCAATCTGCGCAGCAACTACTTGTTCTGTTTGACCGCTTTCTTGCTCTGTTTCGCTTTCGCCAACACATAAAATAGGCGTTAGACCTACTTGTTGCGCGCGAGCAAATTTTGCAGCAACGGTATCATTGCTTTCTTTGTATATGCTGCGTCGTTCAGAGTGACCAACCAGTACATATTTCGCACCAAGCTGCTTAATTAGCTCTGCATCTACTTCACCAGTAAATGCACCTGGGGTATTTTCAGACACTGTTTGCGTGCCTGTTGTTACACCACTTGCAATCATTGCTGGGACTAGAGGAAACGGAGGAAATAAAACAATGTTTACTTCAGAAGATTTAACATCGTTAATAGCATCAGACAGTTGTTGAACGAGTTCTAATGAACCATTCATTTTCCAGTTGCCTGCGACCATCGCTTTGCGTGCTGCCATTTTTCCACTCCACATTAGAAAGCGGGCGAGATATTAACTCGACTCGCCCAAAGTTACAAGAGGTTATTGTTATTAATCAGTTTGTTTGCTCATAGATTCGACAACCGCTGCTATTTTCTGTGCACTATCTATTACTATTTTTTCTTGCTCAGCTTCAACCATTACTCGTACTACAGGCTCAGTGCCTGATTTACGCAGTAATACGCGCCCTTTATCTGCTAAGCTTTGCTCTACTTCAGCAACTGCAGCGAGCACTTCGGGTGCTTGGGTCGGATCAGTACCGGCAGTGTAACGTACGTTAATCATTTTCATTGGGTACTTAGTAAAACCGGCTCCTAAGTCTTGAAGTGTACGATTTTGTGCTACCATAGCAGCAAGCACTTGTAAGCTTGAGATGATGCCATCACCCGTGCTGATTAAATCTAGATTCAACACATGGCCTGAGCTTTCACCGCCAATTTTCCAGCCTTTTTGCTGCAGCAGTTCCATCACATAACGATCACCGACTTTACTGCGAGCAAAAGCAATGTTTTTTGCTTTTAACGCATTTTCAAGTCCCATATTCGACATAACCGTGCCAACAACACCACCGCCTAAATTGTCATCTTGTGCAGCTTGGCAAGCAATAATATAAACCAAATCATCACCGTCGAATACGCGGCCATTATGATCAACCATCATCACACGGTCGCCGTCGCCATCATAGGCGATACCGACATCCGCTTTGTGTTCAAGTACTTTACGCTTTAATGTGTCAACATGGGTTGCGCCACATTCATGGTTAATGTTTACACCGTTTGGCTCACATGCATGAGTGATCACCTCTGCACCAAGCTCTCGCATTACAGAAGGAGCAATATGGTATGTAGCACCATTAGCACAATCTAAAACAATTTTAATTCCTTCAAGGGACAATCCTTGTGGAAACTGGCTTTTACAAAATTCAATATAACGGCCATCAGCGCTAGATAAACGTGTTGCTTTACCTAACTTGTCAGAAGCAACACAGGTCATAGGCTCGTCAAGCATCGCTTCAATTTGTAGCTCTACCTCATCATCTAACTTTAAACCTTGGCCATTGAAAAACTTAATGCCGTTATCATAATAAGGATTATGTGATGCGCTGATCACTATCCCCGCTTCAGCGCGAAACGTTTGCGCTAAATAAGCAACTGCAGGCGTTGGCATGGGCCCTAAAAGAATAACATCAATACCTGCTGCAATTAATCCAGCCTCTAGGGCAGTCTCCAGCATGTAACCTGAAATACGAGTGTCTTTACCTATAATGACTTTTTTAGTGCCATGAAGTGAGAGTACACGCCCTGCGGCCCAACCCAATTTCATCGCAAACTCTGGGTTAATAGGACCTTGACCTACTAAACCACGCACACCGTCCGTGCCAAAATATTTTCTTTCTTTCATTTAAAGTACTCCTTGTTTGCAGGCTTGATATACGCCAAGCACATCTGCGGTTTCTTTTACATCATGCACACGAATAATGTGTGCACCGTTTTGTGCGGCGATCAGTGCTCCAGCTAAACTGCCTGCCAATCTATCGTCTGTGTCTCTATTTAATAATTTACCAATCATTGACTTACGCGATAATCCCGCGAGCAAAGGAAGTCCCAATTTTGCATAATCGTTAAATTGAGCCAATATTTGATAATTATGCTTTAGTGTTTTTCCAAAACCAAAACCAGGATCTAAAATTAACTGGCTTTGTTTAATGCCAGCAGCTTCACATGCGGCTATTCGCTGGCTAAAAAAATCGTTTATCTCACCCGCTAAGTCATTATAGTGAGGAGCGTGTTGCATACTACGAGGTTGCCCTTGCATATGCATTAAACACACTGCTACCTCAGGAAACTGTGCAACCACATCGATTGCGCCGGGCTCTTGCAATGCCCGTACATCGTTGACAATATCAGCACCGGCTTGAATCGCTTGGCGCATCACCTCAGCTTTACTGGTATCGATTGAAATAACGCAGTCACTTTGCTCACGAATAGCTTTAATAATAGGAATAACACGCTTTAGCTCATCTTCAAGGCTAACATCAGGTGCGCCTGGGCGTGTTGACTCGCCACCGATATCTAAAATGGTTGCACCATCATCAAGTAATTGCATCGCATGACTCAGCGCGGCAGTTGTATTTAAGAACTGACCGCCATCAGAAAATGAATCAGGGGTAACATTCACGATCCCCATAATCACAGGCTCTGCAAAATCAAGCGTTCGGCCGCGCGCAAGGTTAATTTTATTATTCATCGCTAACCTTAATATGTGATAATTTTAGTTATTTACATCAAACTGATACAAAAAAGCCCCGAACTTCGGGGCTTTTGGATACGTTATTTTAACGATTATTCAGCTTTATCATCAAGGTTTGTTTCATCTTTTTTAGATTCATCAGCTGGTTTTTGTACTTCATCAACTGGTTTCTCTTTAGAAACATCTTCTTTTTCTGGTTTAGCTTCATGACGGTCATGCGCATCACGTGGTTCACGTACAGGCTGACGAGCCATTAAATCATCAATTTGCTTAGCATCAATGGTTTCATACTTCATTAATGCATCTTTCATTGCATGCAGAATATCAATGTTTTCTTTCAATATTGATTCTGCACGTTGATAGTTGCGGTCTGAGAATAAACGTACTTCTGCATCAATTACTTTCGCCGTCTCATCAGACATGCTCATAGAGCGACCACCACCGCCACCCATGTACATCTCACTTTGATCTTCAGCATAAAGTAATGGACCTAATTTTTCGCTTAAGCCCCACTGAGTCACCATCTTGCGCGCAATATCAGTGGCACGTTCAATGTCGTTGCTTGCACCCGTGGTTACTTTGTCTTCACCATAAATGATTGCCTCAGCAATACGACCACCGTAAAGGCTTGAAATCATTGATTCTAAAAGCTCTTTAGAGTGACTAACACGATCTTGTTCTGGTAAATACATAGTCACACCTAGCGCTCGGCCACGTGGGATAATAGATACTTTATAAACTGGGTCGTGCTCTGGCACCATACGACCTACAATTGCGTGGCCAGCTTCATGGTAAGCCGTCATTTCTTTCTCTTGCTCACTCATAACCATGGTCTTGCGCTCAGCGCCCATCATGATTTTATCTTTCGCAGCGTCGAATTCAGCCATACTAACAACACGTTTATTGCCACGCGCAGCATACAAAGCCGCTTCATTTACAAGGTTAGCGAGATCAGCACCCGAGAATCCTGGTGTACCACGTGCAATCACGGCCGCTTCAACGTTATCGCCTAATGGCACTTTACGCATATGTACTTTGAGAATTTGTTCACGACCACGAATATCAGGTAAACCGACCACTACTTGACGGTCAAAACGACCAGGACGAAGTAACGCAGGGTCTAGTACGTCAGGACGGTTTGTCGCAGCAATAACGATAATACCTTCATTACCTTCAAAGCCATCCATTTCAACAAGCATTTGGTTTAGAGTTTGCTCACGTTCATCATGGCCGCCCCCCATACCAGCGCCACGTTTACGCCCTACCGCATCAATTTCATCGATAAAGATAATACATGGAGCTGCTTTTTTAGCTTGTTCGAACATGTCACGTACACGTGATGCACCTACACCTACAAACATTTCAACAAAGTCAGAACCCGAAATAGTAAAGAACGGTACTTTTGCTTCACCAGCAACAGCCTTAGCAAGTAATGTTTTACCTGTACCTGGAGGACCGACCATAAGTACGCCTTTAGGAATACTACCGCCTAATTTTTGAAACTTAGAAGGGTCACGTAAAAAGTCCACCAGCTCAGTTACATCGTCTTTGGCTTCATCACAGCCAGCTACATCAGCAAAGGTCGTTTTGACTTGATCTTCACTCATTAAGCGGGCTTTACTTTTACCAAATGACATGGCGCCTTTTCCACCGCCACCTTGCATCTGACGCATGAAGAAAATCCACACACCAATAAGCAGGATCATAGGGAACCAAGAAATAAAAATGCTTGCTAAAAACGATTGCTCTTCAGGTTTAACACCTTTAACGTTCACATCGCTTTTTAACAAATCATTTAAAATGTCTTTGTCATAAATAGGCATAATGGTTTGAAAACGCTCGCCACTATTTTTTATGCCAGTAATTGTGCCACTACCACTTTCAATGGACACTTCTTGTATAGAGCCGCTACGGGCGTCTTTTACAAATTGACTGTAACTTGTTTGACGATCAACTTGATCGCCGCCATTAAAGCTCTGAAATACTGACATAAGCACTACTGCAATAACCAGCCAGAGTATTAGATTTTTCGCCATATCGCTCAAGGGGTTAACCTCTTGTATCCAATTAATTTAAATTCAACTAAACGCCAAGCAACTGTACTACAGTTTGTATCCAGTCGCTACTATATATACTTCCCGAGAACGGGGACGCGAGGCATCCGGTTTACGTATCTTCACTGCTTTAAAACTATTACGTACATCTTGCAAATATTGATCAAAGCCTTCACCTTGGAATACTTTAACAATAAACGCGCCATTTTTCTTTAAAACTTGGTTGCACATATCAAGTGCAAGCTCAACCAAGTACATGCTGCCTGCCTGATCAACCGAGTTATTGCCACTCATGTTAGGTGCCATATCAGACAATACCACATCTACATTTTTACCATCAATGCGTTTTAACAATGCATCAAGTACCGCTTCTTCACGAAAATCGCCTTGTAAAAAGTCAACGCCCGCTAAAGAGTCCATAGGTAAAATATCACACGCAACCACTTGGCCTTTGTCACCCACTTTTTCAGCTAAGTATTGTGACCAACTCCCTGGGGCTGCGCCTAAATCAACAACGGTCATCGCTGGACGCAATAACTTATCTTTGTTTTGGATTTCGTCTAATTTGAAAACAGCTCGAGAGCGCCAGCCTTTTTTTTGCGCTTCTTGAACATATTTATCATCAAAATGTTCTTTAAGCCAACGTTGTGAACTGGCTGACTGTTTTTTATTTGTCATAAATTAACACGCAACTAATTAGTAATATTCTCTAGATGGCGTTAGAATACCCTTAATTCAAGCCATATTCAGCAAAATTTGTAATATCATGACATTATCAAACAAACAAAAGCAGTTTTTAAAAGGTCAGGCGCATAGCCTTAAGCCTGTAGTTTTACTAGGTTCTAACGGTTTAACCGAAGGCGTAGTAGTCGAAATCCAAAGCGCACTAGAAATTCACGAATTAATTAAAGTGAAGGTGCCAACAGACGATCGTGAAACCAAAAAGCTTATTTTTGATGCCATTGTTCGCGAAACAGGGGCTACTAAATTACAGACTATCGGTCATACGATTGTGCTTTATCGTCAAAGCCCTGAGAAAAAAATTCAATTACCTCGTGGCTAATAAGCCATTTAAAGGTAAAACAAAAAAACCAGCCATTGCTGGTTTTTTTATGCCTGCTTAAAAACCCATTGTCAGCGTTTTAACTTCATAACTATTATTTTCTAGCTTACTCACTAAATAATAATGCCCGTACTGACTCTCATCCATACTTTCAATAGCTTGGTTACTCAATAATGAAGCCAGCTGCGGTGTGGTATTACTATGTCCTATTACTACCACAACGCCATTTTGTGCTAATAATTGTTTTTTCAATGTCGTTAGATCAGCAGCATCATAGGTAATAACTTTAATATTATAATACGCGGCTAATGGCGCTGCCGTGCTTAGGGTGCGGTTATAGTTACTGCTGAATAACGTTATGTTTGGATAGGTGTTAACTAACGAAACCAAGTGCTCAGCACGCGCTTGGCCTTGGGCAGTTAGAAATGGATTTTCCCCTGTTTGTTTTTCGCTATGTCGAAACAAGTAAACCTGTTCAGGGGCAGAAAAGGCGGGTTGGCAAATAAGTAATAATGCTATTAACAATGTTTTTATGTGGGCGTTCATTATTGCTTCTCTCGTTTATATGCTAATAGGCGATTTATAAACTCAGTTGTAAGCTCATTTATGAGTCCAGTTTCTGCATTTAAAATCAAACTAAAGCCTACATTTAAGTGCGGAAACACAACCAAATCACTGCGGTAGCCTTGCACCCAACCACTGTGGTAATAAAGCGTTTCATCATCATAATCATACACACGCCAGCCTAGCCCATAGTAGGCTTCGTTCATGTGCTCTCGCCATACTCGTCTGTAGCGTTCTTTTTTAGTATGTGTATAAGGACGCGTTTGCGTGGCCAATGCATCTAAGGATAATACCGATGGATATTGCCCTAATTGCGCATTTAACCAAATAGCCATATCTGACGCACTGGCGTTTACCCCAGCCGCCGGAGCGACTTTATAATAATTCTTTTTCAAACGGGCACTGTACCAACGCTTTTTCCCACGCACATGAGGGTGTGCGTAGTTACTATCTTGCACCATGGCATCGTAGCCTAAGCTTGCATCGTTCATTTTTAGAGGGATAAAAAATGCGTCATAGAGCCACTGAGTATAAGTTTTGTTGGTGCTTTTTAAAATCACGTCATCAATTAAACTAAACATGACATTTTGATAGCCATAACAGTCACCGGGTTCGCATATGGGTTTTACACTTAATAGCTTTTCTACAATATCGATATACCCCATTCGCGATTCGATTAAATTATCGTATGCATTCGGTACTAGCCCACTAGAATGGCTTAAAATATGAAAAACCTTTAAATCATCTTTGTAGTCGGTTTGTTTAAATTCAGGAATGTAATGACTAACAGGAAAATACAAATTAAGTTGTTCTTCATTTGCAAGTTTTGCCGCTAACGACCCTGCAAACGTTTTAGATACTGAGGCCAAACGAAACCGAGTGTGTGGATTAATTTTTTGCCCACTGCGCACTTTGGTATGCCCCATAGTATGAATATAGTCACGCGCTTGTGCGTTGACGATGGAAAGCGCTCCGCCCGGAATCTTTTTTACTTTTAGTTTTTTTTCTACGTAGCGTCCATAATTTTTAACAAAAGCTTCCCAGTGAGGATCTGTGCTTGCGCTTGCCTGTAAATGCGTCCCTAAAATACATAAAGCAAAAAAATAAAAGGGTAAGGAGTTAAAATACTTCATTCTTAGCTAATTTTTCTTTTTTAGTCATAATCAGCCTCTATAATATCATGAACTTTTGCTCGGACTAACGTACAATATGTTCGATTAATGGCTTTTGAGTGGATGTAAAATATTTATGCGTTTTTTAGTTGTATCACTTTTTATTGTATTAGCTTCAGGTTGTGCCGTAGTTAAGCAGCCTGCAGAACCTTTAGCAATGCCTGCAAAACCTTTGCTTAAGAGTCAAACTTACCAACTTAAATATGAAACCGAGCATGCTTCACCGAAAGTAAAATCGGTGCAATTACCTGCACATAACATTAAAAAAAATCAGACTGTCAGAGTGATCGTAGACCGTGCAAGTGTCACTGACACATTAGTATCTCAAATTAGCCAAGCACTTAACGATAAACAACTAAAAGTTACCACAACCGATAACAGTGATTACACGTTAGCTATTCATCAAGTTGACCTTGAGTTTATAGATGATGCAAAGTACATCCTAGCGCAGCCAGAAAAACCTTATTCATTGTTTTCAAAAGTAGCACAGCAATTCCCTTCTCAACAATGCGCAAATATACTGGCACAAGTTAGTATGCGCCTTACACACAAAGCATCGGGAGATGTAGTGTGGTTTGCCAAATCATCAATAGATAGTGCAAGCTTTCACCGTGAGCCCCTAATCTATAGCTTTACTGAAGAAAAAAAGATCACTAACGAGTTAGAAGTTGTTGCGTTTATTCATAAACATAACACCGAACAGGCTCGGCTTAAGCGTGCTGAACTTAAAAATGAAGTAACGGCGCCTGCTTATAAAACGATCACTAAACTGAGTCGTTTAACTAAATTAAATGGGCCATGTACACGTACTGAGATAAGCGCATTAACTCCCATGATGCAATTTTACTTAAGCAGTATACTTATCGATAAAATTAAAGTTCAGTAGTTGCAGGACGACCGCTACATTTTTTTACAGATTTAGCCAAGAGTTTGACAATATACTACCCTTTTAAGCAAACTCTAATTTAGGTTCCAAGGATGAAGCATTTCCCACAAAGACATTTTTTCCGTTGTACAGCCTTATTGTTTGCGCTCATTTTTAGTGGCCAGAGCACAGCAAGCAATCGTTACTATGCCGATAACACATTGGAACCCACTACAGGGTTTGCCTGGGACTGGAGTGCAGGAGCTGGTTATTACATAGAAGATTCTTATTTGGTGGGGATGAATTCTTATGATGTTGGCGCCGAGTTAGATTTAAGCCTTGCGGTTTCTTACGATAATTTTTACCTTGATTTTGATCATAATCAACTCAGCGGTGGACTTGTTTTAGGCTATAGCTTAATTAACAAATACGATTGGGGCCTTGATTTATTAGGCACTAATTCCCAAGCCGGGTTTGACGAACAAGGCTTAGGTATTTATAACGATGGCATTATTGAGCCACTGCGCGGTATCAAAAAACGTAACTATGATTTTGATACCGGCCTTCGATTAACACGTCGATTTGAAAACTCACAAATTTCCCTTGAATACTTACATGACATATCTGGTGCTCATAATGGCTGGGTGGCAAACGTATTTTTTAGTCATATTCAGCCTTGGCGTAATTGGGAGTTTCGCTCTGGTATTGGCCTAAGTGCCTACTCTGCAGATTTTACAAACTATTATTTTGGTATTGATAGCGATGAAGCAAACGCAACTCGCCCTATTTATCAAACCAATGCCAGTACCAGTATTATGTTTGAATTTCATGCTGAATACCCCATTAACCAAGATTGGGTCTTTTTAGCAGGCTGGTTAACGACGTGGTTTTCAAAAGAAATTGATGACAGCCCAATTATTTCCCAAGGATATCAACACAAAGCCAAGGTAGGCGTGCGTTATGTACTTTAGATTTTTTTACTGTTTATTGTTTAGTTATTCAGGCTCTTTGCTGGCAGCCCCAGTGCAAATACCCGCTCAATTGAGTGCAGTACCTGATACCTGTGTGGCCTTACGTGAAGGACGTCACTGTTACGCCGATGTTGTTTTGTCATGGCAGCAAGTAGAAGTGGGGAATTATTGTCTACGCGATGCCACCTCAAAGTACATTATGCAGTGCTGGCTTAAACAGCGACAAGGTTCGTTTAATTATGCCTTTGACTCAACGCAAAGTATTTCGTTTGAACTATTTGACAGTAATACATCACAAGTCATTGCCGTCACAGAAGTAAAATTACAATGGGTGTATCAAAATAGGCAAAAAAAGCGGCGTTGGCGGTTATTTTAGTCACACACTATAAACATTATGATAGCTAAACATCATTTAGGTATGCGAAGAAAGCTTATGGATAATTACGGTACTATTTTACTGGTTGAAGATGATATTTCTCTTGCACAATGGGTCACTGAGTATTTAACAGAGCAAGGCTATGTTGTACATGTATGTCATCGAGGTGATGAGGTAATAAGCCAAGTAAAACGTTTAAACCCACAACTTATTTTACTCGACATTATGCTGCCAGGGCTTGATGGTATTAGTGTATGTCGTGAGCTACGTAGCTTTTATCATGCCCCAATTATAATGCTTACTGCCCGCGATGAAGAAATGGATGAAGTCATTGGGCTAGAAGTCGGTGCTACCGATTATATAATAAAACCAGTACGCCCTCGCGCATTGCTTGCACGCATTAAATCGGCCTTGCGCTACAGTAGCGACACGCCTAAAACCGATGATCAAGCAAATATGATCAATATCGGTCAATTAAGTATTAATACCGAGTCACGCAACGTTACCCTTAACCAACAGGATGTGAACATTTCAAGCGCAGAGTATTTATTACTGCATTACTTAGCCAGTAATGCTGGACAAGTTGTTTCCCGCGATGCGGTGTTTAAAGCAACCAAAGGCAGGGAATATGATGGCTTAGATAGAAGCGTTGATGTGCTTATTTCTGCCTTGCGTAAAAAGTTTAATGATGACCCACAAAAACCAGAAAAAATTAAAACCATTTGGGGACGTGGTTATTTGTTTGTGACTACAGCGTGGTAAGTTTTAATGCCTGAGTGCTTAAAATAATTAGCGCGATAGTAATAAAAGTCACTTCAATACACCCAGCCTATTATGGAATAGCATCAATGAAAAAGTTTTATATTTCACTACTAGGCAGTGCGCTGCTTTCAATTATTGTTTTAGGTTGGCTTATTGATGCATTTAGCCAACAAGCGCATGCGCCTTTGGATGAGTTTAGCGTTCAAAGCCAGATTATTGTCGGGTTAAGTAAACAGCTCACGGCGCTTAAACCCGATGCTCGCCCGCAACAAGTAACAAAGCTCGCCGCTGACTTTGACCTTATACTTAACTACAAATTAAATCAGTCGCTGGCACTGCCCTTAGCGCTATTAGATAAAATGCAAACCCAAGGCGGATTAATACTCGAAGACGAGCAAGGCTTTTATATGCTCTACACAAATGATGAGTTAAGTCCTTATCATTTAACCATGCGTTTAGATAAACCCTATGAGGCCACACAACGAAACGATATTATTTTAACGCTATTATTTTACACTGGCTTATGTGTTTTTATGGGTTTTATTATTACCCCTTTAGCAAAGCGCCTTACGGTGTTAAACGAAGCAGCAAAGCAATTTGCATCTGGTAATGTTAAAGCGCGTATTACCCCCTCTCGATTTACCTATATAAAAGATGTGGAACTGACCTTTAACCGTATGGCGAGTCAAATTGAAAAGCTAGTTGCTGAAAACAAGCTAATGGCCTCCAGCTTATCGCATGATATTAGAACTCCAATTGCTTGCTTACGCTTTGGTGTCGACGCCGCTCTTGATAGTCATGACGAGAGTAAAATAAAGCATTATTTAACTCGCATGGAAACCGACTTGGATCATATGGAGTCAATGCTAAAAAGCTATTTAACGTTTGCTACTTTAGAGCAAAATGCGAATAAGCTTACTTACTCATCAGCAAACCTTAAACAATACCTAAGTGATATTGTATTGCAACTTGAGCCTAGAATAACCTCTCGCTCGCTTAATATTTCTTTAGAATGTGATGATCATACCGTTTATGCTGACTTACATTGGCTGGCAAGAGCAATCACCAACTTAATTAATAATGCCTGCGACTTTGCAAATCACAGCATTCAAGTAACCGCTTCAGTACAACAACGTTTTCTGGTGGTGAACATCGCCGACGACGGCCCAGGCATTGCTCAAGAAAATAATCATAAAGTATTTAGCCCATTTTTTCGTGAACGCAGCCACCGTAATCGCAGTGATAATAGTTATGGCTTGGGGTTAGCAATCGTCGCCAAAGTTGCCGATTGGCATCATGGCACCGTAAAAGTGAGTAAAAGTGAACGACTCTCAGGCGCCTGTTTCACATTAACCATCGCTCAGTTTGAACATTAATCAACAATGCAAAGATGCTCAATACAGCTGATAAACGAAATATAATTAAAAAAATTGTGCTATTTATAATCAAAATACGCACGTGTTATTTATACAGCTGATAAACGAAATATAATTAAAAAAATTGTGCTATTTATAATCAAAATACGCACGTGTTATTTATACAGCTAAATAAAACGCAATAATTGTGCAACAGAGACAAATAAGCACTTTTTATTTAATTACAATTCCAGTAGATTGTCACGGCGTCGAAAAAATAGAGAAGCAGAATAATATGAGTGCAGTAAGAGGTGAGTTTAGCTCCCGCTTTGGTTTTATAATGGCCGCGGCAGGGTCAGCTGTTGGCTTGGGTAATATTTGGGGTTTTCCGACCCAAACAGCAAGTAATGGGGGCGCTGCATTTTTAGTCGCGTATTTAGTACTGGCTTTCTTTTTAGCCTACCCCGCGCTAATGGCAGAACTGATGATAGGTCGCCATGGGCAAGCTAATGCGGTCTCTTCATTAACTAAATTAACCACGCGACCATGGCAAAAGCAATTTGCCTTTGCTGTCGGTTTTGGTGGTATTTTATGTGCTGGATTTATTTTAAGTTTTTATGCCATTGTTGCCGGTTGGATGTTAAGTGCCACTTTAGAACCGGTAACCACATTGGTCGGCGCTGATGCCGCCTCTTTATGGTTAAGTGAGCAATCGCTTACTCGTAATATTCTTTTCACTGTTTTATTTATTATTTTAACTGTTGCTATTATCAGCCGCGGTGTAGAAAACGGCATTGAAAAATGGTCTAAACGCTTAATGCCCGCTCTGCTCGGTATTTTGTTTGCCCTAATTGCCTACGTGATGACTCAAGAAGGCGCTGTTGAGGGGTTAAAAGCTTACTTAGTCCCTGACTTTTCTTCTATTTTTGACCCTACATTGTTAGTGAGTGCCTTAGGCCAAGCTTTCTTTTCATTGTCACTGGGCACCAGTGTGATGATTATATATGGCTCATATATCAGTAAAAAAGAAAACCTTGTTTCCCTTGGCGCGTATGTAACCTTAATTGATGTGTTTATAGCGTTTGTAGCGGGTTTATTGATCATCCCTGCTATGTATGTGGCACAAGCGCAAGGTGTTGAAATATTCTCTGCAACTACAGGTAAACTTCTCTCTGAAGATACTCTCGTATTTCAGGTATTGCCTGCCTTATTTGATGGCATGGGTGGTGTAGGTTTATTTGTTGGCTTTGCTTTTTTTGCATTGATGAGTATTGCCGCACTAACTTCATCTATTTCCATGCTAGAAGCGCCAGTGTCGTACACGGTAGAGCGCTTTGCGATGAAACGTGTTCAAGCAACATGGTTAATAGGCGCTTTAATTGCCATAGTGAGCATTACCATAGTGTGTAACCTAGGCACTTTATTTGGCTTAGTGATCACCCTAACAACCAAGGTTGCACAACCTTTATTAGGGCTTATGTGCTGTATATTTGTAGGTTGGATCTGGTACAGATCGTCACTACTTAAAGCGATTCAACAAGGTAACCCTGAGGTGCATAATACGTTATTTTGGAAGATATGGCCTTGGTATACTAAGTTTGTATGCCCTATTGCCATTAGCTTAGTATTTTTACATTCCCTACTAAGCTAGTTAAAAGATGCATAAAAAAGGCCCACATCAGTAGGCCTTTTTAGTGGAGCAATACTACTGCTTTAAAATCATATCCTGATGGGGTATGCCATCTTCTATATATTCATCACCAACACATTCAAAACCGAATGAGCGATAAAAATTCAGTAGGTAGGTTTGTGCGCCAATATAAATATCGCGAGTCGGCCATTGCGCCTTACAGCATGCTATTGCTTCATTGACTAACTGTTTGCCTAATCCAGAGCTTCGCTGTGATTGAGCAACCAATACACGCCCTATCGCACTGTACTGAGCATCTTTTTCATAACAACGGGCATAGGCATGCACCGATAGCCCATCAAGTAAATAGACATGACGTGTAGTGTCTGCGATATCGTGATCATCAAGTTCAGGGTAAGGACATGCTTGTTCTACAACGAATACATCGACACGTTCACGCATGATTGAAAATAGGGTTTGGGAGTCGAGCGCAGAGAATGGCTCACATTTAAACGCCATTTAAATACCTTTTTTATTGCAGGGGCTTACCTAAAGTAAGCCCCTAAAGCGATTAAGCAAATAATCGCTCTAACTGATCACATAACTGCGATAAATTAACATGGTCATGCTCTATGGTTAAATCAACATAGCCATCACTTCTAAATGCCCTGTCTAATTCAATCAATACATGGGTTTTATGCGCTTCAGGAATAAACGACAACTCAATTTCTTTTATGCCAAACAAACTGCGGCTATTAGGCTGATACTCAAGCTCTTGATAACATCCCGACACAGATTGAAAAGTAGGGGCACGTAAATGGCCTTGTTCTACATCGGCTTTAACTAAACTAAAACCAAGCTTTTCCATCGCTTGCATGCATGTTTTAACCGCTTCATTAGGATAAATGTGTAAATGGTCTTTATCTGTTGGATCAAGCGCAAGGTCAATATCAAGGCCTGTTTCTAACCATACATAAGATTGATTATAACCTGCATTAATTTCAGTTATAGGCGTTTCTGAGTGTAAACGGGCTTCAAACGGAATAGTTCTTACTTCACCGGGCTCAATAATACCAATATCGGTAATGCGCCACTGGTCAATCACATGATTAGTGAAATAATCACCGTCTTCACTCGCCACTTTGACACGGGTGACTAACATTAAGTCTAAACCGGTAATTTCTTGGCTCACATCGCCTGCAGTAATTACAATTTGCGCGTTAAATAATTGCCCCGGCTGAAGATGCTCGGTCTCTAAAATAGTATCTACTTTGGCGGCACCAATGCCTACCGATGCTAAAATCTTTTTAAACATATTTTCTCCTTAAGCTAAGCAACTCTAATGTTTGCTTACGCTTAAACTCCTTCGTTATGGCATCTTAACCACATTTAAAAGCTCTTGTCAGCGAAAAACTGCTATTTACATGCTGTTTACCATAAAACTAGCCATATATGTGCATTTTTTATACATTGAAGCTACTTTACCTCTGCATAAACTGACAGTAGCAATCATTTGATAAATACTCACTATCACGTAACTAACTGCGTTAAATAAGTAGATTAATTGTCAATAAGCATTGTTTTTCGCTACACTACAATGCCTAAAAAAGTGGTATTAATAACTATGGAACTAATTTATTTTGCTACCGCCTTCGTCTGCGGTTTTGGTATATACCAGCTAAAATTGCCGCCACTTATCGGCTTTCTTATGGCTGGATTTATTCTTAATTTAGCGGGTTATAAAAGCACGGAACTGCTGGAAACAATTGCATCTTTAGGGGTTACACTGCTACTTTTTAGTATTGGCCTCAAGCTTAAAATTTCAAATTTAATAAAACCTCAAGTCTGGGCTCCGGCCACCTTACATATAATTCTAAGCAGCGCCTTATTTAGTGGCTTTATGCTATTCCTGGGTGTTTTTGCACTGCCATTATTCGTCGATTTAAGTTGGCAAAGTGCGCTGTTAGTTGGTTTTGCTCTGAGCTTTTCAAGCACCGTATTTGCGGTAAAAGTTCTTGAAGAGCGCGGTGAAATGGCAAGCCTGCACGGTAAAATAGCCATTGGTATTTTAGTTATGCAGGATATATTTGCGGTTATATTTTTAGCGGTCAGTACCGGTCAGTTGCCGAATATTTGGGCCTTAGGGTTAATTATTGCCTTACCTTTATTTCGCCCTGTTATGTACTGGGTGTTAAACCGCTCTAAACATGGTGAGTTACTGCCGCTATTTGGGTTTTTCTTTGCCTTAGTAGCAGGTTATAACGCCTTTGAATTTGCAGGTCTCAAAGGTGATTTAGGTGCTTTGATTGTAGGTATGATGTTCGCACCACACAAAAAAGCCGGTGAATTGTCTAAGTCATTGCTTAGCCTAAAAGATATATTGCTAGTTGGCTTTTTCCTAAGCATTGGTTTAAGTGCAGAGCTTACTGCCCACTCCTTAGTCGTCGCTTTAGTGCTGGTATTAATTATTCCAATTAAAACCCTGCTTTATTACATACTAACCAACCTATTTAAACTTCGTGCGCGTACCTCTTTGTTAACAGCATTTAGCCTAGCTAACTTTAGCGAATTTGGTTTGATTGTGTGTGCAGTTGCCGCATCTACCGGCATGGTTACCTCTGAGTGGCTTGCTGTTATTGCGATTGCGGTGTCGATCACCTTTGTAATTGCTTCTCCTTTAAATAAACGCTCTAACGAGCTATACGTTAAAATTGAACGCTTTTTATTAAAGTTTGAAAGCAAAACCCGCTTAGCTGAAGAGCTCCCAGTAAACTTAAATGACACAAAAATTGTTATTTTTGGCATGGGTAGAATTGGCACAGGTGCCTATGAAACAATAAACGCAACTCATCCGGATGTTGTTGCAGGTATTGATATTAAGCCTGAGGTAGTTGATAAGCATGTAAAGCGAGGTCGCCGAGTATTAATTGCCGATGCCACCGATCCTGATTTTTGGCAACGTGTTAACCACTCCCACGTTGAAATGGTAATGCTAGCTATGCCTAAGCACATGCAAAATATTTTTGCCTTAGAGCAATTACAAGCATCGGGTTATAAAGGACAAGTAACGGCGATTGCCAACTACCCCGATCAGCAAAAAGAATTAGAAGAAATGGGAATAGACTCTACTTACAACTTTTACTTAGAAGCAGGTAGCGGTTTTGCAGAGCATGTAAAGCAAACCCTGTTTCCTTAATAGGGTTTAGATGCAAATAGATTGCATTTACATTCCTTTACATCTGCGTATTTTATTGGTTTAAAAATAAGGTAAAATGTCTGTGTTGGTTTAGTAAAGCTAATACCTAAGTGTGTATTTAAATAAAATATACACAACTGGACCCCTTGCTTTTAATTAACCAATAAGATTCTCAAATTAGAGGGCCTACTCCCTCTATCAATAGGCTGTTACTTGCCCGTTACAGCCTATTTTATTTCTTTATTATCCCTTACACTTAACACCTCTACTCATAAAAGATGTCAATAATGGATCCTCAACAACTTAAAGTCGCCATTAATACCATTATGCCGTTTGGTAAATATGCGGGACGCCCCTTACTTTTGCTGCCTGAGCCTTATTTAGTGTGGTTTAAACAGCAAGGCTTTCCTAATAGCAAGCTCGGCTCTCAACTTGCAATGATGTACGAAGTGAAGCTTAATGGTTTAGAGCAAATGTTGATGCCATTACTAGAAAAAAATAGTAAATAAATAGAACTTTTCTATAAGTGGCCTGTCTATCTATTTGCTACTTGTTGATTTTTTGGTTTTAAACCGCAAAAAAGCGCCTTTAAGGCGCTTTTTTATTGTGTGGAATTTACTAGTCTAAGCTAATAATAAACTTAACCCCACCCAGTGTAGAGTCTTCAATCGTGCACTGCCCTTTATGCCATGACACAATTTTACTCACTATCGCCAGCCCTAGCCCAAACCCTCCGGTTTTTTTATCACGACTTTTATCTAAGCGTGTAAACGGCTTAAATACTTTTTCGCGCTCAGAGAAGGCAATACCAGGGCCATCATCTTCAACCACTAGCAGTAACTTTTCATCGGCAGTACTTAAACTAATATGTACACTTTTCGAGGCATGTTTAAGTGCATTACTGATTAAGTTTTGCAGCACCCGCGACATAAAATGACTATCGCATGAGTAAATAAATTGAGTGGGGAGCGTTGTTTTTAGTTTAATACGGGTATCAAAGTTTACTTTTTCAATATTAGTTTTAATTAATGCAACGATATCGCAAGGGGCTAATTGTAAACTAGGTTGCTGTGTGTCTAAACGGGCGTATTCCAACATTTCAGATACCAAGGACTCCAGTTCATGAATATCCATTTGCATGTCAGATAAATACTGCTGTGCTTTGGTATCGTGAGTTTTATCCTCGAGTATTGCAATAGCAAACTTCAACCGCGCTAATGGCGTTCTAAATTCATGAGATACAGAAGAGGTGAGCTCTTGCTGAGCACTCAGTAAAAACTCAATACGTTGCTGCATTACTTGCAATGTATCGGTGATGGGTAAGAAGAATGACTTTGAGCTATCGCTTAATTGAAAATCTTGCGAGCCACCCACTGCCTCGCATGCATGACTCAGCTTTGCAAAGTCTCGCCACAACAAAAAGCTCCACAAACCTATTGGTAAACTTATAATAAACAACACCAGTAAATACGGTAACACAGTCCCGGAGCTGCTGTGTTTAACACCCACAGGGCCTACTTGTAGCAATTGTGAATTATTTAGCGTTACATACCAAACGATACGCTGCTGTTTATCATATAAATAAAGGTAATGGTTTTGAAATAGTTGTGCTTGCTGTTCTGGTGGGAGCACCAGATCTTGCTGGGCAATGACTTGGCTATCAAAATTATGTTTAAGCTGCTCAAGCCCATCTGGGGTTTGTGAAAGCAGCCATAAAGACTGCCCGAATTCGTCATCTAACAATACACTTTGCTGAGATTCATCATAGGGCCAAAACTGCTCTATAACGCCACTAACAATAAACAAAGAGGCAATAATATACACGTAAAGGCTTATAAATAGCTTTCCCATTAACCTAGCCTAACACCTTGCATTTATTACATATCCCACGCATCTGATACAAATAAATAGCCTTGCCCCCATACCGTTTTAATTCGATAGGGCTTATCACTGTTATCACCGAGCTTTTTACGAATGCGTGATACACGAACATCCACCGTGCGGTCTAACCCGTCGTACTCACGCCCTATCATATGTTGATGGACATGCTCTCGACTGAGCACTTCACCAGCATTTGAAGCCAATAACCACAGCAATTCAAATTCATGAGAAGTCAGGACAATTTCAACACCGCTTAGCTTTACAATGCGGCTGGTTTTATCTATTGATAAATCACCAAATTGAAGTTCTTCAATCGCTTTAACACTTGGCTGTCCACGGCGAAGCAATGCACTAATTCGAGCAAGAAGTACACGCGGCTCTGCTGGTTTTATAACGTAGTCGTCAGCCCCGAGTTCTAAGCCTATGACTTGATCGAAGTCTTCACCCTTTGCTGTCAGCATTAAGATAGGGAGAGTGTATTTGTCACGTACTTGTCGACATACGCTAAAGCCATCTTTTCCTGGCAACATTACATCTAAAATGATCAAGTCGACGTGGTTTTCACTAAGATAAGGGAACACTTCGTCACCGCGTTCTAAAACGTCAACTTCTAAGCCATTATGCTCAAGATAGTCTTTGGTTAATTGTTGCAACCCTAAATCATCTTCAACAAGTAATATCTTTGGCATTTACTGCTCCTAAATTAAAAAAAGCTCCAAGGTGAGCGTAGCCGATGTTTTTTCTTAGCGTATGCGGTTTGCACTTCTATTTGCACACTCGCTAACGATACACCTGTATGGGGATTAATCAGGGAGTATATGGTCTCCACCTGAACACGCGCTTTATAACTAAGTTGGCCTTTTTTGACACCTTGCCAGCATTGTAATTGTGTATCTTGTTGGTATAAACATACATCGCTAGCGGCTGACAGTTGCCACTTAAATTTTAACTCAAGATCACAAAATTCTTGTTGTTCGGAAACCACACAGACTTTGGGTGATACGTTAAGTGAAGAGGCTTTTGCAACGCTAGCGTTGCTAAAAAATGAAGCTGCAAGCACAACCAACATAAAACACTTCATATTAAAATGTATGTTCGAATCCTATAAAGGCGGTCATTGAATAGTCATGTTCAAAAAGCGGGCTGCTATCCATTGCTGAATAATCATAATAGGCTAAATGAAAACGAAGCGCGTTGACTCCATCTACAGGCCAACGGGCGTCGATTTTAGCATAAGGTTGCCAACTACTACCAACTTCTATTTCACCGTAAATAGATTCAGCGCTATTTAAACCATAAAAATAGTTATTTAGTTGGGCTGATTTGTAATTAACGCCTAACGTCGACTTTAACGTTAATTGCTTAAACTCATGGTGATATTGCCATTGCAACGATCCCCTATAGCCATTATAAACGCTGTTTACATCATGCAATAATTGCGCAGAAAATACTTGCTGCTGCTTTACAAAAAAATAGCTGATACCGGCATCAAGTGCGACTCGTCTTTTTTGTATATTATTTATATTTACTTGACGAGGTGAGTCAGTGTGTAGCGATTCTAATATCTCGTTCTCAGCGGTTGTTTTAAAGGCGAAAATATTTTGTGGATGCCAATCAATAAAAAAGCGTGACTCAGGGTTAATTTCTGACACAAAACTAACGTTATGTTGTTTGCTTTGTAAAAAAGAATAACCAAGGCGGCCATTATCAAAAAACCAATTTTGACCATAATAGGCCACTTGCGGAATAACAACTAAGGGGATGTTATCTGCACCATACAGAGGATTTGTGATCACCCCAACACCAACACTCACACTAAGGTTAAGCTCATCAGTGGATATATGTTGCTGCTTCTGAGCAATCGCATTAGTGCTTAATAGCACTAATAACAGGCATGTGTTTATTCTCAGATGGAACCGCATGAAGTTAATCGCTAGTTTATAAAGTGGCTTTGACCCTATAGTAGCAAGTAGTATGAACACAAGCTCTAGAGGGTTACAATCATTAACAAATTTGATACAAACAGAACACGTTTACATATCGGCCGCTATTTCGACCCGATTACGACCATGGGTTTTAGCTAAATAAAGTGCTCTGTCTGCCTTTTCAACTAATAAACAGCTTTTACTAAAGGGTTCCATTAAAGCAATGCCGAAACTGGCTGAAATATTACGTTTATTATTACTGTCTTCTTTTTTACGAATCGTCAATTTGGCAATGCTCAAACGAAGCTGATTACAAAATGCCATCGCATCATTAATGCTTTCAAAGTAGCCCGTAATACAAAATTCTTCACCACCAAAACGATAAGCTCTGTATTGCTCTTGTACACTATTTTGCACTTTTTGAGCTACTAGCTTGAGTACCTCATCGCCTTTTTGATGGCCAAAATCGTCATTAAAACGTTTAAAATGATCAATATCGAACATAATCAACACCGCTAATTTACCGTGTTCATTTTGTGAAGAGGCGTTCAAACAAAACTCAACAATGTCTGTGTCAAACTTACCGCGATTAAATAATCCGGTTAAGGAATCTTTATCAACCGCTTCTTGGGTCACGCTAAGCGCTTCTTTTAAATCTTTAATTTCGTTGTACGCTTGCGCTAATTTGGTTTGGAATCCACGGGCGTAATCTTGCATCGCAATTGATTCGTCAGTTAGGCGCTCAACGCAAGAAAGGATCTCATTAAATGAGTTAATACTAGAGAGTGTTTTTAATTCATTTTGTGAATCAACTAACGAGGTAGTAAAGCTTTTCGAATATTGAATGGAGTCACTAAGATCAAACTGCATTTGCTCTACGGTGCCATGAAACCTTTCAGACATTTGTTGAAAAAATGCAAGCTCTTCGTCATTAATATGCTTATTAAAAATTTCTTGGGCGGTTTGAGCTGAACACGTATTGTGCAAAGAGATGACTTTATCAAGCTCTGTGTTTAGTTGTGGGTTGTCGCCCTGTACATAACAGTACCAAATAGCATAATTTATTGGCGTTACAGGCATTTTGTATTTAACCATCAACGGAATGGCTTTTTTTAAACACTGGGCAGAATGAGCAAGTGAAACCGTATTATCCATAATTAAAACTCTTAGACATCACAACAAAGATGTTAATAAACACATAAATATTAGCGGTTTATATTAACAGTTTTTTATCATCCAACAAGCCTATATTATGTTTTCTCCCATATTTTGTGCAATATTCCAAAGCGCACTAATAGCAGGGTCGTTTAGTTCTTTATGTAATACAGCCAAACCAATTTTAAACCCTTGTGGTGGCTCGCCTTTATACTCTAAAACCTGAACCTTATCGTTAAGCGGACTATTATCGAGTACAATTTTTGGGATCATGGCCACGCCTAACCCTAAACTCACCATAGATACCATAGCTTCATGCCCTGCCACTTGCGCGTAAATTTTTCCTTGTACATTATTTTTTCGCCACCACTGCTCCAACCTTTGTCTTGAAAATCCTTGTTCAGCAACAATAAATTCAAGCTCAGACCAATCAATAGTTTCGCTACTAGTGGCTAATTTTTCTGTGATCGGACATTGAATAGTGGGTGCAATTAATACCAATGGCGAGTAGCCAATATCTACAAATGCAATTTGTGCAGGTAATTTACTGGGTCTGGCTGCAATGGCCATAGATTCATGTCCATCTAACACTCGGTTAATAGCCAAGGCGGGATCGCCCGTATTTAAGGTAATTTCAATATGCTGATGCTGAGCTCTAAGTTGCTCTAAAATATGATGCAAAAAACTGTAAGACGCGGTAACGGAGCAATAAAGGCTCACATTGCCATAAATATGTTGTTGCGGTTCGTTTAAATTAGCTTTAAACCGCTGCCAATGACTAAGTGTTGCACTGGCATACTCCTTAAATGCAACGCCTTCGCGGGTAAGCTTTACACTGCGATTATCACGCTGGAATAACATCACCCCTACTTCATCTTCTAACTGCTTAATATTACGACTTAAAGTGGGCGCACTTATGTGGCATAACTCACTGGCACGAGAGAAATGAAGCGTTTTTGCCAACGCCAAAAAGTAATTTAAATGCTTATGATCCATAATAACACCGGTATTTCATATTATGAAATACTTTAATTCAAATATATCATTTTACGCAAGAAAAGATTTTCCATATTGTTATTCCAAGCAAAGCAAAAGCAATGCATCTAACAAACTGAATTAATAGGAAACTTATCATGGCAAATTATTTTAATAGCTTACCTTTACGCGAACAATTAGCGCAATTGGCACAATGTGAATTTATGGGCGCAGACGAATTTAACGACGGTGTTGCTGCACTTAAAGGTAAAAAATTGGTAATTGTAGGCTGTGGCGCACAGGGCTTAAATCAAGGCTTAAACTTACGTGATTCTGGTTTAGATGTAGCCTATACACTACGTGATTCAGCCATTTCTGAGCGTCGTCAGTCATTCTTAAATGCATCTGACAATGGTTTTAAAGTGGGTACATATGAAGAGTTAATCCCAACAGCCGATGTAGTACTTAACTTAACACCTGATAAACAACATACTGCAGTTGTTAATGCCATCATGCCATTAATGAAACACGGCTCAACCCTTGCCTATTCACATGGCTTTAATATTGTTGAAGAAGGCATGCAAGTTCGTGAAGACATTACCGTTATTATGGTTGCACCAAAATGCCCGGGGTCAGAAGTACGTGAAGAGTATAAACGCGGCTTTGGTGTACCTACATTAATTGCGGTTCACCCAGAGAATGATCCTCAGGGCCATGGCTTGGCACAAGCAAAAGCCTATGCAGCAGGTACGGGTGGTCATCGCGCGGGGGTGCTTAAATCATCATTTATCGCTGAAGTGAAATCTGATCTGATGGGCGAGCAAACCATTTTATGTGGCATGCTACAAACTGGCTCTATTTTATGTTTTGACAAAATGATTGAAAAAGGAATTGATGCCGGTTACGCCTCAAAGCTTATTCAATATGGCTGGGAAGTGATCACAGAAGCACTTAAATACGGCGGTGTGACAAACATGCTTGACCGCTTATCAAACCCTGCAAAGGTTAAAGCGTTTGAGCTAAGTGAAGAGCTTAAAGTGATTATGCGTCCTCTTTATAACAAACACCAAGATGACATTATCGATGGCACATTTTCACGTGTAATGATGGAAGACTGGGCAAATGATGACGCTAACTTACTAAAATGGCGTGCTGAAACTGCAGAAACTCATTTTGAAAAAACCCCTGCAGGTGATGTAGAAATTGCTGAGCAAGAATTTTTTGACCACGGTATTTTAATGGTGGCAATGGTAAAAGCGGGTGTAGAACTGGCATTTGAAACCATGACAGCGGCCGGTATTATTGCAGAATCTGCCTATTATGAGTCACTGCATGAAACGCCGCTGATAGCCAATACTATTGCACGCAAAAAGTTATTTGAAATGAACCGCACTATTTCAGATACCGCTGAGTACGGCTGCTATTTATATAACCATGCCTGTTTGCCGCTTCTACAAGAATTTATGCAAGGTATTGATACTGATGTTATTGGTAAAGGCTTAAATGAGCAAAGTAATCAAGTTGATAACCAAACTTTAATTCAAATAAATACGGCTCTACGTGAGCACCCTGTTGAGAAAGTAGGCGCAAAATTACGCGGCTACATGTCCGCAATGAAAAAAATAGTTTAATTCTATAACCCTAGAACTTTCACTTGTTAGAAACCAAGCCCACTTGCATTTTGCTGTGGGCTTTTTTAATCATCAATAGCTGAAAATAAATAATGTGCTAAAATAATTCCCCTCATTGCCTCAGTTGTAAATATAAGCACTATCATGACGATACAAAATCTCTCTATTACTCAAAAAATAACAGCCCTTGGAAGCATTATTGCTATTTGTGTTGCTGTATTAATTGGTTTGACGTCTTTGCATAACTCAAAGAATATTATTGAGCAACGCATGATCGAATCTGAACTGCCAAGTAAATTGCAAACAATCAGTAATCATATTGGTGGGGAGATCAATGAACTTCTTGGTGCAGCACAGCAGCTTTCGGCAAATACCTTTATTTTAGATTGGGCAAATGCTGGCAACAACAACGACACGCTATTACTTAAAGAGCTCAATCGTTTGGTTGACCAATACGATCTTGCCACGGCTTCATGGGCGAATAAAAACACTGCACAATATTGGAATCAAGATGGCTTTTTACGTGTTTTAAAAAATGATGCCGCAGATGGATGGTTTTTTGCTTTTACACAATCAAAGCAACCTTACTCAATTAGTATTTATCAAGAGTCAGAAAACGATGTAAAAATGTTTGTTAACCACCAACAACCTAATGGTTTAGGCTTGGCAGGCTTAGCAAAAAGCATTACAGATATGCAAAAGCTGCTACAACAATTTAAAATTGAGCAATCAGGGTTTGTGTTTATTGCCGATAAAAACGGATTAATTCAGTTACATAAAGATGCAGACAAAGTCGCTAAGGTTAATATAGATAGTATTTACAGCGCTAATATTCATAACAAATTACTTAATAAAAACGGCTTCGCTTTAGAGGAAGTAAATATCAACGGGCAAGCCACACTCATTGCAGCCACACCGATTAAAAACACTGACTTATTTGTCTTAGCTCAAGTCCCAAAAAGCGAAGTGTTTTCTAGTGTAAATACCCTGGAGTGGCAAATATTCACTTTCACTATCATCACTGCGCTAATCGCAAGCGTGATCAGTTACTTATTAGCTCGCTCTTTAGCTTCACCGTTATCAACAATGGCTGAGCTATTTTCGCGCTTAGGCCGTGGCGATGCAAATTTAGCCTATCGCTTACCAACATCTCCCCAACCTGAGCTAAATAATTTAACCACCGGCTTTAATCAATTTATTGAAAAAATAGAAACCGCTATTGTGCAAGTGGCTAATGAGAGCCACGGTATTCGCCACAGCTCAGATCATGTATTTTCGCAAGCCAAGCAAAACTCTTTAGCGCTTGATAAGCAAAAAGAGCAAACTATTTCAGTTGCAGCAGCCATTAATGAAATGGGCGCTACAGTGCAAGAAATAGCACAAAGTGCTGCCAATGCAGCTAAGCTAACCAACGATAGCCGCGATAACACCAAGCAAAGCCATCAACAAGTGTTACAAAGCCAAACGACAATCTCAGCCCTTGCCAGCGACATTGACGGCATAACCGAGCAAGTTGCTTTACTTTCTAAAAAGACTATTGATATCGCTAGTATTGTGGATTCAATTAGAGGTATATCTGAACAAACTAACTTACTGGCTCTTAATGCAGCCATTGAGTCTGCTCGTGCTGGTGAACATGGACGAGGCTTTGCTGTAGTTGCTGATGAAGTAAGAGCGCTGGCGAATCGTACCTCACAATCGACCACTGAAATTCAATCAATGATTGAAGAACTCACTCATATTTCAGATGACGTTGTCAGCGATATCGGTCAATCAAAAGATAAAGCACAACAAAGCGTAAGCGCAATGCAAAACTCGGTTGAGTTACTTAATACCATTACTGAAACAGCCAATGAAATTAACGATATGGCGACCTTAATTGCCACCGCCACCGAACAGCAAAGTAGCGTTGTGAATGATGTAGGTCGTAGTATTGAGCAAATAAGTGAGATCAGTGATAAGTCAATGAGTGAACAAATCAATACAGAACAAGCAATTCGTGATTTAGCCACCAGCGCACAAACACTTGATGCACTCGTTGCAACGTTTAATCAGCAACGTTAAATAGAGTGTTACATTAAAAAATAACCTCTGTACAAAATAACCACTATACTTAAGTGTGTTTTTTGTACAGAGGTGTGTATGAATGCTCTCCAAGGTAAACATTATTTACTGATTGTGTGTCTGCTGGCTCTGTGTGCTTGTAGCACCACAGATAACGCCAATATAAGCGTGCCAATCCCCACTATTACTCCTCCCATGCAATTACAACAGCAGCTGGTAGAGTCTGAGCAACAAATATTTCAACTCGACGATAGCCTCAAACAGCAATTAAATGCTTACGTGCAATCGAGTAAATCAGTTGATGAAATAGCGTATAGCCTACTTAGTTTTTTACTCACAAATGGCGATAGCGCTTTATCTTATCAATCCACCACGACACAAACCGCATCTCAGAGCTATCAAAACTTAAACGCCAATTGCTTGTCACTATCAATTTTAGCATATAGTTTAGCTGAGCATTTAGGGCTTAAAGCTCGCTTTCAAAAAGTACACATTCCGGAGTATTGGTCACTAAATCAGGGATTTAATTTACTCACGGGGCACATCAACCTTGCCATAGACAATAAAACGAAACTCAAAGACAGCTCACTTGTTTATCAGCGTAATAAGCGTTTAATCATTGATTTTGATCCCAATAGCAGACAAGCCCGTTTTGCAACCTCATTGCTTTCAAAAAAAAGAGTGACCGCCATGTTTTATAATAATAAAGGGGGTGAGGCACTGGTAAATAAACACTATGATTTAGCGTTTAGCTATTTCAAAGCAGCAATCAATACGGACGCTTCATTTAGTGCTAGCTGGGGCAATTTAGGGGTACTCTTTAAACAATTAGATGATTTAAAGCAAGCGGAGCAAATGTATCGCTATGCTATTGCCTTAAATACTGATAATAATACTGCACAAGGTAACTTAGCATTATTATACACACTCACAGATAGAGTGGCCGAAGGCGAAAAGCTATTGGCTGAGCTTGACAAAAAACGCCAAGAAAATCCTTACTATCATATCTCGCTTGGTAACAGTGAGTATGTAAATGGTAATTTTAAAGGCGCAATTAGCCACTATAAAAAAGCTAACGCTATGTCACCAACCTTACATGAAAGCCACTTTGGACTGGCGCGAAGTTACTTTGAGTTAAATAATATAGCTAGGGCGGAATTTCATTTGCGTAAAGCCAGAAAAAAAGCAGACTTTACACATGACAAACAACGCTATGATAATAAACTCATCGCATTAAAATCACTTATCGTTAAGGCGAATCATTATTAAATTATTTAGTTTAACCTGCATTGTATTTTTTATAAGTTGGAGTGGACTCTCAAAGCCGATTGAGCCGCAGTTATTCACTGATTTAACAACGCTAACCAGCTCTAAATTAGCAGGCAGAAAAACGAATAGTCACTCGGCTTTACTCACCAGAGAATATTTAAAAGCACGCTTTAAAGAGCATCAACTGACGGTTATTGAACAACCTTTTACTTATCCATCAGGGCTGTTTTCTAAGGCGCAAGGCGTAAATATTGTTGCGACCAAAACAGAAAAAAATTTGCCTGTTATTGTTATTACAGCGCATTACGACCATTTAGGCCTAAAAGCCGGAAAATTACACCCTGGCGCTAACGATAATGCCTCGGGTGTTGCCGCATTACTATACTTATCGAACGCTTTAAAGGTGCAATCATCCTATGGTTTTGTGTTTGTTGCAACAGACGCTGAAGAAAACGGTTTACACGGCAGTGAGCACTTTGCCAAAACAATGCGCCAGTTCCCTGTTGCTTTAAATATTAACTTAGATATGTTGGCAATTAAAAAATCGCATAAGCGGTTATACGCGCTAACAAGTCGTTCGTTAAAAAACCAACTCACTCCACTATTTAGCCAAATAAAAAATACGAGTGTCGAATTAAAGCCCGTTTATTCATCACGAAAAATGAGTCGACTCACCAACACGAAACAAATAGACTGGCACAGAGCCAGCGACCATTATTCATTCGCTAAACAGAAAATTCCGTATGTGTACTTTTCGATGGGCGCCGATAATTATCATCACACAGCAAAAGATACGCTCGAAAATATTAATACTGCTCTTTATCAAGAAGCAGTATTGCTAATTGAGGCATTTATTAATCAGCTTTTGACAAAACCTGAGGTATTCAGTCCCCCTTTAAAAGCAGCAACGTAAGCCTCTTTTTTTGCCCGTGGAAGTTTTTTAATCGCATATTCTAATTTACTTGCGTCGCTTTTAGTCCCAACTTGTTGCTGATGAATGAGCACCAGCGGTCCTTTCCCTTTGAGGTTTTTTGCCCCTTTACCCGCTTGGTGCGTTGCTAAACGACGCGCTACATCAACTGTAATGCCGGTATACCAATGACCAAACCGTGTTTGCACAATATACAGTGACCAAACAGCCGGTTTACTTTTACTATTGCACAACTCATCGTTTAAACTTTTTTGATTATTAATGGTCAAAACCTCGCCTTAACGCGCTAAACAAAAACAATTACTCAAAAGGGTTTTACCTTGAGTGACTAATAGGTATCATGCAGATTATAAAAAATAAGGATCACAACTAACAATGCAGTCGTTAAAAACTTTTTCTCTTTGGCTTATCGTCGCTTTAACGCTTAGTTCAGCCGCAGGTTGTTCTAGCTGGGTGTACAGAATCAACATCCCTCAAGGTAACTTTTTAGAACAATCAGACGTTGATAAGCTTCGCGTTAATATGACTCGCGAGCAAGTAATTTATGTACTAGGCAGACCGATTGCCGAAGACGCCTTCGATAAAAATACTTGGCGTTACGTTTACAGCTTTAATAAAGGGCGCGCTAATGAACAATATAAATCATTAGTATTAAACTTTGAAAATGAAAAGTTGGTAACGGTCTCTGGTGACTATGAGCAACCAGAAAACTTTACAACCCCTTTAGAGCAATAAGCCATTTGGGTTTAATTGAAAAAGGTGAGCATGGCTCACCTTTTTTGTATCTAACGATCTAACGGTCGGCCACCGGTTACTTTATTTGCGCGGCCCTCTTCTTTGGCTTTTTCGGCGCGCTTTCTGCGGGCATCTTTAGGGTCGGCAATTAATGGGCGGTAAATTTCAACTCTATCGCCGTCTTTAAGCTCATGATTAAGCTTTACCGTTCTGTTCCATACACCTAAAGTTAAAGCGGTTGCATCAATCTCAGGGCACTTCTTAATAATACCTGACTGGATCACTGCTTGCTCTGCGGTGGTACCTTGGAATACCTCTATATTTAGCGTGGTTGCTTTCGTTGGCAACGCAAACACAATTTCAATATTGATCATGCACGCTCTCCATATACCGCTTTTGCACGTTGAGTAAAGGCACTCACCATATTTTTAGCCACATCATTAAAAATTTTACCAAACGCAAGTTCTATTAACTTACTAGAAAATTCAAAGTCTAGCTGTAAATGTACTTTGCACGCATGTGCATCTAATTGCTGAAAATGCCAACGACCTTGTAAGGTTTTAAAAGGCCCATCGACCAAGCGAAGCATCACTGTTTGCTCATCAATTAGCGTATTTTCAGTGGTAAACCATTTTTTTATACCGGCTTTAGATATTTCTAAACTGGCGGTCATGTTATTATCATGCTGCTTAATAATTTTTGAGTCTGAACAATTAGGTAAAAACTGCGAATAAGCTTCTACATCATTGACTAGATCAAACATCTCTTTAGTGCTGTACATAACCAGCGCACTTTTTTCTATTTGTGGCATACTCACTCCCAACTGTGTGCAGGAATTTTAGCAAGCTTTGTGCGTTTCCCCAAACTTTCATCGCGCTTAAATGAATCCTTCGCTTTTGCATGTATAATTTAAAAAAATCGATGTAAAACATCTCGTATAACGTATATTATAGGGCACTATGGCTAAGAAAAATTCATCAAAATCGACAAGTAATACCATCGCGCTAAATAAAAAAGCGCGACACGAGTATTTTTTACACGACAAGTTTGAAGCAGGTATTGAACTCCAAGGCTGGGAAGTAAAAAGTATCCGAGCAGGTAAAGTAAATATCTCTGAAACTTATATTCATCTTAAAAACGGTGAAGCGTTTTTATTAGGCAGCACAATCCAGCCTTTAAATAGTGCATCAACCCATGTTATTTGCGACCCGCTGCGTTATCGTAAATTATTGCTCAGCAGACGTGAACTTGACCGTTTGGTAGGTGCAACCGAGCGTGATGGTTATTCATTAATTGCCACAGCTATGTATTGGAAAAAATGCTGGGTAAAGCTTGAATTCCATTTAGCGAAAGGTAAGAAAATGCATGACAAACGTGAAGACGGTAAAAATAAAGATTGGTCCCGTGAAAAAGAACGCTTAATGAAACATAAAGTTTAAATGAAAAAGCCTAACATCATGTTAGGCTTTTTTTTGCTAAATTTTTAGGAAAATACAAATTATTACAAATTAAAGTCGCTCGGCGTTTTGTTTATCAATAATAACTAAATCACGTTACAGCGCCAAATAGCGAGCATCCTATCGTTTACCTTTATTGAGAAAATCAGTACATATTAGTGCAGATAACAAAATCATCTTTGTGGCCAATTGATAACAGTTAAGTTACATGGTATTAATAATTCGACTTGTAAAACAAGTAAATTATAACATATCAACAAGGACTTAAGGATGAAGCAATCAATTGCATTTACACCGAGCTTAATCATCGGTGCTACTATCGCATTGTCAGCAGGTTTTAGTACAACGACTTATGCTGCACAGCAAACTGCAGAAAAAGTAGAACGTATTCAAGTAACAGGCTCTCGTATCAAACGTTCGGACATCGAAGGCCCGTCTCCAGTACAATCCATTAATAAAGAAGACATCGAAAACATGGGTTATGACAACCTACAACAGCTTCTTGAAAGAATGCCTGTTGCAGGTAATGGTACTTTTTCAACCCGTGGTAATAACCAAGACTCAACCGCAAATGGCTCAGCTGCCGTCAGCCTTCGAGGCTTAGGCGCCGATGCTACCTTGGTACTTATTAATGGTCGTCGTGTTGCAATCAGCGCATTTGCTGAAGGGATCACCAACTCATTCGTTGATATCAACAGTATTCCTGTTTCAGCAATCGAACGTATTGATATTTTAAAAGATGGCGCCTCAGCAATCTATGGCTCTGATGCTGTAGCGGGTGTTGTAAACGTTATCTTGAAAAAAGATATTGACGGTATTGAAGTAAACTTAGGTTACGGCGGCACAGATGGCCCTAACTATGAAGAAACTACAGCTAGTATTGTTTGGGGTACTACTAGTGCAAAAAGTAGCGCATCCGTTATTATTGATTACTTTAAAAACACCTCTTTATCATCAGATGAAATGGGGCGTTTAGGTACTGCTAATCAATCTCCATATGGCGGTGAAGATTTCCGTTCATCACGTGGCTTCCCTGGCTACTTCTATGTTGATGGCGTTAAAACAATAGACCCTGCGTGTCCTGCAGAAAATGCAACATCAAGTGGCAGTTGTTTATTTGACTATGGTCCATTTGGCTATATTGCACCGGCATCAGAACGTGTAGGTGCTATTTCACAATTTGAATACCGCTTTGATAATGGCATAACGGGCTTCTTAGAAATGGCCGTTCAGCATAACAGCTCAATTGCAGCAGGTGCCCCAACGCCACTTGATGAAGATGCGGGCTTAACAGTACCAGGTAGTCACCCTAATAACCCATTCGGCCAAGATATTGAAATAGGTCGTTACAGAACCGTAGATGCGGGTGCGCGCCAATGGGATATCGAATCAGACACATTACGTTTTGTTGCTGGTTTAAAAGGTGAAATAAACGATTGGAGCTGGGAAACAGCGGTACAAAAAGGACGTAGTAAGTCATTACAAACTGGGGATCGCTCACAAGGTTGGGTACGCACCGACTTCTTACAACAAGAAATTGATGCCGGTAACTACAACCCATTTGGCGGCACTTACAACGATCCGGCCGTAATTGATAGAATTACTACGAGCTTGGTTCGTCAAGGCGAGTCTCATATGACGTCGTTCGATGCTAACATTTCAGGTGAAGCATTTAGCTTTGGTGATGATGTTGTCATGATGGCGGCCGGTATTGAATACCGCGAAGAGGACGTAACGGATACGCCAGATGATCAATTCCAACGAGGATTAATCTTTGGTACCGAGTCTGTGTCAGCTGCAGCAGAGCGTGACCAATACGCTGCCTATGTAGAGTTTTCAATTCCACTTGCTGAGAACTTAGAGCTACAACTTGCTGGTCGTTACGATGATTACAGTGACTTTGGTACCACAACCAATCCTAAAGTCGCTTTACGCTGGGCACCTACTGATGAAATCACAGTGCGTGGTTCTTGGGCACAAGGCTTTAGAGCACCGTCACTTGCACAAGTAGGTTTAGGGCCATCTCAAGAGAGCCAGTTCTTTATCGATAATTACCGTTGTGACGCAACAGGTAAAGATTGTGATGCACTAGATTACAACATTGAATTTGCTGGTAATCCTGACTTAGAGGCTGAAGAGTCTGAATCTTGGAACGTCGGCTTTATTTGGGCACCTACAACTGACTTTGGTTTGAGTGTAGATGTATGGAGTATCACCCAAGACAATAAAATTGATGAGCAAGAGTTTGGTCCAATTTACAACTCAGAGTGTAATAACCAAAACAGTACCGTATGTGTTCGCTTACCTCCTTCAGGTACGGACAGTTTAGGGACTATTCAAAAGATTTTCAGTACTTTTGAAAACGTGTCATCACAAGAAGTTTCGGGCGTTGATATTTCAGCAAACTACAATCACTCACTGGATGATTTAGGCTTACTAAAATTCAATTTAGAATGGGCTTACCAAGATAAATTTGAAAAAGACGGCCGCGATTATACCGGTGAATATGGTTACCCAGAGCATCGCTGGATTTTCTCAACTAACTGGGAAATTGGTCAGTTCAACACAAACATGAACATTAGTTATGTAGGTGAGTTTGAAGATACGCCAGATATCGACTTCGATGGTAACTTAGACTTCGATAGTAATACATCGCGTACTGTTGATTCACAAGTACTGGTAGATTTACAAACATCATACCGTATTACTGAGTCAGCAAAAGTATCACTAGGTGTGAACAACTTATTTGATGAAGAGCCACCGTTTGCAATTGGTGACGGTGATTCAGATCTGTATGGTTACGCATCGGGTGTACACAACCCTCGTGGTCGTTACATTTACACTAAAGTTAGCTTTTCGTTTTAATTTAAAATAATAAAAAAACCGCCATTTTGGCGGTTTTTTTCTCAAACTAAAGGGCTAAATTATAGCTCGCCTTCGTTTTCAGATAAGAATTTAGCAACGCCTTCAGGGCTTGCGTCCATTCCTTTTTTACCTTCAGTCCAACCAGCAGGACATACTTCACCGTGCTCGCTGTGGAATGCTAGTGCATCTACCATACGGATCATTTCGTCGATGTTACGACCCAGTGGTAAGTCGTTCACTACTTGGTGACGTACGTTACCTTCTTCATCGATTAGGAAAGAACCACGAAATGCAACGCCCGCTTCTGGGTGCTCAACGTCGTATGCTTTACAGATTTCGTGTTTAACGTCTGCAACTAGTGCGTATTGAACTTTACCAATACCGCCGTCTGCTACAGCCGTGTTACGCCATGCGTTGTGTGAGAATTGTGAATCGATAGAAACACCAATTACTTCTACACCACGTTTTTGGAATTCTGCATAACGCTTATCAAAAGCAATAAGCTCAGAAGGACATACAAATGTGAAATCTAGTGGGTAGAAAAAGATTACTGCTTTTTTACCTTTGATTTTTTCGTGAAGGTTATAGCTATCTACAATCTCACCGTTACCTAGAACAGCTGCAGCGGTAAAGTCTGGTGCCTGACGGCCTACTAATACACCCATTTTATTCTCCAAATATTTTGAGTTTATTGTCAATTGCTTACGCAATACTGATTACTAATATGGGCACTAATTTTAAAATTACAATAGCAACCATATTTAATTAAACATTATTCTATGGCTATCAAAAATAAATTAACAATCGTATTTATAGATAGCACCGTTCTAAAATAGCGAACGCTTGATAAATGGACTGATTTTTGTTCATAAAAAAACCTGCTTTAAGCAGGTTCTTTTTACTAATCCATAATATCGCTAGGCATATCACCGCGAATATGTTGCCATATTTCACCGGTTTGATGACCATATTTACGCATCATGAATATTGCACCATCGTGCTCTTTATTCTCAGCAAGCTTAGTTAAGTCTTTATAAAACTGGCGTGCAAGCTCGCGAGTGCGAGGATCTGAAAAGTAATGGCAGCCAATCTTAGAATAAAAACCTTTAAAGCCATTAAGGATGAGCACATAAATGCGATTGTTACCGGCAACAGCTAATTCATGATGAACTTTATAATCATAATCTGCAAACGCTTGCGCGCTGTCTTCTAATTCATCGCTTTGTGATAAAATTTCGATAACACGCTCTGGTGCAAGCTTTATAGCTGCACGGGTATAAATTGCGCTGATATTAGTACGTGCTGAGAGTAACTGATCGGTTAGCTCTGGCATTTTATCTTCATCTAAACGTGCCAGTGTTTCAAGGATATTTAATCCTGAGGTTTCCCAAAAGTTATTAACGCGAGTAGGTTTACCATGTTGTATTGTTAACCAACCGTCCCTAGCTAATCGCTGTAATACTTCTCGTAATGTGGTTCTAGTAACACCAATTAACTCTGAGAGTTCACGCTCAGCAGGCAGAATTGAACCTGGAGGAAAATCACCATTCCAGATTGACTCTACTATGTATTCCTCAGCAAATCCTGCTGGGCTTTTCGCTTTAAAAATTCTCATTCAATTCCTACTCGAATTAATTCACATCACATCGCTACATACGATTAACTGACTGATTGTACCAGACAAGCCACAACTAACAAGTAAAGTAAGTTAAATTACCTAGGTATGTGATTAAAAAGGCAACTTTACTTGTATGATTCGCTAGTTTTACCGATAGGTTTTAAACACAATATGAATGCCAACCTATTATTCATACCAGACACTTTGACTATTATTATTTAGTTGTTTACACCCTCTATAAGCTGGACTAAGTTAATGACATTAACCAGACTATTAAACGCCTCCCTAGGGAAAAATCATGCAACAGAGTGTCCCATCTGCAATATTTATAAATTTTTTAGGTAAAGCACCTCAATGGTATAAATACACCATTATTGCATTTTTAATAATTAACCCGCTGCTGTTTCAATTAAACCCTTATTTGTCTGGCTGGGTACTGGTTATTGAGTTTATTTTTACACTGGCCATGGCGCTCAAGTGTTACCCACTGCAACCTGGTGGTCTACTTGCCATTGAGGCACTATTAATTGGTATGACATCAACCACGCAAGTTGAACATGAAATAGCACAAAACCTAGATGTGCTTTTATTACTTATTTTTATGGTTGCCGGTATTTATTTCATGAAAGATCTGCTGCTGTATATTTTTACCAAGTTAGTGGTTTCAGTAAGAAGTAAAACCGTTTTATCGCTTGCCTTTGCAATAGCTGCTGCGTTTTTATCAGCTTTTTTAGATGCCCTAACTGTAATGGCGGTTGTTATTGCGGTGGCCATGGGCTTTTATAGTATTTATCACAAGGTGGCCTCAGGAAAAGATTTTATTAGTGAGCACGATATTAACGATGATAACCAAGTAAAAGAGGTAAACCGTCAAGAGCTTGAAGAGTTTCGTGCTTTTTTACGTAATTTACTCATGCATGCCTCGATTGGGACCGCACTTGGCGGCGTGTGTACTATGGTTGGTGAACCACAAAATTTAATTATTGCAGAGCGAGCAAGTTGGCTATTTGGAGAGTTCTTTTTAAGAATGCTGCCCGTTTCTTTACCCGTGCTTTTTGCGGGCTTATTAACAACCTTTTTATTAGAAAAAACAAAAACCTTTGGCTATGGGGCAAAACTGCCAGAAACAATTCATGCTATTTTAAAAAACCATGCACAAACACTTGATAAAAAACGCACCAAACGCGATAGAGTGAACCTCACAATTCAAGCACTTATCGCTATCTGGTTAATTACTGGCTTAGCGTTACATTTAGCAACCGTGGGCTTAATTGGTTTATCGGTAATTATTTTAGCCACGTCGTCGGCCGGCATAATAGAAGAGCACCAACTCGGTAAAGCCTTTGAAGAGGCCCTCCCCTTCACTGCACTACTTTGTGTATTTTTTAGTGTGGTTGCAGTAATCATCGATCAACAACTCTTTACCCCTGTGATTACTTGGGTACTAACATTTGAAGGGCACTTACAATTGGTGATGTTTTTTATCGCTAATGGATTGCTTTCAATGGTCAGTGATAATGTATTTGTCGGCACTGTATATATAAATGAAGTTGCTGCAGCTCTAAAAGCAGGTCAAATAACTCGAGACCAATTTGATTTACTTGCAGTGGCGATAAACACCGGCACAAACTTACCCAGCGTGGCCACCCCTAATGGTCAAGCTGCTTTCTTATTCTTACTTACATCAACACTAGCTCCCGTGTTACGCCTATCTTACGGTCGAATGGTGTATATGGCTTTACCTTACACTTTTGTGCTTACCTTTGTTGGGTTAAGCGCGACTTATTTTGGCTTGAGTGAAATAACCAGTTTGTTTTATGACTGGGGGATAATACAACACCACATCCCTGTAGCGAATTCTGGGCATTAAGAGCTTCCCCGACTTTGAGGAGCTAGGAAATTTCATAGCTCCTCACTTTTTCCCTTTTACTTGCTCCGCTGTTTATCCTACGTCATAATCTAAGCCCTTATTTAAATACGGATTTGTTATGAACTGGCTTGCTAATCTAAGTACTCAACGTACACCTTGGTTATTATTCAGTGGGATTGTTTTTCTGCTTGAAGTCATCGCGCTCTTTTTTCAATACAACATGGGATTAGCACCGTGCATTATGTGTATTTACCAACGCACCGCGGTATTAGGCTTACTTTTTGCCGGTATTATTGGCGCCAGTAAACCAAACAACCTCGTAGTCCGTATTGTCGCTTATACAGTGTGGGGGGTTTCAAGTGTATGGGGGTTACTAATAGCTCGTGAGCACATTGAAATGCAAACAACCACTGACCCCTTCGCATTTAGCTGTG
The DNA here is from genome assembly GCF_042604605.1 of Pseudoalteromonas sp. M58. Classification (NCBI taxonomy): domain Bacteria; kingdom Pseudomonadati; phylum Pseudomonadota; class Gammaproteobacteria; order Alteromonadales; family Pseudoalteromonadaceae; genus Pseudoalteromonas; species Pseudoalteromonas sp. M58. The sequence continues at coordinate 2,377,214 of NZ_CP152390.1, forward strand.
AGTTTGAGCCAAATTTTCCAGAGTTTATGCCATTACATCATTGGATACCGCAATTTTTTGAGGCAACCGGTGATTGCGGAAACATAGATTGGCAATTTGCAGGCTTAAGTATGCCAGCATGGATGGAAGTTATTTTTGTATTGTTTACCGCCACACTTATTGCGTTAGTGGCCAGTCGATTAATCTCTAAAAAGTCACTTTAATATGTTTACTTTTTTTTCAAGCCACGTTGACGAACTTAAACACTTAAAAGTTCGTCAAAGACAAACCGTTATTGCGATCTCGTTAAGTATGCTCTCTCCTAGTGACAGAGTGTTAATGCGTATTGTAAAGCTTATGCTGCTAAGCCCATTTTTTTTAATATTTACCCTTTTTGAAGGATGGCTACTCGTGCCCTTTTTGATTGTGGCTGGTTTAAGCTACCCGCTACTAACCGCCCCCGTAGATGTTAATTTTGCTAAAAAGCACCTTGGTGCTGCCTTAAAACAGTTTAATCAGGGCGCATAGCGCCCTTTTAAGTTAAAACGCCACCTTTCCATCAAGTTTGGCTAGCATTTTTTTACCCACCCCTTTTACTTTAGCTAGATCTTCAAGTGATGAGAAATCACCATTTGTTTCTCTATAATCGATAATTGCCTGTGCTTTTTTCTTGCCAACACCTGGTAACTTAATTAACTGTTTTAAATCAGCAGTATTAATATTAACCACGGCTGATTGCATCTGCTCTGATAGCATATCGCTTTGCGCAAAGGTGCTACCCATAGGTAATAAACATAAAGCAGCGGCTAATGAGATGATTTTAATTAATTTCATACTATTTCCTTTTGTGTTCTTACATGAACATTCGTTGATTATTTACACCCAGCACTTTTACATAACGTTGTGGTTACTAAGTACTAACGGTAACAATCACTCCTTGCGACTCCTTTACTGCAACGCGTTATAAAGTGACTTAATAAATAAAGTAGAGTTACTCTTTATTGTCAACCAAGCTGCAGATAAACTAAGGCTAAAGCTTGCAAAACCACGCGCAAGCTTGTACTGTATATAAAAACAGTAATCTAATGATTTAAATTAATCATATTGCCACGTAAGTAAGCAGGAGAAATCATGGCTGTTGTTGTTAAATATGTTGTAGAACGAAACGGAGTCGAGCGCATGACGTTTACTACTAAAAAAGAAGCTGATGCCTATGACAAAATGCTCGATATTGCCGAGTCACTAGAACTCATGCTTGAAAAAGTAGATGTGCCACTAAGTGAACAACAGGTTGAGTCGCTCGCGCTGGAGATTGCAAAAAGTAAAGACGACTTTATGGCCGTACTTAAAGGTGGTAAAGAAGTACCCACTAAAGCTAAAAAAACAAAGTCAGATAACGTTGCGGATATAAAAGATAAAGCAGCGAGTTAGTACTTTCAAAAGCTCAATAGTAATTATTAAAAAACTGAATTCGGTATTCGAATTCAGTTTTTTTATGCCTTTAAATAATAATAGCTAAAGGTCAGCTAAAGCTAATAAAAAATGCCAACCAGTTAAACTGATTGGCATTTATAAAAACCAACACTTTACGTTAGCTAATCAGTTACAATGACGATTCAACTTCATCAAACAGATCAGTAATTTCTTTTTTCGGTTCAGCTGTCACAAGGCTTCCTACCACAATAGCAATACTCGCTAAAATGAAGCCTGGGACGATTTCATAAATTACACTGCTTAAGCTCTCACCATTAATGGTAATAGGCGCATAAATCCATACAAGCACTGTTAAAGCACCAACAACCATACCGCTAATAGCCCCTTTTAAGTTCATACGTTTCCAGTAAAGGCTAAACAAGACAAGTGGACCAAATGCAGCACCAAAACCAGCCCATGCGTTACTAACTAAATCAAGTATTGAACTATTACGGTCATACGCTAGGTAAATAGCAAATAACGCAACCAGTATTACGCTAATACGCCCTACTAACACCAGCTCAGTTTGCGAGGCATCGCGGTTTAAGTAAATCTTGTAGAAGTCTTCAGTAAGCGAGCTTGAACACACCAATAATTGCGATGAAATCGTACTCATAATCGCAGCTAAAATAGCAGCCAGTAGGAAACCAGCAATTAATGGGTGGAAAATAAGTTCAGCTAATACTAAGAAAATGGTCTCTTTATCGGCAATTGGCATTTGGTTTTCAATCATAAAGGCAGCACCAAATAAACCGGTAAATACCGCACCAATCGCAGATAGTGTCATCCAAGACATTCCAATACGACGCATAGTTGGCATTTCTTTTACTGAGCGAATAGACATAAAGCGAACAATAATATGTGGCTGACCAAAGTAGCCTAAGCCCCAAGCCATCGCTGAAATAATAGCAATGGTAGAACCACCAGCAAACCAATCAAGCATATTCAATGAATGGATTTCACTGGCTTTTGGTGAACTTAACAACTGCTGGTAATTTGCATTTGCTAAAGTATCCATAAATGGCTGATCAAGCATCATATAAGTAGCGATAGGTACTGCAAGCAAGGAGATAAACATAATACAACCTTGCACGAAGTCTGTTAGGCTAACCGCTAAAAAGCCACCAAATAAGGTGTAAACAACAACCACACCTGTGGTGATGTATAAACCCATTTCGTAACTCATCTGAAATGAATTTTCAAATAACTTACCACCGGCGACAACGCCTGATGAAGTATACAAAGTAAAGAACACAATAATAACAATTGCAGAGATCACACGAAGGATATTCTTGTTATCATCAAAACGATTTGCAAAATAATCAGGGATGGTAATAGAGTCATTTGCTTTTTCAGTATAAACACGCAGTCTTGGGGCGACTAAGAAATAGTTTGCCCATGCGCCTAACACTAAGCCAATAGCAATCCAAACCTTGCTAAGCCCAAACAAGTACATTGCGCCAGGTAGGCCCATAAGTAACCAACCACTCATGTCTGATGCACCCGCTGATAAGGCAGCAACACTGGGGGCTAAATTACGACCACCTAGCATATACCCTGATATATCGCTGGTAGATTGCTTATATGCGTATAGTCCTATTCCCAGCATTACAATAAAATATAATGCCAGTGAAATAATCATTCCTGTTTCCAAATTTGCCTCCACTTAAATAAGTAATAACAGGCTTTTAATCCAAATAATGACTCTTGAAATCTTATAATTAAGACAGTATTGGAATAAAAGCTTTCTACTGAACTATAACACGGTAATTGCTAATAACTCCAACCCGCTCATTTAAGTAGATAAAAAACCATCGGTTAGCTCACTTTTGCAACAAATAAAATGAAAAACAATAAAATTAGATTAAGAAATACCAAACCAACCATAGTATTTTATTAATAATGTTCATTTTACCGATGCTATTTTGAATGTTTTCCAATATATTATTACAATGTTAATCAATTTCTACTCTTTCGGAATCTTATATGTATTTTTACGCTGCTCGGCAACCTATTTTAGATCGCAATAAAGAACTAATTGGCTATGAGCTTTTATTTCGTGATGGAGTTGATAACGTATTTCCAAATATTGACGGCGATGAAGCCACGTCTCGACTGATTGAAGGCAGTCAATTTAACTTTGGCTTAGAAGATTTAACTGATAATAAACCCGCTTATATTAACTTTACCTTAGACACCTTGTTAAAAGGCTACCCAACCCTTTTAAACAAAGATGGGGTGGTAATTGAAATACTCGAAACCGTCCAGCCAGGTAAACGCTTATTGGCAATTGTTAAAGACCTAAAAGAAAAAGGCTATACGCTAGCGCTAGATGACTATGCACATCAACCTGTATGGCGGCACTTTTATCCGTTTATCGATATTATTAAAGTCGACTTTTTAACTTGTGATATTGAAAACGTTAAAACGATCATAGAGGATTTAAAACCTTATCCACACATAAAATTACTTGCTGAAAAGGTTGAAACTTACGCGCTTTACAATCAAGCTTTTGAACTAGGTTTTGAATACTTTCAAGGCTTTTTCTTTTCAAAACCAGAAATGGTGCAAAGCAAGGCATTACCGCCATCGGGCATGGCACTGGCTGAGCTACTCTATGAAACATCCAGCGTAGAAATGGATCTTAAAAAAATCACCGATGTATTTGAGCGTGATGTTAACTTATCGTATAAGCTGCTACGCTACTCAAACTCGGCAGCATTTGCTCGCCGCTCTGAAATAAACACAATAAAACAAGCGCTTATTGTATTGGGCGCGGCTGAAATAAAAAAACTACTCTCTTTATTATTTGCCGCACAAGTCTCTGCAGACAAACCTCTGGAGCTTATTAGGTTGTCGCTAACACGCGCGCGTTTTTGTGAGCTTTTAGCAATTTCACATGGCAAACTTAGAGATACAGGAATAGCATTTTTAACCGGCATGATGTCGCTTATGGATGCCATACTAGATGAAGAGATGGACAGTGTAATGCTTAAACTACCGCTTTCAAATGAGATAAAAGCGGCACTGTTAAACAATGAAGGGCTGCTTGCTGAGTATTTAAACTTAGTAACCCTCTATGAGCAGGGTAACTGGCACGCTGCTAACGATAAAGCCCAACAGCTTAACTTGGGTGATGATGTGCCTGATGCTTACCACGAAGCACTTAATTGGGTTAGTGAACAAATGCAGATAATGATTGATAATTAAAGCGCTCATTAGTAATTAATAACTAAAAATAAAACGCCAGCATTTGCTGGCGTTTTTATTTTTATTAAAGGCTTTCTAAGAAATCTTCGTCAAAATCTTCAGGCTCTTCTTTTATTGGCGGATTGCCATCGTAGAGTTCATATAACTGACGCTGAAAGTAAATGTCTTTAACAAACAGGTATGGGTCTAATGAATCATTTAATAAGCCCTCTTGAGCCATTAAAGACGCCCTTGCCTCAACCGCCTTTAACGCAAACACTAAAATTGTTTGTGGTGTTGTCAGTGCAATTTCAGGTAAAACCACATTATCAACAACATCACCGGTTAAGTTGCGTGCAGTCGATGGCCCCATTGCAGGGATCATTAAATAGGCACCATCGCCTACTCCCCACACACCTAAGGTTTGGCCAAAATCTTCATCAGTTACTTCAAGCCCTAACGAACTTGCAACGTCAAATAAGCCAAACACCCCCACCGTAGAGTTCACTAAAAAGCGCGCAAAATTAATTCCGGCACTGCTTGGCTTTCCTTGCAGACCCGCATTAATAATATCAACCGGTGCTGTAATATTATCGGTAAAATGCACAATACTTCGACGCACAGGCTGTGGGGTTACTGTTATATAACCCACTGCCGCAGGCCTTAAAATATAAGCATCAAGTACGTCCATATTAAAGTCATAAATAGGTCTGTTTACACTTTGTATGGGATCGCGCTCATCATATTTACTCTCAGGAACTTGAGCACAACCCGATAACGTGAGTAAACATAATAAAAGTAAGCCTTGTTTTAACATCTCAAATCCTTAAGGTATTAATGTATCAATGTTCAGTTGCACTTGGCGCACCTCTTTAGAAGCAAGCACTTGAGAATGCCCTTCAAGCTCCCCAGTGCTTGGCATAACTGAATCATCATTAGAGATACGCGCAGAAATGATAATTTCACTCGCACTCGATAAGTTTAGCCCTGCCATCATGGCATTAGCATCGCTCAGCTCAACCGTAATTGGAAAGCTATAGTCTGTTAGTTTGACCACGGCTAAAGGCATCGGTGATCCCTTAGCCGCTTTAGCAAACACAAACAAAATACCATTATTAGGCTGTTTGTCTGCAAGTTGGCTATCGATATCAACGGTAACTTGAATACTTTGAGCCGCTAACTGATCGCCACTGGTTGCCACGTTTTGCTGAGCAATTTGTAGGTCGATTTCGCTAATACGTTGGTTGATCATAGCATAGCGCGTATCAGACTCATTCATACTTGCAAGTAGCACCTCAAACGCTGCCTTTGCTTGTAGCCAGTCTTTTCTCTCAAAGGCGATTAGTGCAAGTAACGAAATCGCATCAAGGTTATTTGGTTGAGCTTGCAGTACTTTAGAAAGCATACCCGCTGCACGAGTCATGTTTTCTTCACTGCCCTCAAGTAATAGCACCTGAGAGTAGCTAACAAGCGCTTGCATATTATCAGGGTTTATTTTTAATGTTTTATCGAATGACTGTTTCGCCATATCAAATTCATTTAGCATTAAAGCAACACGCCCTAACAACATCCAAGCCACTTCATCATCACCGCTTTGGCTTAACTTAGTACGCAGTGCTAGGGCAAACGCTTGTAACTCATTTTTAGTTAATGGCTCGCCCTTTTGCATTACGGCGCGCTGACCATAATCGGCCAAGTTATCCATTGCATCATGCCAAGCTGCAATTTGTTGCTGGCTGCCTGTCATTGCATAGAAAATACCTGCTAATGCAATTAAAAACGCCGCCCCTGTTAAAGCAAATATACGATTGTCACCACGACTATTTAGTGACTTCTCTGGCGATAATTCATTAAGTAAGCGGCGTTTTAATTCAATAATAGCTTCGCTGTGATTTTGCGAGTCTATACGTTGATTATCTAAATCTGCCTGTAATTCAACTAAACGCTGTTCATAAATGCTGATAAGCTGTGCATTGGCGTTATGAGTGATGGTTACTACGCGCTCTTTTTTTAAAAAAGGCACAATAATAAACAGCAATGCAATGAGTGTGAGTAAAGCAAAAGACGCCCACATTAAAATCATTTAACTTTGCTCCTGATGTTTATTTTGTTTAATCAGCTTATTGAGCATCACTTCATCAGCGTCACTCCAGGTTTGTTTTACCGACGCTTTACGTTGGCGAATCACAATAAAGCCAAACCCAATTATTACGATGAGTACCGGAAGTACCCACAGTATTAACGTGGCAGGTGTTACCGGTGGATCGTAATGAACAAAATAGCCATATCGATCAATCATGTAATCAATAACTTCATCTTTGGTTTTGCCATCTTTTACCAACGCCAGCACTCGCTCGCGCAAGTCTTTTGCGACAACGGCATCAGAGTCAGCAATATTCTGATTTTGACACTTCGGGCAACGTAATTCTTTTGTTAGCTCTTCAAAGCGAACAGCTTGCTCGTTGCTATCAAATTGATAACGGTCTTGCTGAGCAAACGCAGCTACACTAACAAACAAGCTAAGGGTTAATAAAAACAATCTCATGGCTGCAGCTCCTGCATAATAGGCGCAAACTTAGCACGCCAAACTCGAGGGTTTATATCACCAGTGTGATGTAACAAAATGGTGCCATTTTTATCTACTAAAAATGTCTCTGGTGCACCGGACACCCCTAAATCTAAAGACAATGAACGTTCTAAATCTAAAATATTAAATTGATAAGGGTCGCCCGCACGTGAAAGCATATTACTCACATCATCACGCAGCGCTTGCATATCAAATGGGCCATCAAAATCGGCGTCGTAACTTTGTACATAATACAAGCCGATAATTTTAACCCCTTGCTCGCGTAGCTTAGTTAAATAGCCAAGCTCAGCTAAACACGTCGGACACCATGTGCCCCAAACGTTTAGCAAATACACGTCACCCTTTAGCTGCTCATCAGTCCAACGTTTATCGTCTTGCATTAAATCAGGTAAATTAAACGCAGGCACCGTTTGACCAATTCGCCCTGTTTGTATTTCCCGCGGGTTGGCAAACAACCCTTGGTATAAAAACACACAAATAAAGATAAAAATTAATAAAGGAGCAATTGCGATAAGTTTACGGTTCATACTGCCCCCTCTATTTCATCTTTTCGCGGTGAGGCGCGATAGCGCTTATCGAATAAAATCACAAAACCAGCGAGTGAGATCAGAATACCGCCAATCCACATCCAACGTACAAACGGCTTATGGTAAATGCGTAATGACCATGCCCCTTCACTTAGTTGCTCACCAAGCGCAAGATATAAATCACGAGTGAATCCGGCATCAATAGCGGCTTCGGTCATAAATTGCATACCAATATCGTAACGACGCTTTTCTGCATATAAACGCGTTACAGTGTCATTCCCTTTTAATACCGTCACGACACCAGCATGACCACTGTAGTTTGCACCACGAATAGTCTTCACACCTTCAAAGCGGTATTGATACTGGTTAAGCTGCACGATATCGCCTTGCTTCATCGATACATCACGCTCAACTGAATACGCCGAGGTGAGTGTAATGCCCGCTATAACGAAGGCTAAACCAACATGCCCCAGCACCATTGCCCAATAGCTTAAACCTAAACGCTTTATACCGAGCTTAAGCGAGCCATGAACCGCTGCTTTGGTATATAAATCAATAAAAGTGGCAATAAATATCCATACACCTAGCGTGGTTGCTAAAAGTGTTAATGGAGTCACTACCTCATAGCTACTAAATAACCATGCGCAGGTAATGATAATACTGACTAATGCGCCTACAAATATTTTATTTTGTAAAAAGGCCCACTTATTTTGCTTCCAACGCAGGAAAGGTCCAATGCCCATTAAAATAGCAAATGGCACCAGTAAAATAGCAAACATTTTATTAAAGAAAGGTTCGCCAATTGAAATACTGCCTAGCCCCATTTCCTTGTGCGCCATAGGTAATAATGTACCTAACAGTACAATTAACGTAGCAACCACTAAGAAAATATTGTTTAACCAAAGTGCCACTTCACGCGATACAAATTTATAACGCCCTTCACTTTTAACTTGTGAGACACGCAAGCCATATAACGCTAAACCGCCGCCAACAACTACGGCCAAAAAGCCAAGAATAAATAAGCCACGATCAGGGTCTGTTGCAAAGGCATGCACCGAAACAATAATTCCTGAGCGAACGATAAAGGTGCCTAGTAAACTTAATGAAAACGCCGCAATAGCCAGTAACACTGTCCATGATTTAAATACGCCACGTTTTTCAGTCACACTTAAAGAGTGCAGTAACGCGGTTGCGACTAACCATGGCATGAGTGATGCGTTTTCAACAGGATCCCAAAACCACCAGCCGCCCCAGCCTAGCTCTGAATAGGCCCACCAACTACCTATGGTGATACCTAAGGTTAAAAAGCCCCATGCCGTCATTGTCCATGGGCGTGACCATTTTGCCCAGGTGTTATCAAGCTTGCCGGTTAACAACGCGGCAATAGCAAAGGCAAAAGCAACAGAAAGACCGACATACCCCATATAAAGTAATGGAGGGTGAATTATCATCCCCGGGTCTTGTAATAATGGATTTAAATCGCGTCCCTCAACAGGGAAATAGGGTAGTAAACGTTCAAACGGACTTGAAAGTAGCAAGGTGTACATCATAAATCCGACACCTAAAAAGCCAAGCACACCTAATACGCGAGCACGAAGTACCCAAGGCAGTGACTTTGAACGCAAAGCAACAACGGCGGTCCAACCGGCCTGCATTAATAACCACAATAAAATAGCGCCTTCATGGCCACCCCATGTTGAGGTTATTTTATAATACCAAGGCAAGGTGCTACTTGAGTGATACGCTACATAAGATACGGTAAAATCATCGGTTAAGCTGGCATAAATAAGCGCAGCAAAAGACAAAGCAACAAATGCAAACTGACCAATAGCAAGTGATGGCGCAGCGCGCATCAAACGAAGGTTTCCTGTGTGTGCACCCCAAAGTGGGAAAATACACAACAGAATACTCAGTACCATGGCCAATGTTAGGGAAAAATAACCAAGTTCTGGGATCATATTAGCTCCCACTATCTAAATTGTATTTTGGTTTCTCGTGCTTAATTCCTTTTACTGCCTCGGCAACCTCGGCTGGCATATATTCTTCATCATGTTTAGCCAGTACTTCAAACGCTTCAATGACGTTAGGTTCAACTAACACACCTTGTGCAACAATTCCTTGCCCTTCACGAAATAGATCAGGCAAAATTCCTTGATAACGCACCGTGACCAATGGGCCAGTATCAATCAACTTAAAGCTTACCTGTAAGCTTTGCTCATTTCTTTGCACTGTACCAGGGACAACCATACCGCCAATGCGGAGCTTTTGTCCTATATGAGGCTTTTCTTTATTCGGGCCTTTACCATCAATTAATTCACTGGGGGTGTAAAACAAATTAATGTTTTCTTGTAAGGCGTACAACACTAAACCAATTGATCCACCAATACCAAAGAGTACGGCAATAATAACCAAAAGGCGTTTTTTACGTCTAGGGTTCACGAGGTTTGCTCCTGCTTAGAATTTTTAATTCGAGTTTCACGCGCAATTTGCTGCTCTACCGACGCTAAAATTTGTTTTTTGTCGCGTAACGAGCTAAATAAAATGCCTAATAAAATTAATGCGCATGTACCAAAAGAAAGCCATACATAAAAGCCATAGCCTCCCATTGCAATAAAATCTGAAAACGAGTCAAACTGCATAATTACCCCTTAGTTAACAACTGTCGCACCCATGGGCGGTGCTTTTCACGGTGTAAAATTTCATTTTTAAGACGAATTAAAGTCACAGTACCAACAAACGCGGCAAAGGCTAAAATATTAATCATTAACGGCCAAAACATACTTGGATCTACCGCGTCGCGGTTAAACTTAGTGATGCTTGCCCCTTGATGCAGGGTATTCCACCATTCCACCGAAAAGTGAATGATAGGCAAGTTAATAACCCCAACAATAGCTAAAATAGACGCGGCGCGACCGGCTGATTTTTTATCTTCAAAGGCATGGTACAAAGACAACACCCCTAGATATAAAAATAACAAAATGAGTTCAGAGGTCAGTCGTGCATCCCATACCCACCAAGCACCCCACATAGGTTTACCCCACGCAGCACCGGTGATTAAGGCTATTGCGGTCATGCAGGCACCTACGGGTGCTATTGCAATCACCGCAAGCTCTGCATTGCGTAATTGCCATACCAACGCAACAATGGCAGCAATCGCCATTGATGAATAGGCGCCCATAGATAAAATAGCGGAGGGCACGTGAATAAAAATAATACGGTAACTGTCTTTTTGTTGGTAATCGGCAGGAGCAAAACCTAATCCCCATACCCAACCGACAATCATACTAATAACCGTTACTACTGCAAAATATGGCAGTAGAGTATTGCATAATTGATATGCTCGCTCTGCTTTCGCATACGGATGTAACCACTTCCACATATTAACTTACACTCACTTTTAATGCTGATGATATGGCAATTGGCGCACTGATAGTCGCAACGACTAACATCGCACCAAGGATTGCAAGCTGACCACTGTAATCCAGCGACATAGTGCTGGTATCAATAGCGGAAGTTGCAAAAATTAAAACCGGAATATACAAAGGCAAAACGAGCAGACTCATTAAAATGCCGCCTTTTTGTAATCCCACAGTCAAGCCCGCCCCTATTGCGCCTATGAAGCTTAATAAAGGCGTGCCCAATAATAGCGTTAATAACGTAGCCATTAGGGCCGTCGTTTCTAAATTTAGTAGTAAAGCAAATAAAGGAGTCATTAGCACTAACGGGAGGCCGGTGATCACCCAGTGTGCGGCTACTTTGCCCAGCACCGTTAATGATAAGGGGTATGACGAAGCAATGAGCTGCTCCAAAGAGCCGTCGTGGTAATCATCTCTAAACAGTTTATCAAGGCCAAGCATGGTCGAGAGTAAAGCCGCAACCCAAATAATGCCCGGGGCCATTCTTGATAGCAAGCCTGGCTCAGGCCCTATGGCTAATGGAAACAGTGAGATAACAATTAAAAAAAACAAGATAGGATTAACTATTTCAGCGCGCTGACGAAAAGCGAGCTTAACGTCTTTGCTAAATACAGCGACAAATAACTGCCAATATGAATGCTGTCGTATCATTAGTGGCGGTACTCCAAAGTCAACGTTTGTAAGTCACTAAAGTGGGTGGTTAAATCTTGGTGTGTTGTTAACAAAATAGCGCCCCCCTTTGATAAGTGCTCAGTAAAACGTTGCTGTAAAAAGGCAACCCCGCTTTTATCTAGCGCCGTGAAAGGTTCATCTAAAATCCATAACTTCGCTTCAGATAACCATAATCGAACGAGAGCCACCCGCCGCTGTTGACCCGCAGATAACGTTCTTACAGGTACATCTTCCAGCCCCACTAAACCTAACTTACTTAATAAAGGGTATAAGTCAGGAGTATCAACATAACCATTAATAGCCAACCAATGTGCTACATTTTCAAGTGCACTAAGTTGTACGTTAACACCGGTTTTATGGCCTATAAATAATAAGTCTCTGGCATATTCGTCATAATATTTTTTGATAGATTGATTTAGGTATAAAATATCACCTTCATCCGGCAGCGAAAAACCAGCAATAATGCGCAATAATGATGTTTTACCAGCCCCATTAGGGCCAGCTAACTGCATGATTTGACCGCTTTTAAGGCTAAAATTAAGTTCATCAAACAAACAACGCTCTTGCTTGATACAAGTAACGGACTTAATGTGTAACAAGATGACGATTCTCTCTGCCAAAAATTAGCCGTAAGTCTACCATAATGATAGGGTAATACGAATATTGCTTTAGAATCGATTTACTTAAAATAAAGAAAACTTGATATAAAATAATGAATACACCAACGCACATCACATTGTCTAACCCACAGGTTAGTAATCAAACAACTGATTCAGGTAAGGCTGCGTTAGCAACACTGCCACCTGAAGTGCTGGCGGCAAAAAATATTCAGTTTTCTAAAGATTCAGTCACGCTTGATGTGTTTATGAATAAGCATTGGCAAACGATTCGCCTTGGGACAACTGAGACATTCACAAACGTTGAAAAAATAGCTAGCGCTAACATACAGTTAAGTGCAGATGGTAAAAACTTAACCATCATCCCTAACAATACAACTTTAACAATTAAACAACCGGCTCAGTTGCAACGATTTTTAAATTTTATAAACACCCAAAGTGATATTCAAAACAGTCCACTATCACTTCAGGTGGTATTACAACCAACACCAAAGTTGGTCATTGAAAAATTTAATGCCAGTATTGCTATTAATAAACACGTTGCACAATTACTCGCAGATGAGCCTTTAATAAAGGGGATGATTGAAACGGATAGCAAAGGTACACGACTTAATATTATTAACCGTTTTGCTGATATAGTGCATTCACAGCCAATAAACCAAGCCAAACTAACACAGTTGCTTGCCAGTAATTTAACCCCTGCTCAGCTTCATGCTATGCCTAAGTTTGCGGTATTAAGCCCAAACTCTTTTAAAGACTCATTAACTATTAACCTAAGTCATCGACAATTAAGTGAACTACCTACCATCCCGACTAAGGTAAACATTACTCACCAAGCAGATAAATTACTGATCAAAACCGCTTATCATAATATGACTGTGAGCCTTAAAAACTCATTTAGTAAACCGTTTAATGAGATGCTCTCTTTGCAACAATCGCAAGGCCTAATTGATTCCTCGCCAAGTAAACAGCATCCGCTCAGCACGATAAATAGTCCCATACAATCATGGTTAAAAAGCAGTTTTGCTGATTTTAAAACACGTATTTTAGATGCAGTAAAGTACTTTGAAAGCAAGCCATTTACGACCTCGGTAAGCTCATCTCAAAAACCAGAATTTACAGGCAATGCTCAGCAAAAATGGCTCACCCCAATGCAAAAAATTGACATGATACAATTAAAAAGCGTGTCAAATTTAGCGCCGCCCCTAATGCAATTTACCCAGCAAATAAAATCAAGCGTTTCTATGTGGCAACAACAACCGTTAGCAGCACACGCTTTATCTCCTTTAGTGACTCCTTTTTCATCCTCACCAACTAACGCAGTTACATTTGGTCAGAGCTTACAGCCTTTAGAAAAACTCTTATTAGCGACGGTTTTAAAACACAGTCCAAACACCTCAATAGAACAAAAAGATGCGACCAACCAAATAGTAAGCAGCCAACTTAATACCATTACAAGCAAACTGACTGATCAAGGAACCGATTTAAACCGTTTAGTTAATCAGGCTTTTAATCGCATGTTGTCAGATAGTAATTTGCACCCAGCAACCATACAGCGCGAAATACTCAGCACCATAAAGCCCACACAACTTCAAAGCGACATCTTACAAAGCTCGTTTAATAGAGGTGTTGAACAGCTTTCATTAAGCATTTTAGCCGCGCCTATCATTAACCAAAATCCAAGTGCGGTGAGTATTAATAATCAAACGGGTTTAGAAGCTTTACTGCAGGTTTTATTACCGACGTTTAAAGTGGGTAATAGCGCCAATAAATTGTTGGAACAATTACAGCAACCACAAGTACAAGCATTAGCAGGTGAATTAACCCAAATTAAGAACACATTAAGCCAAGTACAAACGCCTGCTATTAGTCAACAACCTGACACAAACGCCTTGGTGCAATTTTTATTACCGATGAAGTTACCTGCTGAAGCGGCGCAAACAGAAATAACTTTAGGGCAGTATAAAAAGCACAGTAGCGGTAAACTAGCGGATAAAAATGTCTGGTTTGTCAGGCTCAACTTTGATTATGCCGAGCTGGGTAAGCTACAAATAATCGCAGAACTCATGGATAAAGCTTTAGATTGTCAGTTGTTAGCCTCAACCCAAGCGGTGAGCGCTTTAGCTCATCCACATCTTGATAATTTACGCTCAAAACTGGCAAAACAAGGCTTACAAGTGGGTGAGCTTAAACTAAAACGAGCGGATGATAACCATCAAGCATTTTACCAATCGCATGCCATTATTAATATTAAGGTTTAGCCATGACTGAGTCATCAAAAAGCAATTCAGCAATTGGACTACTCTACGAGGCGGGACATTCACCCATTGTAAGTGCTAAAGGGTTTGGTGAACTGGCGGATGAAATTATTGCCCTAGCCAAAGAAAAAGGAATTTTAATCCATCAAGATGAAGCACTTGCAAATACACTATCGAAACTAGACCTCGCAGAAGAGATCCCCAAAGAGTTGTACTTTGTTATTGCTGAGCTCATTGCGTTTTCATACGTGGTTAGAGGAAAGTTTCCGCCTGGTTGGCAAGACTTTCAGGGAAAGCTAAATATAAAAGCATAACGCAGTGTTATAAAAGCAAAAAAGGCGCTAAGCGCCTTTTTGTTTGTGTAATGAAAACAACAGTTCAGCCTCGGCGCGGGGTAATTCACATTCGCGAATAACCTCATCTAAATCAGCACCTAACTCAACCATTTTTACTGCACGAGAGTATATTTTAGCATCGGGGTCATCGTATTTTTGAGCTGCTTGTTGCTGTATCAGCTCTTGGTTTTGTTGTTCTACCTCAAGCACACGCTTACCAATACTCAGTAAACCGGTTCGCAACTCAGACACTTCGCTACGTAAAATATTAATCTGCTCTGATGAATCTTTAAACTGTTGTAATTGCGCGCCAAGCTCACTCGCATAGCGCTTTTTAAACATCACAATTAAAAGCAGCGAGAATAGTCCAAAAACTAAACCCGCAATAGCAATACCAAGTAATAACATAGTTTTATGTAGAGAAGCTTATATATCGCTTAACTCATCCCATTCGTCATCACTAAGTAGTTTATTTAAATCAACCAGAATAAGTAACTCATTGTCGCGGTTACATACACCTTGAATAAATTTAGCACTTTCCTCTGTACCTACATTTGGCGCACTGTCAATTTCAGAGCTACGTAGGTAAACAACCTCAGAAACGCTATCGGCTAAAATGCCAATCACTTGCTCTTCTGCTTCAATAATTAAAATACGTGAATTATCCGTCGCTTCAATATCAGGTAAACCAAAACGAGAGCGAGTATCAATAACGGTAACAACATTACCACGTAAGTTAATAATACCAATCACATACGAAGGCGCACCTGGTACAGGAGCAATCTCGGTGTAACGCAGTATTTCTTGCACTTGCATTACATTTACGCCATAAGTTTCATCTTCTAGCTTGAACGTAACCCACTGCAAAATCTCATCATTATTATCTGCATTTTTCTTAGCTGACAGTAATTTATCTTCACTCATGCTCTTACCTCGTAATGGTCATTACTTGTGACGGCTATCTAAGCCTTTCTCTAATAGTGCGTTTAAATTATTAACATCTATTAAAGCACACATTTTTTCTTTAATTACTCCAGCAAGCCATGGGCGCTTACTGTTATTTGTACGCCATTTTACATCTTCTTTACTCAATGTAATGTTATTTATTAGTTTTTCTGCTAATAAACCCCATTGGCTATCACCTAAAGTGATGAGATATTGATAATTTAAAGATGCCTCTAACTGCTCATCGTACTTTTCAGGCATAACCCAGCGAGCGGTATCAACAACATTGAGCTTTTCTTCTCGGTTGATCATAACCCCTTTAAACCACTTAGGCTTGCCAAATAAATGATTTACTTCTCCAAGCTCATGAATGCCACCTAAGGCTTTTAGCGGCACCGCTAAAGTAAGCCCTGCCACTTCAAAAAACAGCGCTTGAAACTCACCATCAAAGTAGTCAGCTTCACCACCTACAACCACCTCTTGCTCAGGCACGACGTGTTGCTCTTGGTGGGTGTCAATTTCTACATTCGATACTTGCTTATTGAGCTTTTCAACTTCAACAACAGGCTCAACTATTACTGGTTGTTCTTTTTGCTCTTCATACGTTACCTGCTCAAGCAGTTTAGCAACAGGCTCAAGGTCTTTTGTTGGTTCGTCATCAGATAATAACGCCCCTAAGTACTGAGTGACTACTTTTTCATTAGCAAATAATTGCTTACTCATTTATTAACCTTGTTTTATTAAATATTTAAGTAATGCTTTATAAGCATAGACTCCACGCGCATTTGGGCAAAAATCTACCGGTACTTTTTGCGCTAAACTTGCATCTCTAAATTTAGTATCAACAGGAATAACGCCTGGCCATACTTTTTCTTTATACGTTTCTTGTAATGTTTTATAGGCCTCAAGCGATGCTTTGGTTCGTTTATCATACATAGTTGGAATTATAGTATATTCATAGCTTTTCGCTTGAGAGGTTTGCATTAACTCCATAGTACGCATCATTCTATCGAGCCCTTTAAGCGCCAAGAACTCAGTTTGCACCGGCACTAACACTCTTTCACAGGCGGCAAGCGCATTGACCATCAGCACACCTAAAACAGGTGGACAATCTAAAATTGCGTAATCGTAATACTCGCTAATTTTAGCCAGTGTTTTTTTTAAAATCAGGCCCATTCCCGTTTTATTACCCATGCTACGGTCAAGTGTCGCGATCGCCATAGTTGCGGGTAAAATATCTAGGTTTTCAATTGTTGAGGGGCATAATGCTTGCAGTATTTCTTCACTTTTCATACTCGAGCCGCGAGTAAAAATATCGTAAACACTGACCTCTAAATCTTCTGAATCAATACCAAAGTAATAGGTTAGTGAAGCATGAGGATCTGTATCAATCAATAACACACGCTTGCCTTGAAGCGCAAGGATCCCTGCAAGGCTAACCGCTGTAGTGGTTTTGCCTACTCCCCCTTTTTGATTGGCTACTGTCCAAACTTTCACATTACATCCTAATTACTGTTCGTTGCGCGTTGTAACACGGATGCCACCATGCGGTAAACGAATTATTTTTATTGTATCGTCTTGGGCTGGTAGCTCAATTTCTGGCTGACTTTGCTCTGATACTGAAATTGATGATCTCGTTTGTTCATCAGAGGGCTCGGGTGCTAAACCATATTTAGAAAGTGCAATCACGACTTTACGGTTTTCAGCACGCCCAGCTTCGGTATTATTATCGGCAAAGGGAGAGTATTGACCATATCCCTCAATGGCCATGCGCGCGGATTCAATGCCCAAACGCTCTAGCTCAACTAATATTGAGGTTGCACGCGCCACTGATAACTCCCAATTAGAACGAAATATTTCATTTCGTATGGTTTCGTTATCTGTATACCCGCGTACTCTTATATAGTTATCGACTGATGCGATGATTGCTTCAATTTTTTTTACAATCTCTTTGGCCTTGTTATGTGCAACAGCACTACCACTGGCAAACAACAATCCGGAATTGAGCTCAATAACCAACCAGTCTTGGCTTAGTTCTAAGCTAGCCTCGCCACTGCGTATCTCATCAATCAGCGACGATTGTAATTTAGCCAATAAACTATCCAGCGGCTTACCTAAGTGGCGTTGACTAATATTGCTATTGTCACTTTGACCATCGAGTAACATTGGGCCTTGTTCTTGCTCTTGAATACTTTCGCCATAGAGTATTTCAGCCTCAGGGGTCACCCTTTCAAGCAATAAAGCATCACCATTTACCCCGTTACCCTGCTGAGAATATTGTTTTGCAGACTTATCAAAAACATGCTCAAGAGAATCAGATAAAACCTTGATGTTGTCTTCTTTGTTTATCGCAATTGCATACAATACAACAAAAAATGCAAACATTATGGTCATATAATCCGCATAAGAAACTAACCAACGCTCAGTATGTTGGCTCTTTAATTGGTGATGACGTAAGCGACGGCGTAACATAGGCGCTAATGGGCCTGTAAAATTGGACGTTCAACGCGGTAGGCTTCAAGCTTTAGTTCAATATTAATAGGGCTCTCACCTTGGCTAATAGCAATTACACCTTCCGCTAACATTTCGTGATAAAGCATCTTTTGTTCAACCCGTTGCTTTAGCTTATTGGCCATAGGTAAAAACAATAAATTAGCCAAACCAACACCATATATAGTTGCAATGAACGCGGTGGCAATACCCGTTCCTAACTGCTCAGGATCGTTAATAAATGACATGGCTTGAATAAGCCCAAGTACCGCACCTAAAATACCAATAGTTGGGCTATACCCACCCATTGCTTCATATACCCGGCTAGCCTCAA
Organism: Pseudoalteromonas sp. M58; assembly: GCF_042604605.1. NCBI lineage: Bacteria > Pseudomonadati > Pseudomonadota > Gammaproteobacteria > Alteromonadales > Pseudoalteromonadaceae > Pseudoalteromonas > Pseudoalteromonas sp. M58. The sequence continues at coordinate 2,396,036 of NZ_CP152390.1, forward strand.
GTAATCGTTCTCGCTCAAGTAATAAGTCAATCTCGAGGGTATCGCGTAGTTTTTGCTCTGAACAGCCATCAACTAATAAACTCAGTCCTTTGGCAGCATAGGGATCTGAATGCGCAAGTGCTTCGTTTTCTAATGCTAAATACCCTTCTTGACGGGCTTTATGCGACCAGCGTTTTACTTGCTCAATCGCATCTTCAATATCATGGTCGTCGGTAACAAAAACCCAATGAGTAATACTAAGCATTTTTTTAAATGTATTGGCTGATGTTTGTAGCATCACCGCACCTAATGTACCGCCTAATACAATAATTAGTGCAGGCCCATTAAACAGCGCAGATACCACACCTCCCTCTAAAGAATAACCGATTGCAATAGCACCTAATGCAACCAGTAATCCTAAAACAGAAAGCTTATCCACAGCCAACCTCTCTTTTTAAGCGTGCAGCCACATCATGAAGGCTAATGCTTTCGCTTGCTAAACCTGCACTGGCTATCGCCTGAGGCATACCATAGACAACACAGCTTTTTTCATCCTGAGCCCAAATTGTAGCGCCAGTTTGCTTAAGCATGCGAGCACCATCACGACCATCTGCACCCATGCCTGTCAAAATAATGGCAAGCACATCACCTTGATATGCTTTGGCAGCACTGGCAAAGGTAATATCAACACTTGGTTTATAGTTTACTCGTTCATTTTTATCTTCAAACACACGAAGGGTTCTATTAGAACCACGTCCTTCTACCATCATTTGCTGGCCACCTGGCGCTAAATAAGCGCACCCAGGTTGTAATCTATCGCCTTGCTGCGCTTCTTTTACCTTAATCTTACACAAGCCATCTAAGCGAGTAGCAAAGGCCGGGGTAAATGCAGCAGGCATATGCTGTATGAGTAAAATAGGGTGTGGAAAATTAGCAGGTAATTGCGTCAAAATAGTTTGCAGTGCAACTGGCCCACCTGTGGATGTACCAATAGCAACTAACTGATACTGCTTACCACTGGCACGCGCTGAGGCACTGCTGTTAGTAGGTGCAGGACTCACATTATTAAAGCTACGATCAGGTTGAACTATCGGCTTTTTAGCAAGGTTAGAAAAGCGTTCAGAGCTGTTTGACGCTGGTTTACTAATACTTGGAGATGGGGCCGTTCTCGTAATTCTTCCAATACGCTGGCGGCCTATTTCCTTAACCTTATTTTGCAATAACTTAATTGCATCATCGTTATTGCGAGCAATATCTTCAAACTTTTTAGGTAAAAAGTCCATCGCCCCAGCATCAAGCGCATCCAAAGTGGCAGATGCCCCTGCTCGTGTTAACGATGAAAACATTAAAATAGGTGTTGGATTACTCGCCATGATCTCTTTCACAGCACTAATACCATCCAGCACCGGCATTTCAACATCCATGGTGATAACATCAGGACGTAACTGAGCTGTTTTTTCGACGGCCTCTCGGCCATTTACAGCAAAGCCTATTACCTCAATGCCGCTGTCTTGTTCAAGAATTTCACTCACTCTGCGGCGAAAAAAGCTTGAATCATCAACTACTAAAACTTTAACAGCCATTTCGCTCTCTTATTCAATGAATGGGTAGGCATAAAGTTTATACCTACTTTTTATTATCCAGCGTAATGCTTTAGCATACTCGGTACATCTAATATCAGTGCAATTCCACCATCAGAGGTAATAGTCGCACCCGCCATACCCGGCGTACCTTGCAATAATGCATCTAGAGGCTTGATCACCACTTCTTCTTGACCTATTAGTGAATCAACAACGAACCCTACTTTTTGAGTCCCTATTTGCACAATAACGACATGCCCTTGTGCTTTTCGCTGACCTCTATCAGCGCCTTTTATAAGCCAATGTTCAAGGTAGAATAATGGAATCGACTTTTTACGAACAATAATCGTTAGCTGGCCATCAACCACATTAGTTTTTGTTAAATCTAAGTGGAATATTTCACTTACACCCGCTAGCGGCAAGGCAAAGGTTTGCTCTCCCACCACCACCATTAAGGTAGGCAATATCGCAAGTGTTAGTGGAACTTTGATTTCTAAAGTAGTCCCTACGCCCATTTCTGATTTTATGTTAACCGAGCCATTGAGCTGAGTGATTTTTGTTTTAACCACATCCATACCAACACCACGGCCAGAAATATCTGAGATTTCTTCTTTGGTTGAAAACCCAGGTGCAAAAATAAGGTTATAAGCTTCAGTATCAGAAAGACGACTCGCTTGGTCGTGATCAAGCACCCCTTTACTAATCGCAATCTTTTTAAGCTTTTCAGCATCCATACCGGCACCATCATCTTGGATGGTAAGTAGAATATGATCACCCTGTTGCGAAGCTGATAAAGTCACCGTACCTGTTCTAGGTTTACCCGATGCTTCACGAATATCGGGCATTTCAATACCATGGTCGACCGAGTTGCGAACCAAATGCACCAATGGATCGGCCAATGCTTCCACTAAATTTTTATCTAAATCGGTGTCTTCACCGACAAGTAATAAATTAATATCTTTTTTAAGTGTTCGTGCTAAGTCACGTACAACACGAGGAAAACGGCCAAATACTTTTTTAATTGGCTGCATTCGTGTTTGCATTACTGCACCTTGGATATCAGCAGTCACAACATCTAAGTTGGAAATAGCTTTACCCATAGCCTCGCTATCAGAATTAGTCGCCAAACTCACTAAGCGATTTCGCACAAGTACTAACTCGCCCACCATGTTCATTATTTGGTCTAGGCGTTTGGTATCAACACGTACTGTTGTTTCTGCCGGTGGAGGCGCTGCTTTTTTAGGCGGCGCAGCTTTAGCTGCTTGTGCCGCAGGAGCCGGCTTAGCTGGCTCTGGTTTAGGCTGTGGCTTAGCTGCAGCAACTGGTTCTGGCTTTTTAGCTGCCACTGGTTCTGGTTTACTTACAGGAGCCGGTGTTTCTATCGACTTAGGTGCACCTTTACCATGAAGTTCATCAAGTAACGCTTCAAACTCGTCGTCACTTATTTCATCATCGCCCGAGCTTTGCTCGTTACTTGGTGGAGCCACAGGGGCTGATGGTGTTTGTTGTGGTGTACTTGCGGTTGCTTGGCTCACTTCGCCAAAGCTGCCTACACCATGAAGTTCATCCAATAAGCTGTCAAACTCATCGTCAGTTATATCACCACTGACATCATTGTCACTTGATGATGATTGTTTTTCTTGTGGGGCTTGCCCTTTTCCATGAAGTTCATCAAGTAGGCTTTCGAATTCGTCTTCGGTTATTTCATCAATCTGAGACTCAGTACTGCTGCTATCTGAACCGCTAAATAATTCATCAAAAGCAAACGGGTCTTCTTCAGCATCGTTGCTCGGTTGCTCTGCAACTGGTTCGGGCTCTACCGATGGGGTTTCGACAGGAGCTATATCTTCAACCACAGAATCGCCGGCAAGCTCTTCTGCTGTCGGTGGCTGTCCAAGTTTGTGAAGTACTGCAAGTAATTCTGGATCAGCAGGCTCTGGCTGGTCACGATTTTTAATCGTGGCAAACATTTCATTAATGGTATCCAGTGCTTGTAAAATCACATCCATTAATTCAGAGTTAACTGTTCTTACACCTTGGCGCAGTAAATCAAACACATTTTCAGCACCATGACATGCATCAACAAGCTCTGTCATAGCCAAAAAGCCAGCGCCACCCTTTACAGTGTGGAAACCGCGAAATATTGCGTTTAGTAGCTCAGTATCATCTGGGTTGTTTTCCAGTTCTACTAACTGTTCAGATAAAAGCTCAAGGATTTCTCCGGCCTCTACTAAAAAGTCTTGTAAAATATCTTCATCGACTTCAAAGCTCATGCAGTACTCTCCTATTAGAAGCCCAAACTTGATAATAGATCATCAACTTCATCTTGATCAGATACAACATCATTACGCGTTTCTTTATCAATAATAGGCCCTTCGGGACCTGCTAGTGTTTGTGCAACAATGGGATCTTCTATTTTTTCTGGTTGTTCAGTTGGTTCAACCTCACCACCTTGCGCTGCAAATGCAGTTAACAGGTGAATTAAACTTTCTTCAACTTCACGGACAAGTTCAATAACACGGCGAATAACCTGACCGGTTAAATCTTGATAGTCTTGAGCCATCAGCACATTAGTCATCAGCATTTGTAACTCATCGGTTTTGTGATGAGAACTGCTCATAAACTTATCAATACTATGACAAAGTGATTTAAACTCACCAAGCTCTATTTCGCGGTTCATTAAACGATCCCACGTTGGCTTGATATCAGCTATTTCGTCAGCGATTTCTTGTGCTAATGGTAAGCTTGCTTCTACCGCATCCATTGTCTTATTGGCTGCGTTTTCTGTCATTTCCATGACATAGTTAAGGCGTTTTTTTGCGTCAGGGATGGCATCAGTGGTAATGTCTGTTAAACGCGTGTCTAACTCGAAACTTTTTAAAGCTTCGTGCAGTTGACGCGTCAACTTACCCACCTCAGCAAATAACTGTGATTGCTCTTGTGAAGCTGTTTCTAAAATTAACTGATTCGCTTTATCTTGCTCACCATTTTCTAAAAAAACAACTAACTGGCGAGCTTGTTCTAAAGTAATCTGAGGCGCAGCAGGTGCTGACATAAGCCTCTCCCTCTCATTAACCTAAGCGTTCGAACACTTTTTCTAATTTAGTTTTCAATGTACCTGCAGTGAATGGTTTAACAATATAACCATTAACACCTGCTTGGGCCGCAGCAATTATTTGTTCTTTTTTAGCTTCTGCTGTAACCATTAAAACAGGAATATGCTTTAATTTTTCATCAGCTCGAATTGCCCTCAAAAGATCAATACCTTGCATGCCTGGCATATTCCAATCTGTTACAACAAAATCAAACGCTTGATTTTGCAACATAGGCAAAGCAGTTGACCCGTCATCTGCTTCTTGAACATTGGTAAAACCTAAATCGCGCAACAGGTTTTTAATAATACGTCTCATTGTTGAGAAATCATCAACAACAAGAATTTTAATGTTTTTATCCAAAACATCCTCCAGTGAGGCCTGAACCTTTATTTACTTACTTCTAGTTTATCCAGTCATTGATTTTTGCTTTAAGCTTAATCATCGCCTGACCATGTATCTGACTTACACGCGATTCACTTACATCGAGTATATGCCCAATTTCTTTTAAATTCATCTCATCGTTATAGTACAAAGAAAGCACCATTGCATCTTTTTCCGGTAACGACTTTATTGCACTGAGTAAAGACTCATTAAACCGTTCATTTTTAACATTATTGAACGGTTTGTCTAGTGCTAAATCTTGGCCATGAGGTGTAATCACATCATCATCTATACCAAGGTCTTCAATGCCTAACACTTTGCTTACATTTACATCGTTTAAAATATGATGGTACTCATTTAGCGAAATTTCAAGTTTTTCAGCAACTTCACTATCTTTAGGTTCACGGTTTAAACTGTTCTCAAGCGCAACAATAGTCTCTGCAACCAAACGGCTTTTTCTGTGAACTGAACGTGGAACCCAATCGCCTCGGCGCATTTCGTCTATCATCGCACCACGAATACGAATACCGGCAAAGGTTTCAAAGCTTGCGCCTTTGCTTGCATCAAAGTTTTTTGAAGCTTCAATTAAACCAATCATACCCGATTGAATTAAATCATCTAGCTGCACACTGGCCGGTAAACGAGCAATTAAATGGCACGCCACTTTCTTGACTAATGAGGCATGCTTTTCAACAATCATATTTAAATTCTGTGTTGACTGATATCCCATAGCTCTATTCACCGGTATTGTCATTGTTAGTTACTAACTAGTTTCTCAATGAAAAACTCTAAATGACCCGAGGCTTGACTAGGTGTTGGCCACTTAGCAATTTTTGTAGCCAGTGTTTTAAAAGCAATTGCAGCAGGCGACCCAGGAAAAACCTCAACAATTACTTTTTGGCGGCGCGTTGATTTGCGCATATTTTCATCATATGGAACCGTTGCAACCAACTCCATTGATATATCTAAAAATCGGTCGGTAACCTTTGAAAGTTTTGCAAACAATTCCTGCCCTTCGCGTAAACTACGCACCATATTGGCAACAATTTTAAATTTATAAACGCCGTGCTCACGGCTAAGTACTTTAATTAAAGCATAGGCATCGGTAATTGATGTAGGCTCATCACATACCACCACAACCACATCTTGCGCTGCGCGAGAAAAACTCAGCACCATATCGGAAATACCCGCAGCGGTATCAACAATTAAAATATCAAAGTCGGTGTTAAGTTCACTAAATGCACGAATAAGTCCAGCGTGCTCTGAGGGTGATAACTCAACCATACTTTGCGAACCCGATGTTGCAGGCACTATTTTTATGCCTGCGGGACCTTCGACTAAAATATCATCAAGTTCACATTCGCCCGATAAAACATGAGATAAATTACGCTCAACGCGCAGTCCAAGCATCACATCACAATTCGCTAATCCTAAATCAGCATCTAGTACAAGCACACGTTTGCCTTGTTGGCCTAACGCGATTGCCGTGTTAAGGGATACGTTCGTTTTACCCACTCCACCTTTGCCGCCGGTGACAGCGATAACTTTTACGCCGTTATTATTATTCTTGCTCATTTTGCGAAGGCCGCTTGCTTGATCTAAAACTGTGTTAATCATACATCTCTACTGTGCTCGACGCCACTGATTGGTGTCGTGATTGTTGTGCTTTTATTCTTTTTAAATACAATTGCTCAGCTTTTTTTACTAGTTTTTCGGCATTTGCCACTCTAATATCTTCTGGTACTCGCTGACCGTTAGTAAGATACCCTATTGGGAGACGATTTTGAATCGCAATACTAATAATCTCACCTAAACTCAATGACTCATCAAGTTTAGTAAAAATACATCCGCTTAGCTGTACTTTTTTAAAGTGCCTTACTGTTTCTTGTAATACATTAATTTGCGCCGTCGCACTTAATACTAAATAACTACGTATATCAACACGCTGATTACGCATCAAGGTGTTTAACTGCTCGGTTAAGCGTAAATCACGTTGACTCATTCCCGCTGTATCAATTAAGACTAGACGTTTATTTCGTAAATGGTATAAAACTTCTGCTAATTCATTTGCATCTTTAACTTGTTTAACGCCACAACCTATAATACGACCATACGTTGCTAGCTGCTCATAAGCACCAATACGGTAGGTATCGGTAGTAATAAGCGCTACTTTATCGGCACCGTATTTTTGTGCACCCAATGCTGCCAGTTTTGCAACTGTGGTGGTTTTACCCACGCCAGTAGGTCCGACTAACGCAAAAACACCGCCTTGGCGAAGTATTTCGTTGTTCGTGGTTTGCATTTGATCTTCAACCATGTTCAATAAAGCTTTCCAGCCTTGTTGGCGAGACACATCATCTGGTACAAAACATGCCATTTGCTCAGCAACATTTTTCTCTATCCCCATACCGACTAAGCGGTCAATCATACATGCACGGGTCGGGTCGCGACGTGCCATATCTTGCTGCATTAAACCTGATACTTGGTGCTCTAATAGTTGACGAATTGCGTTCATTTCTTCACGCATTGTGCTGATGTCACTGGATTCTTTATGCATTGTTTGCTGACGCGGTGCGCTGGGTGAATCTAAATCGTCAAAGCCACTGTCTAAATCGTCAAAACCTAAGCTATCGGCTTGGGTGCGAGGACGCACTGGCGCGCTTTGTTCACGTTCAAACATATTTTTAGGTCGTGATTGCACAGGCTCTTGTTCTTGATAGTGGCCAGAAGTGTCAATGCCAGAGTGTGAAAACATTGAAGCAAGCTCTGCTGAACGAGGACGTGGAGACTGACGCTCTAGTAAGGCTTGTAAGCTATCTGCAACCTTTGCTTGTGGCTTAGGTTGAGCGCGTTGCGGTTCTGGTTTAACAAAATTATGTGAACTTTGCTCAGTATGTGCAAATGAAGCTCTTGCAGCGGGTTGGCTTTGAGGCTGCTCTGGCGGTTTTGTCGCTGCTTTGTCGTAATCAACTGCAGCAACAATTTCAACGCCATTAGCTAGTTTTTTATTTGACATAATAACCGCATCAACACCCAACTCTTCTTTTACTTCTTTTAGTGCAGTGCGCATGTCTTTAGCAAAAAAACGTTTAATTTTCATAATTCAAACCCCTTTAAAATCTTATTGTTGGCCTACAGAGCTGACAATCTTGATCTGTCTTTCATCTGGTATCTCTTGATAAGACATCACTCGCAATCCTGGAATGGTGTATTTAACAAATCGAGATAACACAGTGCGTAACATTCCTGACGTTAGCAATATTGAAGGTTCACCGGCCATTTCTTGATTTTGATGCGCTTCATTCAATGATGTTTGAAGTCTATCAGCAAGCCCTGGTTCTATTCCGGCACCTTCATCACCTGCATTTTGAAGTGACTGATGCAACATCTGTTCCAACTCAGGCGCCAAGGTTATGACAGGGATTTCAGAAGACATACCAACGGCATCTTGAACGATTAATCTACGCAGTGATATTCGCACTGCAGCCGTTAATACATCTGGGTCTTGGCTGCGAGGGCCATACTCAACAAGGGTTTGAACAATTGAGCGCATATCTCGTATTGCCACCCCTTCGTTTAATAAATTTTGTAGTACTTTCACGATGGTGGTCAGCGGTAATACCTCAGGTACAAGTCCTTCAACTAAGCGAGGGTGACTCTTACCTAACATATCTAATAAGTTTTGTACTTCTTCATGTCCGAGTAATAAAGCGGCGCTATTGGTGAGTAACTGGCTAATATGGGTTGCCACCACGGTAGCCGAATCAACCACCGTGTAACCTAAAGACTGTGCTTCATCTTTTTGATCAGGTTTTATCCAAACTGCATCTAAACCAAACGCAGGATCTTTAGTTTCAATTCCTTTTAACGGGCCAAATACTTGGCCTGGGTTAATCGCTAATTCATCACCATGTTTAAGCTCACCCTCACCACTTGATACACCCATCATGGTTATGCGGTATGCATTTGGGTCGAGTTCTAGATTATCGCGTATATGCACCGGCGGCACTAAAAAGCCTAGCTCTTGAGATAGTTTTTTACGCACTCCTTTAATACGGTTTAACAGCTCGCCACCTTGTGATTGGTCAACGAGAGGAATGAGTCGGTAACCGACTTCTAAACCAATAACATCAACTTGTTGAACATCATCCCAACCCAGTTCTTTTTGCTCTTGTTTAGCCGCAATTCCGGTACCTGAGGCCGCATTTTCGGCTTCTTCTGCTTCTGCAGCGGCTAATTTCAGTTTATTTTGTTGAGTATAGTATGCAAGGTAACCTAAAAGCGCCCCTAAGCTTAAAAATGCAAGGTGTGGCATACCTGGGACTAAGCCCATAGTAATAAGGATACCTGAGGCAATAAATAACGACTTTTCGTTACCTAATTGCTTCTTAAACTGATCGCCCATGTTGTGCGATTCATTTTGACGGGTTACAACAATTGCAGTACCAATTGAAAGTAGTAATGAAGGTAATTGCGCGACTAAGCCATCACCAATGGTCAATAGTGTGTATACTTCCATAGCGCGTGAAAAACTTAAATCATGTTGGATCATGCCAACAAATAAGCCACCCACAATATTGATCACTAAAATGACTATGCCAGCAATAGCATCACCTTTTACAAATTTACTAGCTCCATCCATAGAACCATAAAAGTCAGCTTCACGGGTTACTTCCTCACGACGTTCTCTGGCTTGCTCGGCACTGATAAAACCGGCATTCATATCTGCATCTATGGCCATTTGCTTACCTGGCATAGCATCTAGAGTAAAACGCGCTGATACCTCTGAAATACGACCAGCACCTTTGGTGATTACCACAAAGTTAATGATGATCAGAATTAAAAACACCACCAAGCCCACGGCGTAGTTACCACCGATTACCACTGAACCAAATGCTTCAATGACTTTACCAGCAGCATCCCCACCGTTATGACCCTCAAGCAGTACCACCCGGGTACTGGCCACATTGAGTGCTAAGCGCATTATGGTTGCGATTAACAGCACCGCTGGGAACATACCAAACTCAAGCGGCTTCATGGTGTATACAGTGACCAGTAATACAACTAACGCAAGCGCGATATTAAACGAAAATAATATATCAAGCAGGAATGGAGGCAGTGGTAAAATAACCATGCCCAGCGCAGCCAACACCAAAAGCGGTGTACCAACGCCCTTCGCATATTCTTTTTTATCTTTATTAAGTTGTTGTAATACCGCTTTAAATTCCATAACTCTACAATTTCAAAAAATTGACACTACGCTGAAATTGCAATAACTATTCCAAGTTAGTTGGTTAGCAGTTAATACTTAAATTCATCGGGGATAGGCAGCTTTTTATTAAGGGCAACAGGGCGTTTTCCACGGCCTTTTTTAAACCGTTTAAGCTGAAACACATAAGCAAGCACTTGAGCAACCGCAGTAAAGAGCTGATCGGGGATTTGCTCACCCACTTCTGCAGTATGATAAAGCGCTCGGGTTAAAGTTGGAGACTCAACAATAGGCACTTCATTACCCAATGCAATTTTACGAATTTGCATGGCGAGCTCATCCACACCTTTGGCTAATACAATAGGCGCGCCTGCTCGCTCTGTATCGTATTTTAAAGCTACGGAATAGTGAGTAGGGTTGGTAACAATAACATCGGCGTCTGGCACATCCTGCATCATTCTCTTTTGCGACATTTGACGTTGGGTTTGCCTTATGCGCGCTTTAATCTGCGGATCACCTTCTGAGTTTTTATATTCGTCTTTTACCTCTTGCATAGTCATTTTAAGCTGTTTGTTATGACTATAGCTTTGAAATGGGGCGTCAATAGCAGCAATAATAATTAAGGTGCAAGACATGCCTAAAAACATCCACGCTAAAATTTCCAAAGCATGAACAATATTGCCAGGCGCACTTTCTATACTTAAATGTAAGATTTCATCAAAAAACGTATTAATTAAAAAAATAGCAAATGCGGCCACCAAGCCAAACTTTAATAATGACTTAAGCAATTCTATAGCCGCTTGTGGACCAAACATGCGGGTAAAGCCTTTCATTGGCGACATTTTACTGGCTTTGGGCGCAGCTGCTTGCCAACTAAAATTAAAGCCGCCAAGCATGGTATTACCGATAAATGCAGCCAATACAATAATGAGTACAAACATCGACATAGGAAATAACAGTACGTCGGCCACCTCTCCCCATACGGCAAACATTTTGGTGGTGTCGTAGGTTTCATTGCGGTTAAGACTCAGCATTCTTCCCATAATGCGGTACAAGCCTTTGCCAATTTCAGGCCCATACATTAATAAGGAAATAGCAGAAAAAATAAGCACAAACATGGTACCTAACTCTTTAGAACGCGCTATTTGGCCTTTCTTTTTAGCATCATCAACTTTTTTTGGGGTGGGTTCTTCGGTTTTTTCTTGTCCGGAATCTTCAGCCATTACGCTCTCCTAAGGGGAACAACCAACTAGAGTACACATCAGCTCAACCATTTTTAGCCATTGGAACTCAAACTGAGTGACAAAGTTACCGAGCGTTGCCCAAATAATAACGAGCCCTGCCACTAAGGTAAACGGGAAGCCTATCGAGAAAATATTTAACTGCGGTGCAGCACGGGTCATAATACCAAATGCCATATTAATAACCAGCATGGCGGTTAATGGTGCTAATGACAGCACTAATGCAGTGGTAAACATCCAACCACCCCATGTCACTATGTCCCAGTAATGATCAACCGCCCACCAATTGCCATCAATCGGGAGTACTTCAAAACTGTGCACCACCATTTGAATCATCATTAAATGACCATTAAACACAAAAAATAATAAGGTAGCTAATATTAGATAAAATTGCCCCACTGCAGGCACACTCATCCCATTAGAGGGGTCAACAACAGATGCAAAACCTAAACCGGTTTGCATAGCAAGAATTTGACCGGCTAACACAAACGTATTGAGTAATAGTGTGGACGCAAAACCAATTGCGACACCAATCAACATTTGTTGGAGTACCACTAAAATCATTTCAAAAGAAAATAGATTAGTAAATGTAGCAGCAGGAAGAACAGGAACAACTAAGAAGGTGACCACAACAGCCAAGCCCATTTTTATTCGAGCAGGTACGTTTTTTGCGCCAATACCCGCCATGATCATGATCATAGAGCTGATGCGCACTAAGGGCAGTAAAAAATCACTTAACCATTGAATGACAACGGAAAATGGAAATTCCATTGTTAACCTGCAATTTCGGGAATAAGCAGCACTAAGCGATTAAAAAAGTCCATTAGCTCTTGAGTAAACCAATGTCCTCCCACAATCAGGGCACTGATGGTGATTAATAAACGCGGTAAAAAACTCAGTGTTTGTTCGTTAATTGAGGTTGCTGCCTGAAACACAGCCACAACCAACCCAATAATTAAGCCAGGTACCACAATGGCAGACACCAGCTTAATCACTAAAAATAGGGCTCCACTTAAAATATCAACAAATACTTCAGGTTCCATGGACGACTCCTAGTGTGATTGGTTCAATGAAGAGTGCACAACTACGTGCCCAAGCCAAAGCTTTTAGCGAGTGTACCCATCACCAAGCTCCACCCATCAACCAATACAAACAACATAATTTTAAACGGTAGCGACACAATCATGGGCGATAACATCATCATACCCATGGCCATCAATACCGATGCAACCACCAAATCGACAATCAAAAAGGGAATAAAAAACATAAAACCAATAATAAAAGCGGTTTGTAGCTCACTGGTTACAAACGCAGGAATAAGCACAACCATTGGCGTTGCTTCAGGCGAATCAAGCTGATCGTAACCTGCTATTTTAGCAAAGGTTTCTAAATCTTTTATACGTACCTGTGAGAGCATAAACGCTTTCATTGGCTCTTTGGCTAAATCAAGTGCTTCAAGTGACGTTACTTGTTCACTTAAATACGGTTCGATAGCTCGCTCATTTATTTGCTCATAAATTGGCGCCATAATAAAAATACTTAAAAACAGCGACATACCTAGTAATACTTGATTCGAAGGCGTTTGCTGCAAACCAATGGCTTGGCGCAAAATAGCTAAAACAACAATAATTCGAGTGAAAGAGGTCATCATGATAATGGCGGCTGGAATAAAGCTCATAGCCGTCATGATCGCCAACACTTGTAGCGTCACTGAGTAGTCTTGGGTGCCATCGGCATTAGTGGTGATCGTCAGCGCGTCAATCCCCTCGGCATTGACCCCTGGGACGAACACCATGGCAAATAGGAAAAGCAGCCATTTAGTCATAATATTAGTTCTTTTTATTTTGATTAAGTTGCGGATTCAACATTTTGCCAAACCGCTTCGCTAATTCTGGTAACTCTTTTTCTGTTAGGGGGGTTTCTAACTTGTGTAGATAATTAATACTGTGTGGAGTAACCCCTAATAGGTGCTGTGCATTATCTATTTCAACAACCATTAAGCGCTCACGTGATCCCAACGGAAGACTGCGGATCACTTTAAACTCATCGTTATTGGTTAAATTTGGATTGAGCTTTTTTACAAAAAAAGCCAACACTAAAATTAACACCACAACCATACCCAAAGATAACACCATGGATACGATATCTGTGGTCGGTGTTGCAGCATCGGTTGCTGCAAACACCGAATTGCTTAAACTGGCTAGTGCTATCATCGTAACTTTTTGATCCGTTCAACCTGGCTAATTACATCCGTTAAACGAATACCGAACTTATCGTTCACCACAACCACTTCGCCATGCGCAATCAAAGTACCATTAACTAAAACATCGAGCGGTTCGCCGGCAACCCTGTCAAGCTCAACGACCGAACCTTGGTTAAGTTGTAATAAATTACGAATATTAATTTTAGAACGCCCTACTTCCATAGAAATAGTAACGGGAATATCTAAAATAGTATCGAGTTTACGTTTTTCTTCACCGCTGAGTTCATGCTTTGAATCATCAAGCTCATCAAGCTCGGTTACTTTGACCTCAGGACTATCGTCAGTGCCTTCAGCTTCAGCAAGTGCTGCTGCCCATTCGTCCATTGTATCTTGATCATCGCTCATACTTTTAACCTTTTAATCAATTACCAGTCTAAGTCTACACCGTTTGAAAGGTGTAAATCATCTTCTAGTTCTGCTAATTCTGCATCTGAATCAATTTTTTTGCCGCCTTTGGTAAAGACATGCAGCTCAGATTTAACTGAATCAGGGCGTTTAATTTTTTCACTAATTTGTAGCGCAACGTTATCGCGTGAACGACCCATTTTAGCTCTAAATGTAGGGAGCTCTTCCACAAATACGGTAATATGCTCAGGCATTTCAACTGGAATTATATCCCCAGCTTTGAGCTCCATTATTTGTTTTAAGCTTAAATCAACTTCAAGTAGCTGGGTCGATAAATCGACTTCTACGTCCATTATTTCGTCACGAAGCGCCTTACTCCAACGTAAATCGGTATCTTCAGTATCAGACTGAACACCCGCATCCAATAGCTCTCTGATAGGTTCGAGCATTGAATAAGGTAGCGCAATATGGAAGTCTCCCCCGCCACCATCCAGCTCAATATGAAAAGAGCTGATAACCACTACTTCGGTTGGGCTAACAATATTAGCCATCGCAGGGTTTACCTCAGAATCGAGGTACTCGAACGACACATCCATCACCGGTGCCCATGCTTCTTTGTAATCTTCAAAGATTATTTTCAGCAGCATTTGTACGATTCGGCGTTCTGTTGGGGTAAATTCACGTCCTTCAATTTTGGCATGATAACGGCCATCGCCACCAAAGAAGTTGTCTACCAGTATAAATACTAAGCGTGCTTCCATGGTAATAAGGCCGGTGCCTTTTAGTGGGCGAAAACGCACCATATTCAAACTCGTTGGTACAAACAAGGTATGTATGTACTCACCGAACTTGATCATTTGCACGCCGTTAATTGACACCTCAGCGGTGCGGCGCATCATGTTAAATAAGCTAATTCGCATATGACGGGCAAATCGCTCGTTAACAATTTCAAGTGTCGGCATGCGACCACGCACGATGCGATCTTGCGAAGAAAAGTCGTACTGTAGTGTACTTCCCTCACCATCTTCACCGTCGTGTATATCTTCCTCTTCGACTTCATCGACACCATGTAATAGTGCATCAATTTCGTCTTGGGATAATAAATCGCTCACACTGGCCCCTTATTGCATCACAAAGCCGGTAAATAGTACCCGCTCAATTACTTTGTTCCCTTCAACATCCATCATAGCGGCCTGTACTTTATCAAGTGCAGTAAAACGCAGTGTTTCTTTGCCTACACTGGTGCTAAGTTCATCAGCCGTTGTCATAGAAAATACACTCAGGAGTGTGCCTTCAATCAGTGGAATGTGTTTTTTAGCCGTTTCTTCATTACCATCGCCGCGCACTAATAATTGTACTTTAATCTGTACAATTCTATCGCGACTAGCCCCTGGCACATTAAAAATAAACGGTCTAGGCATCGCAACATATAAAGCACTGCCAACCGTTGCCGAAGAACTTGTTGGCGCAGCAGCTACCTCACCATTGGCAGCATCATCTGCAAGGGTTTCTACTGGCTCATCACCACCTGATAATAAAAAGTACCCTGCCACAGCGCCAACAATAAGTAATACAGCGGCAATAATTATTATGAGTTTGCTTTTACTCTTACTTACTTCTTCTATTTCTAAATTAGTATCTTCAGCCATTGTATTTCCTTTATTTGCAAAGGTATTTGCTTGTTTTAACTATTATAATAGCAGGACTTAGGCATAGTAATCTATTGATGATGACGTTTGTTGTCCAGAACCCTGTATTTGCTTATCTGGTTGCTCACTATTTGTCTCATCTGTAGAGCGATTATTGGCCATTTGCCCTTGTGCATCACCTTCTTGTTGCTGTGCTTGCTCACCTGAGGAATCACCGTAAGAAATACTGCTTTCACCTAGTTCTAAACCTTGCTGCATCAGCATTTCTCTAAGCCTAGGTAACGACTGCTCCAGTGCTTCTTTGGCTTGCTGGTTTTGCACTACAAAGTTGATTTGTGCTTGCTCAGCATCACTTCTAATACGAATTTGCATACTGCCCATTTCTGGCGGATCTAGGCGAATTTCAGCTTCTTTATTATTAATACTTAACATTGAGCTAACCCGCTCTTGTAGCATTTTTGCCGCATCACTTTTAATAATGTTTAAAGCCTGTAAGGTGGCAGGATCAATGCTTACTTGTTTCGCTTGTGCAGTACTTTGTAACTGCCCTGCTTGCAAGCTTTGCGCTTCAATAATAGCTTGTTCGTACCCTAAAGTATCGTATTTAGCGAGTGTATTAAGCGACTGTTTATCAAATACATTAATGATCTGAGAGAAAATTTGTGCTGCACGCGGTGGCATTTGCTCAGCATTAGTGCCGCGCATGCTCTCTTTTTGTAGCGCGTCTAACTGTTTGGCAAGCTCTTCAGGGTTATCAGCTACCGATTTTGAACTCTCTAATTTTAGCTCAGGTTTTACATTGGCTGATTCAGTACCAGCCTGTGCTTTTGGCGCTATTGCTCCCGCCAAAGCATTATTTGAAAATAGTGGCCTATCTTTGGCGCTAAACAAGCTGTCCGCGTTAATCGCGGTCTCTAAATCACTGATTACTCCTTTTAGCGAGGTAAGTTCTTTCGTTGATAAAGATTCATTTTTAACGTAACCCTGCAACTGATTGAGTAAGGCCTGTTTTTCTGAGGTAGTTAACGTACTTATTTGCGCATTAATGGTCTGCTGAGATGTTTGCGGCTTCTCACTTTCACTCACATACTTACTGAGTAATTGCTTTAAATCCGCTAAGTTATCTTTATTAATTGGCTTGCTCATCGCATTAAGCTCAGTGGCTAATTCACCTTGCTGAGCAGGTGTTAAATTTGCCAGTAATTTATCTGCTTTAATGGCATTATCATCTTTTGATAACAGCGCCAAAACGGAAGCATCTAGCGATGCTTTAATGTTCATAGTCTCGGTCGGCTTATCCGATGGTTTAGCAGCCGCGAGTTCATTTGTAACAGCCTCATACTGTCCGGTTGGGGCAGCTGTAGCTAAAGGTTTCGTGTCAAGCTGTGAAGACTCAGCTGCAGTTTTGCTTGCTGATTCAGAACCTACAGTCTTTTGTGACTGCACAATGGCCGTATCATCAACAATTTCATCACTTGGTAAATTAATAACAATAGGTGCCAGCTTATCTTCAGGCTTAGCGTTTATTTTAACAGCGTCTTTGTCTATTAACTGCGCACCACCATGGGGGTTATTTTTTACTGAGGTATCGATGACTTGTGCCGCATTAATTTGCGCCAGCATATCTTCACCGCTCAAAGGCTTTTCTTCGCTGGTTTGCTCTTTTAGGTCGACTTGTTCATCTGATTGTTGTTTTTGTGGCACTTTGGCTTGCGCACTATGTGTTTCAGAGGCTTGGTTAGCAAGTGCTAATTGATCAAAAAAGCCCGCATTATTACTGCTGTCTAACTTTGCTTTATCACTGTCTTTTTTAACTAAGTATGAGTCTTGCTCAGATACCGCTAACATTGAAATATCATTTATCGCCATAAATCACCTAATAAAAGCGGCAACAGCCCACCGCACAATCCTAAAAATCATTGCTCTTGTAGAATCTAAGCAATTAGCATGCCTACCTTATAGTGCTTTATGCCTTTGATAAAACTGATTAGAGGAAAACTCGTCGAGCATTTTTTGCTCATTCTTAGCGACCAATATATCCGCTTTTATCTGTTGTTTTTCAATTAACTTAGCAACCGCTTTCGCTTTTACTTGTTGCTTTAACCACAAAGTTTTACGCTGGCTAACCACCTGCTTTGCGGTATTAACAGTGCTTGCTTGTTGACGGATCGCTTCTTCAATTTTAGCAATAAATGCATGATACTGACTAAATCCGGCACTTGATAAACCCGACTGCCCCTTAATATGAAGTTGCTGCGTGTATTCAAGTCGAAAGTCATTTAAGCCTTGCAGCTTTTGCTGATTTAATTGCAAATTTTGATTAGCTTGCAAGTAGCTCATGCGTAACGTTTCTTCTTTTTCGTTTTCGAGCCTGAGCAACAAATGCAGTTTATTTTTAGCCATTATGCTTGTCCTAATAATTGCGCTAGCCCTTGAAGGCCGTCATCATAACTAATCACATCACGCATCCCTTGTTGTAAAAATGCGTTCACTCTTGGCATCATGTTTATCGCCTGATCGAGCATTTGATCACTGCCTTTTTGATAAGCGCCCAAGGTGATCATGTCTTTGTTCTGTTGATACATTGAATACACTTGCTTAAGCACACGAGCTTGTTGCATGTGCGACTCAGACACCACTTGTGGCATAACCCGTGAAATCGATTTTTCTATGTCAATGGCAGGATAATGGCCGCTGTCGGCTAAATCACGTGATAAAACAATATGTCCGTCAAGTATGGCACGTGCAGCATCAGCAATCGGGTCTTGCATGTCATCGCCTTCACTCAGTACGGTAAAAAAGGCAGTAATAGAGCCTTGCCCTTCCCCGCCATTACCCGCTCTTTCCACCAGCGCAGGTAATTTAGCAAATACTGAAGGTGGGTAGCCTTTTGTTGCAGGGGGCTCACCTACAGCCAGCGCGATTTCACGCTGTGCCATAGCATAACGCGTCACCGAGTCGAGTAATAACAATACGTTTAAACCTTGATCTCGAAAATACTCTGCAATGGTTACCGCACTTTCGCAGCCTTTTAATCGCATTAATGGTGAGGCATCAGCGGGGGCTGCAACAACAACTGAACGTTTACGCCCTTCAACACCCAGTATTTCTTCAATAAATTCTTTTACTTCTCGACCACGCTCACCGACTAAACCCACTACAATCACATCGGCTTCACTGCCTCGGGTCATCATGCCTAATAATACTGATTTACCCACACCAGAGCCTGCAAATAAGCCCATGCGCTGGCCTTGGCCGACAGTAATCACCGAGTTAATAGCACGTACCCCCACATCCATAGGCTTACTAATGGGGCGTCTTGCAAGAGGGTTTATTGCATTTTGAGCAAATTTGAGTGTATGTTCTGCATTAATTTTACCTAAGCCATCTAAAGGTCTGCCTAAGCCGTCTACCACTCGACCAAGTAAGCTCATGCCAACAGGCAAACCTGTGTCATTAACTTGGGGGATAACTCGCGCACCAGGAAGTACGCCTGAAATGTGGTCGTTAGGCATTAAATACAAAGTTTGATCGTTAAATCCAACAATTTCAGCGTCAACAAAGCCGTTCATTGTTTCAATTTTACATTGGCTGCCTACCGGAGCGCGCAAACCTTTGGCTTCCAGTGTTAAACCAACCACACGCGTTAAAACTCCCGCGACTGCAGGCGCTGGAATTTTAATATGCCGTTGGTATTGAGATAAGCGTTCGCTTAATGAAGTATCGCTCACAGACATAACACGCCAATAAAAAAGTTAGATACCACTGTTATGCAAAAAGCTATCCAACGTTTCTTTGACACGGGTTTTCAAGGTCATATCTAAAGATGATAACGTTGTTTTAACTTCACAACCGCCCCGCTCTAGAGTGGGTTCTGCAATTAATTGCCAATGATTATCTTCAATAGCTTGTTCGCCATAACTGGTTTTTATCAGCGATAAGTCATCTGGATGAAGATGAATTCGAACTTTTTCTTGTTCTGCATTAAGTGCATCAATGCTTTTTTTCAAAGTATGTAAAATAATATCAGGTGATGTTTTTACTTCTTGATAAATAATCGCTTCACTGAGCATAGTGGCTAGCTGTACCAGCTGTTTTTCTGCTTGCTCGTCCACTTTTTTAAGCGGGTCGCTTAAACTATCTAGTAAACCACGCAGACTGGTCAACTGCTCATCAATTAATGGTTTAACGTCTTCTTGGCCTTGTGTTTTACCCAGCTCTACACCTTCTTTGTAACCCGCCTCTTTACCCTCGGTTACGCCTTTGTCAAAGCCATCTATATAGCCTTGTTCGTGCCCTTGTTTAAGGCCTTCTTCGTAGGCATCTTGGCGAATACGCTCCAGCTCTACCATAGTTAATGAAGGCAGCTCTGGTTCTTCCGGTTCTTCTACTTGTTCTTTTGCTATTTCTTTACGGTATAGCTCGGCTAAGGGTGTGCCATAAGCCGTAGAGCGATTGCGAAAGCTTCGCTCATCAGGAGCAACATCAGGAATTGGCCAATTTTTTAATAACTCATCAGCTTCATCTGCATGTAATGGGCGACCTTTAGAGTGACTCATAGGTTATAAGAACTCCTCACCACCGCCACCACCAAGCATAATTTCACCTGAATCAGAAAGGCGACGTGCTGTTGATAAAATTTCTTTTTGCGCCGCTTCTACTTCACTAATACGCACAGGAGCCATAGCTTCTAAATCATCAGCGAGCATTTCAGCGGCACGTTTTGACATGTTACCCAAAATTTTCTCTTTAAGGGCATCATCGGTTCCTTTAATGGCTTTCATTAATACATCTTGCGGCACTTCACGCAGGATTGCTTGAATGCCTCTGTCGTCTACATCCATTAAGTTTTCGAAGACAAACATTAAGTCTTGAATTTGTTGCGACATTTCTTCGTCATGCTCACGGATTGAATCCATTAACTGGCCTTCAACATTGGTATCGAGGTAGTTCATGATATCTGCCGCAGCTTTTAAGCCACCCATTTTCGCAGCTTGTGCACCCGCTTGACCGGCAAATTGTTTTTCCATAATTTCATTCAATTCTTGCAATGCTGCCGGTTGTACTTCTTCTAAATTAGCAATACGCATGGTTAAATCGAGGCGCACTTTTTCAGGAAATTGCGCTAAAATTTCAGCCGACTGTTCAGGCTCTAGGTAAGAGAGAACAATTGTTTGAATTTGTGGATGCTCATTACGAATAATGTTAGCCACCTGTTTAGAGTCCATCCATTTTAATGAATCAAGACCTTTAGCGCCTGAGCCCATCACTATTTGGTCTATCAAGCTGGCGGCTTTATCTTCACCTAATGCGGCTGTAAGTGCTTTTTTGATGAAGTCTTCAGACTGAAAACCAATCGTACTAAAGCTTTGAATTTGTTCAATAAACAAATTATGAACCGCGCTAATTTTAGCTTGCGACAAATCATCGATTGCCGCCATGGCCATACCGACCTTTTGCACTTGTTTTGGCTCTAAGTGCTTGAGGATTTGCGCTGCATCTTCTTCAGTTAAGCTCAGCAATAATATTGCCGCTTTATCTACACCATCAAGTTTATCAACATCAAACGCTTGAGGTAGTTGTTTTTGTTCTTGATCAGTCATCTTCTGTTAACCACGCTTTCACTACTTGTGATGATAGTTCTGGTTCATTGGCTACAAGGGCACGAACCGCTTTGAGTAAGTCTTCGTCGCCGTGTAGGTCTGGTAAGCGTAGTGTACCATCGCTTGAGAAGCCAACAGAAGCAGAATCAAAGTCATTATTTAGCATATCTAATGTGCTGTCACCAAGATCAACACCTGAACTAAGAGAATCTTCATCGTATTCTTCAAGTGTATTATCTGGGTAGATTAAGCGTTTAAGCATAGGTTTAACGACAGCTAAAATCAGTACAATAATAACCAGTGCACCTAATACTAAGCGCATCATTTTCATAAACCAATCTTGTTCCCATAAAGGCAACTCAAAATCAAGCGCTGAGTCTTCACGAACAAATGGTACGGTCACTACTTCAAGTGCATCGCCACGTTGCATATCAAAGCCTACGCCACCTTGTAACAAGCGACGAATATTTGACAGGGCTTCAACCGAGCGTGGCGTCATAGTTGTTTCACCATTTTCACCCACCGTAGGCAGGTAATCAACCGCAACAGAGACGCTTATTCTGCGGATCACTCCAGTTTGCTGACGCTTATGTGAAATAGTGGTATCGAGTTCATAGTTACGAGTGGCTTCTTTGTGAGTTCTACTCGGTGAGGTTCCAGTGCCTGCACCGCCCGCCATCGCATCTTCAGGAATAGTTGAGTTAACTGGTGGCTGATTAGTCAGCGCGCCTGGAATACCAACCGCTAGGCCACCAATATTATTTTCTTCAAAGGTCGTTTCACTTCTTACCGCAGGTAAATCTGGGTTGTAACGTTTTTGTGTTTCTTCTACCGCACTAAAGTCCATACTTAAATCTACTTGTGCGGTGTAATTACCTAATCCAACCACGGGGATCAAAATACTGTCGATTTTTTCTAGGTATTCTTGCTCACGTTTACGTTCTATATCGTATTCTTTACGTGAGCGTGCAGCTAAAGAGGTTTGCGAGCCTGAATTTAATAAACGACCATTTTGATCGGTCACAGTAACGCGCGAAGGCTCAAGCCCTTGTACCGCTGAAGCTATCATATCAACAACCGAGTCAACTTCTTCGCCATCTAGAGAGCGACCGCGTTTAAGAGTAAGTACAACAGTTGCAGAGGGTTTTTTCTCTCTACGGGCAAACACATTTTCTTTGGGAATCGCTAACAATACTTTGGCGCGAGTAACATTATTTAGCTCTTCTATAGTACGGGCAAGTTGTTGCTCACGGCCATGTTTAAGGCGCTCACGCTCTAAACGTTGGCTTACCCCAAACCCCATGTCTTGCATAATAATGTCGCTACCTGATGTAGGCCCTTGATCTAAACCTTCACGGGTCATCAATAACTTGATATTTTGATATTCAGTTTCATCCACCGAGACCACATTGCCATCAAGTTGGTAGTCAATTTTTTGTGCATCTAAAAAGTCGAGTGTTTCTATTAACTCTTCAGTTTGCATTTTACCTAAAGGGCGCATATCTGGCTGACGAGCCCAAATAATAACGAAAATAGCAATGGCTAAACAAATAGCTAATGCAACAATCAGGGTAATTTGACGTAAAACATCAACACCGCCAAGGGCACTGAAATAGCCTGATTTTTGCTCTTGTTGATCTTCGTTTTCACTTTGCTCCATCATGCCATCAGCAAGTGCCAGATCTGTAGATTGATTAGATTGCGCCACAATAATTCTCCACTACCTAGTTAAACAGGCATGTTCATAATTTCTTTATAAGACTCAACAAGCTTATTACGAACCTGTACCGTAGCTTCAAATGCCACAGAAGACTTTTGCGAAGCAATCATAGCCTCGGCAAGTGATACGCTTCTGTCGCCATTCTCTACCGCTTTTACTTTTTGCCCTGTGTCTTGCTGAAGTTCATGCACTGTATTAAGGGCATTACTCAACATGTCACCAAACTGTGCTGTAGAGGTTGATTGCACTTGCGTTGGCAAGTTATTAACTTGATTACTACGTGTGGCCTCCGCAGCCATTGATTGCATTTCTTGAAATAAAGCACTGTTTTGAATTTTCATAATTGTCTCTGATAATGCAGTAAACTCTTAAAGAGAATAAAGCACAAAACATGCCAAAAATTAAAACCAATTAAAACAACGCTTTAAGTAAAATAATTAAGCAGTCAGAGTTTTGACAGCCCTAAATTCAAGTGATTGAACTTAGGGCTTATGGGGGTTATGCTGGGAGGGAAATACCTAAATCACGCATTTGTGCTAATTTGTAGCGTAAAGTACGCGGGCTAATACCTAAGGTTTCGGCGACCTCTTTACGTTTTCCTTGGCAGCGTGCCAAGGTTTCTAAAATAATACGATGTTCTTTATCTTTAAGCTCATCTTTGTAACTACCAGTATCGACGGCTAACAAATCATTTTTTTGCTCATCTGCAGGCGCTGCTTTTTCATCATAATAAGCGTTACTGAGACTACTTTTTACAGGTTCAATGTCAGCTTTAGTTTCTGCCACAAAATGCGTTGGGGCTAGATTTTCGATAAAAATAGCATGCTCATCAATACTATTTCCACTGCGTAAAATTAATGCTCGCTGGATAACGTTATCTAGTTCGCGTACGTTACCGGGCCAGCTATGGCTAAGCAGTTTTTGCTCTGCACTGCTATCTAAATACGCCATTGGCTCTTTGCTTTTACTTAAGTGACGTTCAATCAAATGTTTAGCCAGCACAATAATGTCCCCTGGGCGCTCACACAGTGGTCGCCACAGCAGTGGGAAAACATTGAGTCGATAGTATAAATCTTCACGGAACTGGTTATCAGCAACCGCTTCTTTTAACTCTCGGTTACTTGTGGCAAGCACACGTACATCTAGTGCAATGGTTTTACGACCACCTAAACGCTCAACTTCACGCTCTTGAAGTACACGTAACAGCTTGGCTTGCAGGCCTAAATCCATTTCGGTGATTTCATCAAGTAAAATAGTACCGCCCTGTGCTTGTTCAAACTTACCAGGGCAAGCTTGAATAGCACCGGTAAACGCGCCTTTCTCATAACCAAATAAAGTGGCTTCGAGCATATTTTCAGGAATAGCAGCACAGTTAATCGCAACAAACGGTTCATTACAGCGTTTTGATTTGTCATGAATATAACGCGCCAGTACTTCTTTACCAGAGCCACTTGGCCCAAGCACCATCACACTGGCATCTGATCGAGCAACTTTATTAGCAAGTTCGAGTAATTGAATACTACTAGGGTCGGCGACAATGGGCCCGTCTGTTTCTTTTTCTTTTTCTGGTAAGTAACGACTCACCATATTCAATAGCACTTCTGGTGCAAATGGCTTAGCCATATAATCAATCGCGCCTAAACGCATAGCCTCTACAGCATCATCAATAGTGGCATAGGCCGTCATCATTAGTACGGGTAAATCAGGGTAATTTAATTTAATACTACGTAATAAATCCAAGCCGCTCATTGCGCCCATTTGTACATCACTGACCACCAATGAAAATACTTCTTTTTTTAGTAGCACCATGGCTTGCTCGGCACTATTGGCGGCCATACAGGCTATACCTGACATTTCAAGCGTATCAATTAATGCTTCACGAAGTCCGGCGTCATCTTCTACAACTAAAATAGTGTTACTCATTGTGACTCCCCTAATTTAGATGTGACACTAATAGGTAGCAACATACTAAAAATTGCTCCCCCTTGTGGATTGTTGTTTGCTTCAACACGTCCCTGATGTGCACTGGCCACTGAACTTACAACGGCAAGTCCTAAACCAGTACCTTGGCTTTTAGTGGTATAAAAGGGTTCAAATATTTTTTCAGTTTGTGCTAAATCAAGCCCAGGGCCATTATCACTAACACTAATGCGGACATAATCAGGGGCTTGCATATCACGCAAAGCACTAAGATGTACTTGTGCACCACTGCCAATGACTTGAATACTATTATGAATTAGGTTTTGAATTGCGCTTGCCAATGCTGTTTTGTTACCCATAATTTCAATATCAGGCTCAGGTAAGCTCACATTTAATTCGCTATCATTGAGCGCTACCATAGCATCGGCACCGGCTTTAACTTCACTGAGTAGCTGTTGCATCGATACTTGCTCAACAACTTGCTGATCACCACTTTTAGCAAATAACAGCATGTCGTTTACTTGGGTTTCTAAATCTTTTAAACGTGACATTAATTTAGTATGAAAACTGCCGCGAGACGCTTCGGGTAAGCGTTTTGAGCCTAAATTTGCGGCATACAACATAGCCGCTGATAACGGTGTGCGTACTTGATGAGCTAAAGACGCCACCATTTTACCTAAGGCACTTAAACGCTGCATATGCGCGACTCGCTTTTGTAAGCGTCGGGTTTCGGTTAAATCGGTCATTAGTATAAGTTGCCCAGGCTCAGGCGCGAGTGCAGTAATATCGAGCTTTATTAAGCGTCCATCTTTTAACGACACTTCATGACCATCATCTTGATGAGGACGAAATGAGCGCTGAATAACGCTAAACCACTTCTCTCCTTCTAATGGCTCGCCGAGCATATCGATAGCTATTTGGTTTGCCTTAGCGATCATTCCTTTACCATCGAGTACAATCACGCCCGCAGGCATGGTATCAACCAGATGAGAGAGCCAACTTGCTTGTTGACGCAAATCACTCAACTCACCAACATACTCCTCTTGCAGTAAACATGGGTTATACTGATTAGCAGAAATAAACTGGGGTTTTAGCACACTTGCAAGGGCCATAATCAACTCTCTAAAATAATGTAGATACACTGGCTAATGCACAATATGTACCAAAATTATTTCATAATAATATCAACAATTTAAATAGTTAAAATACGTGCCGTAAAAATGACGCGCTAAGGAATAAGCATGAATAAAGAGACTCAGTGCCGCTGCCCATGGTTAGATACCTCAAAGCCCGACTACGTGGATTACCATGACCATGAATGGGGCGTACCTGTGTATGACGATCACCTACTTTTTGAGTTTTTAACGTTAGAATCGGCACAAGCAGGATTAAGTTGGTACACCATATTAAAAAAGCGCGCTAATTATAAAAACGCCTTTGCAAACTTTGACGTAAATAAAGTAGCGGCCTTTACTGAGCAGGACCTAGAAAAATTAATGCAAAATGAGGGAATTGTTCGCAATCGCTTAAAAATAGCCGCAACAATTAATAATGCAAAGTGCTTCATTGCTATTCAAAAAGAGTTTGGCAGCTTTAGTGATTACCAGTGGCGGTTTGTTGGCAATAAACCTCAGGTAAACGATTTAGAGACGCTTGCGGATTACCCTGCAGTTACTGAAGCATCAACGTTATTTGCAAAAGATTTAAAAAAGCGCGGTTTTAAGTTTTTAGGCCCAACCACAGTGTATGCCTACATGCAGGCCTGTGGAATGGTTAACGATCATAGTAATAATTGCTTTAGAAAAGAAGAAGTTAAAAAGCTAGGCTAGGTGGGGGTTACGGGTTACGGGTTACGAGACGCGGGGTTAACCCGCTGACAAGTATAGCGCCGAGTTTGCATTAAACGCGGTGTTTAGTTTTTCTAACCTAAAACCTAAAATATAACACCTGCACTTTGCTCTTAATCCCTAGACAAGTTATATTTTTTCATTTTTTCGACCAGTGTGGTTCGCCTTACACCTAGCACTTCAGCAGCACGGGCAACAACGTAATCAAAGCGCTCTAATGCCTGGGTGATTAAGTTAATTTCAAGCTCAGCTAAGTACTCTTTGAGCTCAATACCTTCATCGGGCAATAAACCAGGTGCAGCCTGAACAAAATCATCTTCTAGATCTATTTCATCTTCGCTAAATCCGCCACTAAAAATATCATTAAAGGCATCACGCTCCATCAGCTCTTCTGGGTACTGTGGCTCATAGGCTTCAACTTCAATGTAGCGGTATTTATTGGGTAAATCAGGAACATCCACCACCTTATCTGGAAACATAATAACCATTCGTTCAACAAGGTTCGCCAGCTCACGAATATTACCCGGCCAAGAATGTTCTTTTAAACTATCAATAGCACGCTCTGTAAACTTAGCCGTAGTACCGCTTTGTTCATTTACACGGCGCATAAGCTCTTTAAGTAGCAAAGGGATGTCTTCCGCACGTTGAGCAAGAGATGGGCTCTCAATAGGAAAAACATTTAAGCGGTAATATAAATCCTCTCGGAATGAACCTTTTTCAATCATGTTTTCAAGGTCACGGTGGGTTGCAGCAATAACACGTACATCGGCTTGAATCGCTTTGGTACCGCCAACGCGCTCATAGCTACGCTCTTGTAGTACTCGCAATAGCTTAACCTGCATTTGCAGTGGCATATCCCCTATTTCATCTAAAAATAGCGTGCCACCTTGCGCTAACTCAAAACGGCCTTTTCGTGCTGAAATAGCCCCAGTAAACGCGCCTTTTTCATGACCAAATAGTTCACTTTCTAATAGCTCAGCAGGAATAGCCCCACAGTTTACCGGAACAAAAGGGCCTTTATTACGTTTAGAAAGCAAATGCACGTTACGGGCGACCACTTCTTTACCTGTGCCCGACTCACCCAAAATAAGTACATTGGCATCGGTTTTTGCAACCTGCGTGATTAAAAAGCGTAAATCTTTTACCGCTTTGGTTTCACCAACAAGACCATCAAAGGTGCTTTTCTCTTTATTATTTTTATGTTCATGCGGCAACATGCGCTGATATTGCTGACAGTCGTGTAACAGCTGTGTGGTTATTTCATGAGTAAATGGCTCACATATCAACCCCACAACATTAGCCAAACTCAACAAAGGTTTAAGCGTTTCACCAATGAGTAAAAAAGGAAATGTTGGGTATCGTTTAATTAAACTTTCGTGATCTAAAGACTGCAAAGCACCTAATACCACAATACATTCTTTGTTTTGATAGTGGCTGCATGCCTGTTCAAAGTCAGCTTCTGTTTGCAACTGTACCGCCTCACCAATAAAAGTAAGCGATGCGTATAATCCAATAGAGCGATTGTTATTATTATCTAAAATTAAGATCATCTTTAGCGAGCCATTTATTTCACTAATTTATTTTATTAATCAAATTGTAAGCCAGTTGGGTTTGGATGCAAGCAATAGCGGCGATTTTTTGACATTAACGCCAAAAAACAGACACTGGCCGCACAAAGTCAATACTTTATAACTATTAATTGCCTGGGTAGTTTTAGTGACATACATACTTAGGATGAATTAAACGACATATAATGCGATTTTCAATGATACGATTTCACACAGAAAAAACTCATAAAAACTGCTATTATTATTTAAAGGTGCGACTGTTTTTGCCGATAAAGTAATAGTCAAACTTATGTTGGAACTAAACTTGCTTAGAGTTCTGAACATGTAATTAAAATTTGAGGAATTACCTATGGCTCATGCATCAATCAATAAATACCGTCAAATAACAGTTAGCAGTGTTAAAGAAATGACGCCTTACGACCAAGTTAAACTGGTATTTGTTAATATTGTTGGCAAGCTCTCTGCTGCAAAAGGATTTATTGAACGTAAAGAGTTAGAAAAAAAAGGCAACGCAATCTCTGATTGTATTGTGCTACTTGGTGCGTTGCAGCAAGTGTTAAATTTTGAAGACAATAATGAAGTATCAACTAACTTAGACTCTTTGTACGATTACTGTCAGCGTTGCTTATTAACTGCAAACCTTGAAAACAACATTGATAAAATTGATGAAGTAATTACCTTAATTAAAGAGATTAAGTCAGGCTGGGAAGCAATTCCATTCGAACAAAGAGAACCACAACTGTAATGACTTTGAAGCAGGTTACGAGCTCACAAATTACTGATAGTAAGACCAGAGACTACTGCAATGAGCTGGTTAGTTTGATTACTGACTCTCAGGATTGGGATATTGAGCAAGCACTGAATATTCATAGCCGGTTAGACAGTTACATGAATGAATCTTTAAAGCATGACGACGGTTTTTATTCTGAATCTGAGCTTGAGTTTTTAATCGCATTTGTGGCACAGCTTTCAACACTATTTGATAGCGAAAAACAAAAGCTAGCGATAGAAATTATAAAGAAACAAAAAAGCAAAGGCGCGGTGAATAAGTATAAATCTAATATTTAAAAATATTATTTACTTTAGCTCCCCCCTATTTTATTCCCCTTTACAGAGTGATTAAGCAGATTTTTCACTCTGTATTTTTATTTCCTCAAACCTCACTATAAAACAACACAGTTAGTTACTAACAATCGAACAAACATAAAAAAACCTGACTCATAAGCCAGGCTTTATTTGCTAAACAAGGTTAATTGTTTAGCTAGACTTTTTAACCACACCAGGTAGGTTAGCTAATTGCTGTTGCAAGTAACTCCCTGTCGAGTTTAGGTTAGCAACGAGCAAATCCATTGCGTTGTACTGGCTATATAATCGCTCTTCATATTTAGCCATACGGGTATTAAACTTTTCTACGTCAGTTTCTAGTTTAGAAATTTGTGATTCGCGACCTTCTATACGAGAGCTAATAATACCATCAGAGGCCGTATAACCTTTAATAACAGTATCTAACTGGCCAACAAAACCATCACCGTCATTTTCGCCAACAAAAAACGTTTGGATAGCTTGTGGATCACTTTCTACCGCAGCTTTAAGTGCATCAGAATCAATACTTAACTTACCTGAGCGCTCAGTTCTAATACCAAAGTTAGCTAAAAAGTCGGTATTACCATTACCCGTGCTAAATTCAGATGTTAACATCGAGCGTACTTGGTTTACTGAACCTCTAAGTAATGAATCACCCGCAAGTGCACCAACGCCCTCTTCAGCGCTAGATCGACCTAACTGATTTGATAAATCAATAAACGCATTAAACTTTTCTACAAACGATTTTAATCCAGCCGCAATATTGTTATTGTTTTCTGTTATCGTTGCTTTACTTAAATCATCATCTGCGTTGTGCGTTTTTTTGGCATTAATGGTGACACCCTCAATGACATCTTTAAACTCATTTGTACTGCTTGTCGCAACAAGCGTCCCATCAATCGTAATTGAGGCATCGGTCGCTGCCGTTACTTCATTTAAATTTTCAGCATAGGTTGCAGATGCAGCATCGCTGTCATAAGCTAGTCGTGATAAGCCAGACAAATCAGTATTATTAGCATCACCAACATCATCAACCACAATCTTTATTGCGTTTTCTGCGCCAGTTTCCTTACTTGATAATACCAATCGCTGCCCCGTATCATCAGTAATAATAGTGGCATTAACTGAGTCGTTATCGGTAGAATTATTAATAGCATCACGAATATCTGCAAGGGTTGCTGTATCTGACACATCAATATTAAAATTATTACTACCTGAACTAATAGTTAGCTTACCCTCACCCACAGCCTCATCACCTGCTATGGCACTTGAGGTTAACTTGTGGTTTTCAGCTAAGCTGTTTACTTTTATAGAATAGTTGTTAGTTTGCGCGTTTTTTTCAGAGCTTAAAGAGACAAATTCATCGCTACCACTGATAGTACGCTTTTGAAAATTTTCGATGTCCCCCAATGATTCTAGAGAACCATTAAGCTCTTCTAAAGACGCTTTTAAGGTCCCTACCGCAGAAATGTCCGTAGTAAAATTTGCTTGCTGTTGTGTTACCCGTGCTTGATAAGGGGCTTTTTCAGCATTGACTAAAGCGGTTACAATTTCATTAACTTGAAGTCCTGAACCTATACCTGTAAATGAAATAGCCATAATACTTACCCTCTTAAATTGCTCAAACTAAACTTTAAAATCAACTAACACGCCAGTGGCTTCTGCTAATTTAGCAACAATACCTAATACTTCTTCAGAGGGATATTGCTTAACTAAATCACCGCTTTCTTTATCAATTACCTTAATAACATTACGGCCAGAATCTTCATCTACTTTAAACTGTAGGCTACGATTCATTTCGCCCATAAAGTCCTGCAATTGCTGTACCACCTTCTCTAGTTTTTCAGGTGACAACTCAGTTTCAGAAACTTCACTATTACTTGCCGTGGTGGTGATGGGTGTATTCTTTTGCTCATCGGCGTTTTGCTTAACTTGTGATGGGGCTTGGTAACTTGAGCTAACCTCACCTTTTTGCGTTGAGCTGATATTTAGATTTAAACTTTGCGTTTCCATAATTCGCTCCTACTATAAAGCGATATAAAGCTTTATACCTATACAAGAAAGGAAGGGTTGCCCCTTCCTTAGTAGTTAAGTATAGAGCTTATTATTAAATTAACCTAATAAGCTAAGTGCTGCCTGTGGTAACTGGTTAGACTGAGCTAAGATTGTTGTACCAGCCTGTTGCATAATCTGGTTCTTAGTTAGTTTAGCCGTTTCTGCAGCGTAATCTGTATCTTCGATACGGCTTTTAGAAGCTGATACGTTTTCTGATACGTTTGCAAGGTTAGCAATAGTGAAACCAAAACGGTTTTGTACCGCACCTAAGTCAGCACGTTGTGCATCAATTTGCGCAAGCGCCGCATCGATAGTATTGATAGCTGCTTGCGCACCATCACTAGTTGTACCAGAGATATCAACACTTTCAATAGATGTTAATGTACCTTTACCACCAGTAGCTGCAATAGCATTAGTAGCTGTGCCACCTAATATATCGTCAACATCTGAACCTGAAATGCCTATTTGATTTGGTGATGACAATGTTAATGTTGAAGTGATGCTAATATCATTATTCGTTGCACCACCAGCAACTGCTGCACCACCTGTAACATTGCTTTTAAGTGTTGCAGTCCCTGCAGTACCTGTCATTTGTATACCGTCAACATCCTGCGCTTTCAGTCTTAATGTACCATCTTCAACAACAGCATCATAACCATCAGCTTGCATCTCTGAAGCTAAACGATCTATGTCTCCGCCAAACTCAGCTAGTTTGTAATCATCAACAACATTACCACCTTTCTGTAACGATATAACACTATCATCTGCAGATGTTAAGCCAGCAAGAGACACATCTAACTTAGCTGTAGCAGTTACACCTGTAGCCTCATTATTTATCGCATCGGCAATATCAGCAGCACCTTTGCCAGTTACTCCTGCATTGGGAATAGCAACACCGTTAATGTTTAAGTCTGCAGTCGCAACCGCTCCAACTGCTGTAGATAAAACTGCAGTTTGTGTTGTAGGTGACCCGAGACCAGTAGCAATACCTTTTACTTCATATGCGCCAATTGCATCAGCAGACACATCACGTAGACTTACATTGATTGTTTCGTTTGCGTTTGAACCTACTTGGAACTGTTTAGTGCCGAACGAACCATCTAGTAAGCTTGTACCACCAAATTTGGTCGTTTCAGCGATACGAGTAAGCTCTTGCTGTAATGCGCCCACTTCTTTTTGTAGTGCTGCACGAGCGTTAGCATCGTTTGAACCATTAGCTGATTGTAAAGATAGGTCACGCATACGTTGTAAGATGTTTGATGACTCTTGCATTGCACCTTCAGCGGTTTGCGACATTGAGATACCATCGTTAGCGTTACGCTGAGCAACACCTAAACCATTAATTTGTGAAGAAAGACGGTTAGCTATTTGTAGACCTGCCGCATCATCTTTCGCGCTGTTGATTTTCATACCAGATGAAAGACGTTGCATTGATGTACCTAATGCATCGCTAGATTTTGATAAGTTTCTTTGTGCATTTAGTGATGCAACGTTAGTATTTACTGATAAAGCCATGTTATAACTCCTGATTACTTTCGTAATGTAACTAATTGATTTTAACCAAGAGCCATCACAATAAAAATCTGTTCAAGCTCCGTTCTAATTAAGTTAACGGCCGTTATAAAATTACCTTTAGCTTTTTTTTAAAAAAAACAGTAAAAACTTTTAATTGATTGAAATACAGACAAAAAAGCCAAGCATATTTGCTTGGCTTTTTATAGTTAGCGGATATTAGCCACCTAAAAGACTTAATGCTGCCTGTGGCAACTGGTTTGCCTGAGACAAAATAGTGGTACCTGCTTGTTGCATTATTTGGTTTTTAGTTAGTGTTGCGGTTTCAAGCGCGTAATCAGTATCTTGAATACGACTGCGAGAAGCTGACACATTCTCAGATACGTTAGCAAGGTTGGCAATGGTAAAACCAAAACGGTTTTGTACCGCACCTAAGTCTGCACGCTGGGCGTCAATTTGCGCAAGCGCCGCATCTATAGTGTTAATCGCAGATTGCGCACCCGCACTAGTCGTACCTGATATATCAACACTTTCAACAGATGTTAATTCACCAGAACCACCGGTAGCTGAAATATTTGTACCGCCTAGAATATCATCTACATCAGTACCCGATATGCCAATTTTTTCTGACGAAGATAAGGTCAGTGATGATGAAACACTGATATCATTATTGGTAGCGCCACCAGCCACTGGCGTACCACCTGTTGCATTGTTAGCAATAGTAGCTGTACCGGCAGTACCTGTCATTTGAATACCATCAACGCCTTCAGCTTTTAGTGTTAACGAACCATCGTCTACGATTGCATCATAGCCATCGGCTTGCAGCTTTTCAGCAAGACGATCAAGATCACCACCAAATTCTGATAGTTTATACGTATCAACCGCAGCGCCAGCTTTGCGAAGAGTTAAGTCACTGTTATCCGCTGATGTTAGCCCAGCAATAGTAACATCTAATTTTGCAGTGGCAGTAACCCCTGTTGCTTCTTTATTAATGGTATCCGCTATTTCAGCAGCGCCTTTACCCGTAACACCTGCATCAGGGATTGCAACACCATTAATATTTAGTCCTGCCGTAGCAACTGCACCTGTTGCCGTAGCAAGCGGTGCTGTTTGTGTTGCAACAGCACCCAGTAACGTACTGTTTCCTTTTACTTCATATGCACCAATAGCGTTTGCAGCAACATTACGTAAGCTTACATTAATGGTTTCATTCGCATTTGCACCTACTTGGAATTGTTTTGTACCAAATGTACCGTCAAGTAAGCTGGTTCCACCAAATTTGGTGGTGTCTGCAATTCGAGTAAGCTCTTGTTGCAGGGCTGCTACTTCTTTTTGCAGTGATGCACGGTCAACCGCACTGTTTGAACCATTCGCTGATTGCAGTGATAAGTCACGCATACGTTGTAAGATGTTTGCAGACTCTTGCATCGCACCTTCAGCCGTTTGCGCCATGGAAATACCATCATTGGCATTACGCTGAGCAACCGTTAGGCCATTAACCTGAGACGTTAGTCGGTTGGCAATTTGTAAACCTGCAGCATCGTCTTTTGCGCTATTAATACGCAAACCAGATGATAGTCTCTGCATTGAGGTTTCAAGTGCCATGCTAGATTTAGATAGATTGCGTTGCCCATTAAGTGATGCAACATTTGTATTTACGCTTAAAGCCATTTTACCATCTCCTAGTTTCAATCAGAATGTGGTTCAAAATATTTAAGCAAAAACCACACTTTCTATAACTAGCTAAATGCATTAGTTGTGCCAACTAGTAAAAAAAGATTAACCTTATGTTTTAAAACAACTAAATAACACTTGTTGCGGCTTTAAATTAGAAGTTAGCGATTTTTTGACAGAAGATAAAAAGGGGGTGACAGTTTTTTGCCGCTTCGTTAAGGCAAGTTATTACCTACTTTTCTCGTAAAGTAATAACCTGCCTTGGATGGTATTTATAAATAATCGAATAATGAAAGTTTAGCCAAGCGACCAAAAGTCGCTTGTGAAGCCTGTAAACCAGACTCATGTTTAGTAAGATCGCTGATGGCTTCAGCGGCATCAATCTCAATCAGGCTGGATCTATTTTCTTGATTATTAATATCCAGTGCACTGTTTGAATCGGTCACACGCTCAACCACATTCATCCGTCCACCTAAACCAGCTTGTGTAAATACAATCTGTTCACTAGCATTTTTAAGCTGAATTAAACCATCCGATAATGCTTGGTTAATTTGCGCTTCATCAAGTTGTTCGTCATTTAGGCTAATGATCAAATCTTCTAGTGTATTCAATACATTTTCTTTGCTTGGTTTCTCAAGGGTAAAATCAAGCTGCCCCGGTGCTACACCTTCAAGTTGAATTTCCATACCGGCAAATTCAATCGGCTCATCAGTTACTTCACCAGTCACAGGTGGTACAAGAGGATTACCATCACGTAATATCTCATACTGATCAGGCGATGAAGGGGTCGCACCAGGGATCACATTAACGTTATAGGTATTGATCGTTGGAGAAATAAGCGGATCTGGGTCTGAGTTATAATTATCTTTATGAAAACGATCAAACTCACCTTGATTTTGAACATAAACAGTTCCAGCGGTAATACCGCCTGATGGCGCTCCATCATTCGATACCACATCAAGACGTGCATCAACTCGTTCAAATACATTAAAGCCATTATCGCTTGATTTGATCTCAACGCCTTTTGCAATGGTTACTTCGTGCTGGCCTTGATCGCCTTGGTATTCGTATTTGCCATTAGTGCTATTAAATGTATAAGTTTGAATATCGTCTTGATAGCCAGAGAAAAGGTATTTCCCCCCTTCAGATTGACTATTCATTAAGTTAAGCAGCGATTTTTGTAACTCTTTTAGTTCACTGGCAACCGAAGCCAAATCACCTTTATCTAACGAACCATTGCCCGCTCGTATAGTTAACATTTGCGCTTCTAAAATAGTGTCGTTCATACCTTGTAATAAACTTTCTTCGGTTTCTAAACGCCCTTTTAGCTGGTTAATATTCTTCGTCAGCTGCTCATTAGTTTCTATTTTATTGGTGTACAACATACCCTGCGAAATAGCAGCAGGGTTTTCTGAGGTACTCAAATATTTTTGACCTGTCGTAACGCGCTCCTGCGCACCAGCTACATTTTGTTGATTCTCAAGTATTTTATTAATGTTATTTTGATACATTAAATTATTTGATAAACGCATAATTACCTCGCCGCACTCAGTAAAGTGTCAAAAATAGAACGTGCTGCAGACAGTACTTGAGCCGATGCAGCATAAGATTGCTGAAAACGCAGCAAATTAGCTGCCTCTTCATCTAAATTTACGCCGGATAACGATTCATACCAGGCTTCTGATTGCTGTGCTAAAGCATCAAATGCCGCCCCGTTGGTTTTTGCTTGACTGGTTACTACACCAACATCGGTTACTAATCCAGCATAGGCCTGGTTCAAGGTTTTATGATTATCGGCTGAGGCACTTGCTACCACATTTTGACGTACTAAGTCGCTATTTTGTAAGTCAGCGAGTTTTTGACCATTACGGTTATCATCAAAACCGCCTTCATTAAATTCTAAATTAAAGGTATCACCTGTAGCCGGTACCCCTTCAATATTAAAGTCAAAACCATAGCCATCATAAGGAGGCCCCGCTTGCGCCAAAATATTGTTAGCAGGCGGTGTAACCGTAAACGTGGTTGTACCATTACCATCAGTAAGTTGATATTCGTTAGCATTAGCAGTTTTAACAATGTTAATAGGACCATTTGCTAAGCCTAAAGGGTTTGTAAAACTGCCGGTAGTTACATCGCTCACATCACCCGGTGAAATAGTCCCAGTGCCTGTATTATCAAGCCCGTCTGCTGTTCTAATTGGAGAGGCCAATGCAATGTCTTCTCCCCGACCTGTTGTCAGCGATATATTGCCTGCCGCGACACTATTAAGTTTTACCTGAAATTGGTCACCGGCATTACCGGCTCCGGTTACGTTTAGCTCTAAACCAAACGACTCCCCGCTGGTGATTGCCGCAGAGTCAATAATGCCACTCGGTGGAATAACAGCTAACGATGCACTGCCTAAAGGCTCGCCTTTATTATCTATTGGCTGAATACTTACTTCGTTAGGGTTCCCCGTATAGGTGATCACAAAATCACTCGCTGGTAGTTCACTGCCTTTACCAGCTTCAACGGTTGCTGACATATTAGCTGTTCCGGTATTTGCTTGATAAACAAAAGCACTGACCGTTGGGATATCAAAAATATCGCCTCCAAGCTCACCGTTTGCATCCATTCCTAAACGGTTTTGCTGATTAAACGAATCAGCAAGCGCAATGCCCATCTGACCTATTTGATTTTGTGCAGGCACCAAAATATCGTCTCTAAATGCCAATAAGCCACCAATTTTACCTTTGAGTTTAGTGGGATCTATTTCTAGTGGAACGGCTTGGCCACCATTTACATCTAAGCGTAACTCTTTAAAATTGGCATCGGGATCGCCACTAATCGAAAATAAGTTAAATGAACCATTTTGCATAACAACCGCTTCACCTGTGCCCATAAATACTTGTTTTTCACCATTAGGGCCATCGAGTGTTTCTATATCAATTAGTTTTGATAAATCACGTATTGCTTTATCACGCTCATTGTAAGCTGAGCTAGCATCTGCTTCGTTTTTAGTGCCATGAACACCCGCAATTTCTTGATTTAACGAACTAATACTTTCGATTAACGTATTCGCCTCTTCAGAAAATATTTCTAATTGCTCATTAACCACTGCTTTTTGCTCTGAAACAATACCTGCAAGCCGGTCCATTTGATCAATCAGATTTTGCGCATCACTCATCACTAATGAACGAGCAACCGTAGATGAAGGTTGGTTAAGTGCTTCTTGTACGTTGTTAAACATCGAGTTGATACTAGTTGATAAGCTGTTTGATTTTTCTGAAAAAATTTGATCAACCCGACTCGCCTCGCTAACAAATTGATCAAAAAAGCTTTTATTTGAGGTATCTCGGTTTAATTGCTTTTGTGCAAACTCATTTAATAACCGGTACGTTTGACCGCGGCCCACCTGATTATCAATCATAGTAGTAAATTCAGTGCGCTCTCGTACATACCCTTCAGTATTAACGTTTGCGATGTTTTTACTTGTCGTTTGCAATAACTCAGAGTTTGCTCTTATTCCTGAATTAGCAATGTTTAATAAATTAAACGACATGTTACTCTACTCCTTGGCGGATAACGCTTGTGGCGATATTCTTTAACTCGTTACTGTTAAGCACTCTTTTTATTTTGTCTGCATAGTTAGGGTCGGTTGCATAACCGGCTTGCTGTAAAGAGTCTAAAAATTTGTGCGGTTTTGCTGTATTGTTTAATGCATCTTGATAGCGAGGGTTCTGCGTTAAAAAATCCACAAAATCATTCACGCTATCTTTTATTGAGTCATACGCTCTAAAGCTTGCTTGCTTTTTAACTGCAGCGCCTTGCTCAAACTCTAAAGTGACCTTACTGGCTTTTTCGCCCTGCCAACTTTTATCTGACTTTATATTGAATAAATTATTTGAGCTATTGCCATCACCTTTACTGATAATATGTTTACCCCAACCAGTCTCTAATGCTGCTTGCGCAACCATAACCGCCGGATTTAAACCAATTTTCTTAGCCGCTGTTTTTGCATGCTCCCACACTGTACTTACAAATTCCTCAGCATTTTCAAATGTGCCAGACGCTATGTTTTGTTCGCTTTTTTCAGTTGAATCAACGAGCGGCACTTTTTCAGTGACCTTTTGGTTTTCTTGATGAGGTAAGGTGCTACCCGCACGTTGGTCACTAAAGAAATCTGACGTTGTACGAAGAACAGAGCCTGGCATAAAGTTTTTTCCATCTGGCGATAGTTGCTGCACAATTAAATCTGCAAGACCTAAAGAGCCATTTGATGAAAGCTCTGTAGCCATCTGTTGGTCGTGCATTTCTTCAAAAAACTTCACGCCACTTGCATTAAATGGGCTTTCTTTGTCTTCAAAAGCCTCATTGGCTTTACGCATACTTTTAAGTAGCATTTGGGTGAAGATAGCTTCAAATTGTGCCGCCGCTTTTTTTAACGCCGCTTTAGATGCATCGGTTGATGCATCACCGCTGTTTAAAGCATCTCGACGCAAAGAGTCTAAGTTGCCTAAATCAAAAAAGTTTTGTTTATCTAGATGATTTGTTTCCATCAGCTTTTTGACACAATAATTAATAATACTTAATGCCATGCAATAATTGAGCCAAGCGAAGTGAAAGGTTCTAGGTTCTAGGTTCTAGGTTCTAGGTTCTAGGCAGAGATTAAACTAAGTGAGAGACGCGAGGTAAACTCGCTACTACTTATTGTGTAGGGTTAAATTCAGTGTTTATTGCTGTGGTAGCAGCGGCTTTATGCCGCGTCTTTTTTAGGTTAAATGTTAAAGACCCTAAATAGGGTCTTATAAAACTAAATTACAACAAGCTGACCATTAATGGCGCCGGCTTCTTTAAGTGCTTCAAGAATAGCCATCAAATCACCTGGAGCAGCGCCAACTTCATTAATTGCGCGAACTAAATCATCAAGACTCACACCTGGGTCAAATACAAAAGCACGTGAATCATCCTGATTAACGTCAATAATACTTTGCTGGGTAACCACTGTTTCACCCTCTGCTAGAGGATTTGGCTGCGCCACATTTTGTTGCTCAGCAATGGTCACAGTAAGGCCACCATGGGTGATAGCAGCAGGTTGTAATTTAACATTTTTGCCAATAACTATAGTGCCGGTACGCGAGTTAACAATTATTTTAGCCGAAGTATCCGCAGGCTTAAACTCTAAGTTTTCAAGAGTTGATAAATACGATACGCGCTGTGAAGCATCTCGTGGAGCAACTACCCGAATAGAGGCGGCATCGAGTGCTTGTGCGCTATTTGGGCCGATTAAATCATTAATGGTTTTCTCTAAACGTTTTGCGGTTGTAAAGTCCGGACGATTTAAATTAAAGGTTATATAATCGTTTTGCATAAATGGGCTTTTAACGGCACGTTCAACAGTGGCACCGTTTGGCACGCGCCCTACGGTTGGCGTATTAATAACGACTCGGCTGCCATCTAGGCCTTCAGCACCTAAGCCACCAACAATTAAGCTGCCTTGTGCAATAGCGTATACATTGCCATCAACCCCTTTTAAAAATGTTTGTAATAACGTACCGCCACGCAAACTTCCCGCACTACCAATTGATGAAACGGTAATATCGATGGTTTGCCCTGGTTTTCTAAATGGGGGAAGTTCTGCATGAACCGCGACTGCGGCAACATTTTTAATTTTTGGCTTTAGGCTTGTTGGTAACGTAATACCAAAACTATTAAGCATACCTTTGAAGCTTTGCTCGGTAAAACGGCTTTGCTCACCGGTACCAGGTAAACCAACAACCAACCCATAGCCCACTAATTGGTTTGAGCGCACCCCTTCAACCATAGA
Source organism: Pseudoalteromonas sp. M58 (assembly GCF_042604605.1). Taxonomy (NCBI): domain Bacteria; kingdom Pseudomonadati; phylum Pseudomonadota; class Gammaproteobacteria; order Alteromonadales; family Pseudoalteromonadaceae; genus Pseudoalteromonas; species Pseudoalteromonas sp. M58. The sequence goes on from NZ_CP152390.1 coordinate 2,436,566, forward strand.
CACATCTTTAATTCGCTCAGCACTGGCAGTTAATTGCCAGCCTAGTAGCACCATAAAACAAAAAACTTTAAAACCATTCATGTTGAATGTCCTCTAAAAGGGAAACAATGAGCTACTAAAGAAACGCGTTAACCAACCCGGGCTTTGTGCCTCTTGAGTTTGACCCTTACCTGAATACTGAATACGCGCATTCGCAATACGATTAGACTCAACGGTATTATCAGCATTAACATCTTGTGGACGCACTAACCCCTCTAAGCGAATAAATTCTTCACCGGTATTTAGCGTTAGCCATTTTTCACCGCGAATCACTAAATTACCATTTGGTAATACTCGCATCACGTTAACCGAAATATCGCCAACTAGGCTGTTTGATTGATTTGATTTTGAGTCACCTTTAAACGACGCATCACTACCAACCCCAAATTGAATACTATCGCCACCAATATTAACCGGTAAACCACCTAAACCAATAACAGGATCGAGGCTAGCATCTGTTTGTTTATCTGTTTCTGTTTTAGCCGCTTTTGTGGCTTGGGTTGACTCTTGCAATTTAACCGTAATGATATCGCCTGTTCTAAGTGCTTTCTTATCGGCATATAAGTCATTCGATAACTGAGTACTGAATAAAGAGCCAGTTGCTACCACTGGCTCCATATTAGGCTCAGGATACATAGGTGCATAGTAGGGATCGTCCTGCACTACTTCATTATTTTGTGTAGATACACAACCGCTTAACAGTAAAGTCCCTACTGCAAATAACATGATATTACGCATACAATCCCCCAAGACTATAATTGTTGATTGATGTAGCTCATCATTTCATCAACCGCTGAAATTACCTTTGAGTTCATTTCGTAAACTCGCTGAGTTTCAATCAAATTAACCAACTCTTCGGTCACATTTACATTTGATGTTTCAAGTGAACCTTGAATAATTGTACCTAAGCCCTCAACCCCCGGGTTACCTTGAACAGGTGCACCACTTACTGCAGTTTCGGTATAAAGGTTTTGCCCTATAGGCTCAAGGCCCGACGGATTGATAAAATCACTAATAGTAATTTGACCAATAACCACGTTTTCGGCTTGACCTTTAATGCGAACTGACACTTCACCATCTTGAGATACGGTGATTGACTGTGCATCATCAGGCACATTCATTTCAGGCTGAACAACGTAACCGGCACCCGAAGTTACAACTCGCCCCTCACCGTCGGTGGTAAACTGGCCGTTACGCGAATAGGCAATATTGCCATCAGGCTGTAAAACCTCAAAAAATCCAGGACCAGAAATCATCCAATCTAATGAATTTTCAGTGGTGAGCATGTTACCTTGGGAAAAGTTTTTCTGATTAGCGACCACTTTCGTACCCGCGCCCAGCATTAAGCCCGACGGCATTTCGGTGTCTTGCGATGAGCGACCGCCTGGTTGATTAATATTTTGATAGAGTAAGTCTTCAAAAATAGCGCGGCTTTTTTTGTAACCCACTGTACTGGCATTCGCTAAGTTATTTGATATAACCGATATATCTGTTTGTTGAGCGTCAAGCCCTGTTTTACTTATCCATAATGCTGGATTCATAATAATATCCTCACGTTATAGTTAAACGATGCGCATCAGCTGTTCTTGACGTTCGTCAATCTCTTCAGCTGTTTTCATCAGTTTTACTTGTAATTCAAATTGGCGTTGATGACTGATCATATCGACCATTTCATGCACAGGATTTACATTCGATTTTTCTAATGTGCCACCTAATACTTGTACATTGGCTGATGTTTCGACTATTTGGCCTGATTTAGCTCTAAATAAGCCATCGTTCCCCTTCTCGAGTGTAGCGTTGTTTGCATCAACTACTTTTAGCCGATCAACTTCTTCTAAAAAGTTAGCCGGTGCACCTTGAGGGCGAACTTGAATAGTGCCATCTTTGCTAAATTCAATTTTTTCAATCGGTACAGGTAATATGACTGGCCCACCTTCGCCAATAACTTGACGACCGTCGCTGGTAGTCAACATTCCTTCAGCCGTTATATTTAACGAACCCACTTTTGTATAGGCTTCATTACCGGAGGCATCCTGAACACTCAGCCATGCATTATCACTCATAGCAATATCAAGGCTGCGACCTGTTTCGACAACACCGCCCGATGTCATGTTAGATCCTGGGCGCTCCTGCATAGCAAAAACACGAGTCGGCAAACCTTCACCGAAAGCCTGCATTGACCGTGCTTGCGCAAAATCAGATTTAAACCCAGTGGTATTCGCATTTGCCAAATTATTGGCTTTAAGAGCAAGCCCTTGCATGCTTTGTTTAGCGCCAGATGCCGCTATGTAGACCATTTTATCCATAACATCGACTCATTAAGAAATCTATGTATGAGTAAATGCAATATAAGTGCCAAATTAAATTTAAGTGTGAATAAGATTTTAGGAGAGGAATAAAAAAGGCTGCACTAAGCAGCCTTAGTAAATCAAAATATGATTATCTGATCTGAAGGATGTTCTGTTGAATAGTTGAGTTAACCTCAAGCGCACGAGAGTTTGCTTGGAAGTTACGCTGCGCACTAATCAAATCAACCAGCTCATTGGTTAAGTTTACGTTAGACTGCTCAAGAGCTGACGAATTAATGTTGCCTAGTGTGCCTGAACCTGGCTCACCCGCAATTGGTTCCCCCGAGGTCAAACTTTTTTTCCATGAAGTGTCACCTACTTGCTGCAAACCTTGTGAGTTTGAAAAGCGCACCATGGCAACTTGACCTAAGTAAGTTGAATCACCATTACTGTAAGATGCAACAACTTTTCCATCTGTACCAATATCAATACCCGCTAAGCGACCTACTGTCGCACCATCTTGCTCTAGTGCTTTCACCTCAAAGCGACTCGCATATTGAGTAGGCGTTCTATTTGCAGTACCGGCCTCATCGCGCCAATTAATCGCAATATCATCAAATTGGGCGCCATTAGATAAAATACCCGATAAATTAGCTCCGGTTAAATTAACATCAGTAAAGGTTGGACCAACATTTGGAGCACCATTAGTCGTTGCAGGCAAACCGCTAGCATCAAACCCAAAGGTACTTAGCGGGCTTGGTGTTGCTGTCGCGGCACCAGTTGCATCAAAGGGAGTTTTATCAAGCGTACCATGTACTTGCCATTCATTAGGCGCTGTTTTTACAAAAAAGAATTGTAGAACATGTGGCTCACCAAGTGAGTCATACATTGTGGTCGATGTCGAAGAGTTATAAGTAGTACTGTCTGTTGCATCAAAAGGGACAGCTATTACATCTTCTCGAGAATCGACGTTAAATGATGTATAAACGTTTGAAGTAGAGCGCGGAGAGCCCGAAGAATCTGGTATTTGTAAAGCAGATGAAGTACTAAGACTTACAGAGGTCGTATCACCACTAACTTCATCAACTGGGAAGCTTTGTAAAAAATTACCTTTAGCATCTACAACAAAGTTATCTTTATTAAGCTTAAATGCACCCGCACGCGTGTAGGTAAAGTCTTGTGCGCCTAAGTCTTGACTGGTAGCAAAATACCCCTCACCTGTGATCGCTAAATCCAGTGAATTATTAGTAAACTGCAGCGAGCCCTGATGAAACTGCTGGGCAACCATAGTGGTTTGTACACCATCACCATTTTTCGTTTTACCGGCGCTAAATACTGATGATGCGTATACATCAGCAAATTCAGCGCGAGACTCTTTAAAGCCCGTGGTATTTACGTTGGCAATATTATTGGCGGTAACATCTAAATCTTTTTGTGCGGCAGCAAGGCCTGTTAATGCAATATTGAAGCTCATAATTAACCTCTAACCTAAAAAATATTTAGCCTATTGGCTAAAAAATACATAAAATCTATTACGCGATTTCTGCGACATCAGTCAGCCTAACCGCACCTTCTTTGGTATTAATAATAATGCCGCTTGAGCCATTAATATTAACACTCTCAATATTTTTGAATGAGGCAATTGGTAAGCTAGAGAATTCGCCATCCGTACTGCCTTCAGCTTTAACATTGTATTCACCAGGAGGAAGTCGTTCACCCGCTTCGTTTTTACCATCCCATGCAAAGCGAACCGCACCTGCAGGCTGCGTGCCTAAATCAATAGTTTTAACTAATTGCCCTGATGCATCTTCAATACGAAGCGTTAAATTGTCTACCGGCTTTTCAGCAACAATCGCTCCCTTTACCTCACCCGACTCATTAAGCTCAAGTGTGTCAGACTCCAGCAGCGCTTGCTTACCAACCAGTGTTGATGCTTGCAATGCTGAATTTGATGTCATCGACGCAGCTAAAGACTCAAAGTTAGAGTTTAAATTTGAGATCCCTTCAGCCATAGTAAAGTTTGTCATTTGTGCAATCATCTGATCGTTATCAGCTGGTTTGCTGGGATCTTGATATGACAACTGCTGTGTTAACAACGAAAAGAAATCTTCTTGGGTTAACGCGTCACTCTCTTCTTTTTTTGGCACTTGCTTATCTTGCCAACGTAAAGAGTCCATGTAGGATGAAGAAGTACTAATATCGTTACTCATGAGCTACCCTCAGTTACCGCTGACCTAACAGCAGTGTTTTACTTAACATTTGCTTAGCTGCATCAGCAACTTGAACATTTGTCTGATAAGAGCGAGAAGCAGAAATCATATTTGCCATCTCCTCAACAACATTCACGTTGGGTTTGTAAATATATCCATTTTCATCCGCACTCGGGTGATTTGGGTTATATTCGATTTGTAGTGGTTTATTACTTTCAACCACTCCTAACACTTTTACACCAACGGCAGAGCCCTGTGGGTTGCTTGCTGACGCTGACGCTTTTGTTAGCTCCGCAGCAAATACAGGTTGTCGCGCTCGGTACGTCTCATTTTGTGAAGAGCTAATTGTATTGGCATTAGAGATATTACTTGCCGTGGTATTTAATCGCACGTTTTGCGCGCTCATACCAGAACCAGCAATATCAAACACATTATATAAACTCATAATTAGGCTCCTTGACTACCGAGGGCTTTTTTCAGGCCTTTAAATTTACCATTAAGAAACTGGACACTGGCCTGATACTCCATAGCATTCTGTGTATACAAGTTCCGTTCCACTTGTATATCAACAGAGTTGCCATCACCTGTATCTGTTTGATTTGGCGTACGAAATAGTTCATTACTACCTACACTACGGGTACCACCGGCAATGTGTTTTTCATTGGTTCTTACCATGGTATTGCCGCTTAGTTGGTTGGACTTTGCCGTTTTTAATGCTGAGGCAAAGTCGATATCTTTTGCTTTATAGCCGGGCGTATCAGCATTTGCGATATTAGTAGCGAGCATTTCTGCTCTTTGCGAACGGATCAACATCGCATGCGGATGCACGCCTAATGCTTTATCAAAACTGATAGCCATAACTACCTCCAAAAAATTGACTCAGTACCGATAAAGCAATAAATGAGCCAGCAGTGAAAATAGTGATGATAAAAACAAAAAACGACGCAATAGGCGTCGTTTAGAGGAGGGATAATATATTAATGAAGGTCATTTCTTTTGATAAATGATACCAGGGTTACAACGCACCATATCAAAGTCAGTACTTAAACCAGACATAGACTCCGACGCACCTAAAAATAAATACCCCTTAGGGTTAAGTGCTTGAGAGAATTGTGCAATTATTTTGGCTTTCACCTCAGGTGAAAAGTAAATTAAAACATTACGGCAAAATATAATATCGAACTTACCCATTAAAGCGTACGAATCGAGCAAATTTAAATGCCTAAAGCTCACTTGCTTTTTCAATGAATCAACCACTTGTGCCATACCATTGCCGCTGTCTTTAAAAAACTTTTTACGACGTTCAGCAGAGAGTCCGCGAGCCAATGCCAATGCATCATATTCAGCATGTTTACACATATCAAGCATGGTATTTGATATATCTGTACCAATTATTTGTGCACCCATTTTTAAAACACCAGGGCTGCTGGATTGAAACTCAGCAACCGACATCGCTATTGAGTAGGGTTCTTGTCCTGATGAGCTCGCCGCAGACCATATTTTTAATGGCCTGTTTAACGTTTTAAACTCAGGGAATAATCTGGTTTTAAGTAACTCAAACGGATACTGATCTCTAAACCACAATGTCTCATTGGTTGTCATGGCATCAACAACGGCTGCGCGCAACTGGCGCTCATGCACACCGAGAGTTTTACTTACCAATTCAGACAACGATTCAACATTAAATCGAGACATTAATGGTGCCAAACGGCTCTTTACTAAATACTGCTTATTTTCACCTAAAACAATACCGCACTGTTGTTCTAAAAATAAGCGAAATTGATCGTATTCGTTTTGCTGCAAATCTTTATTAGTCAAATCAATAACACCTATGTTTATTAATCACGATGAACCCATTTATTAACGGCTGTTGCAAGCTCGTCTGGGTTAAATTTTGCAATAAAATCATCTGCTCCTACTTTTTCAATCATCGCTTGATTGAAAACACCACTCAATGATGTGTGTAAAATCACATGTAGTGGCGCAAGTTTAGGATTAGCTTTGATTTCTGCAGTCAGCGTGTAACCATCCATTTCTGGCATTTCTACATCAGAAATGAGTAGCCCTACTCGCTCTGTAATATCATTTACGCAATCGAGCTCTGCAATTTCTTTTAATCTTATTAAAGCTTCTTTACCATTTTTAGCCAACTCAGTTGTTACACCTAATGGTTCCAATGCTCGTTTTACTTGATTTCGCGCAACAGCCGAATCATCAGCAATAAATACTATTCTCTCGCCTAAATCTTTTTGTATATTACCTTGCGAGGCAACATCATCGCTCACGGTAGTATTAACTGGGCAGATTTCGTTTAAGATTTTTTCTACGTCGAGTATCTCAACGAGCTCATTTTCAATTTCAGTGACGGCTGTTAAATAAGAATAACGACCCGCTCCTGACGGCGGTGGCATTATTTTTTCCCAGTTCATGTTAACTATACGTTCAACACCACCCACTAAGAATCCTTGCACTGTACGGTTATACTCAGCAATTATTATAAAGCCATCTTCTATGCTTTTTATTGGGCGCCCACCTACAGCCATAGATAAGTCAATTACCGAAATAGTTTGCCCACGAATATGTGCTACGCCACGGATATAAGTGTTAGATTTCGGCATGCTAGTCAATGGAGGGCATTGAAGAACTTCTCTTACCTTGAACACATTAATACCAAAGCGCTGACGCCCATTAAGCTTAAATAACAATAATTCCAAGCGGTTTTGCCCAACCAACTGTGTACGTTGGTTTACTGAGTCTAAAATACCTGCCATTTAAATCTCCTAAGAAAACAAATATAAGGAACGATAATTGCTTTCAATTAATAAAGCGTCATAACACAACGGGGGCGTCTAAATTCTGACGCAAAATATTTATACCCTGTTTGCAACCATAAGCATAGTCGAAACATTATGAGTTTGTTAAAAAAAACCAGAAGATACAGTGTTTTTTATTTTCTTGCTAGCCTCTGCTTCGCTTTGCCACTAAAGGCACAAGTATTTAGTAAAGAGTTATTGCAAGAAATGGCTGTATCTTATGTTGCTCAAAAAGCAGTGACTACAAATGATAACAAAATACAGTTTAGCGCATTACCGCTAGATAGCCGCATTCCCGATCGCCAATGTAATTCTGAGCCTGAGCTAATAACGCCAAGTGAGCCTCCCTTTAATCGCCAAGTCACTATTCAAATAAAATGTAACGATAGTGACAACTGGGCACAGTACGTTCATGTCAGAATCACTGAATCAGCACCTGTTGTAGTTGCAACTACCAATTTAGCACGAGGTGAAGTGATTACTCCATCCCATTTAAGTATTGATATGCGCCCTGCACACTTTATCAGAGCGCAGTACCTTGAAGATCCAACGGCTCTTATTGGTAGTCGTAGCAAACGCAACATCCGTGAAGGAATGCCCGTTTTACTAAATCAAATATGTATGGTGTGCAAAGGTGATTCTGTTACAATTTATGCTAATATCAAAGGGTTAAGAGTAAAAACGACGGGTATTGCATTAGAGGATGGCACCTTGGGCGAGCAAGTAAGAGTAGAAAACAAAAAGACAGGTAAAGTTTTAAATGCGCGTGTAGATGGTGTAGAGTCTGTGCAAGTAAATATTTAATATAAATTTATGCTAAAGTATCTTTAATAAATGCCGATATAAAGGCATCAGTTGGGCAATATACGGATTTTTATTATGGTCGGTCAAGTAAATAAATCAAATCAACAACCGAGTGTTTTAACAAACACTCAACAGCAAAAAGTTGATTTAAAAAGAGATAATGCAAATACACAGGCGGCACAAACGCCTTCACCTAAAGCTGCCAGCGATTCGGTGAGCTTAACACCGCAAGCTAAGCAATTAAAATCGTTACAAGAGAAAGCGCAGCAGTCTTCTGGTTTTGATAGCAACAAAGTTGCTGAGCTTAAAAAAGCGATTACTGAAGGTAATTATCAAATCGACAGTGAGAAGCTTGCCAAAAATCTAGCAGACTTTGAGTTTAACGTTTATGGCTGATCACAATAGTTTAATTACAATTAAACTAAATGAGCAAATTACTTGCTTAACAAAACTGAGCGAGTTACTCACTCAGGAGCTTACTGCGATTGCATCTCGAAGAGGTGAAGGTTTAAAAGAAATTGCCCAACAAAAAATGTCTTTTTTAACCAGTGTAAGCACCCTTGATAAAGAACTTAGCAAACTTATTGCCAGTAATGATCAGCAAACAGATGAAAACGCTGACTTAATAAAGCTAACTCGAGAAAAGCTTGAGCAGTGTCAAAAACAAAATGAAGTTAACGCTCATGCAGCGCATCAAGCGCAGTTAAGTGTAAAGCAATTAAAGGGTATTTTAATTGGCGCACCTTCGTCTATGACCTACGATCAAGCCGGTAGCGTAGTTAATACTGACAACAGTATTGTGCGTAACCTAAAAGCCTAAAGAATACTCATAAAAAAACGCCTAAACGATTATTCGTTTAGGCGTTTTTTATGAGTAATAACTTGTCGCTTAGTAATAAGTGACTTTTTTCACTTCCCGTGGTTTTATCTCACCGATGTACAAGTCGTGTACGCGCTTCATATTAAGCTCAAGCTCAGTAATATACATATCATTAACGGCATAAGTTTTTATAATTTGCGCGCCTTTTATAATACCTTGCACTTTACTCTGTAAATAATCATCTTGGGCAACAGAGCCTGCGACGGTTGTGCCTGCGGTAATTTTTTGCCCGTACACTTGTTCCGTTAGTTCGCGGTATGCTTCTAGCTTAGAGGCTTTAATTGCCATAAGCTGTTTTTGAGTGTCATTACTTCCCGACTGCAAACTAATGGGCGCGTACCCTATTGCTTTTAATACAGGGTAATTATTTGGCTCAACATATTTATATTCAACGTGCTTATCAAATATATTGCTACAACCGCTTAACGTTAAGCAGCCTAATGTGATCATTAATGGCATTACTCGCATCATACAGGCCCTTTAAAAACTAATTAAACTCAGTTATGCACGTTTAATGCCAGTGATACATATATTCTGTAACAACAAATAATAGTGGTACATTACTTGCTGAGACTCATTAACGCTAACGTTTAATTGGAGTAAGAGTATGAAGTCGTTTTTAAAAGCAGTATTGGCAGGATTAAGCACCACTGCTGTATTAACGTTTTCACCTTTTACCCACGCTCAGTGGTATGAGTCTACAGGCCATGCGGTTATTCAAAATAGCGACATTCCCGGTGCAAAGGCCGCTGCAATAAAAGATGCGATTACCCAAGCCCTTGTATTCTCTGGTGCGCGGGTGAGCTCGGTGCAAACGCTTGTTGATGGTGTTTTAACCCAAGATCAGCTAAAAATAAGTAGCCAAGGCGAAATTCAAAAAATAGAGCTTGTCAGTGAAAACCGCAGTAGTGATGAGTTTGCAATTACCTTACGCTTAGATATCTTTGCGCAAACAGAGCAATGTCCACAAAGTAACTTTAATAAGTTTATAGCCGTCACGCAAAGCCAATTAACAAATCGTGAACAAGCGAGAATGGGTCAAATATTTGACATTAACAAAGCAGTCAGTAAAAACATTTATACCTCGTTGCAAAAATCAAAAATGAGTGCAATACCCGTTGCCTATTTCAACAAAGCTATAAAGGTTGATACCTACTTTAATCAGCAGCATGACTATTCAAACAGTCAGTTAGAAGAAATTTCATCACGCAGCAACGCGCAATATGTGCTGTTAAGTCAAATAACCAGTTTATCTACCAGCGATAAACTCAATAGCGATTATGCGTTTTGGCAAGATGAAAGCTATCAGCGCCACTACCAAATAGAGTTTAGCTTATTTAATGGCACCACTTATGAGCCTTTATGGCAAAATAGCTATCAAAGCCAAGCAATTTGGCCATTTGAAAAAACAGCCATTATTGATGTAAATAGTAATCGGTTTTGGCAATCACCTTTTGGCCAAAGCATTAGTGATATAAACCAAACCTTAAGTTACGACCTACAAGCTGCCATGGCCTGTCTACCTACTCAAGGTAAAATAATGCATATGGAAAACAATAAATTAGTGATTAATTTAGGTAAGGCTCATGGCTTAGAAAAAGGCCAACAACTGAGTATTGCCCATCATAATTATTTAACCGACGCACAAGGCAACACTATGCCGCATACCATCACTACACTTAACCGTATACGAATTGAGCAGCTTTATCAGCACAGCGCTATTGCCGTTAGTATTAATGATCAGCCTTTGCCAGGCGTACAAATTAATGACATTGTAGAGATTGCCGAGCAATAGCCGCATGTAAAATGCTAAAGCGCCTCGCTTAGTTTAGTCTTTAAATTAGAGTGGGCGCTTAACCACTGAGCCAATTGCTCAACCCCAGATAAGTGCGGGTAATGCTTTCTGCATGCAAACACAATATTACGTTGTTGATTAGGAAAAATAGGCAAATAATGAATACCCACTCGTGGTATTGCTGCAAGTTTTGGCACAAATGTAATTCCATCATCCATCGCCACCAGCGCTAATAAAGTCTCAAGGCTATTTCCTTGATACTGGCTGGAAACATCGACTCCTGCCGAAAAACAAAACTGCTGGGCTTGATCTTTAAAGCAATGGCCATCACTTAACATTAATAGGTTGCAACCTTGCAGGTCTTGCAGTGCCACTTTTTTATGCTTACACAATGCGTTATCGCTTGATACGGCAACTAAAAAGTCTTCTTTATATAAATCAATGGTATGGTAACTTTTAAGTTCAGGTACATCCGCTAAAATTGCAAAGTCGACTTCACCACTTTCTAGCGCAGCTAAAATAGTGGTTGTTTGCATTTCAATAAACGAAAACTGGCTATTTATAAACGCTGCTTTCATTGATGTTAGTAGCGTAGGTAATAAATAAGGCGCAATCGTTGGAATAATACCAATGGTAAGCTTGCCCTGCAGTGGTTCATTAGATGTTGCTGCCAGCTCTTTTAATATTTGTGTTTGCTCTAAAACGACAGCTATTTGTGTCAATAAACGTTCACCTTTGGCAGTTAAGGTAACGTGCTTGGTAGAGCGATCAAAAATAATAACACCCAATTCTTGCTCAAGCTTTTTAATTTGCCCGCTTAAGGTAGGCTGGCTTACAAAACAGGCATCGGCCGCTTTACGAAAATGCTTATAGTGGGCAACCGCTTTGACATACTCTAAATCTTTTAAGTTCATATTCACACTCAACCTGATAGTTTACATCTATCAGTTTAATACAAACAAACGATTGGAACTATATTTAAATACTCGCCATAATGGCTATCAACAAATCAAGAGGAACTAAAAAACATGTTAAACAATATTGAAGGTCAAACAATCCCAAACGTAACATTCGCGACGCGTCAAAACGACGAATGGAAATCAGTGACTACAGACGACATTTTTAAAGGTAAAACGGTTGTTGTATTTTCACTACCAGGTGCATTTACACCTACGTGTTCATCAACGCACTTACCACGCTATAACGAACTAGCTGGCGTACTTAAGCAAAATGGCGTTGATGACATTGTTTGTGTATCAGTAAACGATACGTTTGTAATGAACGCATGGGCTGAACATCAAGAAGCGCAAAACATTACCTTACTACCAGATGGTAACGGTGAATTTACCGACGGCATGGGCATGTTAGTTGATAAAAACGATTTAGGTTTTGGCAAACGCAGCTGGAGATACTCTATGCTGGTTAAAGATGGCGTAGTAGAGAAAATGTTTATTGAGCCAGATTTACCAGGCGACCCATTTGAAGTATCAGACGCTGACACTATGCTTGATTACATCAACCCAACTCAAGTAAAACCAGAAGCAGTTACTCTATTTACTAAGCCTGGCTGTCCTTTCTGTAAAAAAGCAAAAGAGCTACTTACAGCTAAAGGCTTTGCATTTGAAGAAATCGTAATGGGCGCTGGCGCATCACTTACCAGCCTTAAAGCGGTATCGGGCCGTGAAACCGTGCCACAAGTATTTATTGGCGGTAAGCACATTGGTGGCTCAGACGACCTAGAAAAATACTTTGCTTAATTAAGTAAATAAAACAGGGGCTGCAACGCCCCTGTTTACTAAAGGAAAAACACTATGAAAGAATTGCAAACCGACGTTGTTGTTATAGGTGCAGGTACCGCTGGTTTAAGTGCCTATCGTAATGCTAAACAATTTACTCAAAACGTACTTATGATTGAATCTGGCCCATACGGTACAACCTGCGCACGTGTTGGTTGCATGCCAAGTAAATTATTGATTGCCGCAGCAGAAGCCGCCCATTCAATAGTAATGGCCCCTGCCTTTGGTGTTCACAGCTCAAAACCGGTTATTGACGGTAAAGCCGTTATGGCACGAGTAAAAAGTGAACGCGATCGCTTTGCAGGATTCGTAGTAGAAGCGGTAGATGAAATACCTAGCGAAGATAAAATTCGTGGCTATGCACAATTTTTAGACGCCAACCGCGTACAAATAGACGACCACACCATTATTACTGCCAAACGCTTTGTAATTGCAACGGGTTCACGCCCTTCTTACCCAGGCGTATTTAATAACTTTGGCGACCGACTGATTATAAATGACGATGTATTCGACTGGGATGATTTACCAGAATCAGTGGCCGTATTTGGCCCTGGCGTTATAGGCCTTGAAATTGGCCAAGCGTTACACAGATTGGGTGTAAAGGTAAAACTATTTGGCGTAGGTGGTGCCATAGGCCCATTAACCGATCCCGTGGTTAAAGATTACGCTAACACTGTATTTGCAGAAGAGTTTTATGTTGATACCGACTCAAACGTATCAGACATGAAAAAAGTAGGTAATAAAGCAGAGCTAACCTATACCGACAAGCAAGGTGTTAAACATACTGAGCAGTTTGACTATGTACTGGCTGCAACTGGGCGAGTACCAAACACCGATAAGCTAGGGTTAGAAAACACCGGCATAGAGCTTGATGAACGTGGCGTACCAACGGCCGATGCCCATACTATGCAATGTGGCGACTCACACATATTTATAGCTGGTGATGCCAGTAACATGCTGCCGCTGCTTCACGAAGCATCCGATCAAGGGACAATTGCCGGACAAAACGCAGGCCGTTATCCAAGTGTGCGCGCAGGCTTACGCCGCGCTAAAATAGCTGCCGTTTTCAGCGACCCACAAATTGCCATGGTTGGTGAAAGCTTTAAAGAAATTAGCCAACGTTTAGGAAGTTGTGATTGCTTTGAGATAGGCGAAGTTAGCTTTGAAAACCAAGGCCGTAGCCGCGTTATGCTAAAAAACAAAGGGCACATGCGCGTATATGCCGAGCACGGTACCGGCTTATTTTTAGGTGCTGAATTTATTGGCCCACAAGCAGAGCACATAGCACACTTACTTGCATGGGCTGTACAAAACAAAATGACTGTACCGCAAATGCTAGATATGCCTTTTTATCACCCTGTTATTGAAGAAGGTCTACGCACTGCACTGCGTGATTTAAACGCTAAATTAAAATTTGGCCCAGACATTCTTAACCATTGTATGGAATGTGGCCCAGGCGCATAACACATCACTAATACACACTTGCTACTCAAAGCCAAAACCATTGTTTTGGCTTTTTTTATGTTAAAAACTGGTATATAAAATGGAGTTTAAACTGCTACACTCAGATTAATAAACAAACAAAAATGGACCGAAAATGAGCAATAATAAATATAGACTTGTCACTCGAAGCGATTTTGACGGCCTAGTGTGTGCCGTATTACTTAAAGATTTAGACTTAATCGACGATATTTTATTTGTGCATCCAAAAGACATGCAAGACGGTAAAATAGCCATTACCAGCAACGACATTACCACTAACCTCCCCTATGTTGCCGGTTGTCATATTGCATTTGATCATCACTTGAGTGAAACCGTTCGTAACGCAAGCGATATAAAAAACCACATTATTGACCCAGATGCGCCCTCTGCAGCACGCGTTGTATACGACTATTATGGCGGTGCAGAGAAATTCCCTAATATTTCAACTGACATGATGGAAGCGGTCGATAAAGGGGATTCTGCACAATTTTCAAAAGACGAAATTTTAAACCCAACAGACTGGGTACTGATGAACTTTATTATGGATGCGCGCACAGGACTTGGCCGTTTTCGTGAATTCAAAATTTCTAATTACCAGTTAATGATGAAGTTAATTGACGCCTGTAAAGATCACAGCATAGAACAAATACTAGCTATGGAAGATGTTGCCGAGCGTGTTGCGTTATACCACGAGCACAACGCACAAGCTAAAGAGCAAATAGACCGCTGTTCATCAATACACGACAACTTAGTGGTACTCAATTTAACCGAAGAAGAAACCATATTCGCCACTAATCGCTTTGTTATTTATGCCATGTTCCCCGAGTGTAATATTTCAATTCATAAAATGTGGGGGCTTAAAAAGCAAAATGTGGTGTACGCCATTGGTAAATCAATCACCAATCGCAGCTCAAATACTAATGTTGGCGAGTTATGCCTTAAATACGGCGGCGGCGGCCATTTAAATGCCGGCACTTGCCAAGTAGAAACAGGCAAAGCTGAGCAAGTATTGAGCGAGCTGATTGCTACGATTACCAGTGATGGTTAAGAACTAGCTAACTAGCTATCAGCTATCAGCTATCAGCTATCAGCTATCAGCTATCAGCTATCAGCTATCAGCTATCAGCTATCAGCTATCAGCTATCAGCTATCAGCTATCAAAATAATAAAGCGAGTAAATTTATGTTACTCGCTTTATTATTTGTAATTAGAAAAGATTTTATAAATGAGAAGAAACTGGCGAGTGCTTGCAAAGCTATTACAATGGTGAACTCATAGCTGGTAAAGCCATAATCACAAGGCACTACTCATGGAAAGTAGAAAAAGCATAACCTAGAGCTGAAGCGAGTTAGCTAAAGCTATCACTTTTAGATAAAATTGCAGTTAAGCACGACTTTTCAAATAGCTAAAGCTCTTAACTAAGCTTTAGCTCATATCAAAAACCAGATTAAGCAAAAATAGCCTTTATCTTACCATTGGCAAAATGGCAAAAAGGCTCTTACTTGGAGTTCTGTAAATAACTATACTGAGCTAAACAAAAAAGTACATATTTTCATTAACGAAGCTGAATTGTAAATATAGGAAATATTATCCAATGTTAGCCTTATGACAAAGAGCATATTTTTCAAACTAAGTGACATCTTAAAAAATTAATATTAAGATCAAATCAATAAAGTATTGAATCAGCACCACAGGAAGAGTGTAACCATGAGAAGCTTTAAACAACTACAAGATATTTTAGGCACACCACCAAATATAAAAAAAATCTACCTGATTGGTTGCACAGGAGCAGGAAAGACATCTTTAGTACAACATATAATTGACACAAAAAAATATGAATTCCCAGTTACATCTCATCGAAGAACTACTGTAGCACCAACTGAGTATGTTATTCAAAAAGACAGACCTTTCAAAGCAACTATAATTCTTAAGCAAAAGAAAGACGTTGAAATTGCAATTGAAGAGTTAATTCAAAGTGCAATTTTAAAAGCTAAGCAAGGTAACTGTGAAGTTGAAGATGTTATATATGAATTAGAGCAGTCTCCAGATGAGCGCTTTAAGCTCAACCAGATGGTTAAGAATAAAACATTCTCGACAATAGCTCATGAAGTCATTCATAGAATACTACCTGCTATAGAGGGTAAAAACTTAAATGATGAGACTTTATTATCTGAGAGTGAGATTAAGAAATCTATAAATAAAATAACTGAAGAAATATTAAATGAGATAGAAGAAAGCTTTAAACTAGCTTGTGGGAAGGATCACAAGTTATTCAGTGATGAGCCTATAATCATAGAAAATATAGAAAGCAAAGATGAATTTATCATAAAATGTAAGAAGCTCCTCAGCCATGATTTTGGCTCTATCTCTATCCTAGCTGAATACATTCGTATTGAAGGAGATTTATTAGCTAACTGGTTAAGCGAAGATTTTGAATTTGTACTTATTGACGGTGAGGGGATTGGACATTCGTTAGGTGAAAAAAGAGATACACTTTCAGCCAGACATTATGATTATTTTAACTACTGCAATAATGTTGTATTGGTTGACGATGCAAATGATCCATTTGCAGCTGGTGGTCATGGGGCAATTGAAGGTATTTTTTTAAATGGATACGAGAAAAAGCTTCGGTTAGTATTTTCTAAAGTAGATAAACTCGAACAGTCTGACCAAAATGCATACTTTAGGCGAAGTTTAAATAATCTACGTAATGCATTAAAAAAAGATCAAATTGAATTCACGGTTGAAAACAAAGATACCTACAAATTAAATGCTCTTAATGATAGAAATATTAATGATGACTCTAAGAAATCAATTCAAAACCTATTAAGAAGCATTAATAAATCAAGCGAGACTAACACCGTCCCTTTGGAGTATGATTTTGATTTGCTGCTTAAAGATTTTAGTAATAAAGATTTAGTAAAAAACATTCAAAGCCAAATAAACTGTGAACATTGGACCGTAATAAAGGCACTATCGAGGAGACTTTATAACTTCGAAGTCGAATATAAACACTTAAAGCCAGTGAGCTGGATATTAATGTCTATTATGCGAGAGATAAGTCATTTTTTGCAAAGAAATGATTTATCTTCTGAAGTATTAGATAGTCAAAATATAATTAAACAAAAATTCTCTCAAGAATTGATTAATTATATCTTTTTCAATCTTATCATTCACAAGGAACATTTATGGCAGCAAGCTTTTGAAAAAAGAGGCGTTGGCTCTAATAAGGAACGTCAAGATTTTATATCAGGGCAAATACTTAATGTATTTTTACCATCAGAAGAAAATGAAGAAGCTTTTAATTCATTCAAAGAAGATATTAAGAAGCTATTAATAACTGCAGGGGCTCTAGAACTTAAAACGGCAATAAAAACAGAAATCACACACCTGTCTATTAAAAAAATATTTGGTTATAAAAACCTAGAATGGACGTTGGGAGATGACACAAGTATATTGATTGGTAAAAATGGTTGCGGTAAGTCAACAGTTTTAAAGCTAATCTATGCTTGCCTTCAAAATGATAAAGAGGTGCTTGAAAGTTTTAACTCCCCATACATCGAATTAACGCTTCTCAAGACTTTTGATAACGGTGAAACCCAAGAATCAGTAATAAGTCATAGTAAATCACCTATAAATATAAATGTTAAAATGGTGAATACATTTGACAATAAAGATGAACAAAAATCAGGAGAAGTTCTTAGTTTAGATAAACAATTACAACAATTAATGGCAAAATTTGGAGAGTTCCAAAGAAACTTGGTTCAAGCTGTCAACAAAAGAGTTGGCGAAAAAATGAAGGTAAGGGATTCTATGATAAAGAACCTTGATTCTTCTACAAGTGAAGATTTTATAAACTTACAAAAAATCACATCTGAAATTAATAAAGTAACCGAAGAAATCAATGCTCCACTACTCAAGTTCACGACTATAATTGATAGCTTTTTTGATAAAACTGGAAAATCAATAGTATTTGATCATGAGTCTGCTCCCATAATGTTTGAAATTGAAAATAAAGAAGAAACATATAATATAAAAATAACTGACTTATCTTCTGGTGAAAAACAACTCTTAATAATATTTTTAACTGTTATTTTACAAAAAAACTCTCCGTTCATATTACTTATGGATGAACCAGAAACATCTTTGCATGTAGAATGGCAGGCAGTTTTTATTGATAAAATAAAAGAGTTAAACCCAAACATACAAATTATAATTGCTACACACAATCCGCTAATTTTATTAAATAGAGAACAAGATGAAATTGGTATAATAGAATTAAATAATGAAAAAGTTCAAAAGCGCTCTAGAGGCACTAAATACCTTGACATTTCATCTATACTACTTGATCACTTCCAGCTTTCATCATTAATTGGTAATAAAATGCAGAAAGACATTAAAAGGTTCACTGAATTAAAATTAAATGAAGATAACCTTACATATGATGAAAAAAATGAAATTAAAACTTTAAAATCAACATTAGAGGAAAGTTTAGCTGGCGATATTATATATAATAAAAAGTATTTTCAGTTTCTAAAATTCTTAAAAGTGGAAAAGAAAATTGAGTTAGATACTTATGAGAAAGCTACTGACGAAGAAATGGAAGAATTTCTAAGTGAATTTGGAGATATTTAAATGATAGATATGTCTAAATTATATGTTCATGAAGAATATCCAGATGCATTAGAAAAATTCAATAAAAGCTCAAAAATAAAAAAGTGGTCTGAATTTAAAGACATTCATTTAAAGTTAACAAATCATAAATGTCCTATATGTGAATGCTCACTAAAGGATGAGGAGTTATTAACTAGATTAAGTGGCAGTAGTAACAGCAGAATAACAGAAATAAAGGCTACAGTGGACCATTATAGACCTCAGAAGTATTATAGTTTTCTGATGCTCACTCCTGAGAATTATATTTTAATGTGTTCAGAATGTAATAATATCTATAAAGGATGTGAATTTCCTCTTTTTGGGGATACCAGCATTCGTGCAAAAAATAATGCAGAAATTATTAATGAACGCCCTTTAATAGTAAACCCGATTTTAGATAAGCTATTAGAGCTTTTTGTGGTAATTTTGAGGCAAATGGAGAGTGGAAGGAAAGTGCTAGAGCTTGCTCCTAAACATAAAGATGGTTATTTTTATGAGCAAGCAAAAACTACAATTGAATTATTCAAAATTGGGGAATGTGATATTAATGGGCATTCTAATGAAAATGTAAAAAACTTGCGCATTAACCTACTTCATAGTCATTTAATCAAATTTGAACCCTTTATTCTTGCTTATATAGATAAAGATATTACTAAGATGCGTGCTGAAATTAAGGAAAAAAAACTGACCAATTATGGCTTTTTCAAGTTTATAATAAATAATCAGTTTAAAAATCTATTACCGTAATTTAAGAACTATTGTAACTTAAGATTGCGTGAATATTGCTGCAGAATCTATCATAGCTAGCTACATATATGCTACACAGAAACTGCAAGATAAATAATGGCAGATGTAACTCATTGATTTTATTGGTAGCCCCTGCAGGAATCGAACCTGCAACTGCCCCTTAGGAGGGGGCCGTTATATCCATTTAACTAAGAGGCCACATCGAGCTTACAGCTTACAGCTTACAGCTTACAGCTTACAGCTTACAGCTTACAGCTTACAGCTTACAGCTTACAAAAATTATAACGGCATCTGGTTTTTTATATCAAGCATCAAATTAAGTTAATTGCTTGATAAATATATATCTTCTTTATTTAATACGTAAAGCGGTATAAATGTTCGGCTGCTGGCTGCTAAGCGTTTGCTTTGAATATCAATAACGCGTGCGTTTATTTCTACCCCGTCCTCTCTATAAATAAGGGTGCCTGACAATACATGGCTGGCTATACTGGTACCAGCAAGTTTGCGAGTGTTTCGTGTAAAGGCAAAGTCGCCTTGCTTATTTACGGTAATTAAATTGGCTGTTTTAAAATCAACGGCGCTATAACCAAACTTTTGTAGCTGATGTATAAAGGTTTCTGATAACTGATTACCTAACTGGCTTGCTGTAGTTAAACTTGCGTCTAAATCAACGAACGACGTAACTGCAATCGCTGCATCTTGCGGGGCAACTTGCATAGTGTCGGTTAAATCAAGTGCCATTTGCTCTACGTAGTTAACTAAGCTTTTGTGGTGCTTATTTGGGTTAAATTGCGTTGTATCAGCATATTGCTCTTGCTCGTCATTGCGCTGCATTTGCGCCATGATTTGGTTAAAATCAAGGTTACTTACCACCGTTTGTTCAGGCTCAGCCTTAGCGGGTTCGGCCATGCTAGATTCACCAAGTAAATTACAGCCTGAAAGTAATATTAATAATGCACTTATGCTAATTATAGCTGAGCGCTTAGCTAAGTTAGCCATGATAAACCTCACTTACTCGCTTGTTTTAGCATGATGCCATCAGCACTGTTACTGCTATTTAACGCGTCGATCACTGATTGCGGAATAAAGCCCTGTGCAGAGCCTACAACCGCTTTACTCGCTAAACCAACAATACGTGCGTTTACTAGTATGCCACCTTGGTGGTTTACTAGCGTGCCGGCTAATACGTAACTAAAATTTTGTTCTTGGTTAAGCTCTAAGTAGTCGCGACTAAAAACAAAATCGCCGCCAGGTGTTACACGCATATAATCGGTGGTTTTAAAATCGATTACCGGTACACCAAAATTATGCAGCTCATGCATAAAGCTCTCTGCTATTTGATTACCCACTAAGTCAGCATTGTTGTAGTCACGGTCTAAAAAAACAAAGCTTGATACCGCTAATGGCGTTTTAGTATTTACGTACTGTAAATTTTCAGCCATGTCTTGCATGATGCCACGCACATAATGATTAATATTTTTACGTGTTGGCGTGTTAACTTGTTTGTTTTTATTCATCACTGCTGTTTTATTTTGATACAGCGAGTCGCTTTGTGTAGGTGCGGCTACAGGGCGTTGCTCAAAAAACATAGGCGCATCGTCGGTAATTTGTGTGTCACTATGGTTTGTCATTTGTGAACAACCAAAGCCTAGTGGCAAACATAAAGTTAATAGTAGGCGTTTCATGTGTGCTCCTAATTAATATTCACTGCGGTAAATATAGTCACCGCGCTGCTGTATTTTTTCATTGCTCCACATCACATTGATGGGAATTTCAGTACTGCCGGCAGATACAACTTGGTTGGTTTGCATATTTACCATTCGTGCATTAACAATATAAGCATGCTCTTGGCGAGTTAAAGTACCGGTGATGACAAAGTCAATAATCTGACGCTGCTTTAAGTTGCCAGTATTGCGGCTAAGTACTGAGTCTGCACTCGCTGATAAGTTAAGTTGGTTTTCAAGCCGATATTCAACCGTGTTATAACCTAATTGGGTGAATTGGGTTATTAAGCTTTCCTGAATCTGCTGGCTAAGCCCTGCCCCCTGTCCTTGAGCAACGTGAGAATCTAGGGCATCTGCTAAATAAAAGCTACTGACCGCAATTGAAGCAGTGCTTTTAAAAGGCTCTTTAATATGGCTAAGCTGGGCACTTAAGCTACTTACGTACTGGTTCACCGTATAAGGTGCCATAACCGCTTTAGGCGCATCAGTGCTTATACTCGGCTTTGGCTGAGGTGTTAAACTACAGCCCGCTAAATTTAATAATAGTAAGGGTAACAAAAGGCGCATAGTTGCCATCCTCTAAAAACATAATAACAACAAAGCAATTATTATGCCGAATACCCTTGTCACATATTTATTTTAAAGGCTGCTGGGTGTAATGACTCACAATGCAGTTGATTTGGCGCTGTTTAAGTTTATCGCAATCAGCAGCCGCATTCGCTTGTTCCTGATAAGCCCCAAGCTTTAAACGGTAGTAGGTCATGCCACTCACGTTGATAGTTTCTACATTCGCCACAAACTCCCCCTCAAATAACGAAGATGCGCTGGCTTTTATTTGATTTAAACTTTGGCTAAGTCGGTCTTTGTCGGTAACGGCTGCAACTTGGAGGGCAAACAGCGCTTTAACGGCTTGTTTTTCATCAGCTGCTGCATTCGTTGCCACTTGAGCTTTTTGTGCTACTTTTGGTGATACCGTTTCAGCTGAAGCTTTAGCTGTTGGTACTACAGGCGTATTTGTTGATGCGGTGTCTTGATTTGCCACCGCATTTAATTGGCTTATTAATAGCTTTAAGTCTTGTTCAATCACTAGTAGACGCTCAACACCTGCTTTGGCTGCTTGCCACTGCTGAGACGATGCTTTTAGCTGCGCTAACTCCTCGTCAGAAAGGCTTGCACTGGCTTGTTTAGGCTTAGGCGATTCCACTGCTGTTTTGGGACTGCTGCATCCAGATATAAAAAGAGCACCAATACAGGCGATGAGTATTGAATAGCGTTTATATAAATTAGCATGTTGCATGGTTAAACCTTATTGTTATTAGTGGCTAATAAGTTGCGCTTGGACTTGGCAGTTCAAGCCCTTCACTTTTAATTCTGCGCATACTTGTTCAAGCTCTCCTTGGGCAGACTCGGCATAAGCGACGGCTAAAATATACCGTTTTTGTTTATCGTCTTTAATATAAAAAGCATCACGCTTTGATTGCTCATTTAGATGGCGCTTAATTAATTGATAATACGCTTTCATAATCGGCAATGATGAAAACCCACCCGCATTAGCAATATACGCTGGCGTTTGTGTTTTTTCTTTAAGCTCAAAGTCAACGCCCATTACCACTTCACCTTGTGCTGGTAATTTAACCACCACCTGTTGCGTATCTTTTAAGGATTTACGTTGCTTAAACTCATCATCTATAACCGCTTTATATTCGCCAGGGCGTAAATCGGTAAACAAATAATAGCCATCATAGGCAGCTTGCGTTTGCGCCACTTGCTTACCTTGTTTGTCGAGTAATTTTACGGTAGCAAAAGGCTGTACTTCACTGCTGCCTTGCTCATCTTGTTTGTAAACAGTTCCCTCCAATTCACTACTGTGATTAAGCGGTATTTCCATATATTCAACAAAACCGGCACGCGGTGTAATTGAAAAGCCATCGTTGGCGGCAACTAAAAAAGGCTCGCTAATACTAGCAGGATCAATCACTATGTCGGTTGTTCTATTCGCCGGCATACCTTTAAGTATCGCTAAGCCATTTTCGTTAGTTACAGCTCGGCGATAATTTTGAACTCCTTTTACCTTAACGCCTTCAATTCCCTTTTCCCCATCATCTTGAATATTGTTATTATTTGAATCAAGAAAAACTCGAACCATTAAAGTCCCTGAATTTACGAGGCTTCTTTTACTTAAAAAGTACTCGTCAGTGTTCGTATCAAAACCGATACTAAAGCGACTAAATAAACCTAGTCGCCAATTATCATCGTCATCGTAGCTCATTGTGCTATTTAAGCTAAAACTATCGCTTTGCCAATTTAGACCCAACTCCATAGAAACTAAATCGTTTATACGAGAGTTTCTTAGTGTGAATTCAGATTGCAAATTCTGAGATAAATTACGGCTTAATTCTGCTTGGTAACCCAGTATAGTCGAACCAGAGTCTGCGCTGTAGTCAACACTAAAACGAGTGTATGTTTTACCAAATCGATGTTGAAGACGCATACTGCCAAGTGTTGTTGCATCATCTAAAGAATCAAATTTTCGCCAAATTAAATTGTTACTAACAACGGTACCACCTAAATTATACGATAAGGTATTATCAACACTTAAATATGAGTCACTAAATTCTCTGTTGTTATAGGCGAGCGTATTTTGATAGCTCAAGCTTCCAAATGATTCATCAAATAACTTTCCTGCCGTGTATAGTTGATAACTTTCAGTTTTCGCTGTATCTGTATCACCAACTATTTTTTCATTGTTTTGAGACAGGCTTAAACGTACCGATTGACCAACTAATTCACCTCTAGCTGCGACCTCTAGCTTATCTTCATCGTTATTATTTTTTTCATAATCTAGATTAAGTAATACCTTATCAAATATACTCAGGTTTGAACCAAAGGCATAATTGTTAACATTATCACCCGAATTGCTATTTAATATTGATGTACCAGCATAAACCGATAAATAATCAGTTAATCCCGTTTCATAACGACCCGCTAGCTGCCAACCTTTGCCTTGTGTCGAATAAAGTGACTGATTGAATAACTGCTCACCTTGCTCAGTAATTGACAACTCATAAAATGATTCATCTGCTGACAAACTATTACCATCTATAAAATATTGCTCTGTTTTTCGCTCTACTTGTCCTTGTGGACCATAAAAAATCAGCTCAAAATTATTAGCGCCAAATAATAAATCAATGTCTTCAAATAGATAGCGCCCATCAGCTAAGCTAAACTGCTGCGCTAGCAGTACATCATTTCTATATAACTCAACATCCCACCCTGGTTGAATGGCACCCGTTAAGTTAATTTGATTACTATTAACCTGTTTAAAAAGTGGTTTGTTATCAACTTTTACTCCTCTGGCGTAACTACCATTAAATCGTTTACCGACTTGAGTTGCTAATACATCTCCAAGTTGAACCGTTGTCGCATTTAAAGGACCTAATAGGCGTGCATCTTTACTTTGACGGCTAAATGATAATCTTGAATCAGATAGTAAATCTTGTTTTCGTCCTGCAAAAAAATACTGAGTATTAAAATAGGCCAAGTCATTTGATCCTAATACAGAGTACCCTATCGCTGAATCCGTATTACTCTTAGTTGCACTAAGCTGCACATCAGCAAGAGGCGATGAAATTGCGCTGTATGGACTGCCCTTCCAAGGTAAGATTGCTTGACGTGACTCTCTATTAGTTACAGTTTCTCGCTGCTCTCTTTCGCGTTTTAATTCTATAGGCAATTTGGTAGGGGAGCTTACATTTAGCTCAAGTGCTGAATATTCAATATCAATATCTAACGAAAACCACTGCGCTAACAAGTTACTATCAACAAACATATCGCCGTTCTCAGCATAAGCTTGTTGGCTGTTAAATGAATATCTAACGCCGTTAATTTGTACTGTATTTGTATTTAGGTCTAGATAAAACTGATTATCTTCACGAATAAACCAGCCTTGAGCAATAAGGTCATCGCTATTTATATCGATAGCAAAATCCAGGCTTTCTGAAAAACTTAATAAATCTATTAATACACCGGTTTTACTTTTCACCCCGAGCATTTCACCCAGGTAATTTTTTTTCACGAACGATGAAAAAAATAATAACTCCCCTTCGGGGATGCCCTCACCTTGCTGCACATTAAGCTCAGGCTCTGTTCTTTCATTTACAGCTTGATCAGTGTTGTATTGCTGCCATTTTTTATCTATTTTTTTTATGCTAGCAAGAATGGCCTGAGTGTCAGGCTCTGCTGCTAATAAGGGGTCAATTGATAAAAAAATGATCAACAACCACTTTGAGCGCTTAAAGTAATACATCGCCTATTTCAAGTTACCGATAATTGCATTATTAATTGGCGCAACCTTTTCACTAAAAATAGTATCGCGATATTCTTTAAGCCCTGTATAAATTACGCGAATTTGACCATTTTTCGGGATATTTTGATCTGCAAAAATTGGTATCGTCGCCGTTGTTGTTTTTAGCTCAGGGTAAATACTAAAATCGTTTAACATAGCGATCTTTTTCTCTGTATCCGTTCCTTTTTGCTTAAAGAAAACTTCTAACTTGCCAAAAGAGCTAAAGCCCCCCTCTCGCTTAATTTCAATCTCAAGCGCTTTTTTTTCTGGGCTATGTATAAGCTGTAAATTGCTAATATTAACATTAGGTTTTTCAGCGCCTTTTCGCAAAATAACAGGGATAGTGTAACTTAATAGTAATTTCAAATTAATACCAAGTCTTTGTTGCTGGATTTGAGTTTCATTAGGGAGTGCTTTAAATGCTAAGTGAGAACGGTATTCCTGTTCTATTAAACCTTTTGGCTTTCGAATAGCAAGCTTAACAATCTGCCTTTCTCCTGGTGCTAATCTAACTTGCGATGGGCTGATCCTAACCATATTTTTAAGTGAAGATGAACTTTCTTGATCAGCCGCTAAATTAGCATACCCACCGCCAGCTAGTGCAACTTTGTCTTGCCACTCCAACCTATAAGTTTTTGCTTCATTAGAGTTATTAACAACAATAACTTTAGCAACACGTTGACGCTCATCAAAATTGATTCTTGTTGGCGAGATAAGTAAGTTTGCATAAGAATGGAAGCTAGTTAAGATAAAGCTTACTAAGATAAAAAAAGTTTTTATTATTGTCATTTAATCAACATCTCTAGTTGTCTAATAATTTAGCGTCACTTCAATTGTAGTATCAAAGATACCATCTTTATAAGTATTTCCGTCACCCGAGGTACTTAATTGCCCCCCTACTCTCAATAAAGCAGTTCCTGTGGTATCGGTTGTAATGGTCGTATTATAAATGAGTTGATTTAAAATCAGTGGCGCGCCACCAAAAATGTTATTTAGGGGCTGATCACTTACAAAGTCACTCACGTTTACCTGGATACGTGCAGGGTATCCTTCAAGCAACAATTCGGCTGCATGGCCTTTTTCAAGTAAATATATCTTATTGGTTAAGGTATTTGTGTTACTGGGCAACAAGGTCATAGAGCTAACACTTTGATTATCAATGATAACAATTTTACCAAAATTCAATTGCTCAAGCGGTGTAACTTGTGCGTATAAATCCGTAGTTAAGAAAGCTGCTAGTATGAGTAAAAATAATTTCATAAAGTAGCCTGCTTTATACAATAAAGCAGGCTTTGCCCATTAGTAATTTAATTCTAATGTAAACGTGCCACTGTATGATCCATCGATATAATCACTAGTTGCAGCAACCCCTGTTGTGGTTAATGTTGCACCAAAATTAAAAGTTGCTTCACCATTTGAATCAACCTGAATGGTCGTTGTAGCTGCGCTATTAGGCGTAGCACCGGTTAACACATAATACGTTGGAGTGCCCAAAGTAAATGCAGCAGTGCCCGCAGGTGCTGTATCAGGCGCAATCGCAGTTTCAGTCGGATTTGTAATGGTCAATGTACCAAAAGGAGAAACACCAGAAACAGAAAAAGAAGCTGGTGTACCTGCTACTAAAATTGCAATTTCAGCTGCGGTTGCATCTGTAGAAGCCGTTGTAGGAGCAGTAGCAGGGTTTGCGGCTAATACTAGTGTTGCAGTCTCCGTCCCCGTTAAATCACCTGAAGCCCTGATTGTACCAAAATCTAGTGGTGCATCATTCGTAAAGGTGAATGCGTTTTGAACTGTAACACCCGCTTGAAAAGAAGCAGTTTCTGCAGCCGCACCGAAAGAAAGAACAGTCATTGATGCAGCAAACGCTGCTTTAGTAAATATTTTGTTCATAGTTTTCCCTTAGATATAAGTTGTTAACCTTTTGTTCAGGTTAATTTAAGTATCGGCCAAAATCACTAAAAAGTTAGAAAATATTTACTTTATTTTGATTTATAATAACAGGATGCAAAAATAAGCGAAAAAAACCTTAAACATCCTCTGAAAATGCCGCTAAGGTACATTTATTACCCATCTTATAAAAAAACAAACACAACTGCGCCGCCTGTTGTTGATTTTTTAGCGGGCCTGCTACAACACTATAAAAGGTACTTGATTCTTTTTGTTGCTCATTAATGCGGTATTGCAAAATACTGTTTAATTGAGGGTATTGCTCTTTTAGTCGCTCCACTTGCCTTTTGGCTCCGTTAGAAATTAAATAACGTCCAATTTGCACACCGTACATTGCTTTGTTTGTACTGGTAGTGTTATCAGCTAAAGCGGTTTCTGATGAGGGTTGTAACGATTGCTTAGAGCCATACTCAACACGTTTAACTTTCTCTTTCATCGGCTCTGGTACGGTATCAATATCTGTTTGTGCAGAAAGCGCTTGAATCAATAACGATAAGTCTTCTTCCATGGTGCTTAAGCGCGCTATTTGCTCTTTGTTGTTATCCCATTGCTCTAGGTAAGGTTTTATATCTTTTTCACGTACAAGCTTATCGCTTTGTGAATCTGAAGGCATTAGCTGGTTGCTGCAACCAGCTAATGCAAATGGTATTAATAATGTTATTAAATAAAGTTTCACTTTAGGCACCCATTACAAAAGACTAGCTATCTAAAGCTATTATGCAATAAAAGCGCCAAGTAATATTGTTTTATAACCTGATTGGTCCGTCAGTGTAGTTACTCACAAAACAGTCAACTTTATAAAATTTAAATACCTCGCAATCATCCTCTGCACTTTTAAAGTTAAAATACTCACCTAATTTTAGTCGATAATAGATTTTGTTATTAACCTTTGCTTTTTCAATATTTGTCGTGATTTTGTCCTTAAACAAAGGCGCTGCTTTTTTGTTAATTTGCTTCCATTCTTTGGCAACACTCTCTTGTGAATCGAGTGACGCAACCTGCAATGCAAATACTTTTTTGTTGGTATCAACCATTGCCACTTTTGTTAGCTTCGATGTTTGAGGGAATACTTTTTTCTTCACGATTGAGTTCGTTGCTTTCGCAGGCAAACTAACAGCGCGCTTACTGTAGCTTTTTGAAGGGGCTGTAATCATTTTTGTAGGCACGCTAGCATAGCGACTACTATGTCGCTGATTGTATGGAGCGTCCCCTTTAGAGGATTTTGCGTAGCGATTACTATACCTTTGCCTTGGTCGTTCAACTTTATCTGAGGTGCTTGCGTAATTATTACCATATCTAAGATTTGGCGGCGCCTTTGTGTTTATTACTGAGCGAGCATAACGATTGCTAACAGCCTGATTAGATTGCGCTATTGCTTTACTGTTAATAATATCTAGGTGATCAACTAAATATGTGAGCTCACGTTCTAACTTTAATAGCCGCTCTATGCCAGAGCGCGCTTGCTGCCATTGCAAGGCGGCATCTTTTAGTTGAGCAAGCTCGAGCGCTGTGATGGTTACATATTCAGGTGAATCTTTAACTTTTTCATTTAATGATGTTTTATAAGGCGATATCGTACAACCAGTACTTAATAACAACAGTAATACGACTAACAGATATCGGTGATACTTTTTGCTGTATTCACACATTGATTGTTTCTCTTTCAATAGTTTAGACCGCTCAATTAAGTCAATTTTCAATTGAATCAACAAAGCACGTTAACAACAAAACAACTTGGGTTAACATAAAGATTACAACACAATGTTAAATATGTCTGTATAACTGCAAAAATAGTGATAATTTAAAATACTAAAAAAGCTATTTTACAATCAAAAAAAGCGCCATATAGGCGCTTCTAATAATGATAAGTTTATTTATATTAACGTTTTAATAAACGTTTTAAGCTCACCGGCGAATTCATCACGACGAAGAGCAAATTCAATGGTTGCTTTTAAATAACCAATTTTACTGCCACAATCATGGCTTCGGCCTTTCATTGCGTAGGCATCTACTTTTTCATCTTGCATAAGCATGGCTATTGCATCTGTTAGCTGAATTTCATCACCGGCACCTTGAGGGGTTTTAGCCAGTAATGGCCAAATATTTTTACTCAACACGTAACGACCAACCACAGCAAGGTTTGAAGGTGCCTCGTCAACGGGTGGTTTTTCTACCATGCTTTGAATGGGTGAGCTTTCACCTTGGTTTAACTCAACATCACCTAAATCCACAACACCAAATTTATCTACGTCATCTTTAGGGACTGGCTCAACCATAATTTGACTGTGTTTAGTTTGCTCAAAGCGAGTAATCATTTCAGCTAAGTTGTCTTTTGTTAGGTCACTTTCTACATCATCAATAATAACGTCGGGTAAAATAACCACAAAAGGTTCATTGCCAATAATAGGAGCGGCACAGTTAATAGCATGACCTAGGCCTTTTGCTTCACCTTGACGTACATGAATAATGGTCACATCTTTAGGGCAAATAGACTGTATTTCGGCAAGTAATTGCCGCTTTACACGTTTCTCTAACGTTGCCTCTAGTTCAAAGCTGGTATCAAAATGGTTTTCAATCGAGTTTTTACTCGAATGCGTTACTAGCACTATCTCTTTGATACCAGCGGCAACCGCTTCGCTAACAACGTATTGAATGAGTGGACGGTCTACAACGGGCAGCATTTCTTTTGGAATTGCTTTAGTTGCCGGTAACATACGTGTTCCAAGGCCGGCTACGGGGATCACTGCTTTCATTATGCTCTCCTTATTTTTTAAACTGAAAATGGGTATTGAATAGCCTCGTGGCATTGATAACCAACCACCTCAAAATCATCACGTGTTACCCATGTTTCTATATCTTCGAGTGACTTAATCTCTGGATTAATTTTTAATTGAGGAGAAGCAAATGGCTCGCGCTTTAATTGCACATCTCGCATTAAATCTAGCTGATTTTCGTAAATGTGGGCATTGGTGATTTTATGATATGCCTTACCGGCTTTGTGGCCAGTAATTTGTGCAACCAGTGCCAATAAAACAAAACATTGAATTTGATTAAAGTTTAGCCCTAACGGTACATCACAACTTCGTTGGTACGAGGTTAAATACAGGGTATCGCCTAGTAATGAAAAGGTATGCGTATGCATGCATGGGCGCAAGCAGCCAAGCTCAAACTCACCTGGGTTGTAAAAAGTAATAATTTCGCCGCGATCATCAATGCCATTTTTTAAATTATTGATGACCTTTGCAAGTTGATCCAGTGTTGAACCATCAGGGCGTTGCCAGCCTCGTCCTTGCACGCCATAAACGCGCCCCATATCATCCTCACCTTTACGATTAGGATTATTGAGCCAGGCACTATTTTCATTGGCGTTAGCATCCCAGGTTTTACAACCTATATTGCGAAACTGCTCAGCACTGTCATAGCCTCTTAAATAACCTAATAATTCAGCAATAGCCGCTTTGTAATAGCTTTTTCGCGTAGTGATCATTGGGAACTGATTATTAGCCACATCGTATTCTAAATCAGCGTTTATAACCGTTAAACAACGTGTACCGGTACGCTTGTTTTCAATCCATTGTCCTTGGTCAACAATGCGCTGACATAATTCTAAATATTGTTTCATCTAACTTCTTCTTTTAAGCTTTTGCCGCTGTTTTTGATAGTGGTTGTTTATAGGCCCAAATAAGTAAGCCTAACCCGCCAATTATCATTGGTAACGATAGAATTTGCCCCATAGAAATGAAATCAGCAAATAGCCCCAATTGCGCATCTGGTTGGCGAAAATATTCAATACAAAATCTAAATACGCCGTAACCCAGTAAAAACAAACCCGACACACTTCCCGCAGGACGTGGACGCTTAATAAACCACAATAATATGACAAACAATACAAGCCCTTCAAAAAAAGCTTCGTAAAGTTGTGAAGGGTGGCGTGCAAGCGGGCCTCCGGTTGGAAACACCATTGCCCACGGAACATCAGTGGTACGCCCCCATAATTCGCCGTTAATAAAGTTACCTATACGCCCAGCCAGTAAACCAACAGGCACTAAAGGTGCTACAAAATCACCGACTTGTAATAACGATTTTTTACGCTTGTAAGCAAAAATAGCAATTGCAGTGATCACCCCCAGTGTTCCACCATGAAACGACATGCCACCTTGGTCTATTCTAAACAAATATAAGGGGTTTTCGATAAAATAGCTAAATTGATAAAACAGAACATAACCAATACGCCCACCTAATATAACGCCCAGCATGCCGTAAAAGAGTAAATCGCTGACTTCGTCTTTAGTCCAACCTGAACCGGACTTATTAGCTTGACGATTAGCAAACCACATCGCAAACGCAAAACCAATTAAGTACATTAATCCATACCAACGAACGCTAAGTGGCCCAATAGAAAAAATTATTGGATCAATTTGAGGAAACTCCAGTGCCATAAAAATAAACCTTTAGCTAAAAACCATTTTAATAGCGATGATAACAAGTAACATCGCGAAAACTTTCTTAATTGTATTCACAGGTAAGTAATGCGTTGCTTTGGCGCCTATTGGCGCTATAAACCATGAGGTAACAACAATCCCTAACAATGCAGGTAAATAAACAAATCCCATAAAACCATGCGCTAAGTCAGTTACTTGCCAACCGGCGCTGACATAACCAATAGAGCCAAAAAAGGCAATTACAATACCACATGCAGCAGCGCAACCAATTGCCTTTTTAATATCAACCGAAAAATAGTGCAACATAGGCACAAGTAGTGCGCCACCGCCAATCCCAATCAACCCAGATAGTGCCCCCATTATCGCACTAATACTTCCTAGCACGGGGCCTGCAGGCATCGGGTGACCTACGCTCACTTTATTACGGGCAGAAAGCACCATTCTCATAGCAATAAAAACCACACTCACCGCAAACACGGTTCGTAACATTTTCTCAGGTATAAAGCTGGCAGCAAAGCCGCTAATCAAGGCGCCAATGGCCACACCCGACATTACCCAAGGGGCAATTTTCCAAGGCACATTATCATTTTTATGATGAGCTAACGCTGAAGAAGTCGAGGTAAATAAAATAGAGGCTAAAGATGTCGCAATAGCGATAACCAATACATGATCGGCAGCGGCCACATTAAAACCCAGTAACAAGCTCGTTAGCACCGGCACAATGATTAAACCACCGCCTATGCCTAGAAGTCCTGCTAAAAAACCAACAATGCAACCTAATAACGCACAACTTGCAACTAGAAGTCCTAGTTCATACATAGTTATCTCTAATACATTTAAGAATATGTATATTTTAATTGATTATATAAACAATAACAGCTCTATCATTTAGGTGTATAAAATAAATTACCTAGCTGATGCTCTATCATAAAATTACGGGTTAAACGCAACACTTGTTTAGCATTGGGCTGTGCTAAACACTCGCTCAGTAATTGTTCCATGTCACTAACATTTAAGCGCCTAAGCACCCATTTCACTTTATTTAACGACGATAAGTTCATACTTAAACGTCTATAGCCCATGGCAATGAGTAATATTGCTCCCTCGGGATCGCCGCCAAGCTCACCACATAAACTAAAGGGCAATTCATAGTGCTCACATTCGCTGGCAATATTATTTAATACACGTAACACAGCTGGATGATAAGGATTGAATAAATCGGCCACACGGGCATTTGCTCTATCTACCGCTAATAAATACTGAGTTAAATCGTTACTACCCACTGAGCAAAAATCGACTTTTCTAGACCACTCTGGCAGCATAAATACACTTGAAGGTACCTCAAGCATAATGCCAATATCTGGCTTTTCTATTAATTGCTCAGGAAATGTTTCGCTTAACTCATAATAGGCTTGGTTATACAATGCCAGCGACTCTTCAACTTCATCAGTGCCACTGATCATAGGCAGCATTATTTTTAAATTACCTAAGCCAATATTCGCTTTGAGCATGGCTTTGAGCTGATCTAAAAAAAGCTCAGGATGATCTAGGCTAATTCTAATACCACGCCATCCTAAAAACGGGTTTTCTTCGGTAATATTAAAATAATCTAAAACTTTGTCGCCACCAATATCTAACGTTCGCATAACTACGGGGTTAGGATAATAGCTACTGAGTACTTCGCGATACCATTTTTCTTGTTCTTGTTGCGATGGAAACTGCCCTTTTTGCATAAACCACGCTTCGGTTCTGTAAAGACCAACACCATCACAAATATGGGCACTATTTTGTTGCGTATTAAGTTCAAG
The DNA here is from genome assembly GCF_042604605.1 of Pseudoalteromonas sp. M58. Lineage (NCBI taxonomy): Bacteria > Pseudomonadati > Pseudomonadota > Gammaproteobacteria > Alteromonadales > Pseudoalteromonadaceae > Pseudoalteromonas > Pseudoalteromonas sp. M58. Next base: position 2,470,339 of record NZ_CP152390.1, read on the forward strand.
CCCTGCGTTGAGCAATAAACTAATATGCTCCCCGTCCAAGGTAATTGCAGGCAGTGATTGCTCTTCTAAAAAACGATTGTTGAGTAAGTTATCTTGATGTTGTAACTCGGTATACTCATCAATAAGCATTTGCGAAGGCGAAATATATAAACGCCCAGCAAAAGCATCTAAAATCATTTCTTTGTTATCAAACTGCAGTAACGGTAAATCTTCAATACCCCAAATTGCAGGCACCCCCATTGCTCGCGTTAAAATAGAGGCATGGCTATTAGCTGAACCATTAATGCTTACCACACCTGCTAAACGCTCATTTGGCACTTCGGCTAACATCGCAGGAGTTAATGTGTGAGCGATGAGGATTGTGTTTTCAGGGTAGTCTTTTATTGCATGCTCAGTGTTCACTAAGTGATGAAGCACCCGTAAGCCAATGTCTTTAACATCAACCGCACGCTCTTTAATATAAGGGTCTTGCATTTCATTAAACTGTGCAACTAAACGTTCAATCACAATTTTTAATGCACTTTTTGCACACCAACCTTCTTGTAATTGTGCCTCTACATTATGACCTAAGCTTTTAGCATCCAATAATTGCTGATACACATCAAACACCGCCAACGCCTCTTGCGGTATGGTATCGCTTAATGTCATCGATAAAGTGCTAAATTCCTTGCGCGTTGCAGCAACCGCTTGCGTGAATAAACGGCGTTGTTCATTCACATCACTATTTTTAGTAAGCTCTATGGACTTAAAATTAAGTTTAGGAATAACAACAAAGGCTTTACCAATACTAATGCCTGGCGCACTAGACACCCCTTTTAAAACCGATGTTTGATGAGACGACTCATCTTGGCGCAATACTTCTTTTATTTCGGCATGCGCAAGCTGTGAAGCTAACTGCGCTGAGAGTGTAATTAAAAACGACTCTTCATCTTGAGAAAATACTCGAGCCATTTTCTGTTGCACAACAATAACGCCTAATACCTTTTTTTGATGAACAACAGGCACAGACAAAAAAGCGTTGTAGCCTTCTTCGTTCACTTCTGGGGAGAGTTTAAAGCGAGGATGCGATTTAGCAAACGCAATGTTAATCGCCTCTTCGCGCTGAGCAACTAGCCCAACAAGTCCTTCAGTAAAGCCAATTCTAAATTTACCCACCGCATCGGGGTTTAACCCTTCGCTGGCCATTAGTACAAAGTTATCTTGACTGTAATCGGCAAAATAAATGGAGCAGCACTGGGTATTCATGGCATCTTTTACCATTTTCACAAAGCACACTAACGCATCGTCTAAATTCGCTTGTTGCGAAACAGACTCAGCTATCGATCTGAGTGTTGCCAGCATACACTGCTCCTTTTTATGTAAAACTACCTTTTGCTTCGCCAATTGTCTTTTTGTTGCTCTCGCTTATTGAAGGGCATAGCAAAAGGAGCAAACTCTTTCATAACACGTCGATAAACATCCCGTTTAAACGATACTACCTGCCTTACTGGATACCAATAACTCACCCACCGCCAATCATCAAATTCAGGATGGTGCGTTTTTAGTAAATTTACATCTTCATCTTTACAGCGTAACTTCAGTAAAAACCATTTTTGTTTTTGCCCAATACACACCGGACTTGAGTCGCGGCGGATTAATCGTTTGGGTAATTTATAGCGTAACCAATGTTTTGAGCTTGCAACTATTTCTACATCTTCTGGTCGCAAACCTACTTCTTCGTGTAATTCACGGTACATAGTTTGTTCTGGTGTTTCACCATCATCAACACCACCTTGGGGAAATTGCCAAGAATGTTGACCATAGCGTCTGGCCCAAAACACTTGCCCCTGATTATTGCAAATTACAATTCCGACATTGGCACGAAAACCTTCGGCATCAATCACCTTAGTGCCTCATTTGTAAGTCGATTTTTTATGATTGTTCCACATTAGCTGCAATACGGCAAATACTATTACGTGCAAGCCTCTTTAACATCCTCGGTTAAGGCAAATTAATGGCAAAATCCATTGCATGTGAATAACAAACAACACTGCCATGAGTGTAAATACATAAAAACCACACTGTTTGTGCTGGTTACTCACAGCTTGTGCATAACTTTTGTAAAACACGCTCATTTAGCAAACAAATCCACAATACAAGATCTAAAAAGTGATGTTCTCCACAGAATCTGTGGATAAACATGTTTATACATCTGTATTTATCCTTACAACAATTATAGACCTTAATTAAAACTGAACACTTAAAACAAAAAAAACAATGCAGTTCAGTTACTTAGTTAAATTTAGCGTTTTAAAACAGCGCATAAAATTGCATCACATACAGTACGAACAAAATTCAACCAACCGCTAAAGATATCCACTAACACACTAATTTGCTATCATGGCGCTGGTATTTATTCAACTAAAATAAACAGTATGCAACCTTTAAAACCTCATTCAATCAATCAATTAATGCAACGTGTCAATGCTATTGCAGGGCTCACACTTGGACAACTAGCACAGCAGTACCACTTTAAAACGCCAGATGATTTATTGCGTGAAAAAGGCTGGACAGGTCAACTGATTGAGTATGTATTAGGCGCAACAGCTGGGTCAAAACCGCTACCCGACTTTGAAGATTTAGGCATAGAGCTTAAAACATTGCCTATTTCATATAGAGGTAAACCGCTAGAAACTACCTTTGTGTCGGTCACCCCGTTAATGAATGTAACCGGTATGACGTGGCACACAAGTAGCGTACGTAAAAAGTTGAATCATGTTTTATGGTTACCTATTTTAAGTGAGCGCGATATCGCCCCTTTTGATAGAACCATAGGCAGTGGCTTTTTGTGGCAACCTTCCCCCGCGCAAGATGTGCAATTACAGCGTGACTGGGAAGAGCAAATGGAGCTTATAGCGCTTGGTCGGGTAGATGAAATATCAGGGCATTTAGGTGACGCTATGCAAATACGACCAAAAGCCGCTAATAGCCATATTGTTACCGATGCCATAGGCCCAAACGGGAAAATAATTAAAACCCTGCCGCGTGGCTTTTACTTAAAAACCAGTTTTACAAAAGAGATATTAAAACAGCAGTTTCAGTTGTAATTATTTGTCGGTATTAATTTTTGCACCAAATAGATTCGCGTAACCAAAAAGGTTTTTCTCGCATCCAAAGCGTACAAATCCACTTTTCACCTAATAATACGGGTTTTCCACTATGTACTGAGTTTTTATCTACCTGATTACCAATCATATTATTAAATTTAATTACTTGTCCTTGCTTGGCTTTAACACTTACATTCCAGTCTTTAAAGGCGGTTTCTCCACCTTCAAATCCGTCATTTAAATTTATAATACGTGTTCGCCGTCTTTGACCAAAAAAATTAAGTTCTTTTTTAGCATTTTCATTTGAAGGTGTAATAAAATCATAGTGCCATTTGTATTGCTGACCTTGAGTATAACGATAAATAATCATAGGCTCAGCATATGCTAAGTCAGCATAGTCGTCTGAACATATGATGCGCTGTAATATAGCTATTAAAATATTATCGACTGGTAATTGTGTTATAAGCTGCTCATTGTCTCTGATGTCTATAACTTTTTGTCTTGTAGAGTTTTCAGCATACACCCCAGCTAAATTTAAATTATTATTAGCAAGCTTTATAATCTCCTGCGCTAATTCATTCGTTAGTTGCGTTTCTAATGTTGTCACAGGTAATGATTGTTCAGAGGATTGAATATTCAATGGCATAATTAAGCTACTCCACAACCCTATTAAATCGGTTTCAATACCCTGCTGTATAGTCTTAGGAAGGCCTGATATATGTTTTTCAAAGTTAATTGTTACTTGCGGATCAGCTGTTCGGATTGGCCAAAAGTGAGATAAAACCTTAAGAGCTTCAATTTTATGATACTTAGCTAAGCATAAAACAATGGCTAGCTCCTGAGAAGAAGTTGATGATGAAACCGCATGACATAACCAATAGTGAACAAATTCAGGAGCTGTTAGCGCAAAAGACACTATTTCTTGTTTTGGAGGAAGCGTGCCATGATATTTGGCATTTATGAGGTGAGTAACATAGTTCTTTTTCATAATCATTTTATTGTTATTTTTTAATACGCTCCTAAAGTAACAATAAATTTACAAACAATAAACCACCCACCTGTTATATTTGCATTTATGATTAAAAATCCCCGCATAAGCGAGGATTTTTATAATTTTAAACAAATTAAAGAATTACTGGCCTTTAACTTCTTTTAAACCATTGTACGGTGCTTTAGCGCCTAATTGCTCTTCAATACGAAGCAATTGGTTGTACTTAGCAACACGGTCTGAACGGCTTAATGAACCTGTTTTGATCTGGCCTGCAGCAGTACCTACCGCTAAATCAGCAATGGTTGCATCTTCAGTTTCACCAGAGCGATGAGAAATAACCACTGTAAAACCAGCATCTTTCGCCATTTTGATTGCCGCTAACGTTTCTGTTAGTGAACCAATTTGGTTAAATTTAATTAAGATTGAGTTAGCAATACCATTGTCGATACCACGTTTTAAAATCTTAGTATTGGTTACGAATAAGTCATCACCCACTAATTGAACTTTATCGCCCATTAGTTTAGTTTGATGAGCAAAGCCATCCCAATCAGACTCATCTAAGCCATCTTCAATTGATACAATTGGGTATTGCTCAGTTAAGTCTTTTAAGAAGTAGTTAAACTCTTCAGAGGTAAACTTTTTACCTTCACCTTTAAGGTCGTAGATATTTGCTTCTTTGTCATAAAACTCAGAGGCAGCACAATCAAGTGCAAGGGTAATATCTTTACCAAGCTCATAACCGGCATTTGCAACAGCCACTTTAATTGCTGCAAGTGCTGCTTCGTTTGATGCAAGGTTTGGTGCAAAACCGCCTTCGTCACCAACAGCTGTTGAATGACCATCTGCTTTAAGCACTTTTGCAAGGCTGTGAAATACTTCAGCACCCATACGCAATGCTTCACGGAAATTAGCAGCACCAACTGGCTGAACCATAAATTCTTGAATATCTACTGAGTTATCAGCGTGCTCACCGCCGTTGATGATGTTCATCATTGGTAGTGGCATAGAGTAAACACCTGGCGTGCCATTTAAGTCAGCAATGTGCTCGTATAGCTCTACTTTTTTAGATTGTGCAGCCGCTTTTGCGTTAGCAAGTGAAACCGCTAAAATAGCATTAGCACCTAGTTTTTCTTTATTTTCAGTACCATCTAAATCAAGCATTACTTGGTCTACATCACTTTGAGCAAGTGCATTTTGACCTTTTAAAGCCGCTGCAATTTCATTATTAATGAAACCTACCGCTTTTAATACGCCTTTACCTAAATAACGAGTTTTATCACCATCACGTAATTCTAATGCTTCGCGAGTTCCTGTAGATGCACCTGATGGTGCAGCAGCACGGCCCCATGAACCATCAGCTAAATATACCTCAGCTTCTACAGTTGGGTTACCACGCGAGTCCATAATTTCACGACCGATTACTTTTACGATTTCTGACATCTTGATTCCTCTATATTCCCAAAATGGTGAGTACGGCTAACCTAGGCCAGCCTTAGAAACAAAAAAGGCCGCGCAATATGCACAGCCTTTTTTAAATTACGAAGACGCTTTTTGGTAGGTATGAGCCGCAGCTACAAACCCTTCAAATAGCGGATGACCATCGCGTGGCGTTGAAGTGAATTCCGGGTGGAATTGCGCTGCAATAAACCAAGGGTGATCTTTATTTTCAATAATCTCTACTAGCTTTTTATCTTCAGATAAACCAGTAAAGCTTAAACCTGCTTGTTCAAGCTGTGCAACGAAGTTGTTATTAACTTCGTAACGGTGACGGTGACGTTCAACAATTTCGTCGCTGCCATACACTTCGTGTACTTTAGAGCCAGGCGTTAAATGGCATTTTTGTGCGCCTAAACGCATTGTGCCACCTAAATCAGACTTTTCATCACGTACTTCTACGTTACCCTCAGCGTCTAGCCACTCAGTGATTAAACCAACCACTGGAGCCTCTGAGTTTGCATTAAATTCCGTTGAGTTTGCATCAACTAAACCGGCAACATTTCGTGCGTATTCAATTAGCGCAACCTGCATACCTAAACAAATACCTAAGTAAGGCACTTTGTTTTCACGAGCATATTTAGCCGCTAGAATCTTACCTTCAACACCACGACCACCAAAACCACCTGGCACTAAAATAGCATCTAAGCGAGAAAGAATATCCGTTCCTTTAGTTTCTAAGTCTTGTGAATCAACGTATTGAATATTGATAGTTAAACGATTTTTTAGTCCCGCATGTTTTAATGCTTCGTTTACTGATTTGTATGCATCCGGTAATTCAATGTATTTACCAACCATACCAATTGTCACTTCACCCGTTGGGTTAGACTCTTGATACAATACTTGTTCCCACTCAGCTAAATCAGCCTCAGGCGCGTCTAAATGGAAACGACGACATACAAAGTTGTCTAACTCTTGCGACTTTAATAACGCAGGGATTTTATAAATACTGTCTACATCAGGCAGTGAAATAACGGCTTTTTCTTCAACGTTTGTGAACAATGCAATTTTTGCACGCTCGTTATTTGGCAGCTTACGGTCTGAGCGACAAATAAGAATATCTGGTTGAATACCGACTGAGCGTAACTCTTTAACTGAGTGCTGAGTTGGTTTTGTTTTCACTTCACCGGCAGGGCCTAAGAATGGCACTAGCGTTAAGTGAATAAATAGCGCACGTTCACGACCAATCTCTGTGCCCATTTGACGAATAGCTTCGATAAATGGTTGTGACTCAATATCGCCTACCGTACCACCAATTTCAACGATTGCTATATCATGGCCTTCTGCGCCATCATAAACACGTTGCTTAATATCATTAGTGATATGAGGAATAACTTGAATTGTTGCGCCAAGATATTCGCCACGTCTTTCACGACGTAGTACATCTTCATATACGCGCCCTTGCGTAAAGTTATTACGGCTGGTCATTTTGGTGCGAATAAAACGTTCGTAGTGACCTAAATCAAGGTCCGTTTCTGCGCCGTCTTCGGTAACGTATACTTCACCGTGTTGAATTGGGCTCATTGTGCCTGGGTCAACGTTGATGTAAGGATCCAGCTTTAAAATGGTAACATCTAAGCCACGGGCCTCTAAAATAGCGGCCAACGATGCTGCTGCAATACCTTTACCCAACGAAGAAACAACTCCGCCAGTAACGAAGATAAATTTTGTACTCATGCGAACCCTAGAATATCAGGAATTAAAAGGAATATAATACCCAAACAAGTGATTTTGGAATATAAACAAGACGGGGCGAAATTGTACCAAAACATAGCTAAGCAATCCAGCTAAAATTGGTAAATCTGTGCACAAAAAACAAACATTTTTTATGTCCCTATTTATTTAGTTTTTTTATCGCATCCCATGCTGCATCCATTTCCTCTAAAGACGCAGAATCAATACATTTACCCTGTGCAATTAAGTAGTTTTGTACCTTTTCAAACCGTGCAGAAAACTTATCGTTGGCACTGCGAAGCAGTTGTTCGGGGTCGCGTTTAACATGGCGCGCTACATTAACAGTAGCAAACAGCAAATCACCTAGCTCTTCTGCTGTATGATCTGAGTATGGGTCATGAGCTAAGGCTTCTTTCACTTCTTCAACCTCTTCACTCACTTTATCAATAGCACCGTGATAAGTCGGCCAATCAAACCCTAACGCAGCGACCCGTTGCTGAATTTTTTTAGCTTTTGTTAAGCTAGGTAAACTGTTTGGTATATCTTGCCAAAGTACTGAGCTTTGGCCTTGGGGTTTAGCCGCACGCTCTTGTGCTTTTATTGCTTGCCACTGCGCAGCTAATTCGGCATCGGTTTTAGGTGTGTCTTGCGCTGAAAATACATGCGGATGACGACGCACCAACTTTTCATTTAACTGTGCCACTACATCGTTAAAATTAAATAATTGCTGCTCTTGTGCTAGTTGCGCATAAAACACGATTTGAAAAAGTAAGTCGCCTAACTCATTTTTTAAATCGCTTAAATTATTCGTTTCAATACAATCAGCCACTTCATAGGCTTCTTCAAGAGTATGCGGCACGATTGACGCAAACGTTTGCTTGAGATCCCAAGGGCATCCGCCCTCAGGGTTTCTCAGTGTTTGCATTATTTCCAGCAGTTGGCTTATAGCCTCATTATTAGCCTGATTACTGCCCTCGTTTTGCACTGTGCACCCCTTCTATCTGGTGTAACTTAGAAAGCACTTTATTTGTGCCTTGTAAGTCATGCACTTCTATTTGCATCACAAAAATAGCCGTTTGAGTGCTATCAACCGTGTTGACATTCATATTGAGCACATTGACTTTTTCATTCGCCAAAGCAGAACTAATATCACGAATTAAACCAGACCGATCGCTGGCTTCAATACGAATAGTTAACGCGTAGGAGCTGCTAATATCATCTGACCAACTTACTGAAATAACGCGCTCTGGGTGCTTGTTTTTTAAATTACTAAACGAGTCACAATCCTCACGATGCACGGCAATGCCACGGCCTTGGGTAATATACCCAATAATTTCATCCCCAGGTACAGGGCGGCAACAGCGAGCAACATGGCTCATTAAACTGCCTACTCCATCAACCACAATACCGTTTTTATCGCCAGTCACTTTACTGGGCGATTTAAAGCGAATAACCGGCTCGTGCTCCGTTCTATCGGTAATAAAGTTGAGCATTTGGTTAAGGCGAATATCGCCTGCACCAATGGCGACCATTAAGTCATCAAGCTCTCTAAAGTTAAAGCGCTTTATCGCTGGGTCTAAATCTTTGTAAGTTAACTCTAACTTTTGTAATTCGTTATCAAGGATTTCTTTACCCGCGCTTAAATTTTTATCGCGGTCGAGCTGTTTAAACCAATGGTGGATTTTGGCTCTAGCGCGAGAAGACTTAATGTAACCTAACGACGGATTTAGCCAATCACGACTTGGATTTGGCTGCTTTTGGGTCAGTATTTCAACCTGATCGCCGGTACTTAATTGATGAGTAAACGGCACTATTTTGCCAAATATTTTTGCACCAATACACCGATGCCCTACATTGGAGTGAATGTAGTAAGCAAAATCAAGAGGCGTTGCCCCTAGCGGTAAGTCAAAAATATCTCCACGTGGAGTAAACACATAGACGCGGTCTTCAACCACTTGGTTTTTAAGCTCTTGCGCTAAATCGCTGCCATCAACCACTTCTTCTTGCCATTGCAGTAACTTACGCAACCAGCTAATTTTTTGCTCATAGCCTGAACCACGCCCTGGTAACGCACCTTCTTTGTACATCCAATGTGCGGCAACGCCCAGCTCTGCATCTTGATGCATGTCGTGCGTTCGGATCTGAATCTCAACAGTTTTACCTTCGGGGCCAAATACTACGGTATGAATAGATTGATAGCCATTTTGTTTTGGGGTCGCAACGTAATCGTCAAATTCTTTATTTAAATGGCGCCAATTAGTGTGCACTATGCCTAGGGCACCGTAGCAATCTTGCAGGCGCTCAACCACAATTCGCATCGCGCGTATGTCAAACAGCTGATCAAACTCGTAGTTCTTTTTCGCCATTTTTTTATAAATGCTGTAGATATGTTTTGGCCTGCCGTATACCTCGGCTTTAATACCCGCTTCATGTAGGCGCTGTTTTACTTGCTCAACCATATCAGCCATATACGCTTCACGGGCAAGGCGCTTATCATCAAGTTGTTTAGCTATATTTTTATAAATATCTGGGTGTAAATAGCGAAAAGCTAAATCCTCTAGCTCCCACTTTAATTGGCCAATACCAAGGCGATTAGCAAGCGGTGCAAATATATCCGCAGTCTCTTTGGCTGCAATCACTCGTTCTTCTTCAGCGGCGTCTTTTACGTTGCGTAAATGGCACACCTGTTCGGCTAATTTAATCACCACGGCACGCACATCTTCCACCATAGCAAGCAACATACGGCGAATATTATCGACCTGCACGGTACCATTGCCTTGATGAGCTAACGTACTTATGGTGGCCATTTGCGACACACCCGTTAATAACACCGCAACATGATTTCCTAAATGCTCTTCGACAGCGTCAATGCTCACTACATCATTTAAATAATAAGGGGTTAAATAGGCGGTGGCTAACGAGTCAGCATCTAAATTTAGCTCAACCAAAATCTCCACCATCTCTATGGCGGTATTTTGGCGTTCGCTGTTATCACAAGTTTGGCAAAGTTGCTGCGCTTTATTGAGTAAGCTAATTTTTTCCTGAGACAAATCAAGAGATTCTACGCGTGAAAAAAAATCACCCGCTTTGTCATGTTGATGAGATTGACGTGTCGCTACCATAATGCGCTTTACCTCCGTTGAAATAACGCCATAGTTTCGATATGCCCCGTATGAGGGAACATATTCATTAGCCCTATTTTATTAAGTTCAAAGCCGGCTTGCGAAATAATAGCGCTGTCACGGGCTAAAGTAACAGGGTCGCAAGAGACATATAAAATCGCTTTAAACTGCGTTAATGGAAGCTGCTCTAAAACTGCCATAGCACCAGTGCGAGAGGGGTCGAGTACTAAAATATCTAACTCTTTATTAAACCACGGCGCTTTTTTAATACTCGTGGTTAAATCAAAACAATGAAATTGAGTATTTGTAATAGAGTTAGTGTGCGCATTTTGCGTCGCTAATGCAACCGCCGAAGTAACGCCTTCAATTCCTGTTACTGTTTTAGCCTGCTTTGCTAACACTAAAGAGAAGTTACCAATACCACAAAATAAATCCAGTACATTTTCATCACCTTGTAATGCTAACCAGCTCACCGCTTGAATTAACATTGCCTGATTTACACTCGCATTGACCTGAATAAAGTTATTTAGTCCAAATTCAAATTTTATATCTAACTGATCAAGCTTATAAAATGGCATCGCTAAATGGGCATGATCAATGGTATCGCTATCACTTTGCCACACTAATTGCCAATGATATGCCGAGACACTTTGCTCAACAAACGCTTTATCTGTGGGCGAAATGGCTTTTGTATGACGAATAACAATAAAGTGTTGCTCATCTGCAGCGCATAACTGCAAATGACTTATACTGTGCAGCGCCTTATTATGATTAATTATGTTATCAAATACGTTAAATACCTCTGCAAATACGTCACTTAATACTGGGCAATGATTAATGCTAACAATACTTTTAGAGCCACGTGCTCTATAGCCTACCCGCATTTTTTTTGCTGCTTTGTCGAACATTACGGCAATGCGGGCACTACGTCGGTAATGCGTTGCTTGGCTTAGCAGCGGAGCTTGCCAGTTTAAATCGGTTAATTTTGCAAATTTGGCAAATAATTGATTTACTGCTGCTTGCTTTTCAACGACTTGTTGTGTGGCATCTAAATGCTGTAACTGACAACCACCGCATTGGCTGTAGTGTTCACAAATGGGTGTAGTGCGATATTCACTGGCTTTGAGTATTTTAAGCGTGTCAGCTTGGCTGTAACGTGCTTTATCATCAACTAACTTGGCTTTTACTCGCTCACCAGGTAATGCCCCACTGACAAAACACACTTTATTATTATGCTTAGCAATACCACGTCCGTGGTGATCCATTGCCGTTATATCAAGTTCAAGTGATTGCTGTTGAAGTGGTTTTTTATTTGCTTTAAATATTTGTGCCATTAGGCATTACCTTAAAAGGTTGATGAATCACGTCTCTACCTAGATACTTTGAGAATAACTATGAGTATGTATATACTCACATTCAATAAAAATGATAATAATGCTCAGATTATGACCAAACTAGGCTTGCGCGATTCTGTTTTAACACTCACCCTGATCCCCACAGTGATCATCGGGCTATTACTAGGTGGTTATTTTACAATAAATCGTTACATTGAGCTTGATGAAATTTTATATCAACAAGGCACAACGATTGCTGAACCTCTGGCTATTGCACTTGAACAACCTTTACTGGAAAAAAATAAAAAACTGCTTAATCGCATCATTCGCTATACACACAACAAACACTCCCCTTCGATTAAATCGATTGCCATCTTTAATGATAACAACCAACTTATTATAACCAGTAATTATCATCGCTCATTCGACACTTTAATTGAGCAAACGCAATTAAATGGCTTTAAAGCCACCTATGTTCAGCAAAGTGAAGACTTAGTAACCTTTTTCACCCCTATCATTAACCATACAACCCCCAATAGCGACTGGAATACTTCTGAGTTCCAAACCTCGTTGGGCACCGTTGTGATTCAGCTTAACCGCGATAAAGCTGTTATTGGCCAACAACGTGCATTATTGGTCAGCGGTATTATTATTATTCTCGCCTTAGTATTAGCCGCTATTTTAGCGCTAAGACTTAGTCGGATATTTATGACCCCGCTTAATAAGTTAGTACTTGCTACCGACAGGTTGATTGAAGGTAAAAGACAAACCGGATTAACTGAACCCATGAATGGCGAGTTTGAGTTATTACGTGAGGGGCTCAATACCATCTCGCATTCTATGGTGATGCAAAAAGATGAAATGCAAAAAAATATTGATCAGGCAACCAGCGATTACCGCGAAACGCTTGAACAATACGAAACACAAAATATCCAGCTCACCATGGCTAAAAAAGAAGCGCAGGATGCTAACCGTGTTAAATCTGACTTTTTAGCTAAAATGAGTCATGAGTTACGCACCCCACTTAACGGGGTTATTGGATTTACCCGCCAGCTTTATAAAACGCCTCTGAATAAAAACCAAAAAGATTACCTTGATACCATAGAGCTTTCGGCTAACAGCTTAATGACTATTATTAGCGACATATTAGATTTCTCCAAGTTAGAAGCCGGAGCCATGGAGCTTGAGTCTATTCAGTTTCAACTGCGCGATAGCGTAAACGAAGTTATGACATTACTAGCACCTAGCGCACACGACAAACAACTTGAGCTTTCTATTTATATTAATCCTCAGGTGCCCGACCACTTAACCGGCGACCCCACACGGTTTAAACAAGTGCTGATTAACTTGTTAAGTAACGCGATTAAATTTACTGAAAAAGGCGCGATAAAAGTTGATATTAGCCATCGTTTGCTTGATGAAGAGCGCACCTCTGTCTTGGTGTCAGTCGCAGATACTGGGGTAGGTATTCCAGCAGATAAACAAGACGCGCTATTCACCGCCTTTGGTCAAGCCGACTCCAGTATTACCCGCAAATTTGGCGGTACCGGCTTAGGGCTTATTATTACTAAACATATCGTTGAAGCAATGAGCGGCCGTATTACCTTAAATTCAGCCCCTGGTAGCGGAACTTGTTTTACCTTTAATGGTGTATTTAGATTACCAAATCATGTATTTATCAACGATTTGCCTACCCAGTCATTAATTGGTAAACGTGTTCTTTATTTAGAGCCGCATAAGCATACCCATCATGCTGTTGCCTCATTATTACAAGAGTGGAAAGTCAGTGTCACTCCTTGCTATAACGAAACCGAATTTTTAGAGTGCATAAAAAATTCAGAGATCAATTTTGATATTTGTCTTATTGGTCACATGGCATCAGTTGACGATATGCAGCGTTTAAAAAGCTATGTAAAAGCGGTTAGAGAATCAACCGATTATTTATATTTAATGCTTAATACCGTATCGCACAACATGCGCGAAGCCTTCATCGGCAGCGGCGCTGACGCCTGTTTGAGTAAACCTCTTAATCACCGAAAGCTATGTGAGCTATTAGCTGCGCCTTATCGACTCGACCACCCGGCACATAATATAGAACAGCATGAACAAACCCTGCTGCCACTAAAAGTGTTAGTGGTGGATGATAATGACGCTAATTTAAAATTAATTTACACCCTACTCAACGAGCAAGTTGAATTAATTGATACCGCACATAATGGGTCACAAGCGTATAGTTTAAGCAAAAGCCATAAATATGATGTGATTTTTATGGATATTCAAATGCCTATAATGGATGGTATTACAGCCTGTAAACTCATTAAAGAGTCATCTTTGAATGAAGATACGCCTATTATTGCCGTGACGGCGCATGCACTTAATAGTGAAAAAGAACAGTTATTAAAAGATGGTTTTGAAGGTTATTTAACTAAGCCTATCGATGAAGATATGCTAAACCAAATTATTTGCGATCATAGCCCGCAATTACCAGTGAGTCGTGATAAGTCAAAAAGCACATTTGAACATAGCCCTGCTCCTTTTGATAGCACTCGCCTTGACTGGACGCTGGCATTGCAACGTGCAGGCGGTAAAGCAGAATTAGCCAATGAAATGCTTAATATGTTACTGCTAAGCGTGCCCGAAACCCTGAACTTACTAAATCAAGCAATAACCAGCGAAGATTGCCCTCAAGTACTTAGCGTTATCCATAAATTTCATGGCGCATGCTGCTATACAGGTGTACCAAAATTAAAAACATTGGCTGAAACGATCGAAACATCACTTAAAAATGAATGTACGCTTGAGAATATTGAGCCCGAGTTATTTGAGTTGCAAGACGAGCTTGAAAACTTACTTGTTGATGCCAACATTGATATCACTAATAAATAAGCTCGTCTTTAATATCGTTAATTATAACTCTACGCGCGAGCTTCAAGCATTAAGCGTTTCATATCACGAACCGCTTTATCTAAACCGTCAATGGCTGCGCGGGCAATAATAGCGTGGCCAATGTTTAGCTCATAAATCTCTGGCATCGCTGCAATTGGTTTTACATTGTGATAATGCAGACCATGGCCAGCATTAACAATTAAACCAATACTGGCTGCATATTTCACGCCTTGGCGAATGTGCTCGAGCTCTTTGGCGGTGTCTTCATCGTTGGTGGCATCTGCGTAAGCCCCAGTGTGAATTTCAACATAAGGTGCACCACACGCTTTTGCTGCATCTAACTGCGCTTTATCAGCATCAATAAACAGTGATACTTTAATTCCAGCTTGTGTTAATGTTTTAGTCGCAGCGGCTATTTTATCGATATTGCCTGCCACATCTAAGCCCCCTTCGGTAGTAAGCTCTTCACGTTTTTCAGGCACTAAGCATACATATTCAGGCTTAACCTCAAGTGCAATAGCAATCATTTCATCGGTTACTGCGGTTTCAAGGTTCATACGTGTTTGAATGGTTTTAGCCATTACATACACATCGCGGTCTTGAATGTGTCTGCGGTCTTCGCGTAAATGAATAGTAATGCCATCAGCACCGGCATGCTCTGCAACACTGGCTGCATGGACAGGATCAGGGTAAGAAGTACCTCGTGCTTGGCGAAGCGTTGCAATATGATCTACGTTCACGCCTAGAAGAATATCTTTCATTTTTGTACCTGTGAAATTTGTTTATTGAGAGGCCGTAAATAATTCACGACTTTTTAATGGCTTGTTGCCCAACAATGGTTTTAATAAATAACGACTTAATTGCTTTGCCATATATAACACATCCGCTTGGCTAAAGTCATGATTTGCTATGGCATTGAGTTGTGAACCAGTAAACCCAGAACGCGAGTCGTGTTGCACAGCAAAGCCCACTTCTGCAAAGTAGCTATACGTTTGCGTGTCATCAATTGGCTCACCATCCGCATCAAAACTAAAATCAACCCCATAGCCTAGTAGCTCTAGCAATTGAAACTCATAAGAGCGAAGCACTGCTTGCATGTCAGTCCCGCTATTAAGGTTTTCTAGGTGAGTTTTATAAAGTTGAAAAACCTGATCAATGGGTTCATTAATCGGCACAATTCGGTTGGTTAATTCATTTAAATAAAAGCCACAGTAAAGCTTATCACCGGTTAAAAATAACGGATTACCATGAAGCTCAAATTTATTGATGTACTTTAAATCGTATTTGCCATTGTAATGGACGAGTAAGGCTTGAAATGGTTGGAGTTGGGCTTTGTATTTAGTGGCCTGGCGACCACTAACTCGTGCGAGCATTCTAAGCTGGCCAACACCTTCTACTAGCATATCGAGCATTACTTGCGAGTCGCTATATGGACGCCGATGTAACAAATAAGCTTTATAGAAGTCGCTGTCCATAAATTATGCTGCGTATAAAATGTTAATCTTCACCGTAACCTAAGCTTCTTAAGGCACGCTCATCGTCAGCCCAGCCCGATTTAACTTTAACCCACAGCTCTAAAAACACTTTATTTTCAAGCATTTCCTCTAAGTCTTTACGCGCTTCACGGCCGATTACTTTTAGCTTTTCGCCTTTGTTACCAATTACCATGCGCTTTTGCGTTTCACGCTCAACTAGTATCAGGCCATTAATATGCCAAATACCGTTTTCTTGCCATTTAAACTGCTCTATTTCCACAGTCACTGAATACGGTAACTCTTCACCCATAAAGCGCATTAGCTTTTCACGGATAACTTCAGCCGCCATAAAGCGCATTGAGCGGTCAGTTACGTAGTCATCAGGAAAGTAAAATTCGCACGGTGGTAAGCGCTTAGTCACTTCTTCTTTGATCAGGTTAATGTTTTTACCCTGAGTCGCAGATACGGGCATAATACCGACAAAATCAAACTTATCGCCTAAAAACTTCATATGTGGAAGTACAAGGTCGCGATCTTTCACTTGGTCAATTTTGTTAATAACTAACAATACCGGCTTGCCACTTTGGCTTACTTTGTTAAGTACCATGTCGTCATCGGCATTCCAATGAGTGCCTTCAACCACAAAAATGATCAGCTCAACATCACCAATTGAGCTAGACGCTGCACGGTTCATTAAACGGTTAATAGCACGCTTTTCTTCAACGTGCAGGCCTGGGGTATCGACGTACACCGCTTGGTGCTTACCCTCAGTATGAATACCCATAATACGGTGGCGCGTGGTTTGTGGCTTACGTGAGGTAATACTGACTTTTTGCTCAATAATTTCATTAAGCAGTGTTGATTTACCCACATTAGGACGGCCAACAATCGCAACCATGCCACAAAATGTGTCTATTTCGCCTTCATGAGGCTGTATTAAGGTATCAAGATTCATTTTTAAGTATCTTCAATGCTTTTTCGGCCGCTTTTTGTTCGGCTTTACGCCGTGAGCTGCCAACAGAAATAATGCTATCCATTCCATCAACGATACATTCAACCGTGAATGTTTGATTGTGTGCCTGACCTTTAGTATCAACTACGGTGTAGCCTGGTAATGATAGCTTACGAGCTTGCAAATACTCTTGCAGCAGGGTCTTAGGATCTTTTTGGTTAAGCCCTGGTGAAATAGCATCTAAACGTGATTCATACCACGCTAAAATAAGCTCGCCGCAGCGATCTATGTCTGAATCTAAAAATACAGCGCCAATAATAGCTTCAACTGCATCCGCTAGGGTTGACTCGCGTCTAAAACCACCACTTTTTAGCTCGCCAGGACCTAAGCGTAGGTAATCACCTAGCTCAAATTCAAGGCCAAATTCAGCTAACGTCTGACCGCGAACTAAAGTCGAACGCATGCGGCTTAAATCGCCTTCGCGTGCTTTAGGAAATTTAGCGTACAGCGCATTGGCAATGACAAAGCTCAAAATTGAGTCGCCCAAAAATTCGAGTCGCTCGTTATGTTGACCTTTGTGGCTGCGATGCGTCATTGCTTGCTCAAGTAACCCTTGATCAGCAAATGTGTAGCCAATTCTTTTGTATAACTCTGTTACATTTTTTTTCATTGTTACTGAATATTACCTAGGCGTTCAAAACGAACACCAGTTGGAACCCATCCTGGTAAAATGTCATCTGGGCCATTATCAAATTCAAAACTCATCCATATAAAGACAGCTTTACCCACCAAGTTTTCTTTTGGTACAAAGCCCCAAAAGCGACTATCTTGGCTGTTATCGCGATTATCACCCATCATAAAGTAATGATCAGCTGGAACCACCCATTCATCCGCAGGTGTGCCCAATTGCTGGTAGTAACGCCCCTTACGTTCAGGCGATTTTGGGTTGATTAAAATGTCATGGTTAGTCGTGGTTAAATCTTCATTTAAACGCGCTAAATCCATTGGGCCTTGCTTAAATTCATTATCATTAATTAATTTAAAATCAATTTTATTGAATTCATTACAAAGAAGTGCGCCCTTTTGAACTTCACCTTCTTCGCATTTTGGTTGAATATATAAACGCTTATCACGATAAACAATTTTATCGCCAGGTAAACCTATAGCACGTTTAATATAGTCCACTCTCTCATCTAACGGGTATTTAAAAACAACAATATCGCCACGCTCTGGTTCGCTTACATCCACTAATTGGCTGCGCCATACTGGGTCTTTAATCCCATAAGAATACTTTTGCACTAAAATAAAATCACCCACTAATAAGGTGGGCATCATTGAACCCGATGGGATCTGAAACGGCTCAAAAATAAATGATCTAAAAATAGTGATAGCAGCAATCATCGGAAAAATCGACTTTGCTGTTTCAGTAATCATTGGCTCAGGCGCAATCAATGCTGCGGTTTCTTCATCAAGTTGACCACCGGCAGAAGTTTGAGCAATTGCTAAACGTTCCTGCCTTTTAGGGGCAAACATTAAGTGATCTATTAACCATATTAGACCTGAGCCCAAAGTTAACAACACCAATAAAACTGAAAAGTAGCCAGCCATTTATTATCCTTTATTTTTATTTACCAACTTTCAAAATGGCTAAGAACGCTTCTTGAGGCACTTCAACGTTACCAAGTTGCTTCATTCGCTTCTTACCATCTTTTTGTTTTTGAAGTAATTTCTTCTTACGGCTCACGTCACCACCGTAACATTTAGCGATTACGTTTTTACGTAGTTGCTTAACAGTTGTTCGGGCGATTACATGTTGACCAATTGCTGCCTGAATCGCAATATCAAACATTTGACGTGGTATAAGTTCTTTTAACGCATCAGCAAGCTGTCGACCACGTGATTGTGCGCTGTCGCGGTGAACAATGATAGCCAATGCATCCACACGCTCGCCATTGATAAGTATATCTACACGTACCATGTCTGAAGTTTGGAAATGCTTAAAGTTATAATCAAGCGAGGCAAAACCACGGCTTGTTGATTTTAGCTTATCAAAGAAGTCCATTACCACTTCAGCCATTGGCAGTTCATACGTTACTGCAACTTGCTTACCGTGATAACTCATTTTAGTTTGCATACCGCGCTTATCAACACATAAGGTGATTACGCTGCCTAAGTACTCTTGTGGAACTAAAATATTAGCTTCTACAACCGGCTCACGTATCTCTAAAATATCGTTAACTGGCGGAAGATCAGACGGGTTATCAATTTGCGTCGTGCCCTCTTTAGTTACGACCTCGTAAATAACCGTTGGTGCTGTGGTGATTAAATCAATGTCGTATTCACGCTCTAAACGCTCTTGGATAATTTCCATGTGTAACATGCCCAAGAATCCACAACGGAAACCAAACCCTAACGCAGTTGAATTTTCTGGTTCAAAGAATAACGAGGCATCGTTTAAGCTAAGTTTGTTAAGGGCATCGCGGAATGACTCGTAATCATCAGAGGCTATTGGGAACATACCCGCATAAACTTGCGGCTTAATTTTTTGAAAACCAGGTAAGCGCAGTGGTGCCGCATTTTTTTGATGAGTAATGGTATCACCCACCGGTGCACCATGTATTTCTTTGATACCAGCAATAACAAAGCCTACTTCACCAGTGCGTAAAACACCGGTGTTAGTTTGTTTAGGCGTAAAAATCCCCACATGATCTGCGGTATGTACGTTTTCGTTTGACATGATTTTAATTTTGTCGCCCGCGCGAAGTTCGCCATGTTTGATACGCACTAGCGATACAACGCCTTGGTACGGGTCAAACCAAGAATCGATAATTAGCGCTTGTAATGGCGCGTCTTTATCACCAACTGGTGGCGGTACATCTTTAACGATCATTTCAAGTACTTCAGCAATACCTACACCTGTTTTGGCGCTACATTGCACCGCATCAAGGGCATCAATACCAATAATGTCTTCAATTTCTTCGGCTACACGTAATGGATCAGCTTGCGGTAAATCAATTTTATTAAGTACCGGTATAACTTCTAAGTCCATTTCAATGGCGGTGTAACAGTTTGCTAATGTTTGCGCTTCTACGCCTTGACCAGCATCAACAACGAGCAGTGCCCCTTCACAAGCCGCTAACGAACGCGATACTTCATAGGTAAAGTCAACGTGCCCAGGGGTGTCGATAAAGTTAAGTTGGTAAGTTTCACCATCATTCGCTTTATAATTTAAGGTTACACTTTGTGCCTTGATGGTAATGCCACGTTCACGTTCAATATCCATTGAATCCAGAACTTGCTTCTGCATTTCACGGTCGGTTAAACCACCACAAACTTGGATCAAACGGTCAGAAAGGGTCGATTTACCATGGTCAATGTGGGCGATGATCGAAAAATTACGGATATGCTTCATAAACTGGATTCTAAACTTCTATTTTAAAGGACTAAGGTCATATGCCTAAATAACTTGAAAATACTTGCTGTGTATTTTCAAGTTACTGTGGCATAAAAACGCAATTTTACATTTAATTGGCGTCAATCACCATCTATTTGAGTTAAAGGGAGGCTAATTGGATGAATTTTTATCACTTTTATCTCATGTCTTAATGATTTCACCCATGTTTTAGCAATTAAAAAGCCGGTGATCCCACCCAATATCGCGGCTAAAATTTGCCAGCCTTCGGCTAACAATATCAATTCACTGGCTATTAAAGCGAATATTAAACTCAAAAACAAAGGCAGCATGTAAACTGCAAAGGCATGCTTTACAACATGGCTATCATCCAATGACAAAGTTACTTTTTGGCCTATTTCTAACTGTGTTTCAAATTTATAAGGTAATGTTTTTTTGGCGGTACCAAATAACTTACTAAACACTTGTGAGCCACAACGTCCATTACAGCCTTCACAGGCCTGTTTTTGTTGGGCTTCTAAATGCGCAACGTGGCCACTAAGGGCCACGACGGTTAACGTTTGTTCAATCATAGTTTAGTTACTTTATAATGCCCGCGATACAGACTCAGCAATGGCTTTGGCACTCATGGTTGGAATGTTTCCCACCACAGAGACATCAAAATTTCCGCCGTTGTGTACATAAATCGTAGTTGCCCCTGAGGTGAGGGCACCGCTTAAACGCTTACCCGGTAGTGGTCGTTGTACAAACACCGATACTTCAACAAACCCATCAGAAAATAAATAATAATCTGTTAATTCATTATTTAAGTCGAGCTTATGCCTGTCTGACTTAAGTAATTCAAACCCCTCAGGTAACCAGCCAATAGTCCAGTTCATGGCATTCGCTTTAGTTTGTTCGTCAATTGAATTGGCAGGTAATGGGGTTGGAAAGTTACGATTAAGCACTTCTAATAATAAGTTTGCCGGTTGCTCAGTCACGCTAATATGAGTGAGCTGTAATTGCTCAAGCGCTTCACCTTGATGATTAACATACGCCGCTTTTAATAATAACGACGACTCAGTATCAATCCATATCCAATAGTTATATTTGTCTTCGTTTTTAGATTCAATTCGAACTAATTGCGCGGGACGCCCAGCAATACGGCCTTTACCACCAAGCACAAAATCATAATGCGCACTTAAGCGGTTAATATCTTTAAAAAGCACTTCAGGAATAGGGCCTGCAATTGAGTCGGTTGTTAATGAATACGGCTCTGATTGTGGCTCAAAATAGGTAACTTGGTTGTCAATGCGGATCATTTCAAGGCCAGCACCGTTGAGTAAACTCAAATGCTCAAGCTCAACGTCCCCCTGTTTAGCATGGACCCAACGGTAGGGCTCCATACTTTTGCCTTTAACAACAACAAAAGAGGCATCAAAATTACGTGTATGAACTGCACTGGCCATTTCAAGCAGTAAATCTTTAGCGGGGTTTGTGTCATTGGCAAAAGCATTAAAACTTAACACCAACGACATAACAAAAGTTATTACTTTCATCTAATTAGTTTTTTTCCTCTTGTGACGTTTCATCTGTTTTCGCAGTTTTCAACGAATGAGCCACACGTGCTTGACGCTGGTGTTCAAGTACTAGAGCGCCAATACGTTGCTGTTGAAGCTCTCGTAAGCCTTGCTCTGCGTTCTCTAGCGCCGGTGCTGATGAATAACTCACTGGCGATGCCATGCCGGTTAACGGCGTGGTTTGTAATAAAGGAATTTCGTTTTGCACAGCATCTTCACCTTGCGGCAAGGTGTTCACGCCAACAATAGTAAACATTGCCACGCTAGCTGCAATTGCTAACTGCGCAACCGGCTTGCGCCAATTAAACGCCACGATTTTATTATCGGCTTCAGTATTTACCGGCTTTGCCACACTTTCAGACTGGCTAAAGTCTGCATAAACCGGCTCACTATCAAGTGCTAATGAAATGCGATCGCTAATATCAAAATCCATATTTTTGTTGTTTTCTTTAGCTCGCATTGCATCACCGATTAACGCGTAACGGCCAAATGTAGCTACATCAGCAGATGCAATCTCGGCATCATTTAATGCTTGCTCACCGTCAAGTAATGCTGATAACGATTCGTTATCTAAGCGGTTAACGTGTGCTTTTGTCATACTAAGACTCGCCTATTAATGGGTTTAATTTGTTATCAATTGCTTCACGGGCACGAAAAATACGCGAACGCACCGTCCCGACTGGGCAATCCATCACCACGGCTATTTCTTCATAGCTCATCCCCTCAATTTCTCTAAGGGTAATCGCGGTTTTAAGATCTTCAGGCAAACTATCAATCGTATTAAAAATAACAGCGCGTACTTCTTCGCTTAATAGTAAATTTTCAGGTGATGCGTTTGAACGCATTGAATCAGCACCCTCATAAAACTCGGCATCGTCAGCATCTATATCATTTGCTGGCGGTTTACGCCCTTGAGCCACTAAGTAATTTTTAGCACAATTAACGGCGATACGGTAAAGCCAAGTATAAAAAGCACTGTCACCACGAAAATTAGGAAGGGCACGATACGCTTTAATAAACGCCTCTTGTGCTACATCAGCAATGTCACCCTGATTTGATACATAACGTGAGATCAAACCGGCAATCTTGTTCTGATACTTCTTAACTAATAGGTTAAAGGCGTTTTTATCTCCCTGCTGAACCCTTTTCACTAACGCTAAATCTAATTCCTGCTCGCTCATTCGAGCCGGTACTCCTCTGATTGATTCTTGCTTATTATTCATAGTGTCGCCATTGTTCACACCTACTCTGACCCTTAGATGAATAAAAAGTTCTGCTTCATATTGTTTTTTTATAAAATAGCTAAAAAATTACGTATTTATACGCTAAAACCACTTCGTGGTAGTGCTACAAATATGGTACAACTATAAGTATTAAAAATAAATATTGCTCTATCTGAGCATTGTAACCGCAAAGTACCTCACAGATGAACCAAAATAAACATCACATTACCGATGTCGCTATTATTGGTAGCGGCGCAGCAGGCTTATCACTTGCTTTATCTTTGGCTAATTACTGTAACGTTACCGTAATTAGTAAAGGTGAATTAACCGAAGGTTCTACTCTTTATGCCCAAGGCGGAATTGCCGCTGTTTTTGATAAAAAAAATGACAGTATAGAGTCTCACGTTGAAGATACCTTAGACGCCGGTGGCGGTTTATGCGACAGAGAGGCGGTTCATTACACTGCCAGCAATGCTCATGACTGCCTACAATGGCTAATTGACCAAGGCGTGCCTTTTGATATGGAGTTTGATAGCAAAGGTAAAGAGCGCTTTCATTTAACCCGTGAAGGTGGGCATAGCCACCGACGCATTTTGCATGCAGCCGATGCCACAGGCAAAGCTGTGCAAACAACCTTGATTAGCCAAGTTCAAGCGCATAGCAATATCACCTTGTTAGAGCATTACAACGCGATTGATTTAATTACCGATAAAAGTATCGGCAAAACGGGTTCACATGTTCATGGCATGTATGTGTGGAATAAAAAAGCCAAAAAAGTAGAAACAATTGGCGCAAAATTTGTTGCCCTAGCAACGGGTGGCGCAAGTAAAGTATACCTTTATACCTCTAACCCTGATGTTTCTAGCGGTGATGGTATTGCCATGGCATGGCGTGCAGGGTGTCGCGTTGCTAATATGGAATTTAATCAATTTCATCCAACCAGTCTTTATCACCCTGAGTTGCAAAACTTTTTAATTACCGAAGCAATGCGTGGTGAGGGAGCCTATTTAAAACGCCCAGATGGCACGCGATTCATGAAAGAGTTTGATGAGCGAGAAGAACTCGCCCCGCGCGACATAGTCGCGCGCGCTATCGATTTTGAAATGAAGCGCCTTGGTGCAAATTGCTTATATTTAGATATTAGCCACAAAGACAAAGATTTTATTATTGAACACTTCCCAACGATTTACGCCAAATGTTTAAGCGTAGGGCTTGATATTACCAAGGAGGCAATTCCTGTTGTCCCTGCTGCGCATTATACCTGTGGCGGCGTTATGACCGACTTTAATGGCAAAACCGACTTAGCTAATTTATACGCTGTAGGTGAAGTGGCTTACACTGGGCTGCACGGTGCTAACCGTATGGCAAGTAACTCATTATTAGAGTGCATTGTATTTGCCCATGCAGCAGCAAAAGACATTTTGAGTAAAATAGAGACCGCTCCTGCACTGATTGAGTTACCTAGTTGGGATGAAA
Organism: Pseudoalteromonas sp. M58; assembly: GCF_042604605.1. Lineage (NCBI taxonomy): Bacteria > Pseudomonadati > Pseudomonadota > Gammaproteobacteria > Alteromonadales > Pseudoalteromonadaceae > Pseudoalteromonas > Pseudoalteromonas sp. M58. The sequence goes on from NZ_CP152390.1 coordinate 2,495,023, forward strand.
GCCGCGTATCTAACTCAGATGAAGAAATCGTGATCACCCATAACTGGCATGAGCTGCGATTATTTATGTGGGACTATGTTGGGATTGTGCGCTCAACCAAACGACTTGAACGCGCGCTTCATCGTGTTGAACTATTACAGCAAGAAATCCACGATTACTACGCGAACTTTAGAGTGAGTAATAACTTACTTGAGTTACGTAACTTAGTTCAAGTAGCCGAGCTTATAATTAGAAGTGCTATGGAACGTAAAGAAAGTCGCGGACTGCACTTTACCATTGACTACCCAGAGCAAAACGAAAATCCAACGCCAACTATTTTGACTCCAAAGCGCAATTAATTGCCGCAAGTGTTGCGCGTTTTAAACGCGCGTAGCTTTGCTCATCAACACTATTGGCTGAGATAATCAGCCAATAGTTTTCACTAAAGCCATTAATATACAACCACACACTGCGACCAATTAATCGGCTTTGATTACCAATAACCCCTTGAATTAGAAGCTTTTCATTCTCAAAACGAAATTGATTTGGCTCTAATAATATAACGCCCTGCTCTGGCTGAGCAGCCACGATTTTTCGCCAAACGATAATGCCAGCAACGATATTAACCGCAATGCAAAAAAGAGTTGCCAAAATAGAAGTGGTAAATAAGCATAATATTAAAGTTAGCACACAAAAAAAGACCACAATCTGTTTGTGGTCTGTCTGATTATTTGTGACGGTAAACCTATACACGAACTCGGTCTAAAATTAGCTCAACCATACTGTTTAGCTCAACGTCTTTACATTTTTCATGGCCCATAAACCAAGCAAATAAATCTGGGTCTTCTTGTGTTAATAAGCGCTGAAAAGTCGCCTGCTGTTTAGCATCTAACGAATCATAAGCTTCTTCAACAAACGGCATAAACAAAACATCTAGTTCTAACATGCCACGGCGGCAAGCCCAACGGATACGTGCTTTACTATGTATTTCAACCATTTTAAACCTCATATTTAATTAATTCGAGTTTAACAAATGCGCGTTAATTTAACAGCACTAAATTATAAAAAAACAACGCTTGTTGGTGGCTGTACCATCGGCTTTAACTACGTTATTATGTGGTTTCATTTGTTATTGCAAAGAAGGTGTTTATGTCTCTGGTTTATGCATGTCCTTTATCACATCAGGTTATTAGCCTCTCAGGCACAGATAAATTATCTTACCTACACGGACAAATCACTCAAGATCTCAATAAAATCAACAACAACAACTTTTTGTGGACAGGTCACTGTAGCGCAAAAGGTAAGCTGTGGGGTGTATTTAAGCTATTTTCTTACCAGCAAAACTATTATTTAACCGGATCAAGTGCTGAAGTAGAACGCTCACTGGCTGAGTTAAAAAAATACGCTGTATTTGCAAAAGTTGAAATTAATAAAGCCCCAGAGCGATTAATTGGTTTATTAGGTGATGACCTAACTGATTTGCTTACGCAACTTGATATTCACTTTAGTGACGATGCCACAGCATGCGACTTTGCTAACGGCAAAGCCCTTAAACTTGCGCCAAACCGCGTTTTACTTATGGTTGATAGCCAATTTTGCTTACCTGATGAAGTATCTACCCTCGACAACGACGCTATGTGGCAACAGGCCTCACTGCTAGCTGGTGAGCCTCAGTTAAGCGTTGATGCAATTGATGAGTATGTGCCGCAAATGGTTAACCTTCAAGCCATCAATGGCATCAGTTTTAAAAAGGGTTGCTACACCGGCCAAGAAACCGTCGCACGTATGAAATACTTAGGTAAAAATAAACGTGCCATGTATATCGTTACAGGGCAAAGTGAAGGATTGCTCGATGCACCCGATATCGAAACCCAGTTAGGTGAAAACTGGCGCCGCGCGGGCAAACTTATTGCGCAAAGCTTTAATGAAAAAACACACACTTTAACTGGCTTAGTTGTGTTGCCAAACGATACTGACACCGCTCAGGTTCTTCGTGCAAAACATACCCCTTCGGTAGAGCTAAACATTCTGCCTCTACCTTACTCTCTTGAAGATGAATAATAGGAATGACTATGATCGTTGCAGCAAATAAAGTGGTAAAAATGCATTACTCTGTACTAGATAATGACGGCAATACCATTGATAACTCATTTGGCGGTGAGCCATTAATTTTTATCGTTGGTACGGGTTACCTTATCTCAGGACTTGAAAACGCGCTGCAAGGCAAACAAGCTGGCGATACACTAAGTGTAAAAGTTGAACCTGAAGAAGGTTACGGTGAACGTCATGATCACCTAATGCAAGCCGTGCCAAAATCAATGTTTGAAGGCATGGACATTGAAGTGGGCATGCAATTTCGTGCAACCACCGATGACGGCGACCAGTCAGTCATGATCATCGATATTCAAGACGAAGAAGTGATTGTTGATGGTAACAACCCACTCGCTGGTATTACGCTCAATTTTGATGTAGAGATTTTAGAAGTACGCGATGCAACGGCTGAAGAGCTCGAGCATGGCCATGTACATGGTGAAGGCGGTTGTGGTCACGACCACTAAACCCTAATCCAGTAATAAAAAAAGCGCCTCAGGCGCTTTTTTTATAGCATATTATTATGCGTACGTAATTTAACTTGAGGCTCTGCTGCTGGTGCTTCGCCAGGGGTTATTTTATCTTCAAGCGCAGCAACTAATCCGGCTTGGTCATTAGTGCCTATACGGTATTGGCTGCCATCTTTAAGTGTTAATTGCACGGCACTAAAGCCTGATACTGAATAAATCCAACCATCATGCGTAATGCGAATACCAATACCGTGACGGTATGAGTTTTGTACTGCTTTTACGTCAACTATGTCCTCTAGTGCTAATTTTTGACCCGCAACGCCTGGACCAAATGCCCAGCTAATATGGGCTTCATCAACTTTAATGGTTAAACCATGAAATAAAAAACCCACCAGCAATAAAATACCTGCAAATACCATTAACGGCACATCGGCACCCATTAAATTCCATGCAAGTGCAACAAACCCACCTATCCATGCCAATACTACAAATATAAATACCGCATACTGCTTATGCTGATACATAACACTCTCAATTAAAAAGTTAAAAAATTAAAAACTGTATACTAACGTTGCGCTGAGCTCTGAATCATATTTAAGCTTATCTTCTTCAGGCTTAGAGTTATAACGGTACATATAAGCAAACTTGAGCGATACAGCCCCAACCACTTGGCTAATTAAGGCGGTTTCTGACTTTAACCGTGAGTTAAGCCCAGATAAAGACTGCTCTATACTAATGTCTTGATTAAATCGGGTGCGCTTAGATACTAATCGCTCCCATTGCATGGCAATACGTAACAAGTAACCCATTTTGTCTTTATCGTCTTCGCTTATTGTTGACTCATCATCAGCAACGGAGCGATATAAACCAGGGCCAATATCTATATCTACTTTGTTTTTAACCCCTTGATAAATACGTGCACCATAGCCGGTTGCCACCGTACTTTTAAAATCCAGACCGCTAAATTCATCCTCTTCATAATCACCATAAATAAAGAACGACGAATTTTTAACACCAACTTTATAGTTACCCTGCGCAGAAACAAACACGCGATTAGCCGTAACATCCGACTGGCCCGTTTCTTCATTTTCGTCACGTTTGTATAAGGAATCTATTTTGAATTGATTACGCCAGTTTTCAAAATCTTGGTAAAGATTACCTTTGAGTTTAAAACTGGTTGAGTTGGTATTACCTTTACTTAAAATAAAACCAAACTCGGTATCACCATAAAGTACTTCGCCTTTGTGTAGCTCATGAATTTCTTCATCGGAGAGCTCCCCATATTGATGAAAATCTTCAAAGGGATCCACTGCCCAGCTGTAGGAGCTAAATAATAAAAGCAGTAATACAACGTACTTTCGCAAAATACATTCTCTTGCAAATGGTAATAATGAAAAGGGGCCGAAAAAGTTATTCACTTTCTTTCCATAAAATATGGCAAAAAGGCGCGTCTTTATCACGGCTAATTAATATTTTCGCAAATAAAACGTCTTCACTTTCAAATTCAAGCCCAACTAATACTTGAATAAAATGCTCAGGCTCTATTTCTAGTGCAACAAAATCTTGCCACTGTTCATCGGGCTCATCTTCTTCAATAAAGCCAAGTTCTTCACGATGCAGGTTAAATTCTTCAACATCTTTATCACTCAGGTTGTTGGGAGCCAGCTCCAAAAAAATATCATAAGCTTGATGGGTTGCTTCTTCTACCGTAAATAAACGTGGACCTGACATGAGTGGTTAACCTCTGAGCTTTTAAGTTGGCGCCATAATATCAAAAGTTGTTAGTGTTTTGATAAAAAAAACACGTTAAATACTGACTTTTTTGCTTTTACCTAATACTTATAGATATTAATGGATTGGTTAGCATTAGGGTCTGTTGGCCTTTCAAGATTAAATTTGCCTTGAAAGATAACAGACCGCAATTGCATTAAAAAATTCACTTTGTTTTTTATTCATCTTCACCCACTTTACTTAGCACAAATAAAAACATAAGCTCAAGTAACAGGTCAGAGGAGTGCAAGATGATAAAACTAGAAAAAAAACAGGGCATTGCCACCGTCACATTAAATCGAGTAGAAAAACAAAATGCCTTAAGCTTTACTATGTTTATTGAGCTTAACAAGGTGATTAAAAATATTAAAAAAGATGCCAATATTCGTGCGGTTGTATTAACCGGTGAAGGCGAACACTTTTGTGCAGGGCTTGATATTAACGCGGTTATGGCCTCGCCAATGAATATTATAAAACTCCTATTTAAATGGCTTCCTGGTAATCAAAATTTAGCGCAAAAAGTAGTACTTGGTTGGCAATCATTGAGTGTGCCTGTTATTGCCAAAATAAACGGAAATTGCCTTGGGGGTGGATTGCAAATAGCACTGGGTGCCGATTACCGGATTGTTCACCACGATGCCAAACTCGCCATTATGGAAGCGCGCTGGGGGTTATGCCCAGATATGGGCGCTAATGTTATGCTTTCAGGCTTAGTAAAACGCGACCAAGCGCTCTGGTTAGCAAGTCACGCAAATCCAATAAACGCACAACATGCTTTTGAACTAGGTTTAGTAACCAAAACAACCGACGATACAGATAAAGCAACTAAAGAGATGCTTGATACACTGCTAGCGCGCTCACCTGACACATTAGCCGCAGTAAAGCGTGTAACTCAACAAAGCTATAAAGCCCCTGCTCGAAAAATACTCGCTAAAGAAACATGGAGCCAAATTCGCTTACTGATCAACCCTAATACTAAAAAAGCCATTGCTAAAGCTAGAGGGAAAGCTGATATTGAGTTTACAAACGCCAAGCGCTGGTAACATTGATGGTAATACTAAGGCACAATGCATAAAACAGCGTTATTTGTTAAAGTTAGGCTCTTCTATTCTAGTGAGCCAAATTAATGAAATACCTACTAAGTAGCGCAATTATTTTATTGTGCTTGGCAACAAGCAAATTCATTATGCATCTTCTTGATGCAAGTTTTCCTGCTCCTCTACTCGCCATGGTTTTGCTGCTAACGTTACTGTTATTGGGCATAGTTAAAGAACATCAACTCGCTCCCTGCGCATCACCTATTTTGAATGTAATGCCTATTTTCTTTATTCCTGCAGGCGTCGGTTTTATAGAACATTTAGGGCTAATTAAATCACATTGGCCTTTCTTAACTGCGGTCATCTTATTAGTCCCACTCAGTAGTTTAATTTTAGTGGCAAGCCTAGTGGGCTATTTTAAAGGCAGAGCTAATAATGACTAACTTAACCACCAGCATAACCCCCAGCCTATGGTGGTTAACCGTGCCATTTATTATTATTCTCTTTATTGCACTAAGAGCGGTTAATCTTAAAATAAACCAGAGTATTTTAAAGTCATTAACCAACCCTGTTTTTTTAAGCATTGGCATTATTGCCCTACTGTTAGTCAACCTTAAATTACCCTATTCACAATTTGCCTCACATAGTCAGTTACTAAGTTGGCTATTAGAGCCGGCCATAGTTGCTTTAGCCTTGCCGCTTTATCAGCAATTTATGCACGTACGTAAAAACTTACTATTAATTGTCGCTACTTGCAGTATAGGTATTGTTAACGCCACACTAGTGGCTTTTGTATTAAGTATTTTATTTGCTGTGCCCTCACAATTGAGCGCCTCTGTTGCGGCACTCAGTGTAACAACCCCTATCACACTGCTGGTTACTGACTCATTAGGAGGAATTAGCTCACTTGCCGCTGCCATGGTTATTTTTATTGGTTTATTGGGGGCTTTGTTTGGCTTTATGTTACTCAAATTAGTTAAGATTTATAACTTTGAGGCACAAGGAATTGCAATCGGTACCGCGTGCCATGCAATTGGTACGGCGGCAGCTATTGCCGAACACCCAAAAATAGGCGCATTTTCATCAGTGGCTATGGCACTCAGTGCATTATTAACCGCAGTGATAGTACCACTATTATATCCAATTTTAGTTAACACTTTGTTATAGTAAGCAGATAACAGTATCGCTAAAAATAGAGCCCAGCATGATCAGTTCCGAAATTCAGCAATTTGAAAAGTACTACGCCCTGCTTACCGAGTATTTAGTTACCTACAGTATGCAAATAGTGGGCGCTATTTTTATTCTACTCGTTGGCCTGTGGGTCGCTAAAAAGCTCGCCGAAGTTGTCGCAAACTTAATGACCCGCCACAACATTGATATCACCCTGACTAATTTTGTCAGTAATGTTGTAAAAGTACTGCTGATCATTATGGTGATCATTATTGCGCTTGGTAAAATTGGCATTAGTGTGACCCCATTTGTAGCTGCAATAGGTGCCGCCTCATTAGGCGCAGGCTTAGCGTTACAAGGTATGCTTTCTAATTATGGCGCGGGGCTTGCCATTATTGCTACGCGGCCATTTGTGGTTGGCGATACCATAGAAGTAAAAGGCGTTAGTGGCCAAGTAAAAGTAATTGAGCTGGGGCACACCATATTAATTAATGAAGAAAAAGTAGAAATAACCATTCCTAACAAACATATTGTTGGCGAAATTCTGCATAACTCATTTAATTATTCACTGGTAAAAGGTGAAATAGACATAGCCTACAGTGCCTGTAGTGATACTGCGATAAGCCTTATTGAAAACGTATTAGTCAATCATGAACTCGTAGCTAAACACCCTAATGCACAAATTGGTATAGAACGTTTTGCTGATAGCGGCGTCACCATTAGTTATCGTTATTGGGTGCCCACCACTAAAATTATTGAAACTAAACTCGCTATAAATGGCGGTGTGTATAAAGCGATTAACGATGCCAATATTGAAATTCCGTTTCCACAACGCATTGTTACGCTTAATAAAAGCGACCTAAAATAAATAAAAACCTTAATATGATTTTAAATCATATTAAATTAATTAAGCGTGCTTACAAATAAAATAATAACGAGTCCTTATGCATCAATCACCTTTTTATTTAGGCGACTGGCAGGTAACGCCTGCCAGCAATTGTATACAATGTGCTGAAAAAGTAACGCAATTAGAACCTAAAGCAATGGATGTATTATTATATCTGTGCTTACAAAAAGGCGATATGGTCACCAGTGACGAGTTACTCAATCAGTGCTGGCAAAACATTGAAGTAGGCGATAACCCACTGCATAAAACCATCACACAACTGCGAAAAGCATTGGGTGATAAGGCAAGCTCCCCGCTATACATAGAAACCATTCGTAAACGCGGCTACCGTATTATTGCAAAACTTGAGTTTCCATTTGCAGAAGATACATCAAGCCCTGTAAACACGTGGCAAGGCGGTTCTCCTTTTTTAGGCTTAAGTGCGTATAACCCAACCGATACTCATTTATTTTTTGGTCGTAACCAAGCCATCACCACCTTACTCGAAAACGTATCAAACCAAGTAAAATCTGGCCGTGCTTTTTGCTTAATACTTGGCCCAAGTGGTACGGGTAAATCGTCGTTAGTCAATGCGGGTATTTTACCAAAGCTACTTGATGAGCGTGGTTATGATGGTATTGGCGTTGTTTCATACACTCAGCTCGACTTTGCAGATGTGCATCAAACTAGGCTCTATTTAGATTTAGCCTCTGCCATGCTTGATTGGGATATAAACCAACACCCCGTATTTGAAGGATTAAGCTCGCAAATACTGGCGCAGCAATTAGAGCACACAATTGACGAAGCGATAAACACGTTACAAACTGCAATCAGTAAGGCAAATACAAAGCTAAACACACCGCAGTTTTTTTTGTTTATAGACCGCTTAGAGGTGCTGCTTTCATCGCCACTATTTAGTCCCAACACCCGAAGTCATTTTTTATCGATTATTGAACGTTTAGCCACCTCTAAAGCGGTGATCGTATTTAGTGCGTGTCGTAACGACTTTTACCCTTTAGTGGTAGAGCAACCCAGCCTTATGGCCGCAAAAGCGAACGGCGCCCATTATGATTTAACCCCGCCCAACCGCCAGGAACTACAACAAATTATTCGCTTGCCGGCATTAACCGCTAATTTAACGTTCTCACACGACCCGCAAACCAAAACTCCGCTGGATGAAATACTCTTTGCAGATACCGCCAACAACCCTGATGCCCTGCCCATGTTGCAATACACACTGCAAGAGCTGTATTTACAGCGCAGTGAAAATAATGAGTTATTGCACAGCGTGTATGAAAAACTCGGCGGTATTGAAGGCGCTATTGGTAAAAAGGCAGAAGATGTTTTTATTGGGCTGAGCGCAAAACAACAACAGCAACTAAAAAGCGTATTATCGCAGTTAGTGACGCTAAACCCAGATGGTAAAACCATTACTAGCCGTGCGGCCCGCTTACAAGCATTAACCAACACCAGCCAAAAAGAGCTTGTACAAGCCATGGTCGACAGTCGCTTATTTGTATCGCACTTACAAAACCAAGAAGCCTGCTTTAGCCTTGCCCACGAGGCATTATTACGCCAATGGCCACGTGCCAAACAGTGGATAAACGATCATAAAGACGCCCTTGCTATTAAAAGCCGTTTGCACCACCACACGCAACAGTGGCTTAATGAACATAAAAGTAGCGCTTACCTATTAACACCGGGTAAACCATTGCAAGAAGCGCTCACGTTATTAAACGACAATATATTCAAACTAGACAATGACGAACGCGCGCTTATAACCAGCTCTCTTAAACACAGTAAAACAAAAACAATAATAAAACGCGGCACGGTCGCTCTGCTTTGCTTACTTACCTGTGTTGCCCTATTTATGAGTGTTACCAGTTTTCAAGCGCAGCAACTTGCACAGCAAAAGCGCCAAGAGGCCGAAAGCCTACTTGGCTTTATGGTCGGTGACTTTGCCGATAAACTGCGCAGCGTTAAGCGTATGGATTTGCTCGATGGCATTAGTAATAAAGCACTTGAGTATTTTACCAATCAAGCAGATGAGCCCAGCTCTCTTTTTAGTTTTAACGACCAAAAAGCCGAATTTAACAACCGCTTTCAATATGCACAAACTCTTGAGGCTATGGGCGAAGTGGCCTATTCTCGCGGTAAAACCATTGAGGCCTTCACTGCCTTTGAAAACGCCCGCATTCGCCTTGAAGCACTATTAAAAATACAACCAGATAATTTAGAGCTATTAACGCTTGCCGGTGCCAATGCCTTTTGGCTCGGTCAGCTTCATTATGATAAAAGTGATTACGCTGCTACTGAGCCATTATTTAAAAAATATCATGCCTACAGCGAGAAAATGTATTCATTAGCACCGAATGGTTTTAACTCGATTATGGAGCTATCGTATTCGCATAATTCGCTGGGCTCTTTGTATTTAAAGCAATTTAACTACACTGCCGCGAAACAACGCTTTACAAAGTCGCTCGCCCTTAAAAATGAAGCCCTTGAGCTTAAACCCTGCAACAAAAACTTACTGCGCGATAAAGCCGATACCATCAGTTGGCTGGCAAAGACAGAAGAAAGGCTAGGTAACTTTAATGCCGCATTAACCATGTATGAAAATGCATCTAATGAGTTAAAAAGTTTATTAATTGAATATCCAGATGATGCCAGTTTATCAAGCAGTTTAGCTTATACTTATATTCAACAAAGCTACCTTTTGAGCTACCTGCCAAATAAACAACCAGCCTACAAAAAAGCACAGCAAGCCACAAAAACAGTTAATACCGCACGATTGCAAGATCCAAAAAGTAAAGACATTCAACATTCTTATTATCGTTTTTTAGCCCACCAGCTAATGCTTTCACCTAATAAAAACATTGATAACCGAGTTAAGGATATTATTAACTTTTTGAAAGTGCAGGACTTTAAAAATAACTTTGCAATTAATACTCAATTGATCCTTATACAGTACTTTATTGATAGACAGTCACCACTTAAAGCATATGAGTTTTTAACAGCCCTTGAAAATGATACAAGCTACCAACAGTACATAGCTAATAAAGCAAAGAGTGGTGATAATGTAGACTTTACGAATATAAATTTACTTAAAGCTAAATTAGCTGAAAATACCGTACAGCGAGAGCAATTTTGCTTAAATGCGCTTAAAGCCATTGCTGAAACAGTAAAAATAAACCAAAGCGTTCACGTAACGCACCCGCTGTTACAGGCATACACCTGCTTAAATAGAGCAAACGAAATCCCCAAAATAAAAGCAAGTCTAGTTAAATTAGGCATTACTCACTTTAAACTATAACCACGAATACAAAAGGAAATAATATGGATAATACCCAAGAGCAAATTCACTTTACTGTAAATATTGAATTAGACAGTAACGACAACGCCAATTTTACATACTTTAAAGATAACAAAGAAGTCTCTGGCGGTGGCGTTGTCAGAACTGAAACCGCAGGTATTTATAGCTTAAATGAAGCAACACTTGCTAAAGGTTTTTTATTCACCGGAGCCACTATCACTGATAAAGAAGGCGACTGTGCTGGTGATTTTAAATCAGAAATCAATGATGATGGCCAATCAATCACCATCACAGACACAGATGAAAATAATGGCACTGTGTGTTTAATATTTAATGTTGAGTGCAATGGTAAAGCCTATGAAAGCGCCGACCCACAAATTGAAAATAAAGACAAAAATTAATAAACAACGCTTAATATTTAATTTTTGTTTTCCAAATTGCACAGGCCTTTAACGCCTGTGCATAATAAAAAATACTATTAATCAAAAACTTAAAAGCAGAAGATTACCGAAAGGTTTAATTGCACTTTTTTATGTAAATTTGTAGACATCAAAAACGTCTGTATCATGCTAAGGCTAAAACGTGTCTAAACAAATTAATAAAAAAGAGACTCCAGCGGTTAAAAACGATAAAGCACTCCCCTTCGATTGCGCTTTATCGAGTCCTTTTTCTCATACCCAATTTGGCGCTTTAATTGAATTATTTAACGGCACCGCCGAAGGCATTTTTGTACTTAATGAGCACGGTGGTTTTGAGTTTGCAAACCCAAAAGCAGCACAGCTATTAGGTTACTCTCAGCAATCTCTAATAGGCGAAAATTTACTGTCGTTTTTACACGGTGCAGACCTTGATAAATATAAACAGACGTTATTAAATTGGATAGACATTAAAGATACTTCCCTTAGCTTTGGCCCAAATGAAATAAAAATAAATAAAGCGAATGGTGATATTATTGAAGCAGACTTATCAATATCTAGTATGCCAAAAAGTATTGCATCGGCGCAAAAATTATACGTTTGCATACTTCATGATCTCAGTACGCATAAAGCGATGTACAACCGTTTAAAAATACAAGCTTCAACCGATCACTTAACTGGGCTCGCTAATCGTTTAGCTTTAGATGAGTCACTAAAAAAATACTGGCAAGAAAGTATTCAAAGCCAACAACCTCTAACCAGCATATTGATTGATGTAGATCACTTTAAAAAATTCAACGACACCTATGGGCATATTAAAGGTGATAAATGCTTACAAAAAATTGCAAAAATGCTTTTGCATTGTATCCCGTCAAGAGAGTGTTTGGCAGCGAGATATGGCGGTGAGGAGTTTGCTATTATTTTACCGCGTTGCGATATAAAAAGTGCAACGATTGTTGCCAAGCATGTACAACAACAAATTAATGCGATGACATTTACAGATATAGGCCTGCCACCAGAGGTTAAAGTTAGTGTGAGCCAAGGGATTGCCTGTGAGCACAATAGTCAATACCGTACCTACGAGGCGCTGTTGTACGCCGCAGACACGGCTTTGTACCGCGCAAAAACCGAAGGTAGAAATAAAATAAGTACTGTTGTTTAAAGTTTAAATTAAAGGCCATTCCATGGCGCTATATCTACCCTAAAAGCCACTAAATTGAGTTACTTTACTGGCGTTTAGATTAATTTTAAATGCTGTAGATAAGAGATTAATCTTTATATAAAAATTACAGTAATAACAAACTACCTAACCCTAAAAAGGTCACAAAGCCGACAATATCAGTGACTGTGGTTAAAATCACTGAACCCGACAACGCAGGGTCAATTTTCATTTTATCTAAAATAGAGGGGATCACTACGCCCGCCAACGATGCTGCCACTAAGTTAAGTAATATTGCCACAGTAATGGTTATACTGAGCATAATATCGTTAAACCATACAAAGGTTAGCAAACCAATCACTAATGCCCACACCAAGCCATTTACCGCCCCTACTCGCAACTCTTTTTTAAGTAATGCGTTTCGGTTTGAGTCAGTAACCTGACCCAGAGCCAGTCCTCGTACAATAACCGTTAAGGTTTGGCTACCGGCAATACCGCCCATTGACGCCACTACAGGCATTAATACCGCAAGTGCAACCACTTGCTCTATAGTTGCGCCAAACAAACCGATAAACCACGAGGCTAAAAATGCCGTTGCTAAGTTGATACCTAACCAAATACCACGGTTTTTAGCACTTTTACGAACACTGGCAAATAAGTCCTCGTCTTCTCGTAAACCACCGGCCTTTGCTGCCGCTTCGTCGGCTATTTCTTGACGTAATTCATAAGCTGATGCAATGGTTAAACGCCCTATTAATTTGTTATCGGCATTAACCACTGGCATGGCCATTTTCTCGCTATGAATAACCACTTCAGCGGCTTCATATAAATCATGGTCTGCGTGCAATGAGGTAAAGTCATGATTAGCTAACGTCATTAAACTCTCGTTATCATGCGCTTTTATCAGATCATTAACCGCAACTTCACCGATTAAGCTACCTTTACGGCTCACCAAATAAATAACTTCGCTGTATTGCGGTAAGCCTTTGTGTAGCAGCTTTTTAGCGCCACCCGCAGTGAGTTTGTCTGACACCTTTAAAAAATCAAACCCAATCCAGTGACCTAATTGCTCTGGCGTATATTGCTGAGCCAGTTCGTATTGCTTAGTTTGTGCTTCATCGAGTTGTTTTTTAGCGTAATCAATAAAACGTTGTGGAATAACTTCTTCTAACTCAAGTAGCTCTTCAACATTTACTTCGTCTAATAATTTAAATCCGGCACTGTCATCTAGTGTTTGTAGTAACCATAAACAGCTATCTTCACTTAAATTAACAAAAATTTCGTGCTGCGTGTCTTCATCTAATAAATGCCAAATTTCAAGACGCTGCTCTTTAGGGATCGCCTCAAACAATAAAGATAAGTGCTCAGTTGATAAAGTTTGCTGAGCATCTATAAGTAATTTATTTTTGCGCTCAGTGGTATCACACTGCAATAAGTCATTTATGAGTTGTGGTAACTGATCAACCGGATACTCTATCATTTAAAAACCCTAAAATAGTCGTTTCACTATAAATTTACTGTAATAAGTAAGTACTTATTAATGAGATTAGCTAGGATCTGTTTATCTTTCGAGGTTGAACATGTTTCAATCCAAAAAGGTCAACAGACCCTTATAGTGTACATTAGTCGCTAATAAAAATATTAAAAAATCGCTGTGCTGTTAAATATTTATGGATGTAGCAGGCTATAAACTATTGCGCTTTAGCTAAAAATAAAGCAAAAAAAAGCCGTAACTAAATAAGTCACGGCTTCCAAAAGCAATTAATAGCTAAGTGTTATTTATATTTTAAACTGACCAACTAAATCACCTAAGTTTTGACCTCGTCCCGCTAAGTGCTGACTTACCGAAGAAGTCGTTTTACTCGATTGCGTTAATTCATTCACAATTTCTTGAATTGCATACACGTTACGGTTTATCTCTTCTGTAACGCTACTTTGCTCAGTAGCTGCGGTGGCAATTTGTGTACTCATATCGTTAATTGTTGTTACCGATGTAGTAACCGCACCTAAACTTTCAGATATAGCGCGTGAAGACTCTACAGAGCGGTTACAGCTTTGTTGACTCGCTTGCATGGCTCCTACAGCCGCAGTGACTAAGTTATGTAATTCGCTAAGCATTTCATTAATTTCTAATGTGCTATCTTGAGTACGGCTTGCTAAGCTTCTTACTTCATCAGCTACAACGGCAAAACCACGACCTTGCTCACCCGCTCGTGCAGCCTCAATAGCGGCGTTTAATGCCAGTAAGTTCGTTTGCTCAGCAATACCCCCAATAACACTCAACACGCTATTAATCTTTTTAGACTGTTCACTTAACGAGTTTACTTGCTCAGCGGCTTGGTTAATTTCGCCCATTAAGTTTGAAACTTCACTGAGTGAAACATCCACACAATCTTGCGCATTGGCCACTTCTTTTGTTGCTGCCTGCGTTGATACCGCAACTTGTGTGGTATTTTGTGCCACTTCATGCGAGGTTGCTGACATTTCAGTAATAGCGGTGACTACTAGTTCAGTTTCATGGTTATGTTTCAATAATTTATCTTCAATTAATAAGGTTTGCGTATTGATATCTGATGAGGCCGTTTTAACATCGCTCGTCACATCGACCACGCCCGAAATAATACTATGCAGCTTACTAACAAACAGATTAAACGATTCACCTAGTTGACCAATTTCATCATGGGTGTCAATCACTAATCTTCTGGTTAAATCACCTTCACCTTTGGCTATGTCATCTAAACTTTGTACCATTCGATGTATTGGTTTAACCATATTACTCGCTGCATATAAGGCACCCACGGCTGCTAAACCAAGTAGCAGAAGTGATATTAAAAATAAGGTGGTCATTTTTTCAGTTAAATGCTCAGCCATGGTTGCTTGGTATTTAACTAGTTCAGCCTCAATGTCATCCATATAAGTACCCGTACCAATCATCCAGTTAGTACCTGGGATCATGGCTGCATACCCTATTTTTTCAATCAAACCCGTCGTGTTGGGTTTTTGAAAGTGATAGGTAAAAGACCCACCCCCTTTACGAGCTTGCTCTAGTAAACCAACCACTATTTTTTTACCGTTTGGGTCGGTCATGTCTATTTTATTTTGCCCTTCAATTGCATCGCCTAACAATGCATGAAAAACACTCACGCCATCGGTATCGTAAATAAAATAATAGCCATCTTCGCCAAATTTTAAATCCCTTAGCGCATTTTTTGCGTCTTGTTCATTACCTTGTGCTAATTGGTATTGCACTATTTGAGAACCAATTTCAATTTCTGTTTTTAGCAGCGTTTGTTTATCTGCTATTAGTTTGGTTTTGAATTCATTAAAGTATTGCTGCTGATTTTGCTTCTCTAAATAATATGAACCCGCCATAAAACTGATTAGCAATACAATTAATGGTAAAACAGCCAACAGTAGCAATTTGTTTTTTAAGCTTAAATTACCCATTATTTCTCCAATTAACATTACAAGCCATCAAGCTCTTTTTATTTTGTAGCCCGTTAGCTAAAAAATTTCATTGTTTGCATTACTATACAACGCATACCTGTATACAAATTAAGCACAAACGAGATCGTTTAGCAATCTAATACACTCTTACAATAGTAAAACACACTAAAAAACACTTTATAACTAGACGATAGTATATAAGCAGTAATAAAGAACCAAAACCAATTTAGCCTTTCAAATAGCCAGTACACAGCTTGTTAAACTTCCTTAAAGCTAAATTAACCTGACTAACGCTATTTTAGCTTTAATGAAATTAAATATTGGGCATCACACAAAGGTCTTGCTTTCTGAGTTAAAACGCAAATAATGAAGCAACTAACTACTGGGTAAGAATGAGGAAAATGAGTTACATACTAACCACCCAATGCGCCGATGATATTGGCTTAATCGCCAAAATTACCGGGCTGTGTCACCGACATAACTTAAACATTATTCGTAATAACGAGTTTGTAGATAAAGATGCACAGCGCTTTTTTATGCGCACTGAACTCACTGGCGAACCCCACACTGAGTTTTTAGCACAGCTGCGCGAAGTATTACCCGCAGGTGCAAAAGTGGCGCTACACGGTGAAGAAAAAACCAAAGTCGTATTATTAGCCACAAAAGAAGCCCACTGTTTAGGCGGCATGTTGTTAAAGCAATTTGAACAAACCCTAAACATAGAGATACTTGCCGTGATTGCCAATTATCCTACATTAGAACCTTTGGTTAAGGGATTTGATATTCCTTTTCATGTGGTTTCTCATGAAGGACTTACGCGCAGTGAGCACGACGAAAAAGTCGGTGACTTAATTGCCAGCTATAACCCTGACATTATTGGATTAGCTAAATACATGCGTATTTTAAGCCCTGAGTTTGTTGGTCGATTTGAGGGTAAAATCATCAATATTCATCACTCATTTTTACCGGCTTTTATTGGTGCTAAACCTTATCATCAGGCGTTTGAGCGCGGTGTAAAAATTATTGGTGCCACGGCTCACTTTGTAAATAATGAGCTAGATGAAGGCCCTATTATTTTACAAGACGTATCGAGTGTAACCCATGCTAATACGGCTGAAATGATGGCTAAAATGGGTAAAGACGTGGAAAAAACAGTGTTTTGTAAAGCATTGCAACTAGCATCAGAACATAAGCTATTTATTAATGGCAATAAAACCGTCGTATTTTCATAATTTTTACTTTTAAATAAAAATGCCAGCTAATAAGCTGGCATTTTTTATAAGTAAATATTAAACCTTACTTAGTTAGGGTGTGTAATACGTTGGTGCTCCAGGACCTACTGGCATACCTAAAACAAATACCCATAAGTAAAACAGCACCACCCAACCAACAAAGAAAATAATACTATATGGCAACATAGTCGCTACCAAAGTACCTATTCCCATGTCTTTTTTGTATTTAGTGGCAACCGCGAGGATCAAGCCAAAGTAACTCATCATCGGGGTAATTAAGTTAGTTACCGAATCACCAATACGATAAGCTGCTTGAATTGTCTCGGGGGCATAACCTATAAGCATCAGCATAGGAACAAAAATAGGGGCTGTTACTGCCCACTGCGCTGACGATGAGCCTAGCGTTAAGTTCACTAAAGCACACATTAAAATAAACAACACAAATACTTCCGGCCCCGTTAGGCTAAGTGCCTGTAATAATGCAGCGCCATTAATGGCTAAAATAGTACCTAAGTTAGTCCACTTAAAAAATGCCACAAACTGCGCAGCAAAAAAAACTAATACAATGTACATTCCCATAGAGCTCATACTTTTGCTCATGGCGTTAATCACGTCTTTATCATTTTTCATGGTGCCAACAACGCGGCCATAAACAAAACCTGGAATACCAAAGGTGACAAAAATAAAAACCACAATCCCTTTTAAAAACGGCGAGTGAGCAACTAGGCCTGTTTCTGGGTTACGTAAAATACCGTCTGCGGGTACAACCGTCCACGCGAGTAGTAATGAAACAAAAAGTAATGAGAATCCAGCCCATTTTAAGCCCGACTTTTCTTTGTCAGTTAAACCGGCAATGTTGTTTTGAGCTAAATCTTCACTGGCTTCGTCTGGGTTATATTTGCCTAATCGCGGCTCTACAATTTTCTCAGTAACTAGCGTGCCTAATATGGCAATTAAAAATACCGATATCATCATGAAATACCAGTTTGCTTCTGCGCCTACTTGGTAAGTTGGGTCAATCATTTGTGCAGCTGGTGTGGTAATACCGGCTAGTAACGGATCGATAGTACCCAATAATAAATTAGCACTGTAACCACCAGATACCCCAGCAAATGCCGCAGCAAGACCGGCAAGCGGATGACGACCTAAGCTATGAAATATCATTGCCGCTAGCGGAATCAATACCACATAGCCAAGCTCAGAAGCTGTATTTGATAATATAGCGGCAAACACCACCATAAAGGTCACTAAGCGTTTTGATGCCCCCATTACCATGCCACGCATAGCGGCAGATAATAGCCCTGAATGCTCAGCTACACTCACACCTAATAGCGCAACTAATACCGTCCCTAATGGCGCAAAGCTAGTAAAGTTGGTCACCAGCCCCGTTACAATACGTTGTAAGCCTTCTGCACTGAGTAAGCTTACTACTTCAATAACACCATCTGGATCGCGCCCAGCAGAGCCCTCAGGCCGTGGATCGATAGCGCTGAGTCCAAACCAATCGGCAACACCACTAAATAAAATAATGGCAATACAAAACAATGCAAATAACGTAATTGGGTGGGGAAGCATGTTCCCTAAAAATTCTACAGTGGCTAAAAATCGATTAAACCAGCCGTTCTTTGCGACCTGATTTTCATCTTGGGATGTGTTTGGTGAGTCTATTGAGTCTGACATACCATGCTCTCTTAATTACAAAATGCCCGTAACCTAGCATTATTTACCCAGCAGGTCATGTAATAAAGATGAATGACTTGTTATGTCATAGTAACTGAATGGTTTCGCGTGCTTGAGTTGCAAAAAAGAGGCTCTCGCCTCTAATTTAACCTGTTTAAACTTGCTCTATGGGTTCTAGTTGTAATTTTGCAGCAATTAAAACAGCTTGAGTTCGGTTATAAACACCGAGTTTTCTAAATATGGCAGTTATGTGTGCTTTGACGGTGGCTTCTGAAATATGCAACTCGTAAGCTATTTGTTTATTCAGTAGGCCTTCGTGCAAATATTGCAATACACGGTATTGCTGTGGAGTAAGTGATGCAACTTGTGCGGCAATTTCCCTATCTTCGCCTTCTATTTCAGCTACCTTACTTTTTAGTTCAGTTGGCAGCCAAGTGTCGCCTTCAAGTATTTGGTTTATTGCATTAGCAATATCATCCGATGAAGATGATTTGGGAATAAACCCCATAGCGCCATAACCCATTACCTTAGAAACAATATTTACATCTTCACTCCCCGAAACCACCGCAATCGGTAAGCTCGGATAATCTTCACGAATACGGATTAATCCGTATAAGTCACCGTTACCTGGCATGTGTAAATCTAGTAGTAATATATCAAGATCTTCTTGTTCGCTTAACACTTTCAATGTGCTATCAAAATCGGCCGATTCAAAAACCTCTAAACCTGCAAATTTTGCGCTCAAAGCGCCCTTTAATGCTTCGCGAAATAACGGATGATCGTCCGCTATTAAAAACTGACTCATTGTTCACTCCCAAAAATTCGGCTGCTATCCGATAGACAACAGCCGATATACTACGTTTAGAATCAACTTCTAATCAAGCTTTTAACGCGAAATTAACGATTTAATCGATTTTCTACTAGCTCATCAACGACTGACGGATCGGCGAGTGTCGACGTATCACCAAGCTGTTGATACTCATTTGCAGCAATTTTACGTAAAATACGACGCATAATTTTGCCTGAGCGAGTTTTTGGTAACCCTGGCGACCATTGGATCATATCGGGTGATGCAATAGGGCTAAGCTCTTTACGTACCCAATTACGGATCTCTTTTGTTAGCTCATCACTCACCGTTACACCCTCGTTAGGTGTAATGTAAACATATATGCCTTGGCCTTTAATATCGTGCGGGTAACCGACAACTGCAGCTTCAGCTACGGCTTCATGAGCAACTAAAGCACTTTCAATTTCAGCAGTACCTAAACGATGCCCAGATACATTAAGCACATCATCCACACGCCCTGTGATCCAGTAATCTCCGTCTTCATCACGACGACAACCGTCACCGGTGAAGTAAACACCCGGGTAAGCACTAAAATAAGTTTGCTCAAAGCGCTCGTGATCGCCATAAACAGTTCGTGCTTGCGAAGGCCAGCTATCTAAAATAACTAGGTTTCCTTCAACAGCGCCCTCTAATGTATTACCCTCAGCATCAAATAACGCCGGTGCAATACCAAAAAATGGACGAGTTGCAGAGCCTGGTTTCATATCAGTTGCACCTGGAAGAGGCGCAATCATAATGCCGCCAGTTTCAGTTTGCCACCAGGTATCAACGATTGGGCAGTTAGATTTACCAATTTTTTCGTAGTACCACGTCCACGCTTCGGGGTTAATTGGCTCTCCTACTGAACCTAAAATACGCAGGCTATCTCGGTTTGAACTGGCAATTGGCTCATCACCTTTGGCCATAAGCGCTCGAATAGCAGTAGGTGCGGTGTATAAAATAGTAACGTTATGTTTATCAACAACTTCACCCATACGCCCTGCTGTTGGGTAAGTTGGCACACCTTCGAATACGACTTGCGTACACCCATTAACAAGCGGGCCATAAGCAATATAACTGTGACCTGTGATCCAGCCCACATCGGCACTACACCAAAAAATATCATCTTCTTGTAAGTCAAAAACATATTCATGAGTCATTGATGAATACACTAAATAACCACCAGTGGTATGTACCACACCTTTAGGCTGCCCCGTAGAACCTGAGGTATATAAAATAAACAATGGGTCTTCAGCGTTCATGCGCTCAGGCTCACACTCGGGTGCTTCATCAGCAACTAAGTCATGCCACCAAATATCATGGCTATGCCAATCAACATCGCCAGAGGTCAGTTTATGAACAACTACATGCTCAACGGTAGTTACCGAATCTTGTAACACCGCTTCATCAACATTGGCTTTAAGCGGTACACAGTTACCGGCGCGTCGACCTTCATCTGATGTGATCACCACCTTAGCGCCTGAATCATTAATGCGATCTGCAATAGCCGATGGTGAAAAGCCACCGAATATAACAGAATGAATCGCACCTATACGGGCACAAGCTTGCATTGCATAAATAGCTTGTGGGCTCATTGGCATATAAATGGCAACACGGTCACCTTTTTTTACACCCAATTTTTTTAAGCCATTGGCAAATTTAGCGACTTCGTCATGTAATTGTTGGTAGGTAATATTTTCACTTTGCGAAGGATCATCGCCTTCCCAAATAAGCGCTACTTTATCTGCTTTTGTTTTTAAGTGGCGGTCGATACAGTTGTAAGATGCATTAAGGTAGCCATCTTCATACCATTTGATATTAATATGGCCTTTATCAAATGAAGTGTTTTTTACTTTTGAATAAGGAGTAAACCAGTCAAGACGCTTACCGTGCTCAGCCCAAAACCCTTCAGGGTCTTCTACAGACTGTTTATACATCGTATTATATTTTTCATTATCGACGAGCGCTGCGTTTTTAATATGCGCAGGAACTGGGTAGATACTTTGTGACATATTAGTCTCCAATTTATATTACTTGCCTTAGGCTTTTCATCAAGGATTACTCAGCGGTGCACTATTAAATATTAGACATTAGTTGTATCTAGGTTCAAACAGCTATTATCTTATCTATAATCCCCTTTGTTACACTTGATATACATAAAAATACACATTATTAAAGCAAAGAATATGAACAACTCATATTTATTAAACCTTAGTCTAATAGACTAATAGTTGATTGAGTAAATTGTGTACATATACAACAGTAGCTTAAATATTTAAAAGTATTGACTGTTTATTAACAATCCTTATTTACTTACAAATTAAATTAAAACTATGTAAATTCAATTTGTTAGTACTATATAAGTAACACACGTTAGAAAAAACATACAACAAGTAGCCTATAAAAGGACGCAACAATGAAACTTACTCCAATTAAAACACTGGCAGCTACAGCTGTACTTTGTGCACTTTCTAGCACAGCTTATGCCGCAACAGCTGCAAAAATAGGTGATACCGAATTCACCTACGGTGGATACATTAAACTCGACGCAATGTGGAGTGACTACTCAGCAGGTGCGCCTGCAGGCACCAGTGTTGGCCGTGACTTTTATGTACCAAGTACATTAACCGTTGGCAGCGATAATAACTCAGATGCTGTATTTGATATGCACGCACGTGAATCTCGCTTTAACTTTGGTACGTCTACACTTTTAGATAATGGCAAAACGGTTAAAACTAAAATTGAGTTAGACTTTTTAGCTTCTGCTCCTGGCGGTAACGAGCGTGTGTCCAATTCATATTCTCCGCGTATTCGCCATGCCTTTATTTCTTATGATGGCTGGTTATTTGGTCAAACATGGTCAAACTTTCAAAACGTCGGTGCATTACCAGAAGCGCTTGATTTTGTTGGCCCAGCTGAAGGCACCGTCTTTGTTCGTCAATCTCAAATTAAATACACTACGGGCGCATGGTCTTTCTCTTTAGAAAACCCAGAAAGTACAATTACAACACCTGGTGGTGGCATGGCAGTGACAGATGATGCCTCATTACCTGATTTTACTGCACGCTATACCCACAATGCTGACTGGGGTAACTTTGTAGTTGCTGCACTCGCTCGTCAATTAACTTATAAAGTAGGCGGTGTTGATGCCGATGAAACTTCTTTTGGTGTCAGTGCATCAGGTATGGTTAAACTAGGTGAAGACAACCTTAAATTTATGCTTACTCAAGGTAAAGGGTTAGGCCGTTATGTTGGTCTAAACGTAGCACGTGGTGCGGTACTCAACGGTGATGATTTAGATGCCATTGATTCAACATCAGGTTTTATTGCTTATCAACATAAGTGGAACAGCCAATGGCGCTCTACATTGCTATATTCGTTTTTCTCAGCAGATAACAATACAGACTTACTTTCATTCTCAGGTGATCCGACAGAATCAAGCCAAAGCTACAGCGCAAATATTCTGTACTCACCGGTTAAACGCTTAACCTTTGGTGCTGAATTAAAACATGCAGAACGTGAGCTTGAAAGTGGCGTAGATGGCGATATGGATCGCTTACAGTTCTCTGTTAAATATGCATTTTAATTTCTTTACTGATTAAAGTACTGATTTACTTCCTGAGCGGCTTCGGCCGCTTTTTTGGTTTTTAACTAGCGCTCAGGTTAACTACAACCACACGCTTTATTTAAAAAATATCAAAGATGTGTAAAATACCGACTTAACGCAATTGCAAATCACTCTCATTTAGATTAAATTACACCCACATTTTATCTTATGGGAAACAAGATGCTGTACAAACATAAAAACTCTGCATTTAAACTGAGTCTACTTACTTCACTGGTTTTATCTGGGCATGCTATTGCTAACGACACGCAAGACGACCTACCTTTAGAAAAAATTGCCGTTTATGGGCAACATCATAAAAATTATATTACCGAAGAAGCACAGTCAGCGACTAAGCTAGGTTTAACAATTAAAGAAACTCCACAGTCAATTTCTGTTGTCTCACGCGCGTTGATGGATGACTTTTCACTTGATGATATTAATGCGGTATTAGAAAGCACCCCAGGCGTAACAGTGGAACAAATAGAAACCGATCGTACTTACTTTAAAGCCCGTGGTTTTGAAATAACTAACTTTTTAATTGATGGTTTAGGCACGCCGCAAAGCTCAGGTTCAATTCAAGGTACACTTGATACGGCAATTTACGATCGCGTTGAAATAGTGCGTGGTGCCAACGGCATGATGACCGGTGCAGGTAACCCATCGGCTACTGTTAATATGGTGCTAAAAAAACCAACCTACACAACGCAAGCTCATGCATCCGCTTCTTATGGTTCGTGGAATAATAAACGTGTAGATATTGATGTTTCCACACCGATTAACGACGAACACGCTGTTCGTGCTGTATTTACTAAGCAAGATAAAGAGTCATACCTAGACCGTTACGAAACCGATAAAACCGTTGCCTACCTTGCCTATGAGGGTAAGCTGACTGACGATACACTACTGAGCATTAACTACGTAAACGAACAAAAAGATGCCGACAGTCCTTTATGGGGCGCGTTACCACTTTATTACACTGATGGCTCAGCAACTAACTATGATGACTCAACTAGCACAGCTGCAGATTGGTCGTATTGGGATAATAGCGCTGAACGTGTTTATGTAACACTTGAGCAAAACTTATCAGCGACTTGGGTCGCTAAAGCGCGTTATGCCCACATAAAAAATGAACAAAATTCAGAGTTGTTTTATGTGTATGGCACACCAGATAAAGGAACTGGTTTAGGTTTAACGGGATATGCGAGTCGTTATGATTACAAAGACACACAAGATTTGTATGATTTATATGCCAGCGGTAAGTTTGAGCTATTTTCGCTAGAGCACGACTTATCATTCGGCATCAGCCAAGCAAACATGGACTTTAATGACCAATCGCTTTATGACTACACTACAGGTAATGGTTTTCCAGGTATGCCTGATTTAGCAAGTTGGGATGGTGTTATTCCAGAAGCGACATTGGTTGATAGACCTAATGGCAGTGATGTACAAAACACACAAAGGTCGGCTTATATATCAACCCGCATCAAATTAGCTGAACCATTGAGCCTTTTAGCTGGAGTACGCTATACCGATTGGGAAACTAAAGGTATTGCTTATGATGTAGTACAAACCCGTGATGACTCAGAATTAATCCCTTATATTGGCACAGTGTACGATTTTACCGAGTCGTTATCTGCGTATGCTAGCTATACCGAAACGTTTGTACCACAAAAAGAGTTAGACATTAATGCTGAACAACTGGCTCCTGTAATTGGCAAAAGTACTGAGGTTGGCCTAAAAGCACAGCTTTTAGGTGAGCAAGTATTTGTTACACTCGCCTACTTTGATGCCGAGCAAGATGGACTTGCTGTTGCACTTCCAAACTCTCTTCCTAGCGATACGCGTTATTATGCTGCAGATGGTATCAATAGCGATGGATTCGAAATTGAGCTAAGCGGTCGCTTAACTGATGATTTAAGTGCCAGTATCAGCTTTAGTAATTTAAGTATTGATGGTGACGAACTTGTTAAAGACTACACCCCAGAAAACCAATTAAAAATGGCTGCCACTTATCAGGTGCCATTTATTGATGGTTTAACCTTAGGTGCTAATTACCGCTGGCAAGACTCTATTAGCCGCGTGCAAGTAAAAGATCCAGCAGGCAACGCATTGGTTACTACAAAACAAGGTGCTTATGGCTTACTAGATTTAATGGCCACCTACGAAATCACTCAAAACGTCGGTGTTACCTTCAATGTTAATAACAGCACTGATGAAAAATACATAAACAGCCTCTATTGGGCTCAAGGTTACTACGGTGCACCGCGTAACTACTCACTGTCAGTTAACTGGCAGCTATAAACCTGAGTACTGGGCTCTCATGAACAGAGCTTAAGTCAATTTATAGCAAGCAATAAAAAAGCGCTAACCTAATTGGTTAGCGCTTTTTTTAAGCTCGGGTCAAATCAAGCTTTTAAAACTAATTGGCTTAAAGGTCGCCTTCGTCACCTAATACGTCTTCGCCATCTTCTGGCTCAACTGTTGCTTTTAGCAATAGCATTTCACGCAGTTTACCTTCAATTTCATCTGCAATTTCAGGGTTTTCTTTAAGGAACTTAATCGAATTAGACTTACCTTGGCCAACTTTGTTGCCATTGTAGCTATACCAAGCACCTGCTTTTTCAACAAGTTTGTGCTTAACACCTAAATCAATCAGCTCACCCTGCTTAGAAATACCTTCACCATACATAATGATAAATTCAGCTTGTTTAAACGGCGGTGCAACTTTGTTTTTAACAATTTTAACGCGCGTTTCATTACCAACAACCTCGTCGCCTTCTTTTACCGAACCAATACGACGAATATCAATACGTACAGAGGCGTAAAATTTCAGGGCGTTACCACCGGTTGTTGTTTCAGGGTTACCAAACATTACACCAATTTTCATACGGATTTGGTTAATGAAAATACATAGCGTGTTTGAGCGCTTAATGTTACCAGTCAGCTTACGTAGTGCTTGTGACATTAAACGTGCTTGTAAGCCCATGTGTGAATCACCCATGTCGCCTTCAATTTCAGCTTTTGGCGTTAATGCTGCAACCGAATCGACAATAACCACATCAACCGCGCTTGAACGCACTAACATGTCACAAATTTCCAGTGCTTGCTCACCCGTATCTGGTTGAGATACCAGTAACTCATCAATGTTAACGCCTAGTTTTTGTGCATAAATTGGATCAAGAGCATGCTCAGCATCAACAAAGGCACACGTTTTACCTTCTTTTTGAGCTTCAGCGATAACTTGCAATGTTAGCGTTGTTTTACCTGATGACTCTGGGCCATATACTTCAACAATACGCCCCATTGGTAAGCCGCCTATGCCTAAAGCAATATCAATACCTAGCGAGCCTGTTGATACAGCGTCAATGTTTAACGCCTTGTTATCACCCAATTTCATAATTGAGCCTTTACCAAATTGACGTTCAATTTGTGATAAAGCTGCGTCCAATGCTTTTTGTTTGTTATCGTTCATTTTACTCTCCAAATCCAGCTAATGCAGACAAGTATACTGTATGAAATCACAGTATCAAGCTAATTTTATTATTTTATCTTCTCTATTATACTTTTCAATGAAAATACAATAGCTTGCAGCCTAACTTGCGCCCTATCTCCATCAAATACTTGCTCAAACGTCCAGTGTTTACCGTTAATTTGTAGGCCAAACCACACAAGCCCTATCGGTTTGCCCTCAGTGGCACCACCGGGACCTGCAATTCCTGAAATAGCAATGCCAATATCAGCATTAGCCGCCTTACATGCACCTGCTGCCATCTCAATGACTGTTTGTTCGCTCACCGCGCCAAATTCCTCAAGGGTATCACGCTTCACATTGAGTAATTCATGCTTTGCGTTATTGCTATAAGTGACAAATGCGCGGTCAATATATGCAGAGCTTCCGGGGGTATCAGTAAGCGAATAACTCACTCCACCACCAGTACATGATTCAGCGGTAGTGATCCATAAGCGTTTATCCGTTAAAATAGCGCCTAATTGCGCAGCAAGTGTCTTAATCTCTTGATGTAATTCCATATTCAGCCTTTGGGTAAATACATGTCGTTTGATCTTTATGCACCGCACACTATAAAACAACAAACCCCTATGATGCAGCAGTATCTAAAAATAAAATCAGAGCATCGCGATATTTTATTGTTTTATCGGATGGGGGATTTTTACGAACTCTTTTTTGACGACGCAAAACGCGCCGCGCAATTGCTTGATATTTCACAAACACATCGTGGCAAAGCCGGCGGCGATCCTATTCCTATGGCGGGCGTGCCTTATCATGCAGTAGAAAACTATTTAGCCCGCTTAGTACAAATGGGCGAGTCGGTGGCTATTTGTGAGCAAGTGGGCGACCCAGCCACCAGCAAAGGTCCTGTTGAGCGCAAGGTAGTACGTATTGTCACTCCGGGTACCATTTCTGACGAAGCCTTACTGCAAGAACGCCAAGACAACCTTTTAACCAGTGTTTGGCAAAATAAAAAAGGCCAATACGGTATTGCGTATCTTGATATCAACTCAGGGCGCTTTAATGTTGTTGAAGTAAACACTGATGAAGCATTTAGCTCAACGCTACAACGCTTAGCGCCTGCTGAATTACTGTATAGCGAACACTTTGAAAACACTCACTTAATTGAACACATTAAAGGGGCAAGACGTCGCCCTGATTGGGAGTTTGACCTTGATACCGCGCAACACTTACTGTGCGAGCAGTTTGGGACCAAAGATTTAGTGGGGTTTGGCGTCGACAAAGCACATAGCGCCTTGGTGGCAGCAGGCTGTTTAATGCAGTACGTAAAAGATACCCAACGTATTGCATTACCGCACATCCGCGCAATCACTCTTGAGCATAACGAACACGCGGTTATTTTGGATGCGCCAACCCGTAAAAACCTTGAGTTAACGGTTAATTTATCCGGCGGCTTTGAAAACACCTTAGCCCAAGTGCTTGATAAAACAGCAACGGCGATGGGCTCGCGATTACTTAAACGCCGCATTCATACTCCTATTCGTAATAAAGATGAACTCAACTCACGACTTAATGCTATTACTGCCATTTTAGATGCACAATTATGTGGTGAACTGCATGACGCGCTCAAAGAGATTGGTGATATAGAACGTGTAATTGCTCGCTTGGCATTACATACCGCTCGCCCACGCGATTTAACACGGCTTCGCAGTGCGCTTCAAGCATTGGCGCCACTGCATAGCTTATTAAACGATGCAACTGATACACGTATTTCACATATAATTACGCATTCTAAAGAGCTTCCTGAGCTACAAGCATTACTTGAACGTGCTGTCATTGATAATCCGCCAGTGTTAATTCGTGATGGCGGTGTTATTGCGCCAGGGTATAACAGCGAACTCGATGAGTGGCGTAATTTAAGCCAAGGTGCCACCGATGTGCTTGAACAGCTAGAGCAGCGCGAACGTGAACGCACCGGTATTAGTACACTTAAAATTGGTTATAACCGAGTGCATGGCTTTTTTATTGAAGTGAGTCGCGCCAACTCGCACTTAGTGCCTGCAGATTACATTCGTCGTCAAACATTAAAAAATAACGAACGCTATATAATCCCAGAACTAAAAGAACACGAAGACAAAGTTCTCGGCAGCCAATCAAAAGCGCTGGCCCTTGAAAAACAATTATACGAACAGTTATTTGAATTTATAGCTCCGCATATTGAGCAGCTACAAATAATGGCCTCAGTAATTGCCGATCTAGATGTACTGAACAATTTAGCAGAGCGTGCCCAAACACTTAATTATGCCAAGCCTGAGCTTTGCGATAACGATAATATCAGCATTAAACAAGGCCGCCACCCTGTGGTAGAGCAGGTAATGAAAGACCCGTTTATTGCCAACCCTGTGGAGCTCAATAACCAGCGTAAAATGTTGATTATTACCGGCCCTAACATGGGCGGTAAATCAACCTACATGCGCCAAACTGCGCTTATTGTGCTTATGGCACATATTGGCTGTTACGTTCCTGCCGATAGCGCTAAAATTGGTAATATAGATAGAATATTTACCCGTATTGGCGCCAGTGACGACTTAGCATCTGGGCGTTCAACCTTCATGGTTGAAATGACCGAAACCGCGGCTATTTTAAATAATGCCACCGCGCAATCATTGGTGCTTATGGATGAAATAGGCCGAGGAACCAGTACTTACGATGGTTTATCACTGGCGTACGCGACGGCTGATCACCTCGCTTCAAAAATAGCGGCTAAAACCCTCTTTGCAACCCATTACTTTGAACTTACAGAGCTTGCAGAGCAAACGCCTGGGCTGGTTAATGTGCACCTAGATGCCATCGAACACAACGATACCATTGCCTTTATGCATACGGTATTAGATGGCGCAGCGAGTAAGAGCTTTGGTTTGCAAGTAGCTGCACTGGCCGGGGTGCCTAAAGCGGTTATTGCCCAAGCTAAACAAAAGCTAAGCTTGCTTGAAAACCATCAAAGTGTCACCACAGTCACTACAGAGCAGCAGGTTTTACCGTTTGATAGTGAACCGCAAATAATTCAGCCTAGTGAGCTTGAGCAACAAATGAGCGCAATAGACCCTGATAACCTATCACCGCGTCAGGCGCATGAACTGCTTTATAAATTAAAAGCACTGCTTTAAACGCAAACAGCCCGGCTTAAAAAGCCGGGCTGTATTCATTTTTCTGTGTGTTTAGATTAGATTAAGCAAATTGTTCAAATAAGCTTTCGGTACTTAATCCTTCTTGCTGCAAAATATCTTTTAACCGACGTAACGCCTCAACCTGTATTTGGCGAACTCGCTCACGGGTTAAGCCTATTTCACGGCCAACATCTTCAAGGGTTGAGGGTTCATAGCCTAGTAAACCAAACCGACGTGCAAGTACTTCGCGTTGCTTAGGGTTTAATTCACCTAACCAGTCAATAATATGCGTATTCATATCGTTGTTTTGTACTTCACCTTCGGGGCCTACATTTTTTTCATCAGCTATCACATCTAATAATGCACTGTCATTCTCGCCACCTATGGGCATATCTACAGAGGCTATTTTTTCATTTAGGCGTAGCATTTTGGTGACGTCTTCAACCGGTCTATCTAAGCTTTCTGCAATTTCTTCTGCGGTAGGCTCATGATCAAGCTTTTGCGTTAGCTCACGTGCTGTACGTAAATAAACGTTAAGCTCTTTAACTACATGAATAGGCAAACGAATAGTACGCGTTTGATTCATTATCGCCCGCTCAATGGTTTGACGTATCCACCATGTAGCATAAGTAGAAAATCGAAAACCACGTTCAGGATCAAACTTTTCAACCGCTCTAATGAGTCCTAAGTTGCCTTCTTCAATTAAATCGAGTAGAGCAAGCCCACGATTGTTATACCTGCGCGCAATTTTCACAACCAAGCGTAAGTTACTTTCAATCATGCGTTTACGGGAAGCTTCACAGCCTTTAAGCGATTTTCGTGCAAAAAAAACTTCTTCTTCGGCACTTAATAGAGGGGAAAAACCAATTTCGCCTAGGTATAACTGAGTGGCGTCGAGGTTTTTAGTGACTTCTTCTTTAACAAATACGTCTTCATCTTCCACGTCATCAAGTAGTTGCGTTGGCTCTTCAACTTTTGAATCGTCAAACTTATCATCAGTGGGGGTTTTCTCAGCTTTTGCTACATCAGCCATAAGACTTCTCCTGAGCAAGCTATCAATAACTTTATGATTAAGGTCTGTAGTCGTTTTATTAGCTTTTGCTGTATTAGCCATGAGCCTTCTCCAGAACTGTCAATCAACACCTTTAGTTCAGGGTAGGTATTTAGCAGGGTTAACAGCTTTTCCTCGATAACGAATTTCAAAGCGAAGTGCCGTTACTGAAGACTCTGAATTACCAATTTCTGCTATTTTTTGTCCCGCCTTCACTATTTGCTTTTCTTTAACAAGTAACTTTGAGTTATGTGCATAAGCACTTAGGTAATCATCATTATGTTTCAATATAATTAAATTACCGTAACCTCTTAGTGCACTACCCGCATAGACTACCGTTCCTTGAGCAGCGGCGAATACTGCCGTCCCCTTTTTATTAGCAATCTGTAGGCCTTTATAACCATTTTCCTTGTTAGAAAAGCGTTGGATTATTTTACCTTTAGCAGGCCAAAACCAACTCAACTTTCTGTTTGTAGAACCTTGAGACTTGCTAATTTTTTGGTTAGCTTGTTTTTGAACATACCTTCGTTTTTTCGGCTTATCAAGCTCTTTCTTTAATTTTTTGTTATTTTTTTGTAAATGAGATGACTTTTTAGCTGGGTGTTTTTCATTCGTTTTTGCTGTAACCCTTGGCTTGCTTGGTTCTAAAAGAGAAACAACCTGACCAGGAACAATAGTGTAAGGTGATGGAATTGAATTGTTTTTTGCAAGCTCTCTGAAATCTTTTCCGGCACTAAAAGCAATCGAGTAAAGTGTATCGCCTTTTTGTACTGTGTATTTTCCGCCGTTAATATTAATCCGTGAGGGATAGTCATTAATATTATTATTTAAACTGCTTACCGGAGCGGGAACATGGCGAGACGAGCATGCACAGAGCAAAACACTAATAAATAAAGCAACATAACAGCGTATTTGTTTATTCAATGCGTTTTGCCCTCTGCGTTAATAACATTAATATATAGTACTTAACGTAATAAAATGTACGCAACAACAATTAAAGCAACAACAACCCAGCCAAGCACTTCAATATATTGACGTAATTTTTGCTCCATTTTAACTCCGCCCCATTTCATTAAAGCAGATACTAAAAAGAAACGCGCCCCTCGTCCAACCGCCGATGCAACAATAAAGGGTAAAAACGCCATTTGTAATACCCCTGCACCAATAGTAAATACCTTATAAGGAATAGGCGAAAACCCGGCTAAAAATACCACCCATACGCCATAATCTTTAAACCATGTAAGTGCCGTATTAAATTTATCTTGCCATTGCATTTGTGCAATGAAAGGCTCTACAACAGGTTCAAATAACCAAAACCCTAGTAGATAACCTAGCACGCCGCCAAGCACAGAAGCTACGGTAGCAAAGCTTGCAAATCGCCATGCTTTACTCGGTTGTGCCAGCGACATAGGCGCTAACATTACATCGGGTGGCACCGGAAAAAAAACCGATTCGGCAAAGCTCATCCCTGCTAAATAACGTTCTGCATGGCGATGCTTAGCCCACACTAAGGCCATATCATATAACTTGGTAAACAACTTCAAAATGAATTCCTATTCAATATCGCCAGGGACCAAAGGTACAAATCTTACTGGCGCAATTACATGCTCTGTAAAGCTATCGCCTTGGCGAATAACCATGGTTAATTTTTGTTCTGCCTCACCAATGGGGGCAAGTAATACGCCTCCATCTGCAAGTTGTGCGAGTAGTTCTGGAGGGATAATCGTTGCCGCAGCCGTCACAATAATGCCATTAAATGGCGCTTGCGATTGCCATCCTTGCCAACCGTCACCGTGTTTCATAGTGACATTATATAAATCGAGCTGATGTAATCGACGCTTTGCTTGCCATTGCAAAGCTTTTATACGCTCAACCGAATACACCTTATCAAAGGTTTTAGCCAGTACCGCGGTTTGATAGCCGGATCCGGTACCAATTTCTAACACTTTACTTTTCACGCCAGCTAAACGCATCAATTCGGTCATGCGGGCAACAATGTAAGGCTGAGAAATAGTTTGTCCTTGCCCTATCGGTAGCGCCGTATTTTGATACGCTTTGTGCTTTAGTACATCATCAATAAAAATATGCCGAGGAATTTGCGAAATCGCCTTTAAAACCTCCTTATCTTCTACGCCCTCTCGTTGTAATAGGTCTGAAAGCGCTTGTGCACTGCGGGTATAATTAGCCAGCACGGTTGATCTCCAACTCGGCTAACCACTCTCCCACAGCTTTGATACTGTCTTTAGCGGTCATATCAACGCTCAATGGGGTGACTGATGCATAGCCATTATTTACAGCATAAAAATCGGTGCCTTCACCGGCATCGCTTTCTGTACCCAAAGAACCATACCAAAAAATATCGCGTCCCCAAGGATCGCTTTGCTTAGTCATGGTTTCTGCTTTGTGTCGCGCGCCTAAGCGAGTTACCTGAACCCCTTTTAGCTCACTTAAAGGAATATCTGGCACATTAATATTGATGATCTGATCTTTAGGCAGTGGATGCGAAGCAAGCCCTTTAATAATATTGACCGTAACGGCCGCTGCCGTTTCAAAGTGTTCACCATGGTGAGAGCACAAAGACACCGCAATTGCTGGTAAGCCCAGATGACGACCTTCGGTCGCCGCAGCAACCGTACCAGAGTAAAGTGTATCGTCACCTAAATTGCCGCCGTGGTTAATACCGGCTACCACTAAATCGGGCTTTTCATCCATTAATTGATTCACACCTAAATGCACACAATCCGTTGGCGTGCCATTAACCGACATAAAGCCGTTGTCGAGTGTCGTTGCACGCAAAGGATTCATTAACGTCAGTGAATTACTTGCGCCACTGCAATTTCTATCTGGCGCAACCAGCGTTACCTCAGCAATTTGTGTTAATGCTTGGTATAAAACAGCAATACCTTTGGCATTAACACCATCATCATTACTTAATAGAATCTTCATCTGCGTTATCCTTTTCTTTTCGCTCGCGAGGACTGGCGTCAGTATAATCAACCAGTTCGCGCAGTAAAGCCGTTGCAAAGCAGCCTTTGGGTAAACCAAAGCTGAGTTTTAATGTGCGTTCATCAAGTGTTTCTACACTTAGATCTTGGGGGATTAAACGCAGCATTCTGCGCTCGTTTTTAAGCCCTAACTCACCTAAGCCATCACACCATGCTTGATACGGTGCCAACCATGTTTTTTCTTGTTCGGTAAGGCCTTTTTCGCTTTTGCCCACCATGGGCGCCGACATCATAATATCGCCAGAGGCAAGACGTGCAATATTTTCATCGCTTATCGCATCTTCAAAAAACGCATTGCTACCGCTAAGCATAAATACTTCGCGGTGCATGGTTTTAGCAAGGCCATGCTCAGCCACGCGTAAACTAACAATTTGATTAAACACATGTGAACGCGCGGCAGAAATAATAATGCCTCGCAGCTTTTTATCGCGTATGCGCTCACCGGCAAACATTTTTTCGGCCATCACTAGGTTGTGTCCATCACGGCCAAAACGCTGCTCACCAAAGTAGTTAGGTACACCTGCGCGTACTGCGTTTATACGGCACAAAATATCAAGCGGCTCGGTTACATTGCGCAAGGTAATAGTAAATCTATTTCCTTTATGACAACCGGTGCGTAATTTTCGCTCATGGCGCTGCTGCGATACCACAAACACGCTTTCACTGTTGAGCTCAGTAAAATCAATATGTTTTTTAATCGGTACTTTTACGCTAAACCACTGCGAGCATACTCCATGGCGGTCTTTCATACCGGCATAACTTACATCACGTGGCGATACACCCGCTTTTTGTGCAATGAGCTTAGCCACATATTGGGTGTTTTCACCCTTTTTAACCACTTGCAAACACACATGTTCGCCACTACCGGTAAACTCTATACCGAGATCTTCATCAACCATAAAGTCTTCTGCGGTGGTTTTAAAGTCGGCTTTAGAAAGCGGCGCGCCATATAAATAATTTAATTCGCTCATGCGCTTTGTTTACTCATAATGACCACGGCATGGCTTGAAATACCTTCTTTTCGCCCCTCAAACCCGAGCTTTTCAGTGGTTGTGGCTTTAACATTTATCTGTGAGAGCTCAGCATTTAAATCACTGGCAAGATTGGTTCGCATTGCTTGAATGTGCGGCAGCATTTTTGGTGCTTGTGCCACAATAGTGACATCCGCATTGCCCAATACATAGCCCTGTTGCTTGGCTAGACTCACTACATGGCGAAGTAAAATACGGCTATCGATATTTTCATATTCACTGGCTGTATCTGGAAAGTGCTTACCAATATCGCCCAGCGCTAATGAGCCTAAAATCGCGTCACACAACGCATGAATAGCTACATCACCATCTGAGTGCGCTAAAAAGCCTTGCGGGTAATCAATTTTTTCGCCGCAGATGGTTAAAGGCCCTTGGCCACCAAACTTATGCACGTCAAAACCATGGCCTATTCGTATCATGTTGCACTCTCATTATTTTGTTTTTGCAGTAAAAAACCTGCTAAGTCTAAATCTTCTGGGGTGGTAATTTTAATATTATCACTGCGCCCCGCCACCAACCTTACCGGCTTATTTGCCCATTCCATGGCACTGGCTTCATCAGTAATAATTGCCCCATTGGCTAACGCATTTTGCAGTGCTGTTTTGAGCTCGTCATGTTTAAAAAGCTGTGGCGTAAGTGCTTGCCATAAATCATCACGAGGCACTGTTTGCTGCGCATGGCTTTGCCCTCGTTTTATGGTGTCTTTTACTTTGCTGGCTAAAATGCCGCCTTCATCAGCCTGCATGCACTGTGCTATTAGGCGCTCTATATCAGCAATATCAACTAAAGGTCTTGCTGCATCATGCACCAAAACCCAAGTCGGTGGATTGGCAGCTAAAAACAATAAACTGTTTAATACTGAATCTGCACGCTCTTTACCGCCAATAGCACGCACGATGCGAGGATCAGATAGCGTAAGGTCGTCAAAGTAAGGGTCGGTTTCGCTCAAAGCCACCACTATAGAGTTTAACTGCGGTAACTGCGATAACTTAGCGAGCGTGTGCTCTAAAATGGTTTTCCCTGCTAAGGAAATATATTGCTTTGGTGTTGTGTGTTGCATTCTGCTGCCAACACCTGCGGCAGGAACAATAGCTGCAATAGTAAATTTATTTGTCATGGTGTTGAGCCGGTAAAACACGAATAAAGGTTTCGTCCGGTTTAATCATTCCTAATTCGTTGCGGGCACGCTCTTCAATACCTTCAAGGCCGAGCTTTAAATCTTCTATATCCGCTTTTAATACTTTATTACGCTTGATCAGCTTTTCGTTTGTTTGTTGATGCGATGCTACCGCATTTTTTAGACGGGTGTAGTCTTGCACACCATTATGGCCAAACCAAAGTCTATACTGAATAAAAAGTGCTAAGCACAACAAGCCAAATTGAAAAAATCGCATTAAACACTCCTTATTTTAATTTTGAATTGTAAGCTTTACGCCAATGGCCGCTTAACATTGCGCCAATTAATATTGGCAGCCAATAACATTTCCCGTAACGATAATACCCGTGGCGTACTGCGCTTTGAAAACTGCCACTGGTGGCCACAACACGCCGCAGCAAGCGTTGCTTTGTTGGGTTTGAGTAATTGCGCACTTTGCTGCTCAAGCCCTTGACCTAAAAAATCAAACCAGCCAAGCTCATTGCAATGAACCTGTGTTTTAGTTACTTGATCAATGCTGTCTATTCTAACCCGAATTTGGCCGTGATTTTGTAATAATACAGGAATAATCAGCCCAACTTTGGCATAGACTTGATAAAAAAGTTCATTCGCTGAAGAATTAACTTCTGGCGGAGTTGGTTTTTGCTTTTCAAGCCACCCACCATTTTGCGCATCGAGCGTAAAAGGCGATGTTGCATTAGCCACCCGTGTTGCCGCACGTTCAATGTAATAAGGCAGGCTTTTTAATTGCCTGCGTAAACGATCACCATTAGGTTCAGCCACTAAGCGCTGCACCTCACGCTGATAAAAGGCATTACATAATTGTGCATAAAGCACTTTTTGTGCATCAGTTTGCCACATTTCAACTTGTTGGTTTGTGTCAAACTGCTTATTTTTACTGACCAATCGCTGTACTCAAAAACACCTTAATAGATGTTTTATAACACAGTAATGCACAGTTTTTAAGCACCGATTGTTAGGGCTTTTCGCCTAATTTCGCAATGCCTGATTCTAAAAATTGCACAACCGTATTACGTTTTTTTCCAATTAATAAACTGCCATCGGCTAAAAACATAAAGTTTTGCCAGTTGCGTTTAAACACATCAAAGCTCGTTTCAATAATATTATCGCGCGCCATACAAAAATAAACGGTGGTGTTAGCCTGCCAGTCTAGGTGGTTTAAAATAGCGTCAGGAAATTGGGGATCTTCGCTTTCCCATGCGTCTTCCCAATTTACTTCTTGGCTAAAGTTTTGCTCTTGCGCGCACCAATCGGTTTTATCAAAAAAGTCAGGATGATCATGTTCACGACTCACCATGGTTGTCCATAGCACTGCAGCACGCTCGCTGGTCATCGGTTTAATATTAGCTGCATCAATATCTGAAACCGGAATATCTTTGTGGCGAAATACCCAGGCTTTTTTGTAATCATCAAGAGAAATATAATTCATAGTAT
This sequence comes from Pseudoalteromonas sp. M58, assembly GCF_042604605.1. Lineage (NCBI taxonomy): Bacteria > Pseudomonadati > Pseudomonadota > Gammaproteobacteria > Alteromonadales > Pseudoalteromonadaceae > Pseudoalteromonas > Pseudoalteromonas sp. M58. The sequence continues at coordinate 2,532,440 of NZ_CP152390.1, forward strand.
TGGCGTATTCTTTGGCATAATAAAAAGCGAAGGCAAATTATACAAGATAACAGACTATGACTACAGCACTAAAACTGGGTTTATATCAACACTACAAAGGCCCACAATACAAAGTTATGCATGTGGCAACTCACAGCGAAACCAACGAGCAATTGGTTATTTACCAAGCCTTATACGGTGAATACGGCATATGGGCACGCCCACTAAGTATGTTTACTGAAACCGTAGAAAAAGACGGTAAAACGATTGCGCGTTTTGCCTACCTTGGTGAAGCCGATTAACTATGGCATTATAACGCATAATAATTACTGCTCAGACCAGAGGATGACCCGTGCAATTTAATTCAACCGACAACTACATCGCAAGCTCAGCATTAAAACAGGCAGTAAACGCCGCTATTATGCTGCAAAAACCGCTTTTAATTAAAGGCGAGCCGGGCACAGGTAAAACCATGTTGGCTGAAGAGCTGGCAAAAAGTTTAGATACTGAGCTTATTCAGTGGCATATAAAATCAACCACTAAAGCGCAGCAAGGTTTGTACGAGTACGATGCGGTATCGCGTTTGCGCGACAGCCAGCTAGGTGATGAGCGCGTTCACAATATTAGCAACTACATAGTTAAAGGTAAGCTGTGGCAAGCCTTCATGTACGCTGAATTAAACGGCAAACGCCCAGTACTGCTTATTGACGAAATAGACAAAGCCGATATTGAGTTTCCAAACGATTTACTACTCGAAGTGTTATAATAGCCACCTTTTTTATACTAATAAATGGACGGGTGAGTGAGTGGACTGTTTTTAAAGGGTTATCTCTGGTTTAAAATTTAGTATATATACTATTTGTATATACTAATTAATTTTCTCTTAATACTAACTAAAATCAGTTCAGTACATTCACCAGTAGTTTGCTGACAATTACTTGCTACCACTAAACAGAACACACCAATTAATCCGGATGTAACAAAGAGTCACATGGCTTATCGGTGAGAAGCAATCCGTTTCCGTCAATACTGAGTCACTATGATGAGCAAACGTAACGCACTGTTAATTTTTTTGCCAATCTTTGACAATCGTCTTCCAATCAACATTTCGTTCAACCGCTTTTCCATTTTCATCTTTTCTAGTCCACACGTCCCAGAAATCGGGGTCGTCTGAATGTGGCTGATCACCTTTCGCTAAATTATTCATTTTAACTAAAACAGGTAGCTCACATGCCCATCCCATCAGGATTGCATGCTGTGATGGCAAAGATGGAAGCTCACGAAGTAACCCCCTTAAATTATCTGGTACCATTTTATGTACTTGATCCTGATCCCTATCATTACTAATTCGATGCAATAAAAAAGTATTGCACTGAGATAAAACGGTAGGAGACAGTTCTGAGGGTCTTTGTGAAGATATTACCATTCCAAGACCAAACTTCCTTCCTTCTCGTGCTATTTTCTCAAAAACCTGACAACATACTGCGGCCACATCTTGGTTTTCAGCATCATCACGATATCGTTTTATAAATGTATGGGCCTCTTCGGCTACAAGAACTGTTGGTAGCGATTTATTATTTAGTCTCCTGTAGCGTTGCAGCGATTCAAAAATAATCCTTGAAATAACAGCGGTCACAAGATGAGTAATCTCATTTGGTACTAAAGAAAGATCGATAATAGAGATACAACTGTCATGTTCATCATTCCCATCATTTCCTATATAATTTTCTAACCAGCTAGCTAAATCGACTCTTTTTTCTGCATCATTTGTTATAGGTTTCATACGGGTATCTGAAAGCATCGTGCGTATGCGTGCGACTAGGTATTCAACATATTGCTCACTTCCATTTTCCTGCGCCAATGCTTCCAAATACGCAACTAAAGTAGCTCCTTCAAATGGAAGTGGAATGTCTTCACTCTTAGGCAATAAGTCATAGTCACTACCACCAAATTGCTGAAAAGCTAAACTCACTTTATCTATGATGTTATCAATTTCAGGTACGGTAGCTTGTAAAGTTGGATATTGCTCACTCCGATTTTCTCTGTACTGAGACATTACGGTGACAACAGGTGTTAACTTGTGATCTCCTAACTTATCTCTATAGGCTTCAAAGCTCTCTATCCACTTAGCCATTGTCTCATTGAAACCTTTTGCGGGGCCATAACCACCAAATGGTCTGCCTGAACTCTTGTCGTGTTTTAGAGTCACTAAGACATTACCCAAGAAGCGCTTAATTTCTATATTTAAATCAGTCTCAAGCTCAAATTCTTCATTTCTCATTGCTCGCAAAGAGCGCTTTAATAATGGAAGTTGAGCTTTGGGGCTAGCTTGCGTGAACGATGCCCATTCAGCACTATTCCAAAACCAAGAAGGTACTTGAAGTTGGTTCTCACCCGCATTAGCTTCGACTTTAAAAACACGGCCTTTAAACTTCGTATCAGGACCTAAAGCTCTTGAGTATTCACCATTTGGGTCAAGTACAACAAAACGGGCATTTGGTTTACCCTCAGATTTCATAGCTGCTTCTAATGACCATTTAACTAGACCTGCAACAGAACACGATTTTCCACTGCCTGTATTCCCTAATACTGCAATATGGCGTCCAAACAAGCGATCGGGATCAACGGCGACGTTAGCATTATTTGCAAGTGGGCTTTGTCCTATAACTACTCGTCGATTATTACCCGATTCAACAATAGATTTAAGCTGTAAATCCGTTGGCAATAAAATAGCGGAGCCAATTGATGGGAATGACTCAGAACCTCGCTGAAACTTGAAAGAGTCTTGACCAGCTTTAGAAACTCTTTTTAAAGTACCAACTGGGTTTAGACTAATTTTCTTTTGTGGGAATGGTAAATTAACCAGTCCAAAATCTTGGACGTCCCTCTGCTTGGGAAAAGGTGAGTGCTCGACAGAAAGCCATTCAATTTGCCCAACTAGATATCCACTATCACAAGATACTAAAACGTAGCTGTTTACCCTTGGAAAATTGCGTGGTGTACCTGCATTCAAGGCAACGGAGTCAGGTGAATCAATTTCTAGAACGGCTCGAATTTCATTAGGAGAAACAAAGTCTACCGTTCCAACTCTCAATTGTTCACCTTGCTCTATAGGTAGCGAACTCATTTTTTATTACCTGATTTATCTTGAAATGATTCAGGGTACAGGCCCCTAGCCTTTAAAAGCTCAGTCATTCGTATAGACGTTCTATCTATAGCAGCCTTAGGTAAATAACAATCAACTAATGTTGTAAGATCCCCAAAGTGATCGCCCAGTAAAAGAGATATTTGTGCCTTGCGCCCACTATCTTTAATAAAGTTCATTATTCTGCCAAGAGGGTCTCCATAAGCAATTATTACAATATGAGTGGAGGGAATGGTTAACATATCCAAGAGAACCCTATTTATATGCTCATCACCAAAACTATAGCCATATGTTACTAGGGTACTATTAGGACGACATGTAGCCGATGCTAAATCTCTAAATAATTCAACATAAGGATATTCAGATGTTTCTCTATCCTTTACTGAATTTGGATAAACCATCAATTGTTGATAATCAGCAGCTCCCGCAGACTCTGCTTGTAAGAAAGGAGTTATTGACGCGGCACCGAAAGGCAAACCAAAACGTCGTATTGCTCCATCACTAGAATACCAATCTAAAGAACCATGTAGTTTGGTAAAACGAGCTACGCCCTCTAAATATCTGGGCTCCCCACGAATCCCCGGGGGATTATAATGATAATCAACCTCTAATCGCGATGACCTGAATATTGGCGCGATATTACCCACAAATCGATCCACCAACCTGAGTCCGGCTAATTCAGCACCCATCTCAATAATTCGATCATAATTAGTTGTGAATATATGTAATCTATCCCGAGTAGCTGCTCTACTTGAAAAACTCATCAGAAAATTGATTAGGTAGTTAAAAGTTTTAGTTTTTGCCTCAGATTCTGCATTACGAATTAAATTTTCACCATTACTTATGGAGTCAGCAAACAGCTTTAAACACCTTGATAGTTCTTCTCTTAGCGCAGTTAGCTCTGTTGGGAAATATCTGTAAGGAGGGTTTGGGGCTGGCGGCGGCGGAATCGGAGTTGGGTTTAAAGAAACTAGGATTTCCAACCCTTTTATTAGTTCGTTAATTGAACGAACCTGATCCTCGATGTTTCCTTTTTCACGGCCAGCTGCTTTAGCCGTCTTTTCCACATAAGCATCTATTTCTGATTTACAAACCTTTAAATCATCTATCCATCCCATACCTTGTGGTCTTTGCCCAGTAGCAGACTCTTGAATCGCAGAACTTAAACCCGCACCAACAAGTAAATTAAGATGCTCGGATTGAAAGAGCGCTGTTAACCAAGGCTCTATTCTAGACCTTAAGAATTCTGAATTAAATTCATCGTCAGCGTTAGCCCATGAACAACCACCCATAACTTTAAAAGTGCCATTATCACCATGCGCTACCAATTGTACTGGTGACAGATCGTCACCTAATTTCAAATATTGAGACAATTTAAAAACACCTCTAATGTTTTGGATGAAAAGAGACCTATGTTGGACTTTGTTAATATTGGTCACACACTGTCTTACTATTCCTAATTTTTAAAACTTCCAAATACTACATATGTCCACTGCGTGTATGTCAGTTATCATGATGAAAATTTAAGATTCCCTACATCCCACCATAAAATGTGTTCACAAAACCCTTAAACTTCTCGGCCAGCCTTGGTATTACTTTCTTGCGTTGCAATACACTTGGGGGCTTTTCCATCGTTGCTACTATGTCTTCACGCAGTGGTTCTTGGTTGCTGAATATCATGCGTTCAACAAGCTCTTTTACGTTTTCAGGTATTAAATGTTCTTCTTCAGCCATTGCTTGGGTAGCTTTTTCTTTTTCAACTTCCCAGTAGGCGGCAAAGGCATCGTCAACTTCTTCGGCTGACTGCACATCAGGCAAGTTTTCTTGAATGAATTTATCAATCAGCTCTTGTTTGCTGCGTAGTTCAGGGTCTCCACCAATGGTTTGCATTAGTGATTTATACTGCTGTTCGTATTCCTCGTTAGAGTCAGACTGCTTAAGCTTGCTTAGTAGCTTTAAGATGTAAGCTACATTCACTTCATCCATCGCTAGCAACTCAAGTTCAAAGTCAATTTCTTCTAATATTGACTCTTTTTCAGGGGCGGTATTGGTTTTAACTTTGTCGTATAAATCTAAGTACTTACTTTTATAGTCTTCATATTCTTGTTCTTGAATACTGACATCATCAAACTTAAAATCAGCGAAGGTAGAAAGCACATTGCGTAAACGCATTAACTCCCTGAATGCCTTAATAAATTCAAGTTCAGCGTTTTCATCTTCAAGGCTATCAACACTTGCCGTGTCAGGTGCGATGGTTTGCATTTGGTCTAACGCTAGGTTAAACATCTTAATGAATTCTTCATACGGCGGCATGATCACCGTATCTTTTGCATCCTTATTTGAAAACAGCGCTAAAGCATCATCTGTGCGCTTTTTCAGGTTACGGAAGCTAATGATATTACCTTGCGACTTTTGCTCGTTTAAAATGCGATTGGTGCGTGAATACGCTTGAATTAACCCGTGATACTTAAGGTTCTTATCAACATATAGGGTATTTAAGGTTTTACTATCAAACCCTGTTAAAAACATATTTACCACAAGCAAAATATCAACTTTTCGCTCACGCACTTTTTTAGATATATCGTTGTAGTAGTTGTAATAAGACTCACTATCTTTAGTTGTATAACTACTGCCAAACATTTTGTTGTAGTCACCAATAAACTCTTCAAGTTTATCTCGACTATGGCTGTAAACTGCTTCAGGTTCTGCAACTTTATCCAATACAACTTCGTCTAAGCCATCAGCATCTGGGTCTTCTTCGTTAGCGGCATACGAGAAAATGGTGGCGATTTTAAGGTTGTGTTTACCTTCTGCCTTTTTCTTTGCAAAAAGCTCATAGTACTTAATTAATGCAGACACGCTTGAAACACAAAACATACCCGTAAAGGCTTTGCTATGGGTTTTACGATTATGCTGAGCAATAATGTAATCGGTTATTTTTTCTAACCGAACGTCAGACTCCATTAACTCTTTGGTGTCGATACCTTCAACGTCAATATCAACTTCATTGGCACTGTCTTTTTTCTTGTAACGGCCAACATACTCAACATTAAACTTAAGTACGTTTTCGTCTTTAATTGCATCAACAATGGTGTATTTGTGTAATGGTTTGTGGAATAAGTCACTGGTGGTGTATTTACGAGAAAATTTAGACACCGCATTTTCAGCAAAAATAGGTGTACCAGTAAAGCCAAACATTTGGTGATTAGTAAAAAACTGGCTAATACGTTGATGAGTATCACCAAACTGGCTGCGGTGACATTCATCAAAAATAAACACCACATTTTTGTCTTTTACTGGCTCCATACGGCTTGAATAACGTTTATTGCTAATGGCGTTATTAAGCTTTTGAATGGTGGTTACAATCAGCTTTTCATTACGGCGAGTATTAACCTTACCGCCTTTCGCTTTAGTTGATGACTGCTGTTCACCGTCTTTCTCAAGGTAATAAACATCTTTACCGGTGAACTGGTCAACTAACACTTTGGTTTTGTCAGTACCATCTACACAGCCTTTGATAAAGCTATTAAACTCTTTTGCAGTTTGATAATCCAAATCTTTACGGTCAACTACAAACACCACTTTATGAATGGCGCTATCACCCGTAAGTAATTGAGCAGTTTTAAATGAGGTAAGTGTTTTACCAGAACCAGTAGTATGCCAAATATAACCATTTTGCTTTTCTATTGATTGGTTACTGGCTTTTAATTTTTCACGCTCAGCTACACGGTCAATTATTGCTTCGGTGGCATAGATTTGATAAGGGCGCATCACCATTAATATGCGGTCTGTTTCATTCAGCACCACGTACTTAGTGATCATGTCTGTTAGGTGGTTAGGCGTTAAAAACACCTCAGCGAATTGGCTTAACTCGGTATAACGGTCGTTATTTTCTTTTGCCCAGAAGAAGGTTTGTTTAAAGCTTTGTTTACGGTTATTGGCATAATACTTGGTATTTACACCATTAGAGATAACAAACACCTGCACATACTGGAATAAGCCATCTTCAGCCCAGTAAGAGTGCCGCTGGTAACGATTAATTTGATTAAAGGCTTCTTTAAGCTCTAAGCCACGGCGCTTTAATTCTATTTGAACAAGTGGTAAACCGTTAACCAAAATAGTTACGTCATAACGGTTTTTATAACGGCCTTCTACGGTAACTTGTTGCGTTACCTGAAAATGGTTTTTTTCAACATCGCTATCAATAAAGCGAATATAACCTGCGGTGCCATCATCTTTATCAATTTGCAGCCTATCACGCAATATTTTTGCTTTATCAAATACATTACCTTTACCCAAGGCATTGCGAATTTGCTTAAGCTCATTATCACTTAGATCAAAACCATTCAGCTTTGAAAGTTGCTTCTTTAAGTTCGCTCTAAGTGAGTCAATATCGGTGATGTTAACTTTTTCAAACTGCTGCTTACCATCAACTTTTTTAGCAAGCTGAGCAACTAAGTTATCTTCTAATTCTTGTTCTGACTGATAGGCCACATTAACTTCCTTTTCTTTTAGGCATAATCAATTTATTCCTAAACAAACATCTGTTGTAACAAACCTTTTTTGAAGGTTTGTGTTAGCTCTATTTGCTCATTTAATGCTTGAAGCTTGTTATCTAAAGTATCCAGAAAATCAGCTATTTTTTCTTGCTCTTTAACCGAAGGTAATTCCCACTTAAGTTTTAAGAATTCGGACTTACTTAACACCCTGTTTCGACCAGCACCACCGGGGGAAATCAAATCCAACATGTATTTAAAGCGCTTCAACTGAATAATGTGTTTGAAATATCGATGTGTTGCTTCATTCTTTTTGAAGGTATATGTCGGGAAACGGTGAGATACAAGACCTCCATCATCTTCAGTTTTGGCAATAGCAATCGCCCCTTCCCAAGCGAAAGTGATATTAACAACCAAGTCATTTGGTCTTACAACAAATAACTTTTCCATCGCAATGGCATCAGGATCAGAGTCTGGCTTTTGAAAAGTACCTTTCATATGACTTCTAATCCCTAATGCTAAATATTTCTTACTAGGCTTTGGTATCTCCCTAAATTCAGGACTAAGCACTTGGTTCATTGTTTTTTCTTGCCAATCAGGAAAGGCTTTACCGTTTTCATCTTTAAAGCGGATTTCTTGCTTAAACAGCTTTTGCATCACGCCTTTTTTGTATTGATTGAGTAAGGCATATTTTTCTTTAAGAAGACTGTTTTTTTTATCTACTGATGTAAGGAAATCAGCGATTTTTTGTTGCTCTTCAATTGTTGGCAATGCAAGCTTTAATTTAGATAATGACTCTTGGTTGATATTAGTATTTGCACTCGTAGTACTCATTCTTAGCAATGAATTTCTAAATTTTGAAGTCCAAAAACAAAAACGTTTAAATCCATGTTCAATATTGTCATTGCTGCGAAAGCGAATAAGAAATCCACTATAGACAGTATCTTTAATATCATGCTCACAAACTGCTGTTTCACCAACACCTTGCCTCTTAACTGAAGAGCGTATGAATAAGGTATCCCCTTTTTTAATGGAGTAGAGTTCTCGTTCTTTTTCTGTTGAATTGACCAGATCAAGTTCTGGCAAGCCAATAGAGTTTTGACCAAAAACATCCATTAAGTTAACAAATGGCATGCCATGCCCAAAATCTTCAGCAGCTTTATTAACTCCGTTTTTAAACTCCCCTAAATCAGATAAATTATATTTTTCCCAACTAGAGTCAAACTCAACAAATCTTAATGATGGTTTTAATGACAAACTCATTATCTAACTCCCTTGATGCCTAGTTCCTTATAAAACACCTCTAATTTAGAGTCTATAGAGTCAAGTTCAACATTTACGTTTTCTATGTCCGTTAATAAACTTGCTAGATTGATATCTTCTTCTTCTTCAAAAGTGTCTACATATCTAGGAATATTGAGATTGAAATCATGTTCCTCAATTGTTTCGTAATTTGAAGTCTTTTGAATTGGTGCAACATAAGCAAATTTATCTTGGGCTTGACGGCTATCAACTGCTGATAAAATTGCTTCTAGATCTTCACTACGTAAATAGTTTTGATTAGTTGCTTTTCCATAGTTTTTGCTGGCATCTATAAATAATATATTATCGCTGTGCTGTCGGTTCTTTTTAAGTACTAAAATACATGTTGGAATGGGTGTGCCGTAGAATATATTAACTGGTAGCCCTATTACCGCATCTAGGTAGTTTTTATCTTTGATTAAATGCTTACGAATATGACCTTCAGCTGCACCTCTGAAAAGTACACCGTGTGGTAATACAACTGCCATAGTGCCATTTTCATCAAGTTGGTGAATCATGTGCTGAACAAAGGCAAAATCTGCTTTACCTTTGGGGGCTAATTTACCGTAGTCTTGAAAGCGTTCATCAGTTAAAAAACCTGCTGAGGCACTCCATCCTGCTGAAAATGGCGGGTTGGCGACTACGGCTTCAAAGCGTTTTTCAACATGATGTGGTTGTTCTAGTGTATCGTCTTGCTGAATATCAAAATTACGGTAATGCACACCGTGCAATATCATATTCATGCGAGCTAGGTTGTACGTACTTGGGTTAGATTCTTGGCCAAAGTAGCCACCAACTTCACCGCCTTTGCGTTTGATCTCTTTTGACACTTTTAATAATAGTGAGCCTGAACCACAAGTTGGGTCGTAAACACTTTTAAGCTTGTCTTTACCTTGAGTTACAAGTTTGGCAAGTAGTGTTGAAACCATAGGTGGCGTATAGAACTCTCCGGCTTTTTTACCTGCTCCAGAGGCAAATTGGCCAATAAGGTATTCGTAGGCATCACCCAGTACATCAATGTCAGTTTCATGATGAAGAAAATCAATATCATCAAGATGAGTTAATACTTTTGAGATAAGCTCGTTTTTAGCGTTTTCTGTTTTACCTAGTTTGTTTGAGGTTAAGTCGAGGTCATCAAACAAACCGTTGAAGTCATCTTCTGCGGCTGTACCCATAGTGCTTTGTTCAATATGGTTAAGCACTTCAGATAAGTCTTCTAAAATAAACTCGCCGTTTTCACCTTTTTGCGCCAATACATGAAATAGCTCGTTAGGTTTTAAGAAGTAACCTAAATGGTCGATTGTCTCTTCTTTAATCGCTTCTAAGTATTCTTTGCCTTCATCTGTGCTTTCATCAATAGCGTCAAACTTAATGCCATCTTCTTTTAATAGCTCATCCGCATATAAATCCATACGTTCTGACAAATATTTGTAGAAGATAAACCCTAAAATATAATCACGAAATTCATCGGCACTCATGTTGCCACGTAAAGTATTGGCAATGTTCCAGAGCTGTTTTTCTAATGCTTTTTTGTGTTGTTCAACCATGTTGGTTACTGTTCCTAGTTAAGTTGTTGGCCTGGTGTTATTGAGAAGTCGATTAAATCGACCAGGCTGTTTTTATTCTTCAAATACAATTGGTACTCGTCGCCAGTCAATGTTGCGTCTTCTGTACAATCAACATTCCACTGGCGGAGTATGTAATTTGCTAAAGCGGCTCGAACTTCAAGTTTAAGTATGCTCTTTGTCATGCCGTAATCCATTTCAATAGCTTTACTATGGCTGAGCCTTGGATGAGGTACTAGCTGCAATTCACACAGCGTATTCCAAGCGCTATCCATGCTGGCCAGTTCATTACTTTTAGGCTTTGTTTCTTGTAGTTCGATACTCTTGAATCGTGTGCAAACAAAATCCCTAAACTCTTTGCTTTTACGGTCATATGCTCTTAAATGCCACCGATGGCCGTTATTAACAATGGCATGTGGTACTAATTCTCTTTTGGTTGTACCGCTGCTGAGTGACTCATATTCGCATAGGATTGCTGAGTTAGAGTAAATCGCTCGCATGATGGCCGAAACAATTTCTGCTTTAGGATGAACTAATCTAACTGCATCAAAACATATTTGAGATTTCTCTTTTGGCAACGAGAAGCCATCTCCAAAGCCTTTTGATAATGTTCTAAGGGTTGATTCAGGGTCGTGCTCGAAAATGGCTCTGAATGCGTCTGAGCGTACATACCGCTTATTCTCATGCATGAGCACAGCATTGTCTGGTGCCAATTCTCTATATAGAGAAATATCGCGAGTACACGAAGCCAAACCAGTTCCAAATTTTTGGATCAAGTCTGCTCTTGCTATTTGACCAAAGAATTCAAGGCTAAAGTCAATAAAAGCAAGGCGTTCGCGTTGTGCATGGTTCAGATTTTCGAGCAGCATACTTTAATAAAACCAAGTTTTAATTAAAGTACATTAGCTTAAACGGCGAAAAGGAGCAATCAAATTGATGTAATCATTTTGATTGTTTTTTAGTTGATGTTGTAGGCTATTTAATAATTGAAACAACAGAGCTCGGAACATTAATGGAACCAGAATATAATTCAGGCAGCCTCAGCTCACTAATCAATGATTATAGGCATATTGTAGTCGTAGACATTGAACATACATGCACGATGGACGGTTCAATCCCACCTGAGGAGCGAGAGATAATAGAAATCAACGCTGTACTTATTGATACTTGTTCATTACAGATAATTGATGAGTTTAGTGAATTGATCCGCCCGATTACACATCCTAAATTAAGCCAATTCTGCACAGAGTTAACAGGGATCACACAAGCCGAGCTAGATATTGCAGATCCATTTCCAAAGGTGTTCGCTCATTTTATTGATTGGTTACCCGATAACTCTGATTATGTACTAGCTACATGGGGCTCTTACGACATAGTACAGTTAAACATCGATTGTGCTGTACATGGGATGGCAGCATTTAAACCTTCAATCAACTTGAATTTAAAAATAGCATTTAAAGAAGCTCGCAATTTAAAGAAAAAAGTGGGACTGAAACGAGCGCTGGAGATTGCAAATCTTTCATACGAGGGGAGCCATCATCGAGCTTTGGATGATGCTAAAAATACAGCGAAGCTTTTACCGTTGATTTTTAATGATAAAAACAGCCAACAATCCATGAGGTCATCATTAAATTCGAAATAAATGATGATTCGTTAACAATGAATGAAATTGACGACAGCCTTTTTGAGGCGGGATTTGATGACGCGATTATTAGTCATTCAGGTGACGGAAGAATAGCAATCGAATTAAGCCGAGATGCGACTAGCTATACTGATTTGGTTGAATCAGTTGTTGCCGAGGTAATGAATGCTATCCCCAGTGCAAAAGTCATCCGGGCTTCGAGTGACAGTTTGCAGACAAACCAAAGGCGACATCTAAACCCATTCAAGCTCAACAATCTAGGTAACCCAGGAGTCGATGTTATGACTTCTAAAATTCGCAGCCAGAAAAAGCTTAAATCCATTACAAAAATTGAAGGTGGTTATATTGTAGATATTCCAAATGACAAAGCGATGCTGCATCCGGCTCGATATTTCGAGGCTCTGTACTTACATAAATTCCGAACCCAAGGACTTGGAAATGATGAACTCAGCAAGAAGTTGGGTTTGTCAGGCGAGCAATGCGATGATTTTCTTAAAGAAAAAGCGATAGTAACAGTTACTTTGGCTAAACGGCTTGAGGCAGTGACGGGTATGCCTTACGATTTTTGGTTACGCGCACAAAGTAATTTTGATAATTCGAATAAATAAGATTGCAGGTGATCACAATCAAGGCTTTATTTAAATATTCGTGCTTACCATCAAGAATTCATTTCAGTATTGCGAGCAAAATGAAAACGGGGATTATAAAAGCCCCGTTAACTATTAAACAATTTCACCAACACTTCTCATTAATGAAGAAAATTGATCATTATCTTGTTTGAGTCGTTCAATGATTTGCTTAGCGGCAGTTTGCATTTCTGGCACATCTATAGGTATCGAACCACTTTCGAAGCACCCCTTTAAATGCGAAAATTCGTTATTGATTCTATCAACTAGCACTGCTGGGATTTTTTCATCACCAAAAAACAGCTTTAACTTATCTTCATCAGATTTGTGATCTGGGTACTTGTAGTAAAGATAAATCTCGAAAAATTTACGTGCATTGTTCGCAAAGTTGTAAAACGAGTTGAAGTTTGCGTCATCAACACTTTCGACATTGGCGCACTTATATATTTGATGAAAAAGATAATTAAACTCTGTGATGTATTTCTTGAGATAATCAGGCATAGACTGAATTGTAGAAAACTTACCTTGCCTAATCACAACAAAAAAGTCTTTCTGGTAGCTTCTCAACTTTCCAGAGCCTGTCGGGTCAATATACTTGCCATTCAGCATTCTCAGATACTTCAGGAAATCAAGGTTGTGTGTTGAAACAAATAGTTGTGCAAATTTACCCTTCTCGACAACTTCCGCATTTAATAGGCTATAAATAAAGAAAATATGGTTACCATCGAGCGATGAGATAGGATCATCAATCCAAATAATGGGTTTTGAGTCTTTGGTTGCGACATCATCCAACTTGGCCAAAAAGTAGCAAAATGCCAGCAAGCTGCATTCACCTTCACTAAGGTGATAAGCTTTCTTTCCGTCACGGATTACTTCAAATCGAATGCGCTTAGCATCTTGCGTTGGTCCTTCATCTTTTTTAGCCTCCAACGTTAGAAACTGATGCCCGAAAAAATTATTAAGATATTCATTTACCTTTTTGGCTCCTTTTTCTTCGTCATTCAGTTCACGTTTTTTAGCCGTAATTTGTGCTTGTTTTTTGGTAATATTCGCAGTGATAGCTGTCTGCGCTTGTTGAGCTTCATCCCTCTTTTGCTTTAAGGTTTCAATTGAGTTTAGCTGTGTTTGGTAATCAATCGTAAGCAAATAATCAGAGACCTCTTTCAATCGCAAGTCGGCTTTAGCCTTGGTTTGTTCTCCGGCTAAAGAGCTGCTAAATAACTCTGATTGCGCGCAAAGGTCACTATATTCTTGCCAGATTTGCGTTAGTTTCGCTGTGCAATCAGCGAGGCTCTCATAATTTTTAGCGTTTAGAATGTCTCCTTTACGCGCCTTCAGTTGCTTGGCTAGCTTACCTAAAGCAAGCTGATAGTCTTTGCTTGCAGCTTTTAACCTGGAATCTAAAGCGGTTAGTTGTGAGTGAAATTTGGAATAAAAAACAGATTGTTCAATGGTGAGTGCGGATTGAACTATTTTGTTCTCGGTTTCTATCTGATCAAGTAACGCATCAATCGACTTTTCTAATAGTTCAGATTCTTCATCAAAGTGCTTATCAAGCTCTGCCCATCGCTCAGCAGAAATTTCATTGTCGCAAAATGCGCACTTTTCATGCTTGTTTCGATGGTGAGTACGACCTTCATTGACCCAGCGGTTAAGTACTGCATCTTTGACTAACGCCTGAATTTTGTCAGACTCACTGATCGGCTTGGTTACCAGCGCTTCAACTTGTTGTGCCAAGCTCAAAAAACTTAGCTTAGGCGGCGAAAAATTAGATATTGCAGGCAAAACCTTTTCATCAATCAGCTTTTCGTGCTCGCTCACTTGCTCTGATGTTAACTGTTGAAAATCTGGGCTACTTACAGTTGTGATATCAGCCTTTAATTTTGTAATGGTGTAATTTTGGTCGCCAAAACGCTCAGGCTTGTATTTAATGCCGATGTCTTTATTAGTCGCTTTATCACCCAATTGTTTTTCTAGACTATCATTCGATAGTTTATGAGAGGCGAAGGCATTGCTGTATGCAACAGCGGCCTGCTTTTTGTCAGCAAACAAACCCGTTTCTTGCCCTTCCATACTAGAACCGAGTTCCGCCTCAAGAGCTTCAATCTCTTTTTCGATCTTATTATTGTCATCACCTAAAATGGCAAATGGCTCAATGCTGTCGTCAGGATTAGTGATGAACCTGAGGTTATCTCGAATAAAGTCTTCATTGAAAACGCGAATGTTCTTGTCGTGGTTAGATAAGGCCGCGAGTGTTACATCTGTGTTGTCAGTAAATTTCAATTGAAACGAGGGAGTTCCGTATTTATCTGATAAAGAACGAGTCTCTAAAGCACGAGCAATACGCGACAGTGTGGTCTTACCGGAATAATTGCGACCATATATGATGTTGATATCAACAAAGTTCTGAACGGCGCCACCTTTGTTTTTAACTTCACTATCCCAGCTAAAATCATTAAAAACACCAAGCTTTTTAATTCGCTGAATTTTCTTTAGCATAGAAACCTCCTTGTCATCACTTTTGTTATGAAATTTTCAGTGTAGCTCCGTAAGTAGAGAGGACTAACCTATTACTTCCGTTTTGGGTAGAAGTTAACACATTTGATTCAAATTTTCTTTGCTTTCAAATCATGCGGGTTTACCTTCTCCATTGAAAAGCGCTTATCCAAGCTGATTAGGAAATAGTTATTATCATTTAGCGATGTTATACCATTCGTTACGGACCACAACTAAGGGCCCACAGACTATTATTGTTTCTGACTTTGCTTAGAATCTACAATCTCAATATTTGAGCTTAGTACCAAGGCTTCATTTCAGTATTTCGATCAGAATGAAGCCTTTTTCTAATATTTGCGCGTTTCATCAATGCTTAATTTCAGCACTGCGATCAGAATGAAGGCTTGTTTCAATATTTGCGCTTATCATCAAGGCTTCATTTTATTATTGAGATCAGAATGAAGCCTTTTTCTAATATTTGCGCGTATCATCAAGGCTTCATTTCAGTATTGAGATCAGAATGAAGCCTTTTTCTAATATTTGCGCGTATCATCAAGGCTTCATTTAATTGTTGAGATCAGAATGAAGCCTTTTTCTAATATTTGCGCGTATCATCAAGGCTTCATTTCAGTATTGAGATCAGAATGAAGCCTTTTTCTAATATTTGCGCGTATCATCAAGGCTTCATTTCAGTATTGAGATCAGAATGAAGCCTTTTTCTAATATTTGCGCGTATCATCAAGGCTTCATTTAATTGTTGAGATCAGAATGAAGCCTTTTTCTAATATTTGCGCGTATCATCAAGGCTTAATTTCAGCGTTGCGATCAGAATGAAGGCTTATTTCAAAATTCGAGTTTATCATCAAGGCTTTATTTCAGTATTGAGATCATAATGAAGCCTTGATTCTAGTACAATTTAGATGCTTTGTTTCTTACATCCGCAACATTTCATAAAGGTAGCTATTTCTCTTGTTTGAGTTACTAGGTGACTGGATGATTGATTTAAAATCTTCCGATGAACCGACAATGTGTATTTCATTTTCAGCCCGAGTAATAGCTGTATAAAGCCATGCTCTGTCAACAATTCGGCCTTTTTGAAGCGCTATGATTACTCTAGGAAATTGAGAGCCTTGGGCTTTATGTAGTGTTATTGCATACCCTAACTCCATTCCATCAAGCACTTGCTGAGTTATTTCAACTTTGTCACCAGTATCTAGTGTCACTTCACCAAATGAGCCTTCGGTGGAAGTAACCGAAGTGAGTTCCCCAAGCGAACCATTGTTGATTCCTTTATCGTACAAGTTCTGAGTGAACAATATTTGATCGTTAATTCTAAGTTTTACATGAAACTCATCGCCATGGAGATTGAACTTTAATTGCTCTCCATGCTCATTAACAACATCCTGAATTTGATTATTAATGTCTTGAACCAGTTTTTTAGTCGGCGCCATAACACGGCTATTGTATGGTGACTCTTCATATAACTCGCAACATACATTTGCAATACGGTGCTTAGGAATTTCATGAAAGTATACCGCCCCAGAACTTAAACTTTCAGGGACTAAGCCTTGGTTTATTTGCTTTGAATATTCCGGTATACCAGTTGAGCCTTCCTGGCGTTTTACGATATCCAGCATAGTGTTTGCAATGGTATTTGATAGAACTATGTCTGCAAGAACCTTACCGCACCCTATTGGTGGTAGTTGGTCAGGGTCACCTGTGAATATAATGCGTACCTCTGGATGAAGATGGTTTACCAAGCGATACATTGTGGGCAAATCAATCATACTGGCTTCATCAATAACCAATAGGTGCTTTGGTTGTTCATTACTTGGTTCAATTGGTGCGTCACGAAGTAACTTGGCGATGGTTGAAGTAATAAAACCTATCGATTCATGCAGCCTCATTGCCGCTCTGCCACTAAGTGCAACTGCATGAATTTCATATCCTAGATGATGATATGCTCTAAGTGCCGTTCTGAGAACAGTTGTCTTTCCCGTTCCAGCCCCACCGGTTATAGAGCTTACCGCATTATCTAAACATGTTATTACTGCTTCGGTTTGTTTTTGGGTAAGCTCATAAGGCAATTGTTCAACAGCAAAGCAATATGCAGAATTTGCATTTTCGTCATATAAATTATTTTGCCTAGCAAGCTTATTCAGTCGTTTTGCAACGACATTCTCCATCAGTAGTTGTGCTGTTGGATGATATGTACCTAATTGATGATTAAGAACGTATTGAGCCTTATGATGTCCAGCTTTAAACGACTTGGCACATAACTCTTGGTCTTTTAATAAAGCAGCTAACTTTGGCTTAAGCTCATTTTGTGTTGTATAAGTGTGACCCAATTCTATTTGTTTGCGAATTGCAATTTCTAACGCTGCGCTTAGGCGTTTGGGTTCATCCTCGTCACGGTCGAATATGGTAACGCCGAGTCTATCTGCATCCTCAAATGACATACCAAAACCGATCAATAGATACGGATTTTCCTTAATGGCGGTGATGGACTTTTCGTTATGATGCTTAAGCAAACGCTGTTGAATAGAAGAAGGTATATGGTGATTTGACATCCAGTTACACGCGCTTAAATTAGCATACTTGGCATAGCCTTTATAAAGTGCATTGATGGACTCTTCGCTCAGAAGGCCGCTAAGTCGACTTCTCGACTCTGTTGTGTCTTTCTTAGCAAGATGATGAAAGTCATTCCCCAAGGCATTCCACAACCGTCTGGCTTTACTTTCACCGATACCTATAAAGTCTTTTTCGTTGGCTATAAACTTTATGAGTTGTTCACCAATTTCAGGAAGAGAGCATTTTGCTTCAATTGGTGAATCAAAAACATGCTGTGTCATGACATAGCCATTGTTCTCATACTCACTGAAGGTTTTTACACCTTTAACTTCCCAGTGTTGACCAATGGCCGGACTCACAGGGAGGCTATCAGGGCATGCTTTAACCGAAACAGTGTACTTACCGCTGTGCATTTTATAGCTATTTTTTTTGAGCGGGATGCCCATGAAAATCACATGTCTATTGCTATGAAACCTTATGCTAGTTACACGAAAATACTCTGTATTCATCGAGGCATAAACCCCATTTCATAAAGGGTGTCCGATAACTCACCAAAGCGCTCAAGCTTAGACTCTAACTCTTTAATTTTAGCTTTCAGTTCGATATTCTCGGCTTCAATAGCCGATAGCCTTTTCGACTCAAGGTGTTTTTTATGAGTAGTGTTGTCGTATTGCTTGGGTTTATCTGGTTCTTCTTTTGCCCTTATTGTTAAGGGAGGTAGCACACTTTCCTCGCGAAGCCTATCTTCCAATTTGCCAAGGGCTGTTTTAAGCGCTGGGTTCTGATTAAGAGCTGATTTTCCACAACCGATGGCCTTGGCTATCTCACCTCGATTGAGCTGCCCTCTGTAGATTAGTTGAAGGAAATCGTCATTGGTTTGAGTCGAAACCCACAGCTCAAAAGCTTCAAGTGTTTGCTGAGCTTTTTGTTGACCGTTAGCCATAGTTTTAATCAATAGTTAAAAGTTTTTGAATTGCATCTATAAACCCAGGTTTAGTTATGGGTTTACCCATAGAATTAACTAATCTTCCATTTGAACCGATCTTAAACCCATTGTCGGCCAATTTATTATCGGAAATAAAGTCACTGAGTGCTTTTAGTTCAACATCAGATAGACTGTTTTCTATTCGCATAGGTGATTTACCTCGTTCTGAACGTAGATCTACCTCAATTTCAGTTATAGCCTTTAATTGGTTTAATTCATTTTTAAGTTTTTTTTCGCTAGCAATTAGATCCAAAATTTTATATCGCAATTCAGGATCTTCAATCCTACCAACCCAAGACATCGGCTCTGTGAGTTTTTTATCAATAACATCTGTTGGGTTTTCAGCGTTATATGCAATGATTAACTGTTGATATAATCTGCCTGTTTTATTTCTAATTGACTGAGCTTTGATGCCTCCTAAGCTGTCTGATATACGTCCTATTGTGGCTATACTGAAATCATTGGACTTATTTTTAATTTGACTATCACAAGCTAACTTTAAAATTTCTAGGTTATTCTTTACTCGTTTGCTTTTAGCTCTATTCAAAAGTTCATTAAATATGACTTCAACATTTTTAGACATCAACATTCTCCAACTTAATATTCTGAGATTTGTTGGAAATTAATTGCTGGCTTTTACCACTAAATAAAAGTTTAAGCCCGTCCTTTACCTCACTCATATCAACCCCTAAATCCTCCAACGTTATAACTCCATTTTTGTCCATCAAATCACTTACCTTATCCCAAGACCCCAACCTTGAACGCAACATTTTTGTTATCTCGTTTCCAACTTCTAGTTGTTGTTGCTCAGTTAATGTGAATAAGCCTGGAGAAATGCCATTTTTTGTTGCAAATAAATCTAATAATTGAGAGCGAGAAAGATTTGCTTTCTCTGGCCTAGCTGATTGATGGTAACTCGCTGATTGACATATCATATCAACATGAAGAAAGTCGCTAACTTCGGGGAAACTCAATGAAACATCTCCACATTGTTCGTGTGTTATTAAACTATGTCCAGATAATTCATTACCATTTTCTATTTTAGCATTAATTATATCTACGGAGTTCATGGATAGCCTTATTGCCACTATGAGATCACATACAAGGGAGTCGAATCTTGTTACCTCTTGTTCGTAGTGTGCTTCTGCAAGTGCAAGTTCATGAGAATTAAAAAATGGCTGTTTGTTTCTTTCTTGCTGGTATTGCTTATCTTCTAATACATCGATCTTTTTTCGTAATTCGTCTATGTTTTTAGATGCAGCTTTACACTCTAATGAAATCTCATTTGTGATCATTTGAAGACCACCTAAAAATGCAGGGCCTGTATAGAAGAAGCGGCAACGTAAACAATTACTTGAACCCAAATATCCCGAAGGGACGGGGTGGAACTGAGCTCCTTTAGGGGTAACCGGTTCACCACCTAATGAGCATTTAGTTCGACCATTAGGACAAATTCCATAATCCATTATACTATAGGCCGCAGCTGGTATATCTATGTCTCTAGATGCAATTTCACCGTTGCAGTTAATTATTTCACTTTTGGCTTGTTCCATTTTTCTTTGCCGAATTAACTGTTCAACTCTATTTGATTGATTTTTTATTATTAACGACTCTGCATCTTTTAAAGCGTCTTTAATTTCTTCCGCAGTTACTTTTGTGTAGTAAATTGTCATTACTATTGAGGAATGCCCTACAAGCTTCTGAACAATTTCAGGTGCAATTTTTGCATCTCTTATGAACGCTGTTATTAGCGAAACCCGCATAGAGTGAAGAGTAAACAATGGTTGCAAGTTACTCAGTGAATTAGTGTCTATCTTTCCCTTTTTTGGAACTACCAGGGGCAAGTCTTCATCTTGTATCAGATACAGAATTCCCGCAAATCCAGAACTTAATTTTGACTGGGTTAGAGGAAGCCCTTTTTGTGCTGTAGGATCTCGAAAAAGAAAGCATGTCTTGCCTTTATAGCCATACTTATTAAGTGTACGTTGGTTTTCAATCTTAACACCTTTACTCCATTCCGTCGGCTTGTTCAATGGATTATACTTAATTTGCCAGTTTCGTAGCTTAACTAGTAAAGGAGTGATTCTTGCGTCTATCCAAGGAATATCGTATCCCTCAAATGCATTCGATGCTGTTTTGTTAGTATTTACATGACAAGTAACACTAAAGTCCGACCCTGGCTTTAAAAACCCTTGGTGATACTTTTTAGGAACGCGGAATGCTGCGAGTAAGGTATTATCTACCCACCTGAAATTCCCATTATCTTCAACAAGTATTTTGGCATCAGCTTCGCCGCTATCTAACCAGCATATTTGCGACCCCCTAAAGGGCATAAATAATTGCGTATAAATAGCTACGATCCTAACTGGGGACCATAATTCATATATGCCATTTGACTCTCTCCATACACAGTCTGGATCTTTCTCATCTATAAGGCTTTCATCTACCACGAACCACTCACCTACAGAGTCAAAAAAATTAGTTTTATTTTTTAATCGATGGTAGATGTCACGAAGGGTAAAACGTTCTTGATTAGATGATATTATGGCGTGTCTGGCACGTTCAATATACCGAAACGGAAGGGCGGGTTTTGTCGTTTCTGCATGTCGTACAGTAGCTGAAAAATCAAGCCTTAATTTTTTCTTATCAAGAGGGTTACTATATCCTTCAAGAGTTATCACCTCTCCAGTCTCTTCACAATGATGTGAGCATAATTGTTCAATTATATAATCAAAGAAAGAGTCTAAATGATTAACAGTAGCAACATTCTTAAGTGACTCTGGTAAAGAATCAACAAACTTACTGAAATCAAGCAGCTGTGAATCACTTAAGCATAAAATCTCAGGTTGATAAGGTAATTTGTCTTTGAAATACTCAAAAAAGCGTTTTACAACACCTCTTCTCGTTGAATAAGAACCGGCGGAATTAACCCATTTTTCAGCAACATCAACCCAAGCTTCATGTCTATCATCATTAAATACTGAAAAATAAGACTGTTTATACAATAGGCTAGCAATTCTGATGTTTGGAGACACTGTCTTTGGGTTTGTTGGTAAAAATGGCCTGCTAGATGCTGCATCATCATACTCTTTTCTCGTTGTGATCTTATGAGTTTGACAAAACTCCTTAATTTTTTTTATATCCCACAACTTTTCTTTATCAAAAGACATGAACTCATTAAAGTTACTAAAGCCATAAAAAGTAATGGGATCTTCAGGAAGTGAACGGTATAGCAAGTGCAAGTGAATGTAATCATCAATGCATGTTACATGCTTTCCTTTTTCACGTAATAACTTAATGGAATCAAGAGGATCTAGATATACTAGCCCAATAAAACTAGGCCAGTCGTAATATTCACTATAAAAAGTTTTATATAATCTAGGAAGCCTTTTTTCTTGTGTGCACAGGGCAACATAGTCATGCGGAGTCTTTAATATTTTCGGCAGTGAACTAATAAAATCGACAGCTTCGGCATAACTAAAATAAGACAATGATAAAAAGTCATCCCAAGAAATCCAACCTTTATCTCGATATGTAAATGCTGGATTAAATGGTAAAAAAGGATCTTTTTTCCTTTTGGACTTATAATCTTTTCTGTGTTTGATATCTAGAAGATGCGCTGCTTTTTTAGCCTCTTCAACTGTGTTATATACCCCCCGTAAGAAGTGATTCCAGTCAATCCAACCTTTATTTCTGTATTTACGGTCTGGAATACGAGTTAATCTAGGATCTTGTTTGTAAGCCTTCTCATACTCTTTTACATTTTTTACATTCAGCTTTTTAACAGCAATAGCTGCTTCAGCATATGTTTTATACAAATCTTTTCTGTTAGTTCCAAAAAACGTATACCAATCAGTCCAACCTTTCCCTTTATATCTTCTATCAGGGTGCGCAGGTAGCATAGGGTCTTCATTAAACCTTTTTTTATAATCAGTTGTTTTTTCTATGCCAAGTGCTTGTACTGCTTTTTCAGCGTCTTCATAGGAACCGTAGCGCTCTTTGTTTAAAAATACTTCCCATCCTTCCCACTTTTCACCATACCACTTGGCTGGATCTGATGGTAAGAGAGGATCTGATTTATATTTTTGTCCATATTGTATAGCAGTTTCACATCTAAGAGCTTGAGCTGCCTTCTTGGCATCATCATACGAATCGTATTTTGTTCCTCTAGGAAGTCCATCAATCAAAAACGCTCTCCAGCCTTTCCAATCATTCTTATACTTATCATAAGGCTTATAAGGTAAACGAGGATCTTTTTTATAACCACTTCTATATTGTGTAACGTTGACAAAGCCTAGCCTTCTAGCCGCTGACATTGCTTCTTCATAAGATTGGTAAGGGTTACTAACGATGTGCCTAGTCATTCTAATTACCTTGTAAAATTTCTATACCAGTGCGTGCCTTATTATTGTCACTTAGGAAATTAATTGCTTGTGATAATTGTTCTGCGATTTTCTTAATATGGGGCTCGGTATAAGTTTTCTGACTTTCTAATGAGCTATGATGCATTGCACCTTTAATTACAAATTCATCGACAGCCGGACAAATCTTTTTAGCATCAGCTAATCGCTGACCATAGGAGTGCCTGTGGCTATGAGGAGATCCTCCAAACTCCAGGTAAGGAAGCAACCCAATCTTTTGAACAGCTGCCTGGTGTTTTTTTACAAAAGATTTAATACTTAGTGGGTCACCATTCCTGTTAGTAAACAAAAAAGGATGCTCTCTACCTGTCAAAGGAGGAACTCGTTGTTTTTCTACGTAAAGCCTAAAAAGTTTGAAAAAAACACTTTCAATATTATCGCCAAATAAAAAGACCGGAAAATATTTACCCACATTTGAAACTACTGGATTTTTCCATCCAGCATGGTATTTTTTTTCATTAGATGACAACCGATCTTGTAAGCCGTACTTTTCAAGCAAGAATTGTTTTCTTGTGCAATGTTGATTCCGAGAAGAGTCTCTATACCACTGTGGAGCCAAACCTTCAGTGGGATGGTAAACTCTAATTTGCTCCAAGCCTACATTTGGAATGATATCATCCACATAAATGTGGAAAACCTCTGACACCCTAAGTCCACCATAATGCATCAATATCGTAATAAGTAAGTTAGCTAAGTTATACTTTTGTAAAACTGGACTATTTTTGTGCTGCCCCGATTTAATGAAACCATGAACTAACAAATCCCAGATCTTATCCTCATTAAACGGCTTTTGGGAATCAGCAGAGGTAGGGGTTGTATTTCTATAGCTAACAACTCTTGCTTTGTGAGTTGAATTTTTACGGTGCTTATCAGTGTACGTGTGCTTTAAAAAAGAGCGATTCATCCGGTGGTTATAAGCAGCTAGATTCATCAAGCGTTCAGCTGAAGTGGCATTTTTTTGAGGGTTTAATAATTCCGTAGTTCCATCTTTTTGTTCAAATAACCAATCTGAATACTGAGTAATGTGTCTAATTATTTCATTTGCTGAGTTTTCAGAGCGTGCAGCCCACCTTAGGTTTGTAGGATCATAACCTTCACTGTCTATTGTTCCATCAAACAGTCGTTGAGAAAACACTTCAAACATTTTAGCTGGAGTTTTAAATACATTCTTGTTCACAAAGGAGTAATCAATCAAGAGCCTGATGGATTGAATAGACTTCTCCAACCAACCTTTGCGCCTCCCATTTAGTTTACACTGGAGTAAATAGTCGAGGTGAGACATTAGAATAGAACCATTTACTGCCACTGCTTTCATATGAATAAGTGAACTATGGTTATCAATTCGGACTTTGACTTTGACTGCTGCACTGCAAAGGTACATATCAACCCCTTATACTATTAGTATATAAAATAGGGGTATGCTTAAAAATAGTCAAGTAAAAAAAAACTGATAACAGAATAATCATGATGAATTGGCACTTAATAGTATGGTTTTAAATGGGGGTATTTCTCGATAAAATGGAATTTCACGTCTACGAAACCGGTGAGCGCATTGTGGCCAAAGAGCGCCCTATTGTGATCATCACGTCAAACAATGAAAAAGAGCTGCCTGATGCGTTTTTACGCCGCTGCTTTTTCCATTATATTGATTTTCCAAATAGCGACGAAATGCAGCAAATTATTGATGTGCACTACCCGCATGTTAAACAAGATTTAGTTCGCCAAGCACTTGAAGTGTTTTTTAACTTACGCGAAGCCAACGGTCTTAAAAAGAAGCCATCCACCAGCGAGTTACTGGATTGGTTAAAACTATTAATGGCTGAAGATATAGACGCAAAAACGCTGCACGACAAAGCGCAAAAAGGCGGCTTAATGCCGATGTTTGGCGCACTACTTAAAAACGAGCAAGACATAAGCCTAATCGAAAAGCTCGCGTTTATGAGCCGTCGCTAATATGTTGGTACAGTTTTTTTTCACGCTACGTAAATACCGCTTGCCTGTGAGCCTGCGCGAACTACTCGATTTAATTAACGCTTTAAAACAAGGCGTTATATTTGCTGATGTAGACGCGTTTTATCATTTAGCGCGCACTATTATGGTAAAAGACGAAACCCATTTTGACCGTTTCGATAAAGCTTTTAGCGATTACTTTAGCGGTATTGCCGACTTAGACCTGCTCGAGAGCTTAAAACAGCAGCACAACTTACCTGAAGATTGGTTGCGTAAAGAGTTTGAAAAGCACCTAAGCGATGAAGAAAAAGCTCAACTAAAAGCCATGGGCGGGCTCGACGAGCTGATGAAAACTCTTAAAGAGCGTTTAGAAGAACAGCAAAAACGCCACGCTGGCGGCAATAAGTGGGTAGGTACCGGCGGCACCTCGCCTTTTGGGGCATACGGCTATAACCCTGAAGGTGTGCGTATTGGTCAAGATGGCAACCGCAATCGCCAAGCGGTAAAAGTGTGGGATAAGCGCGAATACCGTAACCTCGATTCTGACCGCGAAATTGGCTCACGCACTATAAAGCTGGCCCTTAAAAAACTACGCAAATTTGCCCGCACTGGCGCAAGCGACACCCTTGATTTAAACGAAACCATACGCGCGACCGCCAAACAAGGTGGCATGCTCGATGTAAAAATGGCACCCGAGCGCCACAATGCAGTAAAAGTATTGATGCTGTTTGATATTGGCGGCTCAATGGATGACTACATTCATACCTGTGAAGAACTATTTAGCGCCGCCCACAGCGAATTTAAACATTTAGAGTTTTACTACTTTCATAACTGTTTATACGAACACGTGTGGCAAGATAACCAACGCCGCCACTCAAATGTTATTGACACCATGATGCTGATCAACAAGTTTACCAGCGACTACAAAGTTATATTTGTTGGTGATGCCACTATGGGCCCATATGAAATTGCCTACCCCGGCGGTTCAGTAGAACATTGGAATGAAGAGCCCGGCAGTGCATGGTTAAACCGAATTACTAATCACTTTGATAAAGTCGCGTGGCTCAACCCACAACCGGTTGAACACTGGCCGTATTATCAATCAATTGATTTTATAAAGCAGCTGATGGATAACAGAATGTACCCGCTGAGTTTAGATGGAATAAGTAGCGCGATAAAAGAGCTGAGTTAAATGTTAATTTACGACAGCTCAGCGCTAGCAGCAGAGCTTCGGGCGTGAACCTATAACTTTGTTGGGTGGCGCCTTCGGCTTAACCAACCTACCTTTGACGTAGGTCGAATAAGTGGCGAAGCCACGCCATCCGACAAAATGATCGATGTACCAGAAACAATCCGATGCACCGCGTTAATGAACAACCGCATGTACCCACTTATTTTAAATGAGATAAGTAAAGCGATAAAAAAACTTAGTTAATGCATTTTAAGTAGCTCATGCTCCATATTTTTGATGGTATTCACTGAGCATGAATTCTAATTTCTTCTCGAAGACTTCAATGGATGGTGTTTTTCCACTTAACCGCTGCTGCTTTAGCCATTCAAGTAATTCAATCCTTACTAAATAACCGTCTTCAATGCAGTAACTTGGATCTGAAAGCCAAATTTTTGGAGCTCCTAGTGAAGCTCCTGAATACCAGTGACAAATGGAATAGCCTTCACTTTCAAGCTTATCACTAAGTTGCCAGCTATAAATCCACCAGGTAATCAGAAATAGAGGGAAGCATCCTATAATAACAAATAGCCCCCTTCGCATCGATTTCTCTGATATATCACCATGCATTCTTTGATAAATCCCGTAGATGAATACAAAAAAAGCGGGCATCATAACTATCAAAGGAATTACTACAGGTTTAATTTTTAACGACATTACATTTTCAGCAATAAGACTTAATGTGCTAATTTCTAATTTAAAGCTGTAGGCATAGAGAGTAATGATTAAACATAAAACGCCTATAGAAAACCACCCCTTTTTAGGGTTGGTAGGTGAGAGTTGATTAGCCGAGCTTGCCATTTTAGTATCGTCTTCCTGAGTACGGAATACCAAATAAGCGGTTTATAAACTCAATTGGATTGTTATCGTACATTCACTCAGCCCTATCTAACTCATATTTAAACTAATTAGGATAAACATCATAATTTTTGACCGTCTTATCTTCGCTCTTTGCAGCCTATCGTGGTCCACACTAGTCGACATTTATGCAGAGGTTGTTTGATTTGTACCTCGAACCTCGAACCTCGAAAATAAAATCACATCAACTTCCAAACCACAAACGCTACAGCAAAACCAACCAAGTACACTAAACCTAACCACGTTAAGCTACGCAAAAGTAGACTGTGTTTAATCGCGGGCTCTGAGCGCACTAGGCTGAAGTTAAGCCATGCAAAAACCGGTGTGGTTACAAAAGCAAGTGTCATTGCAAAGGTAAGCATAGGGCCAAGGGCTGATTTAAAAAATAAAATAACCGCCATACCGGCCAATGCTTGCAGTATAAGCCAGGTATTTAAGCTGTGTTTAGATTGCTTAAAACCAAGTAATTTGTGTGATTCGTTAAGTGTGCGGGCGTAACCGTCAAGTACGGTGAGTGTGGTGCCAAACATACACAAAAACGCGATCGCTGATACCAACGGCCTTGCCCACTCGCCAATAGTGAGTGCATACATATCAATCAGCTGTTTAGCAAACGCTACACCGCCAAGCTCTATATTACTGCTTTGCCCATATTGCACTAACGCACCTAAACTAAAAAATACCAGCGCAAGCCCGGCGGTTAACCAATAACCTAGATTAAAATCGAATAAACCTTGGTTTTTAGTCACACTTTGCTGAGCTTGTTTTTCTTTAAGCCACAACGAGCTCAGTGCCGATATTTCAATAGGCGCTGGCATCCAGCCCATTAAGGCAACCATAAAGCCTAACATGGCAAGTTCATATGGTGAGGGGCCAACGTAGTTTACAGGCGCTACTGGGCCGTTATTTATAGCAATAACCAATGCAGTGATGGTTGCTATAGTAAGTAGCCCCATAATAGCTTTTGCTACGTTATCGAGCGCTTTAAAATGCCCCAGTAATAATATAATTAAACACACGGCCAATATTACCCAACACAATAAGGTAACAGGAATGCTAATAGGTAATGCGTAGTGTAATAAGCTCGCCGTAAGCAACAATACACCTGCGGTATTTACCACAGCGGCAATAATATTGAGGGCAATAAAGCTGTAAAAATAGCCAGGCCCTTGGTTTTTATACCCTTCTACTAAACTGTTTTTGGTGGCGAGTGTGTATTCCATACCAAAACGAAAAAACGGGTACTTTAAAACGTTAACCACCACAATAAGCCAAAATAGCTGCCAGCCAAATAATGCGCCTGCTTGAGTAGAGGCCACCAAGTGTGAGCCACCAATGGCAGCGGTTGCCATTAAAATACCTGGGCCGAGCGCCCCTAACCGAGACTTCCATGTGTTTTGTGTGTACTGCATTAACTTCTCAAATTTGGTGTGTTATGTGCTTTTATTATTAATTTTTATCATTAATAAACTGTGTGAATGCATAACTTACCTAATTTACAGGCAATAAAAAAGAGCCCTTAGGCTCTTTTTAAAATAACACGCTGTTAGTTATTAATTTAAATCCATCTCTTGGATGATTTCATGTGCTATTTCTGGTGTGGTACTTACAGGCTTTTCATGTAAGTTCGCTTTTATTTGCCCTTTACGATGCTTTAGTGCGGCATCGAGTTTTTTAGCTGCGCTGGAAATAGCAGGATACATAACTTCGTTTTCCCCTTTTACCGATATACGCGCACCTTCATAATTTGTGCTAATTTCTGCTTGGAACTTATGATGCTCTTTTGAAAGAATAATATCTAGAGATATCAATGATGGAAAATGGCTCGCGACTTTTGAGAACTTTTCGTTAATGTGTTCTTTAATAGAATCAGTAACGTCAACATGGTGACCAGAAAGATTAATTTTCATAGGGTATCCTTTTATTTGTTACCTCATAGTTAGTATTGGGGGCTAAACGAATTAACACAAGAGAAAAAATGAAAATTACGCAATTATTTATTACCCCACCTGATTTAGATCATTCATTTAGCATTAAGTATGCAAAAAGCCGCTTTAAAGCGGCCTTTAGAGGTGTTGATAATTTAATCAATCAACAAATTAATCGGTGTATGAACAACAATAATCTGCAAAATCACTTACTTTTACATGAAAGCTCACATTAGCATCAACGTTAAATGACTCACCCGCATTAAATGTTTTCCACTGTGTTTCACCAGGTAGTAATACATCCCACTGCCCTGCTAACAACTCCATGCACTCTTTTTGGTTAGTATTAAACTCAAATTCACCGGGTTGCATAAAACCCAAGGTTTTAGCCTCACCATTACCTAAAAGCACAGTGCGGCTTGACACTTTGCCATCGAAGTACACATTGGCTTTTTTAACCACACTAACGTTATCGAACTTTGGCATGTTAACTCCTGTTGTTAATTTATAATTTTGTTACCCCCACAGTGCCTGATACACAAAAACCTTGCAAGTTAAGTGCTGTGAAAATTGCTCATTTGGCTCCGGGCTTCGAGCTTCGGGCTTCGGGCTTCGAGCTTCGGGCTTCGGGCTTCGGGCTTCGGGCTCCGGGCTTCGGGCTTCGGGCTTCGGGCTTCGGGCTTCGGGCTTCGGGCTTCGGGCATATATGGTAGGTCGTGTTTTAGCGCGTCAAGTGTTTTACGTTTAGATAAATGATTAAACATAGATAGAGAAAGCAAGGCACTGTCTTGATTTGAAAAAGATTTTCGACACTTTTGTGTGATACTTTAATTTGTAATATTTAACAGGTCTACTTTTTTAAGGATTGAAGCATAATGGTAATAAATAATAAAAAAACTCAATGTTTTTTAAGACATTAATATACCTAAGTTTTTTAACTATTTTTCTTCCAATACTTTTAGCAATTTCCCAAATTATTTTCACTTACCCTCAATTATCATTTTCTCATTCAAAGCCAGAAAATTGGTCAAATATCACAAATACCTTCTCACTAGCTATAGAGCTTTTTAAAGTATTAATTTCAGTAACAGGTGTTTTTGGTTTGTGGTATAAAATCACTCAAACGGAGAGGCAAATAAAACAAGTTGAAAGTAAAGACAATTTTTCAATTTTCATTCAGCATAGAGAATACATTATTGATACATTGAAAGAACAATTAATTACAATTGAAAGTCAAAATAATTACTCAAGCCACCCATCAATACTTTACATAGCTTTATTTCCTGAAAACACCCCAAAGAAAGTAATAAATTTTGACGTTACCTCCAAAGTACCAACTATTGAATTTCCAAACTTTTTATTTGCGATTAATTCCATTAATCATTCCATTGAGATAAAGAAAGAGGAAATAACTGAACGATATGTAGAGGGAATGATTAATGAAATCCAAAAAGACTTCGAGCCTTTTGGCTTTAGGTTCATAATAAGAAGCTATAACAAAAGTGAGCTAGCTAGCGTAATAAAAACAGCTTCAGATTTACTAAGGGTAATTAATTATTTTGCTCCCATGAACTCTCTTGAGCTAGAAGCAGCTATCGACTATTTCGATCAAATATTGCTAAATGAGCTAATTAATCCTTATAAAGAAGAAGTGTATTAATTCATTATTTTATAAAATAACCATAAAGCTTTTGATAAAAACAACGCGCGAAACAAGTTTCACGCATAGCAAGACATTAGAAAAAAAATAAAACAAAACACTATAAAAATCGCAGCTGAAGTACCCTCTTACGATTTTACTTAGCACGGCTCCTCAGCGCCAAAACTGAAAGCTAATGGCTGACAGCTCTGCCAGCCAAACAAAAAAGCCCGCCCTGCTATACACAGGGCGGGCTTTTAAAACACTAAAGCAATTAATTAAAACAATGCGTTTGCTTTGTTAACTACATTTTCTACCGTAAAGCCGAAGAACTCAAATAGCTCGTTTGCCGGTGCCGACTCACCAAAGGTGGTCATACCAACTACGGCGCCATTTAGGCCTACATACTTGTACCAGTAATCAGCAATACCCGCTTCAATCGCTACGCGACGTGAAACGCTTGCTGGTAATACGCTTTCTTTGTACTCAGGCGATTGGTCTTCAAACGCATCAGTACATGGCATAGATACAACACGTACCTTTTTACCTTGCGCACGTAGCTCTTTCGCAGAGTCTTGCGCTAGTTGTACTTCAGAACCCGTTGCAATCAAAATAAGCTCTGGATTGCCGTCACAACTTAAGATGTAACCACCCTTTTTAACGTCGCTTAATTGCTGGGCATCACGAGCTTGCTGCTCTAAGCCTTGGCGAGTAAAGATTAATGATGTAGGACCGTCTTTACGTTCAATAGCTTGTTGCCATGCAATTGCTGACTCAACTTGGTCACATGGGCGCCAGTTGTATAGGTTAGGCGTTAAACGCATGCTCGCAATTTGCTCTACTGGTTGGTGAGTAGGACCATCTTCACCTAAACCAATTGAATCGTGCGTGTATACAAAAATGCTTGGTTGCTTCATTAATGCAGCCATACGCACAGCGTTGCGAGCGTATTCCATAAACATTAAGAACGTTGCACCGTAAGGAATAAAGCCTTTATGAAGTGCAATACCGTTCATAATTGCCGACATACCAAACTCACGTACACCGTAGTAAATATAGTTACCACTTGCATCATCAGCAGTTAAGCCTTTAGAGCCATCCCAAATTGTTAAGTTTGAACCTGCTAAATCGGCAGAGCCACCCATAAACTCAGGTAGTAACGGGCCAAATGCGTTTAATGCATTTTGTGATGCTTTACGTGATGCTGGGTTTGCTGGGTTTGCTTGTAACTGCTCAATATACGCTTGTGACTTTTCAGCCCAATCAGCAGGTAATTCTGAATGTGTACGGCGTTTGTATTCTGCTGCTAGCTCTGGGTATGCTTTTTCATATGCGGCAAATTTTTCGTCCCAGCTTGCTTCAAGCTGTTGGCCTTTTTCTTTGTTATCCCACTGTGCATAAATATCTTCAGGGATTTCAAATGCATCGCCCGTCCAACCTAAAAACTCGCGAGACGCTTTAATTTCGTCATCACCAAGCGGTGCACCGTGACAATCGTGGCTACCTGATTTATTAGGTGAGCCGTAACCAATAATAGTTTTACAACAAATGAGTGTTGGCTTATCAGTCACGCTTTTAGCTTCTGCAATTGCTGCACTTACTGCATCGCTATCATGGCCATCAACGTCACTAATTACATGCCAGCCGTATGCTTTAAAACGTGCTGGGGTATCATCACTAAACCAACCTTCAACTTCACCGTCGATTGAAATGCCGTTGTCATCCCAAAATGCCACTAATTTGCCTAGGCCTAATGTACCGGCTAGTGAGCATGCTTCATGAGAAATACCTTCCATTAAACAACCATCACCCATAAACGCATACGTGTGGTGATCAACAATGTCATGGCCTTCACGGTTAAACTGCGCTGCTAATGCTTTTTCAGCAATCGCCATACCTACCGCATTTGTGATCCCTTGACCTAATGGGCCCGTAGTGGTCTCAATTCCTGGCGCGTATCCATATTCTGGATGGCCTGGTGTTTTAGAATGCATTTGGCGGAAGTTTTTAATTTCGTCCAGTGGCAAGTCATAACCACTTAAATGCAGTAGAGAATAAATTAGCATTGAACCGTGACCATTTGAGAGTATAAATCGATCTCGGTCAGCCCACTCTGGATTTGTTGGGTTATGTTTTAGATAATCGCGCCATAATACTTCTGCGATATCAGCCATGCCCATAGGGGCTCCAGGGTGACCAGATTTGGCCTTTTGTACTGCGTCCATTGACAAGACGCGAATAGCATTTGCAAGTTCTTTGCGAGATGGCATGAATTCTCCTACCTTTATATGTATTTGCGCGGGTATTTATTTATCCCCATTCTTACTTATTGTGGGGGCTGTGTGCAATTAAAAACCCATAAAAATAGGGCATTATGAATATTTTTTAAGAACCATTTACTATTAGATATTTTATTTAGACGTCTAGGCGTAAAAAAACTATGCAAGTTCATTTGTTTTAGATAAAATACGCGCCTTAATTTTTTAGCGCTAATACCGACGTTTGTGAAGCGCAATATTTGTGAGCATAATTACAATGGCAAAACATTTATTTACTTCTGAATCTGTTTCTGAAGGTCATCCGGATAAAATCGCCGATCAAATTTCTGATGCGGTACTTGATGCTATCCTAGAGCAAGACTCTCATGCCCGTGTAGCGTGTGAAACTTACGTTAAAACCGGTATGGTTATGGTTGGTGGTGAAATCACGACTAGCGCATGGGTTGATATCGAAGAAATTACACGTAAAACAGTACGTGAAATTGGTTACACACATTCAGACATGGGCTTTGATGCCGATTCGTGTGCAATTTTAAACACGATTGGTAAACAGTCTCCTGACATTAACCAAGGTGTTGACCGTACAAGCCCTGAAGAGCAAGGCGCTGGCGACCAAGGCCTAATGTTTGGTTACGCATGTAACGAAACTGAAGTATTAATGCCCGCTCCAATTACTTATTCTCACCGTTTAGTACAACGCCAAGCACAAGTACGTAAAAGCGGCGAGCTTAACTGGTTGCGTCCTGATGCAAAATCACAGGTTACGTTTGCATACGAAAATGGCAAGCCAGTAGGCATTGATGCCGTTGTACTTTCTACTCAGCACAGCGAAGATGTATCGCAAAGTGATTTAGTAGAAGCGGTAATGGAAACGATTATTAAGCCAGTACTTCCTGCTGAGCTGATTACTAGTGCCACTAAATTCTTTATTAACCCAACTGGTCGTTTTGTAATTGGTGGACCAATGGGTGACTGTGGTTTAACTGGTCGTAAAATCATTGTAGATACTTACGGTGGCATGGCTCGTCACGGTGGTGGTGCTTTCTCTGGTAAAGATCCATCAAAAGTTGACCGCTCAGCGGCTTATGCTGCACGTTATGTTGCTAAAAACATTGTTGCTGCTGGCCTTGCTGACAAGTGTGAACTTCAGGTGTCTTATGCTATTGGTGTTGCAGAGCCAACATCTATCAGTGTTGAAACATTTGGCACAGGTAAATTAGAAGAAGCGCGTTTAATCGAACTTATTCGTGAACACTTTGACTTACGCCCTTACGGCCTAATTCAAATGCTTGATCTTGAGCGCCCTATTTATCTACCAACAGCGGCTTACGGCCACTTTGGCCGTGATGAATTCCCATGGGAACGCACAGATAAAGCAGACGCACTTCGCGCAGCAGCTGGCCTGTAAGCCACCTAGCTAATATTAAAACGGCCCTTTTTAGGGCCGTTTTGCTATGTGTATTAAGTTAGTCATAAAACAGTCTCGAACTGTTTAACATTTTAGGTATATACTCTGCTTATACAATAAAGCGTGTTAGGGATAAAAAATGGCCGACAATTTTCGTGTTATATTTGTAGGACTTGCAGAAGGCGCAGACAGCCAAGCAGTGACCAATGCACTGACAGAAAAACTAAAAACCTCACCTGAAAAGGTGGCGGCATTTTTTAATGGCAAGCCGCTGTTTGCTCCTAGCAACAAAGAAAAAGCCCTTAAGCAAGCTAAGTTACTTTCAACGCTGGGGATCAAAAGCAAACTTCAGCAAACAGCCCCTACACAAGCTACTTCTCAAAAAGCGCACGACAGCCAGCGAGATCAGCGCTTATTTGATGCCCTAGATTACATTACTAGTAGCTTAATTCGTCTTGAAGAGAAACTTGAGGATCTTGAGCAACGTCTCCCCGAGGTTGAGTTATCACTGCCTGATGAAAATGACGAACCATGGGAAGATGACGATTTAATGCTAGATGAGCCACTCTCTACAACACCCAAAAAACGCAGTAACCTTGTTTTATATTCACTGATTGCCACAGTTGTAATATTACTTATTGTGCTTGCTGTGTATTTAATGTTCCCGAACTTATTCTCTTTTTAATTATGGTTTAGTTATTTAATGAGCAATAATCGCGCACAAATAAGACTCGATATTCGTAAAGCACGGAATAATCTATCAAAAAACCAGCAAGAAATAGCGGCCCACTCGCTTAAAGTGAATTTTATTCAATATATAAAAAGCCAAAAAACAGCTAAAAAAAAACATATCGCCATTTATTTAAGCAATGATGGAGAGCTAGATACATCATTGTTAATTAAAGAATTATGGCTCAAAAAACAGCATGTTTACTTACCTATAATTCACCCTTTCAACGGGGCTAATTTACTATTTCAACGATATGAAAAAAACTCACCCATGAGGGCAAACCGCTATGGTATCTTGGAGCCTAAGCTGAACTGCTCTCAAATATGCCCATTGCCAGCGCTTGATTATCTACTTATGCCACTTGTTGCATTTGATAAATTTGGTAATCGCCTTGGAATGGGGGGTGGGTTTTACGATAGAACCTTGGCACGTTTATACGAAGAAAACTGGCAGCAACCACAACTTATTGGCCTAGCACACGAATGCCAACAAGTGGATAAGCTCCCAATTGAATCGTGGGATGTGCCTCTTAAAACTATTATTACACCCAATAAAACCTACTGTTGGTAACAATTAATCTTGTAAACTAACAGTCTATTTTTGACATAAATGAGCACATAGCAATGACACAAGATGAATTAAAAAAAGCAGCTGCATGGGCTGCACTGGAGTTTGTAAAAGAAAACACCATAGTGGGTGTTGGTACAGGCTCAACCGTTAATCATTTTATTGATGCTTTAGGCACAGTAAAAGACACCATTGTTGGTGCAGTATCTAGTTCAGAAGCGTCTACAGCACGTTTAAAAGAACTTGGTATAGAAGTATTTGAGCTAAATGATGTTGATGCTCTGGATGTATACGTTGATGGCGCAGATGAAATTAACGCTCTAAACGAAATGATTAAAGGCGGTGGTGCAGCGCTCACCCGTGAAAAAATAGTCGCGGCAGTGGCTAAACAGTTTGTGTGTATTGTTGATGACACCAAACTAGTCGATACCTTAGGGGATTTCCCGCTGCCAGTTGAAGTTATTCCGATGGCGCGCAGCTATGTTGCCCGCGAATTATTAAAACTTGGCGGTGATCCTGTGTATCGCCAAGGTGTTGTAACCGATAACGGCAACGTTATTTTAGATGTACATAATTTAAAAATTACCCATGCTAAACAGCTTGAAACACAAATAAATCAAATTGTTGGCGTAGTCACCAACGGCCTATTTGCAGAGCGCGGTGCTGATAAAGTGATTATCGGCACAAAAAATGGGCCACAAATTAAATAGGATATGGTTATGAGTAAGGTATCGTTAGCAAAAGACAAAATTAAAATTCTCTTGCTTGAAGGTGTTCATCAAAGCGCTGTTGAAACGCTAAAACGTAACGGTTATAGCAATATCGACTACGTTAAAACATCGCTACCTGAGGACGAGCTTATTGAGCGCATTAAAGATGTGCACTTTGTGGGGCTGCGTTCTCGTACTCATATTAATGAATCGGTATTAAATGCAGCTGAAAAACTGGTTGCTATCGGTTGTTTTTGTATTGGTACCAACCAAGTAGATTTAAACGCAGCACGTGAACGCGGTATTGCAGTATTTAATGCCCCGTTTTCAAATACTCGCTCTGTAGCTGAGCTTGTACTAGGTGAAATACTGCTTTTATTACGTGGTATTCCACAGCGAAATGCCGCTGCGCACCGTGGTGGCTGGTTAAAAACAGCCAATGGCTCTTTTGAAGCGCGCGGTAAAACCTTAGGTATTATTGGCTACGGTCACATTGGTACTCAGTTGGGCATTATGGCTGAAAATATTGGTATGAACGTGGAGTATTACGACATTGAAGACAAACTGTCTTTAGGTAATGCGACACAAGTACATAACTTAACGCAGCTATTGCAACGCGCTGATATTATTAGCTTGCACGTACCTGAAACACCGCAAACTAAAAACCTGATTGGCACGGCTGAATTGGCGGTAATGAAGCAAGGCTCTATTTTAATTAACGCTTCACGTGGTACTGTCGTTGATATTGACGCCCTAGCAGAAGCGCTAACAGAGGAAAAACTCAGCGGCGCAGCAATTGACGTATTCCCAGTTGAACCTAAATCTAACGATGAAGAATTTATCTCGCCACTGCGTGAATTCGACAACGTTATTTTAACGCCGCATATAGGTGGTTCTACTCAAGAAGCACAAGAAAACATTGGTATTGAAGTAGCGGGTAAACTCGCTAAGTACTCAGATAACGGCTCAACTATTACCGCAGTTAACTTCCCTGAAGTATCATTGCCAGAGCTTGCTAATCGCAGCCGCTTGTTACACGTGCATCACAACCGCCCAGGCGTGCTAACGCAAATTAACCAAGCGTTTGCTCAGCACGGTATTAACATTGCCGCACAGTACTTACAAACCGATGAAGCAATTGGTTACGTGGTTATTGATGTAGACACCGATCACTCAGAAGTCGCACTTAAAGAACTTAGTGCAGTTGAAGGCACAATTAGAGCGCGTATTCTTCACTAACTATCAGCTAAAATAATAAAAGCCGTACTTGAATAATCAAGTACGGCTTTTTTATTTTAAATTGAATCCTGACGGCTTATAACTTACCGCTGTTATTTGCCTTTAACTTCTAAATTTATAAACTTAACCAGC
Organism: Pseudoalteromonas sp. M58; assembly: GCF_042604605.1. NCBI lineage: Bacteria > Pseudomonadati > Pseudomonadota > Gammaproteobacteria > Alteromonadales > Pseudoalteromonadaceae > Pseudoalteromonas > Pseudoalteromonas sp. M58. The sequence goes on from NZ_CP152390.1 coordinate 2,570,336, forward strand.
TCTTCGGGTTGTCCTGCTAACATCATTAGTTGCTGATTCACTTCCATCATAGTTTTACCTTCAGGCAATTTTGCTGACACACTAAACGAATTTAGTCCTTTAGCAAAATCAGTTAATGCCTTGGCTATTTCTTCAGTCACAGGTGCTTGTTGAAGCTGTTGATCAAGCATTGTTTGCATTTGCTCTAACGTCATACCTTGCTTTGCCAACTCGCTTTCTAATAAGCCTTTAAGATCACCTTGGTTATTAACAACTAAGCTAACATTACGTGGCTCTAGCTTACTCATTGCTTGCATAATCATCGTTTGCTGCTGCAGCTCTTGCTCATAAGTAAGTGGCGTAGTGCCTGCAGCTTGTTGAGCCTTACTGATTTCAAGTGAAGCGTCCATAAGCGCTTTAGAATTAGCCAGCCCCATGTCCATATCAATACTAGCAATATCATTAGCTTGCAGCTTAACAACAATATCACTGTTACCTGATTGCTCATCGTAATCTAATGAAGAGTGTAAATCATAACTGGCTGAGGCAAGTTGTGTATTTGTATCTGCAGGCAGTGTATCGACAAAGCTTTTATCAAATTGAAAGTTTTTTAACGTAAAAGCAGTATGTGGCGATATTTTATCGGTTTCGTAGCCTGTCACTTCAACATGCTCAACCGTGGCAATTTTATCGCCCTCAGGGCTAGTCACTTCAATATTACTAATGGCAACACTGTTTGAAATAACACTCGCCGATAGCTCTGCGTAGTTAAAACTAGCACCTGTTTGTTCGCTGACCAAGGCCAACTGTTTATCAACCTCAGCACGTACCTCTTGTGTTGCAACATAGTTTGCATAGCTTACGCCACCCACACCTGCAGCAATAATCGCGGCTGCAATCACTAATTTTTTCATGTCATTTCCTTATTAAACTCTTTATATAAGTGGCTTTAAGCAAGACTAACATTGAGAACATGCATCGTTAAGCACTTTTTGTTTGCTAGTTAATTAAACTCAGTAGCTCGTGCACTGTTTTAACTGGCGTTATTTTAGCACCCAGCCCTTCCATCGATTTATGGTAGTTACGAAATGGGATAAATATTTCAGTAAACCCATGTTGCGCCGCTTCTTTAACACGGGGTACACCACTGTCGATTGGACGCACATCTCCGTTTAAACTTAGCTCCCCCATAATACAGGTGGTTCGAGGTACAACAAACTCGTTCAAGCTACTTAAAAGTGCAGTAACAAGCGCTAAATCAATACAGGTTTCTGATTCATCAATTTTTAGACCACCCACAATATTAAAAAACGTATCGTGAAATATTTTAGTTTTAGTGTGTTTACGTAAAATACCAGTGAGCATTTTAATCCGGTTCATATTTAAACCAACACATACTCGCTGTGGAAATTCTGCTTCTGTTTCAGTGGTTAAACATTGAATTTCGAGTAGTAAATTACGATTACCTTTACGAATACAGGTAATCGTCGACCCCGGTGATTCAGTGGTTGAACCGGATAAGAAAATTTCGCTGGGGTTATCCACACTGAGCATACCGCGTTCACACATTTTAAAAATGCCCACAGTATCTATATCACCAAAGCGATTTTTATTAGCACGCAGCGTACGCACTTGACCATCGTTGGTATCAATATGTAACAGTGCATCAACAATATGCACTAATGTTTGCGGGCCAGCTATTTCATTATTTTTATTTACGTGAGCAATAATGAACATAGTGACATCGTTTTGCTTACAATATTGGGTTAGCGCTTGAGCGGCACTTTTTACTTGCGAGGGTGAGCCAGGGCTACCATTAGCGGTGTCGGTGACCACGGCTTGAATAGAGTCGATAACGGCAAACTTAATTTTGTTTTTATCCAGCTCTTCAATAATGGTTTCAACACTGGTTTCAGAAAGTAAATAGAGCTCATCTTCGTTATAGTTAAGTTTTAAACGGTTTACTCGGTTTTTAAACTGCGACAAAGACTCCTCAGCAGTACAATAAAGCGATGGCATGCGCTGAGACATTCTTGCCACTAAATCCGATAGTAGTGTGGTTTTACCCGCCCCCGGATCGCCAGAAATAATATTAACCGAGCCGGTGGTTACACCGCCGCTTAGTACACGGTCAAGCTCGCCAATTTCAGTAAGCTGTTTTTCTGCCTCTGAGGTTGCTACCTCATTAATTTTTTTAGAGCCACCGCCAATACCACCGGCGTAGCCACCGACACTTGCACGAGCTGCTACTTTTTTGCTTTGCCCTGCAGAAGGTTTAAACTCTGCTAATGTGTTCCACGCACCGCAGCGACACTGACCTTGCCAGCGTTGATAGTTCATGCCACATTCTGTACAAACAAACTCTACTTTTGCCGCTTTAGCCATTTAAAACCTTACCTACTATTCTTTATTTTGAAATATTGACTGTTAAGCGCTTATTTTGCCATTGCTGGCTTTACCTTAGCAACAACGCCTTGTGGAATAGCGCATTTAGTATCACACTCACACTATACTGATGTAGTTTCATTTAACCTGCTTTAGGGCATGCTTCTTGCTTTAAAAAGCTAATAAAAACATGCCAATTAATTGGCTCATAACGAATAACAATAAACACAAAGTATAGTTACGCATAATATCGTGGTCGCATTTAACTACTTTTCGATATTAGATTTATTTAATTCTCTAATAAATGATTGCAACAGTATACCTACTTTTAAATTAGACGGTGATGATTTATAAATGGCTGAAGACGTATTGCTCAAGCATGAAGCGCTTGTAAATGAATTAAAACAGTATTTGGGAAATGCTAAGTTTGATCTCATTTTCAAGTCAAAAACCGCCGAGTTAAGCAAACCCGAGCAGTTTTTAATAAAAATGGAAATGTCGCGTTTATCTCAGCCGATAGACCGCTTTATTGATCTGCGTGGCTCAGTAACCGGCCAAGTAAAACCATATGAGCATAACGGTAAACAACACTTTATGGATGACACCGCCATTGAAGTATTCGAAGCATCAATAAAACAACATAAAGGCTACACCCTTGCCGTGTACGAAGCGGTGATGAATACCGAAAATAATTATCGTGTATTACAGCAAAAATCAACGACCACCCCAGCTAAAATAATTGAACCATTATCCGAACTACCCACCGATGTAATTAAGTTTGCGGCTTATGAAAGTCGTAGCGAAGAGCGAATGAATTACTCAATTAAAATTACTATTGAGTACGATGAGCAAACAAAAATTGAAGCAAGTACTTCTGATATTTCACTCAGTGGCTGTAAAATTAAGTTGGCATCCCGCTATAACTTAAAAAAAGGTCAGCTTATTGTTATGCACTTAGTTGGCCTTGAACAAGATTTTGAGCTTGGGTTAAAAAATGGGATTGAATACGAAGTGGTTGCGATAGAAAACACCTCGGATGAATTTAATCATATTCGCTTAAAACGCACATTTAAAGAAAACAACACCGCGTTTGACCATTTTTTAGAAAGCTTTATTCACGGCAATAAACGCCGCTACAAAGTGAACTTAGATAACACCCTCGATGCAGTTATTTCTAAAGGATACGAGCAATATTACATTCCTAGGGTCAATTCGCTATACGTTTTTATAAGTCAAAAAAACGGTGTTTATTATCCAAGCTTAAGTTTAACTACAGAAAACAGCCTGTTTATTCAGCGTTACTTTACCGATGAGCGCAAAGTATCTTGCCTATACAGTGTGTTAAACCATAAGCGTATTCGTAACTTGGCACTAAAACCTGTTGCTGTAAAAGAGGAATATTTATATACCTTTACCCATGTCTCTGCAGGAAAAATTTACTACTATTCAGCCACTCGTTCAGAGCTTGAGCAACATGCACAATTAAAAGCGTTATTTTTTGGTTTTGGTAGCCGAAGAGACAGTTGGCGCTGCTTTAAATTACAATTGATGCCAAGCCATACTGAAGATGCTTATATTCCTTTATCTTTACCTAACTCTTTGGGTAAGGATATTGAGAAACTTAATAAACCGCCTTCACCACGTGTTGAAGGCGCCATAAAAGACGTAAAATATTTAATGCTACTTACTCAAGTAGGTAATAAGCATGAACAACAGCATTATCAACAGTATGAATTTGATAAAGCCTTGGCCAATAAATTGAAATTGTTTGGCCACAGTAAGCATGCATCACCGCCGGAGCTAAATACCGTGCCGTTAGAGTACGTGAACCTTCGTTCTAATAAGCGTTACCTTTATAAAACCAGCGTCGTTATTAACACCCGTGACTCAGTACTGCATGGCCATACTCGGGACTTTTCAGTCTTTGGTTTACAGCTAGAGTGTAATCAAGAAGTAAACTTTAAAAAAGGCGATATCGTGTCGCTGTCATTCCCCGATTTACAAAAAATCACCAAAAGTTATTCATTAAGTCTTATTCAATATGAAGTAATGGCGGTGAGTAAATCGTTAACCACGATTAATTTAAAAGCACATGTAGAGAAAAAGTCGCCTCATACTGGGGTCGATTTTTTTACTCTTTTAATTAACAGCAATAAACAAAAATTAAAAATAGCAGAAGAGTCACCTAAAGTACCTGGGCTTTCTACAGCACTTAGAAATATGGTAACCAAAACACTTTGCCAGTTCCCAATATACTTACATAAATCAATGGCTCACTTTGAAATTGGCGCCATGGGATTTGGTTTATATCCAAGCCCTCTGCATGTTATTTTACAAAATTTTTCACTGCTAAATACTAAAACAGACTTATCAAATATTATTACTAAAGCGCACATTGCTGATGTGATCACCCCGAATATTAAAGAGCGATCTCGCCAAGACTCGCCATTAGAATTTAGTTTGGTGATTAACTTCGATCCTAAAAAAGAAAATATAGCCGATGCAATTACCAGTCAGTGTATTTTAGGCACCGACTGCAGCGAGTTTAAACAGCAAATAAGTAAAGGGCTGAAGTCTGAGCTGGTTTTTATAATGCGTTTATATATTTCACGTACTGGTCGACTCGATACTGACTACTTAGCAAATGAGCTAAAATACGTTAGCCAATACGCAATTCACAAGGCTAAAGACTTAGAGGATGCCTTGTGGTCAGTATCGGGAGTTGGCGATATTATTGATGTAAGTGACGAAGCCCTTGTACATTTATCGCTCAACCAACAACAGGTTGAGCAAATGTCTAGGCGAAAACTAATTTGGTTAAACCGTTTACGTTAACCCTGTGATGGATTTAGCGGAACCGCCAACATATACAGCAATTGTAATAACGAGCCTTGGCAAATAGCCGCTTGGGCTTGTTCAACTACTTTAGGTTTGCCATGCACAGCAACGCCTAATCCTGCTTGAGCCATCATTTTTAAATCATTTGCGCCATCACCAATGGCAACTGTTTGCGTTTTTTCAAGGCCTAGTTTTTGTTGGAGCGATTCTAAAATAACCGCTTTTTGCTCAGCATCAACAATGCCTCCTAACACCTTACCTGTTAGTTTATCGTCTTTAAATTCCAATACATTGGCATGCACTTCATCTAAATTAATTAACTCTTGTACACGCTCTGCAAACGGCACAAACCCGCCTGATGCAATGGCTAAATACCATTGGTGGTGCTTTAAAATTTGGCACAACGCTTTAATACCCGGCATTAAAGGCAGTGTACTTTTAAGCTCATCAATTAAACTCTTTTCAATGCCTTCAAGCTTAGCAACACGTTGGTATAAGCTTTCACTAAAATCAAGCTTACCTGCCATTGCCTGCGCGGTCACGCTGGCAACCTCGTCATATACATTAGCCAAACGTGCAATTTCATCAATACACTCAATAGTAATGGCTGTTGAATCCATATCCATTACCAATAACCCCGGTTTTTGTAAGTCAGGAGGAGTGGTAACTTGCACTAACTGGCATGCCAAGGTATTTGCAAAAGTTTGAAGTTCTAGAGGATTTATTGCGCGCTCTGCATTTTCTATGTAAAAGCACAATGCCGGAGATAACCCTAAATCTGGCTGATATTGACACATTGCTGTCACATTTTGCTGGTGAGCCGCAAAAAACTCAATCATGCTATTGATATGCGCCATACTAAAATCGCCTGCAAATGCGATACTAAAAAGCCCTCGCTCTCTGCTTGGAATTGTATTTAAAGGTGCAAATACGCCCTTTTGATAACTGAACCATTTATTTAGGGTAAGTTGTGATAATGGTTGCTCAGCGCTGTGCTGTGCCATGTTCGCGTTCGACATGGGATCTCCGTTTATATTTCCTGACATTTAGCGCATTGATGATAAGGATATAAGATACAAAATTCGCCATCAGGGTGGATTTAAGGTTATAGTGTAGTTGTAACATCAAATCAAAATGCTGTCAGCAGCATATACGGTGACTATGAAAAATAACCATCTTAAAAATCCACTTACAGCCTCGCAAAAAAAGCGTTTAGTCCGTTTGCTATTGGCCGCTGGCTGCTTTGTATTATTAAGCTGGGTGGGTATAAATAGTAGCTTTCAAAGTCATCAACTGCTTTACGATAATGCCAATAGCGCAGCTAAATCTCTCACTCAGTTTATGGCACTGAATGCTAAAAATCCGCTGATAGAAAAAAACAAGCCGCAACTGACCACCTTATGCAACAATATCAGTAAAGATGAATTTGTACTCTCGGCCACTATTTATGACAAACAAGGTGTGGTACTTGCGAGCAGCGATAATTGGCAATCGCATCATGTGTATGGCTTATTACCTGACTCATCACCGGGTATTAGTAAGTTAAAAACGCCTTTTGTTGAGCAAGTTATTTCAGACGACAACCGCCCGATTGGCTTTGTATCTATTACCTATTTAACCCGTGCTGCGGTATCGGCTAGCCATAATCATTTTCATGATTTAGGTCGCCAAGTGCTACTTATGTTAGTGATTGCCTGTATTTTTACTTGGCAATTAGGCCGAGGATTAAAGCGCTGGCAAGTAAATCGTTATATACAAAAAACGTCTGAGCATGAATCATAAAGCTGCTCAGCTAATTGAAATTTATCGCTATTTGGTTTTAAACCATAAAGCGCATCAAATACGTTAGGAATATGCAGTGGGGTATTTACCTCCCCTTGATAGCCACTTAGCGGCATTGAAGGTGAGTCTGTCTCAAGCACTAACTGCTGCGGCTCAAGCTTTGCTATAACTGCACGTGTTTTAGCTGCACGCTCGTAAGTTATAACCCCACCGACTCCAAGTTTAAAACCCTGCTTTATATAATAGTGCGCTTGTTGAATTGAGCCTGAAAAAGCATGGATCACACCGCCGTTTTTTGGCCTACAACGCTTAAACGACTGCGCAATTAAATCATGGCTTTGCCTGTGATGAACAATTAGCGGTAAATCAAGCTCATTAGCAAGCGCTATTTGCTGCTCAAACAAAAAGGTTTGTTTTTCAAGATTGGAAATACTGCGATCGAGCCCGCACTCACCAATAGCCACTAGCTGTGTTTTATTTGCTTTAGCAAAATTAAATAATGACTCTAAATGTGATTGTTGGTGTTGCTCTAAAAAATAAGGATGCAGCCCTGCCGCTATGCTGACTTGTGGGTAGGTTGCTTTAAACTCTAGTAGGTTTTGAGATTGCGCCAAGCTAATACCTGGCACAATAAATTGGCTAACGCCCTTTGCTACACAGGCATTAATAAGTGATTCGCGGTTTGAATCAAACTCACTAAAATCAAGATGGCAATGCGAGTCTATAAACTTCAAAAAACTAGCCCACTACGGATTTAAGCGCGTTATTTGCCAGCTATTATCGGCCTGACGCTGATACATAAAGCGATCATGCAGACGATGAGCTCCGCCTTGCCAAAACTCGATTTTTTGCGGCACAACACAATATCCACCCCAAAAATCAGGGAGTGGTATTTCACCTTTGGCAAACTTGTTTTTCATATTGGCAAAGGTTTCCATTAACACTTTGCGCGACGACACCGGGCGGCTTTGTTGCGACGCCCAAGCGGCTAATTGACTTTCTTTTGGACGTGATAAAAAGTACTTAGCCACGGCAGACGTTGGAAGCGGCTGCGCCTCACCATATACAATTACTTGGCGCTCCATGTGGTGCCATGGAAAGTGCAAGGAAATTTTATTATTGCCTTTAAGCTCTTGTGCTTTACGTGAACCGGTATTAGTAAAAAACACAAAACCGTTATCATCTAAATGCTTTAGCAGCACAATACGCTGTGAAGGCTGACCGGTGTCATCAACCGTAGCGACCACCATTGCTGTAGGGTCGGGCAAGTTACTGGCAACAGCGTGCTCAAGCCAGGTTTCAAACTGCTTAAACGGATCATCAAGCAAGTTGTCTTCACTGAGCGCATCTTGCAGGTATTCACGACGAATATCTTCGAGTTTCATATCAAATCCTTCTAAAGAGCTATCAGCTATCAGCTATCAGCTATCAGCTATCAGCTATCAGCTATCAGCTATCAGCTATCAGCTATCAGCTATCAGCTATCAGCTATCAGCTATCAGCTATCAGCTATCAGCTATCAGCTATCAGCTATCAGCTATCAGCTATCAGCTATCAGCTATCAGCTATCAGCTATCAGCTATCAGCTATCAGCTATCAGCTATCAGCTACAAAATTGGTGAACATACCGAACAGTGTCAATATAAATCTAACACCTAAACCTAAAATTATCTGTAAGTCTAGGAGTGCTAGCAAGGCGGTAAAACTATTTATGCATAGGAGCATACGGTTTGTATGTGACTTAGGCTAAATAGTTTTACCAACGCAGCTAAAGCGAACTACACGCAGCAGATGTTCACCTAAGTAGTTTAGTCTAAGATAAGGCGGACACTCCGACTTATCCCTATGAGCATACGTAGTTGTATGTGATTAGGGCCAACTATTTAGTGCCAAGCTTCGCATCTGCAAGTGTAGAAGTGCTGACAAGGCGAAGTGCTTTTTTATGCCAAGGAGCATACGTTTTTGTATATGACTTAGGCTAAAAAAGCACGACAACGCAGTCAAAGCGAACTACACGCAGCAGACGTTCACCTAAGTAGTTTAGTCTAAGATAAGGCGGACACTCGACTTATCCCTATGAGCATACGTAGTTGTATGTGATTAGGGTCAGTCGAGTGGACAACGCAGTATTAGATTAAAATACGACGGTGATTACATTTGCTCCATGACTTCAATGCCTAACAGATCCAAGCCCGTTTTCAGCGTATCTGCCACTAAATTACACAACACTAAACGGCTATCACGAACACTTGGCTCTACGCCCTCTTTAAGTACTGGGCAAGCTTCATAGAATGTCATGTATAAACTAGCTAGTTCGTATAAATAACCACATAATACGTGCGGTGTGGCTTCATTGATCATCAGATCAAGAACTTCTTCTAACTGTAATAATTTAAGCGCGAGGGTTTTCTCTTGCGGCTCAATAATACTTACATCGGCTTTTAAGCTTGCAGCATCAACGCCAGACTTACGGAAAATACTGCGAACACGCGTATAAGCATATTGTAAGTAAGGGGCTGTTGCGCCTTCAAAGCTTAGCATGCTGTCCCAGTTGAAGATGTAATCGCTGGTACGATGCTTAGAAAGGTCAGCATATTTAACTGCGCCAATACCCACTTTACGTGCAATTTCACTACGGTCTTCGTCAGATAAATCTGATTCACGCTCAGCCAATTTAGCTGCTGCGCGAGTAATTGACTCTTCAAGCAAATCAGCTAATTTAACCGTACCGCCTGTACGGGTTTTAAATGGTTTGCCATCAGCGCCCATCATGGTGCCAAATGGGCAAAACTCGTAACTAGTTTCATCGCGTAACAAACCGGCTTTACGCGCAGTTAGCTCCACTTGATTAAAGTGAAGACTCTGGCGCGCATCAACAAAGATTAAAATACGCTCAGCGCCTAGCTTGTTTGAACGGTAATCACACGCCGCTAAATCAGTGGTTGCATATAAGAAGCCGCCACCTGATTTTTGCACGATAAACGCTGAAGGTTCACCGTCTTTATTTGCCAGCTCATCTAAAAATACCACTTGTGCGCCTTGCGACTCTACTGCAATATTTTTATCTTTTAATAAGCTTATAATATCGTTAAGTTCACTGTTGTATGCACTTTCAGCCATAATGTCGGCAGGTGTCAGTGTTACATTTAAACGCTTGTATACTTCTTCAGAATGCTTAACTGAAGTGGCAATAAATAGTTTCCACAGTTTTTCACAGTGTGCGTCGCCACCTTGCAGTTTAACTACGTAGTTACGCGCTTTATCGGCAAAGCCTTCTTCGTCGTCAAAACGCTTTTTCGCATCGCGGTAAAAGGTTTCTAAATCAGCAAGCGCAACAGTATCTAAATCAACACCTTGGTTAATTTGATCTTCTAAATGCGCAATTAACATACCAAACTGTGTGCCCCAATCACCCATGTGATTTTGACGAACAACGGTATCGCCTCTAAATTCAAGCGCACGTACTACGGCATCACCAATAATAGTTGAGCGTAAGTGACCTACGTGCATTTCTTTTGCAAGGTTAGGCGATGAGTAATCAACCACTACTTTTTGTGGTTTGGTGTGCTCATTTACGGCAAGTTTTGCGTGATTATTAGCAGCTTGTACGCTTTGAGCTAAAAACTCCGGCTTTAAGTGAATATTAATAAAACCAGGGCCAGCAATTTCCGTTTTTTCGGCAATGTCGCTTACATCTAACTGATCAATAATTTTTTGCGCCAATTCACGCGGGTTACTTTTCATTTTTTTAGCTGCGCCCATCGCGCCATTAATTTGGTAATCACCAAACTGTGGGCGAGTGCTTTGGGTAACCGCTGGGTTAGTATCTTCTGGTAGGCCTGCGGCGGTCATAGCGGCAATGGCTTTTTCTACTAAAATAGTACGAATATTCATAATATTATTTACCTTTATAAGCCCGCCAAAGCAGGCTTTGTGTTAATTCTAGAGGCTAAGTGCTAGTTTTCACGCGTGTGATTAAATGTCACTTCAGGGTAACGCTCTGTCGACAAGTTAAGATTTACACGACTCGGCGCGATGTAAGTTAAATTATCGCCACCATCAAGTGCTAAGTTGCTTTCGCACTTACGTTTAAATTCTTCAAACTTTTTAACATCATCACAGCTAACCCAACGGGCTGTATTTACATTCACGCTTTCGTAAATTGCATCAACGTTATATTCAGCTTTTAAACGCGCTACCACCACGTCAAACTGCAACACACCTACCGCACCTACAATTAAGTCATTATTAATTAATGGTCTGAATACTTGTACTGCGCCCTCTTCTGAAAGCTGTACCAGTCCTTTTAATAGCTGTTTTTGTTTTAATGGATCGCGCAGACGAATACGGCGGAATAATTCAGGGGCGAAGTTTGGAATACCGCTGAACTTAATTTTTTCGCCTTGGGTAAAGGTATCACCAATTTGAATCGTACCGTGGTTATGTAAACCAATAATATCACCAGCGTAAGCATCAGCTGCACGCTCACGATCGCCCGCCATAAAGGTTACCGCATCAGAAATACTCACTTGTTTACCTATACGCACATGATTCATTTTCATGCCTTGGCTGTATTTACCCGACACAATACGCATAAAGGCAATACGGTCACGGTGTTTTGGATCCATGTTGGCCTGAATTTTAAATACAAACCCAGTGAAGTTATCTTCTGTGGCTACAACTTGGCGGTCTTCTGTTTCACGAGGTAAAGGCGTTGGCGCCCATTCAGTCAGTCCATCTAGAACATGATCTACACCAAAGTTACCAAGTGCAGTACCAAAGTACACAGGCGATAACTCACCCGCTAAGAACAGATCTAAATCAAACTCGTGTGATGCACCAATAACCAGCTCTAACTCGTCACGTAACTGGGCTGCAAGTTCATCACCAATCGCTTGGTCAAGCTCTGGGTTATCAAGTCCTTTAATGCTACGCACTTCTTGAATAGTATGGCCTTGGCCTGTTTTGTATAAAATAGTTTCTTCGTTATGGATATGGTAAACACCTTTAAATTCTTTACCACAGCCAATTGGCCACGTAATAGGTGCACAGGCAATATTTAGCTCTGTTTCTACTTCGTCGAGTAGTTCCATTGGGTCGCGAATATCACGGTCACATTTATTCATAAAGGTAACAATCGGCGTGGTGCGCAGACGTGTTACTTCCATTAACTTACGGGTACGTTCTTCTACACCTTTGGCGGCATCTATCACCATTAAACACGAATCTACCGCGGTTAATGTACGGTAAGTATCTTCAGAGAAGTCTTCGTGTCCTGGAGTATCAAGTAAATTAACTAACGCATTGTTATATGGAAATTGCATTACTGAGGTAGTCACAGAAATACCACGCTCTTTTTCCATTTCCATCCAATCAGACTTAGCATGCTGATTAGAGCCACGCCCTTTTACTGTTCCGGCTTTTTGAATTGCTTGTCCGAATAACAATACTTTTTCTGTGATAGTGGTTTTACCCGCATCCGGATGCGAGATGATCGCAAAGGTACGGCGTTTATTAATTTCGCTAAGGAGATTTTGGTCTGCCATTAAAAAGGTTCTTTTAGTTGATATACGGATGTATTTGTATTTTAGTATGCTGAGCTTTCAAGGCTAAAAACAAGCAAACCTAGAAAGCTCAACATACCCCAACAAGAACCCAAATTAGCTCTTGTGTCGCTATCCGTTAAGTTAATCGTAATTGAAGACTATTTTCGCTGATCTTGGCTTTATAAACAATCAATGGTTGGTTATTAACGGATCTTTTTTAAGTTTGGTGTTTTCAGCGATTATTAACAATAACGCTATAAATTGCCCACTAACTTAACACCAAGCTTGAGTAATGGTTCTGTAAATCATATTATTGTTCGATTACATGGAGGATTTGATGTTGGGTAATGAAAACCAGTAAGCTAAGTATTCGATTATTATGGTATATAACTCCACTGGTTATACTGCCGTTGTTATTTTTAGGAGGGTTTACGCTCACTAATGTAACTAACTCTACGCAAAAACAAGCTGACTTGATCATGAGTCGCTTTGTAGAGCAACAACAGCAAAAAGTATTCAACTATATAGACTCTTTTCATGCAACGGCTAAGTTACTCTCTGCCTCACCGGTACTAAGTGACTTTTTAGCTAAAGATTTATTTGAAGACGCCAGCTATACCTATCGCCTTGGGGCGTTAATGGATGTATTTGCCAGTTACAGTGAAGCCTACCCTGATATTATTAGTATTAATTTAGTCTCAAAAACCGGTGAAAGTGATGCCTATTACTCCAGTAATTTAACTGTCGCGCCAAAGTCTTATCCGTTTTTTGACCAAGTCATACAAAGCAATTTAAGCCAGCAGCAGTTTATGGTGCAAAAAGAAGACGGCACCACCAACTTATATTTTGTGCAACGCATATACAGCGTTGACTACTATTTAAAACGCCCACAACAACTTGGTTTTATTGTCCTTAAGGTCGAACCTTCGATTTTAAACACCAGTATTTTAGAAGCCCCTTATAACAACACCTTAAATTTACTGCTCGCCAATGATGGTAAAATTTTATTTAGCTCTGATTACAAAATGCGTGGCCACTATGTTAGTGAGTATGAACTTAATAAAATTAATGACCTAGCTGATATTGGCAGCTTATCAACCATTGAGCTTTCGAGCGTTGATAAAATAGAACGATTGATTTTCGCAGCCCAAATGAGTGGCGGCTACTATTATGTGTCGACCATTCCTAAAGCGGTACTGTATCAATCAGGTAAAGCAATTAGTGTCATCACTGGGCTAATTGTAATTATTTCTGTGATCACCCTACCGATCTTAATTTTTATTGTGGTGCGCAATTTACTGCTTAACCCAATTGAATTACTAGGTGAAGCAAGTCATCGCGTTGGTGATGGCGACCTCTCAGTCACACTGCCTGCTTATACTACCGATGAGGTAGGCATACTGTTTAACGACTTTAATCACATGATTAATCAAATTAAGCACTATCAAGAGCAGCTAGAAGAATATAAGCATCACTTAGAAGACAAAGTAGAGAGCCGTACTAAGGCACTTGAATCAATGAATAGTAAGCTTGAAACAGCCATCGCTCAAGCAGAGCAAGCAAACCAGCTTAAGAGTCGTTTTTTAGCCAATATGAGCCATGAAATTCGCACTCCACTCACTGCCATTATGGGTTTTACCGAGCAACTACTGCATAGCGATAAGAAAACAAACGATAAACATCATTTAGGCACTATTCTTCGTAATTCAAAACATTTATTAGAGCTTATTAATAACATCCTCGATTTATCAAAAATTGAAGCCGAAAAACTCGCTGTTGAGCAAACACCATTAAATGTTGTGCAGCTTATTCATGATGTTGAATCAATCATTAAACCTTTAGCACAAGAGAAACAGCTTTCATTTACAATTAATTATTCGCTACCATTACCACATACCATAAATAGTGACGTTACTCGTTTAAAACAAATACTGATTAATATTGCCAGTAATGCAGTTAAATTTACTGAGCAAGGTCAGGTTACAATAACCGCTAAATACCAAGCACCAAAAATTCTTACATTTATAGTTGAAGACACCGGTATAGGCATGTCGGCAAACCAAATAAGTCGATTATTTACGCCATTTGAACAAGCTGATGCCACAACCACACGCCGATTTGGTGGTACAGGATTAGGGCTATGTATTTCAAAAAATTTGGCTCAGCTGCTCGGTGGCGATGTAAGCGTAACCAGTGAAGTGGGTGTGGGTAGTTGTTTTACTATCGATATAGATTGCCATTTAGGTAATGGGCTTAGTAGTAACCTGTTTTTGACTGAACACTCTCAGCTATCACCCGAAAAAGACCCGCAACTTTCTTTTGCAACCAATAACTTTGATGCGCATATTTTAGTGGCAGAAGATAACCCCGATAATCAGTTGCTGATAAAATTACTCCTTCAAACATGGGGGTTAGAGCCTGATATAGCCAATAATGGCGCACAAGCAGTAGAAATGGCACTAGTGAACGACTACCAGCTTATAATCATGGATATGCAAATGCCGGTTATGGGCGGCTTAGAAGCAACTAAAATGCTCAGAGATGCCGCCTACGATGGTCCAATTATCGCCCTGACCGCAAATGTCATGAACCATGATATAGATACTTACCTTGAAGCAGGCTGTAACAAAGCACTTGGTAAACCCATTGATAAAGACGCACTAGAAAATGTATTAGTCAGCTATTTACACCTTGAACGCGATAATCAAAATAAGTGGGATAGCTTATTAAAAAGTGAGAAATTTCAGCAAATAAATGCTAATTATTTGGCAAGTTTACCTGATTACTTAAAGCAGATAAAAACCCTTTATAACAACCAAGATTGCGAAACACTGCGCGCACTTGCCCACAGTATTAAGGGCAGTGCCGGTTGTTTTAACTTTGATGATATTTACCATAGCGCATCAGCGCTTGAGCAAAGTTTAAAAGGCAACGATATGACTCAAAGAGAAAAACGCGTTGTAGAACTCATTACAGCAATAGAACAAGCCATCGCTAATAAATAATCATTAAAAATTTAAACCCAGTGCCATGCCCATTAAAATCGCATCTTCAAAGCCATTTTTATTTGGCGCATCGCTGGGGTAATAATTTTTACGTACTGACATTTCAATAAAGCCCGCACGCTCATACAAAGCAATCGCCCGCGTATTAGACTCTCTCACTTCTAAAAATAAGTTTTCGGCACTGTGTTGCTCGCCGTACGCTATAAACTGCGTTAATAACTGCTTAGCAAATCCTTGTCCCTGAAAGCTCGGGGCGACACAAATATCCATTAAGGTAAAATCGGGCCCTGCTTTTTCACCAATGTAAAAGCCTATCATTTGCTCGTCTTTGAACGCAGCTAAATTAAAATAGCGCCCCTGCAAACAAGACTGCATTGTTTTTAACGTCCAAGGGTGTGTATGACAGGCATTTTCAATGGCCATCAGCTCATTGATATTCTCATCGGTAACCGACTTAAAGTGTATCAAGGTGTTCACTCATTAAAGCCCATAACGCACGTTTTTGCGCACAGGTTAGGTTAGAATCAGGCAGGCCTAATTGTTGCTCACTAAACTCAATGGTTGATGATTTAACAATTGAGTTTATTGTTACAGGCGCAAAGGCACGCTCAATATCATCTTTTAATGTATCACAGAGAATTAACGGTGAAGTCGCTGACAACTCAGCTTGAGCTGGGCGAAAGTGTTGATTAAGTTCAAGCTTTTCTATACCAAAAACAGATGCGTAACGTGAATGCATAACAACTCGATGGATTAGTAAGATGAATAATATAGGAAGTAATCAAAACGATGTAAAGAAGAAATGGCAGGGGCGGAGAGATTCGAACTCCCAACCGTCGGTTTTGGAGACCGCTGTTCTACCAATTGGAACTACGCCCCTGCAATGACGATGAATTATATAGAGCTTTTTATAAAGGTAAAGTAAAAAAACACAGTTTGCAGTTCAATTGCTTTCAAAATAAACAAAACGGCGAATTAGCAAGCTAACAAAGCTCTTTTTTAAACATACCCAAGCTATCTGCAAAAAGTAAAAGGGCCAAACACAGTTATAATAATTTAAAGCGCTTCATTCGCTCGAAAGATAATGTTGCTGAATAACAAGTTGAAGGTACTCAAGGAATGCTTTTACTTTTTTGAACGGATATCTACGTCCAGAATAAAAAGCATACAAAACCAAATCTTCAGGCTCATCAGCTAAGGAATCTATTTTTGTTAACTGCCCTTCTTCTAGCTCTTGTCTGCACGCTTCAAAAGGAAGTATCGCAAAACCTAGCCCTTTTAGTGCAGCGGATTTTGCCATATGCCCACTATTAACTTTGTAACGGGATGCAACATTAACTGTGCCTGCTCGTTTGAATTTCCATGGCATTCCTTGTAAGACTGATAAGCTTGTAATACAGGGAAGCTTACCAAGTTCAGTCGTTGAATTTGGTTTAGGATGTTTATCTAGTAAAAAAGGAGAAGCTACGACACAACTTGGCCAACGAACCAGCTCTTTTGCAACCCATCCAGAATCCTCCACAGGGCCTCGTCCAAAACGTATCACTACATCAAACCCTTCTAATAGCCCTTCTTCGGGATTAAGCTGAGTATCACAACTTAACTGAATGTTAGGGTGTTTATAACAAAACTCAGCCATAGCCTCTGCCAAAAACGGTAAATCAGGTGTAATGACTTTTAAATGCCCTGAAACTAAATCACTATTTTGATAGGTTTCTTGTAAAACATCCCCCATCGCAACAAGCAGCGGAGTTAAGTTTTGGTAAAGAAGTTCTCCCGCTTCTGTCGCGACCATTTTTCGTGTTGTACGTTCCAATAGCCTTACATTCAACGCTTGTTCTAAAAGTGCAACATGACGGCTCACATTTGATTTGGGAATTTGGCACAGCTCAGCGGCCCGCTTAAAACTTAATTGTTCAAATACTTTCTGGAAGCTAAGAAGCCACTGTAATTCAATATTATTTAGCAAAACTATCTCATAAAATGGGATTTACAAACCAAAATTACCATATTTATCCTGTTTATTGGACCAGTGATAATCACTTTTTTCTTAAAAACTGGGAGGATTTAAATGAGTTCAATTAAACATATAGCCATTATAGGTGCAGGTATTGCTGGCCTTGCGTTAGCGATATTTGCAAGAAAACAAGGTATCAAGGTTACCTTATTCGAAAGAAACACCAGCTTTTCTACAATCGGTGCTGGCGTTACGTTATGGCCTAATGCGACCTTTGTGCTTGAGCAGCTAGGTCTAATAGATGATTTCACCCAGTGTGGGGGTCAGCCAGTTGCTATGCAACAGTACGACAAACAAGCCACTCAATTGGGTGAGTTTAATATTCAAACACTAAACTCTCTGTGCGGCTTTCCAACTATTAGCATATTACGTCGTGACTTAATAAAGATACTCGCCGAGCGACTAGAGAAACTGGGTGCCACTATTCACTACAACCAAGCCGTCAATACTCAGGACATTGCGCAATTAAAAGATAAGTTTGACCTTGTAGTAGGCTGCGATGGACGAATGCAGTCGAAAGCTCGAGAGTATCTGTATAAAGTGCCTATGCCAACTAAATACCAAGGCTTCATTAATGTAATAGGCATCAGTGAAATTGACCTAACTCCTTTTGAGCAGACAATTCATGACTTTAGAGATAATAATGAACGCTTTGGTATAGTACCTGTAGCAAACCAACATTGTTACTGGGCTGCTGCATGGCCTAGTGAACTTGATAAAACGAAATCAATGGAGCAGTGGTTTGAAAAAATGCATGAGCGTTTTCAGGATTGGCCTAAAAAAGTTCAACAGGTACTTAATAGCTATAATCCACGCAGTTTAAAACGCATATTTGTACATGATATCGACCCACTTCCCTGTTGGCACAATGAGAATCTCATTATTATCGGAGATGCTGCACATGCTTCCTTACCCACATCGGGGCAAGGTGCTAGCCAAGCGCTTGAAGATGCTTGGCACCTAGCTCAATTATTTAAGACAAAATGTAGCCTCAATGTTATTTTGAAGAGGTTTTATGAAACTCGTATTCATAAAACCTCCAGCGCCCAAAACATGGGTAGACTAGTAGCCCAGCATATCTTTAAACAATCATCTAACTCGGCCACAGATGCACCAAGTATATCCGCAGAAGAGCTCAGTCAACTCTATATGCAAGGACTAAACTTAACTCATACCAAATGATAACCGTCTAAATAACAAAAACCCGCTTCAAAAAAGCGGGCTTTGGTCCAAGTAGAAAATTCTGTCATATCACGACGAAGTTCTTGTTTCTCTTTAATACTAAGCCTCCGCGGATCAGAAGTGCTTCTATCCACCTTGTGTCGCCAACTTGTCGCTGTACATTTTAGATAGCGCATCAAAACATTGGTTACCAGCAAGAAGCCTCAAAGGGTTCATATATCCACTATTACAATCGATACCGTCCCATCGATATAATGGAGACGATAATTCTGTTTAGGCCGTGAATCGGCTTAACTTACTGTCGGGAATTAGTTGACCGCTACAAAGCTCGAGATAAAACCCCACACTCTCTGATGTGTGGGGAACTTTATGTAATAGGCTATTTACATAGCAGGTTGAATGCCGTTAGGACAAGCACCTGGTGAGCCTGTGCCAGGAATAGTGGCCGGAACTGTTGGCACTGGGTAATCGCTCTCTAGTAATTGTATGGAATTGTGGTTGACTGCCGGTACGGTTTCAATATTACACCCGCGAGCGCCACCTGATTCGAAGCCACCACCGACTTTACCTTTACAAATGAAGGAGCAACTAAAGTGCGCATCTTGTAAATCGTGCACGTTATACTGCTGACAGCCAACAGCGGGGTCAGTGCCAACGGAAATGAGTTTACCTAACCATGCAGAGTTTTTTGCCCGACTCTCCAACTCTTTATTCACTGTTTCAGCGGTGGCACATCGACGTGTCACATAACGTGATCCATCAATGAGGTTTTCGACATCATTGATGCAATATTGATATTTGTAAAACTCAGCGGAAGCCAATGATTCAGGATTACCAGCAGCATCAGAGCCACAAACAGCAGTCTTGTGCGAGCGCTCGCAGATAAATTTCGGTCCACGGCACACATCGCATGATACTGGTGATGTCGGTGTTGGGTTAACCGCATCTCCTCCACGGCTGTTTTTGATAGGCAAGGTGGCGCTGACCGTTTGACCTTTAGTATCAGTGACCGTCAGCGTAATATCCCCTCCGATATAGGTGCATTCACTCGCAGGTTTGCTAATGGTTGCCGTTGGGTTGTCGGTTGTTTCACCACTTAGCACCACGCCTTTGGCTGGCGGTGTCCAGCTATAGGTGTAGGGTGGTGTGCCACCGGTAATTACCGGTGCATGCAAACTTACTAACTTATCGATACCATTTAGCGAAGTCAGATCCGCGTTTATGCTTTTAAGTGCGGCTGTCAGTTTGCGACTGTCGACTAACGGTAAAGTTGCCGGAGCTGCTGGTTTGATCAGCACTGTATAACTTTGGTTGCCAGCCTGATAATGACCTGGCGTATCACCAGCTACTATGTCGAGTTTATAGGTACCAGCAGTGCCTGTTTGCGGGTTGATGCTAATGGTAGCTGCATTTAGAGGAGCGAAGGTATCGGCTGGCGCGGTACTCGGCGTAACGGTCCACGAAATAGTCGTTGGCGTTATCGGTGCAGAACCTACGCTGCTTATAAAATCTACAGTAACATCTAACTTTGGATCACCTTCAGTTAAGGTTATGTCTGTTGCACTTTTTGGCATTACAACAATAGTCGGTTCATAAACCACGACATTTATCATGTCTTGCTGCGAAGCACCACCTACTATTGGCATCCCGACCACAGTAAAAGTGAGCGTTGTATCGCTCGTCACATCAGGTGCCGTAAATGAGGCGTTATATTGATTGGCACCACTTAGCGCAACTATTGGTATTCCTGCCGTTTGCGTCCATTGATAACTGGCGAGACTGCTGCCCGTTGCATTTAGAATAACTGTTTGCCCTGCGCGCACGCGCAGATCAGCACCAGCACTAATACTAGGCGCAGCCAATACTTCCACCATCGCCGTTTGTGATACTTTATTACCTGTTCCTTGTGCGGCAAAAGTGAAGATATATTGGTTCTCGTTTCCATAGGCTGGAGCGATAAAGGTACTGGTTAAACTGCGAACATCGCCCTTGACGCTGCTATTGCTGAGCGTAATGGTACTGGCCGCCGTAGGAAGTTGGCTCCACGTTAAACTTTGCACCGTTGCAGGGCTGCTTGAGTCTGCATCGATCACCGTACCGACTAAACTAACGATTTGTCCTTCATTGACATAAAGAACAGGAGTAACATGTGCCGATATATCGGGCTGGCCTTGCACTGTAACTGTTACTTGGTCTTTTTTGACTCGACCATTACTAGTAACCGAGAGTTCAAATACCAGGTCTTCGCTAGTGCCCGCAGCTTTAGCTGGAGAGGTAAATGATGCATTCAAAGTATTTGCATTTTTTAAAGGGGTGACATCTGAGCCTGAAATCTGCGTCCAAGTATAAACTGGTTCATTGGCATGTTGCACACTGCCGTGCAACTGCACATCACTTAAACTTTCAGCAATAGAAAAATCATTACCAGCGCTGACCAGTAAAGGTAAAGCGGGTACGGTCACGACAACGCTATCTTTAGCCGTATTACCCAAACTGTCGATTACCGTCAGGTTGTAGTTAAGCTCTACTTCATGGGTCAGAGACGGCGCGATAAATGATGGGTTCGCATCACTGATACTGCTTAGTGCGGCATTCGTATCATCTGTCCAACTATAGGTGTAGGGCGGTTTCCCTCCTGCAACATTCGCATTTAAGTACCCCGTTTGCGAGGGTGATAAATCAAAGTCGGCGCCCAAGTCGACACTCATGTGGCGATCTTGAATGGTCACTGCAACCGTGGCGGTAGCTGTATTGACCGAATCCGTTGCCGTAACTTGCAGTTTGATAGTAGTATCAGCATCCACATTGGGAAGATCTAAGCTTGCATTCGCTGAGGATCCGTTGATAATGCTTGTTTTCGTCAGTGATGTTGTGCCGGCATCAGCAAGAGTCCATGCATAGCTTACCGCACCATCGGCATCTTTAGCCGATGCCAATAAATTGAGGGTATTACCTTCAGCCAATGTGCGTGTTGCTGCACCAGCTGTTACTTGCAAAACATTGTTCACATGGTAAGTGACACTATCGGTAGCAGAGCCGTTAGCCGTATCATTTACTATCACTTCAAGGGTCACAGTAGCAGGGCCATTCGGTGCGATAAAGCTTGGAGTAGCGGTGTTTGGATCTGTAAGGCTAATGCCTATACTAGTGGTTTCTACCCATAAATAACTGAGTGAACCAAAGGTGTTGCCAAGACTGACTCTCGGCTTCACTGTCTCATTTGCAGTTACGGTCGCATCATTAGAGGCGGTTACCATTAACGGCAACTTCGGTGGTGCGACTACTGGATCAACTGTCACAGTCATTTGTGCTTTTGCTAAGGCTGACCCATCGCTCACTTCGACTTCTATTACAATATCTTGATGGCCGCTCACACTAGGAGCGGTGAAACTTGGCGAATCCGTTTTATCATCTGCAATCGTAATGGTTGGGCCACTTAATTGCGCCCACTGATAGTTTAAGGGACCACTGGCGTTCATCACTGTCGTTTTTGGGTGCACCACATGACCACTGTATACGCTTTCATGCCCAGCCATACTGAGCGCAAGTGTGGGTTTGCTTGGCGCATTAACAGGTACTGCCTGAAACTGAGTATCAGTAGTTTTAGTAATCACTTTACCTTCAGGTGAGGTATAGGTAATGGTTGCCTGAAGCTTAATGTTGGTATTACTGCTTACTGATGGCGCATTAATGATGGGCTGAGCTGTATTGTCACCAGCAATTATCAAGTCATTAGGTTTTGGATTTGGCTCAATCACCGTCCATAGGTAAGAAAGAGATGCCCCGTTATCTAAAGGGGGGACATGGATATCGATGCTTGGTTTAAAAGTTTTGCCGGATTCTACCTGAACTGGAGCTGCTGTACTGACTCCAGGGCCTGTTGCCAAGTGACTACCTATTTGGTTTTGATGAGGTGCCAGCTTAAATACAGGTTTAGCGGTATAAAGTAGCGAATCGGAAACAGTATTGGTGCCATCTGTCACAGTAACATTGACTCTAATACCTGTTTCTGAATTGACATTAGGCACAACAAACACAGGGTGCTCTGTTGTCGCATCTGTAAAGGCAACATCGCTACTCTCCCACAACACTGATACACGATCAAGCGTACTGGTGATAGTTGCTGCAGGATACACAAAATCCCCTTCTTCAACTAAACAGTTGGTGGTGCAGCCCTTTGGTTTAATAATCTGTACCGACAAAGGCGCAGTTGCCTTCACTTGAATATCGTGTGTAATACTCACTTGATGGCCATCGGCATCAGTTACTTGTACTACCCATTGAAAATCGGTATCGGTTGTAACCTCTGGCGGCGTAACCTCGGTAGTTTTTCCATTAACACTACTTATCATAGCGTCTGGACCTTTTGTTTGCGTCCATTTATAGGTAAAAGGCCCCGTGCCACCATTAACCTCGGCAGTCAAACTAACAGAACCATGACCATTGTATACTTGATGCTTAGCACCTTGCTGAGGCTGTAAAGGTCCAGGCTTTATTTCTACTAGCTGTGTCTGTGATGTGCTTTTCCCGCTACTGACTTCCGTAGCTGTTACTTTAAATTCGAGTTTTCCCGGCTGCTTGGGCGCAATGAAAGATGTGGTTTGGCTGGCACTGTCTATTAAGTCTACTGTGGTACCGCTCACTTGCTGCCATTCATAGATGAAGCTTCCACCGCCACCAGACTTTTCGGCTTTTGCTGTTAAGTGGACTGTTTGCCCTGAAGTGCTTTGCTTAACTGTATGTGACGATTGAGAGTTTGCATCAACTTTGCCCGTTCCAGTATTAATCTGGTTAACAAAGCTGATGCCCCTTGGCTTAACCGTGAGAACCACAATCGTATCAAACAACAAGCCGCTGGCGTCTTCAGTTTGTGCTGAGAAAAATAACTCTGTGTCCTGAAAAACATTAGGTGCTGTAACCTCGACTCGATTATCTATTTGTTGCCAAGATACTGTTTGTTCACTTAATAGTTCCCAACTTATCTCCTTGTCACTATCAACCAACCCATTAACCGTATAAGCCGCATTTAAAATGACCTTGTGTTCAGAAGAAACTTCCGTTGGGCCTGTAACCTCTAATGACTCAACATCTCCAATAACGTCAACCGGTGAGGTAATGTCTATGGTGATATCCTTGCTTAGCGACATACCTGAGAAACTAGCTGTTACACGAATGCTAGCTTGCTCAATATTTGACGGTGCTACAAAGAACCCTTGGTTACTATTACTAACTAAGCCAAGTGGTAATACACTCTCTTCCATCCAAAGGTAACTCGCGCCATCAATATTTTGTCCATTTTGTTGTAACTGAACCTCAATCACTGCAGATTGACCCACTTCTACGGATAAAGGCGCTCGGACCAACTCAATTGTAAATTCTTTACTTGTATCTGATGACACTGAGGTTCGGTCACAGGCCACTAGAAAGAATAGCATTAAAAGTAAACCAAAACCTTGACTAGGCAATTTCATAAGTAACAGTATCCGTATCATAAAAAAGATAGAAAGTTTTAAGATTATTTAAGCCTAAAAAGCATAATCAAACTTAAAACTTCGATAACCTAAATTGATACTAGACTCAAAATTAAAACTCTGCAATTTGTCCCTTTTTCATGAATCAAAAGAACACGATCTTACTGTTAAATTCAGTCCTGTTCTCGCAGTTCAGCTTATTAGGGTTGCCACACTCTTAGATAAACTAGCCTTGGAGTCTTGTGATGTGCCTGCCACTGGTGGTTACAGAAACCAACTGACCGACCATTCCAGCGAGTAATTATCCACCACATCCACTCCAAAAGTGCCTACCATTACTAAGCTGGTATGACACAAATTCCATAGACCAACGTTGATTTAACACTATTGTCTTAGCGCCTTGCGTTTCTTCACACCCGCCCTCTTCAGTGTCGAGGCGATAGGCTTGCTTTTAGCTCTGAATCCAGCATTTTCCTTTGAGCAAATCCTGTAACATAAGCTACCCACACTGGGGATATTTAATCGCCAGCGACTGAGCCCAACAAACTTATAAGCCACACATTCAGTGTACCAACAGGCACACCGATTAATTGAAGAACGTTCCACCGCTACCACACCTGATATATCAGTGACGGTACATCCAGATGTCAAAAAAGAATCGTATGTAAACGACTGTGATCATCTTTATCTATGGTTTTATGCGTATTTTTATATTCGAAGTCTCTCGGAGCTGATCGGTAATGTTATAATCATAGCCTAGGCTCGATTTGGTTAAGTCAGTTGCGTTGACGATCAGGACGAGCGAGTCGAAATACCCGTTACCTTACTCGCTTTATGTATTAGAGTTTTTACCCTTAGCAGAAAGAACAGCTTAATAGGTTAAAGGGCTCGAAGCTCGCAAAGACTAAGAGCTATTAATAGACATTAGCCTAAAAAGCCAAAGGCGCATAAGCGTATTTTAATCTATCTGATATATAGTCGTTCAAACCTTATCTGATAATTCCTCGTTTTTAATTGCTGCCTATACAACTAAGTTCTTACTACTCGTCGACGTTTTAGTTCAGCTTTGGCTCAACGTCTGAGCCCACTTTTTCTTCAGCAATTAACGGTCGTGAAACTGAACTTACTCTGCTTAGTTACCATTTTGCTTTTGATCCGATTTCTTTATAGCTCATTGATATTAAAGTATTTTCAATCAGTAGAGTACATTATAAATAATCAAGAATGCTACAGCACAAAAGACAGTATTATATTACTATATCAATTTAAAACTTTTCTGTTAGCTACCACTTTTGCACTCTATCTAACGGTCAAATTTCCCAAGAGATATCAACTCCAGTTCAGCTTCTGATTTAATCTGTATTTATGTGACACTCAAATTATTATTAGTCAATACACCATTCAAAGGTACTTCCATATCTAACAGCTTTAAGCTTACCTATTTTATGAATATCCATCGCGCTTTGAATCATATTTTACGCTCAAAATAACAATTTTCATCACTTCCATGTTAACCATATCACTTACCCCATTCTAAGTTGTTATACAACGCTTCTTAAAAATCGCTCGGTGAGTTAGCAGAAGGTCGAGAAAATATAGGTGATTACCTTCTTCACGACGAGTAAAATTTGCAGGGCATTTTCTTGGTTGATGAACTGTAGAGCGGCTAGTTAGATCGGTACATCATCACTGACTACGTACGGCGACCAAAGGGCCAGCGTCTTATTTTGTCGATTTGATCGACCGAACCATCATAAACTCGCCCTACCATCTTCAACCTATTTTGGAATACCTCCATTTTGTCAGCAATGATTTTCATCTTCAGGCAGTGCCCAGTGTTACGCAGCCACAGCCCTAAAAATAGAAGCCAGCACTACAACGAAAACTAATATCTCCGCAAGGTTTTTTAGGAAAGTAAAAATTCATTAAAAAGGCCAGTCAGAAATACTGACTGGCCTTTTTTTATCTAACAGAAACTAGATTAGGTTTTTACAACCAAGTCTATTCCCACTCGATAGTGGCAGGTGGTTTTCCTGAAATATCGTAAACAACGCGTGAGATACCGTCGATTTCGTTAATGATACGGTTAGAAACCACACCTAAAAACTCATACGGTAAATGTGACCAACGTGCAGTCATAAAGTCGATGGTTTCAACACAACGAAGTGAAACAACCCAATCGTACTTACGCGCATCACCCATAACCCCTACCGACTTAACCGGTAAGAATACAGTAAACGCTTGGCTTACTTTATGGTAAAGCTCTGCTTTGTGAAGCTCTTCAATGAAGATAGCATCTGCGCGGCGAAGTAAATCACAGTACTCTTTTTTGATTTCGCCAAGTACACGCACACCTAAACCTGGCCCTGGGAATGGGTGACGGTAAAGCATATCGTACGGTAAACCTAGCTCTAAACCAATTTTACGTACTTCATCTTTAAATAACTCACGTAATGGCTCTACTAAGCCCATTTGCATGTCATCTGGTAAGCCGCCCACATTATGATGCGATTTAATCACGTGTGCTTTACCAGTCGCTGATGCCGCTGATTCGATTACGTCAGGGTAAATTGTACCTTGGCCTAGCCATTTCGCGTTTTTAAGCTTTTTAGCTTGCTCATCAAATACATTAATAAACGTGTGGCCAATAGCTTTACGCTTATCTTCTGGGTCTGATTTACCTGCCAAGTCATTTAAAAATTGATCTTCGGCATCTACTTTAACGATGTTTAAGCCAAACTTATTGCCAAACATATCCATAACTTGCTGGCCTTCGTTTAAACGAAGTAAACCGTTATCAACAAATACACAGGTTAGGCGCTCACCAATAGCACGGTGAATAAGCATAGCTACAACCGATGAATCTACACCGCCTGATAAGCCTAAAATAACTTCGTCGTCACCTACAGTTTCTTTGATACGCTCAATGGCGTCATCAATTATTTTTGCTGGCGTCCATAATTTTTCACAACCACAAATATCAATAGCAAAACGCTCTATTAAACGTTGACCTTGATGTGTGTGCGTTACTTCTGGGTGAAATTGTACACCGTAAAAGCGCTTTTCTTCGTTAGACATTGCCGCATGCGGGCAGGTAGATGTTTTAGCTGTGGTTTTAAACGTATCTGGAATTTCCATTACTTTATCACCGTGGCTCATCCACACATCTAGTACGCCATTGCCGCCATCAGTAATATGATCTTCAATGGCATCAAATAATGCACAGTTACCCACTTTTTCAACTTGTGCGTAACCAAATTCTTTTTTATCTGAGCTATGTACACGGCCGCCAAGCTGCGTTGCCATAGTTTGCATACCGTAACAAATACCAAGTACTGGAACGCCTGCATTAAATACATACTCAGGAGCACGCGGGCTATTTTCAAGCGTGGTTGATTCTGGGCCACCAGAAAGGATAATACCTTGTGGGTTAAACTCGCGAATTTGCTCTTCGGTTACATCCCAAGCCCAAAGCTCACAATAAACACCAATTTCGCGCACTCGACGGGCGATTAACTGCGTGTATTGTGAACCAAAATCTAAAATGAGGATTCGTGAATCGTGAATGTCTTTGCTCATGAAGTATCTCGTAAAGTCAGGTGCTAAACGCCACCAGCTTAAGCTGTGTGACTATATTAGGGCTAACGAAAGTTAACCCACTTTTTTCAAGTTGTTAAAGGCTGATTAGCCTAAACGGTAGTTCGGTGCTTCTTTAGTGATTTGCACATCATGAACATGCGACTCACCCATACCAGCAGAAGTTACACGTACAAACTGTGGTTTAGTGTTTAGCTCTTCGATTGTGGCACAACCGGTTAAGCCCATTGCACTGCGAAGACCACCCACTTGTTGGTGAATAATGGTCGCAATTGGCCCTTTATAAGCTACACGACCTTCAATGCCTTCTGGTACTAACTTGTCAGCTTGGTTTGATTTTTGGAAGTAGCGATCTGATGACCCTTCTTTTTGATCCATCGCACCTAGGCTACCCATACCACGGTAAGACTTGTAGTAACGACCTTGATAAAGTTCAACTTCACCTGGTGCCTCTTCAGTACCCGCGAGCATAGAGCCAACCATTACACACGATGCACCGGCAACCAATGCTTTTACAATATCACCAGAAAAACGAATACCGCCATCGGCAATCACTGGAATATCGCGACCTTTAAGGCCTTCAACCGCATCAGAAATAGCTGTTATTTGTGGTACACCACAACCGGTAACAATACGTGTAGTACAAATAGAACCTGGACCGATACCTACTTTAACAGCATCAACACCGGCATCTGCAAGCGCAATGGCCCCTTCTGCTGTTGCTACATTACCTGCAACAATCTGTAAATCTGGGTAAGCTTGACGAGTCGCTGCAACACGGTCAATAACACCTTGAGAGTGACCATGAGAAGTATCGATTAGAAGTACATCAACACCGGCTTCAACTAATGCAGCAATACGCTCATCAGTGCCCGCGCCAACACCTACCGCAGCACCTACACGTAAACGACCTTGCTCGTCTTTACACGCATCTGGTTTGTCTTGTGCTTTTTGGTAATCTTTTACGGTGATCATGCCTTTAAGTTTAAACGCATCATCAACCACAAGAATCTTCTCAATGCGGTGTTCGTGCATTAAGCTTAAGATATCTTCGCGAGCCGTTCCCTCTTTAACCGTTACTAGGTTTTCTTTTTTCGTCATCACTGTTGAAACCGGCTGTTCAAGCTTAGTTTCAAAGCGCATATCACGACTAGTTACAATACCTACAAGGTTATTTTCGCTATCGGTGACCGGAAAACCTGAGAATCCCTTTTCCTGAGACAATTCAACAGCATCTGCAATAGTCAGATCGGCCGTTACTGTAACAGGGTATGAAACAATACCTGCTTCATAGGTTTTAACTTTACGAACATTTTTCGCTTGTTCTGCAATGGTCATGTTTTTATGAATAAAACCAAGACCACCTTCCTGCGCGAGGGCAATAGCTAAACGAGCTTCTGTAACAGTATCCATAGATGCTGAAATGAGCGGCAAGTTAAGTTTGATACCACGCGTTAAGCGAGTTGAAATATTTGCCGTATGTGGCAAAACAGTAGAATGACCAGGTACTAAAAGTACGTCATCAAAGGTAAGAGCTTCTTTAGCGATTCTAAGCATTTTGGCAACTTCTCACATGTGGATCTAAGATAAGGAATTGCGGCCAAATTTTAACAGCGTTGTGGGCACTAGTAAATAATATTTTGTATTTATTTATGATAAGCTAGATTTATAAATGTTTTTTGGTAGTTTTTATGTTTTCTAAGCCCTCGCAAACGGTTTATACCGTATCTCGCCTTAATCGTGAAATACGTGCCCTACTTGAACAAGGTTTTGCGTCTTTAGTACTCACTGGTGAAATTTCTAACTTTATTGCGCCTGCTTCTGGGCATTGGTATTTTTCATTAAAAGACGATAAAGCGCAAATTAAAGCCGCCATGTGGCGAGGCAATAATCGCAACCAAAGTTACCGACCAATTAACGGCGCACAAGTAACCGTTAAAGCACGTGTATCTTTGTACGAACCCCGTGGTGACTACCAGCTTATTGTTGAACATATGGAACCTGCCGGCGAAGGGCAACTTAAGCAAGAGTTTGACGCGCTAAAAATGCGTTTGGCTGCAGAGGGCTTATTTAGCTCCGCTTATAAAAAGCCCCTGCCCCAAAACATAAATCGCATAGGGGTGATCACCTCACCTACAGGCGCCGCAATCAAAGATATTTTAACTGTTTTAAAGCGTCGTGCGCCGCAATTAGAAGTGGTTATTTACCCTGCGATGGTGCAAGGCAAAGAAGCGCATGGCCATTTAATCAAGCAAATAGAGCTGGCAAATTTACGTAATGAAGTCGACGTTATCATACTCGGGCGCGGCGGTGGTTCATTAGAAGATTTATGGTGCTTTAACCATGAACAACTTGCTCGTGCTATTTATCAAAGCTCGCTGCCAATTGTGAGCGCTGTTGGCCATGAAATAGATACCACAATTAGCGATTATGTCGCTGATGTACGCGCAGCAACTCCTTCTGCAGCCGCAGAGCTCGTAAGCCCCAATACACAAGAGCTGCATAATAGGGTTAATCAGTTAATTAGTCGTTTAGCGAATGCATTTAAACACGACATTGCCGATAAACGTGCACTGGCAACTCAGCTACAGCATCGCTTAAATTTGTGCCACCCGCGCAATCAGCTAAACCAAAAATCACAACGCTTAGATGAGTTGAGTATTGCACTGCAACAGGCAATGCGTCAGCGTTTATATCAACAAGAACGCGTGTTAGCTAATTTAACACCCAGACTAATGCGCCAATCACCAGATAAAAAGCTAGCAAATGCAAACCATCAGCTAGCCCAGCTTCATGCAAGGCTAAATCAAGCGATGCAGCAGCAACTACAACACGCAAATAATACGCTTGCCTTACAAGCAAGTCGGCTTGATTCGGTCAGCCCCCTTAATGTATTAGCACGTGGTTATAGCATTACTAAAACAGCGCAAAATAAAGTGATTAAATCAGTGGAAGATGTAAAAGTGGGTGATGTGTTGATCACTGAGTTAGTAGATGGCCAGGTTATTTCAAAGGTAGAAGCTTAGCTATATTGCTAAGCGCTAGCCTTGCGTACTTACGGTAAACTCAATACGGGCATCGTTAGATTGAGATGCACTGAGTTTAAATTGCTGCCACCAAGGTTCAAGATGAAGCTTATCGTTAAGCTCGCGCCATAATTTAGCCCCATAATTAACGGCATTCTGGTTTATGGTAAGCTCAAACTTGCAAATTGTTTGCTTACACTTAAGCGCTGTAAGCTCAGCGCTATCTGCAAAATCATTAATAATTAAAAAGTCAGTTAACGCGACTTCAAGCTCGTAACTCCATTCGAGATTATCAGCCTCTTGCTCAAACTGTATTGCGAGCTCATCATCAAGCTCTACACTTTCTAATTGATTTAACTTTAGCTGTTGTTGAGACTGCTTAAGCTGGATTGATTTTTTTTCAAGCCGCTGATTAAGCTCAACCACATGTTGTGCTAGCTGAGTTTGTTGATCAGCCGCTTGGGCTTTATTAACCTGCACTAAGCCTTGCAAAGTAGTTGGCTGATTATTGACTTGAGTGTTAGCCGAAGAGATTACAGCTTGTTTGGGCGCTGAGGAAACACGAGTGGAATCTTTAAAAAACAAAAAGTAACCACTTGCTAACGCCACGCCTGAAGAAAAACAGAGCAGCATAGCCACAAGGTTACTTTTATATATCATTTCTAGGTACTCAAAAATTAAAGCATTGCACTGGTGTGCGATTCGTTTTCTGGCTCGGGATATTCTAAAAAGTTTTGGTTCATACTTTCTGCCGGGCACTCACAATCAGGGCGACCAATAATTTTTGCAGGTACGCCAACAGCAGTTGTGTGAGGTGGTACAGGGCTTAATACCACTGAACCTGCGCCAATACGTGCGCCCTCGCCTACTTCAATATTACCCAACACTTTAGCGCCCGCCCCAATAAGTACGCCCGCTCTAATTTTAGGATGGCGATCGCCTTGCTCGTTACCCGTACCACCTAATGTAACCGATTGTAATATAGATACATTATCTTCAATTACGGCGGTTTCACCTATAACAATACCGGTGGCATGGTCAAACATGATGCCTTGGCCTACTTTACAAGCAGGGTGAATATCAACCCCAAACACCTCTGAGGTACGACTTTGAATAAAGCGCGCAAGCTCTTTACGGTTTTGTTGCCATAAGCAGTTAGCTAAGCGGTGTGCTTGTATGGCGTGAAACCCTTTTAAATTTAAAATCACAGTAAGGTAGGTTTCGGCGGCAGGGTCACGATCTTTTACTGCTTTAATATCATGAGCAACATGTGTCAGCATGCGGTCACACTTTACAAAAGCTTGGTCAAACAGCTCACGGATTGTAAAAGCAGAAACCACAGCATCAGCTAGCTTGTTAGCAACAATAAAACTCAATGCCGACCCTAAGCACTCATGATTTAAAATACACGAATACACATGGCTCGCTAAAAGGGGTTCACGAGTTACTACTTCATTTGCTTCACTACGAAGCTGTTGCCAAATTTCATGACGCATAATACTGCCTTAAGTTATTACAAAGAGCCTATGACCAATTCTAACGGATTTAGCCGCCTAGGTGTTAATCCCTTCGTTATTTGTTCTGGTTATTATATATAACCAGTTAAGTTTCAGGTTTATATTACTTTTTTCAAGTCATGTCATATGACAGTTAGGCAGGTTTAACCATTTGTGCAAAAATAAAATAAGTTAATAAAAATCAACAAATAACAACATATGACAGCACGTGTGTCATGTGCCAAAATAGCCATTGGCGTACTGCTGACGGCGTAAAAAATAATAATAAACGCTAAATTAGCATCATCAACTCAACAAGGATAACGATGATGAAAAACGACATATTAAATACAAAAAAATTAGGCTATAAATTTTACTTTCAAGATGGCGATAACCAAATAGCCTGTTTTGGAAGCTACTTTACAGGTAAAGAAGAAGTCTATATTAACGATGACTTAGTTAGCAGTAGGCGCAGTGTTAATATAAAAAGCTCACACACATTTGATTTTGAAAATTCGCAGTACCAAGTGAAATTTGACATGCTCAATATACTCACAGGACGACTTGAGTGCACTCTATACAAAGATCAAGAAGTGCTTGCCAAGCAAGTTCAAAGTAGTCTTCCTAGCGATCCTAAAAAAGCGGCTTTTTTTATTCTAGGCTGCGCGTTAGGTGGTGCAGTATTTGGCTATACCACTGCAACAGTCGTAGAGCTAATTGTAGGGAAACTTTAACATGCAATTAAACCCTACA
The DNA here is from genome assembly GCF_042604605.1 of Pseudoalteromonas sp. M58. Lineage (NCBI taxonomy): Bacteria > Pseudomonadati > Pseudomonadota > Gammaproteobacteria > Alteromonadales > Pseudoalteromonadaceae > Pseudoalteromonas > Pseudoalteromonas sp. M58. Next base: position 2,603,413 of record NZ_CP152390.1, read on the forward strand.
ACGGTAAAGTCGCTCAGGCACACATTCGATTGGACACAACAACAGCTTGCCGATGCCTGCGATGTAAGCTTACGAACCATTCAACGAGTAGAAAAAGAAGGTGCAGCCTCAAAAGAAACCACCATGGCCTTATGTGCGGTATTTGAAGTACGCCAAGGTGAGCTTATTAAGCTTGATGAAAACAACCAAAATGATGCCAATAACAGCCCATCTAAAAGTTTTATTGCAGGTTTGATTATTAGCTCTGTTATTAGTTTTGCTCTTGGTGCAGCCTCAGTACTTTTAGTAAGTAACTAGTATTTACAACCTAAAATATAAAAATGCCCCAATGCTTACGGCACAGGGGCATTTTTTAATACTTAAAAACTTAAATTATTGAAATACTTTATCCACCTTTACTACTTCAATATTTTTTGCAGGAATTGCCAGTTTATAATCAGCAATTACCTTATCTTCAGCCACTAACTCGGCAGGCTTATCGGTGTTATACACCATAGGCGAGGTTTGCATAGTTGCTAAACGTTTTTGCATATCTTCACCATCACCGGTAACAAACACATAGTGAATATTCTCAGTTTGTAGGTTATCTTTAATCACTCGATTTACATCGTCAACAGTCAATGTTTTCAGTTTGCTTGTGACGTAGTTTACAAAACTATCGGTGTTATAAAACTCGCTATCTAGCGCATAACCTAACTGGCGATTTTGACTAGCAACCATTTGTGGCACAAAGTTAATTAAAAAGTTACGTGTGGCTTCAAAATCTGCCTCAGTCATACCATTTTTAATTAGCTTATCTAGTTCAAATAATGCGGTACGGGTTGCAAAATGCGCATCGTTGTTTGAGCGCAGTGGACGCAGCCACACTTGGAAAATTTGCTCAGAGCGTCCTAAGTTTGCATCTGGCTTAGTTTGAAACATACCACGAGGGAAGTATTCAATGTAGGCGTAATCACCGTAATTCATGCCACGCGTTTGACGAATACGTTCGTACAAGTAACTGTTAGAACTGCGATGCTCACCAAAGTACGAACGCACTAGCCACAATGCGGTCCAGTCTTCGCTGCTACGAATGGTATCAATAGGGAACCCGAACGACACAGCCGTTGATTGCGCTGACTTTTCAACAATTGTTGCATGATGACCTTTAAGCTCTGGCGCATCAGGGATTGTTAAGCGGCTTTGTTCGCCTTTAGGGAGTGTCGCTAAGTCTGCTAACATTTGTGCTTTAAGTTTTGTAGGGACTGCACCAATTAAACCCACAGTAAGTTTAGCTTGTGTAAGCTCAGCATTATAAAACGCTTTAACATCATCAAGAGTAAGCGCTTCTAAATCTGATAAGTCACCGTAGTTATAGCTTTCATAAGGGTGCCCCTTATAAAGCACACTGTAGAGCACTTCTTTACCCAACTCTTCATCATTAGAAGCTTTTAAGCCCGATTTAATGCCATCGATCATTTCTTTTTTCAGACGTTTAAAGTCATCTTCTCTAAAGCCTGGGTTTAGAAGCTGCTCACTCACTAAAGCATACCACTGAGCTGCATTATCTTTATGGATACGCCCTTGGAACGACAGCATTTCTTTATCTATTTGATAACCAAAGCTACCCGCCAGCGGGTACATTGCTTTTTTGATTTCTTTGTAACTCATTGACGTTGAGCCACCTTGCGCTAGCATTGCGGCAGTTAAAGCCGCCACGCCTTTTTTACCCTGCGGATCGGCAGCCGCACCGGTATTAAATAATAAGTTAATATCGATTAACGGCGAGCTATTAGTTTTATCCAGCACCTTAAAGATAGGCTTACTCGGTACTTGCTGATATTTTGCTACCAACGCATCTAAGTCGCTTTCTTGTTCAAAACCTGGGGCTTTATCAAGTGCCGACATAGTAACTGTGGTGCGGGCATTATCAACAAAATACTTATTTGCAACGGCTCTAATATCTTCGCTAGTGATATTGTCTGCCGATTTATACAGTTGGTTAATCACCTCAGGATCGCGCTCAAAATGCATATAGCTGGCAAGTGTAGAGGCAATTGCTTGCGATGAATCTAAACCATTTATAAAGCTGTATTTAAGATTAGACTTTAAATCACTGAGTTTTTGGCTATCAACCAACTCGGTACGCGCTTTGGCATACGTACGGTTTATAGCATCACGCACTGTGGCTAAATCATCGGCATTTTCAACTTTTACAAATACATGCAGTAACCCTGGATCTTTAGTCTCTGGGTTATAGGTAAACATTTGACTCGCTATTTGCTTTTCTACTACCAGCTCTTGGTAAATATCTGAATTGCTAGAAAAATAAAGCTGCGATAGTAAATCTAATGCGGCTCTGTCTTTTTTCTGAGGCTCCCATGCAGCGCCTTTATACGACACAAGTAACCAGTGACCAGGTAGTCCTTCGTTTTGCTCATGCACATATTTTGGCGCTTGTTGAGTTGGCTCTTTTGGAATATCAGCAACATAGTCGCCTTTTTGCCAGTTACCCCAATGCTTTTTAACCATCGCCATGGTCTCTTTTGGATCAACATCACCAACAATCACAAGCGATACATATTCAGGCTTATAAAACTTAGCAAAGAACTCTTTACCGTAGGCCATTTGATCAGGCATGGCTTCAATGTCTTCAAAAAAGCCCATAGTAGTGTGTTTATAGGTATGTTTATCGAACGCTTCTTGGCGTACCGCACTTAATAATTTACGAATTGGACTGGCGTTATTTTTTAAGTACTCGCCTTTAACGGTAAGCGCTTCGGTTCTAAATTGTTCTTCGGTGTAGCTTAAGTTTTGAAAAATATCAGCTTCAATCTCAAGTACTTTATCAAGATGCTGTTTTGAAAAATTTAAGTGGTAGTTAGTGTAATCGTTAGTTGTGTAGGCGCGGTTATCAACCCCTGAATTTTTTAGAATATCTGAATACACATCTTGCGGAAACTTTTCAGAGCCTTTAAACATCATGTGTTCAAAAAAGTGAGCAAAACCAGTTTTACCCGCTTCCACTTCATTTCGCGAGCCAACAGATACAGGTATTTGTAGCGATACTACATCTGGGTAATCGGTTTTAACTACCATCACACGTAGGCCGTTATCTAGCTCTTCTATTAGGTAATCTTGTGAAAAAACACGCTCATCTGCTTTATTAACTTGTTCTTGTTGAGCTGCTGTTTGCGTGTTTTGGTTTTGCTGCATAGCACAACCTGTTAAGGCCAGCGATACCGCTAGGCTACTTGCCAATAATTTAAATTTCATTGTTATCCCTTTTTAAATTGAGCAATTTTTAAAACATTTACCAAACTAAGTATGCCGTAAAGTAATTAAATATAAGAGCCCTAAGCCTATTAATTATGTAAACAACTGTGTCAGTTATTAACTATGAAAATAATTCACGTTAGTTGAGAAACTTTCAACAAATAAATCTATCTAGACGTCTAAATGGCTGCTATATTAAATCCATCATCACAAATTAAGCTGGAATGAGGATTATGGCTTTATCACTTCAAGAAAAAATACAGGACACCAACCAAGGTGTTTACCTAATTGGCACAACACCGCCAAAAATTGGGACTGATAAAGCGCAATTAAAAGTCATTGCCGAAAAGTTATTAGGCCGTTTACACGAAATTGAGTATGACGGCGTAATTATTTATGACATTCAAGATGAAAGCAGTCGTACAGAGCAAGCGCGTCCATTTGCATTTAAGCAAACAGTTGATCCGCGCGAGTACAGTCAACTCTTACGAGGCTTATCTGATCTTGATGTAATTACTTATAAAAGTGTAGCTCAGCGCGGTGTGAGTGAGTTTAAAACGTGGTTAGATGAAACCAAAAATGACTACGATTTAAAAAACGTGGTGTTAGTGGGCAGCCCATCATCAGCGGGTGATATAAAGCTGAGCTTACCGAATGCCTACAAAACACTGGCAGAGCAGTCTGAAGACTTCTTTTTAGGTGGCGTAACCATTGCTGAGCGCCATGCCAATAAGCGCAACGAGCACCAACGCTTAATAGAAAAAACGGCACAAGGATGCCAGTTTTTTATCTCTCAAGCCGTTTACAATGCACAAGCAACCATAGATTTAATAACTAGTTATGCGCGCACATGCAAAGCACAAGGCCTGACACCTAATAGGATTATATTAACCTTTACGCCTTGTGGTGGTGAAAAAACCTTGGAGTTTATGCAATGGCTAGGTATCTCAGTGCCAGAGGCAACTAAATGGCGCATGCTTGATTCGGAAAATACACTAAGCGAATCAGTGCGTATTTGTCGCGAAAACCTCGACTCAATTTTAAAAAGCTGTGCCCACTTAGGTGTACCGCTAGGCTTAAATATTGAAAGCTTAACCAACCGTAAAGAAGAAATAGACGCGTCTATTAACTTATACCGTTTATTAAAAGCAACAATGGAACTCAACCTTGCGGAGAAACTAATAGCTTAATTGCGGGGTTCGGGGTTCGGGGTTCGGGGTTCGGGGTTCGGGGTTCGGGGTTCGGGGTTCGGGGTTCGGGGTTCGGGGTTCGGGCAACAATAATAAGCAACATAGAACAAGCCAGTTCAAGTAGTTAGCTTCGTTTATTTTAATAAGTACTAACTTGATCTGTCAGAAAGCCTGTTGGGTGGCGCCTTCGGCTTAACCAACCTACATTTTGACGTAGGTCGGATAAGTGGCGAAGCCACGCCATCCGACAAAAATGATGAATTTACCAGAAACAGTCCAACTTACCGCGTTAACGTTACCAGTGACTGCTTTGTGCCATGAGCGGTCATTGATAACGCCCGCATAACGGCAAAAATACGTAGTCTATAATAACGAGCGAAGCGAGGGAGCCTACGTGTTTTTGTCCCTAGCGAGCGCAGCGAGTGTTAATGCGTTTGTTAGCTTTCTTTACTAACTTCGACTTTTAAAATGCAATTATTCGATACATATAACGCCACTAATTTGCCCGCTTGTAAAACACCACCATTTGAAATTGTTTGATGATAGCAGGGAGAATTAACGTAATAATCAATTTCGATTTCTCTATCAGCTATTTTAATCAAATCGCCAGGAGCATGTCCTTCTTTTGGTTGGGTGCGTAACACACTAACTTTTCCTTTAATGACCTCAAACTCTTTTGACTGAAAGGACATGTATGTTGAGACATGATTAATAATCAAATAAAGCAAAATAAGTGGAGCCGTAATTGAGACTGTACCACCCCAAAATATAGTAAAACGTCTTTTCGCATAATCTTTATTTTTATATGCATATAACAGTGCCGCAGGTCCCAACACTGAAAATATTAGTAAGACTTTCACTTGTTCAAAACTAGGCAAAAAAGAAATTTGGTAGACTGTTTCCATACGCTCGATTCGATAAGAAAGCTAACGCCCGCCTAACACGCAATGTGTTGGCGTGGCTTTTTGCGTTGTTTGCCAAAACCATGACAACTTAACATTGTCGGAGTTTAGGCGCTTGTTATGTGTACGATTAAACAGGTAATTTACCGTTCTCATATGCCCAAAACATTACAAGCAATGGAGAAATAATAATTTGAAGCCTTATATATAGAAAAAAACCTTCAAAAATTAAAGCAAATAGTCTGTTGCTTTGTTGATAGACATAAATGGATTTGAGCTTTTCATAAGGACCCCTTGTGCCTTGTACAACTTGTATAGCAGTAAATACATAGCTTAAAGAAAATATGAATAGTGCAGATTTTATCTCTTTAGTGATGTAGAGATACGCAAAAGCTGACGTTACCAAAGCATATCCAATACATTTGAACCAAACTTCAATTATTCCACTATCAAATATATTTTTAGAAAAGTAACGTTTCTGATTATTCAAACAAACTCCCTTGTATGCTTAGTACGCATAACAATTTAATAGTGCGCTCATCGCGCATATTTCTGCCGACTCCACGCTCATTTGTCTACTATATAGTTTTAACAAATAACCTAAGGTATTACTATCACTAAGTTTTCTAAAACTTTAAAGAAAAGTTAAATAGAACAATATGCGCGCATCGCTCATTTTCATGAATTTATGCGCAAAGAACAGTTTAACAAATCAATTAACGACGATATTTGGCCAATATCAATGACCGCTTCTCGCTCTTAGCTGCCTCTTAGGTTAAGCCCTAAGCTTTTATTTGCGTCTTCTATTCGGCGCTCTTTGCCCTGTAATACGTTTTTTATCGCGATCTTTACGCGCTTTATTGGTATTTTTGCGGTTATCTTTAGGCGGCTTATTTAAATCGGGCTCATAGCCTTCAAGCCATTGTGGTGTTAAGCGGGTATCAAGCAGTACTTCAATTTCTTCAAGCAGCCATTGCTCATCTAAGCTCACTAACGACATAGCAAGGCCTTGCTCACCAGCACGTCCTGTACGGCCAATACGATGCACATAGTCTTCAGCTATGTATGGCAATTCAAAGTTAATTACGTATTTAAGTGCCGGTATGTCTAAACCGCGCGCGGCTACATCGGTGGCCACTAATACACGCGTACTGCCCTCTTTAAAGTTTTGTAATGCGCGGTCGCGAGCACCTTGTGATTTATCACCATGAATAGATTCGGTTTTTAAACCATCTTTACACATTTCTTTGGCAAGTTTATCGGCCATTTGTTTAGTGCGGGTGAATATAAGCACTTGGCGCCAGTTTTTCATGCCAATCATGTGCGAGACCAGTTCGCGCTTTCTGTCTTCATCTACTGCGTAAATAACTTGTTCAACCTCTACAGCAGCAGAGTTACGCTTATCAACTTCAATAAGCTCAGGGTCTTTGAGCAATTTTTTACTCAGCTCAAATACACTGTCATCAAAGGTGGCGGAAAACAGTAAGGTTTGACGATCGCCTGGGATATGACGCAGTATTCGTCTAATTTCGTCAATAAAACCCATATCAAGCATACGGTCTGCTTCATCAAATACTAAAGAGTCCACGCTTGAAAGCACCACACTGCCCTTCACTATGTGATCAAGTAAGCGCCCTGGCGTTGCCACTATTACTTGCGCTGTTTTAAGTGCTTTGATTTGTGGACCAATACTTGCGCCACCATAAGCAAGTGCACCTTTTATATCTGTACCTTGTGCGTATTTTTCAAAGCTTGTAAATACTTGCTGAGCAAGCTCCCTAGTGGGCGTTAAAATAACCACACGAGCAATGCCTGGTTCGTCTTTTTTATCGGAATTTAAAAGCTTATGTAATAGCGGCAAAACAAAAGCGGCAGTTTTACCGGTGCCAGTTTGAGCGCTGCCCATAACGTCTTTGCCCGCTAAAATTGGCGGTATCGTTTTATGCTGAATGGCGGTAGGCGTAGTGTAATTATTTTGCTCTATTGCCGTTAATAGTAACGGGTCTAGGGCTAGTGATGAGAACGATGTGGCAGACATAAGCTTGGCTTTAAAATAACAAAGAACGCTATTATACCTGAGCTTTAGTAATAAAAAAGGCGCTAAATAGCGCCTAAGTAAAATGAAGTATTTAAGCCGGTTTTAATGTGGCTTTACGCTCATTATAAAATGCAATTAAATCATCTACGGTGCTTTGACAGTATTCACGAATACCCGATACCACCATGTGTTTTTCACCAAAACCCACCTTTTCGCCGTTTTCTAATAAATTAAAGCGCAAGGTTATTTTGCCGCGTTTACCAGCGTATTCAAAGCTAGGCTGTGCAAACTCTAGGGTCGGTGATTTAATATCAATGTTATTAAGGTTAATGATCATTGATTCATAAATAATCATAGGACGCGCAGGGTTTATCATTACCTCTTGCTTGCCCATTAAAGGAATAATTACATGTGGAAACGCAGCACCTGAGAACTCAACATAATTTTTTATTAAACTATTTGTAAGTGTTGGGCATTTGCTGGTTTTACCGTCGCGTTTAACCTTTAAAATTACTTTTTCGCCATGGGTTACATCAAACTCTTCTCCAGGTTGTTCTGGAAAATTTAGCTTGGTATTTTCATCAACCATACCGGCAAAGGTAAACTCCATTCGCTCACTAATGCCATAGCGGTCTAACACTAGAGAAAAAAGTAAGTCTCCTGGTGCGCAAAACTTTTTAGCGTCTTTATCATGAAGCGGGTTGTAGTCGTCGGCTACACATTTAGCAAAGCGACAACCTTGCTCACGAGAAATTGAAACATAATCAGCATGCTGCTGATAGTAAGGACTTAACATAGTGTGTTCACTGCTTAAACTGCTTATAACCTAGCTATACTACCAGAAAAAAAATCTTGAGAGGTCGAATCTGTTTAATAAAGGCGAAAAATGATAATTTGCAACTCGCTAATTAACTAAGTAAATTAGGCAAATACGAGTTTAAGGGATTAACTAATGAAGTATTTTTTTTTATTAATATGCGCGGTTTCATTATTAACTGGCTGTAATAACATTACTTACACAACCAATATCGACGACGAGGTTTTATCAGAACACGTTTCAAGCCACATTAAAAAACGTGGTCTAGAGCAGTTTTACAGTGTTCAGGACGCTCTCGATAGAGGTGCAAGCCCCCTTGGTGGAATAAAAGGCGAAAGCTGCGATGTATCAGATGATACGCGAACATCCTCAATTAGCTATAACCGTTTGAAATCACAAGCTATAGAATCCCTTAAAAACGATGTGCTTTATTTAGGTGGCAATGCATTTACACTGGAGCAATGCCAATCAGTATCCCGCTACAATTGTGATTTAGCCGTTACTTGTACCGGACAAGCCTATAATTATTAATAGCTCAAAATTATCTAATTGAGACTATAACGCTATGTGATTCGTTTTCTCTCATTTCCTCTATCAAACAACAAGCAGTATTTGCCAATGACTTTTTACTTTTTAGCTGCCGCTATTTTATGTGTTTTCCCGCAGTGTAAACTCTCTGTATTTCGCCAACCATTATGGCAATACTTATTGCTGCTAAGTGTTATTAGCGCCTATTATCAAGAATATATAAATTTAAACGCGGTTGCTGTTATAGCTGTTTATGTGGGATTGTTTCACTTTACGCTATTGGCAACCTCAGCGTTAAAACGTAATGTTCTAACGTCTTTATTTATAACAGCCTCACTCGGGTTGGCCTTACATTGGTTTGCGGGTTTTAATAACCGGCCTATTGTTGTTAATGAACAAATCACCAGTAACGCAATTGCATTTACCTTGTATGCTAATTTTGATAAAGCATTAGCGGGTTTAATGCTGGCCGCTTATGTTTTTGAAAAAAATAAAACGGCAAAGCCAGTAACTATCGGCTACCCTGCTTTAATCATAATTATCACTATTTTAGCGGCGCTCATAACTGCTTTAACGTTAAACCTTGTTGAATTTGCGCCAAAAGTACCTGAATTTTGGTTGTTATTTATAGCCATCAACCTACTTTTTACCTGCGTTGCAGAAGAGGCATTATTTAGGGGAGTGATACAAACTAAGCTTTCAAAACTAATAACCCCGAGCAGGTTTGCACTGCTCGCACCGGCTATCAGTACTTGTGTATTTTCACTGGCACACTTTTCAGCGGGTACTCATTATATGCTCGTGGCGGCCGTTGCAGGTTTTGGTTATGGCTATATTTACTATAAAACTAGCCGATTAGAATGGGCCATTTTATGTCATTGGCTCGTTAATGTGTTTCACTTTTTCTTATTTACTTACCCTATGCTGGCAACTCCATCTTAGAATTACAGGCACAAAAAAGCCGCTTAAATTAAGCGGCTTTTGAATCTGTATACGCGATTACGCACTTGGGTAATCACGGTATGCGCGCTCTATCTTTTTAGCCTGCTTTTTAGAAATACCTAAATGAGCCAACGCAACACGTAAACGTGCACGCGATAGGTCAGACCCTAAAATCTCCATTGCATCTAATACCGAAGTAGATGATGTTTTGCCGGTAATAGCCACAAATATAGGCTCTAAGAAGTCTTTAATTTTAAGCTCGTGGAAGGTAGCGACTTCTTTTGCAATTGCAAAAATAGCTGGTTTTTCAAAACTACGTAAGCCTTCTAGCTGCCATACAAAAAATTGTAATGCTTGGCGAATAACATCTTCATCAGCTTTACCGGCTGTTAATAGCGCTGGATCGTAAGTAGGGATACCGCCTACAAAGTGCCCTGCTAAATCAACCATGTCAGAGAGCGTATTTATACGCGTTTTAGCTTCTGGTAATACTTTAGCCAGCATGTCGCCATTAAATTTCCAGTCAACAAAACGCTGCATTAGCTCTGCATCAGTTAGGTTTTCGCGGATCCACATACCGTTTAACCAGCTTAACTTGTCTACGTCGAATACTGGGCCACCAAGCGATACACGCTTCATGTCAAAGTGCTCAATCATCTCATTAAGGGTGAACTTTTCACGCTCATCAGGCATTGACCAACCCATACGGCCTAAGTAGTTTAGTACCGCTTCTGGTAGGTAACCCATTTCTTTGTAGTAATTAATAGACGTTGGGTTTTTACGCTTAGACAGCTTTGATTTATCTGGATTACGCAGTAATGGTAAGTGACCTAGTACGGGTGCTTCCCAACCAAAATCTTCATACAGTTTTAATAGCTTAGGCGCTGAGTTTATCCACTCTTCACCACGGAAAATATGGCTAATTTGCATATGGTGATCATCCACCACGTTAGCTAAAAAGTACGTTGGAAAACCATCTGCTTTTAATAGCACTTGCATGTCTACGTTTTCCCACGGGATCTCGATTTCACCGCGTAGGTAGTCGTTAAATTTAAACGTGCCTTCGCTTGGGATTTTCATACGAATAACGTAAGGCTTACCCGCTGCTAGGTTTGCTTTAATTTCGTCTTCTGTATGGTTTAAGCCACGGCCATCGTATTTAGGACGCAGACCTTCGGCCATTTGCTCTTCACGCATTTGGTCCAGTTCTTCGCTGGTTGCGAAACAGTAGAATGCTTTGCCGTCTTCAACTAACTGATGAGCGTATTTTTTATATAAATCACTGCGCTCAGATTGACGGTATGGACCAAACTCACCACCTACATCAGGACCATGATCCCACTCAAGGCCTAACCAGCGTAAGCTATCCATGATGGCTTGTTCAGATTCTGGTGTGCTGCGAACTTGGTCAGTATCTTCAATACGAAGTACAAATTCACCGCCTTGCTGTTTAGCAAAACAGTAGTTAAATAAGGCAATGTAAGCGGTGCCAAGATGCGGGTCACCAGTTGGCGACGGAGCAACACGGGTACGAATTGTCATGGTAATGTCTCTTTTAATAAGTGAGATGGTATGAAATACCAATAAATATTTTAAGCGGCTACTTTGTTTAAGTAAGCAATAATATCGTTTGATTCATAAAGCCATTTAACTTGGCCATCTTGCTCAATACGTAAACAAGGTACTTTAACTTTTCCGCCTTGCTCTAATAGCTCTTGGCGGTATTGCTCATCATTTTTTGCATCGCGTGTTTCAATTTTTAAGCCTTCACGCTTAATTGAACGGCGCACTTTTACACAAAAAGGGCATGCTTTGAATTGATAGAGCTTAAATTGTGCGGTTTGCTGATCAAGCTTAGTTTGCTCTTGCGGATCACGTTTTTTGCTACGCGGCGTAAAAACAAAATTAAAAAATAAGATGATACAACCTAAAACCCAGCGAACTAATTTCATCTTCAATACTCTTTACAACAAATTTAAGGTGCAAGATTTTAACACAAAAAAGCGCAACACTATAAGCGGATTATACGTTGCGCTATATCGTTAAAAAAGTGCTTAATTACAACACCACCATATCATCTCTGTGTAGTACTTCCACGCCGCTGTCGTAATCAAGTAATTGGCTGATTTGATTAGAGTGTGCGCCTTTTATTTTATTGATTTCAAGATGGCTAAAGCGCGTTAACCCGCGTGCAATAATTTGCTGGTTTACATCAATTAAGTTAATTAAATCTCCACGTTCAAATTCACCTATTGCACGCGTAATGCCTTTAGCAAGTAAACTGGCGCCCTTAGATTGCAATGCATGCACCGCACCGGCATCAATTAAAATTTGGCCGCTACTTTTAGGCCCTGCTAATAACCATTTTTTTCGGCCATCTTTAGGGGCGGTAAGTTTTAAAAAACGGGTGCCTGGCAGTTGCTCGCTCATGCATTTTAAAATCACATTTTCATCCGCGCCTTTGGCAATAATCACCTCAACCCCAGCTCTTCTGGCAATATCGGCTGCCTGTAGTTTGGTTGCCATACCCCCTGTGCCTAGGTTTGTACCACTACCACCCGCAAGTTGGCGTAACTCATCATTAATATGAGTAACTTCGTCAATCAAGGTGGCGTTAATGTCAGTGCGCGGATCGCTGGTAAATAACCCTTGTTGATCGGTCAGCAATAGTAATTTATCGGCATTGGCCAAAATAGCCACTAATGCCGATAAGTTATCGTTGTCACCTACTTTTATTTCACTGGTAGCAACCGCGTCGTTTTCATTGATGATCGGCACAACATCATAATTTAATAAGGCATTGAGAGTATCGCGGGCATTTAAATAACGCTCTCTGTCGTCAACATCGGCGCGCGTTAGTAGCATTTGCCCCACGTTAACACCATACAACGCAAATAAGCTTTGCCAAATATGAATGAGTTGCCCTTGCCCAATAGCGGCCAACATTTGTTTGTCTATTAATGTGCGCCCACAGGGTTTTAATAACTGTTCGCGACCTGCGGCAACCGCACCACTAGAAACTAAAATAACCTGGTGACCTTGCTTTTTTAGCTCACAGCATTGGCGAACAAGTTCCACCATATGTGCTTTGTCTAACTTATCGGTACCGCCAGTGAGTACGCTTGTACCTAGCTTTACAACTACTACCTGATCCCTTTGCATGTTTTTTACTTAGCGCAATAAATGATGAATTTATTTATACCAGTTCGGTATTTTTGAACAAGTAAAAAATATTCAAGCACCCCCTCTGCGTGCTAGGATCGCACTATATTCAACCGATTAAATTACACCTTATGCCTGCCAGTTTATGTTTAATTATTGCCACCTTTTTGTGGGGTAGCTCCTTTATTGCACTTAAATACGCGATTGCGATTTATGATCCGGCCTTGGTGATATTTTTACGTATGCTCACCACTTTACTGATTTCGTTATGTTTATGGCGTTACGTAATTCGTTTTGAATATTTAAAAGGCGATTGGAAGTATTTATTAGGTATGTCGCTGGCAGAGCCTTGCTTGTACTTTTTATTTGAAGGCCACGCAATGGAGTACACCTCTGCATCTCAGGCGGGGGTGATTGTTTCTTGCTTACCTATTATTGTGGCATTTTTAGCGTTTTTCATGCTCAAAGAGCATATTAGTAAAGCTATTGTGGTGGGTTTTACGCTGTGTATTGGCGGCAGTATTTTATTGACCTTGCTCTCACCGAGTTCAAGCCAAGCCCCAAACCCATTACTGGGGAATTTTTTAGAATTAATGGCCATGGTGTGCGCGGCATTTTATACCGTGTGTATAAAACATTTAGCTAACCGCTATTCCCCACTCACATTAATTGCTCTGCAAGGCGTGAGTGGTAGTTTGTTTTTTGCTCCGTTTTTATTATTTATTGACCTACCAAGCGAAAACCAACACGATTTAACCGCACTAATGAGCATTTTGTACTTAGGCTCTTGTGTTACTTTGGGTGGGTACGGCATGTACAACTACGCGATTAGTAAAGTGTCGGTGTTAACCGCAGCAGCTTACTCTAATTTAATCCCAATTTTCACTTTAATTTTGTCAGCCATTATTCTTAACGAAGTACTGACACTTGGCCAGTGGATCAGCATATTTGTGGTGTTTATAGGCGTAATGATAAGCCAACGCCATCAAGAACTAGTGGTCGATATTCCTAACGCCACCTCGGGTGAGGATATTTCAGCCGACACTAGCCACCTTAAATCGGTACCCGAGGCCAGCGAATCAAAAGGGTAACAGGTCAGTAAATACAGCCCTGCTTGATGCAAAAAATCGGTGTTGTACTGATTAATTACCTCAACATGTGTCACTGAATAATGCTGCACTTTGCCATTTTGTAATTGCAGAGAAAATTGCTCCCCCACTTTAGCGTTTTTTAAAAACGCAAAGTGGGTATCGTTGTGACCAGCAATAAGTGCTCCTTGCGAGTTACCAAAATCAGCCCCACCTAATTCCCCCGCAGCTAAAAAATGACTGGGCGCAAACGCTAAATTTCTACCACTTGCGCCATCGAGCACGGTTAGTCGTTTATTATGCTTTGGCCATATTATTTGTGCCACTGGGTAACTATCAGCATAAAACCACGGCTTAATTTTTTTATTGGGTGATTTAAGGGCTGTTTGCCATGCTTGCTCTATTAACACTTGTGCAAGCCATGCCTTTGCCTGCATATATGCACCATGACCAAATAAGGTCAGTCCTAAGGCTAGTAAACCTATGCTCAACCACTTTTTCATTTACAGCGCCTTACTAACAACAGGCCACCTAGTAGCATTAAAGCTCCAAACACAATATGCATTTTGCTTTGCCCATCAGTTTGCGGCAAACGCATACTCATTCCTTGTGGCATTAAATTAGCCACTTGTGTAGTTTGTTTAGCAACTTCTTTAATGGTGCTCTCTTCTATGGCAATAAACGCAGTAAATGGGCTAAGTAACTGATGCTCAAGCGCAAGTTGCTGCACTTGCTGTTTTACAACACTTTGTTGGTTGTATAGTAATAATGACTTTATTTTTTGACGTGCCCAAAGCTTATCAATTCCTGTGGCTTTTGAGCTTGCTTGCGAATTAAGCTTAACCTTAAACTCCCCATGCGTTGTTTGCCCAGTAAAAGTAATTGTATCGGTATTATCTAATTTAATAGCCACCATAATAGGCTCAGCAAAATACAGATCCGGTAATGGGGAGGGCCAAAAATCTAAGCTGTCTCCATTTGTATTTGTTAACGCTAAATTAGTCATCGCCGGGTGAGCGAGTTTATCAAACAACTGCTGCATTTTTGGCTGCACATCAAAGGTGCTACCAATAAAGGTATAAGACCCCTTACCTATATCAGCAGCGCGGCGCATAAAAAAGCGATTAGGTGCGCTACCAATGCCGACGGTAAATAAGCGGCTGTCACCTAAAGTGCGCGCAATACTTTTAAATAACTCATCTTCGTTACTCACGCTACCATCGGTTAAAAACACCACTTGGCGTACAAAACCCTCAAACTGCGCACCATTAAGTACGGCATCAAGCGCACCTTGTATTTCAGTACCACCGTCGGCTTGCAAGTTATAAATAAAGCGCCTTGCACGGCGTAAATTAAAGTCACTAGCAACTAAAGGGGTATCACTCATGGCAGTAACCTGATTATTAAAGCCAATAATATTAAAGCTATCATCACTATCAAGTAACGAGAGTGCGTAAAACAATGCTTTTTTAGCTTGCTCCATAGACTGCCCATGCATAGAGCCCGAGGTATCAACCACAAACACCATTTCACGCGGCAAACGCTCAGACTGGGTAAACTGATCGCTTGGCGGCATCAACATCGCTAACGCAAACTGCTCACCATTTTTTGCTTGCTGAGTAAAAAGTGCGGCTTGAGCTTGCGCTTTTTGTAGTGGCTTAAACTCCAGTACAAAGTCTTTATTTATTGCTTGCTGTGGTTTTAGCACAATGCTGTATTGCCCAAACGCAGAGTTTTCAATATTTACCTGATGGTACTTAGCGTTTATATCAACCAATTCTAAGCCTATATCCATGTTAATTGTTAAGCTTAAATCGCTGGCATTAGCAGCCTCATTGGTTTGCTTTGTATAAATAGGGCTTAACCATCCTTGTGGAGTAAACGAAGATGTATGATCACTTTTTTTTACCGTACGCTTATCTTGCTCTTCGTTCAGTTTCCCTGTTGTTGCATGATACCGTGGCGTTATTGTGGTTGGAAAATGAATCGCAAAGGTTCCATGCTGGTAATCAATAATCTCTTGATATTCAAGCGTTATAACAATCTCTTCACCAGGCCCTATATTCGCCACATTTGTAATAAACATATTTGCACGCTGCTGACGAACCAAAGAGGCCTGCTTCCCTGCTTGCTTGGCAGCTTGATACTGTTTTTCTGCTTGGTGTTTTTTTGCTATTTTACCGTGAATCACTCGCTCACCAATACGCATGGTCATTGCTTGCACGGCACTTTCATCGGGTAAAGGAAAAACATAACGTGCATTTACAGCAAAAGGATTTTCATTTATGTAGTGCTGCGTTACTACAACATGATTAATTAGTCCTGTTAGGGTCATTTTTGCATCGCTTTTTAAAATAACCCCAGGATTAACCGCCACTCCTTGGCTATCAAACAAGGATAGTTTTGGCGACTGCGCATGGCTTTTAAAGCTGGCTAAAAGCACGATAATAATAAAAATAAAAAGGCTTACCTTGGTAAGCACTTTGGTGGGTTTACTCAACATAAATCACTCCATCGAACGCACGTTGTTAATTGCTTGCGGTTTGATTACTTGACTGATTTAACGCACGAGTAGTGAGAGTAACGCGTCTGTCAAAAAAGTTATCTTCAAGGGTGTTACTGTTTGCTATGCTTTGTTGCTCGCCAAACGCTTGTGTGCTCAAACGTGTATGGCTTACTCCCTGTTTAATTAAGTAACTTTGTACGGCGTTTACTCTGGCTTTTGAAAGTAATAAGTTTGCTTGCTCTTCACCACGCTGATCGGCAAAGCCACTTAAATCAAGCGCGAGTTGCGGTTGGCTTTTTAATAACGCAACTAATTGATCAAGCTGCTTGGCAAAATGAGGAGCAATATCGCTAGAGCCTGTTTTAAATTGCACCGTCATTGCCAATAAATTATTAAGCTGTGATTGCGTTAGTTGCTCATTTTGCTGCGCCAGTAGTTCAAGTTGCGCCTCTAGGTGGCTGTTATGATTAAGTACGTGCTGATAGTCGTTGGTTTTCTCTGCCATTACAGTTAAAGCTTGTTGCTGCTCAGCAATGGTTTGCTCAGCCACCTTGGCATCGCCAATTAAGCCACCAGCAAATGCACCTACAAACGCGCCAATAGGCCCACCAACAACGCCACCGATAATGGCACCTGTGCTTAGGCCGACTATGGTTTCCTTTTTTGCTTCTTTCGATGGAGTATCCGCGGCAAAAGCAGGAGCGCAAAAAGTGCTAACAAGTGTGAGTGCGATTAATGTTTTCTTCATGGTCTATTCCTTACTATTAATAATGGTTGGCAAGCTATTGTTTGGCACTTGCGTTGTATCTGTAATTTCAATAGTTGTATTAAAACATCATGAAGTGGCAACAAAGGGGATCAAAAATGGCAAACTGCTGAGCAATTGTGGCAAAAAAATGGCAATTGTGTTTTTAACCGTACTTAGCGCAAAAACTTCGCTATAGTGCGCCTAAGTCAATATGAGTAATTAATAAAAATGAAGAAAATAGCCATCATTGAAGATGAAACCGCAATCCGCGAAAACTACATAGAAATGCTGAGCGCTCAAGGCTATCAGGTGAGTGGTTATGAAAACCGCCCTCAAGCAGAAGCGGCCTTTAAAGAAGCGCTTCCCGATTTAGCCATTGTTGATATTGGTTTAGGCCATGAAATAGATGGCGGCTTTTTACTGTGCCAAACACTGCGTTCACTTTCTAAAACCTTACCGATTATTTTTTTAACCGCTCGCGACAGCGAAATAGACACCGTATGCGGCCTGCGCATGGGCGCCGACGACTACTTAACCAAAGATATTAGCTTAGCGCATTTAGCCGCGCGTATTGGTGCGCTATTTCGCCGCATGGAAGCATTAGAGCAACCCGCTGATGCCAACGCATTAATAATTCGCGGTCAACTAACGCTCGATACGCAACGCATGCAGGTGCTTTGGCAGCAACAGTTGGTTGATTTAACCGTAACTGAGTTTTGGATGCTGCATTCACTCGCTCAGCGACCAGGACACGTTAAAAGCCGTAATGAGTTAATGAGCGATGCTAAAATTTATGTAGACGACAGTACCATTACCTCGCATGTAAAACGTATTCGTAAAAAGTTTATAGCACTCGATAGCCAGTTTGACTGTATAGATACCGTGTATGGCATGGGCTATAGGTGGGAGCAACCCACATGCTGAGATTTGGCCTACGCAGTAAATTTATCCTACTTTCGTGCTTTTTGTTTTTGTTGCCATGGCTTGGCTACGAATATGTATGGGAAATGGAAAAGTTTTTACGCCAAGGCCAAGAAAAAACGTTGGTAGGCACTACACGCGCACTGGCCACGGCCCTGCATGAACGCCCCGCTTTATTTGACGAACAAACCAACTTTTTAGATCAGGTGGTAAAAGGCCGCGATCTCTATGCTTATAATTTAAAAAGCCCGATTCAGCTCGATGGCAAACTCAACGACTGGGACGCTTATCAATCGCTGTTTTGGCTTTATGATAAACGCTACTTACAAACAGCCAATGATAACCATCAACTGAGCAACTTATCATTTAGCCACATGGTGGGAAAGTTTGATAATTACTTATATGCAGTATTTAAAGTCACAGATGATGCTTTAGTTTACCGTGCTAAAAACAGCCTCAGCATTACCAATAATGACTATGTAAAAATTGGCCTAAAAAATCCTGATGGGCTATTTAATACTTATATTATTGCTCCGCGCCAAGATGGCTGGGTCAACGCATTTGATGCCAACAGTAAAATGCCTTTTACTAAAATTCAGGGCTTTTTTAAACAAACTGAAACAGGTTACAACCTTGAGCTGCGCTTTCCTTTGAGTATGCTTGGCAATAAACTGGGGTTTGCCATTGCCGATGTTGATAGTAAACAACCAAACCAAACACCTAATATCATGTCTACATCCAACTTAAATAACCCAAATGATTTAGGCTCAGTACTGGTGCCCTCCCCTGAGATAAACCGTATATTAAAAGGCATGGGCCACAGCGGCAGTCGCATTTGGGTGGTCGATAATCATCATCGTGTTTTAGCGCAATCGGGCAGTATTCAAAATGCCGATGGCGTATGGGCTGATGGGCTAAAAAATCAAGCGCCAAAAACCGCATGGCAACGCTTTGAACAAACCTATTTGCATCCTTTGTACTATAAAATTTTAACCCGTCCCGAAGATGAGTTTATAGACACCCTGCACGATGTCGCCTCAATGCAAGGTACTCATTTAGCCAAAGCACTCAAAGGCCAACCCGCATCGTCGTGGCGACTCACCCCCGACAATAAAGCGGTGATTTTATCGGCCGCGTATCCTATTTGGATTGAGGATAAGGTTATTGGCGCAGTTATAGCCGAAGAAACCACCAATGGCGTGCGCACACTGCGTAATAAATCGCTGGAAAAACTGTTTAATGTGATTTTGGCGGTCATGCTGATTGGTACTGTGACTTTGTTCTTTTTTGCCTCACGTATATCAAGTCGTATTAGGCGACTACGCGATACAGCAGAGCAAGCCATTGATGCTCAAGGGCGGGTAACAGGCCATATAAATTACAGCGATGCCAATGACGAAATAGGCGATTTATCGCGTAGCTTTTCAAATATAGTGAGCCGCCTTGGAGGGTATACCGATTATTTAGAAAATATGTCGTCGCGCTTATCTCACGAGCTGCGCACGCCGGTTGCGGTTGTACGTTCATCACTTGAGAACTTACAAAGCTTGCAGCAAAGTGAACTGAGTCAAAAATACCTTGAGCGTGCCAGTGAAGGAGTTGAGCGTTTAGGTAAAATAATTACCACTATGAGTGAAGCAACCCGCCTTGAGCAAAGCATTCAAAGTAATGAGCCAGAGCCGTTTGATTTACAAAAAGTAATTAGTGGCTGTATGCAGGGCTACCAACTTACTTATCCTAACCAGTTATTTACACTCAACATTTGCCAATGCACACTGCCAATGCAAGGTGCCCCTGAATTTATAGCGCAACTGCTCGATAAGCTAATAAATAATGCCTTGGAATTTAGTGAAGCCAACACCGCGATTGAAGTCAGCCTGAAGCAAAGCGAAAACAAAGCAACATTAACGGTAAGTAATACAGGTACTTTATTGCCTGAGGGACTTACTGAACATATTTTTGATTCTATGGTTTCGGTGCGCAGCCAGCAAATGCAGCAACAACCGCATTTGGGTTTAGGGTTATATATTGTCAGGTTGGTGTGTGATTACCATAACGGTACAGTAACAGCACACAATAATGAGCAAGGCAACGGTGTGGTGTTTACCGTGAACCTGCCTTTAAATAATTAAACAAAAAGCGGTTTAATTATAAACCGCTTTATTTTAAAGCTTTGCAGTTACAATTTAATTCACACTCAAGTGTAACGATTCACTTTTAATTCATTCGCTCAGTCTTAGTCTACTCACCTAGGAGGAGTCAAAATGAAAGAGTTATTAGAACCCGAAGAAATAGAGTTTATTCTCGATTTATATCGTCCTAATGCAGCCAATAACCATGCTCAACAGGGCGCGACTAAAAAGCACAAGGTAAGTAATAAACAAGCCATGCAAGCTGAGGCTTTAGCTCGTAGTGCTTAACTACACAAACCTTACAAGTTAGCCATTAAGCTGTAAAAACGCTTTAATACAGTCTATTTCTGCCTGCTTGACCGTTTCGCCTATTTCAGGGCCTTTTTTACCGCTTTTAAGCGCGTCTTGCACTATCTGTTTTTTATCCATTTTTTGTAGTTCGTTGTGAATAGCACGTAATTTAGCGGCTTGTGGATAAGGCTTATCTACCAGCGTTTCGCCTCGTCCTTGTGCATCACACTGACAGGCTTGAGTAAAGGCAATAAAACGCTCTGGGTGCACTAATGCATTTAAATTAGTGACGATTAATTTATGAATGGTTTGCGGCCTTAATTGTTCAAGCGTGTGGCAAAGCGTATGGTTATCACTGGTAAGCACACCGATATCACGAAAGCGATTAGGTACTTTTAAACGTTCACAAAAGGCCTCAACCACCGCAACCCCTTCACGTTCATGGCCGCGTAAATTCCCCTGTTTTTTGTAACTAAGCGCTTTACCAAAATCATGAGTTAAAGCAGCAAAACGCGTTTCTAAATTAAAGTTTAAATCGGCTGCTCGTCTAAGGACTAACATAGTATGTACAAACACATCGCCCTCGGGGTGATGATTTGCAGGCTGCGGAGTGTTTTTCATTTGCTCAATTTCAGGAAAAATACCTAAGCCATCTAATGCTTGAAAATAAAGCTCTGGGTGTTTTTCACCAAGCGCTTTTTCTGTTTCTAACCACACGCGCTCAGGCACTAAATGTTCCAGCTCGCCTTTATTTTTAAGCTCCTGCATTAATGCAGTAGTACTTGGATGAATAGACCATTCACTACCATAACGGGCTAAAAAACGGGCAATACGTAATACCCGAACCGGGTCTTCTACAAATGCGTGTGTGGTGTGGCGCAGTATTTTATTTTTTAAATCATCTTGACCATTAAACGGGTCAATAACAGTGCCGTTTTCGTCAAGTGCCATAGAGTTTATGGTTAAATCTCGGCGTGCTAAGTCTTCTTCAAGCGTAACATTGGGGCTCGCATCCACTACAAAGCCGGTATAACCTTTACCACTTTTACGCTCAGTGCGCCCTAGTGCATATTCTTCTTTAGTGTGTGGGTGTAAGTAAACGGGAAAATCGCTGCCAATGGGTAAAAACCCAAGCGCTTCCATAACCTCTGGCGTTTCACCAATAACAACGTAATCGTTATCTTTTGATTGTATGTTTAACAGTTTATCTCGTACTGCTCCGCCAACTAGGTAAACTTGCTTTAAGCTTTGTTGCACTTTATCCCCAACCACTACTTTTAAGGTTTTCTTTGATGTTAATCATACCTAATCGCAATTTAAAAATCAGTGTTGTTTGCCAAGCTTTAGTAAGCTCATTACAATAGTGCATTATTTTTTATACCTCAACTCACCTTAACTAATGAAAAAACACTCAGCAAAAAAAGAACTTAGGTTACTGCCCATCCTTTTGATCGTTATTATTATGTGTGTTGCGGGGCATTTTTTGCTGCAAGCTAATTTTCAAGACAGTCATTTGGTTGAGTATTTGTTAGCTGCGATTCCATTTGCTATGTTTGGCTTAGTGATAGTGGCCTTTAAAATGGCAGCTAAAAGTGAACAACAAGAAAGTGATGAGTAAATAAGTTACTGATAGTTTTTTTCTGCTTTAGTGACTTTATATAAATAGCGTCTTGATTCCGCACGTGAGTGCTTAGTGGTGAGAATGTTATAAAACTGGCTTGAAGTAAGCTGATTTATTTGTGAAAACGCCACACTTCTATTTTTATTAAATATACGCAATACATTACCCGCCCCACCGTTATAAGACGAGATCATTGCAAAGTGTTTACTTTTATCGGTATTAATTTTATGTAAGTAATTATTTTTTAAAATACTTAAATACGCGCTGCCAATATCAATATTATGTTTTGGATTAAACAACACCGCTTTGGTTGGCTGCCCAGGTACTTTTTTAATTTTTTGATACACATCCCTCCCTGCAGTTGCGGGGATCACTTGCATTAATCCATATGCGTTTGATGAGCTCACCGCATGTGGATTAAAGCTACTTTCGGTTTCAATAATGGCATAAATAAGCGCTGCCGATATTTGATATTTTTTTGCAGCCGCCAGCACATAATCACTGTACTTTTGCTTTCTTAAATGGGTGTTTTGCTCCACTAAATCAAAGCTAACCGACGAAATAAGATGCCCATATTGTCGTTGCTTTTTTAAGTTATTATTTACTAAATAACGCGCAAACCGGTTCGCTCGCCAAGAGTATTTTATTGGTAACTTATCTTGGTCGAGTACTTGTTGATATAAAAATGGTTCGCCTTCTAATATGGGGGCTTCGCTGGTAAAAATATCGGTTTTATCGGGGTCGCTGGAGGTCAGCAGGGTCATAACAATGGCCTGCTGTAACAAGCTTATTGTATTTTTTAACGCGATGGTTTCTACTTTTACAGTGCCTTGCTCAAAATCAATAATGGCACGAGCTTGGTAATCATTACTGTATTTGACGTATTTTTTTGCACTAGGCTGTTGCGTATTTTGCTTACCCCACTTGCGCCCAGCAACGCTTTCTAATGCGGCTAAAAGCTGTTTTACGCTACCAACCTGTGCTTTAATAGAGCGGTGTGTTTTTTGTGCTTGCTTGTGAATTGCAACCACATTGGTAGGGTCGTTTTTTACTTGCTTTACCAGTTTATTTAAATCAACAACGGGCGGTAAACCCGACAGTGATTTACAGCCACTTAAGCCAACTAGCAAAAGTATAAACGCATACTTTTTCACACAATATCCAAACAAATGCTTAGCAACTATAATACATGATAACCAAACCAGTCCGGTTTAATTGGTTGTGTTTGGCCGCTTGGGGTTAGCTTAATATTAAGCTGACTATCGAGTAAATCAATCGCAAAGCAGTCATCAACATCATATAAATCATCTTTATGAAGATGACTCAGCCCTGCTAATAAGTCATTTTTAGCGCGTTGTTTCGCCTCTTCACTACTACTGGCAACATACAAAGCAAAGTCGTGTTGCTCTGCCATTGAGTCGCTACTGTAAGCACCTAAGTTAACAAAATAAAGTTGCTTATTTTGCTCTACATAACTATCAACTACCTCGATTTTATAACCATCAATGTGATTAACCGCCATGTAGCTATCCATGTGTACACTGTTTTTATCACCCACCCATTGGCTTTTTAATTTGGTATAGGTTTGCTCAATATTTTGGCCTACCACAAAACGTACGTCGTGCATTTCTATGTGACAACCTTGGATGCGTCCACCTAAATACACCATAAATAACTGCATGCTCACTTCCTTTTAAAAACCAAATTAAATTAAACTATCTACGTCAATCTCATGCTTTTTAATCAACTTATAAAAATCAGAACGATTACGCTTGGCAAGTTTGGCGCCTTCTGCCACATTGCCTCCTGCCATTTTCAGGGTATTAATTACATAGTCTCGTTCAAACTCTTTTTTAGCGTCATTAAGTGATAATGGCTCAACGTTACTTTCATTACTGTTTAGCGCACTAAGCACTAAATGTTCAGATATAACCTCACTAGGAGTCAACGCAACCACTTGCTCCACTACATTTTGTAATTGACGTATATTACCTGGCCAATCATACCTTACTAGGGCATGCATGGCATCGTTTGCAAAGCGCTTTTCTTTTTGCTCCATACGCTTTGCGATGTTGGCACTAAAAAAGTTGGCTAATAAGCTAATATCTTCACGGCGTTCACACAGCGGGGGCAACTTTAAGTTTACGACGTTTAACCGGTAGTATAAATCTTCTCTAAACTGCTGATTACTTATCGCTTCAGGCAGGTTTTTGTGGGTTGCAGAAACAATTCGCACATTAATAGGAATTTCTTCTTGAAAGCCCACTGGGCGAATGGTTTTTTCTTGCAGCACACGCAACAACTTAACTTGTAAATTAAGCGGCATATCACCAATCTCATCTAAAAATAAGGTACCGCCTTGCGCTTGCTGAAATAAGCCTTGATGATCTTTTACAGCTCCTGTAAATGCCCCTTTTTTGTGACCAAATAGCTCTGATTCTAATAGCTCACCAGGCACGGCCCCACAGTTTATTGCCACAAATGGACCATCACTAACATGGCTATGCTGATGAATCGCCTGCGCAAGCAGCTCTTTACCGGTACCGCTGGCACCAGAAATAAGCACGTTAACTTGTGTAGGCCCTAATAGTTTCACTTGCTCCAGCAAATGCAGCATAGCGCCACTGCGGGTGACAATATTACTTTGCGGGGCGACTTCATCATTATTAACCCCATGTATCTCAATGGCTTTAGCTAGGCTGTCAAATAGCTCATCTTTATCAACGGGTTTTGTGATAAAGGCAAAAATACCTTGCTTGGTGGCCTCTACCGCATCAGGGATAGATCCATGAGCCGTCATCATAATAACAGGCAACGCAGGGTAGCGGTTTTGCAGCTGTCGGTGCAGCGCCATGCCGTCCATTTCATCCATTCTTAAATCGGTGATCACCGCATCAAACACTTGGTTTTTAAGTAGTTGTAATGCGTTCATACCACTATCACAGGTCGTTACTTCATAACCCTTTGATTGAATTCGAATCGCCAGTAATTGCAGTAAGCTGGCATCATCATCAACGAGTAAAACTTTAGCACTTGATGGAAGTGTGACTGACATAGTTACTGCTCCTTGGTTTCTTCACGTAATAAAAGTTGCTGTTCAATTGCGGCTAATGACGACAAGGTTTTTTGCATTTTGGCGTTCAATGCTTGCTGTTGTTTTTTTGCATCTATTTGCATTAATACGTGCTGTTTTTGCAGCCACAAATAGTGCTTTATATCATCGGGCCAATAGTACGCCTGATCCAGCTTAAGCAATTGACTCATCACAGTATTTGGGTCACTACTAAGCTTTAAACATGCTGTACTAAAAAACGCTTTCAGAGCTTGCTCCCCTAAGTAGGTTTCATTGCTAGGCGCTAATTTGAAACCACCGCACTGATTGGCATGCCAAGCAATAACTTGCGCTGCAGAGGGATATATTGGCTCTGATTTTGGCCGAGGTTTGGGGTTTGGCTGATTCGTTTTGCTATCTGGCTGAGAGGGTACATTTAATGCTGATTCCCCCTGTGTTTGAGTGTTTGTTATTTCACACCCAGATAAAAAAACAAGACTGCTGGTTAGCCATACAATAGCCATTAAACGCGCAGACATATTATTTAACTCCTTTATTTTTATAGGGAATGACAGTATTAAATCGACAGCCTTGCGGCTCATTATGCTCAATTTTTAGTTGCCCATGTAACTGTTCAACTGACTCTTTGACTATAGTAAGACCTAAACCACTGCCTTGTAAGCTAATCTCTTTGGTATGTTTACCTTGATAAAACGCCCCAAAAACATGCTCTCTTTCATGCTCTTTAATGCCACAGCCCTCATCTGCTACCTGCATATTTAGGCCGTTATTTTCTAGACTCAAGCTAATAGTAACGACTTGGCTTGGCTGAGAAAACTTTAAGCCATTGGAAATTAACTGAATTAAAATCATTTCAATTAACTCCCGTGGCAAACTAAGAGAAATATTAGGTAAACTATTGTGCCAAATAAGCGATTGTTCTCGCGCATTTAAGCGGTGCTCAAAGTGGTTATTTACCTTTTTTATTAGCTGATTAAATTCCACTTCACTGACGTTGTCTTTACTGGTGCGAATGGCGTTATAACTCAATAAACTGTCTATCATAGTACGTAGCCTCACCATCGATTGACTGATCAGCCCAAGTACCGCTTTTTGCTCGTTATTGATGGGGCCAACGATTTCATCGGCTAGTAATTCAGTGCCCTCAACCATAGAAGCCAAAGGGGTTTTTAATTCGTGAGTAACGTGGCGTAAAAATGTATCTTTTTGTTGTTCTAACATATGCAGCTGCGCTTGCACCCACTGCAACTTGTTACCTAACTCTATGAGTTCAGCTGATCCCTGCACCGATATTTTTTGCTGCCAATCTCCTTGGCCTAATTTATCAATCACTGAGGTTAAGCTTTTTAAGCGCCCGCTTATGCGCCACAAAAAACCGCCGCCAACAAGCAGCGTTAAAGGCGTAAGTGCAATCAACCAGTTTATAAAGGAAGCTTGTAAATTTGTGAGCTTAATTTGGTTTTGAGTGATTTTGGCTTCATTTTCCTCACGTAACCACAATGTTAGCTCCGCTAATATTTCGCTGATTGGCACAAATAATTCAGCTTGTTGACGCGCTTCAACCACAAGTTGAGTATGCGCCGTTTGCAAAGTATCCGTTAGCCGTTGCCATTTGTGTGTATTTACTTGGTTATTTGAAAGCTGTTTTAGCTCATTGACGTTTTGCAATGATGATTGCCATTTATCTACGATTAGCTTATCGAGTGAGTCGCTCTTTAATACCCAG
This sequence comes from Pseudoalteromonas sp. M58, assembly GCF_042604605.1. NCBI lineage: Bacteria > Pseudomonadati > Pseudomonadota > Gammaproteobacteria > Alteromonadales > Pseudoalteromonadaceae > Pseudoalteromonas > Pseudoalteromonas sp. M58. The sequence goes on from NZ_CP152390.1 coordinate 2,630,353, forward strand.
TTTTGCCTAGTTGCTCTTTCTAAACTATTAAGCTCTTGCTTAAGCAGATTAAACGACTTAGTTACTTGGTAATTATTACTCACAATTTGCTGAGTGACCGCTAATTGCTTATTTAATACATTTAAAAACACAATAACCACTATAGATAAGGGCAACAGCGACAACAGCATGCTCATTACAAATTGGCCAATTAAATTGGGGCGCCAATTTATCAATGCTTTATATTTTTCAGCCATGACTGCGGGCATACAAAAGTCCTTTACTATTTTTAAACGTTCTATTATTAAGCGCTCAACTTATACACTCGCTGAACCATCAAGGATAAAAACCCCTGCTGTCTCTAAATAGCGACAAGTTAAGCAATTGATTTAAAAAATTTTAAACGCTTATAACTGCAAAATTGTTGCATAAAACACACAGTTACTTGTAAAAATTACGCACCAATCATCACAAAAAAACATAACTCACTGATTATTAATAAAAATAAATATTGGCATCATTTTTGTTACGAGAACATTAATATTAATCTAAAAAGAGCCAAGGAATGTTCAAAAACAATTTACAGAACGCTGCACTTATCGGTTTGTGCCTAACCAGTACTCATTTATTCGCCCTTGATGTAGATGCTGAATTTAATCGTTTAGACAAAGACAGTAATGGCACATTAAGTGAAGCTGAAGCAGGTGAAGATGCTTTATTACATGAGAACTTTGCACAGATAGACACCGATGAAAACGGGCTCATATCTCTAAACGAATTTAAGCTGTTTATAAAATAAAGGAGTACATTCATGAAACAACTAATTGGTGCTTTTTCGCTCCTATTTTTAGCTATTAGTGCCACCGCACTGGCATCGCCATTAAATGTACGTTTTATGCATTTAGATAAAAATATGGATGACCAAATATCGCTTGTTGAGGCAAAGCAAGATAAACAATTACTTAAGCAGTTTGCCGATTTAGACAAAGATAATAACGAGATGATTTCTAAAAAAGAATTCCAAAACTTTAAACCTTAAGTTTAGATTCAAGTTTAATCTATTAGTATAGAGTTAAAAGCATTTGCCATAATCCCTGAGGGAGTGTGTAAACGGATTTAATGTTGGGATTTAAATTATGGCAAGTGCTTTATTTCATTACTGCCAGCAATTAAAATATGCCTTGGAACGCCAACCATGAAAATACAGCTTCTCCTTATTGGTGCTTTACTATTTGTTAGCCATAGTGCATTTGCACTTGATGTAAAGCAACGCTTTGAACATCTAGACACCAACAACGACGGGTATTTAACCCATAGCGAGCTTGCTGCTCAGCCTCAGCTATTAAACTCATTTTCAAATTGGGATGAAAATCAAGACAACAGAATTTCTTTAACTGAGTTTAAAAACTATCTAACCACCAATTTGTACTGAGTATTTAGATGAAACCTATCCGCCATATTATTTTACTAACGCTTACTGTTGTTAGCTGCATGAGCTTTGCGACAAATAGCTATATTGCCTCAGAATTTGAAAAACTTGACCGTAATCAAGATGGTTTTTTAACTCGTTCGGAAACTGCCAGTGATCCTGCTTTATGGTCACGCTTTGGCAGCTACGACCGTGACAAAGACGCACAATTGTCATTAAGCGAATATAGTTTGTACGCCAGTAAATAAATAGCTCCCTGAAATAAAGCCTACTTAATTAGGCTTTATTTGAGAAGATTAAACAAATTCTTTCCTGTTAACACGCAACCTATCCCCCCCCCGAATTTGCTTGCTCTAGCTAAAAGCTGGACTTATTCGACTATTAATAAATTATGCTATTGGTATTCTAAATTTGAGTTTGCTACTGTGATAGTACAAATAATAACAACATACCTCTTATGCAACTCAATAAATTAATTAAACCGGTATTACTAGCAAGCCTCTGCGCCTTATCTAGTGTGGCAATTGCACAAACGAAAGTAATATATAATGCCAATGGCTACACCCCTTTATACAAAGGAAAAATGCGCCATGGCGAAGTAAATACATTTACAACCTTAGTCATAAAAGATGGCAAAGTTGTAAAAACAGGTCCTGACAGCTTAAAAAATAGCTTCCCGGGCGCAACCCTAATTGACGCCAATGGAAAAACCTTATTACCAGGGCTCATTGATGCGCACGGACACGTAATTGGCCTGGGTGAAAACTTGTCACAGCTGGATGTGCGCGGCGCAAAATCGGTAGATGAAATAACCGCTAAGCTCAACGAATTTGCCAAAGGCAAAGAAGGTTGGATTATTGGTCGGGGCTGGAACCAAGAGCTATGGTCCGACACGCGTTTCCCTACCGCTGCTGATTTAGACAAAGTCGTCAGCGACCGCCCTGTTATTTTATCGCGAGTAGATAGCCATGCTATTTGGGTTAATTCAAAAGCACTAGAACTTGCCAATATTAATGCTGACACACCAGCCCCAGCAGGTGGAGAAATCATAAAAGACGAGTTTGGCAAACCTACCGGTATTTTTATAGATAAAGCAGAAATCTTGGTTACCCAACATATGCCTGCAACGTCTGCGCAATCGGTTAGCAATGCATTAGATGCCGCAGGTAAACATTTATTAAGCTTAGGCATTACCTCAACCCACGATGCAGGTATTGATAAAACCACGTGGCAAGTTTATAAACAGCGCGCTGAGTTAGGTACATTACCGCTTAGAATTGTAGCGATGTTAAGTGCAGCAAGCCCAGATTTAAACATGATGCTTAAAGCGGGTCGGTATCAAGATGCTCAAGATTTTTTATCTATTCGCAGTGTAAAAATTTACGCTGACGGTGCCTTAGGGTCACGCGGTGCCGCGCTTATTGAAGAATACGCAGACAGAGCAAACCACTTTGGCCTAATGCTTGAAACCCAACAAAAGCTAGAACAATTATTTACACTCACTTTTAAAAGCGGGTTTAGTGCAAATACCCACGCCATTGGCGATAGAGCAAATAAAATTGTGCTCGATGCCTATCAAAATGTATTTAAGCAAACCGGTGGTATACTACTGCGTAATCGCATGGAGCATGCACAAATCGTCTCGCCAGAGGATATTCCGCGCTTTAAAACCCTGAAAATAATTCCATCAATGCAACCTGTGCATGCTACATCTGACATGCATATGGCAGAGCAGCGTTTAACCGATAAACAACTCCAAGGCGCATACGCTTGGCAAACATTCTTAGAGCAGGGGTCGACTATTGCAGCGGGTTCTGATTACCCTGTCGAGCTCGCGAACCCGTTTGATGGCTTATATTCTGCCATTACACGTATGGATCATAATCAATTGCCTGAAAACGGTTGGCGCGCCAGTGAAGTGTTAAGCAGAGAAGATGCATTACGTGCGTTTACCCTTGGCGGCGCGTATGCAGCGCATCAAGAGTTTAAGCTAGGGAGTTTAGAGCAAGGTAAATGGGCTGACTTTATACTGGTTGATCAAGACTACTTTAAAGTCCCCATTGAGCAGCTATACAAAACTCAGGTGCTGCAAACGTGGATTGCGGGTACGTTACGCTACGAAAAAGATGCCACAAAAGCGGAGTAATTAAAAACAAAAAAGGGTTAACTTGCGTTAACCCTTTTTTGTATCAACTTTTGACTGACGATATAGCTTAATAATGTGATAAATATTAACCAAAGCCAACAAGCCGTTGGTAAAAGCCACCGGCACTGAGCCTATAGCCGCACCGTAAAAAGTAAACGCAATACAGCCCAATAAATTAAACCAACGTAGTTTGGTTACATCAGTCATGGTTAATGATATGACTAATAAGACGGATGCTAAATAACCTAAATATTCCCAACTCAATTGTTCTCTCCTAGGCTTTAGGTTAGTATTACGCGTTAAATTTTAGTACATTATTAAGCTACGCTACGAAGTAGTTAAAATAAAAAAGCTAACTTACCAATAAAACCTTAAAATATACTGGTTAATACCACAATTTTTAATCATTACACGGAAGAATGAAGGTCATTTAACGCTATTAATTATATTAACGGCGTGGGCAAGTTAGCATAAATTCTTAATCTTAATGCTATCGTCATTAAGGTGTAATAAATAGGACAATTGTCCGAAGAGCATGATTGATGTTTCAATACCATTTTTCCAGTTACCTTGTTGATCAACTGCTGACGTTTGCCGGCAGTAGTTTTCAGCAATCAAAAAAAGAAATATTAATACAGCAAGACCAACCGTTAACTAAGTTGGTGTTAGTGCGAAGTGGAACTGTATCGTTTAGTTACGATGTAGGTAATGGCAGGCGCCTGCTTCTTGGCCAACTCGACTGTAACAATACCCTAATTGGCGAAATTGAAGCACTTAATAATAACCCCTGCATTTACACGGTAACCTGCTTTAGTGATGTCACGTATAACTTGATTGAATTAAAACATTGGCGCGCATTATTGCTCGATAAACCCGAGCTAAGCTTATATACGGCGCAAACGATTGCGGCTAAGTTTCAAGAAAATCAAAAAATTAATTTAGATAAGCTGTTACTGCCGTTGAGCTACAATATTGCCAAAGACTGCTTATTACGTGCAGAGAATAACAATCCCACTTTATTACGTGCTTACCCTACGGTAAATGCAGAAGCTGAGCGCTTTGCAACCACTGAGCGTGCATACAGGCGTGTAGTGAGTGAGTTAGTAGAGAAAAACTTAGTGCAAAGAAGCACACAAGGACTACAAGCTGTCGATATTCCCAAATTAAGTGACTATGTAGATAGCTTTGCACAGCTTTAAAGACAATAAAAAAGGCCACTAAGGCCTTTTTTATTGAGCAAAATCACGTTTACTTTTCAAGTAAAATATCGTGGATTTTAGCTAAATCAGATTTACCTTCAATAATTTCATCCGGCGTTAAACCTGATAATTCATGCGGGAATACTAACCATTCTTCAGATTCATGAATGTAGTAATCAGGCACTGTATCAACTTTTGAATTTTTTGGCTTGTAGTATGGACAAGCAATACGAATATCACGTGGTAAGTTTAAACGCATTAGCTCAGAGAGCTTCTCTTTTAACGCTACAATACTACGACCTGAGTCAAAAACATCGTCAACAATCAGTAAAGAGTCACCTGCATTTGCGTTTTCAACTATGTAGTGTAAACCATGTACTTTGATTTCTTTTGATTGCTTACCAATACCGTAATAAGACGAGGTACGAACCGCAATGTGATCCGTTTCTATGCCTTTGTAATCATAATATTCCTGAACCGCAATCCCAATTGGAGCACCACCGCGCCATATACCAATAATAAAATCTGGACGAAAGCCATCTTTATACACTTGTGCCGCTACGCGGAATGAATCTTCAAGTAATTGTTGAGCCGTGATATAGCACTTTTCTGACATAGTAAGGATCCCAGTGGTATGTATAATATTTGAGCGAGGTTTAAATAAAAATAGATGCCCAAACACGTAATGGCGAAGGATTTTACCGTAAATAAAACAAAATTGCTTGTTTGGCGGATAAAAAAATAGGCACCCTAAGGTACCTATTTTTTAACTAATGCGTAATCTCAGTAGATTATGCCTTTTCAAGTAGGGTACGTGCTACGGTGCGCATACCTTGTGTAGTTGCACCTGAAGCCCATTGACTTGTGCTACCACCCATATTAAATGCAGCAGCTAAATCGATGTGTACCCAGCCTTTGCCATCGTTTGGCACAAAGCGAGATAAGAAACCAGCGGCGTTAGATGCACCACCGAAACCACCGCCTTTTTGGGCGCGGCTATTTGCTGTATCCGCATACGGCGATGGGCAGTTTTGTTGATGCCACTTTTCAAGTGGTAATGGCCATGCGGCTTCCATTTCTTGTGACGCAAAGTCTTCCACTTCACGCACTAGCTCTTTATCAAGGGCAAACAATGCGTTGTACTCTTGACCAACAGCAACAAGGGCGGCACCAGTAAGGGTTGCCGCATCAATAATAAGTGGAGCGCCTGTCTCGCCTGCGGCCATTAAGCCATCAGCCAATACTAAACGCCCTTCAGCATCGGTATTTACAATTTCAACGGTTGTGCCATTTTTGTAAGTAAGAATGTCACCTAGTTTGTATGCATTACCCGAAATTAAGTTCTCTGCACAACATAAAAACAACTTAATACGCTTTTCTACGCCACGGCTAATTGCCAGTGCCAAACCTGCGGTTACCGTTGCTGCACCACCCATGTCGCACTTCATACCCAACATACCTTCGCTTGGTTTAATTGAGTAACCACCTGAGTCAAACGTAATACCTTTACCAACAAGTGCTGCGCTTACCGGTGCGTTCTCATCGCCAGTTGGGTTGTAATCAAGCTCAAGTAATACTGGCGGACGCTCACTACCACGACCAACGGCATGAATACCAATCCACTGCTGTTCTAATAGCGCATCACCTTTTATGATTTGATAGCTAACATGCTCTGGTGCAAGTGATTGAATAAATTCAGCGGCTTTTTCAGCTAAGCTTTCTGGGTAAATGTCATCGGCGGTGCCATTGATCATTTCACGTGCCCACGTTGCCGATGCTTTTAAATCAGCGAGTTCTTTAAGATCAGATTGTGCGTTATCAACAAACTCAACACCGTTTAGTACTTTTGGTGATACAAAGCCTTGGTAAAAAGCCCATTGGCTCTCTGTGCACCATACATCACCCTCAAGAACAACATTTTTAATGCCTTGATTTGCAATTGTACGACCCGCTTTTTGCACATTTTTTAATGTTTCTTGCTCAGATAAATGAACCGTTGCGCCGTGTTCGTTAAAAGATAATGACGCACTTTCGCCCCAATGCCCTGGTGCCAACTGCTCGCTTAATTGAACAACAAATTTTTCACTCATGTTAGAATATCCTTGCACTTAAATGTGCGGTTGAGTTTACTATAGAGCGCTTAAGTTCCCAACTGCTTGAGGTGAATAACCTCAACCGGCCTGTAAACCTCAATTTCACTTACCCTAAACTCAGGTTATTAAGTTTGCTAACATATTGAGCTATCAAAATATTTAAGTTTATTATCTCTAGAAAAAATGAACTCAACGCAGTTAGCGCTAAAACAACTATTTGAAATAAACTTATTATCCAGCGCTCAGGTTACATAAGGAAGTAATAAATGAAGTACACCCCGCCATTACAATCTGCCACTTTATTAAAGCGTTACAAACGCTTTTTAGCTGATTTAGAGCTCAGTGATGGCACTACTTTTACCGCTCACTGTGCTAATACGGGTAAGATGACGGGCTGTGCCGATGCCGGTTTTACTGCCTTTTATTCCACCAGCAGTAATACCAAGCGAAAGTACCCGCAGTCATTAGAGCTGACGCAAAATAATGTATCACAGCTTATTTGTGTAAATACCGCTATCGCCAATAAAGTGGTCGAAGAAGCACTTAATAATGGGGTTATTGATGAGCTTACAGGCTATCAACACATACAAAGTGAAGTGAAGTATGGCAGTGAAAACAGCCGCATCGACTTTTTACTTACCCACAGCAGCAAAGCCAATTGCTATGTTGAAGTTAAATCAGTCACGCTGCTGAGCGAAGATCGTCCACAAAGTGGTCAAGGCTACTTCCCTGACGCCCAAACTGTTCGTGGGCAAAAGCATATTCGTGAATTAATCGACATGGTAAAACAAGGGCATCGAGCGGTATTACTATTTGCAGTGCTGCACCAAGGCATCACACAAGTCAGTGCAGCAGCGCATATTGACCCAATCTATGCACAATTGCTTAGCGAGGCCATTGAGCAAGGCGTAGAAGTATTAGCTTATAAAGCACACATTTCAGCGAGTGAAGTTACTTTAATTGAAAAAGTGCCGTTTATTGACTAGGTAAACAGCGCGCCAGCATTCGTACTGGCGCTCAAAGTGTGCTTACTCTTTACTCATTGATAAATCCATTTCATTAATTAAATTTAGATTAATATCTGCATCTTTAAATAAGATGGGTCTTAATACTGGCGTATTTGAGTAAAAACGCGATTGATCATCAAAATGTTCTGAACTTGAGTCTGAACTTTGCGACATAGTCAGTAATCCTTTTGCCACAGGACCATCATCGGTAAAGTTCATCACAAACATCCAGCTCGATCCGTAATTAACAGGGTAACCACTGGCTGTTAAATTTGACGCTAACGGTTTACCTGTTATCGCATCATCCAATGTTTGATGATCGATATATGGGATCACCGTAGAAAATGAACGACTGCTACTGCGATCAAAACGATACACATTAAAGCCTCCTTCCACACTCATTGGCCCACTCCAAGGAAGTTGCTCGCCTGAAGCAATGCCGCCTGCTAGCGTTTTTTCAACAAATTGCAGCTCACCTAAAGTACTGTTTAATGCCACGCCATTGCTTTGTAAATTAAGCACTGCATGCGCTAATGCCGTTAACGCAGAGCCATCGGCAAGTAAGGTATTTGGCGTATTTGCAGGGTTGGTCACATCAAAATTATCATATAAGTATTCATCACCATTAAATAAGTGAGCAAACTCTCTGATTAACGCAGCACCTTGTGTATCAAGGTTCATAGCGCCATTCCAGTCCTCTAACACGGCGCAGGCAGCTGTTAGGTCAATACTTGCTCCATTAGTTAGTGTAACCGGTGTTGCGCCACGCGCTTTACACTGGGCAACTAAATCATCAAATACTAATTCACCTAAATAGATACGATTGCCTACTAGCGCATTTTCAAGTTCAGCCAAATCAAACTTACTGTCTTCACCGCCTCCCTCTTTTATGAGCTTCAAACCCATACGGGTACGCAATGATAATGGCTGATGAACATCGCCATATTGCGCAGCAAAGCCCACAAGAGGTTGTTCAAGATTAGTAACCCAATAGCTGTCATTTGAGTTTTGTACGTAGTCAGTGCGACTTAGTTGGGGAGCTTGTTCAAAAGGCACAACGCCTTGCGGCTCAAATAACTTTAAGTTACCAGGTACTAAATCAAAGCCCGTCGACTCTCTAAGTGCAACCAATTCAGGTTGCAAACGAATTGCCATATTTGCGGTATCACTCAGTTTCAAAACGGTGCTGTCATCAACAAAAAAGACATTACCTTCTTTATCGCTGGCCATGGTGTTATTAAATGAAACGCCATCGTATTTAGCAAACGAGGCCTTCATCTCTTCTAAGCTGGTTGCTTGATTAATAGCTGACCACTGAGCAACCACATCCATATTAAATTCATTGGCATCTTTGATGGTAAATGCTTGGCTGTCGTTCCACCCTAAACCATTTGCGGCAGGTGTTTCAATCATTAAACCATGGTGGCTATAGTAAAACGGTTTGCTAAGTGTAATTGTGGTCCCTGGTGCCACAGTTACCTCAACGTTAATTGTTTTTGAAGTAATTTCATAATTATCACCTTCAACGCTGTAACCCATGCGATCATTTTCATTTAGTGCTAGCTGATAAATTAAAAAATGACGTGCTGTAGAAAAAGTATGGGTCCAAGCTATGTGCTCATTAAAACCAATATTGATCACTCCTGGCATCCCTTGCAAACTGCCCCCCATTACATTCATAGCGTTGGGAATGGTTAGGTGTGATTGCCAAAAGCGTAAATTGCCCTCATGAGGAAAATGAGGATTTGCTAATAGACCACCTTTACCATTGGCCATCATATCTTTACCAAGCCCCCAACCATTTGACCCTAAGTGATCAAATTTTTTCTCTAGCTTAAATTGCTTTGCTCGCTGATTAATATTGCCTACCATTGAAGACACAGCACTTGGCTGCTCTGACGTAGGCATTGGCAGATACTCATTCGCATCACCCGGGTTTGCTAAAAAAGCGAGCTCTAAAAAGTTAGCCGAGCTGGCTAGCTGCACTGTAGCCATAGAGTACGCCAACATATCTTGTGCTGTTAAACTGGTAACCCAAGGTGCAGAGGCACACTCCGGCGCTAAATTATCAACCCCCGTATCAGTAACGTATTTATTAAAGCCTTGCACAAACCCTTCAAAGTGCGCTCGGCTGTTCTCTTCTAATTGATCATAATTGGCTTGAGCATATTCATTCACACCCAAGGCTTTATAACCAAAGTCAGAAATTAAATGCGTTGAGTCGCCACTGCCTGGTACTTTATCTGGACCATAGTATTTCGAGCGTTCACCGCGCACTTTAATAATTTGATCCATCAATAGACACGCATGATCTTTAGCATAAGCATAACCACTACCAAACGCTAAGCTCTCTAAGTTATCAGCAGTGATATGCGGCACACCGAAGGTAGTCCAACGGATATTCGCATCAAGTTTATTATCGTCATCAAATGCAATTATTGGCGCGCTCGTCTCTGGAACGGGATCAGGCACCACGACAATTGGTGGTGCAACGTTATTGTCATTGTCTTCGCTACAACCAATTAAAAGTAGGCTACTGGCGATACAAAGTGAGAGTAAATGGGGCTTCATTGTGGTGTTCCTTGTCATTATTATTGTTTAACTTTACAACCATGCCGTAAATACTTATTAAAATCTTGACCTCAAACGCACAAAATTGACTTTGCGCGCCAGTTAGGGCAGCTTAAACTTTAACCGTCTAGAAAAGGATATTTTATGTATTTTGTAAGTAGCCAAATTATTCGTTCTTTAACTAGTTACTTAGCTTCTCAAGGTCTGAATAAAGAACACTTACTTAATAATATTACTCAAGGAGGGCAGCAACTTAATAACAGTCGCTATAAATACCCGCTTGCTGATTACGAACAGCTCATGGCCATTGGCGCAAAACACTTAAATAGGAACACAGTAGGATTAGAGTTTGGTCAAGCGCTTAATGCGCAAAACTGGGGATTACTTGGGCATATTGCTTTAGTGAGTGACTCTTTATTAAGCGCATTACAACATGCTTTAAAGCTGCATACCTTAGTTAGAAACATTGGCACTATTAGCCTACATCATCACCAACAACACAGCAGCCTAGAATGGCACCCCAAAACACCAGTCACACACTTCATGGCAGATGAGCTTTTTAGTAGCTGGCTTGCTTTTGCTCAACAATGTTGTGAATGGCAAGCCCCGTTGATGCTCAGCCAAATAAAATTAATGCGCCAACAACCGCCCATCAATGAAGTTAAACAGTATCAAAGTGTATTTAACTGTCCTATTGAGTTTAATAGCACAACAAATAGCATGATCTTTGATAGCCAATTACTACACTGCTCACTAAAAGGCGCTAATAACGAGCTAGAAACTTTATTAGCCGCACAGGCTATTAACTATAACCACGAAGCTCAGTATATTAGTCAGCTCAAAGCGCTAATAACACAACACCTGCCAGAGCGTTTAAGTGTTCAGCAAGCTGCTCAGGCATTAGCGCTATCAACTCGCAGCCTACAGCGTTACTTAAAACAACAACACACCAGCTACAGCAAAATTATTGACGAAATATGCAAACAACAAGCCCTTATATTACTAAAACAAGGACTCAGTTCGTTAAACATTGCCACTGCGCTGGGCTTTTCTGAACAAAGCGCTTTTCAGCGTGCTTTTAAACGCTGGTATTGTATTACGCCTAAAAAATACTTAACCGAAAAGTAAAAGATAAGTTGTTTTTATTATTTTTGCCCACATAACAACGCCAGTTTATAAACCGATACTGTAATAAAAAAGTATAAACACTGCTTTTGCTACTTTTATATGGGTAAACAGGGTTGAAGCTAATTCGATTATTTAAAAATAAATTTGCCTAGGGTATGAGTTTCTGTTATTTATACCGCCGGCTAATGCTGAGGCATTAAATTAAGGATTTAGGAGAGAGTTATGCCAGACCAAAAAAGACATGGTTTATTGGCTCAAGCCGGTTTAGAACCATACCAAGAAAAACCGGGTGAAGAGTACATGAATGAAGCACAACGTGCTCATTTTAAAACAATTTTAGAAACTTGGCGTAATGATTTACGGAACGAAGTTGATCGTACTAAGTCACACATGCAAGACGAAGCAGCTAACTTTCCTGATCCCGTTGACCGCGCAGCACAAGAAGAAGAGTTCTCATTAGAGCTTCGTACTCGTGACCGCGAACGCAAATTAATTAAGAAAATTGAAAAAACAATCAACTTAATTAAAGAAGACGAGTTTGGTTTTTGTGAGTCTTGTGGCATTGAAATTGGCATTCGTCGTTTAGAAGCACGTCCTACTGCCGATTTATGCGTAGACTGTAAAACACTTGCCGAAATTAAAGAAAAGCAAGCTGGACGCGGCTAATTAAGTTATAGCCATGTCTTCTACAGCCGTTACCGCGCAAGTATCTGACTATCGCGGCCGATTTGCACCGTCTCCTTCGGGGCCGTTACATTTTGGCTCACTTGTGGCGGCTGTAGGTAGCTACCTAGATGCAAAAGTTAACCAAGGGAAATGGTTAGTACGCATTGAAGATATAGACACCACTCGCGTTGTTAAAGGCGCAGCCACCGATATCCTAAATACCTTAGACGCCTACAGCCTTAATTGGGATGAAAACGTTGTGTATCAAACACAGCGTCTTACTATTTATCAAGATGCAGTAAACTCACTGTCAAAACAACAGCTTATTTATGCCTGCCAATGCTCTCGTAAGCAAATAAAAGCGCTAGGTGGAATTTATCAAGGGCAATGTAAACATAGCCAACTCAGTGAACAGGGTCATGCCCTTCGCTTAACTCAATGCCATGCAACTGTGACTTATAACGACCTTATTCAGGGGCGTATTGACGTTGACCCTGCTCTGGCCCATGAAGATTACATTATAAAACGTAGCGACGGTTTATTTGCCTATCAACTGGTGGTGGTTATTGATGACATTGAGCAAGGGATCAATCGAATTGTACGAGGCGCTGATCTACTTGAACCTACCGCCCGTCAAATAAGTCTGTTTAAGCAACTTAATAACCCTATTCCAGAATTTGCTCATTTACCTTTAGCGGTAGCAAAACCTGGATTTAAACTCTCTAAACAAAATTACGCCCCCGCTATTTGCAAACAAAATCCCAAACCGACTTTGATAGCGGTATTTAACTTTTTAGGTTTGCCAACCCACGACCAACTTATGGATTTAACCACAGAGCAATTACTTGCTTGGGGCGTGGCACATTTTAACTTAAGCCGCGTTCCCACTACGCGTGAAATACAGATTTAACGCTCTTTCGCGGATTGGGTATAACAAATTCAAATAAAATCGTTAAAAATGGCTTAATTTCAGCACTGCAACTTAATTTTTCCACCTTGCTGGTATATGATAGCCGCCTAAATATATGCTAATTACATAAAACAGTAAGTACAGCTCTATGAGAAGGTACTTGTTGTCATTTTGATTGCAATGGCGAGTCAATCAACCGCTTCTCTAGGAGACAGACTATTATTTCCAAGCTTTTTCAATTTTGTCGACAAATTATCGGCCCGAATGCCAGTGCCGAAGATGTCGCAATCAGCAGTGAACCGTTGGTGATCCCTCGAGGTGAGCATGGTATTTCTCGCAAACAATTTAGCCCAAATGCAATCAAAGTACTCTATCGCCTAAAAGATGGTGGCTATGATGCCTACTTAGTTGGTGGTTGCATTCGCGATGTATTGTTAGGTCAACAACCCAAAGATTTTGATGTTGTAACCAATGCAACCCCTGAGCAAGTTAAAAAACTGTTTCGTAACTGCCGTTTAATTGGCCGCCGCTTTCGTTTAGCGCACATTGTTTTTGGTCGTGAGATTATTGAAGTGGCCACCATGCGCGGCCATCACGAAGCACAAGAAGACAAAAATCAAATTAGCCAATCAAGCGAACATGGGCAACTACTTCGCGACAACGTATTTGGCAGCATTGAAGAAGATGCCGAGCGTCGTGATTTTTCAATCAATGCCTTATATTACTCAATCAATGATTTTTGTATTTATGATTACGCCAATGGTTTAGCGGCCATAAAGGCAAAACAAATTGAGTTAATTGGCGACCCTGAAACACGCTATCGTGAAGACCCCGTGCGTATGCTTCGTGCAGTGCGCTTTGCTACTAAACTCGATATGCAAATAGCACCTGCAAGCGAAAAGCCAATAACCGCTCTAGCTAGCTTGCTTGATAACATTCCACCGGCACGTTTGTTTGAAGAAATACTCAAGCTGTTTTTAAACGGCAAAGCACAACAAAACTTTTTAATGCTGCGCAAATACGGGTTATTTAAATCGTTATTCCCAGAGCTTGACCGCATTTTGGATAAAAACCCAGGCGGGCTTGAAGAAACCTTCATCAAGCAAATGTTTGCAAACACTGACATCCGCATTAATGCAGAGAAAAAAGTCACCCCTGCGTTTGTATTTGCAGCGTTACTGTGGTTTCCATTGGTTGAACGTACTGAAAAAATTCGACGTCAAGAACAACTCTCTGAATACGATGCCTTTGCCCAAGCAATTAATAAAGTACTTAGTGAGAACGCTCAGCATATTGCAGTGCCAAAACGCTTTACGTTAGGCGCCCGTGATATTTGGCATATTCAACAACGTTTAGACAAACGTGCAGGCCAACGTGCCTATCGCTTAACACAGCAGCCTCGTTTTAAAGCCGCTTATGACTTTTTACTACTGCGTGTTGATGCCGGTGAAACTGAGCATACAGAGCTTGCACAGTGGTGGACACAGTACTTGAGTCAAGATATTAATGGCCAAAAAGAAATGGTGCGAGAGCTAGGTCATCAAGGTGGACCAAAACCACGTAAGCGTCCTCGTCGGCGCACCACTAAAAAACCAGCTGAGTAAATAATGCAACGTGTCTATTTAGGCTTAGGTGCCAACCTTAATACACCTAAAAAACAACTTGATGATGCTGTTGTTGCACTTAAAAACTTGCCTAACAGCGAGTTTATCGCTTGCTCACATTATTATGCGAGCAAGCCTATGGGGCCACAAGATCAACCCGATTATGTGAACGCGGTTGCCTGTATCAATACCTCGCTACAGCCAGAGCAGTTACTTGATTTAACGCAAGCCATAGAGCTGGAGCATGGTCGAGTCAGAAAGGCTGAGCGTTGGGGCGCACGCACACTGGATATTGATATTTTATTATTTGGTGAGCAGGTTATAAATACTAAACGTTTAACGGTGCCTCATTACGGATTAAACGAGAGAGAGTTTGTTGTTTACCCGCTGCAAGAAATTGCACCCGAACTTATTTTACCAAGCGGCGCATCTATCAAACAGATAGCAAATAACCTACCGCTTAACGACTTACAACAATTACCGCTGTAATTAACTAAGGCTTATGTCTGCGAGAATATTATGTCTAAAATAACCGTTTCAACTTTGAATAAAATGAAGGCTGAAAGTAATAAAATCACTGCGTTAACAGCTTATGATGCCAGTTTTGCTAAGCTATTTCATGAGAATGGCGTTGAAGTTGTTTTAGTCGGTGATTCTTTGGGAATGGTATTACAAGGTGGCGATGACACACTCGCTGTGACAAACCAAGAAATTGCGTACCATACTCGCTGTGTTCGCGCTGGAAGCCGTGACCTATTTGTTATTGCCGACCTACCATTTATGACCTATGCAAATCCAAATGATGCTTGTAAAAATGCCGCAGAGTTGATGCGCGCAGGTGCTAATATGATCAAGCTTGAAGGTGGTGAATGGCTGCATGACAGCATTAAATCACTTACTCAGCAAGGTATTCCGGTGTGTGGGCATTTAGGGCTTACGCCGCAATCTGTGCACGTATTTGGTGGTTTTAAAATTCAAGGCCGTGAAGAAGCACAAGCACAAAAAATTATTGCCGATGCAAAAGCATTAGAGGCAGCGGGTGCTCAACTACTCGTGCTTGAGTGTATTCCAAGTGCCTTAGCAAAACGTATTACTGACTCATTAAGCATTCCGACTATAGGGATTGGTGCGGGCAATGTAACCGATGGCCAAATTTTGGTTATGCACGATTTAGTCGGTATTTCTGCAGGCTACATTCCTAAATTTTCAAAAAACTTTTTACTCGAAACAGGCAACATGCCTGCCGCTGTTAAAAAGTATTGTAACGATGTTAAAAGCGGCGTTTTTCCAAGCGCTGAACACGAGTTTAAATAATGCAGTCAATCACTGAAATTAAATCATTACGCAGTCAAATAAGAGCTTGGCGCCAAGCGGGTTTAAGTGTTGCACTAGTACCTACTATGGGTAACCTGCACCGCGGTCACTTTTCGTTGGTAGAAAAAGCAAAAACACTGGCCGACAAAGTCGTTGTTAGTATTTTTGTTAACCCGATGCAATTTGGTGCTAACGAAGATCTAGACAATTATCCGCGTACCTTAGATGCCGATAAACAAGGTTTAGCCGATCTTGAAACGGATATTTTGTTTATCCCCAGTGTAGAGGCTATTTACCCAAATGGCTTAGGGGTGCAAAGTTTTGTTGATGTACCAGGTATTTCGATGGGCTATTGCGGCGGCTCACGTCCTGGTCATTTTAAAGGTGTAGCAACAGTTGTCACTAAACTATTTAACTTAGTCCAACCTGATTACGCCTGCTTTGGTGAAAAAGACTTTCAGCAGCTGCAAGTTGTTAAAACAATGGCCCGTGATTTGTCGATACCAGTAGAAATTATTGGTGTGCCAACGATGCGTGAAGTTAGCGGCCTTGCCATGAGCTCACGCAATGGGTATTTATCAAGTGATGAAAAGCAAACCGCTACGATTTTATTCAACACTTTAAATCACTGTGCGCAGCAACTAAAAAGCGGAAATAAAGCGTTTGCTACTCTTGAAGCTGATGCTAAAGCGACTTTAGAAAGCGCAGGGCTAAAACCAGATTATTTTTCGATAGCTCAACGAGATACATTAAAAGCTGCTACACTCGAAGATACACGATTTGTTATTTTAGCTGCCGCCTTTTTAGGAAGTGTTAGATTAATCGACAATATACAGGTTGAAGTTTAATACTGGTGTAGCCTCACTTTAAGGATAAGTATGAAAACTGTTATTAAAACCACTCTAGTGGCTTTTTCTTTTGCAGCATTGGCAGGGTGCCAAAGCCAAGCAGGTAATCCAGCACTTAACCAATGCGCTCAGCAAAGTTATCAATGCGAAACCAGCTGTGAACAACAAACAACCACCGACAGCCTTAAGTCACAGGTTTGCTCATCTAAATGCATCGAAGCGTATAATCAATGTAAAGTACAAGCTGAAAACTTAAGTAAAGCTGACTAATATCAATCGGCATAAATTGTAAACCAAAAAAAACCGCTCATTTGAGCGGTTTTTTAATTATTAGCGGTTTATTTTAAGCCTAACTTTTTCAACTCAACTTCAACTAGCTTTGCAGAAAGTGGCACATAACCATCTTTTTCTACAATTTTTTGACCTTCTTGCGAAAGTACCATCTTTAAAAACTCAGCTTCAACTGGGCCAAGTGGCTTATTTGGGTGTTTATTTACATAAACATATAAGAAACGTGATAGTGGGTATTTACCTTGAGCTACGTTTTCAAGCGTGGCATCAACAAAGTTAGTACCTTTTTTAGATAAAGGAACAGTACGCACACCCGATGTTTTATAACCAATGCCAGAATAACCAATGGCATTTAGTGATGCTGAAATTGACTGTACAACAGAAGCTGAACCCGGTTGCTCGTTCACGTTATTACGAAAATCGCCTTTACATAAGGCTTTCTTTTTAAAGTAACCGTAAGTCCCTGATACTGAGTTACGTCCATATAATTGCACGTCTTTTGCAGCCCAATCACCTTCTAGACCAACATCACTCCAGCGGTTTACTTGCTCTGGTGCGCCACATTTACGTGTTGATGAGAAAATAGCATCGATTTGGTCAATACGCAGCCCTTCAATTGGGTTATCTTTATGAACAAATACCGCCAATGCATCAATTGCTACACGTACTTGTGTTGGCTTATAGCCATAGCGCTTTTCAAATGCTTCAATTTCTTTCGACTTCATAGCACGGCTCATTGGACCTAAATTTGCCGTTCCTTCTGTTAATGCTGGTGGCGCAGTAGACGAACCTGCCGCTTGAATTTGAATATTTACATTTGGGTAAATACGCTTATATTCTTCAGCCCAAAAGGTCATCATGTTGGCTAACGTATCAGACCCTACCGATGAAAAGTTACCTGATACACCGCTAATTTTTTGATACTCAGGCATACCGTCTTCTAATGCTACTGCTTGCGCAGATACAAATGTTGTAACAGCCACACCCATTGCGGCAACTAAGTTTTTAAATTTCATTTTGGGGTTCTCCAGTTTGTTCGTCCCATTTCCTAACTGCGGTTCACTCTAAAGTGAGTACATGACAATGGTGTGACTCTTAAATGACACTTTTATGACTAGCAGTATTACTCGTCACTAATGGCGGAATAGAGATCAGCCTATCGCTTGAAAACGCAAAAGAAAAACAGGAGCCTTTACCCAGTTCACTGTTAATTTTTAATTGGCTACCATGGCGAGTAAGTACATGTTTAGTAATTGCTAAGCCTAATCCTGAGCCACCTGTGGTGCGGCTTCTGGCTTTATCGACCCGGTAAAAACGCTCAGTTAAGCGATTTATATGCTCTGGTGCAATACCATCACCATTATCGGTAACACTAAAACATGCCTGTTCATTGTTGCGCTGCCAGCACACCTCAATTTTACCACCTGGCTTAGTATAATGAATGGCATTAAATACTAAGTTTGAAAACGCACTTCTGAGCTCATCCTCAGCACCGGTAATATCAAGTGACGCATCAATATTAAAAATAAGTTGATGGCCTTTATCTTGATTTATAGACTGTGCCTCAGTTTCAATCAGTTTTAGCAATTGCGGTACCTTTACTGCCTTATCATTACTGTGGCGTTTTGCGCCTTCAATACGTGATAAAGAAAGTAACTGATTCACTAAACTATCCATGCGTTTACATTGCTCTAGCATGGTAGTTTGTGCTTTATTCCACATTGCAGGCGGGGGAAGTGAATCACTATCGAGCATTTCAAGGTAGCCGGTAACAACCGTTAAAGGGGTTCTGAGCTCATGAGACACATTAGCAACAAAGTCTTTACGCATCTGCTCAAGTTGCTTTAAGCGAGTAACATCGCGTACTACCACCAACAACTGTGTATTGGCATAGGGCATAACCCTAAATTCAAGAACTTGCTCAACACTGTGGCCACTTTCAAGCTCCAGTGCATCACTAAACTCTTTACGGCGCATATATTTAGCAAATTTAGGATCGCGAATGAGGTTATCTAAACGCTGACCATGATCAACCGGCCATTGTAACCCTAACACTTTGAGTGCAAGTTGATTACACCACACAATTGATAAATCGTTTTGCAATACAACAACAGCATCAGGCACCGCCTCAGCACCGTCACGAAAACGGCGTATCAGCTCTGCCAGTTCGTTACGCTTTTTACGATTACGATGTTGCAGCTGGTAAATACCTTCAAATACTTGCTCCCACGACCCTTCCCCTTCTGGTGGGTTAAAACTGCGCTGGTTATGCAGCCAATCACTTAACCGATAAAGTTGATGGTAATGCCACATAAGTAGCGAAAAAGCGCCCAAAAACAACATCAAAAATGGGGCACCAATAAGCACCCCAATTAAAAGTAAAGGTATAAAATAGACAAACAGCCGCTTTGTTAGCGCCTGCTTGTTAATAACTCGATACATACACGCTCTTTACCTTATAAACGCTAGCAGACAAGTTGACTGAGCTAGGTTAATAGATTGCTACTTAACTAAGTAAGCTTAATTTTAAGCACACTATAGTTTACTCGAAAAGCGATAACCAGCTCCGCGTACCGTTTGTACTAAGCGGTCATGTCCAAGCGTAGCAATCGCTTTACGCAAGCGACGAATATGAACATCTACGGTTCTGTCTTCAACATACACATTCGTGCCCCATACATGATCAAGCAGTTGCTCTCGGCTGTAAACACGCTCTGGATGGGTCATAAAAAAGTGTAACAGTCTAAATTCGGTTGGCCCCATATCAAGCTCACTGCCCCCTGAGGTAACACGATGCGAAATAGGGTCCAAGCGCAGGCCATGCACTTCAATTGCTTCTTCTAAAGAGGTAGGTGCTACTCGGCGAATAACCGCTTTAATACGCGCCATTAACTCTTTAGGTGAAAACGGCTTAGTAACGTAATCATCAGCGCCCACTTCTAAACCGCGTATTTTGTCTTCTTCTTCGCCGCGAGCAGTCAGCATAATGATAGGGATTTGGCGTGTGTGTTCATTTTGTTTGAATTTTTTAGCAATTTGAATTCCACTACCACCAGGTAGCATCCAATCGAGTAACACCATATCTGGATAAGGTTCAACCATTGCGGCTATTGCAGAATCATAATCTTCTGCCTCAATGGCTTGAAAGCCATTTTGTTCTAAAACAAAAACCAACATTTCCCTGATAGGTGCTTCGTCATCAACGACTAATACTTTACGTGACATTCCAATTTATCTCTTAGGCTATTGAGTAGGTTTCATTATTATGACTAAGTATGACATTTTTATTAAAGTGTAACGTCTAAATTAAAATGAGACTAAAAAAAACACAAAATAGTAACAAAGAATTGAATATGTCATATTTTTATCATCTTGAGCAGTAAATAAAAAAGCGGTTTGCAGTTAAGTGAGTCGTTATTAAAGGCATTATTTATGATATTAACTTGGGATCATTAAATTACTAACTAGCAGCTATTTTTAGGCTTAATAATAAAAGTCGGCACCTATTTAGATCAGGTTTATTATGATCTTAATTACAAGGATCAGAGTTTTATCAAGCAGATCCCTTTTCGGATCACTATTTTACCCACTAACAAAGCTAAGCCAATGATTTACTGTGTGATTTTTATCCATCAATTATGATGTTCGACACTTAAAAATACAAAATGTGTCACTTTAAGCCCTTCACTTAGTAAAGTAATGATCCCAGATAAGGTTAGTTAGTAATCGAGTGATCCCAGATTTATCGGTAAGTAAAATACTGATCTCTTACAGATCAAAAAAGCCAGTGCGTAAGCAACTGGCTTTTTATAATGAGTGCGAGAGTATCGCCGTTATTGGCTCATTATTTTATTTTTGGGTTTAACTCACCGCTTAAGTATTTAAGGTGCATTTCATCCAATGAAATTGGCTTAATTTTACTTGCTTGACCTGCAGTACCAAACGCTTCGTAACGGGCGATACAAATGTCAGTCATTGCTTGCGTTGCAGCGGCTAAGAACTTACGTGGGTCAAAGTTAGACGGGTTCATTGCTAAATGACGACGAATCGCACCGGTAGAAGCTAAACGTAAGTCAGTATCAATGTTTACCTTACGCACACCGTATTTAATACCTTCAACAATTTGCTCAACTGGCACGCCGTAAGTTTCTGGGATCTCACCACCGTATTGGTTGATCACCTCTAACCACTCTTGTGGTACTGAAGACGAACCATGCATTACTAAATGTGTGTTTGGTATACGCGCATGAATTTCTTTAATACGATCAATTGCTAAAATGTCGTCGGTTGGTGGACGCGTAAATTTATAGGCACCGTGTGATGTACCACAGGCAATAGCCAGCGCATCAACATGGGTTTTATTTACAAAGTCTGCCGCTTCTTCTGGATTCGTTAGCATTTGCTCTGTGGTAAGTTTACCCTCAGCGCCAACGCCGTCTTCTTCACCCGCTTCACCGGTTTCAAGTGAACCTAATACACCTAGCTCACCCTCAACTGAAACACCACATGCATGTGCCATTTCAACTGTTTTACGTGTTACATCAACGTTGTAATCGTAGCTTGACGGAGTTTTACCATCGCTCATTAACGAGCCATCCATCATTACTGATGAAAAACCTAACTGAATTGAACGTTGACATACACCTGGTGATGTACCGTGATCCTGATGCATAACCACGGGGATATGTGGCCATTCTTCAACTGCCGCTAAAATCATATGACGAATAAAAGGTGCACCGGCATACGCACGTGCGCCCGCAGAACCTTGCACAATAACAGGGCTGTTTGTTTTATCAGCCGCTTCCATAATTGCACGCATTTGCTCTTGGTTATTTACATTAAACGCGGGTACACCGTAACCATGCTCAGCGGCATGATCCAGAAGTTGTCGCATACTGATTAAAGCCATTGGGTATTCTCCAATTTATCGATAGTCATTAAACTATCTAGTTTGAACGGATTTGTTAGTTTGGTGCAATAACTGCACCTCGAACCTTAAAGCTCAATGCCTAAAATTCGAATTAAATAACTAATAAATAAAAGTGAGAGGTATTTATCAGTTAAGTGTAGCAGATGCGAACACTCCACATCTGCCTAACGGCTAGCTAATACTTTACGTATTACTTAGCACGTGATTCTAACATCACTACTGCTGGCAGTTTTTTACCTTCTAAAAACTCTAAGAAAGCACCACCACCGGTAGAAATATACGAAACTTTGTCACTAATGCCGTACTTGTCAATTGCTGCTAAAGTGTCACCACCGCCTGCAATTGAAAACGCTTTTGAATCAGCAATTGCTTGGGCAATAGCACGTGTACCATTACCGAACTGATCAAATTCAAAAACACCCACTGGGCCATTCCATACAACGGTGCCCGCATTAGCAATAATTTTTGCAAGTTTGTTTGCTGTATCAGGGCCAATATCAAAAATCATATCGTCGCTAGTGACTTCGCTTACATCTTTAAGTGTAGCTACAGCTGATTCTGAGAATTCATTACCCACAACAACATCTGTCGGTACCGGAATTTCACCATTGTTAGCTTTTGCTGCTGCACATAAGCGATTAGCTTCGTCCATTAAGTCAGCCTCAAAAAGGGACTTACCTACAGGGTAACCTGCAGCGGCAATAAAGGTATTAGCAATACCGCCACCGGTAACAAGCTGGTCAACAATTTTAGATAACGAATCAAGTACGGTTAACTTAGTTGACACTTTAGAACCACCCACAATCGCCACTAACGGACGGGCTGGGTTATCAAGTGCTTTACCTAGCGCTTCAAGTTCAGCCGATAATAATGGACCGGCACACGCTACATCAGCAAATAAACCTACACCATGCGTTGATGCTTGTGCGCGATGCGCAGTACCAAAGGCATCCATTACGTACACGTCACATAATGCAGCTAATTGCTTTGATAAGGTTTCGTCGTCTTTTTTCTCGCCTTTATTAAAACGCACGTTTTCAAAAACAACGACTTCGTTATCTGCAACATTAACGCCGTTTAGGTAATCTTTTTCTAGGCGAACTGTTTGCTCAAGTGCATCATTTAAGTAATCGACAACCGGAGCCAATGAAAACTCGTCTTCGTATTGCCCTTCCGTAGGACGGCCAAGGTGTGACATAACCATCACTTTCGCGCCTTTCTCTAACGCTAGTTTGATAGTAGGTAACGCAGCACGAATACGTGCATCTGACGTCACTTTTCCTGCTTTAACGGGTACATTTAAATCTTCACGAATTAATACGCGTTTGCCGTTTAAATCTAAATCTGCCATTTTAATGACCGACATGAACATCTCCTTAGTTAACGATACTGAACCTGAAAAATACGTTTTAAATATTACTTAAATGCCATCATAGCACGCGCGGTATCGAGCATGCGATTCGCAAATCCCCACTCGTTATCACACCAAACTAATAACTTTATCAGTCGTTTATGACTAACACGTGTCTGTGTGCCATCTATGATACAAGAATGTGGGTCATGGTTAAAATCAACCGATACCAACGGCTCTTCGGTGTAACTTAAAATACCTTCAAGGCGGTCTTTAGCTTGTGCTTTAAGCGCATTATTAACCGCACTTAAATCTACATCTGCATTAACCGTGACACTTAAATCCATCGCCGTCACATTAATGGTCGGTACACGGACCGCAATGGCCTCAAAGCGACCTTTAAATTTAGGTAAAATACGGTCTATACCACGGGCTAATTTTGTATCTACAGGAATAATAGACTGGCTGGCGGCACGCGTACGGCGTAAATCATGATGATACGCATCAATCACTTGCTGATCGTTCATTGACGCATGAATGGTCGTAATAGCACCTGATTCAATGCCAAAAGCATCATCGAGTACTTTAATAACAGGAACAACGCAGTTGGTGGTACACGAGCCATTAGAGACAATAGTATGCTCGCTTTTAAGCTCATCGTCATTAATACCGTAAACAATAGTGGCATCAACATCATTATCCGCAGGATGTGAAAACAGCACCTTTTTTGCGCCCGCAGTCAAATGTAACTGTGCGTGCTCACGTGAGTGGTAAACCCCCGTACATTCAAGCACCACATCAACATCTAACGTTTGCCACGGTAATTCAACTGGATTTTGTTCACAAAATAACGCAATGGTGTCATCAGCAACGCTGATAGTGTCTTCACCTAGTTTAACTGGAAAAGCAAAACGACCATGAGAGGTGTCGTATTTTAATAAATGGGCAATAGCTTCAGGGTCGGCTAGTTCGTTAATTGCAACAATTTTGATCTCGTCGCTTAAGCCTGATTCGTATAGTGCACGGACAATATTTCGACCAATACGACCAAAACCATTAATTGCAAGTTTGATTGCCATGAAATATAAAATCCACTCTAGTTACGTACAGAGAAAGGCAGCGTCGCCTTTTAGATGGCGGTATTGTAATCGACCTTGCCTGTGATTATAAGAGCCAAGCATTAGAAACTTTAAATTAACGTCATAATCAACACACACTGCACTTTTACTTTTAGCCCTGCTAGTGGGTATTTGCACTGTTTGCTATTTTAGTTTTAAATCAAACACCACCTTTATTGATGCTTTAACGCTTATTGTTGCGCCTAAATATTGCTGCTGCATAAATGGATTCTCGTTATTACTAGCAACCATACTATTTCTGTGGCTAGATAAAATAATGTGCTTAACACCGCCCGCGTCATAATCGTAATCTGAGCTGCTGGAATTTGCACTGATACTGTAAACGTTGCCAAGTTCAGCGCCAAAAGCTTGAGCGAGCTTATTTCCCTTCGCTTTTGCGTTATCGATTGCTAATTGTGTTGCCTCTGCCTCTAACTGATTAACTTTAGAGGATAAACCATTAATTTTTTCGATATTGTCTATTTTTAAGCTTTGAGCAAAATTAATAAATTCATCGACTTTTTTAATATCTTTTAATGTGACTTTAACTGTTTTCAGGGCTAAATATTTATCGCCTGAAACAGTCCCAGATTCTGTACCAATCATAGTGTATAACTTGCTTTTTAAACCAGATATATAAACATCGTCTTGGCCAAAACCGTATTTGTCTGATTGTTCAAGTAGCAAGCTAATCCGGCCATCAAGCTCACCTTTAGCCTCAAGTAATGTATCTTCAGTGCTTTTTACTTCAAATATAATTTGAGCCATATCTGGCTCAACAAATACCTCAGCTGACCCCTGCACTGCAATATGACGATTAGCTGGCACGCTTGAATTAGCAAAAGTAATAAGAGGGAATAAGGTAATAAAAATAGCGATGATAAGTTTCATATTCGTTCCTTGAATTTCTGAAAAAAGTTTTTGTATTATGTTTTACAGAAACTAGATACATAAGCTTAAAGACGCTTACAAAGTACAAGCGTAGAGACATTTTTAAGCGAATAGCTTTAGTTATTCTATTTTTTCTCTTTTTCGTTTTTCGCTCTTACCATATCAAGCGGAGTGGTTGTATCTAAGGGATTTTGTTGTGGTACTTTATTTTTTTCATCGGACATAAGTTTTACCTTATAAATAATAGAATTAAGCCCGAAACAATAAAAAATATTGAACCAAGCAGCTCATTAAATGCAATTTCAAGTTTTTTTACTTTTAGCTCTGCCACTTCTCTAAAACTATTATATGAAACTTGTATAGATTTAATTAGTTTTACATAAACATCTTCCATTGTACTTTGGAAAAATAGATCGTCTGTTTGTTTATCTAATGGCATCCTATTAGTTTCTTTAAGCTTCAAAGCTTGCAAAGAGAAAACAATCGAAGATAGAAGCATGCTGACTCCCAAAATTAGAGAACCTATAGATAAATATCCAAAAAAACTGTTAGTGAAAATAAAGCTTTTAAATAATGTTGAAAACAAAATACCTAATAAAGCTACTAATATAGTGGTGACACCAATAAACTTTGTAGCCTTTTCATCTAAGTTGTTAAGACGTACCTCTTCATTAGCTAGAGTTTCTTTTGAGTATTCAAAGTATTTTTCCCAATTTCCTACTTTTTCAGACAATTCTTTACTCATAGTTTTTCTTATTTATATCCCATATTTATACACATAATGATAAAAGTAAATGCTCTACTACGAAGTAACTGTATTAAAAGAAAATCTATATTGTAGTTGGGTTTCGCTTCGCTCTACCCAACCTACGTTAGATCGCCTACTTTAAGTTCTTTACCGGCGCTTATTTGATGGCATTGGGCTAATAACAACTCAGCAGTAGCTTGTGCATCGGTAAGGGCGTGATGACAATGATAGCTTGGTAAGTCGTAGCGTTTACGACATTCATTAAGAGTTAAATCGTCTAATTTTATATCTGAGCTATGTTTTAGCAGACGCTTTTTTTCTATTTGTAAGGTATCGATAATCAACTTGGGGCGCTGGGTGATCCCTGCATTTTTTAGTGCTAACTTTATAAAACCCCAATCGAGCATGGCATTATGAAATACTAAAATACAGTCACTAAAGTGAGCGCTTAAAGACGTTATAATGCTTTGTAGACTTTGCCCTTGTGCCACCGAGTCAGTACTAATGCCATGAAAAACGGGGCTCTGCTCTAGACTTTTCACCTCTTTATTAACCAAATGCTGCGACTGACTGTTTTTGATACATTCGTTATCAATCAGTACCCAAGCAACCGAGACAATTTCATGTTGTTTAGGATCAAGCCCTGTTAATTCCAAATCAATTACTAAGTAACGTTGCTTTAAAGCACTTTGCACGAGCAAATGGCGGCGCTTTAAATAACGAGTAATAAGCTGCTTAACCATTGTTGTTACAAACTCCCACGCGCAAATTTAAACGCCGCGCCTTGCTGCGCTTGTTTTACTAGGTAAAACGCTTCTTTAAGCTGATGACGCTCTAACGAATTGAGCTTATCTGGGTTTATACAATTGCTGGGTAACCCCTCTTCGTTTATTTGTGTACGCAACCTAAGTTGAGTTAAAAATCGCCAACAATCTTTTAAATTATAAATATCCTCTTTGCTTAACAATGAATACTTTAATAAGGCGTCTAATCGCTCTTGGGTGTTAGCACGGCGGATGCCTACTTTTAATGCATACAGCCTTGCCAGATCGTTAATGATCACAACCCCGCGCTTTTTAAGATCAATGTATTTGTGGTGCTGCTCGGTTTTCTCGGTTTTAAAGTTATTGAATAAACCAATCGGCGCGCTGTTGGTATTCACATCGCTGGCCATTGCCGCATAAAAAAGATCGTTGCGAGAAATATGGGTTAACTCTTCACAAAACTGGCTATAAAGCGTGGTTGATCCCTCAATAAAACGCAGATCAAAAAATATTTTACAGTTGAGCATTGCCTGGGGTGTGGGGCTGGTGATCCACTTTAAAAACTTCGCCCGCCAATCACTAACACTCATTCGACACGCATCACTGCTGGCCATAATGTTACCAGGGCAACGACGAATACCGCATTCAACTAAGTTTTCACAAACAAATTCACCCATTTGTTTAAAGTACGCGTGCTGCTCATCGTTTAGACCATCGGGTAATAACAAGCCGTTATCTTGATCAGAATGCAGTGTTTGCTCTTCGCGCGCTTGAGAGCCAAAACAAATAAAGCTAAAGCTCGTAGGTGCAACACCATGTTGTTGTTGAAATAAAAATATTAGCCGCGAGGTTAGCGCATCGGTTAAACCGCTGAGTAGTTTTCCAATCAGTGAAATATCATCAATATTATTAGAAAACCCCTTTAATAACTCAGGAATTTCTTTAGCGTAACGCTTTAAATCAGCGACATTATGCGCTTTGTAAATACGACCAATGAGCT
Source organism: Pseudoalteromonas sp. M58 (assembly GCF_042604605.1). Taxonomy (NCBI): domain Bacteria; kingdom Pseudomonadati; phylum Pseudomonadota; class Gammaproteobacteria; order Alteromonadales; family Pseudoalteromonadaceae; genus Pseudoalteromonas; species Pseudoalteromonas sp. M58. The sequence continues at coordinate 2,658,340 of NZ_CP152390.1, forward strand.
GGACAGGGTCGCTTTTTTGTTGGCGTAGTAAGTCTGTACTAGTGATCATACCTAGCGGTTTATGATTTTCATCAAGCACAGGTAAATGATGAATATTATGCTTAAGCATTAAGTGTAGCGCTGAAAACACACGATTATTTTCAAATATAAACTTAGGCTTATTGGTCATAATACTATTGATAGCTTGCGCGGGCTCCACCTCATCAGCAAGCACTCGATTACGTAAATCACGGTCAGTAACCACCCCAACAAGGTGCGAGTTTTCGGTGATCATTATTGAAGAAACCCCATGCTCTTGCATTTTTTTAGCACTATGACGGATGCTGGCATCGGGGGGCAGCGTTATCGCTTTGCGAGTCATGATCTCTGATATTTTACGCTCAGACCAACTGTCGTTGTTGCTCTTATAATGCGATGACAGTAATCGATTTGCATGTGCACGGACAAAGTATTGCTCAAAGGCTTTATATTCTCGGCGTAAATAATCAAAATGCGTTTGGTCGAGCATATATACTATGCCCTCTTTTTGTACTTCTAAACTGTTTTGAATTGCATCTCCCGTTAGTAAAGAGGGGTAACCAAAGTAATCACCTTGGGTTAAACGCGTTACCGTATCGCCTTTGGCATCGACTAAATCGTATAACCCGGAGCGGATTAAAAATAACTTAGGCTGTTCACTGTTAAGCCATTGCGTTTGGTTTTCTCGGGTCAAATAAATACTATCGAGATGGTTAACAAAATAACTGCAGGCGCTGTCCTGTAACATTGAAAATGGTGCTTGCTTGTTAATAAACTGCGCGACTTCCTGTTGCTCACTACTCATAAATCATCCTCAATAAAAAGCGACTTAACCTGAAATGTAGTCATTTTTTAAACAAATAAAAAGCCCGACTTAAGTCGGGCTTTGATGCGTTATATCATTAGCTATATGGATTAGTGAGCATGTGCTTCACTAGACCCTTTAGGATTACGAATGCCTTCCACCATTTCTTGGATTTCAACTGGTGTCGGTTGAGTCATTTTCATAACACCTGCAGCTACTGCAAAGTTAATGATCATACCTACTAAACCAATCCCTTCAGGTGAAATACCTAAGAACCAATTTTCTGGGCTATTAAGCTCTGGGCTCACAAACTTGAAGTAGATGATGTATGCAGCAGTAAAGGTAATACCCGTTACCATGCCTGCAATCGCACCAAATTTGTTCATTGATTTAGAGAAAATACCCATAATAATTGCAGGGAAGAAGCTCGCTGCTGCTAAGCCGAAGGCAAAGGCTACAACCGAGGCCACAAATCCTGGCGGGTTAATCCCAAAGTAGGCGGATATTACAATAGCAATCATCGCTGCTAACCTCGCTGCAAGTAATTCTTGCTTGTCGGTTATATCCGGTTTGAGTGTCCGTTTTAGCAAATCGTGCGATACTGAGGTTGAAATAACCAATAGTAAGCCCGCTGTAGTCGATAGTGCCGCGGCAATACCACCAGCAGCAACGAGTGCAATAACCCATGCTGGTAAGTCGGCAATTTCAGGGTTCGCTAGTACCATAATATCGCGGTCAACGTTTACTTCGTTCGCGCTATTAGGGTCAGTGATTTTACCTGATGTGTAAAACATTTTGCCGTCACCATTTTTATCATTAAAGGTAATTAGGCCCGTACGTTCCCAGTTTTTGATCCATGCAGGCGCATCTGCATACGCTGTGCCGCTACCGTCTTTACCATTAATGGTGTCAATCATGTTTACACGGGCAAACGAAGCTACTGCAGGTGCTGTTGTGTAAACAATAGCAATGAACACCAGTGTCCACGCCGCTGAAATACGTGTGTCCTTTACGCGAGGTACAGTGAAAAAGCGAACAATTACATGTGGTAAACCAGCAGTACCCACCATAAGAGCACCTGTGATTGCAAATACATCAATCATGCTCTTCGAGCCTTCAGTGTATTGGCCAAAGCCCAACTCAGTACTTAAACCATCTAATTTATCCAATACATACATGCCTGAACCATCACTTAGCGTGGCACCAAACCCTGTTTGTGGGAAAAAGTGACCGGTTGCCATCATCGAGATGAAAATAGCCGGTACTAAATAAGCAAATACCAGTACACAGTACTGCGCAACTTGCGTGTAAGTAATGCCTTTCATGCCACCAAGTACAGCATAAAAGAAAACAATTATCATGCCGATGTAAACGCCGGTTTCAATTTCAACTTCTAAGAAACGAGAGAACACCACACCCACACCACGCATTTGACCCGCAATGTAAGTAAAACAAATAAAGATGGCACATAAAATAGCCACTAAACGCGCAGTACGTGAGTAGTAACGATCCCCGATAAAGTCTGGCACAGTAAACTTGCCGAATTTACGTAAGTAAGGCGCTAAACACATGGCCAGTAGTACATAACCACCCGTCCACCCCATTAAGTAAACACTACCGTCATAGCCAGCAAACGAAATAATACCTGCCATTGAAATAAATGACGCAGCACTCATCCAATCCGCAGCAGTTGCCATACCATTGGCTAGTGGAGGTACACCACCACCGGCAACATAGAATTCATTTGTTGACCCTGCACGAGCCCAGATTGCAATGCCGATATAAAGCGCAAAGCTTAAACCGACGATTATAAAAGTGAGTATTTGAACATCCATTGCTTAGCTCCTATTCGTCTACGCCATATTTTTTATCTAACGTATTCATTTTGAAAACGTACACAAAAATCAAAGCTACAAAGGTATAAATCGCGCCTTGCTGGGCGAACCAGAAGCCAAGTTTAAACCCAAAAAAACGTACTTCATTTAGTACATCTACAAGTAATATGCCAAAGCCAAAAGAGACCACAAACCATACCGCTAATAACTTAAACAGTAATGAAATGTTTTCTGCCCAATAAGCTTTTGCTTGTTCTTCATTTTTAAAAGCCATTTTTATTTTCCCCTTTAAACATCGCAAGATTACGATGGGTGGTTTTTTATATTCGTTAATCAATTTAGCAACGCTACTCAAATATTGAATTGCGACAATAGTCGTAACAACATGTTAACGTTTTCGTAAACTGTAGGCGCTTAATTAGTAAACAACAAGTGAACTACTTTAATTTCAGTAAGTTAATTAATTTATTTGCGAGGTGTTTACGCCAATTTTTGAGTAAAGCGTGAGAATAAGACATTAGTCTAACTAAATAACCAATTTAAAATAAAACATTAAAAATCAATACCTTATTTTATTTATAGATAATATAAATAAAATGTATACCCCCTATTTAACCCGCAACCAAGTATTGTAAAAACCCAAACTACCTCAAACGCCAACTGACGCTCGCATCTTGAAATAGTTTGGGTATAGTTATGGCAAATTATAAAAATATTCTACAAGGTTAAATAAACATGACGGCTGTACTACTCATTGTTGCCTTTGGCTACATAGGCGTGCTGTTTTGGCTGGCTAATTGGGGGGATAAAACCACGCCACTTGCCAAGCGTATTAGTCATCACCCGTTTGTGTATTCATTTGCACTAGGTATTTATTGCACTTCATGGACTTACTACGGCTCAGTAGGCACAGCAGCGACCAGCAGCTGGAGTTTTTTACCTATATTGTTAGGCCCCGCTTTATTGTTTTTTTTCGGTCAAGGCTTTTTACGTAAACTGGTACTGGTGAGTAAAAAACAAAATATCACCACTATTGCCGACTTTATTTCAGCCCGCTATGGTAAGCGTCAAACCACCGCCATTATGGTGACAATAATCGCCTTATTGGCCACCATTCCGTACATTGCATTGCAATTAAAAGCACTCAGCTCTAGCTTTTTACTCCTACAAAACAGCAATCAGATATCAGGGGATATTTTAGCGCTATCGGCCACGTTAATGATGGCGCTATTTGCTATATTTTTTGGCACGCGCAAAGTTGATGTAACCGAATACCGTTCAGGTTTAATGCTCGCTGTGGCGTTTGAATCTCTAGTTAAACTGTTTGCCTTAGCCGCCGTTGCAGGGCTTGCGATATACAGCTTATTTAATTTACCTACCCAAAGTAGCAGTCAAGTTGCCGAGTCTATTTGGATGCACTGGACACACTTTGACTTTTTTAGTTTTAATTTTATCGGCCAGTCACTTATGGCAGCAGCGGCTATTATTTGTTTGCCACGCCAATTTCATGTAACCGTGGTCGATAACCAAGATAAGCGCCATTTATTCACTGCGCGTTGGGCCTTCCCACTGTATTTATTACTAACAGCAGCAATGATTTTACCTATTGCCACCGCTGCGATTCACCCAGAAATAGGCCGCAGCTTATCACCAGACAGCTTTGTACTTGCCTTACCTATGCTGCACAATAATGCTTTTTTGACTACGTTTGTGTTTATTGGGGGGCTTTCAGCAGCTACAGCCATGATTGTTGTAGCCACATTAACGTTAAGTACCATGATCTCAAATGATGTGGTACTGCCGTTAATGTTACGTCGTAAATTTAAACGTAACTTAATTACCAGCAGCTATAAATCACGTATTTTACTAGTGCGTCGATTTACCATTGCCGGAGTACTTATTTTAGCTTACTTCTATCAGCAATGGTTTGGAAATGGCAGTGCACTGGCTAGTATGGGATTGGTTGCTTTTTCATTGGTATCGCAACTATTGCCTGCCATTGTGGGTGGTTTATATTGGCGAAAAGGCCATGCCTATGGGGTTTATGCTGGACTACTCGCCGGCGTGATATGTTGGGTGCTGTTTTTAATGTTGCCTATTTTAGATGCCCCCAACCCACTAGACAGTGAGTTACAACAAACCCTAATAACGCGCGGTACACTTATCGCTTTGTTTGCTAATATTGGCTGTTACATTAGTTTTTCGCTAGGGGCTGAAGAGCGCTTAATCGACAAAATTCAAGCGGCTGCTTTTGTTAATCCTAAAGATCAGGCTATTTTATCGCGTCGCTTAAATAAAAATGTAAAAGCCACGGTATACGACTTCAAAATACTGCTACAGACCTTTTTAGGCATTCAACGTAGCCAGCAAGTATTATCACACTATGCGCTTCATCACGACTTAAACGACAACAATGCTCACCCTCGCGCTGACTTTATTGCTTACTGCGAACGTGCGCTTACTGGGGTATTAGGTGCCTCATCAGCGCAAGCACTTATTCATACCGTATCATCGGGCAAACGCATGGCGTTTGAAGAGGTGGTAAACTTTTTTGATGAAACCACACAAGCACTGCAGTTTAATCAAAACTTATTGTTTACCTCGTTAGAGAACTTAAGCCATGGCCTATCCGTTGTTGATAAAGACCTAAACCTCGTGGCTTGGAATAAGCGCTACAGTGAAATGTTTAATTACCCCGAGGGCTTTTTGCAAGTTGGCCAACCTATTGAGGAAATAATCCGGTATAACGCAGAGCGCGGTGAATGTGGCCCAGGTGAAATTGACCGTCATGTTGATAAGCGAGTTCAGCATTTAAAAAATGGTAGTTCACATCACTTTATTCGCCATCGTCGAAACGGCCAAGTGTATGAAATGATCGGTAACCCACTTCCTGATGGCGGATTTGTGACTAGTTTTTCTGATATTACTAATCACATTAGTACTCAAAATGCGCTAGAAGAAATTAATATGGACTTAGAAAACCGTATTGAAGCGCGCACCCAAGAAGTACAAACGATTAATAGTAATCTACAAGCACAAATAGATAGCCGCGTACAAACAGAGCAAGCACTTACTTTGGCCAAGCGCGAGGCAGAACAAGCCAATGATAGTAAAACTCGCTTTTTAGCATTGGCCAGTCACGATATTTTACAGCCATTAAATGCTGCACGTTTATACCTTGCCGCGATTGACGAAACACAACTAGACACCACGAATAAAAATAATTTTAATAAGCTTGGCGACAGTTTAGATTCAACTGTGCATTTAATGTCGGCCTTACTCGAAATTGCAAAATTAGAACAAGGCGCAATGACCCCAAGCCCACGTCACTTTTGTATTGACGATATTTTAGACCCTCTCAAAAGTGAATATGCCATTTTATCGAGCGATAAAGGACTGTCATTTACAGTGCGCTCAAATAAGCAAATAGTGCATAGTGACATTACCTACTTGCGCCGAATACTACAAAACTTGCTGTCTAATGCGATTAAATACACCGAAAATGGCCGAGTGCTAATTGCCTGCAGAAATCGAAAACACAGTTTACGAATAGAAGTATGGGATACAGGCCCGGGCATTAGCGATATTGAACAGGCAAAAATATTTAACGACTTTTACCGAATTGAAGCGGGCGACAATAAAGGCGTAGGCCTTGGTCTAGGGGTAGTTAAACGTATGGCTGATTTACTGAGCCTGCCGATTGATGTGGTTTCTTTACCTAATAAAGGCAGTCGATTTAGTATAGAAGTGCCTTATGGTGATGCGCAATTAGTGCAACAAAAACAAACAAATCAAAATATCGTAGACAACCGCGCTGCGATTAATATTATTGCCGTTGACGACGATCCTGAAAACTTAGCCGCGATGGCCAGCTTATTGAAAAAATGGCGGGCAAATTACACCTTATTCGACAAAGTTGATGCTGTGTTAGCGTATGCTAAAGCGCATGCAGCGCCCGATGTTATTTTAATGGATTATCAATTAGGTAATGATTGGGATGGCATTACTTTAATTAAAACACTGCGAGAGACTTGGCAAAGCGACATTCCGGCAATTTTAATTACCGCGGTGCGTGACACCGAGCTAAAACAAACAACCAAAGCTGAAAATATTCATTACCTAAGTAAACCAGTAAAACCAGGTAAACTTAAGGCCCTGCTTAATCATAGTACTTAACCCCCAATAAACGCTTAAGCTCAGTAAAATACTGGGCTTAAAGCTATGCTTAATTGCTATAATTACGCTTTCTTAGTTTTTGGAACAACCAACTAAGCCCGACTAACGAAAGCCCTAAGCCAATAAACGATAATGCCTTTAAAAGCCCAGTTAAATTAGCCATATCAATTAAAAATACTTTAACGATTACCGCACCAAGAATCCCCAAACCGACATTTTGTAATAACCGCAGCTGTTTTAAATGTCCGGCAATCACCACCAATGCGCCAAGTAATAACCAAATAACCGAATAGCTATATAGCTCGGCGTCACTGGTTGCCTTATCAAGGTAAATAAAGCCGCCTTGCCAATATTGGCGGATCAAGGCGTTGATAGCTAATACCGCTAATAAACCAGACACACCGAGTGTAATTTGACTCAATTTAGCATTTAACGATTTAACTAAACTCGCTAACCATAACGCCAGCAGGCTCGGGACGAACCAGATTAAAAGCACCCAGTTAAATATTGGCGTTTCACCAACATAAAGACGCATTAATAACGGATTATCATCCAACGTTGTATTGATTAATAATAAGCCAGCTAACGCTGATAAAATCAAACCTGCAGTGCGGTATAACTTACCCAGCTGCCCTGCACTTTGCGCGCGATATAAATAAACGCAGCCTAAAGCAAGCAAGTTACAGCTGAGCAAAACTTGCTCATAAAAACTTAAAGAAAACAACTGAGGGTAGTGCCCTACCAGTTGATAACTGGTTTCGGTTGTCACAAATAACGCTAAACAATGCAGTGCTGCCCCCTCTAACCATATTTTTAGTTTTGAAGTATTAAAACATTTAGCCGCTGCAAAAAATAACCCAATACACAGCGGGTAAACAACTAAGCTCCAATGCAAACCAAAGATAGTTAGAGAATCATAACTAGGCGTCCACGGCGATAAGGTAAGGCGTAAAAGTAATGCCGCCACAAGGGCTTTTATTGGCCAGTGTGGCATAGCCACACTGTATTTTTTTATTAATAAGCTCAGCAGTAATACTTGAATAGCCAGTGCAATGGTAAGGCCGCTATCGCTCAGTAGCATAGTAATTGCTAAAGTGATATTGGCGTTTGCTCCCACCCAATAACTAAAACGCTGCCATAAGGTTGTATTATTTTGCGTAAATTTAATTAACACCGCACTCATTAAACATAACAATACCGCCCAAAGTGGATAAGCGGTTGCTAAAGCCGTATTTGGGATCATCGCATACAAAGTGCCAACTAATGCAAACACACTTAATGAAGCAAGCAAATGAAAAGCTAATCGTTTTGAGTATTTATTACCAAAATAGAGTCCATAGCCACTTAACCCCAGAGCAAGTAATAAGCCTAGCCCATATTCGTTTTTAAAAATAAATAACGCATCATCAAAGGCATAAGTTTGTTTAGCACTGATCACTAGTAACAGCGCAATCACTAAAGAAACCCCTTGCCATGCATCCCAACGGCTATTTTTTAACACTAAAAATAGTAACAAAGCGATGCTTAACAACGCCACGATTTGCCATTGTAAATTAAACAAACTCAATAGCATGGAAATCATTAAAGGCGCCATAAAGGCCAGTAATAATCCGTGATCTGGAAATAAGTTAACTAATCGTTTGAAGCTGTGCGGGCGCACTTCAAGGGTATTAAAGCCCAAACCTAAACGTGCAATAGCGATTAAGCCTAAAATACTTAGTAACGCATAAGCGCCTATTAACCACACTGTGTCGTAGTTAAATAGAGTGAGTCCAACCAAGTACCAGCCTATATGCCCTACCCATAGTAAATACCACAACCACACTCGCTGTACTTTATGTGCCACAACCGCTGCGGCAACACTCACAAGTGCAACATAAATAAGTAAAGAAAATAACTGACCACTGCCCGTATTTACCCAAATAGGAACACTGTATGCGCCTATAATGCCAATTACAGCAAGTAAAGGACCTAACTTAATCGCCATTGCACTGGCGCAAAGAGCAATCACTGCTAAGCCAATAAATGCCCACTCAGCACTTAGCATGGTAAAGCTGTTATAGGCCAAAAACATTAAGGCAAAGCAAGTCATAAAGCCGCCACTGGCAAGGGCTGCAGGAATGTAATTATTAAAGCCTTCAAAAACAATACGTTTATAATGTAAATAATACGCTGCTGCGATTAAGCCAATGCCAAATAATCCACCGGCACTGAGCCTCATTGCAGGTGAAAGTAGCCCCGCCTCTAAACTGTATTTGGCTAAAAACACGCCACCTAAAGCCAAAGCAATAGCACCAATCCAGGTCATCCAGTTTTGTTCAAAGCCTGCACGTAATTGTTTAAAAAGCAGTTCAATACTCGATGGCTTTTTAATTGCTACTTTAGGTAGTGGCGTATGTTTAATGCTTGCTGGTTTATAAACAGAGGCAGGAATGTCTGCGCGGTTTAAAGATTTTGCGTTATCTGGTTGTGTGTTTACAGGGGATTCGCTAGGGACTGTATTTGAGTTTAACTCATACTGTGATAGCTTGAATTTTAATACTGCAATCTCTTGTTTTAAGCCGTTTAATTGCACTAAGGCAACTAAACCACATACGCCTCCTGCAACAATCGCAATAGATATAATGATTGCTAATCCGATTAACTCATCCATACAGTCCCTTTTTTATTTTACAAAACAAGTACCCAAAAAATTACAAACAAAGCTTATACCATAAAATTACGATGGTTAAGCAACCTCAAGGCGATCACGGCCTGCTTTTTTAGCGCGGTATAATGCTTGATCAGCACGTTTCATTACATTATCAAAGGTCTGGTCGCTTGTACGATGTGCAATACCGATACTGACCGTTAAAGAACGCTGATTTTGTACTGTAATAGTACGAGCCGTCTCTAGAATAGTCTGCGAAAAGTTAAGTACTTCATCAAGCTCATAACTAGGCAGGTAAGCGGCAAACTCCTCACCACCTATACGAGCAAAAATATTTTCATCTTTAAAAAGACGGTTCACTTTATCAGCAAACTGTTTAAGCACCTTATCGCCCACATCGTGGCCATAATCGTCATTAATACGTTTAAAGTGGTCGAGATCTATAATTAAAACAGTGTAAGGATTATTAACAACCCCCTTCACATGCTGATAAAAGCAGCGACGGTTATACACTTTCGTTAAATCATCCATAATAAACTCTTGCGCTAACCGGTTGTGCATTCGCTGCATAAAGTGCATGGTTTTAAATAAACCATAAGCGGTAATTAGCATACCTAATGTGCGGCATAAGTCTTCTACGTAATTACTTATCCAAAAAGGCTGACGTATCACTTCATCAAGCACATCGGCAGTAGAACCTACAATCCATAGCATTAAACCGATACTGACATATAAATACGCTTTTTTAGCTAACCGTGAACATTGCACTACAAAAAAAATAGCAAAAATCACCACTAAATTAATAAAGTCAGTGGTAAAGCCATAGAGGTTTTGGGTTATGTCTAATCGGGGAAAGTACATCAACGAAAAAATTGAGAAAGCGATAATAAACGCCAGCGTCATCAAAATTAACAGCTTATTTAATCTGGTAATTTTAACAAAATGGCTTAACTTTAGACTCACTTTTTCCGGGTTCATCATAGGCGATATTTACATTATTTTTATAATTACTATTAAAAACTATACCACAAATTATAAAACGGATTGATTTATATTAGTGTGCTAACAACCCAGCCAATAGCAACTAAAATAGTTAACCCAATCATGGTTTTAGTTTTATGTTTACTGATAAGTCGCTCAGCTTGATTGCCTGCATAATATACCACTAACGCTAATCCAAAATAGCGTATAGAGCGCGCAATCGCAGATGCCACTAAAAACAGTGCCAGCGAATACTTAGTTGCACCAGCGGCCAACATCGCAATTTGAAACGGAATAGGCACAATACCTAAGCTTAATACAAACCAAAAACCTTGTGCCTGCATTTTTTGCTTAACGTTTTCAAACTGCTCAGGGCTTGAGAATGTGTTGATAACCCAATCGCCAATCACATCAAATAAATAATAACCCAACGCATAACCAAACAACGCCCCAATAACACAGCCGATTGTGGCCATAAGGGCAATTTGCCACAGTTTTTCACGCCTTGCCTGCATTAATGGCACCAGTACTGCTTCAAGTGGAATGGGCACTATGGTGGATTCTAAAAATGAGGCAAACGTAATACCGCTGAGCATATTTTTAGACTCAATAAACTGACGCGTTTTTTGCTTTAGCTTTTTTTGTATAGCCATTAAACATCCTTTTAACTACTGAGATTAATATTTTAGCGGGTACTGGCATCATCGCACAGTTAGGTTAATCTAACCTGAAAATATAACGCCTTATTATTTATAGATTTAACATTGGCAAAATAGTAATACTTCCCAGAGTACTTTATTATTGCTCAATGCCATTATACTTTTCTGACAATTATTAATTATGCAAACTGCGCGTTTTATTCCTTTTAGAAAGCAAGATATCATAGGCATGTGCAGCCAAGAGCTTGCCGATAGTGCACAACAAACCTCTTTCAAACAGTTTTGCGACGTGCTCGCCAGCCTGATTCATTATAATTACCACTCAACCCTTGAGTCACTAAAAAACAATTACGCACCGTTTGATCCTAATAGCGACACTCGCTCGTTAGCTCCTGTCTCGAAGGAGCAAAAAGCCCAGTGCCAACGCGATTTTGCTAAAGATTTTGCCAACGTATTAAATGCGGCTAATTTTGAAGTGATCACCAATGAAGACCTACAAGATGCACTCAACGAAGAATCGCTTTTTAAGGTACGCCTAGAGGTAGAGTTTGACGACTTTGAAGAAGTGGTCTTTTATCGCAGAGGCGAATCGCAACTCACCGAAACCATAACCAGCTTTTGGGGCTTACGTAAAAAGCCACTGCATTTTACCAACTACGACCGCGTAGCGGTATTTATTCGCTTTAAAGATAAAGCCTATTTTGAATCAAAAAATAAACTACCTATGGGGTTTGAGCCAAGTTCTACCATAGTAAAACTATTTCAAAATGTGCCAAAAGCTGACTTAGAAATGCTGTTTCCGAATAGCGAAGTGCGGATGCGCCCGATTGATAAAATTATTATTGGCTCATCTGCACTTATTGGCGGTGCGGTGGTGTTAGTTACCAAACTGGGCGCCTCATTACTTTTATTGTTTGCTTTGTTTGCATTTTGGGGAGGGTTTAGAGATGAAGCCGTTACCATGACTCAGCAGCACTTTATTACATTAGCGATTGGTATTGGGGTATTTGGTAGTTTTGTTTTTAAAGAGTGGAGTAAATTTAAAAACCGCAAAATTAAATTTATGAAAGCGCTGAGCGATAATCTCTACTTTAAAAACCTAGATAACAACGCCGGTGTATTCCACACTCTGATAGACGCTGCCGAAGAAGAAGACATTAAAGAAGCCCTGCTTGCGTATACGTTTTTACTAAAATCTAAAAATGGCTTAAGCGCACACGCGCTTGATGAGCAAATAGAGACGTGGTTTAAAACTAAGTATCAATGCGAGCTAGATTTTGAAATTAGCGACGCGCTTGAAAAACTTGAACGTATGCATTTAGTAACCTGCACAAACACCCAATATAACGCGATAAATCTAGAGCACGCAAAGGCCATATTAGATGAACGCTGGGATAACCTGTTTCAATATAATTAAACTGCACGCTTTACTTAATAACAACGAAAAAGCAGCTGACACTTCAGCTGCTTTTTACGTTATTACCTAATTAGTAATTAGCTAGGGTCTGTTGATCTTTCAAGGTTGAATTTGCAGCAGTTTGTTTGGTATTTAGGCAAGGCGGAGCCTATGTGGTGTGGTTATTCCCCATAAATAGGCGATAACGTAGCATCAATGCCAAACAGGCGCTGCCCTAAGGGTTCTGCCTAGGGGCGATTTACTCTTTGTTGCTCGGTTTTTACTTAGCCCACTAGGTTACAAACCTCGCGCCGCGATTAAACAGCCCCTAGTTTGAACAAATTTTAATCCGCAAAGATCAACAGACCCTAAGCTGTTTGCTGCTTTTTAAATTTTGTATGCACTAACTTATAAAGTGCTGGCAAAATTAATAGCGTTAGTAAGGTAGATGACATAATACCGCCTACAACCACGGTTGCTAATGGCCTTTGCACCTCAGAGCCGGTACCGGTATTGAGCGCCATAGGTATAAAGCCTAAACTTGCCACAAGCGCGGTCATCAGCACAGGGCGTAATCGCTGTAATGCGCCGCTGTGTATTGCATGGTATAAACTTAACCCTTCGTTTCGTAACTGCTTAATAAACGACAACATCACTACACCGTTTAATACCGCAACACCACTTAGGGCAATAAACCCCACACCCGCTGAAATAGAAAGCGGCATATCTCGTAGCAATAACGCCAATACCCCACCGGTCAGTGCCAGAGGTACACCGCTGAATATAATGAGTGAATCACGCAGCGAGCCAAAAGCACTATAAAGTAAGCCAAAAATAAGCAATAAAGTCACAGGCACAACCAACGACAAACGTTTACTCGCCGATTGTAATTGCTCAAACGTACCGCCGTATTCAAGCCAGTAACCGCTAGGTAGGTTAAGTTGTGCGTTCATTTTCGCTTGGGCATCACTGACAAAGCTTGCTAAATCGCGCCCCGCTACATTGGCCGTTACTACCACATTACGCTTACCACTTTCGCGGTTTATTTGATTCGGCCCTTTTTCAATGCTGATTGTAGCCACTTCTCCAAGCGGTACAAATGCAAGCTCAGGGTTACTACTTTGAGGTAATGCAATAGGTAAACGCGCAAGCGCAGAGACATCATCAGACCAACGCTTATCTAAGCGTACTAGTAACGAAAAGCGCTTATCGCCCTCATAAATGAGCCCTGTTTGCACCCCACCAACGGCAGCGGCAAGCGTTTGTTGAATGTCGTTTACAGTTAATCCTAATAACGCCATTTGGTCTCGCATTGGAGTAACAGAAAGTGTAGGCAGCCCCTGTATTTGTTCTAAACGAACATCAGTAGCACCGGTAATATTTCGCATTAAACCAGTGGCTTTTTCGCCAAACTGCTTAAGTATGGCTAAATCGTCACCATAAATACGCAGCGCTACATCGGCACGCACACCAGCAATTAACTCGTTAAAGCGCATTTCTATAGGCTGGGTAAATTCATAGTTATTACCCGGTACCTCATTCACGCGATGACGAATTTGCTGCACTAACGCGTCTTTACTTATTGATGGGTCAGGCCATTGCTCGGACGGCTTTAACATTAAAAAGGTATCGGCAACATTAGGCGGCATAGGATCGCTGGCTACATCCGCAGTACCAATCTTCGAAAATACGTTCGCAATTTCAGGTTGCGCTAATAAAGCCTGCTCCAACTGTTTTTGCATTTGCACCGATTGTTCAATACCGGTGCCAGTAATACGCAGCGCATGCATTGCAATGTCACCTTCATCAAGCTGAGGTAAAAATTCGGCGCCCATATTTTTAACTTTAAAGCCAAGCACTAGTACTAAAACCGTAGCAATACTCACCATCAGCCACGGTAATTTAAGCGATAAGTTAAGCAGTGGCTTGTAGATTTTTTTAACGCCACGCATTACTGCGTTTTCGCTTTCATCTACTTTACCACGCACAAATACGGCAATAGCCGCTGGCACAAAGGTGACAGCAAAAATGAGTGCACCTATTAACGCGGCAACCACAGTAAACGCCATAGGCTGAAACATTTTGCCCTCAACACCACTGAGCGCAAATAGCGGTAAATACACCAACATAATAATTAAAATACCAAATACGGCGGGGCTAAACACTTCTTTGGTGGCTGAAGTGACAACTTTTAAACGCTCACTGAGTGTAAGTAAGCGCCCATGTTTATGTTGAGCCATCCCTAATTGACGAAGGCAGTTTTCAACCACAATCACCGCGCCATCTACAATTAATCCAAAATCGATTGCGCCTAAGCTCATTAAGTTACCCGAGACTCGATTGCCCACCATACCAGTAATAGCAAATAGCATACTCAGCGGAATAACCATGGCGGTAATAAGCGCACCAGTGATGTTCCCGAGCAATAACAGTAAAATGACGATAACTAATACCGCCCCTTCAAACAGATTTTTTTGAACTGTGGCAATGGTTTTATCAACCAGGTTGGTACGGTCATAGACAGGCTCAACGATAACCCCTGCAGGTAAGCTTTTTTGTACCTCTATCAACTTATCAGCCATGGCTTTGGCAACCACACGGCTGTTTTCACCTATTAGCATCATTGCCGTGCCTAGTACGGTTTCTTCGCCATTATAGGTAGCCGCGCCGGTTCTGAGCTCTTTTCCTAAATACACATTTGCCACGTCTTTAATTCGCACAGGAGCATCATCACGCTTGGCGATAACGGTGTTTGCTATATCGGCTAAGGTTTTTAATTGCCCAGGCGAGCGCACTAAATATTGGCCGTCAAAGCGCTCTATATAACCAGCGCCACGGTTGCTGTTATTAAGCTCAAGTGCACTAATAACATCCTTGATTGTCAGCTTATAAGCAATGAGCTTTTCTGGCATGGGCGCAACCTGGTATTGGCGCTCAAAGCCACCTTGGCTGTTTATTTCGGTTACCCCTTTTACTTTTAAAAGCTGCGGACGAATAACCCAGTCTTGCAAAGTACGTAAGTCTTCGGCGTTATACGCCGTACCATCACTTTTTAACGCATCGGGTTTTGCATGCACGCTATAGGTAAATATTTCACCTAAACCACTGGCAATAGGTCCAAGGTTTGGCTCAATATTATTAGGTAAATCGGCGCGAATACTTTGAATACGTTCACCAATTTGCTGACGCGCCCAATAAATATCGGTGCCTTCATCAAAAATAACAGTTACTTGAGAAAGCCCATAGCGAGAAAGCGAACGGGTGTAATCAAGCTTAGGAATACCCGCCATCGCCGTTTCGACTAAGTAAGTGATGCGCTGCTCAACTTCAAGCGGGGTAAAACCAGGCGCTTTAGAATTAATTTGCACTTGTACATTGGTAATATCGGGGACAGCATCTACCGCTAAGTTTTGAATGTTAGACACACCAAACCCAGCAAATAAAAATGTTAGCGCAAGCACCATCATGCGGCGTTTAACCGCAAAAGAAACAATCCAGTTAATCATGGTACCTCCTAGTGAGCGTGACTTGCGCCGCTTTTTAAAATATCGGCTTTGATCACATAGCTATTGGCAGTGACGTACTCACTACCGGGGCTTAAACCTGCGATGACTTCAACCCACTCGCTATTTTTTGCGCCTAAAGTAACCGGGCGTACTTCAAACACATTATTTTTACGCACAAACACACTCGCCATGCCGTTAAACTCTTGAATAGCCTCAGGCTTTACACGCACGTTAGCATTAACCTTATCGATACTGACATCAGTATTAACATGCATGCCCGGACGCCAATGACCATCAGGGTTATTAAGTGCTATACGGGCACGTGCAATGTGCCCGCCGGTCATCATAGGCGCTATAAAAAACACCTTACCTTGGGCATTTAAATGGTGATGTAAATCGTACACCGTGGCACTTTGACCAATGGCTAGGTTTTCGATGTTTTCAGGAAAGGCTGAGAGCTCAACCCATACTTTATCAAGGTTCACGACTTGCATAAGCGCGCGAGTACTTGCCAGTTCGCCACGCTTTAAATATTGCTCGGTTACCACACCGCTAATGGGGCTTTTAATACTGTAGTTTTGTAATGTTTCACGGTTGGTGACACTGGCCAGTACCTCACCTTTTTGAACCGTTTGACCAATGCTGACAAAAATATCGCTGATCAATCCGGTATATGGCGCCATCACTTCTACTGTGCCGTGCTGTGTCGGTGCAATAACACCAAACAGCGTGTCGGAAATATCAACTTCGCCACTTTTTGCTATCTGCGTTTCAATACCCGCACCTTTAATCGCTCGCTCACTAAGCACAGTGCGGCCTTCGTGTTGGGTGTACTCAAAACTAACGTGTTCACCTTTATAATTGGCAGTAATGAAAAGCGAAAACGAATGTGGCTCATTTATGGGTTGCGTGCTAACAAGGTACTCATTCTCACGCGTAAATTGTATTTTTTGCGGCGCTTCTACTAATCGTTTTAAGTTCATTTCGATGCTTAAATCGTTTATATCTATCGGCTGATTTTGCTCATAACCATATACGCGCAGCTCAACTTTACCTGCCAATTCTCGCAGCTTTAACTCAAGAGTGAGCTTTGCGTTAGTTAATAAAAAGCCGCCATGGGCACCTTGTTTTTGGGATTGCTGCATTTGCCCATGCTCTGCTGAGGCAAATACATGTGTACTTATAACGCTCGTTGTAAACGAAAGAAATATTAATAGTGCGATAAACGTGTTGTTCATGATTGAAAAGTCCCAGTTAAAGATTGGCCAGTTAAACGCTCAAGAGTAAGGTGCGTTTGATATAGCGCTGCATAGGTATTGATAAGTGCGCGTTTAGAGTCAAATAGAGCTTGTTGAGCATCGAGCAATTGCAACACCGAAATTTGTCCGCGTTGATAGCTTTTTAAACTTTGCTCAATGAGTGTTTGGGCTTGTGGAATAACCTGCTCTGATAGCAACTGCGCCTGTAACGTTTTGCCTTGGTAATAGGCGTACAAGGTACGAACTTGTTGGCGTAACTGAACCCGTAATTGCCCTTGCTGCTCACGTAACAATGCCAACTGACTGTTAGCCGCTTCAAAATTACCGCTATTTGGGTTACTCAATTGCAATGGCATAGAAAACGAAAACAGCAACGAACTGGTATCGCTTTGCTGATTGTAGCGCAGGCCCGCACCTACATTAATGTCGCTTTGCCCGTTAGCTTTTTGCAGCGTTAAGTTGGCCGCTTGCTGTAAGTATTGTTGCTGCAACATGGCAAACTCAGGCGCTTGGTTAACTGCATTGAGTAACGCTTGCTCAGATTTAAGCGGTATTAAGGTAGCCATATTTCCTGCGAAATTCGTGTAGTCATGTTGCTCATTCCACAGCTCATTGAGCGATAAACGCGCTCGCTCAAATTCGCTATTTAGCTTAGCTTTCTCAAGCTCAACTTGGCTTAGCGCATAACGCATACGGGTTACATCGGCTTGCGATACAGCGCCAGCGTTAGCCCGTTGCTTTATTGCTTTGAGAGCTTGGCTCACCACGTGTTGTCGTTCGCTGTTAAGCGTAAGTAAGGTTTGAAATTTAAGCGCCTCGTAATATCGCTCACCAGTGGTTGCTAATAAAGCTAACCGAGTATTTTGATATTGTATTGCTTGGGCTTTAATGTTCGCCGTTGCGTAATTTATACGGCTTTGGCGTTTATCTCCAAGCTCTATAAGCTGGCTAAATGACAAGGTTATTTCAGCCCCTTGCACACCACGCGCATCGTTAGTTCCTAATAGGTTTTCGGCTTCTACATTTAAGACAGGATTAGGCGAAAGCGCCGCTTGAGATTTAAGCGCGCTGAGTATTTTTTGATGATAAGGATAGCGCTTTAATAGCGGATTTTGTTGCTCGGTATTTATCAACGCTTGTTTTAGGGTTAACGTTTTAACATTTGCAAACGCACTAAAAGCAGGTAGCGCGCACAGCATCACCACCAGCATAATTGGTTTTTTATTCATATAGCTTGTCCGTTTTTTAATAAACAGAGTTCACTTGCAAACCATTGACAACCTACGCTAAAAATAGCGACAGTGTAAAATAGTTAGCAATTTAAACATGCCTATATCAGCCCATAGAACGCTTACGCGCAGGCAGCTAAAAGCACAATAATTAATTGAAATTAAATTAAATTAAAAACTAGCTAAATGAATTCGGTGGGGGTACATCAGGTGGATAATTTAAACCATGGTAATACACAAGTACTGAGGGTTTACTTTGTTGAGGAATAATAGCGTGACTAAGTGTGCTGTAATAGCCACAGTGACAATGTTGGTGTGCATGAATCTCAACCGGTGGCTGATTATCGCTTTGTCCTTGGTCATTATCAGCGGTTATAGTGTTTTGTGATAATGCGTTACTTACATGCTCAACGTCTTCTTGTAAATGGTATGCAGCGCCATCACAACTTATAAAGCTGTGCACAAGCACGAGTAACATGACCATTAACAAACGATTTGAGCGCATAATTTAGCTATCTTCTCAGCCTAAAATTGACTTAAATAAACCTAACCAATTGAAGCCACATAGTATATTAGCGACAAACGACAATAAAGGGCTTTTTATCAATTAATGGCGCCAATTGCGTTTACTGAGGTTAACTATAAAACAAAAAACCACCGGCTTTAACAGCCAGTGGTTTTTTAAAATTAACGCTTAAGCAACCGCGTGTTCTAAAATTTCACGGCTTTCTTTTAGCGTAATCGCTTGGTTTTCACCAAGGGCAACCATGCCATGTGCTTCTAGTTTGCCAATAATATTATCAATGGCAGCCGCTTTATCATCACCATGTTCAGTTAGCTGTGTTGCAACCTCAAGGCTGTGGTAAAACGCTTCAATCGCTTGAATTGTTTGCTCCGCTAAATCGTCTGTTTGCTCAAGGCCAAATACGTTTTTACCCATTTGCTCTAGTTTCGCTTTTTTAACTGCAAATTGATTGCGCAATAAAGAAGGCTGAACAATAGCAAGCGAACGCGCATGGTCAACACCATAGGCAGCAGTAAGCTCATGACCAATCATGTGGGTTGCCCAATCTTGCGATACGCCAGAACCAATTAAGCCATTAAGTGCTTGGTTAGCTGCCCACATAAGGTTTGCACGCCATGCATCGTCTTGGTTTTCAAAGTTATCGCCCAGTGTTTTGAGCGTTTTTAACAGTGCCTCTGCGTATCCTTCTTGTACCAATGCGCCTTCAGGGAACGTAAGGTATTGCTCACAAGTATGCACCCACGCATCAACTAAGCCATTTACAAGCTGGCGCTGTGGTAATGTTTTCATTACATCAGGATCCATAATCGCAAATTTAGGCAGTACTTCTGGTGAAGCAAACGGCAATTTTTGCTTAGTCGCTTCTTTGCTTACCACTGAGTTTTGATTAGATTCAGAACCTGTAGCTGGTAGCGTTAATACGGCACCAATTGGTAATGCGCTAGTAATTGTATGCTTACCAGTAGGAATGTCCCAACCTTCGCCGTCGTATACTGCAGAAGCCGCAATGTATTTAACGCCATCTATTACAGAGCCGCCGCCGACACCTAATACAAAGTCGATATCTTGTTCTTTACAAATTTTAACCGCTTGGTCAAGTACTTCAATTGTTGGGTTAGCACCCACACCCGAGAATTCTACCCAATCAAAACCTTCAAGTGCAGCAGCAACTTGGTCATACACGCCGTTCTTTTTAATTGAGCCGCCGCCATAAACAACCAATACTTTTTGATCTTTTGCGATCAAGTCGCTAAGTGCGGCAATTTGCTGTTGGCCAAATTGGATGAGAGTGGGATTTACGTAGCTAAATTTCATTATTTTGCTCCTAGGTGACGGTTAATTTCATAATGCTTTACTTAGTCACATATCAAGTAAAGCTTTGATGGATGCATATTAGTAGCAAAGTTAATATATAAAAAGCCCAATAACTGCCTAAAGCTTGCCTAAAACTACCAGCACTGTTATTTTACGCAAAATATTTTAATTACAGATACTTTTATGCCCATCATAGCCAAAATGTTGCAACAATACGCCGAGCACAATAATTTACTAAGCTTTGAGGGCACCATGGAAACAATTATTCCTGGGGTGTATTTTCATCGCGCTACCAAAAGTTCACCGCGCCAGCCGCTTATTTATAATTCAGGCATAATCGTGGTTGGCCAAGGCCATAAAATAATTCATTTCCCAGAACATCAAATAAAATACGGCGAAGGTGATTACTTGGTACTAGGTGTACCTGTCCCATTAGAGTGTGAAGCGTTTACCGATAATGACTTACCGGTTATGGGCATAGCTATAGATATAAACCCTGTCATGTTGCACAAGCTGGTTAATCAGATGATGCAGCACCGGCCTTTATCTGTCTCCAGCGCGAACATTGGCGCAGTACAATCAGCAAAGCTAGACTGCGCAATGGAGCAGGTAACATGTAGGTTACTAACGGTTTTAAATAATCCACTTGAGGCTGAGGTATTCGGCGAAGATATAGTAAAAGAGCTAGTGTATCGTGTCCTTTGCGGCCCCCAAGGGAATACTTTAATAGGCCTAGCTATGCATGATGGCCATTATGCGCGTATAGCTCGCACACTAGCAACGATGCATCAGGACTATGCAAACCCTATTACTGTTGAAGGTTTAGCAGAAGAGGTAAATATGAGCGTATCCTCTTTTCATCGTGCATTTAGACAGGTAACGTTTGAATCTCCCTTACAATACTTAAAAAAAGTACGTTTAGCTAAAGCAAAAGAGTTAATTACCACAGCGGGAAGCAAAGCAAATGAAGCAGCTTTTAAGGTAGGTTACACCAGTGCATCACAGTTTAGCCGTGAGTTTAAACGCCACTTTAATAAAACTCCGAGTGAAATACAGTTATAAAAATAAGATTTACCCATTCATGCGCTATATCAAACTTTATTATTAACTTTTACTAGCAAAGATAACACGCTTTGTTAATATAGGGTAACTGCCATTTTTATAACCCTACTATGCTCAATAACACCGTAACAATAAGGAAGCACTTACATACAACCACCTCCTTATGTATTAAATTTTGCGGTGCTTTATTTGTCATTTTTATTTTTCTTACCTGCAATACAGCTATTGCAAAAGATAGCTGCAATTTAAAATCTATCGCAAATAGTGTATCCATTCCCTTATCGCAAGGTATTGCTGCAGACATAAAACTAGAAAAAGGCATTAACCAATTTGAGTTGGTATGTACGCTAAACCAAAGCGGTGTTTTTACGTTTACTCGCCCTGCACTTGAACGTTTTTCGTGGCAACAAAATAACCAATTAAAAGCCCCTTTAAAAACAAATCAAATGGCTATTTTAATGGAACAAGGCAGCTTTAATGCAAAGCTAACTTTAACCACTACTGCCAGCTATAACCCCCGGTTTACTTGGCTAGACTCACAGCAATTTATTGAAAAGGTGCAGTTGTACAATTTAATATTTGGGGTGTTTTATGGATTATGCGCAACGCTTATTTTTTATGCTTTAATAATAGGTTATGGCATTAAAGACGCTATTTTTAAACTGTATGGCATCTATCTTTTTTGTATCGCTAGCTTTATTTTTTTACAAGAAGGCCAGCCCTATTTATTTACCAATGGCTACTTTTCTGCATATATCAGCCACCTTTATACATTAAGCATTGGTTTAACTATAGTCAGTGCTACTTGGTTTATGAGCGCACTATTAGAGCTACCTGAGTATTGGCGCAAATTAAGTTATGCATTAAAAATTATCGCGTTATGTGTACTGACTTTGTGCTTACAAAAAATAGCTTTAGATTTACCCGCTATTACTAATATCACCACAATCGTTACTGGCTATTTGTCACTACTGATTGTGATGACCATTTTTATACTCTCAGCCGTGCAAGCTAAACAAGGCGTTAACGAAGCCAGCTTGGTATTTATTGCCTTAAGCTGTGTATTTATCAGCATGATATTTAGAGTGTTACTAACCGAATACAGTCCTTTTATACAGCGTTATGGGTTTGTGATTGCTTTTACGATTGAATCTCTGCTTCTTGCTATTGCAGTTGGTAGGCGAATTCAACGACTCAGTTATGCTAAAAAACGGGCTGAACAGCACGCTAATTACGATCATCTTTGTCATATTTATAACCGCCGAGGCTGGAGTTTAAAAGCTAATGAGTTATTAAAAAAACATGCTCAACGTGGTGGCGTGTTGTGTTTTTTATATATCGATTTAGACCGATTTAAAGCAATAAATGATACCTACGGCCATGATGTTGGCGATAAAGTACTCTGTACGGTGGCAGAGTCAATTAGTCAGCATATGCGCAGTGAAGACGCAGTTGGCCGCTTAGGCGGAGATGAGTTTGTGGCTATCGCATTATTTACCAGCAAAGATAAAATTAACCAGCGAGTTGCGACCCTTGAACAAAAATTAAATGCGCTTAGCTTAGAACACCAAGGCAACACCATCGCTATTTACGCAAGCGTAGGGCAAATAAACTATAGCGAAGCGCCTAAAAATTTAGATGAGGTTTTAAAAGCCGGTGATGAAGCAATGTATCAAAAAAAGTCATTACGAAAAGCGCAGGCTAAGCAAACCTACACAAGAGAAAACGCCTAAAGTAATCGTTTAGGCGCATAATCATTACTCGTCTTTTTTGAATAATACTTCTGGGTTTACCATAGTTTTCATTTCTAAAACGTTACCATTTGGATCTTCAATAAAAAACGTTTCTTGCTCAAATTCATCACCTACAAAACGGCGGTAAGGCTTATCTAAATATTCAAGGCCAGCAGCCGCAATCCGAGTTTTTAACGCCTGAAATTCATCTTCAGATAAGTGAATACCAAAATGCGGTACAGCTACTGCGCCCATATCAACATCATGACGCACTGTTGGTAAGCGCTCTGTGCTTTGATGAAGCGTTAACTCGTTACCCCAAAAATCAATGTCTACCCATCGCCCAGCTTCACTATTACCCGTTTTACAACCAAGCACGTCACAATAAAACGCTTTCGCTTTTTCAAGATCACCAGCTGGAATAGCCAAATGCAAACAGTTAGACATAAATTACCTTAGGTTATAACTTTTAATATATGAAATATGCTGCATTATACATAATTTGTAATTTATAGAACATTAATGGCATTATTTTTAGTCATTCATTGCGTACATTTAATTTAAAGCCACGGTTATTTGCTCTTTTGGAAGCCATATATCGCTTTTAGTCTTAAATTGTCGATTTTAACTATTAAAGCTAAAACTGAACCTTTATGATGTGCGCCTTATGACTAAATTCATACTTTTAAAATTCATCACCTTTTTTATCGGCTGCTTGTCGTGCTTTATAATGCATACCACATTGGCATTACCTATTGTTGTGTCTGCTGCTTTAACAGGCCTTATCGGCTCATTTATTCCGTTTCCTGCACGTTATCAAAACCACCCTTATGCCTCCATTTATGCAGGTAGTTTTGCCGGTATGTGTTCCACCAGCTTAATTAGCAACTATTGGGAAATCGCTATTATTTCTGCCATTGGCGCTGTTTTATATACACTAACACTTAATGTATTTGCAGGATTTGGCGGACGATTAGGCAGTATTGCATTTGCCAGTGTAGCCCTGTTTGTTTTAGCTAAAGGATTGCTGATATGACTATTACATACCCAGTATTAGCCTTGGCTGGTGCTTTTTTTACCTTTTATTTAGCAAAGCATAACCGCTTTGATGCCATAAGAGCCTCCGCTGCACTCTCAATTATTGCCTATTTGATTTTTGCACAGCTGAGCCTCAACGCAGAACTCTATAGTATCGTTTTTTTTGGCGGCACCTTTATTGGCATGAGCGCCCCTCACCGCTTTGGTGTTTATACGCTTGCCAGTTCAGCAATTATATTTTCATTGTTTTTTGCCTATTTGGTTCCCATTCTTGATGGCTTTGGTGGCGCTTTGGGAATTAGTGCATTTTTATCAGTGTGTATTTGCCACCTTTTTATTTTACTGGGTGCGCCTCGCAGTAAAAAAACTAAAATTTAAGACTTACTTGAATAAAAGTTCAATTAAATCTTACACCTATTAAATCGTACAAAAATAATGCTCCTTTTTTTGATCAATACAGAGTTTGGCTACGTAGAGTTCACAAAGCTGTAACACTGTAACATTCAATTAAAGGAAAAATTATGAATAAAGTATTTAAGCTCGGTGCTATCATACTTCCCTTGTTACTCATTCAAGGTTGTAGTAGCGACGACGATAACAACGCCCCTGTCACTGTAGATCCACAACCAGCAGTTTCTGTTTTTGATGCCGCACAGGACTCTGGAGAATTCACTACCCTTGTTGCAGCTTTAGAAGCAACAGGTCTAGATGAAACACTAGACGACTTAACTAACAGCTATACCGTTTTTGCTCCTACTGATGATGCATTTGCGTTATTAGGTGAAGAAACTATCAATAATTTATTAGCTGATCCTGATACTTTAAGCTCAATTTTAACTTACCATGTGATCTCTGGCAGAGTAGATGCGCAAGCAGCAATTGGTTTAGCTGGGTCAACCGTTGAAACGGTAAACGGACAAAGTATTGCACTGTCTTTAAATGGTGAAAGCTTATTAGTTAATACCAGCACGGTAACAATGACCGACATTAAAACCGACAACGGTATTATTCATGTTATTGACGCAGTACTTACACCAAAAACGGTTTCAGAAACACCACCAACCAACAATATTGTTGAAACAGCTCAACAAGCAGGCAACTTTAGTACTTTGCTTGCCGCACTTGACGCTGCAGGCTTAACATCGGCACTGGCGGATACGTCGAAAGAGTTCACCGTTTTTGCGCCTACCGACGCTGCATTTGAAGCAATTGGTAGTGGTTTTTTAAATACACTGCTGGCAAACCCTACCGTTTTAGCGGATGTTTTAAAGCAGCATGTACTTGTTGGGTCAGTTGATTCAGTCACTGCAATGTCTTTAAACGGCCAGTCAGCTGAAACGCTATTAGGCAATACACTTCCAATTGCGATAAACGCAGATACAAATATGTTGTCGTTTGGCGGTGCAAACATCATTGTTAAAGATATTATGACTTCTAACGGTGTTATCCATGTAATCGATTCGGTTATTATTTCTGATGTAACCTTACCGCAAAGCGCAGGAACAATTGCTGATATAGCCAGTGCAAATGGTAACTTTACTACACTTCTTGCTGCGCTAACGGCAACAGGCTTAGATACGTTAGTTGCTGATCCAGATAACACTTTTAGTGTATTTGCTCCTACGGATGATGCATTTGCAGCGCTCGGTCAGGATACAATTAATGCGCTGTTAGCCGATACAGATACACTTCGTGATATCTTGCTTTACCATGTATTCCCTGACGCCACTGTTTTATCTGATGACGCTGTAGCCATTGCTAATAGCAATAGTAACAAAGTAGAAATGGCCAATGGCGACATGGCTGCTATTTCTTATGTAAATAGCTCGCTATTTATCAATGATTCGACAATCACAGAGGCAAATGTAACCGCTAGCAACGGCGTTATTCATGTATTAAATAAAGTGATTATGCCACCGGCTGAAGTCGGCACACCGACTAAAACTATTGCAACAGTTGCCACAGAAACGCCTGCATTATCTACATTAGTAACTGCACTGCAAGCAGCAGGGTTAGTTGATACGTTTAACGATACCACTCAATCATTTACTGTATTTGCACCAACAAATGCGGCATTTAGTAAAATCCCTTCCGCTGATTTAGATGCCTTATTGGCTGACACCGCTGCACTAACAGGTGTTTTGACTCAACATGTATTAGGCGCTCAAGTTGGAAGTACCGATGCATTTGCAGCCAATGGTAAAATGGTCACTACACTTGCTGATAATATGCTAAGCGTAAACGTGGTAGATTTTACCAGTACCGAAAATACAGCAACAGACAGCGTAGCTTATGATGCAACAAATAATCGTTTAGTAACGGGTATGGCCGATGCAATGCCTGGTAAAACAGTGTATGTATTTGATAACGACTTAGGTGAGGCAATGAGCGTATGTGAAGCAGCTTGTGCAACAACGTGGCCACCCGTGTTAGGCACTGCGGCATCGATTGAAAATATTCCGGGTTTATCATTGATTGCTCGCTCAGATGACAGCATGCAAGTAGCTTACCTTGGCCGCCCTTTATATACCTTCTCAGGTGATACGGCAGTTGGTCAGAATAATGGTCAAGCTGTGAACGATATTTGGTGGCAAGTAAGCTTACCGGCTACATCACTACAAGTAGCTGGCAGCAATGTAACAACCACTGATATTTACACTAGTAATGGCGTTGTACACTTAATTGATACAGTGATCACAACGGCCAAATAACTAAATTTTACTGTGAGATAAGCCAGGAGTGATGCTATTTGCTCCTGGCTTTTTTTATATAAAAATAGGCTTACTTATTACTACTTTGAGAGCTTGTTGGGTAGCCAAACAACACGTTTAACTTGGCTTTTAACCCTTTAGCTTGGTAAGTACTTTTAAATAAATACTGCCACTGATGAAAGGTGATTTTGATTGGGTTATTACTGTTTAATTGACCAATAATGCCGTATTTACAGGGCTTGTTTTCATCCTCTTCTACATAAGTGCCAAATAATTTATCCCAAATAATTAAAACGCCAGCGAAGTTTTTATCTAAGTAGCCATTATTTATAGCGTGGTGCACCCGATGATGCGATGGGGTATTAAATAATGCTTCAAACCAACCGAGCTTTTTTACCACTTGCGTGTGTACAAAAAATTGATAAGCCAAATTAAGTGCCACCACCGCAAAAACAATCACAGGCTCAAAGCCTATTAATATCATCGGCAACCAAAATAGCCACATTCCCGCCAGCGGATACATTAAACTTTGCCTAAATGCCGTGGTAAAGTTCATTTTAGTAGAACTATGATGCACTACATGAGCGGCCCATAACCAATGAATATGATGTGATGCACGATGAAACCAATAGTATAAAAAGTCTTGCAGTAAAAAAGCGCCTAATACAGTAAATAGCGTCAATTCAATATCAAATAGCCGAAACTGATACAACCAATAAAAAAACGGCATTAATAATAATAACGCAATGGCATCAGCGCCTTGATGTAATAAAGCAAGTAACGCGTTGGCTAAGCTGTCTTTTATATCGTAGTAACGTCTAAATTTTATAAACTCAACCCCTACAAACAGCAAAAAAATAGGGCTCAGTGCCAATAAAATAATTTCAATGCTCATGACGTTTCTCCTGAAAATAGCTGGCTATTTTTTTAAGTGCTTGGCTAACATCTTTTTTTATAAAAAAAGCCAGTATAAAGTCGGGTAACCACAAAGGCGCAATACAACGAATATGGTAGCTGATCTCGGTGAGTGATGGCTGAGTATTATTAGTTTTTAAGTAAATATCACCACGGTGCTGTGCAACGGGTTTATCCCCTAAAATGCGGTAACAAATGTGGCTATTATCGGCCGTTATTATTTGCTCCTTAAATGTTGTACCTTGCATTTTTATTTGTCTAATGGTGCCTTTTCCACCACTTATTTCACCAAAGTCTTGCGGTGTTAACACTTCAAACTGCGCATTAAAAAAGCGCCCCAAATCAGCATGCGCTAATAATAAGGTGCGTAATTGTTCAGGCGTTGCTGCCACACTATGTTTAACGTTTATCTCAATCATTGTGTGCCCCATATTATTTTTATAGATCTCTAGCATATAAAAATATTGCATGGCAAACTTGCGATTAGATGACTATTTTTTAGCTTTAGGCGACAAATGAAAACCTTAGCCGATCATTACTTTTCTAGCTGTTTGGATTATCTTCAAAGCACAGGATTAGATAGCAAAGAGATACTAACTGCCATTGAATTTGATGAATATACAAATAAGCAAACACAACAATTAGCGCCTCGTATTAGCTTAAAAAGCTATAATGCGCTGCTTAGTTATGCACAGCAAACGCTAAATGACTCCTTATTCGGGTTTGAATTAGGAAAACAAATACGTACCGCTGATTTTGGTGTACTTGGGTATTTAATTGAATCGAGTACTAATCTAGCCAGTGCCATTACTGCATTACTGAGCTACGACAGTTTAGTGGCTAACATAGGGCGTGCTGAGTTTGAACAGCAACAAACACTTTGCAAGGTAACCTGGTTAGCAGACCCACAGTGCAGTCCACAAGCCGTATTACGAAATATGACCGCGTGGGTAAGTGTTATACGCCAACTGCTTAATCCTCAGCTTTCGCCTAGTTGCGTTTATTTTACAGCACATTTTTCAGACAGTGAGTTACAACAATTAGCGCAATGGTTTAATTGCCCAGTAAAAGCTGGCGCTAACTTTAATCAAGTAGAGTTTCCAAGTAGTTACTTAACCCTTCCTTTTAAAACCGATAACTCCCAGATTAACGCTGTGCTAAAGCAAATGTCAGAGCAACAGCTATCCCAGTTTAAAAGTCAGCAATTATTAACAGAAAAAATTAATCATATTTTAATGGCTAAATACGATTTGCAGGACTGTTCACTGATCAGAACGGCTAGTGCTTTAAATATGACCCCGCGCACAGTGCAACGTCATCTAAAGCAAGAAAACACCAATTTTGCCGCTCTTCTTGAGCAAGAGCAAAAACGCCGTTTGTTAACATATATTCCTCATTATTCGCTAAGCAGTATTGCAACTATGTTGGGGTTTAATGATCAAAGCTCTTTTAATCGCGCCTTTAAGCGCTGGTATCAATGCTCACCTCGTCAATTTATAAAAAACAATAATTAAACAATTTGATTACCTAAAACACACATTTAACGTGTACCTTTTTATTGATTTTATTTACACTAGCCTCATGTATTGCTTTAAAGACAATTATTTATGCGTTTGCGTATGATGTTAACTGTTTTTGTATTGGTTTTTTATAGTGCGGTCTGTCACGCAAACCCGGTTACCTTCATCGCTGAAGATTTGCCCCCCTATCATTTTAAAAACCCTCAAGGTGAAGCGCAGGGTGCCTTAGTAGATATCGCTAAAGCAGTATTAAAAGGCACGGCTTTAACAGCAACGTTTGAAATAATGCCGATGGCGCGTATGTTTCAACAACAACAAGCCAATCCTAATGCCATCATGCTGTCACTGTTAAAAACGCCAAACAGAAACAGCCAGTTTAAGTGGCTGGGAAAAGTGTATTTTGCAGATGCATACCTAGTAAGTTTACGCAGTCATAACGATGAAGTGATTCACTTAAACTTTGCCAAAGAATACAAAGTGGCCACTATTCGCGGTTATTCTGCACAAGCTTATTTAGAAGCTCAAGGCTTTACTGAAAGTGAGAATCTAGTCTTAGTGAGTTACTACCAGCAGCTATGGAGAATGCTGTATAAAAATCGTATCGATTTTGTGGTGACTAACACCCTCACCCTTGAAAACGAGTTAAAGCGAGCAGGGCTCGACCCAAGCTTAATTACTAAGCGTATACATTTAGATGAGCTACCTTCTTCTCTTCACTTTGCAGCAAGTAAGCAGCTTAACCCGCAAACAGCGAAAATTATTACTAATAGATTAAACGCGATAAAAGAAAGCGGTGAATACCAACAAATTTTAAATAAATGGCAACTCCCTATTCCAACGCGCCTTTAGTATTGAGTAGGTAAAACGCCTTGCGTTAAGTAATTTTTCAATGAAGTAAATAAAGGTGAAGGTAAGTTATTAATATCGCACCAACGCCACTGTAAACATTTGTTAGGCTCTTTATTCACAGGCTCGCCACCTTCATACTTTGCCCGTACATATAAAGTAATATAGTGCTTGTTCTCGGCGCTAAATATATCGTTGGTAAAATCGAGTTTACGAATATTAGTAACAGTAAGCCCTGTCTCTTCTGCTACTTCGCGCACTGCACATTGCTCAATCGTTTCACCAAATTCTAAATGCCCCCCTGGGGTTGCCCAGGTATTTGCACCATGTGCGCCTATTCGCTCACCGAGTAAAATTTTATTATCATGCATTACTATCACTGCAACGCCTACTCTGACAACTTGACTCATTATTACCACATTAAATAGTTCATCATTTTTATATGTTACCTCATTTAAATCATCAAACTAGTCGTTAGTTCGTTATAAACCATAGCGTTAGCTAAAAACCACACAATCCGTTCATTATTTAACCGACCATAGTCGAATATCACTCCTGATAAAAAGCGCTTAGTTTTAAATAAAGTTATATTAAATTTTGCTCAGGAGCCTTTATGTCAGGTGAATACAAACAACACTACAACGAGTTTAAACAAAACCCGGCAGCGTTTTGGTTATCGCAAAGTAAACGCCTCCCTTGGTACCAGGCTCCCGAAACAGCTTACACACAAGATGAAAACGATTTATATCACTGGTTTGCCGACGGCCAACTTAATAGCTGCTTTTTAGCGGTAGATCAGCATGTTATTGCCGGCCATGGTGATGAAACAGCGTTAATTTATGACTCACCCGTAACCAATACCGCGCGCAGCTACAGCTACTTTGAACTACAACAAGAGGTCGCTAAATTCGCAGGAGTAATGCAGTCTTTAGGCGTAACAAAAGGAGACCGCGTGGTTATTTATATGCCCATGATCCCCGAGGCCGTAATTGGTATGTTAGCCTGCGCCCGCATCGGCGCTATTCATTCGGTCGTATTTGGCGGGTTTGCAGCGCATGAGCTTGCCGTAAGAATTGATGACGCCAAGCCTAAGTTAGTACTCAGTGCTTCTTGCGGTGTGGAAGTGAATACCGTAATTGAATACAAAGAGTTACTTGATAACGCCCTCGAATCAGCCTCGTATAAAGTAGAACATTGTATTATTTATCAGCGTGAACAAATAACTGCACCACTTATGCCTGAGCGTGATATTGACTGGGCTGTTGCAATGCAAACAGCTACTGGCGTTGATCCTGTTCCGGTAAATGGCGATCACCCGCTTTATATTTTATACACGTCAGGCACAACCGGTACTCCCAAGGGAGTTGTTCGTGAAAATGGCGGCCATGCCGTTGCCATGCATTACAGCATGGAAACCGTATACGGAATGAAACCTGGTGACGTGTTTTGGGCCGCTTCGGATATTGGTTGGGTTGTAGGCCATTCCTACATAGTGTATGCCCCGCTTATGTACCGCTGCGCCACTATTTTATTTGAAGGTAAACCAGTTAGAACCCCAGATGCCAGTGCATTTTGGCGAGTGGTTGAACAGTATAAAGTAACGGCTTTATTTAGCGCACCGACAGCCTTTAGAGCGATAAAAAAAGAAGATCCCAATGCCGATGGGTTTAAACAATACGATACTTCAAGTCTGAAACGCTTGTTTTTAGCAGGCGAGCGCTTAGATCCCCCGACCTACGATTGGCTCAAAGAAAAAACAGGCCTACCTGTGCTTGATCATTGGTGGCAAACCGAAACTGGTTGGGCGATAGCCTGTAATCCTGTCGGCATTGAGCACCTACCTACAAAAGCAGGCAGTTCAACGGTTGCGACTCCTGGGTTTGACGTACGTATTTTAGATATGAATGGTGACGAATGCGCCCCCAATGAACAAGGTGCAGTCGTTATTAAACTGCCTTTACCGCCAGGATGTTTACCCACTATTTGGCAAAATACCGAACGCTTTAAAGCCGGTTATTTAAGTGAATATGAAGGCTATTATCTTTCTGGCGACGGCGGTTATATTGATGATGATGGCTACCTATTTATTATGGGCCGCACCGATGATGTGATTAATGTCGCGGGACATCGTTTATCAACCGGTGAAATGGAAGAAATTGTAGCCGCTCATCCCGCGGTTGCTGAATGTGCCGTATTTGGTGTTAATGATGCGCTCAAGGGTCAAAACCCCATGGCCATGGTGGTATTAAAAAATGATTTTCATGGTTCGCATAAAGAAGTAGAGCAGCAATTGGTGCAAACCGTGCGTAATCAAATCGGCGCTATTGCGTGTCTTAAAAATATTATGTGTGTAGAGCGCTTACCAAAAACACGCTCAGGTAAAATTTTACGCAAAAACTTACGTCAACTTATTGATGGTGAAGAACTACAAATTCCATCAACCATTGACGATCCGAGTATTTTTGAGGAGTTAACTCTGCAACTTGCTGAAAATAAAATATAAATATTATTTTTAAAACGTCTATTTAAGCGCGGCTTAAATAGACTTTTCTCGCCCCATCTGCTTAACTAGATTTCATTAAATAGATGAAACTCACGCAAATAAATCTCTTGGGAATATAAATGACTGAAATACGATCGCAGCTGCGAGAATTTTTACTGCAATGGTTTAGTCTTTATTTTCCTGGGAGTGCGCATTTATGGTACAACATATTAGTACTGTGCTGGGTTGGCTTATTTGCGCTCATATTGCACCTCATCTTAAGGTCAGTTTCAAAACGACTACTTAAAGGCCGCTTTAGTGATAAAGTTGTTCAAACCGATACCCACACGCCTGCCGACTTAGCGCTTAAATTAACACGTAATATTTCCTTTGTTTTACAAGGTGCTGTGGTTGTTATACAAGCTAGGCTCTGGGTTCCAGAAGGAACGGCTTTTTTACATATCATTGAGATGTTTACTGATCAGTGGATCATTTTATTTGCACTGCTCTCGCTGTTCTCTATGCTCAATATTTTTCAAGCAATATCTGACAGGCAACCCATTGCAGCTCACTTTCCATTACGTGGTTTTTTACAAACAATTAAACTGATCGCCAGCGTATTAACCGGTATTTTAGCGATTTCATTATTAATGAATAAATCCCCGTTAATATTACTCAGTGGTTTAGGTGCGCTATCGGCTGTACTGCTACTGGTGTTTAAAGACGCTATTTTAGGGCTGGTGGCCGGTATTCAGCTTTCAGCAAACAATATGCTTGCGGTTGGTGATTGGTTAGAAATGCCCAAATACGGCGCAGATGGCGATGTGATTGATATAGCCTTGACCACAGTTAAAGTAAGAAATTGGGACAAAACCATTACCACTATTCCAACCTATGCGCTAATTTCTGACTCATTTAAAAACTGGCGCGGTATGTCAGAATCCGGTGGGCGGCGCATAAAACGGAGTATCCATATAGAAATGAGCAGTGTGCGCTTTTTAGATGAGCAAGAAATCACCGCGCTGAAAAAAGCAGATTTATTAAGTCACTACCTCGAAATTACCCTACCGGTTATCAACGAGCAAAATACCACGAAAAAAATAGATATGAGCTGTACGTTAAATGGTCGTCGGCTCACTAATGTTGGCACATTTCGTCATTATTTAGTCGCGCTATTAAAACAGCATCCACATATTCATCAGGGAATGACACTGATGGTAAGGCAGCTAGAGCCAACTAAAAATGGCTTACCCATTGAGATTTATGCATTTACCAATACAACTAATTGGGGTGAGTATGAAAATATTCAGTCAGATATATTTGACCATATATTAGCGATATTA
Organism: Pseudoalteromonas sp. M58; assembly: GCF_042604605.1. Classification (NCBI taxonomy): domain Bacteria; kingdom Pseudomonadati; phylum Pseudomonadota; class Gammaproteobacteria; order Alteromonadales; family Pseudoalteromonadaceae; genus Pseudoalteromonas; species Pseudoalteromonas sp. M58. Next base: position 2,692,344 of record NZ_CP152390.1, read on the forward strand.
CCCGCCTTTTCGTTACGTGCCCATGAGGCACCAACAGGGAACGATATTCGTCAACTAATTAAATAGTACTAAATCCGTTTTAATTGCGCTATTAACCACTGGTGAATATCGCTGTTATTTGAACGTGGATGCCACGCTGCAATCACCTTAAATGGCGGTGGTAATAATTCAACTTCAAGCTGTTTCACTTTGGCGTTTGGCAGTAAACGCGATGGGTAAAAAGCAATTAAGTCAGTACTGCAAAGCAAATCGGGGACAAATGAAAAGCCAGGCACTGACATAACAATATTGCGCGCATAACCCTTATCAGCAAACCATTGGTCGTGAGAGCCTCGTAAGTTAGCACGTGACGCTGAAACCACTAATTGAGGGTGTGCGGCCACTTCAGCAAGGCTCAACGTCGATGAAGAAAACACCGTGTTTTTCCCCGCAATACAAATATGTTGTTCTTCAAATAATGTGTCATAGATTAAGTTTGCAGGGATAAATTCAGGAAAACTAATTAATAAATCCAGCTCTCCTGCACTTATTAATTGATTAACATTATCAGAGGCAAAGTCACGAATAATCAGCTTTAATCCTGGCGCTTCGCGTCTTGTTATTTCTAATAATTGTGGCAAAAGAGCTGCTATAGCGTAATCAGTCGCACTTATTGTAAATACGCCCTTGTAGCTACTTGGGATAAATTGTTTAGGTATTAATAACGCTTCTACCTGAGTTAATATTTGATTAATGGGCTTCTCTAGTGCAATTGCTTTAGGTGTTGCAACCATTGTATTGCCTTGGCGAATAAAAAGCCGATCGTCAAATAAGTCACGCAATTTTCGCAGCTGCTCACTAATAGCCTGCTGGGTTAAGCCCATTTTGCGGGCCACATCCGACACATTTTTTAGTTTAAGTAATGCACTCAATATTCGTAATTGTTTTATATCAAGCCGAGATATACCATTCATAATTGTATCTTAAACAAAAAAGCATTGTTTCAAATTGTACCTTTTAATCCCTATGCTCACCAGCATTGTAATTGGCGCTAAACAGCATTATTAATTTAAAAGGTATTAAAATGAGTCAACCAAGTAAAAATATCGACAGTCTATTTTCATCAATCAATTTAGGCCCATACACACTTAAAAACCGTATTGTAATGCCGCCACTTACACGCTCACGCAGCACAGTTCCTGGCAATATCCCCAACGATGTGATGGCCACATATTATGCACAGCGTGCTAGTGCTGGTTTTATGGTTACCGAAGGCACTCAAATTGAACCAAGAGGACAAGGGTATGCCTGGACACCGGGCATTCATTCTAATCAACAAATAGCTGGTTGGAAAAAAGTAACTGATGCAGTACATGCAGAAGGTGGAATTATTTTTGCTCAACTTTGGCATGTTGGCCGCGTTTCACACACCAGCTTACAGCCTAATGAAGCCAAACCTATTGCCCCCTCAGCTCTAATAGCTGATAGCGTTAAAGTCTTTATTGAAACAGGACCGGCTCAAGGCGCTTTAGCCAACCCAAGTGAACCACAAGCTTTGACAACCGATGAAGTAAAAGAGCTTGTTGGCATGTATGCACAAGCTGCCCGTAATGCGCTAGAAGCGGGGTTTGATGGCGTAGAACTGCATTGTGCTAATGGGTATTTAGTAAATCAGTTTATTTCTGAGCACACCAATAAACGAGATGATGAATACGGCGGCTCTCTTACTAATCGCCTGCGCTTTTTAAAAGAAATTGTCGCGGCAGTAAGTGACGTAGTAGGCCCTGAGCGCTTAGGGGTTAGATTTGCGCCCTTATTTAGCAGTACTGATGAAACCCGTGTTTATTTAGGGTTAGTAGAATCAAACCCGCATCATACCTACATTGAAGCGATTAAAGTACTTGAACAAGCCGGTATTGCTTACCTTTCAATTGCAGAAGCTGATTGGGACAATGCTCCTGATTTACCAGAGCAATTTTATCAAGCAGCTAGAGCTGAATTTTCTGGGCGTATTATTTACGCTGGTAAGTACACTGTTGAAAAAGCGGTGGCGATGTTAGCTAAAGGCTACGGTGATTTATTTGCTTTTGGTCGCCCTTTTATTGCAAACCCTGATTTACCAGCGCGCATAAAAAATCAATGGCCATTAAATGAAGCCGATGCATCCACTATGTATGGCGGGACTGAGCAAGGTTACAGTGACTACCCTTACTACAAAAACGATTAATTAATAGGCCATGGATGGCCTTATTCAATGTTTAAACGCTTTTTACATCGTCTCCCACCTTGTTGAATTTAATCTGCTCACTATTTTTACATTTACTAAAATGTCATACATTTGGTTAAAAAATGTCGATAAAAAACATTAAAATTAGTTTTAAAGTATTGTTTTTAAATAATTAACAAGCATTAAAGTAGTAATATTTTTTATATATCAATACAATAAGCTTTTATTTTTTTAGGCATCGGTCTTTGGAGCATGGGTTGTTAAAATTAGCAGGAGTTAAATCAACTTCTTTGAGTCTTTTAGCCGTGTGTGGATTATTTTTGTTATTAACTCAATTTCAAACCCAATGGCAAAGTAAGCTCTCTCTTATTAATAATCTTGTTTATCCATTACTGATTATTACCGCTATATTTGCCACTCAGTTTAATCGAAGTCGAGTTGCTATTTTGTGCGCGTTTTGGTTACTTTATTTATGTTCACTTGAGTATGCTTTGCCCTGGTCAAGTTGGCTTAAAGCGCAATCTGATTGGGTTTTACTATGCGCTGCAAGTTTATTAATGTTGTTAGCCGTGATAAAAGATCGCGCACTTTTATCAATACACACTGCGACCCGAACCTTATTAATTATTCTATGTGGCGGCGCAGCATTTGCGTGGCTGGCACTGAGTCTGCATTTACAAGGGCTATCATTACAACCTTCTGTTTATACTCAACTGCTTCCTTATTTACCCATAGCTTTACCACTGTCGCTCATTGGCAGCTTACTCATTTGGCAAAGCGTAAGAACACATAACCTGACGCAAACGGCGTTACTCATCACTTTTATTGTGTGGTGCCTTAACCAACAACATGTTATTGATTTTCCTTGGTCTGTCATTGCTGTATTTATGGCTTCTCTGTATTTATTAGCGGTGAGTACCGACTCTTATTATTTAGCTTACAGAGACGATTTAACGAGCTTACCAACGCGCCGCGCACTTAATCAGCTTGCTCTATCATTAGGGCGAAAATACACTGTTGCTATGCTCGATATTGACCACTTTAAAAAATTCAACGACACCTATGGCCATGATATTGGCGACCAAGTACTTAAGCTAGTGGCAGCAAAAATGAGTGGCGTTAAAGGGGGTGGCAAGATTTACCGCTATGGCGGAGAGGAATTTACCGTTGTATTTCCAAGAAAAACAGCTGAGCAGTCAATTCCTGAACTAGAAACACTGCGTCAAAATATTGCAACTTACGACATGGTGATCAGAAACCCAAAACGCACCGATAAAAAATCTCGCAAAGGTAAACAGCCAAGCGACAATAAAACGGTGAACGTGACTGTTTCTATTGGCGTAGCACAAAGAACAGCAAAACAAACCTTTGACGAGGCTCTAAAAAATGCTGATTTAGCGCTTTATAGAGCTAAAAAGAAAGGCAGAAACAACGTAAGCGAATAATGCTTTTATAACGTGGCACGCTAACGTTTAGTCATAGCGTGCCCAAAGGCAACTAATTTTATCTGCAAACTATTGCTTTTCAATCACTGCTTTTAAATTATTTAACGCGGAGACCGAAAAGCCACGGTCGTAAAAGTAAATAATTTTGCCACTCTCATCAAGCAGTATTACGCGGCTGTTATTCGGGTTTTCGTTACCAGTAAATGCCTGAACCTTATCGCCATCTTTGTAAATTGTGATCACCCCACCCCACAACTCTTTTGGGATCCCTTTGCGCATACCGCTATCGATTAAGGTACTAAACATGCGAGGAACCATACCCTGAATAGTGGGCAACTCATAAGCGGTCACATTCACTGCGCTCATATCTAAACCAATAAGCCAACGATCAATATCAAACTGGCTATCTTGTTTATAACCAATTAACAGCAACGTATTGGGGTTGTTAAAGTCCTCAGGAATGGTGAATGACTTTTGCTCTAAGCTTTCTCCCGTCACAGTAGGAAATTGCTTACCAAGTAGTGCTTGGTTTGGGTATTGGGTTGAACACCCACTAACCACTAAAACCATCACCAGTGCCATTATTGCCTTTAACATACCTCTACTCCCTCTTTTAAATAAAAACTAAAGTGAACAAATTAACTTATTACCGCGTACTAAGGTTACGATTTTAACTGTAGTTAAGATCTTACTTTCATCTAGTAAACGCCATAAATTAAAGAAAATACAATCATATGGGTTAATTTTTTCAACAATGTGCTCATTCGTTATACTTTAATATTATTACTATATTCATTTTAATTCTATACCATAGCGAAAGCGTATTTTGTTAACGTCTTACAAAGCGTTAAAGTGCCGCGCTAATTCACAGCTATAAAAGAGGGTACTATGTCGCTTGCTGTATTATTAATGTTGGCATTATTTGTCGGTTTGCTGTTCGCGATTTATCTTTTTTCGCAAAAAAGCAGCTCTTTATCTCGTACCGTTTTATTTGGCTTAGTGCTTGGTAGCACCTTTGGCTTAGCCCTACAGTTTTTATTTGCCCACTCTCCAGAGACGATTAAAGAAATACTCAGCTGGGTAAGCGTGGTGGGTAAAGGCTATGTCGGTTTATTAAAAATGATCATCATGCCATTGGTATTAATTTTTATGATTGCCGCAGTGGTAAAGCTCGAAAACCAAGGCTCTTTAGGTAAAATATCATTTATTAGTATTTCTGTTTTACTCTTTACCACAGCAATTGCCGCTTTGGTGGGTATTGCTGTCACCTATGGATTTGACCTCAGTATTGAAGGGCTTGTTTCGGGTACTCGAGAAGCCGCTAGAATGGACACCCTACAAAGCAAAGCTGCGAATGTAGCCGACTTAAGCGTGCCGCAAATGCTACTGAGCTTTATTCCTGAAAACCCCTTTGCTGATTTAAGTAATCAACGTTCAACCTCTATTATTGCCACGGTTATATTTGGTGTCCTTGTTGGTATAGCTGCACGTAAAGTAATGCTGGAAAAAACAGAACTTGCCAGCCCAATTCGTAACGGTGTAAACGCCCTACAAGCTACGGTAATGAGCTTAGTTCGCATGGTGATTGCACTAACGCCTTATGGTGTTGCGGGCCTAATGGCAAGCGTCGTGGCAAACTCTAGCAGTAACGATATTTTAAATTTACTTGCCTTTATTCTTGCCTCGTATGTAGCTATTTTATTGATGTTTGTTGTGCATGGCTTATTGCTTAGCTTTGTGGGTGTAAATCCAAAGCATTATTTTGAAAAAATCTGGCCAGTACTGACCTTTGCATTTAGCTCACGTAGCTCAGCGGCCTCCATTCCTATGAATGTCGATGTGCAAATTAACCAGTTAAAAGTACCTCCGGCAATTGCAAACTTATCGGCTTCTTTTGGTGCCACTATTGGTCAAAACGGCTGTGCTGGTATTTATCCTGCGATGCTCGCAATGATGGTTGCGCCAAGTGTGGGGATAGACCCACTTACATTTGAGTTTATTTTACCGCTAATTGGTATTGTGGTTATTAGCTCGTTTGGTATTGCAGGTGTTGGTGGTGGTGCTACCTTCGCAGCGTTGGTTGTATTGCCTACCATGGGATTACCTATAGAGGTTGTGGCTTTACTTATTTCTATTGAACCCTTAATAGATATGGCACGCACAGCACTCAACGTATCGGGCTCTATGACCTCAGGTGTGATCACCAGTAAATTAATGAAAAATCAATAACACAGATTTTAATCTAATAGCCCAGCCTACGCTGGGCTTTTTTATGTCTGCCACTTTCAAAGCTCTTTAGTGATTTGTTTATTTAATCATTTAACTTTAATAAATCATTTTTATAGATTGTATCAATCGGTTTTTTTCGCACACGGTTTTTAGCCCCTCTACTATACTATTCGCACTGCTTAGTCATTCAAGCTTTGTAAACAACAACTTGAATGGAGTAAAAGCTCACTAATTTTTAAATTATTAGATTCTATTTTTAATAATAGTAATACGCTTTGTATATAACGAAATTCGTTAACTTTAAGGAAGCTGACAATGAAAAACCGATCATTTACTAAAAAAGCACTTGTTGGATTTATAAGTATGGCACTTATGTCTGGCTCTGCTTTTAGCCAAGAAAAACCACAAATGTCTAAGCCACAAGGTGCTGTTGGCATGGGTGAGGCTAAAATGGGCGCAACCAGAACAAACCAATTTTGGTGGCCAGATCAACTAAACCTATCTCCTCTTCGTGATCATGATCTACGTTCTAACCCTTATGGTGCAGACTTTAATTATGCAGAGGCATTTAACAGCCTAGATTTAGACACAGTAAAAAGTGATATTGACGCCCTACTTACGCAATCTCAAGACTGGTGGCCAGCGGATTTTGGTAACTATGGCCCATTTTTTATTCGTATGACATGGCACAGCGCAGGCACCTACCGTACGCTTGATGGCCGTGGTGGCGCAGGCGGTGGTCAACAACGTTTTGAACCGCTTAACAGCTGGCCAGACAACGTAAGCCTAGATAAAGCACGCCGTTTACTTTGGCCAATTAAACAAAAATACGGAGAAGCACTTTCATGGTCAGACTTAATCGTATTAGCAGGTAACGTTGCTCTAGAAAACATGGGATTTGAAACCTATGGTTTTGCCGGCGGGCGAACTGACGACTGGGAACCAGACATGGTTTACTGGGGTCCAGAAGTAGAAATGCTTGCCAGCGACCGTGAAGATGCCAGCGGCAAATTAGAACGCCCATTAGGTGCAACGCACATGGGTTTAATTTACGTAAATCCTGAAGGCCCTAAAGGGGTTCCTGATCCAATTGGGTCAGCTAAGAACATTCGCGTTGCGTTTTCTCGCATGGCGATGAACGATGAAGAAACACTCGCACTTATCGCCGGTGGTCACACCTTTGGTAAAATGCATGGTGCGCACAAACCTAAAGACTGTGTAGGTGCAGAGCCTGCTGCAGCCGGTATTGAAGAGCAAGGTTTAGGCTGGAAAAACAAATGTGGTAAAGGCCACTCTGAAGATACCGTATCTAGTGGTTTAGAAGGCGCATGGACACAAGCACCTACCCGCTGGTCATCACTGTACTTAAGCAACCTACTTAACTTTGAGTGGAAACAAACTCGCAGCCCTGCAGGTGCCATTCAGTGGATCCCAACGGATGAATCGTTACACAACGCTGTACCTGACGCTCATATTAAAGGTAAGTTTAACGCACCGGTAATGACTACGGCCGACTTAGCATTAAAATTTGACCCAGAGTATCGCAAAATTGCTGAGCGCTTTTTAAATGACCCTAAAGAGTATCAACTGGCCTTTGCTAAAGCATGGTACAAATTAACTCACAGAGATATGGGACCACCACGTAACTTTTTAGGGAAAGAAGTTCCTAAAGAAGACTTAATTTGGCAAGACCCAATTTCAGCAGAGACTAAATCAAACATTGATGCTGGTGCTGTGAAAAAGCTTAAAGCCGCTATTTTAGACTCAAACTTAAGTGTACCTGAGTTAGTACGTGTAGCCTGGGCTTCTGCTGCCAGTTACCGTGACTCTGATATGCGAGGCGGTGCCAACGGTGCACGCATTGCGCTTGCTCCACAAAAGGATTGGGCGGTAAATAATCCGGCCGAAACCGCAAAAGTACTTAACGTATTAAAAGCGATTCAAGCTGACTTTAACGACAGCTTATTTAGCAAAAGCCATGTATCGCTTGCTGATTTAATTGTGCTTGGTGGTAATGCAGCGATTGAAAAAGCAGCGAAAGATGCAGGTTACACAGTAGATGTACCGTTTAATGCTGGCCGTGGCGATGCTACGCAAGCGCAAACTGACGTTAATGCATTTAGTTTATTAGAGCTGCCAGCCGATGGCTTTAGAAACTACTTTGATGCTGAACAAAGCTATAAATCGCCAACTGAAATGCTAATAGATAAAGCGGATCAGCTTGACCTAACCGTGCCAGAAATGACCGTGTTAGTAGGCGGCTTACGTTCGCTTGATGCAAACTACAAAGGCACTGACTACGGCGTATTTACTGACAAGCCAGGCACTCTAAATAACGACTTCTTTGTTAATTTATTAGATATGTCGACGGTTTGGAAAAAGTCATCAGATGCGGGGATTTATCAAGGCTTTGATCGTCAATCAGGCGAGCAAAAGTACACTGCTACTTCGGTTGATCTGATTTTTGGTTCAAATTCAGAACTACGTGCAGTTGCTGAGGTGTATGCCTTTGATACATCAAAGCAAAAGTTTGTAGAAGACTTTGTTGCGGCATGGACTAAAGTAATGAACTTAGACCGTTAATTACCATTAAGTAATACAACCATAGCGCTGCAATTAATTGCAGCGCTTTTTTATTATTAAGCTATTTTAAAGCAACCACTCGCTCGCGCAAATCATCGGCATTAACCTTCTGTGCAGCCACCATTTCACCAATAGTCACACTGACCAACGACCACTTTGGTCTAGGCAATCGCCACTTCGTTTTTCGACTAAACATACTGCCCCATAGTCCATCTAAATGGACAGGAATAACAGGCACCGGTGTGCGCTGAATTATTTTTTCAATGCCACGGCGAAATACATCAACCTCGCCATCTCCACTGAGCTTGCCTTCAGGAAAAATTCCCACCAGCTCTCCACGCTCTAGTGCCTGAGCGATATCGTCAAAGGCTTTATTAAACGCCTTAGGATTTGCTTTTTCACTATCAATTGGAATGGCTTTGGCCACTTTAAACAACCAATTAAGTGCTGGTGAATAATAAATAGGGGCAAACACGACAAACCGAATTGGCCTAGGTGACGCGGCTAAAATAAACATCCAATCAACAAAGCTAACATGGTTACTCACCACCACGGCAGCCCCATCATCGGGCATATTAAGCGTTCCCTTAGTGCGTACTCGATACATACAAATCGCTAAAATATAAATAATAAAACGTAAGAAAAACTCAGGCACTTTGCTATATATGTACAGCGATATCAGTAAATTAAGCCCTGCTAATAACAACAGTAATTGTGAAATCTCCCAGTGTAAAAGCGTTAGGGTAACAATACTTAAAACAGCGCTGCCCACCATAAATAAGGCGTTTAGTACATTATTGGCAGCAATCACTCGTGAACGGCTATCTGGGTGAGTACGCTGCTGAATAAGTGCATACAGTGGCACCGTATAAAAACCTGCAGCTATACCAATACCAGCCATCCAAATAAAGTGCCAGAGCATATCGCCGGTATTAATCACTTGTTCAAGGGTAAGCAGCGATTCATTAGTTTGGCGATAAAACTCAATGCTTGGCTCTTGGCTTAATAAATATAAAAACAAGCTAATTAAAAGCGCCCCAAAAGGCACAATGCCTAACTCAATACGTGAGCGCGATAGCTTCTCACAAAGTAAAGACCCCAATGCAATACTCAACGAAAACACCACTAAAGCTGAGGTAACCACCAGCTCATCGCCTCCCATTACATGTTTTACGTAATTAGGGAGCGCTGTTAGTATCACCGCACCAATCAGCCAAAACCAGCTGATCCCCAATACTGATTTACCCACTGACTCGGTTTGTGCGTTAAGCACATTAAATACACTTTTGGTCGAGGAAATAGGATTAAGCGATACCTTTAAATTAGCATCATTCGCAGCACTTTTTGGTATAAAACGACTACTCAAATAACCAATAACCGCCAAGCTCACTATCGCGATACTGATATAAACAGGGCCTGCAGCTTGAGTTATATAATAAGTGCCAAATACGGTGCCCAATAAAATAGCCACAAAGGTGCCAGATTCAACTAACCCATTAGCTTTGGTTAATTCATGAGGAGCCACATGCTGCGGTAAAATTGAGTATTTTAATGGCCCAAAAAAAGTGCTTTGTAAACCCATTAAAAACACAGTACCTAACATTAACCAAACCTGCTCGGTTAAAATAGATACCACGCCCACCAGCATTATTGGAATTTCGCAAAACTTTACGATGCTGATCAACTTTGATTTTTCCAACTTTTCTGCAATTTGACCAGCCATGCCCGAAAATAAAAAGAATGGCAAAATAAATAATCCCGCAGCCACGTTAGAATAAAAAGCACCATCGGCCACCGTAGCAGCCTGAAAAATTAAAATAAGGAGGATTGATTGCTTGTAAACATTGTCATTTAAAGCGGAGAAAAACTGTGTCACAAACAGAGGTAAAAACCGTTTACTGCTCAGTAAAGCTCCTTGATATTGTTGTTTATTTTCCTTCATTACGGTCTCTTAAAATTAGCTACAGCGTTTAGATTACCACTGTGTAAAAGAAATACGAACCCACTTTTTTAAGTACGTGCTCAAAAATATACCTAATCGCTAACACGCAATAAAAATGATTAACAAATGAACAATGCAACTAAATCTTGCGTATAAGTTGTTTATGAGTTGTAAATAAAACATCTATGTTCTAAAACTAAAAGGTGACTAAAAAAGGAGCATCTTTATGCCAACTACAAACACATTAGAAAAAGACACCAAATTCGCACGTTGTTTAGAGTGCAACAAAGTAAATACATTTGCCGCTTTTCATTGGCTTTCGTTAGCGTTTAAGGATATGGCGCGCGCGCCCATGCTGAGCTTAATTTACGGTTTAATCTTCACACTTATTCCCGTAGCGATTGTTTACTCTGTTGTACTTACCGACAGCCACCTTGCAATACTGCCAGCCACGGTTGCATTTGCCTTAATAGGTCCTGTGTTTGCGGTTGGTTTGTACGATGTGGCTTGGGAGCTTGAAAAAGGCCATAAACCTACTTTAAGCCATTCATTAAAATCGATGTTTCGTAACCCTGTAGGTGAGTGGGGTTTTGCCGTGTTACTTATGGTAATTATGGTTATTTGGATGCGCTTAGCTGCAATTGTTCATGCATTGTACCCAAGCCATGCAAACCCAACATTTGAAGAGCTTTCGGCGTTTTTAACCATAGGCAGTATTATTGGCGGTATTTTACTGATTAGTGTGTTTTCAATTTCGGCATTTACCCCGCAAATTATGATGGAAAGACGCGTTGATATAATGACTGCCGTGGTTTCTTCAATACATGCAGTTAAAGAAAACTTTGCAGCCATGCTGGTGTGGTCTATTTGTATATTTGTACTTGTGGCACTGGGCTTTGCTGCGGGTGCCGCTGGATTCATTATTATTATGCCACTACTTAGTTACGCTAGTTGGCACGGTTACATTGCGGTTATTAAAACTAAAAAAGAACGTGGTTACGAATAACATTCACCCATAGTCATTTTTTATCACTTAATAAAACGCTTTAGGGTGTTTTATTAAGTGATGCCTGTTTCCCTCCTGTGAATTAAATCTGCAAAAACCTTGATCTCAATAAGGTGCAAAGCTTAAAAAGCGCGCTAATATAATGTGATATACCACACGCTTTATAAAGGAATAAACATGAGTCAAAACGTTGCAGACTTAATGACACCTAACCCATTCTCAGTGAATATAAAAAGTACTTTGCACGACGCACATAATTTAATGAAAGAAAAAAATGTTCGTCACATTCCCGTTATCGACGAAGATGGCGCATTTGTTGGCATGCTTACGCAAAAAATTATGGTTGCCAAAGTAATGGGGATCATGGCTACTTTTGGCGCAAATGCATTACAACGCAAAGAAAAACTCACAAAAGTAGAAGATATTATGGTGAGTGACTTTATTAGTGTTACTCCAGCCCAGCCATTATCAGATGTGGTTAAGTTTTTTGTAGAGAATCGCCATGGCTGTATGCCTGTGGTTAGTGAGCAAGGTCAGCTGGTAGGTATTTTAACCTCTTCTGATTTTGTGCGCTTAGCTGCGGCGCTATTATCTTAACTTAATAGCACAATAAAAAACCTGCGTTTTGAATTTACTCAAAGCGCAGCTATTTTATAAACAAATACCTACCCAGAAGCCTCTTCGCATATAGCTAAGTCACTAACAGCCTGTTATGGTAAGCAGCTCTTTTCAGCAGTTATCACTAAAAGGTAATTTGTTATATGGCTAATCAATTAAATGTACTGGGAACTCGCCTACAACTATGTTGTGGCAATGGCGGCTATACTCGCGAAGGGTTTTGCTATGTGCCAGATTCAGACTTTGGTAATCACAGTGTGTGCGCCATTATGACCGACGAATTTTTGCAATTTTCTAAGGCGCAAGGTAACGATTTAATTAGCCCTAATCCTTTATATGATTTTGCAGGCTTAAAAGCTGGCGATAAATGGTGCTTATGTGCGATTCGTTGGTATCATGCCATTGCTGCAAATGTTGCTCCTCCTGTTGTACTTGAAGCAACAAACCAAAAAGCGCTAGATATTATTCCCCTTGAAGTATTAAAAGCACATCAATATACCGGGTAATGATTTGAGCGCTCAGCTTGCAATATTAAAGTATTATAACCACCCTTTATGTTTAAAAAATAAATAAGGGGCAAAGCCCGACAGCAACATAATGCCAATTGCAAATGGATAACCCCATTCCCATTGTAGCTCAGGCATTATATTAAAATTCATACCATAAACACTAGCCACTACTGTAGGCGGTAAGAAAACCACTGAGGCAATAGAAAAGGTTTTAATAATTTGATTTTGTTCAATATTAATAAAGCCTTGTGTTGAATCCATCAAAAAGTTCACCTTGTCGAACAAAAAGGTACAGTGCGACATTAAAGTTTCTATGTCGAGTACAATTTCTCTAAGAGATTCGCGCTCGTCATTTTGCGCGCCTATACGGCGTATTAAAAACGAAATATTGCGTCGCGTATCCATTAAACATAAACGCACCTTACCATTAGCATCTTCTAAGCGAGCTATGCGACCAACCGCCTCTTCTAAGTCTGAGTTATCTTCTTCAAGTACATAAGCACTGAGCTTCTCTAATTGATGATGCATGTCTTCGAGCATATCCGCGTGGTTTTCAACTTTTTGATCAAATAAAGTGATTAATAATTGTTTTGCTGTATCGCATGCCACCTGACCTTTGCGCGCTCTTAAGCGCAGTAGTCTAAAATCAGCCAATTCCTCATCACGAATAGTAAGTAAGCAATTGTTTTGCAACAAACAAGCTACCGTTACAGTATTAAATCGCCCTTCATTAGGTGACATAAACAATGCATGCACATGTAAACCTTCATTATCGATAAAGCACCTAGACGACGTTTCAATCTCTTCTACATCTACCGAATCTGGAAAAGTTATATTGAGCGTTTTTGCAAGCGCATTTTGCTCCTGCGGTGTTGGATTAATAGTATCAATCCAATGTGCATTCTTTATGGATACTTCAACAGGGGTATCAGGTAAAGGCTCTAACTCTTTGATCACTCCTTGCTCGATGGAAAAAAATCTCAACATACACTTCTCCTTTAATGAATCTTTAAGTTGAGTATATGTAACAGGACATTAATCAACAATGATAATACCTTCATTATAACCACTATAAAGGGCACGCTATTCGCTAACACTTTAAAGTACTGCTGTTTTGCAGAATTTACAAAAAAGTGCATATTTTTCATATGCACTTAATCTTACTGCTTTATCAAGTACTATAAATAAAAATTAAACTGCTATTTTTCAGTTAGTTAAAACTATGTCACTATCGGCATGACGATTGCTTCTATAAATACAAGAGGTGTTCGTTATCGCAATTTAAATACTCACTAGAGTAAAGCGAGCACTATTTTTGAAATAGTAGGAGGAATCATGAGTAACAGTAATAATGCAAATAAAGTCGCTGAATTTACCGCTCCCGGTGTAGAAAACGAATCAGCAAATAAAGCAATATCTGTACTAGAAAATCGCATGGTAGCGCTAATTGATTTACAGCTAACTTTAAAACATATTCATTGGAATGTAGTAGGTCCAAACTTTATTGGCGTACATGAAATGCTAGACCCACAAGTAGAAACCGTCCGTGAAATGACCGACACCATAGCAGAACGTATTGCCACTTTAGGCGGCGTCCCAGTTGGCACACCAAAATCGATTGTTGAGCGTCGTACATGGGAAGATTATGCCATAGGTAAAGGCTTAGTAACTGAACACTTAGCCGCATTAGACAAAGTATATAACGGCGTTAACGGTGATCACCGTAAAGCCATAGAATCACTTGCTGAGCTTGATCCGGTATCTGAAGATATGATCATTGCGCAACTTGCAGAGCTTGAGCAATATCAGTGGTTTGTTCGCGCCCACATAGAATCATCTACTGGTCAATTGAATAGCTAATTTTTAAAGCTGTCATTTGACTTACAACGCCCAGTAACTTGCTGGGCTTTTTTATTTTTAAACTATATTCCTTTTATTAATACACTAGAAATCCCCCTATTTAGCGCATCTAACACGTTTAGTTACTATACTTATTATTAAAGAGAACTTACTATCGACTCCTAATTATTAGCAGGGAATTTGAAGTGTTGTCGCGTCTATATAGCTTTATGCCAGGTTTACACACCTTATTTAATTATCAACGTCAATGGTTTGCTGATGATGTGAGGGCGGCATTATCGGTTGCAGCCGTTGCTTTACCTGTTGCTATAGCTTATGCGCAACTTACAGGCGTTAATGCTGCAGTTGGCCTGTATTCTTGCGTATTACCTATGATGCTTTATGCACTTTTTGGTACCTCTAAACAGCTTATTATTGGCCCTGATGCCGCAACATGTGCGGTTATTGCTGCAGTTGTTACTCCACTTGCTGCAGGCGATAGCTTTAAACATTGGCAATTAGTGATCACCATGACCGCAATGACCGGTTTTTGGTGCTTTATTGCCAGCCGCTTTAAGCTAGGTGTATTAGCCGACTTTTTATCTAAACCAATTTTAATGGGGTTACTAAACGGTGTAGCTATTACCATTATTGTTGGTCAGTTTTCTAAAGTATTTGGCTTTACCTTTGATGAACGCTACTTGCTTGAGCGTTTAGGTGGCGTCCCTACGTATTTATCGCAAACTCATATTCCCACCTTATTAATGGCTTTATTTACCCTCGGCGTTTACTTTGTGTTAAAGCGCTTAAAACCTACATGGCCAGCCTCTATGTTTGCCATTGCACTAGGTGCGGTATTCGTTTGGTTATTTAATTTAGAGCAGTTTGAAATAAAAACCATAGGCACAGTAACCGGTGGTTTGCCTGTGTTTAACACCCCAGTATTTGACGTGGGTATTATTCGAGAACTTGTTGTACCGGCACTCAACTTAGCCATAGTTAGCTTTGTCAGCATGATGCTAACGGCGCGAAGCTTTGCAGCAAAGAATGGCTACGACATCGATGCCGATAAAGAATTTAGAGCCTTGGGCATCGCTAATTTAGCGTCAGCATTATCACAAGGCTTTGCCGTTAGTGGTGCCGACTCACGCACAGCCGTGAACGACGACTCTGGCGGAAAAACCCAATTAGTTTCGATTATAGCTGCCGCTATTATTGGCGTTATCGCTCTTTTTTTAACGGCGCCGCTTGAGTTTATTCCCAGTGCTGCACTCGGGATTGTATTAATAATTGCCTCTGTTCACCTGCTTGATTTAAAGGCAATCTGGCAATTAAAATTTAAAGATAAGCAGGCATTTTACTTAGCCTTAGCCACACTTTTTGCTGTGCTGTTTATTGGTGTTATACCAGGAATTACCCTTGCTGTATTACTAGGGTTATTTCAATTTATTCGAACTGTTATGCGCCCATCAGACACCATTTTAGGTGTGGATATAAAAGGCGTAGTAAGAAGCTTAGACGAAACAGATAAAGCCAAAGCAGTACAAGGGGTTTTTATATATCGTTTTAATTCTCCTTTAACCTATTTTAATGCCAGTTATTTTAAACGCCGCTTGTTAGAGCAATATGCAAGACAAAAAGACGACACGCAATGTGTCATTATTGATGCTGTGCCCTGCTTCACTCATCTTGATTTAAGCGTTATGGCCATGCTCGCAGACCTAGATGTGATTTTTAAAAAACGAGGTATTCGATTAGAGCTAGCGGGAAGAAAACGCCAGCTACTTTCTTGGTTTAAAACCGCTGGTATCGCCTCAGGTAAAGACGGTATTTATATTCATTCAGACTTATACATTGCCTTACAAAAAAACAGCGTCAGTCAGCATGTCGACGAGGTTACGATGTTTCAATCGCAAAACTCCGAAGAGATAAATGCAGGTAATAATTAGGGTTATTATTTTTCCTCAACTACACTAGGGTCTGTTGACCTTTGTGGATTAAAATTTGTTCAAACTAGGGGCGGTTTAATCGCGGCGCGAGGTTTGTAACCTAGTGGGCTAAGTAAAAACCGAGTAACAAAGAGTAAATCGTCCCTAGGCAGAACCCTTCGGGCAGCGCCTGTTTGGCATTGATGCTACGTTATCGCCTATTTATGGGGAATAACCACACCACATAGGCTCTGTCTTGCCTAAATACCAAACAGACTGCTGCAAATTTAACCTTGAAAGGTCAACAGACCCTAGATGAGTCATTTATTGTGAATGACTCTTTATAAAACAATAAAGTGTTCAAGCATTTTAATGAATCAACACTTAATAATAAGCGTAGCCTTATTACCTTTTCTTGCTACTTACTAAACCTTAAAAATATAAATAATAGCCAGATGCAAATATCATACAGCGCAGTAAATACATAGTTTAGTCGCTAATGCGGTCGCTTTTAGTTTTAGCTAATTAGCCATAAGTTGTTTATGGTTATGGTTTATCAATTGCCGCTCACCAAACCCAATGAAAGACAAAGGAGCTACCATGAAATATACATTAATAATTTTATGCTTAATTGCACTTGCAGGTTGCGATAAAGGCGTTGATTCTCCAAGGGGGTTTAGCTTACCAGAGGGAAATGCTGAAAAAGGTAAAGCCGTTTTTATTAAGTATGAGTGTTTGGCATGCCATACGCTTGCAGGTGTAGAAGATGACAGTATAAAAAAACATGACGATATTTCTATCAGACTAGGCGGAAATAAAACCAAAATAGTCACTTATGCTGAGTTAGTTACATCGGTTATTAACCCTTCGCACCGCTTTTCAAGGCCTTACAGAGCTGATGCTAGAACCCCCGATGGAGCATCTAAAATGACGGTATTTAACGACACCATGACCGTTTCTGAACTCACTGATTTAGTGACCTTTTTACAACCAAATTATAAACTTATTCCTTATCACAGAACGAAGTACTCAGATTACAAATAAATACTTATAAGTAAACATCAACAAAAAAGCCGTTATTAAACAACGGCTTTTTATTATAGATTATGGATAACCCTATTCAGCATTAACCATGTCTTCAAACTTCATACCGGTTAATTTAGTTAGTACTTTAATTACATAAACAAAAATACCAATGAGCATGAGCATAGACGGAATAGCAATTACCGGATAACTCAATAGCGTCATTTCACCAAGCTGTTCGTTAAATTCAACGGAACCTGCAGGGCTGGTAACAATCCATTTAGCAAGGATGTAATTCATCGTAGATGAAAACACAAAGGTCAGCGCTAAGAGGTAATTAGCATTGGTGATTTTTTGTTTAAAGCTTTGTGTATTGCCTCGTGCATCTAAGGCATCGTAAATAGTATCTAGCTTAAATAAAAGTGAGTTTAATAAAAGTTTGGCTAGCAGGGGTTTACCAAAAAAGCCCGACATCAGCACGGTAAAACCAATGATTGCCGGAATAGCTGCTTCTTTAATAGCTAACCACTCAACGTTTAGCTCAAACAAGGCAATACCACCGGTAAGCAAAGTACTTAAAAAGCCTAAAAGCGAGATGAAGTTTAATGAGCCCGCTTTTATAAAATCATAAATACCGTAACTAATAGGGAATATAAGCGCGACAATTAAACCAGTCACACTGCCTAAATATTCAGGGCCAGAAAACTTCATTAAAATGACTGAAGGGATGATGATATTAAAGACTATTTCGATAAGCGGATTATTTTTTTTACGCTTATTTGTAGCTTGATTATTACTGGTCATTTTTAGTTCCAAAAAATATTACTGCTGCCATTAATTTCCCCTAATGAGGAATAAATAATGCTAAACATTGCTTCTTTGCATAATACCCGCAATACGCTCGCTATTCTAGCATGGCACTTAGTCATATTATTTTATTATGTAGCGCTTACTCTGCAGTAATGTAGGTATAAATTGAGGCGTTAATTAAATCACCAGTCGTATTTCCAGCCCTCAAAGGCTATATTAAAGCTACAAAAAATAAATTAGTTTAAAGTCATGCTCAGTAGTAAGTATTTATCTACATCGTACTTTTGGTTATTTTTATTGATGGTTTGTGTGCATCAAAAGGCCGCTGCCAAACAAATTATTGCTGTTGCCGAATTAAGTGGACTGTTTCAACACGCTGCTAATAATCAACACCAAGGGGTTTATCATGCGTTATTAACCAAAGCACTCGCAGATACAAAACTGAGTGATCAATACATAATTGAAGTCATGCCAATGAAACGCGCTAAGCTTGAGTTTTTAAAACAAACTGTTGCTTGCTATGCACCAGGTGAGGACACCTTTGATGGCTCAGAAGGGATTACATTACCTAAAAACATTTTACACAGCACACCTTTTAACAAAGCACTGATCAAAGTGGTTTCTAATAACCCAAAGCGAGTTATTTCAAACGTAGGCCAAATTAATAACAGCGATATTATTAGCATTGTTCGAGGGGTGCCCAGTAGTCGTGAGCTAGATAGAATAAAAGAAAAAGCCAAAATAGTAATTGAAGTAAATAGCGAAATGGAAAGCTTACAACTTTTATTACTCGGGCGAGTAGACTTAATATTAGCTTTTTATCCCGATATTACGTTTGCCTATAAAGCGTTAAATATACACCCCCATCTACCCTATAGTAATAACTACTCACCGGTGAGCATTAACGATAATATTATTTGCCACCCAAGCTATAAAAAAGACTTTGAAAAAATAAACAAAAAAATTACCGAATATCTGCAAAACGGTGAAATGAAAATATTATTAAATGATTATTTTATTCATTAACCTCTATTTAAAGCCTGCATAGGGTTGCGCCATATAAAACTCCCTTTTACAGCTTGGAAAACCTTCTCGCTTGCTCTAGTATCTAGTTGTCTTAGCTCATAATTTGCATTTTAATGAAATCATTTCCGTCACTGTACTTTGCCAATTTATTTTTAATTATTGGTACCGGTTTACTTACTACCTATTTAGCGCTTTATTTAGGTAAACAAGGCACGTCTACGTTTTGGATAGGCTTAATGACCTCGTGTTATTACCTTGGCTTATTACTGGGTTCAAAACTTGGCTATCATCTTATTAAATCGGTAGGTCACATCAGAACCTTTGCCGCCAGTACTGCTGCAGTGACAGCCTGTGTGGCTGCTCACGGCGTGAGTGATAATCTTTATATATGGTTAGGCCTTAGGCTTTTTGTTGGCTTAGGTATGATGTGTAATTACATGGTGCTAGAAAGCTGGCTGAATGAACAGTCAGCCCCCGAATCACGCGGCCGCGTATTCTCGTTTTATATGATCACTTCATACTTGGGGATGATTTTAGGGCAATTAGCGCTCGCACAATTTCCTGAGCTAGGTTATGCGCCGCTATTTTTGGTGTGCATGGCGTTAGCAATCGGTATTATTCCTATTTCTATCACCCGTAGAATTCACCCAAAACCCTTAAAACCGATAAAAATGAGCCTATTTGATTACGCTAAAAAAGTGCCACAATCGCTTACCGCGGTCCACTTTGCAGGCATTATCAATGGTAGCTTTTATGGTCTAGCACCTATTTTTGCTAAGCTATCTGGCTTTAACGCCGCTGAAATTGCTATTTTTATGTCGCTAACTATTTTAGCCGGCCTGCTAGCACAGTGGCCAATGGGCATGCTTTCTGACCGTATTCGCCGTAGTTTATTAATTCGTACTAATGCCATAGCCATAGGCATTGTGAGTTTGGCATTGTTTTTATTACCAAGCTCACAGTTAATTGCTTACATACTCACCTTTATATTTGGTTTGTTTGCCTTTACTTTATATCCGCTTTGTTCGGCACTGGCCAATTCGCGAGTTGAAGACGAAGAACGCGTAGGCGTGTCATCAGCGTTATTGGTTGCTTTTGGCGCTGGGGCAGCAATAGGCTCAACAGTTAACGCACAGATCATGAGCTACTTTGGTCACCAAGCATTGTATGCGTCTATTTCGCTATTAACCGTAACCATGTATTTATTACTCACGTTTATTAATTCTAAACAAAAAGTAGAGCAGCCTGAACCCAGTGATTATGTGGTGGGTACATCCGATGTTACAAACTCGCCACTGGCAGCGACTATGGATCCGCGTATTGAAGAAACCACCGCGCAAGATCAAATGTTGGTTGTAGATGACGAAGAAATAGACGATGAGTTTTTTGAACATCCCCAAGGGGAGCTGTTTAAAGATCTAGAAAACGAGCAAAATATGAAAAGTTAAACTTCCATTCGAAGCATTGATAAGAATCATAAAAAAGGGGGACTCCCCCTTCTTTGTTGATTTAATACTTAAAAACTTTATTGGCTTATCTGTGGCTTAATATCGCTTAAATCTAAATGGATAGTCATTTCAAAATTCTCAGGCTGTACAGCAACATCACTTAAACCCGTTCTCGCAAAATAATCTTCAAAGTCTTGCTGATATTTAGCCGAGAACTGCGTATACGCGGTAATAAACAAACTTAGCTTTTTAGCTATTATTGGATAGGTAGCGGCAAGTTCCCGCAATTTTTCAGGTTCAGCAAAGGCAAATTCAGCATAAATATTAAAGTCGTTCTCAATATTAGTTTTACCATATCTAGATAAAAACCCATTTTCATAATCAGGTCCTACATTTCTATCTTGCGTTAAAGCCTCATAGTTCGAGGATGCAGGCTTCCACTCTTTTGGCAGCAAAGCTTGCCATGCAAATATAACGAAAGGTGAACGTATATAAATTAATGAACTTAATTCATGGTGAACCCCTTTCAATGAGTTTTCGAAGTTAAAGTTCGTGCCATTTTGATCTGAAATATTTACTAATATTATGGAGTTGCTTGAGTATGTCCCACCCGCTTCAGCTCCTTCCATAAGCATAGGACCAGAGAGGTAAATAGCGTCAATTACTTCAGTAACAAACCCTTGAGGATAGGTCGTTAATGCGGCCTCAATACCATCAAGTGAGTCAGAAGCATCTGCAAGCGTAGTCATTTCCATTTCAAGAATTGGAGGCTCTCCATCACTAACTGCAAATTGTTCAGGAAAAAATAAACGAGGTTCACCAGCTTGAATGTCTACTTGGTATGTTTTGGATAAACGATTAGCTTGCTCTGTTTCACTTTCTAAATATGAACAAGCACTAACTAATAATAAAAAAACAAATATTGCTTTTTTCATTTATAAATCCTTTTTAATGAGCATGCCTGAATAATGCCGCCATTATTGAGAACGAAAGTTTAACAACAGCAGGTAAGCAACTTAAAGCTCTCATTTCATCTACCTAGAGCAAACAAAATAGAAAATAACAGGCAAACCTTAAAATAACTACATTCTTTTAGCCAACCCAAAATAAAAAAATCAAGAGACCTTTTACATAGGTTAAATACTACCCCTGTATTTTTAATTAAATTTTAAAACTATTTAACCCCTTTTCTATTTGCCAGCCGTTATAGCTCTGAAACAACATAATAAGTTAATTTGGAGCGGCTTATGCACACACTTGAATTCCCTAAAAACCCCATGTTCAAAACATCAACAGCTGTTATTGGCGGTGCTGCGATGACCTTTATCGCATTTGCCTTTATGCAATACTTAATTAGTGGCGAGCAAAGAGCGCCTATCAAATTGGGTGATGATATTACTGTTGAGATTTTTCAAGCACCTGAAGATAAACAAACCACGCATATTAAAAGAATACCACCACCACCCACACCTAAAATACCGCCTAAAGCACCACCACGTGTCACACCTAGTAATGAGCCAATAACAGCAATAAGCACAGCACCACCCATAGTAATTGACAGGTTTGGTGACGATATGAAGCAAACACTTGCCCGCCCTACGGGAGATGCTTCACCCATTGTGCGCATAAATCCTAAATACCCAACTAGCGCAGCACGTGATGGTATAGAAGGCTGGGTGCAACTTAGCTTTAATATTTCACCCACAGGTGAAGTAATTGATGCCACAGTAGTAAATGCCGAACCAAAACGCATATTTGATCGCGAAGCACTTCGCGCTATTAAACGCTGGAAATATCGTCCAAAAATAATTGAAGGTGTGGCACAATTACAAACAGGTCAAACCGTACAGCTTGATTTTAAATTAGACAGTTCGCAGTAAAGGAATAAGCGCCTATGCTATTGAGTATTAAGTCATGGTTATTTGAAGCGCCAAGCAAAGACTGCATGGCGCGGTATGCAAAAAGTGGCGACAACCGCCACTTAGAGCAGCTTATTATCTTATACAGTAACGATTTATATCACTACCTAGTTACCCAATCTAATACACATTTAGCATACGACGTAAGCCAACAAACATGGCTAAAGGTTATTGAAAAGCGCCACCTTTACCAAGCACAAACCACGCCTAAAGCCTGGTTATTTCGACTTGCACGTAACATTCTGATAGACGAATACCGCAAACAGCAACACTTTGTCGAGCTTGACGAAAACAGCCAACGGCTTGCACAAAATAACAATCAAAGTGAATTAACAAGTAGTGATTCGCATATAGGCGACACACACATAAGTTATGAAGCATTTAGCACTGCGCTCAAGCAACTTAGCTTTGTGCAGCGCGAAGCCATCACCTTACAACAAGAAGGTTTTAGCCTTGCCGACATAGAGCTTATAACGCAAAGCAACGCCCAAACCATAAAAACAAGGCTACGCTACGCCAAACAAAACCTAAAACAATTATTAGGAGATTATAATGAACAAGCCTGATGAGCAGTTTGATGAAAAGCTGTCAAACCACTTTAAAGCGCGTAAAGCACGTACCACTCTTTCGCATGCTCAACAACAGGCGTTAAAACACAGCGTAGCTCAAAAAAAACCTAAAAAGTTAGGCTTTGCCCTGCAACTCACAAGCCTTACCTGCGCATTAGGCTTACTGGCTTTTATAGTGCTCGACAGTAACAACGTGATAAATACTGCCCCTAAAACCGTATTAAACACCATAGACATACACGACTACTCGTTTATAACAACGCATGAAATAGATCAAACAGGTAACTACGCAAGCACTATAACGCAACAAAAACGCGCGCTCGACACCCAACTAGCAAACGACTTACGCCGCCATCAACAACACCACATAGAATACGGCACGCTCGTAAAGGTCGACAACGACTGGTACATAGCCAGCTGCAATGACGAAGTACTGGTACAAATTAAGCAGTCACTGCTCAGTGATTTAAAGGGAAGGCACGCAGTTGAAAGTAATATAAATACGGGTGACATGCTCGCTATGGCGCATAACGGCAAAGGGCAGATTATTGCGCTGAAACATGCGGGTGAAGGAGTGAAAATGTGTAGGGGGTGAGGGGTAAGATTGATAAGAAAATATTTATAACGAAACATTAGTTACTTCCATACAAATTATGTTTATTTTCTTTGGTATAGGTTAATATCATTGTATAAATTAAGCTTTTCACTTAAGGGACTCCATGAAAAACAAATCATCTAATCTAGCAGATAAGCTTTTTCCAGATATTTCTCCGCCTGAAAATGAAATACTTAATATTCCGCCTGAAAAAAGAAAATTGAATACTGAGACCTACGATTTCACTGTATCAACTATTAACGATTACATTGCTAATGGTCATATGTTGATTCCTCAGTTTCAAAGAGGCTATGTTTGGAACAGATCGCAAGCTTCAAGGTTAATTGAATCCTTAATAATTCAATGCCCCATACCTGTCGTTTTCTTAGCACAAAATTCAGATGAAACACTTGCAGTGATTGATGGGAATCAACGTTTAAATAGTATAAACCTTTTTTTGAGTGAAGATTTCTCTTTGCAGGGCCTTACAGCATACCCTGAACTTGAAGGGTTTAAATTTAGTGAGTTAGATCCCCGCTTTCAACGACACATATTGAATAGAACAATAAGGTGTATAGTTATTCTTAAAGATACCCATCCACAAATAAAGTTTGATGTTTTTGAAAGATTAAATACTGGTTCAGTTAAATTAAATGCTCAGGAATTAAGACATGGTATATACCATGGCCCCTTAATGACTTTAGTTGAAAAACTATCAAAGAATAAATTATGGAAAAGTATATCAGGTTTAAAAGCTGATAAAAGAATGAAAAGTGATGAGTTGATCCTAAGGTTTCTATCATTATGTGATGATTGGAGAAACTATCAAAAGCCAATGACAGGTTTTATTAACTCTTACTCTGAGAGAAATAAGCAAACTGATAGGAAAAAATTAGAGTCCCTCACGGAAACATTCGATCTATCATTAAATACATGTTTTAGAATTTTTGGTGAGCTTGCATTCAAAACATTTAATGAGCGAGGCGTCAAACCTAAATTTAATGCAGCGTTATTCGATGCTCAAATGGTAAGCATATATGAATTAAACTTCAGTGAAGGTGATCTAAAAAAACTAGAAAAAAATAGAGATAAAATAATAGCCAAACTTTCCTTGTTATTTCATGAAGAAGATTTCGCCAAATACATTGGACAAGCAACTACTGACAAAATAGCGGTTATTAACAGGATTAGGATATTTAGAGATTTTATAGCTAGGTTTAAAAATTAAATGCCCTATAGCAAAAGTAGAGCTCGATTAAATTTTGAAGAGCTTAGT
This sequence comes from Pseudoalteromonas sp. M58, assembly GCF_042604605.1. Lineage (NCBI taxonomy): Bacteria > Pseudomonadati > Pseudomonadota > Gammaproteobacteria > Alteromonadales > Pseudoalteromonadaceae > Pseudoalteromonas > Pseudoalteromonas sp. M58. Next base: position 2,717,315 of record NZ_CP152390.1, read on the forward strand.
ACAAAGCTTTTAAGGCTTAGCAAGGAGGCTTCTTATAAAAAGTCTGGATTTGGTTATGAGCATCAAAATCTAATATTTCAATCGGCTATTTTTTCAATATGCGCAGGAGTTGAGGAGTATAACAAAAATTTTTTTGAAGATTATATTTTTGAATGCAAAAAAAATATGATTCCGCTAACAAAGCTACCAATAAACTTACGCTTAATGTCATTACTTAGAGAACAAAAAGAGCTATATAAACAGTTTATTTTCAACGGTGATGAAGCGAAAACTTTAGAGAAAATAAGTAGAAGTAAACATATTTACGACATAATGCTTGATGAAGGCCCAATTCAAGAAAACATTAGAGCAGGTGTTATATTAGGTACAAATAAGTACCCATCAATTAAAAATTTGAAAATAATTTATAACAGAATTGGTATATCAGACATATTTACTATGCTAAATAAAAGATCTGGTAGCAATATAAAAGATCAGCTGGCATCTTTTCTTAGTATACGAGAATCAATATCTCACCAGACCCCTCCACCCCTAACTTATATTGATATAAAAAGGCATTTGCACAATTTAAGAAAGTTAATAAACCTACTTGATAGAATAAACTTTACTGAGTTATCAAAAGTATCTGGTACTGATTGCTGGCCTTGTATGTAAAGCTTTTTATCCGCTTTATAAATACCTCAAATACAACTCTCACATCACAATAGTTTTAGATAATAAGTGGAGACAGATCTTGCACCTTGCTGAGATCTAAAGCTAACCTCACGTTTAACACCCTTTCCCCGTCATCACGCCCTGAAAATAAGTAATTGATGAGTAATACCGCGCATGGATGCGCGATGAGGCTAAACTAGGCCGTGGATGGCCTATCTTCGCCATTTACGTTCACATCAATTACGGTTTGAAGGATTAAGCGTGATGCTCGGGTGGCACTAGGAGAGTCCAGAGAGGGGCCAGCGCGACAAAAAAGCCTGCGATTAAGCTGGCTTTAAACTCACTCACTTTTTGGGTTTCGCTACGCTCTACCCAACCTACAAAACAATTAAGCTCGTTACTAGGTACGCTACAAACGTTAGGCCGCCGCCTACTAACGCATAAGGTAACTGGGTTTTAACGTGGGTGAGTAAGTCACAGCCTGAGGCTATGGCTGATACTGCGCTGGTGTCGGATATAGGGGAGCAGTGATCGCCAAATATGCCGCCACCTAAAATAGCGCCTACCACCAGCGATGGCGGTAAACCAAGCGCTTGAATAAGCGGTACGCCAATGGGGATAAGTATGGCAAATGTGCCCCACGATGTACCTGTAGTAAACGACATAACCGCGCCAGTTAAAAATAGCACTGGCACTATTAAATATATCGGTAAGTAATCGCCAACCAAAGATGCGACAAACACGCCTGTACCTAGCTCTTTTAAACTTGCGCCCAAGGTGAGCGAGAGCAATACAATACTTACCAGTGGGAGTAATTCACCCATGCCTTTAAAGCCAGTATCGACTAATTGGTGGTGGGTAAACTGGCGCGATCCAATCATTAAACAATAGGCTACAACAATAGCTAAAACGGTGGCGTACAATACCGATTTTGACCCACTGCCCTCGGCAAGTACGCCGTTACCGGTGTAAAACATAAAACCGACCATGCTCACAATCAACGTAAGCAATGGCACTAGCATAAAGCGTGCTTTAGAACCTTTTACTTCTTCTTTTAGTTCGGTTGTTTGTAGCTCTAGTTTTTGTTCAGCTACTTTCATTGGGCCATGTACTTTATCGAACGCAATAGTATAAAAAACAATAACCAGGGTGATTATGGCGTAAAAGTTATAGCCTACGCTGCCCCACAATACCGATACCGCCGACTCGCCTAATTCGTAATTACCTAACAAGCCCAGTACAAATGCACCCCAGCCGTTTAGTAATATTAAAATACACACAGGGGCGCTGGTGCTATCGATTATGTAGGCTAAACGCGCGCGGCTCATTTTAAATTTGTCGAACAGACCGCGAGATAAAATACCCGAGGTAAGCACACTTAAGTTTGACTCTATAAATACCGCTACGCCGGTAAACATAGTTAAAAAGCCTACTTGGCGCTTACTTTTAGCAACGCCTTTGTTCATCAGCAAATTAACGGTAGCAGCAACACCGCCAGACTCGCGAATATAGGCCAGTAATGCGCCTATTAAAATACTAAATATGAGTATACGGGTATTACCGGGGGAACTTGCTACCGAAATAATGCGCTCTATGGTATTTAAAAATGTATTAAATACGCTATTTCCTTCGCCCTGAATGGCCAGTAAAAACTCTGATGAAGCCACTGCCACCAAAAGAGCCATAATCACTTCTTTACGCCAAAACACGATAGCAATGGCAATCAGTGGCGGTAAAATAGAATACCAATGCATAAACAAACCTTACTTATTTTTATAATGACGACGCTTTACTTAACTTAATAGATATAAGCACTTAAGTCACTTACTAACGCTTATTGATTTAATAATGCCTCATAAACAAGCGACACAATAGAGCCGTATTGCGCTGTTTCAAAATTTTTCCCTACGAATTGATAGCGCTTTTCAGTGCCTTTAATAGGAGTATGCCGCGCATTAGTGAGTAAAATAATGGCTAAATCGTAAGCCGGATCAATCACGGTGACTGTGCCTGTCCACCCTGTGTGGCCATAGGCCTGAGCGCTGGCATAAGGGCCAAAGTGCCAGCGCCGCGCTTGGTTATTTCCCGCAAGACGAAAGCCTAACCCGTAGGTTTCATCACTGCTTTGTGGCGTTAAAAATTGCGCTAAGCTACTGGCGTTAAAAATTTGCGTATCGCCATAACCACCTTTGTTAAGTAGCACTTGGCACAGCACAGCTAAATCGGGAGCGTTACTAAATAATCCCGCATGGCCTGCAACACCATCGAGCGAATAATAAGCACGTTCGTCATGCACCTGCCCTTGCAGTACATTGGTGCGAATATTATCAAAATGAATACGCCCATCTCGAGTATTACCGCTAAGCTCCGTGGCAGCAAACTGCTGACGATTAAAACCTTTTTTAAGCGGATTAAATAAGGTGTTATTGAGTTTTAAAGGCGCGTAAATATGCTGCTCTAGGTATTCATCGAGAGGTTGGCCGCTAATTCGCTCAATTAAAACACCTAAAATCATGTAATCAATATCAGAGTAAACATGCGGCGCTGTAGGTTCAGCGGTTAATGGCACACTTGTTAATAATAGCTGTTTAGTGGTTTCGCTTGTTTGTGAGAAATACGCATCGCCGTAAGCGGTGTCTTTTCGATGAAAATCAAACACTGGCGGATAACCGGCACTATGAGTTAGTAAGTCTTTTACTTGGCGGTGCTCTCGGCCATTACCCTGATACTCTTTTAGGTATGAATGCACCGTATGATTTATGTTTAACTGCCCCTCGCTGACCAACTTCATTAATGCAAAGTTAGTAGCAAATATTTTAGTATTTGAGGCTAAGTCAAATAAGGTATTGGTTTGCATAGGCTCTGGGCGCAGAAGCATTAAATCACTTTGCTGATATTGTTTTGCATCGCCATACGCGGTTAATTTTAATACCTTACCCGCTTTAACAACCGCTAGTACTGCTCCTGGAAAGCCTGCTTTTATATCGTTTTCAATTAAGGTATCAACTTGGCTAAAGTCGATTTCTTTTGTGGCGGTATTTTCTAAGGTAGCAAATGCAAAGCGCAGGGTTAAACTGCCGCCAGCAGGTTGAATATTCTCTACCTTAAAGGTGTTCACGCCGTTATGCGTATAGTGCCCTAAATTAAAGTCGTACTCGGTGTTAGCGCGTAAAGGCTCATTAAGAGAGAGCTTTTTATTATTGATGTATATATCGGCGCTAACCGCACTGACATTTTGTAGCAATAGTTGTCCACGGCCCCGGTAGGCTTTAAAAGTGCCGCGGTTATTTACATATTCTCTGCTGCTGGGATTTGGCTCAGGAAAGGTAGCAATCACCTGCGCATTAGCTAACGCGTTGATATGATTAACCGTTAAAGGGCGCTCTGATTTAATTGCTGTAGAGCGACTACAGCCAGCAATAATAATGCTCAGCAGCAATATAACTACTTTATAGTACGTTTTATTATTTATCATTTTTAAAGCCCAATGCACGCATCCCTTTTATTAATACAGCAAATAAGGCGCTCTTTGCTGTTTAAACTGTTTAAGCCCGGCTTGCCAACTTTGTTTAATTTCCTCAGCTGAGTGCCCTGCTTCTATGGCGAGCCTTAATTTATCAGTTCCTGCGAGCTTATCCATAAAATCGGCACGTTCAAAAAACACCTGCTTAGCCTGTGTAAGCTGCTGGTAAGCATTAATTAAATAATTTAAGTTTAAGCCTGTGATATTACTATGGCGTAAATCAATCCCTTTCACCATTTGGTTTTTAAACTTTGGATTAAGCGCTGCGCCTTTTATTGAACGCGGGGTAAAGCTAAAGTCCCCAAGTGCTACTGGCGAGTAACCAATAACCTGAAAGGCAAAGTCAGTTCCCCTACCTATACTAATAGGAGTGGCTTCAAAAAAGCAAAGTGATGGATAAAGCGCAATTGATTGATCGTTGGGTAAATTAGGGCTTGGTTTTACCGGCAAACTATATGGTGTTGTGCGGGTGTAGCCGGCAACAGGGATCACGTTTAGCTTTAAATCACGAGCCTGATTGATCCACCCCTCACCTTTGATCATGTTAGCAAGCTCGCCTACCGTCATACCGTGTAATACAGGGATTGGGTGCATACCCACAAACGATTTAAATTCTGCTTCTAATAATGGGCCGTCAATGTGGCTAATATTAGGATTTGGCCTATCGAGTACTATAAATTCAACACCCTGCTCGGCCGCGGCTTCCATCATGTAATGCATAGAGCTTATGTAGGTATAAAAACGTACGCCCACGTCTTGAATATCAAAAATAATTACATCTACATTTTGCAATGACTCGGGGGTTGGCTTTTTGTTTTTACCGTAAATAGAAATAAGCGCAATACCAGTTTTGCTATCAACGGCGTTTTGTACATGAGCACCGGCATCGTGATCGCCTCGAAAGCCATGCTCAGGTGCAAAAATTTTAGTGATGTTGATGTTTTTAGCCAACAAGCTATCAACTAAATGCGTTTGCCCCACAAGAGAGGTTTGGTTAACCACCAGCCCTACACGTTTGTTTTTTAATTGGGGTGCATACAAAGCAAATTGCTCTGCACCAACGGCGATTGCATGTTTAGCCTCATTTGCATGTGTAGCAACGGTAAAAAGTGCGCTTAGTATAAAAAAGAAGGTAAAAAACACGGTTTTAAACATACAGCAAGATCCTTTTAAACAAGGCATTTAAAATAACACAGCTAAGTTTAAAGAGCAGCTTAGGTTTTAAGAATTAGCGGTCAGCGGTCAGCGGTCAGCGGTCAGCGGTCAGCGGTCAGCGGTCAGCGGTCAGCGGTCAGCGGTCAGCGGTCAGCGGTCAGCGGTCAGGTAATAAAAATAAAACACCGAGCCTTTTGCAAGCGCAATTTTTATATTGTAGGCGGGAGTTTACCTCGCGCAGGTTTCAGGTTTTAGCAATGAGAAACTGTGTTTCTAACGTAAGTAAGCTCTACGTCCACATTGAAAATAGACGATAATATTATCTCTAAAATATAGCTTGCTGGCGTTCAAATACTCATGGTGATTTTGAACGTCTCATTTACTCCTCATTCATTTCTCTTTGTGCATTTAAATTTTTAAGAGTGTTATTCACAAAGAGGTTAAGAGGCGCTGCGCTTTTAGAGAAGTGACTGAAACATTATAAATCAAAAGCGACGCTTTTAACGTAAGCAAGCACTACGTCCACATTGATAATGTTGGCGGTGGTGTTACCAAAAAACCACCGTTATTGTTTTATTAAGCTCTTTAAGTTTTTACTGTACGTTCTACTTACCTTGAGTGTTTTTTCGTTATCTAACACCGCCATATATTCAGAATTACGTAATGGGTTGAGCTGTTTGATATGGCTTAAATTAACAATCGTTGATTTATGTATGCGTAAGAAGTCTTCTGGTAAGGTATTTTTTTCAAGATCTTTTAAACGCGCACGCATTACATGGGTTTCAGCCAGTGTATGAACACACATATAATCGCCTGCGGCATCAATCCATAAAATATCTTTAAACGGAATTATTTGAATTGGGTTTTTAGCATCTTGGATGACTAAGTTTTCGGCTTCAAATTTATATTCTGAGTTTTTTGAGCTTTCTAATTCTTGATGTTCGTTTTCTATCAGCGATTGGTGTACTTCAATCAATGTATTTTTTCTGTGGAGTTGCTCTGTTTTTACTACTCTTTCTATGGCTTCTGCAAGGCGAGCTAACTTAACGGGCTTGAGTAAGTAGTCAAGGGCTCTTACCTCAAATGCTTTAACGGCATGCTGGTGAAACGCAGTAACAAAAATAACCGCTGGACAGCTTTCTGGTTGAAAATATTTAATTAGTTCAAAGCCTGATTTTGTTGGCATTTCTATATCTAGAAACACTAAATCAACGTCATGTTTGTTAAGTACGTTAATAGCGTCATCAACACTTTGTGCACTGCCAATCACTTCAATTTCAGCAAAGGCCTCTAAACGAATACGCAACCCTTCAATAGCGCTGTATTCATCGTCAACAAGTAATGTTTTTAATTGAATCATTATTGCAAACCATTAATAGGAAGAGAAATACAAAGCCATGCGCCGCCTAATTTGCCATTGCCTTTCTCAATGCGATGGCTATTTCCATACATTAATTTTAAGCGTTGCTCGCAATTAGCCAAGCCAATGCCCCTTTTCGATTTTTTATTATCGTCAAACCCTTTACCAGTATCTGCAACCTTAATGAGCAATGCGGTTTTTGTTTTTTCAACTTTAATTGTGATCACCATTTTTTGATCTGCGCGCATACCATGTTTTAACGCGTTTTCTACCAATGGTTGAATTAATAAAGAAGGTATTAATAAATCGTTGCATGGTTCATCAACGTTAATATTAACCTCTAACCGGTCAGTAAATCGACATTGCTCTATATCTAAGTAGGTTTTTAATATGGCAATTTCTTCTTTAATCGCTACTTTTTCAAGCGGATCGGTATACAAACTATGGCGCAGAAGATCACAAAGCTTTTCGAGCATATTCACTGCCTGCACACTTTCTTTTTTTAAGATTAAGGTGCAAATAGCATTAATGCTGTTAAACATAAAGTGCGGATTAAGCTGATATCGAAGCATTTTAAGCTGTGACTCTTTAGCTAGGTGTGTCGCTTCTGCGGCTTTTTGAGTTTGCTCTAAATTGTCGAGATATATTTTTATCCCGTAATAAAAAGCAGTCCATGTTGAGAGCATAGTTAACGATGCAGACGTCCATGTACCAAAGTCAAACCATGTCATTGAAAGCCACCAATTGCCATATAACCACTGCAAAGACGCCCATTTAATTTGTGTCCAGATTAATGTGGCAGTTAACAGCAGCACCAGATGCAGTGCTATTTTAACTTTAATCCCTTGCCTATTTGAGCAGTTATAAGCCCTTCTTAAAAGCAAGGTGATTAAAAAGCCACACGCTACATCAATAATTAAATGCGGAATGTGTATCGACCATGGCTCGTCGCTTGGTATTTTTATCATTAGCTCGGTCAGCATTGCATACACAATCCAACCGCAGCTCTGAAACAACCAGAAAAGATGACTTCTGGGATTTTTGGAATTCAAATTAATACGTCCAACTTTAAAGGCAGTTGAATAGCTTACTTATTATCAACTGCCTTTGCCTTATTTATTTTGAGCACGTGATTGATAATGCGTCATTATTAGGTTTTGCAGTCAACGCGATATCTGCAACTGCTAAACTTAAACGCTGAGCTGAAATACGAATTACATCTGACATAGATTGTTCAATCAGTTCGCTATCGGCGCAATTGAGTGCGATTGATAAAGTATGCCAGCGCTTATCTGCCATTGTTTTTTCAAACGATGAAAAATCAATACTTCTTAAACAGTTATCTAAATTACACATTACTTGTAACTGGGCACCTTGCTCTGGAGCTTTATCTAATCGCATCTTTAGTTCAAGGTAACCTGATTTAAATTTGCGTTCGAGTAGCGTAGGTTTTAAGTAACTTAGGCTAAGCGTTGCATCTGAGGATTGAGATTGCCACTTAAACTGCCTTGCATCCTCTTGATACGATAAATTAACCGATTGCATTAACAAACTTTTTTTATCGCCACTGGTGGCCGATGAACCACTAGTTAAAACCTTTGCTGTTGTATCAGCTAACGCCCAAGTGAGATTTTTAGCTAAACTTTTTACAAACAATGGGTGTGCATCGCTTTTAACGATTTTTTTAGGGCTTGTAGTTTCACTCACAACAGGTATGTTTACTGTGTCTTGATAAGTTAACCCGTAGCCATAGGCAAAGAGCGGGTCGTAATTTACATCGCCTAAGTTAAGGCTAAATTGGTCGTCGTATTTAGGCCACGAAAAACTCAACTTACCGCTAAAATCAAACTGACTGTTACCGTTTTTATCTGTTAGTAATACGTCTGCAACTCCCTCACCCTCAGAGCCTGGTAACCATGCAGCAACAAAGGCATCTGATGCATTGAGCTCTTTATTGACCCAAAGCGGGCGACCACTTAAAAATACGGTGACTACCGGAATATTGTCTGCCTTAAGTTTTTTCAGCAGTGCAAGAGCGTGTTTGCTTTCATGCTGAAACTCTAACATTTCTATATCACCAAACCACTCAGCATAAGGTTCTTCACCAATAACAACAATGGCTACATCTGGCTTGGTTTTATAGTCACCAGACTCACTTAAGCTTATTTCACCGCCTGCTTTTAATACTTGCGACTTTAAACCTGCATAAATAGAGGTCGCATTTGGAAAGTCGCTATTAGTATTGTCTGTGCCCTGCCAAGAAACGCTCCAGCCACCGGCTTGCATATTGATTGCATTGGCGCCTTTACCGGCAACTAAGATGCGGCTATGCGCTTTAATTGGCAAAACGTTTTCGTTGTTTTTTAATAGAACGAGTGACTTGCGAACCGCTTCTCTTGCCAAAGTGCGATGCTCATTAGCGCCTAACCACTGCGGGTGTTGTGATTCAGGTCGCGCTGATGGTTTACCCTTTGTAAACACCCCCCAGCGGATTTTAGCCCTTAAAAAGCGTCTAACCGCATCGTTTATTCTTGATTCGGCTATTACCCCCTCTTTCACTTGCTTAACAGTATTATGATAAAAGGCTTCAAAATGCTCTGGCACCATGATTACATCAACACCTGCGTTTATGGCTTGGGCGCATTGCTCTAAATCGCAGCCTTCTACAAACTTATGCGCATTCCAGTCGCTTACTAAAAACCCATCAAAACCAAGTTGGTTTTTAAGTACATCCGTTAATAAATGCTTATCGCCATGTACACGTTTGCCATTCCAACTATTAAAGGATGCCATCACTGATTGCACGCCTTCATTAATAGCAGAAAAATAACCTGCGCTGTGAATATCTCTTAATCCTTTTTCATCGATAAGGGTATTTCCGCGATCAACACCTCGCTCAGTGCCACCATCACCCACAAAGTGCTTAGCGGTGGCAATACGGTTACTGCCTTTTAAAAAGTCAGCGCCTATGTCACCTTGAATACCGGTCACCATACTACCTGCATACAACCTAACTAATTCAGGGTCTTCTGAGTAACTTTCATAAGTTCTGCCCCAGCGATCATCTCTGACTACAGCAACAGTAGGCGCAAAACTCCATTCAATCCCTGTGGCAGATACTTCCTTTGCTGTTGCTTGGCCTATGCGTTTAATTAAATCAGCATCATGCGCAGCTCCTAAGCCAATATTGTGCGGAAATAACGTAGCGCCATACACATTACTATGCCCATGCATGGCATCGGTTCCCCATACTGTCGGGATCGCAATACCATCTATGGTCGAATCCATAGAGGCTAGGTACATTTCATCTGCGTATTTTAACCAAGTAGCTTGATCCGCTCGTTTATTTCCGTAAGGGGCAGTATTTCCGCCATTTAGATAAGAGCCAAATCCATACTTTTTCATTTGCTCTACACTTAAATAACCAATTTCTGGCTGGATCATTTGCGCCACTTTTTGCTCTAAAGTCATTGTTGCGAGCAGTTTATCAATCTGTTTTTCAACGGCTGGATCACGCTTAAGTTGCGTATTCACATAAGGCCAGTTAACTTGCTGATTGTCTGCACTCAATACATTTTGACAGTTGAACATGCCAAAAACAGGCAATAAGCAAAGTAATAATTTAGGGTGTTTTATTTTCGACATTTAAAACCTTCGAGATTAAATACTGTTTTATAAAATACGGACTGATTAATTTAGTGTGGAATATATTCAATAAAATCATAATATGCCCATGAAGGGCTGTCGTAGTATTGACCCGGAAAGTAATTCCCTTGAGTCGAGTTGTCACCATTCCACTGGTTAATCATTATTTTTGTTTTATCAATTGGCCATGCATAGCCGGGAATTTCATTATCGGCTATTACGCCATCCCCATTGTCTTTGTACATCACTCTAATTGTTTTCTCGTTTCCTTGTGAGTCGTACAGATACCAACGAATTGATGAGCTTGACCAATCAAAGCCAATGGTTAATAAGTTTTCTCTGTAATCAAGCCCAAACTGGCTTAAATCGATATCCTTTTCCCAACTTTGATACGTGCCTCCTTGGGGCTGGTAAATCACATTGGTATGAACAACATTGCCTAAAGAAGGTAATAGTTCGATATCTATTTCTTGCCATGCGCGTCCTGGCGAATCCCACCATGAGGTATAAGTAAAAATAGAAGACACGGTACCGGCGATATTGCCCGACTTAACACTGCCTTGTACCTTACCAAAACTATAAAAGTGATTACTTTGCAGCTCAGCACATGCACCTTGTGACAGAGAAAGGGTGATGCCGTGTTGACTTGGGTTAATCATTCTTGGGACAAATTCGCAGCCAAAAGGTGAGCCATTATCGCCACTACGTGCACTCCAAAGAGTTGTGTCAAATCCCCACGAAAAATCGTCTTTAAAATAGTTAGCGTATGTGGCGGGTGAAATAACTATAAGGCCAGCAACTAAGGTTGAAATTAACTTCGTTTTCATTATTAAATCCTTATTTAATCAAGCACCTCCTACAGTACTTTAGCCTGTAGGAGGGTAACTTTTACTCGGTTATTTAGAATGAAAAACCCGCTCTCATACCGTAGTATCTCGGCATACCAAAGCTGCCTTTTGGGATCCCCTTACCAGTATTATTCCAGTATTGAATAGTTTCATCTGAAGCATTATTAACAAACACTTCTGCAAACCAGTTTTGTCCTTGCGGCTCATACTTAATAGAGGCGTTAAATACGGCAAACGCATCGCGGCTATCATCGATATATTTTGTTGCTTCATCTGGCACTTGAAAATCCATGTCATCTAAATGTTTATCAACATTCCATACCGTTGAGTACGACTCATCTTTCCAACTGGCATTTAACCATGCGTGAACAAAACCATACTCTCCTAAGTTGAGTGTATGTGTGTAACTGATATTGGCGGTAAACTCAGGGGTCATTGCTAAATTATTCCCCTTAAGATTGGTAGCTAACAGGGTATTTTCAGGATTTTTTGATTCTTCATAAGAAATATCAAACAGATACTCCGCGTCGTAATCCCATTTAGTATTCCAATCTTCAGTAACTTTTGCATCAGTCCACGTTACGTAACCACTAATTCGACCATTTGGATACGGCTTCCAATCAAACTCAAGCTCAATCCCTTTTATTGTTGAGCCAGGGACATTTTGTGTGTAGTAAGCTATAACTGGCTTGTTTTGAAAATCGAGTACAGGCTCGCCATTACCGTCTAAAACGGGAGAGCCATCTTCATCTTCTACCACAGATAAACGCTCTACGTTACCAATAGAGCCCACTGATGCGTATTGCATGTCGGTGTAATCTGTGTAGAAAAATGCGGCTTTTAGGTTTAATGAGTTATCAAAAAAGCTCGATTTAGCACCCAATTCCCATGTTAGTACTTCTTCTGGGTCGAACTTGGTTTCAAAACGAGTAACGTCACCGGTTCTGTCATTTACCACTTCGTAAACATCACCAATACCACCGGCTTTAAAGCCACTGGCAAGATAGGTATAAACCATGGTTTCAGGTGAAATGTCATAATCTAAACCAACACGAAAATCATGGTGTTTCCAACTTCCCTTATTGTCGTTTTCAAAGTATGACGCATAAATAGAAGGATCTTCGTAGTAGTCAACAGGAAGGTTATTTAAATCAGTTCTATTTAACCAACCTACGGCGCAGCCATCAGCATTAGAACAGCGATAGGTTTTTCCGCCTTTATCTTCTTTTGTTTCATCACTAAATCGATAGCCAAGTGTTAGGTGTAACTTTTCAGTTAAGTTGTATGTACCTTGACCAAATAATGCGAGGGCGTCGGTAGAACGATCGGGTTGATCCCAAAACGCTTTGTCATCCATAGGATTATCGTAATAACCTAAGGTTTTTGTTCTTTCATGAAAGTAATTAATACCTGCAATCCAGATAAAGTCGCCATATTCATCAGATTGTATTTGCAGCTCAGTTGAAAAAGACTCTGCGCCAGTGCCGTCTAAAAAGTAAGTTGCGCCATCCCAAGGGTCTAAACCTACTTCACTATCTTGTGCTGAAGAGCGTTCCATATCTTCATAGCCCAATAACCAGACAAGTGAATATTCATCGTTTATGTTGTAATTAAGGGTGTTTCTTAAGTACGTGATATCTAAATTAAGCTTACCGGGCACATTTACAACCGCCTGATAAGTATTATCGCTGGGTAAAAAGTTAGTGCAGTCTCCCCCTAGTTCAGCACTTCTGCCACGAATTTTATCGCAGTTAACTAAATCTAGGTTGTTATTGCTGTCATTTACATACTTTTGAAAAACAGTGTGGTTTGAAAAATTGCCGTCCAAAGGCTCCCACAAGGTGCTAATTCTAAATGAATATTCATCAGCATTATTGTAAAAATTGCTTTTATCAGCCGGTGTTAGCGCGCGAACTTTTTGCGCTTCTGGATCTGTGCCAGCGCCATCTATCCACCAGTTTTCTCGTTGGGTAATTGTTTGACCCACGCCTTGATAAGAGTCTTCAGAGATTACTGGCGCATTAAGAATATCGTCGCTTAAGCGTCTTGAGTCATATTGGTTAGGATCGTAATACCCCTCTAAATAAGAATCCCGTTTCAAGCCTTTTCCTGAAAACCTAACGGCAAATTCATCATTAATAGGAATATTTAAGACTGCATCAATATTTTTACTATTAAAGTTTCCCGCTTCAATACTGACGTTGCCATATAAACCGGTAAACTCTGGTTTTGCTGAAATAACATTAATACTACCCACCGTTGAGTTACGACCAAATAGGGTGCCTTGTGGGCCCCTTAGTGCTTCAACTCTGTCTATGTCGTACATCAATGCAAGGGCACCTTGCATACGTGGTGAGTAAATACCATCAAGGTGAACACCCACAGCCGGATCGCCAAGCTCAGTAATATTAGTAGAGCGTACACCTCGCATTGAAATAACCGGCGCAGCTTGATCTGTTGCAGTTGAAATATCTAAGCCAGGGACTAAGTTAGCAATATCCTTAACGCTATTAACACCGTTTCTTTTCAGCTCGGCTTCAGTTAATGCTGTAATGGCAACAGGTGTTTCCATTAATCTTGTTTTGCGCTTAGTTGCTGTTACCGAAATGATTTCTAATGAAACTGTTTCTTTTTCTGACGCTTGCTCCTTATCCGCGGAAGCTTCTTGAGCATTCAATGGCATTGAACAAGCCAACGCAACGGCTATTGATAGTGTTGTTTTATTTATTGTGTGCATGTTTGACCTTTTGGATGTGTGTGTAAACGTTAAACTTTTTTACTTTTATTTAACAGTCTCATAGTATCCATATCGATTATTTTTATTACTAGTCAAATACGCCAAGACGAGTTAGATATAATACAAACCGAAATCACCTTCTAATTTTTGAAGCTAAAGCCAGATAAACATCAAGTATTTTCCTCGTAGTTTAGCTTTTTGACTCTATTTCAGACACAAAAATACCGACTTAGTGTCGGCTTATTTATAAAAGCGGTAGACGCAGGATATCTCTTGTAAGGGTGAACCTGTGACTGCCTGATTCGTAGCTAGAAGAAGCGGCACATCTACATTGAAAAGTTGGCGGTGGTATTATTTATAGAACGTAGCTTACAGGCATTTAAATACTCATGGTGATTTTGAACTTCTCATTTATCCCTCTTTCATTTCTCTTTGTGAATTTAAGTTTTTAAGGGCGTTACTCATAAAAAGGTTACGAGGCGCTGCGCTTTTAGAGAAGTGACTGAATGGAAGATTTGGCAGTATGTATCATTAGGTTTAACTGATATCTGAAAGCTTTCTCAAATTTCAGACATAAAAAAACCGACTTTCGTCGGTTTCTTTTCTATTAACTTTAATAGTAATAGAAAGTGGTGGGCGCAGGACGTATCTTCTAAGAGTGAACCTCCGACTGCTTGGTTCGTAGTAGGTTACTCTATCCACATCCACGCTTTGATTTATTTCAGGCACAAAAAAACCGACTTAATGTCGGCTTATTTATGAAAGTGGTGGGCGCAGGAGGATTCGAACCTCCGACCGCCTGGTTCGTAGCCAGGTACTCTATCCAGCTGAGCTATGCGCCCACTTTCATATTTACTTATTTAAACTCTAAGTGAGAGTTGAAAGTGGTGGGCGCAGGAGGATTCGAACCTCCGACCGCCTGGTTCGTAGCCAGGTACTCTATCCAGCTGAGCTATGCGCCCACTTTCATTTTGCTTGTTTTAACTCTAAGCAGAGCGTTCTCTAAAAGAGAGTAAAGTATGGTGGGCGCAGGAGGATTCGAACCTCCGACCGCCTGGTTCGTAGCCAGGTACTCTATCCAGCTGAGCTATGCGCCCATACTTTATTTTACAAGATGCGCCATTTAAAAATGGTGGAGAGGGAGGGATTCGAACCCTCGATAGAGCTACAAACTCTATACTCCCTTAGCAGGGGAGCTCCTTCGGCCACTCGGACACCTCTCCGTCTTGTGGGGCGTATAATAAAGATTTCAGAAAATATGTCAAACACTTTTCTGACAAAAGTGACTATATGGCTATAGATTGCACACATGCCTGGTTTTAAAGTGTAATTAGTTTGAAAAATAATCAGGTTAGGTGTTTGGGGTGCTTGAATTTACACCCATCACTGGCACTAGTTCGTCCGTAAGTTCAGCAAGGTATTGCTCTTGATAGCCTAACTTCTGAAACTCGGCAATACACGCGCGATAATACGCTTCTCGCTGTTGCTCTGTAGTGTTCTCATCAGGTAAAGATTCTACTCGTTTAGCTTTCATATTATTTCTCTAAGTCCTTTAGAAATTTTTATTTTTTACGACTAAGAATGACCGTGTATAAATTTCGGCCACATTTTAGCTAAAAAATTCACATAAATACAACATAATGTTTAAAAAACAATCATACCAAAAAGTTATAGCACTGCTGTAATGTTGCTAAGCAGTCAAGCAACTTTATGATAATGAAGCTGAATTAAAGATTAATTTACTTTTATACTTACACTTCATTATCAGTGTAGTACTTATTAATTAAAAGCCCTAATGTGAAGTTTAGGCAATGTCTCACAAACAATAGGGCAAAAAAAACGCCGCTAGTTAGCGGCGTTGATAATTTTTTAGTTTATTCCTTCAAGCTTAGTCTGCTTGTGGGCGCATATGTGGGAATAAAATAACATCTTTGATAGTTGATGAGTCAGTAAACAACATGACTAAACGGTCAATACCAATCCCTTCACCGGCTGTTGGTGGTAAACCATACTCTAGCGCGCGAATGTAGTCTTCGTCGTAGTGCATTGCTTCATCATCACCTGCGTCTTTTTCTTCAACTTGGCGAGAAAAACGCTCAGCTTGATCTTGTGCATCATTAAGCTCAGAGAAACCATTTGCAAGCTCACGGCCACCAACAAAGAATTCAAAGCGGTCAGTTACAAATGGGTTTTCGTCGTTACGACGTGCAAGTGGAGACACTTCCCACGGATACCCTGTGATAAATGTAGGTTGGATAAGCATATGCTCAGCCGTCTCTTCAAATATTTCACATAAGAACTTACCTGGGCCCCATACGCAGTTTTCAGGAATTTTAACGTGTACTTGTTTAGCGTACGCTTTTAATTCTTCAAAGTGGTTTTCTGGGTCGTTAAATACCGCAGCATCAAACTCAGGGTTGTATTTTAAGATTGCGTCGCTCATGCTTAAACGTGTGAACGGTTGACCAAAGTCATACTCTACTGAATCAATCACTTCACCGTTTTCATCTTTAGTCGTATTAACAACGATTGGGCTGCCCAATACGTTAGTTGCAACTGTACGTAACATGTCTTCGGTGATGTTCATTAAATCAATGTAGTCAGCGTACGCTTGGTAGAACTCAATCATGGTGAATTCTGGGTTGTGACGCGTTGATAACCCTTCGTTACGGAAGTTACGGTTAATTTCGAATACACGGTCAAAACCACCTACTACTAAACGCTTTAAGTAAAGCTCAGGCGCAATACGCAAGTACATGTCGATATCAAGCGCATTATGATGAGTTACGAATGGACGCGCAGATGCACCACCAGGAATAACCTGTAGCATTGGCGTTTCTACTTCCATAAAATCGCGGTCTGCTAAAAAGCGACGAATACCTTCAACCACTTGTGAGCGAATACGGAATGTTTCACGCGTTGCTTCGTTAGTAATTAAATCAACATAACGCTGACGGTATTTCGTTTCTTGATCCGATAGGCCATGGAATTTTTCAGGAAGTGGACGAAGTGACTTAGTCAGTAGTTCGTACTCAGCCATATCTACGTATAAATCGCCTTTACCCGATTTATTAAGCGGCCCTTTAACACCAATAATATCGCCAATATCAAGCTGGCCATATTTTGCTTTTAAATCTTTTTGTACGTCTTTTGATGCATAAACTTGTACACGGCCTTTCATATCTTGAATAGACATAAACGGACCACGCTTAGCAAGAATACGACCTGCAATCGATACTACGTGCTGTAATTCGATTAATTCTTCTTTACTCTTATCACCAAACTCAGCCTGCAAATCTGCCGTGTAATGCTCACGACGGAATTGGTTTGGATGACCGTTGGCTGGGCAATTTGCGCGAATAGCGTCTAATTTGCCGCGACGCTCAGCGATTAACTTATTTTCGTCTTGGATTTGATCAGTCATTTTTTAGCTCTTTTTTAGCTTGGTGGTTATAAACCAGATTTTAAGCTGGCTTCAATAAATTTGTCTAAGTCGCCATCGAGTACCGCTTGAGTATTACGGTTTTCAACGCCGGTACGTAAATCTTTAATACGCGAGTCATCAAGTACGTAAGAACGAATTTGACTTCCCCAGCCAATATCAGACTTGTTGTCTTCTTGGCTTTGCTTTTCTGCATTTTGCTGTTGTAGCTCAAGCTCAAATAATTTCGCTTTTAACTGCTTCATTGCTTGGGCTTTATTTTTATGCTGCGAGCGCTCGTTTTGACACTGCACCACAGTATTAGTTGGCACGTGAGTAATACGTACCGCTGATTCAGTTGTATTTACGTGCTGACCACCCGCGCCTGATGCACGGTAAACGTCTATACGTAAGTCAGACGGATTAATATCAATCTCAATGTTGTCATCAACTTCTGGGTAAACAAACGCAGAAGCAAACGAGGTATGACGGCGGCCACTTGAATCAAATGGGCTTTTACGGACGAGGCGGTGTACGCCTGTTTCAGTACGTAACCAACCATAAGCGTATTCGCCAGAAAAACGCACCGTTGCGCCTTTAATACCGGCAACATCACCATCGGTCGCTTCAACAAGCTCTACTTTAAAGCCTTTTGCTTCACCCCAGCGTAAATACATACGCAGTAAAATATTACACCAGTCTTGTGCTTCAGTACCGCCAGAACCTGACTGTAAATCAAGGTAAGCATCGTTTGAATCGTGAGAACCTGAAAACATACGACGAAACTCAAGCCCTTCAAGCTGCTGATTTAAATCAGCCAGTTCACTTTGTGCTTCATCAAAGGTGTCTTGATCTTCGGCTTCAACAGCAAGCTCTACTAACCCTTCAACGTCGTCAGTACCCGCCACTAAGGTGTCAATGGTTTCAACAACGGCTTCTAGTGCTGACTTTTCACGACCAAGGGCTTGTGCGCGCTCAGGTTCATTCCATACGGCTGAATCTTCAAGTTCGGCGTTAACTTCTTCTAAACGTTCTTGTTTAAGAGCGTAGTCAAAGGTACCCCCGAAGCAGTTCAGTACGTTCGCGAATTTCCTTGATTTGATTAATCACAGGATTCACTTCAAACATGTACATTACTCCAAAATGGCTAGGTTATTGCGCACTTAAAAAAGAGACTGAGCGCAATTAAAAATCATCAAATAATAAAAACGCCCGATTTTAACAAAAAACCGCGCGTTTTATTAGCCTTTTATGCATGGTTTGAAGATATTTTTTAGCCCACTTTTTCAAGCTCTCTTACAATCAGTTGTAAGCTAAATTTACCTCTAAATTCATTTATATCGAGCTGGTACGCTACTTTAACAAACTGCGCCTCGGTATCTGGCCACGCTTTTACATCAATGCCAAAAGCTATGGCGTCAACTAAACGTGCAGATTGGTGTTTAAGGACTAACTTTAGATGTTTTTCACCCACAATGCGCTGCTGTATCACTTCAAAGGTGTGTTCAAATATCGGCTCAGGAAATTGCTGCCCCCACGGGCCTGATTGCTTTAATAATTGCGCAAAATCCATGCTAAAGCAGTCGTTAGGTAGTTCACCATCAGTAAATACAATGCAGCGTTTACTTTCTTCACTGAGTTGCGCGCTGACCGCACTATCAAACGCACGTTTAAACTCAGTAAATTGCTGCTCGTTAATACTTAATCCTGCCGCCATTGCGTGGCCGCCAAATTTATTAATTAAACCAGGCTGCGCGGTGTTTAATCCCTCAAGTAAGTCGCGCATATGCAAGCCTTCAATTGAGCGACATGAGCCTTTTATTTCACCGTTTTCACCACCGGCAAATATCACCGTTGGGCGGTGGTACTTTTCTTTTAAGCGCCCGGCTAAAATACCAATTACCCCTTGGTGCCAATCGTCTTGGTACAAACAAATAGCATCGGGCACACTGTCTTCTTTAAAGGCGAGCCTATCGAGCACCGCTTGCGCTTCTACTTGCATGCCTTGCTCTATTTCACGTCTGGCAAAGTTTAAACTATCAAGCTCGCCAGCTATGCGCCTTGCTTGATTTATGTCGTTGCTAAGTAAACACGCTATGCCTAGACTCATGTCGTCTAAGCGCCCTGCTGCATTTAAGCGTGGTGCAAGCGAAAAACCAAAGTCACTGGCGCTCAAGCGCGCGGCATTGCGATTAGCCACTTCAATCAGTGCGGTAATGCCTGGGCGAGTTTTTCCACTGCGAATACGTGCCAAGCCTTGATGTACTAACGTACGGTTATTTGCATCCAGTGCCACCACATCGGCCACCGTACCTAGCGCTACAATATCAAGCAAATCAGCAATATTCGGCATAGGATGTTGGTTAAAGTAGCCTTTTTCACGCAGTGCACTTCTCAGGGCAATGAGTAAATAAAATGCCACACCAACACCGGCTATCGACTTAGAGGGAAAATCACAATCGTGGCGGTTAGGGTTAACAATAGCATCGGCGTTAGGCAGTTGTTCACCCTGCAAGTGGTGATCTGTTACCAGCACTTTAATGCCTGCGGCTTTAACAATATCAATGCCTGCGATACACGAAATCCCGTTATCGACGGTGATCACTAAATCGGGCTGCATCGTCACTATTTGCTCAGCCAATGCTGGGCTTAAACCGTACCCTAAACTAAAGCGGTCTGGTACTAAGTAATCTAAGTGGGTAAAGCCAAACATGGCCAGCCCTTGCATTAAGGTGGCGGTGCTGGTTGCGCCATCGGCGTCAAAGTCGCCCACAATAAGTATTTTGCTTTGTGCGTGTAGGGCTTCAATTAACAGTTGGCTGGCTTTGTCTATATCTTTAAAAAGTTTGAAGTCGTGGAGTGTAGCTGCGCTATTGTTTAGCTCATCGGCATGGGAAACATTTCGCGTGGCATAAATTTGCTTAATAACAGGGTGAAGATGGCTCGGCAGATGAGAGTCGTCAACGGGTTCTCGCGCAATGATCATTTTTTTCATGCTAGTTTTTAACTTATGATGTTCATGATATAAGACAAAAAAAGGCCATTAAGGCCTTTTTAAACACATACTCGTGGTATTGCTTAGCCCGCTTTGTTAGCCTCAAGCGCTGCGCTTAATGCCGCAGCAGGCTGATAACCTGGGATCATCGTGCCATCTTCTAAAATAATAGCCGGTGTACCGCTAATACCAAAACTCTGGCCTAACTGATAATGCTCAGCAACAGGTGCGCTACAGCCTTTAACAATTTGGGTATCTGCACCCGATTTAGCTTCAGTTAATGCTTCTTGCTGATCTTTCGCACACCATACATTCATTAAATCAGCGTAACCAGATCCTTGCAGACCGCCGCGTGGAAATGCTAAATACTTAACGGTAATACCCGCATCAAGTAAGTCATCTAGTTCACGGTGTAATTTACGACAGTAACCACAGCTAATATCGGTAAATACAGTAATGCTGTGCTTCTCTTCAGGTGCTTTGTAAACAATCATTGAGTCTTCGTATTCTTTTAACCCTGATTGGCGAACACCATTAAGTGCTTGCTCGGTTAAGTTACTACGGTTGTTTAAATCGATTAGCGTACCTTGCATTAAAAATTGACCGTCAGGACTTGCATACAGCACACCTTTATTGGTGATCAATTCTTTTAAGCCTGCAACGGGGCTTGGATTAATTTGTTTAACGGTCACCCCTAGCGCGGCAAATTTCGTCACGATAGGATCTGTAGCATCCAGAGTGACTGCAACGCTATTAGCAAAAGCGCTCAAACTAGTGCACAACATGGCACCTGCTAACATTAATTTTTTCATAACGGGTTCTCTATCCTAAAAATACTTATCTTATCGTGTCTATATGACCGGCTTAGTGACAAAAAAATTCGCTTAAGCACGAGGGTGATGCTCAGCATGCACCGATTTTAATCGCTCATTCGCTACATGCGTATAAATTTGGGTAGTTGATAGGTCGCTGTGGCCAAGCATCATCTGCACCACACGCAAGTCAGCCCCATGATTTAATAAATGCGTTGCAAATGCATGTCGCAAGGTATGGGGTGATAGCGGCGACTCAACAGATGCCAAAATAGCATAGTGTTTAATCCGATGCCAAAAAGTTTGTCGTGTCATGCCTACCCCTCGTTTAGAGGGAAATACAAAATCGGTGGCGTGTTTTATCATTTGTGCGCGCCCGAGCTTTAAAAACTGCTCGAGCCAATACATAGCTTCTTCACCTAAAGGCACTAGCCGCTCTTTGTTTCCCTTACCTTTTACAAACACCACAGCTTGGCGCAAATTTATTTGCTCCATTCTAAGCCCCACCAGCTCAGTTACCCGCAGGCCTGTTGCATACAGTAACTCCAGCATGGCTTTATCGCGCAGCCCCATTGGCTCTTCAATGTTGGGCGCACTTAATAACGCTTCTACTTCGGCCTCAGATAGCGTTTTTGGTAACGACTGCCCTGCCTTTGGCTGAGCAATATTGACCATAGGTGAGTCGCTAATTATTTTTTCACGCACAAAGTACTGATAAAAACGTTTTAATGCACTAATACTTCGCGCAGTGCTGCGTGGTTTTAGCCCTAAATCAACGCGGTGTGCTAGGTAACTTTCAACATCTAGACTGGTTACCGTCATTAAGCTTTCGCCTTTTAAAAATTGGCAAAACTTATCTAAGTCACTGCGATAAGCGCTCAGTGTGTTTTCACTTACGCCTTGCTCTAAATAGAGGCTATCTAAAAAGGTTTCTAAAAAGTCGCTATTGCTGCTTAGCTCAGTATTTTGTTCAGGTAAATCGTCAGATAGCGTTGTCACGTTGTGATCTCATGTTGGTAATACCACGGGAGAAGGTATCAATTAAAAATACCTTACGGTAAACTTGAGCCTATCATATCAGGCAATTACACAGTGATAAATACGATGCAGATTGGTTTATTTTTTGGTTCTACTACCTGCTATACCGAAATGGCGGCAGAAAAAATACGCGATATTATTGGCGCCGACATTGTCAGCTTACATAATATTAAAGACGAGCCGCTTAAAAACGCTGAGCAATATGACTTTATCATTTTTGGTATTTCTACGTGGGACTTTGGCGAAATTCAAGAAGATTGGGAATCAAAGTGGGACGACATAAAAGACGTTGACCTAAATGGTAAAACTATAGCCTTATTTGGCATGGGCGATCAGCAAGGGTATGGCCAGTGGTTTCAAGACGCATTAGGCATGCTTCACGACGAAATAAATGCCCAAGCCATTACTCAATTAGGCTTTTGGCCGAACGACAGTAATTACGAATTTGAAGCATCAAAAGCACTTACCGAAGACGGTAAACAGTTTGTAGGTTTAGCATTAGACGAAGATAGTCAGTACGAGCTAAGCGACGAGCGTATTGCCACGTGGGTAGAACAAGTGATGACAGAGTACGCTGAAACCCTATAACTCACTATTGCAAAGAGCGCTGCCATGCAGCGCTTTTTAATTCTTAACTATTCTACTTTTAACCAGTATTGGTTACGGTAAAAAAAGCCCACATAACCGCGCACTTCTAGTTTTTCGCCATTTTGCTGCGGTGTTAAACGCACGCTGTAGGTTTTACCATTATTTGGGTCGAGTATTTCACCGTCTTCCCAACTACCGTCACCCGCATAGGTCACATCTTCAATAATGGTCATCCCCAACATAGGCTGATTCTTTTTATCACCATCACACTCGGTGCAAAGTGCATCTTGCTTGGCTTTATTGAGTATTTTTTCAATTTTTCCAGTCAGCACGCCATCTTGCTCAGTAATGCGCACGTACGACTTAGCCTCGTTAGTCTCTTCGTTAATAGTTTTCCAAAGCCCAACCGGTGTGGGGTTAGCAAAAACCTCAGAGGTGTTAAATAAGCTGCCCGCTAAAAGGGCTAGTAATAGTATTTTTTTTGTTTTTTTAGTTAATAAATTCATCAGATTACTTTAAACATGAGTCAATAATGGCGCCATACTAACAATCCTTTATAAAACACTCTACGTAAAAATGCTTTAGGCATACAGCGTGGTATTACATATTTAAATAAAACGCCTTGCACAGTGCAATGTAGTCTTGACTGTAAGCATTACTTAACTCCCTTATGCATAGGGTGCTTTTACTTACTTCGCCATCATCATAACTAAAAGTCATCAAACTGCGGCTAAAGGGCTTATTTGGCATAGCTTGTACTTGGCAGTGACGATTTAAATACAGCCCTTGCTGCTGTGCTAATGTTATAAATAACTGCGCCTCAGTAGTGGGTAAAATAAGATTAAAACGCGAATGTTGATGACTTAGTTGCCTAAACGCACCAAGCAGTTCTGCAAAGCTTAAACCATCGGTATGGCGAGCGGTATTTCGCGCTGCATTATCACCTTTTAAACTGTGATTAAAATAAGGCGGATTAGCTATAACACAATCAAATAAACCTGCAGCCTCAAACTGCTGAATAGGCTGATGGTAAATACTAATATCCGGCCAAGGGCTTTGCTGGCAATTTTGTAAAGCCTGTTGGTAGGCGGCTTCATCAACTTCAACCGCGCTCACCTTTAAATGTGGCGCTCGTTGCTTACACATTAGAGCCAGTAACCCTGTACCTGTTCCTATATCAAGTAACGTATTTGCGTGGCTTAAATCAGCCCATGCGCGCAGTAAAATACCATCGGTAGAGACCTTCATGGCGCACTGGTCGTGCTCAACCTTAAATTGTTTAAATGCAAAACCAGACATTTTTTCACCTTTTCATTCACCAAGCAGGTTTAAGTGCGTATAATTAACGGCAATTGTCCCCTATTTTTGACACTCTATGCAATTTTCTGAATTTGATCTTGATGATAAGCTACTCAATGCTATTAATAAAATGGGCTATGAAACCCCCACTAGCATTCAACAACAAGCCATTCCTGAGGCGTTGCAAGGACGCGATATTTTAGCGTCGGCACCAACAGGTACGGGTAAAACGGCGGCATTTTTAATTCCGGCAATTCAATATTTAATGGATTTCCCACGTCGTGATCCGGGTTTTGCACGGGTATTAATTATGACCCCAACGCGCGAGCTTGCTTATCAAATTCATGAACAATGTGAGTTACTTGCAAAACAAACCCAGTTAAAAATTGGGGTGGTTACCGGCGGTATAAACTACGGTACACACAAAGAAATTTTTGAAAATAATAATGACATTTTAATCGCCACACCTGGGCGTTTAATGGAATATTTAGAAACCGAAAACTTCCATGCAGAAAACGTAGAAATGCTCATTCTTGATGAAGCCGACCGCATGCTCGACATGGGTTTTCGTAAAGAAATGCTGCGCATTTGTGATGAAGCTAAAAACCGTCGTCAGTGCTTTTTATTCTCAGCTACTCTTGAAGGTGACAGCGTAGAATTATTTGCAGAGCGTATTTTAAACGATCCCGCGCTACTTGAAGCCGAATCATCACGCAAAGAAAAAGCTAAAATTCATCAATGGGTTCATTTAGCCGACGACTACCGCCATAAACTAGAGCTATTAGTTAACACCTTAAATGGCCCTGATGTAAGTAAAGCGATTGTGTTTGTAAAAACCCGTGAGCGCCTTGAAACCCTAATTGGTGAGCTTACTAATAACGGCGTAAAAGCTGCGTGGTTACGTGGTGAAATGCCACAAGACAAACGCATGAAAGCCATGGAAAACTTCCACAGTGGCAAAACCCGTATTTTAGTCGCTACCGATGTAGCGGCCCGCGGTATTGATGTAGCTGATATAAGCCACGTAATTAATTTTGATATGCCTCGCACTGCAGATGTATACGTACACCGTATTGGCCGTACAGGTCGCGCGGGTAAAAAAGGTATTGCAATTTCACTCATTGAAGCGCACGACATTGGCATACTTTACAAAGTAGAACGTTACATAGAGCAAAAGCTAAAACGCCGTGTATTTAAAGGATTAGAGCCAAAGCATAAAGAAGCCAAGCCACCGGTTAAAAAGCGTAAAGATCCAGTAAAAATGAAAGCAAAGAAAAAAGCCAAAGCTAAAAAGAAAAAATAGCTTTAGCTTTAACACATTTAATTGAGCCGACGTTTGTCGGCTTTTTTGTGGCTTAAAAACAGTGAGTAAGCTATTCATAGTAATATGTAAAAAATACTTAGCTGAATAACTAATTAATAAAATAGTAAGTTATTTCAAATAGTTAATCTTGGAATGAAACTTGTAACCCTATCGAATATACGAGTATTAAAACGCCGAGTAATGGCGTTGTTTTTTAGTAACACACTAAGGATATAGTTATGAGTCGCATTAAATTTACTATCGGTTTTATTTCGTTTTGTTGTTTATTTTTATTAGTCTCTGCTTTTAAAGTCAGTGCAGCAACGCATTTAGCTGTAGTTAGCAGTGTGGCTACACAACCTAATTTACAACAATCTATTACTCATGAATTGCGCACTAACCCAAATTTAAAGTTAGAAAAACTAAACGTACACGTTAATGACGGTGACGTTGAACTTAAAGGTGAAGCCAATAACGGTTTTGAACGCGCTCTCGCACAAAAGTTTTTAGAAAATATGGATGGGGTTAAAATCATTCATAACAAAATTAGTGTCATTTAATACAACTTTTTCTTAACTTATACACTTAACTTATCCCTCAGCGCTGCTTGTTTCTCCAACACAAGCGGCGCTTTTTTATGGTTTGCACAATATAATTCACTGCAGAGCATATTCCCAAGCCAGTTTAAATACTTAATTAAAAGCCTTTTAGTTTACGCACCAATCGCGACGCTCATTGCAGCTGCTTATACTTTTGAAACCTTTGTTTATAGACACTTATTATAAAGAGCTTACACCAAGCTTGGGCTCTAGTTCGGTTGATTAAATAATCTATTTTGAGATGAGAAACCTTATCGATATAGTTTTATAATTGAGATGCTTTTAAGGCAGTTAGCGCAAGGCTTTAATTACTTCAGATTATCAATTGGGTCTGTTGTTCTTTCAAGGTTGAATTTGCAGTAGTCTGTTTGGTATTTAGCCAAGGGTTCTGCCCAGGGACATTTACTCTTTGTTGGCTACATGGATGGTGGTAAGGAGCGCGAGCTGGACACGGAAGCTTTGCTCGGTTTTTACTTATTATTACATGGATGTAAGCCAGTAGAATAACGCAGGAGCAGTTATCGAGCCCACTAGGCAACAAACCTCGCGTCGCGATTAAATAGCTCTTAGTTTGAACTAATTTTAATCCGCAAAGGTCAACAGACCCTTATATTATTTATTATAAAAAGCGCGTTTTACTTTGTAAAAACGCGCTGATAGTCAGTAACTATTTCCCAATGCTTTTACCTTCGGGGTTTTAAATTATTTACTCACCTTGGCTTGCATCAGTATTATTGTCACCCTCTTTATTTGCTGACTGCTGACTTATTTTATCGCTTATCATGGCATCGAGTTTTTCACCGCCTTTAATACCAAAATCCAACGTACGAATAGGAAACGGAATACTAATATCAGCGGCATCAAGTGCTTGCTTTACAGCCACAACTCCTTTGTGACGCACCGTCATAAAATCAGGCTCACCAGGGTATTTGATCCAAAACCACACCAACAAGTTTATACTGCTATCACCAAAGCCTTCGGCATAAACAGCGGTTTCATTTTTGCGGATCACAAAGTCAAATTGGTTAATTTTGTCGACGATGACCTCACTGGCTTTTTCTATGTCGTCAGCGTAAGAAATACCCACCGGCACTTCTATTCGTCTTACCCCTAAGGTGCTGTAATTACGCAGTACATTTCTAAATAGTATTTTATTAGGTACCAGTATCAATTGCCCGTAAAAGCTCTCTATTAGTGTGTTGCGCAAGTTTATTGAATGTACCGAACCAAACACATTATCGGTTTCTATGACATCACCCGCTTTAAACGGTTTACGAATTCCCATGGCTATACCCGCTATCAGGTTTTCGGTCATATCTTGAAAAGCAAAACCAATGGCAAGACCAACAATACCTGCACCAGCAAGCAGAGAAGTGACGGTACTTTTTAAGCCCATAAAATCAAGGGCAATAAATACCCCCACACTCAGTACAATAACTTTAAATATTGAGGCCATTAAATCGGCAATTTGCGTAGAGTCGAGCGAGCGACGTAAAACATTTTTCATTCCTTTGCCTGCTAAACGGGCAATAAATGAAAATAGAATGGCAATAATTACTGCAACGATAAAGTTTGGGATATGACTTATAACTACATCAAACCAACCGCCGAGCTTTTCTTCTATCAACTTTTCGGCTTCTGTAATTGAGGGAATTGAGAGCATTTATTTTATACCTTAGTTAGGGTTAGTAATCTAAGGTTTGCAAAAATAACGCCAGTATAAAAAAGCCATGCAATGCATGGCTTATTAAATACTTTAAACGATGTGTTAGTTTTGCTCTTCGCGTAAAAATACCGGTTCAAGTTCTTTGGTGGTTGCCTCTGGGCTAAAGTAATAGCCGGCCACAGTAAACTCTTTGAGTTGGCTTAATTGAGTCACTTGATTTTCAATGATGTAGCGTGCCATCATGCCGCGCGCTTTTTTAGCGTAAAAGCTAATCACTTTATATTGGCCGTTTTTACAGTCTTTAAAGTGTGGTGTAATAATGTGTGCGTTAAGCGTTTTTTTATCTACTGCTTTAAAGTATTCGTTAGAGGCTAGATTTACTAAGTATTGTGCATCTTGTGCCGCTAATACGTCGTTAAGTTTATTAGCAATAACACTGCCCCAAAACTCATATAAGTTTTTACCTCGGCTATTTTCAAGTTTTGTACCCATTTCTAAGCGATAAGCCTGCATTAAATCAAGCGGCTTTAATACTCCGTATAATCCCGAAAGTATACGTAAATGGTCTTGAGCGTAATCAAGCTGCTTAGTAGTGAGGGTATTAGCATCTAACCCCCCGTATACATCGCCGTTAAAGGCAAGCACGGCCTGTTTAGCATTATCGGTAGTGAATGGTTGTGCCCACTCACTAAAACGCGCTGCGTTGAGGCCTGCGAGTTTATCGCTAATTTTCATTAAACTGCCAATTTGCGCAGGAGTTAGTTCACGGCATACTTTCATGAGCGCTTCGCTGTGCTCAAGTAATTCAGGTTGAGTGAACTTATCTGTTGCGGGTGGCGTGTCGTAATCAAGATTCTTTGCTGGTGAAATAACAGTGATCATAGTTAGCTATTGACTTGTAAATTATTTAATGTCAATTTCAACATTAAATGAAACGAAAAGCACGTTTTGTTTAAAATTATCCTACCTAAAACTCAACCGTTACCGTTTTTTTATTGATAAGGACATAAGACCTATCAAGCATTGTCACACTGTTGCAGTATAGCTATATTAAGGTAGTTTAGATTTTCTTTTAACTTGCTTGGAATGAGGAAAAGCAAATGACTAGCGCTCTACAAAGGCTTAAACAACATTCTTCTATCGTGGCCGACACGGGCGATATAGAAGCCATAAAAAAACATCAACCTGAAGATGCGACTACCAATCCATCGCTACTTTTAAAAGCGAGCGAGATTGAAGCTTACAAACCTTATCTAGATAAAGCATGGCAGTATGCAAAAGAAACAGAGCAGCAGCCTGCAAAACAGCTAGAGCTGGCTTGTGATTATTTTGCAGTATTACTTGGTAAAGAAATTAGTGAAATTGTACCGGGTTATATTTCTACCGAAGTTGATGCACGTTTATCATTTGATACCCAAGCAACAATTAATAAAGCACACACGCTATTGAGCCTTTACGAAAAAGAAGGCGTAAGCAAAGACAAAATTTTAATTAAAATAGCGTCAACGTGGGAAGGTATTAAAGCGGCTGAGCAATTAGAAAAAGAAGGCACTAAGTGTAACCTTACTTTATTATTCAGCGATGCCCAAGCGCGCGCTTGTGCTGATGCAAACGTATTTTTAATCTCTCCATTTGTTGGCCGTATTTTAGATTGGCACGTGGCAAACGGTATGGAAAAACCAACCGATCCGCTTCAAGATCCAGGTGTGCAATCTGTACGTAGCATTTTTGAGTTTTACAAACGTCACGACTACAAAACCGTAGTTATGGGCGCAAGCTTTCGTAATACCGGTGAAATTATTGCACTTACAGGATGCGATAAGCTAACAATTAGCCCTAATCTTTTAGAAGATTTGGGTAATTTAGAAGGTGCTGAAGAATACTTGCTAGCAAGTGATATTACTAAAGAGCCAAAACCTGAGCCTCTTAGCGAAACACAGTTCCGTTGGTTACATAACCAAGATGCCATGGCGACTGAAAAACTCGCTGAAGGTATTCGCTCATTTGCAGATGCACAGGAACAATTAGAAGCACGCTTTAAAGCGATGTAACTAACCGCTGTTTTAAGAGTTTAAAAACGTCGCTTATTGCGGCGTTTTTTATACCTGCAATTTTATTTTAAATACTCGCCTTGTCCCCATTTAAGTGCTGTTCTCATTGATCTTCATCAAAATACCACCCGTTAGTAACAGTTTCGTCACATTTATATTCTATTTTATTAATAGCTATGGTATAGATACTGCCGAGGTTCAAAAAGTGGTCAATAGGAGATAATCAATGGATAGCCTAAACGAAATAATAGAGATATTAGAAGGTTCTGATACATCGAAAAAAACCTCTCAAAAAAATAAAAAAAGAAAATGGCGCGAAATAGAAGCAATAAAAGATAAGCAACGTTTGCGTAAAGAACTACAGGAGCTTGACTATTTTGCAGATAGTGTTGCTATTGATGAGTTAGAGTTTTAACCAACATAAGCAACTAAAAAGGCTTTCATAAATGAAAGCCTTTTTTTAATTACCCTATACCTGCCAATTAATGGGCTGCGCCCCTTGCGCTATTAACAGTTCATTGGTTTTGGAAAAGTGCTGGCAACCAAAAAAGCCGCGATGCGCTGAAAGCGGCGAAGGATGAGGCCCTGCCAATACATGATGGCGCTGGCGATCAATACTTTTACCTTTTTTTTGTGCATGTGCGCCCCATAAAATAAACACCACACCTTGGCAGTGTTCATTTATATGAGCAATCACATTATCGGTAAATTGCTCCCAACCTAAGTGTTTATGGGAATGGGCTTGCCCTTGCTCTACGGTTAATACAGTATTGAGTAAAAATACACCTTGCTCTGCCCAGCCTTGTAAATAGCCGTGTTCTGGCGTGGTAAAGCCATTAATATCAGTTACTAACTCTTTATAAATGTTTTTAAGCGAAGGCGGGAGCTTTTTAACCTCAGGCAATACTGAAAAACACAAACCATGCGCTTGCCCTTCTCCATGGTAAGGGTCTTGACCTAATATAACCACTTTAATGTCGCTAAGTGGAGTTGCATCAAATGCGCTAAACACCTGTGATTTTGGCGGATATACAGCAGTGCCTTCAGCTCGTTTACTCGCAATATATTCAAGGGTTTGCTGCATATATGTTTGGCTAAGTTCATGGTTTAAAAAAGATGACCAGTTGCTCATAATTGACTCTTAATAAATTCTCTAGATATATCTACTTTGTCACACATCTGCGCTAATCCATCCAACATTCTGGGGGTAAACCGATGTAATAAATCAGCATTGACGCTAATAAACTGCTCATACTTTACCGCAGGAATTTCAGGCCACTGCTGCCAATTAACTGTGGGTATTACCCTTTTTGATTTTTCATCAGGAATAATAATAACTTGTGGCTTAGTAACTATCACGTTTTCGATGCTAATTTGTGGGTAATCTGTGTCGCTGTTTGCAAATACATTGGTTACTTGGCAAGTTTCGATTAACTGATTGATCCATGTCTTTTTTGATACAGTCATCATAGGCTCAGGCCACAACTGATAAAACCCAGTAAGCGTGGTTTTATCTTTCTGTGTAACTTTAATTGCGTTGAGTTTGGCCGTAAATGTCTCGGCTACTTTTTTACTTTGCTCAATATGACCCGTTATTTGACCTAGTTTTAGTATTTCCGAGGCAACCCCTTCAATAGAACTTGGATCACTTAAATATAATTCAATTCCTAAACGCTTTATTTGTGCTAAATCTTCAGCCTGATTACCACTTTTCCACGCAATCACCATGTCAGGTTTTAGCATGAGTAACTTTTCAATAGAAATGCCATTGTAGCCACCAATACGCTCAATTTTAGTCGCCTCTTGCGGGTAATCTGCGTAATCCAGCGTGCCCACTATTAAATCACCCGCCCCAATAGCATATAAATTTTCAACTATGTGTGGTGCTAAAGCCACTATACGAAGCGGCTTGTCAGCTAGGGCTTGAGGTACATTAACAGCAAACAATAACAGCCCAAAAACAATACGCTTTAACATTAGTAATCAAAGCCTTTCAATGCTTTTACGCCCGACTCAAACGCATGTTTTACATTACGTACTTCACTTACCGTATCGGCAAGCTCTATTAAGGTGCGATGCGCAGCACGACCAGTAATAATTACCGATTGCATAGGCGGTCTATTATTTACAGCAACAACCACTTCTTCAAGGTCGATATAACCATAGGTCACCATATAGGTGAGTTCATCGAGTAATACCACATCGATACTGCTGTCGCTTAGCATCCGCTTTGACTCTTGCCATGTTGCTTGCGCTGCCGCGGTATCGGCCTCTTTATTTTGCGTATCCCACGTAAACCCGGTGTTCATAACAGCAAATTCAACCCCAGCACCTTGCAGTAAATTACGCTCACCACACTCCCATGTGCCTTTAATAAACTGACATACCGCAGCTTTTTTGCCGTGCCCAACACAGCGTGCAACCACACCAAAGCCAGAAGTCGATTTGCCTTTACCGTTACCAGTAATAACCTGAAAAATGCCTTTTTCTCGTTGCGCTGCGGCTACTCGCGCATCAACCTGTTCTTTTACTTTTTGTTGGCGCTGTTGGTGCTTGTCGTTAGTTGATTCAGTCATTGTTATGTCCTTGATAAATTTTAATAATTTGTTCAATATTTAAATGCGCTTTACACATATCAGCTAGGCATTCTAATTGGCGTTCACGATGCTCATTTATACTAATCGCACTAATTGCACTTTCTGGTTTCACCCACTTTAACAGCTGCTCTGTGGCTGCAGGGCTATCAAACAAGCCATGTAAATAGGTACCAGCAATGGCATTATCGTCACTCACAAAACCATCGGTTTTAAAGTCATTGGGGTGTTTATTAAAGCGAATGAGTGGCTTGTAGAGCGCCTTTCCTTGACTAATACCTGCATGTATTTCGTAGCCATCACATGCAACCTGTTGCTCATTTAAATTAAGCACTGCGCTCACTCGGCTTAACACTTTTTGCTCACCCAATAGCGTATCAAAATCGCTAAGCGCTAAACCCGTCACTTGCCCCAACGATGACTCCACCCCATTTGGATCACTGATAGTGTTACCCAGCATTTGCATACCACCGCAAATACCCAATACTTTGCCACCATAACGTAGATGGCGCTTAATTTGCTGATCCCAGCCTTCATTTTTTAAAAACGCGAGATCGCTGAGTACATTTTTACTGCCAGGTACAATAATTAAATCAACAGCAGGAATTGCTTGTGTATGGCGCACGTAGGTTATATTTATATTCGGGTGTAATCGCAGAGCATCAAAATCGGTATGGTTACTAATATGTGGCAATAACAGTACAGCAATATTTATACTGGCATCGGTCACATTATTATCTATGGCCACAGCATCTTCTGCATCAAGTGCTAAATCGTGCAAGTAAGGTAATACCCCTAATACAGGTTTACCGGTGTACTCCTCGAGCCAATCTAGCCCACCTTGTAATAAACTAATATCACCACGAAAACGGTTAATCACAAAGCCTTTTACTCGTGCTTGCTCAGACTCGCTTAATAACGCCAAAGTCCCGACTAAGTGCGCAAATACTCCTCCTTTATCAATATCGGCAATAATAATAACAGGGCAATCCACTTGCTCGGCGTACCCCATATTTGCAATATCGTTTGCGCGTAAATTAATTTCGGCTGGGCTGCCAGCCCCTTCTACCAGTAATAAATCAAAGCGTTTAGCTAAACGCTTATGCGAGGTTAATACCGCATCCATAGCCACTTTTTTGTAGTCATGGTAAGCATCGGCTTCCATATTGCTGATAGCTCTACCATGAATAATAACTTGTGCGCCGGTATCACTATTGGGTTTGAGTAATATAGGGTTAAAGTCGATTTCAGGTTCAACTTTTGCGGCTATGGCTTGTAATGCTTGGGCTCTGCCAATTTCGCCACCATCGTGCGTTACGGCGCTATTAAGTGCCATATTTTGTGGTTTAAACGGTGCAACATTAACCCCTTGGTTAGCAAACACTCTGCAAAGTGCTGCCACTAAGGTGCTTTTACCCGCATCGGAGGTGGTACCTTGTACCATTAATGTTTTCATTATTTACCCACCAGCTGGCGCTTACGAAAATACAAGATACTTAAAAAGAATAGACTACCAATAGCCGCCGTGATCACCCCTATTGGCAGCTCTTGGTTAGCGAGTAATGAACGTGCCAGTACATCGACCCATACCATAAATATGCCCCCGACTAATCCGGTCATTAATAATCCAACGCTGCTGCCTTGAGAGATAAAAAAGCGCACTATGTGCGGCACCATTAAGCCAACAAAGCCAATTCCGCCACACATAGCAACCAATACGGCTGTGATCAATGAGCTTAAAATAAGCATTAAAATTCGAAAGCGATGCACCCGTACACCAAGCGTTGTTGCGCTTTCATCACCTAACAACATGGCATTAAGTTGGCGTCTAAAACCTAACATAATGACTGTACATGTAATGATGACCAAGGCAGGTAATAACAGTGACGGCCATTGCGCCCTAGCAAAACTTCCCAAAGTCCAAAATAAAATAGCCGCGACGGCCTGTGGATCGCTCCAATAAAGTAACAAACTGGTAAAGGCGCTAAATAAAAATGATAAGGCCACCCCAGCCAATAACATCGACTCAACTTGGGCGTTGCGTTGACTGCCAGCAATTAAAATTAATAACCCCATTGCTACTAAACTGCCAATTAAGGCTGCTGCTGATAGCGCAATGCCTGCGCCTATTCCAACAAAAGCCATTAATACTACGACTCCTAATGATGCTCCCGACGAAATACCAAACAAATAAGGGTCAGCCAATGGATTACGAGTAACTGTTTGTAATATCAATCCAGCAATCGCTAAACCGCTGCCGGCCAAAAAAGCCAATAACGTACGTGGCATTCTTAATTCAATAATAATGCGGCTGGTAAATGAGGCCTCGCTTGAAAAAGTTAAGCTATGGTATACATCTGCGAGCGAGGTAGGGGCAGCACCAAAGCTCAATGCCACAAATAAACTAAATACAGCGCATAGCAGTGCAATAATTAACGCCACACCATGGTTAGACATAATCGCCATGTTATTGGTATCCATAATAATAGGTAATATGGGGAATAGACTCGCCATTGGACGCTGTTTGAGGGTGAGTATTAACTTGCGCGCAAACACCAAAAACCTCATCAAGCATTTGCTCGGTGATCACCCCATTAGGCTTTCCCGCGCTAGCGATTTCTCCGTTTTTAATAACCACTAACTCATCGCACATGGCTGCCGCTAAATTTAAATCATGAAATGAAGCAAACACAGTAATGCCCAAAGATTTAGCCAGCTCCATTAATTGAATTTGATATTTAACATCAAGGTGGCTTGTGGGTTCATCCATAATGAGTAGCTGTGGTTGCTGCACAATCGCTCTGGCAATAAGCGCTCGTTGCTTTTCACCGCCAGATAGTGAGTCAAATGACTGATTGCTATGAGATTCAAGCCCAACACGACTAATAGCCTGCGCTATTTTTTGTTTATCTGCTTGGGTGGTCGAGCTGAATAGCGTTTTATGTGGGGTAAGCCCTAGAGCTACAACATCGAATAACGAGAGATTAAATTGCGACGGTGTTTCTTGTAGCACTACCGCAACTTGCTTAGCATAGTCTTCGCTTTTTAGCTGCCAAATATCGGTATCGTTAAATTTAACGTCGCCCGCTGATGGCTTATTAAATCGATATAAGCACCGCAGTAAACTCGACTTTCCTGCCCCATTAGGGCCAATTAAACCAATAAATTTACCACGCTCAATGCTCACATTAATGTGCTTAAGAATTAATGTATTGTCCACTCGCCAAGAAACGTTGTTAACGGTTAAAAGCGGTAAGTTTAAAGAGGTGTGAGTGTGCAAAAAATTATCCTAGGCAGGGAAACACCCACACTCAGTACTAATACGTACCAAAAAGAAAATGAGTTAACCCGCTCGTTATATGAAGTTTTAAGGCATTTGTATCTGACTTACAGTAAAACTGATCACAGTTACGGGAATAGTTGAGGAGTTACACCTCATTCCAAATGCTTGGCTATTATGCGCAGATAAGTAAATAATTTAAAGCAAAAAAAAACCGCACTCAACTGAGTGCGGTTAAAAGGGAGTGTTTTAACTAAGGTTTAGTTAAAACTTATATTCCATACCTAAACCTAGGTAATCTTGGTCAACGTTGTTGTCCATATCAAAGCTTGAGTAAAAACCAAATACTTTAAGGTTTTTGTTTAGCTTATGGTCAACACCTACCGATACCGCGCTTTTATCATCGCTGTCATCAAAATCCATTGTTTGGTATTGCACTTTGAAAGTGTTGCTACCCATAAGATAAGCTGCATTCACTAAGTAACCGTCAGCCTCAGCGCTGCCATCTACTTTTTCTTGTGTTTGGTACATTGCGCCAAGTCTAAAATCTTCAATTTTACCTTGAACTGTTGCACGCACTACATCGTAACCATTGACTTCGCTATCAGCAGCAATGGCAGCATATACTGCGCTCTTTTTAAGGCCTGCATCACCGTAAGTTAACGCCACTGAGTAGCCATTTTTGGCATCTACGTCGTCTTCTGCAATAAATGACGCTAATACTTTAAAACCTTCATATGAGTTTGAAGCATAAGATACTGAGTTACCTAAACGATTTTCACCTTTAAAGGTATTTTTTATATCACCTTCAAGATCGTTGAAAAGATCTAGTTTCCCCTGCGCTTGCTTAAGCGCGGTATCATTTCGGCCTATCACAACCTGACCAAATCCGCCTTTAAAGCCCACATATTGATTACGCGCTGAAATATTGTCGTCATCACCTTTAGAATCGGCATCAGACACATCGACCTGAAATTCAAACTTATAAACCGCTTCTAAACCATCTGAAATTTTTTCAGACCCTTTAAGTCCGAAACGAGATGCATTACTTTTAATTTCAGTAAACGATCCTTCACCATCGTCAGATGATTGAACGGTTACATTTGCTTTACCGTAAATATCTACCTCTGCAAGTGCATTAAAAGATAAACCACTAAGTAGGGCTAAGCATAAGCTCGATTTTGCAAATTTCATGTTATTTCCTCGATAATCACAATAGACTAATTTTTAAAACAGCAGCAGTGTGTCACCACTAAATGACAAAAATATTACAAAGGACACATTTTTGTCTTTTTAAGTTAATAAAACTGCATTAAATCTGAAATCAAAATAACATGTAAAATAAACTGCCTACCGACTACTTACTTTGTTTCAATAAACTCGGTGTCATTTGCGACAACAAATTAACCAAGGTTTCTATTAACTCTTTCTGTTCGTTATCTCTATGATAGGCAACAAATACATCTCTTGAGGTATTTTCTACCCCTTTTACATGAAAAAGTTCGCCTTTTTCTAAATGATCTTTAACTAATACCTGTGGAATAAACGCACTACCGCCACATTGCAGTATTAAATCAAGCGCTATACGCCCTGTACTGGTTCTAAAATAAGGCGGTGTTTTACCGGTAAACTGACGCGCATGCCAAAGAGAAAACGTGGTTCCCCAATCAACATACACATATTGATTATCAAAAAAGTTATCACTGGTTGCCGTATCGTAACCACTCACCGGAATAATAGGCAGTTCACAAATACGTTCAACCACAAGTTCATCAACTTTAGGGGGATCAAATAAAATAGCTAAATCAAGCGTGCGCTCCAACAATAAGCGAGTGCTTTCTTGTTGCGCTTTCACTTCTGCCA
The DNA here is from genome assembly GCF_042604605.1 of Pseudoalteromonas sp. M58. Classification (NCBI taxonomy): domain Bacteria; kingdom Pseudomonadati; phylum Pseudomonadota; class Gammaproteobacteria; order Alteromonadales; family Pseudoalteromonadaceae; genus Pseudoalteromonas; species Pseudoalteromonas sp. M58. Next base: position 2,754,746 of record NZ_CP152390.1, read on the forward strand.
CCAGCGATACACCAGGCATCGCCGATACAATATTTGTAATACCAAACTGTAAAAATGCATCCCAAATATTAGGCGTACCTGCTAGGCTAATTTGCTTATGCATATTATCTGCAAGTGCAACATCCACTTTGGCTCTTTGCATGCCGGTAATAATCATTTGCGCATGCGGTAACAAGCGCTCACCTGGGGCGGTGAGTTGAATGTTATTACGCTGACGAATAAATAAATTTACGCCTAAGCCCTGCTCTAATTGGCGAATTCTAAAACTCACCGCAGACTGCGTTATATATAGGTTTTCTGCTGCTTTACCAAAATGGCGAGTTCGCACCACTTCAACAAATGTTTTTAATAAATCTATGTCCAATTTTTTATCCTCACGATAAAAATTTTTTGTTTAAAAAAATAGCGATTATGTCCCATACTCCAGCTAATAATTGGTATGAGGGTACAGCTATGAGCAATGATATTTCACTACTTCGTCAAGCATTCGTAAGTCAACGTCAATTTTATGATGACCAAAACTTTCCACGCGGATTTAGCCGCAGCGGACACTTTACCCTGTTAGAGGCAAGTATTTTAGAACAGCACGGTGTTGTTTTAAAAAGCCTGTATAACAAAACAGTTGAGCCACAAAACGAACATCAGCAACAGTTTGTAAATGCTGTCAGTGGCATAATAGAGCCAAGTAACCCAATTGAGCGAGCATGGGTTAAATATTTAAAGCTAACAACCTGCAAAACAAAATTCCATACATTATTTGGACGCTCAAAAATTTCAGGGCCAACACCAATAAGCCAAGATTATTATTCTGAGGCAGACAATATATAAGTCACTACAATAGTTGCTTTTTGGCGTTTTAGCAGTTACAACTTGTATAAGCAAACACTTTTGCAAAATTTAAACAAGGCTGTTACTTGACGCACAGAATACTTATTGTTGAAGACACTCCTACTATTGCGCGAGTGCAAAAGCATATCGCGCAAAAAGTCGGCTACGAGGTTGATATTGCTCAATCCTTGGCTGAGACTAAAGAGCTTATAAGTAAGCACCATTACTTTTGCGCAGTGGTCGACTTTATATTACCTGACGCGCCACAAGGTGAAGCGGTTCCATGCACCATTGCAGCAGATATTCCTACCATAGTGATGACAGGCAATATCGATAAGCATACACGTGATACAGTTGAAAAATACCCCATTATTGATTACATCATCAAAAGCAATAAACAAGCCTACGAGTATTTAGAGAAGCAGCTTTACCGCCTACCTCGCAATAAGCATATAAAAGTATTGGTTGTTGATGACTCTGCGTCAACACGCCAATACATATGTAGTTTATTAACACGTCACAAATATCAAATATTACAAGCAGCCGATGGCCTAGAGGCGCTTAAAGAGCTTGAAAGCACCCCCGATATTTCTGTGATTATTACCGACAAAGAAATGCCTAATATGGGCGGTATTGAGCTGTGTAATGAAATTAGACGCATTTATAGTAATAACGAAAAAGCCATTATTGGTATTTCAGGCGCTACTTCGTCTAATTTATCTGCCTTATTTTTAAAAAATGGAGCAAATGACTATTTATACAAACCATTTAACAGTGAAGAATTTTACTGCCGGTTAAGCCAAAACGTCGATATGCTAGAGCATATCGAAACTATAAAACGACAAGCCAATACAGATTACTTAACTAAACTCCCTAATCGTCGTTACTTTTTTGAAGAGGCTAACAAGTCATTAAAGCAGTTTAAAAAAGCAAAAGCACCAGCCATGTTAGCTATGCTTGATATTGACCATTTTAAAGCTATTAACGATACCTATGGCCATGATGCCGGAGATGAAGTGCTTAAAGGGCTCGCTGTATGCTTTAATAAATATTTTGAAAACCAATTGGTTGCCCGTTTAGGCGGAGAAGAATTTGCGGTATTTTTTACTGAACTGACCGAGCAAGAAGCGCTAAAACGACTAGACAGTTTTCGATTATTTATTGAGCTTAATAGCCATGAGTTTAGCCAAGCACAAATCAAGTTTACGCTGTCGATAGGCTTCAGCCACAGTGAAACCTATCAAATTGACGAACTATTAAAACAAGCCGACTTAAAGCTCTACAAAGCTAAAGAGTCGGGTCGTAATAAAGTGGTTTAGTTTAACTAAACCACACCTGAGGCTACAATGGCTGCTTTTCTGCGTTTACGCGACTGATGGTATGAATCCCAACTAAAAATAGCCAGTGCACTCCAAATACACGCAAAGGTAATTACACGCTCAGCATCAAACACTTCACCATAAAACACCACTGCTAAAATAAACATTAAGCTAGGCCCTATGTACTGAAAAAACCCAAGCGTAGTGTATTGCAATCGCTTAGCCGCGCCGGTAAAACACAGCAATGGCAGTGTAGTCACTATACCTGCACTTACTAATAGCACATTAGTTAGCCAATCATTCGCTGGTAAATTAGACGTTTCAGTCGGCACCATTAACCACCAATAGGTCAGTGCCACCGGTAATAATATTAATGCCTCAATTAAAATCCCAGGCAGGGCATCAACCTGTAGTTTTTTACGTAATAGGCCATATAACGCAAAAGAAGTCGCTAACGAAAATGCCACAACCGGAAATGAACCAAAACTAATTAACTGTAATAAAACACCTGTAAAAGCCAAGGCAACAGCAGCTCCTTGCAACTTACGTAACCGCTCGTTTAAAAACACCATACCAAGTAATACATTTAACAAAGGATTGATATAGTAGCCTAAGCTGGCATCTAGCATGTGGTTGTTATTAATAGCCCATATAAACAACCCCCAGTTAAACCCCAATAAGGTCGAGGTAACAACTAGCATCAGAATTAATTTAGGTTGGATTAAAATGCGTTTAATTTTATCCCAGTAGTTGAGCACACTCACCACCAAAATAAGAAACATCACTGACCAAATAACACGATGCATTAAAATTTCAAATGCTGATACATGTTGGATCATCTTAAAATAAATGGGTGCTAGGCCCCACATAAAAAAGGCGAGGCAGGCAAAAATGGCGCCCTTTCGCTGCTCGGTATCAATCGACATAGTAACCACTTGATGATTTAAAAGGCCGTAAGTTTAACCCCCTCTCACTTTTTAGCCAACTAAATACGTGCCCGTTCCAAACGCTATTTGTACCGACTGTTCGTTATGTAACTCCATTCGGCACACACACACTTTATTTCCTGAACGAATAAGTGTGGCGCTGGCAATAAATACCTCCCCTTTACCTGGGCGTAAATAATCAGTACGTAAATCTATGGTGCCCAGTGTTGCTAACTTTTTATGCACACTCGGTAAGTCGGCATCGTCTAGTTTTCCTATTACACTTGCTGCAGCAAGCATTCCGCCTACATTGTCGAGCACCGCAGAAATCACTCCACCGTGAAGAATCTTTTGCGCCGGATTACCAATTAATACGTCTTGCCAAGGAAATGATATTTTAGCTTGTTCAGTACTAAGTGACTCTACTGCTATTTTTAAAAACTGGTTAAAGGGCATGTTATTAACAAACAGCGCCCCTACTTGATCGATCAACATTTCTTTATTCATTGTTATTCTCTATGTTTTTAGTGGTACGATGAGTAAAGCACAGCTTGAGGCTATTGTAACCCCCTGCAGATTTTAGTTTATCACTACAGATGTGTGTACCAAGTAATGAAAGCTAAAGACATCCTGATAAAAAACCACTAAAATAGCGCCGATGAATACACTAACTCCTTCTCCTAATACGCTTGTGCGTAAACCCGAAACTGTACTCAAACAAGTGTTTGGTTACAGTGAATTTCGCGACGGTCAAAGTGCAGTAATTGATGCCGCCATTAATGGCCAAGATTCATTAGTATTACTGCCCACCGGTGGTGGTAAATCGGTGTGTTACCAAATACCCGCGTTGGTATTAGAGGGAGTCACCATTGTTATTTCTCCGCTGATCTCTTTAATGCAAGATCAAGTCACCCAGTTACAAGCACTGGGAGTTAAGGCCGCTTATGTCAATAACAGCCTAGCTCGCGAAGAACAACAATTAGTGTATCAGCAACTGCATCAAGGGCTGATAAAGTTACTTTATGTAGCTCCTGAAAAAGTGCTACAACGCGACTTTTTAGAGCGGCTCTCTCATTTGAATGTTAGCTTGTTTGCTATTGATGAAGCACACTGTGTTTCTCATTGGGGTCACGATTTTAGACCGCATTATTTTCGTTTAAATGAGCTTAAACAACGCTTTGCACATGTGCCTATGATGGCACTCACTGCCACTGCCGATAAAGCGACTCGCTTTGATATTGTTGAGCAACTCAAGCTACAACAGCCCTACATTCATACCGGCAGTTTTGATCGCCCTAATATTCGTTACACCATAGAAGAAAAATTTAAACCTATGGTGCAATTACTGCGTTATTTAAAAGAGCAAAAAAATCAAAGTGGTATTATTTATTGCACCAGTCGTAAACGTGTTGATGATATAGCTGAAAAGCTTGCTGATGCAGGCCTTAATGCTGCCGCTTACCATGCGGGAATGAGTAACGAGCAACGTCAGTTTGTGCAAACCGGATTTGCCCGTGACGATATTCAGATTGTGGTTGCCACTGTTGCCTTTGGTATGGGAATTAACAAGCCTAATGTACGCTTTGTTCTGCATTACGACATTCCAAAAAGTATTGAAGCTTATTACCAAGAAACAGGCCGTGCTGGACGAGATGGACTGGCTGCAGAGGCCATCATGTATTTTGACCCTGCCGATATAGGCCGAGTTAGACGCTTTTTTGAAGATATTGACGATGAACAACGCCGCCGCGTAGAAGAGCAGCGCTTTAATGCCATGGCCAGCTTTGCCGAAGCACAAACGTGTCGTCGTCAAATATTATTGAACTACTTTAGTGAGTACCAACGCGAGCCCTGTGGGAACTGTGACATTTGCTTAAATCCACCTAAAAGTTTTGATGGCACATTGGTCGCACAGCAAGCACTTTCGTGTGTGTATCGCGCACAGCAACGATTTGGGTTAGGTTACATTGTAGAATTATTACGTGGCGCGAATACTAGCCGCATTCGTGATAACAACCACCATGAACTTAGTACTTATGGCATAGGTAAAGATAAAAGCAGTGAATTTTGGCTTAGTATTTTACGCCAACTTATTCATCAAGGACTATTAAGCCAAGATATAACTCAAGGCGCTTCATTGCGTTTAACTGAAGCTGCACGCGCTATTTTAAAAGGTGAATATGCGCTGCAATTGGCCGAGCCTCGCTTACAAGCTAAACACGTTTATCAGGATAAATTAGCGCAGTTTAATTACGATAAAAAACTATTCGCTCGCCTGCGTGCATTGCGTAAAGAGTTAGCCGATGCCGATGATGTGCCGCCTTATGTAGTATTTAACGATAAAACGCTAGCCGAAATGGCGCAGCTTATGCCCACTAACGACAGTGAATTTTTAAAAGTGTCGGGGGTTGGTTTTACTAAATTAAACAAGTATGGCGGTGAGTTTTTAACCGCAATTCGACATTACCTAGCAACGCAATAAGCCCCTTATGACCGAACTTGAATACGATCACACACATCAATGTATTATTATTAAACCGACAGAGCTGCCGCACGATGAAGACTTTGAATTGTGGGGAACGTTATTTTTGCACAGCGATGAAATTAGCATTAATGAGTATGCCGCTGGGGCAGATCGTCATCAACTGCGTTTTAACTATGCTAACCACACATTTAATTTAAATTTTGAGCATTACAGCCAAAGTGTGTGGATTAATGGTGAAGGACAAGATGCCGACAACCTATTGGCAGCGTTAACATTTTATTTAACTTAAATGCATAGCTAATACCTTATAATCGCTATAAAAATAAAACTAAATCTGTCTTTTACTTACATATCAATAACAATGATGTAAGCTAAGGGTAAGTGTTTTATTTTGCAAAATAGCGCTAAAGAGGATCAATGTTAAATAGAAAATGGATTGCACGTAGTTGTTTTAGCCTTTCTATTTCGAGTATGTTTATGCTCAGCGTTTGCGCGCAAGAAGCGCCACTAGCCCAAAGCTGCCCTAGTGACGACTCATCACAAACTCATGAAAATAATTTGCGTCGTCAAATTACATCTCAAACTCCAACACTCACAGCACAAAGTAACACTAAAATTGCCTCCATTACTTTGCAACAGCTTAATGTATTTAATACTGAACTAGAGGCTGAAAACAATGCATTATTTCGTTTTGCCAATCGGGCGCACATACAAACCGAGCCTGAGGTAATTAAGAGTATTTTACTGTTTAAGTCAGGCGATACCTTTAATCCAAAAGCGCTGGCCGAATCTGAGCGGTTACTGAGAAAACAAAGTTATTTATATGATGCACAAATTATTGCTGACGAAAATTGTGATGGAAATATTGATGTAACAGTAATTACTCGAGACTTATGGACTTTACTGCCCGAACTTAGTTTTAGCCGTAGTGGTGGTGAAAATAAATCAAGTATTGGTTTTCGCGAATCTAACTTATTTGGTTGGGGCAAACGGTTATCGTTTGCACGTAAAACAGACAGTGACCGAAATGGTTATTTATTTGTTTACGATGATCCTAATATCTTATCAACTCGCTACCGAGGGCGTTTAGAGTATGCCGACAACAGCGACGGTAAAAGTCATTTAGTTGAACTAACCTACCCGTTTTATGCCATCGATACGCCCTATAGTTATGGCGCCCTGAGTTACTCAACCCAACGAGAAGAAGCCTTATACATCAGAGGTGAAAAGTTTAGTGAGTTTGAACAAAAAACCGACCTAAACCAGGTGTTTTTTGGCCATTCTAAAGCCCTTAGTCATAACTGGACCCAGCGCTTGAGCCTTGGTTATATTGATGAGCAACACACTTTCAAAGCGATTGATTCTACCACTACAGCAGTGGCTGAAAACAGAAGCTTAAGTTACCCCTACATCAGCGGTCACTGGTTTGAAGATAATTTTATAAAAGTACGTAACTTTGACAGTATTTATCGTACTGAGGATTTAAATTTAGGTTGGAATATCAAAGCCACCCTGGGCTACTCCGATGAATCAATGAGTAACGACGATAGCCGCGCTGTGTACTCGTTTAATTTTAACAAAGCCCATTTTAGCACTAACCATACCCTTTGGCGTTTTCATGCAGATATTCAAGGCTATTGGAATAACGAGAAAAAACAGCTCGAAAACTTGCTCACTACTAGCCAAATTCAATATTATTTAAATACCAGTATTGATCAATCTTGGTATGTAAAAGCAAGGCTGCAATACGCAAAAAACCTTACCAATGATAAACAGCTCACCCTAGGGGGCGAAACTGGACTTCGTGGCTATCCTATGGAATTTCAACATGGGGATCGGAGTTTTTTAGTCAGTTTAGAAAAGCGCTATTACTGGGAATATGACTTACTACAGCTGTTTAAAGTGGGAGGGGCGGCCTTTTTAGATATTGGTCGAGCTTGGTATAACAACGACTCGAACACTCAGTATCAAGTTGAGAACACCCCAGTGCTAAAAAATGTGGGCTTAGGTTTGCGCCTTGCGCCAAGTCGCGCCAATGCGGGTACCATGATCCATCTTGATATAGCCGCGCCACTAAATAAATATGATGATGTTGACTCGGTACAATGGCTGCTCAGCGTCAAAAATTCTTTTTAAAAACACTACTGCGCGCCTACGTTAAACGTTACACTTTGCGCCTATCATTATTGTGAGAATACATTTTGGAATTAATCACCCTTTTAGAGCTTTTGGGCACACAATATAAACTTATCGTGACCGTGATTGCCCTTTTGAGCTTTCCGCTACTATTAAAAGTAACTAAAAAATTACTCGAAAAAGCTATCAGAGGTAAAATCGATTTACACCGAAAGTACCGTGCAGAGCTACTACTAAAAATAATACTCGCCTTTGTGATGCTGTGTTTAGTATTAGTTTTTTGGGGAATAGAACTGCGTGGTTTACTGGTATTAGGCTCTTCTTTATTTGCCATGCTAGGCGTTGCACTCTTTGCGGCGTGGTCATTGCTGAGTAACTTAACCGCGTTTTTACTGATGTTTATTCAAAATGACTGCCGTGTAGGTTATTGGGTGAGAATTGTGGATGGAGCTAACGCCATTGAAGGGCGTATTATCGAAATGGGGCTGATGAATGTCTTACTCGAACACGTTGATGGCCACAGAGTGATTTACCCTAATAACTTATTTGTTACCCGCCCGGTGTTAGTGCTTAATACGGAGCCTAAACCAACAAAAGCACCTAAAATTAAACGCATTATTGGCCCTAAACCGCGTAGCTAAACAACACCTATTAAAAAACCGCGTTAGCTTAAAACTAAGGCGGTTTTTTATATCTACAGATAGAGTCATACCAATTCACTTAATTGAGCAAATTGGTATTAATTATTTAGTTCAGCCGTTTTCAGCTCATCATCTAAATCATTTATCTCATCAATAAACGTTTCTAACTGCTGCTCTACCAAACTATTTGCATGCGCAAAATAAGCAATATGGAATACGGCATCGCCTTCATTTACCAGTGGCATAGTTTGCTGGCCAATAATAATACCACTTCGAGGAGCAAGGAGTTCAAGTTCTGAATCGCCAAGCGGACTGCTAATATAAGCAAGCACTTGCCCTTTCATTACTCGCTCACCTAACGATACTTGCGCTCTTACTATGCCGTCTACTTCAGCACGCACCCAACTAGTGGAGCTTGCAATCACAGGATCAGGCAGTTTTTTAGGGCGTTTACCGCGTATCATTTTTAAATGCCGCATCACATAATCAACCCCTTGCACGCCTGCAGCAATCGCAATAGGGTCAAAGCGCAGTGCTTCACCCGCCTCATAAGTAATAACAGGTATACCTAAATTCGCGGCTTCACTACGCAGCGAGCCATTACGTAATGACGCATCTATAACCGCAGGCGTACCAAAGGCTTTAGCCATTTGCGCTGTTGCTTCATCGGCTAAATTAGCACGAATTTGCGGTAAGTTAGTACGGTGAATCGCCCCCGTATGCAAATCAATAATATGCGTACAATGCACAGCTACTTGGTTAAAAAACATATACGCCATGCGACCTGCTAATGAACCACGCTCAGACCCCGGAAAACTCCGGTTCATATCGCGGCGATCGGGCAGATAACGCGATTTATGAATAAAACCAAATACATTCACAATCGGAACCGCAATTAATGTACCACGCAGCTGATTAGGGTCGATTTTAGCCAGTAACTGGCGCACAACCTCAACCCCATTTAGTTCGTCGCCGTGTATAGCCGCACACACCATCAATACAGGGCCTTCCATTACACCGTTAACCACTTCAATAGGAATATTAAGCGGTGAATGAGTGTAAAGCTTTGCAGCTTCTAGCGCGAGTGTTTTACGTTCACCTACACCAATACTTTCACCTAATAGGGTGAAAGGTCGGTTAATTTTAACCTTTGCCACGAGTTGCCGTTCCTTTACTTGCAGCATTTTTCTCGATGAAATCAATCACCATGCCCGCAATATCTTTACCTGTTGCCACTTCAATCCCTTCAAGGCCTGGCGATGAATTTACTTCCATAACCAAAGGACCACGAGATGAGCGAAGTAAGTCAACGCCAGCAACGTTTAAGCCCATTGCTTTTGCCGCTGCAACCGCTGTTTTACGCTCTTCTGGCGTAATACGCACCAGTGTAGCGCTACCACCACGGTGAAGGTTTGAGCGGAACTCGCCTTCCTGTGCTTGGCGTTTCATTGCAGCAATCACTTTATCTCCGAGTACAAAACAACGAATATCCGCACCACCCGCTTCTTTAATATATTCTTGTACCATGATATTGGCTTTTAAACCCATAAACGCTTCAATAACACTTTCAGCCGCTTTACGTGTTTCAGCAAGTACCACACCAATACCTTGAGTGCCCTCAAGTAGCTTAATAACGACCGGTGCGCCACCTACCATTTCGAGTAAGTCTTTTACGTCATCTGGCTTGCTAGCAAAGCCTGTTACTGGCATGCCTACGCCTTTGCGTGATAATAATTGTAGAGAACGTAATTTATCGCGCGAACGAGAAATAGCCACAGATTCATTAACCGGATAAACACCCATCATTTCAAACTGGCGTAATACAGAACAGCCATAAAAAGTAACTGATGCGCCAATACGCGGAACAATGGCATCAAAATCTTTTAGGTTTTCGCCGCGGTAATGGATTTCAGGTTGATCTGAGTTTATATTCATATAACAACGTAGCGCGTTAATCACTTTTACTTCATGACCACGTTGCTCAGCCGCTTCAATTAAACGACGCGTTGAATATAAATTTTTGTTGCGAGATAAAATACCAATTTTCATAGTTAAAACCTTAACTAAATTATGTTGAGCAAGCCCATATAAGTATGTTTGCTACTCAACGAATTCTTATAATAAATGTGATAAAGCCGGATCAACGACTATACGATTTTCCATAGCTGTGCGTCCTAATAACATTCTAAACTTCATTGACGCACGACTTGTTAATGTAATTTCTATTGGCCAACTAAATTCGCCAGCATGTAATGTAGTTTCAATAAAGTAACGCAGTTCTTTTTGGCCACTAGAGCTGGTAACGTACTTCATTTTTTTAACTTTGGCATTGCAGGTGATTTGCGTTTGCTCGTCTTCTTGCAATGGTTGGGCTATAAATTTAACCCATTTTTCGCCTTCCACTTCATATTCTTCAATATTAATTGCATGAATACAGGAAGTACGTGCACCGGTATCTATTTTTGCTTTAATTTGCTCGATGCCCAGCTCGGGTAAACTCAACCACTCACGCCAACCAACTGTTATTTTTGTCGTCATAAATGTGCCCTTAGTAAAAAAAGTGTTTTATACGCTACAGCAAATAAAACACCAACAAAATAAATTAATCTACTCGATAAGCCGATTTGATTGACCTTTTAAGTTAACTCGTTTAACAATGCAGCTCTTACGTATGCACTTAACCATAGGCTAAAACATAAGTTTTTGTTGCTAAACTCAGTTTAACATATACAAAGTAAAGCTAAATTTTATTTATTTAACTAGGGTCTGTTGACCTTTGCGAATTAATATTTGTTCAAACTAGGGGCAATTTAATCGCGGCGCGAGGTTTGTAACCTAGTGGGCTAAGTAAAAATCGAGCAACAAAGAGTTAACTGCCCCTAGGCAGAACCCTTCGGGCAGCGCTTATTTGGCATTGATGCTGTGTTATCGCCTATTTATGGGGAATAACCACACTCTGCCTTGCCTAAATACCAAATAGACTGCTGAAAATTTAACCTTGAAAGATAAACAGATCCTAAATACATTACAGTTAACTGTATTAAAAATATACTATCGATGAGAAATTATTATGATTAATGGCTTACTTCATGCGCTTATTCTTGATGAAAAAGGCGGTGCACGCCCCATAGAAAACAGCAAGCAATTACACCAATGGCAACCTACTGATGGAAAACTGTGGGTGCATATGGACTACAGCCAAACAGATGCGGTGGATTGGTTAAAAAACTGCGAGCTGTTAAACGACTATGAACTGGAATCACTCACTGCTGATGAAACACGTCCACGAATAACGCCAACAACTAATGGCCATATGTTATTTTTACGCGGGATCAACTTAAACCCAGCACAAAGCCCTGAAGACATGGTATCTATTCGGTTATTTATAAATAACGATGTGGTGATCACCACGCGTAAGCGCCGATTATTATCAGTGCAAGATATTCTAGCCTCGTTGAATAATAATGAGGGGCCATGCAGTATTTCTGAATTGGTGTGTACATTAGCGCACAAGCTCACTTCACGTATGCAAACAGTAATTGATGAGCTAGATGAAAGCTTAGATGATTTTGAAGAGGAAATTGATGAGCCCAGTAAAAAGTTTGATAACCAAGGCTTGTCGCAACTTCGCCGTCAAACCATCGCGCTAAAACGTTACTTAAAACCACAAAAAGAAGCACTCAGTAGCATGGTTAATAATCATTACCCATGGCTTTTTGACGATGATAAAGCCAAGCTAAATGAAACCACCAATTTACTTATTCGCTATTTAGAAGAGCTCGATAGTTCAATAGAGCGCGCACTTGTTATCCAACAAACCATTACAAACCAAGTCTCTGAGCAACTAAATCAGCGGATGTATGTAATGTCGGTGGTGGCTGCTTTATTTTTACCGCTGGGCTTTTTAACTGGATTATTGGGGGTCAATGTCGGCGGTATACCTGGAACAGAAAGCCCCTATGCATTCACTGCATTTGTGGTGTTTTTAATTGTTTTAACTGGTGGGATTGGTATTTACTTTAAAAATAAAAAGTGGCTGTAATTACAATACAGATCCAATAAGACACAAAAAAGGCGAACATATTGTTCGCCTTTTGCATTGGTAATCCTTACTCTTGAAAGTAAGTGCCCCAACCGTCGTATTCAACATCGCATTCAACAGCAAGTTGCGCGAGTTTGTCAACGTCTTCCATTATCACGTCGACATCTAATTCGGCTTCAACAACAATGTCAAAACTCCAAATTTTTTCACCGTCTTCAAGCTCAAGTTCTGCTGGCTCTTCTACATCGTAACCTAGTTTAAACGCAGCCAATGCCGCTTGTTCTAACTTAGTAAAGTCTTCACATACAAAGTGGTGTTCTACTTCATAAAGAATTTCTGGATCGGAACCATCTTCAAGTAGTGAAGTTACGATGTCTTCACTTATTTCACGCCAGTTTTCCATTATTTCTCTCTCACTTGAGCATCTAATTCTGTTATTTTAGCAGCCATAATACTGTGCACACTTTTAGCATGTTCACGGGCACTGATACTGTTATCAAGTGCTATGGGGGCTAACATTTCAATGTAAATTGTACCATTATCCCAGCGATTTAGTTTAATGGTTTTATCGGTTGTGTTCATACATACTGGCACAACAGGCACCTCTGCACTCATTGCGGTATGAAATGCACCGGTTTTAAAGGGGAGTAAACCACGACCATAACTACGCGTCCCCTCAGGGAACATCCACACCGATAAGCCTTTTTGTTTTATTTTAGCCGCTGCTTTTGAGATTGTGCCAGCAGCTTTTGAACGATTTGAACGGTCGATTAAAATATTACCCGACAACCAATAAAGCTGCCCAAAAAATGGGATCCATTTAAGACTTTTTTTGCCAACGCTCACACAATTTTTTGGTACCATGGCTGGAATAGTAAATAAATCGTAGCTATTTTGATGATTCGCTACATACACAGCAGGCCCCACCTTAAGCGCATCGGGATGATATTTTAGTTCTAATTTAACCCCAAGCATTTTAGCCATTGAGCCAAACCAACTTGCAATAACGTGCACATTATTAGGATGAAATGGTCTAAATATTGATAACAACAAACCAAAAAAACAACTTAATAATATAAACAACAGCATTATTAAAATACGTATAACAGCTAGCAAGTGCGCCTCTCCAATATAACCACAATCATGTATTGCTTTATTATAACGTTATTTTGTTGCGCAGACGAGAAAATAGCGCACAAGCGTTCGCTGAAATAAAACAGTCATAAAAAAACGGCTTACCTAAGTAAGCCGTTATCTAGTTTAGTCTAATTTTCCGAGTGTTTTAACTTTGCTCAGTATCTGAATTTGGCTCATCAACTTGCTGCGGCGTCAACTCTACCACGGCTTCATCAACGCGCTGTAAACCACGAGGTAACTTGTTCCCTCTGCGGCCTCGCTCGCCATGGTAATGCTCAAGGTCGCTTGGTTTAAGCGTCAATTTACGCTTACCTGCATGCAGCGTAACACTGCTGCCTTGCGGCACAACAGCTAATACTTTTACAAACTCTTCGCGCGCTTGTACTTTAGCGCCCGGAATAGAAATAATCTTATTGCCCTTGCCTTTACCTAGCTTAGGTAAATCACGCAGTGGGAATAACAACATTCGTCCCTCGTTAGAAATTGCCATACAGTAATCACTGGCAACGTCATTCACGCGAATTGGCGAAAGTAACACACCACCTTTTGGCACACTCACTAAGGCTTTACCGTTTTTGTTTTTACTGACTAAATCTTTAAAGTCAGTAATAAAGCCATAACCGGCATCAGAAGCCATTAGCAATACTTGAGCGTCTTCACCCATAACTACGTGCTCAAAGCTTGCGCCTGAGGTTAAGTTAAAGCGCCCTGTCATAGGCTCGCCTTGGCTTCTTGCAGAAGGAAGGCTATGCGCATCGGTCGCAAATGCACGCCCTGCTGAATCTAAAAATACCGCAGGTTGATTACTTTTACCTCGCGCTGATGCTCTATAGCCATCACCGGCACGGTAATTTAACCCTTCTACATCTAAGTCATGACCCTTACCAACACGTGCCCAGCCTTTATCAGATAGAACAACAGTCACAGACTCTGAAGGGATTAAATCTTTTTCGCTCAGTGCTTTGGCTTCCACACGCTCAATAACAGGTGAGCGACGATCGTCACCATACATTTCTGCGGCTTCTTGAATTTCTTTTTTAAGCAACGTCGACATGCGACGGTCTGAGCCTAATGTTTGCTCTAATTTGTCACGCTCTTTGGCTAATTCGTCTTGCTCACCACGAATTTTAAACTCTTCTAGTTTTGCTAAATGGCGAAGTTTTAATTCTAAAATGGCTTCCGCTTGAATATCGGTTAACTCAAAGCGTTCCATTAATAATGGTTTAGGCTTATCTTCAGAGCGGATAATTTCTATAACTTCGTCAATATTTAAAAAGGCAGCAAGCAAGCCCTCTAAAATATGTAATCTTGCGAGTACTTTATCGAGTCGATATTGCAAACGACGACGCACTGTTTCACGTCTAAAGGTTAACCATTCAGTTAAAATACTACGTAAGTCTTTAACCTGTGGACGGCCATCTAAGCCCAGCATGTTTAAGTTTACGCGGTAATTTTTTTCAAGATCGGTTGTTGCAAATAAGTGCGCCATTAATGGCTCAGCTTTAATTCGGTTTGAACGCGGCACAATCACAATACGGGTTGGATTTTCGTGATCAGACTCATCACGTAAGTCAGCCACCATTGGTAACTTTTTAGCGTTCATTTGCGCTGCAATTTGCTCAAGTACTTTTGCACCCGAACATTGGTGCGGCAAAGCGGTAATGACGATATCGCCCTGCTCTTCACAATACACTGCACGCATTTTAATTGAGCCACGGCCGGTTTTATAAATTTTGTGAATATCAGCTTTAGGCGTAATTATTTCAGCATCGGTTGGGTAATCTGGCGCATGCACTAAATCCAGTAACTCTTCGAGCTCTGTTTTTGGCTTATCAAGTAATAAACAACAGGCACTGGCCACTTCACGCACATTATGCGGTGGTATATCGGTTGCCATACCCACAGCAATACCAGTTACCCCATTAAGTAATATATGCGGTAAGCGCGATGGCAACACTAAAGGCTCATCCATGGTGCCATCGAAGTTTGGCGTCCAATCAACGGTCCCTTGGCCTAATTCTTTGAGTAATACCTCAGAGAATTTAGATAAACGCGCTTCAGTGTAACGCATTGCCGCAAATGACTTAGGATCATCAGCTGCACCCCAGTTACCTTGCCCATCCACCAAGGGGTAGCGATAAGAGAACGGCTGCGCCATCAGTACCATGGCTTCATAACAGGCACTATCACCATGAGGATGGTATTTACCTAATACGTCACCCACGGTACGGGCTGATTTTTTGTATTTTGCATTTGCCGATAATCCCAACTCACTCATCGCATAAATAATACGACGTTGCACTGGTTTTAGGCCGTCACCAACGTGCGGTAAGGCACGATCCATGATCACGTACATTGAATAATTTAAATAGGCGTCTTCGGTAAAACGCCCCATTGTTTGTTGTTCAATTCCTTGCATTAGCAAGGTATCTGTATCACTCATTAAAGCTTACCTAGTTTTTCTTATAGCTTACGCGGTAAATTACGTTTGCGTAATCATCGCTTACCAATAGACTGCCATCATTTAATTGTGCAAATGCAACAGGGCGTCCAAATGTCGTTTCGTCTTGCATAAAGCCGGTGATCAGTGGCGTATACTTTGTTACCTTGGCATTTTCTATAGTTGCCACTGCCACTTTATAACCGACCTTTTTAGAGCGGTTCCATGAACCGTGCTCAGCTACAAATAACTGTTGTTTATAGCTATCAGGGAACTGCTTGCCGGTATAAAAATGAATACCTAATGGCGCAACATGCGCACCTAATGCCAATGCAGGTTGTGTGTAGTCAGCAATGTTTTTGCCTTCACCAAACTCCGGATCAACAATAACGCCGCCATGCACGTATGGAAAACCAAAATGTTCTTCTTCTTTAGTGATGCGGTTTAGCTCATCGGGTGGAATATCATCCCCCATCATGTCGCGGCCATTATCGCTAAACCATAGCATTTGCGTGCTAGGGTGAAAGTCAAAGCCTACAGTATTGCGCACACCTTTGGCTAAAGTGGTTATTTCTTTGGTGTCCGTGTTTAACGAAAAAATACGACCAAACCGAGGTTCTTCTTCGCAAATATTACAGGGAACACCCACCGGAATAATCAGCTCGCCGTTTGGCGCAAAGCGTAAAAACTTCCAGCCATGGTGGCGCTCTGACGGTAAATCGCTATAAAACACTTCATACTCAGGGTTTTTGAGGTGCTTATCGATATTTTTAAAACGAATAATACGGTGCACTTCACCGACATATAAGTCACCGTCTTTAATCGCTAAACCCGAGGGCATATTCAGTCCCTCTGCAATCACTATTTTTTTATCTGCAACGCCGTCGCTGTTATGATCAATCAATGCATACACATTACCCGCATTACGCGAACCTGCATACACTATACCTCGGCTTGATACTGCAATTTGCCGAGCATTTTCAACATCATCAGCAAATAAGCTTATTTCAAACCCTGGGGCAGCCGTCAGCTTGTCGAGAATATTTTTCGCCATCACTGGCGATGACATAAAGCCGACTAACAACAGTGTGCTAAATAGTCTTTTCATTTGCCTCTCCTGTAGCCCAAAGGCTTATTAAACTTGTGCTTTGTTACCGTGATCTTCAAGCCATTGGCGGCGATCTGATGAACGCTTTTTAGCAAGTAACATATCCATCATTTCCATTGTTTGCTGCTCTTCATCAAGAGTAAGCTGCACTAAACGACGGGTATTTGGATCCATGGTTGTTTCACGCAATTGTAGCGGGTTCATTTCACCCAAGCCTTTAAAGCGTTGCACGTTTACCTTACCGCGTTTTTTCTCTGCTTCTATACGCGCTAAAATGCCCGTTTTTTCATCTTCATCAAGCGCGTAATAAACATCTTTACCAATATCAATTCTAAACAGCGGTGGCATAGCAACATACACATGCCCAGTTTTTACCAATTGTGGGAAGTGGCGCACAAATAAGGCACACAATAAAGTGGCAATGTGCAGTCCATCCGAGTCAGCATCCGCTAATATACATATTTTATTGTAACGCAGCCCTGATAAATCACTTGAATCGGGGTCAATACCCAATGCCACTGAAATATCATGCACTTCTTGAGAGGCCAAAATTTGCCCTGATTCTACTTCCCAAGTATTTAAAATTTTACCTCTTAGTGGCATGATTGCTTGGAACTCACGATCTCGCGCTTGTTTAGCTGAGCCACCCGCTGAATCACCCTCTACTAAAAACAATTCCGTGCGGTCATTATCAGCAGCACTACAATCGGTCAGTTTGCCTGGTAATGCAGGGCCTGAAGTAACACGTTTACGAACTACTTTTTTAGCCGCGCGTAAGCGACGCTGTGCATTTGAAATACACAATTCAGAAAGTAACTCTGCAGTGTCAGTGTGCTCATTTAGCCATAAGCTAAAGGCATCTTTTACGACACCCGATACAAACGCAGCACATGAACGTGATGAGAGTTTTTCTTTGGTTTGCCCTGCAAATTGTGGGTCTTGCATTTTTACCGACAATACATAACTACAACGTTCCCAAATATCATCTGGGGTGAGCTTTACACCACGTGGTAATAAGTTTCTAAATTCACAAAATTCACGCATCGCCTCTAAAAGCCCTTGGCGCAGGCCATTTACGTGGGTGCCACCTTGTGCGGTAGGAATTAAGTTTACATAACTTTCGGCTGTTGACTCACCGCCTTCAGGCATCCATACAACGGCCCAATCAGCGCCTTCAATAGAACTTGAAAACTCACCTACAAATGGGTCTTTAGGCAGTATTTCATAGCCTTTAACTGCTTCTACTAAGTAATCTTTTAAGCCGGTTTCATAAAACCACTCTTGGGTTTCTTTCGTTTGTTTATTTACAAACTTAATACGCAAACCTGGGCATAGTACCGCTTTGGCTTTTAATAAATGGTTAAGCTTAGTCAGTGAAAAGTTAGCAGAATCAAAATAGCTGGTATCTGGCCAAAAGCGCACGGTAGTACCGGTATTGCGTTTACCCACTGAGCCAATAACATTTAAATCTTCAACTTTATCGCCATGCTCAAAAGCCATTCTAAATTGCTGTGCGTCACGGCGAACCGTTACTTCCACACGGGTAGATAGCGCATTAACGACCGAGATACCTACCCCATGCAAACCACCAGAGAACTGGTAATTTTTATTTGAAAACTTACCACCTGCGTGTAATTTGGTGAATATTAGTTCAACCCCAGGAATACCTTCTTCAGGGTGAATATCTATCGGCATCCCCCGACCATCATCGCTCACTTCAAGTGAGTTATCTTCATGCAAAATGACATCAATACGCGTCGCATGCCCGGCCATTGCTTCATCAACACTGTTATCAATAACCTCTTGGCCTAAATGATTGGGGCGCGATGTGTCTGTATACATGCCTGGGCGGCGTTTTACCGGCTCTAATCCATTAAGTACTTCAATGGCTTCGGCGTTATAATTTTGTTGAGTCATAGTTTTTATCTTTATATACGCTAATATCTGATTTTAAGAAAATCGACAATGCTTGAAAAAGCTCGCTCAAAGCCATTAAAGCTATGATCGCCGCCAAATTCAATTAA
This sequence comes from Pseudoalteromonas sp. M58, assembly GCF_042604605.1. Classification (NCBI taxonomy): domain Bacteria; kingdom Pseudomonadati; phylum Pseudomonadota; class Gammaproteobacteria; order Alteromonadales; family Pseudoalteromonadaceae; genus Pseudoalteromonas; species Pseudoalteromonas sp. M58. The sequence continues at coordinate 2,773,832 of NZ_CP152390.1, forward strand.
CTGTTTACATTGTGAGTAATACTTTATTGCGTGCTGAAAATTTAACACTTCATCCCCTGTTTGCTGTAATAAATACAACAGTTCAGGGTGTTTTAACTCTGTCACCGTTAATGCTTTTAACGCATCTATATGACGAGATTGTAATTGGTAATTATAATCTTGATACGGATTATAATTAGGCCCAAGTATAGGCTCTAATAATGTATATGGGGCAACGGCAGGATTAATTACCACCGCAGGAATTTGATAACGCTGCGATAAATACGTGGCAAAAAAACCACCTAACGAGCTGCCCAATAATACGGTATTCGGTGTTAATAGTTGTTCAAGCGCTATAATCGCCTCTATAGGTTCATGATTTAAGCGTGGCACACAATAATCAACATCATAGTGTGCCATAAGCTCACCAAAGCGCACAGCTTTATATGATTTTTCAGAGCTATTAAAACCGTGAATATAGATTACTCGTTTAACCATACCACGTCCGTGCGTATATGCACCTTTTGTTGCTCAGCATTTAAGTGCAGCATACGATAAGCCGCCCCTTTATCTTCTTGCTGCCAAGTAGCACTGTGCTTTGTAAACTGCACGGAACTGGCCGGTGTCGCGTAAATATCAAGCTCTCTAAATTGCTGTTGGTAGTCATTGTGAACATGCCCATGAAACAGCGCATCAACGCGGCCATTATTAACTAATAAATTTAATAGCTGCGGCCCATTTTCTAGCATGTGTTTATCTAGGTAGCCATTAATAGGCAATGGGTTGTGATGACAAAATGCAATATGACGATTATCTGAATCGACTAAACACGCCATAATTTCCTCTAAATGCGAGGGCGTCACCCACCCAGCAGGGGTATTTCCTTTAGAATTAATTAATATCAGTTCAAACCCTTGCGCCACAATATGTTTAGCGCGTTGTATTTGCCCGCCACTAATTAAATTGAGCTGATCAATTTCATCATGATTGCCGGGAACCCAAAATACGGGGCAATCAAGGTCACTATTATGAATCAGTTCAGCAAATAATAAATAGGAATTAAAGCTGTGATCTTGGGTTAAATCGCCACCAAATATCAAGGCATCAGGCTGCTGTTTTGCTATATCTGTAAGTGCCCTAGTAAAATGTTCTGCGGTGTTAACCCCAAAATACTCGCCCTGCTTATCGCTAAAAAGGTGACAATCCGTTATATGGGCTATACGAAGCTGGGCTTGCTCAAAATAATACGTATCATCAAACCAAGCCATTATTTACATCCCAATTAAGTGTTGATTGACCTCGCTCTACACAGGCAACCAACCAATCATATAAAAAAGCATTCAACTGATACTTTTCATCTTTTTGATGCATCTTAGGATTAGGGTAGCCATAGGAAGGTTTGATTCGTTGGTGGTAATCATGATGGACAATTTCGGCTACTTTAGCATCATTATATAAGCGCACAGTTAAATACAAAGGCGAAATACCACTTACCATTCCTGATAACTGTTTAATAGATACATCAAGGGTGTACTTGGCATTGTCATCTATGTTGATGGCAAATTCACTGTGGCCCAGTTTGATTTCTCTAACACTGCCAATCGCTCGTTCACTAGGTAGTAATTTTAAAAGGCGTACGTAATTATGCTCACAAAGTGTTAAATACTTTGGAAGGCTTTGAATGTATCGATTAGTCGTTAAAAGTGCTGTCAAAATACCGCCATTACTATTAAAAAATTAAAAACTATGCCCACTTCTTACGTATTCTGTCGCGATTTAGTGCTAACCATTGCAAGCAAATTACCGTAGCCGCATTATCTATCTCGCCACGATTGAGTCGCTGCAGTGCTTCGTCTACGTGCATAATATGGGTTTTAATATCTTCACCTTCGGTGTCTAACCCATAAATGCCGGTGCTCATTTGGCTTAAATCGGCATGAGCTAAATATAAAAACAAACGCTCTGTGGTACCGCCGGGGCTTGAAAGGTAAGACAACATAAACTCAAGTTCTGTTAAATTAAGCCCGGCTTCTTCAAACGCTTCTTTTTTAACAACCGACTCGTAATCTTCACTGCCATCGGTCATGCCCGCTATACATTCTAACAGCCAAGGCGTGTGTTTGCTTTTAATTGCGCCAATTCGAATTTGTTCAATTAGCAGCACTTGCTCAGTTACTGGGTCATAAGGTAAAACTGCGACCGCATCGCCACGCTCTAAAATTTCTCGACGAATAACCTCAGACTCTCCACCCGCAAATAAGGCATGCTTAAATTGATAAAGGTTTATTTTAAAAAAACCATCATACAAATTTTCAATTGGTTTTAATCTCACATCGTCATGGGTAAATTTAATACGACTTTTATTCGCCATCTATTCTTTCCTTTTTGAGGGTGCAAATACATCAACGTCATTTAGGTATATATTCTGTTACACTTGAGAACGCTGTTTTACTAATTTTTTTTTTAGTTATTAGTTAAAACAGGTTAACATGCTACTAGTACAAAAATTGTCTAAGGACCGAACATCACATGAAAAAGAACATCCTTGCTGCACTGGTTAGTTTATCATGCGCATTGGGCTCAACCGTAGCCAATGCAGAAGATTTACTTCAAGTTTTTGAAATCGCAACAGCCAACGATCCTACCGTTTTAAAAGCAAAAGCCCAAGCTGATGCACAATCATACCAAAGCGATCGCGCTATGAGCGCACTATTACCGCAAATTGGTTTAAGCATGAGTTATGAAAAAAGTGACTCGACCTCTTTTCAAAGCGTAGGCGATTTATCAAACCAAGTTAAAGTCGAAAGTGAAACGGACCAATTCAGACGTGGTATTAGCTTAAGCCAAACGCTATTTGATTTGGGCGCGTGGAATTCACTCGGCATTGCTGACAAACAAGCACTGCAAGCTAGTGGCCAGTACGATTTTGCTAAACAAGATTTAATAGTACGTGTGGCTGAAGGCTATTTTAACGTATTAAGCGCTATTGATAACCTTGAATTTGTACAAGCTGAAAAACGTGCCATTGAGCGCCAACTTGAACAAACTAAACAACGTTACGCTGTAGGTTTAACGGCTATTACCGATGTACATGAAGCACAAGCACAATTTGATAACTCAGTAGCGCAAGAAATCATTGCTAATAATGCAGTAGAAACAGCCCGTGAGCAACTACGTGAGATCACCGGTAAATACCATGCAAAGCTAGATATGTTAAACACCGAAACGTTTTCTACTGTTAAGCCAAGTACGCCTGCAACTGATTTAGTTAAAATAGCGAAAGACAAAAACTTAAATCTGCAAGTATCAAAAATAACGGTTGATATCGCTAAAGAGCAAATTGAACTTGCTAAAGCAGGGCATTATCCAAAACTAACTTTAAATGCTAGTTACGGCGACTCATTAACAGATAGCGAGTTAAATGGCGCTAGTTTTGACGACCAGCCTCGTTCAGATTCAACATCTGTTGGACTTAACTTTAGCGTACCACTTTACTCTGGTGGCGCAACGGTTGCTGCAACAGATCAAGCTCGTGCATTTTACGTTGCTGCGAGCCAAGATTTTGAAACGGATTATCGCGCAGTAACTCGCTCTGTTATTACTTCTTATAACCAAGTGGTATCTGATATTGCGACCTATAAAGCGCTTGAACAAGCGGTTATTTCAGCACAAAGCGCATTAAAAGCCACTGAAGCGGGTTTTGAAGTGGGTACACGTACCATTGTTGATGTGCTCGTCAGTACGCAAAACTTATACAACGCAAAGCGTAATCTTGCTGATGTGCGTTATCGCTATGTTGTGTCAACGCTTCGTCTAAAACAAGCAACAGGCACATTAAGCCGCGAAGACTTAGTGGGTATAAACCAAGGTTTAAACACGGTTAACTAAACACTATATTTCATTATATAACCACTAAAGCCAGCTTTTTGCTGGCTTTTTGTATTTTTGAGCGCATAGCGTTAAACTAGCCTTTTATTTTTTAGAGAAATTTTTGTGGTCAACTCATCCCCTTTTAAAGCCTCTTTTTTAGGTCCTCGTTATTGGCTAACTTGGATTGGTGTCTTATTTTTATATCTCATTTCATGGTTACCACAAAAAATACAATTAGCTATGGGTAAGCAGCTAGGACGCTTGGTTCATAAATATATGAAGCGCAGAAGGCATATTGCTGAAGTTAATATTAAACACTGTTTCCCCACGATGAGCGAAGCCGAGCAACAACAGCTGGTACTTAAAAATATGGAAAATACCGGTATTGCTATGGTTGAAACCGGTATGGCTTGGTGGTGGCCACAATGGCGGGTCAAAAAAGTATTGGGATCAATAAAAGGGCTTGAGCACTTTGAGCGCGTACAACAATCAGGAAAAGGCGTTTTATTACTTGTTCCACATATACTTCACCTTGAAATGACAAGTCGTGTAATGGGTTTGAAGTGCCAAGGTATTGGCTTTTACCGCCCACATAATAATCCGCTTATGGAATACTTTACTACCAATGGGCGTCTTCGCTCTAATGAATACATGGTTGGAAAAAAAGACGTAAAAGGATTATTAAAATCATTAAAAAATAAAAAGCTGTGTTATTACTTACCCGATCAGGATTATGGCCGTAACCGCTGTGAGTTTGTGCCTTTTTATGCAGTACCTGATACAGCAACAACCACCGGAACACTAATGTTTGCAGGTAGTAAAAACTGCGAAACAATGAGCTTAATTGCTTATAGGGATGACAACGGAAAATATCACCTAGAAATCGTGCCTGAGCTTGAAAACTTCCCAAGCGGCGATAATAAAGCCGATGTAACACGTGTTAATCAGCGCATGGAACAATCAATAAATGCCGCCCCTGAACAATATATGTGGCTACATAGACGTTTTAAAACACGACCCGATAAAGACGCCCCCTCTTTTTATTAAAGATGGGTTATTAAAATAACAAAGATGAGTGACAGCCATGTGGTTTTGGATTAGATATATACTTTTAGCTTTATTGTTAATTGGTGCAGCCATTTACTTTTTACTAAATGGTACGTCGTCACTTAATTATCAACAAACCACCAACGCTGCTGCTGAAGGGTTATCGCGGTTTTATGCATCAATTCGAGATAGAATTACTGTCAATAAAGACAATGACAAATTTGTCATTGAACTCGAAAAACCCGATCTTAGCCTCGACAGAGCGCTAAACCAACGCTCTTTTGTAGTAGAGCCTATGCCTTTAAATTGGAGTGGAGAAGTAGGCCCGCGTCGCTTTCAACGTGACTCAACCTTGCGTACTGTACTGACCCAATATGCTAATAACGAAGGTATTACTTTAATGTGGTACTTAGACAAAGATTACGTAATAAAAGATCACTTTCGTATAGATAGCAGTTTTAACTCCGCTTTATACCGCGTTAGCCGCTCTATTAATGATGACTTTTCAAATGAAGTGTATGCGTTTTTCTGCCCTAAACAACGTGCAGCGGTGATTACCGAGCTACCGTCTGAATTTGTACGCTCAAACTGTTTAAAGCTAAGCAATTAACTACATTCGGTTTAATTTTGTTGATATGCGCTCAAATATTGCTGAGCGCATAACATTAAATTGCTCAATCTAGCCCAAATATTGCCTTCCAAATCGTGCTAACATTATTGATATTTTCACTAAACTCTTCGCGTTTAACGCAGCGACCTTGCTGGTCTAAGCTCAACACATGATAGCGTGAGCGATAGTCTATATACGCTTGAATAAGCTGCTTTTTTTGAATATCGCTGATACAGCCAATTTTAGCCGCATCAGTTAAAATTCTCACATTGTCAGAATTATCGCATAAGTGGGTAAACTCATGGGCATGTTTTAATACCAAGTATTGCGTTATAAACTCAATATCGGTCATGGCACCTACATCTTGTTTTAAGTCAAATTGCTGCGCATTGCCTTTAGCCAAATGGCCACGCATTTTTTCGCGCATTTTAATCACGTCTGCTTTTAAAGTATCTTCATCACGTTGTTGGCACAATATCTCGGCGCGAATTTGTGCAAATCGTGTTACTAATTCAGCTTGGCCTAAAATCAGCCTCGCTCTAACCAGCGCTTGGTGCTCCCATGTCCATGCTTGCGTTTGCTGATAATGATTAAAGCTTTCTAGATTAATAGCTAATAGCCCTGATGCACCTTCTGGACGCAGACGAGTATCTAACTCATATAAAATACCTGAGGCGGTACGGGTATTAAATAAATGCATTAATCGTTGTGCGAGTTTTAAATAAAACTGCCTTGAGTCAATCGCTTTATCACCATTGGTGTAGCTTGTACCATCATGGTTATGCACAAAGACTAAATCGAGATCCGAGTCATAACCCACCTCAAAACCGCCAGTTTTACCATACGCAATAACCGCAAACCCCTTGTTTTCATCATCGGTGTTAGGTGGCATACCAAAGCGTTTTACGCAGTGGTACCACGCAATATTTACAGCCTGATCGACTATCGCTTCAGCCAATGCTGTTAAGTGATCGCTTACTTTCATTACATCAATAACGCCCGTCGCATCAGCTGCGGCAATGCGTAATTGATGGGTTTGCTTAAACTGGCGCAGCGCTTCCATTTGCTGCTCTAAATCGTCATGTTCAATACGTAAAAAATACTGTCTTATTTCATCTTTATACGCAGTTAATGGGGTTGGCTTGTAAAGCACAGCTGGGTCGATAAGTTCATCGAGCAAAATGGGGTATAATGAAATATGCTCGCCAATCCATTTACTGTGGCAACAAAGTAAAACCAATTGTTTTAGCGTTCCTGGATTTTCATACAGCAACTCTAGATAAGCGGTGCGCGAAATAATTTTATTTAATATTTGGCATACCGTTGCAAAGGCGCTAGCACTGGCATTAAAGTCGTTTAACTGTTTAAGTAATGCCGGCATTAATTTATCAAGAATATCGCGCCCACGATTGCCGACTTTAGCTTTAGAAAGTCGTTGTTTAAAGTCGTATAATGGTGTTTGCCACTCATCTCTGGGCTCATTTAAAAAGCTAACATCGCCGTGATCCCAAGCACTAATAAACGCCCCTTCACAGGTATCAAGTGGTTCAGTTTCTTCGCCTATAACCTGTGTAAATTCGTTATGTATTTGGCTCATCACATGTTCTATTTTCACAAGCGTTGCCGCAAAATCTGCCTGAGCGAGCAACACATTGAGTCGCTGTTGATTTAGCTCATCATCGGGCAGTGTTTGTGTTTGTTGATCATCAAATATTTGTAGGTATTGCTCTACTTTGCGTAAGTATAAGTAATTGCTTTTTAAATCTTTAGCTTCAAGCTCATCAATAACTTGGCTTAGTGTTAACTCTTTTAATGCAATTAATAAAGATTGCGTTTGTAAGTTTGCCTCTCTGCCACCTCGCACCATTTGCAAAGCCTGAACGATAAACTCCACTTCGCGAATGCCACCACCACCTAACTTAATATTATTGGTTAAGCGCTTACGACGCACCTCTTGGGCAATCATAAGCTTCATTTTTCTTAGCGACTCAATAACCGAAAAATCAATATAACGGCGATACACAAAAGGCTTTAATAACGTATTAAACTCCTGCCAATAAATGTTAGGCGTGCCAATTAAGCGCCCTTTTAACATCGCGTAGCGCTCCCAATCACGCCCTTGCTCTTGGTAGTAATCTTCAATGGCATTAAAGCTCATTACCAACGGACCACTTTCCCCAAATGGTCGCAAACGCATATCTACGCGAAAAACTTGGCCATCGACCGTACATTGATTAAGTGCTGTAATTAGCTTTTGGGCAACTTTAGTATAAAAGACAGATGCTTCAAGCGAGCGACGCCCACCTTGGGTTTTAACATTGCGAGGATATGCAAAAATAAGATCGATATCAGATGAATAATTGAGTTCTTGTCCACCTAGTTTACCCATTCCTAATACCATTAACGGTAACGGGTTGTTGTGCTCATCCAATGGCTCACCATTGGTTTTAGCGACATTTTTATAGGCCCATTGATTAGCACTGTCGATCAGTTTATTAGCAAGTTCACTAATATATTTAATACTATTTTCAATCGGGTTTTTGCAGCATAAATCTAAAAAAGCCACCTTTAACCAGTATTTTTCTCGGTATTGGCGCAGTAACTTATGGCACTCACTCTCTTCTATTTTAGTTATATCTAGCTGTGTAAAAGGGTCTAAAATTTCTCTATTTTTAATTTCGTGTTCACACAGTAACCAAGACAGTAGCGCAGGTTGAGAGCTTAAGCTGCGCCAAGCAAAATCACTTAACGCCAATAGCCGTATTATCTGCTGCTGGTTTTGTTGCTCTGGGTACAGCGCGGCAAAGCGTGTTTCACCGAGTTTTTGTAATTCAATAGGAAGCTGCGTGTCGTTACTCATCAATACCCTCTTTTATCTCACCAATAACCATACTAGAATGGTTAAAAACCTATCAAGGTAAATCTATTTAGGAACACCATGTCATATTTGTCATTATCTAACACTAGTTTAGTTGCGATTGCTATTAGTTTTGTGGTTATTTGTGTCATCATCATCAGTTTAAGAATTGTTACTCAAATAAAAGCAAAACAAGCACTTAAAGAAGAATTGGCGCAACATGATAACTTTGCAATGGGGATTAGTTTTGCCTCTGAAATATCTGTTGTTATAGCCACCATGGCGTTTTTATTTGATGAAATTAGTATTAGCACCGCACAATCAAACCCATTAAAAGTGATTTTGTTAATTGTGCTGCTCTTTTCATTTATTAAAATGGGGCATTTAATCCATCGTAAATGGATATTACGCCGCTTTAATGAAGAAGCCGCAATACTAAAGCAAAACGTCTGTGCTGCGCTGGTTGACTCGGGGATGCTTATTGCCAATTGTATTTTAGCGCTGGGTTTATATACATGGACACATACTCAGGGGTTTAGTAATTTATTAATTGCCTCAGTAAGCTTTTTTGTGTTGCAAGGAATGTTTGCTTTGGACAGTAAAATACGTGAATACCGCTTTGCTAAAGCAAATCAAGGCGCCTCATTGCAAAGTAATTTTGGCTTAGAAAATACCTCTATTGGTATTCGCTATGCGGGTAAGTCAATTGGATTAGCACTTGCGGCGTATGCTGGTTTATCTAGTGCGGCCTTTCAAAATGGTAAAATGGTAGAAAACTTATTTACCTTGGTAATGCATTGCGGTGTGATGTGGCTGTTACTATACTGTTTAACGTATATTATAAAAATTATTTCAATGCCTAATATCGACACCGCACTTGAAGTTGATCATCAAGATAATATTGGTATTGCGTGTATTGAATTTGCTGTATTTTGTGCTATTGGTTACTTACTTATAAGTATGTTTTCAATTTAGTACCAAACTGGTTAAATTAAGCCGTTACTAAACGTCCCTATTTAATAGTCTGGTAAATTAACAGGGACTTTAGGCATATGGAAATAAAAACAGCGAGTTATCTCTTAATTGATATAGACAACGAGTTTAGCCATTCATTTATTAAACACTATATAAACTCAAATGATCCAGCTAAAAAAGACATCGTTATTGCCGGGGCTAACACCCAAAAGCTGGTTAAAATGATGTTTGATGAACTCGTTAAAGATTATTGCTATTGCGATATTGAAAACGAAATAAGCATTTCTGAGCTGGCCAGCTACCTACACGAACACCACAATATTCAGGGGGTACTGTTTAACCAAACAGATTACTTGCTCGCCGATGATACACAGCGCTTTATTTATAATTCACTGCATGAAAAACGCTATATGGTTATTCAAACAGATCAAGGGTATGAAATTAAGCCCATAAAAGATGAATGCCATTCAAACCATTTATCGTGTGATACCGACATAGCTCAAACTGCACAAGAGTTAACAGAGCTTTTAACCCCCGAATATGAAAAATAAATAATTGCACCCAAGCCTTTGCTTACTTACCATAGAGAGATATAACTTCTATGTAAAAAAGTGATTTGCCATGCGAGTGCCCCATATTTATCAATCATCACCGATTGCTCTCAACACCCCTTTAAATCTTGACGATGACGCTGCAGGCCATGTAGGTCGTGTGCTACGAATGAAAGTGGGCGAGCAGGTTTCTATTTTTAATGGTGAAGGGGGTGAATTTCTCAGTGAAATTATTGAAGTGAGCAAAAAAACCGTTGTTGTTATGCCCCTTGAATTTAATCCTCATGACGTTGAATCGCCATTAAAGATTCATTTAGGCCAGTGTGTATCCCGTGGTGATAAAATGGATTTTACCATTCAGAAGTCGGTTGAATTAGGGATCACTGAAATAACACCTATTTTTAGCCAGCGATGCGGCGTAAAACTCAGTGGCGACCGCCTAGAAAAAAAACACCAGCAATGGCAAAAAATAGCCATTGCTGCTGCAGAGCAGTCTGGGCGTAACTTTGTACCAATCATTAATCCTCCCGTAGATTTAAAACACTGGCTTGAACAGCAAACCGATGCAATTAAATTAACCTTACACCCGCGCGCCGAGCACAGCATTAAAACCATTACTGTTCCTGATGGTGGCGTGCGATTTTTAGTGGGCCCTGAAGGGGGATTTACCGATGATGAAATGGCGCAAACTAAACAACAAGAATTTGTAGATATTCGCTTAGGTCCGCGAGTACTTCGCACAGAAACAGCAGCGTTAACCGTTTTAAGTGCACTGCAATTACAATTTGGCGATTTAGCTAATTGAAATAACTAAAAGCACCCACATATCAAGATTACAGTTGTAAAAAACACATAAATTAAGGCACAGCGCATGGCAATTAAGTTAGGTATTATTTCAGATCCTATTAGTGGATTTAATATTAAAAAAGACACCGGTTTTGCAATGATGATGCAAGCACAAACCCGTGGCTACGAAATTTACTACATGGAAATGGATGATTTATCGCTGCGTCAAGGCAATGCCTACGCCACTGCAGCCAAAGCTCAAGTTTTTGATAACGCTCAAAAGTGGTACCAACTTGAAGAAAAAGAAACCATAGCACTGGCTGATTTAGACGTTATTTTAATGCGTAAAGATCCGCCTTTTGATACTGAATATATTTACGCAACGTATATTTTAGAGCGTGCAGAGCAAGCAGGTACATTAGTGATTAATAAACCACAAAGCTTGCGCGACGCCAATGAAAAACTCTTTACAGCTTGGTTTAGTGAACACACGCCAGATACATTAGTAACACGCAGCCAAAAACAAATCCGTGAGTTTTTAGCCCAGCATAAAGATATTATTTTAAAACCGCTTGATGGCATGGGTGGCGCCTCTATTTTTAGAGTAAAAGCCGATGATGCTAATATAGGCGTAATATGCGAAACCTTAACCGAGCATGGTAGCCGCTTTGCCATGGCGCAAAATTATATCCCAGAGATCACTCAAGGCGATAAGCGCGTATTGGTTGTTGATGGTGAAGTGATTCCTTATTGCTTAGCGCGTATTCCACAAAATGGCGAAACACGCGGTAATTTAGCCGCAGGCGGTCGTGGTGAAGCCCGCCCTATTAGCGAATCAGATCTTAAAATTGCAAAGGCGGTCGCCCCTACTTTGAAAGAAAAAGGCTTAATATTTGTAGGTTTAGATATTATTGGTGATAAGTTAACTGAGATTAACGTAACAGCGCCAACCTGCGTAAAAGAAATTGAAGCCGCTTACGATATTTCAATTACCGGCATTTTATTTGACGCCATAGAGAAAAAGCTTAATAAATAAATTATCACTGAATCAGTTCAAAGATATAAAGCGATGACGCTTATCGTGTCATCGCTGAAAACTCGAATAAATTTTTAGTGTTAAAACATGGGACTATGCCATACTCAAGATTCAATAACTAAAAGGGTAAAACTTATGCAGTCATTAGAAAATCACTTTTTAATCGCAATGCCATCAATGCAAGACCCTTTTTTTAAACGTGCCGTCACTTATATTTGTGAACACAACGAAGAAGGCGCTATGGGATTGGTGATCAATCAGCCGATTGATGTCACCGTAGGTGAGTTACTCGACAAAATTGATATTGATAACGATAAATCTCAACATGCCGCGCAAGTGACTGTGTTTGCTGGCGGGCCGGTAAAAACAGACCGTGGCTTTGTGCTACATTCACCTAAACCTGGGTACTCGGCAAGCCAAAAGTTGAGCAGTGATATTATGATCACCACCTCAAAAGATGTGTTAGCCACGTTAACCACAGCCCAAGCACCCGAGCAATTTATTATTACTTTAGGCTACTCCGGTTGGGAACAAGGCCAATTAGAGCAAGAGCTATTAGACAATAGCTGGCTGATCATTAAAGCCGATCCTAAAATAATTTTTGATACTCCAGTAGAAAAACGCTGGGAAATGGCAGTCTCTATGCTTGGTTTTGATATTGGCCAATTAAGCCCCGAAGCCGGACATGCTTAATAACATAAAAGATATACATGACTAAAAAAACAGTAAAGCCGCAGGGTGAGCGCACCGTTATGGGATTTGACTTTGGTACCAAGAGTATTGGTATTGCTATTGGTCAAGAGCTCACTGGCAGTGCGACCAGCTTAAAGGCGGTGAAAGCCCAAGATGGCATCCCTAATTGGGATGACATTGCTGTGCAAGTAAAAGAATGGCAACCCGATTTAATGGTTGTCGGGTTACCGCTAAACATGGATGGCACCTCACAAGAGGTTACCTTTAAAGCTAAAAAATTTGCTAATCGTTTGCACAACCATTACGGCATTGCAGTTCATACTCAAGATGAACGCTTAACTACCGCTGATGCTAAAGCACGGTTATTTGAACGTGGTGGCTATAAAAATTTAGGTAAAGGTAACGTAGATAATATGTCTGCGGTGATCATTCTAGAGAGCTTTTTTAAAGCCAGTTATGGTGAATAAAGAACTTAACCCACATAAAAAAAGCGCCTAAGGCGCTTTTTTTATGTGGGTTAAGACTAAGTCATATTGCCTTTGTCATCAAGGCCATCAATGGTCACACCTTGTAAGAAGCCTGCGCCTTGTTGCTCGTTATTACGTAGTTTAATCATCAAGCGTAAGTCATTTGGCGAATCCGCATGATGCAGCGCATCGGCATAATTAATACGTTGCTGTCTGTAAAGCTCAAACAGCGCTTGGTCAAAGGTTTGCATGCCCATCTCTGTTGATTTAGCCATGGTTTCTTTAATGCCACCAATATTACCGTTTTTAATTAGCTCACTGACCATTGGCGTATTAAGTAATACCTCAATGGCAGCAACACGCCCTTCCCCATCAGAGGTAGGAATAAGTTGCTGAGCAATGATAGCGCGTAAATTTAATGCTAAGTCATATTTAAGCTTATCGTGCTTTTCTTTTGGTACTAAGTGCATAATGCGGTCAATAGCTTGATTAGCATTGTTAGCATGCAAGGTGGCAACACATAAATGACCCGTTTCTGCAAAGCTCAACGCATATTCCATGGTTTCTTGCGAACGAATTTCACCAATTAAAATAACATCAGGCGCTTGGCGCAAAGAGCTTTTAAGTGCCGATTCAAAGCTTTCAGTATCTAAACCCACTTCACGTTGGGTAATAATACTTTTTTGATGTTCATGCACAAATTCAATCGGATCTTCTATGGTTAAAATATGCCCACGTTGATTGCGATTTCTATAACCAATAAGTGCCGCCAAAGACGTTGATTTACCGGTTCCCGTACCACCTACAAATAACACGAGTCCGCGCTTTGACATAATCACATCGGTCAATGCAGAGGGTAATCCAAGCTCTTTAACATCGGGTATTTTAGTGACAATTCGACGAATAACCATGCCCGCTCTGTCGCGTTGCCAAAAAGCCGAAATACGAAAGCGCCCTTCGCTAGTTGCAATCGCAAAGTTACATTCTTTAGTGTTATGAAACTCTGCTTTTTGTTTTTCACTCATCGCTGATTCGACTAACTCTAGCGCTTGCTCATCTGTTAATTTATCGTCATTAAGAGGAGTTAGCTCGCCGTTAATTTTAGCGCTAATAGGAAGTTGGCTCGATACAAATAAATCAGAGCCTTTTTTGTCGATCATTATTTGTAAAAAGTGATTTAAAGATAAAGTCATAATAATTCCTTAAGCGCTAAACTGCGTCTTATCTTGCGCTTTTGTATACGCCGCTGAGTGAGTGATAATGCCACGGTTAACTAAGCTTGTTAAACATTGATCCATGGTTTGCATGCCTTGCGACGCACCGGTTTGAATTGATGAGTACATTTGTGCAATTTTATCTTCACGGATTAAGTTACGAATAGCAGGCGTTGCCAACATAATTTCATGTGCAGCCACTCGCCCTCCCCCTACTTTTTTTATCAGTGTTTGCGAAATAACTGCACGTAATGACTCAGAGAGCATAGAGCGGATCATATCTTTTTCTTCGCCAGGGAATACATCAATAATACGGTCAATGGTTTTAGGTGCAGAGGTCGTATGCAAAGTACCAAACACCAAGTGACCGGTTTCCGCAGCGGTCATAGCAAGGCGAATAGTTTCTAAATCTCGTAACTCACCCACTAAAATAACATCTGGGTCTTCACGGAGTGCGCTGCGTAGTGCGTTAGAAAAGCTATGTGTATCACGATGAACTTCCCGCTGATTAATTAAGCTGAGTTTATTATCGTGAACAAATTCGATAGGATCTTCGATGGTCAGCACATGATGATGCTTAGTCTGATTAATGTAATCGACCATCGCCGCAAGCGTGGTCGACTTACCTGAACCTGTAGGGCCCGTGACTAACACTAGGCCTCGTGGGTTATCTGAAATTTGTTTAAATATTTCAGGTGCGCCTAAATCTTCAAGAGTGAGTACGTCACTCGGGATAGTACGAAACACAGCAGCAGGGCCACGATTAGAGTTAAAGGCATTTACACGAAAACGTGCTAAATTAGGGACTTCAAAAGAAAAATCCACTTCGAGATTTTGTTCATAGTCCTTACGCTGGTTATCGTTCATAATGTCATAAACCAGACTGCTGACTTCTTTATCTCCAAGTGCTGGTATATTAATACGTCGCACATCGCCATCAACACGTATCATAGGTGATACCCCTGATGATAAGTGCAAATCTGATGCTTTATGTTGCACACTAAATGCCAATAATTCGGTGATATCCATTTATGACTCCACAACTAACTGATAAATATATGGTTACAATAGCAGAACGACTCACATCCGCCTACGCTAGAATTGCAGAGGCAGCGCACAAAGCACAACGTAATAGTAACGATATTACGTTACTTGCAGTATCTAAAACCAAACCCGCTACTGATATTATGGCAGCTTATGAGCAAGGGCAACGTCAATTTGGTGAATCTTATGTTCAAGAGGCTGTAGATAAAATAGCGCAACTAGACACATTTAGCGATATTGTTTGGCATTTCATTGGCCCTATTCAGTCAAATAAAAGTGCTTTAGTCGCTGCCAATTTTGCTTGGGTGCAAAGTGTAGACAGACTTAAAATAGCCAAGCGATTAAACAGTCAACGCCCTGAGACAATGCCGCCACTGAATGTACTTATTCAAGTGAATATTAGCGAAGAAGAAGCAAAGTCTGGTTGTCACCCCAATGAAATCACTGAGCTGGCGCAATATATAGATCAATGTGCCCATTTACAGTTGCGCGGACTGATGGCTATTCCCGCTAAAAGCGACGATGCAAACACGCAAATTCAATATTTTGAGCAATTACAAACTTGCTTTGATAAACTACAGACCCAATATCCTCATATAGATACGTTGTCGATGGGGATGAGTAACGATGTAGAAGCTGCCATAGCGGCAGGTTCAACCATGGTGAGGATCGGCACAGATATTTTTGGAACACGAACTTAAAAGGTGATAACAGACATATGTCAGATAAAAAAATCGCATTTATAGGCACAGGTAATATGAGCTACGCCATCATTGGTGGCATGGTAAAAAACGGCTTTAACGCAAATAATATTATTGCGACTAACCGCAACCAAGAAAAACTAGCTAAGGTAGCTGCCGATTTCAAAGTGCAAACCACCAGTGACAATAACGAAGCTATGCGCGATGCCGATGTCATTGTTTTGTCTGTTAAACCACAAATGATGGGCGATTTATGCCAATCATTTCAAGATTCAGGTGTCGACTTTAGCGATAAATTATTTATCTCAGTCGCGGCAGGCTTAACCGTTAAGCGCTTACGTGAAATGCTTGGTCAAGATGTAAAAATGGTACGTTGTATGCCAAATACGCCATCATTACTTGGCCGTGGTGTATCTGGCTTATATGGTGCAGGCGAAACCCAAAGTGAGCATGAGTTTGTACAGCAAGTATTTGAATGTACAGGTATTGTTGTATGGGTAGATCAAGAATCACAAATTAACGACGTGATTGCTGTTACCGGCTCTTCACCGGCTTACTTTTTCTTATTTATGGAAGCCATTGAAGAAAAAGCCAAAGCGCTTGGGTTTAGTGATGAAGACGCACGCCGCTTAGTGCAGCAAACCGCCCTTGGCGCAGCTGAAATGGCACTTAGCCAAACTGATATTAGCATTTCACAATTACGTTCAAATGTGACATCAAAAGGCGGTACCACGCATGCAGCCGTTGAGCATTTAAAAGCACAAGGTTTAACTAAAACCGTAGGCGATGCAATGGATGCGTGTATTGCGCGTGCAGTGCAAATGGAACAAGAACTTTAAAACCATTTTTTATTGAAGGTTATACTATGAATGCCATGCAATTTTTAATTAGCACCTTGTTTGATCTATTTTTAATGGTGGTACTACTGCGTTTTTGGCTACAGTGGGCAAAAGCCGACTTTTACAACCCTATGAGCCAATTTGTGGTCAAAGCCACTTCGTTTGCAGTTAACCCGCTGCGAAAAGTCATTCCAGGGCTAGGCGGGCTTGATTTAGCCTCTTTGTTGCTGGCATTTATAGTGGCTGCGGCAAAAATAAGTACCCTAATGTGGCTTATTTATAGCTCTTGGGCTATTCAGCCTGTGCTTATACAAGCGCTAATAACTGTTTTAAAAGAAGGTTTAAATTTAGTCTTTTGGGTATTAATCATCCGCGCTATTTTAAGCTGGGTAAGCCAAGGCTATAACCCAATTGAAGCGGTATTCCATCAGCTTACTGAGCCAATGTTAAAGCCCATCCGTAAAATTTTACCGCCATTAGGGGGATTAGATTTATCGGTACTGGTACTAATCATCGGCATTCAGTTTTTACAAATGCTGCTAATGGACCTTTTAGCTTAAGCATAACGTAATATAAAAGAGGCCTAGTGCCTCTTTTTTACATACTCAGGAGTTAACCATGCAACGTTTAATAAAGTTTTGTTTTATTGCTTGTCTCGCCTTAGCATTTAATGCACACAGCGCACAAGAACAAGGCGCCCAGTATAAAGAACTAGGCCCTTGGCAAGTTCATTACATAGCCTTTCCATCAACGTTTATTCAGCCACAAATAGCCAAAACGTATGGCCTGGAACGCAGTGGCTTCAAAGGTATTGTTAATATTTCCATCTTAAAAAATGATACTGATAAAACAGCGCAAAAAGCGACATTACAAGGCACCGCTAGAAATTTATTAGGCAATAAACAAAGCCTCAACTTTAAAGAAGTGGTTGAAGGCGATTCTGTTTATTACCTAGCACAAGTAGATTACACCAACGAAGAAATTTTACGTTTTGAAATTGAAATCCAACAAGGTAACCAGTTCCAAACATTAAAGTTTCAGCAAAAATTTTACGTAGATTAAATATGACCAACACCTTAGTACTTGCAACCGGCAATCCCGGCAAAGTAAATGAGCTGGCTAACATGCTCAGCTCGCTTAATATTAATGTAGTACCACAAAGCGACTTTAACGTGAGCGAAGTGGCCGAAACAGGCACCACGTTTGTAGAAAACGCGATAATTAAGGCGCGTCATGCAGCTAAAATAACTGGATTACCGGCTATTGCTGATGATTCGGGATTAGAAGTTGATAGCTTAAATGGCGCACCCGGCGTTTACTCTGCCCGCTTTGCAGGTAAAGGCGCAAGTGATCAAGATAATATCGATAAATTACTGGCTGATTTAGGCGATAACCCTAACCGCCGTGCTCGTTTTTGGTGTGTATTGGTACTGATGCGTCACGCCGACGACCCTACCCCACTTATTTGCAGTGCTAGCTGGGAGGGCGAAATTACCCTTAGCCAACACGGTGAAGGTGGCTTTGGCTACGATCCTATCTTTTTTGTGCCATCAGAAAATTGCACCAGTGCAGAGCTGACAAAAGCGCAAAAAAATGCACTGAGTCATCGTGGGCAAGCACTTAAAATGTTACTGCAAGAGCTACAACACAAAGGCGGCCTGTGAACCTTCCTCCACTTAGTTTATATGTGCATGTGCCATGGTGCGTGCAAAAATGCCCGTACTGCGATTTTAATAGCCACGGGCAAAAAGGTGACATCCCTGAAGCTGAGTATGTACAGCATTTAATCGACGATTTAAAAGCTGATTTACACTTAGTACAAGAGCGTAAAATTCACAGTATTTTTATAGGTGGCGGCACACCAAGTCTATTAACCGGCGCGGCATACACCCGTTTACTCAAGGAAGTAGATAGCCTAATTGGCTTAAGCGATAACTGTGAAATAACCCTTGAAGCAAATCCCGGCACAGTCGAAACGGGCCGTTTTAAAGATTATGTAAAAGCAGGCATTAACCGTATCTCTATCGGCGTGCAAAGCATGCAGAACGATAAGTTAAAAGCCCTAGGTCGAATTCATGGTGCCGATGAAGCCAGTTATGCTGCACAGCAAGCCAGTGAAGCAGGGTTAAATAGCTTTAACCTTGACTTAATGCATGGCTTACCAGGGCAGTCTCTTGATGATGCACTGAGTGATTTAAAACAAATTATTGCGCTCAATCCACCGCATATTTCTTGGTATCAGCTCACCATTGAGCCAAATACGCAATTTGCTTCAAAACCGCCGACTTTGCCACAAGATGAAACCTTATGGGATATTCAAGAGCAAGGCCAAGCATTATTAGCACAAGCTGGCTATCAGCAATATGAAATATCAGGGTATGCAAAACCAGGCTATCAATGCCAACATAACTTGAATTATTGGCGGTTTGGCGATTATCTTGGCATTGGCTGCGGCGCTCATGGTAAGGTTACTGATGCGAAAACGGGGGTGATAACACGCACTGAAAAGGTAAAACACCCTCGGGGCTATATGGATATTATTAAACCCTACTTGTACAAAAGCTGGCAAGTAGAGCAAGACGACTTAGCGTTTGAATTTTTTATGAATCGCTTTCGTTTAATAGAGCCATGCCCTATAAATGATTTTAATGCGCTGACGCAGCAACCACTGCAAAGCCAACAGCATGCACTAGATAAAGCCATTAATGCCGGTTTACTAACAAAAACAGACAGCCACTGGCACGTTACACTCCAAGGGCAACGTTTTTTAAATGATCTACTTGCGTTATTTGTTTAGTGACAATAATAGGTTTCTAACAACAAAAGGGAAACGAATGCGTAAACTTACTCTAATTGCTGCCACCATTAGTGTGGCACTGCTTGCAGGTTGCCAACAAGCAACACAACAATCAACGCCTGCACCTACGGTTCAAGCTCAACCTGTTCAAAGTGAAATTGACAAAGCGAATGCTTTT
Organism: Pseudoalteromonas sp. M58; assembly: GCF_042604605.1. Lineage (NCBI taxonomy): Bacteria > Pseudomonadati > Pseudomonadota > Gammaproteobacteria > Alteromonadales > Pseudoalteromonadaceae > Pseudoalteromonas > Pseudoalteromonas sp. M58. Next base: position 2,793,476 of record NZ_CP152390.1, read on the forward strand.
TTTGAAGACACTTTTAATCGTGATGTAATGAGCAGCCCGGTTTATCAAACCTACATGGGCATCAAAAAAGATTACGATAAATGGGATGACAACAGCGAAGAAAAAGCCCTTAAAGACCTTGCACAAGCTAAAGCCGATTTGGTCACACTCAACAGCATTAATCGTGCGCAATTAGATACAGCAACCCAAGTAAGTTATGATTTAAAAAAACAAGATTTAGAAGCCAGCATTGCTGATTTCAAATGGCGTTACCATAACTACCCAGTAAACCAAATGTTTGGTACACACTCTATGGTGCCGGCTTTTTTAATCAACCAGCATCAAATTAGCAACGTAAAAGAAGCCAACGATTACATTGCTCGTTTAAATGGGGTACCGGGTGTATTTGATCAGCTTATTACTGGCTTAGAAATTCGCGCCGATAAAAACATCATCGCGCCTAAATTTGTATTCCCACACGTCATTGATTCAAGCAAAAACATCATTAAAGGTGCGCCGTTTGAACAAGGTGAAGATTCTACGCTTTTAGCTGACTTTAAACGCAAAGTTAATGCCTTAGAAATAGACCAAGCTGAAAAAGATGCACTTATTAGTAAAGCGACTGAAGCATTAAAAACAGCGGTTAAACCTGCTTACTCTAAGTTAATTAACTACATTGCACAGTTAGAAAAACGTGCTGATGACCGTGACGGTGCTTGGAAATTCCCTAATGGCGAAGCGTTTTACAATAACGCACTGAAACGCACCACCACGACAGACCTTACAGCAAAAGAGATTCATGCCATTGGCCTTGCTGAAGTATCACGTATTCATGATGAAATGCGTGCCATTAAAGATAAAGTCGGTTTTGAGGGCGACTTAAACGCCTTTATGCAGTTTATGAAAACCGACAAACAATTTTATTTAGCTAACACTGAAGCTGGTAAAGCACAGTACCTAAGTGAAGCTAAAGGCTTAATTGATAACATGAAAACACGCTTAGATGAGCTGTTTATTGTAAAACCAAAAGCCGACATGATTGTAAAACGTGTTGAAGCATTCCGTGAAAAAGCGGCAGGTAAAGCGTTTTATCAACAACCTGCGCCAGATGGTTCTCGCCCAGGTATTTACTACGCCAACCTATACGACATGGAAGCAATGCCTACTTACCAAATGGAAGCCTTGGCTTATCATGAGGGGATTCCAGGTCACCATATGCAAATTGCCATTTCACAAGAACTTGAAGGTGTACCTAAGTTCCGTAAATTTGGTGGTTACACAGCCTACATTGAAGGCTGGGGGTTATACTCAGAATTACTACCAAAAGAAATGGGCCTTTACGAAGACCCGTATTCAGATTTTGGTCGCTTAGCCATGGAATTATGGCGTGCATGTCGTTTAGTGGTTGATACCGGTATTCACGCAATGAAGTGGACTCGTCAAGAAGGTATTGATTACTACGTTAACAACACCCCTAACGCCACTTCTGACGGTGTGAAAATGGTTGAGCGTCATATTGTAATGCCATCTCAAGCAACGGCTTACAAAGTAGGTATGCTGAAAATTTTAGAACTACGTGAAGATGCTAAAATGCAACTTGGCGATAAGTTTGATATCCGCCAGTTCCACGATGTAGTGCTTAAAAATGGCCCTGTACCATTAAACGTACTAGAAAACTTCGTTAATGAATGGATTGCCAGCAAACAAGCTTAATTTTTAAGTATTTACTTAAAGGTATAAAAGGTCGCAATTGCGGCCTTTTGTTTTATAAAGCAAAAAATTAAGCTAGGATAAAGTTGGAATTCAAGGAGAACAGAATGGATCTAAGCATACAGCTACTCAATGCGCGTATTAAACAACAGCAGTTTGATGAGCTAGATAACGATTTTAAAAAGCTCACTGAGGCACAGCAAGTAATACAGCTTAATTACCTGTTTGAAAGTGCGCTACGCATGAGTATTAAATACGATTTTATGCAAAACATCGCCGTGCGTATTTTAACCACCAATACGCCACCAGCGCCGTTTATTGAAAAACTAACCAGTTTAGACGCGCTGAGTTTTTTTACGCCTGCACTTAAATTAAATAAGGGATTTATTAGTACAGACGACTCTGGCAATAACGCCCTGCATAATGTATTTAAGCAAGCAATGCCCACACAACTGCCTTTTAACTATGTTCGCTCGTTAATGTTATTTGAATCTAACGAAGAGTTACTACATGCATTAGCACATACAAATAAGCAAGGGCTCACTCCGGTTGCCAGTTACATCGCCTATGCACATAAGCCAAACATTCCGGTAAAACATGAATTTTCGGCCTTGCTCGCATTAATGGAAATAGAGCAAAAACAAAATCCTGCAGCAAAATTACAAATACTTGAGGCATTAAAAAATAATCCCCCAAGCGAGATAACCTTGCTACTGAGCGCCGCTTATTTACAGCGCTCTACTGAACAAGTGGCGGCTCTAATCTGATAAGTAATATTCTACGCTGGTAACAACACGTACGTTTTTAATTTGCGGCGTGTTTGAATCCCGATCGCTAATGCTAAACTGCCCTTGGCGAGCGGTTTTAATTTTACCTAAGCGTGAATTTGAATCTTTAGCAAACTTATCTGCCACTTCTCGGGCTTTTTCTGTGGCTTCTTGCACCATGGCTGGTTTTATATCGTTAAGCCCAGTAAAAATATACTCAATACGGGTTTGATAGTTGTCTTGCACAATAGCTATATTTTGTTTAGCTAGCTGACTCACTTTGCTCAGTGCGTTTTTAACTTTATCAGGAGCATTGGAGTAAACAATAATATTTGAGCTAATAACATACCTAAACTTTTGATTATCATTCGCGTATTCACGGGCTTGCTTATCTATAATAGATTGAGTGCCTGTCGATATTTCTTGATCATCAAAGCCGTGTAACTTTAAAAAGGCAATCACCGCATCGTTTTTTTGCTCAACTCGCTCAACAAGCTTTTCAAGATTGTTGTCGGCATCGTTAAACTGCAAAGGCCAAATAACGGTATCAGCCACAACTTCACGTTCAGCTAATCCTTTTACCTGCACCGTGCGCTCCATCCCTTTAATATCAAGCGCAGCCCCTTTTATAATAAAACCCAATGCAATTAGGCCAATGCTTAAACACGCTGCTGCCATAACAACGGTTACATTCGATATTTTATTCACCTTAGTCTCCTTGATTAGGGTCTGTTGACCTTTGCGGATTAAAATTTGTTCAAACTAGGGGCGGTTTAATCGCGGCGCGAGGTTTGTAACCTAGTGGGCTAAGTAAAAACCGAGCAACAAAGAGTAAATCGCCCCTAGGCAGAACCCTTCGGGCAGCGCCTGTTTGGCATTGATGCTGCGTTATCGCCTATTTATGGGGAATAACCACACCACATAGGCTCTGCCTTGCCTAAATACCAAACAGACAGCTGCAAATTTAACCTTGAAAGGTCAACAGACCCTAATATCAATAATAAGCACGTTCACGCTCGAAAAAACACTATAAACAGGTTACATTGAGAAGGTATAGATAGCAAAACTTAATCAGCCAAGGAAACGCAATGAGTCTAAAACGTATTAGCCAGTTTTTTAATCCAAGCTCAGTCGCTGTTATTGGGGCATCAAACACCCCTACTCGGGCTGGTAATGTGGTAATGCGTAATTTATTACAAGGCGGGTTTAAAGGGCCCATCATGCCTGTTACACCCAATCATACTGCAGTGCATGGCGTATTGGCTTACTCAAGTATTGAAGCCCTCCCCAAAGTACCTGATTTAGCCGTTATCTGTACCAATAAAAACACCTTAATGAAAATTATTGAGCAGCTAGGTACGCTGGGGTGCCAAAGCGCTATTATTATTGCTGATGGCCTAACAGGTACCCAAAAACAAGAACTTAAAGATAACGCTGCAAAGCATAAAGTGACGCTGCTTGGCTCAAATTGCTTAGGGTTACTAATTCCGCATATAGGTTTAAACGCGAGTTTTTCGCACACTGTTGCCACGCCAGGTAAACTGGCTTTTGTGTCGCAATCAGCGGCTGTTTGTTCAACGATTCTTGATTGGGCTAAAAATAAAGAAATTGGCTTTTCATACTTTGTATCTATGGGAGATTGTTTAGATATTGAGTTTGACGAAATACTCGACTTTTTAGGCCGCGACGCTAAAACCAAAGCTATCCTACTTTACATAGATAACATTAATGATATTCGCAGCTTTATTTCTGCCGCGCGTGCGGCGGCATTTTCTAAGCCCGTGATCGCTATTAAAACAGGCAGAACCAGTGCAGGCGCTCTTGCCGCTGAAATACACACCGGCGGAAAACAAAGCTCAGATGCAGTATATGATGCCATGTTTCAACGTGCAGGGATGTTGAGAGTAAATGATTTACGCGAACTCTTTGCCGCCACTCAAACCTTGGCAATGCACCCCAAATTACTGCAAGTAGAGCAGCTAACTATATTAACTAATGGCGGCGGCCCTGGAGTGATGGCCGTTGATGAACTTATTCAAAGCTCAGGTAAACTTGCTCAGCTTAGTGATGAAACGCGCGAAGCACTCAATAAAGTGATCCCACATTCAGACACAACATCAAACCCTGTCGATATATTTGGCGATTCTGCGCCAGTGCGTTACAAACACGCATTAGAAATACTGCTTAATGCTAAAGAAGTTAAAAACTTACTGATCATTCATACTCCATCGGCATTGGCCCCGAGTGAAAATTACGCTCAGGTTATTGTTGAGGCACTGAACAAATTACCAAAAATGGCACGCCCGTATGTGATCACTAATTTCATGGGAGAAGATGCCGCCTTCGCAGCCAGACGCATCTGCGCAAATAACGCCATTCCGACCTATCGTACCCCAGAAGGCGCAGTAGGTGCCTTTATGCATTTAGTAAGCTATCGTCGTAACCAAAAACATTTAACCCAAACGCCAGAATCAAACACCGATGATGCGACTATTAATAAAGTAGCAGCGAAAGCAGCTATTAAAGAGTTTTTAAATGATGAGCAACATTACTTATCAACCCATCAAGCGAGTCAAATTTTAAGTAGCTACGGTATAGACTGTATCCAAACTGAAGTAGCCTACACCCCTACCGAGGCAAAAGAGCAAGCAATAGAGCTAGGTTTTCCGGTCGCATTAAAATTGATGAGCCCCAGTATTCCCTCTAAGTCTGAAGTCGGTGGCGTAGTACTCAACCTCAATGATGCACAAGAGGTCGAGCAAACGGCATTTGCCATGCTGTTAAGAATAAAAAACACCTACCCTGATGCTATTATTGATGGCTTTTCATTACAAAAAATGGCACCGAGAGCAGGCGCCAATGAGCTGCGCATAGCCATTAAAACAGAGCCTAATTTTGGGCCAGTTATTTTATTAGGTGAAGCTGGCACAGGGCTTGAGTACGCTCAAGCGGCGGTGGCCTTGCCACCACTGAATATGAACCTAGCTAAATATTTAATTGCCGCCGCCCATGATAAGGGAGTTCTTAAAGATCGCATTCTGCCAGAAAAAGTAGATAAATATCGTTTATGTGCGCTACTGACCCGAATTTCTCAACTCGTTGTCGATCAACCCGATATCACCTCATTAGAGCTAAATCCTATTTTAGCCAGTAATGGGCAGTTTTTAGTCCTTGATGCCACCATGAACTTAAATCAGTATCAGGTTCAGGCGCACCGAAAACGTTTATCAATCCGCCCTTATCCTATTGAGTTGGTTGAAACGGTGACCCTAAAAAATAAGACCTTAGCAACGCTCAGACCAATCAAACCAGAAGATGAGCAGGCACATCAAGAGTTTGACCGCTCCTTAAGCAAAGAAGATAGGTACAAGCGCTTTTTTGGTGAATTGCCACAATTTAACCATGATCAACTCGCTAAAATGACGCAAATTGATTACGACCGCGAAATGGCGTTTATTGTTACCCAAACACAAGACGAGCAACAACACACATTAGGGGTTTCGCGAGTGATTATGGATCCCGACAACTTACAAGCAGAGTTTGCCATTGTGGTACGTTCTGATTGCCAAGGACTTGGGTTAGGGCGTATTTTAATGAACGCGGCTATTTCTCACTGCAGACGCCAAGGCGTGAAAACGGTTGAAGGTATCACCCTGCCAGAAAATACCGGCATGATTGAGTTGGCTCGTAAACTCGGGTTTAAAATAAGTCGTGATTTTGAAGAAGGCAGTATCAATATGCTGCTCACATTGTAATAGGTACTATGCGTAAACTAAGACAAACCATAAACCAAGTATTTGAAGCGTCAGGTAAGTATCAGCGAGCGGGACACATTTTAGATGTCATACTGATCAGCATAATTATGATTAATGTGGTGGCGATTGTGCTTGAGTCGGTGCACAGCATCGCAACCGAGTACTATAGCGAGTTTTTAATCTTGGAGCTGGTATCAGTGGCTATATTTAGTGCTGAATACCTAATACGTGCTTGGACTTGTGTCGATCGCGTAAAGTACGCCTCCATGAATTGCTCAAACACACAAAAACGGATTCGATATATTTTATCACCTCTGGCAATTATCGATTTAATTGCCATTTTGCCTAGTTTATTAATGTTTTTCTTTGCTATCGATTTACGTTTTTTACGGGTACTGCGGTTGTTGCGGGTATTTAAGCTCACCCGTTACTCTCGAGCAATGCAATTGTTATTGCAGGCGTTTATTGATGAGTCGAGTTCATTACTGGCGGCATTTTTTATTATGTCTGTGGTACTTATTTTAGCCTCTTGCGGTATTTATTTATTAGAGCACGACATTCAACCAGACAAGTTCGGCTCTATTCCTGCAGCCATGTGGTGGGCAATGGCAACCCTAACTACGGTTGGTTATGGCGATGTTGTGCCTATAACGCCTATTGGTAAACTATTTGGTGGCGTAATCACTTTGGTGAGTATGGGGATGGTTGCCATACCAACCGGTTTATTAGCGTCGAGTTTCTCAGAGCAAATACGCAAACGTCGCCAGCTATTTGAAGATGCCACCCACGAGAAAATAACCGATGGTAAGCTCACTGATGAGCAGATGCATCACCTTGAGGAGTTACGCTACAAGCTAGGGCTAAGTAAGCTAGAGGCCAATAAAGCGATAAAAGCAGAGCTTAATAAACGCAGCTCACACTTATTTTGCCGTCACTGTGGTAAGCGTCCTTAATAAAATAATGTATTAAGCGGCGCTTTAAGCTTGTGAGAATACAGGGTGCCAATCGTGCTCAATAAGCTCAAGCACCTGCTCTTTTGGCACCGCTTTACTAAACAAGTAGCCTTGAAAGTAGCTGCAACCTTGCGCTTTTAAAAAGGCCAGCTGATGTGCGCTTTCAACCCCTTCAGCAATACACTCTTTACCTAAACTGCTTGCTAAAGTTAGTGTAGATTGAATAATCGCTTCGTTATCCGAATCAATACCAATATCTTGCACAAAGCTGCGATCTATTTTTAATACATCAATCGGAAAGCGCTTCAAATAGGTTAACGAGGCATACCCTGTTCCAAAATCATCCATGTACAACTTACAGCCTAGTTGTTTTAATAAGTCCATATTTTTAAGCGCATGTTCTGAGTCGCGCATTAAAATAGACTCTGTTATTTCAAATACAATAGCCTCGGGCGGCAGTGCTGCATTGTTTAGTGCTTGACGAATTTCAGGGACGAGTCCGATAAATTCAAAATCCAGTGCTGAGAGGTTAATTGATAGGTATAGATCAGGACACACTTTACGCCAACGAGCTAACTGCACCAAAGCACGCTTAAATGTTTGTAGCATTATTTTAGTGATTAAACCTATATTTTCAGCTACGTTTGCAAACTCTTGCGTACTCGCTAACTGATTATCAGGCCAGCGTAGTAACACCTCAAAGCCCACTGTTTTTTGCGTAGACGCATTAATAATGGGTTGATAATAATTACAAAATTCATGTTCATGATAAGCTTTGATCAACTGTGATTCTAAATGCATCGCTCTTTCAACACGTTGATTCATTTCTTGTTTGTAAAACTTATAACACCCTTCCAAGCCATCTTTAGCATAATAAAGCGCCACATTTGATGCTTTCAATAGTGCTTTATAATGCGCGGCATCATCAGGGAAAATAGCCACACCAATACTTAGGTGCACATTGACGCTTTGCTGATTCATAACAATGTCTTTACTCACGCAATCCATTAGTTTGGTGCATATAAGTAATACTTCTTCTATTTGCTGAATATCTTCAACTAGAATTACAAATTCATCACCGCCTAAACGCGCGACGCTATCACAAGGACGTAATGCTGTTTTCAAGCGGTTCGCCACCAGCTTTATTATCTCATCGGCGTTTTCTGTGCCAAATGAATCATTAAAATACTTAAACCGTTTTATATTAACGTGTAACAAAGCCACTTTACGCTGATGGCGGCGCGCCTGATCGATGGCATGTATAGCTCTGTCGTTAAACAAGGTTCTGTTTGGCACCCCAGTAAGTGAATCGTAATTAGCCAGTATATGCAGTTCGCTCTCAGCTGACTTTTGTGCATGAATATCCGTTAAAATAATCACAAAACTACTCAGCCTTTGGCTTTCATCAGCCACGGCGCTTATTTTAACCAGTACATGGCGTTGCTCTTTGTTTGCCAGAACGACAGTGTCTTCACATGAAAAATGTTCGCCCACTTCAAGCTTTTGCATAATTCGTAAATAATCAAAATAGCTACTGCGGGACATTCCCAAATTAAGCGCACGGGTTGAACGAGGCTCTGCTGATAAGCCAAAAGCGCTTTGCAGTGATTTATTTGAGGCACGTATATTAAAGTTTTTATCTAAGATAAACACCCAATCTCGGGTTTGTTCAAACGCGGCGGTAAATAACCGTGCATGCTCTTCAAACACCCTTTCGCGTGTCATATTGGTATACGTACCGGCTACTTTTTGCGGCGTTTGTTTGTCCCACTCAACCACCTTGCCAAAATCTTTGTACCAGCGCCAATGACCTTTGGCGTGGCGTAATCGGTAGGTACAATTAAAATATCCTTTATCTGTTGATAAAAATTCTAACCACTCCAACCTAAAAATAGCACGCTCTTGAGGGTGAATCTTTTCTAGGTAGTCATCTAAACTCACCGAGTCATCCTCGTAGCCTAATTCGTTGACTAATCTAGGCTGATAAATATTTAACTGGCTCGCCTGCCAATCCCATACACCCGACTCACTTCCCTCTAGCGCAAGCTTTAAACGCGCCTCACTGTCTTGGCTTTCTTTGTGTGCTGCCAATAAGATACGCTGTATTTTGTTGCGCCTCATTACCCATGCAGTCACTATGGTGATCAATAAAACGGTATAAAGCGCTAAAAAGTAAGGGGCACGCCATAGCGGATATTTCACTTTAATATTTAACGTGGCTGGCGCAGTATAGTCGCCGGTCAGTGGATCTTTTGCCCAGACTTTTAACTGGTAACTGCCGGGGTTTAATTTAGGAAACACCACTCGATTATTTCGGGTATAACTTTTTTTGCCTTTATCAAGCTGATATTCGTAAATAATGCGCTCTTGGAAGCTGAATGACATCGCTGAAAATGCAATTTCAAGCCCGATATCATCATGATTTAAAGTGATATTTTTTAATGGCTGCTGTAAATTTATAGACAAATCTCGAGACATTAAGTTAATGCGCGTGATATTGACGTGATCTAATAAACCTTGGCTATTTTTATTGTCTTTAGGATCAAAGTAGGTAAAGCCCTTGAGGCTACCGAAGGCAATTCGGCCATCCGCTAACTTAGCCATAGCGCCATTATTAAACTCAGCAGAGAGCACCCCATCTGATGTTGTAAATTGCTGAAAATGAATTGTTTCAGGATTTAGTCGCCATATTCCTTTATGACTACTCATCCAAATCATTCCCTCTTCATCAAGAACCATATCGTACAACAAGGTGCCTAGTTTATTTTTATCTAAATCAATTGTGTGTACTAACTCATAGGTCGTTGCATCAATACCAATCAGCCCAAAATTAGATAACGATAGCCAAAGTATGCCTTGCCCATCTACCACGTAGGAAAGAATACTAACGGCTACATTTTCATGGTGTTTTGGCACTTTATAAATGGTGTTTAAACTTAAATCATTGGGGTTAAATTGATATAAAACGCCACCACTAAAAAATAATGGCTTCTCGGGTTGGTTCGGTAATGGGGGTAAAAAGCCATGCGCTAAAAAAGGGTCAAATTGTGCTAATTCGCCTTTTAAGTGAACTAATTGTCGGCTATCAATATTATATTTAAACATACCATGATCTGGGTGTACAAAATATAAATCCCCGTTTGGTAGCAATGTCAGGCCATGCATCCAATCATTTAAAAAAATCTGATTGGTAGGACTGTTAGTTCTTGGTTGGGTAAGTTGCTGAGTTTGCGGGTCAAAAATGAATAATCCTCGGTTTGAGTGCAACCAGAGTTTATCTTTGTAAGGCATAATTTTGAAAATAGTAAACTCTGTGGTCAGTAAATCGACTTTATAATCTTTTAAATACACCTTTGAGCGATTACTTTTTAAATCAACCGCAGTTAAACCATTGTGTGTGCCTAACCATAGCTTTTCTTGGAACTCCTTAATTGACCATACCGAATGATGTGATAAACCATCCCCAACCAGTGCATTTCCCTCTACATTATAAAACTTGTAATTGTCGCCTGATAAATAAAACGCACCATCGGTTTTAGTGGCTAGCCACATTCCGCCCGATTTATCTTTCACCATATCAATAATACTGTTATCGGCGAGGGTGTACTTACTCTGTTGGATACGTTTATTTTTTACCACTTTTTTAGTAGTTAAATTAAAACAAAGCAGGCCTTTATCTGTTGCTAAATCGAGCACTCCTTGCTGATTATCAATATCCCAAACATTCAAATCGGCCAGTAATTTTTGGCTTGTAAATGATTGTTCGCGGTTGTTAAACATTGCCTCTAAATTACTAATATCAACAGCGTATAAGCCCTTAACCGCACCTACAAGCAACTGATTGTTATTACCTAGCGCAAATGATTTCACATTATTTTGATAAATATGTACATCCGTTTCGCTCAAGTGCTCGAGTGGCCTTACCTGCTGTGTTGCGATGTTAAAAACATACGCGCCGTCTGTGCTACCTATAAAAATATAACCGTTATAATGAAACAAAGTACGCACAAACGCATTTTCAAATTGCTCAGGAAGTGTAAATAAGGAGGTAATAGAGCCGTTGTCTATATCGAGTTTTGCAAACTCTCGGCCTTGTCCAATCCATAAGGTTTTATCATCGGTGGCTAACATAGTAAAAACGGACTGCTGTAGTATTTGCTCTTCTGTGACAGGTTTTTCTATGTATTGTTGGTAGGTATCCGTTTTCGGATCGTATCTAAACAAGCCTGCTAATAAGGAGGCAATCCAGATATGCCCTTGTTGGTCTTGATATATGCGATCGATGATCGCCTCTTCTAACTCACCATTTGGGCCATTGATTGGAATAACTTGATAGCCATCGTATCGGTTAAGACCTCCTTCAGTAGAGAGCCATAAATACCCATTGTTATCAATAAGCATGGTATTAACGTAACTTTGAGATAAGCCTTCGCTTGGGGATAATCGTTTTACTTGCGCTGTTACTTCAACGCTTATGAGCATAAACAGCACAAATATGGCTGTGATAAACCCATTAATACTCATACCCATGCTTGTCCTATTACTAATTTATGTTTTATTGATATTTCAATGCGGTAATATTTCGGTGCTTATAAGCATCAAATAGCGTTAATAATGCAGGAGTATATGTTAACACTTGGTTAAAACCAAGTGATTGATAAAAATCAGTAAGGCGTTGATAAGCAAAGGTGTAAACAGGTTCTGTTTGCGCATTTAAAAGGGCAACTAATAACTGGGTTGCCACCCCCTTTGAACGATAAGAAGGAGCCACGAACACCGTTGATAAAAATAAAAAAGTGGGCTTATTCTGTAACCGGCAGGCGGCAATAATCGTATTATTATCGTAAGCGACCCAGACTTGATCCTGTTTGTTAGCACGGCCGCGGACGTTATGTAACGTATAAAACTTATTAACTAAGGGCGTTTTAATTGATTCTAATTGTTTAATTACAAGCATAGTAGGCAAACCCTAGCTAAGCATAATTGCCAAATACTGCTCAAATTTTTGTTTTAAAACACCTTGCTCTGCAACAGGACGACTATGCAGAGTGTCGTACACTTGCTCACGCGTTTTTTTACCGCGCTTAATTTGATAAGCCCAAAATGAGGCCTCGTAATCTAACTGAATTTGATACTTTTGCTCTCGCGGCAAGTTACACAGATTAAAACTCATATTCACTCCAATTATTAGGGGCTATAAACTTATTGTTGCCTGCATGAATACAGGTAAGGGCCGTGAGCAGCACACGGAGGCTTTTACTAGCCCACTAGGTTAAACAAGTCGCGCCGAGCGCCCCTAGCTTGAACAAATTTTCATCCGCAAAGGTCAACAGCCCCTCGCTCAATAAAACGTAGATTATACGTTTAAACTTATAAAAAACTAACTCTATAACTAATAAAAATAAGCGACTGTAAATAATTCAACGTAATCAATAATTGTTGGTGGTAACTTTTGCAAGATTACTAATGCAAACTGTGCAAAAGACAGACAATTTGTTACTATGGCTGCTTATTATCTTGCCGCAATTAATTGGAAATACTGACGTGCTTAAACGCTTTAACGGATTGCTGGTATTACTGTGCTTAGTTTTTAGTAATATGTCTTTTGCGCACAGTTATAGCTACACATTTAATCGCCCGCAAAACACTCAACAAGCAAACTATACCATTGAGCTATTACAATTGGCCTATGCAGATATGGGCTTTAAACTAAATATTGTCGATTTTAATCGTCAAAATGCATTATTTGCAGCAGATAATGGCATGTTAGATGGGCAGCTTGCTCGCGATATCAGTATTGAAAGTGCCTATAAAAATTTAATTCGAGTTAACTATCCACTCTTTAAATTTAACCTTGAACTTTATAAACGCTGTGAGCCCAGCTCCACTAAAACCATAGATAGCGTTGCTATTATTTCCAGTTACCCTGTGCAACAGCGATATTTAGACAGTATTGATTTTCAAGGTAAGGTAATTGAAGTTAAAAATAATAATACGCAGCTTAACTTACTGATCCAGCAAAAAGTACAAGGAGCGTTACTTATTGATTTTGCGATGGCAAATAAAACCATTCCTCCCTCTTTGGGCTGCTATGAAAAACAAGTAGTTGCAACCTACCCGCTTTATCATTATTTACATAACAGTCATGCGGATATTGTTCCCCAGCTAGAAGCAACACTGGATAAGTTACACAATAACGGCACAGTTGCAAAACTCAGGTCAAAATACAACCTACACTTTTAAAAATCAAAACCTTGTTGATCTGCTTGCGGTGATGATTGTGCCACTTTATTTTTTTGCTGTAAGTAACGTTTATAGCGCTGCTGGCATAAACTCAATACTTTTTTCTTTTGGGAATTCGTTAACGAATTCCAAGAAAAACGTTCATCGCGACTGCGATAGCAGCCTTTGCAATAACCGCGATTATTAACTAAGCAAATACCTTTACAAGGGCTAGGAATATCAAATATTTCAATTTGTTGCATTTTACCCTCCGGTATTAAAAGCATAGCCTGAGTATAGCGCTATTTTTGTGCAAAAAAAAAGCAGCAAATAAATTGCTGCTTTGTTGTTAGCTTAAACTGTTAATTACTGCTCACAGCTTTGTTCATCTACTTGTGTTTTTCGATGAAATGGCTTGGCATACATAGCTAAAACCAAAGCCCTTAACTCTTCTGGCACCTTGGCCAAACGTTCTTCAAACTGTGCTGCGTCATTTTTATTGATCACCGCCTCAGTGTAGCCAGCAGCAATAAAGTTGCCTGGGTGTAAGTAAAACGAATCAATAATTTGCTTATCAATGGTTTTTGCCAGTTCATCGGCACTGTCACAACCTGACTCAATGGGCTGACCAAACGATAAATGCACATGCCCTTTGGCTGAACTAAACCCTTCAACAATGCTGGCAATATCTTCACCCGCCGATTTAACATACTTGCCATGATGTTGTTTATGATATAGCTCTTTTGCCTTGGCAATTGCACATGGTTCGTATTGGTAAGAGATTGCAACCGGCACCACTTTGAGCTCTTTAATGTATTCGCCAAATTCTTTCTTTTGTTTACGGCCATTAAGTTGCAACATTTTTAAAAGCGCAGGATCAGTTTGATCAACCCCATCTTTAGCGCGTCCTTCTTTTTGTGCAATCCAAATTGAGTGCCCGCTACTGAGTGAATCATAAATATAAGCCGATAACTGAGTCAGCGCTTTTAACATCTCTTTTGGGGCTTTTGCTGAGCGTTTCACAATAAAACTTTTATTTAAGCGCATAAGCTCAGTAATGTAAGGAATTTGCAGCAAGTTATCGCCAATCGCAATTCTCACTGTTTTCATTTTATGCTGGAATAAGCCCCAATTAACCAGTGCAGGGTCAAGTACAATATCTCTGTGGTTTGAAACAAAAAGATAGGCTTGATTAGGGTCTAAGTCTTCTAAGCCAGAAAAAGTGACTTTTGAGGTGGTACGTTTTATTAATTTATTTAAGTAATGTGCCACTTCATTTTGTACATCTTCAACCGTTTTAACTTTGCCCCACTTTTTGCGCAACTGATGCTTTATTATAGCGCGTGCTAAAAACCCAACTGCGGATATAAAGCGTGGCAAATTGTATTTTGCAATTACATCAATAAACGCATTATCATTAATTAATCGCGTTAATGAGGCGGCAACTTCATCGTCATTGTAAGGTCTTATATCTGCGTACTTATCTTCTAATTCAATCATTTACTGCATCTACAAAGTTAAAAACGGCGCGTTAAAACGCCCCGCTGTGTCTGATTTTGATTATAACTCAATCAAAAATACGAAACTAGCAATACTAAAGTTCGATTTACTGAGTTTTCATAGCGTTATAGTTTAACGCCGAGCCAAGCTGTCTTGCTAACAACGCATACGTATAAACTATGGCTATTAATTATTAATTTAAATGGGTAGACCCTACTAACAGCACTTTGTTCAAGTTAACTTAGCAAGGCAGTTAATCATAATAACATGCAAGTTAACCGTCAGTGGGCAGACCACATTTAAATATGGCTCTACAACTGCTAATGTAAACGCAACATGATAAACCCAATAACATTCAAATAGATGATACTCTTTTTATCACAAGCATTTTGCGTACAGGGGTTATTATTCCCTTAACACATACACTATTAGGACACACCGTGAACATAACAATTCTTGATAACGCTACACTGGCAAACACCTCACTTGATTGTATCTCAGCACTGGGAAAGCTTACCGTGCATCAGCTAACTAGCCCAGAGCAAGTGCTAGCACATAGCCAAAATGCAGAGGTGTTAATCACCAATAAAGTAGTGATTAATCGTGACACCATGGCACAATTAACATCTCTCAAACTTATTTGTGTTAGTGCCACCGGCACCAATAATGTTGATTTAAATGCCGCGAAAGATTTAGGCATTGCGGTAACCAATGTTGCTGGTTATTCAACCCCCTCGGTTGTGCAGCACACCTTTTCGTTAATTACTAACTTATTAGGCAATACTCATCGCTACCAAGCGGACTGCCAACAAGGCGCATGGCAAAAAAGTGAAATGTTTTGTCGCCTTGATTACAGCTTTAATGACATTCAGGGTAAAACATTAGCCATTATTGGTGGGGGAACTCTGGGCAATGCTGTATCTAAAGTGGCTGAAGCCTTTGGTGCTCATGTCATTGTTGCAGAGCGCAAAGGTGCTGAGTGTCGCCAAGGACGCACGCCTTTTGAAACCGCAATAAAAACAGCGGATATTATCAGCGTACATTGCCCACTTAATGATGAAACGCGTGACTTAATTACGCTTAATGAATTAAAAATGATGAAACCAACTGCGCTTATTATTAACACCGCGCGCGGGGGGATCATTAACGAAGCCGACTTAGCACAAGCCTTAAAAACCAATGTGATTGCTGGTGCAGGTGTTGACGTACTAACCAAAGAGCCTGCTGAGCACAACAATCCACTGGCCAATTACACGGGAGATAACTTACTACTAACCCCACATATAGCGTGGGCCAGTACCGAATCTATTGTGCGCTTGGTTAAAGAAGTGAGTTTAAATATCGCTGCATTTAGTCAACAAGAGTCGCGTAATCGCTTGGTTTAATGCCGTTAAATTAAGTTAGTCAAAATAACTAAAAAGTGGCTTTTTAATTTTATTTCTTAAAAAAGCCACTAACTCAAAAATCACTTTAAAAATAAGTAATTGATTTTTAAGGACTAAAAAACTTGCCTAGTCTTTGCTCTAAAGTCTGTAATTAATCATCTAGGATAATAAAAAATGAAAAAAACACTTTTAATCGCCGCCCTCACCGCTCCTTTTTTAACTGGCTGTGTTATTGCTGTATCCGATGGCGAAGCGGAAGGTCATTGGGCTGGTAATAGTTCTTCTAGCTGGCAAGCAACACATAAGAATAATCGTGAAATTATTTCAGGCTTGGCAATGGATAGCTCTTATCAGTCGGTATTAAAAACCCTAAAAACACCTGACTTCACCGAATTACTCAAAAAAGAAGAGGATGTTTACCAAGTCTTATTTTATGCAACGCACAGCATCCATTCAGATGGTAAAATGACTAAAGATGAATGCACACCGTTGGTATTTAAAAATGATAAATTAGTTGGTATTGGTGCCTCAGCACTGCAAATGCTGACAAACTAAGTAACTACAGCATTTATTGGGCGCTAATTTGATTGCGCCCTAACTTTTTCGCATTATACAAACCGGAATCAGCTTCTTCTAACAATGCTTTTTCAGTGTAAGCTTGGCTACTCTCACTAGAAGCAATACCGATGCTAATGGTGACGTGTGTAGCGTTTAAAGACGCATTATGTTCAATATTCAAATCATTAACGGCGTTACGTAACTTGTTGGCAAAAGCGATTGCACCTTGCTGATTGGTTTCTGGTAATACGGCCACAAATTCTTCACCGCCGTAACGCGCAACAAAATCACTGCCACGCTCACATTGCGCGGCTAACGTTTTTGCCACTGTTTTTAAACATTCGTCTCCAGCTCGGTGGCCATAGTAGTCGTTATAACGTTTAAAATGATCAATATCTATGAGTAAAACGCACAAAGGAGAGTAGTTACGCTTACTTCTACGCCACTCTCTTTCTAAGTTCTCATCTAAATAACGTCTATTGGGTATTTCTGTTAAGCCATCAATAGAGGCAAGCATTTCTAGCAAATCATTTTTTTGCTTAATTAATAACTGGTTCCGCACTCTAACTTTCACAATAGCGGCACTAAATGGCTTACCAATATAATCCATTGCGCCCAGCTCTAGCCCCTTTGCCTCATCTTCATGACGGTTGTTTGCAGAGATAAAAATAATAGGAATAGCCTGACTTATACTGTTCTCTTTTAGCTGTACGAGTACTTCATAACCATTCATACCAGGCATCATGATATCTAAAATGATTAAGTCTACTTGTGTGTGTTTAACAAACGCCAGCGCGTCTTCGCCGCTTGTCACTAAGTAAACATCATGCTCATCGCTTAAGGTTTTTTCTAAAATGATTCGGTTAAGCGCATCGTCATCTACAATTAATATTTTTGCTTTATTTATCATTGCTTACATCTAAAATTTTTATATAAATATGAACTTGTTTTAACTGTATTATCAGCTCTTTAATTGCAGCATTGGCGCTCTTGTCGCCCACTTTTAATAATTGCTCAGTATGTTGAGCACATAATAATAATCGGTTAAACCCTAAGTTTCCTGCTATCCCTTTTAGACTATGCACTAAGCGTACCATTTCAATAGTAGGTATGTCTTTTTGAAGATCAGCTGAATATGACTCACTTAACACCGCTAACTTAGTAAGCATGCTTTGCAATAGCTTCTCATCATCATTGAACTGTGTCAAAGCGAAGGTTTTATCAAAAAAGCAAGGCTTAGATATGCCTAAATCAGCTATCGATGCAAATAAAATAGGCGCAACCACAGGCTTAGTTAAATGTTTATTCATACCACTATTCAATGAACGTGCAATGTCGGCAGGCTCACAATGTGCAGTTAATGCAAAAATAGGCAATTGCTGGGCGTCAAACTGTTGGCGTATTATTTGGGTTGCTTGATAGCCATCAATACTCGGCATTTGAATATCCATTAAAACTAAATCGGGGCGCAATATATTCACCCATTCAACCCCCTGTTTAGCATCACTAGCAGTCACAACATTCACTTCGGCTTTACACAATATACTGCTAATAATGTCGAGATTGAGCGGGTTATCATCTATGGCTAATACTAAGGTTCCCGCTATTTCTTCTTGTGGTTTATCCGCTTTATATTGAGTTACTTTCTTTAACTTTTCAGGGGTTAAACTAAGTAACCGCTGCGCCAATGCACTGCGCGGTAAATACTGGCTAATAAAAGAGTCATTTATTGAAAGCTGATTCGGTTGCGAGTGCTCTATAACGATGAGTGAAGTAGTACGAGTGTGTAATACTGCTTTTATTGCTGAGGTGAGAAAGGCAGGTACGTCATCAGCATCGATTACAATGCTATGCGCTTGTTGCAAACAATCTGGATCAGTTACGACTATTTCAAGAGCTTGATTATTGAAAAAAGGATGCGCGGTAATAACCTGATTAAGCAACTGACTCTTCGCGCTGGTGATCAGTAATAGTCTATCTGTAAAGCTTGCTGATTTCTCGGTATCTGTCGCTAAATCAAGCGTGAAGTAAAAATGACAGCCATGGCCTTTATCACTACTGAGTGCAATTTCACCTCCCATTAATGCCACACTATGCTTTACAATTGCCAGCCCTAAGCCAACCCCTTGATGCAAGCGAGTAGATGATTCATCACCTTGCGTGAAGGCATCAAATAAACGGCGTTGATCCGCTTGAGCAATCCCCACTCCCGTATCAATAACCTGAAAACAAATACGCTGCTCTATATGGCTCTGGCTCGGCTGTAATGTCATTTTTAATGTCACACTGCCTTTATTGGTAAACTTAACGGCATTGGTAAGTAAGTTACCTAATACTTGTTGCAAACGAATTGTATCACCGACTAAAAATGGAGAAATTTGCGAGTCTATGTCGATTTTTAGCTGTATCTGTTTTGCTTGGCATAAAGGTAAAATTAAACTTTCGCAGGTATCAATCAAATCAACTAAGCACAATGGCGCTAATTGCAGCGTTGCTTCTTTACTTTCAACACGGGCAAAATCAAGCATACTATTTAGCATCTGCAACAAATTATTGGCCGCATATTTTGCTTGGCTAGTTTGTTGAATTTGCCGCTGTGTTAACCCGTGCTCTGCGAGCATATCCAATAATCCCAACACGGCATTGAGGGGGGTGCGTATTTCGTGGCTTAAATTAGCAATAAAACGGCTTTTAGCTAACGTGGCACGCTCTGCATCATCTTTGGCTTTGGTAAGTTCTGTAACATCTTGAATATGAATAACATAATAAAGCGGCTGACTATTTTCATTCCAAATTAACGACATACTCAACTGTAACCAGGCATTTAATTGGGTATGAGCCAAGGTTAAGTGAAACACCCTTTTCTTATTATTTAATAATTGCTGTAGTAATGCTTCAAGCTCCTGCCATTGCGTATTATTAAAAAGCGCATAAAAAGGAGTATCGGTTAATTTATCATGCTTGGAAAATAATTTTCGTGCGGCTTTGTTTACCTGTAAAATAGCGTACTCAAGCGAGAGTAAAAACACCCCATTTGCGGCAAATTCAATTGCGCTTCTAAATATAGATTCAGACTCTTTTAATGCATACAAAGTATGTTGTTGTTCTGTAATATCACGACCAACCCCCATAGTTCCTAATAATTGTTGCTGTTCATTGTAAAAGGGAGCAATGGTTAACTGATAAGTTCGCTCAGCAACATCTATGCGCTGCTGAATTTGCATTCTATGCTGTAATACTTGATATTCCAGCAAACTAATTTGTTCATACTCGTTACTTATGTTGTGTATTTGCTGCCCAAGAAGTTCACCTTGAGTTTTTCCAATAAACAACTCAAACGCTTTATTACAGCCTAAAAAAATGCCTTCTGTATTTTTAAAATAAATAAAATCAGGCACGCTATTAAGTACTGTGTTTAATAACGCTAAATGACGCTCTTTTGCTTGGTCGCTATGTTTTAGCTTTTGCGATTGTTGCCGTACTTGATCATCTAACTTTTGATTAGTATTTTGCAAAGAAATAACTAAATGCTCATTTTTCGCAAAAATAGCTTTTACCCGAGCAAACCAAGGTTGCCAGTTTAACGGTATTTGGTAATTTAAATACCCGCTATTGTCATCGTTATGATGCTCTAAATAACGCATCAACTCGGTCATAGGTTTGATAAATATACGTTTGCTTAACCAAAAAAAGATGTAAAACATCAAACATAAAAATAAGGCTAACGAAATAAACTCTATCAATACTTCATACACAATACCGCTTGAGAGAGTGTGCTTGTCAGCAAGAAACGCCAGATGAATAGGGTTCTTTTTCGAAGGCTGAATTAAAAATAATGAGTCTGCTCGCGCATTACTCTTTTGTGAGGGGCTATTAATATTAGGCCAATAGGTCGATAACTTTATGGCTTGATTAATTGGCTGCTGTGAACTGGCAATAATTTCATTCTCTTGGTTGATAAAAACATACTCGCCTTGCTTTGAGGTTATTTTTTTCAACCAACTAGAAATAGCCTGTAAGTCATATATTAAAACAATATAATCTGAGGAGTTAAGCTCTCGCTGTCGGCCAACTGCAAAATATGCGTTATTGTCTACTTTAATAACGGCACTTGAAGTGAGTTTGTTCGCTGAAGGTAAAGGTTTAAAGTCGCCATTAAGTACCTGCGTTAAAATATAACTTTGTGTATTGTTACGCCGAGCTAAATAAGCAAAGCCGCGCTCATCAACATAGGCTACAGAATGCAGCGACGAAAGCAGCGCTAGAGCAGTATTGAAAGACGGAGCCAGCGACATGACTTTTTGCCAGCGTGATAATGCCTGTTCGGAATAGCTAAATTGGCCTTTTCCTACTATTTCGCCATTAAAATGTGCTATCTGGCTATAATAATAATGCGCGTATTGATTAATGTTTTTTGTGAAGGCATGATTCGCTGGTTGTGGGGCGTGTTTGTCATACATAATAAACATCGCATTAAGTAAATCGTCGATGGCTTGCATATCATGGTCAAGCTGCGCCGATAACGCACTAAAATCGGTGGTCTTTTTTGTTATTGCACGGTCCATTTTTATATCATAAAAATGCAAACACAAAAAAGAGGCCACCAATAAAGGGATTGCTAACGCCACAAAAACAGAGCGATGATAATGTTTTAGCGGTAAAAAATTCAACGACCTACCTAATTATTAGCTCAAAAATCAAACTGTAGACTATAGAGCCAAGATGTTAAGCGCAAGTTATAAATTTTCCTCGGCGAACGAAGCCAGTCGACTACGTACTACCCCATTAAGATTTACGGTAGCACCACCTTCAAAGTGCTTAAACCGCTCTACAATATAGGTAAGCCCCGAAGTAACCGCCGTTAAATAATTACTGTCTATTTGTGCCAAATTCCCAGTACAAATTAGTTTTGTTCCTTCTCCGCAGCGGGTAATAATGGTTTTTAGCTGAGAAGCTGTTAAGTTTTGGCTTTCATCTAAAATCACCACCGCATTTTGAATACTACGTCCGCGCATAAAGTTCACCGACTTAAACTGAATATTGGCTTTTTCCATAATGTAATTACGGCTCGAAATTGGGTTTTCATCACCTTTATGCAGCACTTCTAAGGTATCGGTTATGGCAGCCAACCAAGGCGCCATTTTTTCTTCCTCGGTACCAGGCAAAAAGCCAATTGATTCTGCAATTTCAGGGGTATTACGGGTTACAATGACTTTGTCGTAAATACCTTTTTCAATCACCATCTCTAGCGCACACGCAAGTGCCAGTAAAGTTTTACCACATCCCGCAGGGCCGGTTAAAATAACAAGCTCAATAGACGTGTCGAGCAAGGCATCAAGAGCCATTGCTTGGTAAATATTTTTTGGCTTTATTCCCCATGCACTTTGATGCATCAATCGCTCTGCACCAATATCTTTAATGGTAATATGCTCACCATCATACGATTTAACTCTAGCGGCAAACTGATCGCCATCATCAAGTAAATATTCATTACAAAACACATCAGGAATTAAATCTTTAGGGATATGATGAACTGTTTCACGTCCGTGTTGCTCAGTATTACACTGGCCGACATGCTGCCAAAAATCGCCCTCAATTTTTTTATAACCACTGGTGAGTAAATCAATATCGTCAATTAATTGATCAGTACGATAGTCTTCAACATATTTAAGCCCCGCCCCTTTGGCTTTTAAGCGCATGTTAATATCTTTAGTTACTAATATGACTTTTTTATCGCTGTGCTGGTTTTGTAAATGCACCGCACAATTAATAATACGGTGGTCGTTTTCATTGCCCGGCAAACCAGAAATAGAATCGGCAAATAAATGGTCGTTTACAATAATTAAGCTGCCTGTCGATCCGCCTTGTTTATTCCTTGGCAGCGCCACACCTTGTAACATTTGTTCGGGAGTTGCCTGACTCAACACCCCATCAAGGCCACGAATAGCCACTCGCGCATCGCGGCTCACATCGTGTTTTCTATCTTTTATATGATCAAGTTCTTCCAATACGGTCATTGGGATAACAACTTGGTGCTCTTGGAATGACAAATACGCGAGGGGTTCGTGAAGTAATACATTGGTATCTAGCACATACATTTTACTATCAAAATTTGAAGCTTTTCCCATAGTACTTTCCTTACGTTTTATGATTTTTATGCTATACCCAATAAACTAATCAGTGGTTACTAATAAACTTGATTAATTACTTAGGTATAATTTGAGTTTAGTCTATTTGTCATAAAAGTCTGTTTTATGACAAATATCATTTAGTTTGAATTTTCCACAAAATCGACGCACTAATGAGCGCTTAGGGTTGGTAATAATTCATACTTATAAAATTAATTAAAAGTCAGGCAAATAGCGCCTTGCAGTGGTGTTATCTAACAGGTAACATAGCCGCCTTTTTCTTCATAGACGAGACATACATGAATTTTTCCTTAGGTCAGCGTTGGATAAGTGACACAGAGTCAGATTTAGGATTGGGCACAGTTGTTGCCATTGATGGCCGCCAAGTCAGCATTTTATTTCCTGCCAGTGGTGAAAACCGTGTTTATTCTTCTGCAGAAGCTCCGGTAACCCGCGTAGCATTTAATCCTGGTGATGTGATCCGAAGCGTTGAGGAGTGGGAATTACAAGTTGAGTCTATTGAAGTACAGGGTGAGTTATTGTGCTATCACGGTGAACGTGTTGATAACGGTGAAAAAGCACAATTAAAAGAAACTTTTTTAGATCACTTTATCAAGTTCAATAAACCGCAAGACCGCTTATTTGCAGGCCAAGTGGACCGTTTTGATCGGTATACTTTGCGCTATCAAACTTGGTTACATCAGTTTGAACGTCAGCAGTCACCTATTAAAGGCTTAATTGGTCAACGCGCTAATCTTATTCCGCATCAGCTTTATATTGCTCAAGAAGTCGGTAAACGTTTTGCACCGCGGGTATTACTGTCTGATGAAGTAGGCTTAGGTAAAACCATCGAAGCGGGCATGATTTTACATCAACAAATTATCACCGGTCGTGCCAGCCGTGTACTTATTGTTGTGCCTGAGAACTTACAACACCAATGGTTAGTAGAAATGCTACGCCGTTTTAATTTACGTTTTTCTATTTTTGATGAAGAACGCTGCGACGAAGCGTTTGCTGATTCACCTAATGTATTTGATACCGAGCAATTGGTGCTTACTAGCCTTGAGTTTTTAACCAAGAAAAAACGCTGGTTTGAACAAGCTACGTTGGCCGACTGGGATTTATTAGTAATCGATGAAGCGCATCATTTAAGTATTAATAACAATAAACCTAGTGCCGAATACCAACGTATGGCTGAGCTGAGCCAAGATATTCCAGGGCTAATTCTTCTTACCGCTACGCCAGACCAACTGGGTCATCGTAGTCATTTTGCTCGTTTACAACTGCTCGACCCAGATCGTTTTTACGACTATGACGTGTTTAAAGAAGAAGAAGCAAACTACAAAGACGTTGCCGAAGCTGCTAATCAGTTATTACAAGAACAAGCACTGGATGACAGCGCAAAGGCCACATTAATTGAGCTATTAAAAGAAACAGATATCACCGATATCCTTGAAAAAGCCCAACAAGGCGACCTTGCTGCACGCAAAGAAATACTCAATATGTTATTAGATCGCCATGGCACTGGACGCATATTATTTAGAAATAGCCGCAGTGGCATTGATGGCTACCCTAGCCGTAAATTACATGCCTACCCAATGGCATTACCTAAGCAATACAAAACAGCAATGACCGTACTGGGTAATATGAGTGGCATTCAAAATGCCGAACTCAGTGCGCAACGTGCACTTTTCCCTGAAAAAATATTTCAAGAATTTGAAGGTGAAAGCGCAAGTTGGGGATTATTTGACCCCCGTGTAGATTGGCTAATCGAAACGCTAAAAACACTCAAGCGTGAAAAAGTACTGCTTATTTGTGCTAAAGCCGAAACAGCAATTAGCCTGGAGCAAATATTACGTGAACGCGAAGCAATTAAAGCCTCTGTGTTCCACGAGGGCATGTCGATTATTGAACGTGATCGCGCTGCGGCATTCTTTGCCGATGAATACGATAACGCACAAATATTACTGTGTTCAGAAATTGGTTCAGAAGGTCGTAACTTCCAGTTCTCACATCACTTAGTGTTATTTGATTTACCACTCAACCCCGATTTACTTGAGCAACGTATTGGTCGATTAGACCGTATAGGGCAAACACAAGATGTGAACATTCACGTGCCTTACTTTGAA
Source organism: Pseudoalteromonas sp. M58 (assembly GCF_042604605.1). Classification (NCBI taxonomy): domain Bacteria; kingdom Pseudomonadati; phylum Pseudomonadota; class Gammaproteobacteria; order Alteromonadales; family Pseudoalteromonadaceae; genus Pseudoalteromonas; species Pseudoalteromonas sp. M58. The sequence goes on from NZ_CP152390.1 coordinate 2,818,562, forward strand.
AACACAGCACAAGAAGTACTACTGCGTTGGTATAACGAAGGCTTAGATGCGTTTGAAAGCACATCAACCACTGGGCAGTTGCTGTATAAAGAGTTTAGCGAAGATTTACTTGAGTACATTGCAGCTCATAATTGTGATGAAGATGAGCTAGATCCACTCCTTGAGCAAGTAGCACAAAAGAATGCAATATTACGTAAGCAAATGGAAAGTGGTCGAGATCGCTTACTAGAGCTACATTCATCGGGACAAGGTGCTGCTGACTCACTTGTAGCTGACATTGAAAAGCTCGATAACCAGTTTGAACTGCCAAGCTACATGATCAACGTGTTCGACACCTTTGGTGTAAGCCAAGAAGATAAAGGTGAAAACACCATTATTTTAAAGCCCACTGAGCACATGTTAAACGCTTCGTTCCCATCGCTAAAAGACGATGGTATGACAGTAACCTTTGACCGCGATACCGCGCTTTCTCAGGAAGATGTGCACTTTATTAGTTGGGATCACCCTATGGTGCAAGGCACTATGGATATGATTTGTGATGATGATTTTGGTAGTTCATCGGTGGCGTTACTTAAAAACAAAAAGTTACCACCAGGCACCTTTTTTGTTGAGCTAATATTTGTTGCCGAAGCCATGGCACCAAAAGTCCTGCAAGTGGGTCGCTTTTTACCCCCTACGCCAATTCGTATTTTACTCGATAAGAGCAGTAATAACTTAGGTGAAAATGTTGGTTTTGATGGCTTTAATCAGCAACTATCTGCGGTAGGTCGTCAAACAGCAAGTAAATTAGCCGGTGCATTACAAAGTGCGGTTCATCCAATGATCAATACCGCAAAAGACATGGCGCAACAAAAGCTGGATGTTATTCGTGCCGAGTCATTAGCAAAAATGCAAACATCGTTGAGCGAAGAGCAACAGCGATTAGTTGCACTGAAACAAATTAATCCAAACATTCGCCAAGAGGAAATTACCTTTTACGATAAACAACGCAATGAGCTCACCGCACATATTGAAAAAGCGCAGTTAAAACTCGATGCGATTCGTTTGATTGTGGTTTCGCACTAGAGAACCTAGCTGTCAGTCGTTAGTTAAAGATTACTAACGTGTGTGTATAAAAAGAAAGCGCGATATTTATATCGCGCTTTTTACTTGAGCCTAAGACCTCACTCCACTAAAATAGCGCACTTCAAAATCACTGAGGTCTGCCGTGTTAGTTAACTACAATCCCCCTATGAGCCCGTATTTAACTATACTGTTTCAAGACGATGATTTACTTATTGTAAATAAGCCTAGCGAGTTACTCACCGTACCAGGTAAAGACCCAAAACATGCCGATAGCTTAATTAATCGCGTCAACCGTGTTTTTCCTACGGCTAAAATTGTTCACCGTTTAGATATGGCTACCTCAGGAATACTTTGCTTGGCAATGAACAAAGCCGCTCATCGGCATTTAAGTATGCAATTTCAAGAGCGCGAAACGGCAAAACGTTACATTGCGCGAATTTATGGACAGCTTGAAAATGAAACCGGCTCCGTTGATTTACCGCTTATTTGTGATTGGCCGAACCGCCCTAAGCAAATGGTTGATCACGACAATGGCAAACCCTCGCTTACCCATTTTAAAGTGCTTGAACGTGAAGTACAGGCAACCCGTGTAGAGCTTACTCCTATTACAGGGCGTTCCCACCAGCTGCGAGTACATATGCTAAGCTTAGGCCACCCTATTTTAGGCGATCGTTTATATGCCCACAAAGACGCACTTGCTGCGGCACCTCGATTACAGCTACATGCACAAATGCTGCAACTAAAGCATCCTGTTACAGAGCAAGTACTCACGTTTGAAGCTGACCCCGACTTTTAATACGGATTAATCTTTTAGCTATTTACAGTAAATAGCTAAACTTTAAGAGCACTACGCCGATACATAAATAAGATTTAAATTAAAAGCTTATTATGTTTATTACGCAGATGTTTAAAGTCATTATTACTACTCTTGTGCTTGGCTGTACGTTAATCAGTTTTCAAGCGCTGAGTGCTGAGTATATCGCTCCCCCTCCTTTCTCAAAAAATATTGATGCGGATATCTCTCACCTAGCCCAAAGTGATGAAGTAAAGTCTATTTTAGCTGGTGATACTGAGTTTTTAACTTTATACAGTGAATATATGAGCGCCGACTTTAGAGGGGTAGTCATACTCATTCCTGACTGGCAATCAACGCCCACAAACAATTCCGGCATGAACTTTTTGCGTAAAGAGCTGAATAATCATGGGTACACTTCTTATGCGATGACAGTTCCTGATATAGATTGGCAAGCAGCCCAAGATGACACAGCAAAAACGACTAATGATTCTGTGGGCACAAATGATGAAACAGCCAACGCAAATACTGAGCCTGACACCAGCACACAAAAACAGCCCCATCATGCTGACTATGTTGAGCAAGTAAATACCGAGGTCGTGGATAACTACAAGTTAAAACTGCTCGCTCGCTACGAAGCTTTGTATCAGCAGGCAGCAATGGAGTCTGACAATATTGTTGTTATTGCACAAGGCACCAGTGCTGGGGTGTTGTTGGAGCACTACGCTGAATTTGCAGACTTAAAAATAAACGCCTTCATTAGTTTAAGTAGCTACCTTCCTAATACAAAACGCAATGCCAAGTTAAGCCAAATAACATCCTTGGTCACCCCTGCTTTGTTGGATATTTATTTTGCTACAGACAGTAATGATATCTTAATGAACCTTAAAAACCGTCAGCGTTGGGTTAACCGTAATGCAAAGTTTGATTACCGCCAGCGCCAGCTATTTGGATTACGCGATGCGCCGCAGCAACATGCACGCTTGAGCAAAGAAATAGACGGTTTTTTACGCCGCCTTTTTTAAATACTCGTAAGCAGCTTGAATATCTTGGCTTTTTTTAACCGCGACTTCCATCATATGCTTAGGTAAACCTTGCGATACCAGTTTATCAGGATGGTGCTGAGCCATAAGCTTTCGGTACGCTACTTTAATATCACGTTGCGACGCGTCTTTATTTAATCCCAATAAGGCCAATGCTTGCGAGCGATTCATATCATTACTTGGCGGTACATGATGTCCTGAGCCTTCTCGGTAACTACTGCTCTGACTTTGCTGCTGCCTAAAGCGCTGTTGTTGCTGCCTAAAATTAAACTCTGCTTGATAACGCTTTAGTACAAAGGCAAAGTGTGCTTTAGATACCCCCAACTGCTTGCTGACTTCTTGTAATAATTGCTTTTCTTGCGCGGCAAGCACGCCATCAGAAAACGCCATTTGAATTTGAATTTCTAAAAATAACTGCAGTAAATCGTAACGTTTAGCAAAACGTTCTTTAAAGTCATAAACTGTGTCTTTGAGTGAAAAGTCGCTGTCTTTACCTGATTGAAACGCTTGTTGAGCTTCACGGCGCTCTTCGCCTTTTAAGCCCATTTCATCCATAAATAGCGTCGCAGCTTTAATATGGGTTTCGCTTATTCGTCCATTTGACTTGGCGATATGCCCCATTACTGCAAAGCAGCTAGAAAAAAACAGTGCTTGGCGCTCGTTAACATCATCGCCCTTAAAAAGGTTAGAGAAGCCGCCAGCCTGATCAAAGTCTTTCTTTAGGCTTTTATCAAACATATGACCTAGGTATAAGCCTAAAATGGCGCCAAATATTTTGCCAAACATAAAACCAAAACAGAAACCGAGAATTTTTCCCCACATTTTAAAGCTTACCTCTAGTGTTTTATATTTAGCTTATGGTGCTAATTGTTGGTTAAGAGCCGATAAACGCTCTGGTGTGCCTATATCGTCCCATTGGCCAATATAGAGTTCAGTGGAGACTAAATGTTCATTTATTTTTTCACGCAGTAAAGGCCCTAACGGGCGAATACCTGAGGCCAGCCCTTCAAAGAAATCAGCCTGATAACGGCCAATACCAGAAAAAGTATAGCGCTGTTCACTATTAGGTAAGTGGCTTAGCGTAAAATCACCCTCTGGGTTATGCGCAGGATTTTCAACCAATACAATGTGCGCTTCTTTTGGCTGTAAATGCAGCTGCATTAATGCACTAATATCGTAGTCGCTGTAAACATCACCATTAATCACAATAAATGACTCACCGAGTATAGGAAGTGCTTGAATAATTCCGCCAGCAGTTTCAAGCCCGCCAGTTACTTCCTGGCTATAGGTTATAGTCACGCCCCACGCGCGCCCATCTGCAAAATAGGCTTTTATTTTATCTCCTTGCCACGCAAGGTTAATCACAATTTGGCTAATGCCAGCCGCTTTTAAGCGCATAATATGATGCTCAATCAGTGGTTTTCCCGCTACACATAACATAGGCTTAGGTAACTCTGCGGTGAGCGGCATCATACGTTTACCGCGCCCAGCGGCTAATATCATCGCCTTCATGGTTGTTCCTCTTTTAACCGCTGTTGCACCTTTTGCACCACGCTAGTTTTTATCAAAGCCGATAAGTCGCTAAGCTCAGGGTATTGTGCCGCCACCTCTATTACGTATTCAAGTGTAGGGAGTATGTTTGCTAAGTAACCTTGTTTACCATCACGCAAATATAAACGACAAAAAATACCCGCCGCTTTTAAATGGCGTTGTAAACCCGTTAAATCAAACCAATATTTAAATTCTGCAAATGACTCGTTAGTTATTAAACCTTGGCGTTTAAATTCGTCGTAACCAAACTCAAGTAAATGATTCAGCTCGTCTTTAGGCAATTTAAAGTAGCAGTCTCTTAAAAGTGAGACTAAGTCGTAACATAATGGGCCTTGTACCGCGTCTTGATAATCAATAATCGCCCATTGCTGCTCGCAGCGCATAATATTACGACTGTGATAATCCCGGTGCATTGTGACTGTGGGTTGCTCAAGCAGTGTATTTATTAGCAGCGCTGTGCTTGTTTGCCAAGTCTGTTGCTGCTCAGCGCTGAGCTCTGCGCTAATAAAATCATTAACCAGCCAATTTTTAAAAATATCCAGTTCAAGTGCAATAAAGTCACGGTCATACGGATTCATTGACGGCGCGGCTGGGGTTTTTGCCCACTTGGCACTTAAACTGATCAGTTGCTGGTAATACTCGCTGCGATTCGCATCATCAAGCAAGTCAGCTAAATGGGTGCTACCTAAATCACTTAGAATAAAAAAACCTTGCTGCTCGTCACTATGAATAATGGATGGTAATAAAAACCCCTGCTCAGAAAACACCTTGTTTAATACAATATAAGGGACGTTGTTAACTTTTTTTGGATCGGAGTCCATCACAATAAAGTTTTTATTTTCAGCGTTTAACCTATAATAACGGCGAAAACTGGCATCTGCGGTTATTGCATTAAGCGCATAGGATTGCTCACCAAAGTGAGTATTAATAAACTGTTGTAAACTCTCAAAGCGTGTCATTTTATAAGCTATCTATTTTTCACTAATTACTTTGCCATTGTTTTCCTTTATTATGTATAGCTTGTAACTAATCACAGAGCATAAAGGTCGATAAATGAGCAAAACCTGGGGCATTTTGATGCTAAGCGTACTGAGCGCACCATCGCTTGCCGAAACTGAACTGACACACAACTTTTGTGGCACTTCAATGCAAACCAGAGCTTGGCAACCGCTTGCTGGCATTGAGCTTGGAACGGTTGATATCAGCGCTGATGACGTTGAGCTTTTAGGCACACAAAGCGCTGAATTTACTGGCAATGTTGATATTAACACCGTTAACATGAGTTTGTCCGCACAATCAGCACTGATTGATAAACAACGTGGCCTGCTTAATGCCACTGGCCCAATTACCTATCGCGATTATGTAAGCCACGTACAAAGTTCGGGCTTAAATGCCGATTTAAATAACTCAGCATTTAGTTTATTAGGCGCACAATACAGCCTAACACAACAACAAGGTAAAGGCGGCGCGGAAAAGCTCACCATCGATAAGTCTGGCTTAATGCTGATGAATGCAAGCTTTACTGCGTGCCCAGGTAATACGCCTGTGTGGGCTATTGAAGCCGATGAAATAAACTTATCACGTGAAGAAGGCTGGGGCGAAACCTACAATGCCGTGCTACGTATTTTAGATACGCCGGTACTCTATTTACCTTATTTTACTTTCCCACTCGATGAGCGCCGTAAGTCAGGCTTATTAACGCCCAGCTTTTCAAGTTCAGATCGCTATGGGTTAGAAACGATTACGCCTTATTATTGGAACATTGCCCCTAATTATGATGCCACTATTACCCCGCGTTATATGTCACGTAAAGGGCTACAGTTACAAACTGAATTTAGATATTTAACCCCAGAGCACCAAGGTTTAGTGGCTGTAGAATATTTAAATAAAGATGACTCAGAGCCTGAACTTAACGAGCGCTTTTTGTTTCATTGGCAACAAAAAAGTTATATTGGTGAAGACTGGCGAGCCAGTATTGATATTACCAATGTTAGTGATGACAACTACCTAACTGATTTAAACTCCGCTTATGCCAGTAAAACCGATACGCAGCTTTATCGTACCGGCTCGCTAACCCATATGGGCGAAATGTGGCGTACTGATATAAAAGTGCAAAACTTTGAAGTACTCGGTGACCACTTAGAATCATACACGGCCTTACCACAGATTAGCTTTACCCAAACCACCCCGTGGAAAGTTGATTATTTCGACTTTAGTGTTTCAGGCGAGCTGAGCCATTTTACTAACAGCTCTGCGGTAATTGACCAAGCTACTCGCGTGCACATAGAACCTAAAGCACGCTTTGATTACAAAGAGTATGCCTGGTCATTTTTATCTGAAGTAAGCTTGCTTCAAACTAACTATAAACAAGACGGTGATTTACAGGGTACACAGTATAGCGATAATGTTTCGCGTACTTTGCCAAAAGTGCGCTTATATTCTCAGCTTAACTTTGAGCGCGACACCTCAATTTTTATCGACGATGGTATTCAAACTCTAGAGCCACAAATTCAGTATTTATATACGCCTAATAAAGATCAGTCTGACATTGGCTTATACGATACCACCAAGTTACAAGATGACTTTTTTGGTTTATTCAGGGATGCGCGTTTTTCAAGTGTTGACCGAATTGCCGCAGCTAATCAATTTACGCTCGGGGCTACAACGCGTTTATTTGATAAGAAAAATGAAGAAGTATTTAACTTCAGCGCAGGCCAAATATTTTATTTAAGTGATTCAGCCAAGCCTACAGAGCAAGGGCTTAATAGCGATAGTAACTACAATGCCTTGTTTGCAGCGCAAACCATGTTACATTGGCACCGCCGCTGGTATTTATCGGGTGGTATTCAGTACGACACGGATGGCAAGCAAATTATCCAGTCAAATTTAACCTTAGACTACAAAGGTGACGATAATCAGCTGGTTCAATTGAACCATCGCTATGCAAATGATGTCTCAGGAAATACAATCGAGCAAGCGGGCTTATTTACAAGCATCCCTATCAGTGACGAGTGGCAATTTATTGCAAGTTACCATCGCGATCTTGATAATAACCGCAGTATTGAAGTATTTAGTGGATTACAGTATGAATCGTGCTGTTGGGCGTTCCAAATTACTGGCCATCGCCAAATTGAAACTGATTTAAATCAGTCAATTGGGCAACCCCAAGCCACTTTTGATTCGAGTATTCGTTTGAATTTTGTATTAAAAGGGCTTGGTAGTAAAAGCCGTTACGATGCTCAAAAATTATTACAACAAGGTATTTTTGGTTATCGTAGGCCGTATTTTCTTAATGACTAAACTGCTTTATTTATAGTAAAAATTTACAAATAACTATATCAATTTAGCCGTATTTAGCATTACAACAGTACTATTAGTAAGAGTAGTAAAAAGAATATGAATTTAAAAAAATTATTAACATCAGCAGTTTTAACGTTCAGCTTATGCCAAAGTGCATTTGCCGCCCCTGTCGAAATAGATAAAGTAATTGGTATTGTAAACCAAGGCGTTATTTTAAAAAGTGAAGTAGACACCATTGTTGATCGCGTAAAAAAACAAGCAGAAGAACAAAACCAACAGCTGCCAAAAGACGAAACACTGCGTGTTCAGGCGATTGAACGCTTAGTAAATCAAACCTTGATGATGCAGATGGCTGAGCGTATGGGCTTAGAAATTTCAGATAGCCAGCTTGACCAAACCCTTGCCAACATGGCCAAAGAGCAAGGCGGTACAATTGCTGATTTGCGTCGTACTATTGAAGCGTCGGGTGAGAGCTTTCAAGCTTACCGCGAAGAAATTCGTAAAGAGATAACCACGCAACAAGTTACGCGTGCAAACGTAGACCGCCGTATATATGTAAGCGACCAAGAAATTGATAACTTACTAAAAATTATGGATAGCCAAGGCCAAAATGCCGAAGAATATGATATTGGTCATATTCTTATCGATATTCCAAGTGGTGCAAGTGCAGACGACGTAAGCTCAGCAAAAACACGCGCAGACAAAGTTATTGAACTGCTGCAAGACGGCCAAGAATTTAAGCGTATTGCCATTTCATCATCAAGTGGCTCAAAGGCCCTTGAGGGCGGCCAATTAGGCTGGATGGGCATTAACGAAATGCCATCGTTATTTGCAGAAGCTGTAAAAGGTAAAAAGAAAGATGCGATTATTGGTCCACTTCGTTCCGGTGCGGGTTTCCACATCATTAAAGTACAAGACGTACGTGGGCGTCAAGTAGTTGAAACCACCGAAGTTAAATCTCGTCATATTCTTATTAAGCCTTCAATCATTTTAAGTGAAGAAAAAGCACGCACTATGCTAGCTGGCTTTGTTAAAGATTTACGCGCCGGCGATGCTGACTTTGCAGAACTTGCTAAAGAATACTCACAAGACCCCGGTTCAGCACTTAAAGGTGGTCAATACGATTGGACTGATCCAACCACCTACGTGCCTGCGTTTAGAGATACGTTACTATCACTTGATAAAAACGAAATCAGCGAACCATTTAGAAGTCAGTTTGGCTGGCACATTGTGCAGTTACTAGATAAACGTGTTGCAGATAAGACCGAGCAAGCTAAACGTAATCGTGCACATGGCATGTTGTTTAATCGTAAATTTAAAGAGGAAAGCTTTAACTGGCAGCAAGAAATGCGCGAACAAGCCCATGTTGAAATTTTCCCAATAGACGAATAATTATGACCTTAAGAATTGCGGTAACCCCAGGTGAGCCTGCAGGCATTGGCCCAGACTTGCTATTAAAACTGGCACAGCATAGCTGGGATGCGCAACTAGTAGCGATTGCAGATGCATCGCTACTAAAACAGCGCGCAAAGCATTTAGGTTTAAACATTAAATTAATTGAATTTGATGAACAAGCCAAAGCAATGCCAACAGCGGCTGGCAGCTTATATATTAAGCAAATTGATTTAGCAGAGCCCGTTGAGCTTGGCGTGCTTAATGACGCCAATGGGCAATACGTTTTAGATACATTACGTATTGCCAGCGAGAAGAATATGGATGGCACATTTGATGCCATTGTTACGGGGCCTGTTCATAAAGGTATTATTAACCAAGCCGGCATTTCTTTTAGTGGCCATACTGAGTACTTTGCTCAGCAATCAGGTACAGCCGATGTGGTTATGTTATTAGCCACTGAAGGTCTGCGTGTTGCCCTAGTAACTACACATATTCCGCTTGCTTATGTCTCTCGTGCTATTACGCAAGAGCGACTAGTTAAAGTGGCTAATATTCTTAATCATGACTTGAAAACTAAATTTGGCATTGAGCAACCACGTATTTTAGTCTGTGGCTTAAACCCACATGCCGGTGAAGATGGTCATTTAGGCCGCGAAGAAATCGACACGATTACGCCTACGCTCGACCTACTAAGAGCTGAGGGGATGAACTTAATCGGACCTTTACCAGCAGATACGTTATTTCAAGATAAATACCTAAATGAAGCCGATGCAGTGCTGGCTATGTATCACGATCAGGGATTACCTGTGCTAAAATACAAAGGATTTGGTAAGTCAGTGAATATAACTCTCGGCCTTCCATTTATTCGCACCTCAGTCGATCACGGTACTGCGCTTGATTTAGCCGGTACAGGCGATGCTGATGTTGGCAGTTTTGAATTAGCAATCCGCGAAGCAATTAAGCTCGCCCATGAAAAAGCACAGAATCAATGACCGATAAAGTACACTTAGGACACCGCGCCCGTAAACGTTTTGGCCAAAACTTTTTATTCGATGAGTCAATCATCGACAAAATCGTCACCGCTATCGATCCTAAACCACAAGATAATTTAGTAGAAATTGGCCCAGGTCTAGGCGCTATTACCGAGCCTGTTGCCGATTTAAGTGGCCATTTAACGGTTGTTGAGCTAGATAAAGATTTAGCCCAGCGTTTAATTGAACACCCATTTTTAGGGCCAAAATTAACCGTAAACCAAGGCGATGCAATGAAGTTTGATTTTGCAAGCCTAGTTAAAGATGACAAAAAACTAAAAGTATTCGGCAACCTGCCGTACAACATTTCAACGCCTTTGTTGTTTCACCTGTTTGAATTTGCCGATCATATTGAGCACATGCACTTTATGCTGCAAAAAGAAGTGGTAAAGCGCATGGTAGCAGGCCCTGGTAGTAAAACCTTTGGTCGCTTGAGTGTGATGACTCAGTATTATTGTCATGCGATGCCTGTGGTAGAGGTACCGCCTGAATGCTTTAAACCGGCACCTAAAGTCGATTCTGCGGTTATTCGCTTAATCCCTAAAAAGGCACAGCAGCGCACCGCTAAAAGCGTTAAAATATTAAACACCGTTTGTTTAGAAGCATTTAATCAGCGCCGTAAAACGTTGCGTAACAGCCTTGGCAACCTTCTAACCGCTGACGAATTAACCAGCATTGGCATTGATATTACTTTGCGAGCTGAGAGCCTGTCGTTACAACAATTTATTGATATAGCTAACTGGATTTATGACAACAAGCAGTAATATAGGATCACCTGTAAAGGTATCTGTTGAAACGTTTTATGTAGAAGAGCAATCGCAACCTGAACTAGATAAGTTTGTGTTCGCCTACTCCGTTACTATAAAAAACCACAGTTTATGCAGTGCAAAGCTACTTAGCCGTTATTGGCTAATTACTGATGCCAATGGCAAAGAAGTAGAAGTGCAAGGCGAAGGTGTGGTGGGTGAAACCCCAGATATAGCCCCAGGTGAAAGCTACAAATATACCAGTGGTGCAATAATAGATACACCGGTAGGCACCATGCAGGGACATTACACTTTACGTAACGAGTTTGGTGCTGAATTTAAAGCACCCATAAACGTATTCCGCTTAGCCTGCCCTAATATCCTACACTGATAAAAACAGGTAACAATGGCCGACTACGCAATAGGTGATTTACAAGGCTGCTTTGACGAATTTAGTTTATTGTTAAAGCAAGTCGACTTTAACCCTAGCAAAGATCACCTATATTTAGTGGGTGATATTGTCGCTCGCGGCCCAGACTCTAAAGCGTGCCTTGATTATATTTATCAACATCAAGACAGCGTTAGCGTCACATTAGGCAATCATGACTTACACATGATTGCCTGTTATTTAAATAACGTTACACCTAACCCCAAAGACAAACTCACTGCACTGTTTAACAGTAGTAAACTGCCCCACTACATCGCGTTTTTACAAACTCAGCCTTTAGCGCTTTATTTAGAACAATATAATTGTTTTATTTCTCATGCAGGCCTTAACCCTGATTGGTCGTGCGAGCAAGCCATTAAGCACGCTCAATTTGCGCAGCAATGCTATGGTGCTGATAACGCTAAGTTCTTCTTAAAAAACATGTATCAGCCTCACCCGCTAAAATGGACGGAGCAACTTGATGATGCTGCTAAATTTCGTTACATCGTTAATTATTTCACTCGCATGCGCTTTATTACGCCTGATAATTTGCTCGATTTTAATGCAAAAGAAGCAACAACAAATTCATCATCACTAATTCCTTGGTTTTCTCATCCTGCCATTATGAACGCTCAACATGACCTAATTTTTGGACACTGGGCAGCACTTGAAGGCAAAACGCCCTACAACCACCTTTATGCTCTAGACACGGGTTGCGTATGGGGTGGCTCAATGACACTAATAGAACTGCAAAGTAAGCAAAAATTTTCAGAAAAATCACAACTTTTGTCTAAATAAACTGAAAAAAGTTAATACATCTGTTAAGTTTAAGAGTGGATGTTAAATTGTATAATTACAAAACATTCACAATAATGTGTAAAAAATAGCAATGCTCTTATAATTGAGTTAAACATAGACAGTAAACGAGTGTTATTGCCTACATTATTTTTTATCTTTAATAAAAGACTTAGTTTGTAATTAAGTTTTGCGGTAAATTTAGCAACTAACTATTAACAGTAAAAATTAATTATTTTTAATTACTTAACTTATTGTTGAAAGCGCCGATAAGTTTTAATAGACGTATTTTTGAATGGAAAACCATATGAATCTAACAGTGAGTCAACGTATTTGGGGTGGTTTTATATTTATCACTTTATTACTTTTAATTATTGGCGGTAACTCTTTAATAAAAATAGCAAATATAGATCGTTCAACTCAAAAAGTTAATCAGCTATCGCTTCCTGCATTAAACAAGAGCGCTCAGTTACAAGCTGAATTTATTTTGATGAGTAAAGCCGCTCAAGCTAGTTTCCATATAACATCGGCTCAAGAACTCGCCACGTTAAAAGCGCAAATAGAAGAGCAAAAACAAATATTTAATAAATTGCACCGCGAACTACAACAAGTTGTTAAAGACGATCCACAGTTAAACAAAAGCAGCCTTGAAGTTGAAAAAACCTACCAGAGCTTTTCAAATATCATAAACAGCCTGCTTAAAGATAAAAACACCCAGCTAGTGCTTAACAAAAAGCTCAAAGCGCAACTAGAAACCGTTGAGCTCGCGGCAGAAGATGCTAACTCTATGGTACTTGATATTATTGATATTGATGGTTTAGAGGATAATCATCCACGCGCTTATCAAGCAGCTAATAATCTAGAAAATAACTTTATGTCCGTGGTTACCAGCAGCACCGACATGCTAACCGTTAAAACGCTTAACACGCTCGATATTATCAAAAACGAGCAAGTGTATTACTTTGAAGAAGTCGTTCGTACCGTTTCATTAATAAAGCCGGCGATAGAGCAAAGTCACAGCAGCTTGTTTAATGACTTAAAGGGTTATGTAGATACCCTAGAGAGCAATATTTTAGGTAACGATAGCCTTTCAGCGAATAAAAAACGCCTTATTGACGCAATAAGCACAACCGAGCGTGAATTAGCAGAGTCTGAAAAAGCGACTAAAACAGCGCTTAGCCAAATTGACGAATTAGTATTACAAGCCAGTGGCGTTGCATTTACATTACAAGAAGGCGTACGTAGTGACGTAAACTCAGCTAATTTATGGACATGGATAGGTATGATCATTGCGACTATTATCGCTGTGCTTGTAGCCATCATTACGGTTAACCGTATTACTAAGCCATTAGCGGAAGTAAATCGTATTCTAGATATTGTTGCCAGTGGTGATATGACTCAACGCTTAGATGACAGCGCAAAAGATGAATTTGGTGAATTATCGAAAAGCTGTAATACCTTAATTGATAGTTTACGTAGCTTAATCACCGGTATTATTTCACGTTCAACACAACTTGCAGCCGCTTCTGAGCAAACCTCAACAATTACCGGTGAATCAAGCAAAGCAATCAGTAATCAGCAAGCGCAAGTAGAGCAAGCAGCAACCGCAACTACTGAAATGAGCAGCACATCACAAACAGTGAGTAATAGTGCACAACAAGCACTGAGCGAAATTAAAAATGCCGATAAAGAAGCGGAGCGCGTTAAAGGTATTTCAAATCAAAATAAAGCAACCATTGAGCAACTCGCCTACGAGGTAGACGAAGCATCAAGTGTTATCAATAAACTACACAAAGATAGCGCATCAATCGGTAGTATTTTAGATGTTATTCGCGGTATTGCCGAGCAAACTAACTTACTCGCACTTAATGCAGCGATTGAAGCCGCTCGTGCCGGAGAGTACGGCAGAGGCTTTGCTGTGGTAGCTGATGAAGTAAGATCACTTGCAAGTAAAACACAAGAGTCGACCCAAGAAATTCAATCTATGATTGAGTCACTACAGTCGGGCGCTGAAGAAGCGGTTAAAGCTATGGAAAAAGGTAAAGAACGCGCGGTTTCGTGTGTTGAGCAAAGTGACTTAGCCAACAGTGCACTGGATTCAATTACCCTTGCAGTATCACAAGCGCATAATGTCAGTGAAGAGATATCAACAGCAGCACAAGAGCAACAACAAGTATCACAAGAGATCAGTGAGCGCTTAGAGTCTATTGTTGCTATTGCCGAGCAAACAGCAGAAGGCGCTGTACAAACGAATATTTCAAGTTCAGAAGTGGCTAAATTAGCCGAAGAACTAAGAATATCAGTAGAGAACTTTAAAGTATAAATATCGCGCTGTAAGTAGCCTTAGAGCTACTTACAGCTCATACCCTAGTAAGTCAGCGTAAAGCCCCCTTATTCCTCTTCAGACATACTTAAACAGCTCATCCGCACTCTAAATCAACAACACCAAACAACTTAGCCCGTAAAATTATTTAATGCTCATACTCTTTATGTTTTTTAGTTATAAACTACTGATGCCATTATCTACGGAATAATTCGTGGCGCTTAACAAAAGCCAATTAGCGATTTAATTCAATGGGTATCATTACGGTGATATGGTTTCGGTGGATGATAGAGCAGATTTTAAAAACAAAAAACCCAGCATAAGCTGGGTTTTTACATTTCTGAAAGAAAACTAAATTACTTGATTTTAGCTTCTTTGAAAATCACATGTTTACGAGCCTTAGGATCGAATTTTTTGATTTCCATTTTTTCAGGCATGTTACGCTTGTTCTTGTCGGTAGTGTAGAAAAAACCAGTACCAGCAGTTGAAACTAAACGGATCTTATCGCGCATAATTCAGTTCCTTAAACTTTTTCGCCACGAGCACGGATTTCAGTAAGAACCGTGTCAATGCCTTTTTTATCGATAATACGCATACCTTTAGTAGTAGTGCGTAATGTTACAAAACGTTTTTCACTTTCAACCCAAAAACGGTGTGTTTGTAGGTTAGGTAGGAAACGACGTTTAGTCGCGTTTCTCGCGTGTGAACGGTGGTTACCAACCGCTGGACGCTTACCTGTAACTTGACATACTTTAGACATGTCTATATATCTCCAATAACTTCGCTCGAGCTTAATTTTCCCTAAGGCCATGTATTTGTGCCCTAGAGATAAATCGAAGGGCGCTCTTTATACAGCTTTTACAGGCAAAGATCAAATACTGATCTTATCCAACCAGCTCATGTGTAAATTTGATAGCGGCTAATTATAAAGATCGAATGCCCTTAGGGAAAGTAAAAACTGCATTTAAATTAAACTAATTTGCCAAAACGCACTAAACCGCTCATTTTTAGCACATATCTGAAGCGATAAACTCAAATCAGTCCCCGTTCGGCAAACGAAACACTGCTTTCACCACCAATAATAATATGATCCAACACATTTATGTCGACTAATTGCAGTGCTTGGCACAACTTATTGGTAATGAGCTTATCGGCCTGACTCGGTTCTGCAATACCACTGGGGTGATTATGTGAAAAAATCACCGCCGCCGCATTATTTTTCAGTGCCGCCTTTACCACTTCACGCGGATATACACTGGCTGCATTAATTGTGCCGTAAAATAATATTTCATCTTTTAATAAACGATTTTGACTATCAAGGTACAACACCATAAATACCTCTTGCTGCAATCCACGCATTTGCAGCGTTAAATAGTCATAAACGGCTTGTGGAGAGTTAAAAACGGCGTCGCGCACAAAGCCCTCTTGCATGTAACGCTGGCTTAGCTCAAGTACTGCTTGTAGCTGAACATATTTAGCCATTCCCAAGCCTTTTTGCGCACAAAATTCATCCATACTGGCATTAAACAAATTATGCAGGGTTTTATTTTCGTTGATCAGATGCTGCGCCAACTCTATGGCATTCATGCCGGGTAGGCCCGTGCGCAAAAATATAGCCAGCAGTTCGGCGTCAGTGAGTGCCTTTGCGCCCTTTTCTAGCAGTTTTTCTCGCGGGCGGAGCGAATTAGGCAGTGACGTTAATTGCATGATTCATCCTTGAAAGATTACTGTACTGTATAACTGTAATGCAAAATCAAAAATTAGCGCGATAAAACGCATTTTATCTTAGCTGTCACGCTCAAGATTTGTTATTTTAGCCACCATATTTTATAAAATTGATGAACAACCATGATTAATTTAACAAATAAAAAAATAGTGCTGGGTATTAGCGGTGGAATTGCAGCGTATAAATGTGCTGAACTCGTAAGACGCTTAAAAGACCATGGTTGTGACGTTAAAGTAGTAATGACCGAATCAGCAAAACATTTTATCACCCCGCTAACCATGCAAGCTGTGAGTGGTGAAATGGTGTCTGACTCATTGCTAGACCCATCAGCAGAAGCTGCAATGGGACATATTGAATTTGCAAAATGGGCTGATCTAATTTTAGTTGCCCCTGCTACCAGCAATATTATTGCGAAAATGGCCGCAGGGATTGCTGACGACTTGCTCACGACTTTATTACTGGCGACCCCCGCAAAAGTTGCCATCGCACCAGCTATGAATCAGCAAATGTACGCACACCTTGCAACGCAAACTAATATAGCCACTTTAAAGGCTCGTGGCGTTGCTGTTTGGGGACCAGATAAGGGTGAGCAAGCTTGTGGTGATGTCGGTGCCGGGCGAATGCTTGAACCACATGAATTAGTGAGCTTATGCACTGAGCCTGCTAAACCTGCGCTATTGGCAGGTAAAACAATTACAATTACTGCAGGTCCAACCCGTGAACCTCTCGATCCTGTTCGTTTTATATCAAATCATAGCTCTGGAAAAATGGGCTATGCACTGGCGCAAGCTGCGTTATCATTTGGCGCACACGTAAACTTAATTTCAGGCCCGGTAACTATTTCAGCACCGCAAGGCGTTAATTTAATTAATATAGAAAGTGCTGAACAGTTACTGCATGAGTCACTCAAATATGCGCCTCACTCAGATGCCTTTATTGGTTGTGCCGCTGTGGCCGATTATCGTGCAGCAAGTATCGCCACGCAAAAAATGAAAAAACAAGGCGATGAACTCACTCTTAGCTTAGTTAAAAACCCAGATGTAATAGCCGCGGTTGCAAACCTCACACAAAACCGCCCTTACACCGTCGGCTTCGCCGCAGAAACGCAGAACGTTGCTAATTACGCAAAGGGGAAACTAACCAATAAAAACCTCGATATGATTTGTGCCAACGATGTATCGCACAGTGATGTAGGCTTTAATTCTGAGCGCAACGCACTCACCCTGTATTGGCAAAATGAACAACTCGACTTACCTGAAACCAGTAAAATAGAAATAGCGGTTAAAGTGATCGAGCAGCTCGCCAAACGATTATAAAAAGGCTGGAAACAAACTGAATAAAACATTAACATGATGACGCCTTGTGACCTTTTGGTGTAATTTTACTACGCTAAAATAGCTTAACGCTTGCGCATTACTAATGTATCGCTGTAATACGTGCAAAAACACCCCATTGAGTATTGCGCGCTGTAACACTTGGCACAAAGCTGTGTTATCGCACATTTATGTTGAAAAAAATAACTATTAAAAAGGAATGTTCATGCCTGCGACAAAAAAAAGTAATCGCAAAGAGCAAATACTGCAAGCACTCGCACAAATGTTAGAAACCAGCCCAGGCCAGCGTATTACAACAGCCAAACTTGCCGCAGAAGTTGGCGTATCCGAAGCCGCTCTTTATCGCCACTTTCCTAGTAAAGCACGCATGTTTGAAGGGTTAATTGAATTTATTGAAGACACGCTGCTATCACGTATTAATCTTATTTTAGATAACGAGAAAGAAAGTAAAGCACGTGTATACAACACCCTATTACTGCTGCTAACGTTTGCCGAAAAAAACCCAGGCATAACCCGTATATTAACAGGCGACGCTCTACAGGGTGAACAAGAGCGACTTCGTGAGCGTGTACAAGGCTTGTTTGAAAAGCTAGAAACTCAATTCAAACAGATTCTTAGAGAGCGTAAATTACGTGAAGGTAAAAACTTTCAAAGTGATGAACTGACGCTAGCTAACTTTTTGCTTGCCTACGTTGAGGGTAAAATGAACCAATTTGTGCGCAGTAATTTTAGTGCACGACCTAGCGAGCAATTTGAAAAACAATGGCCAGAATTACAAAAAATTTGGTTATAAGATTCGAAGTAATACCTTGTTAGTGATGCTAACAAGGTATTAAATTAACCACTTCCACTCTTATTTTTAAAGATGCCAAACACCTCGCATCCGGTGGACCGAAAATCTAACCTTTTACCTTTTACCTTTTACCTTTTACCTTTTACCTTTTACCTTTTACCATTCATTTTTAACCTCTCATCTCTGCCCTGCTACCACTTGTCGTATCTACTCGAATTGTTATTAAAACTCGTTACAATAAAATAATGTTAAAAAACGAGAATCTATAATGAAAACACAACTCACTCTTATAGGCTGTGCACTTATTACCAGCTTAACAAGCGCCAGTGCTTTAGCTAATAAGCCACTAGAATTTAAAGATGTATTTGATTTTAAATCTGCAAAAGGCACGCAGCTTTCTGAAAATGGTCAAATCCTTTCTTTAAGTGCAACCCCTTATCGCGGGAATGCTACAGGGAAAGTCTACTCACTCAATAGCAATAAGCTTATTGCTGAGGTGGAACGAGGAACCCGTCCTACCATTAGCAAAATGGCAAACTGGGTCGCATTTACGCAGGTGCCTACTCTGCTTGAAAAAGAAACCACTAAGAAAAAAAGTGACTTAAAAAATAACTTAGTATTAGTGAACACCCAAACCGGTGAGCAGCAAAGCTTTAATGATGTAAAAGATTACGTACTAGCTAATAACGGCCAGTGGCTGGCCTATCGCAAAAATGAAAACGCTGAAGAAGACGATAAAAAGCTCGACAACGATAGCGCTATCACTGCCGACAAAAAAGATAAAAGCTATCCGCTGGTTATCATCAACTTAAGTGATAAACGCACTCATACTCTTGAAAATGCCTTTACCTATGGCATTAGTGCCACCAGCGATCAGCTATTGGTGAGTCAAAGCTATATGGATGGCGGCAATAATCAAATTACTTTATTCTCACTCGATAATTTTACCAGCACCGTATTAATTGATGAGCCTGGTGTGGTTGCTAGCAAAATAGCGTGGCACCCAATCGAAAAAACCGTTGCGTTTACCTTAGGCAACTATGTAAACGATGATAAGCGTCGTCGTCAGTACAAATTAACGCTGTGGCAAAACGACACGCTAACCACTGTGCTATCACCTAACCCAGAATGGTTAATGGGCAAAACCGCGACATTAACTTGGGCCGAAGATGGTACACGTTTATACTTTGAAAACCGCCCAAAACTCGCAGCAAAAATTAAACAAAAAGAATACACAGATGAGTCATCACTGTATGACTTTGAGGTAATTCGCGACCATAAAGGGTTAAATGTATGGCACAACAATGACGCGCAAATTAAACCTCGCGAAGAGCAGCAATGGAATGAAAATAATAAAAACCGTCATTACACGGCGGTATACCATGTAAACTCACAGCAAGTCGTTCAGTTAAGCACGCCAAATATGCCTGAGCTGTCGCTTAATACTGAGCGTGCCACTTCATTGTTAGGCTACTCAAATTTAGCGCATCTTGAAAAAGTAATGTATGGCGGTTTTTTTGCTGACTACTTTGCTGTTGATATAAACACGGGTAAACAGACTCCTATCATTAACGACTATCCATTTAGACCGAGCCTTGCGCCCAATGGGCAGTTTGCTGCTTACTTTGATAATAACCAAGTACAGCTTAAAAACTTAGGTAATAATAAAGTGAGCGTACTCAGCAAGGCGATTAACGCCACGTTTGCCGATGACAAACACGACTATCCATCCAAGCAGCCTGGTTATGGTTTTGCAGGCTGGCTGAACGATAGCAGCGAAATACTGGTTTACAGCAAATACGATATTTGGTCGTTTAACGTCAATACCAAGCAAGCTAAACGCTTAACTAATGGTAAAAAAAGTAACACGCAATACAGAGTGATCAAACTTGATAAAAACCAAGTAGCCTTTAACAACAATGATACGCTCCTGCTTTCTGCAATTAATTTACAAAGCAAGCAAAGTGAAGTGGCAAAACTTAATTTAGCAACTCTTGAAGTCACTAAATTACTTACAGGTAATAAGCGCTTTGATGTAATTAAAAAGGCCAAACATGCCGATAAATACTTATTTACTGAGCAAACCTATCAGCAATTTCCAGACATTTATCAAACAGACTCTAACTTTAAACAACCACAACGCGTAACTAACCTTAACCCTCAGATAAGCAACTTTGCTTGGGGACAAGCACCTGAACTCATTAGCTATAAAGGCTTTGATGGTGAAGATTTACAAGGGGTATTAATCAAGCCTGCCGGCTACAAAAAAGGCGATAAAGTGCCTGTTGTGGTGTACTTTTACCGCTACATGAGCCAGCGCATGTATGACTTTCCAAAAATGGAATTAAATCATCGCCCTAATTTCCCGATGTTTACCTCAAATGGCTACGCCATTTTTTTACCTGACATTCGCTTTGAAATAGGACACCCTGGTAAATCTTCAACTCAAACCATGATCAACGCCACCCAAAAGCTGATTGATTTAGGCATTGCCGACCCAGATAAAATAGGTTTACAAGGCCACTCTTGGGCGGGTTATCAAAGTGCATTTATGATCACCCAAACTGATATGTTTAAAGCAGTGGTATCGGGCGCGCCAGTGTCTAACATGACCAGTGCTTACAGTGGCATTCGCTTAAAATCTGGACTTGCACGCCAATTTCAATACGAAACAGGGCAAAGCCGTATTGGTAAAAATTTATTTGAAGCACCTGAGCTTTATATTGAAAACTCACCGGTATTTTTTGCCGATAAAGTAAACACGCCTATCTTAATTATGTTTGGCGACAAAGATGATGCGGTGCCATGGCATGAAGGCGTGCAATATTACTTAGCGCTTCGCCGCGCAGGTAAAGATGCAACCTTTTTACAATACGAAGGTGAACCACACCACTTGAAAAAGTTTCCTAATCAGGTCGATTTTTCAGTGCGTATGATGCAGTACTTTGATCATTATCTTAAAGGCAAACCGGCCGCTAAGTGGATGAAAGAAGGTGAAGCGTTTATCGAAGAGTAACCACTAGAAGTTAAAAACCCCGATAGCACTGCATGATATCGGGATTTTTAACTATGTAACTATCACCACTTTAAAGAGAGTGTCCAAAGTAATAATGTGCCCGTCAGATCTTTAGCTGAAGATCTACTCGCTATCACTGCAATGCAGAACTGTATTTTGCATACAAAAATAGCGCAAGCTAGATAACCCTTTCTTTTTGTAGTTATTTACTCGGTACTTTTATATGAGCGGGTTATGAGTAATAATCAGTTAATAAAAAAGACACAGTCTAAGAGAAATAAAGCATGCTAGATTTTTGGTACAAAGGACTACCACAGTATCCAAAAGATCATAAAGACTTTTGGCGCACACGCTTAATTGCTCATTCATTATTAACGGCAACCTGCTACTTTTTAGTTTTAACCCTACTCAACCTGTTCTACTTTCACAGTTACGATATTGCCGCCATTGATGCATTAGGCTTAGTTATATCATTAGCTATTTATGGCTGGTTTAGTAAAACTGCAAATGTAAGTGCTGCGGCATGGGCGGTTACATTTATGGTCGTTAGTTTAATAATGACATTTGTTATCTCTGTAGGTGGCCTTGCTCACTCTTTATTTTGGGCAACACTTATTCCCCCTTTTGCGTTTTTTTTAGTGGGTAGAAATTGGGGAAGCATTTTTAGCGCCATTGCTTTTTGTATTTGTGCTTACCTAACTTATAAGCAACAACAGCTAACCGTCACTATAGGGCTGGGCTCTTTATTTAATATCATTGAGGTCAGCATTGCCCATATCTTAATTTTCAGATTTTATGAAAAAACACGTTTTTCTGCATATGCGCATTTAACAACCCGTAATATAGAGATTCAACATCTCGCTGAAACAGATAAACTCACAGGGCTTTATAATAGGCAAAAATTTGATTATGCATTGTCGCAAGTCATTACCAGCAGCAAAGAAACAAAAACCACAAACTGCTTATTCATTTGTGACATTGATCACTTTAAGAAAATAAACGACGCCTATGGTCATTTAGTCGGTGATAAAGTGCTAGCTGAGTTTGCTAAACTAATTAAAAGTAGCATGCCCAACCACTCATTAATTGCACGTTGGGGGGGAGAAGAGTTTACTATTATTTTGCCAAACACCTCACTGACCAATGCATTAGCACAAGCAAACGCGTTAAAAGACTATATTTCGACACACCCTGTTGCCAACATTCAGCTAACCATAAGCATAGGGGTAGCTACCATCAGTTCTGATGATTCAGTTATTAGCGTGTTAGAACGTGCCGATGGCGCACTATACGAAGCTAAAAATAATGGTCGTAATTCAGTTTATTTTAGCGACAATAAACTAACAATAGTCGCTTCAGCTAGCCTTTTATAACTAAGGAAGGTACCCAATTAATGTATCGACACACACCAAACTAATTATAAAGAACCAATAACAGCACAAAAAACCAGACTAAAAACCCATTAAAACTGACTTTTAAACTCAGTTCGCGTATTCTTAACCCCCTGATTTGAATAACCCCTATACCAAAATGAGCAACGCCACTCCCCCCTTCTCTATTTCAGCTAGCATGACTCACAGTATGGTAAATATTAGTGAAGTTTTAGGCAAAATCAGTGCCTTATATTCTCCTGCAATGCTTGAGCACTATAAGCAACAAAAAACCGCCTCCCTGCAAATCAATAACCTTGATATTCAATCAATATCATCTGGCCTATCAACCCCAGATAGCTTATTAGCCTTGCATCGAAGCTTAATCAAAGATCTGAGTGAAAAATCGGGCAGTTATAGGCAGCAAAGTTTAGCGTTAAAAAGTGGTTTGCAAATGGCACCACAAGCAATGCGAGTACCACAAATGGTAGAGGAGTTATTTGCTTGGTTTAAAACAACCGCGCATCATCCTTTAATTAGTAGTGCAGTATGCCACTATGAATTACAGTTTATTCAACCTTTTACACAGGGTAATACTGAAATAGCGTGTACGTTGCAAACCCTGCAATTATCGCAGTGGCATTCGCTATTTTCACTAATAAACATTAACAATGTTATAGCGACAACTCGCCAACATTACTTTGAAAGCATTAACCTAAGTACCAAGTCCGGTGACTCATCCGTGTTTATTGAGTATATATTGGAAGCATTACTAGCGGCACTAAACTCATTAGAAAGTGATTTAAAATCAATAACAAAAACCAAAAAAACCCAACAACCCCCTCAAGTTAAACAGGCTGTAAATGTAGACTTACAAGCCCCCCAAGTCATCGCTTTAATTAATGTATTTACCCAAAGCGAAAAGCCATTAAACCGACAAGAGCTACAAAATAAGCTTGGATTAAAAGACCGTAAACATTTTAGAGAGCGCTACTTAAAGCCAGCCATTGATGCTGGAATTATAGAAATGACTATTCCCGAAAAACCAAATAGCAAAATGCAGCAGTATAAACTTACCCAGACGAGTTAAAAACTTAAGTTATAAACAGAGCAGGAATAAACGCCACCTCAAAGATGAAGTGGCGTGTTAATACGCTGTTTGCAGCGAAATTTTATAATTGATTAAAAACGACTACGCGTACTGCCCGGCGGCAAATCCACAGCTCCACGCATATTGGAAATTATAGCCTCCTAGCCAACCCGTTACATCGGTTACTTCGCCAATAAAGTATAAGCCTTTGGCTTTTTTAGCCTCAAATGTCTTTGAACTTAGCTCGTCGGTATCTACGCCGCCTAAAGTAACCTCTGCGGTTCTGTAACCCTCGGTACCATTTGGTTTAATTTGCCACGCATGAATATAATCAGCAAGCGCGTCTATTTGGCCATGCGTTAGTTGATTAATATTACAATCTGGAATGGCGTTACTGGCGTGGAGTATTTCTACAAAGCGTTTAGGTAGGATAGTCGCGAGGCTATTTTTCAACGATTTTTGCGCTTGTGTTTCTCGCCAATCAGCTAGCTGTTGCTTTAAATCAAGTTCAGGCAGTAAATTGATCGTTACCGCCTGACCTGCTCGCCAAAACGAGCTTATTTGCAATATAGCAGGCCCAGATAGCCCACGATGAGTAAATAAAATATTCTCTTTAAATACGGTGCCATCTTCGCTTGCAACTTCACAAGGGATACTAATACCCGAAAGCCCTTCAAAACGGTCTTTATCGTGCTGATGTAAGGTAAAGGGAACTAAAGCAGCCATAGTCGGCAATATCTTTAAGCCAAATTGCTCTGCTATTTTATAGCCGATTGGCGTAGCACCCAGTTTAGGCATGGTTAACCCACCCGATGCAACCACAAGCGACTCACAAGTAAGTGTTTCTTGTTCAGTGGTCACACTATAGCCGGTGGCTGTTTTAGCGACATTTAACACTTCGCTGCGCAGTTTAATAGTAACGCCCGCCCACTCACACTCGGTTAGTAAAATATCAACAATGTCTTGTGCGCTATTGTCACAAAATAATTGCCCGAGTGTCTTATGGTGATATGCCAAACCATGTCGGTCTACAAGCTCTACAAAGTCGTGCTGCGTGTAGCGACTTAAGCACGATTTTACAAAATGGGGGTTAGCGCATAAATAGTTGCTAGGGCTTGCATTTTCATTGGTAAAATTACAACGCCCACCGCCACTAATTAAAATTTTACGTCCTGGCTTTTTACCCATATCAAGTACTGTGACGCTTCGGCCGCGATACCCTGCTTGTGCCGCACACATTAAACCAGCGGCTCCGGCACCAATCACTATCACATCAACGTGAGTCATTTAGTTATCTCTTAAAAACTTTTGTGAATTATAACAAAGTTTCAATAATAACCAGATAGCCAGAGCGTGTTTATCTTGAGCGTAAACAGGACGAAGAAGCTTTGCTCGATTTTTACTTAGTCCACAAGGTTACAAATCGCGCGCCGCGGTTAACCTCTTCCTAGATTGAACTTATTTTAACCCGCAAAGGTCAACACGCCCTTTTGTATTGTTTTTAATTTATCAATAAAAGTTAATTAATGATAAAAAACACCAAAAAAATCTAATACATTAGGATCGTCAATAGCAATAAAACAAATACAAAACAACTGAAAGCGCACTAAATACGCGGTTATAACTAAATGAAATAGGTACATACGTATTTAATATTTCAAAATAGTTAACAGATCATTTACCTTTGTACCCGCTTTGTGGATTTTCACAAATAATAATAAAACTAAGGGTAATTATGACTTCTAATAATTCATTCAAAAAATGCGCTGTTGCGCTAACAATAAGTACACTCTTTGCTGCCAGCTCAAGCATGGCAAACCCAGCGCAAGCAATCGCACCTTCAATGGCAGAAACCTCAGCTAAGTTACAAAATCAAGGTGGTTTTGAGACTCAATTCATTATTAAATATAAGAATAACAACGATATGATGAGTACCTCAACCGCTGATGTATCACCAGCAATGATGAATAAAAAAGCGCAAAGCTTTGTAAAAAACTTCACCTCAAAAAAAGGCAAAGTTAAAGCCAAGTATGTCCGCGCAATGGCACTCAATAACCATCACGTAATGCGTGCCGATAAAAAACTCAACACCGAAGAAGCTCAGCAGTTCATGCAAGAAATGGTTAATTCGGGTAATGTTGAATATATTGAAGTCGATCAAATGTTAAAACCATTTGCGACACCAAATGACCCGCGTTATGGCGATCAATGGCATTACTATGAGCAAGCCGGTGGACTTAACTTACCAACAGCTTGGGATACGGCAACAGGCAGTGGTGTGGTTGTCGCTGTGCTTGATACGGGCTACCGCCCTCACGCTGATTTAAACGCTAATATTTTACCAGGCTACGATATGATCTCTAATCTATCAGTCGCCAATGATGGCAATGGCCGTGACAACGATGCTCGCGATCCAGGGGATGCGGTTGCAGCTGGTGAATGTGGTAATAACGGTGCACAAGGCTCTAGTTGGCATGGTACTCACGTTGCAGGCACTGTCGCTGCAGTAACGAATAACGGTGAAGGCGTTGCTGGTGTTGCTTATGACGCCAAAGTAGTACCAGTGCGTGTGTTGGGTAAATGTGGCGGTTTAACCTCAGATATTGCTGACGGTATCATTTGGGCCTCAGGTGGTAATGTATCGGGTACATCAGCAAATGCTAATCCAGCCGATGTAATTAACATGAGTTTAGGTGGTGCGGGTGCATGTAGTTCAACCACGCAAAATGCCATTAATACCGCTCGTAACAACGGCACAGTTGTTGTTATTGCTGCAGGTAACGATAACGATAATTCTGCAAACTACAACCCAGGTAACTGTAATGGTGTTGTTAATGTTGCATCAGTTGGCCGTAATGGTGGCCGCGCTTATTACTCAAATTATGGAAGTAATATTGATGTGGCAGCACCGGGTGGCGCGCAAAGCTTTGCCAATGATTCTGAAGGTGTTTTATCAACTTACAATTCGGGTTCAACAACACCATCAAGCGACAGTTATGGCTTTTCGCAAGGCACCTCAATGGCGGCTCCTCATGTTGCGGGTGTTGCTGCACTGATCAAACAAGCAAAACCAAACGCGACTCCTGATGAAATAGAAAGTATTTTAAAAACAACCACTCGTCCATTCTCTGCCACGTGTACCAGCTGTGGTACAGGTATTGTTGATGCGGCCGCTGCGGTTGCTGCAGCATCTGGTGGTACACCGCCAACAACGGGTGATAACGAACTTGTTGATGGAGAAGTCAAAACCGGTTTAAGCGGTGCGGCAAGTGCACAAGACTTTTACACTATGACAGTACCAAGTGGTGCAACCAATGTTACTTTCACTATGAGTGGTGGCACAGGGGATGCTGACTTGTATGTACGTGCAGGTAGTAAACCAACCTCAACCACTTATGATTGTCGTCCATATAAAGGTGGAAACAGTGAAGAATGTTCTATTGATAGTCCAACAGCCGGCACTTACCATGTAATGCTGCGTGGTTATTCAGCCTACAGTGGCGTGAGTTTAGTCGGTAACATTACGGGTGGTTCAACAGGTGGTGGTTCAGGTACACCTCAAGCAGGTGGCGGCACAGTGTCTGATATCACAGCAAATGCAGGTCAGTGGAAACATTACACGCTAGATGTACCGGCGGGTATGGCAAACTTTACTGTTACAACGTCAGGCGGCACCGGTGATGCAGACTTATTTGTAAAATTTGGTAGCCAGCCAACAAGCTCAAGCTATGATTGTCGTCCATATAAAAATGGTAACGCCGAAACTTGTACTTTTAGTAATCCTCAAGCGGGAACATGGCACTTAAGTGTTAATGCGTATCAAACATTCTCTGGTTTAACGCTAAGCGGTCAATACCAGCCATAAAACATCCTCTCTTTAGATAAAAAAAGCCGATACACTGTATCGGCTTTTTATTCTCTGATTAAAGTCGTCAGTGTTAAAGCGTTGCTAAAACAGCTTCAGCACTGCTTATTACAAACTCTTTGTCTTGTTCTACAAATAGACCAGTAACAACACCATTATCAACAACCATCGCGTATCGTTTTGAGCGTATTCCACCAAAGCCTGCGGTATCTTTTTCAAGCCCTAAAGCACGGGTAAAACTAGCATCACCGTCTGCAAGCATATCTATATGCTCTGCATTTTGTGACTCACCCCACGCTTTCATCACAAATGCATCATTTACCGATACACAATAGATAGCGTTAATACCTTTAGCCTTAATTTTATCGGCTAGCGCGATATATCCAGGTAAATGAGCATTCGAACACGTTGGTGTAAAAGCGCCTGGCACTGCAAATAACACGACTTTTTTATCTGCAAATAATTCATTGCTTGTCAGTGTTTGCATACCGTCATCGGTTAGCTTAGATAGACTAACTGCGGGTATTGTTTGACCTTGTTCAATCATGTTAAACCCTTTGGGTAATTACGTAGACTTTTAGCATACAGGTTAATATTTACGGTTTCGAGTTTATACCGCGATTAAACTGCATCACTGTCTAAACCCAATCCCTTTCTAATTGTTGCCATTTGCAGCTCTAGCTGCGAGCGAATATCAGACACCAACTCACTCGACTCATTTACTTGGCTTTTCATATTATGCATTGATTGGGTAAAGTCACTAAGGAAATTGCTTTGCTGTTTTGCAAGCTCCATTGCTTCAACTGCAACTGTGTTTGCCTGCTGAGCATTATTTGCGACCCCTTCAGAGTTTGCTTGAAGCTCTTGGGCATTTTCGGTTTGTAGCTGTGCATCCTCAGTTAACGCATTAATTTGTGAATAGACCATTTGAGAGTTCTCACTTAATAACGCCAGCTGATCGTTAATCTCTTTTAACGAACCTTGGGTTTGCATGGCTAATTGCCTTACTTCATCAGCAACCACCGCAAAACCTCGGCCTTGCTCACCGGCCCTTGCTGATTCTATTGCAGCGTTCAGTGCTAATAAATTGGTTTGTTCAGCTATGGTGCGAATAACCGTTATTATATTACTCACTCCTTGTACGCCGCTCAGTAACTCTTGCACACTGTGCATACCTTGTTCAATACGTTGCTGTGTATCAGAACTCGCATTAAGCATATTTTTAGCAAAACCAACACTTTGCTGCATTGCCTCATAAGTACTTTGAGCATTTTCAGCAGCTTGAGCGTTAATATGATTAACCTGCTCACCTATGTGTTGAATATTTACTAGTAAACTTTCATTTTTAACAACTTGTTCGTAGCTAGTCGCGCTTTTTGACCCTATTTTTTCTAAATGCTCACTCATTTGCTCCATGAAGTCACTAACGACACCAAGCATACTCGCTCTTTCTTGCGCCTCCAGACGCTGGCGCTCAATTAACTGGTTAAAATACTGCGCTATTTCACCAACCTCTGTTTTAGGATTATTCACTGTAATATTTTTTAACTCATTACTTTCGATTAAAAATGCAAACCCATCTCGCAGTTGCCGCAAAGGCTGTAAAACCTGTTTACGTTGCACCCAATAAACACCAAAAGCTAATATTACTAAACCACCTATTGCAATTCCAAACACCCAAAATACTTGTTGTTTAACGGTATCTTGCTGCGCTTTTAATGTTTGCTCTGCCTCAATCACTGTTTTTGATAACACGCTAATTTGTTTACGTAACTCATTCGTTCCAGAATTACGCTGCTTTGCTTGCGATAAAGTACTGCTTAAATCACGTAAATAGCGCTTAGGCCAACTAACCAACTCCGCTTTTATATCAGCAGCCAAATCCTCTGGCTCCTCATCTACAAATAAAGCAAATTCATCAACCTCAGTCATCACTCCTAAATTAGGCAACTGTGCAATTTTTGCAGCGAGTAAGTTTAAATTTTTTACGCTTTGTTGCAGGCTTTTTTCAATTTCAGTCTGGTAATCATTTAGCAGTTGATAGGTCGATAAAGATAAATTAACCACTTCACTATAATAATCACTCGCCAACTTATTGTAGCTTAGAGCATGACTACTTTGAGTTGATGCTTTTTGTACATAATTTATAAGCGATGACGCTGAGCCCGCCATTTGTCTCAGAGCATTGTCTAAAAGCGCAGTTTCGTTACCTGAGAGCTTTCCTAGTGCTCTGTATTTACCGTTAATGTCTTTATTTAGTGAAAATAGCTGTGTTGAAAGGCGCACTTCTAACTCAGAGGGAAGTACAGTTAGCTGCTGCGCTTTAAGTTGCTCAATTAAAGCTGAAGATTGCGTCAGGTATTGGCTATTGCCTCGTGCCAAGTAGTCTTCTAAAAGGCCAGCAAGATCGACCATTATGGTATTTTTTAATTGGCTATAAGCAATATCTTGTTGTTGAATTTTTAGTAATGTATGACTTGCCCATAACAA
Organism: Pseudoalteromonas sp. M58; assembly: GCF_042604605.1. Classification (NCBI taxonomy): domain Bacteria; kingdom Pseudomonadati; phylum Pseudomonadota; class Gammaproteobacteria; order Alteromonadales; family Pseudoalteromonadaceae; genus Pseudoalteromonas; species Pseudoalteromonas sp. M58. The sequence continues at coordinate 2,848,715 of NZ_CP152390.1, forward strand.
GGTAGCGGCGAGCAACACACTGGCTAACGTTAATAAAATAGCTAAAAGACGGGTAAAAAATGATACACGCATAAACATATCTCAAAAGTGACATTCATACAGAGTATTGAATTTTTATGACATTTTTATGTAAAAGACTTAATTAGGGTAATAGTCAGGTGTATTGAGAGATAGATAAAGACTCAATAGAAGGATGTTTTAAGTAACTAATAAAAAACCGCGTATAAACGCGGTTTTTTTAAATTAAGCTTTTAATTAAAGGCCTGCGCGGTCTTTAATAATAGGGATTAAAGCTGAACCAGCATGATTTGCCTCAGCCCAAGCGATATCTGCGCCATCTTCAAGTGAGCTTTTTGATAAGTTTTTAACAATGTACTCACCCGTATCAACCGCATTACTTGCAACAGCGTGACGCAATAAGTTGTTACCATTACAGAAAACTGCATCATAGATATTACGTACTTTCACACGTGAACTTTTTAGTTTGCTACGCAGACGATTTTTATCATCAGCGGCAATGTATTCACAGACTGAAACAGCTAACTGATCATCAGCGCTTACAGGCGCAGTATAAGCGAACGAACCCGCTGCAATAGCAGCAATTACAACTAGCTTTGGTAATTTAATCATTGATTGGACACCCTATATTAATACTTTTTTCGTACTCGACTGTTTAATATTGTACCAACACGCTCAGATTTTCGCAATAATGTTAAGAAACTTTATTCAAAGTTACGAACTTATAACTATATTTATTTTTATCATCGGGCGTCATCAACATTTCATCTTCAATTTGCCAGTTTGCAACACTTTTATAATCAGGAAATTGTGTATCCCCTTCAACATCTAAGTCTATAAAGGTTAAATACAAGCGCTGCGCCTGCGCTAAAAACTGCTGGTAGATGTTTCCGCCACCAATTATCATCACCTCTGCAACATCATTAACAAGCTCAAGTGCAGCTTCTGGTGTGGTTACTGTTTCAATTCCTGATGCGTGATAGTCTTTATTACGAGTAATAATAATATTACGTCGCCCAGGTAACGGTCGGCCTATTGATTCAAATGTTTTGCGCCCCATAATAACGGGTTTACCAGAGGTTACTTTTTTAAAGTGCTGAAGGTCACCAGGTAAATGCCATGGCATTTTATTATCTAAGCCAATGACACGGTTATTTGCCATTGCTGCAATCATTGAAATTATCACACTAAATACCCAATACTTTATTATTAATCAAAGAAAAAGGAGCGTTAGCTCCTTTTAAATATAAACAATTATTAACGCTCGTAGACAACTTCTACGTCGTAATCATCTTCATCCCAATCATCCCAGTCATCATCATCGCCTTTAGTGGCTTTTTGATGGTAGGTATCCCACTTAAATTCAACCTCTTCGTCTGCCACTTCAACAAACTTCTCTTTAGGCATGTTATCAAGTAGCGTCATGATGTCGTGAATTAATGGCTGCGTATTTAATTTATTAATTGCAGCAATACTGTAAATATTTTCAGACTCACCCAACTCTTCTGCAATTTGCTCACATAAGGCTTTGGCTTCATCTTCAGGCAATAAATCAATTTTATTAAATACTAACCAGCGTGGCTTTTTAGCAAGCTTAGGGCTGTACTGGTGTAGCTCGTTGATGATTGCAAATGCATTATCAACAGGGTTAGAGCCATCAACTGGCATTACATCTATAATATGTAAAAGCACACGACAACGCTCTAAATGCTTTAAGAAGCGAATACCTAATCCCGCACCCTCTGACGCGCCTTCAATCAAACCTGGAATATCAGCAATTACAAATGATTTGTTTGCTTCAGGACGAACAACCCCTAAGTTAGGAATCAGCGTAGTAAATGGATAATCAGCTACTTTAGGTTTTGCAGCTGACACACTGCGGATAAAGGTTGATTTACCTGCATTTGGTAAGCCTAGTAAGCCGACATCAGCCAGTAGCATTAGCTCTAACTTAAGGTTACGTACTTCACCCGGTGTGCCAAGTGTTTTTTGACGTGGAGCACGATTAGTACTTGATTTAAAACGCGCATTCCCCAAGCCATGGAAACCGCCTTTTGCAACCACAATTCGTTGACCATCTTGGGTTAAATCCCCTAATGATTCTTGTGTATCAACATCAATAATACGTGTACCAACAGGCACTTTAACGATCAGGTCTTCACCTTTTTTACCCGTACAATTACGGCTTTGACCGTTTGTACCGCGTTCTGCTCTGTGAAAACGCTCAAATTGATAGTCAATAAGGGTATTTAAGTTTTCATCAGCTTGTAGATAAACACTACCACCGTCTCCACCGTCACCGCCATCAGGTCCACCATCTGGAACATATTTCTCACGACGAAAAGACACGATGCCGCTGCCACCGTCACCAGCTTCTGCGCGAATTTCTACTTCATCTACAAACTTCATGATTACTCACTTTAGGGATTGGCTTGTTAATAACTCTATTATATACCTAAGTGGCCTATAGAGCACACTGAGCATAAAAACACTTGGGTATATATTTAAATATGCTTAAAACAAAAAACCCCGCAAAGGCGGGGTTTTTTAACTACCTTACTGATTACTCAGCTACGATAGTTACGTATTTACGGTTTAAAGGACCTTTTTGTTCAAACTGAACTTTACCATCTGCTTTTGCGAAGATAGTGTGGTCTTTACCGATACCTACGTTTGCGCCTGGGTGGAAACGAGTTCCACGCTGACGAACAATGATGCTACCCGCTAGAACTGATTCGCCACCAAAACGCTTAACACCTAGGCGTTTGCTTTCTGAATCGCGACCGTTACGAGTACTACCAGCTGCTTTTTTATGTGCCATTTCTAAGTACCTCTAATTAAGCGCTAATGCCAGTGATTTTAACTTCTGTGAACCATTGACGATGGCCCATTTGCTTACGAGAATGCTTACGGCGTCTAAATTTAACAACCTTAATCTTCTCACCGCGACCGTGTGAAACAACCTCAGCTGTTACTTTACCACCGTTTACGAACGGTACACCAATCTCGATCTTCTCACCATCAGCAACTAAAAGTACTGAATCAAATTCAACTGCTGCACCAGTTTCAACGTCTAATTTCTCAAGACGAATTGTTTGACCTTCAGTCACACGGTGCTGTTTACCACCACTTTGGAAAACCGCGTACATAATTAACTCCGTCTGTGCGCCCTCAAATCGACGCAACTAAAATATTCTTCAATAGGGCGCGAAGTTTACGCTAATGCGTAAAAACTAGCAAGCCTCTTTTTGTAATTAAATGAATAAAAAGTAGCTGCATTGAGAGCAATTCAATATTTCCCCTATTTTATATTAAAATCCCCCTTTGCCAAGCGCTTTTTAACGGTTACAGAAAATAAATTAGCAAGAGCAAAGCGAGCCTATGTAGTTCAATTAACCGCCAAGGGTGATTCAAAATTAAACCAGGGTGTTTAATCAATTATTCACAAGGTTAATAGGTCATTTAACCTACTTAAGGGTGTTTTTTTAAGGAATCATCACAAAATATCGAGCTAATGCATTTTTTGTTGTACAATCTGCGCCGTTCACACATTAAAATTGGCTCGGAGATCAATGGATATAAAAGCTATCCAGGCGTTAATCGAAAGCGATATGAATGACGTCAATCAACTAATACATGCGCAAATGCGCTCAGATGTGGCGTTAGTTAATCAACTTGGTTTGTATATTGTTAACAGCGGTGGCAAACGTGTTCGCCCTATGTTGGCTATTTTGGCGGCTAAAGCGCTAGGTTATCAAGGCAAAGATCACATTACGCTAGCAACTATTATTGAATTTATTCATACCGCAACGCTTTTACATGATGATGTTGTAGATGAATCTAATTTGCGCCGTGGCACACCTACAGCAAATGCTGAGTTTGGTAATGCTGCTAGCGTACTGGTGGGTGATTTTATTTACACCCGCTCGTTTCAGCTAATGGTGGGTCTTGGTAAAATGCAAATAATGCAAGTACTGGCTGATGCAACCAACATTATTGCTGAAGGTGAAGTGCTGCAATTAATGAACTGCAACGACCCTGATACCACTGAAGCCAGTTATATGCAGGTTATTTATTCTAAAACCGCCAAGCTATTTGAAGCAGCGACGGGTCTTGCGGCCATTATTACTGAGCAAGACGATACTGTACTAGAGGCACTTAATTTGTATGGCATGCATTTAGGTACTGCTTTTCAGTTAGTGGATGATGTTTTAGATTACAACGCTGATGCCGACCAACTTGGTAAAAACATTGGCGACGATTTAGCTGAAGGTAAGCCGACGTTACCTCTTATATATGCAATGCAACACGGTAGTGAGCATCAAACACAGTTAATAAGAGACGCTATTGAGCACTGTAATGGTATGGAGCACCTTGACGAGATACTGGCTGCACTTAAACATACCAATGCCCTTGAGTTCACAATGGAAAAAGCCGAGCAAGAAGCTAATAAAGCAATTGCCTGTTTAGATTGCTTAGCTGAGTCGAGTTATAAGCAAGCACTAATTAGTTTAGCTAGAATAGCGGTTGACCGCGACCACTAAGGGTTGACCGCGACCACTAAGTAATACTGTGTAGATAATTCCGAGCAATAAAAAAGCCTGCAAATGCAGGCTTTTTTATGGGTTAATTTTGGCTATTACGCCATAAAATCAACACCTTCTTTGATATCTTTTTTCAGCGTTTCAAGCATGTCATTTTTAGCTTGCTCTTCAAATGCGCTTAAAGTGCCGTAAGAAAGAATTTCTTCTACGCCATTTTTGCCTAAACGTACTGGGTGTGCAAAGTACTCTGCATCGCCATTTTCAACAGCAACGTATGCATAATCTACAACGTCTTCACCTTGTAAGCCTTTAACTAAAGACATACAAAAACGTGCTGCAGCAGCACCCATAGATAATGTTGCAGAACCACCGCCCGCTTTAGCATTAACTACTTCAGTACCTGCGTTTTGGATACGAGGAGTTAGTGTAGCTACTTCTTCATCAGTGAAAGTAACACCTTCAACTTGAGAAAGTAACGGTAGAATGGTTGTGCCTGAGTGGCCACCAATCACTGGTACTTTAACACTTGCTACGTCTACGCCTTTAAGTTCAGCAATAAACGCTTCAGAACGGATCACATCAAGTGTTGTAATACCAAATACACGCTTAGCATCGTAAGTACCTGCTTTTTTGAATACTTCAGCAACAATCGGTACAGTTCCATTAACAGGATTAGTGATAATACCTACAAGCGCTTTAGGGCAGTTAGCAACAATACCTTCTGCTAATGTTTTAATGATACCAGCGTTAACATTAAATAAATCTGCACGATCCATACCTGGCTTACGTGGCATACCCGCTGGGATTAAAACAATATCACAACCTGTTAATGCTTTATCTAGTGCATCTGCACCAAAACCTTCAACTTTTACATCTGTTGGGATATGAGAAAGGTCAACAGCAACACCAGGAACTACTGGCGCAACATCATATAGTGATAATTCTGAACCAGCTGGTAAGCCTGTTTTTAATAATAAAGACAACGCTTGACCGATACCACCTGCAGCACCTAATACAGCAACTTTCATTGGAATTCTCCGTGATTTGAGGAAGGAAATATTTGTGGTTTATAAGATAAAGAAATTAGCGACTAAAAACAAATTTATCCTGCCTATTTTAGCTATATTTTCGACCATAGTTGTAAAGTTTGCTGTTTAAACGCAGCAAAACCTAAACAACTGCTGCATAAATATGCATTTTTGTGTAGAATTTGCAGTATCGACAACATAACTAATTAGACACTATGCAACCACAAGACAAACAAGAAGCATTGGTAAAAGCCTTTAAAGCACTTTTAAAAGAAGAGAATTTTGGCTCACAAGGCGAAATAGTTGACGCATTAAAAGAACAAGGCTTTGATAATATTAGCCAAAGTAAAGTGTCGCGGATGTTAAGTAAGTTTGGCGCGGTACGTACCCGCAATGCAAAACAAGAAATGGTGTACTGTTTACCTGCCGAAATGGGTGTACCAACCGCTAAAAGCCCGTTACGCCAGTTAGTTATTGACATTATGCATAACGAAATGATGATTATTATTCGCACCAGCCCAGGCGCTGCGCAGCTAATTGCCCGTTTACTTGACTCATTAGGTAAAGCGGATGGCGTATTAGGAACAATTGCCGGCGATGACACTATTTTTATTGCGCCAGCGAAAGTATCAGAAATAGACCTCACACTAGAGCGTGTGCGTATTTTGTTTGATACGGTTTAAACTCGTTCGGTTATCACTGTTACGGCTATACTAATACGTAGCCGTTACTGGCTTGTTTTATAGCTGCTTTAGAAATCGCACTGAGGGTGCAAAAAACGCAGAGCCCATATCTGCTTGAGTAAAATCAAGCCAATGGTCGTAATACTCCCCCTGCCCTAATCGGCTATTGAGTACTTTCTCGAACGCATCCCCTTTAGCCGAGCACGTAATCATTAACATCCCCTGCTCATACACGTCGCCATAAGGCATACTTTGATTTAGTAATAATGCTTGCCCCTGTTCATCTTTTAATTCACTTCGGGTTGCATGGCTGCTTTCAAGTGCGGGGCTTATTAGGGTATTGTCGAGACGAGTACGCCCCATTATTTGTTCTTGTTCTTGCAACGACAAGTGCTGCCATAACGTTAAGTCATGCTTATAGCGCTGAACATGAATATAGCTGCCTTGATCTTCAAAGCTATCAGGCTTATTAACGAGGGCCGTAACCCGTTTTTGACGACCATGCGGTGTATCACCGGCATAAATAAAACCATTAAAATCACGGCCATCTAGAAAACGAAAATTACGAATTTGCTCCACCAGCTCAACATCAGGGTTGAAAAGTTTTAATATTTGCAATGCAAACAGGTGGTTCACATCTTCTCTGTCTGAGCGGATTTGCACAAATAAATCGCAAGGCCTTGCACTCATCACAAAATCGCTATGGGTAATATTAGGAAAGCTTTGCAGCTCACTTGGCATATAATCGGGCAGAATGTGTGGCCAATATTGCGCGCCAATGGCGACCATACAAGAAAGCATAGATTCAGAGAACTGATCACTAAACTCATCTTCAATATCGCTCACTTTTTTAAGCTTAGCGCGAAGTGATTCGTCGTGACCATCAAGTACATTAAAAAATAAGTGCAAACCGTGTAAGTTTGCTTCAGCACAAATCCCTGATTGCGCTTGCGCCATTGTTATTCCTTACTTTTTAGAGCAAAACACAGCGATTAATTACGATTCAAAAAAATTCACCGTGTGCGGTTTTATTTTTATTATAACCTGTTCATTAATTTCAAATGACTGGCCATACTGGGCTGCAACTTCTATTTCTTGCTCAGCAATAACCACAGTGTATACATAAGCAGAGCCAATAAAGCGACTACTTAATATACTAACCCGCTCAGATTGCTGTTGAGTATCGTTATTACTAGCAAGTTCAAGTTGATGCGGACGCACATAAATAACGCCCTTATCGGCCACGCCATACTGCTGTGGCTGTATTGATTCAACCACCCCAAACTGCGTTTGATATTCAGTGGCGGTTAATACGGTTGCGCTTAAGTATATGCCCTGACCCAGAAACTCTGCAACCTCCTTTGAACGTGGTTTAGCAAAAAGCTGTTCTGGCGTACCTTGCTGCGCAATTTTACCTTGGTGCATAACCGCAAGTGTATCTGAAAAAGCAAACGCCTCTTCTTTTGAGTGAGTAACAAACACAGCCGATACTTGCTGCGCCTTAATAATGCGCCTAATGTCGGCAATTAACTCAAATCGTACTTGGGTATCAATATTAGAAAATGGCTCGTCAAGTAACAGTAAGCTAGGTTTATAAGCTAATGCGCGTGCAATCGCTACTCGTTGTTGTTGCCCACCAGAGAGTTGATGAGGGTACCTATCGGCGCAGCCCACCAAATGTACCAGCTTTAGCATTTCACTAACGCGTGCGTGTTTATCTGCTTTGCTCATGCCGCTTAGCCCAAACGCAATATTATTAGCCACCGTTAAATGCGGAAATAACGCATAGTCCTGAAACATCATGCCAATATTACGATGCTCTGGTGAAACAAACGTATTAGCATCACTGACTAGCTTACCATCAATAAATACCTGCCCTTGTTTGGCCTCAATTAAACCTGCAATCGCTTTTAATGTGGTCGTTTTACCGCAGCCACTGGCACCGAGTAAACACACTATTTCGTCTTTACCTAAGGTTAAATCTAAATTATCTATCACCTTAGTCCCGTTATATGCATAGCTCACGCCTTGTAAAATCAAACTACTCATTTAGCTACGTTGCTCCATTGAACGGTTAATAAAATATAACGGAATAAACCCCACCACCACAATAAACAAAGCCGATATAGAGGCCAGCTCTAATTGTTCATCGCTTACATACTGAAACACATGAGTTGCTAAGCTTTCAAAATCAAAAGGCCTTAACAACAAAGCTGCGGGTAGCTCTTTCATACACTCGATAAAGACCAATAAACCGGCGGTTAATAAGCCTCGGCGTAATAAAGGTAAGTGCACTAAGCGTAATGTGCGCCCTTGGCTTTTTCCCATTGACTGGCTTGCCATATCAAGGGAGGGACTAATGCGTGAAAAGCTCGACTCAATAGCTCCGTGTGCAACGGCGTAAAACCGCACTATATAAGCAAAAATAATAGTGAGTAAGCTACCAGTAAGTAATAAACCAATATCTAAATCATAAGGAGCTAAAGTGCGGTTGATAGTATTTTCTAATAGGGTGAGTGGCAACAATACCGCTATCGCTAATACTGTGCCGGGTAACGCATAGCCCGTACTGGCCAAACGCCCGGGTATTAATGGATTTGTTTGTTTAGCAATGCGCTGATAAAACACCACTAAAACACTCAGTATAATAGTCACCACACTGACTACAGCCGCCACTTTTAAACTTTGCCATGCATAGCTAAAAAACTCACTATTCCACGCTTGATCAAAATACATAACCGCGTATTTGAGCAATACAACCATTGGAATAATAAACGAAATAATTAAAATAAAGCTACAAAACCCCGTTGCTAGCCACGCAGATTTGCCTTTGAGGATATAAAGCGCCTCGCTGTTCACGCTCGATTGACGCTCAAATACCGCTTGGTTACGACGGCTAAAACGCTCGGTGATCAATGCTAAAAACAGCAATAACAACATCACCCCTGAAATTTTTGCTGCTGCAGTTAATGAATAATAGCCAAACCAAGTATCGTATACGGCAGTGGTTAATGTACTGACAGCAAAATAGCTTACAGTGGCAAAATCAGCCATGGTTTCCATGCTGATCAAAGCAAGTGCCGCTACAATGGCACCACGGGATAATACAAGGCTGACTTTAAAAAAGCTTTTCCATGCATTTAGCCCCATTAACTGACTGGCTTGGACTAACTTAAAAGATTGTTCTCGCAGTGCAGTTTTAAAAATTAAATATAAATACGGGTAGAGTACCAGCGCAATCATAACAATAGCCCCTGGTAAGGTGCGTATATCAAAAAACCAGTAATCACTTGGCGACTGCCAACCAAACCACTCTCTTAGAGTTATTTGTACCGGCCCCGCATAATCGAGTAAATCGGTGTACACATAAGCAATAATATAAGTAGGCATGGCAAGAGGCAGCATCAGTGCCCATTCAAATTGTTTTTTACCAGGAAAACGGCAATAAGCGGTTAACCAACCCAGCGGCAATGCAATGGCGCAACTAAGCAGCCCTACACCTAAAACAAGTAATACGGTATTGCTTATATAGTCCCACAGTACGGTATTCCACAGGTGGGTAAATACCTCTGAGTCGCCTTGTAAAGATTCTAATAGTAGGAAAAACAACGGGGTCGACAGCAATAACCCCGTCGACCACGCAATAAGCTGCCATTTTGACAGCTGAAATTTATAAGTCATTAAAGATCGAACTTCACCTCATCAATTAGCTTAAGGGCTAACGGACGATATTTGCTAATTTCATCAAGCGGTAAGCTGTCTTCCTTAAAGCTTCCCCATGATGCAACCAAACTAGAAAGTTTCACACCTGGCTTAACCGGATACTCCATATTGAGCGAGGCATACATATTTTGCGCCTTATTGTCTGTCATATACTCTATGAGTTTCAAGGCATTTTCAGGGTTTTTAGCATACTTAGTAATAACCGCACCCGATACATTTATATGTGATCCTCGGTCAGTTTGATTTGGAAAGTTAATATGAACGGCTTCAGCCCATGGTTTTTGCGCTTCATCTTGCAACATTTTGCCCAAGTAATAACTATTACCTAAGGCTAAATTACATAAACCTTCTTTAACCGCTTTAACTTGCGCTCGATCGTTACCTTGAGGTTTACGCGCTAAATTAGCTTTTACACCCTCAAGCCATGTTTTCGTCTGTGCTTCACCATGATGAGCGATCATAGAAGCTACAAGGCCTAAGTTATATGGGTGTTTGCCAGAACGAGTACAAATTTGTCCTTTGTATTGCGGCTCAGCAAGCGCTTCGTAGGTAAGGTTAGGCAATGCGCCTAAACGCTCTTTTGAAGAGTAAACATTACGCACGCGCTTAGTGAGCGCTACCCACTGACCATCGCCATCACGAAATGCCGCCGGGACATTATTATTAACCAGCTCGCTTTCTATGGTTTGCGTAAGATTTAGCTCTTCTAATTGAATTAAAGCACTAAAGTTTGAGGTTAAAACTAAATCGGCTTTGCTGTGTTTACCTTCACGCTTAACACGTTCTATTAAGCCTTTTTTAGCAAACACCACATTGGTTTTAATGCCCGTTTGCTGTGTAAAATCGTCTAAAATAGGTTTAATTAAAAAAGGTTGTCGAAATGAGTAAATATTCACAACATCGGTTGCAACAGCCGGTGCTGAGGCAATTAACCCAACAACAAGCGCGAGTGTTTTTTTCATATTGTCTTACCTAACTAATAATTATTATCATTAATTTTACCGCGATGAACTAAAAAGTGCACACTTTATATAATCACTTCGTGATAAATACGCCCAAAAAAGAAACCCCTTGTAAGACATCTCTTACGCTTATGACAGCTAATGAGTAAAAACACTCTGTATAACACCACAAAAACATAGCAAGTTATTGTATTTTATATAATTTAAAAATATTTCATTTGTAAGAACCAAAACCATAAGCGGTTTTATCCTACATTTACTGCAAATCACTCTCTATAATTAACCCATAAATAAGCAACGACGCTTACCGAGTAAATGGAAACGGACTAACTACTCGAATACCAAGGTTTGGTTTTTAGGATAACAGGGATTTAAGGACAGGCTCAGGATGAGTATCGCAATGGAATGTTGCATAAGGGATAGCATCAAGATGATGCGTAATGGATAACAACACGGAAAAGTTGTTGCTAAAGGATAGGGAATAAGACGGACAGGCCATTAAGGCAACACAACGGAATGGTAGCAAAAGGAATGCACTCGGATGTGCAATAAGGATTGGTAATAGATTTTACCTTACAGGATGTTTTAGGGATTTATGGAGACAGGCCCGGATAGCCTATATTACATAGAACTAGAAAGTAATATTGTAATAACACGGATCGTAAAATTGGAGTTGATTAGGTTCAATTGCAGGATGCAACAAAGTTAGAAGATTCCGCAAGCGCGACTAGAGATGGTTCGCGCTTTTCTTTTGCCTGAAAATCAGCGGTCAGCCGAGATTATATACATTCAAACTATGAACAAGCATTAAATCCAGCTTTTTCGTATCAACATCTTGCAGTTTATTCCGGCCTGCCTTTGTTGCGCTTACCGAGTAAATAGGCGTCGCGAAATTTGATAAAATGCTGTTCTAATTTAGTACTCGCATCAACCTCATTCGCTAATGCCAATACCATAATAGCCACTTCTGCCGTACCCAACTGGTGAGCATGGGGTGCTACACGTAATCGGTAATCTGAGAGCTTTTGTGCGGTAATAGAAAGCACGGGCAAATTATCTAGATAAGGACTTTTGCGGATCATTTTTTTAGCTTCACGCCATGTACCATCTAAGAATATAAATAAAGGCGTTTTACCTGCAACAGGCTCCACTTGCGTTACTACTCTATCTGTTTCAACATCTTCTGCAGGAAAAATCACAAAAGGTTGATACTGTTCATTACTTAACAGTGCTAATAAGGCAGGATCTGGGGAGGTTCTATCCCAGCGAAACGCATAATTATCAGGGACTATTTCAGCAATTAAACGCCCTGTATTAGACGGTTTAAAACTTTCATTATGATACATCAGTAAACAAACCGCAGCGTCGCAACTTGCGTACTCAGCGCCCTCACAAATACAGTAATGCTTGGCAATTAAGCATTGCTCACAGCGGTCCATCTTACCGCCCCGGGCATTAAACTCGCGTCGAGATTCACTTATTTGCTGGGCACGTAACGCTAAAACTGAATTTTTGAAACCTTGAGTCACTGTGGTTTATTACCTATAAATTGATGGCTGCGCATTGTAGCTAAAATAAAAGGGAATAGATATCTGCTATCTGCTATCTGCTATCAGCTATCAGCTATCAGCTATCAGCTATCAGCTATCAGCTATCAGCTATCAGCTATCAGCTATCAGCTATCAGCTATCAGCTATCAGCTATCAGCTATCAGCTATCAGCTCAAAATAAAAAACGATACCAACAAAAGCTAGTTTTGTTTTATCTATTTTTGAATTGGCGGCTATAAAAACAAAAACCCAGCAAAAGCTGGGTTTTTAAAAACTAAATTAAAAAGTTAAATTACTTCTTCTTTTTAACTGCTTTTTTGTTTGGTAAATCAGTGATTGAACCTTCAAAAATTTCAGCTGCAAGGCCGATTGATTCGTTCAATGTTGGGTGAGCATGAATTGTTAGCGCTAGGTCTTCACCATCTGCACCCATTTCAATACCTAGACCGATTTCGCCCAGCATTTCGCCTGCGTTAATACCAATCATAGCACCACCGATAATACGGCCGCTCTCTTTATCAAAAATAAGCTTAGTAGAACCTTCAGTACGTGAAGAGGCAATTGCACGACCCGATGCAGCCCAAGGGAATACTGCTGTTTCAATGCTTAAACCTTGCTCTTTGGCTTCTTTTTCAGTTACACCCGCCCATGCAATTTCAGGGTCAGTGTAAGCAATTGAAGGAATACACTTAGGATCAAAGTAATGTTTTTGACCAGAGATAACTTCAGCAGCAACATGACCTTCATGAACCGCTTTATGCGCAAGCATAGGCTGACCCACTAAGTCACCAATTGCAAAAATATGTTCTACGTTAGTACGTAATTGCTTATCAACGTTAATAAAACCACGCTCATCAACATTCACACCCGCTTTATCAGCGTCTAACATGTTACCATTTGGTGTACGACCTACAGCAACAAGTACTTTGTCGTAACGTACTGGCTCTGCTGGTGCATTTTTGCCTTCAAACGTAACATATAAACCGTCGTCTTTTGCTTCAACGCCAGTTACTTTAGTTGAAAGCATCACGTTAAACTTGTCTTTAACATGCTTTTGGTAAATTTTAATGATGTCTTTATCAGCAGCAGGAACAAGTTGGTCTGCAAATTCTACAACATCAATTGCAGAACCTAGTGCACGGTAAACCGTACCCATTTCTAGACCGATAATACCACCACCTAAAACAAGTAGTTTTTCAGGAACATCTTTAAGCTCTAGCGCACCCGTTGAATCAATAACGCGATCATCTTCTGGGATGAAAGGTAAGTTTACAGGTTTAGAACCCGCAGCAATAATTGCGTTATCAAAAGTAATGGTTGTTTTACCGTCGGCACCTTCAACGTCTAAAGTATTGCTACCAGTGAATTTACCGTAACCAGAAACAACTTTTACTTTACGCATTTTAGCCATGCCGTCTAAGCCACCTGTAAGCTGGCCAACAACAGACTCTTTCCAAGAACGAACTTCATCTAAGTCAATTTTTGGTGCGCCAAAAGTAACGCCGTGAGATGACATTTCTGCAGCATCATCAATCACTTTAGCTACGTGTAAAAGTGCTTTAGAAGGAATACAACCAACATTAAGACATACACCGCCTAATGTCTCGCGAGATTCTACTAATGTAACTTCTAAGCCCAAGTCAGCAGCGCGAAAAGCCGCAGAGTAACCACCAGGACCACCGCCTAGTACAACAACTTGAGTTTTTAATTCGTTGCTCATGCTATTACCTTTATTGTTTGAACGGGACACAGCCCCAAAATTTAACTGCCATGTTTCTGCAAGGCAGAAAAGGGCATTTGTGCAAATATTGTATCATTGCAAATGATAAAAATCCCAGCTAAAAACAACTGGCTGGGATTTGATTTTACTCACTCTGTAGTGATCACATCACTAACTGGCGTATATCACTCATGTAACTTGCAAGAGTAACAGTAAAGCGTGCAGCAAGCGCACCGTCAATCACTCTATGGTCGTAAGACATTGAAAGTGGAACCATTAGCTTAGGCTCAAACTCTTTACCATTCCACTTAGGCTTCATTTCAGATTTAGACACACCTAAAATTGCCACCTCAGGTGCATTCACAATCGGCGTAAATGCCGTACCACCAATACCACCTAGGCTTGAAATAGTAAAACAACCACCTTGCATATCTGATGAACTTAACTTGCCATCACGTGCTTTAACAGATACTTCCATTAGTTCACGAGAGAGTTCAATAATGCCTTTTTTATCAACATCTTTAAATACTGGCACAACCAAGCCATTAGGCGTATCAACCGCTACACCAATATTGATGTACTTTTTAAGGATTAAGCTTTCACCATCTTCAGATAACGACGAGTTAAATGTTGGGAACTCAGCTAATGCTTTAGCCGCTGCTTTCATTACAAACACGAGTGGCGTAATTTTAACACCTAGCTTTTTCTTCTCGTTAAGCGCGTTTTGCTCTTTACGGAACTGCTCAAGGCTCGTGATATCCGCTTCATCAAACTGGGTAACATGTGGGATTTGCACCCAGTTACGGTGTAAGTTTTTACCTGATAGCTTTTGAATACGAGAGAGTTTTTTCTCTTCAATTTCACCAAACTTAGCAAAATCAACTTTTGGCCACGGAATTAATCCAAGCTCACCGCCACCGGCATTGCCTTTAGCTGCAGGTACTTGACCGGATTCAACTTGCTTAACCAGTTGCTTAACATAGTTTTGCACGTCTTCTTTAACAACACGGTTTTTACGACCTGTGCCTTTTACGTTCGCAAGGTTAATACCAAACTCACGTGCTAAACGACGAACAACTGGCGATGCATGAGCATAAGCGCTGTTGTTTTCAAAGCTTTCGGCACTTGCTTTTTCAGGCGCAGCAGTTGGTTTTGACTCTGCTTGAGCCGCTGGCTTAGATTCAGCCTTTGGCTCGTCTTGTTTTGCAGGCGCGTCACTTGGTGCACTACCCGCCACTTCAAATACAAAAATCAGGGAACCCGTTTTAACTTTATCGCCTGTTGCCACTTTAATTTCTTTTACAGTACCAGCAAACGGCGCCGGTACTTCCATAGCAGCTTTGTCGCCCTCAACGTTTAAGATAGATTGCTCTTCTTCTACGCTATCGCCAACCGCAACCATGACTTCTGTTACTTCAACTTCGTCATCACCAATATCCGGTACGCTAACTTCTTTTGTGCTTGATTCTGACGCTTTCGATGAAGCAGCTTTTTCAGCAGGCTTCTCTTGGGTTTTTGAATCACTTGCAGCTGCAGTGTTGTTATCACCACCAGCGACTTCAAAAACAAACACTAATGAGCCCGTTTTCACTTTGTCACCAGTATTTACTTTAATTTCTTTTACGGTGCCAGCAAAGGGTGCAGGTACTTCCATGGCGGCTTTATCGCCTTCAACGTTTAAGATAGATTGCTCTTCTTCTACGCTATCGCCAACCGCAACCATCACTTCAGTCACTTCAACTTCATCATCGCCAATATCTGGCACAGTCACTTCTTTGGTTGACGAAGCCGATGATGCAGCAGGTGCTGCCTCTTCGGTTTTTTCAGCTGCTTTAGAGTCAGCAGCAGGGTTTTGCGCTTCACCTTCAAAGATGAACACTAAACTGCCTGTGGTTACTGTATCGCCCACATTTACTTTAATTTCTTTTACCGTACCCGCTTGTTCAGCAGGTACTTCCATCGCAGCTTTATCGCCTTCAACACTTAATAGTGATTGGTCAACTTCAACTTTATCGCCAACGCTCACTAGTATTTCGGTTACTTCTACTTCATCGCCACCGATATCAGGTACTTTAATTTCAATACTCATTGCAAACCTCTTATGCGTACAGTGGATTTAGTTTGTTCGTGTCGATGTTGAACTTTTTAATTGCTTCAACAACCACTGACTTTTCAACTTCACCACGTTTAGCAAGTTCAGATAATGTCGCAACTACCACGTAGCTTGCGTTAACTTCAAAGTGACGACGTAGGTTTTCACGGCTGTCTGAACGACCGTAACCATCTGTACCCAATACTTTGTAGTTACTGCTTGGGATAAATGAACGTGCTTGCTCTGCGTAGTTTTTCATGTAATCCGTTGCAGCAACAGTGACTGAATCGTTTAATACGCTTGTAATGTAAGCTGTTTTTTGCTCGCTTTCTGGATTAAGCATGTTGAAACGCTCAACATCTTGTCCATCACGGGTAAGTTCATTAAATGAAGTTACAGAGTAAACATCAGATGCAATACCATAGTCTTCGCTTAAAATTGCCGCCGCTTTACGCACTTCAGTCATGATAGTACCTGAGCTTAATAGCTGTACGTTGGCTTTTTTGCCTTCGTAGCTTTCAAGCTTGTAAATACCTTTACGAATACCTTCTTCAGCGCCTTCTGGCATTGCTGGCTGATGGTAGTTTTCGTTCATTAACGTTAGGTAGTAGTAAATGTTTTCTTGATCTTCACCGTACATACGACGAATACCGTCTTGCACAATAACCGCTACTTCAAATGCATAAGTAGGATCGTAAGAAATACAGTTAGGTACCGTGTTTGCAAGAATGTGGCTGTGGCCATCTTCGTGCTGTAAGCCTTCGCCATTTAGCGTTGTACGACCCGCCGTAGCACCTAATAAGAAACCACGTGCTTGTTGATCTCCTGCCATCCACGCCATGTCACCAACACGTTGGAAACCAAACATAGAGTAGTAAATGTAGAATGGGATCATCGGTAAGTCGTTGGTGCTGTAAGATGTTGCAGCAGCAACCCATGACGACATTGCACCTAGCTCGTTAATCCCTTCTTGTAGTACTTGACCTGAGGTTGCTTCTTTGTAGTAAGAAACAATATCACGGTCTTGGGGGGTGTAATTTTGGCCATGTGGGTTGTAAATACCGATTTGACGGAATAAACCTTCCATACCAAAGGTACGTGCTTCATCGGCAATAATAGGCACAATGTTTTTACCAATGCCTTTATCTTTTAATAAAATATTAAGAGCACGTACAAAGCCCATAGTGGTAGAAATATCACGCTTTTGTTCTTCAAGTAATGGCTTGAATGCGTCAACTTCTGGCAACTGTAACTTTTCAGAGAACTTAGCAATACGTGTTGGTGTGTAACCTTGTAATGCATCACGACGAGCATGTAGATACTTGTACTCAGGTGAATCTTTTTCAAGCTCTAAGTAAGGTAGCTCTTTTAATTGCTCTTCCGATACTAAATCATCTAAGCCTAAACGTGAGCGTAAGTGAGCCACATGCGACATATCCATTTTCTTAACTTGATGCGCAATGTTTTTACCTTCAGCTGCTTCACCCATGCCGTAACCTTTTACAGTTTTAGCTAGGATCACTGTTGGACGACCTTTCGTCTCTTCTGCCTTTTTAAATGCGGCATAAAGTTTTGAAGATTCGTGACCACCACGCTTAAGCGCAAAAATTTCGTCATCGGTCATATCAGCAACTAATGCTGCAGTTTCAGGGTAACGACCAAAGAAATGCTCACGTACGTACGCACCATCTTTTGCTTTATATGTTTGGTAATCGCCATCAACAGTTTCGTTCATTAGTTGCAGTAATTTACCTGTGGTGTCTTTAGCAAGGAGAATATCCCAACCGCTGCCCCAAACAAGTTTAATAACATTCCAGCCAGCGCCTTTAAATAGCCCTTCTAGCTCTTGAATGATTTTACCGTTACCCATTACTGGGCCGTCTAGGCGCTGTAGGTTACAGTTAACTAAGTAACATAAGTTGTCCAGCTTTTCACGTGCAGCGAAAGAGATAGCACCACGTGATTCTGGCTCATCCATTTCACCGTCACCTAAAAACGCGTATACACGTTGGTTTTTAGTGTCTTTTAAGCCACGGCCATCTAAGTATTTTAAGAAACGTGCTTGGTAAATTGAAGAAATTGGACCTAAGCCCATAGATACCGTTGGGAACTGCCAAAACTCTGGCATTAATTTAGGGTGAGGGTAAGAAGGTAAGCCTTTACCATCTACTTCCTGACGGAAATTATCAAGCTGTTCGGCACTTAAACGCCCTTCAACAAATGCACGCGCATAAATACCCGGAGAAATATGACCTTGGTAATAAACTAAATCACCACCATCAACATCATTTGGCGCTTTAAAGAAATGGTTAAAACATACTTCATAAAATGCAGCAGACGATTGGTAAGACGCCATATGGCCGCCTAAGTCGAGATCTTTTTTCGATGCACGCAATACAATCATAATCGCGTTCCAACGAATAATTGAACGAATACGGCGCTCAAGATTTACATCACCAGGGTAGGCAGGTTCTTGATCAACCGGGATCGTATTAACGTAGTTTGTGTTAATGCCAGTTGGCATATCAACACCGTCTAAGCGGGCTTGCTCTAACACTTGCTCAAGTAAAAACTGAGCTCGTTCAACACCTTCTTCGCGCACAACTGATTCAAGAGCTTGTAACCACTCTTGTGTTTCTAGCGCGTCTACGTCAATTTTATTGACTTCAGACATATGGAGGTTTCCTTATGTTTAAAATACTAATTTTATGTATTGAATACTTCACTGTTAACTCAAGTTAACAGTGAATGTACTTGCTTAATTTTGTTTGGTGCGTCTCAAACTACGTTCAATTCGCGAGTGCTCTTTACCCGCTTCAAGCAATGCTTCTTCAATATAGGCTAAATGCGCATTACTCGCTAAGCGAGCTTGTTCAGGATTACCGTCAATCACTGCATCCATTAATAAGCGTCTATGCTCGGCTAATTGGCTGCTTATATCTGACTTTTTAAGTAACACCGTTAAATTTTGTAAAACATTCTGCTCAAGTAAGCTTTGCATCCCTCTTACTAAATGCAGTAACACTACGTTATGAGACGCCTCAGCAATGCAAAAATGAAAGTCATTAATCGCTTTGGCTTTTTGCTTTAATTCATCTTTAGCTAATGCAATCTGCTCAAAGCTCTGTTTTACTTTTGCAAAATCGTTACTTGTTCCGCGAAGTGCTGCGTAATAAGCCGCAATTCCCTCTAGCGCATGACGAAATTCTAATAAATCAAATTGCGATTCGGGGTGTTTACTGATCAAATCAAACAACGGATCAGTCAGCCCCTCCTCCAATTGATTTTTTACATACGTTCCACCACCTTGACGACGAGTTACGAGCCCTTTTGCCTCAAGCTTTTGAATGGCTTCACGCAACGACGGACGCGACACTTCAAATTGCTTGGCGAGTTCACGCTCCGGTGGTAACTTTTCTCCTGGTGCTAACGACCCCTCAAGAATCATGTTCTCGAGTTGTTGTAAAATAACATCAGATAATTTTGCCGCTTTAATTTTTAAAGACATCAATCAACGTCCGCGTTGTATAAGTGCTAGCAGCCCATTAAATAAGGCTTTTAACTGAATGACCTGACCAAAAGGTAAATTGGTCATACCAAATTTTGCCATACGTTATCAAAAACCGTAATTACTGTCAATTTACAGCAGTTTTAAAGCCCTAAGGCCAGCGTAACGTAATTTAAACAAAGTTCAAATAATACACAGAATGCAGAGGATAAAGAAAGGTTAATATGATGAAAAACAAATGGTCAGACCAGCTAATTTGGGTTTTCGGATTCGGGGTTCGCAATAGGATAAAATGTAGAGTAATTTGCAAACATGTTTTTACATTGTAGGCGGGAGTTTACCTCGCGCATGTTTAGGTTAAAGGTTAAAGGTTTTAAGCCCGCAACTCGAAGCCCGTCACAAAAAAGTAAAGTGCGCGGCATAAAGCCCCGCCTACGATTAACCCAACACTATGCTTAGCTTAATCTCTGCCTAGAACCTAAAACTCTAGGCACCAAATATATTTATTTTTTAACCACAGAGGGCACAGAGACGCTTCGCGTTCCACAGAGGGAAAAACCATTCATTGTCACTTACTCGGTGTACTCTAAATTCTCTGTGGTAAATAAATTACTTAAAAACTATTACACAAAGAGAAGACAATGAGAGTAAATGAGAAGCAAAAGTAAACCCTAGTGCCTAGAACCTAATCCCTGCTTTTTAACTTAAACCACCAAATAAAGTCATTAAAGCAATCAATACTAAGTAGAAAAGTACATTTCGCTTAACTAGTTTGATCATACAGGTGGCTTCAAAGGTGCAACCATAATAGCGCTCTTCAACTTGCTCGGCGGCCAATGCAGTATAAGTAACCACCTTGCGATTAGGACTTGAAAAGTCAAACACGTAATGTAACCAACAGCTAGTCCCTTTATTAAAGTTACCAATCACTAAATAGCCAAAACTGGTAATACGCGCAGGGAGCCAATCAAGCCAAAATAGTAAACGATGGAGGAGTTTAAAATGCTTAGCAATGACTTCATCACGGTTATCACTCACTAAGTCGGCAAAGGTACGTACTAATGCATAAAAAACAGCACCAGCAACGCCCAATACCACAAACCAAAATATAACCGCACAATAAAATCGAAAGTTAACCCAAGCCAGCGTTTGCCCTAAGGTTTCGCCGCCTTGTTGCTCTTGGGTGCGTTTTTGCCCTAATTGCAAAGCATACAAAGACGCAGCGGTTTGATCCCCTCGGGTCAGTGCATTTAAATACGATTTATATAAAGCGCGTTGCTTAGCACAACCAAAACAAACGAGTAACACCGCCACATTAAAAACAAGCTGCCAAAGTGCAAAGTCAGATAAAAAATACACACACCCAACAGCAATCACAGGCAGTAATAGCCAAATTAAAAACCCTGTAGCTGTGCCAAATAAACCTTTATTGGTCAATAAATTAACAGAGCGAGTTAAGTAGCCATTAGCGTAATAACTCATTTGCCAATGCGCAGAGCGAGCACCTAAACGCTCAAGTATCAGTGCAATTATTATTGAAACCAAAATCATGTTGTTACTCGCTTAATTTAGGGTCTGTTGACCTTTGCGGATTATAATTTGTTCAAACTAGGGGCGATTTAATCGCGGCGCGAAGTTTGTAACCTAGTGGGCTAAGTCAAAACCGAGCAACAAAGAGTAAATCGTCCCTAGGCAGAACCCGAAGGGCAGCGCCTGTTTGGCATTGATGCTACGTTATCGCCTATTTATGGGGAATAACCACACCACATAGGCGCTGCCTTGCCTAAATACCAAACAGACTGCTGCAAATTTAACCTTGAAAGGTCAACAGACCCTAGTTATTTAATTAGGTTAAAAAACTTACGCCAGTTAAAACTCGCTCCAGGGTCGGTTTTTCGCCCAGGGGCTATATCGCAATGCCCAACTATATTACTGGCTGTTATTTTTGGATAGCGCTGCATAATAGCCTGCGCCAATGCAGCTAAACTTTGATATTGCGCATCGGTATAGTTAATTGTATCTGTGCCTTCAAGCTCTATACCTATACTAAAATCATTACAATTTTGTTGCCCAGCAAAGCAGGAGCGCCCCGCATGCCATGCACGTTTTTCAAAAGGCACATACTGTATAACTTCGCCGCAGCGCTTAATAAAACAATGCGCTGACACCTTAAGCCCCTCTAGGTCACTAAAGCTAGAATGTGCATTACAATCAATACACCCCATAAATAAATCATCAACATACGGAGTGTTAAACTGCCCTGCGGGCAATGAAATATTATGAATAACCAACAGCGAAATATCGCACTGAGCAGGTCGCTCGTCAAAGTGGCTACACGCCCGCTGGCTAATATTATTTATAACGCCTAAAGAATCTATTTTCATAACTAACCAAAATTGATGTATATCAAGATGCTAATAGATTTAACCCTATAAAGATAGCGTAATACTAAACGATAAAATATGATCAACGTGTAAATTAAGCGCTGGCTGATTAGTTTAGTTGTTAGCAGCTTCTATTTAGTAATTAAACAGAGTAAAATTTAGTTAATTTATTATCTATTATGAGCTTTTTCATGTCTATTTCGCATACCCTAATTAGTCAACTTGTTACCTTAGCACTTAATGAAGATCTAAATTATCAAAGCGCCGAACAAGGCGATATTACCGCACAGCTTATTCCTCAAGCAGAGCAAGCCCATGCGAAAGTGATCACCCGTGAAGACTGCATCTTTTGTGGCAAAGACCTAATCATTGAAGTGTTCAAGCAAGTCGATCCAAGCGTGGTTGTAAATATATGCGTGAACGACGGCGACTTTGTCAGTGCCAATAGCACTTTATTTACCGCATCAGGTTCTGCTCGCGCTATTTTAACAGCCGAGCGCACCGCACTTAACTTTGTACAAACGCTTTCTGGTACGGCCACAACTACAGCGCACTATGTAAAAGAGTTAAGTGGCACTAGCACGCAACTACTCGATACCCGTAAAACCATTCCAGGGCTTAGAGCGCTGCAAAAGTATGCAGTTAAATGTGGCGGCGGTGCAAACCACCGAATTGGTTTGTTTGATGCGTTTTTAATTAAAGAAAACCACATAGCAGCCTGTGGAGGAATTAATAACGCGGTTACTCAAGCTAAGCTAAATCATGCCGATAAACCTATAGAGGTTGAAGTTGAATCGTTTGATGAGCTAGAGCTAGCCATTAACGCAGGCGCCGACATTATTATGTTAGATAATTTTAATCCTGAGCAAATACGCCAAGCAGTTAGCATTACAAATAAGCGCGCTAAACTTGAAGTGTCGGGCAATATGACTCTAGAAACACTAAAAGCCTACTCGCAAGCAGGCGTAGACTTTATCTCAAGCGGTGCACTTACAAAAAATTTACAATCAATCGATTTATCGATGCGATTTGAGTAAATAATGTAAAATTTATTTATATATTCTTGCGCTAATTGATTGACAGCTTTTAAAAAAGGGCATTAAATAATCCAAAAGGACTATTTGTAACAAGTTATTAAATTAATGCGTTTTTTATAAAGTTTTTACATACAAAAGCGCAATAAACAGTGTTAGACTCATTCATATTGACTAGTTTTAAATATTTAATTAGTTAAAAAGAGTGGAAAAGCATTTATAAGGGACAGTGTAAAAATAAGCGATAGGGTTTATTTTACAATTAGCTTGTAACTTACGCGGGTTATAACTAACTTTTAATAGATAAGTTTATGCTCAAGTAAGGGACAAATTAACGAATAACCGCCATAAAGTGCGTGTCTTCGCGGAAAAATTTTTACCGCTAAAACACAGCACTAAATTTGGCAAAATGATTTTATTTTTGTAGTAACAGGTTAAGTGAACAACATAAGTTAAATTTAAAAAACTTATACCCGTTTGGCTTACCACAACATTATCCTTTAGGAGAGGAAACATGCAAACAATGACACAACAAAACCAAAAGGGTTTCACCCTAATTGAATTAATGATTGTAGTAGCAATCATCGGTATTTTAGCAGCAGTAGCACTGCCTGCTTATCAGGATTACACAGCTCGCGCCAAAGCTGCTGAGCTTATGCTTGCTGCTAGTGGTGCAAAAACATGTGTGAGCGAAAAAGCACAAGTAGGTCAAGACCCAGACGATTGCGACGCAGACTTTAGATCTACTAAATACGTTACTACAGTTGCAGTAAGCGATGCTGGTGTTATTTTGGCTACAGGTCAGAGCGATCTTGCTGGTTTAACAATAACTTTAACTCCTCAAAACGGTGCAGCAGCAGCTACGGCGGCTAATTTCACAGCTGGTTTTAACCTTAGCGAGTGGGTTTGTACAGGTGCTGCAACAGGCACAGCTAAAACAAGTTGGTTACCTAGCTCTTGTACCTCTAGCTAAACATGTAAAACAAAACTAAGGTAGCTTTTGCTACCTTTTAACTCCTACAAATAGAGTTTTATAAATGGCAAACAAGGGCAATGATAAAAATATAGACGTATTCCAGTGGACAGGAGTAAGCGCTCGTGGCAAAAAACTCGAAGGAGAACTCACTGGCTCAAGTATCGCTTTAGTAAAAGCCCAATTACGAAAGCAAGGTATTACCCCCTCAAAAGTAAAACGCAAAGCCAAGCCGTTATTTGGTTTGCAAAGTGTGCAAAAAATCACCCCAAAAGATATTGCACTCGTCACACGACAAATCGCTACCATGCTGATGGCGGGTGTACCACTGATACAATCGATTGAGATGATAGGCTCAGGTTCTACCAATAAAAGTGTGAGTAAACTCATGGAAACCATTGGTGATGAGGTTAAAGCGGGGCAACCATTATCAATGGCACTCAGAAAGCACCCTCGTTATTTTGATGATTTATATTGCGATTTAGTGGCCTCAGGTGAGCAGTCAGGCTCTTTGGATAAAATATTTGACCGCGTCGCCCTTTATAAAGAAAAATCAGAAGCGCTGAAATCAAAAATTAAAAAAGCCATGTTTTATCCAGCGGCAGTTTTAGTTGTCGCATTCATTGTTACCTCTATATTACTGATATTTGTAGTACCGCAATTTCAAGATATTTTTGCTGGCTTTGGTGCCGAACTGCCCGCTTTTACCTTATTCGTCATCGCCATTTCTGAATTTATGCAAGCCAACTGGTGGATAGCCCTAATTGGCGTTGTGGCATTTGGTTATCTATTTAAAGAAGCACATTTAAGAAGTTTAAAACTGCGTGATGCCACTGACCGCGCCATACTTAAACTCCCAGTTATTGGCATGATACTCAATAAAGCAGCGGTCGCGCGCTATGCGCGTACTTTATCGACCACCTTTGCTGCCGGTGTACCATTGGTGGATGCTTTGGATTCTGCAGCAGGTGCCTCAGGTAATGCGGTTTACCGTTATGCTATTTTAGAAATAAAAGCCGAGGTGAGTTCAGGTAATCAAATGAACTGGGCGATGCGTAATTCAAAAATATTCCCTGATATGGTAATTCAAATGGTTGCCATTGGTGAAGAGTCAGGATCGCTTGATGGCATGCTCGCAAAAGTAGCAACTATCTACGAGCAAGAAGTAGATGACGCGGTAGATGGCCTATCGAGCTTACTTGAGCCGTTAATAATGGCGGTACTCGGTATATTAGTCGGTGGCTTAATTGTCGCCATGTACTTACCTATATTCCAACTAGGTTCAGTTATTTAGCTTCGAGCTTCGAGTTTCTAGGCCCGTTACCCGAAGCCCGTTGCCCGCAACTAAAGTGCGCGGTATAAAGCCCCGCCTACAGAACAATTAAAACGCGGTGGTTCCCCGCAACTCGTAGCCCGTTGCTTGAACCTTGAACCTTGAACCTAACTTTGCACTTATATAAAACCACTGTATTATCAACACAGAATTTAGTTTTAGGTAAAATAAATGCAAAGTCTTTTTATTGATATCACCGCCACGATGCAAAACCATTTATGGTTTTACTTAACCACTATTGGACTGGTGAGTTTATGTATTGGTAGCTTTTTAAATGTGGTGATTTATCGCTTGCCGCTAATGATGCAAAAAGAATGGCAAACTGAATGCCGCTTATTATTAGCCGATGAACTAACCAACGCTAAAGCGAAACAAACCAACGCACAAACGACTGACACGTTTAACTTAGTTAAACCCAACTCATGTTGTCCTAAGTGCAAAGCGGCCATTAAACCGTGGCAAAATATCCCTATAATTAGCTGGTTATTATTAAAAGGTAAATGCGCAACCTGTAACAACCCAATATCAGTACGTTACCCTCTCGTTGAGGCCATTACCGCTATTTTAAGTTTAGTGGTTGCCTACACCTTTGGCGCAACAGAGCAGGCTTTATTGTACATTGTAGTTACTTGGGCGTTGGTAGCACTGACTTTTATTGATATTGATCACATGCTACTGCCGGACCAGCTTACTTTGCCACTTTTATGGTTAGCGTTAATCGCCTCAGTTATGGGTTATACCATTGCCCCTAGCGATGCCATTATTGGCGCAGCATGTGGCTATTTAAGCTTATGGAGTGTGTTTTGGTTGTTTAAATTAATAACCGGCAAAGAAGGCATGGGCTATGGCGACTTTAAATTACTGGCGGTGTTTGGCGCATTGCTAGGTTGGCAATCGTTATTGACCATTATTTTACTCTCAAGCGTAGTTGGCGCTGTAATTGGCATTGCTCTACTGAGCATTCAAGGTAAAGACAAAGCAACGCCCATTCCTTTTGGCCCTTACTTAGCAATAGCCGGCTGGATCACTATGCTATGGGGAACGCAACTGCAAAACAGCTATTTTAATTTTATTGGCTACTAACTATGAGCAATACACAACACCATATAAATAACTGGGTATTGGGACTAACCGGCGGGATTGGCTGTGGTAAAACCGCAGTTAGCGATATGTTGGCAGAACTAGGTATTACTATTGTGGATGCAGATATAGTGGCTCGCCAAGTGGTTGAACCCGGCACTGATGGCCTAAAAGCGATTATTGCGCATTTTGGCAATGATATACTCGATGAACATGACGCATTAAACCGTGGCGAACTACGAGCGCGGATTTTTAGTAACCCTGAGCAAAAAACATGGCTCAATGCTCTGCTGCACCCATTAATACGCACTCAGCTTATTATTGATTTAAAAAACGCGCAAAGCGACTACGTGGTGTTAGTTGCCCCACTATTATTTGAAAATGGGCTTGATGGCTACTGTCATCGTACTTTGCTAATAGATGTTCCCAAAGAGGTGCAAATTGCACGTACTACACAGCGCGACAATATAAGCATTGAACAAGCAGAGCAAATTATTGACGCACAAATGTCTCGAGAGCATAAACAACAAAAAGCGGATGATATTTTAAATAATAACCGCGACCTAAGCGATGTAAAACAAGACTTACTTAAACTGCATAATTATTATTTACAGCAAGCTAAGTCTACAATATAAATAAATTAACCCAATCGCAGCGCCATAAACTGATATTTTTATCAGTAAATTGTCTGCTGCGTTGGTACGATTAATGTATTCCTTTCTTTTTTCTGATAAATTGCTGACTAAAGAAGGATTAAATCAGGTGCGCAATGAATATTAACTCACCGTTATTAAGAAAATTTATTACCCTCGGCCGGGTTGATACTGATACCGTAAAAACACGGCAGCAAGATTTTGCGTCAACTGCAGAGCTTATCTCTAAATGTGGAAAAATAGACAGTAAAGATTTAGCTGAGCAATGCATTGATTTATTTAGAGTGCCTTTTTTTGATTTAAAAGATTTTAATGTCGCACAAATATCTGCTGAGCTGGTTAAAGAAAAACTGATCCGCAAACACCACATTTTGCCTTTGGTACAAAAAGGCAGAAAAGTGTATATTGCCGCCTCAGATCCTACCGATTATGGCGCCTTCGAAAACTTTGAGTTTAGCACGGGTTTATCGTGCGAAGTGGTTGTGGTTGACTACGTCCAGCTCGATAATAAAATTGAGCAATTACTCGATGCTACTGGCAGTTTAAATTTAAGTGAAGATGAATTTAAAGAGTTCGCTGAACTCGATTCTGAGCAGCACAAAGAACACACTCCCAAAGACGATGACAAAGACGACGCCCCAATAATTGTCTACATTAATAAAATTTTAATGGATGCAATAAAAAAAGGCGCCTCAGATTTACACTTTGAACCTTATGAACACAAATACCGTATTCGCTTTCGCATTGATGGTATTTTGCACGAAGTAGCCAGCCCGCCAAATACTTTAGCCAGTAAATTATCAGCGCGAATAAAAGTAATGTCGCGACTGGATATTGCAGAAAAGCGTAAACCACAAGATGGCCGTATTAAGCTTAAAATCACTGAACGTAAAAGTATTGATTTTCGTGTTAGTACCATGCCAACTTTGTGGGGCGAAAAAATTGTAATGCGTATTCTTGATTCATCCAGTGCCATGCTAGGTATTGATGTATTAGGCTATGAACCCGAGCAGAAAAAACTATACCTCGATGCACTTGAGCAACCGCAAGGGATGATTTTGGTTACCGGCCCAACCGGTTCAGGTAAAACGGTTTCTTTGTATACGGGCTTAAATATACTCAATCAGCCGGAGCGGAATATTAGTACCGCCGAAGATCCGGTAGAAATTAACCTCGAAGGGGTTAACCAAGTACAAATAAATACTAAAGCAGATATGACTTTTGCTAATGCACTGCGGGCGTTTTTACGTCAAGATCCCGATGTAGTGATGGTGGGTGAAATACGTGATTTAGAAACTGCAGAAATATCAATTAAAGCGGCGCAAACAGGTCACTTGGTGCTGTCAACACTGCATACCAACTCAGCGCCAGAAACGATTACTCGTTTGTTAAATATGGGTGTACCCGCGTATAATGTGGCCAGTTCTATTAGTTTAATTATAGCTCAGCGTTTAGCCCGAAGATTATGCTCTAAATGTAAAACACCAGAGCAGTTACCTCGCGAAGAGCTTATACGCCAAGGCTTTAGTGAACAACAAATTCAAGACATGGTTTTATACGCACCTAAAGGCTGTGAAAACTGTACCGATGGCTACAAAGGCCGTGTTGGTATTTACGAAGTAATGAAAATTACGCCTGAAATTGCCCAAATTATAATGCGCGGCGGTAACTCATTAGAAATTGCTGAGGTATCACTTAAAGCAGGATATAACAATTTGCGTTTATCGGGTATTCGTAAAGCCGCAGAGGGTGTGACCTCACTTGCTGAGATTAATCGTGTCACTAGTTTTTAAATAGAAAGCTTAGCCGTTTATTATAAATTGAGTCGCAAAGCCTATATTAATGTGAGAGTAAATTATGCCAACAGTGGTTAACTGCCCAACCTGTAAAGCAAAAGTAGAATGGTCAGAACAAAGTCCGAATCGCCCTTTTTGTTCAAAACGTTGCCAACTTATTGATTTAGGTGAATGGTCGTTTGAAAATAATAAAATTTCAGCGCCGATTACATCTGCAGATGAGTTCAGCCAAGACATGATTGAAGATATTGAAGCAATGATGGCAAAAAACGAAGATGACTTTTTTAAGTAATAAAACGACTTAAAAACAAAAGCCAGCTAAAAGCTGGCTTTTTGCTTTACTTGAAAGCGTTATGCTCTTTGTTTGCGATGCTTTTTGTCTTTACGTTGTTGCATTTTTTCAAGCTGTTCACGTTGCTCAGCATTTAAGACCTGCCAAATTTGATGTTGCGTTTTAAGTTTAATTAATCCCATTTGCTCAGCTTTTACTTGGCGCTCGCCAAGTAGCTCTTTGGCTGCGTTTTCATCAAATGTTGATGCTGATAATAACACCTCTTTTTTTTCTTTATACGCTTCACGTATTGCTTTACGGGCTTCTTTATTAGCCCCTCTTAGTGCTTGGAGCTGTTTTTTTTGTGTTTCAAAAATCGCTTTTAGTTGTGTTTGTTGATCTTCAGTAAGCGCCAGTTTATCTGCTGCTCGCTCAGAGAGTAAAAAGCGTGCTTGAGAGTGGCCCTGTTTATGCCCATCACCTTTTGCAAGTGCACTGCCCGCACTGAGCGTTGCTGCTGTTAAGCCACATATAAGTACTAATTTTGATAGCGTGTTTATCTTAGTCATAATCATCACCTTAATATTGAGTTGGTTGTTGGCTGCTAGCCAGTGTGTTCACTATAACCGGCTCAATGCAAAGTAACGCAAAGCAGTGTAAAGGTTATGTAAAGACTAACTTTTAGTACATTAAACGCGTAAAATAAAACCATAAAACAGCGCGTAAGGCTTAATGTATGAAACTATTAATGATTGATGATGACACCGGTTTATGTGAGCTATTAAGCGAGTATCTGAGCGCACAAGGCTTTAGCATACAAACCGCACATGATGGCCAACAAGGCTTAGAGCTTGCTTTACAAAACGATTACGCGCTTATATTACTTGATGTTATGTTGCCCTCTATAGATGGCTTTGAAGTACTCAAACAACTCAGACAAAGTAAATTAACGCCGGTGATTATGTTGACCGCTAAAGGTGAAGACTTTGACCGTATTTTTGGTTTAGAGCTCGGCGCTGATGACTATATTCCAAAACCGTTTAACCACCGCGAACTCCTTGCCCGCGTTAAAGCCATTACTCGCCGTATTGAACACATTAATAGTGTAAGCAATAACAATAATAAAAAGCTCTCTTTAAACGGTATTACTATTAACTTTGCCACGCGTGAAGCCAGTGTAAATAACACCACACTCACGCTTACGGGTACCGAATACGAAATATTGGCTTTATTAGTAAAACACGCTCCTGATGTTATAAGCAAAGAGCAAATAAGCGAAGAGGTACTAGGACGGCGTTTAGCGTCATTTGATCGCTCTATTGATATGCATGTGAGTAATATTCGAAAAAAAATAGCCGAGCATATCGCGGGTGAAAAAATTAAAACTATTCGAGGGACGGGTTATGTCTTTATCCAAGGAGAGTAAATTAACGCGTTTTAGCTGGTTAAGACACCCTCGACATTATTTGTTTTTTAAAGTCTTTGCTTGGTTTTGGCTAACGATCATTGGCACTTTTACTGCGCTATTTTTCTTAAGTAATATTTCGCTGATCAATGCTATTAGCCATGACCCACTGCAAGGACCAATGCAGAAAAACCTAGAATACCTAGCACGAGCTATCGAGCGCAGCGCACATAAACACAAGCGATCTATTAATGACATTATTACTCATCCGCGTTTAACTAAACGTAAATTGCTTTATTTAAATTCACAAAACAGCGATGAGGTTTTGATCAGTAAAGATGTTGAGAACAATATTGATTTAAGCTTACTTAACTTTAGCAAGGGGATGCCTCCACAAGTTATTTTTACTGAATACTATCAAGCTTTTGGCCCTGTGCGCATTCGAGTACCTGAAGGCGAATTTGAGTTATATGAAATCGATATAAATCAACAGCGACCGCTCTTTATTCGCTTAAGATTGTTGCCGGTTTGGTTAAAAATTTCTATCGCCATTATCGCCTCACTTACATTAAGCTTTTTATTTAGTCGTAACTTAATTGCCCCTATAAATAGCTTAAAACAAGCTGCAATTAGGCTCTCAAATGGCGATTTAAGTGCGCGCGCGGCAATAAATAGTCAACGAAAAGATGAGCTTGGAGTTTTAGGACGCGATTTTAACCGTATGGCTGATCAATTAGAGCAACTACTTAGCGCTCAAAAGCGTTTACTTGCCGATATATCCCATGAATTGCGCTCCCCACTAACACGCTTAAAAATGGCCACAGGGTTGGCGCAAATGCAAGCGAGTGAGGCCAGCCAATCGTATTTATTGCGTATTGAAAAAGAAGCAAATCAACTTGATAAAATGATAGCCGATGTATTGCAGGTATCGCGCTTAGAAGCCAATAGCCAACCTTTATCACTGCAAGCGCAGTCGTTACAAGTTATTGTTGACCATGTGATTAACGATGCTCAGTTTGAAGCAAAACAGTACAATAAAACGCTGCATATTCAAGGTGATGCTGAGGTAAATATAGAGTGCGACGAAATGCTGATTGCCAGTGCTCTAGAAAATATTTTACGTAATGCAATTAAATACGCACAACATACTATTAGCATCACCTTAAAACACAGTGATATCATTACTATACAAATATGTGATGACGGCCCTGGCGTTCCCGCAGCGCAACTTGATAAACTATGTGAGCCATTTTTTAGGCAATCAGACGCCCGCGACCGAGTCAGCGGCGGCACTGGGCTGGGTTTAGCCATTGCAAAAAATGCGGTGATTGCCCACGGCGGAAATTTAGCTTTATCAAATAAGGACGCTGGCGGGTTATGCGTTGAGATAAGCTTACCAATACAAAAGAGAGACCATGTTTTATAGCAATGAAAGCGAGCTTGAAAATAACCTACCTGCCATTAATGAGTTTTATACTAATACACTCAAAAAAGCCTATTTAAGCACGGCTGCCGGTAAATTATTTTATGCTTACGCTAAGCCTAAACAGGCTCACACTGCCATTGTTATTAGTTCTGGGCGCATTGAAGGACTCGATAAATACAAAGAGCTGCTTTGGGAGCTTTATTGTAATAATTTTGCTGTTTTTATTGTTGATCACCAAGGCCAAGGGCGCTCTTATCGGTTATTAAAAAACCCCCATAAAGGCTATGTCAAACAATTTGAAGATTACAGTCACGATCTCAATCAATTCAATCTTGAGGTGGTAAAGCAGCATTGGCAAGGTAAAAAACTACTGCTTAGCCATTCAATGGGCGGCGCTATTGCGTTTGATTACTTAGCACGTTACTCACATGACTTTAGTGGGGCGTTTTTATCTGCGCCCATGTTTGATATTCATACTAAAGGAATACCAAAACCCGTAGCACAGTTTATCGCCGCCAGTGCGTCATTATTAGGGTTCTCAGGGTGTTATGCGTTAGGACAAAGCGATTATACACCTGAAGAGTTTGCGCTTAACACTTTAACCAGTAGCCAAATACGCTATGATCAATTTAGGGCAACTTATCAGCAAACGCCACTATTACAATTAGGCGGTGTTACCTATGGCTGGCTGCATACTGTTTTTTCATTTATTAAAGCGCTCGATAAACTATCCATAACAACCCCGTTATTTATAGCCAGCGCAGAAAATGACGAAGTGGTTGATAACCAAGCCCAGCATAAGCTTGCAAGCCGACATAAAAACACCCTAATAAAGCAGTTTAAAGGGGCTAAGCACGAGCTGTTTTTTGAACGGGACGAAATTCGCCAACCATTGCTAACAAGCCTTTATAAATTTTGTGATTCAATAGGTTAACTACTAAGCGACAGCGGATCTAGGTGAATCAAAATATCAACTTCAGATTCAAATTGCTGAGTGATCATCAGCTCCACTTCATCTGCCACTTTATGGGCACGAATAAGCGGTAAATTGTCATCAAGCTCTAAATGTAGTTGAATAAACTTAACTTTACCGCCCTGTCGAGTGCGAATACCGTGCACCCCATAAACATCATTATGGTTACGCGCTATTTCAAAAATACTTTGCTTTTCTTCATCGGGTAGCTCTTTGTCCATTAAATGCGAGGCACTTTCGGTTGCTATATCCCAACTGTTATACAATAAATAACCTGCCACACCGATAGCAAACAATGGGTCGGCATACAGTACGCCATAGTAGGCGAGTAAAATAGCAAGCAATACCGCCGCATTTAAAATTAAATCGCCCTTGTAGTGAACGGAGTCGGCTTTGATGGCGATTGATTCAGTGTGCTTCACGACTTTATTTTGCACAAATACAATTACCAAGGTACAAGCAATGGCAAAAATACTCACCCATACACCTAATAATGAGTGCGAAAGCTCTACTGGGTTTATTAATCGCTCGATACCGTGAAACATTAATAAACAGCCCGAGCCCGCAATAAATGCAGCTTGGCCTAACCCTGCAAGCGCCTCCGCTTTACCGTGACCAAACCGGTGGTCATCATCCGCAGGACGCAGTGCATACGATAAAACTAAAAAGCTCATTAGCGTCGCGGTAATATCCATTAATGAATCAGTGAGTGAGCCAAGCATCGACGCCGAACCCGACGCCAGCCAAGCCCATGCTTTGGTCGCAATCATTAGGCTCACCATGACCATGGTCACTATGCTTGAAGCTTTGACCCAAAATTCATAACTGCGATTATGCACGTATCTGTCCAAGTGTAAGATGTATTTAATGTTTGTAGTATATCATTTTTTATTCATTGTTCGTGTATACTGAGCCAGTCAAATTAAAGATTTTATAGGGCTTATTGTGCTGGATATTGTTTTATACCAACCTGAAATTCCGCCTAACACCGGGAATATCATTCGTTTATGTGCCAATACTGGCTATTCATTGCATTTAATTGAACCGTTAGGGTTTGAGTGGGATGACAAACGTGTAAAACGCGCTGGACTTGACTATCACGAATTTAGCCATGTACAACGCCATGCCTCATTTGATGCTTACTTAGAAAAGTGCCAACCTAAAAAAGTGTATGCTTGCACCACTAAAGGTAGCCAATTTCATCACCAAGCACAGTATGAAGCGGGTGATTGCTTAGTATTCGGACCAGAAACCCGAGGCTTACCTGATGACATGATTCAAGCACTGCCAAACGAGCAACGCGTGCGTATACCTATGCAAGCCGATAGTCGCAGTATGAATCTGTCTAATGCAGTAGCTGTGTTTGTGTATGAATCTTGGCGCCAGCTTGGCTTTGTAAACGCGCAGTAATTATTTACCAATAAT
The DNA here is from genome assembly GCF_042604605.1 of Pseudoalteromonas sp. M58. Classification (NCBI taxonomy): domain Bacteria; kingdom Pseudomonadati; phylum Pseudomonadota; class Gammaproteobacteria; order Alteromonadales; family Pseudoalteromonadaceae; genus Pseudoalteromonas; species Pseudoalteromonas sp. M58. The sequence goes on from NZ_CP152390.1 coordinate 2,883,296, forward strand.
AAAAAACCGACATTATGTCGGTTTTTTAATTTTTAAAGAATAGTGAAGCATTTATTCTGACTTTTGTTCACGACCTAATAACGCCATAGCAGCTGCTTTCATGTCTTTATTTTCATAGAGTACTTTGTATATTTGCTCGGTAATTGGCATTTCCACACCAGCGCGTTGAGCTAGTAAGTACACTTCTTTGGTATTTCTAAAGCCTTCAACCACTTGGCCGATTGATGCAATGGCATCATCAACACTCTCACCTTTGCCTAAGGCTAAACCAAAACGGCGGTTGCGCGATTGGTTATCGGTACAGGTCAGAATTAGATCACCTAACCCGGCCATACCCATAAAAGTTTCAGGTTTTGCACCCAGTGCACACCCTAAACGCGACAACTCTGCTAAACCACGAGTAATAAGCGCGGTACGAGCATTTGCACCAAACCCCACTCCATCAGAAATTCCCGCACCAATGGCAATCACGTTTTTAACCGCACCACCGAGCTGTATACCAATAAAATCATCATTGTTATACACCCTAAACGAGCGCCCGCAATGCAATAAATCGGCTATTTGTTTAGCAAATGCCGATGATGTTGATGACACCGAAATTGCAGTTGGTGATCCCATCGCCATTTCTTTGGCAAAGGTTGGCCCTGAAAGCACCGCTAATGGCACCTCTTCACCTAGCTCTTGCACTGCCACTTCTTGTAACAAACGCCCAGTATTTGGCTCTAGCCCTTTGGTGGCCCATGCTATTTTTGCATTTGGGCGCAAAGCAGGTTTGATTTGCTTTAATGTGTCAGCAAATGCGTGGCTTGGCACAACAACCAAAACAATATCGCTACTTTGCGTTGCACGCTGTAAATCTGCTTCAAGGATTAAGGTGTCAGGAAAAGGAATATCAGGTAAGTAACGTTGATTTTTTCGCTCAGCTGCAAGCGTCGCAACGTCTTGGCTATTGCGTCCCCATAAAGTCACCTTGTGACCATTTCGGGCTAAACAAATAGCAAGGGCGGTGCCATACGACCCCGCCCCTAAAACAGTAACAGCTGATGTGGCTGTATTCATAAATTAAGCGTCTGCTGTAGCCTGCTCAGCTTGCGCTGTGCGTTGCTGCATGTACTGTGCAAATAATGCGTCAAAGTTAACTGGCGCAAGATTAAGTTGTGGGAACGTACCACGATTTACTAAGTTAGATACCGCTTCACGTGCATATGGGAATAACACGTTAGGGCAAAATGCACCTAGCATGTGCGCTAATTGCATTTCTTCAACGTCAGCAATAGTAAAGATACCTGCTTGTTGAATTTCACATAAAAACGCAGTTTCTTCACCGATAGATGCCGTTACAGTTAGTGCAAGCACAACTTCGTAAACACCTTCATCAAGCTTGTTAGAGCGCGTATCTAAATCTAATTTTACTTCTGGAGCCCACTCTTTTTGAAAAATAGCTGGCGAATTTGGCGTTTCAAACGATACATCTTTAGTATAAATACGTTGAATAGTAAACTGTGCACCTGCATCAGCTTCTGCTGCTGCGTTTTGATTTTGTTCGTTCATTGTTATTCCTAACCTGTTATTTATTATAATTAATTAAATTAAGCACTGAGCTTAGCATCAAGGTGACCTTGCGCTTCTAGTGCCATCATGTCGTCACAGCCACCGATGTGTTCATCGTTGATAAAAATTTGTGGAACCGTGCTTGCGCCACCGGCTTTGGCGATCATTTCATCGCGAAGCTCTGGCTGAACGCCAATATCAATATTTGTGTATTTTACACCTTTGCTGTCTAACAGCGCTAATGCGCGATGACAAAAAGGACAATATCCTTTGGTGTATAAAACAACGTTACTCATAATTAATCCTTAATCGGTTTAGCTAAGAGATACTAGCGACCGCTTGTTGTTGGCAGACTTGCTGATTGCCACGCACCCATACCGCCAGATAAAACATAAACCTGTTCATAGCCTGCTTTATGCATTGCGGTTGCAACACCTGAAGCAGTCATGCCTGCAGCACATACCACTATAATGGGTTTGCTCTTATACTTTTCAAGGGTCGAGAAATCAGATTCTTTAGCTTTTTCTGGGTTTAAGTGCACAGCACCGGCAATATGGCCGGTTTTAAACTCTTTTTGCCCACGCATATCAACAACCTGGCCGTCTTCGCGGTTAATAAGTAACGTTAACTGCTGAGGATTGATTTGACGAATTGCTGAAAATTTACTTTTTATTGCGCCACTAATAATAAGAAACGCAATCGCAACCCAAGCTAGGCTTAGAATTGGATGGTTTGAGACAAATTCAATATATTGATCCATTCGACTTCCACTATAAAGTTACATACTAAAACGGATGTTTTAGATATTTTAAATTCTTACCAATTGCACTTGCACAATGAGCAGTCACTCATCAGCAAATCAATAGAGCGCTGTTAGGCTACTCTGAATTTTCACCTACAAGATAGGCTTAACTTACCCCACAACCCTATTCAATACTTGAATAAAATAGAGATTAGCCGCGCAAGTATACCCAAATCAGCTAAAAATGCGAGTTTAAGCACGCTTGAAAGCCACAATGCCCAGCTCTTTTTAACTGAAAAATAATCTAGCCCTTTAAAGTTTTCAATTTAGCCAATCCTAATTGAAAATTTTTAATATCTTCTTTTCATTGCTGATCCTAGCTATAAAACGCGGTATGCTAAGACTTGGCATGTTGGCATTAATGTTAGCGTGTATTTTAGCAACGCTAATTTTTCAGGAGTGACTATGACAGAGCATAAAAAACCACTGGTATTAATGATTTTAGATGGCTGGGGGTACAGAGAAGATGAGCAAAGCAATGCTATTTTAGCTGCTAACACCCCTGTATTAGATGAGCTTTGGGCCACACGTCCTCATACATTAATTTCAGCATCGGGTTTAGATGTCGGTCTTCCTGATGGCCAAATGGGTAATTCTGAGGTGGGCCATGTTAATTTAGGCGCAGGCCGTATTGTGTATCAAGATTTTACCCGTATCACCAAAGCCATTGATGATGGCGAATTTGATACAACCCCTGCACTTGTTGAAAACATTGATAAAGCCGTTCATGCCAACAAAGCTGTACACATTATGGGACTGTTAAGTCCAGGTGGCGTGCATAGCCACGAAGATCATATTGTTGCCAGTATACAACTGGCTGCAAAACGCGGCGCTAAAGAGGTGTACTTTCATGCCTTTTTAGATGGACGCGATACACCACCGCGTAGTGCTAAAGCGTCTATTGAGCGTATTGAAGCCTTATTTAGCGAACTTAAATGTGGCCGTTTAGCCTCACTAATTGGCCGTTACTATGCCATGGACAGAGACAACCGCTGGAATCGTGTTGAAAAAGCCTATAATTTAATCACCTTAGGTGAAGGCGATTTTGATTATGAAGAAGGCGTAAGTGCACTAAATGCCGCTTATGAGCGCGATGAAAATGACGAATTTGTAGCAGCCAGCACGATCACTCCTAAAGGCAGCGAATCTGTAAAAGTAAATGATGGCGACACCATCATATTTGCAAACTTTAGAGCAGACCGCGCACGCGAAATCACTCGCGCCTTTGTAGAGTCTGACTTTGACGGCTTTAATAAGAAAAAATCGCCTGAGCTTAGCGGCTTTGTGATGATGACTGAATACGCAGCCGATATAGATGCGCCTGTTGCTTTTGGCCCCACGCCGCTTAATAACGTACTTGGCGAATGGTTTGAAAAACAAGGTAAAACTCAACTGCGTATTTCTGAAACTGAAAAATATGCTCATGTTACCTTTTTCTTCAGTGGTGGACGAGAAGATGAGTTTGACGGCGAAACCCGTGAACTTATTCCATCACCTCAGGTTGCAACATATGATTTGCAGCCAGAAATGAACTCAAAAATGCTTACCGATAAGCTAGTAGAAGCAATAAAAAGTGGAAAATACGATGCCATTATTTGTAACTACCCTAATGGCGACATGGTCGGTCACTCAGGTGTATTTGAGGCTGCAGTTAAAGCCTGTGAGGCAGTAGATAACTGTATTGGCCGTGTAGTGGATGCATTGAAAGAATATGGCGGCGAAGCACTTATTACCGCCGATCATGGCAATGCAGAGCAAATGGCAAACCTTAAAACAGGCCAAGCGCACACAGCACATACCAGTGAGCCCGTGCCGTTTATTTATGTAGGTCGCGATGCACAAGCTTATTCAGGCAAAGCCTTGAGCGATGTTGCCCCAACCATGCTGCATTTAATGGGGTTAGAGCAACCTGCAGAAATGACAGGGTCGCCAATTATGGTGTTGAAATAACCTATGAAAAAAAGCGCATACCGCGTCATTGCGTGTATCTGTGTACTGCATTCATTAGTCACTGGCGTTGCCGTGGCTAATGAAGATCGTACTAAAAAAGACCTATCCCAAGTTCAAGTGGCTTTAGAGCAAAGCCAAGCTGAATATCAACAACAGCAAAAAGAAATAGCTAAACAGCAGCAAAAGCTAAAAGCACATGAACTCGCTATAGCGAAAAACGCTAAAGCACTCAATATGGCTGAGCAATCCGTTAAAAAAACACAACAACAGCAAGCAGAGCAACAACAACGCGCGGTAAAGCTTGAAAAACAACAAGCCCAATTTCAGCGTGTGTTAGCAGCACAGTTAAAAAGTGCTTATATGGCAGGTAGTGATGACTATTCAAAAATGCTGCTTAACCAAGAAGATACCGCTAAATTTGAACGTACGCTTAGCTATTACAACTACTTAAATAAAGCCCGCATAAAGCAGCTTGATGAACTTAAAGCGCTGCAAATAGAAATTGCGAAAAACCAAGCTGAGCTTGAAAAAACAAAAGAAAAGTTAGTTGCTTTATTTGATGAACAAAAAAGGCGACAAGCAGCGCTTCTTGACGCTAAAAATGAGCGCCAAGCCAGCCTAAAAAATCTAAAAAAGCAGTTAAATAAAACAAAAAATTCAATTAGTTACTTAGAAGAGAACGAACAAACGCTGATCGCAACTATTAAAGAACTTGAAGAAGAAAAAGCCACAAAAATTGAGCTATTGGGCCTAAATAAAAATAAAGGAAGATTAAGCTGGCCGAGTAAAGGCAAACTAACGCACAAGTTTGGCCAACGTAAGCACGGCGGAATTAACTGGAAAGGCGTGTTAATTTCTGCTGCAGAGGGCACTTCAGTAAATAGCATTCATAACGGTCAGGTGGTATTTGCAGATTGGTTAAAAGGTTACGGCTGGGTGATTGTTGTGGACCACGGTGAAGGATTTATGAGCTTATACGGGCATGCACAAACCTTACTCAAAGATGTGGGTGATATGGTCAGAGAGGGTGAAAGCGTTGCTTTAGTTGGGCAAAGCGGTGGACAAGCCGATTCTGGTCTATACTTTGAAATACGCCACAAAGGGCGTGCTGTTAATCCCATAAAATGGTGCAGACGTATTTAATCTTAAAATAACTGCATCCTAGTAGAGGCAGTTATGATAAACACACACATTTGCCAAAAAAAAGTATCGCAAACAAAACCAATGTTTTGGTTTTGTTTGCAGGTATTTTTTTTATTGGCACTTTTTGGCTTTATAAATAATGCTCATGCCAGTTCGGTCAAAGATTTAGAAAGCCAAAAAATAAATGAAATACTGTTTAATATTCATACCTACTACGTTGATGATTTAGCACTGCATAACAGCGAATACATTGAATACAACACCTCTCAATTTGAACGCTTATACTCTAAACTCGATCCCTACTCTAAATATTTAGATAAAAATGAGCTAAATGCGTTATTTGATAATACCAATGGTCGCTATACTGGCTTAGGCATTGAGGTCAAAAATATTGAGCAGCGCACCACGATTGTTAAAGTAATTAATAATTCGCCTGCTAAACAAGTCGGCCTGCGAGCTGGCGATATTATTACAGCAGTTAATAATCAGCAGATTAAAAATAGTCCTATTGATATAGTCGCGCAGCAAATTAAAGACAGCCCCAACAATAAAGTACAACTAAGTATTATCCGAAATAACAATCTAAAACCGCTCATATTTAACCTCAGCAGAAAACAAATAAAACTGGCCAGTGTAACTAAGCAACTACTTGATGCGGGTAGCGGTTATATTGCTATAAATACCTTTTCAAACCACACCTTGCATGAAGTTGCCTTACAAATAGCCGCTATGCAAAACCATTACGGCCACGCATTAAAAGGCTTAATTATTGATTTACGAGACAACCCTGGCGGGACTTTAAAAAGCGCGGTTGCTGTGGCAGACCTCTTTTTACAAGATGGTCTAATAGTAACAACCAAAGGACGTTTTTATGATTCTAATCAGTCGTTTTACGCTAAACGCGGCGATATTTTAAAAGGCGCACCTATTGTTGTACTGATTAACGAAAACTCAGCCTCTGCAGCAGAAATACTGGCTGCAGCACTAAAAGAAAATATGCGTGCAAAAATAGTGGGGAGTCAGTCATTTGGCAAAGGGTCGGTGCAATCACTCATTCCATTAGGCGATGGTGATACCGCCTTAAAACTAACTACCGCACGCTACTTTACGCCATCAGGTGAATCGATTGAAGGTATTGGCGTGACTCCGAATGTGGCGATTAATCAAACAACGCTTCCACAAACAAATAAAGCCGTTATAATAAAAAATGAACAATTAGAACAAAACACCGTTTTTAGCACTGAAGATTTAGCCGATATCCAGTTAACCAAGGCAAAACAGCTACTCAACATGCACTAAATTCGGTAAATTATTTTAAACACGACAAAGATAATAAAAATTATAAAACGTGAAAACTATAAATTTAATGGTGTTAGCTGGGCTGTTTTTAGCCTTATTTGCAACATCGAGTGCTGTTAAAGCCAAGCAAATAGCCATAGTGATCGATGACATAGGTTATCATCAACGTGATTTAGAATTCCTGAGTTTACCTGGGCAGTTGTCCTATTCAATATTGCCCCACACCCCCTATTCTCAAATATTTGCAACCCTTGCTAGTCAGTCAAATAAAGAGCTCCTGTTGCATGTTCCTATGCAGGCTTTAAATGGTAAAAAACTCGGGCCTGGTGCGCTCACTTTAAATATGGATAAAGCACAACTTCAACAAACGCTCGGGAATGCGCTGGCCAGTTTACCGCAAGTTAAAGGAGTTAATAACCATATGGGCTCTGCGCTGACTCAACAAAGCCAAGCAATGAAATGGACCATGGAAGTACTCAAAAAACGCCAGCTGTATTTTCTTGATAGCCGTACAACTGAATTAAGCCAAGCTCAGAATGCAGCCAACTTTTTGGGAGTGGAAAACATTAGCCGACATGTATTTTTAGACAATATAACGACCACAGAGCAACTACAATTAAGATTAGAAGAGCTAAAATCAAAAGCAACTAAGTATCAATTTGCCATTGCAATAGCGCATCCCTATCCCGAAACCATCGATTTTTTACGCCACGCTTTGCCGCAATTAAGTGAGCAAGGATTTGAACTGGTGCCAGTATCGCAACTGGTCGAACGTAAATATGTACAAATAGCTCAGCAAGAAGCTATTTCATTAAACTGATGGGGTAAGTAAACCCCCTAACCCATCAGTTAATTTAACTCACTTATGCGCATTATATTTATAAAATAAATGTTGCTACTTTAGCATTTAAATCTGTAGCTCTGTCTTTTAATACTTCAGCTTGGCTTAAATGTGCAGTTGCTGAGGTAGTAATTTCATCGGTTACATCTTTAATGGCGACCGTATTTCTAGTAATTTCATTAGTCACTTGCGTTTGCTCTTCTGCTGCAACCGCTATTTGACCCGCCATATCAGAAATTTCATTCACTGCTAAGGTGATTTCCTCTAGTGCATGAGCTGCTGCATTAACATCATCCACACTATTGTTAGCATATCCCTTACTGCTGTCCATCAAGCTCACTGCTTTTTTGGTCGTATTTTGTAAGGTTTCTATGGTGGTGTAAATTTCTGCTGTGGAGTTTTGCGTTCTTCTTGATAGTACACGCACCTCGTCGGCAACCACTGCAAAGCCACGCCCTTGTTCACCAGCACGGGCAGCCTCTATTGCGGCATTGAGTGCTAATAGATTTGTTTGCTCAGCAATTTCTTGAATGGTAGTCAAAATACTCGATATAGCCTGAGCATGTAAGCTTAGTTCGCCAATGACGGTGGTTGTTTGGTCTATTTCACCCGCAAGTGAATTAATCGTATTTCTGGTTTTATCAACTAACAGTTTACCTTCACGACTACTTTGCGCTGACTGTTGTGATGCCGTCGCGGTATTTTCGGCATTAGCAGCAATCTCATGGGTTGCACTTGCCATCTCTGTGACCGCAGTGGCAACCATCGCCACTTCTTGTTGCTGACGCTGCAACTCACTGACACTGTTTTGATTAGTGATTAAGCTTTTCTCTGCATCAAAATCTAAATCAGTAGCTAACTGGCGAATATGGCTTATAAGCTCATGCTGGCTACTTACAAAGCGATTAAAACTATCAGCCAGTACCCCAACTTCATCTTGTGTATCAACACTAATACGCTGGGTCAAATCACCGTTACCATCAGCAATTGTTGATAACGCTTGAGATACTCGGCTTAACGGCGCAAGCAACACACTTAATAACCATGAAATAGCCAACACGCTCAATAAAAGTGCCACACTGACTAATACGAGTTGAGTTACTAATAAACTAATTAACGGTGCCTCTAAGGTTTCTTTATCCAATACAAATAGCAACTGCCAATCGGTATTATTTATATTTTCACCCCAAACAAGCTTCTCTCGGCCTTCATCTTTAAAATAAAGGGGAGTAAATTCACCGTTTTGACTATTAGATAAAATGAATTGGTGATTTATTTTCGAGTCAATATGCGTAATATCTGCCATTACTTTTTTAGTGTCTTTATAGGCAATCACAGTGCCATCTTGATGCATCATGATGGCATACCCATTTGCCGGTAAAGACATAGTATTAACATCATTAACTAAAGACTCAATCGATAAATCACCCGCTACCACGCCACTTTGTGTGGTTTTAGCAATAGAAACAACCAACTGATTAAACGCAGTATCTAAATAAGGTTTGGTAATTACGGCGCCATTTTTCAGCTGTGCTTGTTTATACCATGGACGAGTGCGCGGGTCGTAGCCGGTTCGATCAATACTTGGATCAGAGTCAGTCATTTTCCCGATACTATCTCCAAAGTAAGTTAATTGAAAACCACCCGACACTTTGGCTTGCTGTAATGCGCTGAGCGTATTGCCCTCAACCTTACTCGCAACTGACTCTATGATCTGCTGACGACTAGCTAGCCAATCTTCAATACTCGCAGCTTGTTGCTTACCAGACTGACTTACATTATCAATACTGCTTTTTAACAGTAACGCTTTTTGAGAGGTGTAGCTATTCCACGATAGCAATACAATAATAACGGCTAGGGCAAGAACCACCGATAGCAAGATCTTTTTCTTTAGTGAATATGAGTTCATATTGAGTGTAAATACTCGCGTTAAATGAAATTGAAAGGCAATAAGCACAGCAATTAATAATTTAATTTAGGCTACGATTTGAACGACAAGTCGCTCAGGTGCGCGAATATTTTCATATACCCAAATTAAAAACAAACTAAAATCATGTATTTAAATTAAAACCAAACTTATTCATTAACTTTAACTAGGGTATATTTAATTAAAAGATATACAGATGTGACTAGAGGTAAGCAAAATAAGAAAAAAGATACTTTTTGTTAACCTCTTTTTTTAACTAAAAAAAAGCCCCGCATTTTCATGCAGGGCTTTATCAGCTTTTTAGTGCGATTAACTCATCGCGCTTTGTAATTTTTTCATTGCTGTTTTTTCCAGCTGGCGAACACGCTCTGCTGATACGCTGTATTTTTCAGCCAACTCTTGCAGTGTTGCTTTATCGTCTGACAACCAACGAGCACTAACGATATCTTGAGAACGCTCATCGAGAGTTTTCAAGGCGCTAAATAAACGCGTATGTGACTGCTCTTGCCATTGCTGTTGTTCAATGTCGTCAGCTAAATCAGCAGAACCATCGGTTAAGTATTGTACCGGTGAGTAAGTGCTAGTTGGCGCGTCGTCATTATCGTCGCCAGTTAAGTCAAAGCCCATGTCTTGGCCGCTCATACGCGATTCCATTTCACGCACTTCTTTTTCACTCACACCTAGCTCGCTCGCTACTGTGCTAACTTCAGCTTGATTAAACCAGCCTAAACGTTTTTTGTTTTTACGAAGATTAAAAAACAGTTTACGTTGCGCTTTGGTTGTCGCAACTTTTACGATACGCCAGTTTTTAAGCACAAACTCATGAATTTCGGCTTTGATCCAATGAACCGCAAATGAAACCAAACGTACACCCACTGATGGGTCAAAACGTTTTACTGCCTTCATCAGTCCAATGTTACCCTCTTGAATTAAATCAGCTTGGGGTAACCCGTAACCCGAGTAGCTTTTAGCTATGTGCGCTACAAAGCGCAAATGCGACATAATGAGTTGCTTTGCAGCACTAAGATCGCCTTCTTCCTGAAGTTTTTTTGCAAGTTCCTGCTCTTGCTCAACTTTAAGCATAGGAATAGTACCAACAGCTTGAAGATAGCCATCCATACTTGCGCTTTGTTGCCCAACTGTAAGTGCCATTGCGTATAAATCTTTACTCATTTTTCACCTCGGTGATAAACATTTGAAACCATCTTAGCACTCTTTTAGTAAGAGTGCTAACTTGAATTTAAAACTTTTTTGAATCATAAATCAAGTGGTTTTTTTAGTGTTAAGTCAGTCTACACTAGGCGACTGAATAACCTATGAATTGGTTTAGCCAAAGCAAAGATTAATCTTTTTGCTTTGGCTTTTTTATAATTTTAAACTTAAAACATGACAGTTTTAAGAATTATATTAGGGCCCTAAACCTTATCGGGTTCTATTTCTGAGATGTAACGGTTAACCGATAAGTAAGAACCAATAAAGCCTAAGCTAGTGGCCAACAATACCAACGCGCCAAATTCGTTAAGGCTAAGCCCTATTAGCGTAAAGCTGGTTTGATATACCCCTGCAACACTGCTTACCGCAGCAGATAGCCACCACATCATTAATGCTACGCAAATAAAAGCAAACAATCCGCCAATCACGCCATACCAAATGCCAGTCCATAAAAAGGGGGCATGAATAAAGGTATTAGTTGCCCCTACGAGCTTCATTACTTGTATTTCTTCTTTTTTATCCATAATGGATAAACGAATTGTATTGCCAATTATCAGTGTCACTGAGGTAAGTAATAGTAGCGCTATGGTGATCACACTTTCCTTTAATAAGCTCAGCAATGCATTTAGACGTTCAAGCCAAGCAATATCAAGCTTACCAAAGTCGACCTCTCGCTCGCTTTCAAGTTTTTTTAGTAATTGCTTAGCCGCATTAGGTTGGCTATGTCGCTGGGTTGGTGTAACTAAAACCACATTCGGTAATGGGTTACTATCTAGGTATTCTAAAGCCTGACCAAACCCAGACATTTCTTTGAATTCATCCAAAGCCTCAGTGCGAGAAATAAAAGTCACACTTTGTATTTCAGGATATAGCGCTAAGCGTTTAACTAAAGTTTGCGTTTCTTGCTCACTCATATCCTCTTTTACAAACAAGGATATTTCGCTGGCTTGCTCAAAACCACTGCTCACTTGTTGCACATTTTTAACCACTAAGTATAACGTTGCGGGCAAGGTTAAACTCAAACCCAGAACAGCAATAGTCATCATAGAGGCTAATGGCGTGCGCCACATTTCTCCTAGGCTGTACACACCTTGGCGAAAAATATTAATAATGAAAAAGTAACCGCCAGAGAATACGGATTTTTTTTGTTTATCATTACTATTTTGACGGCTTTTGAACAGTAAACTCATAATACACCCTCAGCCAGTGGATCTTGGCTCATCCGCCCATCATGAAGCGTTAAGCTACGATACTTCATTCGTGATACTAACCCCAAGTCATGGGTGGCAATTAAAACCGTGGTGCCATGCTTATTAAAATCTTCGAACAGGCGTAATATTTCCATCGATAACTCAGGATCAAGGTTACCGGTAGGTTCATCAGCTAATAGTATAGGAGGAGAATTAACAATGGCTCGTGCAATCCCTACACGTTGCTGCTCACCGCCAGAGAGTGTGGAGGGATGACAGCGTACTTTATCTAACAAGCCCACTTTATCGAGCGCGCCATGCACACGCTTGGCAATTTGCTTGTGGTGAGTCCCTTCAATAATTAAGGGCAAAGCAACGTTATCGAACACCGTATATCGTTCTAATAGACGATGATTTTGAAAAATAATACCAATGTCGCGGCGTGCATACGGAATTTGTCGTGAATTTAACTTATTCAAATCCACGCCATTGATAAACACATTACCCGCAGAGGGGCGTTCCATCAAGCTAATAAGCTTTAAAAGTGTACTTTTACCGGCACCACTGTGGCCCGTTAAAAAAGCCAGTTCGCCTGGTTTTATATGAAAACTCACTTTTTCAAGCGCGCGATGCCCACCGGCATAGGTTTTACTTACTTGCTGAAAATTTATCATTTTTTATTATGCCAACCTCATTAAACGTCCTAACGCAATTGGTATTCCTTGCAATTAAAAAGGGAGCAGGCTCCCTTTTGGTAAATTAAACGTCGTCCTCATCTTGGCTAAATAGCGCGTCAATAAAGTCATCGCTCTTGAAGGTGCGTAAATCATCAATACTTTCACCTACACCAATGTAACGAATAGGAATATTAAACTTATCAGCAACGGCAAAAATAACCCCGCCTTTAGCGGTGCCATCAAGCTTTGATAGTGTGATACCCGTTAAACATACACATTGGTTAAATAAGTTTACTTGGCTAATAGCATTTTGGCCTGTGCCAGCATCAATTGTCAGCATCACTTCATGCGGTGCATCTGGGTCTACTTTTTTCATCACACGGGCTATTTTTTCAAGCTCTTGCATTAAGTTATCTTTATTTTGCAAGCGCCCTGCTGTATCGGCAATTAACACATCAACATTACGCGCTTTAGCGGCTTGAAAGGCATCAAATACCACTGAGGCGCTATCAGCACCAGTGTGCTGAGCTATAACAGGAATACTATTACGCTCACCCCAAACTTGAAGCTGCTCTACTGCTGCGGCTCTAAATGTATCACCGGCAGCAAGCATTACCGATTTACCTTGGTTTTGAAATTGTTTCGCCATTTTACCAATGGTGGTGGTTTTACCTACGCCGTTTACACCTACCATAAGGATAACGAAAGGTTTTTTGTCTGCTGGTATTTCTAAAGGCTGCTCTGCTGTTTTCAGCATAGTTGCCATTTCTTGCTTCATTAATTCATAAAGCGCATCACCATCTTTAAGCTGCTTGCGATCAGCGGCGTCGGTCAGGCTATCGATTAGCTTCATGGTGGTATCAACACCAAGATCGGCAGTGAGTAACTGAGTCTCTAATTCTTCAAATAACTCATCGTCAATTTTTTTACCGCTGAAAATTGAGGCAAAGCCAGAACCAATATTAACGCGTGTTTTCAGTAAGCCTTTTTTGAGGCGAGAGAAAAAACCTTCTTTTTTAGGTTTTTCCGCTTTTATAGCTTCTTCCTTTGCAAGCTCTGCGGTCAGTCGCTCTTGCTCTAGGCGTTCAGACTCCTCTTCAGCAGCCAGACGCTCTTGTTCTAAACGCTCGTTCTCAGCTTGCTCTGCTGCAATACGCTGTTGTTCTAAACGTTCGTTCTCAGCTTGTTCTGCTGCAATGCGCTGTTGTTCTAAACGCTCATTTTCAGCTTGCTCTGCTGCAATGCGCTGTTGTTCTAAACGCTCGTTCTCAGCTTGTTCTGCTGCAATGCGCTGTTGTTCTAAACGCTCATTTTCAGCTTGCTCTGCTGCAATGCGCTGTTGTTCTAAACGCTCGTTCTCAGCTTTCTCTGCTGCAATGCGCTGTTGTTCTAAACGCTCGTTCTCAGCTTGCTCTGCTGCAATACGCTGTTGTTCTAAACGCTCGTTCTCAGCTTGTTCTGCTGCAATACGCTGTTGTTCTAAACGCTCGTTCTCAGCTTTTTCTGCTGCAATGCGCTCTTGCTCTAACTGCATTTGCGCTTCTTGTTCTACTAAACGCTTGGCTTGCTCTTGTCTTTGTTGCTCTGCATCTGCCAGCTGTTTAGCTAATAGCTCTGCATTAGCGTGTTCAATCGCTTGTTTTTCTTCTGCCGCTGCGCGCTGTGCTTGCGCCTGTTTCTCTTGCTCTAAACGCTCGGCCTCTGCTTCAACTTGTAAACGCTCTACCGCAGCTTGCTCTGCAGCTAAACGTTCTTGCTCAGCTTTTTCAGCTTGCTCTTGTGCTAAACGATCTTGTTCAGCTGCAATTCGTGCTTGTTCTATACGCTCGGCTTCTGCTTCAGCTTGTAAGCGCTCTGCCTCAGCTTGCTCTGCGGCTAAACGCTCTTGTTCGGCTTTTTCTGCCTGCTCTTTTGCGAATGCTTGTTGTTTATCAGCTTCTGCTTGTTTTTTATCTGACTTGCCAAAACCGAGCCACGACATGAATTTACTTTTTTTTGCCATACTTGCTAATAACCACTTATAAAAATCTGATAAACTAACGATAATGATAGCGTGCTTTTAAGTCTAAATAATTGCTTTTAGCAACACGTTATCCTCGAGGGTGCATAATAGTAACACTTTTAGCGCAGTTGAAAAATGACACGCCGTGATATGATTGCAATATTATCTGAGCTAGATCATAGATACCAATTTTTAGTGAGTTAAATGAGAAAAAAAACCACACAAAATAACACCACTCATAAATCAGCTGATGGGGTTATTAGAATCATTAGCGGCCAATTTCGCGGTCGAAAACTGCCAGTAAAAGATGTTCAAGGTCTGCGTCCTACAACCGACCGAATTAAAGAAACGGTGTTTAATTGGTTGATGCACGATACCCGCGATGCGCACACTCTCGATTGCTTTGCCGGTTCCGGTGGATTGGGATTTGAAGCATTGTCGCGTTTTGCAAAACACACCACATTCATAGAGCTTGATTCACAAGCAGCAAAACAATTAGAGCAAAACATTGCGACGCTTGATGCACAAAACGCGCAAGTCGTTAATACCAATACACTGACGTTTTTAGAGAGAAAAAACACCAGTGACACATTTAATTTGGTTTTTATTGACCCGCCATTTCGCAAAAATTTAGCTCAATCATGCTGTGATTTATTGGAAAATAATCAATGGCTCGACCCCGAAGCATTGATATATGTTGAGGTAGAAACTGAGCTAACCTCGTTTAAAGCACCAAATAACTGGTTGTTAATTAAAGAGAAAAAGGCAGGTCAGGTTTTTTGTAGACTGTACCAACGCCATATAAATTAACACTGTTTTAGCTGCTGTGTTTCTGTTAATATTATCCTTTACATGTGGTGTTGCTTCGGATTACAATACCGCACCATTTTTGAACCACTTGATCAATGTTTGATCAACTTGAGCAACGCTCATAATTTAGGTAGGTGAATTTTTAATGCCAGTAATTAAAGTAAGAGAGAACGAACCGTTTGACGTAGCACTTCGTCGCTTCAAGCGTTCATGTGAAAAAGCAGGTATCCTTTCAGAAGTTCGTCGTCGCGAGCACTATGAAAAACCAACAGCTGAGCGTAAGCGTAAAAAAGCAGCTGCTGTTAAACGTCACATGAAAAAACTTTCTCGTGATAACGCTCGTCGCGTTAAATTATACTAATATATTAGGTCTTGTATAAATGAGCCTTTTAATAACGCTAAAAGATGCGCAAAAAGATGCGATGAGAGCCAAAGACAAACAACGTCTTAACCCTATTCGTATGGTACTTGCTGCAATCAAGCAACGTGAAATTGACGAGCAAATAACACTAGACGACGCAGGTATTACCTCCGTTATAGTGAAGCTTGTTAAACAACGTCGCGACTCTTACACTCAGTACAAAGATGCTGGGCGTGATGATTTAGCTGATATTGAAGCCAATGAAATTACAGCACTTGAAGCTTTTTTACCTCAACAATTGAGTGAAGAAGAAATTATTGCTCTCATTGACGCGGCTATTGCTGATACTAACGCAGCAGGTATGCAAGACATGGGTAAAGTAATGGGTATAATCAAAAGCAAAGCCGAAGGTCGTGCCGATATGGGCAAAATCTCAGGTTTAATTAAGCAACGATTAACTGCCTAATACCCCCACATACATTTAGTATGATTGAAGTAAACCGAGCCTTGAGCTCGGTTTCTTCGTTTAGATATTTAGTACTTCAAAAAATTATGCATTTGTGTTCAAATCTTTGCGTATTATAATTCGTTTTCATCACTTTTCTATTTATCTTAGGGCTGTACTTTAAACAATGGCTGGAAAGATCCCACGCAACTTTATCGATGATTTATTGGCACGAACCGATATTGTCGACCTGATTGACTCAAAGGTAGGGTTGAAAAAAGCGGGCAAAGACTATCAAGCTTGCTGTCCTTTTCATAATGAGAAGTCGCCTTCATTTACCGTATCGCAAGATAAACAGTTTTATCATTGCTTTGGCTGTGGCGCTAACGGCAATGCTATTTCTTTTGTAATGGAGTATGACAAACTCGAGTTTGTTGATGCAATTGAGGAACTAGCCAGTTTACTTAACCTTGATGTTCCTCGCGAACAAGGTAGCAGTAATGGACCAGAGCGCACAGCGGCACAAAAACGTTCAGACTATGATCTAATGCTGCATGCAGCACGCTTTTATCAACATCAGTTAAAACATCACAGTAACTCTGAAGCGGTAATCGATTACGTTAAAGGTCGCGGCTTAAGCGGTGCAACCGTTAAAAAGTTTATGATAGGTTATGCGCCCAGCGAATGGGAAGGGCTCTGCCAACAACTTGGGCGAAACCAAGAACAAAAAGAACAATTAGTTGAGCTTAAACTCGCATCTGAGAAAACCCCAGGCAAACAGTTCGACTTTTTCCGTGATCGCTTAATGTTTCCAATTCGTGATAAACGCGGCCGCGTTATTGCTTTTGGTGGGCGAGTAATGCAAGCCGATCAAGGGCCTAAATATTTAAACTCTCCGGAGACGCGCATATTTCATAAGGGCTTTGAACTCTATGGGCTTTATGAAGCTAAACAAGCACACAAGAAGCTTGACCATGTACTGATTGTTGAAGGCTACATGGACGTAGTAGCGCTGGCAGAACAAGGTATTGAATATGCCGTAGCAGCCCTTGGTACAGCGACAACCAGCGAGCACATGCACACTTTATTTAGAACCACAGATAAAGTTATTTGTTGTTACGATGGTGACCGTGCAGGTAAAGATGCTGCGTGGCGCGCACTCGAAAATGCGTTGCCTTACTTAAACGATGGCAAAGCACTGCATTTTGTATTTTTACCCGATGGTGAAGACCCTGATTCACTCGTACAACAAGAAGGTAAAGCAGCTTTTGAGCAACGCCTTGAAAACGCAGATGACTTCACTAAAGTGCTGTTTAATAAACTAAGTAAAGAGATTGATTTAACACTAGATTCCGGTAAGGCTAAGTTACTCAGTGCGGCACTGCCCCTGATTGAAAAGATCCCAAGTGAGTTTTACCAAGAAAATATCCTAGAGCAACTTGGGCGATTGATTGGCCGCACCCGTGAGCAACTCAATAATCACTTAAAAACGCCAAAACAGCAGCAAGCAATTGAACGAAAATTTAAAATTACACCCATGCGCCAAGCAATAGGGATTTTAATTCAGCACCCTAACTTGGCTAAAAGTGTGCCCTATTTACCCGATTTAGCTCAAATGAATATTGCGGGTATTGGCTTATTATTGCGACTACAACATCAAGCATTACAAAAAGATGGCATTACCACCGCACAAATTCTTGAATCATTTCGGGACACCGATGACTACGAGCCATTAACTAAGTTAGCGACATGGCAACATCAAATAAATGAAGAGCGTTTAGAGACTGTTTTCCAAAATACTTTCAAATTTATTGAAGATCAGTGTTTAAATTATCGACTAGAGACCCTATTAATAAAAGACAAGACACAGGGCCTAAATAGCGACGAACGACTAGAATGTCATTTACTAATGACAGCGTTAAAAGCAACGAACAGCTAGTCAGATTTGATTTAGGCTGTTATACTGTGCTATTCACTGCGTCACATTATTCTGGTTAGCCTTTGAGCAAACTCCATGATGGCGCCTGTTGTATCAACTTATCAGAGTGGAAGAAACAATCTCTATGGATCCAACTCCTCAGTCACAATTAAAACTTCTGATTCAAAAAGGTAAAGAGCAAGGTTACTTAACTTTTGCAGAAGTTAATGATCACCTTCCACAAGATATTATCGACTCAGATCAAGTAGAAGATATCATTAGCATGATTAATGACATGGGTATCAAGGTTAGCGAAAACGCGCCTGATGCCGATGAATTAATGATGCAAGAAACCACGACAGACGAAGACGCAGCGGAAGCTGCCGCTGCAGCCCTTGCTACTGTAGAAAAAGAAATTGGCCGTACAACTGACCCTGTTCGCATGTATATGCGTGAAATGGGTACTGTTGAACTTCTTACCCGTGAAGGCGAAATTGTTATCGCTAAGCGTATTGAAGAAGGCATTAACCAAGTTCAAATTTCGGTTGCTGAATACCCAGAAGCGATCACTTACCTACTTGAACAGTGGGATAAGTTTGAAGCAGAAGAGATGCGTCTTAGCGATATTATCTCTGGCTTTTTCGATCCTGATGCAGAAGAAGCACCACCTATTGCTGCCACCAACATTGGTTCTGAATTAAGTGAAAAACAACTTGATGACAGCGACGATGATGACGATGACAGCGATGATGAAGACGAAGAAGAAGTAGATACAGGTCCAGATCCTGAAGAAGCGCGCATCCATTTCGAAAATTTACGTGATTTATACACCAAAGCACGTGAAACATTCGATAAGAAAGGTCGCTCTCATCCAGAGTCTCAAGCCGCTATTTTAGAAATCGGTGAGCTGTTCAGAACCTTTAAACTCGTGCCTAAACAGTTTGATCGCATGGTTAATAACATGCGTGAAATGATGGACAGAGTTCGCGTTCAAGAACGTCTTATCATGAAGCATGCAGTTCAAGTTTCAAAGCTGCCAAAGAAAACCTTTGTTAAGCATTTTGCAAACAACGAAACTGACACAGCATGGCTTGATATTGAAATTGCAGCAAACGAAAAGCATTCAGCTAAACTTGAAGAAGTGAAGCCTGAAATACTTCGCTGTATTAGCAAACTTACTTCAATGGAAGAAAGCACAGGCTTAAGCATTGAACGTATTAAAGATATAAACCGTCGCATGAGTATTGGTGAAGCGAAAGCGCGCCGTGCTAAAAAAGAGATGGTAGAAGCAAACTTACGTCTTGTAATTTCAATCGCTAAAAAATACACCAACCGTGGTTTACAGTTCTTAGATTTAATCCAAGAAGGTAACATTGGTCTGATGAAAGCGGTTGATAAGTTTGAATACCGTCGTGGTTATAAGTTTTCAACTTATGCTACGTGGTGGATCCGTCAAGCAATTACGCGCTCTATTGCTGACCAAGCAAGAACCATCCGTATTCCAGTACATATGATTGAAACGATCAATAAATTGAACCGTATTTCACGTCAAATGTTACAAGAAATGGGTCGTGAGCCAAATCCAGAAGAATTAGCTGAACGCATGATGATGCCTGAGGATAAAATCCGTAAGGTACTTAAGATTGCAAAAGAGCCAATTTCAATGGAAACACCTATTGGTGATGATGAAGATTCGCACTTAGGCGACTTCATCGAAGATACCACTATTGATTCGCCAATCGATTCGGCAACAATGGAGTCTCTTCGTGGCGCAACTAACGACGTGCTCGCTGGCTTAACAGCCCGTGAAGCGAAAGTACTACGTATGCGTTTTGGTATTGATATGAATACCGACCACACGTTAGAAGAAGTAGGTAAACAGTTTGACGTAACACGTGAACGTATTCGTCAAATTGAGGCGAAGGCACTGCGTAAATTACGTCACCCTTCTCGCTCTGATTTACTGAAAAGCTTTTTAGACGCTAAATAATCTAGCGTTACATTATAAGTTAATTTAAAAGGCCGCTGTAGCGGCCTTTTTTCTATTTCAAGGAAATAAACATGGCTTGGATCCAAATCCGTATCAATGCCAATGCTGCAACCGCTGATGCAGTAAGTGACCTATTAATGGAAGCAGGCAGTGCTTCTGTTACTTTTATTGATGCTAAAGACACGCCTATCTATGAGCCTAAAATTGGCACTGTTGTATTTTGGGCTGACACCACAGTAATTGGCTTGTTCGAAGCTAATCACGATATGAACGCAGTGGTTGCGTTATTAAAACGCCATGATGAGCTAAAAGACAATTTAGTTTACAAAATTGAGCAACTCGAAGATAAAGACTGGGAACGTGAGTGGATGGATAATTTTCACCCTATTCAATTTGGCGAAAAACTCTGGATTTGCCCTAGCTGGCGCGACATTCCAGACCCAGACGCAGTCAATGTACTACTTGATCCAGGTCTTGCTTTTGGTACTGGCACACACGCCACTACAGCACTGTGTTTAAAATGGTTAGAAAGCCAAGACTTAACTGGTAAAACCGTGGTCGATTTTGGCTGTGGCTCAGGCATATTAGGCATTGCAGCAATAAAATTGGGTGCTGAGCGCATGATAGGGATAGACATTGACCCACAAGCGCTTGAAGCAAGCCTAGATAACGCTAATCGCAATGGTGTTGCTGACAAGCTTGAAGTGTACCTGCCAGAAAATCAACCTGAGTTTACTGCTGACATTGTAGTGGCAAATATTTTAGCGCAACCATTGCGTGAGCTTCATAGTGTTATTTTAGGCTTATTAAAGCCAGGCGGTAAAATTGCGATGTCTGGCATTTTAGAAGAACAAGCACAATCGGTTGCTGACATATACGCGCCCTTTGTTGAGCTCGATGAAATTGCCATTGAAGGCGATTGGACCCGAGTAAGTGGCACTAAAAGAGCGTAATAGTGCGTTATTAAAAAATTTAGAGTATTAACTCAAAAGTCGTATCTAAAGCCTGTATTTAACAGGCTTTACTATTTTTTTACATAATAAAAAATAAAGATTTTTTATTATAAAAGTAACAGCCGTTCAAAATTCACACAAATAAACCGCTTCGTCATACGGTTATCAAATGTCAATACGAAAAGAGCAAAAAAAAGTCACTTTTGTTCAATTTATAGCCTTTGATTTTTGCGTAAAAAGCCGTAAACTTAGCGCCCCTTGAAAAGAGGCCTATTGAATATCGTGCGTATCGGTTCATACCAACTTGAGAATAATGTCATTGTCGCGCCTATGGCGGGCATAACGGACAGACCATTTAGACAGTTATGTCGTCGTTTAGGCGCTGGCCTTGCTGTGTCTGAAATGCTGTCGTCTAATCCGAAGGTTTGGAAAACCGAAAAGTCGATGAACCGAATGGATCATTCTGGTGAGTCGGGTATACGTGCGGTGCAAATTGCAGGAGCAGACCCTGAGCTTATGGCACAGGCCGCACAATTCAATGTTGCAAACGGTGCACAGATCATAGATATCAATATGGGGTGCCCAGCAAAAAAAGTGAACAAGAAACTTGCAGGCTCAGCCTTATTACAGTTTCCAGAACTCGTGGAAGAGATTATTGATGCCGTAGTAAATGCGGTTGATATACCTGTGACACTTAAAATCCGTACCGGATGGGATCAGGACAACCGTAATGGTGTAGAGATTGCAAGAATAGCTGAACGTTATGGCATTGCATCACTGGCTGTACATGGGCGCACGCGCGCATGTATGTATAAAGGTGATGCTGAGTACGCCACAATTAGGGATATAAAACGTTCAGTGTCGATACCTGTCGTTGCTAATGGTGATATTACATCACCTGAAAAAGCAAAGCAGGTTTTGGACTATACGGGTGCAGATGCCATTATGATTGGTCGAGCCGCCCAAGGTCGCCCTTGGATATTTAGGGAGATAGACCACTATTTGCGAACTGGTGAACATATGCAGCCACCTGCTATAGCAGAGGTGCGCAGTATTTTAATGGAGCATTTAACCAACCTCCATGTGTTTTACGGTGAGCCAATGGGAGCACGAATCGCTCGCAAACATGTATCTTGGTATTTGCAAACCCATGACAGTGACGGTCAGTTTAGGCGAGTATTTAATGCGCTCGACAATTCAGAGGCACAGGTCGTCGCATTAGAGCAATACTTTAAAACACTAGCAGCTAACTAAGAAAGAAAGAGACTTTATAATGTTCGAACAAAACGTGACTTCTCCATTTATCACTAACCCTCATGTTCAGTCACACGAGAAACCGCAGCCATTGCGTGATGCAGTGAAAAAAGCTGTTCACCACTACTTAAAGCAGCTTAACGGTCAAGATGTGCAAGACGTTTACGACCTTGTTCTTTCTGAGCTAGAAGCGCCATTGCTTGAAGAAGTAATGACTTACACACGTGGCAATCAAACTCGTGCGGCAATTTTACTAGGTATCAACCGTGGTACTTTACGTAAAAAGCTTAAAAAATACGGTATGAACTAATACCAGCTATATTGAAACCGTAATCATTCTAACGAGCTAAATAAGCCCCTAACTGCGTTAAAAATTTTTTATGTAGAATAACTACACAGCAAAATTTTTGCCTTGTTATTGACTTATTTCTCTGTCGTTATAATTGCTTACTAATCCAATACAGCTGGTATAAAGTATTTTGAGTAAAAAGCACCTTAGGGTGCTTTTTTTATTTGTAAAATTTATTAACGAAATTGCAAAATGCTCACGCTTTATGGGTCGTTATAAGTCGTTTTTTGAGTCGTAATCAGTTAAAATACGCGCTTCTAAGCTAGCTCATTAACTGAGGAAATCAAACTACAATGGATACACATCGTCCTATACGTCGCGCACTTTTGAGTGTGTCAGACAAAACCGGTATTGTTGAATTTGCCCGTGCACTAGAAGCACAAGGTGTTGAAATACTTTCAACTGGCGGCACGTGTAAACTACTTGCTGACAATGCAATTAAAGTAACTGAAGTATCAGATCACACCGGTCACCCTGAGATCATGGATGGTCGCGTAAAAACCCTACATCCAAAAATTCATGGCGGCATTCTTGCTCGTCGTGGCCAAGATGAAGACGTAATGGCAGATAACAATATCTCTGCTATCGACATCGTTGTAGTTAACTTATACCCCTTTGCGAATACTGTCGCTCAAGAAAACTGCAGCCTTGAAGATGCTATTGAAAACATCGATATTGGTGGCCCAACGATGGTACGTGCGGCAGCTAAAAATCACAAAGATGTGACGATCGTTGTTAACGCAAGCGACTACGACCGTGTTATTAGCGAAATGCAAAATAACAACGGCTCAACAACCTACAAAACACGCTTTGACTTAGCTATTGCAGCGTATGAGCATACAGCGCAGTACGATGGCATGATTGCTAACTACTTCGGTAAAATGGTTCCTGATTACACAGAAGAAGCCGCTATCGATACTAAGTTCCCGCGTACTATTAATATGCAATTCACTAAAAAGCAAGATATGCGCTACGGTGAAAATTCGCATCAAGATGCCGCGTTTTATGTTGAAAACGACATCACTGAAGCGTCAGTGGCAACAGCCACTCAACTGCAAGGTAAAGCATTATCGTTTAACAATATTGCCGACACCGATGCTGCACTTGAGTGTGTAAAAGAATTTGATGTACCTGCGTGCGTAATTGTAAAACACGCTAACCCATGTGGTGTTTCAATTGGTGATAATATCTTAGAAGCGTACGAGCGCGCCTTTAAAACAGACCCAACGTCAGCATTTGGCGGCATTATTGCTTTTAACCAAGAGCTTGATGCTAAGACTGCACAAGCGATTGTTGAACGCCAATTTGTTGAAGTTATTATTGCACCAAGCGTAAGCCCTGAAGCGGCTCAAATAGTCTCGGCTAAGCAAAACGTTCGCTTATTAGAGTGTGGTGAATTCTCTGCTAAAGGCACAGGTCACGACATTAAGCGTGTAAATGGCGGTGTACTTATTCAAGACCGTGATTTAGGCATGGTAACGCAAGGCGACTTAACGGTTGTCTCTAAGCGCCAACCTTCTGAGCAAGAGCTTAAAGATTTATTATTCTGCTGGAAAGTGGCTAAATTTGTTAAATCAAACGCCATTGTTTATGCCCGCGACGGTATGACTATAGGTGTAGGTGCGGGCCAAATGAGTCGCGTTTACTCAGCTAAAATTGCCGGTATTAAAGCCGCTGATGAAAGCCTTGAAGTAAAAGGCTCAGTGATGGCATCAGATGCATTCTTCCCATTCCGCGATGGTATTGATGCAGCTGCAGAGGCTGGCATTACTGCTGTTATCCAACCAGGTGGTTCAATGCGCGATGAAGAAGTGATTGCGGCCGCTGACGAAGCTGGAATGGCAATGGTGTTTACCGGTATGCGCCACTTCCGTCATTAATCGCATAAAGAGCTAACGGGTTCAGTTAGCTCTTTTTGTTTGCACCAAATTCACGTATTCTGCTTATTCTATAACCATGACTAACAATTATAATGTGAAGGATTAGACGATGAAATTTGCACTAAAATCTCTACTGGTTGCCACACTGTCATTAAGCTCAACAATGGCGTTGGCACATAACCATGGCCACGACTCAGCATTAACAAATGCAGTTAAAGCAAGCGAGCGTAGCAGTGAGCGCGATCAATACCGCAACCCTGTAGAAACACTCGAATTTTTTGGCTTTAAACCATCTATGACCGTGGTAGAAATTGCCCCAGGTGGTGGTTGGTACAGTGAAATTTTAGCGCCAGCGCTGAAAGAGCAAGGCACCTATTATGCTGCGCACTTCCCTGCTGATTCATCGGTTGGTTATTACCAACGTTCTCTTGCTGGCTTTAAGGCTAAAATCGCTGAAGATGCCCGCTTTAGTCACGTTAAACTCACTGAGTTTGCCCCATCTACACATTTAGATATTGCTCCTGCGGCTAGCGCCGATATGGTACTGACTTTTCGTAATGTCCATAACTGGTACATGAGCAAAGATAAAGAAGCTGCAAGCAATGCGTTTAAGTCTTTTTACAAAGCACTTAAACCAGGCGGCACTTTAGGTGTGGTTGAACACCGCCTACCAGAAGAGCAAGATGATGAGATGCAAAAATCATCAGGTTATATGAAGCAAAGTGTGGTTATTGCACTTGCTGAACAAGCTGGTTTTGAACTTGAAGCAAAAAGCGATATTAATGCAAACCCTCTTGATACAGCCGATCACCCTAAAGGGGTATGGACCCTTCCACCGAGCCTTAGACTTGGCGAGCAAGATGCCGCTAAATATAAAGCCATAGGTGAAAGCGACCGTATGACGCTGAAATTTAAAAAACCGCTTTAAATAGGATATTCGCCATGAATGTATTAGTCATTGGCAGCGGCGGCCGCGAACACGCACTTGCGTTTAAGGCCGCTCAAAATACAAAAGTTAACACTGTTTATGTTGCTCCAGGTAATGCGGGCACAGCTCTTGAGCCAAAACTTGAGAACGTAGCAATTAACGTTGAAGACCTTGATGGACTGCTAAGCTTTGCACAACAAAATAATGTTGAGCTAACCATTGTTGGCCCTGAAGTACCGCTAGTATTAGGGGTTGTTGATAAGTTCCGTGAACACGGCTTAGCTATTTTTGGCCCAACCGCGGGAGCGGCACAGCTTGAAGGTTCTAAATCGTTCACTAAAGACTTTTTAGCACGTCATGCTATTCCAACCGCTGATTACCAAACGTTTGAACAAATCGACCCTGCGCTTGCCTATTTAAAAGAAAAAGGCGCACCGATTGTTATTAAAGCCGATGGTTTAGCGGCTGGTAAAGGCGTGATTGTTGCTATGGACGAACGCGAGGCTGAAGAGGCTATTCGCGATATGCTTGCGGGTAATGCCTTTGGTGACGCCGGTAGCCGTGTGGTCATTGAAGAGTTTTTAGAAGGTGAAGAAGCGTCGTTTATTGTCATGGTTGATGGTAAAAACGTACTGCCGTTTGCAACCAGCCAAGACCATAAACGCGCTTACAATGGCGATCAAGGTCCTAACACTGGCGGTATGGGTGCATACTCACCAGCGCCTGTAGTAACCGATGAAATTCATCAGCGCATTATGAACGAAGTGATCTACCCAACGGTAGAAGGTATGGCTAGCGAAGGCCATCCGTACACTGGCTTTTTGTATGCAGGCTTGATGATAGATGAGACAGGCACACCAAAGGTTATTGAATATAACTGTCGTTTTGGCGACCCTGAAACACAACCTATGATGCTACGCTTACAATCAGACTTAGTTGAATTGATTGAAGCTGCTAACCGTGTAGAGCTTGATAAAACCACCATTGAGTTTGATTCACGCGCTGCAGTAGGTGTTGTTTTAGCCGCTAAAGGCTACCCTGATAGTTACCCGAAAGGCGATGCTATTAGTGGCTTGAAAGTAACTTACCCTGAAGGCGAAAAAGTCTTCCATGCAGGGACTAAGCAAGACGGCGATAGCATAGTGACTGCCGGTGGTCGTGTACTGTGTGCTACTGCACTGGGTAATACAGTTACACAAGCGCAGCAGCGTGCCTATAAACTGGTTGATGAAATCAACTGGGATGGCATGGAATACCGTACTGACATTGCTTATCGCGCAATTGCTCGTGAACAATCATAACGATTGATAACTAACGAGTAAATTTTATAAAAGCGCAGATTATCTGCGCTTTTTACTGCTACACTATAAAAAAAAGTAATCTGGACATAGATTAATATTGGAATTTAAAACCTTGCGCTACCATGCGGTGGCAGTTGTAATACTTATTTTTATCTTTTTTATTATCAGCACATTGGCAACAAACTTTGTGATGCCATCACGCTATACCATAGATAAAATAACCCCTGTTTACCTCGATCATGCTTATTATATAGACAAAAGCAAAACACAAAGTTTTGCAGAAGTAATGACCAAGCAGGCGCTATTTACACAGCAAGAATTTAACGATATACCTTGGAGCTTTGAACAGCAAAATTATTGGTTACGCCTCGATTTAGAAAACAAAAGCAGCCAACAAGAAGATGTGGTTGCCCACTTTGATAACCCGATGGTAGATCATCTCACCATATATAGGCTCAATAGTAACAACCAACTACTCGACACTTATAAGCTTGGCGATAAAGAGCCACGTCTTACTTTATTTAAGTACAGCGTGCCCCACATTCGCTTTAACCTCGATGGCCAATCTACACAACGACTAATTATAAAAATAGATACCGTGGGGATCAGTAAAACCCCAATTCACTTGTATCGCCATAATGTATTTGTTGACTTAGTTCGCTCACAAACAGGCATTTGGGGAATTTTCGCGGGTGTCTTATTAATGGCCTCACTATATAACCTATTACTCTATTTTGGCATTAAAGACCGCGTGTACTTAGTTTATATTGGCTACATTATTAGTGCTATAGCATTAATGGGCACCGTTCTGGGGTTTGGTTTTTATTTATGGCCGCTAGAATGGCAGTTGTTTATTCACGAAAAAATAATTGTCGTTAATTACACTATTGCGTTTTTCACTCTCGCTTTTTGCACCATGTTTTTGCGATATCATAAAGACCGTTGCTGGCATTATAAATTAAGTGTTGGTTTACTCTGGCTAATGCTAGTGCTCGGTACATTAAGCTTTTTTATTCCCGAAAATATAGCTGCCCCCATATTTTTTGTAATTTTGGGATTACTTTATATCGTCTGCTTTATTTTAATTTATAACAAATTAAAAAGTGGCTTTAGATGGGCTAAGTTTTACGTATTTTCATGGGTGCCATTGATTATTGGTGCAGCCATTCAGCCTTTAGAGCTTACAGGCGTTATTACTTATAGCTTTTCAATACGTCATGCTTTTTTAATGGCCATTTTGTGTGAAATTGTCTTAATGGCCATGGCACTTGCCGATCGGGTTCGTTATCAGCGTGAGCGCGCTTTATATCATGCCACGCATACCCAGCAAACAAAACTGCTCAATAGCGCAAAGTTAAAGTATGCCTTTATGGCACTCAAAGCCCAGCAACGTTCCACCACTTTATGTTTGGTTAAAATACGTCATTTTAACTCGCTAAATACCATTATTACGCCCTCCCAAGGATATGAATTAATTAAGCATGTTGCGCACGAATTAGAATGCCAATTGAGCTTTGAGAGAGAATTTTTTAACTTAAGTAATGGCATTAATCAACCCGCTAAAATTGCTGATTTAGGTAGCGGTGTTTTTGCCTGTATCTCAACTAAAAACCAAAGCCCACACACGCTCGAAGAGTTATTAAAAAGGGTAGTAAATAAGTTACCAAAAACCTATCAAATCAAAGGGCTAGACTTACAACTCAATTACAGCGTGGGGATTAGTGCCTTTGGTAAACGTGATGACTTTGAATTTTGGTTGAAACGAGGCTACTTGGCATTACATAACGCTAAACATAGTCTAAGTAAGGTAAGCTCATCATCTGCGGACAGCAGTTTAGCTATGGACGTTGCGCTTGCTGCTAAGCTTCAACAAGCGATAAGAACGGATCAGCTCGCTCTGTTTTATCAACCACAAATTAGTTTAAAAGATAACAGTGTCAATGGTGCCGAAGCTCTACTACGCTGGCCTAATACTGAGTTTAAAAACATTTCCATAGAAAAACTAATTCTACTTGCCGAACACACCGGTATTATTAATGAATTAACACTTTGGGTGATAGAGCAAGCCTGCAAAGACATTGCAAAACTGGCAAATGAGGGCATAACTGAACATAGTATTAGCGTTAATTTAAGTGCAAAAAACCTAGCCATTGCCAATTTAACCGAAAAAGTAGAAAACCTTTTAATAAAGTATCAGGTTGCCCCTCATTTATTGAAGTTTGAGCTGACTGAATCAGCGTTTGTCGAAAATCAAGATGCGTTAGTCACCTTAGTTGGTGAACTTGCCACACTGGGCGTTAAGGTGGTGTTAGACGATTTTGGTACTGGTTATTCATCGCTTAGCTACTTAGTTAACTATCACTTTAGTGAACTTAAAGTAGATAAGTCGTTTGTGTATGATTTAACCGATAACCGGGCTCATCAGGTCATTGTGCAAACAGCTATAGATATGGCGCATAACTTGGGCCTTACTATCACGATTGAGGGCGTAGAAACTCAAGAAGTTCACCAGCTGCTCAACACCATGAAAGCCGACCGTACCCAAGGCTACTTGTACGCAAAAGCACTCTCTTATGATAATTATTTAGACTTCTTGAACAGCCAATACCGTCTAAAAATGTTAAGCTCCCCTTTTTAACATCTTTGGGGCCAAGTAAAGATGCAAGGTACACTGCGTAAATTAAAGTCGAGCTTAACAGAACCCGTTCAATATCATTTACCTGTAGGTGATGAACTGGTTGATTTAAATGCTTTAATAGGTAAACAATTGACTCTCACTTTTAGTGGCACAATTTTGTGTTCTAACTGTGGTAAAAAAACTAAAAAAAGCTATTCTCAAGGGCATTGCTTTGTATGTATGCGCAAGCTTGCAAGTTGCGACATGTGTATCATGAAACCTGAAACCTGCCATTACGATCAAGGCACCTGCCGCGAGCCACAGTGGGGCGAAGAAAACTGCATGATCCCGCATTATGTGTATCTAGCTAATACATCAGGTTTAAAAGTAGGCATTACTCGCCACACCCAAATACCTACCCGTTGGATTGACCAAGGGGCAACCCAAGCATTACCTATTTTTAAAGTACAAACTCGTTTACAGTCGGGCTTAGTGGAAGTGGCGCTCGCTCAGTTTATTGCTGATAAAACCAATTGGCGCAATATGCTCAAAGGACAAAACGACGTTCTTGATTTAAAAGCAGCGGCTGCTGAGCTTATTCCACAAATTAGCGAAAAACTAACAGAGCTGAGTGAATTATTTGGCGCAACCGCTATTGAACAGCTTGACCAAGACGTTGTGAATCTTGATTTTCCTGTAAGCGAATACCCAAGTAAAATTAGCTCATTTAACTTTGATAAAAACCCCGTTGTTAGCGGTATTTTACAAGGCATTAAAGGCCAATATTTAATTTTTGATAGCGGCGTTATTAATATTCGTAAGTTCACCTCTTATGAAGTGAGTGTAGGTACAGAGTAACCGTTAGTAGCTTGGTTATAAAATGCTATCCATTGCTGCTGCGTTAATGGATGGCAATAATAATAGCCCTGAATAACATTGCAGCCTATTTCGACTAAGTGTGCCTCTTGCGAGGCATGCTCAACGCCCTCAGCAACCACATCCAATCCTAAACTTGTCGCCATGGCTATAATGGCCGCCACAATTTGGCTATTGCCATACTCATCAGGAATCTTAGCAATAAAGCTCGCATCAATTTTTAATGTGTTAAACGGTAATTTGGTTAAATAACTGAGTGCAGAATACCCCGTACCAAAATCATCCAGCGCAATATGCACGCCCAGCGCTTTGAGCTGTTGTAGTTGCTCTTTTGCCTGTGAAAACGAGCTAATAAAGCTGCTTTCGGTCAGCTCAATTTCAAGTAAGCTGCCAGGTAATTGGTAACGAGTAAGCATCGCTTTAATATTATCAGCCAACTTACCTTGGCTTAAATGACACGCAGAGACATTAATCGCTAAACGTCCGGCATCAATCCCCTGCGCTTGCCAAAGGGTTAACTCTTTACCTGCTTGGTTTATAACCCATAAATCTAAACGCACCACTAAACCTAGCTCTTCAGCAAGCGGAATAAACTGCGCTGGTGAAATAGTGCCTAAATCAGGGTCATGCCAACGCAGTAGTGCTTCAGCTCCCATAATCAACCCTGTTTTTAAACATTGCTTAGGCTGAAAATAAAGCTCAAACTCATTATTTTCTAGCGCATGTTGAAAGCGACTCATCATCGCTAAACGCTCTAAAGATCGTGCATTCATTGAGGGTTGAAACAACTGAAACGAATTGCGACCGACATCTTTTGAGCGGTACATGGCAATATCAGCATGCTTTAATAATGTTTCACTGTCCAAGCCATCATCAGGGTAAACAGCCGCCCCTATAGACGCGGTAACACCAACCTCAAAGCCTTCAAGCTTAAACGGTGTATTTAAGTGATTTAAAATACTCTCAGCAAGGGTGATAGCGCCTTCGACATTGTTTATTTCGCACAATACAATAAACTCGTCCCCCCCTAATCGCGCCAGTGTATCTCCCTCATTGAGGGTGTTAATAATGCGCTCAGAGACTAATTTTAATAAGGTATCACCGGCATTATGGCCTAAGCTGTCATTCACCTCTTTAAAACGGTCAAGGTCAATAAACATTACCGCTAGCATCTGTTTATCTCTGTGCGCTGAGGCCAGTGCCATAGAGAGTCTATCGTTAAATAAACGCCGGTTAGGTAAGCCAGTTAGCTCATCAAAATACGCTAACTGCACCACTTTTTCTTCTGCGCTTTTTCGCTCAGTTATGTCACTAAAAATAGCGGCGTAAATCACATCACTATGACTTGGCTCTTTTATTTCTATAATACTGAGCCACTCAATATAAATATCGCCAGATTTTTTACGATTATGAATTTCCCCCTGCCATACCCCTGTTTTGGCAAGCGAATCCCACATTTTTATATAAAAGTTTTTATCATGACGCCCTGAACTCAACATATTGGGTCGCTTACCTATCACCTCATATTCTTTGTAACCGGTTAAATGGGTAAATGCGGGGTTTACTTGCATAATGACGCCGTTAGCATCAGTGATCATGATGCCATCCAAAGAGGAGTCGATAATTTTATTGGCTAAAAATAAGTTACGCTGCGAATGCTGCAATGCAATATCACGCTGCTGAAGTACTTTTTCAAGCTCACAACAATAAGCCGTTTCAATTTCATTAATTAAGTTTTCAAGCGATAATACACCGTTAATTTGATTATTTTCGCTTACTACTAAATGTCGAATGTTACTTTCAGACATCAACCTGTAAGCATCAAAAAGGCTGTCTTGGGGGCTTATCTGATAAAGGGGGCGACTGGCTAAATCCCAACAAACAAGATGATTGTGCTGCTCGGTGATGAGCTTAAGTAAGTCGCGCTGGGTAATAATGCCATGGGCATTTTCATCCTCATTAAACACCAAAATCACTTTCTCTGCATATTCACGCATCATGCTCACCGCGTCATTGATTGCCAATGAACTCGGTACTATCCGTATGTTTTTATTATATTGATCATTAATAGGTCTAAATTGTAAGTAATGCTCTAGCCCTTGATTGTTTACAATATCCGTAATGCTGATCACGCCGCTGGGAATGTCATTTGTATCGGTTACTAACAAATGCCTTACACCCTGCTTATTAAACACCATGGCCGTCTCGGTTAATAATTGTTGGCTGGGCACACTCAATACAGGGCTCGACATAACGCTTTCAATCGCTAACTGCCTAAGTGAGCGATTAGAAAAGTTAAGTGTTAAACAATCGGTTTCAGTCCATACGCCTATTATTTGTTGCTGTTGTTTTACAAAAATAGCGCTAACATTGTGCGCTCGCATTAGTTTCACCGCTTCAATTAAAGGGGTATCCTTAGCGCAGGCGATCACCTTATTGGTAAAAACATCGCATACTTTTTGATAGCGGCTAGTGTGAGGCATTGCTTCTACTTCCAAAATTAAACCAATTAATGATTATAAATTATTCAGTAAAAAAACAATTTGATTTAGGACAATAGATGAGCATCAGTTACCCACAAATTATTATTTATAATAATGAAATTGAGCTAATAGAGCACGCCAATGATTTACACGACTTTATTTACACTATGGAAGCAAGTGAACAGCAAAAAGTCATTATTTTAGATAAGGTTAGTGGCTATCAAAGCTTAAGCGGCCATTCGCTCACGGCGCTCAGTGCAAGCCAATTAGCAGAGCTAGTAAAAGAATATTTAGCAAAAGAAGGGCAATGCTGCTTAAGTAAAATAGAGCAGCTAACTCCAGATCAGGCATTCAGGTTACTCGCCGAAATCAACTAGCGCTTTAACGTGTGCAATCGCGCTGCGCCCGAGGGCCGACAGTGAGTATCCTCCCTCTAAATAAGAAATAATACCTAAACAATGATGCTGTTGGCTAAATTGCGCTAACTGCTCAGTAAGCCATATATAATCACTTTCAACAAACTTAAGACTGGCCATGTCATCTTCTAAATGTGCGTCAAATCCCGCGCTTATAAAAAGTAGCTCAGGCTTAAATTCTGTTAATTTTGGTAGCCATTGCTGCTCATAAAGTGCTTTTAAATCAGCACCATCACTAGCTATCGGTAAAGGTGAATTTACCAGTGTGGCGTTATTTTTAATGGCGGTATTAGGATAAAATGGATATTGAAATAACGAGCACAGCAACACATTTTCATCATCCATAAAAATATCTTGAGTCCCATTGCCATGGTGTACGTCAAAATCAACAATGGCAATGCGCTTTACCCCTTTGCTTTGTGCATATTTAACCGCAATCGCAAGGTTATTAAACACACAAAAACCAGAAGAGCTATCTCGGTTAGCGTGATGCCCTGGCGGGCGTACTGAACAAAACGCAGCGTCTAACTTACCCTCTAAAATCTCATCAACAGCGAGTAAGCCTGCTCCGACTGCACGCTCAATGGCCTTTAAAGAGTCGGGGCATAACCACGTATCTCCATCTAGATCGCTGAGCCCCTCAGAGGGGATCATGTCTTCTACATGCTTAATATGCTGCTCACTGTGCGCCAATAAATAATGTTCGCGCAGTGCTTTAGGGGCTTGTTTTTGCTCTATAGCCACATCCAGTCCACTAGCAAGTAAACGGTCATTAATCGCATCTAAACGCTCAGGGCATTCTGGATGATCTTCAATCATTTTATGTTTACGACAGTGAGGATGAGAAATAATCGCAGTGCGCATAGCTAACTCCAAAAATAAGTTGCTCATCAAGTATAACAAAGCCACCTTGTGGTGGCTTTGCGACTTTGGTTGATACTAAACGACTCTTTAACCAAAGTTATGGTTATTTAGCTTTTAAGTCGAGGTTTCTAAAATCAAAGCTAAAGTCGGTTACCTGCGTTGAAACTGCATTCATTTTCGCTGATTCTACGCGGTTATCGGCGCTCATAGAAAAGCGAATAAAGGCATCTGCCTCTAATAACTTTTCATCCCACTTCACAATAAAAGTATTACCTGTGTAATGCTTTAGCTCACCTTTAAGGCGTTTTGTATGGGTAAAATCAATGCGTAATTTACCATCTAGTTCTTCAACGATTACATCGCCATACCAATCATCATGTAATGTACCGGTGTAGTTTATATTAGGCAATTGCGGTTGAATATCTGTTGGCGCTTTTGGAGCGGCGTTAGCATAGGCTTTTTCTTTACCTGCAAAATGCTTTTTAGCTAACTCTTCAACCCAATCTTTATCTTCAAGCTCGAGTACATCTTCAAGTACTTCATGAGTCACTGCCGATAATGCAGAAAATGCTTGTTGGTTGCTTAATATCACAATCCCCACGTTTTTTTCTGGTAATAAAGTCACCTGCGAGACCATACCTAAAATGCCGCCACCATGTGCCAGCTTTTTAACGCCGTGGTAATCTTCTATACTCCAACCTAATCCGTAGCCTCTAAATTGTTGATGATACGCTTCATAGGCACTTTTAGATGCCATTGATGTAATATGTGGATGCCACATTTGTGCTTGCTGCTTTTCACTAAATAGCTGCTCGCCATTAGGCATTTTGCCACCAGCAAGTTGAGTACGGAGCCATTGGCTCATATCATTTACGCTTGATGCAATGGCGCCTGCCCCTCGAAAGTCTTCAAGGTAATTAACAAAAAAAGGATGCAATTTGCCATCCATTGGGATGTGTCCGATCGCCCAGTTTTTGTTGTTTTTTGCGATACGCGAAAAGCCAGCGCGCGAGTTGGTCATATTTAGTGGCTGTAGAATATTTTTTTCAATGTAGTCGTTCCAGCTCATCCCCGATATACGCGCAACAACTTCACCAGCGGTAACAAACATTAGGTTGTTGTAAGCATATTGACTACGAAAACTGCTCGCAGGTTTTAAATATTTCAGCCCAGATAAAATATCGGCTACCGATTTATCTGTACTTGGCCAAATCATTAAATCGCCTTGACCAAGCCCTAAACCGCTACGATGACTAAGTAGATCGCGTATGCGCATTTCACGAGTAACGTAAGGGTCGTACAATCTAAACTCAGGAAGATGGTCAATTACGCGGTCATCCCAGCTTAACTTGCCTTCATCCACCAGCTTAGCCAATGCTGCACTGGTAAATGCCTTGGTATTTGAAGCAATACCAAATAAAGTGTCTTTATTCACCTTGCTATTCGTATCAAGGTTGGCAACACCAAAGCCTTTAGCGAATACAACTTTGTCATTTTCAACAATGGCAACGGCCATTCCGGGTACATCAAAACGTGTCATTGAGGCGTTGATCACCTCTGAAATTTTATCGGTATCAACCGCTGCAGAGCTCGTAAACGCCCAGCCAGCCAATAATGCGGCTGTGGCTAATTTTTTTAGTTTCATAGTGTTACCTTAGGTTATTATTTTTGTTTAGTCTTGATGAACCGCAAATTCTATTTCGGCGCGCGCTTTATTAGTATCTTGCTTACTCGGGTAAGCTAAAATGCGTTGACTGTAGTGTTCGGGTACGCCCGCCTCAAGTGCGCCGCGGTATACATGCTGCACGTACCAATCATAAGGTAGCAGTGTGTCGTCATGTGTGTTTGCTATGTAGCAGTGTACATTAATGTCATCGTCATCTAGAAGGCTCACGGTTAAATCAACACAGTCGTAATTAGGGCCTTCAATTTTATCTAAGATCTCTTTTTCGGCTTCATTAAGCTGATACACCACCCCATATACCACAGCATCGGGTTCATTGGTGGGCACAATAGTGCATTTACCTGAACCATCTGAAAAGGCCATATTAAAGGTTAACTTATAGCCCTTTAAAAGTGCCGTACCCACACGTTTTGCATTAGGTAAACGTGCCAATAAACGATTAGATGACATATTAGAGCCAAACGAAAAATTATATAACGCCATACTATTCCTTCTTTAAATAACAACTCGCACAGCCAGTGCGATTAAAATAATGCCAATGCCGCGGTCGAACCAATAACCACTTTGCTGAAAAAAATCACGTACACGCGCTTTTGATAACAATAGCGATAAAATAGAAAACCAAGCCCAGGTAGCAAGCGCCATATAAACGCCGTATCCCATTTGTATTATTACCGGTGTAGTTGGGCTAATCACCAAGGTAAACAACGACATAAAAAACAGTGTTGCCTTAGGGTTAAGTGCATTGGTAAAAAAGCCACGTCGAAACGCACGCCATGATGACTCAGCTGCAAGGCTGGGTTTTGCAGTCGGTTCTGATGAGGTATTTGTAGGTTTAGCAGCGCGCAGTGCCTGCACGCCTAAATACGCTAAATACGCGCCCGCTATATATTTAAGCGCCATAAACAACGCAGGTGATTGAGTTAACACCAGCGCAACTCCCAATACACAATAGGCTATGTGTAATAAAATAGCCGCACCAACACCTGCACTTGTCCATAAGGCATTGCGCCTGCCGTGTTGTACACTTTGTTTAAGGACTACCGCAAAGTCGGGCCCAGGGCTTGCTACCGCAAAAAAATGAGCCACCGCAATTAATAAAAATTCATCGATATAGTTCATACTTAACTGGCTTGCTCTGGCGAAAAAGCCAATAATAATGGGTTAGCCGATTGATTAACCAAGGCTTTTATTTCTTTTTGCGCTTTTTTAAATTGGCCTCGTAAATGCGGTTTTAAATGTTTTTTGGAGTGTTTATCTTGCTTAAAGTAGCTCACTAACGCATGCATAAATACGGTATGCGTTTCACTGAGCGTCGCTTCGCGATTTGCATACGGGTTATAACATGAGCCACAGCCACCTTTAAACTGGTACACGGTATTGCTCATCATTACCCCAAAGCCTAAAAAACACGCTAAAGCATCAGTGGCTTGCGGTAAATACTCTTTACCACCTGGGGGTAATACCCCTACGTGATGAATTAATATGGTGGCAAGCGTACCGGCAAAACTCGCCACTAAATCTTGCGGTTGATTAATTTGATTAGGGTTAAACGACACATTAATAGTATGACTGGCTGGCACTATTAAATGACACTCTTCGCCACGTAAATGCTGACTAAATTCAAAGTGTGGAAACACCTGTGGTTGTAATTGTTGCGGTGCAACCAAGGTTACTGGCCATTCATTCATACCAGCGTATTGCTTAACACGTGCAAACACTTTGCTGGCCATTTCCTCAATACTTGAAACCGAGTCAGGAAAAAACTCAACCGTTGGCAAAATAACTTGGCTGTGTTTGGTAAAAAAATCCAAATCAAAGTTTTCTGCTGCCCATATAAAGGTATCAACCAGCCATTGTTGTTCTTGTTCTGCCAATAAGGGCTTTGATTTAAATAGAGTTAACATAAACTACTCTTGCCCCTTCGCCCATTGCCATGCTTGTGTATTGTATAAAGGCACCGTAGAGAGCGCATGATGATGACTGCCCGTAGACTCTTTCGTTGAGTATGATAAATATAATAATGTATGGGTTTTAGCATCATAAATACGGCGCACTTTTAATGACTTAAACAAAATACTCTTAGATGATTTAAACACGACTTCACCGGATTTACTGCGGTCGATAGACTGTAATTGGTCTGGCGTTATTGGCCCGGTTTGACGACAGGCAATCGACATATCTGAGGGGTCTGAAAAATCTAAATTCGCCTCAATATGGCTAATATGACAGGTTACACCGGTCACTAGCGGGTCTTGCTGTGAATTAACCACCACATCTTTAGTGGTAAATAGCCCAAGACTCACTGAGGCAACATCATCAGAACACCCTGCAAGCCCTGCTAAGCATACAATTAAACCACCCATTTTGAGATACTTCATAGCAAGTCCTTCGTTCATATTAAAAATTAAGTTACGCCTTATACTAAACGCTTTCACCGCGATAAAACAAATTTTATCCACCAACTCAATACTGTAA
Source organism: Pseudoalteromonas sp. M58 (assembly GCF_042604605.1). Classification (NCBI taxonomy): domain Bacteria; kingdom Pseudomonadati; phylum Pseudomonadota; class Gammaproteobacteria; order Alteromonadales; family Pseudoalteromonadaceae; genus Pseudoalteromonas; species Pseudoalteromonas sp. M58. The sequence continues at coordinate 2,921,497 of NZ_CP152390.1, forward strand.
TGGTTTAAAGGGTATTTCGCAGCAAGATACACAATAAAAAAGGCACGCCCGAGGGAGTGCCTTTGCAAACAAATACAGCTAAAGGTTATTAAAAGCTATATTGTGCACCTAGATAAACATAACGACCAGCACCGCCGCCGTAACCACTATAAAAGTTACCACGACCACTTGGGTAAAATGCCCCTTTGTCGTCAAATACATTGTTAATACCGCCAAATACACGTAAGTCACTCTTATCAGTCAGTGCCAGAGTGTAAGACGCTGATAAACTGTGCTTTAAAAATGAGCCATAATCTTGATACGCAAGTGGCTCTGGGTTTGTAATACAACCGGCATCGCCCGCAGCACAGCGCTCATCGTTTGCAGCAACATACTCAAGGTAGTCTTTCTCATCTTCTTGGCTTGCTTTAAACGCGCCTACGTAATTTGTACGCCAGCGGATACGTAAATCATCCATTTTCCATACAATCGACATAGCGGCTTTATCTTTTGAGCGCCCATAACCTGCATACTGTGAAGTAACACTGTTACCATCTAAGCCTTCATAGGTTTGCGAGTTTTCAATAATGTGATTGTAATCAAGCTTAAATGACAAGTTGCCATAGCTGCCGATGTCATATTTGTAAGTTGCAACGACATCGTAACCGCGCGCAGTTAACTCATCCAAGTTATATTCACGCTGTAGAATTTTTACAATGTTACCTTCGTCGTTACGGGTAATATCGTTACAGTATTCGTTATCACTGCCCCACGCAGCCTCTGAGTCATAACATTCGCGCATGATGTTTTCGTTACTTATTTCATCAATTGCATCAACAATAGCAATATCGTAGTAATCCACCGCTAAGTTAAAGCCATCTAAAAACTCAGGAGATACAGTAATACCAAAGGTATAGGTATCGGCTGTTTCTTCTTTTAAGTTTGGATTACCTGTATTTGGCGAGTAGTTATTGTCTTCACTTTCAAATTCAAAGTTAGGATCATCAGCTAGCTTTTGTGCCAAGGTTGGCTCTAAACGACAGTTATCGTGTCCTGGGTTTGTTGATGTTGCTGTTAGACCATCACAAATATCATCAAATGAATCAAAATCGCCGCGAGGGGGTGATAATAATTCCGTGATAGTCGGCGCACGCTGTGCTCGTGCATAATTGGCACGTAGCATGTATCCATCAATTGGTTGCCATAAAAGGCCTAGCTTATAGCTGGCAACAGTGCTGATATTATCAATGCTGTAATTTGCTAAACGCAGCGACGTTTCTGCCGACAAACTTTTAGCAAATGGCGCATCTTTAAGTAGTGGCACCGCAAGTTCAGCAAATGCCTCATACACTTCTACTTCACCGTAAAAAGAAGGCACAACGTTAAACGTAATACCGCCCGCTTTCATATCATCACTGGTATCTAGGCTTTGTGAATCTTTACGATACTCTGCACCAAATACTGCAGACACATTACCTGCTGGTAATTCGTATAGGTCGCCGGTGATATAACCCATTACCGTGTACTGTTGAATCTCAGTATCAATAATTGGGTTTGTACGGATCCAGTCAGCCATTTCAGAGGTAATAGAACCTTCACCAAATAGATTAAGCGGGACACATCCTTGCGCTCGCGCTTCGGCGTCTTTACATTGAATAGTGCCATCGGCTAGCTTTTCAGCTTGCAGTGCTTGATTGACACGTACCGTGTTTAACTCGTTACTACGGATTTGATGTTGTTTGAATTGCCCGTATCCAGCAGAGATATCCCAATCCCATGTATCATCAAACATCATACCTTGCAGGCCTGCCCAAGTTCGGATGGTCGTACGGTCGTTATCAGTGCTGATATTACCTACTTCACCAAAACGACGATCCCAATAAATGCGGTCTTTGTATGGGTTGCTGTCAATAATTTCTTGTGGCACGTATGGGTTATCAATAGGAATGTAACCTGGCGCAATATCATCGATAGGGTCGCCAGTCACTGGGTCGTAGCGAGGTACGTAAGCCCCTTCGTATTCATCTTCTGGTGACTTATCGTTGAACGAGCCACTCTTACTATATTGAATTTGGAAGTAACTCATAATGTCGTCTGTTACATCATAATCTACTTTTATCGCGGTCGAAAAGTTATCGCTAGGTACATCAAGCATGACGTATTGTGACGAATTTATACCATAAATTTCTTCATTACCTTTCCAGTCATCACGCAGCGTTTGCCCGTCGTACCAAAACTGAGTGTCGTTTCGGCTGCTTTCTAAAAATACACCGCCTAAGGTACCATCGCTTTTGCTTGCCCAATCAGCTTGTGTAATACCACTCATACACTGATAACCATCGGCAGTGTACATTTGATTACACATCAACTCATCATCGTAACTATGCGCGGCTTCTATTTTGGCGCGGTCACGGTCGTAAAAGGTCATGCCAAAATCACGATCCCAGTTTGAGCTGACAAATACATAACCGCGATCATCAGCAAATGACGTTCCGTAGTTTAAATCAAGCGTAAACTCACGACCGCCACCATCTGTTGTTTCACCGCCACGGGCTTGAAATTCAAAGCCTTCTTTTTTTGACTGGGTAATAATATTCACTACACCGGCTACCGCATCAGCTCCATAAGTGGCCGACGCACCACCACTAATAATTTCAACGCGCTCCACCATGCCACTAGGAATGGTATTTAAACTCACATAATTACCACCGTAACTATTTGATACTACACGACGACCATCAATCAATGTAAGCGTTCTATTAGCGCCTAAGTCGCGAAGCTGCACCGTTGATAAACCCGTACCCGAAATACTTGATTGGCTGGTTGTGTTACCAATACTTTCGCTCAGTGCAGGCATGTTATCGATTAATACATCTGAAAGATTGCCTAAACCTGTATCCTGAATTGACGCTCTGTCCATGGTTACCAGCGGGGTTGTTACCGAAAAACTATCACGCTTTAAACGCGAACCCGTTACGGTTATTTTTTCTGGTGCTTCTTGTACCACTTCTTCGCTTGCTTTAGCCGTTGATTGACGAGCAATAGCCTCGTCATTTGCTATTGCATGCCCAGATAAACTGGCTGTTATAGCCAATGCTAAAGCGCATTTTTTTGTTGATATATTACTCACAAACTTCCCTTATTATTTATTATTCCATTAGTACAAATCGTTTTTGATTAACTTTTTAGTTATTAAATTTGTTTTGTACCAATTGGTTTATTTTACTAATAACATGTTGTAAGTAATCGTGAATAAAAGCACAATGAGAGGTGTCTCGTTTATATCCCTATTTTATATCTATTTAATATCTATTTATTTATAATCATACACTTAAGGTTTTCGTGTTAGAATGATGTAAAATCGAATGTTAACCAACTATCGCTTTATTTTGCATTAAACACTGCCTAGTAACGTAATTAATCAAGAGGTTTAAATACACAAACTATGAATACTCAACAGACATTTTCAATTGGAAAATGCCAAATATCGGTGTTTGAAAATAAGCTGTTTTGTGCCGATAAAACCTGTGTATTACAACCTAAATTTATAGAACTACTTGTTTACTTGGTAGAGTGTTATCCAAACGCAGTAACGCGTGAGCAACTAATAGAGAATGTGTGGAGTGGTAATCAATATGTGGGCGAAAAAGCACTGACTAATGCCATATGGCATCTTCGTAAAAGCTTTAAAGAACTCGACCCCGACAATACCTATATAGAAACACTGCGTAAAACGGGTTACCGCTTAGTACAAAAACCAACAACGCCAGAGCCTGTTAATAGCATTAACAATACGCCGCTTCGCTCTGGGTATATTTACGCTACCGTACTTGCTATTGTTATATTATTAGGTAGCTATTGGGGTTATAGCGCCCTTTTTGAAAACGCAAAGCAGCCACTTGCTCAATCGCAACATGCAGCACGTTTGTACGATTACATTGAAACAATTACCACCAGCCCAGGAAGAGAGTTGTTTCCGGCTATTTCTAATGACAGTCATTTTTTAGCGTATTCGTGGCGCCGCCCTGGTCATAAAGCCAATTTATACTTACGTGATCTTCATTTACCAGAGCAAGCTGCAATAGCACTTACCGACACCCCATTCATTGAGGGCAGAGCGGTATTTAGTCCTGATTTAACGTTTATTTATTATTACCGCCGTATAGCAGCTCAAGGTTGTGAAGTCATTCAGCAAAATATCGCCTCGGGCAATATCACTGTTATAGGGCTGTGCGGAAGTAAAACCAGTACCGATATAGACATTAATGCCACAGGCACTAAGCTGGTTTATATAAGTGAAGATGAAAAAAATAATAATTTTACTCAGCTTAACCTTGTCGATTTAACCTCATCACCATACACAGTTACTCAAGTCCCTTGTACGTCAGCATGCCAATATACCGATGAGTCGGTTGTGTTTTCACCAGATGCGACACAGCTGGTGGTATCGCGTAATTTACCAACGGGTTTTGAAGAACTATTTTTAATCGACATAAAAACAGCTCATGCTAAGCAATTAACTTCAGGTTTTGTTGATATGAGAGGCGTTGATTGGCATCCCAATAAGCCACAACTCGTCTTTTCGGGTGTTAAAAAAGGCAAGCGCCAAGGTTATTTTTATAACCTCAAAACACAACAAATGATCAATGCGCACATTGATGGCTTAAGTTACCCAGAATATGCACATGATGGCAGTTTGTATTTTCATCAATGGAATATCGACTCTACATTAATGCGTGTAGAAACCAGTAATGCGGTTGCAAGTTCGCCTTTTCCGGTATTATCAAGCGACTTTAATACGCGCTTTCCTGATTACAGTAAAGCCAGAAAAAAATTAGTTTTTGTATCTAACGAATCGGGCTCAATGGAATTATGGACTGCAAATCAAGACGGTACCTCACGAAAACAGCTTACTAATCTCAGTGCAAATATTTACAACCCGGTGTGGTCACCTGATGGTAATTACATTGCCTTTGTCGCTTCTCATCTTGGTGAGCATGCGCTATACCTTTATGACTTTAACACCCAATCAAGTCAGTCATTACCCACAGGCTTTAGTTACCATGGAAAACCGAGTTGGGCTGCAGATAGTAAAAGCCTATTGGTAGCGAATGATCAACACGTTTATCGCTTCGACTTAAAGGGTAATAAACTCGCAAAGGCCATAGATTCACCAACACTATACGCTTATGAAAACAAGCAAGGCGCTTTAATTTTTGCCAACCAAGCAACTAATCAACTATGGATAAAAGACCCAGATAGCCAAACTGAGCAACCACTTATTAGCGAAATTAATTTATCGAATCATAATTCGTGGTATTTTTTTGAAGGCGACACCTTAGCGCAATCGCGTATTTACTATTTTAATGTAAAACAAGGTGATTACCGTTTGAGTTATTACGACTTCTCAACCAACAGCCATCATGACGTAATACGCCTTCCCGAACGCGCATTTAGTCGCACCTCTGGCTTAACCTTTATTACAAATACCAACTGGCTTGTGTACTCTTCGTATAAGTCACCACAAATTGACATAAAACGTATCAACCAAAAATATTTGCCATAATAAATCTAAAATTAAACACGCTACAGGTCTTGTAATTGCTTAAATAGTTTATTGCTAAAAATATGTTCAAGCCACATTTTTAAAAATTAAGCGTTATGGGGTTAGCGTGTACAAACCCGTTTGGTATAATTAAATAAACCAATCTAAAGAGGATACGTTAAATGCCACACATTATTATTGAACACTCAGAAGATCTGCCTTTACTACCTCAAGTTCTTGTGGAAAAAATCCATACAACAACGTTTGAAAGTGGCTTATTTGATTTAGAAACAATAAAAACTCGCGCTATTGCTTATCAGCATTATCAGTTAGGTGTGGGTAAAGAAGGGTTTATTCATATTGCGGTGCATATTATGGCTGGGCGTTCCATTGAGCAAAAGCAACTACTAAGTGAGCAATTACTAGCCTGCTTGCAAACGTATTGCAGAGCCTCTGACAGTTTAAGCGTAAATATTTACGAAATGGATCACGAGATTTACCGTAAAAACTAACCGCCATTACAGCATCATAGTTATAGGCGAGAGCTCTATAACTATGATGGTTTCCTCGCTCAACTGATTTTTTAATTAAATCGTGTTTAAAGCGTAAACTTACCTAGTAAATCCCTTAAAATATTCGATTCTTTATTTAAACCGTTACAAAGCTGCTCTGACTTTTTCATATTTTCTTTGGTTTGCTCTGCCGAATCGGAAATCATTACAATATTTTGGCTAATTTCTGAGGTTGCTAGTGTTTGCTCTCGCGTTGCAGTAGCCACTGAGTTGTTTAACTCGCTTAGTAGTACAATTTCCTGTGAAATACCATTTAATGTATGGCCGGTTTCTTTTAAGCGCTCGGCATTTTCTAGGGTGTTTTTGCTGCCCAATTCAATCGCTGTTACCGTGCTTGACGCTTTAGCATTTAACGAATCAATCATCTCATTAATTTGCTCCGTAGACTCCGCGGTACGTTGCGCAAGCGTTCTTACTTCGTCAGCAACTACCGCAAAGCCACGGCCCTGCTCACCCGCTCTAGCAGCCTCAATAGCCGCATTTAACGCCAATAAATTAGTTTGCTCAGAAATCCCTTTAATTACATCTAATACATGAGAAATTGATTTAATCTCTGTCGAAAGCTCTAACACCGAGGCCACAGAGTTGGCCATTGACGCTTCTAGTTGTTCCATTTGTTTAATCGTGCTTTGCACAAACTCAACCCCTTTGTGCGTCGTTTCTTCGGTTTTAGTAGCAATATCTGCTGCATTACTGGCACTACCAGAAATATCCTGAACCGTAACCTCCATCTCATTAACGGCTGCCGCCACCGTTTGCGTACTCGATGATTGCACTTCAGCTAAATTTGCCGCACCTTGCACTTGCTCAAGCACATCTTGGGAAATACCTTTAACATGAATTGCCGACTCAGAAACCTGTTTGAACATATAATGTAACTGCTCTAAAAACAGATTAAACTTAACCGCTAAGTCTGAAATTTCATTATTATCATCAGTAGGGAGTCGTGCCGTTAAATCACCATCTTTTTCTGTTAACGCATTCACCGCTGCAGTAATGTTTTCGATTGGCCTAAATATTTGCCCTACTAACACGCGTGCTAACGCTAAACCTACAAGCGCAATAATTACACCAAAAATGATATTAGTATTAATAGCAGTATTAATTGCGCCATATAATTGCTCTTGGGGAATTTCAGCGACTAGATGCCAACCTAATGAATTTACTGGCGTACTTGAGACAACATAGTCATCACCATCAATTACTTTACTTTGAATTGCCCCATTTTTAATCGGCGCCAAGTCAACAGATTGCCCAATTTTAGTTTTATTACCATGCAACATAATCTCGCCACTACCAGAGACCAAATAAACAATGCCGCCCTCTCCTATTCTATATTCACTTATGAGATCCACCATAGAATCGAGCGAACGGCCTATTCCGGCAATTCCTTGTCGTTGCCCATCAAGCTCAATGGCATAATTAATAAATACCATCACCTCAGAGCTACCTTTATCTATGTCGAGTGCTACTTCAAATGGTCTATCCGATGCTAAAAAAGCATCAAACCAAGTATCACTACTGTCTATTTGCCTAGAAATACCTTCATCGGTGTAATAATTGCGGGAGTTTTTAGAAATAATGTATGCGTTACTGGCTTGGTTTTTATTTTTTATATGTTTGAGGTAATCAATGAATTTACCTCGGCTTTGCGCATCTTCATTATTATTCATCCATTGCTGCACAAATAAGTTTTGCGCTATTTCTTTGCCTACAACAATAGGTGTAGAAAGTTCCAGCTCTATTTGGCTTTTCACCTCACTAAGCGCTGTTGGTAAATCTACTTTGGCTAGTTTGTCTTCTGTATTTGAGCGAATACTATTTGAAAATATTAGAGTAGATATTGCTAAAGGAGCAACAACAGCCAAAATAAGACTGAGGTATACTTTTCGTTTTAATAACATAGAGCACCTAAGGGGTAACAAAGCGGTATTTTATATACTGCACACAATTAACAGTAGCGACATTAAAGGTCATAAAATAAAGATTTTTATAATAAAATCTCATAACACTTTAATAGTAGATTCAACTGTGTTTATTGCAATGTATTCAATAAAATTAATAAAAAAATCAGTGCGCTGATAAAAATACAATAGAAGTAATAGAAATGAAGTTTTATAAACTAGGAAGGTGAATTTCTATTTACTTGGAAAGCATTTAAAAGTGGTGGCCCCTCCCAGTATAAATACAGCTGTTTTTCAGCGTTTTCAGGTTGGTTTTAGCACTGTTTTTTAAAGAAAAAGCATCTTTTTTTACACCTTTTCTCAATGTAAAAAAAGGTGTAAAAAAATGACTCAACCAACAAAATTCAAATTTACTGACCGACGTATAAAGGTGTTATTACCAGAAAGTAAAACGAGAACATACTCGGACTTATCTCTAGTTAATCTAAAGTTAACGTTAACACCATCAGGTACAAAAACATTTTATGTGCGCTTTAAAGTGAGTGCACAAGATATTAATCATAAGTTGGGTAATGCAGAAAAAATTACTGTAGATGATGCTAAGAGTAGAGCAATAAGCTTTATGAACTTAAAGTCAGCACAAAAGCTCGAACATAATTCAGGATTAATAATCAATGACATCTTTAAAATTTATAAAGAAAATGAGCTTTCAGCAAGAAAGACTTTGGCAGGAAGAACGCATGCACTAGAGGTATCATATCGAACTCACTTGAAGCCGAAAATTGGCAAGACACCCATTGAAGAAATTACCAGAAAAGAAGCAAGAAACTTATTTTGTGAGATGGAGAAACTAGGTTACTCAGTACACAATAGGTGTTTAACTTCAATTAAGTCTGCATTTACTTATGTTATTGACTTTGAAGATGATCTAAACATCGGACTTAACCCTTTTATTGGTATTAAGAAGATGCGCGAAGTCCAACGAAATCGCTACCTAACCGAAGACGAAGCCAAACGACTTTTAAAATCTTTGGATCATGAGAGTAATCAGGATATGGCTGATATCTACAGAGTCGCACTTTTTACAGGTGCAAGGCTATCGAATGTTAAAATGATGAAGTGGCATGAAATAGACTTCTCTAGCTGTCAATGGTTAATACCTGCAACCAATACTAAAACGAGTAAAGTTTATCAAATACCATTACATAGCTTTGTAATAAATTTACTAAAACAACGTAGAGAGCAAGCATCCGACTCCCCTTTTGTATTTGCATCTGAGCGTTCTAAATATGGCTACATCACAGGTGGAGACAAGGTGTGGAAGTCAGCGATTAAGAGAGCTGGCTTATATCACGAAAATCCAAACATCAGGCCGAGGCCACATGACTTGCGAAGGACGTTTGCAACGTGGCAAATTCAATCTGGAGCTGACATTAGTGTGGTGTCAAAAGCGCTCTGTCATACATCACTTAAGCATACAATGATTTACGCACACACTAACGTTGAACAGGTACGTAATTCAATAGAAGAGGCATTTAGAATGTTCAAGTAATTTAAATTTAATAATTATTAGTAAGGAGGGGGGAATTGCCCTCCTTTACTGTTAAGACTCGTCTATCGAGGCGTTGCCAAACTTAGTAGTAAATATCGGAAAACTACGTCAGGCTATTAAACGACTAAGTACAGAGGCTGGGCATAGTACCCATGATTGAAAGAAAGGCCTTATACCTCTATTGAGAAACCATTTATCAATAGTTAACTTGGAGTGCCTAGTCAAAGTTAATGTTTTTCCAGACCAAGAGTACACTTTAAAACTACTATCATTAGGCATGAAATAACATTGTATTATTTCTCCTTTGCTATTGCGTGAGTTTCGGTAATTAGCAGGTATGTGCGCCACAAAACAATCTGTATTACTTGAAACTAATTCAGATATCAGAGGCTTTAACTCGTCGTAAACCGGGTAACAAATTATATTTACGTTCTTGAAAGTAGCATTATCCGGGTACTTGCTCAGTAGCCAGCATTTACCAGCAACTACTCTGTGGTTCCCGTTTGTACATTCGTAAATTGAGCTTCCATACTGGCTAAACTTTAGCTCCCCTAAAGCCTTTGGAGCAGGAAACTCTTTACCTGCTAAATCAGATAAGTAATAGTTGAAGATATCATCAGACCAGTCTTTTCCATGTATTTTTTGAAGTACTTGGCGCCAATTTTCACCACGTCTCCAAAAATCACCTCGATTCAGAACCATGACGTTTCCAGCACTCACGTCTGCTGTCTTAGATGTCCATGCATCTACATCAGTGAATGACATCAGCCCTAGGTTGTTATCCAAGTATACGCTTTCATTTAAAGCTGCTTCATCCGACTGACTTGTCGATAGCTTTATTATATCAATTGCTTCCATGCTAACCTCTTTTAGGAAATCCTTTTATGTGAATTAATATGCTATCACATTAAAAGCATATCGACGGATTGCGTTTAAAATATTTATCTCGCTCATGTGCTTGTTAAAAAATATACTCATATATAACCAAGCTAATATTAAACTGAACTTTTAATTTCCTTAATTTGAAAAGTTCACCTTTTACATACTGCGCTGAACAGTCCGCAATTTAGCACTGTGTTTCTCTACCCAATACTTAAAATCAAAAAGGACTGAGTATGCCTGATAACCATGTTTTACCTACTAGCTTCGATATACACTTAATCGACTAGAGTCTTCAACATTGCCTGTATATTATTGACCATAAATTTCTAGCACTTACTTTAAAGTTAACCGTAAAGATAAGAAGTTTATTTTTTAAAATGGCTTCTTACTTTATCTCTAAATGCTTTACCAAATTTAGAATGATCATTGAGCTCATGGCGAACTCTGCCGGCAACAATACAAGGGGAGATACTAAGGCTACTCGCAAATTTACGGACTGAACTAGTATCTTGCATTTCTAAAGGGTTCAAATCACCTGATGGTATTAAGCTTTCTTGGGCCAATGCATCGGCTTCTTGTTCAACTTTATCGCCACCTTCTGCATCTAAATTATCCAAGTACCAAGTCTCGGTTCCATCTAAATGCAACGCGATATGCGCTAATTCATGCATTAAAGAAAACCAAAAGTTATCTAACTTATCGTGGCGTAATGTAAGTGCAACAACAGGGTTCCCGCTTGCACAAATACATACAGCACCGTCCAAATACGTTTTTGGTAAGTGACCTTCAATAATTAAATGAAGACCATGGCGGTTTAAAAACTCTTTAGCTAATTTAGGACCCTGATCAGACCACGACAATTGCGCTAATTTTTTCATCCAATTAGCATCAACAGTCCCTTTTACATATTTTACTGGGAGCTGCTCCAATTGCGCTTTTTGTAAAACCCTAACTTGCCAAGCCCATAAAGCATAGCTATCAGTCTCTTTGTCATTAGAGCGTAAATGAGCTGTGGTTCTTAATAATGCTGGTTTTAAACAAAGCCCATTAGGTACAGACGTTAAAAACTGATTAAGCTTCTCAATTGAATACTCTTTCAATTCATTTATTGAGCCTTTGAATCCTTCAAAATATCCTCGAGATCGCATTTCAGTTATAGGAAAGGCATCCCAATTAATATCTTTTGAGATAGCGCTTTTAGCGCAAGGTTCTTTAATCAACACATCAGCAGATATTCCTAAGCCCGCGCTTAGCTTACGAATCATATTCAGGCTTAAACTTCGCGTGCCATTTAGTACCTCTGTTACTTTTGAAGCAGATCCAAAATAAGGCACTAAATCTTTTTTAATCAAGCCCTGTTGCTCCATACGAAATTTTATTGCTTCAATTGGATCAGGGGAGTCAATAGGAAACGCTTCTTCCTCGTACTTTTCAATTAAAAATGCCAGTAAGTCCAGCTCATCACTTTCTGCTGAATCTGGAGCGGGATCAAAATCCATTAATATCATGACACGCGCTAAAGCTTGCTCATGATCTTGAGACGATTTAATTAACTTAATGTGGCCCATAATACCTCCTTAAAAGCGTTGTTTGTCATACTCCGAATGGGTTCCAACCCATTCAATCACAGCAATGCCATTTTGATATCTCACTTTCACAACTAACCTGTAATGGTTACCTTTTACATTAAAGATCACCCTATTATCAGCTAAAAAATCTGCGCTTCGATATCGGCTCTTTATATCTTGGGGTGTTTTCCACTCAGCTTCATTGGCTTCTGAAAACCAAACTTCAAGTGCTTTTTTTGCGTTAGCATGCTTTTGACTAAACTCTGTAAGTTTGTCTCTTCCTAAGACCTTCATCTTGCCTCAAAGTTCCCAACAAGGGAATTATAGTTATTATTACCAAAAAGGGAAGTTAAGTTTTTTCTTACTTCAAATACTTAACAGCTATAACATTTAGAGTATGCTTGCTTCAAAATTAGTTTATCACTAAGTTAATTAAGAGTACTATTAATTATCAAAAGGGTATATTTACTAATAATCAGTAAGTTAAGAAAAAGGAATTTCAATTGTTAAAGCGTATTACGTTGGTTGGTGAACAAAGAAAAGTTCTCACATTAAATCATGAAGGCCCAATACAAATTAAGGGGGCTGCCGGTAGTGGAAAGACTACCGTGGCTGTTTACCGTGCATGCCATTTAATGGATACCCATGCTGATATGTTTGAACCTAGTAAAGTCGCTATTTTCACTTTCGGTACAACTCTATCAAATTATCTATCTACGCTAACCCATAGCCTTAACGAAAATGATTACTCTAGTATGAAAATAATAAACTTTCATAAATGGGCTTTTGCTTTTATCCTCCAAAATGGTAAAAATTTGTTTGGGAAAACACTTTTCGATAATCAAATACAGTCAATATTGGCTCAAATAATCCGTTCGATTCCTAAAACTACCGAAAATTCACGAATTCTGAGTAAATCCCTAGATTTTTTCACGGATGAAATTTCATGGTTGAAAGGTAAGCTTATTAATTCTAAAGATGAATATATATCAACAGTTCGCTCTGGAAGAGGCACAAAGGATAGGGTAACAGCTAAAGATAGAGAAACTATATGGGAAGTTTTTACAAAATATAATCAAGCGTTGCTAGCGCAAGGTAAGGTTGATTTTGATGATTATGCCTTGCTAACTCTTAATATTATCAAGGAAAAAGGCAATGCCTTTGATCCTCCTTTCACTCATTTAGTGATAGACGAAGCGCAAGATTTAAATAAAGCTCAAATGGCAGTATTAGTTAAAATTGTATCTAAAACTACTAATAGCATCACAATAATTGCTGATGCAGCCCAGCGTATTTATAAAAGTGGTTTTAGTTGGAAAGAAGTCGGTTTAAACGTGGCAGGTGGTAGAACAGTCGAATTTAAAATAAATTACCGTAATCCCCAACCAATAGCCAAAGCGGCATTATCATTATTAGCCAAAGACAATGACTCTGAAGAGTTTACGAGTGTAGAAGTTAATACGACCGAGGGTGATAAACCGGTTATTAAAAAATGTAATAGCTTATTTGAAGAGTACGCATTTATTGCTGCAAGCATCCAAAAAATAACACGTAACTCACCGAATGAAACAGTTTGTATATTACATCGCACCAATAGAGGTGTAGATAATGCAGTTAGACAATTAGCTGGGTTTAACATTAATGCAGTAAAAGTAAAAACTAATGATAACAATAGTTCCGTAGTTAAAGCGTTAACTATGCAGGGAGTCAAAGGGCTACAATTTGACCATGTCATTATTTTAGATTTAAATGACGACAATTTGCCTATTCTGTCAGGCTTTAGCGAGCCTGACGACGACCTTCACTTAACGACTGAAAGGCGCTTACTATATACTTGTATGACACGAGCAATGAAATCATTACTCATTACCTATTCCGGCAAACCCTCTCGATATATCGCTGAGATAGACCCTAGTTTGATTGAGTTGCAATAGTCAATGACAATCGCACAACGTATTAACGAAAGAAAAATCGATAGTCTCTACCATTTCACTACTATTGAAAATCTATTTAGTATTTTAGAGCGGGAATTTATTTATTCCCGAACTTTAATCGATCAACTTAAACTAACAAATGATGGGTTTTACACTGGGGACTACGTTGATCATATGGACCCTGAACGGCTTGATGGCTTAAGAAACTACATTAACTTAAGCTTATCTCGCCCTCATTGGTATTTGTTAAATAAGTATTCTAAACGCCCAGAATTAAAACATTTTGATTGGTGTATTTTGCAATTAAATACTGAGCCTTTATTGCGGCCAGACACTTTGTTTTCAGTCTGTAATGCCGCTTCAAATGCAGCAAAAAATTATGGTATTAATCCGGGGTTAAATGCGTTCGACAACATGTTCAAAGAGCAAGTTAAAACGCCATCAAAAACATATAGTAGACAAAACCTACCGTCGCATTTCACCACTGATATTCAAGCTGAAGTGTTAGTCAAAGATCAAATTTCGATTCAAAACATTAAAACTGCTCATCTCCCAAGCGAAAAAAAATTAAAGCAGTACCAAGCAGCATTTAATTTACTTTCTTTAAGGTCTGACTTATTCGCAGTAAACGAACCATTATTTACTGCGCCTATTCTTAGATAAGATTCTTTTGTACAGGCTTCTGTATAGTTCCCTCTGCATCTTGCATCATTAGTTGCTTATATTTATTCGAGTCCTCTAGAACGGATTGTAGTTGACCTGAGTTAAATAGAGCAATATACAGCGCAACAGAGCGAGCCTGACAGTTAAAGCTTTTAGCCGGATTGAATTCTATATCGGTAAAACTATCAAACGCTAAAACGGCTGAGGCTAATTCACTTTGACGATATAATGCGTTTATGTATATCCAATCATAAAATAAGGTTTTAGGCTCTAAAGGCCACACACCTTCTTTCCCTCTAAAACCAACCATATCACCTGATTCTTTTAATCGAATATCACGTTTCGCCTCTAGTGGTGTTGTTTTTAACAAATCTTTAAATGGACCGCCCTGTTCAAATATCTTTGCTGCTTGAAAAATGTTTTCTACAGCCACGTTTTGGCCATTGCCTAATTCAACTTTTAAATTAAATGCACTAAGGGCAGTACCTATTTCCAAACTACTTTTCGAAGAAATCTCTAATGACGACTTCCCTAGCCCTAGTGCATCAATAGCGTCATGAAACTCCACAATTGACTTTTGTTTCTGCGAAACGGCAAAGCCAGCATGCCACTTAAATTCAACCATAACTTCTTTAACAAATGGGAAGTCCTTTGACGGGATAAAAACAGGTCTACTGGCCATTGTGTGTTGTTCCCTTTAATATTCTCATATTGTTTTTATTTTGCCTTTTTCACTGCTTTCTTCTTGGGTTTCTTTTTACTTGAAAGCGCCTCACGCTCGGCTTTAATCTTTTCTAATAACGCTTCGGCGCTATTGTCGCCACTGATTAAATCAGGGTTTTGCGCGCGCCAATCAGCAGTGAGTTCACCACGAAAGGCTTTGGCTAAAATGGATTGCGTCAGGTTATTTACGCGCTCAAGGGCGGCATTGGCTTTTTGTTCGATGCGATCGGCAAAGGCGAACAGCTCTTCAACACAGCGGACGATTTGGATTTGTTCTTCTAACGGAGGAATTTCAACCACTTCGTGTGTAAACTCATTTCTATTTAAAGTAGGTACTGATGTACTAGATGCAAATTTAGCAAGATTCATAGTTAACAATTTGTAGTAAACAAATCTTGGATATGAGAATCCCATATCCTTAGCATAAAGCGCAGTATTCAAAGGCCAAGCATTGCTTTCAGTGTAAAATACTTGCCCAACAGAACCCGATCTCCCAACTGTTAAACATGGTCCATCTACTTTGAATTCATTGTGAGTGCCTATTTCTCCCCCTGCTGATAAAATAGGATAATCGCCAGCAACTCTCTTTGCATTTGGTAAATCGAATCCTCGATTTAATAAGCACAACTCAAAGAACGGCTTTTGAATCCAATTTTGCGGTAATTCTATATTTGAATTATCAGTTTTTTGAATTCGAAATTTTACCTTTTCCTTAAATATTTTAGATTTATCATCTTTCAGCTTCAGCGCAAGGTATTCTTCCTCATTTCTAGTCAAGGCATCATATTGTTCTTCAGCTGAATAAATATTTTTCTCTCGCCACGCTTCCGTCAATTTGCCACTCATGGCGGCGGCGAGGACGGATTGGCGGAAGGTTTTTAGGATTTGGGGGATGCGGTCGAGGCGGGCTTTAGTGGTTTCCACCTGTGCCAACAGGTGGTCGAGTTTATCGGCAATGACTTTTTGTTCGGCTAAAGAGGGGAGTGCTATTCCATGCTCTTTAATCAAAGTTTGAGAAATGTTTGGCTGAGCACCACCTTTCCCCTTTGCGATAAAATTCATTTTTTCATTTAGAAGAAAATAATACAAAAATTCACTAAAAGTTAATCCCTCTATTGGGTTACCTACGCCACATGCTTGGTTAGTTGTAGCATCAATACCTAAAATAGAAGTTTTACCGATAGTCGCGCCATACATGGCTATAGCGACAGAGCCTTTAGGGAAATACTTTGCACTAGAATTTTTTACTGCTATCTCAGAAATAAACTCATTTGAGTTATGAAGCACTCTAGGCCCTAAATCACCAGTTTTGACCCAAGGGATATCCCCTTCATAATAGGATGCTTCTTTACGCGATGGAGTGCCACCAGAGCCCCATTCTGCAATTTCCGCCAGCTTAGTCTGACACCAACCTTCAGGCAAATTAACCTCGCTCATCTATTCGCCCCTTGCAGCGCTGCTAGCAGCTCATCAATTTCACTTAACGCCGCTTGCAATTCGTCTTTCGCTTCGCGTGCCAAAATATCAGGTTCGGGTAAATCAGCCGCATCAACACTATTTTTGTCTTTTAGCCAGCTAATATCTAGCGAGTCGCCTTTAGTGTTGGCTATCCAGTCGCGGCTAAAGCAGCGCCAGCGGCTATGTAATAACTTATCGTCAACGTTCTCGTTTTCAACTGCGGCTTGTTTGTCTACCGCGATTTGTTCGGCACCAAAGCTATATTCACCTTGGGTACGAGGGCTGATACCGTCAGCATTATCACCATAAGCAGTTTCAAACGGCGCTAAGTGGCTATCACCAAACGGGGTGCGTTTGCCAAAGTTAGGCATATTGCTACGCAGGTCGTATACCCATACATTTTCGGTGCAGTTTTCTTGCTGATGCTTGTCGGTCGTGCTGCCTTTGGTAAAGAACAACACATTGGTTTTTACCCCTTGGGCGTAAAAAATTCCGGTTGGCAAACGTAAAATGGTGTGTAAGTTACACTTGTTCATTAAGTCGCGGCGTACGTCTGTGCCCACGCCGGCTTCAAACAATACATTGTCGGGCAATACTACGGCGGCGCGGCCTCCGGGTTTTAAGTTGCGATAAATATGCTGTAAAAACGCCAGTTGCTTGTTGCCTGTTTTATAGGTTAAATCGTCACGGGTATTGCTAGCCTCGCCCCCTTTGCTAGTGCCAAACGGTGGGTTAGCCAAAATTATATCGGCGCTTTTTAATGCTTTACCCGCATCGCCCAGTGCGTTCCCTAAATGTATTACGCCCTCGTCGTTGCCTTCCATACCGTGTAACAAACAGTTCATTAATGCTAAACGGCGCGTGTTAGGTACAAGCTCTACACCCACAAATGCGTCGTTTTTTTGAAATTCAGATTGCTTGCTGTTTAAGTCAAAATAGTCATCGGTTTGCTCACGCATGTATTGATCGGCTGCGACCAAAAAGCCTGCTGTGCCCGCAGCAGGATCTTGTATTACTTCTCCAACTTGCGGCTTCATGCAACGTACCATGGAGTTAATTAACGCTCGCGGGGTAAAGTATTGGCCAGCCCCCGATTTAGTCTCACTGGCGTTTTTTTCTAATAAGCCTTCGTATAAATCGCCTAGGCCGTCTTTAGCGGCACTAAACCAGTCAATTTGATCCAGCGTTTTAATCATTTGCTCTAAGTGGCGTGGTTCACGCAGGCGCGTTTGTGCATCGGCATAAATAGCGCTGATTAATGGATCTTCGTGTACTTGTACTTCTTTAGTTTGGCCTGGATTTTCTGGGTCGACCTCTAGACGTTTACCGGTTGAAAGGGCAAATAAAATGGCCTTGTAATCGTTAAGTAGGTTAATGCCCGATTTATCACTGATATCCTGCCAGCGGCAGCCGATTGGTAGCGGATGTTTTTTTAACGTACCGGCTTCGGTGTTTTCGTGCACCATTTTAATAAACAGCAGTAGTACCAGTTCGGTAACGTAGTCGCTGTAGTTAATGCCGTCGTCACGTAGTACGTCACACAGGTTCCAAAGTTTTTGTACAATGTCGTTATTCGTCATGATGTTCTCAAAATTAGTAATTAGGGATTAGCCGTGTGCAACGAGTAAGGAGCACAAGGGTTGATTTATGTAGTAATTAACACGGCCTACTTTTTGTTTGGTCAAAAAGCCGTGCTCCACCAGTTGTTCTAAATACTTGGTGGCTGTAATCCGGGTTACACCTAGGTCTTCCACAATAAAGTCTATTTTGGTGTAAGGGTGGTTAAATAAGTTGTTAAGTAAATCTTGGCTGTAAATTTTAGGGAGCTGCTCTCGTATACCGTGTTTTACTTCTGCCATAAGAGTTTTCATGGCGGTGATAAGTGAAATGGTGTCTCGGGCGGTATCAATAACACCATCAAGCATAAACTCTAACCAAGGTACCCAATTACCCGTGTCGCGCACTGCTTGTAAATTAGCGTAATAATCAGCTTTGTTCTTAATCACAAATCGGCTTAGGTACAGCACCGGTAGGTTTAGTAAGTCTTTAGTCACCAAGTACAAAATATTTAAAATACGCCCGGTACGGCCGTTACCATCGTAAAATGGGTGAATGCTTTCAAACTGATGGTGAATAATGGCCATTTTTACCAATGGATCAGCGTCACATAGCTCATCGTTATTGATAAACTGAACAAGGTTATCCATAAGTTTTGTAATTTCATCGCCGTGTTGTGGTGGGGTATAAACCACTTCACCTGTTCGTGCATTTTTAAGATCAGTCCCCGGGAGCTTTCGTAAACCTGCATCATTATGTTCTAGGTTTTTTTGTATTGCTAGAATGTCATTAAGACGAATAAGTTTGCTTTTACGCGCCGTTTCGAACCCTTGCTTTAAAGCAACTGCATAATCTTGTACTTCTTTTGTGGCGGGGTTGGTTACAGCTTCTTCAAACAAGTTAGCTTTATAAAGTTCATCGTGCGTTGTTACGATGTTTTCTACTTCTGAGCTGTCTTTTGCTTCTTGTAGAGCGAGTGTATTAATCAGTATGGCTTCGTTAGGTATACTTGCGGCAACGCCTTTTAGCTCTGCTAAATGACGATGTGCTGTGGCGGTTTTTTTTAAAACGGCACGGGTTTCCCACTGTTCAATGCTAGGGAGGGGTAAAGGCTCAATATAGGTCGACATAGATTACTTTTATCCTTTTTTATACATGTCTGTTTAGTTATGTATAAATTGTTTAGAAAATTATACATAAGCTATATAACATGTATAGCAATTCCATTTATTTATATACTTTATTGTTAAGCTGTTTTAGCTGGCCATATGGCTTCACTAAGCTCCTCTAGCACTATATCAAGTTGATTATTCAATACTTTATCAAATTGCTTTGCGCCGCCATGCTCACCAAAGCGGTTATTAACAAAGTCACGGTCAATAATGACTTCATGTACGAGTTGCTTAGCTAACCGGTCTAACCACTTGCGCTGGTTAGGGTTCCACAGATGGCTTTGGTAAATGCGCGCCATAGCCTGCGCAACTCTTTGTTCAAACGGAACCAGTGCCTCACCTAATGCCGCGCGACGAATATGACCAATAATGCTCGCTGCAATATCTTGATTAGTTTGGTTACGCACTGCACTTTGCAGCTTAGGCTCGGTGTAACCTGCACCATCAAGCAGCAGCTTAATATCTTTGAGCTGGGTGCGATTTAAATCGCGCGGCTTGTTAACAACCGCAGCAAGCGCTGCATTTTGATTTAATTGTTCTTTAACGAACTGATTAAAACTATCGAGGTAATCTTCTGGTTTTTGATGCGCACCATAGCTTTGGCTGCGATCGCGGATTTCATCGTGATGCTCTGAAATAACAGGTTGTCGCTCGCTGCCTAGCAAGCTATTTACTTCTGCTAATTGATTTAATAAACCACTGTGCTGGTTTATAAACGTTGCCGCTTGTTTTGGCCCTAGCTGGTTTAAATGGGTGTGCAAGCTTTTTGGTTCTACGCCCCATGACTCTTGTAACTCATCTAACTTTTGCTTGAGGGCTGGTTTATTTTCTGACTTTTTCTGTGCCTTACGTAATACCCGCATCACCTTTTGGCTTAGTTGACTCAGCACGACGTCAGCATGGCTTTGTTCTGGCGTATCGCCTGGAGCACTAAGCGCTCGTTCGAGTAGATCAGGATTGGTAATTTCATCCACTAATTGGTCGAGCGTAACGTTCGGATCTCTTACCAAGGGCTTCATGGTATTAACATCTTGCAATGCAGCATAGATATCTACTGGGTCATAAATGCGAAATACGGTTTTACCTATGTCATCACAGCGGCGGGTTGCACGCCCAACCATTTGCTCGTATAAAATGCGAGATTTTACTCGGCGCATAAACACTAAGTTACAAATTTTAGGCACATCAATGCCGGTCGTTAATAAATCAACGGTAATGGCAATATTAGGGTATCGCTCGTTTTTATATTGGCGGATAAGCTGCTCTACCTTATCACTTTGGCCAGTTACTTTAGCCACGGCAGCCTGATTATATTCGCCGTTATAAAGATCTTTAAAAGCCTCATCGAGTAAGCGTTTTACCATGTCGGCGTGCAAATCGGTGGCACAAAAAATCATGGTTTTCTCGTCACCAAAGGGATCTAGCTCTTGCACAAGTTGCTCACAAATAACACGGTTGAAGTTTTCGTTAATAACTCGGCGGTTAAACGCGTCAACTTCGAAACTTAGTTCGTCATCGAGTTCGGCGCTTTGTACTTCACCAGTTTGCGTGTTAATAGCGCTAACTTCCTCACCTTTGGTAAAAGTAATGCCATTTTGTGTCAATAAGGTTTCATAACGAATCGGTGGTTCGTGATCGATTAGCCAGTCGTCAGCTACTGCTTCTCTGTATGAATAGGTATAAACAGGTTTGCCAAAAATATCACTCGTGTGTTTTGCCGGTGTCGCCGTAAGTGCAATTTTTACTGCATCAAAATAATCTAATACTCGGCGATAGCTCGACAAGTATTGGCTGGTGTCGCGAGTAGCCAGTTCACCCTCTGTCATTTCTTGATCGAGTGTATAACCTCGGTGGGCTTCATCAATTATAATGCAATCAAACTGATCTAGCGGTGGCGGGTTATCACTCATAAAAATACGCTTAACCATAGCTTGAACAGTTGCAACTTGTACGCGGGTTTCTGCCTCGGCCGCCATATCACCTAGTTCTGCCACATTGTATATCTTTGATAATGTGTGATTTTGTTCAAGTGGCGCTTCGTTAAAAGCGTCTATTGCTTGTTGCCCTAGAGCTGTTCGGTCGACTAAAAATAAAATTCGCTTGAAGCGTTCAGCTTTTAAAAAGCGATACATTAAACCAATAATTGTACGGGTTTTTCCGGTGCCTGTTGCCATTGCTAGCAAAGCATGACGAATATTTTTCGCTAAGGTATTTTCAACAGCGATAATCGCTTTTTGCTGGTAATCACGCACTTTTAAGTAGCCAAAAGGCTCATCTTTTAGTTTTTGTTGGGCGGCGTCTTTGCTGCGCTTAAGTAGATCAAGCAACCCCTCAGGGGTATGAAACTTTGGCAAAGCGCGTTTAATATTCGCAGGTTCGCGTACATCACGAAACCACGTACCTGATTGTTCAGCAAGTTGAGGTACATACGGGCGACCGTTACAGGAATAAACAAACGGTACTTTATAGTGGCCATCCTCTTCATCTGGCCATGCTATGGTCAACCCTTGTAGCTCCCAAGCAGGTATTAAAGAGGATTGAACATTCAAGCCTTTACTGTATCGCTCTGCTTGTGAAATTTTACCTGCAACATTGGTGTTTTCTTTTTTAGCTTCAACCACCGCAATAGGTGAAAGGCCTGCAAAAAGTACGTAATCAGCACGCCCTTTTTTTCCTTGATATTCAGTAGGCCACTCAGCAATGGCGATGTTTTTTCCTTTCTCTGGGCGAGTGCCATTTTTATGGGTGAGCACTTCAGTATCAACATCCCAGCCAGATTCTTGTAACTGTTGGTCGATTAGAATACGTGTTAACGCTTCATCCAGGACAATATTCTTAGTTGCAGCTTTTGAACTTGTACTTAGCTTTTGCTTATATGAGGTGTTTGATTCGTCATCTAGGTTTGAAAGCTTAGTTTGTAACTCTGCTATCTTCTTTTCGTAGTTGTGTTTTTGGTCGGCAAGCGCTCTTTCATGTTCTTTCGCTTGCTCAGCTAGCTCTTTGGACTCTTGGTCCATCTCAAAAGCTAGCGATTCATATTCTGTTTTTTCTTTATTTATTAGTTCGTTGAGTTGTTGGCTGGAGTCAAGATCGAGGTTTGCTTTTTGCAGGTCGACTTTTAAGTTATCTATTTCACTTTGTAAACTACGTAATTGCTCACTGGGGTCATGAGGAGGGGTAAAAGCACCCGGTTTAAATGAGGTACCCTGCTTACCAAATGACTGATGAAACCATATCGCTAACTTACGTGCGACAACTAAGCCATTAATAGCTTCTTTATGTTTTGTTCTAAATTTGTGAGTTGCTTTATTCCCTTCAACCCTCAGCGTATGAAAAAGGTCTTTAACAACCTGATCTAATTGAAGCTCTCTACTGATTCTGTGTATTAATTCAAGCTGCGAAGTATTGTCTTCAAAGTTAACTCTTACTAATACAGCAATGTGTTGCGCAATCGCCTCGCCTAGCTGTCTCAATTTAATTAACGTGGTATTAGGGTCACTAGCAAACGCTTTTTCAGCCGCACCCGCTAGCTCGACAAAAAGATCGTCGTGTTCAGAAAGAAAGTAAAAATTTCCCATTTTATTATCCACAGCTAACTCCATTTAAGCACTTGATCTAACTTATTGGACATCTACTTATTCAACTTATATTTTTATTGTTGAATACCATTAAGCTTATTACTTTCAGCCATAATACCAATATAAGTTAAAAATTATACATTCTTAATCAAAAAGATATATATACAAAAAACGGCCACATATTTATGGCCGTTTTAGTTGCATACTTTTTAGATTCATACTTAAGCGACATTTATGACTAAAATAAGAATCAAGGAAAATTGAGGGATACAATCATAAAGAGAGATTTAACTCGCTAAATGATAAATTCTTGCTCCATAACTTTCACCTCTTTATTTAGAGCAATATCAAGTTCCTTCTGAGATAAATACTCAGAAGCTAATTTAGGACGATTATCTCTTGACATATTTTTCGATAAGGCCTCGCGTAAACCTCGCTCACGAGGTGCATGTTGAAAGCTATCAGGAATATCTTCTTCTAACTCTTGTGAGTTAACAAAAATATGAGCCTTGTCTTTATGGCGGGAACAAGCAACATAGGTGTGAGCACGATCCATGTATTGTGTGTAGTAAACAAAAACATCACCATCAATGGTTAACCCTTGTGAGCTATATACAGTCTGTGCGTATGCCTGTGTAATATATGTTCGCCCCTCATCATTTGCGTATGAAGATGACATAAACTGAGTTTCACGCCCTGAATCTAATTTAACACGAATCCAAATATCGCCATCATCCATTAATTTAATTTTGGTTACTGTACCTATATCACCGTTGGTATAATTTCTGTCATAATCATTTTTGGTAAACCTAATACGCTCACCTAAAGATATGAGCACATCTATATCGCGATCACTTACAACACCTTTCACCAATACGTTTTCGTTACCTACCAATCCTTCCGATTGAAGCTGAGACCGCATTCCATTGTTTAGTTCAACTACATCCACCCAGCTTTGTGCGATAACCATGGAACGCTTTGTTGGCTGTTTATGTCTGAATGAGGTCCATTCACTAATAATCTTTTCTTTTGCTATTTGTTCATTGTTTTCAAAATAAAGCTGTCCATGTTTATCGTATTGAGCCAATGCTTTATTAGCATGCCCATCACGAAAGTCTGCAACCGCCTGTCGATCCCATGTATTACTCTGCCGGCGAATCGTTTCAACTCTAGCAGCTCCGATCACTTCAGGACTTGATAAATAGCGTAATACGCCGCCATGTTCGATCGCATCTAATTGCTTATCCTCACCCACAAGAATTATTTTAAAATCTAACTCCTTTGCAAAGTTCATTAATTGTTCAAGCTGGAAAGTACCAACTTGACCTGCTTCGTCAATGATTAGCACACCACCATTTGAAATAGGAGGCCTATCAGTATCTAACCATGCGAGAAGTCGAGTAATTGTTAATGACTTGATATGTGCTTCATTTTTAAGATTTTTGGCAGCAGATTGGGCTACAGATGCGCCTAAAACTTGCTTACCGATTGATTCGTAGATATCTCTTACACATCGCATTGAAGCGGATTTACCTGCACCGGCCGAACCTTGTAATATCGCCAGCTGAGATTCCATACAAACGTTATATACACCAAATTTTTGTTCATCACTCAACTGAATTGATTGATTGTGGATATGATGCTCAATTGTCTTTAATGGTATATTAGCCCAATTACAACCAGCTAAATACTTGGCGCTTTTAATTAGTGATTGCTCTTTTTCTAATACATTTCTGGTGGTAAAAATCTCGTTGTGTTTTCTGTCGGTACCAAGCTCAATGGTTGATTCGTTGTCGATTAAGTTTTTGATCACTGCGTGCAGTGATTGAAGCGACTGGCCAGACTCTATGGCCTTAACACCTCCAAGGAAAAAGGCTTGTTGTCTCGTGAAGGTAGACGATTTCTCAGTAAGAAGGTTAACAAGCTCTTCTTTGTCAAAAATTCCCTTAGGAAATAAACTTGCATTATCTATGGTCTTATCCAGAAGTTTCTGAACATCTAATTGTGATAGACCAAGCGTTGATAATTCTGTTTGCCACTGTTGAAAAAAATCAGCTCTGTTGATTTCACCTTTTGCATCACGCGTACTTAATGAAGCAAGATCTCCCGAAACGGAAGAACGATTTTTAATACCACGCTCTTTTAGTTCATCTTCAATTTGTGCTGAACGTTTTGAAAAGTGTTTGCATATTGATTTAGGTATGCCAATAACTCTGAAGGCATCACCATCTAACTCTGTTTCAAAACCTAAACCTCGAATGGAATCAGCTAGGCTCACCTTGTAAACCATTCCAATTGCTTTTTGCCAAAGCATAATGGTGCGTGAGTCTATAGATCCCCATGTTCCATCTTCTCTTGGAGCTATGTTTGCAACAATTACATGCGAGTGTAAGTGGGGGTCAATAGCTCGGCTAGTGCTATGCTCAAAAGCAGCTGCTACCAATCCTGCGACTTTTTCTCTGTAACAACCTGCTTTACCCCTGCGTGTAAATGCGGCGTACTCTTCGATAATAGCAATAGCCTTTTTTACTGCTCTTAGTTGGGCAGTTTGTATTTTTTTTCGCAATTCTGGATCAGCGGCAGCCCATAAGACTGAGACTGATTTTGGCGCATTAAGTGTAAGATCCCAACCCAATGTATGGTTCTTACCGGCATTCTGGCACAAAGCTGTTTTGCCACAGGGAGAGTAACCTTGTAACAGGTTGCTTAACACATCAGATGTGACGGGCCCTTTAAGCTTTAGCAATAATGCAGCTGAGCCACACCATTTCCCATCTGGTTCGCCGCCCTTCAAGTAGTAATCCTCAGTAGCTAAATCCAAGTAATATTCAGCGCTTCCAATCTTTGCAAATGTCATCATTTGGCTCCCCTCCTATTTAATCTGTTCTCGGTCTTTACTAGGGGAGTTCGATCACGAGTTAGTTTTTTGATGACAGCGTCAGCTACCTTCTTATATTCATTAATTGGCCAATTAAGACGATAAACAGCATTTGTTCCACTTATTAATGCGAAACCTTCGATACCGTTTCTTAAGGTGGGTTGAGGCAGGTGAATTAAGTCCTCGGGTTTAACAATAGCTATATCTTCTTGATGCTGAGAATTAGACTTTTCTCCCTTTTCATTAGTTGTTGCAGTCTGATATTCGACCCTTCTTTTACCTAAGGAGTCTGATGCTTTTTCAGCTGAATCACCAGTTGGAGCGAGCTTGAATGTAACTACATTGCCAAATAACCCTAGCACAGTATTTGCGTCTTCTTTCCCGTATATCGACTCAAGTTGGGAAAGTAGTTGAACACCTGCAATCGTTTTACACCCTTTACTTCGTCCTAGAGCTAACCAGGTTTCTAACCGTTTAGATTTATTCAATGTAGCAAGCTCATCCAGAATAAGCCAAATTGACTCTGTTTGGGTATCTGGTTGGGATAACACTTTATTGGTCAATATTGCGAGTAACGTGGTTATTAACGCTGAACTCATCAAGGGTGAAGTAAGGTCACCTTGGACAATAAGTGTTTTCTTTGTTCTCCCCTTTAACCATTCCCCAATTGAAAATACGTCGCCACTATTTTGGTTTAATTCTGCAAGTGTTTTCACCCAAGAAAGCTGAGTTGCAATCATGGAACGAATCGATGCAGTAGTTTTATCTTCTGGTTTAATAAACGTCGCAGCCTGAGGGTAAGAGCCTAGCCACTTTAGTAACTCTTCATCTTTACAGAACAAGTGTTTTGAGAGTTCAGCCCAAGACCAAGGTTTACCAGCTTTAATAAGACCAACAATTACACCAATCAGCACAACCCGAGCAGAATCGACCCAAAAAGTCTCCTTGGTTATATTGGATGAGATAACTGCTTCAGCAAATACTTCAGCAAGCCCAACATCAGTTATATCCAAACCCAAATTCCAATTTATGCTGCGCTCATCTTTAGGGCTCAACAATAGGCAATCGTTCACCAAGAATAGTTCGGTATATTCGCCTTTGATGTCGTAAATCAGTGCACGGTCTTTACGCTGAAGTATCTGTTTTATGAAAGACTTAATTAAGTTCGATTTACCCGCGCCTTGCATCCCCCAGATAAGAAAATTTCCAACTTCTTTTATCAAGGGGATTTGAAGTGAGGGATGTATAAATAGCCCTCGCGTCCCTTCTCGTTTTGTAGCACATTTAAAATGATGTATTGCTTTTGAACCTTTGAGTAAACGCGGACCACGTATATGAAATAAGTCAGTTTGGTTAAAGTGCTTAACTCGAAACTTCCAAACCATTATAGAAGCGATGAGTGTTGATAAAATTAATATAGATAAGCTACCAAACATAGCTGTTGATGGCATAGAAAAAACAGTGGGTGCTTGCTGCAAAAGAAAAGCTGATAGTAGTAAATTTTTGCCCCATACAACTAGCTTAACTAATACGGATGAACCCCCAAGGCTTTCCATAATGGTTATTTCTGAAATCAAGAAAATGATGCAAGAGAGAATCAAGGCAACATTAAGGTGACTCCATTTTTGCGATAACTGCGATTGCTTCATCTTACTTTCCTTGCCAACTTATTTCTAATAGAGACTTTAGCAGCATGAGCTTCATCAGGATCAAGCCCAGCAACAACAGAGGTAATCACAAATGTGTTTTGGGTAATTTCAGCTCGCAGATTATTGATCAAATCACGCAGCTCAACCTGTTTCTCGGCGAGCTGAATTCGCTGACGTGCTATTTCTGCTATCGTCGCTCCTTGATTCTCAGCTTCTAAAGCTAAACGCTCGAAGTCTTGAGCAGGTAGGCGCACACTGATTTGCTTACTAGTTTTTGAGCTTTTCATTTTATCTTCCATGAATTTAATGAAACCATTTGTAAATATTTGGGTTAGCAAAGCTATTTACTTGAATTGATCTCAGTTTAAATTTTGTCTCTTTTAGTTAAAAATATTGGCTTTACACGAATTCCGAATGTGACTTGGTAGCATCATAGGTGCTGGGGTGTAAGAGCATTTTTTTTCACTTAAACAAACAATCCTTTCAAAGTGTCAATGAGCCAAACTTTTAATCCTGAACTCATGCACACTTCCAATATCATGACAGGTTTTTCTGGACCGGGCAGAAACAAAGTAAAATATTTTTTATATGAAAAAAATATACTGTCATCTCAAGGATTTAAATAATCTGTTAAAGAATAAAGTGAACAAATTTAATTTTTTACAAAAAATATCACTGAATAAAACCAATTAAAAAACAAACCTAATACATTGATAAATAATATTTATTTTTTTATCGGTCCAGTTCTGTCTAATACGCTAACATCTACATCGTCTCCAGGAAGGGGTGTTATAAAGGATGAATGCGCATGGATGCGATAGAGAATTTAGTGCTCAATGGGCACGTTGCAAATCAAAAAGTTCGAGCAGCTAGAAACAACGTACTTGCTTTAGGATTGAATAAATCGGAGTTAAATCAGCTGGTTGCTGAATTAGCGCTAGCCGCCACTGATTTAACTAATATGAATGAAAACGCGAATCTAGGTAAAAATTGCAATGTTGTGAATATTTCAGCTGGTACTGCTGATAGCCAGATAAAATTAAGCTCTCAGGTTATTACCCGACTACCTAATGAAACAAAAGATTTAAATATAAAAGAGTTTATTCAGACGTTTGAAGGAAAGCCTAAAGTGTTAAAAGGCTACCCTGGTATGTCAATCAAAGTATCGCGCAAAGAAAAAATCATTCAGCTAAGAGATGGTGGTGATGGTCAATATTTTAAGCTGATTTCATATCCGGTAGAGCACCAATTCACTAAGGAGGACATACAGACAATAATTGATGCACACAAGCGATTTATAGATAGACGAAAAGCCAAAATGCCATGGAAAGAGCGAGGTTACCTTCTAGGTGGTAGCTATCGTGAGTTGAGCACATTCCATGACTTGTTCGAATTTTATAAGGAATTAGCTTCAAAAAAACGTGCTGATGCGATTAGCCGTATTCAAACACGATATTTTTCTGGTCAATGGGGAGAGAAAATAATGGCCAACTACAGTATTGCAACATTCAGAACTGATTACTTAGACAGGTCCGTTTCATCTCGCTGTAAATCCGATCGGAATGAAATTATTAAAATGGTAAGAGCCGCTGTTAACAAAGCTAAAGCTAGTGAAAGTATCAAAATCAATGTTCAAGAATTAATCATGAGGGGGGAGCGCTCTAGAGCTGATAAAACAGATAAAACGATACCTAAGATGTCGACGTTAACTCAATTTATAATTGAAGCTTATAAGAGCGATTACAACTCATTGGGACTAAAACTAATTATTCAGTTTATGGCATCAACCCGTGAGAGGAATACTAACGAACGGCAGTGGACTCGCGTCAACTTAGATGACCAGTCTATTGAAGTGCCCGCCCCTGAAAGTAAAACTGGGTTTAGACGACACCCTATCCCTGAGCGACTAGTTGATATACTGAGTACAGAAAAAAGTAAACAACAAAGGGATGTGAACGTAACTAAGGATTGTAATGGTGAGCCCTTGTTCATGTTTGAAAGTCCATACAACCGCGGTAAGGTTGATACAACTCTAAACAAACAATTTAGCGATGTGAAAGCTAGCCTATTAGCTAAAAAGGAGCGATTAGGATCAACTAAAGCAGATTTAAAAAGCATAAGTAGTTTCACTCAGCACAGGATCAGAGATTTAGTAGAGCAAGCACTACTTGATGTTTCAGCCTCAGAAGGGCAAAAAGAAAAATGTTTGGGCCGTTTACCTCGAGAGCAAGCAGAATCGTATGGAAATCACAGTATTGAAAAGCTCAGCGAATTGAAAGACCGAATGGTAGAGAAAGCGGAACTGGAATTCCCAGAGCTAAAAGCATTATTTCAACGTCTAATAGACAAAGAAATTGAGCAATGATAACTTATAGGGGTGTAAAAAAAGGTGTAAAAAAATTTCTGAATATACTTTAACTATCTGATATTGATTATGTTAAAGGTTAAAAGTGGTGGCCCCTCCCAGACTCGAACTGGGGACCTAACGATTATGAGTCGTGTGCTCTAACCAACTGAGCTAAGGGGCCATCTTTGTATAACTGTAAGCAGTTAATTTTTGAAGCGTTTAGCCACAGAGCGACTAAAGCGGGTTGCAGTATAAAAAGTTTTTAGGGGCTTGTCACTAGCAAAAAGCTTTATTTTAACAATCAAGGGGCTAACTGCTCAAATAGTAGGCTTTGAGGTTTTGTTAGTGATGAGTTTTGTAAAACAAATCCATCTATTAATAGCAGCCTGAGTAACTAATACACATACCTTTGGGAGCACTTAGCAACTCAGTATTAAATGTCCTGCTATGCTGCTACATTATTTTTTGGCGATAATATAAATCGCATGAATTAATCCTGGGAAATAGCCGAGCAAAGTTAGCAAAATATTTAACCAAAAATGCATCCCTAGTCCTACCTGTAAAAACACACCCAGTGGTGGTAATAAAATAGAAAAAATAATTCTAATGATATCCATAATTTAATCCTTATAATGTTAGCAAAGCAAAAAGCCCAGCAGGGCTGGGCTTTAGTATAGTGTATTATTCTGCAATAACAGTTAATTCATCAACTACCTTGCGAACATCTTCAGCGTTTTTAGCAATTTCCATCGCTAATTGCTTTTCAGCATCAGACTCAACTGTACCTTTAAGAGTTACCACACCATTATCGGTATCAACATCAATGTCTGTACCACCTACTTCAGAATCAAATAAGTAACGTGTTGTGATCACTGTAGTGATTTTAGCATCGGTTAAATCACTTTCAGTGTCGTTACCCATCATTTTAGAATCATGCTTCTTCATGTCGGTGTTTTTTACCACAGTTAGACTGTTTTCAACATCAGTTACACCATCTAGGCTTAGCACAAGTTCTTCAGCAAGCTCTTTATCTACTTCGCTGTTTACTTTACCTGTTAGCATTACCTTGCCGTTTTTTACGTCCGTGTTGATATCAAAGTTATTTAGATTGGTGTTCATAAGCAAGACTGTTTCTGCTTTCCCATCAATCCAAGCATCTTTACTTTCGTTTTCCCAACTGCTTGCCTGAGCACCCATTGCGGTTGTTCCTAATACTAGGGCTGCAATCATAGACTTATTAAATGTTTTCATAATCGTTCTCCTTTTGATTAAAGACACTTAAGCTAATGCGAGCATCGGGCCAACATTTTTTAATCTTTAATTTCAATAGGTTAATTTAAAATAGTAGATATTGGCTTAAACCTACTAAGTAAACATTTACAGACTATTGCGTAAAAGTTTCTCGAATAGCGAAACTTACTAAATAATTGTATATTTGGTTAATCTGTCGTTAATATAATAAAGAATCAAAAACCCAAAATCATAAACCACTGAATTTAAACAATTTAAAATTTGGTATAAGGCTTGCTTTGAAATAACCAGCAACCATAAAAGGATAATTTAAATGTCTGTTAAAATTGAAGACCGCCCTATTGAGCAAGTTCGTGAGCAAGTGATTGATCAGCTCATTTATAATTACAGCCATGGTGTTATTTCTGTTGAAGCATTTGAAAGGCGCTTAGACGACGCCATGGCAGCGAGTGACAATAAAGCACTTATGGATCTCGTTGAAGATTTAACCTTAAATACTGACCAGCAATATAAGGCGCAAAAGCACTCTCAGTTTGCACCTAATTATAGCGCGCAGCATGAGACTGATGAAGAGCCACTTACATTAAGAAGCATTCTTGGTTCGAGTGAACGAAGCGGCCAATGGGTAGTTCCTCAAAACATTTACATAGAAAACTACATGGGGTCAATCAATCTTGATTTTACAGATGCGATTTTTACCCACCAACATGTCACTATTCACGTTAATTGTTATTTTGGCAGCGAAGAAATATATGTGCCAGAGCACGTTAATGTAGTTTCTAAAATGTTTTGTATTTTAGGCAGTTTTGAAAATAAAACAGTGTCACTTAATAAACGCCAAGGGCCAACGATTCACATTGAAGGAAAAACTGTTTTAGGCTCTGTGGAAGTTAAAGTTAAACGCACTATTAAAGAAAAATTTATTAGCTTTGCAAATGATCTAAAAACTCAACTTGGCATGAATGGTAAACATTATTAAATATGCTAAACATTGAATGAAGCCAAAACAGTTGGCTTCATTCATATTATAAGTCGTTATTTCGCTCACTAGGTACATCACTCATGTACTCTACAAACTCAACTTCAAACCCTGCGGGATCAATATAATAAATGTTTTTTCTAAATAGATTTACAGCACCTTCTTTACTTATTGCAAAGCCCGCATGTTTTAGGCGCGCTATTACTGCATTTAAGTTATTGGTTACATAGGCAAAGTGTGCCAAACCAATTTGATGTCCTGATAGGTCGCGGTTTTCCCCTTCCCCATGATCGCTTATAGCAATATATTGCTCGTTATCACCAAAATGTATCCAGCGCCTTGCTTTACCATACCAGGTTCCTTCTCCCTCACTTCTAATTGACCAATAGGGAAACGCTGCTTGGTAAAACTTAAGCATAGCATTTATGTCACTAACAACTAAATTTACGTGTTCTAATTTCATAACTTTCTTCCTATTAATTGAATATAGAACATCATAAAACCTCAAGTTAACTTTAGGTAAAGCGCTAATTTACAAATTTATTGTCTGTTTTTATTCCGATAAATATATTGAAAGATCATGCCTGTACAAAAAACACTCACAAGTATTTAGGCTTTATGGTTTACTTTATGGCAAAAACCGCTAAAATACGCCGGCTTAAATATATAAACGTTCTTTTACAACCCAAAGGTAATACCATGCATCCAATGTTAAACATTGCGGTTCGCGCTGCGCGTAACGCAGGCAAGCTTATTCTTCGTGCAAGTGAAGACTTATCAAAAGTTGAAGTGCAACAAAAAGGCACTAATGATTTAGTTACGAACATTGATAAAGAAGCCGAAGCCGTAATTCGTGACACTATTTTACGTTCTTACCCTGATCACTGCATCGTTGGTGAAGAGTTAGGCGAACACAAAGGTAAGGATGCTGATTACCAATGGATTGTTGACCCACTTGATGGCACAACTAACTTCATCAAGGGTATCCCTCATTTCGCAGTATCTATTGCACTTAAAGTTAAAGGTCGTTTAGACCAAGCCGTAATTTACGATCCAATTCGAGGCGAACTTTTCACCGCTTCTCGTGGTCAAGGCGCACAGTTAAACAGCAAACGTTTACGTGTATCTAAAACGGTTGAACTTGCCGGTTCTGTTCTTGCAACAGGTTTCCCTTTCAAACAAAAACACCACTTAGATGCCTATTCTGAAGCGTTTAAAGCATTATTCGTACATACCGCTGATATTCGTCGTGCAGGCTCTGCAGCACTTGATATGGCGTATGTTGCAGCGGGTCGTGTTGATGGTTTCTTTGAAATTGGTTTAAAACCGTGGGATACAGCAGCAGGCGAGCTATTAGTTAAAGAAGCTGGCGGCATGGTTGTTGATTTTGCTGGCGGTAATAACTACAACGTGAGCGGTAACGTTATTTGTGGTGCACCTAAGCTAACACAAGCGATTGTTCGTGAAATGCGCCCAGTATTATCTGAGTCGTTATTACGTTAATCGTAATACCGCACTAAAAAAAGGAGCCGAGGCTCCTTTTTTGCTTTTTGTTAGCCACTTTTTTTACTATTGGATAAACGCACAACAGCGGGTGCAGGCCTTCTTCGA
Organism: Pseudoalteromonas sp. M58; assembly: GCF_042604605.1. Taxonomy (NCBI): domain Bacteria; kingdom Pseudomonadati; phylum Pseudomonadota; class Gammaproteobacteria; order Alteromonadales; family Pseudoalteromonadaceae; genus Pseudoalteromonas; species Pseudoalteromonas sp. M58. Next base: position 2,955,299 of record NZ_CP152390.1, read on the forward strand.
TTACAAATAAATAAGTAGCTGTGACGATAACGTTTTGCTTCTTTTTTAGCATCTGTGGCTAATGCCGCTACTTGATGGCTATTTTTACACTGCTGCAGATCCGGCTCAACTAAACCTATCGATAATGTAAGTAGAGGTACAAACTGCTTTTCGCCCTCTCGATTAGTTGCCCAATACCCTTTTCCAGCAATATGCTCTGGCGTAAAAAATACGCGTGACTGCAATTCAAATTGCGTGATAATGGTATTACAAACCTCCACCGCATCTTTTTTTTCAAACACCACCATAAAGTCATCGCCACCAATATGCCCGACAAAGTTAGCGCTGTGCGCACACGCTTTTACAGTCACATCGGCCAGAAGTTTTATCACGCTGTCCCCACTGGCATAACCATACAGATCGTTAAATTGTTTAAAATGATTTAAATCGATATAAGCTAGTGAAAATGGCTGTTTATGTTGCAGACGCTGCTCTATTACTTCACTAATTGCCACATTACCCGGTAACATGGTTAGAGGGTTAGCATGTTGGGCGTGGCGGATTTTTTCAGCGGTAATGTGCTTTAATATGTCCCTTAGCGGTGCCAAACCTAAATATTTATTATTACTTGTGATAACAATATGGCGACGAATATCAAAGTCTTGCTCTGTTATTTGCTGAGAGACAATATCAAGCATTTGATTTTCATCAACCACCAAAGGCTGTTTATCCATTAACTCAGTGACTTCACATTTATCATAAAGTGCATGCCCGTATGGCGCGGCAAACACTTCTGTTAGCTGATCTTTGTGTAACAGCCCTATTGGCTGCTGATTGCTATTTAAAACGGGTAAGCTAATTATGCGCTTGTCTTGCTCAAAAAGCGCATGAGCCTCTTTACAACGCGTGTGACTGCTAATGGCAGGCTGAGCAACAGCAAGCACCCCGATAGCCATTGATTGTTCAAACTTTGACCCTGCTTGAGTCGATGTAAATGCTTGTAACTGCTTACAGTTATAGTCATAGCTTGGTTGTTGGCTGGGTCTTTCTAACAAAAATCCCTGAACATGACTTATGCCTATACTTTTAACTAAATCGAGTTCTTCAGTACGCTCAATTCCCTCTGCAATCACCGCTGTATTTGTTGCCCGTGCTAACACCACAATTGATTTTAGAAATTCTTTTTTAACTTCGCTTTGATCGCAATGATCAATAAAGTAACGATCAATTTTTACAATATCTGGGCATAACTGCGACCATTGCTTTAGACCGGAATAACCTGCACCAAGATCGTCAATAGCAATAGTGAAGCCTAGCTCTCGATAATGAGCAATGGTTTTTAACAGTAAAAAGCCATCATCTACTTTTTCTTGTTCGGTGACTTCAATCACCACACGATTAGCCGCAAGACCAAACTGTTCAATTAAATGTAAAGTTTCGCCTTTAGGGTGGCTCGGATCGAGTAGAATTTTTGGGCTGACATTTAAAAATAACTTCCCTTGTAGATTTAGTTTTACAAAGTTTTCTATGGCGCGAGAACGGCATAAAAGCTCAAGCTCTGAGATCAATTGATATTTATGAGCCGTTTCGAATAGCTTATTTGGCATCGCTAATGGGCTATTTTTAGGGCCTCGACTCAGCGCTTCATACCCAATAATAGATTGCTTAGTTATATCAAAAATAGGTTGGAACAAGGTTGTTATTGCCCCTTGTTGTAAAATTGACTCTAAGGCTTTACGTTGCTCAGTCACTACTAGCTCTGATCAAAATTAAATAAGAGTAATAAAATATCAAGCTCGTATGACAATTATATGTCTTACACGCTAAGCAATAAAAAACCGCTCACAAGGAGCGGTTTTTTAAAAAGGATAATTTAATCTCAATTAAGGCATTGAGTCTAAATCGGCACCTTCTTTTTCAATCACCTCTGGTATTAAATCTTCTTTACTTACGCCCATGGCAATAGCCACCGAGCTGGCAACGTAAACTGAAGAATAAGTACCAATAAATACACCAAATAATAGTGCGGTAGCAAAGCCATGAATAGTTTGGCCGCCCCATACAAAGAGTGCAATCAATACTAAAATAGTGGTAATTGATGTAACTAAAGTACGATTAAGTGTTTGCGTAAGTGACAGGTCAATAATTTCAATGGTGTCGTCAATACGTACTTTACGGAAGTTTTCACGGATACGGTCTGATACAACAATGGTATCGTTTAGTGAGTAACCTATCACGGCGAGTATTGCAGCCAAAATAGTTAGGTCAAACTCTAAACCAAGCACCGAGAATAAACCAATCGTAATGATTACATCGTGTAATAGTGCACCCACCGCACCTACAGCAAAGCGCCATTCAAAGCGAAATGCCACGTAAATTAAGATACATATAAGCGCAGTTAACATGGCAAGGCCACCCTGCTCTTTTAAGTCTTCACCTACGCTTGGGCCTACAAACTCAATACGGCGCATTACTACGCTATCATCAGCTTGTTTAAGGGCAGCAATTACTTGGTTACCAATCACTTCTGCTTTTACATCATCACCACGAGGGGCTAAACGGACCAGTATTTCTTGGCTTGAGCCAAAAAGCTGTACCGATGCATCAGCAAAGTCGTTTTCAGCCAGTACATTACGTACTTTTTTCAGATCGGCAGGTTGTGAAAAACCTACCTCAACTGCTGTACCGCCGGTAAAATCTAAACCGAAATTTAAGCCTTTAACAAAAAGTGACGCCAGCGACGCTATGATTAATAACGTAGAAAAGCCCATTGCCACTTTTCGAAGAGACATGAAACGAAGGGTTTTTCCGCCCAATCTTAAAATTTGCATGTCTGCTCCTTAAATTGAAAGTTTATCAACACGTTTACCACCAATAAATAGGTTGATCACCGCACGGGTACCTACAATTGCTGTAAACATAGAGGTTAAAATACCAATTGCTAGGGTTACCGCAAAGCCTGCAACAGGACCGGTACCAACAGCAAACAAGATAATCGCCGCAATTAATGTGGTGATATTGGCATCAAAAATAGTACTAAAGGCACTATCGTAACCAAAATGAACCGCTTGTTGAGGGCTGCGGCCATCAGCGAGCTCTTCACGAATACGCTCAAATATAAGTACGTTCGCATCAACAGCCATACCCACGGTTAATACAATACCTGCGATACCCGGTAGGGTAAGCGTTGCACCTGGAATTAACGACATTACACCAATAATAAGTACTAAGTTGGCAGCCAGTGCGATATTCGCAACAAGACCAAAACCTTTGTAGTAAATAAGCATAAAGGCCAGTACAAATGCAAAACCTAAGGCTACAGCGGTCATACCTGCTTCAATGTTTTCTTGACCTAGGCTTGGCCCAACCGTACGTTCTTCTACTATTTGAATAGGCGCAACCAGCGCACCCGCACGAAGTAGTAAACTTAAGTTATGTGCTTCAGCGGGGTTATCAATACCGGTAATACGGAATGAACGGTCAAGACGCGCTTGAATGGTTGCTACGTTAATCACTTCTTCCACTTTAATCGGTGGAAGTGCTTTACCTTCGCTATCTTTTTTACCCGATGGCTTGTACTCAATAAATACGGTAGCCATACGTTTACCAATAGCACGTTTGGTGAAGGCATTCATTTTTGCCCCACCTTTACTATCGAGTTTAATGCTTACTTGTGGACGCTGGTACTCATCTGCACCTGACTGCGCGCCAGTAATATGGCTACCTTCAAGAATAATGCGCTTTTTTAGTACCACAGGATAACCATCACGGCTCATGATCATTTCAGTACCCGGTGGGATACGACCTTGAGCAGCGGCGCTTATGTCAGCATTTTCGTCAACTTCACGAAACTCAAGCGTGGCCGTAGCACCTAAAATCTCTTTAGCGCGAGCGGTATCTTGAATCCCTGGTAATTGCACAATAATACGTTCAGCACCTTGCCGCTGTACGTTTGGCTCTGCAACCCCAATTTGGTTGATACGGTTACGAATAATCGTTTCGTTTTGCTTGATGGCATAGTCACGAATTTCTTTTAGCTTTAGCTCACTCATAGTGGCAAAGAATGCGTTATCGTTACTGCTATCATCAATGTAAACGTTTAATGGGTAACGGCTTTCTAAAAAGCGCTCTGCGGCTTCTTTGTCTTCTTCGTTACGCATTTCTACACGCATACGCTCTGAGCCTGCTACACGGCGCACACTACGATAACGTAGTTTTTCTTCGCGCAGGTCGCTACGAAAATCTTGCTCCATTTGCTCAAGCTGATTATCAACCGCAGTGACCATATCGATTTCCATGGTGAAATGTACACCACCACTTAAATCTAGGCCTAACTTCATTGGGTTACCGCCAAGCGACTTTAACCAAGCCGGTTGTGCCGGTGCCATATTGATAGCTGAGATATAATCGTCACTAAGCGAGTTACGCAATAAGTCTTGCGCTTTTAGTTGGTCTTCAACGTTTTTAAAACGAACAAGAATTTGTCCGTCTTCGAGTTTCGTCGATTTAGCGCTGACGTTATCTTTTTTGAGGATTGCGTTTACTTTGTCTACAACACTGAGGTCGACATCGGTGCCTTTAGCGCCAGAAACCTGTATGGCCGGATCGCGGCCATACAGGTTTGGTGAGGCATATAAAAGGCCAATGGCTAACACAGCTAAAACAAGTAAATACTTCCAAATTGGAAACTTGTTTAACACGGGGTCGTCCTTATTATTTTTATAGCGACTTCATTGTGCCTTTAGGCAATACAGCAGATACTGCTGATTTTTGTACTGTTACTTCTGCTTGCTCATTTAATGAGATCACGATGAAGTCTTTATCTTCAGCAATTTTTACGATTTTACCTACTAAACCACCTTGGGTTAGCACTTCATCGCCTTTTGCCATCGCGCTCATTAAGCTTTTATGCTCTTTTACGCGCTTTGCTTGCGGGCGGTAAATTAAAAAGTAAAAAACCAAACCAAAAATCGCTAACATAATTAGCATTTGCATAGTACCACCAGCTGCAGGTTGACCCGCTGCTGCATGTGCGTTTGAAATAAATAAACTCATAATACTTCCTCTTTAATTTTTAAATTTTAATTTGTTGTATCAGCTAGCTCTGGCACTTCTTGGCCTCGGCGAGCGTAAAAATCGTGGACAAATGTCTCTAGTTGACCTTCGCTAATAGCATTACGCAAACCTTCCATAACACGTTGATAGTATCGTAAGTTATGGATAGTGTTTAGTCGTGCGCCAAGAATTTCGTTACATTTGTCTAAATGATGCAAATAAGCACGCGAATAATTCTTACAGGTATGGCAATCACACTCTGGATCAAGTGGGCCAGTATCTGTTTTATGCACTGCGTTACGGATTTTTATGATGCCAGTTGTAATAAATAAGTGACCGTTACGTGCATTGCGTGTTGGCATTACACAGTCAAACATATCTATACCACGGCGAACCGATTCAACTAGGTCTTCTGGCTTGCCAACACCCATTAGGTAACGCGGTTTGTTTTCTGGCATTTTATAAGCACAATGATCAAGAATATTAATCATTTCATGTTTAGGCTCACCCACCGATAAACCACCGAGTGCATAACCATCAAAACCAATTTCTTCAAGGCCCGCTTGTGACTGTGCACGAAGCTCAGGATACATACCGCCTTGAATAATACCAAACAATGCTGATGGGTTGTCGCCATGCCCTTCTTTAGAACGCTTAGCCCAACGAAGAGAAAGCTCCATAGAGTCTTTGGCTTCTTTTTCTGTGGCAGGGTACGGCGTACATTCGTCAAATATCATCACGATATCTGAGCCAAGATCACGCTGCACTTCCATTGACTTTTCTGGCGACATCATAATTTGGTCACCATTTACAGGCGATTGGAACATCACGCCTTCTTCAGTGATTTTACGCATTGCACCAAGGCTAAATACTTGGAAACCGCCTGAGTCAGTTAAAATTGGGAAGTCCCAATTCATAAAGTCGTGTAAATCACCATGCTGTTTAATGATTTCAGTACCAGGGCGCAACATTAAGTGAAATGTATTGCCCAAACAAATTTGTGCACCCGTTGCTTTTACTTCATCAGGTGTCATACCCTTAACCGTGCCGTAAGTACCTACAGGCATAAACGCCGGTGTTTCTATTACACCTCGGTCAAAAATCAAGCGGCCGCGGCGCGCTTTACCATCAGTGCAGTCTAATTCAAATTTCATAATATCCTCTGTGTCGGAAAAACAGTCCAACAAGCTATAATTTAACCGCTCGATTCTACCCTTTTTACCACCCTATTACTATTAGCAGTGAGAAATTCACTATGCTTAGGAGTAAAATAAAAACCGATAACGCTGTAAATTATTTACGGGTCAAAAACATCGCATCACCATAGCTAAAAAAGCGATACTGTTGTTCAATCGCCGTATTGTAAGCGCCCATAATGTTGTCTTGCCCTGCAAAGGCACTAACTAACATGATCAGAGTTGATTCGGGTAAATGGAAGTTAGTTACCATGGCATCAACAACGTTAAATTGATAACCCGGAAAAATAAAGATATCGGTATCGCCAAAGTAAGTATCTAGCTTGCCGCCATGTATTTTTGCTGCAGACTCAAGTGAGCGTACTGAAGTTGTACCTATAGCAATCACACGTCCGCCTTTGGCTTTGGTGCTTGCAACCGCATCAACCACATCTTGTGGCACTTCAATATATTCAGAGTGCATGATGTGCTCATCAACACTCTCAACTCTTACAGGCTGAAAGGTGCCAGCACCAACGTGCAAGGTTACAAACGCCATTTGCACGCCTTTATCTTTGAGCGCAGCCATGAGTTTATCGTCAAAATGAAGACCTGCCGTAGGTGCAGCAACAGCGCCTGGCTTTTCGCCATATACCGTTTGGTAACGCTCACGGTCGGCTTCGTTATCTGGGCGGTCAATATAAGGAGGAAGCGGCATGTGGCCGACATCATTTAAAATATCGAGCACATTTTCACTGCGGTCAAACTCAAGCTCAAACAAAGTATCGTGGCGTGCCACCATAATAGCTTTTGCTTTGCCCTCTAAAATGAGTACATTACCTGGCTTTGGGGATTTACTCGCACGAATATGCGCAAGTACGCGGTGTTCGTCTAATACGCGTTCAACGAGTACCTCAACTTTACCACCAGACTCTTTTTGACCAAACATACGCGCAGGTATAACCTTGGTATTATTAAAAACCAGTAAATCGTTTTCGTTTACAAGCTCAAGTATGTCACTAAATATTTTATGCTCAATCTCACCAGTTGGCCCGTTTAGGCTCAATAAACGGCTACTCGTTCTATCTGCTTTAGGAAAACGAGCAATTAATTCATCAGGTAAGTCAAAGCTAAAATCAGCTACGCGCATTGTTAGAATTCCACATCATTTAAAATCGCGCCAAGTGTATACCCAAACCACCTCAAAATGCGAGTTTCAGTTGGAATTAAAAGCGATTTAGGCAAGGCATTGATTGCAAATAATAGTGGTTCTATTATTAATATCAATAACGCAGTATAAATCGCTTTTAAACCAACCCGTGGGCGTTTCACAGGGGCATACTCTCATCGTTGCTACTTCTTGAAAGGGATTACCATTACTGCAAAGTATCGCCTTGATATTAAGCCCCTGTGAAGCGCTGAATTCTGCATTTTGAGGTGGTTTGGGTATTTAACTATTACTAATGAAGCTCAAGATAACTCCTATATTCTCCCTAATTAGCCACCAATGAACTACATTTAAAATAGCGGTTAAATACGCTTGTTCTTATCGCTAAATATCATTACTCTTACTGTTTTATGATCTGCATCTCTCGGAGTGGTACCTACGTGGCAAAACAGCTTAAATTGCTAATATTGAATGCAAGTAATGATGAGCGCCAGACTATTCGTGCCACGTTAGAGAGGCTTAATGTGTTTGAGTTCATTGAAGCATCAGACAGCCAAGACGCCCTAAAAATATTAAAAAATCAAAGCGTAAATATAATCATAACCGGCTTAGATGTAGGTAAAATTGATGGTTGGCGGTTTTCCCGTATGATCCGCTCTGGATTACTAAACACGCCTAAAAACACGCCTATTTTGCTAATTCCGCCCATTTATTGTGAGCGAATCGCCGAGACTACTGCACGAAGTTATGGCATAGATGCGGTACTGCCTTTTGAGCGCCAAGATATTCTGCCGCAAATACTCGCAAATGTGTTGTCGAGCCATTTAGAAAAAAGTAGTCGCTTAAACCTGTTGTTATTAGAACCCTTTGCCAGCAGGGCAAATGATATGAGTGAGCAATTAAAACTTAACTTTGCTATCACCCATGTCACAACTGAAAAAGCGGCGCTAAGTGCTTATAATCAGCAGCCTTTTGCTATCGTGCTACTGGATGCCACAGCGGCACAAGCAGAAAGCTCAAATCAATTAGTCGAAAAAATTCTGCAGCATAACCCTCAGCAAGCCATTGTTACTATTATTGATAAAAACGATGCCGATTACGCAGAGCAGTTATTACTTTCAGGCGTTACCGACTTTATTCGCGCCCCTTACGACCCCTCATTTTTAAATAAAGTCTGTGACCACGCAGCTCGTCGTGAAGACTTTATGGTCAGCTATGCTGAATTTGCCAATAAAGTGCAGCAATTAAGTATTAGTGAAGTAAAGTATCGCGACCTGTTTTCAGCACATCAACGTATTTTATTGCACCTAAATACCGTGGTGCTTGAGCTAGACCAGCAAGGCAATATTCGCTTTATAAACCCTGCATGGGAGTCTTTGAGTGGTTTTGGGGTTAAATCGACCTTGAAACAGCCATTAACTGCATTTTGTACCAAAGAGTATAAACAGTCATTACAATCCACTATTGATGACATTTTACAAGGTGGCGCAAATAAACAAAAAATAGAAGTTAAACTGCAACAAAAAAATGGCAATTCGGTGTGGGTTGAATGCCGCCTCCAGCTAATAAAAAATAGCAGTAATAACGCGACCATTACCGCCACACTCGATAATATTCATGAGCGTAAGCAAGCTGAGCTTCAATTACGCCATTTAGCATTGCATGACACGTTAACCGGCCTACATAATCGTTATTACTTCGACCAACAACTTAACTATATTTGTCAAAGCGAAAATACCTATGCAAATATTGAGCATGCGCTTATTTATATCGATCTTGATCACTTTAAAATAATCAACGACAGTAAAGGCCACCAACAAGGCGATATTGTTTTAAAAGAAGTGGCACAACTGTTTATTGCCAATATTAGTAATGAGCACCTGATCTGCCGTGTGGGTGGCGATGAGTTTGCGGTGATCCTTAAAAACACCAATTTATTAGACGCACATTTAATTGCAGAGGGGATTTGTAGTGCCATTGAAGGCAACCAATTTAAGTCAGAAGATCAAGTGTATTCAATTAGCTGCTCTATTGGCTTAACACAAATTACCGCTGATAACTGCGACCCAAATGAATGTTTAAAGCAATCAGATATTGCGTTATATATTGCTAAAAATTTAGGCCGTAACTTAGTACATTGTTATTCAAAACAAGATGGTGAAAACAATGCGCTGCAAACGGGCTTAGAATGGGGCCATGGCGTACGCCAAGCTCTACAACAAGACAGTATAGAACTTCATTATCAACCCATTTGGGATTTTAAAACTAATCAGGTTGCTTACTTTGAAGTACTACTGAGATTAAAGCTCGACGACGAACTTATTTACCCAAATCAGTTTATTCCCTCATTGGAAATGCTTAACGACACCTTTTTAATGGATCAATGTGTTATTCGTAACAGTATTGCGAGTGTTGCTGCGCACCCAGAGCTTCTTCAGGTTGCAATAAATTTATCGGCACAGTCATTTTTAGATGAGCGTTTACTGCCGTTAATAGAGTCGAGCCTCGAAAAATACCAAGTGTCTCCGTCAAAAATTATTTTTGAAATAACCGAATCGGCTAGCATTAATAATTTGGCTGCCACTCGTAAAATGATTGAACGGTTAAATAATTTAGGCTGCCACTTTTCGATTGATGACTTTGGTACCGGATTTAGTACCTTTAATTATCTTAAACAATTACCAGCCCAACATGTGAAAATTGACGGCTCATTTGTCCGCGATATGCTTAACGACTCCATTGATTTAGCGCTAGTAAAAGCTATAAACGACATCAGTCGGTCACTAGATAAGCGCTCTGTGGCTGAATATGTGGAAACCGCTGAAGTATTTTTTGCACTCAAAGAAATAGGCGTAGACTACGGGCAAGGCTATTTTATTGCTCGCCCTGTCCCTATCGACAAGGTACTGATTGAATTAGAAAAAATAAAGAACAACCCTATTTTTTATCAAGATACCCTCACATCACTATAAACATTAATAAACAAATTTAAGCAATTTATTACTACCAAAATTGCCCATCTAACCTATACTTTGCTTATCGGCAGCACAATGTCATGAAAATTAAGTGATTACCTTGATTTTACATGACATCTTTATTTCTTATCGTCTAGATGTCTATACTCTTAAAGATGGACATTTGGTCATAAGGAGGATGTTTATGACGCAACTAATCACGTTATTATTGTTTATACACTTTGCTATTGCGCTTCAATGTTACAAGTATGCCCAGATTAAAGGCTACCCTGTAAAAACCTTTACAGTGCTTGGACTGGTGCCTTACTTCAATGTTGTTGTGTGGGTTTACTTATTGTTTTTACCGCCTCTAGAGAGCTACCATGGCCAGCACAAGCAGCCACTTTAATTCCCTGTGTTATTGAGCGTATTATCTCTAATACGCTTTTTTTTACGTTACTTAAAATCAACACTGCACTGCTTTTTCAAAAAGACCTCTAACTGTTGGCTAAACAATTTAAAGTCACGAATCCGCCCCGTTGTTTTGCGCCACAGTACACCAATATCACGATAGGCATCACCTTGTGATGGCGTAGCAAGCATGTTTTTGTTTTCTAAAATACCCGCGTTAATCGCCATTTGCGGTAAAAAAGTCACGCCAAGTTTGTACTCAACCATACTCAATAAAGTATGTAAGCTAGCTGCCTCAAAGGGATTTATACAGCTAGAGCGGTTTAAATGGCACGCACTGAGCGCATGCCCAGTCATACAGTGCTCTCGCTCAAGTAAAAATACACTCGCTTCTGGTAGTAAATTAAAGTCTTCAATGCCTTTAGCTGGTGTGTAGTCTTTATGGTGCACTAAGCTAAAATGATCTTGTGCAAGTACTTGTGTATGAAATTTATCGGTTTCGTAGGGCAGCGCTAATAGTGCCAAGTCAATTTGCCCATGCTCTAACTTATCAAGTAGCTTGTCGCTGGTATCCTCCACTAAAACTAACTCTAAGTCAGCAAACGTTTGCTGACAAAAGTGATAAAGAGGCGCTGCAATAAAGCTCGCAATCGTGGGAATAACACCTACCGTTAATGTGCCGCTAAGCGGCGTTAAAAAGCTTTTGGTAAGCTCTTTTAAGCTAATAGTGTCGTTAATGATTTTTCTTGAACGCTCAACAACCTCTTCACCAATGGTGGTAAACATAAGGCTGCGATTTTCTCGTTCTATAAGCTGACACCCTAAGGTCTCTTCTAAGTTTTGAATTGCGGTGCTCAGCGTTGACTGGCCAATAAAGCAGGCACTTGCTGCGCGGCCAAAATGTTGATGCTGATGCACAGCTAATAAATACTGTAGCTGCTTTATACTAGGGAGATTGGTCATTTTTCTTTCCACAAATAAAAAGACCCCAACACCAAGGGCGTTGAGATCTTTTCAAGCTAAAAGTCTTTTAAGTACTTTTTATTAAACCCCAAAAGCGGTTCTTAGTACGTAGAAAATAACAATAGCAAGGGCAGCACCAACTGGCAATGTAATTACCCAAGAAACTACAATATTTCTTATTACACCCATATTAAGTGCGGCAATACCACGTGCCATACCTACACCCAACACGGCACCCACTAGGGTTTGTGTGGTTGAGATAGGTAAGCCTGTGCCCGATGCAATAACAACGGTAGATGCAGCAGCTAATTCAGCAGCAAAACCACGGCTTGGTGTTAAATGTGTAATTCCTTCACCAATGGTTTTAATTACTTTTTTGCCTAAAATAGCAAGACCGGCAACAATACCTAAACCACCCAGTGGTAATATCCACCAAGCAATAGCCGCTTTCTTCGCGATTTCACCATTATTTTCAACAATGTTTACAACAGCAGCTAGTGGTCCAATTGCATTAGCAACATCATTAGAACCATGAGCAAATGCCATACAACAGGCTGTTAGCACCATAAGTACTGCAAACACTTTTTCTACATTGTTAAACTGCATTTCTCTATCCGCTTTAGGATCGATATTTAAACGAGAAATCGCAATTTTACCAATAACAGCAACTAGTACCGCTATACCTATAGAAATAGCAAAACCTTCAAAGGTACCTAAATTAATACCAATGTGCTTTAAGCCTTTTTTAATGGTCACAAGTGCCATAATAAAGCCAGCTAAACCCATGTATATTGGTACAAAGCGCTTGGCATTTTTAAGTGGAGCGTCTGTATCAAATATCAGCTTTTGCGCACTCATAAATATTAAGTACGCTATAAAACCTGATATCGCCGGCGTTACAATCCAGCTACCTACGATACCGGCAACCTTACCCCATTGAATAGCCTCTGTGCCTACTGCAACCAGAGCAAAGCCAATAATAGCGCCAATGATTGAATGAGTCGTCGATACCGGCCAGCCTAAAAACGAGGCCATTAATAACCAACTGCCCGCGGCAAATAAAGAGGCGATCATACCTAAAATCATCAATTCAGGAATGTCGGCAAATGGGGCCGCATCAATAATCCCTTTACGAATTGTTGATGTTACTTCACCACCGGCTAAATAAGCACCTGCAAACTCAAAAATCATCGCGATAAAAATCGCTTGTTTAATGGTAAGTGCTTTTGAACCTACTGATGTACCCATCGCGTTGGCAACGTCATTTGCGCCAATACCATAAGCCATAAAAAAGCCGACTGCTGCGGCAATTAAAATTAATACCGTGCCGTAAGATGCAATGATATCCATTGTGTAACCTTAATCTTTCGTGTTTGAACTGATTTTAAATTAACGAGCTAACATCAGCTCAAGACGTGATCCTACGCGCTCTGCAATATCTGCAAGCTCGCCAACCCATTCAATGATTTTGTATAAAAACATTACATCTACTGGATTTAGCTCACTTTCTACTTTACGTAGTTGGCGGCGTATTCTAATTTGCATTTCATCCGTGTCTTGTTCTATGGCATCCAATTCTACGAGCATTTTTTCAACCAGAGTAACTTCTCTGCCTTTAAAGCCCGTTTCTAACAATTCTTCTAATTCATTAATCGCTTTAGATGCTTGTTTTGTTGCATCAACACAACGAGTTACATACGCCAAAAAGTCTTCTTGAATCTCTTTTGGTATGATCATCTCACGACCAATTACACGCCCAGCAATGTCTTTTGCCTTATTAGCAATTTTGTCTTGTTGGGTTACTAATTCGAGAAGGTCTGTACGCTCTACCGGCATGAATAATCCGCCAGGTAGTTGTAAGCGTATAGTTCTTTTCATTTCATCGGCTTCACGTTCTAAATTACGAATAGTTAAACGTAGCTCTTCAGCTTGTTGCCATTCTTCTTTAAAAACATGATTAAAAAAAGGTATCAAACTTTCGCTTGCTTGATGCGCTTTTCTGATGTGTTCTTCTATTGGTTTTATAGGTGATTTTGCAAAAACACCTAAAAAATTTGTTGGCATAACTGACCCTTTAATCAATTCAATATGCTGTTCAGCGTGAATTTTACAGCATTAAGCTAGATTGTGAACGCTTTTTCTCATTCAATTATTTACAAAAAATAAAAAAGGCAGTGTATTACTGCCTTTCTTATTTTCTAGTTATTCGTATCACTACAGTGATTTTTCAATATCTTCTTGAGATGTATGACGAATATCTTTACCGTTTACAAAATAAATGACATATTCAGCGATGTTTTGACAACGATCACCGATACGCTCTAATGAGCGAACAGACCATACTAAATCCATAATTTTTGGAATTGAGCGCGGATCTTCCATCATGTACGTCATTATTTGACGGGTGATAGCTTCATACTCTCTATCTACTTTAGCATCCTCTTTATGCACTTCAAATGCACGTTGCACATCCATACGTGCAAATGCATCTAAAACGTCATGCAGCATTTTAGATACTTGGCGACCCATATTTTCAATATTTACTAATAAATCTTGTTGATCCTTAGTAAATGAGTCTAGTGCAACTTTAGCAATTCGCTTAGCTTCATCACCAATTCGCTCTAAATCAGCAATGGTTTTTGCTATTGCAATTACTAAACGTAAATCACTGGCTGCCGGTTGGCGCTTAGCAATAATACGGGTGCAATCTTCATCAATACTGACTTCCATTGCATTAACTTTGTAGTCGTTTTCACGTACTTTTTGTGCCAATACCGCATCGTTTTTGCTAACTGCATCAAGCGCGCTATTAAGTTGTTGCTCAACCAACCCACCCATACTCAGTACATGGTTTCGCACATCTTCTAACTCTTGGTTAAAACGACCAGAAATATGTTTATTAATGTTGTGTTCCATAATGACCTTCTTTAATAATTCATTGTTTTAGCGTTTTAACCCGACTAGCCGTAGCGTCCGGTAATATAATCTTCAGTTTTTTTCTTCGTTGGTGTGGTAAATAAGGTATTGGTATCTGAATACTCAATGAGCTCACCCATATACATAAACGCGGTTTGATCAGATACCCGCGCTGCTTGTTGCATGTTATGAGTAACAATAACCACAGTAAATTTATTCTTTAAATCATTAATTAGTTCTTCAATCACTAGAGTTGAAATCGGGTCGAGTGCTGATGTTGGTTCATCAAGTAATAATACTTCTGGCTCTATCGCAATTGAGCGAGCAATAACTAAACGCTGCTGCTGACCGCCCGATAAACCGAATGCGCTATCGTGAAGTCTGTCTTTTACTTCATCCCATAATGCCGCACCACGTAGCGATTGCTCTACCACTTCATCAAGCTTACGCTTTTCTTTGATCCCTTGCAGGCGAAGACCGTAAACCACATTCTCGTAGATTGATTTAGGAAACGGGTTTGGACGCTGAAACACCATGCCAACATTACGACGAAGCGCAGCAACATCTACGCTTTTGTCGTAAATATTTTGCCCGTGCAGCATTATTTCGCCTTCTATGCGACAAATATCAACCAAGTCATTCATACGGTTAATACAACGCAGCAAAGTTGACTTACCACAACCCGACGGACCGATAAATGCCGTTACTTGGCCTTTCGGAATGTTCATATTTACTTTACTCAGTGCTTGTTTATCACCGTAGTAAAGGTCGAGATCTTTAATTTCTAGCGCTTTTTGTTCGTCTGTTAAATTATTTAAATCTAACTTCAAGCTTGGCTTTGCTTGGTTTACTTTTGGAGCGACTGTAATCATGTTTGTTACCTATACTAAATTAATGCTCAAGCGATCTGAATTTTTCACGTAAATGGTTGCGTATACCAATGGCGGTGATGTTAAGGGTAATAATAACCGACACTAACAAAAAGGCCGTTGCATATACCAGCGGACGCGCCGCTTCAACGTTAGGGCTTTGAAAGCCAACATCGTAAATATGAAAACCTAAGTGCATGAACTTTCTATCTAAGTGTATGTAAGGGAAGTTACCATCAAGCGGCAACGTTGGTGCCATTTTTACCACACCCACCAGCATAAGCGGTGCAACTTCACCCGCAGCACGAGCAACCGCTAAAATTAACCCCGTCATAATAGCAGGACTGGCCATAGGAATAATGATTCGCCATAACGTTTCTACCTTAGTCGCGCCCAGTGCTAATGAACCATCACGTACTGTGCTTGGAATACGAGATAAACCTTCCTCGGTTGACACAATTACCACAGGCAGAGTTAATATAGCCAAGGTGAGTGCCGACCACATCACACCGGGTGTACCAAATACAGGCGTAGGCGATGATTCTGGGTAAAATAGTTGGTCAACACTGCCACCTACCATATACACAAAGAAACCTAGACCGAATACACCATATACAATTGACGGAACACCCGCTAAGTTAATAACCGCAATACGGATCATTTTAGTAATTGCGTTTTTAGCTGCATATTCATGCAAATAAATAGCGGCAACCACACCAAATGGCGTCACAATCACAGCCATTAACATCACCATGAATACCGTACCAAAGATAGCAGGAAATACACCGCCTTCGGTATTGGCTTCACGTGGGTCATCTGAAACAAACTTGCCTAACTGCACAAAGTAATGGCCTAGTTTAGCAAAAAAGCCCATATCGTTTGGAAACCATACATCCAACACTTGATAAAGCGGGATAGTAACAATCTCACCACGCATATCTTTCACAGTTACTTGGTCACGCTTAGCTTGGTTACGCAGTGCAAATAACTCTTTTTCAAGCTCACCATATTGCGCACGTAAATCAGCACGGGCTTGAGCAAGTTCAGCTACGCGCTCATCAGTTAGCTCGTTATCAAGCAAATAGGCTTTTTCCTGCAAACGTAAACGCTCTAACTCGTAGTTTATATGACCAATATCACCATTTTGTAAATCCAGTGCTTCGTCATTTAAATCAACCGCACGCTCTACAAGATCATGTAATGTTTCAACTTTATCTGTAGTTATTGTTTCACCATCTTTAATTACTGATTCTACATAACCGTAAAAGTTACCGTTTTTGCTACGCTCAAATACCGCGAGTGCTTTTGGTGCTGAGCTTTGTGTAATATCAGTTTCAAGTATCCAGCGAAAGTCTAAATCTACATACTCACGGTTACCGGTTTTAATTAGTAAACGCTCAACCTCGTCTTTTTCAAATTTAGAAACATCAATACCGGTTGCCGCTAAACGCGACTTAGGTACTAATTCACGGTCGTAAATTTCACCAATAACGGTTTGTTTAGTAATCGAGCCTTCAAGCTCATATTGCATAACTTGAGATGGCCAAAAAAAGCTTAATCCCTTCCATGCAATCATGGCGAGTAAACCAATTACTGAAATTAAACTGATGCTGACGGCACCACCGGTCATCCAAATCCAAGGAGAACCAGACCTAAACCACTGCTTTACCATGTCGTGTTTCTCCACTTACATTGAGCTATATTTTTCACGCAGCTGCTGACGAACAAACTCAGCAACTGTGTTGAAAATAAAGGTAAATATGAATAATACAAAGGCGGCTAAGAATAGAATTCGATAATGCGAACTCCCCACTTCCGACTCTGGCATTTCGACGGCAATATTAGCGGCTAAGGTACGCATACCTTGGAAAATACTCCAATCCATAATCGGCGTATTACCGGTTGCCATCAGTACAATCATGGTTTCGCCTACGGCGCGACCTAACCCCATCATAACCGCAGAGAAAATACCTGGGCTAGCCGTTAGTAACACCACGCGAATTAGCGTTTGCCACTGCGTTGCACCTAATGCTAACGATCCATTGGATAAATGCTTAGGAACGCTGAATACCGCATCTTCCGCAATTGAGAAGATAGTGGGAATAACCGCAAAGCCCATCGCAATACCAACCACAAGCGAGTTACGCTGATCGAAAGTCATACCAAGCTCATTGGTTAAGTATTGACGCACATTGCCATCAAACATCCACAGTTCAATACTTTCGCTCATCGCAAATGACAACCAACCAATAAATAACACCACAGGAATTAATAAAATTGAATGTGAGCCTTCAGGAATTTTATGGCGAATAGCTGCAGGTAATTTAGTCCAACCTAAAGCGGTTGCTAAAATACCTAATGGCAGTAATACGAGTAAGCCAACAATAGCCGGCAGGTGCTCTTCAATTAAAGGCGCTAACCACAAGCCAGCTAAAAAGCCGAGTATTACCGTTGGCAAAGCTTCCATTATTTCAACGGTCGGCTTAACTACGCGACGTAATTCGCTCGACATAAAGTAAGCGGTGTAAATAGCGGCTGAAATAGCAATAGGCACAGCAAATAACATTGCATACATAGCAGCCTTTAAAGTACCAAATGAAATTGGTACCAGTGAGAACTTAGATTCAAAATCATCACTTGCAGACGTTGATTGCCAAATATAACCCGGCTCAGGGTAACCCTCGTACCATACTTCTTGCCAAAGCGCTGACCACGTAACTTCTGGGTGTTCGTTATGAATTTCTAATACCGTTAGCTTGTTATCAGCCAAAATCAACGCGGCATTTGAACGCGGAGCAATAGCAAACTGTTCAATTGCACCTTCACTGACTTTACCTTGCCACAACTTTGCTTCACTGGTTGTGTAATAAACACCTAGCTCACCATTTTGACCAGTTGTAAAAAAGGTACGGCGGTAGAATTCAGTAAAAACATTGAGCTTACTTTGCTTAGTGGTTTCAAACGAACGAATTTTTTGAAACTCGCGACCTGAGTCAGTGTTTACTTCAAACCACTGCGATATTTCACCATTATCATTGGCCAGCATCAGGGAGTTAGCACCAGCTAATAATTGTGATGACACAATATTAGCGTTTTCTTCGTTGGCAGATAATAATTGGATTTGCTCTACTTCACTTGGGTAGCGAGTATCGAATACGTAAATTTGATTAGCAGAGCGAACAAATGTGCGGGTGGTATCCGGCGACATTAATAACTCATCTACGCGACCATCAACGTTCAATTCGGTACGTTCAACTTGCCATTCGACTTCACCGGTAAACATATTTTCTTCGGCTACAAAGCTGCTAAATACCACACGTTTATCGGCGGTAAGTGCCACAACGGCTGTTTTGTCCTCATAATGGCTAAAGGCAAAACGCTTAATAGCAGCACCTTGTTCATCAACTTCTAACGCCATCTCACCCAATGGATAACCTAAACGCGGGCTTAATTTACGTTCATTATTAGGGAAGGTGACTAAAAACTTAGGCGCAACAATAGTCACGGTGCCATTTTCTAAGCCATACGCATAATGACCTTGAAAAGGAGCACTATTTGCAAAGCTGGTTACCTTCGCAGGTAAAGTGGCATTAAGTGTTTTTAGTTTTTTACCAAAGTTTGCTTTATCAACACTATAGAAGTTAACTTGACCTTGATTATCAAGTAAGTAAGCAACCTCAGTTTGCTCTTCAACACCAAGCCCAACTATTTGCTCAGCATTAGCAACATTAAAGCTAGCGCGCTTTTCAACTTTAGCTGACTCGAAAATAGGCTGCACTACATAAAGAAGGTAAAAAAAGATCAATAGCAGTGCTATTAATACCATTATACCGCCTGCGGTTATGCCAAACTTAGCAAACCGGTCTTTAAATAGACGGCTTCGATCCGTATTAAAAGTCGGTTTATTCGGATTTGAAGTCATCAAAACACCCTTATATCTTAACGTTGGGCGCATTATATTTCATCAAAGTGACAGTAATGTTACAGTCGTAATAATTCTTTACTGGAACCACAAAATAATATTAAAGTATTGTTTTATTAAATAATTGTATTTATTTATGTGTTATTAATAAACTAAATCAATTATTAATTGGACAAACTATTTATCCAAGACAATACTCAATGGGCATCTAATATAACAATAATAAAGTAACCTATTAAGATATAACAATCCTTTTGTGGTTAGCTTTTACATACATTAAGAATCACATACATTAGATCGCATCACTTAATGCCTATGCATTTATTTTTTCATTTGGGCTTAAAAAGAGAACTATTATGAAGCAGTTGGTAATAACCATTTTAGGGGAAGATCGCCCCGGTTTAGTAGAAAGTATTTCATCGGTTATATTGGAAAACCACGGTAATTGGTTAAGCAGTAATTTAAGTCATTTGCTTGGCCACTTTGCTGGCATTATACAAGTTGAGGTGGCTGAAGAGCATTTACAGGCATTTCAAGATGCGCTTAATGGGCTTCCTAAATTAGATGTCCGTATTGAAAAAGGCAACACCGAAATTGAGCCTGTTGAACTCGAGCAGCTTAATTTTGTGATCACCGGGAACGATCGTCCCGGTATTGTCCAGGAGTTGGCAAGTGTTATTCGTCATAAAGGCGCTAATATTACGAACTTAAACTCAAGGCAGCAAAGTGCGCCAAACTGGGGGGTGCCAATTTTTAGTGCCGTTGCCACCGTTAGCCTGCCTAATGGGCTTAACAAAGACGAAGTAATTAACGCTCTTGAGTCGATTACGAGTGACTTAGTGGTTGATGTAGAGCAAAGTTAAATGTGCTCTATTATTTTAAACACGAAAAAGGCGCTTATTACAGCGCCTTTTTTATGCGTAACACTTGTTGCTACATATCTGCATGACGATTAATGCTTTGTATCATTTGCTTTAATCCTTGCTCTTCAAGTTGCAACAGCTCACTTAGTTTTTCTTGAGCCTCAGGTGATTGTGCTTTATCAGCCAAATAACTATATGCGTTCAATACTTTTTGATGCTGCTTTGATAAGTATTCTTGAATTACTTGCTCATCTAACTGGTTACTGCGATCTAAATCAGTAAAGTTAATAATTTCTGAGTGCTCTGAAAAATATTCATAACAATACGTATCTAAAGTGTTTATTTGCGTGATGGCTTTAAAGCCAATTAAATCCTCAGCGAGCTTTTTTTCATACTCAACACAATAATCAATTAGCTGTTTGTTATGCTCCCCGAGTAGGTCCTTTACACTAAAAAAATTAGCGGCCATTTGTGTGTGAAACTGGACGGTCCAATCGAACACTTCTTGGATTGTTTTAACTTGCATGTGCGTTCCTTACTATTTAACCCTAATGATTAAATAGATGCGTGAATCATGCCAACAAAAAACACAATAAAATCAGTAGGTAAAGTAAGGATGGGTAACTTGTACTGATTTTTTACAGTACAAGTTACACAACCAGTGTAAAAATTATAGGTTTCGCTTTCGCCATAATAAATACACAGCAGGCAATACCAGCAATGTTAAAACAATGGCGCTAAACATACCGCCAACCATGGGGGCGGCTATTCGACTCATTACTTCACTCCCCGTACCTGTGCCATATAAAACAGGTAACAGGCCAATCACTATGGTTGCTACCGTCATCATTACCGGGCGAACGCGCAAACCGGCGCCTTCTAATATGGCATGCTTAAGCTGCTCAATACTCATGCTTTTTCCTAATTGAGAGGCGGCCTGTACCTGCGCTTTATAGGCTTGGTTTAAATACACCAACATAATAACGCCTATTTCTACGGCCACCCCAGCAAGGGCAATAAAGCCGACCCCCACAGCAACAGAGAAATTAAAGCCTTCTAAATACATGAGCCAAATACCCCCTATCATTGCCAGTGGTAATGTCGCCATAATAATAAATACTTCAGTGAAGCTTCTAAAATTCAGGTAAAGCAGTACCACAATAATGGCTAAGGTTAACGGCAACACATAACTCAGTTTCGCCTTAGCGCGCTCCATGTATTCATATTGCCCTGCCCAAGTTATAGAATACCCTGCGGGTAAAATTAGCTGCTCGTTTAGTAACTGCTGAGCACTTTCTACGTAGCTGCCAATGTCAGTATCTTTAATATCAATAAAGCTCCAACCATTTAAACGGGCATTTTCACTTTTTATGCCAGGAGGGCCATCGCTAATGTATACATCAGCCACGTCGGCAAGTGCAATGCGTTGCCCAGCAGGGGTTACAATAGGCAGCAGCATTAACTCCTCTGGTGAATCACGATACGCTTGCGGATAACGAATATTAACCGGGTATCGCTCTTGACCCTCAACCGTTTCAGTCACGTTCATTCCCCCAATGGCGGTTGCGACCACTTGCTGCACATCTGCAATATTTAAACTATAACGCGCTGCTTTTTCACGGTTAATATCGACCTTGATATAACGCCCACCCGCTACTCGCTCTGAGTAAACCGATGCGGTACCTGGAAGATCTTTAAGCAGTACTTCTATTTGTTGACCTATTTTTTGAATTTCACTCAAATTCGGCCCCGCGACTTTTATACCCACAGGGGTTTTAATCCCTGTAGCCAGCATATCTATTCGCGTTTTGATAGGCATTACCCAAGCGTTTGTGAGTCCTGGGAACTTTACTAAAGCATCCAGCTCTTGTTTGAGCTTTTTGGTGGTCATGCCTTCGCGCCACTGATCTTTAGGCTTAAACTGTATAAAGGTTTCAATCATGGTGAGTGGTGCCGGATCGGTTGCCGTTTCCGCTCGTCCAATTTTACCAAATACGGTTTTCACCTCGGGCACAGTGGCAATCAGCTTATCGGTTTGCTGTAATAGCTCGCGCGCTTTACCAATAGAAATCCCAGGGTAAGTGGTTGGCATATACATTAAATCCCCCTCATCAAGAGGTGGAATAAACTCACTGCCTATTTTATTTACCGGATAAAAGCCCACTAAAGTAATAATCAGTGCCACCAACAAGGTGCTTTTGGGGAATTTTAAGACTGTGTTTAACAGTGGCTTATAACTATTTACTAGTAAACGGTTTACCGGATTTTTATTTTCAGATATCACCTTACCGCGAATAAAGTACCCCATCAGTACGGGTACTAAGGTAATTGCTAAGCCGGCAGATGCCGCCATTGCATAGGTTTTTGTGTAAGCCAATGGCGCAAACATTCGCCCTTCTTGAGCTTCTAAAATAAACACCGGCATAAAGCTAACTGTAATGATTAATAAGCTAAAAAATAATGCAGGCCCTACTTCACTGGCAGAATCAATCACCACTTGCCAACGATTTTCATCGGTCAGCGGTTTTTTCTCCATGTGTTTATGCATGTTTTCAATCATCACAATCGCACCATCGGTCATGGCACCTATCGCTATAGCAATGCCCCCTAACGACATAATGTTGGCATTAATCCCTTGCCAATACATAATAATAAAGGCGGTGAGTATGCCTAAGGGCAAGGTAATAATAGCCACCAGCGATGAGCGTACATGGAATAAAAACACCACACACACTAAAGCCACTACAATAAGTTCTTCCGTCAATTTAGAGGTGAGGTTATCAACTGCGTCTTTTATTAAGTGAGAGCGATCGTACACAGGTACAATTTCAACCCCCTCAGGCAGGCCTTTTTTAAGTGACTCCAATTTAGCTTTGACGAGCTCTATAGTTTTTTGCGCGTTTTCACCAAAGCGCATCACTACTACGCCACCAGCCACCTCGCCTTCGCCGTTAAGCTCGGCAACACCACGGCGCATTTGAGGACCTAAACGCACATTAGCAACATCACGTAACTGTAGTGCAGTACCGTTAGCGTTTATACCTAGAGGAATCGCTTCTAAATCAGCCACACTTTTTACATAGCCAGTGCTGGTAACCATGTATTCGGCTTCTGCCATTTCAACAACTGATGCCCCCATTTCTTGGTTACCTTGCTTAATGGCAGTTTGAATAAGGCTTAGCGGAATACCATAGGCACGTAACTTATCGGGCTGTACGTTAACTTGGTATTGTTTCACCATGCCACCTACCGATGCTACTTCGGATACACCGGGCACAGTTTGCAGTTCAAACTTTAAAAACCAATCTTGTAAACTGCGTAGTTGGCTTATGTCATGCTTACCTGTGGTATCAGTGAGTGCATATAAATACACCCAACCAACTCCTGTGGCATCGGGGCCAAGCTCTGCAATTGCCGTATTGGGTAAACGCGCAGATACTTGACTTAAATATTCTTGAACACGACTTCGCGCCCAGTATAAATCGGTGTCTTCGTCAAAAATAACGTACACGTAGGAGTCACCAAAAAACGAAAAACCGCGTACTGTTTGCGCCCCTGGTACCGATAACATCGCCGTGGTTATAGGAAATGTGACCTGATCTTGCACTACTTGCGGCGCTTGCCCAGGGTAAGATGTTTTAACAATAACCTGTACATCAGATAAATCGGGTAAGGCATCTACTGGGGTGTTTTTTACAGCATACAAGCCGCCACCAATAAGTATTGCGGTCAGTAACAGTACAAAAAAACGATTAACAACAGACCAGCGAATAATTGCAGTAATCATAACCACTCCTACTCGTGCTGACTGTGCATAGCATGCACAGAAGTCATTGTATGGATCACAAACTCACCTTGCTCAATACTAAAGGTAAATATAACTTCATCATTTAGCTTAAACGCCTCAATGGTTACATTTTTTGCTAACACAAAGTCCATAGTTGCAGGTCCGCGCCCCCACTTTTCAATCGCCTCACGGCTAATATTCATAACCCGCGTGCTAGGGTCTATGCTATTAATCACTCCATTCACAGTAGCCATACTTGGGGCACTATCACTCATTGTCATGGTGCTGTGCGAAGGTGCTTGCATACGCTTAAAGTCAGAGCTTTTACTCGACTCTGAATCAATTAAAAACTGCGCAGAAGTAACCACTTCATCTTCAGCCATAACACCCGATAAAATCTCAGTATGAGTCGCATCGCTTCGCCCTAAGGTTACTTCAACCGATTTAAAACGCCCCTCACCAAGCGCAATTACAATGCGGTTTTGGCTACCAGTGCGAATAACCGCCTCTTTAGGCACAATTAACTGCTTTTCAGCTTTTTGGCTATGAATACTCACTTGCGCAAACATATTTGGTTTTAACTGATGACCTTCGTTATTAAAGCGCAAACGCACTCGTAAAGTACGATTTTTAGCATCTAAAGTAGGGTAAATATAATCCACTTGCCCTTGCCAACGTTGACCACTTAAATAATCGAGTGTCATGGTTACCGGTAAACCAACACGAATAAGTTCTGCTTGGCGTTCAAATACCTCAGCCTCAACCCACACTTCGTCAAGCTGAGCAATACTCATCATTGATGTATCTGGTTTAACGTAAAACCCTTCACGAATATTAAGCTCATCTACAACGCCACCTTGGCGAGAATAAAAAGTAATATTTTGTAGCACTTGCTGACTTTTTTGTAAGCGTGAAATAAAACCCTCAGACACATTAAGCGATTTTAAACGTGCTTTAGCCGCCCGAATTAACACCGGATTATTGCGCTTTAACGCTAAAACAAACTCTTCTTGGGCATTGACTAATTGCGGTGAATACAAGGTATAAAGTGGCTCATCTTGTTTAACCTGATCGCCTGCGGCCTTCACATATAATGTCTCTACCCAGCCCTCTACCCGCGGATGAATATGAATGAGCTGGTCTTGGTTATACTGTACATAGCCTACCGTGTTGACTTCATTTTCCAGCGCTGCAAACTCCACCGGTGCCGTGCGTACACCTAAGTTGTTGATCACGGTAGGTGAAATTTTAACACTGCCGGGGCCTTCATTGGCGCCACTGTCTGACTCTTCATAAACAGGCACTAAATCCATACCCATAGGTGATAAACCCGGTTCATCACGACGATAATTACTGTCCATTGGTGCCACCCAATAAAGCGGCTCTTTTTTACTACTGGTTTTGTCATTGCTTGGCATAGTGTGCTCAGCTGGCAAGCTCAATAACACCCCGGCCGTCAGCGCTGCACTGCATATAGCCACCAATGACAATTTTAAATTAGTATTCATAGGTTAGCTCCTGCTGTGATAAGTTTTTTAAGCTGGCGTCATCAGCACTGGCGTAATAATTTAACCGTGCAATAATAATTTTTTGATCAACATGAATATTAAGTGCGTCTATTTTGGCATTTAATTCGCTGATCCGCGCTTGCATCACATCCGAAAAATTACCATCATCGCGAGTATAAGCATTAAGGGTCGCTTGGGATTGCTCGGCCATTTGCGGCAATAATTTAGTTTTATAGAGCGCTGCTCGCTGACTTAATCGTGTTAGTTGGCTGACTTCCTTAAAGTACATTCCTTGTAGCTTTTTAAGGGCAATTAATTTTTGTGTTTTTGCCTCTTCGCTATCAGCAATCGCGGCATTAACGAGTTGATCTTGGCGATTGTCGGTAAATAGCGGTAAATCTATACTCACTCCTACAGAGAAAAGGTCGGCTCGTGAGCCACCCATTGGCATATCATCGCGATAACCATATCCCATATTCACACCAATTTGCGGTTTATAGCCTTGCTCAGCCACACTTATTTGAGTTTGCTTTGCCTCTATTGCATTATCAATCGCCATAATAGCGGGGTGCTTTAATAGCAATGCCATTAATTGCTGAAACTCTAATTCCGTGTAGTTTTTTAACGCTGCAAGCGCTGAAAAGTCATCACCAACAGGCTGGCTTAGCATGTCGATGGGCAACCATTGTGTTAACCGCTTTTTAGCACCTTGTAGCTGTTGATCAAGTTGCATTAGTTTATCTTCAAGGCGGGTTAGCTCTAATTGCGCACGAATAATATCTTGTTGGCGTGTTTTACCCACCGAGCTTACATAACTTGATTCGGTAATATCGATTAACTGAGTAAACAAGGCTTTGTCCTGCTCAATAAGTGCAATAGTTCGCTGCGCTCTGTAAGCATTGAGCCATGACTCGGTCACTGTGGTTTTTACCTGCGCGAGTCTATCTTTACGAAGCCAAGGCTCTGCCGCAGCCGACTGAGACAGTGCTTTTTGCTGCAATGCTAAACTATCGCCTCGGCTTAACGATTGGCTAATTCCTACTTTAAATTGGGTCATATTTTCTTGCTCAAAAGCAAAACCATTAGTGGGTAAGTTCATTAACCCTAGCGTGAGTACCGGATCAGGTAAGGTACCTGCGGCAATACTTTTTGCTTCAATTGATGCTTGTTTTTGTTTGCTGGCTTTAAGCCAAGGCTCATGGTTTAAGGCATAGTTAATTGCCTCATTTAAACTCAGTTCAGCACTGTGTACAGAGAGACTAATGCTCAATAAGCTGCTCACACAAACGGCTTTTAATACTGCGAAGTGATTCATCACTTGCTCCACTTAAAATTAAAAAATAAAAAACGATTAAATTTTTAAGCAGATAGATGACAAAAAGCTAAATGGCTAGATTTTGAATACACCTATCCTGCGGTTATGCAGGCATAGGAGGACGATAGAGAGATCGTGCAAAATTAGGTTGGCGCTGCATGACAGCAAGGTGCACTTTTTCAGAGGATAATTTAGAGGCTATAAATAGCGAGTTTACATGCAAGGCCGAATGCGAATTACAAGCACTCATCGGGCAACTGCAATCTTGGGTTAACGTGCTTTGCTCACTACAGCAATCCATAGACATGGTTGTTGTATCAGCGTCGTCACTCATTGCCATTTCACTATGCTGCATCGATGCATGGGTTGCCATGTTCATATGCGGCATATCACATACCATAGATACAGACGCAACAGCTTGACCCACAAAAGTGAGTAACAAAGTTAGCGTGAGTAAAATACAGTAAATACGTTGCAATGAAATAACCTAAAAGTAAATAGACGCTAAAAGTTTATGGTAACTGGCTTTAAAACTCAATCATTAACTGGTTTTTACCATTGGCTTTATCAAGCTACTAGCCGCAATGGTGAACAGGCAATAGCCGGTAAAATACCAAAAACCAGTACCAAACTCAGCATGCATATTAAGTAAGTCTTCTGAGTTCGCGTTTGCATTACCAGCCATGTAAGCCACGATTAATGCAATAACAAACACATCCACCATACTCCATTTACTTAAGCCAATTATCACTTTACCAAGCTTGTACTTAAACGAAGTCTCCTTCAGTGCACAATAAAACAATTGAAGCAGCAGCTTAATTGTTGGGATCACTATTGAAAAAAACGCCACTAATATCGCCACTAAGTAGTTTTTGTTATCGGCCAGTTCGTTAACGGTGCCCCAAATACTGCGCGTTTTTTGATAAGCGCTGATCTCACCTTCAAGTTTGTCTAACCCCAACATACTCGAGATCATCATTAGCATATTACGGGTGTTTTGATTTCCTTCATCTGCCAGCATTTCAATACCGGCTTGAGCAAGTTTAGATTTATCAATTTTGCCTTCCATACTCAGCACGGGCTGGGTCACCCCGGGGATCAATAAAGCTAAGGCAATTAAAATAGTCGTGATAGGTAAAAATAAACGCATGGTGTAATACTAAGTAAAATCAATATGTGCCAATCATACCCAAACGTTTTACGTTAGTCTTGTTCAATAATGGTGGCTAATAACTCATCCGCATATTGGCGCGCATCTAACATGGCTGTATACACCAGCTCTATATCTGATGCAGGGCGAATAGTCTCTAGCAACTTTCTAGCCAATTGCCAGTTATCTTCTTCTACTGCTTTTATTAAATGTAATGAGTTCCCCATCATGCCATCAAAACTTAAAAGTGCACCAGATAACTCAGCCCCTAAACTAAACTCTTTGGCAATAGCTTCCAGTTCCATATCTAAAATAGCATCAAGCACCGACATCAAGCCGACTAAATAGCCTTGCTCTGCAATAATCTTTCCGCCGGGCTCTAAAATCAATTGCATAAACTGCGCTCTACATAAACCTAAACGAGTAAGCTCACTAGGTTTGTCTGAGCCAAGTTCGCTCAGCGCCAGTACTCGTACAAACTTTCTAATAGAATCTTCCCCTAAATACACAACCGCTTGTGGAATTGACGTAATCACTAAATTTTTATTAGCAGAGCGGGCATTAACTAGTTTGAGAACACGTGCGGTTAAACCCACATCTTTAGAAATACGTTGATTAATTTCGTTAAAATCCAAGTCAGGACGAGATGTGCAGCGCAATAAATCAAAAACCGCCATTTTTAACGGCTCAACATTACCGTAACTGAGCATTTCTGGCCGTGCAAAAAAGAATCCTTGAAAGTAATCGCATCCAGCTTCTTTAAGCTGCCTAAATTCGTCATAGGTTTCAATTCGCTCTACCACTATTTTAACCTCAGGGTGATTGCGTTTGAGCTTTTTAAGTAGCATGGTGGTTTTTATTATAGGCTCTTCTACTTCAAGCTTTATATAATCAACCAAACTGAGCAAAGGTTGCCATTTTTCATGCGCGTCATAATCATCTAACGCAAATACATACCCTGCTTTTTTTAGCTCAGTTACTCGTTGAGTAACAAGCTCGATATTTTCAGTACGCTCAACAATTTCAATTACAGTATTTTCAGGCTGCAATAATGTAGGTAAATCCTCTAAAAGCCCTTCGCTAGATAGGTTTATAAACACGGTCTGATTAAGCGCCAGCTTTTCCACCCCAACCAGCATTAACGCATTAAAAAAAAGTCGCCCAGTGGCCTGCCCGTCGGTTGTTCCCGCAGGAAAGGCATTATTAACTGAATCGCGATAAAGTAACTCAAAGGCAAAAATGCTTCTATCAGCATGAAAAATGGGTTGCCTAGCAATATATTGAGTGACCAAAATAGATGAATTTTTTACGTCTGGATTATTTGGCATTACCCTTCCTGTTTTGCAGTGATGTAAGCGTTATTTTTATTGTTATACCTAACCAGTATAGTGAAACTTTAAAGACTTGCTGCAATTTTAATTCGAATAAAAAACAAGCGACTAAGCCTAAATTTATATTCTTAAAATAAAAACCTTTATTAACCTTATTTTTTATAAGGTTTTGCTGCTATCAGCCGCTCTGAGCATACCCAAAGGTTATGGTTATAAGGTATAATGCGATTATAAATTTTTTATAAACTCACAAGAGCCCCTAATATGAGCATTGAACAAGCCTTAATAGAGCGTAGCAGCAACCAATGTGAACTCTGCGCAGCAACAGATAACTTAACTGTATACGAAGTACCTCCAGTTACCGAAGCTCATTCAGATAAATGCATTTACACCTGTCAAACATGTAAAGATCAAATTGAGGGCACCCGCGATTTAACTCCTACTCATTGGCATTGTTTAAATGACAGCATGTGGAGCCAAACACCGGCGGTACAAGTTGTTGCTTATCGCATGCTGACACGACTAGCAGCCGATAATGGCTGGGCACAAGACGCACTTGATATGATTTACCTTGAAGAAGACACATTAACATGGGCTCAACAAGCGCTTGCTGAAGATGATGATATTAAACACATTGATAGTAATGGCGTAGTGCTACAAGCTGGCGATACCGTCACCTTAATAAAAGACTTAGATGTGAAAGGTAGCAGCTTAACGGCAAAGCGCGGTACTGCTGTGCGCAATATTGGCTTAACCAGCAACCCAGAACATATTGAAGGGCGTGTTGATGGACAACGTATTGTAATTTTAACTAAATACGTTAAAAAATAAGTAACGAATCAAGGCGCCTAGCGTCTTTTTTTATATCTCAACTTTCTGTATTGGCTGTATTTACAAGTTAAGCGATGATTAAGTAACTTAGCCGTATGCTACTGTTTATATCCGTAATTATATCTAGGAACTGTTATGTTCTCACGAAAGCCAAACTCAATCTTAAAGTCGGTTGCTGGCCTATGTTTTTTAGCAAGTGGCACACTTATGCTTAGCGCATGTAACGATGACACCACACAGCAAAATAGTGCTGTGAAACAAACAACAGCCTCTCTACCAGTACAAGTTAGCTACCTAGATCGCAGCCTATTAGCGCCTAATTCACAGCTAACCGTTACCTTGGTTGATGTGTCAAAAATGGATGTGGCAGCAACCGTTATTTCTGAGCAGGTAATTGATTTAGTAGGCGCACCGCCGTATAAAGTAGACCTTGAATACAACCTTGAAAAAATTGATCCAGCCCATCGCTACAGCTTGCGCGCAACCATTAATAATCAAGGAAACTTACTTTACACCAGCACAACAAGTAACTCGCCTTTTGCTAATACGGCCTCATCAGAGCCTTTAGAAATTATTGTTTCAAAAGTAGCGTCAAAGCCAGACGTTGACTTAGTAAATACCTACTTCAAAGCCGTTTCAATCGATGGCAATCCCGTTGAAGTGAATACTAAAGAGCCATTTATTCAATTTAATAGTGACAACACTGTGCACGGTTTTTTAGGGTGCAATAACTTTAATGGCGGTTATGAAGTATCGAAGCAAACGGTTACTTTTACGCAGTTAGCAACCACGCAAAAAATGTGTCATGAAAATATGGAACAAGAAAGCGCCATGGCGGGTGTGCTGCAAGCAGCAACGCAATGGCAAATTAACGGTGAAAAATTAGTATTACAAAATGAGGCAGGCAAGCAACTTGCAACCTTTAACGCTGTTTACTTTTAATTAAGCGTAACAATACTCCGCATCTAAGCAAATAAATAAGCCCAGTTAAACTAGGCTTATTTATTTTTATTCGGCAACTAACTGCTCGCTGCGATAAAAGCCACTTGGCTTACTCAACAAGCTTACTAGTTCAGGTAACACGTCATCCATAGTTTGTTTCAGCTTCCAGGGTGGATTTATCACTATCATTCCAGAGGCGGTCATACCATGTACTTCTGTATCTGCTTCAGTACCTAATTCAAATAATTGAATATTTTTAATGCCCGCGTCAATTAAACCCTGCTCCATATTATCAATACGTTCTCTGTCCACAACCGGATACCAGATCATGTAAGTCCCTGTTGCAAAGCGTTGATGTGCTTTAACAATGGTTTGTACTACCGTATTGTAATCGTCTTTTATTTCATAAGGTGGGTCTATTAACACACAGGCTCTGCGCGAAGCTGGCGGTAACAAACCAATTAAGCCTGCAAACCCATTTTCGCCGCGTACACGAATAGAACGCTTACCTTGCATGTTTTCTTCAAGTAAGACTAAATCTCGCGGATGCAGCTCAAAAAACCAGCCCTTATCTTGACGGCGTAAAAAGTGCTCGGCTATTTTTGGTGAGCCTGGGTAAAACGCCAGCGATGCGCTCTCATTAAATGATTTTATTAGTTCAATGTAGTCATTTAAGGCACTGTGTTGGCTAGTATGTTGCCACAGTTTTTCAATGCCATCTTGGTACTCTTGGGTTTTTTGCGCGTCAGGTGCAGCAAGCTCAAAAAAACCAGCCCCCGAATGCGTATCAATATAGTCAAGCGGCTTATCTTTAATTGTTTGATAACCCAGTACTTGCGCTAACACTAAATGTTTAAGTACATCAGCAGGGTTACCCGCATGAAAGGAGTGTCTGTAACTAAGCATTATTTATTTTCACCATACGCTATTTAATAAAATCAGTGAACCATAAGCACACTACTTTGACAATCGATACCAGCAAAAGCGGGGGTTTACGTGAACCGCTTCTGAATGAAAAAGCCAATAGCGTGAATTATCCCTTAACATAGAATAAAAATCACCTAAAACCAGCGTAAATGCTGGCAAATAAACACACTTTGCTTTACATTTGCATGACATTAATTACAGTTATATGAGCGCATTTATGAACAACAACACTCTTCAACAACTCGAACAACTGATCGACCAACTAATTACCCGTAATAATCAGTTACAAACTGATATTTCAGAGCTTAAAGAGCAAAACAGCAAGCTACTTGATGAAAATGAGTTATTGCAGTTAGAAGCCCTTGAAAATGAAGAAAAACAAAAAGATGCAAGTACCACCTTGTCATCATTGTTAGATAAATTACAAAGCGCGCAACAGGCAAGCTAATGTCTGAGCTGCAAAACCAGCGAGTCACTGTTGAATTGCTTGGTAAAGAGCAGCAATTTGCTTGTCCTGCGGGGCAAGAAGAGGCACTAAAAGCGGCCGCCAAAAATCTGAATGATTTAGTTGAACAAATGAAACAACGTTCAACAGTCAGAAACGATCAAAAAGCATTACTTATGGCTGCCTTAAATTTAAGCCACGAATTGCTTGAAGCGAAAACTCAAAAATCAGTTGAGCTTGAATATCAAGATCAACTCATTGATAAATTGAGTCACTACTTAAGCTCGAACTCTGAGCACACTAAATAAAAGCGCATTTTGCGCTTTTATTGTTTTTACCGTCAAAAATACAGCTAGAGATAAAGATGCAACCATTTTTAAGTAAAGCTCAAAAAATAGGTAAGTGCTTACTGCCTTTAATTTGCTTGTTTATGCAAACAAAAAGTGAGGCGGCAATTGAGTGGCAACCGTTGTCAGCTAATATTCAATTTCTTAAGCAACCTGAAAGACTTCGTTTTTACGATTCTAACCAAGTATTAATTGAAGGCAGTGAATGTGCATTACTCGTTGATGCCAGTGGTAACTTTGCGGCGGTAGAACAACTGGTAACTGAGCTAAAACAACGTCTAAAGACGCCTTTGTGTTATTTAGTTGCAACCCACTTTCATGACGATCACTTACTGGGGATGGCGGTTATGCAGCATTACTTCCCAGACGCAAAACTTATTACTCACCAACAAGTCGCTAACGACTTTTCGCTTTACCAGCAAGCCTTAACAGACAAGTTAGAGGGATTCGAGAAAAGCATTGAGCTGAGCTATCAACGATTAGCCACCTTACCCGATGCTGAGCAAGTTCAATGGCGAGAAAAGCTTACCCGCGCTAAAAAGCGCTTATTTCGCTGGCAAGACTATCAATTAACACCACCAAAAATGAGTATTAGTGAATCTAAAACGTTAGATTTAGGTGGCTATACACTCACTATAAACCCGCATCAGGCACATACTAATGGCGATTTAACACTACTTGCCGACAAAGGTAAAACCTTAATTGGTGGTGATATCATCGATTGGTTACCTTACCCTGGGCATGGCGAGCTTAAGCAATGGCAACGCTTATTAAAAAAATATATAAATAATAATACGCTGTCACTTTTTATTCCTGGACATGGCGATTTAGTCGATAAAGTTAAACTAAAACAGTCACTCACGTTTTTAGAAGCGATTACGGAGCATGCTAAAAATAACCCTGAAGCCAGTATTGAGCAATTACAAAAAAACTTCCCTAGTGAGGCACTAAAACCTTATCAACAAGAACCACTTGATATAAAATCAAGTCACTTATTTTTGCAATCGGGATTACTTCGCGCTAAAAACAGTCAATAACTGAACACAATGGATTGTGTTAAAATATGGAAATATATTTTTTAAAAAGGAACAAAATGCGTCACTTGATCTTATGCTTTGCCATTGTATTGCTATGCAGCTGTAAAACCACTCAGCCAGAGATCATTGCGCCTGCAGTTCCCACACCTGTAGAGTCAAAACCGGCATTATCAAATACGCCGACCTCTAAAAACACTCACAAAGTCATTAATAAAAAAGCCACCCCCAAAGCCCCTGAAATAGCTCAACCCACAGAGTTATGGGCACATATTGCTGATAACTTACATTTACCGGTTGAGCAAAATCAGGCGTTAAAAAAACGCATTAACTGGTATTTAAAACAGCCTAATTATTTAAAAATAGTGTCTCGACGTGCAGCGCCTTTTTTATACCATATTGTAAAAAAAGTTGAGCAAAAGCGCTTGCCGATGGAGCTCGCCTTGTTACCGTTTGTAGAAAGTGGCTTTAGACCTACCGCACGCTCAAGCGAGCACGCTGTGGGAGTGTGGCAACTCGTTGCAGCAACCGCGCATCATTTTGGGGTTAAATCAGATCAATGGTACGACGGACGCCAGGATGTATTAGCCTCAACCGATGCGGCACTTGATTACTTGAGCTATTTACATAAACGTTTTGATGGTAATTGGCTACATGCACTTGCGGCCTATAATACCGGTGAAGGCCGAGTTAAGCGCGCTATAAAACGCAATCAAAAACGAGGTAAATCAACTGACTTTTGGGCACTAACACTGCCAAAAGAAACCGCTGACTATGTACCAAAACTATTAGCACTGAGCTATTTAGTGAAACACCCTAAGGCAAATTTTAAACGGCCAAAGCTTCCTTATAAAGCACTGACTACCTCGCTAAATGTGGCAAAACAGTTTGATTTTTCAGTTATGGCCAAGCTCTCTGGCATGGGCGCCAAACAACTGCATGCCCTTAATCGGGGTTATTTAAAAAATCAAAGCTCCCCCCATGGACCGCACACTCTGTTACTCCCTATTGAGCAACAAGCTTTATTAAAAAACCGCTTTTTTAAAGCCAATTTTGCAGGCGAATACATCGTTAAGAAAAATGACACGCTGTACGGTATTGCTAGGCATTTTGGCCTGCCTTTAGAAGTATTAAAACAGCTCAATAATAAGCAAAATAACTTTATTGGCGTTGGCGAAAAGCTTATTTTAGGGGAGCCGCAAACGTTGCCTGAGTCACTCACTATTAACTATAAAATAAGCCCTTATCTAGAACAAAAAGAGCAAATCATTCCAACCATCGAGGTAGATTACCACGTAAAACCCGGTGATAACCTTTGGAATATAAGTCAGTTATACGGCGTTGCTCATAGCGATTTAGCGCGTTGGAATAAATTATCTGCCTCAAGCGTATTAAAGCCTGGGACTCAGTTGGTTTTATTTATACCTCAAGCCGCGACACCAAAAACTACCCCGGCGAAAAAAGATCTGTTACTCGACTTACAAAATACATTAAATCATCCACGTTAAGTTTCTAAAGCGCAGTATTTCGCGTAAAATTGCCTTTAATTAATTTAAAACTCAAAGAGACAAGCATGCAAATCAGTAAAAATTCGGCCGTTGAATTTCATTACACCCTAAGCGAAGCGGGTGAACAAATCGAAAGCAGCCTAAACGACGCGCCATTAAGTTATATTCACGGCAGCGAAGGCATGCTACCCGGTTTAGAAACCGCACTTGAAGGTAAAGCCGCTGGTGATAAATTTAGCGTTACGTTATCTCCAAGTGAATCATACGGTGAGCGTGTTGATGACTTAATTCAGCGCATTCCGCTTAAGCACCTTCAAGGTGATGTAAAAGTATGGAAACCAGGCATGACTGCTATGGTGCAATCAAACCAAGGTCGCCACCAAGTAACCATTGTAAAAGTAGGCCGCTTTAATGCTGATTGTGATTTAAACCACCCATTTGCTGGTAAAACGCTGACTTTTGATGTTGAGGTTGTCTCAGTTCGAGAAGCAACAAACGAAGAGATTTCTCACGGTCATGTTCATGCTGAAGGTGGTTGCGGCCACGCACATTAATTGCTAATTAAAGGAACAAGTATGTCAAAAGTTGCAATAGTAACCGGTGGCTCTAAAGGCATTGGCTTTGCTGTGGTTCAGCGATTATTAATGAACGGCTATCAGGTTCATAACCTAGATATTGAACCCAGTGAGAGTGGTGTTTTTCATCAATGTGATGTTAGTAATGTAACCACCGTACGTCAGTGTATACAGGCTATTATTGAAAAAACACAACGCATTGATGTACTTGTTTCAAATGCTGGCAAGCACCTAAGTGCCACAATTGAGCAAACCGATGAAGCGACATTCGATGCGTTAATGGCACTGAATGTTAAAGGTGCGTACGCGGCTATACAAAGCGTATTACCAGCCATGAAAGCACAACAAGATGGCGCTATTGTGTTAATTGCCTCAGATCAGGCCATTATTGGCAAACAAAACTCATTTGCTTATAACCTGACTAAACATGCACTGGCTTCGATGGCTAAAACCACCGCCTTAGATTACGCAAGCTTTAATATTCGCACTAATGCCGTGTGTCCTGGCACCATAGAAACACCGTTATTTCATAATGCGATTGATGCATACTGCAAAAAAAGTGGCGCAAATAAGGCAGATATTGTTGCCGAAGAAGCTGCTTTACAACCACTTAATCGTTTAGGCCAAGCCGATGAAGTTGCAGCACTGGTAAACTTTTTAGTAAGTCCAGAAGCCAGCTTTATTACCGGCAGTTTGCAACGCATTGATGGCGGTTACACAGCGCAATGAGTACTAAAATTATTGACCCGCATGTGCATTTTTTTAATTTGCTGGAGGGTCAATACACCTGGCTGCAAGGTGCTAACCCACCCGCTTGGCCTAACTTAGATAAAATAAAACAACCGATTAGCGTTGCTAAACTAATCAAAAGTACGGACTTTGAACTCGTTGGTTTAGTGCATATAGAAGCTGGCTTTGATAATGAGCAACCTATTAATGAATTAAACTGGTTAGCAAAGCATATAAAAAGGCTACCTTACAAAGCGATTAGCTTTGCAACAATTAACCAGCCAAATAACGCATTTAAACTAGCACTTAAACATCTAAAACATTCATCCCTTGTCGGCATTAGAGATATCACTGAAGGTCATGATGCCACGCGCTTATTGAACCCTCATTGTCTCGATAACCTGCGCCACTTGAGCCACTTAAAACTGCATTTTGAAGCGCAATTTGAAATAGAAAACCTCAACATCACCGAGCAACTTATTTCTTATGCCAACCAAGTTAGTGACTTACAAATCATCATTAATCACGCAGGGCTTGCACACAACCTTGCTAACTGGCAACGCGCCATTGAATTACTCGCACAGCAGCCTAATGTTGCGATGAAGTTTTCAGGCTTTGAATTACTCATGCTTAATAGCGAGCAGCAAACCCTATGTTTTACACATATTTTAAAGCATTTTGGTATGCAAAGAGTGATGTTTGCCAGCAACTTCCCCGTGTGCCAAATTAACATTAACTACAATGAGTTATGGCAACATTATCGAAGCCTATGTAGCGATGATCTTACATGGCAACATTTGAGTTACAAAAATGCTGCGCGCCTCTATCAACTCTAAATGAAAACCGCTATATTTAGCTCAACAGTTTAAAAAACGAGCATGCGTATGGCCATTCTTAATTCATCTTCTCTCAAATACACATTACTCCCTTTTTCGCTAGCCGCTTTATTAACAGGTTGTGGCGGTGGAGGTAGCGACAATGCGACTAACCCAACAACAGACAATAGCGGCTGGGCTTCTGGTGTATTTGCTAGCTCAGGGCAATTTAAAGGTCAATGCCAAGCAATTAATGAAAAAAACTGGCTACGCTCTTGGAGTAACGAAACCTACTTATGGTACGACGAAATTATTGATACTAATCCGGCATTAACGTCAGGCGTCATTGATTACTTTAATACTTTAAAAACGGAGCAACTGACTGAGTCGGGTGCGAAAAAAGATAACTTTCACTTTAGTTTGCCAACCGATGAGTGGCAAAGACAAAATCAATCAGGCCTAAGCTTTGGTTATGGCTTTAATATAAAAATAATCGCTGGTAGTGCGCCGCGCCAAGCAATTGTTAGCTATACCGAGCCAAATACCCCTGCTAGTAATCAAAATATTATTAGGGGCTTTGAGCTTTTAGAAGTTGATGGTGTTGATTTTATTAACACGACCTCATCAAGCGAGGTAGCTATTATTAACGCAGGTTTATTCCCAGAACAAACAGGTAAAGTTACCGAATTTGTATTTAGGGATATCAGCACTAATGAAAATCGCATTGTTACGCTCACATCTCAAAATATCGAGTCGCAACCAGTAATGAACGTACGTACTGATTTAGCAAACGGCGATGTGGGTTACTTTCAATTTAATAGCCACAACGCGATAGCCGAAACGCAGCTTTACAACGCCTTTAACCAACTCGCTGCCAGCAGCATTAAAGATTTAGTCATTGATGTGCGCTATAACGGCGGTGGTTTGTTACAAATGGCCAGCCAAGTAGGCTACATGGTGGCAGGTAGCAATACCCAAGGCAAAATATTTGAACGCACTATTTTTAACGATAAATATCCCAATACCAACCCTATCACAGGGCAAACACTGACCCCCATGCCCTTTACAAATCGTTTTGTCGGGTTTGAAAATAACCCTGCAATAGCTGCAGGCACCCCATTACCAACGTTAAATTTAGATCGGGTATTTGTACTCACCACCAGCAGCACCTGCTCAGCCAGTGAGGCTATAATTAACGGGCTGCGCGGAGCCGATGTTGAAATTATTCAGATAGGGGCTGGCACCTGTGGTAAACCGTATGGCTTTTACCCAACCGATAACTGCGACACTACTTATTTTACCATTCAATTTACTGGCGAAAATAACAAAGGTTTTGGTGAATATTCAGATGGCTTTGCACCGCAAAATACCATTGATAATGCGCGCCAGCCCGTACTTATTGCAGGCTGTGCTGTTGCCGATGACTTTAGCAAACGCTTAGGTGATGCAAGTGAAGGCTTACTTAATACCGCACTTAGTTATAGAGCAACCGGCAGTTGCCCAGCCCCAAGCTCAATAAATAGTGTTCTCGGTTTTGCGCCCACTATCGCCACCGATATGCCTGAAGTAAAAGACGCGCGAATTCAGACTGTACTTAAACAGAATATTATTCTTAGCGATAACATGAGATAAGCAATGAAGATTTTATTAGCAATAACTGCAATTTCGCTATTTTTAAGTGGGTGCTTAGCACAAAGCTCAGAGCCCACACCTAAATTGCAACATGCGTTACTAATTGAGCCTAATAGCGCTAAAGTAGCCGACGCAATTGCGCAGCTGCTGCATAGCTCGCAGGTTCAATTAGCAGACGATGTTTTTGTCACCTCAAGCACAGTTACCCTTGAGCAACTTAATCATAAAGATCCTCAGGGCAACCCTATTTTGGGCAAGCAACTTAATATGCCAGATCAATTTGAGCTCGTGACTAAGGGAGAGCGCTGTTTTGTTCGCCACCTTGATAGCAAAGCAACCATTGAACTAAAACAAGTACTTTGTAAAATAAACCCACAGCGATAAAAAAGCCGGTAAGTGACAACTCACTTACCGGCTATTCCTCAACAGAGTAAACTATTTTATTTCTACGCGTTGTGAGCGCATTACAATTTCATCGTTAAGCTCAATCCCAAGACCTGGTTCTTCAGATACTTCAAAAAAACCATTTTTAGGTTGTGGATCTTGTAAGCATAGCTCTCTATTCCACTTTTTAATCGCGTAAGTATGATGCTCGTGAATTAAAAAGTTAGGGATCGCTGTTTCTAAGTGCAATGATGCCGCCGTTGCAACCGGCCCTCCACATACGTGTGCCTGAATACGCACATCAAAAATATCAGCGTAATCACATACTTTTTTAGTTTCGGTAAAGCCACCACATAAGCCGATATCTGGCTGTAGTACATCAATACTTTGATCTTCTAAATAAGGACGTACACCCCAGCGGTTATACAAGCGCTCGCCGCCTGCAATAGGCACAGCCACTTTGTCAGCCACTTTTGCATGTAATGAATGGTTTAAGTAATTCACCGGCTCTTCAAAATACATACAATCAAATTCTTCTGCAATTTCACCAATTTGAATTGCCGATGTCGCCCCTGGTAAGCTATGACATTCAAAAATAATATCTACTTCGTCACCCACGGCCTCTCGAATAGCCTGCATACGTGCGCGGTATAGTTTCATTTCTGGACGAGAAATAATATTTGTGCGGTCGTAATAGGTGTTGCCGTCTTTATCGTATTGAATTGGATCGACCTTTACCGCATCGTAACCTTCCGCCACCGCTTTTAGTGCCGCTTCTGCATATTCTTGTGGCTGTACCAGCGCTTTAAATTCACTGTCCCAGTCAAACTGCAGCTGTGATGCATAAGTACGCAGCTTGTCGTTAACTTTACCGCCAAGCAACTGATAAACCGGTAAACCTAATGCTTTACCTTTTATATCCCAAAGTGCCGTATCAATCGCACTCATTGCTGCGTAAACCACCGGCCCACCGCCTAGACCCCAAAAACTTTCACGCAACATGCGCGACCATAGTTTTTCAGTTTGAAACGGGTCATGGCCAATTAAAAAGGCATCGGCCATTTCTTTGATCATCGCAGCAGCTGCACTGTGACCTAAATCGTATGCAAGACCTGCTTCACCCACACCGCTAATACCTTCATCGGTATGAATACGAACAAATACCGGCGTCCATGCAGGACGATCAGGGCAATGAATATCAAAGACTTCAACGCGATTTACTTTCATAAAAATTCCTTATTAACCTTCAGTGGGTTATTTTGCAAAACTAGGATCAAGACGATACGCTTTTCGTAACATGGCAGGCCATGCTAGCTGGCCCCCTGTACTGCCGCTGTGAACGACGTTCGCTTGGTTATAAATGTTATCAATAATAGCTTGAGGCACAGCCACCGCTTCTTGCGCACTTGATTGAATGGCTAACTGTATTTCACAGGCACGCTGAAGGTCATAAAAGCGCATAAACGCATCGCCTACCGTTGGGCCTACTGTTAAACCGCCGTGGTTGACCAATAGCATATGATTGGTGGTGCCTAAATCTGTTTGCAGGCGTTTACGCTCATCGTCATTCACCGCTAAACCTTCATAGCCATGGTAAGACAGAGACGGCAATGAAAACATCGAATACTGACTTAGCGGTAACAGCCCTTCTTTTTGTGTTGCAACCGCAATTGTTTCTTTTGTGTGCAGGTGTATAACGCAATGTGCATCCTCACGTACTTCGTGAATGGCACTGTGAATAGTGAACCCTGCAGGGTTAATATTAAAGGGTGTATCGTCAATAATGCGGCCATTTAAATCTACTTTGACTAAGTTAGATGCAGTGATCTCATCAAACGTTAAGCCAAAGGCATTCACTAAATAATGATCAGTGCCCGGTAGGCGAGCAGAAAGGTGCGTATAAATTAAATCCCCCCAACGAAAATGGTCAACTAATCGATAACATGCGGCTAAATCAACACGTAGTTGCCACTCTTGTTCTGATACTTTATTTTTTAAATTGAGCTGGGGTAAATCAAACATAACAAGCCTTTTAAAACACAGCATAGCGCTAGTGATTGTAGATGTTTAGAAGTCTAAATGAGTATTAGCATGATGGCAATCACCAAATAAAAAAGCCACACATAGGTGTGGCTCTTTTTAATTAGCGTTAACGGTTATTGTACTTTTGATAGGTAATCGGCAATCGCTTCAAATTCTTCATCAGTCACAGTCGCAACCATCGCTTTCATCGCCATAGACATACCGTTGTTACGAGCGCCTGACTTGATGTCTTTCATTTGCGCTACTAAATATTCTTTGTTTTGACCATTTAGTTTAGGGTACATCGCCATAATAGGTGCTTTACCTTCTGCACCATGACATGTTTGACAATTTTTAGCTGTGTAAAGTGCAGCGCCATCTGCAGCGGCTGCTGAAAATGAAAAACTTGCGGCTAAACCAATACCCGCGCCTAATAAAAGTGTTTTTATCTTGCTCATTGTATTTACTCTTCTTTTTACGGTTAAAAAAAACGGTTGTGATTATTGTAGTCAATAAATCTTTAAAAAGCATACGTCCTTGGTAAGGTTTGACGATCAATCAGAACAAATACGTGTATCCCTCATAAAACACATACTAGCTTGCTGTAACTGAGCAGATACTTAATAGGCTTACCAAATAAGATCGTCTGGCACTTCAAAATCAGCATACGGATCGTCTTCATCTTTGGCTTTATTTTCAGGCTCAACATGAAACACAATATACTTTTCATCCACCTCAGCCACTTTACGCGCAGGCTCATCTTCTAATACGTAAAACTGACCTTCTAACACACAAATAGCTAAACGCCCGCCCGAGAGCGCCTTTTGCGTTTGCTCATTCACATCAAGCCCTTTCACTTTATTTTCATAAGTGAAGTTAAAGGTACGCTCACCGCGAATTGACTCTTGATTATGATGCTCTAAAATTTGCTTAACACGGGCGACTTGCTCGCGCTGCTTTAATTCTTCTTGGCGCGCTTTATTGAGCTCTTCAGCTTTTTGCTGCTGCTCCAACTTAGTTTGCTGAATATGCTTTTGTAAATCGTTCGGGTTGCTCGTCGCTCCCTTCTTTTGCTTTTTCTGTTGCTTGCGCTTTTCTGATTTAGCAACTTTAGCTTTATGTGATGTTGTTAAACCAGCTTGGAGCAATTGCTCTTGTAGTGACCCCATGGCGTGTTCCCACTAAAAACGAATATTAATGCTATTTTAATCACCAACGAGCGTAAATAACAGCGCTATTGGTATTAATCTAACAAACTACTGAAAACAAAGCATGATTTAGCGCAATAAAGGTTAATTTATGAAAACCCTAGCAGTTTTGTATATAATGCAGCTCAACTAATAAGCAATGTATATGGCAGTTAATGCGCTTACCTCACCTACTCATCTGTTCAGTTTTCATTTTTTTTGTTTTATACGCACCACAGCCATTATTAAGTTTATTTGCTACTGAATTTAATGTTGCTCCTGCTGTTGCAGGCAGCTTAATGACGGCCACTATGTTGCCTTTAGCTATTGCCCCTCTGGTGTATGGACTGTTTTTAGCTAAGCGAAACCCTTTATTGATATTACGCTTCGCTATGTTGTTACTGGGTGTGGGTTGTATCTTATTTATTTATGCCCCGAGTTTTGAATTACTTCTACTGGTAAGGTTTTTACAAGGACTGACTTTACCTGCCGCATTGACTGCCATGACCAGCTTTATTGGTATGAGCTATCAAGCCGATACATTACAAAAAAATATGACGCTATATATAGGTAGTACGATTGTCGGTGGTTATTTTGGTCGTGTATTGGCTGCGCTCTTTAGCGATGTTTGGTCGTGGCAGAGTTTTTATTACCTAATAGCAGCCATGCTGATTATTCTAGCGTTAAGTATTCCCCATAAACGTTTTAATCTCGTTAAATCAACCGAGGTTTTATCACCATTAGATTATATAAAACAACTTAAAGAGGGCTCTGCACTTAAGCTCTATGGTGCCATTTTTTGTATGTTTTTTTGCTTTGCAGCATTATTAAACTACTTGCCTTTTATTTTAAAAAATACCTTTTTAATTAATAACACGCGCGACATTGGCTTTGTTTATAGTGGCTATTTGGTGGGTGCTTTGGCTTCTATTTTCACTCCTTGGCTATTAAAAAAAATGACTTCAGCCTGGCGATTGTTGGCCGCGGTATTCGTGTTTTATAACCTCAGTATTATGTTATTAATGAGTCATTCACTGTTGTTGTTTTTAATTGCATTCACACTCTTTTGCGGCGCTATGTTTGTGATTCATTCCACAGCGGCACCACTGGTTAATAAAATCAGTCACGCACCGCCAAGCGTTACCAACGGGTGCTATGTATCATTTTATTACAGCGGCGGCGCACTGGGCTCGTTATTACCAGGGGTGGTTTATCAAACTCATGGACAAACGGCGTTTATGGCAACATTACTCGCTGTATGTTTGTGTGGACTGGGGCTTATTTTGTGGGCTCAACGCGATGGCAAAAACATCACCCGCGGCTGATGCTCAGTAAAGTCAAAAAAACGCAGTAAATCAGGCTTAGTTAATAACCATGTTTGGGTATTTTCAAACGGGTGGCAATGAAATAAATCGCCAAACCAAATATCTTGATCAAGCCAAAGCGTTACATCACGCTGTTTGTCGTTCATTAAGCTGAGCATTGACACGCAACCCGGTGCAACCTTTAAGTACTTAGCCAAGCGCTCATTAGAGGCAAAGCCTAAGCGCGATAGCCCTTGCTGTTTGGCAAGTGACTTTAAATCCAACTGTTTATCATGCGCGGTGATCACTAAAAAATGACGCTTACCTTCGTTGTCTCGCAAAAATAGGTTTTTTAAACGTGTTCCTGGGCGATTTACCATCAGTTCATCGGCATCTAAACTGCCATGTAGCGCTGGATGTTCTATTAGGTCATATTCTATATTTAGTTGGGTTAACACTGCCGCTAGTTTTTGTTTATCCGCTAACATATTACAAACAACGCCCTCTTAATTGCACACTTAAATCACGCCATAGTACTTCGTTTATTTCATGCTTATCTGCACAATAGTTACGCTGTGCTAGT
Organism: Pseudoalteromonas sp. M58; assembly: GCF_042604605.1. Taxonomy (NCBI): domain Bacteria; kingdom Pseudomonadati; phylum Pseudomonadota; class Gammaproteobacteria; order Alteromonadales; family Pseudoalteromonadaceae; genus Pseudoalteromonas; species Pseudoalteromonas sp. M58. Next base: position 2,999,930 of record NZ_CP152390.1, read on the forward strand.
TCTTTATTAAGAAACTCTACCGCTTGATCTTCTAATTGTAATTTTAAAACACTCGACTCTTCAAAATGCTCTTGCTCAGCAAAACGCTGAACATCACTGCGGGTTAGTTTTTTATTAATATTAATTTGCTCACGACTTTTAGCCTTTACAGAAACCACATAAGCAAAAAGCTTGTTACCTTGCTCATCAAGGGTGTCATAAAATTGTTTATTATTAATTTCGTAGGGCGGTTCATCTACTGAACTGGCACAACCAAAAAGGAAAATCATGAAAACTAACGCGTATTTTTTCATTATGTATTGTCGTTTTAGTAAATATTTAGCTCGAGTTTAACAAAAATTAGTTAAAACGGAAAAATTTGTGAAAAAATACTTGACCAAAAACGTAAAAATATTTAAAGTTCACCCCGCTTGAGACTCAGCACTTAAGCATTTACATTGTATGTAAATTAGGAATGTGGGGCTATAGCTCAGCTGGGAGAGCGCCTGCCTTGCACGCAGGAGGTCAGCAGTTCGATCCTGCTTAGCTCCACCACTTTCCTACTCTCTCCCCTAAGTAATATCCTTATTTTTATATTCTAAATAAATTTCTCTGTTGATAATTTTTGCCCTGTTTTAATCTTTATGTTTGCTTAGTTGTTTGATTTTGCTAAATCGAGATCAAAAATGCCGAGCAAAAGCCCGGCATTTTTATCGTTTATTAGGTTGGGTAAGTTATTCGCGAACTTGACCAACACCATTAACTAAATATTTCTCAGTTGTTAGTGACTCAAGCCCCATTGGACCATAAGCATGCAACTTAGTCGTTGCAATACCAATCTCGGCGCCTAAACCTAGTTGTGAGCCATCAGAGAAACGTGATGACGCATTAACCATAACAACCGATGCATCCACACTACGTTGGAATAACTCTGCCGCAGCATCGTTTTTAGTACAGATAACTTCGGTATGATTTGAGCCAAATTGAGCAATGTGCTCAACGGCTGCATCAAAGCTTGGCACTATACGAATAGCAATTTCTAAATCTAAATATTCTTCACCAAATTCGTTATCTGCAAGCACAGTGGCATTATCAAAATACTCAGCCGCTTTGGCATCGGCATTTATTTTTACGCCTTCTTGGCGAAGCACTACCGCGCACAGGTTTAAAAACTCATCAGCAACATCTTGGTGTACTACTAACCCTTCTAAGGCATTACATACGCCAGTACGTTGAGTTTTACCGTTAAGTAGTAGATTAAGTGCCACTTCTAAGTCTGCATCTTTATCTACGTATAAATGACACACGCCTTTAAAGTGCTGAATAACAGGAATTGTACTGTTTTCTGTTACATAGTTAATAAGCCCTTCACCGCCCCGTGGGATAATTAAATCAATACTGTCGCGTTGCTGCATTAATTCCATTAGTAAAGCACGGTCAGGATCTGGAATAACTGAAATTAGCGCCGTTGGCAAACCATGTTTAGTAAGCACGCTGTGCATTACACTAGCAATGGCTTGTGAGCTTTTAAGCGCTTCTTTACCACCGCGCAAAATAACACCATTACCCGACTTAAAGCACAATGCACCCGCGTCAGCCGTTACATTAGGTCGTGCTTCGTAAATCATACATACCACGCCCAGTGGTACACGCATTTTTCGAATTTTAATGCCATTTGGACGTTCAGTGATATCACGTAACTGGCCAACCGGATCATCAAGTGAAACAATCACTTCGATACCTTCAGCCATCGCTTCAATGCGCTCATCATTCAATGTTAAACGGTCTATCATTGACGCTGCTAAATTATTGTCACGCGCAGCGCTTAGGTCACTTTCGTTTTCTTTGATTATAAATTCTTTTTGATCTCTTAATGCCGCTGCCATATCGGTTAACACGTTGTTTTTAGTCTCGGTATCGAGTAAAGCAAGTGTATGTGCAGCTTTTGCTGCTTGGCGTGATATATCCGTAATTAAACTCATGACTTCTCCAATAATGCGATATCTTTTTCTGAAATAATTGGTCCAATTGAATCCTGCATTTTTTCGCTGAATTCACTCTGCTCGTTGTCTGCAATAAAGTTTAACAAGCAGCTACTGTAATTTGCTGTGGCTTTAGCTAAACGCGTACCATCTTCACTGCGAACTAAGATAGTATCGCCCACAGCAAACTCGCCATGTACTTCCTTGATCTCATCGCCTCGTAAACAGCCGTCTTCGCCTTCTAGTGAATCATCAAATGACCCATCGACAACCACTTCACCTTGTTCATTTGCGGTATGTGTCATCCAGTGAATAGAGTCTTGCATTGGTTTTTCATAAGGCAAGAACACACTACCTGGATTTTCGCCCGCTAATAAACGAGTAAAGGTTTCTTCTTTAAAGCCGTTAATAATATACGTTGCAATACCATGTGATGTGGCTTTTTCTGCCGCTTCAATCTTGGTTTTCATACCACCGGTGCCTACTGCACTGGTAGCACATCCTGCCATAGCATAAATAGAATCATCAATTGATTTTATTTCAGGCAATAATACGGCATCGTCATGCAAATTTGGGTTTTTGTCGTACAGCCCATCTACATCTGAAAAAATCATTAATGCGTCAGCGTCAGCGGCAGCTGCCACCATAGCTGATAAGTTATCGTTATCACCCACTTTTAAATCATCTGTTGTCACCGCATCATTTTCATTAATGATAGGTAGCACGCCGTGTTCTAACAAGGTAAATACAGTTTCACGAATACTTTGATAGCGCTCTCGGTCACGAAGGTCACCATGAGTTAATAGTAGCTGCGCCGAAGGAAAATCAAAGAAACGATCCCACATGGCCATCATTTCTGTTTGCCCTGCTGCTGCCATGGCTTTTTTCATAACAACTGAGCGCGGCTTCTCTGATGGAAATAAATGCGAGCCTGCCGCTACAGAGCCTGATGACACTAAAATAACCTCTATACCACGTGCGCGACAGTGAACGATAAACTGTGCGATGGTTAACAAGTAGCGTGAACGACAGCCATCTTGATCGGGTGCAATTAAGGCACTGCCCACTTTAAGTACGATACGTCGCCAATTTAACTTTTGCATAAATGCTCAACTTTCCATTTTATTTGTATTCATCACACTGATGAATGAAACCAGGTCGCTATGTTTAAAACATAACGTCGAATTTGTTTATCATTGCCCACACTTTTTTTACACACGCGTACACCGTCTCTAAAACCATTGTTTTAAATTGAGATGCAAAAAATAAATAGTATTAACCCAATAAAATTGGATTGTACTAACTAAAAAAATATAAAGTGTTGTTTATGTATCGCTGTAAAAAGCTGTGTGCGGCTTTTTTATTAACAACATACATAGAGCCTCTTAAGTCTGGTACACCAACAGATAGGGTGATGACTTAAGGACCGAGATTTAACCGCCACGATGGGGATTAAATATTGAAAGGTAATAATTCAACTCAAACTTTAATTTATATGCGTTAAGCAAATAAACACCTTGAGCAAAACTATACCAAAGAGTTCGGTAAATGATATTTTATGTTCGAACATTATAAAACATCGCTGGAACAATCACTAAGAGAGTTAAGGTGTTTATATCTAACACGTTTACTTACTTAAACAACAAACTTTATTAGATAACTAATTATTCGAACACGAAGTATAATACGTTAAAATAGCCGCTTAGATCAAGGCTAAAATTAAAGCTAAATAGGTCATAACAGACAAGGCATGCACATTTTGCAATAGATATCATAAAGTTAGACTACTATAAATAGTAATTATAGAGACTATAACTTTGATAACACTCTCACAAAAGACGTTAACACTAAATAAATAAACATTATTTATTAGCTAAATTTAATTTACACGTGTATACCCACTGTATTACTGGTTGGTAACCGTTATACTTTTAAACATTATTAAAATTAAGGAGTTTTTACTCTATGTCAGCAATTTATATAGCCGGTATTGCACTGTGTTCAGTGTTAGCCCAATGGGTCGCTTGGGCGTTTAGAGTACCCGCTATTCTGTTTTTATTGCTTACAGGGCTTTTATTAGGGCCATTTAGTGGCGTATTAGACCCTGATGCATTATTAGGTGATTTACTTTTTCCTGTGGTCTCTTTGAGTGTCGCTGTGATTTTATTTGAAGGGTCCTTAACTTTACATTTTCGAGAACTTAAAGGGATCAGTAAAGTCGTCAGAAACCTCTGCTCTATTGGTATGCTTACAACTTGTATTGTTATTAGTTTTAGCGCCTATTGGTTACTCGAGTTAAATTGGCGAGTTGCTGCAGTACTTGGCGCAGTGCTTGTTGTTACGGGGCCAACCGTTATTGCTCCATTACTTAACTCGATGCGACCTACCCAGGATATCGATCGTATTTTACGCTGGGAAGGCATAGTAATAGACCCCATTGGCGCTTTATTTGCAGTACTAGTGTTTGAAGCCGTAATGCTGGTTGGTCAGGGTGAAGTACTTAGCCATACTATCGTTGCACTGGTTAAAACCGTTGGCGTTGGTTTAAGCATTGGTGTGGTTTCGGGTTGGATCACGACGCAACTAATGCGCCGAGAATGGCTGCCATTTGAGCTACATAAGTTTGGTATTTTAGCGTTAGTGTTAATTAGCTTTTCTATTTCAAACCACATAAGCCATGAGTCAGGCTTACTGGCTGTGACGGTGTTTGGCATTTGGTTAGCTAATCAAGATGACTTGGAAATAGATTCGGTACTCGAGTTTAAAGAAGATTTGTCGATGATTTTAATCTCGACTTTATTTATTTTATTGGCCGCAAGACTACAACTCTCTGATTTAATGATGCTCGACAGCGACGTATTTATATTTTTAGCTATTGTGCTATTTATTGCGCGCCCATTGTGTATTGCTATTTCAACCTTTGGTACAGACTTACCGATGAAATCACGCCTAGTACTTGCTTGGATTGCACCTCGCGGTATTGTTGCAGCAGCCGTTGGTTCAGTATTTGCGCTGAGTATGATGGAAGCGGGAGTGGCCGATGCCGAAAAAATGGTGCCACTCATATTTACTGTTATTATTGTTACTGTGGTACTGCAAAGCTTAACGGCTATCCCTGTTGCGAAACTACTTGGAGTGCGTCAACCATCCCCTAATACTATTTTAATCATTGGTGCAAACCATGTATCGCGTGCAATTGCACGTGGCTTAAAAGAGCAAAATATTCCTGTTCATCTATCAGATCCTGCTTGGGAGAACTGTAGAATGGCGCGCATGGATGGCCTTCCTTGTTATTACGGTAACCCGCAATCGGAGCATGCTGAACGTTATTTACCTTTAACCACGATTCGCAGTGTTTTAGCGCTTTCACCTAATCGCCACCACAACGCATTAGGGGTGCAGTACTTCTCTCATTTATTAAATGAAAAAAATGTATTTTCACTACGTTCCTCTTCATCACATGCTAAAGCAAATAAAGACAGTGCGACGTTTTTATCACGACAAATTCTGTTTGGTGAAAACGGCGCATATGCACGCTTAAGCAGTGTTATTGCCAAAGGCGGTAAAGTGAGTGCAACACGTATATCTGAAGAGTTTAGCTGGCAGCAGTATTTAGAAATGAATCCTGAAGCGATCCCACTGTTTATTCTCAAAGGGGATAAAGACAGTGATGAAGACGCACCAGTGAAAATGAGGCCTTTTACCAGTGATATGGAAAAGCCACCACAAGAGGGTGAACGAGTAGTTGCATTGCAACCGCCTAAAATATCGCTATTAAAAGATCCGGCCAATAACAAAGCCAAAGACAATAAAAAAGATGAGTAATAACTAAAAAGCGAGAGTGCTAAAAAAAGCACTCTCACTTTTTTATTTACAAACCTAAACTCTGATTAAGAGATTTACTAACATATTAAATCATAGTCATAATTAGGTTTATTTTCTCTAGCTAGAGTTTAGGTTACATAGGTAAGCGCGCGCGGGTAACGACACTAGCTGGCATTTTTTCAGCAAGTTTAGTTAATGCTCGCTCTATTTTTTTATGTGTCGCTTTATCGGCTACCGTGGTGTTAAACAGCCAACGATAAGCATCTTCAAAGTCTCTTGGACTACCATAGCCTTGATTAAACAAGCCCACTAATCGTAATTGCGCTTTTAAGTTACCTTGCGCTGAGGCCTCACGGAGGTAGGTTATTGCCATGGCTTTGTCTTTTTGGACTAACTGCCCAACATCGTAATAGCGACCTAGCTGCTCTAATGCTGCCGCTAAGCCCTGCTCAGCCGCTTTTTTCATGTAATACACACCTAAAGCTACATCACGCTCAACACACACCTTGTAGGCGAGCATATCACCGTATAAAAATTGATACGACGGCAATGCCATTTTATTGGCTCGCGCTTCTATATCTTGCACTAACTGGCAATTATCTGCCTTCACGCGGGCTAGATGAGTGTTCTCATTAATTAAAGCTATTAACTCAGATTCAGTATACAGCGGCACAGCTGCAGGGCTTTCTTCAGCTAAGCTATTGCTTATATTAAATAAAGAAAGTGTAAGTAGTGATAATGACCACACTGAGCAACGAGAAGATAAACGCATATTAACCACTTTAAAAATAAACTTACCAAATAATATACAAAGATCGTTCCACTATTAATAGGTATGCTTTTTTATAGACATAAAAAAAGCTGCACATGGCAGCTTCTTTTCAACATAAACCCAATTATGCAAATGGGCTACGAAGTATCATGGTTTCAACACGATCTGGACCTGTAGAGATAATATCAACAGGGACGCCCGTGATTTCTTCAATACGTTTAATGTAATCAATTGCTGCTTTAGGTAAACCTTCAATCGATGTTACACCCACGGTATTTTCAGACCAACCAGGCATTTCTTCGTATACTGGTGTTACTTTATCGTAACCTTCAGCCGCTAATGGCGTAACGTTAGTCACAGTACCATCTTCAAGCTTATAACCAGTACAGATTTTAAGTGTTTCTAAACCGTCTAAAACGTCAAGTTTAGTTAAACAAAATCCTGAAATGCTGTTAATTTGAACTGCACGGCGCATAGCCACTGCATCTAACCAGCCAGTACGACGTAAACGACCAGTAGTAGCACCAAACTCATGACCTTTGTCACCTAAATGCTTACCTACTGGGTCTTGTTTTTCAAGGCCATCGTAAAGCTCTGTAGGAAAAGGACCTGAACCTACACGTGTTGTGTACGCTTTAATGATACCTAGTACATAATCAAGGTGTAATGGGCCAAAACCCGCACCTGTAGCAACGCCACCAGCAGTAGTGTTTGAAGATGTAACATAAGGGTAAGTACCGTGATCGATATCAAGTAATGTACCTTGTGCACCTTCAAATAAGATGTTGTCACCGGCGTTACGCGTTTGATCTAAAAGCTCAGTTACATCAACTACCATTGCTTTTAAGATGTCAGCAACAGCCATTGCGTCATCAAACGTTTTTTGAAAATCTACTGCATCTACTTTGTAGTAGTTCACTAATGTGAAGTTGTGGTATTCCAATACTTCTTTTAACTTAGTAGCAAATAATTCAGGATTGAATAAATCGCCAACACGTAAACCACGACGTGCTACTTTATCTTCATACGCTGGACCGATACCACGACCCGTTGTACCGATTGGTTTATCGCCACGCGCTGTTTCGCGAGCTACATCTAATGCAACATGGAAAGGCAATATTAGCGGACATGCTTCACTGATTAAAAGACGTTCGCGTACTGGTACGCCACGCTCTTCAAGCATGCCAATTTCTTTCATTAGCGCTTCTGGTGATAAAACAACACCATTACCAATCACACATTTAACATTGTCACGTAATACACCCGATGGAATAAGGTGTAGAACTGTCTTTTCACCGTCGATCACTAAGGTATGGCCAGCGTTATGACCACCTTGATAACGAACTACTAAAGATGCTTTATCTGTAAGGAGGTCAACTACCTTACCCTTACCTTCGTCACCCCATTGGGTGCCTAGTACAACAACGTTTTTACCCATTGCAAATTCACTTAGAGAAAATTAGGACGAGATTTTACCAGAAAACTAAAGCAAAGTTCACCCCGTTTAGCTTATTTTTTCCTCGTGCCCTTAGTAAACATCAGTGTTTAGCTAATAATCACATAAATAACAGTGATTTATAAGATTAAAATTCAGATAACAAAAAGCCCTGCAATTGCAGGGCTTTTTAAATTTAACTAAAGCTGTGATTACTGAGCTTTCGCGCCTTTCATGTATTGGAAGAAGTCGCTATCCGGTGATAACACCATCACGTCTTGCTTTCCTTTGAAAGTTTGCTTGTAAGCTTCTAAAGAGCGAACAAAGCTAAAGAACTCAGGGTCTTTATTATAAGCACTAGCGTAAATCGCAGCAGCATCAGCATCGCCTTGACCACGAACAGAACGCGCATTACGTTCTGCATCAGCAAGCATTACTGTTACTCGGCGGTCAACACCTGCACGAATCGTCTCTGCTTTTTCCTGACCTTCAGAACGGTGCTCTTTAGCAACGGCAGTACGCTCAGCACGCATACGTTGGTAAATAGAGCTACTCACCTCTTGAGGTAAGTTAATTTGCTTAACACGTACATCAAGTACTTCAATACCCAGCTCACTAGCACTTTCAGAGGCTTGTACTAACGCTTCTTCCATCAGCTCGCTACGTTCACCCGATACAATTTCACGAATAGTACGAGTACCAAAGTTAGTACGTAGGCCATTATTTACTTTTTGCTTAAGCAGTGTTTCAGCGTATTGCTTATCACCACGTGCACGCAGGTAAAAAGAGCTAAAGTCGTTAACACGCCATTTTACAAACGAATCAACAATTAAGTCTTTTTTCTCGCTAGTTACAAAGCGATCCGGTGTGCCATCTAGCGTTTGAATACGCGCATCAATGCGGCGCACTTGGCTAAAAAATGGCACTTTTAGATGTAGACCTGGACCATAAACTACCGCTTGATCATCGCTGTCTTTTTGTACTTTACTAAATAAAAGTACAATCGCCTTTTGGCCTTCAGAAACCACAAATACTGACGAGAAACACATTACAATGGCAGCTAATAGGATTACTAAACTAAAGTTTTTCATTATGCTTATCTCCCGTCGTTGAAGCGATCATTGTTAAAGCGATCATTACCACTATTAACAGTGCTGTTACGTGACGTATTTACCTTGTTACGTAAATCGTTAATATCGCTTGAGCTAGGTAAAGCAACGCGTGTTGATGAACCCTGTTTTTCCATGATTTTATCAAGTGGTAAATACATCATGTTGTTACCGCCCTTAACGTCAACCAATATTTTAGAGCTATTACCTAATACTTCTTGCATTGCGTCTATGTATAAACGCTCGCGTGTTACTTCTTTAGCTGCTTGGTATTCTGGAAGTAATTTCTCAAAACGAGCCACTTCACCTTGCGCTTCTAAAGTAATACGCTCTTGGTAACCTTCAGCCTCTTGCGTCATACGCGTTACTTGACCACGCGCACGCGGTTCAATTTCACGGGCATACGCTTCGGCTTCACGAATAAAGCGTTGTTCATCCTCTTGGGCTGCAATTGCATCATCAAACGCATCTTTAACTTCCATTGGCGGACGTGAATCCTTGAAGTTAACGTCAGTTACGATTAAACCTAAGTTATAAGGTTCGATGATTTGATTTAGCTCATCCCAGGTATTTTGACGCACAACTTCACGGCCGTTAGTCAGTACTTGGTCCATTTTTGAATGGCCAACAACATAACGCAGTGCACTATCTAATGCTTCTTCAAGGCTGCTGTCAGCGTTAGTGACACTAAACTTGTATAAGTATGGGTCGATTACTCGATACTGTACTTCAAACTCAACGCTTACTACGTTTTCATCTTCAGTTAGCATAAAGCCTGATGCTGATAACGAACGAACAGCTTCGATATCGACTGGAATAACCGTCTCAACAAAGGTCATTTTCCAACGCAAGCCTGGATCTGCAATTCGGTCAAACTTACCAAATTGAAGAACGACACCGCGTTCAGCTTCTTTCACCGTATAAATACCGCTTAACGCCCACACAATGGCAGCGATAATAAGTACAAATGAAATACCGGCTCCGCCAAGTCCACCGCCGCTACCATTGCCGGATTTTTTACCGCCAAATAAGCCGTTAAACTTGTTACTGAATTTACGGAACACCTCGTCTAAATCAGGTGGGCCTTGATCACGTCCGCCTTTGTTATTCCACGGATCTTTGTCATTGCCATTATTACCCGGTTCATTCCAGGCCATAGCTATACTCCATTGTTATCTAAATAAATTCGGAAATTGTGTTAAATCTAACAAATCTTATGCATTTCTTATACTAAAACCGACATTAATCTTTCAGTTTTTAGTCGCAGCTAATAAAACTTTCAATCTCTGGGCCAAAATCTTTAATCAAACGATTCCACTCAATCATAGGTAATCGCACATCTAGCAACCAATTACCTTGCTCATCAAAACGTTCGTTATGTACTGCACTTAAGTTAAATAAAGATGCTCTTAAACGTCCATACTGAGGAGCCAGTATTAAAGTTTCACTCAACATCTTTTTAGCTAGTAGGTCACTAATAGCCTCACTTAGCAGCTCGCAACCTTCACCTGTTTTTGCTGATAACCATACCCTTATAGGTTGGCCTTCGTCATCGCGATCAATACGTGGGGTTACATCATCCAGCGCATCAATTTTGTTGTATACAAGTAATTGCGGTACATCATCAGCTTCAATTTCTTTGAGTACTTCTTGTACCTGTTCAATATTTTCTTTTCGACGAGGGTCGGCTACATCTATCACGTGTAATTGTAAATCAGCCTCTCGCGTTTCTGTCAGCGTTGCTTTAAATGCAGCCACTAAGTCATGCGGTAAGTGGCGAATAAACCCTACAGTATCCGCTAAAATAACCGAACCAACATCGCCAATATCTAATTTGCGTAAGGTTGGGTCTAGTGTTGCAAACAACTGATCAGCGGCATACACATCAGAATTTGTAATACGGTTAAATAAGGTTGATTTACCCGCATTAGTATAGCCCACTAAAGAAACCGTTGGGATCTCATTACGAGTACGTGCTCGTCTACCTTGCTCACGTTGTACGCCAACTTTAGCCAAACGGGCGCGTATATTTTTAATACGTGCACGTAATAAACGTCGATCGGTTTCTAACTGCGTTTCACCAGGACCACGTAAACCAATACCGCCTTTTTGGCGTTCAAGGTGGGTCCAACCTCGGATTAAACGAGTCGACATATGACGAAGCTGCGCTAACTCAACTTGAAGTTTACCTTCGTGAGTACGTGCGCGCTGAGCAAAAATATCGAGGATAAGTGTGGTTCTATCAAGCACCCGACATTGGCAAACACGCTCTAAATTACGTTCTTGAGACGGACTTAACTGATGGTTAAAAATGACAACATCGGCATTGTGGATTTTGACAATTTCAGCTATTTCTTCTGCTTTGCCGGTACCGACAAATAGCTTCGGATGTGGTGCTTGACGGCTGCCTTGCACAACCGCCAAACTACTAACACCAGCAGAAGATACCAACATTTCTAATTCGTGGAGATCTTCACGATCCCCCTCTTTAGGTAAGTCGATATGGACTAAAATTGCCTGTTCGCCAGATTCATAGCGGTCAAACAAGCATTACGCTCCTAATTTAAAAGTTTCCAGCTTCAGGTTCTTCAGTGTCTTCATTTCCCTGAACACCTTGGAAGTTGACTGCGCGTGCAGGTACAACTGTAGAAATTGCATGTTTATACACCATTTGGTTAACAGTGTTTTCCAGCAAAATTACAAATTGGTCAAATGACTGAATTTTACCTTGTAATTTTATGCCATTTACCAAAAAAATTGATACTGGAATGCGCTCACGGCGTAGTGCATTTAAAAATGGGTCTTGTAACGATTGGCCTTTTGCCATGTTATTATTCCTTCGTTCTAGGTGTTATTATAATTAAGTGGCTGAACTGATTTAACAAAGATAAATTTTGTCCAACTACTACTAGCTTAGCGAACTTACTACACGATGCAAGTTTTCTTCATCACCTGTTGTTAACCATGTAACATCAGGCCAGCTTCTTAACCACGTTAATTGACGTTTAGCCAATTGACGTGTGGCTGCAATGCCGCGAAAAATCATTTCATCATGATCAATTTCACCCGCAAGGTAATCCCACATCTGTCTATAACCTACACAACGAATAGAAGGCATATTGGGATGTAAATCCTCACGTAGATATAGGGTCGAAACTTCTTTTTCAAACCCCTGTTCAATCATTATTTTAAACCTTTCTTCAATTCGATGATGTAATTCACTGCGATCATCGGGTGCAATTGCAAATTGATGAAAAGTATAGGGTAATGCTGGCTGCTTTTGCTTTTGCAATTCAGTCATCGTTTTACCTGTTATACGGTAAACTTCCAAAGCACGATTAATTCGCTGCGAATCATTTTCACTCATCTTTTGTGCGGCTTGCGGATCAACTTTAACCAGCTCTTTGTATAAATAAGGCCAGCCATGCTCTTTAGCTTGTGTTTCTAGTTCGGCTCTAACGTTTGCATCGGCCTCAGGTAATGGCGACAACCCATCAATTAGCGCTTTGAAGTACATCATTGTACCTCCAACCAATACAGGCACTTTACCTTGTTGATGAAATTTATCAATTTTTTCTATAGCATCACGTCTAAAATCAGCAACCGAATACGTTTCACTCGGATCAAGTAAGTCAATTAAATGATGTGGGGCACGAGCTAATTCGTCGGCATCAGGCTTAGCCGTACCAATATCCATACCTTTATAAACAAGCGCAGAATCAACGCTAATAATCTCAGTATTTAAATACTCACACAGTGAAATTGCCAATGCTGTTTTACCAGCAGCGGTTGGGCCCATTAAAAATATGACCGGTAAATTACTCAACACGAATACCTTAATTAAATTGCGTTAGATAAGAGTTTAGATCTATTTTAACTGCTTTTTCTCGCAAGCGTTCAATTGTTTGCGGATTATTTTGTAAGCGCGCTTGCTGCTCTAAAAAGGCATTGCTCGCATAGAACCGTGCGGGAATTATATTTACCTGCCATTGTAGCCATTCATCAATACTTGCTAACTGAGCCTTACATCCCTCAAGCAATGCATCTATTGCAGCACTTACATCTAATAAGTACAGACTTGTAGGCAACTTCTTTACCATAACAAACTGCTTTTCTATTAATAACTCAAAACCTAGTAAGGTAAACCAAGACTGCTGAGCAGCAAGAAGCGCCGTGTCTTGTTTTGATACGTTGACACGCACAGGCAATAGGAGTGCTTTACCTTCAAGGCTGCCGTGCTCTTTTATTTGTGTATGCCAATCATCCGCTAATGCGTATTTAAAGTGTGAACAATAAAGTTGATTTTCATTATTGAACACGCAAACGCCCTTTTCAATGCTTATTATATCGACAGTGCGCAGTGCTGTATCTGATACTTGCGTCTCATTAGATTGTAGAAATGCTGACGCAGTATCAAAGTGCTGCGCTTGTTGCTCATTCACGCCCTGATAAAACGCATTCACATCATGGTAATTTTGGCTTTCAATACGCACCTGTCTACCCGCACCTTGACGACTGCCACTATAAGAGGCATTACTTGTAGATGGCGAATGACTTGGTTGTAATGACGACTTAGGATAATCAAAAAGTTCACTATTGGTCGTGTGTTCTTGGTTAAACGATGTAACCGGTGATTGATGCGTGTGAGCGGCTGGCGAATTAACAAACTCAGCTTGAAGTGGCACCACAACTTGTTTGATAGCTTGTAAAATAAAGTCATGTACCAAACGACCTTGATGAAAACGTACCTCATGCTTTGCCGGGTGCACGTTAACATCCACTTGGCGTGGGTCTATATCAATGTAAATCACAAATCCGGGAAGTTCTTGCTCGCCACTGACCTCTTCAAATGCTTGACGAATAGCATGCAGAATAAGTTTGTCGCGCATCATACGATTATTGACATAGGTATACTGAGTAGTATTAGCCGATCCAACTGGCAATACCCAACCGTGTAGTTGCAACCCAGCCTCACCCGATTGAATATGCAACCCTTGCTCAGCAAACGCTTTACCCGCCACTTGTGCGACTCGCGTAATCGCTTGAGCGGGATCAGTTTTAGCGCGATACTGGCGCACCACTTTTTCATTATGGGTTAATGTAATTGATACATCAAAACGGCTCAGCGCAATACGCTTAATAAGCTCATCAATATGACTAAATTCGGTTTTTTCAGTGCGTAAAAACTTACGTCTCGCTGGGGTGTTAAAAAATAAATCTTTAACTTCAATTGTGGTACCGCTAGGGTGAGCAACCGGCTTTACCTCTACGGCCATATCTCGGCCTTGTGCAAAGGCTTGCCACGCAGCTTCTTGATTTTCGGGTTTAGAGCTTAAGGTTAAGCGAGATACCGAACTAATAGATGCTAAGGCTTCCCCCCTAAAACCAAGAGAACAAATATTTTCTAGGTCGTCTAGGGACTTTAGTTTACTGGTTGCATGGCGAGAGAGCGCTAATGTGAGCTCATCCTTTGCAATACCCGCTCCATTGTCGCGAATACGAATTAACTTGTGGCCCCCGCGTTCAATATCTATTTGAATACGTGTCGCGCCTGCATCAAGGCTGTTTTCTACTAACTCTTTAACCACCGATGCGGGACGCTCAACAACTTCACCCGCCGCAATTTGGTTTGCTAAGCGCGCAGGTAATATTTCAATACTCATAACAACCTTAAATGTGTGCGCTTTTAAAATTAACTCTGAGGAATATCAAGTTCCTGACCAATAAATAGCGTATTTGAACTGAGCTTATTAACTTGTTTTATTTTACTGATACTCACGCCATATCGACCTGCCAACATGCTCAGTGACTCACCAGGACGTACTTTATGTTTTGTTGGATACTGAGACTTTAATGACGCAAACAGTGAGTCGTCAGGCGGGTTACGTAAATAGTAATTTTTAATTGAGGTAAACATGGCTTTAGCTAAGCGCTCTTGATGATTGGCACTTTTAAGCAGTCGCTCTTCACGTGGATTAGAGATAAACCCAGTTTCAACCAAAATAGACGGAATATCTGGCGACTTTAATACTGCAAGGCTGGCATGTTGCGGCTCTTTTTTATGAAGTTTAGCCACCTTTCGTAGCTCTTTAACTACTTCCTCAGCCACGTTTAAGCCGGTTTTCATGGAGTGATCCATCGACATATCAAGCAAGGCTTGCGCTAAGTACTTTTCATTTGCAGCATCTTTAATTACATCGGCAGCACCGCCAAGTAACTCAGAGTGTTTTTCTTTATCCTCAATCCATTTACCAATTTCTGAATTGGCACGTCGCAGCGACAACACCCAAACAGAAGCACCATTTGGCCCAGGGCTGGTAAACGCATCTGCATGAATAGAAACAAAAAAGTCTGCTTTTTTCTGACGTGCGCGGTTGGTACGTGTATTGAGTTTTACAAAGTAATCGCCACTGCGAACCATACGCGAAATCATGCCTCGCTCAGCATCAATCATCCGCTCTAAACGCTTGGCAATTTGCAGTGTAATGTCTTTTTCGTAAGTGCCTGACGGGCCAATGGATCCAGGGTCTTCACCGCCATGCCCTGCATCAATAGCAATTACAATATCGCGCTCTTGGCTTAATTGGCGTTTTTTAGCCGCCGTTTGCGCAGGGGTAATTGCACCTTTAGCTTGGCTTTTATCGTATAAATCGACCACCAATCTATTTTTATAAGGGCCTGTGGGGGCTAGTGCAAATATAACTGGTTTAACTGGCCCATTTAATTCAAACACTAAACGCACGCTGTGTTTATTTTTAGGTTTCGAGTAACGTAACTTACTAACAATTTGGTGTTTTGGTGGCACACCTGGCAATGTTTTCAACTCATCAGTGTTTTCTAAATCAACCACTAAACGGCTTGGATTTTTTAGCATAAAGTAGCTGAAATCGGGTTTATCGTCGAGATCAAACACCACCCGGGTGCTATCAGGGGATGGCCAGACACGCACACTATTAATAGTGTTTTGCGCCCACAATGGCAAGCTCACTGTAAAAACCATGAGGTAAATAAAAAGTTTAACTAAACCACGACTCATTTTGATAATCACTGCCTTAACTATTTTATTATCTATTATTTAGTTTTTCGACAATTGCTACACCACGCTCACTAGCACTGTTAATAACAATTTTACGCTCATCACCTACATAACTTAGCGTAGCATTTAGATCGGGAACAGGAATAAATTCTCCGCCTTTTTCCGGCCACTCAACAATACAAGTTGCCGTTTCTGAAAAATAATCACGAATTCCCATAAATTCAAGCTCTTCTGGGTCACCTAATCGGTATAAGTCAAAATGATAGACATTGCCACGCACAAGCTCGTAAGGTTCAACAAGTGTATAAGTGGGACTTTTAACCTTACCTGTATGACCAAAACCTTGCACTATACCGCGAGTAAATGTCGTTTTACCGGCCCCCAAATCACCATGCAAATAAATAACTGCGCCCTGTTCTATTATGGCAGCTAATTTATTACCCATAGCAACAGTGGCATTTTCATCGACTAAATGAAAATCAAAACTACACGACATGATTACCTCAAAATTTACGAAAAGCGCATATTTGTTAATCATACCAGATTATTTATTTAAGGTGATACTGCCTCTTTTTTAAAGATAAAAAAACCGGCCTGAGCCGGTTTTTAATTAGCATAGACTTTACAGCCCTAATTTCTTCTCAAGGTAGTGGATATTTGTACCACCGTTTTTGAAGTTTTCATCTGCAAGAATGCGTTTATGCAATGGCGTATTCGTTTTAATACCGTCGATTACCAACTCATTCAATGCATTACGAGCGCGAGCAATAGCAACATCACGGTTTTCACCGTAAGTGATCAGCTTACCAATCATAGAATCGTAATGTGGCGGTACCGTGTAATCAGCATAAATATGGCTGTCCCAACGAATACCTAAACCACCAGCTGGATGAAAGCGAGTGATTTTACCTGGTGATGGAATAAAGGTTTCAGGGTCTTCAGCATTAATACGACACTCAATAGCGTGGCCACGAATAACAACGTCGTCTTGAGTGAATGATAATGGCTGACCAGCGGCAATTTTTAGCTGCTCTTTGATTAAATCCACACCGGTAACCATTTCAGTCACTGGGTGTTCAACCTGAATACGGGTATTCATTTCAATGAAGTAAAACTCGCCGTTTTCGTATAAAAACTCAAACGTACCTGCACCACGATAACCAATTTCGATACACGCACGTGTACAACGCTCACCAATGAACTTACGTACTTCTGCAGTAATCCCTGGTGCTGGCGCCTCTTCCACTACTTTTTGGTGGCGACGTTGCATTGAACAATCACGCTCACCTAGATGAACCGCGTTACCTTGACCATCGGCCAATACTTGCACTTCAATGTGGCGTGGGTTTTCAAGGAATTTTTCCATGTAAACCATGCTGTTGCCAAAGAACTGCTTAGCTTCTTGCTGCGTAAGCGCAATCGAGTTGATTAACTCAGCCTCGTTGCGTACAACACGCATACCACGACCACCGCCGCCGCCAGCTGCTTTAATAATTACCGGGTAACCAATACGCTTAGCAATTTGCATGTTGCGTTCTTTATCATCCGATACCGGACCATCAGAACCTGGCACACATGGAACACCGGCTTTACGCATCGCTTCGATAGCTGATACTTTGTCGCCCATTAGGCGAATAGTGTCGCCACGAGGACCAATAAATACAAAGCCACTTTGCTCAACTTGGTCGGCAAAGTCGGCATTTTCAGCAAGAAAACCATAACCTGGGTGAATAGCGACCGCATCAGTTATTTCAGCTGCGGCAATAATGCGTGGAATGTCTAAGTAACTTTCAGTTGCTGCTGGTTTACCAATACAGATGGTTTCATCTGCTAGTAATACGTGCTTAAGATCGCGATCCGCCGTTGAATGCACAGCAACCGTTTTGATCCCAAGCTCTTTGCAGGCGCGCAATATACGAAGTGCAATTTCACCTCGGTTTGCAATGACTACTTTATCTAACATGAGAGTTGGCCTTTTACGTTGCGCTATTATTCAATGATGAATAAAGGTTGATCAAATTCTACTGGCTCGCCGTTTTCTACTAAAATAGCTTTTACTGTACCGGCTTTATCTGACTCAATTTGGTTCATCATTTTCATTGCTTCAACGATACATAATGTGTCGCCAACTTTAACCTGTGAACCGACTTCAACATATGCTGGCGCTTCTGGAGAAGCTGCTGCGTAAAAAGAACCTACCATAGGTGATTTAACTTGGTGTCCTGTAGGACCTGCCGCTGGTGCTTCAGACTCTGCTACAGGTGCTGCTGGTGCAGCCGCAGGAGCGGGTGCTGGAGCATATTGCTGTGGAGCAAATTGCGCGTATGCAGGGCCGGCACTCATGTTGTTACGGTTAATACGTACTGATTCTTCACCTTCAGTGATTTCTAGTTCTGCAATACCTGATTCTTCTACTAATTCAATTAGTTTTTTGATCTTGCGAATATCCATAAACGACCCGCCTATTAGTTTGTTAGTTTAAATTTAGTTTGAGTTTTGCAATCGGCTCACCGCTGCATGTAAAGCAGCGTGATAGCCCATTGCACCTAATCCACAAATAACGCCTTGCGCCACATCAGAAAAATAAGAATGATGGCGAAACGTTTCACGTGCATGCACATTACTTAAATGCACTTCAAAAAACGGAATATCAACGCTTAGCAATGCATCACGTAATGCGACGCTTGTGTGCGTAAATGCTGCAGGGTTAATAATGATGTAATCAACCGCTTGCCAAGCATCATGAATGCGTTCAATGAGCGCTTGCTCACTATTACTTTGAAAATGCGTTAACGCCACATCTAAACTATTAGCAGCGCTGTTTAACTCGCTCATAATATGCTCTAAAGAGTGCGAACCGTACTTATCGGGCTCACGCTTTCCTAGCATGTTTAAATTTGGGCCATTTATAACTAAAATCTTTAATTTTGCAGCCATAATACGCGATATATCCTATAAGTAATGAGTTAAGCGGTTACTAACTAATTTTTCACTAAAAAGTAAGCTGAAAAAAGTAAGATAGCAACAATTTCTCACGTTAACCAACTATTATAGTGATTTCGAAGTAAATAGCAGCAAAATACTGGTCTAATCTCTATTTTGGGGACGTATCTTAAGGGGGAATAATGGCACAACATTAACAATCATGTTGTGCCATATAGAATGGTTATTCAGCGCTGGCACGCACTGCAGCAAGGTGCTTAGCGAAATCATCCGCATTTAAAAAGCCAGTGACACGTTGTGCACTTAGCTCTTCACCTTGAGTATTAAAGAATAAAATACTCGGTAAACCAAACACTGAATATGCTTCCATTAGCTCAATTGTTTCATTATCGCTTTGAGTTAAGTCAATTTGAATCAGTTGGTAATGGCTAAACTCACTTTGTACTTGCGGGTCGGGAAAGGTGTAATGCTCAAACTCTTTACACGCTACACACCAGTCAGCGTATAAGTCCACCATAACCATGCGCCCTTCGCTATTTGCTTGTGATACGGCTTGTTTAAGCTCGGCTAAATTGGCAACGTGTTTAAACTCATTGCTTTGCGAGGTTGTTTGTAAACTCACGGCTTGTGTTGGCCAAAAATAGTTTTGGGTTAAATTAAAGCCAGTAAGCATCAATAAAACAGCCATAAACCACAATAAGGTTTTTAATTTGCCTTGAGTTTGGGCGCTTTGCCAATAGTGGAAATAAAGCGCTGTGGCGATAGCTAATAAGCCTGCCATAAGCATAATAATTTCAATATCTATAATGCGCTCTAGCAAAATAAGTGGCACAACTAACATAATAAAACCAAATAAGGTTTTAACTTGTTCCATCCAGCTGCCAGCTTTCGGTAATAGCTTACCTCCCGATGTACCTAATAATAACAGCGGTAGCCCCATACCTAAACTCAGTACGTAAAGTGTTAGCCCGCCGACTAGGTAATCGCCGCTTTGTGCCACAAATAATAATGCGGCTGATAAAGGCGCTGTAGTGCAAGGAGATGCAATAAGCCCTGATAAAACCCCCATCAAGAACACCCCAATATAGTTACCGCCTTTTTGGTTGTTGCTCACTTGGGTTAGCTTGTTCATCATGCCGCTGGGTAACTTTATTTCGTACCAACCAAACATCGACATAGCCAGCAGTACAAACAATAAGCTAAAGCTAATTAATACATATGGATGCTGTAAATAGCCTTGCACTTGCCCGCCTAACGCAGCAACCACAAGCCCTAATGCTGCATAGGTAACCGCCATGCCTTGAATATAAACAAATGATAGGGCAAATGCTTTTTTAGTAGACAGGTTCTTTTGACCCGCAATTAAGCTAGATAAAATAGGGAACATCGGAAATACACACGGTGTAAATGCCAAACCCACACCCACGGCAAAGAAAATAGCTAAGTTAACCATTAAGCTTTGGCTAGCTAACTGCTCTGTAAATGTGAGCTCTTTATCAGGTGTTGATGCAGTTGCTGGTTTTTCTGCAGATTGGCTAAGTGCTGCAAATTCACTGCTTGCTGCGGTATTGTCATTAGTATTAGTTTCACTTGCCAGTACACTTAATGGAATGCTGATGATTTCAGGTGGATAACACAGCCCTGCTTTTGCACAGCCTTGATAACGCACCTTAACAACGCCATCTTCACTCACATTACTTAGTTTGCTGATAACGCTAAGAGAATTAAAAAACACCTCAGTTTTGCCAAAAAATTCATCTTCAATTATTTCACCAGCGCCCAACTCAGGCACATCAATGCTGGCACCTTTGGCAATAATTTCTATTTTATCTTTATATAGGTAATAGTCATCAGCGATATCCCAACCAACAAATAACGTACTTCCTTGCTGGTCAAAATCAAATACAAACGCTTCATTTACCGGTAAAAATGTGTGCTGAGTCGGTTTAAGAAAATCATCAAGGGTATTTTGTGCTGCCCAAGCAGGCGCCATTAATACGCTTAATAAAAAAAATAAAATAAAGCGCATTAATGAAGCACCTCATCCATCCAATTAAAGTAAGCCAAGTTACCCGTTGCTACATCAACAACTTGTATTTCTGGTACTTCGTAGCTGTGAAGATCTTTTAAGGTTAAAAATACATCGTTCATTTTGTCAGCCTTAGTTTTAATTAGCAGCTTTACTTCAGTTGCTTCAGCTACTTCACCTTCCCATATGTAAATAGAAGTCATGGCCGGTAAAATATTTACACAAGCGGCTAATTTCTTTTCAATTAGCGCCATAGCCAATAAACGGGCTTCATCGTTATCTTTGCAAGTGGTAAAAATAAGTTTAAATTGCGTTGTCATAGTGAACCTTTACTTGTTTACGGGGGTCTAGCCCCATAGTAGCTGATAGCGGGTATAATGTGTAGACACGAACTCTGTCTGCATTTTGGGTCTTTGCAGTAAATTGATTTAGACCCGCTACCTATAACTTTACTAACATTAACGTTTATTACTTACTCTTATTAGCTTGAAAATAGACCCGACAACCCTCACTTATATTTCATTAGCACCTTAATAAGTGTCATTTTTTTAGAGAGTCTTATGTTTAGAATTTTATTTTTGCTGTTTATCATCATCCCTATTATTGAAATTGCCTTACTAATTCAGGTTAGTGACGTGATAGGTGGCTTTGCAACAATCGCTTTAGTGGTACTAACCGCCATTGTGGGTGCAAAAATGGTGAAACAGCAAGGAATGGGCGCACTACAAAACGTACAAATGCAAATGGCTCAAGGGCAAATGCCTGCTAAAGAATTGTTTACCGGTATTTGCGTAATTATTGCAGGGGTACTTTTATTAACCCCGGGCATTATGACGGATGTATTTGGCTTACTGCTTCTTACCCCTGCTATTCGTAACAAATTAGCTGCAGGACTTGCTAGTCAAGCAACTGTAAGAATGAGCGCCAGCATGCATCAAACTGGCACTTCAGGGTTTTCGCAAACTCATCAATCAATGCATCACGAGCAAGATGAAAACCGCCCTAAGACCATAGATGGTGAATACGAGCGAAAAGATTAAAAATTTATCATTTTTTCTCTTGGAATTTTTCACTCCACCCCCATTAATGAAAGCAAATTAGATACACTTTTTTCTGTACTGTTCAGAAACTGTTAGGAGAACTAAAAACATGAACATTCGTCCTTTACAAGATCGCGTAATCATCAAGCGTCTAGAAGAAGAAACCAAGTCTGCTGGCGGTATTGTATTAACTGGCTCTGCAGCTGAAAAATCAACTCGCGGAGAAGTTGTTGCCGTAGGTAATGGTCGCGTTTTAGAAAACGGTGACGTTCGAGCATTAGAAGTGAAAGCCGGTGACACTGTGTTATTTGGCTCATATGTTGAAAAAACAGAAAAGATCGAAGGTCAAGAGTACCTGATCATGCGTGAAGACAATATTTTAGGCATTGTAGGCTAAACCTACTTTTCGTTTAACACACATTTTAAGAATTTAGAGGAAATTAAACATGGCAGCAAAAGAAGTACTGTTTGCAGGCGACGCACGTGCAAAAATGCTAACTGGCGTAAATATTCTAGCAAATGCAGTAAAAGTAACATTAGGCCCTAAAGGTCGTAACGTTGTATTAGACAAATCATTTGGCTCTCCAGTGATCACCAAAGATGGTGTATCTGTAGCAAAAGAAATCGAACTTGAAGACAAGTTTGAAAATATGGGCGCACAAATGGTTAAAGAAGTAGCGTCTAAAGCAAATGATGCTGCTGGTGACGGTACCACTACCGCAACTGTGCTTGCTCAGTCTATTGTAAACGAAGGTCTTAAAGCAGTTGCTGCGGGTATGAACCCAATGGATCTCAAGCGCGGTATTGATAAAGCAATCATTGCTGCAGTTGCAGAACTTAAAGCGCTTTCTGTTCCATGTGCTGATACTAAAGCGATTGCACAAGTAGGTACTATTTCAGCTAACTCTGATAAAGAAATTGGTGAAATCATTGCTGATGCAATGGAGAAAGTAGGCCGTAACACTGGTGTTATCACCGTTGAAGAAGGTCAATCACTTGAAAACGAACTAGATGTTGTAGAAGGCATGCAGTTTGACCGTGGTTACTTATCTCCATACTTTATCAACAACGCTGAAAAAGGCGCGGTTGAACTAGATAACCCATTTATCTTACTTGTAGATAAAAAAATATCTAACATCCGTGAATTATTACCAACATTAGAAGCGGTTGCTAAAGCAAGTAAACCTCTACTGATTATCGCAGAAGACCTTGAAGGTGAAGCGTTAGCGACACTGGTAGTTAATAACATGCGTGGTATTGTAAAAGTATCAGCGGTTAAAGCACCTGGCTTTGGCGATCGTCGTAAAGCAATGCTACAAGATATCGCGGTTTTAACTGGCGGTACTGTGATTTCTGAAGAAATCGGCCTTGAGCTTGAAAAAGCAACGGTTGAAGACTTAGGTACAGCTAAACGTGTAGTAATCACTAAAGACGATACAACAATCATTGATGGTGCTGGTGAAGAAGACGGTATTAACGGCCGTGTTGCACAAATCAAAGCACAAATTGAAGAAGCGACTTCAGACTACGATAAAGAAAAGCTACAAGAGCGCATGGCTAAATTAGCTGGCGGTGTTGCAGTAATCAAAGTAGGTGCCGCTACTGAAATTGAAATGAAAGAGAAAAAAGATCGTGTTGAAGATGCATTACATGCAACTCGCGCAGCGGTTGAAGAAGGCGTAGTACCAGGTGGTGGTGTTGCATTAGTGCGTGCTGCTAGCAAATTAGCAGACTTACTAGGCGATAACGAAGACCAAAACCACGGTATTAAAGTGGCACTTCGCGCGATGGAAGCACCACTTCGTCAAATCGTTACAAACGCAGGCGACGAAGCATCTGTTGTGATTAACGCAGTGAAAGGCGGTGAAGGTAACTACGGTTACAACGCAGCCACTGGCGAATACAACGACATGATTGAAATGGGTATCCTAGATCCAACGAAAGTAACCCGTTCTGCATTACAGTTTGCTGGATCGATTGCCGGTCTAATGATCACCACAGAAGCAATGGTCGCTGAAATTCCTAAAGAAGAAGCGGGCGCTCCTGATATGGGTGGCATGGGCGGAATGGGTGGTATGGGCGGCATGATGTAATCATCCCCTCACACACCTAGCTCAAATAAAAACCCAGCTTCGGCTGGGTTTTTAGCAATAGAGATAAAATAAATTCACTAAGACAACAATAAAATTATCTCAGTGTATTCCAATGCAACTGAGTTCCTGCAAGCTATACCCAGAGTAAATTTTATTTAACATGATTAAGGATATTAAGTTGAATACTAAACCTGAAATAATCATCTCATCACTGGATGCAGATCGATTGTATGCGCTAATGGAATCGTTACCTGCGAACAGTTTTGCGGGTGAAAAAGAACTTGAAGCAGAACTTGGTAGAGCTAACATAGTGGAGCCACACGAAGTTCCCTCAACCGTGGTAACCATGAATTCAACAGTGAACTTTGTTGTTGAATCTACAGGTGAGGAGTTTACTTTAACGCTTGTTTACCCGAAGAATATTGACTCAAGTGGCAACAAAATATCAATCTTAGCCCCTGTTGGTAGTGCATTACTTGGCCTTTCACAAGGAGATCAAATTGAATGGCCAAAGCCAGGCGGAGGGTTAATAACAGTAACTATTAAAGAGGTAACTTATCAACCAGAAAGAGCTGGCGAGCTTCATAGATAGACTTTTAAATCCTCACAATTTTAAATTAATAAACAAATTTATATAAAAAATCCAAGCAAGGCTTGGATTTTTTTATTGAGTTACTGCTGACTAATATCGTATAGCCTTTGTGCTTGACTATTAGAGGCTTTACTTACTTCTCTAAAGTCTTCGGCATCGGCGGCATTTTGCCCTGATATTTCTCGGATCCGTTCCGCTAGTTTTTTAACATTGACGGTTACTTGAGCCTGTTCTTCAGTGGCTACGGCAATACTTGCTGAGCGCCCTTTAATGTCGTTAAATGCATCGACTATATTTTCATATTGCGTGCGTGTTGTATTTGAACGATCATTGACCACTTCTGAGAACTCTCGGCATTCTTGAATAACACTGACTCCTTTTGCAGCCGCTTGTTGTAACTGACTTATCATGGTTTCAATTTCACCAGCTGATTGTTGCGTTCTTTGTGCCAGTGTTCTAACTTCATCAGCAACGACCGCAAACCCCCTTCCAGAATCACCAGCACGAGCAGCCTCAATAGCAGCATTAAGCGCAAGCAAATTAGTTTGCTCAGAGATATTCATAATCACATCTAATACCGAACCAACCTGCTGTGAATCTTCAGAGATTTGTGATATTGCATTGGACGACTCAGTTAGTTTATTGAACAACAGCTGGATAGATTCTGCGTTTTGTTCAATAACATTAAATCCAGAGTTTACAAGATCTGATGACTTAGCGGTAATATCTGCAACGCCACCAATATCTTCTGATGCCGATGAAGCCGCTATCGACATTTCATTGATAGCCGTGGCTAACAGTTCATTTTCTTGCATTAGTTCATGTGCGCGTTGCTGACTATTACTACTCAAGTTATCAATAGATTCAGCATTGTTTTTTACTGAGGCCGCCTCTTCTTTAATCAGCCCAAGAATTTTAATAAGATGATCACCGTAATCATTAATTGCTTCGCAAAGATGACTCATTTCATCATCCCCCGATATTGGTAATTTAGAATCTGTTTGCCCTTGCATTAATGACCTAACTTGCGCCGAAGTCTGCTCTATTTGCTCAACTAATCGCTTACCAAAGACTAATAATGCCGATATAAATATAACAATGAGTACAATGAATGAACCATACAAATAATATGTCAGCGTATTAGCTGCTTTTTTTGCAATCGCTGTTGGGATTATCACGCCAGAGCGCCACTTTTGCTCCGGCAGTGAGAATGTCACTAGAATTGAGCTATCCCCCTTTATGACACCAGAACTAAACTCTGCTACGAGTCTATCTTCATTTTTCAAGGCGTTAACTAAAGGCTGTAAAGAGCTATCTTTACTTACAGCTTGTGAAAAATTTAGCATGGCTAAATTCGTATCTCTAAATGCAGGAATAGAAACAAACTGCTGCGCACTATCAATAATAAAACTGTAGGTACCGGTTGCTTGGTTTTCAGCAAGTAGTGACTTTTCAATATGAGAAAGCTCTATATCTAAAGTAGCGACTCCCCAAAACTGATTATTACGCTCAATTTTAACGGAACAAGTTACCATAGGCACATTCGAGACTGCATCAACATAAGCCTCAGACCAAACACATACGCCTGGTTGAGCGTTAGCAGCACTTGTATACCAGCTTTCTTGTTGATATGGACTGCTATCAGCTTGGTTGTAGTCATCTAATAAAGTGTATTGACCATTATCGCCCTTAGCCCAAAACAAAGATGCCCTTTGTGCTGATGCATCTAACATATTTGGCTCTGGCCATATTCCACCACCGGCAATACCTGTACCACTAGCAATTAACGGTGCCAAATTTTTAATAAATTGATCTTTATCAAGGGGAAGTGTTTGAGCAACAACAGATAAGCTTTTAGTTAATGCTGCACTTTTTCCTAAATCCTTAGCAAATGATTCTCCGATTACTTTAGCCTGTAACTTAGCTGCAGAAATAGCTTCATTTTTTATAATTGGCGTTATCACCCATTGCATAATTACGGTTAAAACGAGCAAAGAGAAAACGATAAGTAATAAGCTTCCCGCATACATTTTTTTCTGTATTAACATTTTTAACCTCAGTTACAACCAAACAGCGTTAACTAAGTATAAGAAGGTTAATGGATTTATCAAAAAAAGAACAAAATTAATATGAATGCTTTTATCTTATGGTTTTATATTATTAATTAACCGCCTCACTATACAAAACAGATCGCTAGGTAGCATACCTCGCTCTCCATTTTTTTGCCCAGCAATATCACCCGCTTTAGCATGCAGTGTAACACCATAGCAAGTCGCCTCAGCACAATCTAACCCTTGAGCAAGTAATGCCCCTACAATACCAGTAAGAACATCACCGCTACCGCCAACAGCAAGCGCAGGGCTTCCTTCTTCACAAACCCAAGTATGCTTACCATCGGCTATTAAAGTTCCTGCGCCTTTTAAAACACAAACTGCTGAGTAACGTTTAGCACATTGTTGAACATAGCTGAACCGATCAGACTCTATCTCCCCAGTCGACACCTTTAATAATCGAGAGGCTTCGCCCGGATGCGGGGTAAGTACACACCGCGTGGGCATTTTCGGTGAAGCTTGTTTAGCGAGTAAATTAAGTGCATCAGCATCAATAACTAAAGGCATATTATTATGTGTACAATACTCAATGACTTGATTAAAGGTATTTTGCGCCCATTCGTCTTGTCCAAGGCCTGGGCCAATAACAGCACAGCTTGCCCACTCCAATGCGTGTTGCAAGTTATTACTACTTACCATAAGCTCTGGTCGGCCAAAACTGACTGGCATAATTGAGCTTTCATGGGTATACACTCTGACCATTCCAGCACCAGCTCTAAGCGCTGCCTCGCTTGTTAATCTGATAGCACCTGCCGTTCCTTGATTCCCACCAATACACAGTAATTTTCCATAACTACCTTTATGACTATTCAGAGCACGTGGGCCTAAGCCTTTAAAACTATTGATATTAATAAGCTTACCCGATGGGCTCGCTAATTCTACGAATAGCTCACCAATAGCCAAGTCATCAAAGATAAGCTCACCAACATACTCTTTACCTGCAGCCGTTGTTAACCCTTGTTTTACCCCTACAAAAGTAATTGTTTTAGTGGCTTTAATTGCAATGCCTAAAGGTTGGCCTGTATCAGCATTTATACCTGATGGCACATCAATACTGAGTATTGGTTTAGTGCTTTCATTCGCCGCTTTAATTATAGTGGCAACATTATCGCGTACCGTATTTTCAAGACCAGTGCCCAGTAATGCATCAATGATTACATCACACTCATCGAGTGCATCAGCGCTAAAGTTACAAATTTCACCACCGGCATCAATCCAGCGCTTTTGTGCTATTGCAGCATCGCCGGTTAATTCTTTATTTTCATCTACGGCACACACCACTACATGTCTATCGGCTTGCTTAATAAGGCTAGCCGCAATATATCCATCTCCTGCGTTATTGCCACTCCCTACGAGTACTAGAGTCTGCTGTGCATTGAATGATTTCCAATTTAAAAATGCGGCATGCCCCGCTCGTTCCATTAGGGTAAACAGATCACAACCACTGGCTTTTGCAGCATTACACTCATGCTCTCTTATTTGCTGTGCTAAATATACGAATTGCTTAACGCTGGAAGATGAAGGTAATAACGACATGATAGGCTCTATAAAAATAAGTGTTGATTAAGTAGACTTTGGGCTCATTGGTTTTTTTTCAAGTAAGATCAGAAATGTATCAATCAGAATAAGGGCGCAACCCCCTTATTTGAGTATTTATTACCAATTTATACCAATTCGCTTAATTAAGCGGTCTATTTTGAGGCAGGAAAAACGGGGTGATAGCTAGGCAAAAAATTCGCTATTTAGTTGTTCTAAATGAGAATTTTTTAACACAGGTAGCGGCACGTTTAGCCCCGCAAAATTATTGAGTATTATTGCGGATTGGTATTATATGGATTTGCTACCTGATACCGATACGTTATTCTTAGCGACAACGCAGTAGCATGTTGTGGTACCTACAGCGGTAGAGTATGTATTAGGCTCTAAGGTGGTGGTCGTCGCGTTCTTTTACCCATAGGTTTCGAGATACTCAACCCATGATACAGTGGTCAAGTTAACGCTGTGCAGCTGATAGCTGACGGCTTATAACTAATATTTTCACTTTCCTACAGACGTAAAAAAGCTCGACTATTGCTAGTCCGGCTTTCTTTAATTTGGAGCCTGGTGATGTCGTAGTGCCCACAGCGGTAGAGAGCCACATAGCAAATGCGACACTATCTTTGTGCCGATGCGGCCTTGTGTGAGGCTTGCCTTCGCGCTGTTTTGTTTGATGTATAGGAATACGAATGCCGTGAAGTACAGGATGTACGAGAGCGGCCACTAATGAGTTCGGCATGGGCTCTTGGTTTTTTTATTAAATCCCAAACAGCAAAAAACCCGCTACATTGCTGTAACGGGTTTCTCTTATTTGGAGCCTGGTAATGTCCTACTTTCACATAGCAAATGCTACACTATCATCGGCGCTGTTTCGTTTCACTACTGAGTTCGGCATGGGGTCAGGTGGGTCCAAAACGCTATTGTCACCAAGCAAATTTGGTGTAAGGTCGTTTAATCGAGCTTACTAAAATTTGGAATTCTGATAATAAAGTCTTCAAGTATCTACTTTAGTTATATTAACTTCTTCGCTTAAACTATCACATAAAACGCGTTTGGCGTTGTATGGTTAAGCCTCACGGGTAATTAGTACAAGTTAGCTTAATGGCTCACACCACTTCCACATCTTGCCTATCAACGTTGTAGTCTTCAACGGCCCTTCAGAGACTTTAAAAGTCTAGTGAGAACTCATCTCGAGGCCTGCTTCGCGCTTAGATGCTTTCAGCGCTTATCAGTTCCGAACGTAGCTACCGGGCAATGCCATTGGCATGACAACCCGAACACCAGCGGTTCGTTCACTCCGGTCCTCTCGTACTAGGAGCAACCCCTCTCAATTCTCAAACGCCCACGGCAGATAGGGACCGAACTGTCTCACGACGTTCTAAACCCAGCTCGCGTACCACTTTAAATGGCGAACAGCCATACCCTTGGGACCGACTTCAGCCCCAGGATGTGATGAGCCGCCGACATCGAGGTGCCAAACACCGCCGTCGATATGAACTCTTGGGCGGTATCAGCCTGTTATCCCCGGAGTACCTTTTATCCGTTGAGCGATGGCCCTTCCATTCAGAACCACCGGATCACTATGACCTACTTTCGTACCTGCTCGACGTGTCTGTCTCGCAGTTAAGCTGGCTTCTACCATTACACTAACCGTACGATGTCCGACCGTACTTAGCCAACCTTCGTGCTCCTCCGTTACTCTTTGGGAGGAGACCGCCCCAGTCAAACTACCCACCAGGCACTGTCCGTAACCCCGATTCAGGGGCCAACGTTAGAACATCAAAACTACAAGGGTGGTATTTCAAGGACGACTCCACAAAAACTAGCGTCTCTGCTTCTAAGTCTCCCACCTATCCTACACATGTAGGTTCAATGTTCAGTGCCAAGCTGTAGTAAAGGTTCACGGGGTCTTTCCGTCTAGCCGCGGGTACACAGCATCTTCACTGCGATTTCAATTTCACACTGAGTCTCGGGTGGAGACAGCGTGGCCATGGTTACACCATTCGTGCAGGTCGGAACTTACCCGACAAGGAATTTCGCTACCTTAGGACCGTTATAGTTACGGCCGCCGTTTACCGGGGCTTCGATCAAGAGCTTCTCCGAAGATAACCCCATCAATTAACCTTCCGGCACCGGGCAGGTGTCACACCGTATACGTCATCTTGCGATTTTGCACAGTGCTGTGTTTTTAATAAACAGTCCCAGCCACCTGGTCACTGCGGCTCCAATCAGCTTAGAGAGCAAGTCTCATCACCAATCGGAGCGTACCTTCTCCCGAAGTTACGGTACGATTTTGCCTAGTTCCTTCACCCGAGTTCTCTCAAGCGCCTTAGTATTCTCTACCTGACCACCTGTGTCGGTTTGGGGTACGATTCGGTATAATCTGAAGCTTAGAGGCTTTTCCTGGAAGTATGGCATCAGCAACTTCATCACCTTGGTGACTCGTCTCGTGTCTCAGCCTAACAGCCTAACAGCAACCCGGATTTACCTAAGTCACTAGCCTACACACTTTCACATGGACTACCATCGCCATGCTTGCTTAGCCTGCTCCGTCCCCCCATCGCAATTATACCAAGTACGGAAATATTAATCCGTTTCCCATCGACTACGCCTTTCGGCCTCGCCTTAGGGGTCGACTTACCCTACCCTGATTAACATGGGATAGGAACCCTTGGTCTTCCGGCGTGCGGGTTTTTCACCCGCATTATCGTTACTCATGTCAGCATTCGCACTTCTGATACGTCCAGCATACCTCCCGGTACACCTTCAACCGCTTACAGAACGCTCCCCTACCACTCAAAATAAATTTTGAATCCGCAGCTTCGGTGCATAGTTTAGCCCCGTTACATCTTCCGCGCAGACCGACTCGACCAGTGAGCTATTACGCTTTCTTTAAAGGATGGCTGCTTCTAAGCCAACCTCCTGGCTGTCTGGGCCTTTCCACATCGTTTCCCACTTAACTATGACTTTGGGACCTTAGCTGGCGGTCTGGGTTGTTTCCCTCTTCACGACGGACGTTAGCACCCGCCGTGTGTCTCCCGGATATTACTTTACGGTATTCGGAGTTTGCAAAGGGTTGGTAAGTCGGGATGACCCCCTAGCCTTAACAGTGCTCTACCCCCGTAAGTATTCGTCCGAGGCTCTACCTAAATAGATTTCGGGGAGAACCAGCTATCTCCCGGTTTGATTAGCCTTTCACTCCTAACCACAGGTCATCCCCTAACTTTTCAACGTTAGTGGGTTCGGTCCTCCAGTTGATGTTACTCAACCTTCAACCTGCCCATGGCTAGATCACCGGGTTTCGGGTCTATACCTTGCAACTATTCGCCCAGTTAAGACTCGGTTTCCCTACGGCTACCCTAATCGGTTAACCTCGCTACAAAATATAAGTCGCTGACCCATTATACAAAAGGTACGCAGTCACCCAACAAGTGGGCTCCTACTGCTTGTACGTACACGTTTCAGGTTCTATTTCACTCCCCTCACAGGGGTTCTTTTCGCCTTTCCCTCACGGTACTGGTTCACTATCGGTCAGTTGGGAGTATTTAGCCTTAGATGATGGTCCACCTATATTCAGTCAAAGTTTCACGTGCTCCGACCTACTCGATTTCACTTAAAATGCGTTTTCATGTACGGGACTATCACCCTGTATCGTGGCACTTTCCAGAGCCTTCCATTAACACATAATAAGCTTAAGGGCTGTTCCGATTTCGCTCGCCGCTACTATCGGAATCTCGGTTGATTTCTTTTCCTACGGGTACTTAGATGTTTCAGTTCTCCGCGTTCGCCTCGTTAACCTATGTATTCAGTTAACGATACCTGCAAGCAGGTGGGTTTCCCCATTCGGAAATCCTAGTCTCAAGTGCTTTTTACTAGCTTGACTAGGCTTATCGCAAGTTAATACGTCCTTCATCGCCTCCAACTGCCAAGGCATCCACCGTGTACGCTTAGTCACTTAACCATACAACCCAAACGGGTCTTTGTTTTGTGACAGTTTAACTTCGCCAGAAGTTAATATTGAATACTAAAGTAGATACCAATCAACAAACGTTAAACGTTCATTAAATGGCACTGAATGATACTGCTATCATTCTTTTTTACTTTTGAAAACTCTGTACAAATACACTGTATTCATACGAATTTTATTATCAGCTTTTCCAAATTTTTAAAGAGCATATTAATTAGCAAACTCAAAGAGCAAACTAACTAACAATCATCTGTGTGGACACTACGAACAAATAAGTTCTAAATCGTATAAGGAGGTGATCCAGCCCCAGGTTCCCCTAGGGCTACCTTGTTACGACTTCACCCCAGTCATGAATCACTCCGTGGTAAACGTCCTCCCGAGGGTTAGACTATCTACTTCTGGAGCAACCCACTCCCATGGTGTGACGGGCGGTGTGTACAAGGCCCGGGAACGTATTCACCGCGTCATTCTGATACGCGATTACTAGCGATTCCCGACTTCATGGAGTCGAGTTGCAGACTCCAATCCGGACTACGACGCACTTTAAGTGATTCGCTTACTCTCGCGAGTTCGCAGCACTCTGTATGCGCCATTGTAGCACGTGTGTAGCCCTACACGTAAGGGCCATGATGACTTGACGTCGTCCCCACCTTCCTCCGGTTTATCACCGGCAGTCTCCTTAGAGTTCTCAGCATTACCTGCTAGCAACTAAGGATAGGGGTTGCGCTCGTTGCGGGACTTAACCCAACATCTCACAACACGAGCTGACGACAGCCATGCAGCACCTGTATCAGAGTTCCCGAAGGCACCAAACTATCTCTAGTAAGTTCTCTGTATGTCAAGTGTAGGTAAGGTTCTTCGCGTTGCATCGAATTAAACCACATGCTCCACCGCTTGTGCGGGCCCCCGTCAATTCATTTGAGTTTTAACCTTGCGGCCGTACTCCCCAGGCGGTCTACTTAATGCGTTAGCTTTGAAAAACAGAACCGAGGTTCCGAGCTTCTAGTAGACATCGTTTACGGCGTGGACTACCAGGGTATCTAATCCTGTTTGCTCCCCACGCTTTCGTACATGAGCGTCAGTGTTGACCCAGGTGGCTGCCTTCGCCATCGGTATTCCTTCAGATCTCTACGCATTTCACCGCTACACCTGAAATTCTACCACCCTCTATCACACTCTAGTTTGCCAGTTCGAAATGCAGTTCCCAGGTTGAGCCCGGGGCTTTCACATCTCGCTTAACAAACCGCCTGCGTACGCTTTACGCCCAGTAATTCCGATTAACGCTCGCACCCTCCGTATTACCGCGGCTGCTGGCACGGAGTTAGCCGGTGCTTCTTCTGTCAGTAACGTCACAGCTAGCAGGTATTAACTACTAACCTTTCCTCCTGACTGAAAGTGCTTTACAACCCGAAGGCCTTCTTCACACACGCGGCATGGCTGCATCAGGCTTGCGCCCATTGTGCAATATTCCCCACTGCTGCCTCCCGTAGGAGTCTGGGCCGTGTCTCAGTCCCAGTGTGGCTGATCATCCTCTCAAACCAGCTAGGGATCGTCGCCTTGGTGAGCCATTACCTCACCAACTAGCTAATCCCACTTGGGCCAATCTAAAGGCGAGAGCCGAAGCCCCCTTTGGTCCGTAGACATTATGCGGTATTAGCAGTCGTTTCCAACTGTTGTCCCCCACCTCAAGGCATGTTCCCAAGCATTACTCACCCGTCCGCCGCTCGTCAGCAAAGTAGCAAGCTACTTTCTGTTACCGCTCGACTTGCATGTGTTAGGCCTGCCGCCAGCGTTCAATCTGAGCCATGATCAAACTCTTCAATTAAAAAGTTTTTTGTCTTTCGACAGCTCAATGAATTCTGAATTTATTTAATATCTTTCGATATTGAATTGACTGTGCTGAATAATTACCTAAGTAACTATTCTGTTGGTCACTCAGTTCAATTGAGACTCTAAATTTGCTTGCCTCACTACCTAAGTAGCTTGGCTGTTAGAACTCAATCTGTACGAGTGCCCACACAGATGATTGCTTTATATTGTTAAAGAACGTTGCGATTAAAGCGCTTAACTTTATCTCGCTAGGGCTGCGCATATTACGCTTTCCTATTTTTTTGTCAACACTTAATTTTGTTAAACTTGAAAGTTTTCGAAACTAAGTTTTACTCGACTCACTGAGTAGCTCGTGCCTCGCTATGCGTTGCGCTCTGCCGTCTCAGTGGGGTCGCATTATAGGGAGATCCGAAAACAGATCAACCCTTTTTTGAAGAAAACTTGAAATAAATGACTGTTCGCTGGATATTTGAACGATAGATACTAAAAACACAACATAACTATCAATTTATTAACAATAAACGCGGTATTTAAGCGTTTAACTGTGAGGTAGCCCTTAAATGTGTAAAGAATGATCATCATGATCACCAATAGGAGAGTAACCGCTGCAGATTTTATATCTTTAGCTTGATCCGATGGAACATTAATCTCTGTACTTATACGATCTGCTAATGCTTTTATGGCTATAGTTGGATTTAATCACTCGACTATGAGAATTAACTCGCTTTAACTATTCGTGCGAGTTCTGCTAAATTTTAAACAAAATAAAGCCCCGCTTTTGCGAGGCTCTTACTTATGCTACACCGTATTGATCTCGGTATGCTTTTACTGCCGCTAAATGCTCATCCATGGTTCCTTGATTTTCAAGGTAACTGATTAGATCAGCCAATTTAACAATAGAAGTTACTTGAGTATTAAAGTCACGCTCTACTTCTTGTATAGCTGAAAGCTCAGCTTTACCTTTTTCTTGGCGATCAAGTGCGATTAAAACACCACTTAAATCTGCGCCATTTTCAGCAATAATTTCCATAGATTCGCGAATTGCAGTACCTGCAGTGATCACATCATCAACTAGCATTATCTTACCTTTAAGATACGAACCTACTAAGCTGCCACCTTCACCGTGTGCTTTTTTCTCTTTCCGGTTAAAGCAGTAAGGCACATCTTTGTTGTAATGATCAGCTAACGCAACTGCGGTAGTTGTTGCAATTGGAATACCTTTATAAGCGGGACCAAATAGTACATCAAATTCAATTGCTGCATCTTCAAGTGCCGCTGCATAAAAGCGACCTAAGCGAGCAAGATCACGACCGGTATTAAACAAACCTGCATTAAAAAAGTATGGACTTGTACGGCCAGATTTTAAGGTAAATTCACCAAACTTTAATACCTGCTTTTCTAAAGCAAATTCAATAAACTCTTTTTGATATTCTTTCATCGCTGATTACCTATTTATGCTAGTGCTTGTTTTTGTACATCAATAATTTCACGAATTGAGTGCTTAGCGAGTGTAAGTAGCTCATCAAGTTCGTCAAACGAGAAAGGCTCGCCTTCAGCAGTCCCTTGTACTTCAATAATTTTACCTGTTTCAGTTAAAATTACATTCATGTCGGTTTCAGCGTCAGAGTCTTCAAGGTATTCTAAATCGCTAATCGCTTGGCCTTTATATATACCAACTGAAATAGCCGCGATCATATGCTTAAGTGGATTTGAATTAATCATCCCTTTTGCACGCATGTAAGTAAGTGCATCAACGAGTGCGACACATGCACCACTAATTGATGCAGTACGTGTACCACCATCAGCTTGAATTACATCACAATCAATAGTTATTGTGTTTTCACCGAGTGCTTTTAGATCTATTGCTGCACGTAAAGAGCGAGCAATCAGACGCTGTATTTCCATTGTACGACCGCCTTGTTTACCTCGCGTCGCCTCACGACTATTACGTGTGTGTGTTGCGCGCGGTAACATGCCATATTCTGCGTTTACCCAACCTTTACCTTGGCCTTTCATAAAGCGTGGCACGCCAGCTTCAACTGTCGCGGTACAAAGTACCTTAGTGTTACCAAACTCTACTAATACTGAGCCTTCAGCATGCAAAGTATAGTTACGTGTAAACGTAACCGGTCTAATTTGATTAGGTGTTCTTTCGCTTGGACGCATTGACGATCCCCTTAATTCTGAATTTGCCACATTATATGTGGATGTGAATACAGATGCCATGTTGATTTAGATTAAAGTGTGTTTAAAAAACACTCAGTAGGCTAAATTTTCTTTAGAGCTTAAGCAGTGTTACGGTATAATCATTACACTATTGTATTTAAAAATGTAGGAAATCATCCATGATCCACAGTATGACAGCTTATGCGCGTCGCGAAATTAAAGGCGAATGGGGCACTGGCACGTGGGAAGTTCGTTCAGTGAACCAACGTTACCTTGAAACATTTATTCGTGCACCAGAGCAATTTCGTGGCATGGAGCCCGTTATTCGCGAGCGTCTGCGTAAGCACTTACAGCGTGGTAAGGTAGAAGTCTTCTTAAAATTTGTCGCAAATCCCGCACATGTTGGTGAATTATCAATTAATCAGTCGCTGGCGGAGCAGTTAATTAATAGTGCTAAGTGGGTTCAGCAACAAAGCAGTGGTGACATTAACCCTGTGGATATTTTACGTTGGCCTGGTGTTATGGAAGCACAAGAAATTGATATGGATAGTGTAAATACAGCTCTTATTAGTGGTCTTGACCAAGTAATTGAAGACTTTAAATCTGCGCGTGGCGATGAAGGTGCAAACCTTGAAGAAATGATAACTACACGATTAACCGCCATTTTAGAGCAAGTTGATATTGTTGAAGCACATATGCCAGAAATTACTAAGTGGCAACGTGAAAAGTTAGTACAAAAGCTTGAAGATTTAACAACAAATATTGATGAGTCACGCCTTGAGCAAGAACTGATTTATCTTGCACAAAAGCAAGATGTTGCCGAAGAGCTAGACCGTTTAAAGTCGCACGTTAAAGAAACTCGCAAAATCCTGAGTAAAGGTGGTGCTTGTGGTCGTCGTTTAGATTTTATGATGCAAGAGTTTAATCGTGAAGCAAACACGTTAGCATCTAAATCTATCAATAGTGACATCACCAACGCAGCTGTAGAGCTAAAAGTCCTGATTGAGCAAATGCGTGAGCAGATCCAGAATATTGAGTAACTTTTTTTGGCTTTACCACTCACTTGAGCATAATTAGCTAAATAAAGTACAATATAATAATTGAAGGCTTGAGCTGTTTATAGTTCGAGCCTGTTTATTTTTAGATAGAGAAAATAATGGCACACTCTCGCGGAAACTTATTTATTTTATCTGCGCCTTCTGGGGCGGGTAAATCGAGCTTAATAAATGCATTACTAAAAAAGCATGCTGATATGAAAGTATCGGTATCGCACACTACCCGCGCACCGCGCCCTGGTGAAAACGATGCGGAACACTACCATTTTGTATCGGTTGATGAGTTTAAGGCACTAATTGCCAAAGATGACTTTTTTGAATGGGCACAAGTATTTGACAATTATTACGGTACTTCTAAGCAAGCTATTGAAGAGCAACTCGCCGCTGGCATTGATGTGTTTTTAGATATTGATTGGCAAGGCGCTCGCCAAGTTCGAGAAATAATGAAAGACGTAAAAACTATCTTTATTTTACCGCCGTCAAAGCAAGAGTTAGAGCAACGTTTAAATAACCGTGGCCAAGACTCAGCTGAAATTATTGCCGGGCGTATGGCACAAGCTCAATCAGAAACCTCTCATTACGATGAGTATGACTTTGTTGTTGTGAATGATGATTTTGATACTGCTTTAAGTGAGATAGAAAGTGTTGTTATTGCACAGCGATTAACGCTAAAAGCGCAAACAACGCGTCATCAAACTTTAATTAATGAGCTACTCAAATAATCTAAATTAAGATTAATTAGGTGTTCATGCCCTAAAACAGATAAAAATTAACCACTGGCTATTGGCGAAACCTGCTGCGTGCAGTAAACTACGCCTTTGCTTTTAAATTATTTTGGAGTGCTAAGATGGCTCGCGTAACAGTTGAAGATGCAGTAGATGCAATTGGTAATCGTTTTGACTTAATTTTAGTTGCGGCCCGTCGTGCCCGCCAAATTGCTGTTGGTGGTAAAGACCCACTAGTAGATCCTGAGAACGATAAGCCAACAGTTGTTGCTTTACGTGAAATCGAACTTGGTTTAGTTGATAATTCTTCAATGGATGTTATTGACCGTGAAGAACAACAACACCAAGAAGCGGCAGAACTAGCTGCTGTTGCTGCCATTGTTGGTGGCAACCAATAATCAACCGCCCGGTTTGATTTAGCTAACGGCATAGTATTTCAACTATAGCCGTTGGCAATCCTTTGTTTTCATCGTATATTCGTAACTTATCCTAACTTATTTGCTTCACGAGAACATTGGAGTGTGAATGTATCTTTTTGAAGGTCTTAAAAAGAAAATCTCAAAATACTTGCCAGCAGACGATGTTGAGCTAGTTCAAAAAGCCTATGTGGTAGCCCGAGAGGCCCATGAAGGTCAAACTCGCTCAAGTGGCGAGCCTTACATTACTCACCCCGTTGAAGTCACTCAAATATTAGCTAGCATGCACCTTGACCATGAAACGCTCATGGCAGCACTAATGCACGATGTGATTGAAGATACCGATTTTAGCCAACAAGATTTAGCTGAAATATTTGGTGAAACGGTGGCTGAACTCGTTGAAGGTGTGAGCAAGCTTGATAAGTTAAGCTTTAAAGATAAAAAAGAGTTTCAAGCTGAAAACTATCGAAAAATGATTATGGCAATGACCCAAGATATTCGGGTTATTTTAATCAAGTTGGCTGATAGAACGCATAACATGCGAACATTAGGCGCACTTCGTCCTGATAAACGCCGCCGTATTGCTCGCGAAACTCTAGAAATTTATGCGCCGATTGCTAATCGTTTAGGTATTCACGATATAAAAAATGAGCTAGAAGACTTAGGTTTTCAAGCGCTGTATCCAATGCGTCATCGTGCACTTAAATCTGAAGTGGCTAAAGCGCGTGGAAATCGCAAAGAAGTTATTTCAAATATTCAAACAGAAATTGAAGCACGCCTTGAGGAGTCTGGCATAAAGGCCACCGTATCAGGCCGTGAAAAGCATCTATACAGTATTTATAAAAAAATGCTCAACAAAGAGTTACTATTTAACGAAGTCATGGATATTTACGCTTTTCGTATTGCGGTAGATTCTATGGACACCTGTTATCGCGTACTCGGCGTTGCTCATAACTTATATAAGCCAATTGAAACCCGCTTTAAAGACTATATTGCCGTGCCAAAAACTAATGGCTATCAATCACTTCATACTTCTTTGGTTGGCCCGCATGGTATTCCTGTTGAAATTCAAATCCGTACTCACGATATGGATCACATGGCAGACAAAGGAGTCGCGGCTCACTGGATGTATAAAAAGTCTGGTGACAATGCGGGTCACACTGCGCAGCAGCGTGCTCGCCAATGGATGCAAAGCTTACTAGAGTTACAGCAAAGTGCGGGATCATCATTTGAGTTTGTTGAAAACGTTAAAACCGAACTCTTCCCTGAAGAAATTTATGTCTTTACCCCAGATGGTCGCATCGTTGAACTGCCAATGGGCGCGACTGCGGTCGATTTTGCTTATGCCGTTCATACTGATGTTGGTAATACTTGTGTAGGCGCACGCGTTAATCGTAAACCTTATCCTTTAAGTAAAGCCATTGATACTGGGCAAACAATAGAAATTATTACTAGCTCAGGCGCTCATCCTAACGCAACATGGCTTAACTTTATTGTTACTGGTAAAGCGCGACTGGGCGTACGTAACTACCTTAAAAGCCAACAGCATGAAGAAGCATTATTATTAGGTCGTCGCTTACTTGATTCAGCCCTAGGTGAAAACAAGTTTGATAACCTGCCAGCTGAAAATATTACGCGAGTGCTTGAGGAGCATGAACTCTCTTCAACCTTAGAGCTACTGGTAGAAATTGGCTCAGGTAATTTAATGAGCATGCTGATTGCCAAACGCTTATTACAAAACGATAACGATGATTTAAACGATATTGCTAAACGTGCAAAAGCGACCATTATTGGTACTGAAGGTATGTTAGTTAATTATTCAAAATGTTGTCGTCCAGTGCCTGGAGACGCTATTACAGCTCACGTAAGCCAGGGTAAAGGTTTAACGGTTCATCGCCAAGAGTGTAAGAACATTCGTGGCTGGGAAAATGATCGTTCAAAATACCTAGTCGTAAAATGGGATGATAATCCAGAAAAAGAATACATTGCGGCTTTACGAGTAGAAATTATTAACCACCAAGGTGCGCTGGCTAAATTAACCAATGTGGTCGCCACTACACAGGCCAATATTGTAGAAATAGCTACCGATGAAAAAGAAAGTAATTTATACGTGATAGACTTAGGGATCACAGTTAAAAACCGTATCCATGTCGCTAATATCATGCGTCGTATACGTGTGATGCCGGATGTACAAAAAGTCTATCGTAAAAAATAAAATAGGAACATCATGAATAAAGCATTTATATCAACGGATAAAGCACCTGCAGCGATTGGCACATACAGCCAAGCAGTAAAAGTGGGCACAGCGGTTTATTTATCTGGGCAAATTCCACTTGTCCCTGAAACAATGGACGTTATATCTGAAGACTTTAGCGAACAAACACACCAAGTATTTAAAAATATTTGTGCGGTTTGTGAAGAAGCTGGCGGCACCATTCAAGATTTAGTAAAAGTAAATATTTACCTTACTGATCTTTCAAATTTTGCCATTGTTAACGAAGTAATGAGCCAATATTTTAAACAGCCTTATCCTGCTCGCGCTGCTATTGGCGTTCGTGCACTACCTAAAGGTGTACAAGTAGAAATAGACGGCATCATGGAACTTCCTTCAACAAACTAACCTCTATAAGCTATGAGCGCCGCTCATAGCTTTTATTCCAATCTGTAACTACACTTTGATGAATTCTTGACTCAAAACTAAAATTCTAGCACTCTGTAATCACGTTATTTAATTAAACCTTACTTTAGTAGTAGAAAAGGATAACTTGTGTTTAAGCTTGCTCATAATGGCAATGTATTGCTCGATACGAGTAAATCTGCACCCGCCAGTGCTGCTTTTATCATTGAAGCAATTGAACAATCGCCTTACAGCGAGTGTGAAATCAATCATGACGCCATAAATAACTATTTCAGCAGTGCAACACCTGAACGTATCTTAGTTGTTGCAACACGTCATGATGCCACCTTAAGCGTGGAGATAAGTGATGATAAAATGCTAGCCACGGGCACGCTCACTCTTGCTAAAGGGGGAGCAACACTGAGTTTTGATGAAGCTAAAAAAGAATTAGTTAAAGCGCACGTCGCAAGAGGTTATAAACAAGCATTTTTAGAGCAACTTTTACAAAAGCAATCTGAACTCCCACCTGGCTCCGTAGTCAGTGGTCCACTCGCCAAAGGGCGCTTACCTATAGACGGTAAACCAACTAAATTTAACGCAATGGTTCAAACACTTAAAGATCGTCTCAAAGCCCCTAAATTAAAAGAAGATGGCAGTGTAGATATGCGTGACTTTGGTAAGTTAGCAAGTGTAAAACCAGGTGAGTTACTAGTACAGCAACAACCCGCTACACCAGGCCAAGAAGGGTTTACCGTGTTAGGCGATGTATTACCTGCAAAACCCGGAGAGGTTCATACTCTAATTGCAGGTGAGGGCACTGAAATCTCAAAAAATAATCCGATGGAATTACTCTCTACGATTGCTGGCGTGCCGGTTGAAATAAATAATGGCATGCGTGTTGACGATATTTTTACTGTCAACGATGTGTCGGTAAAAACAGGGCATATCGACTTTGAAGGCAGTGTGATAGTGAGTAAAAATGTAGAGCCAGGAATGCGTATTAATGCAACGGGCGACATTACCGTTTTTGGTACGGTTGAATCTGGCGAATTAACCGCAGGAGGCGATATAACTGTAAAACAAGGGGTAATTGGCCATCAAAAGCCTGAAGATAAATCACTGTCTTGTAGAATAATATGCGCAGGCGATGTCCATGCCTCACACTCTCAATATTGTTACATTGAAGCTAATAACATTCTGCTTGAACGTCAAGCTAGCCACAGCTCAATGAAAGCAAAGAGTACAATACAAATTGGTCAATCAGAGTTACCTAAAGGAAAGCTATTTGGGGGTGAAATTCTAGATGCCACTAAACTGATTGCCGGCGAGATAGGTAATGAATCTGGTGCTAAAATGGTAATTAATTTAGCGGCTTCAGCCACTGAAATGACCAAAGAGATTGATAAATCTTTTAGTGAACTAACAGCAACAAATGAACAAGTTGATAGTTTACAAGCGGCTTTAGAAAAAGCGGATTTAATTAAAGATGCAGATAAAAAAAATGAACTCATAAATAAAATTGGCACCACGCAGCTACACCATAGTCAGCAAGCAGAACAATTAGAAAAGCAGGTAGCAGGTTTAGAGCAAAAACTGAATACGTTACTCGATGAAGCCATGTTGACTGTGAATAGCGTTTTACATTCGGGTGTAGAGATCCATATCTTCAATAAACTGCTTAAAACGACCCGTAACTTCCCACCGAGTAGTGTTAAGTTAGAAAATAATAAAATAGAAATTGAATTTAAAACTTAATAATAAGGGGCTGTTAGTAACAGCCCCAACTTTTTTATAGTAAACCATCTACACTTGTATAGGTTTGCGCTGGCCACACACCTACCTGCACTTGCCCTATATGTTGTTTTTGTAATAACAGCATCGCTAAACGAGATTGACCAATACCACCGCCAATTGTCTGTGGAAGCTTACTTTCTAGCAATGCCTTATGCCAGTCAAACTCTAAACGGTCTTCGTCTCCCGTAATACTTAATTGAGTTTGCAATACTTCAGGGCTTACACGAATTCCCATCGATGAGATTTCGAAAGCGTCTTCAAGCACTGGGTTCCATACTAAAATATCACCATTTAATCCCATGTACTGCTCGCATGTCGGGGTTGACCAATCGTCGTAATCTGGCGCTCTCACATCATGAATTTTGCCATCACTCAATGCTCCCCCAATACCAATTAAAAATACAGCGCCATATTCTTGAGTAATCGCCTTTTCACGCTGCTTGGCTGTAAAATCTGGGTACATTTTACGTAATGCTTCACTATGTACAAAAGTAATCTCTGTGGGTAAAAATGGTGTTAAACCAAAGCTGTCACTAACATATTTCTCAGTAGCTTTAATACCTTGGTAAATAGTTTCAACCGTTTGCTTCAAAGTAGATAAAGAACGCTGCGTACTTTCACAAATAACTTGTTCCCAATCCCACTGATCAACATACACAGAATGGATTGGACTTAATGAATCTTCATCAGGTCGCAACGCTTTCATTTGCGTGTAAATTCCTTCACCTTTAGAGAAACCATACTCGCCCAAAGTTTTACGTTTCCACTTTGCTAACGAATGCACGACTTCATAACGGCTATCTGTAATGGCTTTAACATTCACCGCAACAGCGTTCTCGTGTCCACTTAAGTTATCCTGAGTACCGTCACCTACTTTAGCTAAAATAGGTGCCTGTACTTCAATTAAGCCTAACTTTTGCTCTAATTGCTGTGAAAAAAACTGTTTAACTTTACTTATTTGCTGCTGCTGCTGCACATAGTGTGAACTCATAATAATTGGCCTCATTCCCAGTTATTGTATTGGCGACTCAGCGCTTAGTAGCGCTTCAATATGGTTATCGTAACAATTAAACGTTTTAATTCAATAACCCATAACAAAAATAGCTTTACGATATTAAAATCATTAAAAAAATGGTATAAAAACATTAAATACAACAATACAAAGCAACTAAACCTATGGAAAATTATCAAATCGATAATCTAGACAAACAGATTCTGCATGCATTAATGGATAATGCACGTACACCCTACGCTGAATTAGCAAAGCGTTTCGGTGTCAGTGCAGGAACAATTCATGTGCGGATTGAAAAAATGAAACAAGCGGGGATCATTACAGGTACCCAATTAACTATTAGTACCAAACAGCTTGGCTACGATGTATGTTGTTTTATCGGCATTAATTTAAATAATGCCAGAGACTACCCACAAACTCTGATTAAGCTTGAATCATTAGAAGAGGTTGTTGAAGCATATTACACCACGGGTAATTACAGTATTTTTATTAAAGTAATGACTCGCTCAATCGATCATCTACAAGATGTGTTGATCAATAAAATACAAGCAATAGAAGCTATTCAGTCAACCGAAACCCTGATCTCATTACAAAACCCGATTAGCCGAACAGTGGTGCCTTAAGGTGAAAAATCTCGTA
Source organism: Pseudoalteromonas sp. M58 (assembly GCF_042604605.1). NCBI lineage: Bacteria > Pseudomonadati > Pseudomonadota > Gammaproteobacteria > Alteromonadales > Pseudoalteromonadaceae > Pseudoalteromonas > Pseudoalteromonas sp. M58. Next base: position 3,044,633 of record NZ_CP152390.1, read on the forward strand.
TAATTTGCCGAAAAAGAGGACTCCCATGCAGCAAACTCGTTATCAAAGAATTGAAAGTGTACTTTCACGTCGTCAAACCGATCTTACCGTGTGTTTAGAAGACGTACATAAACACCATAACTTATCTGCCATAGTCAGAACGGCCGATGCTGTTGGTTGCCATCATGTGCATGCAGTCTGGCCAGAAAAGCAAAAGTGGCTAACCAATAATACCTCAGGTGGCAGTAAGAACTGGTTAGACACACACCTTCACAGAAATATAGATGATGCCGCAGCCAGTATCCGTGCTCATAACCCCGATGTACAAATTTTGGCAACTCATTTAAGTGAAGATGCCGTCGATTTTAGAGAAATTGATTACACTAAACCTACTGCAATTATTGTCGGCCAAGAAAAAACGGGGATCTCAGAAAAAGCGCTCGAATATGCAGATCAAAACATTATTATTCCAATGCAAGGCATGGTGCAATCGTTAAATGTATCCGTTGCAGCAGCATTAATCTTATTCGAAGCACAACGTCAACGTGAGTTAGCTGGGTTATATGATAGAAATATGCTGAGTGAAGAAATAAAACACCCAATGTATTTTGAAGGCTGCCACCCAATTATTGCAAGGCAGTGTAAGCAAAAGAACTTACCTTATCCCGCACTTGATGAGCATGGCGAAATCGTTGCGGATGAACAGTTTTGGCAGGCATTAAAACATACTTGATGCATATACAGTGTATAAGTACACTTAACTCACTAAATAACAATAATTGAGCCTACTTTGTCTAAACCTAGCTTAAGCCAATACCCAATCACAGAACTTAAAGGCGTAGGCCCTAAAATGGCTGAACGACTTTTAAAGCTAGGCATCACCACAGTGCAAGATATGCTTTTTCATTTACCGCTAAGGTATGAAGACAGAACGCGTATTTATGCTATTAGTGAGCTTACGGCACATAGCCATGTAACGGTTCAAGCAACCATTGAAACAAGCCAAATTACCTTTGGTAAAAGGCGTATGCTGGTTTGCCAAATAAATGATGGGACAGGTAGGTTAACTCTACGATTTTTTAATTTTACCGCAGCACAAAAAAACGCATTTAGCGCGGGTAAAATAATTCGCTGTTTTGGCGAAATACGTCGCGGACGTGTTGGCTTTGAAATGAGTCATCCTGAATACAGTATTAGCGACACTTTTGAACAGCAACCAACATCATCAACACTTACGCCAGTCTATTCAACAACCGAGGGGTTAAAGCAACTCTCTATCAGGGCGTTGAGTGAACAGGCAATAGAATTGCTTCAAAAATACGCAGTAGAAGAGCTACTACCTCAACAATGGCAACCATCGCAACTACCGTTAAGTGATGCGTTATTGCTACTGCATCGCCCCCCTAATGATGTTGATATAATTGCGCTTGAACAAGGGACTCACCCAGCACAACAACGGCTCGTTTTTGAAGAGTTGTTGGCTCAAAATCTCAGCCTCTTAAAAGTAAGAGAGCAAGGACAACAAGTTAAAGCTATTGCCCTTGAGCCCACTAATCCATTAGAAGCGCAATTTCTAGCACAATTACCCTTTGCGCCAACCAATGCACAAAGCCGTGTAGTATCAGAAATTAAAACAGACATGCAACACGCTTACCCTATGATGCGACTTGTCCAAGGGGATGTAGGCTCTGGTAAAACATTAGTCGCAGCCCTGAGCGCCTTAACTGCGATAGCACAAGGCTATCAGGTCGCATTAATGGCGCCAACAGAGATATTATCAGAGCAACACGGAATTAACTTTTCCAGCTGGTTTGAAAACCTTGGAATATCGGTTGCTTGGCTAGGCGGTAAAACAAAAGGAAAAGAGCGAGTTAATACCCTTGCAATGATCGCCTCTGGTGAAGCGCAGATGATTGTGGGTACCCATGCTTTATTTCAAGATGAAGTAAAATTTAACAATCTCGTACTTATCATTATTGATGAGCAACATCGCTTTGGGGTTCATCAACGTTTATCACTGCGTGAAAAAGGGCGCTTTGGTGATTGTTATCCACATCAACTAGTAATGACAGCAACACCTATACCACGTACGCTTGCGATGACTGCTTATGCCGATTTAGAAACCTCAGTGATCGACGAATTACCACCAGGAAGAACACCAATTACCACTGTTGCCATCCCTGATACCCGCAGAGATGACATCATTAGTCGGGTGAAACTTGCCTGTAATGAACAAGGTCGACAAGTTTACTGGGTATGTACTCTTATAGACGAGTCTGAAGTATTACAATGCCAAGCAGCTGAAGACAGTGCTTTACAATTAAAAGAAGCCTTACCTGAACTTAATATTGGTTTAGTCCATGGGAGAATGAAAGCCACTGAAAAGCAAGCCATTATGAGTGAGTTTAAAACGGGGAACATTCATGTACTGGTCGCAACAACCGTGATCGAGGTCGGTGTTGATGTCCCCAATGCGAGCCTAATTATTATTGAAAACCCAGAGCGCTTAGGTTTAGCACAGCTTCACCAATTACGAGGCCGTGTAGGACGTGGGGCAACCGCATCGCATTGCGTTCTTTTATACCATGCACCACTTTCTCATACTGCACAGAAGCGATTAGGAGTACTGCGCGACAGTAACGATGGCTTTGTTATAGCAGAGCGTGATTTAGAAATACGCGGCCCAGGTGAAGTACTTGGAACTAAACAAACCGGTTTAGCCGAATTCAAAATCGCTGATTTAACACGCGATAAACAAACACTCAATCAAGTAAGGCCCATCGCACAACAAATGCTTAAGCAATACCCTCAGCATATAGACCCTCTTATTCACCGCTGGTTAGGTAATAAATCAAACTACGCACAAGCATAGTCGGTTTTTAAACTTTACTTTTCACTTCATCATCCAGGCTTACTCCAAACGGATATATTTTCATAATGCCTTTATTCTCAGGCCTTCTATTGCAAGATGTCGTGGTGTCGTCCACAGCGTTAGAGTAGTCTTTAGGCGCTTATTCTTTTACTTTTACCTGATGCCTTTTACCTTTCACCTACGTTTTTACTTTCCTGCAGACGTAAAAAAGCCCGACTATTTCTAGTCGGGCTTTCTCTTATTTGGAGCCTGGTAATGTCCTACTTTCACATAGCAAATGCTACACTATCATCGGCGCTGTTTCGTTTCACTACTGAGTTCGGCATGGGGTCAGGTGGGTCCAAAACGCTATTGTCACCAAGCAAATTTGGTGTAAGGTCGATTTAATCGAGCTTACTAAAATTTGGAATTCTGATAATAAAGTCTTCAAGTATCTACTTTAGTTATATTAACTTCTTCGCTTAAACTATCACATAAAACGCGTTTGGCGTTGTATGGTTAAGCCTCACGGGTAATTAGTACAAGTTAGCTTAATGGCTCACACCACTTCCACATCTTGCCTATCAACGTTGTAGTCTTCAACGGCCCTTCAGAGACTTTAAAAGTCTAGTGAGAACTCATCTCGAGGCCTGCTTCGCGCTTAGATGCTTTCAGCGCTTATCAGTTCCGAACGTAGCTACCGGGCAATGCCATTGGCATGACAACCCGAACACCAGCGGTTCGTTCACTCCGGTCCTCTCGTACTAGGAGCAACCCCTCTCAATTCTCAAACGCCCACGGCAGATAGGGACCGAACTGTCTCACGACGTTCTAAACCCAGCTCGCGTACCACTTTAAATGGCGAACAGCCATACCCTTGGGACCGACGACTTCCCCCCCAGTGATGTGATGAGCCGACATCGAGGTGCCAAACACCGCCGTCGATATGAACTCTTGGGCGGTATCAGCCTGTTATCCCCGGAGTACCTTTTATCCGTTGAGCGATGGCCCTTCCATTCAGAACCACCGGATCACTATGACCTACTTTCGTACCTGCTCGACGTGTCTGTCTCGCAGTTAAGCTGGCTTCTACCATTACACTAACCGTACGATGTCCGACCGTACTTAGCCAACCTTCGTGCTCCTCCGTTACTCTTTGGGAGGAGACCGCCCCAGTCAAACTACCCACCAGGCACTGTCCGTAACCCCGATTCAGGGGCCAACGTTAGAACATCAAAACTACAAGGGTGGTATTTCAAGGACGACTCCACAAAAACTAGCGTCTCTGCTTCTAAGTCTCCCACCTATCCTACACATGTAGGTTCAATGTTCAGTGCCAAGCTGTAGTAAAGGTTCACGGGGTCTTTCCGTCTAGCCGCGGGTACACAGCATCATCTTCACTGCGATTTCAATTTCACTGAGTCTCGGGTGGAGACAGCGTGGCCATGGTTACACCATTCGTGCAGGTCGGAACTTACCCGACAAGGAATTTCGCTACCTTAGGACCGTTATAGTTACGGCCGCCGTTTACCGGGGCTTCGATCAAGAGCTTCTCCGAAGATAACCCCATCAATTAACCTTCCGGCACCGGGCAGGTGTCACACCGTATACGTCATCTTGCGATTTTGCACAGTGCTGTGTTTTTAATAAACAGTCCCAGCCACCTGGTCACTGCGGCTCCAATCAGCTTAGAGAGCAAGTCTCATCACCAATCGGAGCGTACCTTCTCCCGAAGTTACGGTACGATTTTGCCTAGTTCCTTCACCCGAGTTCTCTCAAGCGCCTTAGTATTCTCTACCTGACCACCTGTGTCGGTTTGGGGTACGATTCGGTATAATCTGAAGCTTAGAGGCTTTTCCTGGAAGTATGGCATCAGCAACTTCATCACCTTGGTGACTCGTCTCGTGTCTCAGCCTAACAGCAACCCGGATTTACCTAAGTCACTAGCCTACACACTTTCACATGGACTACCATCGCCATGCTTGCTTAGCCTGCTCCGTCCCCCCATCGCAATTATACCAAGTACGGAAATATTAATCCGTTTCCCATCGACTACGCCTTTCGGCCTCGCCTTAGGGGTCGACTTACCCTACCCTGATTAACATGGGATAGGAACCCTTGGTCTTCCGGCGTGCGGGTTTTTCACCCGCATTATCGTTACTCATGTCAGCATTCGCACTTCTGATACGTCCAGCATACCTCCCGGTACACCTTCAACCGCTTACAGAACGCTCCCCTACCACTCAAAATAAATTTTGAATCCGCAGCTTCGGTGCATAGTTTAGCCCCGTTACATCTTCCGCGCAGACCGACTCGACCAGTGAGCTATTACGCTTTCTTTAAAGGATGGCTGCTTCTAAGCCAACCTCCTGGCTGTCTGGGCCTTTCCACATCGTTTCCCACTTAACTATGACTTTGGGACCTTAGCTGGCGGTCTGGGTTGTTTCCCTCTTCACGACGGACGTTAGCACCCGCCGTGTGTCTCCCGGATATTACTTTACGGTATTCGGAGTTTGCAAAGGGTTGGTAAGTCGGGATGACCCCCTAGCCTTAACAGTGCTCTACCCCCGTAAGTATTCGTCCGAGGCTCTACCTAAATAGATTTCGGGGAGAACCAGCTATCTCCCGGTTTGATTAGCCTTTCACTCCTAACCACAGGTCATCCCCTAACTTTTCAACGTTAGTGGGTTCGGTCCTCCAGTTGATGTTACTCAACCTTCAACCTGCCCATGGCTAGATCACCGGGTTTCGGGTCTATACCTTGCAACTATTCGCCCAGTTAAGACTCGGTTTCCCTACGGCTACCCTAATCGGTTAACCTCGCTACAAAATATAAGTCGCTGACCCATTATACAAAAGGTACGCAGTCACCCAACAAGTGGGCTCCTACTGCTTGTACGTACACGGTTTCAGGTTCTATTTCACTCCCCTCACAGGGGTTCTTTTCGCCTTTCCCTCACGGTACTGGTTCACTATCGGTCAGTTGGGAGTATTTAGCCTTAGATGATGGTCCACCTATATTCAGTCAAAGTTTCACGTGCTCCGACCTACTCGATTTCACTTAAAATGCGTTTTCATGTACGGGACTATCACCCTGTATCGTGGCACTTTCCAGAGCCTTCCATTAACACATAATAAGCTTAAGGGCTGTTCCGATTTCGCTCGCCGCTACTATCGGAATCTCGGTTGATTTCTTTTCCTACGGGTACTTAGATGTTTCAGTTCTCCGCGTTCGCCTCGTTAACCTATGTATTCAGTTAACGATACCTGCAAGCAGGTGGGTTTCCCCATTCGGAAATCCTAGTCTCAAGTGCTTTTTACTAGCTTGACTAGGCTTATCGCAAGTTAATACGTCCTTCATCGCCTCCAACTGCCAAGGCATCCACCGTGTACGCTTAGTCACTTAACCATACAACCCAAACGGGTCTTTGTTTTGTGACAGTTTAACTTCGCCAGAAGTTAATATTGAATACTAAAGTAGATACCAATCAACAAACGAAACGTTTATTAAATGGCACTGAATGATACTGCTATCATTCTTTTTTACTTTTGAAAACTCTGTACAAATACAATGTATTTATACGAATTTTATTATCAGCTTTTCCAAATTTTTAAAGAGCAGAGAATCAAAAACTTCTCAAAATTAAACACACTCTATTCTCAGGTGATTGTGCTACCCGATAAAAGAATATTTATTTTTAAGAAGTAAAGTGGTGGAGCTAAGCAGGATCGAACTGCTGACCTCCTGCGTGCAAGGCAGGCGCTCTCCCAGCTGAGCTATAGCCCCACATATGCTGGTCTTACTGTTTGTATACCGACTTCTTTTTAAGACAAGGCGTAAGTTGAGGCCGTTTAGTTTACTAAACAACGAAGCTTACAACGAAGCATTAAGAAGAAGTGGTGGGTCTGAGTAGATTTGAACTACCGACCTCACCCTTATCAGGGGTGCGCTCTAACCAGCTGAGCTACAGACCCAAACAATAAGTGTTGTTCTCTTTACAATTAACAATCATCTGTGTGGACACTACGAACAAATAAGTTCTAAATCGTATAAGGAGGTGATCCAGCCCCAGGTTCCCCTAGGGCTACCTTGTTACGACTTCACCCCAGTCATGAATCACTCCGTGGTAAACGTCCTCCCGAAGGTTAGACTATCTACTTCTGGAGCAACCCACTCCCATGGTGTGACGGGCGGTGTGTACAAGGCCCGGGAACGTATTCACCGCGTCATTCTGATACGCGATTACTAGCGATTCCGACTTCATGGAGTCGAGTTGCAGACTCCAATCCGGACTACGACGCACTTTAAGTGATTCGCTTACTCTCGCGAGTTCGCAGCACTCTGTATGCGCCATTGTAGCACGTGTGTAGCCCTACACGTAACGTAAGGGATGATGATGACTTGACGTCGTCCCCACCTTCCTCCGGTTTATCACCGGCAGTCTCCTTAGAGTTCTCAGCATTACCTGCTAGCAACTAAGGATAGGGGTTGCGCTCGTTGCGGGACTTAACCCAACATCTCACAACACGAGCTGACGACAGCCATGCAGCACCTGTATCAGAGTTCCCGAAGGCACCAAACTATCTCTAGTAAGTTCTCTGTATGTCAAGTGTAGGTAAGGTTCTTCGCGTTGCATCGAATTAAACCACATGCTCCACCGCTTGTGCGGGCCCCCGTCAATTCATTTGAGTTTTAACCTTGCGGCCGTACTCCCCAGGCGGTCTACTTAATGCGTTAGCTTTGAAAAACAGAACCGAGGTTCCGAGCTTCTAGTAGACATCGTTTACGGCGTGGACTACCAGGGTATCTAATCCTGTTTGCTCCCCACGCTTTCGTACATGAGCGTCAGTGTTGACCCAGGTGGCTGCCTTCGCCATCGGTATTCCTTCAGATCTCTACGCATTTCACCGCTACACCTGAAATTCTACCACCCTCTATCACACTCTAGTTTGCCAGTTCGAAATGCAGTTCCCAGGTTGAGCCCGGGGCTTTCACATCTCGCTTAACAAACCGCCTGCGTACGCTTTACGCCCAGTAATTCCGATTAACGCTCGCACCCTCCGTATTACCGCGGCTGCTGGCACGGAGTTAGCCGGTGCTTCTTCTGTCAGTAACGTCACAGCTAGCAGGTATTAACTACTAACCTTTCCTCCTGACTGAAAGTGCTTTACAACCCGAAGGCCTTCTTCACACACGCGGCATGGCTGCATCAGGCTTGCGCCCATTGTGCAATATTCCCCACTGCTGCCTCCCGTAGGAGTCTGGGCCGTGTCTCAGTCCCAGTGTGGCTGATCATCCTCTCAAACCAGCTAGGGATCGTCGCCTTGGTGAGCCATTACCTCACCAACTAGCTAATCCCACTTGGGCCAATCTAAAGGCGAGAGCCGAAGCCCCTTTGGTCCGTAGACATTATGCGGTATTAGCAGTCGTTTCCAACTGTTGTCCCCCACCTCAAGGCATGTTCCCAAGCATTACTCACCCGTCCGCCGCTCGTCAGCAAAGTAGCAAGCTACTTTCTGTTACCGCTCGACTTGCATGTGTTAGGCCTGCCGCCAGCGTTCAATCTGAGCCATGATCAAACTCTTCAATTAAAAAGTTTTTTGTCTTTCGACAGCTCAATGAATTCTGAATTTATTTAATATCTTTCGATATTGAATTGACTGTGCTGAATAATTACCGAAGTAACTATTCTGTTGGTCACTCAGTTTCAATTGAGACTCTAAATTTGTTTGCCTCACTACCTAAGTAGCTTGGCTGTTAGAACTCAATCTGTACGAGTGCCCACACAGATGATTGCTTTATATTGTTAAAGAACGTTGCGACGTTGTCGCTAGGGATGCGTATAATACATCCTTTATTTTTCGAGTCAACACTTAATTTTAAACTTTCTTGCGATGATTTAAACTTAAGTTTTACTTAACTCTCTGAGTAGCTCATGCCTCGCTATGCGTTGGCGTTCCCCGTCTCAGTGGGGTCGCATTATAGGGAGATCCGAAAACAGATCAACCTTTTTTTTAGATCTTTTTACCGTTTGCTCAAGTTTCAAACAAACGAGGCTAAAATAGTAAAGAAACGCCTTACTATCGGTTGTTTTTTACACTCTTATTAACTATTTGCTATAAATTTCATTGCTATGTTCAATTAAGACGTTAAGATAGCAAGTTCACAATGTTAAATTAATGTTTATTTCCTGTTTATTGGTAGATCAAAAATGAAATTACCCGATCAAAAATCTTTTATCTTCGCAGTTATTCTTGCTGTTGTTGGTTTTGTTATCGTTAAGTTTGCGCTTGCAAGCCTAGCATTAGACCCTGCACTTCTATTCGGTGCCGGTTTATTAATTGGTGGACTTGTTATTGCTGCAATGTCATCAGTAAGTACAGAAGAAGCCGAAGTAAAAACAAAAACACTTTATGTTGGCAATCTTCCTTATCGTGCAAATGAAGGTGTAGTTCGTACTTTATTTGAAGAGCAAGGCAAAGTATTTAACGTTCGTTTGTTAAAAGATAAGAATACTGGCAAGCGTCGCGGTTTTGGCTTTGTTGAAATGGCACAAGCAGATGCTGATAATGCAATTGCTAAGCTAAACGATAGTGAGTTCCAACAACGTACTTTGAAAGTACGTGAAGCAAAACAAAAACAAGAAGATGATTCTAACTCTTATCGTTCAGAGTCGGATCAAACAGTGTAACTTGCTTAACCGCTAGTTTATCACTACATACATCAGCCGTTGCATAATAGTGCAGCGGCTTTTTTATGCCTGCTTGATTATCACTTAATTTGAGTAAAGAACTAACTCGCTTAGCAATGGCCGCACCAGAGTCTAATAACTGTACTTGCGTATTAAAGTAATCACTAATTGGTTTAGCTAAAATAGGAAAGTGAGTACAGCCTAATACCAGTACATCGATATCTTTATTAATATTTAATCGGTCTAACTCAGTGTGCAACTTATCGATATCTAAGTGCTGGGTAAAAAAGAGAGTCTCTGCCAAAGTAACCAGTTCAACACTACTATATAAACTTGTGGTTATCGATGAGGCATGTTCTTTTATAAGTGCATCAGTATACGGGCTTGATACCGTTGCGGGAGTTGCCAATAAACCTATATGCTTTGATTGCGTTAATTGCGCTGCAGGTTTAATTGCAGGTACTACCCCAACAATAGGAATATCGGTAATTTGACGTACCGAACTTAACGCTGATGTTGAGGCGGTATTGCAGGCTATAACAATTAAGTCGACATTTAGTGACTCATCTTTAATAAATTGAATCAATCCACATAGGCGATGAATGATGGTTTGTTGCGATTGCGCACCATATGGCAATAATGCGTTATCCATAAAGTAGCTGTATTGAGCATGAGGAATGCTTTGCTGAATATGCTCAAGCACGGTGGTTCCACCTATACCTGAATCAAATACCATGATGTGCGCTGACAAACTACCATTCCTACTCTTTACTAAGAACGGCAGTTTGCCATGTGGCTTTTATAAAAGAAAGTAGTTTTACTCAGTGCCTAGCATCGCAGTATCGGCGTTTAGTTTATCTAAGTTTTCAAACATGGTGTTAGTGTAATCAACCAGTTTATCTATTTCTTGTTGATCTTGATTTAGCCATTGAATGATACCTGATAGCTGACTTTCTAATCCTAGGGCTTGCGCTTTAGAGTAAGCCGATTTTAGATCATCATTAAAAGGGGCAACAGTTTCGGCAATGGCTTTTTCTGATGTTGGCTTAATTTGTTCATACTCTTTAATGGCAGCAACGGTTTTGCTTTGACGTAAGTCCATTGAGAATGCCACCAGCTGTTCATTCCCTAAACTGAGTTCTTGGGCTTGTTCAAATGCTTTGTCTAAATCGCCACTGAAAAAGGTTTTACTGACATCTTGTAACTCTGCCATTAAATCATTTATGGCTTGCTGCTCGTCTTCATTAAGCTCACCGTTTACTGACATCGAGAAAGAGAGCTCACGGGATTCAGAAAATTGCGAACTAAATGATTGTGAATCATCTGTTTTTTGATAGCGACTAGATGATTGCGATTGATAAGCATCTGCAAAGCTAATACTCACCTCATCACCTTCTGCTGTGGTGAATGTGTAATCAGCACTATTGCTTAAACTTACATATTGCGCCTGACTAACAGTTACGCTTGCAGGTTGTGGGTTAAATAAGTTCTGCTCAAATTTGTCGAGACCACTAAAGATACCCTCTTTAGATTTATCAATACCCTCTTCAAGTTCTTGATTAAATACGCCCATGCCTTTTAATTCATCCACAGCCTCATCAACACCCGTCTGCACTCCTTTACGTGCCTGATTTAGCATATCTTGTAGTTTGTCGTTATCGGCACCATTGGCTTTGGCTTTTTTTACCGAGCTTGTAACAAAGTCTAAAACATTTTTTACGACTTCATTAAAATCAAACAGTGGTTTGTCTTTTTTGGTTTCAGCGACCGGCAAACCTAATTCTTTTGCCATTTTGTCACCTAATACGGCAGCAGCCAGCTCTTTTCCTCGTTGCTGATAACTGGTTGGTGGCGAGTCTATTTTAGGCTGTGGCATTGCTTGTTTAGTATTGTATTTATTAGCATTACTGTTTGGAACAAAACTAAAGTTACCTATTTTCATGAGAAGACTCCTATTTAGACTTACCCTAATATCGGCCAAGTAAGCCTATACTGTAGTAAAATGCTCAAAAAAAGCTCACTATATTTGATCAAAACTAGACAAATACGCTTCGCTCCCTACAATAGCGCCGATAAACAGATCTCAACGATAAGGTTATACCGTTAATGGCAGTTATAAATATAGATACCACGCAGTACGATGCACAATTAAATGAAAAAGAGCAGCGTATTACAGAGCAATTTCAACGTTTTGGTGTAAAACAGTTAGAAGTATTTAGCTCTGAGCCCATTAACTACCGCCAACGTGCAGAATTTAGAGTATGGCACGATGGTGACGATCTGTTTCATATTATGTTTGATCAACAAACAAAAGATAAAATACGTGTTGATACCTTTGACCCTGCAGCTCCTTTAGTAGGTGAAATTATGCAGGTGATGATTGATAATTTAAAAGACTGCGAAGTACTACGTCGTAAGCTATTTCAAATAGATTATTTATCAACCCTCAGTGGTGAAATTTTAGTGAGCTTGCTTTATCACAAGCCACTTGATGAACACTGGTTAACTGAGATCAATGCCTTAAAGGAAAAGCTAAGCAGCCAATACAAAATTGACTTTATTGGCCGTGCACGTAAGCAAAAAGAAAAATTGGGCGATGACTTTGTTACTGAGCGCTTAATGGTGAATGGCCAAGAGCTAATCTATCAGCAGGTAGAAAATAGCTTTACTCAGCCTAATGCGAAGGTAAATATTAAGATGTTAGAGTGGGCACAAGAGTTATGTAAACCACTAAACAATGATTTACTAGAGCTGTATTGTGGTAACGGAAACTTTTCAATTGCACTTGCGGGCTCATTTAATAAAGTGCTGGCAACAGAAATATCAAAATCGTCTGTGCATTCAGCGCAATATAATATTGCTCAAAACAAAGTAACTAACTTAGATATTATTCGCATGTCGAGCGAAGAGTTTACTCAGGCAATGAAAGGCGAGCGTACTTTCTCTCGCTTAGATGGTATTGACCTTAGTAGTTACAACTGCCAAACCATTCTAGTCGACCCACCTCGTGCCGGCATGGATACCCTAACGTGTGATTTAGTGGCTAACTATGAGAATATTATTTATATCTCATGTAACCCAGATACGTTAGAGCGTGACCTTGATCACTTATGCCAAACCCATGAGGTTAAGCGCTTTGCAATATTTGATCAATTCCCATACACACACCATATTGAATCTGGTGTATTTTTACAGAAAAAATAAAATCCAATACTATAATGCCAGCGCCTTGATAAGTGCTGGTATTTGCTCTTCACTAAATACTTTAACTTGATGCTTTACCAATAACTTAGCGGTCAGCCCCATGCCTTTTACTTTCACCCCACTATGGCTTCCATCATAAATTGTATTACGGCCACACGAAGGACTAGACTCTTTTAGTAAAGCAAAGCGAATATTATGCTTATTACAAAGGGCTAATGCTTTATTAGCGCCAGCTTCAAATGCACTTGTTACATCCTCGGCAGTATTTGTAATAACTCGATTTTGCTTTATCTCAGCGGGCGCTCTAGGCACGAGTAAGCCACCAGCAATCTCAGGACAAAATACGATTAATCTATTTTGCTTTTGCCACAAATTAAGTTGAGGGTGCAATATTGTTTGGCCTTTACCATCATAACGAACTGGCAAACCTAACAAACAACTTGAGATTAAAATTTTTTCCATAATGAATTTTCTTCTCCAAATAAAAAAGCTCCTTTCGGAGCTTTTTTATTTAACCAAACTACTTATTTATTTGCTAAGTAATTAATGAGTGCGCTTACATCTTCTGGCGATGAAATGCCTGACTCACCACCTAAGTTAAGCTTGTATTTACCATTAACGATAAACGTAGGAACGCCACGAAGTGCCCCTTTGCCTTTAAAGTAATCTTGGTCACGTTTCATTTTAGAGCTAAGTGTACGTACCGAGAAGCTTTCAAATAATTTATCAAATTTGTCGCCATCTACACCTTGCGCTAAAAATACATCTTTTACATCTGCAAGCTCATTAAAACGAGCACGCTTTGCGTGAATGTGGTCAAACATCGCTGAAATAATTTTATCTTTTTGCGGTAGTACTTCAGCAGTAGCTAGTGCTTGGCTGATCATGGTTTGATGTTCTGGGTCACGAACGCCCACGAAATCCACATGGCTTTTCTTAAACTTTACGTTTTTGTCTAGCTTAGGTTTGATCTCGGCCAGCAGTGGTTCCATGTTATTACATGCAGGACAGTAAAAAGAGAAAAACTCTTTTACTTCTGGTTTTCTGGTTGCACGATCAGAGACGACATCGTAATGCACGCCCTCTTCGTAAGTGGCAGCAAAACTGGTTGCAGCTAAAGGGAGTAATACAGCAAGTAACCCTGCTTTAACTAATTTGATCATTATTGTGGTGCTCCAAAAATTATAGTTTTAGTAAAAAGCTAATTAACTCATCAAGTTCTTGTTGGCTCTTGATTGTATTAATATTGATTTTGTATTTGTCATTTACGATAAATGTAGGCACGCCAGTTAATGCACCAAGTTCAGAATATTTATTCTGTTTATCTTGCATGGCACGTTCAGCTGCTATGATAGGCAAACTGGCGATGTCGTTATCAAATGTCGTGTTATCAATTGCATTAAGCTCTAATAACTTTTTAACGTCTTTAATTTCAGTTAATGGCGCACGTTGTATATGAATGCTTTTAAAAATTTGCGCTGTTACCGCTTCAGCTTGACCGTGTTTCTTTGCGATTAAGTAAGCAAAGCTTAAATTACTTTGAGCTTGTGGTGAAACGCCTCCCAAAAAGTTGACATGATTTTTTACAAATTCAGCCCCTTCAGGTAAGTTTTCTGCAATCCCTTTGGCTACCGGCTCAAATTTAAAACAATGTGGGCAATAGAAAGAGAAAAACTCGGTTACATTCGGGGTTTTACTTTTTTCAACATCAATTACAGTGTATTGATTACCCGCTTCAAAGTTAGCAGCTAATGCTGCAAAAGGTAAACATAGGATCAGTAAACTTAGTTTTAATTTTTTAAGCATGAATATCTCGTTATACTTCTTTTTAAATAAAAATATTATGGCAATAATTTTAACGGGGCTTCTTGCAAAGCTGCAAACTGCTCTTTAAGCGCTAAAATTTGTTGCTCCCAGTATTTGTCATCTGCAAACCATGAAAAGTTCCGTACAAAAGCAGGATCACTCCAACGTTTTGCAACCCACCCCATGTAATGAATCATACGCATAGCCCGAAGCGGTTCGATCAGCTTAAGTTGTGAGTGATCAAAATCGCAAAACTCTTCATATGCATTCACTAAAGTGTCTAACTGTAACAGCTGTGTTTGTCGATCGCCACTGAGCATCATCCATAAATCTTGAATTGCAGGACCTTGACGGCTATCGTCTAAATCAACAAACATTAATGCATCTCCTGCCCATAGGATATTACCAGCATGGCAGTCACCATGTAAGCGAATGCCTTCTACATTTTTATATTGCTGTTGAGTTTGAGCAATGACTAAATCTAAAATAGTGTAAAAGGAAGTCTCTAATCCCATAGGGACTAACTTACTTTTTTGTAAATGAACTTTAGCTGTATCTAAATATTCATCACAGGTAACGGTCGGTCTTTGGGTAAAGGGTTTCGTTTTGGCTACTTGATGCATACGACCGATTAAACGCCCGAGCACATCGAGTTGATCTAAATTGTCCACCTCAAATAAACGCCCGCCTACACTTGGGAACAAAGTAAACAAATACCCTTGATGTTCAAACAAGCTTTGCCCATTGTGTTTTATTGGCGCCACCACCGGTACTTCAGCGGCGGCTAGTTCAAAAGCAAAGTCATGCTCTTCTTGAATTTGCGCTTTGCTCCAGCGCTCAGGGCGATAAAACTTAACGACGTAACGCTTTGCACCCTCGGCTACAAATTGATATACCCGATTCTCGTAGCTATTTAGCGCTAACAACCCTGACTCAGCATAAATATCCACGCTTTCTATGGCATCCAAAATAAGATCTGGAGTTAAGTCAATAAAGCTAAATTTACTCATATACTTCTTATATAAAAGAAAAGCGGGAATATCCCGCTTTTTTGTTAATAACAGTGCTCGTTTGCCTTTAATAAAGCGACTTATCGTGCCTTAAAAAAGTTGCTTGGCTGCGATATTTTATTATCGGGCTCGTTTATTGGCGACAACACAAAGTTAAACTCGGTCATTGGCGCTTTTAAATCATAAGGATCCATTACCAGTGATAGCGGTACATTATGCGATTCACCAGCGTTTACTGTAAAGGTAGTATCACCTAAGTATTTATAATTATCTAACCCTGTTACATCAATAGAGAATGTTTGCTCGTATTGTGCTTTGTTAATTACTTTTAAGGTATAGGTGTTTTCAACTAAACCATTAAAATCGACACGGTACAACTGATTGCGGTCGCGAATAATATCAAAGTCCATGGTTTTACGCATGGCGATATTAGCAACTAGCGCACCGGTAAGTAAGATTAAAATAACACTGTAACCAATCAGCTTTGGGCGCAGCGGATGGGTTTTATTCTCCGGTGTTTCTAAATTACGCTCGGTGGTGTAAGAGATAAGGCCCCGAGGGTAATTCATTTTATCCATTACGCCGTCACAGGCATCAATACAAGCGCCACAGTTTATGCACTCATATTGCAAACCATTACGAATATCGATCCCGGTTGGGCAAACCTGCACACACAAGTTACAGTCAATACAGTCACCTAAACCTAACTCTTTAGGGTCTTGTTTACGAGAACGTGGCCCTCGGTTTTCACCACGAGTTTCATCATAGCTTACAGTAAAAGTGTCTTTATCAAACATTGCTGACTGAAAACGTGAATACGGACATATATGTAAACACATAATTTCTCGCATCCACCCAGCGTTACCATAAGTACAAATAGTAAATACAATGATACTAACTAAGGCATAACCGCCCACATTAAAGGTAATAAATTCAGGCAGTAGTTCGCGAATAGGCGTGAAGTAACCAACAAACGTTAACGCAGTATATAAAGAAAATAATACCCAACTAGTGTGCTTAGCTGTTTTACGCCAGAACTTGTCAAAATCCATCGGCCGTTGATCTAACTTTTTACGTTGGTTAGCGCTGCCCTCAAACTTTTCTTCAAACCAAATAAAAATGAAGGTCCATACTGTTTGCGGACATGTATAGCCACACCACACTCGACCATAAAAAGTGGTAACCAGAAATAAGGCAAACGCTGCTAGCATAAATATAAATGCAAGAATGGTGAAATCTTGTGGCCACAGGGTTAAGCCAAAAATATTAAATTTTTGCTCCATTAGCTCAAATAAAACAGCTTGTTGACCGTTAAAGTTGATCCATGGCAATAACATAAACGCCAGCATGCCTAAAAAGCCAATACGTTGTCTTAGTAATTGATGGAGTCCTGAAACAGCACGCACATAAATACGGTTGCGTGGGTTAAATCTATCTTCTTGACGGCTCAGATCGGGTTTTTGGATCTTAACCTCTGTTGGTATGTTTTTTACTTTAATTTGCTTATCCATTGAAGTTCCTCAACGCCGCTAGGAAATAAAAATTCAGCAATCTTTTTGTACTTTTCGCCTAAGTGTAGCAACTTACATGCTAAACATAATACGCTTTAGGTCGCACTTGTATACTTTCAGATATTTCAGAAATATCTAATTACTCCTCTTATTATACGCATATTGGCTAAAATTACTGACTAGATTGCTAATAATTTATTCAACTTGTGACTTGCTTTTAAGGTGTATTTTATTACACTTGCCGGCTACTAACGTGTTGTTTGGATCAAGGTTTGTGTATTTATGAAGAAATTTTTTATACTAGTGGTTGTGATCCTAGCATTTTTTACCATTGATCACCCCTTGGTAAAAGAGCCTCGTGAGCGCTTACTCGGTGATGGTATAGGCTTGTTAAGCAGCACAACTAAAGTCGATCGTTTTCCTGTCGCAACCATGACAAGAAACAAAATCAATAAACAGTTAGCACTTTCAAGATCCGAAGAAGACTATATTGATAAAACGTTTACCAATGATGAGTCAGTAAAGTTGTTTGAACTACGTTATTGTCGTCAAGGCGATCTAAACCTCTACTTTTATTCAGAACGTTTAACAACGGTATGTCACATTATCAAAGAGTCATTAGCGCAAGCGAGAGTGAAATAATGGATTTTTCTGGATTAAATAAAAAAGCAAGTAACTCATTTCACAAACACCGCACTATGCTTAAGCAGTTGGCACAAGGTAAAACACTTAAATGTGAGCATTGCCAGGGTGTATTAACGTTAAATTTAGCCACCAGCGAAGCTGGTAAGGGAGTAATACAGTGCAAACAAGGTTGCACTGATATTGAATTAGAGATTGGCGCTTAAGGCTTTACCTACTTATTCATCCCACCCTTCATCGGTATACAAACCACTATTAAGCGCGACAATTTCTATAAGTTCAGCAAAACCTAACGCAAAGTCGCCCATTAATTCATACTGCTGCGCACACAAATGTAATTCATCGATATTATTTTGCTGTGCAATCTGTGCAATCGTTGGTTTATCTAATGCAAAAAAGCTAAGAGTCGCCTGTGCACTTTCAAGCGCTTGCTTGTATTGAATATCTAGTTGCTCACTCTGGAGTAACTTATGAGTATACGTTTGGCTTGCAGTTAAAAAACCTGCAGACCACTGCTGACAAAACTCACGGTCAAACTCAGCGGGTAACTTATAACCAAGTTCAAATACTTGTTCACTTACTTGATGATGTAATGCCATAAACAAAAACAACATGTCTTCATCAAGGTCATTCGCGGTATTAGGTAGAATTTGCTCTAACCATTGATGTACTTCTAATGGCTCAGGTGAACAAATAGTGCCAAATAAATAACCTTGGCTTTGAATAAGGCTCATAGCGCCGGGCTGGGTAGTTAAAAACTCGCTGAGCAGTTTGGCGTGCTGCTCAGTAAACTGAGGTATTTGCATTAAAACTCTTTTTTATAAAATATTAAAATTTAAGTGGATACCGACCTTGGTTATCTGGTCTACCTAAAAACTTCACCGCGTCATGAACTTCTTTCGGTAAAGTGAGATCAGGTTTAACATATCCCGCTACTTTAAAATCAAAATTGGCTTTTAGTGTAGCATCAGCCTCTAACCCTAATCTATTATTTGGCTCGATAAGTATGGCTACATCGCCCGACTTACAACTTAACTTACCGCTTAAATCGCCTATATTAAACCAGCCAGTTAGCCCTTGCACATCAATATCAGGGCTGGCTATTTCACCTTGTAATGATTGGCAATAAGGAGCGCCTGAAACGTACTCATCGAGCTCTAAAATAACGCGCCCTTTAGCAGTAACCGGTAACGGTAAATCAATGCGCTGCATAGCACGCTCAACCGTTGATCGGACTACTGTGTCGGTTATTTTAAGTTCGTCATTTGTGAGAGAATAGCTAATATCTGCATACCCAGAAATGTCATCACGTTCGCGAGGATTACCAAAACGTAAGTTAGTATTTACTTGAGCTTTAAAGATTGACCAGCCTGAGATATCCCAACGTACATTGTTCAACTGTTCACCTTGAAAGCGAAGCTGCATTATTTGACCTTGCCATAGCGTACCAAAGGTTTGCCCTACCTCTAACTGCGCAGGTAAGTAAGGTTTAGCAAAATTTAAAGCCACTGCAGCGGGCAATTTAATAACGCTAAAAACAAGAAAGCTAATTACAAAAACGATGGATAAAATTATTATTTTTTTCATTAACTACTTCTCTAATACTAAACGACTAACGCGTACATAACCGGATTTATCATCTTGGCTTAAATCTAAATTTTCTACGCTTAAACCATGCTGATTAACCAGCTCGTCAATCCATTGGATTAATTGATTAAACTCCACTGAGTCGAGTGTTAAACGAAGTGAATTATCATTTGGCTGCATTTTACTAATATTAATGCTGTAACGACCGCGCGTATTATTCACTATTTGGCTGAGATTTTGATTGCTCACCGTTTGCGCTTTACCTGCTGCTTTAAGTTTAACGATACTGTCGTCTACCCATGCTAGCAATTCTTGTTGTTTTATTTGTGATTGTTGCGCATTTTCTATTGCCGTATTTAAGGGTCTAAATATACCCATTACCAAAACAAAAATAATAAATACACCACCCGCAACCATTATTAAGTGCTGCTCTTGTTCTTTTAATGAACCCCAATATTTCATGAACTGCTGTTTCATTGTGCACCTCGCAGTCTAATTTCGCCGACGATATAATCACCATCATTATTTAACGACCCCTGCTCAACAGTTACACCTTGCTGCTCAAGAATGGCTTTAACCTTACCAAAGGTTTGAAAGTCTTTTGCACGAGCACGAATACGTAATTCATTACGGCGCTTATCAAAACGTAAGGTTTGCGGTGTAAATTCGCTCACTTGTGAAAATACACTCACCAGCTTGCTGGTTAAATCTAAAAAGCCAGCATCGCTCGTACCTTGTACTTTATCCAGTGCTCCCTGTATTTGATTTTTAATTAAGTGAGGGCGCACCCGCGTGCCTGGAAAGGCTTTTTGAAATCGCTCTACTACTTGTGATTTAGCTACCTCAAGCTGCGAATTAAGCTGATGTAATTCAACCGCTTTAATAGCCACACTCGATAGCAAAGCAATAACACTAATTATGGTGGCACTTTTCCAGTAACCCCACCATAAAGCCGTTTTCTTTTTAATGGTGTAAGGCCCTTGACGCAAATTAAATTTAAGCTGATCTAACTGCTTAGCAAATAATGCTAACGGCAGCTCATAGTCACTGGTTTGCGGATGCAAGGTAAGCGTTTCGGGAAATTGCTCTGCAGGGCTGTAATGTTTTATATCAGGGTTACCTAAAGCCGTTAGATATTCCTTTAACCAGCTGCTTTCAACCGCACCGATATGCCAGTCACCTTTTTTAAATAGCCATTGCTTGTTGAGCTCAATTGCCGCTACACAAGGCTCTTCTGCACTGGGCAATAACAAGCCATCCGGCACTATTTTATGAGCAGTGAGCTGGTGTTGCTCAAACACCTCTAACCAGTGCTCAAACCAATCGCGATTCATTAGCGCAACCCTAATTGCATGCTGCGCTTCAACCATTGTCGGCTCCCCTAGCGCTATATAGATATCGTCTATATCACAGGCAATATCCTCTTCGAGCATATAAGGCAGTGCTTGCTCTAGCTTACGGTTCCATTTAGTTGGCAGTATCACCGTTTTTAATTGCACTTGGTCGCATGGTAAAAGTACCACGAGCTCTCGGGTTGATGCTTTTTCAGTTAACTCACTTAACTGGCTGGCATTTTGTAACTCGCCACTGGCTATTATTTCTTGTTCTTGTGGTGAGTATATTAGCCAGTTAAGTAAGTCTTGTTCGGTTTGACCCGTGCGGATCAACAGTATCTCTGTCACTGTACGCCTCCAAATTTTCGCGCCAGTATCGTTACCTCGCCATTGCTGGCATACAGTAATGTGGTCATCGAAAAACGCAAATCAACAAATTTTGCCTGCGTTTGTAATTTAAAATATTCACTTTTCACACTAAAAAGTTTTTCTACTGCTTTGATGTTTTTACCACCTTGTTGTAATACAGATTCAAAAAACTCTTCAATATTATCAAAACCATTTTCAGGACGCGCTGCAATTACCGCTTGAGCGCCTGAAACACTAAGTTCATCTATTAAGCCACTGAGTAATAATGCTTGCTCTTCAGTGATTGTATTAACATTGATTGAAAGTAATGTGCTGCCTGGGATCACACAGACAAAAGGCAACACTTTTTCCATAACCAAAGGATTAAACCCTTTAATTAAACGCAGTTCAGACACCGATGCAAATAAGCTATTAGCCGTCATATATGGAAACTGACGAGATAAATACTCCCCCTCTTCGGCACCAGAGCGATAGGTTATACTGTTCTCATCAAGCCAATCAAACACACTGTCGGCCATCCCTTCTTCTGATTCATCACTGGGTAAATCATCTATATTTTCTAAAATAGCAAACAACGCTTTATGTGCTGGGTTAGTTTTATTACCGCTATTTGGGTCTGGCTCAACCCCAAGCGCGTTTAAATTTAAACACGCTTGTAAATCAGTCAACTGGCCGCTTAAAGTGCCGTTCTCAACAGGGTACTTTACATCGCCTTGCTTTGCCCAGGGCTGCGCTAATGTGGTTTTTTCAGGATCGTCTTTTTTACTTTGAATTAAACCTTTAATTGCTAGCTCTTCAGCACCATAGGCATACCATTTCGCTTGTTGCTGACTTTGTAAATTGGTACTTCTTTGTACTTGCACCATTAAATTAGCACTCATTTCAACGGCTAAAATAGCTGCAAGCGCTACAATAAATAACACAATAACCAAAGCCGCGCCGCGCGAAGATTGTTGGTTCATCAAGGCGTACCCCGGCCATTAGGTTGCGACGGGTTAGTCCCCTCAGTTACTGGTTTAGGTAGCTCTTTACCGAGTCCTGGCACTAAAAACACACGCCTGATAGGCTCCGCATCCATTTGCTTTATAGTTACCGCAACGGCTTTAGGTAATGCCTTAATTTGCCAGTCTTCTTGCCACTTACCGCTACCATCTAAAAACTCAAATTTAAGCTCTTCGACTGCGGCTAAAATAACTTGGCTACGAGGCTCCATATTATCGAGTTGATCGACATAAATGCGATATACGCGTTCTAACTTGTCATCAATGACGCGATAACCAACAGCTTGTAACTCTGAGCGAGGGAGTAAGTTAATGGGATTCATCCAACCATCACGTACAAAGGCAATACCATCAAGCTGGCTTTCTAAAATGTAGCGTCCAGCAAGTAAGTATCCCTCTTGAAAATCTCCAGCTTCATTACGCACTTGGCGTTTAGTCATTTGGCTAAAGTCTTGATCCATTAGCCTGAAGGCTGTTTGTAACCCATTTAGTTCAGCAATTTTTTCATCTGATGCTTGTTTAGCTCGCGTTGTGGTATCAAGTATTTGGTGGGTGGCCATAATCACAAACGCCAACACACCTAGTGCCACCATCACTTCTAATAATGTAAAACCGCGCTGCTTCACTTAAAGCTTACCTTTATTTAAGTAAGTGCTTAACTCATAAATTGAATTTTCGTACTTATCATCCGTAAACACATTAATAGTGACTTTTACAAAGCTCTTGTCGGCAGTGGGCACAACATCTTGGCGCCAAAACCATTCAATACCCGCCATCATCTCACTGCCGCGGGTACCATTTTTACCTTGCCATTTTTCGCCTTTCGTTCGTTGTTCTACCAATACATTCTCAGCGACCCATGAGCCATACGTTTGTTCTTCAATACTTGATAAGTGATGAATATGCTCACCGGTTGCTTGCATTGCCGCAATACCCGCCATGGCACAAATACTCAGTGCAACTAAGACTTCTAATAATGTAAACCCGTGGTATTTTTTCATTATTGGGGCTCTCGACGAAAATCGACTGGGGCTGCAAATTTACCTTCAATAAAGTACACCGGCTCTGGCTGATCTTTTAATTCAAGCATGAGCTGAAACACACTTACATCGGCAGAGGATAAAATAAGTACTTGCGGTACTTTTAACTTTTTAAGCTCTAATAAACTGTCTTCATTATTACCACTCATTAGCTCACGCCAATTTGACTGCTCTAGTAAGTTATCTTGTGCCCAAGGTAGGTCTTCAAGATTAAGTGTTAATTTAAATTGAGGTTCGATCTCAATTGGCTTAAATAAAGCTTCACGATCAAAGCTAATCCATTTTTCGCCATCAAAAACTAAAAATTCAAGCGTATTTTGCTCAACTAAAAGGCCTAATTCTATTTGATTAAGCACCGCAAATTCCGATGCGGCATTAATGGTGGTATGCAGCCTATTTGCTTGCTTGTCTAACGCTTCTTCAGCGCCGCCATCTAAGCTGTATACCACCATTTTGGTGGCAAAGGCGATGATCACCAATACCACTAAAATTTCTATTAAACTAAAACCATAATGCTTTGCACTCAGGTGCTTAGGGCTTACCTGCATGGCAAGCCCCAATGTATTATGTTTAAGTGCATGGTAAAGTTATTGGTCATTACTGCTTATCTTCATCCCAATTACCAATGTCATCTTCGGTGGCTGGTTCGCCATCTGGACCCATCGAAAAGATATCAAATTTACCTATTTCTCCAGGGCTGATTAATTGGTAATTATTACCCCATGGATCTTCTGGTAACTTGCTAATAAAACCACCATCAGGAAAACGCTTTGGAATGGGCTCAATACTGGTTTTAGTTACCAACGCCTCTAAACCTTGCTCTGTACTTGGGTAGCTTTTATTTTTAAGCTTGTACAAACTCATAGCATCTTCTAACTGCTGAATATCTAAATGCGCTTTATCAATAGCCGCTTCTTCTTGCTGGCCCATAATATTAGGTGCCACAATCGACATGATCATCCCGATGATAACCAGTACCACCATGACTTCTAATAAAGAAAAACCTGATTGTTTATTCACGTTATTACCTCGTTATTCTAAAAACACTAAGCAAAAATGATTTGTTTAAATCATTAATATAAAAAATACTTAAAGACCTACGGCCTTGTTCATTGCCATAATTGGCTGCAAAATTGCCATTACTATGAAAAGCACAATCACTGCCATAGAGGCAATCATTGCCGGTTCCAATAATTTTAATGACACATTAACCATACTTTCAAACTCGCGATCTTGATTGTTAGCAGCACGCTCTAACATTTGCTCAAGTTCACCGGACTTTTCACCACTGGCTATCATATGTAGCATCATTGGTGGAAACAACTTAGTTTGCTGTAGTGAAGCACGAAGACTCGCCCCTTCACTGACTCTTTCTGCGGCATCAGCCACTGCTTGCTTTATTTTTTCGTTAACCAACACCCCGCCTGAAATACGCATTCCTTCAAGTAGCGGCACTGAGCTTGACGATAAAATACTTAATGTACGGGCAAAGCGCGCCGTGTTAATCCCTCTGGCAACCTTACCTATGCCTGGCATATTTAATACTTTTGCATCCCACCAAAACCGTACTTTAGGTTTTTTAAGTGCGTATTTAATTCCAATAGCAATCGCCGTGATCGCTAATAAACTAACAAACCAATAATTTTGTACAAAATGACTACCCGCCATGACCCATTCGGTTGTCCAAGGTAATACTTGTTTGGTTTTTTCAAACGTTTTTAGTATTTTAGGCACCACAGTACCTAATAATACTGAAACAATACCAATAGCGAACACGACCAAAATAATGGGATACACCATCGCTTGCGTAATTTGGCTACGCATATGTTGGCGTTGCTCGGTGTAATCAGCCAATCTGTTAAGTACTTGATCTAAGTGACCTGACTTTTCACCTGCGGCCACCATTGCACGGTATAAATCGTCAAATACATGCGGAAATTCACTCATCCCATCAGCAAGCGTATACCCTTCCACCACTTTAGAGCGCACAGACATTAACATACGTTTTAGCCGTGGTTTTTCACACTGCTCAGCAACCGCCATCACGGCACCCTCAACGGGTAAGGCTGACTGAATTAGGGTCGCAAGTTGACGTGTAATCAAAGCAAGATCTGACGTTGATATTGTCGGCTTAAATAAAGAGCCTAATAATGGCGCTTTTTGACCTCGAACTTGTTTATCATCTTGAGCAGCTGGCACGACCTCGAGGGGGGTTAGCTTTTGATCGCGTAAAAGTTGGCGAACTTGCTTTGCTGTATCCGCTTCTAAAATTCCTTTTTTTTCTTTTCCCCGGCCATCTAATGCACGGTATTCAAACGCCGCCATTGTTAGCCTTCCTCACGGGTTACGCGTAATACTTCTTCAAGCGTTGTTTTACCCGCAAGTACGCGGCTGCAGCCATCTTGACGAATACTTGGGCTGCGTTTACGAATATATTTCTCTACGCTTTGCTCACCTTTACCGCTGTGGATCATTTCACGAATAGTTTCATCAACGACTAATAATTCGTGAATACCTGTACGACCACGATAACCGTTAAAGTTACACTCTTCACACCCTACCGCGCGGTAAATCGTCGGAGCATTATCAAACGGTACGCCGAGTAATTCACATTCACGCTCATCTGCAATATGCCCTTCTTTACAGCTATTGCATAAGGTACGTACTAAGCGCTGTGACAATACGCCGAGTAATGATGACGATAATAAGAATGGCTCAACACCCATATCTTCCATACGGGTAATTGCACCTGAGGCGGTATTAGTATGCAATGTAGACATAACTAAGTGACCAGTCAGCGATGCTTGCACACCAATTTGGGCTGTTTCTAAATCTCGTATTTCACCGACCATAACTACATCAGGATCTTGACGTAAAATAGCGCGTAGGCCACGGGCAAAAGTCATATCAACCTTGGTATTAACCTGTGTTTGGCCAATGCCAGGAATTTCGTACTCGATTGGATCTTCAACCGTTAAAATATTGCGATCCCGCGAGTTAATTTGGCTCATACCTGCATAAAGCGTGGTACTTTTACCAGAGCCTGTAGGGCCTGTAACTAAGATTATACCGTGAGGCTTACTAATTAAATCAGCAAATAGCTCTCGGTTTTTCGCGGTCATGCCTAAATCTTCAAGGTTTAAACGCGCATTGTTTTTATCAAGCAAACGCAATACGACTCGCTCACCAAAGCTCGATGGCATAGTCGATACACGCACATCTACTGCACGCCCTGCAATACGTAAACTAATACGGCCATCTTGCGGTATACGTTTTTCTGCAATATCGAGTTTGGCCATTACTTTAATACGCGATACCAGCAAAGAGGCTAATTTACGATTAGGTTTTAAAACTTCTTTGAGTACACCATCCACTCGAAAACGAATAACCAGTTCTTGTTCAAACGTTTCAATGTGGATATCAGATGCGCCTTCCTTAATCGCCTCACTCAACATGGCATTAATGAGTTTGATAATAGGCGCGTCGTCATCACCAGCAAGTAAATCTTCAGTTTGAGGAAGCTCATCAGCCAGCGAGAATAAATCAACCTCGTTACCAATGTCTTCCATCATTTGCTGAGTTTCTGAGCTGTCACGTTGATACGATGCTTCTAGTAATAACTCAAATTTATCATCTTCTAGTTGCTCTAGTGTGAAGCCATGTCCTGCAATGCGGCGCACTTCTAGCAATACATCAATATCCAACTCGCCACGGTAGTAAACAACTCGGTTATCCTTATGTTTACTAAGTAACGCACCCACCCGCCTTGCATATGAAAACGGCAAACGCTTTGCAGGCAGCTCAATTAAATCCTCTTGTTCAAGCATTTCATCGTTGTTATGTGCAGCTGGATGAACAACGTCTTGATTAATATCTTCTATCGCATTAGTCATTGTTACGCTCTTGTGCATTTTGTTTGCGTAAATGCTCTTCGTACGTAGGTGGTAACACTAATTCGTCATTCCACTCAGGTAAAATAGGCGTATCAGACATTGGCATTAAGTTAATGCCATCTTCACGCTTTTTAAATTGCTCACCGCGAATAAAGTTATATTTACTAAAGCTGAGCTTATTCATACTAATGCCATCGCGAATAATGGTCGGTCTAATAAACACGATTAGATTACGTTTTCGCTTTGTTGTATTAGTTGACTTAAACAAGTGGCCTAAAATAGGAATGTCGCCTAATAGTGGCACTTTTGAAACGCTCTCTTGTACATCTTCATCAATCAAGCCACCCAATACCACCATACCGCCATCATCGGCCATTACAGTAGTTTTAATTGCGCGCTTGTTCACCGAAATATCGACTGCTGTTGCGCCACTAACACTTGAAACTTCTTGCTCTATGGTCAACTGCACCGCTGAACCATCATTAATTTGAGGGGTTACTTTAAGTTTAATACCCACCTCTTGACGCTCAACCGTTTGAAATGGATTTTCGTTGTTACTACCTGTTTGCGAACCAGTAATGATTGGCACTTCTTGACCAACTAAAATAGATGCTTCTTCGTTATCCATTGTAGTAATAGATGGAGTCGCTAGAATATTCGAATTAGTGTCGGTTGAAACAGCTTGAACAATTGCGCCCCAGTCATTTTTAATTACCCCCATGGCTAAGCCATTAATACCACCGAGTAATGATGCTAGTGGGCCGTAGTCACCTTCAGTTGTTTCATCATATTTGGTGACAGTACCTGATTCAGTACCAATGATATTTTTAGTTACCGTTTTATCACGGGCTTGTTCTGCCGCTACGGCTAACGAACCAACAGGTACTGTTGTACCATTATTAAATTGTAGCATCCCACCTTGCTCTGAAATCCATTGCAGGCCAAAGTTAACGCCATCACCTTCCATGACTTCAATAATAATGGCTTCTACTAATACTTGTGCGCGGCGAATATCTAAACGCTCAATAACCGATTCAAGTGAACGCATCGTATCTGGCTGAGCGGTAATGACGAGTGAGTTAGAATCAGGATGTGCTTCAATACTCGTGTCGTTTCTATTACTACTACGCGCATTGTTGGTTGCTCCGCCTTTTGAATCCTCTGCCAGCGATTTACTCACACCTTGAAGTACTTTGACTAAATCTTCTGCCTTTGCGTAGTTTAGGTAAAATACTTTGGTATTACCTTGGCTTTCAAGTTCGCCGTCGAGACGTTTAATAAGCTCAATGGCGCGGGTACGAGCTTGACCTTCACCACTCACAATCACGCTATTAGTTCGGCCATCAGCCACAACTTTAGGAATTAAAAACTCAGGAACGCTGCCCTTGCCACTGTCTTTATAAATATTATCAACTACCGATACCACATCATCAGCTGTTGCATATTTAAGTTTTACAATATCAACGCGCTTATCACCCGCTTGGTCAACAGAGCGAATAATTTCTACCAAACGATTAACAGAGGCTGCGTGTCCTGTTAGCATCATCACGTTAGCGGCATTAAAGTTAGCAACATGACCGCCATCTTTTTGGTCACTAAACTGGCGAACCAAAGGGCCTAACTCTTGTACGCTGACATTTTTAACTCGTACAACCCGAGTGATCATCATATCGCCAGCTGCATCGCTGTCCGTTGTAATTAACGGTACATTGGATTTTTTAGCATCTGAACTTTTTTCTATTTTTATAATGTTGTTATCCATTTCAACAGCTGAATAGCCGTAAACTTCTAATACATTTAAAAAGAATTGATAATAAAGTGCCTCATCCATTAACTCATAACTGCGCACATTAACTTTGCCACGCACGTTAGGATCAATAATGATGGTTTTATTAAGGTTTTTGCCCACAATATTAATAAACTCATTAATATCTGTGCCCTTAAAGTTAGCAGCATATTCAACAGCAGCAACCGACATAGAAAGACTTGCCGCTAAAAAAAGTGCCGCATACTTAGCTAACCCTTTTTTAATTTTTTTGAGGTGTAGCACCTGAACCATTATGTTAAAACTCCAAAGCTAAGTTATTGCAGACTAAAAAGCACATCGATTTGCTCACCATCACGCTCTATGGTGATAGTTGCATCGGTACTATTTCGCAGCTCATTCATTGCTGCCATAGCCTGTTTTAAATCAGTTAATTGATAGCCGTTAATTGCCACGGCCAAATCGTTATTTTGTAATCCCATTTGTTTAAATAATTCAGGCTCTTTACCTGGACTCAAACGGTAACCTATAAGTTCCCCATCATTCATAGCTTGGGCAACACGTATGTAATCAAATAATTTACCAGGCTCTTCTAAAAGCTCTTCGCGGGTTTCTATTAATGCTTCTTTTACTTCAAGGTTGGCAGTCGCATCTATCTGCTCTTCACTTTGCGATGAAGGTGCTAACGGCCCCATCTCAGGCTCATCTCGCGCGGCTAGTACCGGCATAGACACCGTTTTGGTAAAGTCGAGCCCATCAAGCATTAAGGTTTCAAAGCGGCCGCTTACATCTAAAATGACACGGTCTGGGAGTATTTGCGATACCTTTGCACGTGTACCTTGAATAACATCTTCAACTAAGTAACTCGCCTGGCGACCTTGCGATTCAATAATGGCCATCCCCGCTTTATCATCATTACTCACAGCAACAATACCGGTTAAATTTATACTTAAGCGCGTTTCAGGGGCATTATTAATAACTTTGGCTTGGGGGGCAGTATTGGTGTTTTTTGTTACATTTACTTTACCAAATAAAAATTGCCCAATAATCGAATCGACAGACTGGTTATTGCCGCCCGTGACTTGACTAGAGTAGCTACTGGGAGCAAGAGGAGTTGTTACTGGGTGCGGCCATAAAAGCCAAACGAGCTTTGATGACAAAAATGCAATATAAACAATAACTAAAACCATAACTAACACGCTTAATTTAGCGTGTGGCAAACGGTTTAATAGCAGTTTAAATTGTTGAACGTGCTGTTCCATAAGTAGTGTTCTTATTTTAATTTATAGCGAAATCACCCAGCCATAGTACCTTTTCATTTTTCATTCAACAAGCACGCTAATATTAAACTTTGTAAACAGATTAATTTATCTTCCTCATTAGTTACAGAATCAAGCTATAACTTCATGGCATACCTATTTCATGGTAATTTAGCTAATAACCGAATTTACTAGAGATGTTCCATGACAAAGAAAGCTAAACTCAACGACAACTCAGAAAACTCGAGCGAACTTAAAGTCAGGTTAGATAAATGGTTATGGGCTGCTCGATTTTATAAGACGCGAGCAATAGCACGCGAAATGGTACAAGGCGGCAAAGTACATTATAATGGTCAACGTAGTAAGGCCAGCAAAATTGTAGAAATTGGCGCAGTTATAAAGCTAGCCCAAGGCGTTGATGAAAAAACTGTCACAGTATTAAATATACTTGAAAAGCGCCAAAGCGCCCCCATTGCACAGACCTTGTATCAAGAATCTGATGCAAGTATTGCTAAGCGTGAAGAAAATACTATCGCACGCAAAAATAACAGCTTCTTTGCACCTCATCCGGTTAAAAAGCCTGATAAAAAGCAAAGACGCGAACTTTTAAAAATGAAATCAAGTTAGGTATAGCCGCTCATGCAACAAGATTTACTTCATCGCTATTTATTCGACAATCTCGATGTTCGTGGCGAACTCGTACAAATAGACAACGCTTACAATGAAATGATTGCTAAACACAATTACCCAGAGCCCGTTAAAGCATTACTAGGTGAGCTGCTTGTTGCAACCTGTTTATTAACAGCAACATTAAAGTTTGAAGGCGAAATTGCCGTTCAACTACAAGGTGATGGGCCGGTAAAATATGCCGTTATTAACGGTGACGACCAACAAAATATGCGTGGCATAGCACGACTTCAAAGTGAAGTGACAGGGTCAACAGTTAGAGAGCTTATAGGCCAAGGTTACATGGTTATCACTATTACTCCGACGCAAGGGGAGCGTTACCAAGGTATAGTGCCTTTAGAGCATGATACCTTAAGTGAATGTATAGAAAGCTATTTTGAGCAATCTGAACAATTAAAAACGCGCCTTTGGTTTGCAACCGACACCACAGAGGGAAGCGCCAAAGCATGTGGGCTATTTTTACAAGTGCTACCTGTTGATAAACAAAAGTCGATTGAAGATTTTGCTCACTTAGAAGCACTCAGCAATACCATTAAAGATGAAGAGCTATTAGAGCTCGATGCCAATACTATTTTAACGCGTCTTTATCATGAAGATAATCCGCGAGTATTTGATCCTCAACCAATTCAATTTAAATGTGGCTGTAACCGCGAAAAAACGATGACGGCTTTAGTTAATGTTGGCCAACAAGCGCTTTTGGACGATGTTGAAAAAAATGGTGAGATTAAAATTAGCTGCCATTACTGTTTAAAAGATTATGTGTTTAACGAGCAAGATATAAAAAGTATATTTAACTAATCTACTTTTATAAAACACAGCACAAAATAGCCATAATTTTTTATGGCTTTTTTGTGCCTAAAAAATGACACCGGTATCACAAGCTGAGCATTTTTCATGACACCGGTATCATTGAAATTATTCATGTTTTTTCCTTAATTTATATGTTTTTACGGCGTTTATAAGCTCGAATATCCTTAATCCATCTGTTACTATAATTGCAGCTTAAAGGTTACTAAGACCCAGAGCTATCCCGTTCAATCTCACACAATTTAGGTATAAACATGACTTCAAGCGCTACCCGTTTTGTCGATCTAACTGCAGCTGAACTTGTCGAACACGCTATCAGCCGTGGCGAAGGGACTTTAGCCGCCAATGGTGCTTTTGTAGCTAACACTGGTCGTCGTACCGGTCGTTCTCCAAAAGATCGTTTTATTGTTCAAGAATCAAGTACTGAAAATGAAATCCAATGGGGTAATGTAAATCGCCCATTCGATGCAGATAAGTTTGACGCGTTATGGGCACGTGTAGAAGCACATGTGCAAAGCAATGACCACTTTATCTCTCACCTTGAAGTTGGCGCTGATCCAGAGCACTATCTTCCAGTGGTTGTAACAACAGAAACTGCTTGGCACCATATCTTCGCTAAAAACATGTTCATCCAACCAGAATCATACAACAAAGCAGACTTCCCTCAGTGGCAAGTAATGAATGTACCTTCGTTTGTATGTGATCCAGAACGCGATGGTACCAATAGCGATGGCACAGTTATTATTAACTTTGCACAACGTAAGGTGTTACTTGCTGGCATGCGCTACGCGGGTGAAATGAAAAAATCGATGTTCTCTGTGCAAAACTTCCTACTACCAGCGAAAGGTGTATTACCAATGCACTGTTCTGCTAACGTAGGCGAAGCAGGCGATACTGCGTTATTCTTTGGTTTATCTGGTACAGGTAAAACAACGTTATCAGCCGATCCAACTCGCTTCTTAATCGGTGATGACGAGCACGGCTGGGCACAAGGTAGTGTATTTAATATCGAAGGTGGTTGTTACGCTAAATGTATCGACCTTTCTCAGAAAAACGAACCTGTTATCTGGGACGCTATTCGATTCGGTACAATTTTAGAAAATGTCGTACTTGATGAAAATCGCGTTCCTGATTTTAATGATACCAGCCTAACTCAAAATAGCCGTGCAGCTTATCCACTGGAGCATGTTGAAAAACGCAAAGTTGAAAACCGTGCAGGCGAGCCTAAAGCGGTTGTATTCTTAACATGTGATGTAAGTGGTGTCCTTCCTCCAGTATCTGTACTAACCGAAGAAGCTGCAGCATTCCACTTCTTAAGTGGTTACACTGCAAAAGTAGGCTCTACAGAAATTGGCTCTACCAGTGATATCGAATCTACATTTTCAACCTGTTTTGGCGCACCTTTCTTCCCACGTCCTGCAGGTGTCTACGCAGAACTTCTAATGAAGCGTGTACGCGAGTTTGGCGCTAAAGTTTACCTAGTTAATACAGGCTGGACAGGGGGTCCGTACGGTATTGGTAAGCGTTTCGATATTCCAACAACACGTGCTGTTGTTGACGCAATCGTATCTGGAAAATTAGCTGGTGTTGAAACTCAACACATTGACGTGCTAAATCTAGACGTACCAGTTGCAGTACCAGGCGTTGATAGCAAGCTGCTTAACCCAATTAACACATGGGAAGACAAAGCAAAGTATGCTGAATATGCAGCTAAACTAGCCGCTGATTTCACAGAAAACTTCGCAAAATACGACGTATCTGAAGAAATTAAAAATGCAGGCCCTAAGGTTTAATAATTACCTTTAACCTCATAATTGAAACGCCAACCTTGAGTTGGCGTTTTTGATCCTACTTGGTTTATTCCACAAATATCATTTCTTTAATATATTCTGCAAAATCATCTAATAGCTAAAATAAAGACCATAGTCACTTTTCAGCCCAACTTAAATGAGTTTTTCTATATGCATACAGCGATCTTATAAGGCCTTAAAAAAGCTGTAGCTGATTCGTTTAAACATTATATATTTAGGCTAGCAATATATGCGTACATTAGACTTGATAGCGATGTGAAGTACACGCTTCCCCTTCTATATTCAAGGTCACACACGACTATGACTTCACCAACAAAGTAGATTAGTATTGTACACAGTCCTAAGTAATCACGTTGGGCTTAATCGCTGAACTCCCTTAGCATTTTACTCACCACAGGCCTTTAGTGTGTCATTCCTGCGTACGTAAAAAGCCCGACGATTGCTAATCGGGCTTTCTAAATTTGGAGCCATGGTGCGCTACTTCGTAGCAACAACACAATAGAATATCGTGGTGTCAGCTCTGATCAACTCTCTTCCTTTAGCCTATTACCTTTTACCTTGACCTGCATTTTCACTTTCCTACAGACGTAAAAAAGCCCGACGATTGCTAGACGGGCTTTCTCAATTTGGAGCCTGGTAATGTCGTAGTGCCCACAGCGGTAGAGTATGTATTAGGCTCTAAGGTGCTCGTCGCATTCTTTTACCCATAGCTTTCGAGATACTCAACCCACGCTACAAAGTACAGGTTGACACTGTGCAACTGATAGCTGATAGCTGACGGCTGACGGCTGACGGCTGACGGCTGATAGCTAATATTTTTACTTTCCTGCAGACAACAAAAAACCCGTCACATCGCTGTAACGGGTTTCTCTTATTTGGAGCCTGGTAATGTCCTACTTTCACATAGCAAATGCTACACTATCATCGGCGCTGTTTCGTTTCACTACTGAGTTCGGCATGGGGTCAGGTGGGTCCAAAACGCTATTGTCACCAAGCAAATTTGGTGTAAGGTCGATTTAATCGAGCTTACTAAAATTTGGAATTTCTGATAATAAAAGTCTTCAAGTATCTACTTTAGTTATATTAACTTCTGCGCTTAAACTATCACATAAAACGCGTTTGGCGTTGTATGGTTAAGCCTCACGGGTAATTAGTACAAGTTAGCTTAATGGCTCACACCACTTCCACATCTTGCCTATCAACGTTGTAGTCTTCAACGGCCCTTCAGAGACTTTAAAAGTCTAGTGAGAACTCATCTCGAGGCCTGCTTCGCGCTTAGATGCTTTCAGCGCTTATCAGTTCCGAACGTAGCTACCGGGCAATGCCATTGGCATGACAACCCGAACACCAGCGGTTCGTTCACTCCGGTCCTCTCGTACTAGGAGCAACCCCTCTCAATTCTCAAACGCCCACGGCAGATAGGGGGACCGAACTGTCTCACGACGTTCTAAACCCAGCTCGCGTACCACTTTAAATGGCGAACAGCCATACCCTTGGGACCGACTTCAGCCCCAGGATGTGATGAGCCGACATCGAGGTGCCAAACACCGCCGTCGATATGAACTCTTGGGCGGTATCAGCCTGTTATCCCCGGAGTACCTTTTATCCGTTGAGCGATGGCCCTTCCATTCAGAACCACCGGATCACTATGACCTACTTTCGTACCTGCTCGACGTGTCTGTCTCGCAGTTAAGCTGGCTTCTACCATTACACTAACCGTACGATGTCCGACCGTACTTAGCCAACCTTCGTGCTCCTCCGTTACTCTTTGGGAGGAGACCGCCCCAGTCAAACTACCCACCAGGCACTGTCCGTAACCCCGATTCAGGGGCCAACGTTAGAACATCAAAACTACAAGGGTGGTATTTCAAGGACGACTCACAAAAAACTAGCGTCTCTGCTTCTAAGTCTCCCACCTATCCTACACATGTAGGTTCAATGTTCAGTGCCAAGCTGTAGTAAAGGTTCACGGGGTCTTTCCGTCTAGCCGCGGGTACACAGCATCTTCACTGCGATTTCAATTTCACTGAGTCTCGGGTGGAGACAGCGTGGCCATGGTTACACCATTCGTGCAGGTCGGAACTTACCCGACAAGGAATTTCGCTACCTTAGGACCGTTA